>CAWAYZ010000020.1:0-591191 GCA_963786345.1 uncultured Acidimicrobiaceae bacterium | reverse complement strand
AAAAATGGGGGTTGCGCCCGAGCCGCGAAGAGACATGCAGGTCACGGACCTCGAGCAAGGGCATGCCGGCCCGCCCGGTTCGCTCCCGTCGAGACCATTGGGACCGCCCCGACCAGGTCGCCGGTCACAGCCCTACCTTGAGGTCGGGTCGAGCGCGGCGCGCAGGTCAGCCCCCAGGAAACGAAACTGAGGCAGGCGAGCCCTATGCAGCCGATCGGGACGAGTACGAGGAGCGGGTCGATAGGTAGGTACGACTGGTTCTCGTTGATTTTTCCCCATATTCAGGCGCAAATCCTTGAGCTGATCGACGAACGATGAACTGGTCAGCCGCGGGGGCTGTCCCGAACGCCTTCCTGGCAACGTCTGCCCTCAGCATCTTCGCTTGGTCCAGCGGATCCCGGACCTCGAGCAGCGACGCACCGTGACTTGCGGCATACAGGCCCAAGGCCCGCCCCCTCCGGCGAGCAGCATGAACGCCCGCCGCCCACGTCCCGGCAGGATTTGCATCACGGTGGCTGTTATTTTTGTGCGATTTTTCCAGGTCAGCCATATTGACTTACTTCCCCTTCCTAGTTGTTTGTGATTGTTCCACCTCCGGCCCCCGACGGGTATTCAGGCCCGGGACCGATCTCGGGCCGTCCTGCTCGCACAGGAGCCGGGGCTTTTCACGACACCTATATGACCTAGATGGGTGCTGGCGCGGATGCGGCGACGTTAGCCAAGACGGCCCAGGCCTCGCGGCGAAATCGTTCGTTCCCCGCCCCAAGACGCAACAAGTTGTGCTACCAGAGCTGACGAAGCGATAAATTGTTGCGATGTCCACCCCGTTTGCACATCTGGACGACACTGACGAACGCATCCTGGAGCTCCTTCAGCAGAACGCCCGCCGTACATTCGGGGACATCGGGCGCCAGGTCGGCCTCTCGGCGCCCGCCGTGAAGAGGCGCGTCGATCGCCTGGAAGCGAGCGGGGTCATCCGTGGTTACACTGCCGTCATCGACCACGCCCACCTCGGGCAGCTAGTAGAGGCGTTCGCTGAGCTGCGCTTCGCCGGCAGCACCCGGGTCGACGACATCGAAGAGATCGCCCATGATGTCCCCGAGGTGCAGGCGATCTTCACCGTAGCCGGGGACCCCGACGCCCTGGCCTGGATCCGTGTGAGTGACGTCCCCGACCTAAAACGCGTCATCGACCGGTTGCGCAGCAGCGGCAAAGTGACCGGCACAAAGACTCTGATGGTGTTGAGCTCCTCGGTGCGCACCCCCGCCTCCGCCTTCTGGACGATATGAGGTTCAAGCGGCCCCCAAGTTTGGGTGCGGCACAGCAAACGTTCGCGGTGACCGTTGGTAACATTTCGCCATGTTGAGCGCTGAGGTGGGGCCAGGCGAGCTGACTGCCTTGGACCAGTTCATTTTCGAGTCGTGGGGCTATTTCGTCATCCCGGACGTTCTCTCGGCGGATGAGGTTGCAGAGTGTTACGCCGCCAGCGAACGCATGCACGCCGGCCGCGACGATCACAGCTTCGGCCAGCTCGGCCGCGGCTACGAGTCGGAGCCTTCATTGGAAGGCCTGATCGACCACCCCGCCGTGCTCCCGAAGATCCGCGGTCTTTACGGGGACCGCTTCGTGCTGCAGGCGTGCTGGACCACGATGCAGCCGGCCCGCGGCGGTTTGGGCCGCTGGCACCAGGACGGCTCGAACGCCTATGACTACAAGCAGCTGGGCTACCCGACCCCGCTAATCCAGCTGCGGGCGTCGTTCTTGTTGACCGACCAGAGCGAGCCAGGTATGGGCAACATGGAGCTGGTCCCGGGGAGCCACCGGAGCCAGGTCCGCCTGCCCCAGGAGGTCATCGACGCTAATGATGACGTCCCCATCGGGCACGTCATCTGCGCCCGGGCGGGGTCTGTCTTGGTATTTCACAATGCGGTCTGGCACCGCACGTACGTTCACAACGGCGACCAGGACCGTTACACGGCCCACTATATATACAGCCCGCCCTGGGTCCGCAGCGCGGACAGGTTGGAGAACTCGCCTGACTTCCTGGAGCGCACGACGCCCCTGCGCCGGGCCTTGATGGGCGAGTTCGCCCGGCCCGACGCTCCGTACGGCGCCAACTACGAACCCCTGCCCTTCGCTGGTACAGGCGCCTCAGCCAACCATTAGCTCGCGGACCCCGAGGGCCATGCGCTCGTAGTCTGAGGGACAGTTGTAGGCCTGGGCGGAAAGGCGGATGCGGCCCCGGCCGTTCCAGCAGCCGATCGCCATCTCGACACCTCGGGTGACCATATGGTCCTGCACGGCCTGGGCCTGCTCTTTGGTGTCGGCCCAACCTGCTGGTAACGGGACCAGGGCCATGCTGAGCCCGGAGTCATGCCTCAGTTCTCTCTCGGAGGCCCCCAGGATTTCCCCGACCTTGGCCTGCGCCCAACAGACCAAGGCTTCGTTGTGCTTGCGGACGCGGTCCCAGCCCAGGCCCCCGAGCAGCTCGAGTGACATGGGGGCGGCTAACCAGGCCGATAGGTCGTCCGTGCCGACTCGCTCGAACGAGACGGGGAAGCCGTCCTGCTCCCCCCACGAGACGATGAGGGGGAGCATCTGTTGGCGCCATCGCGGTGCCACCCACAGCGCGCCGGTCCCGGCGGGGGTGCAGGCCCACTTGTGAAGGTTGCCCGTCCAGAAATCGGCGCCGATGCCGGGCATGTCGAGCGCCAACATGCCAGGCGCATGGGCCCCATCTACGAGGACAGGAGCGTTGAAATCATGAGCGATGCGCACGACGGCCTCCAGCGGGAACCTCCGGGCCGTAGGCGATGTGACCTGGTCCACTAGGACCAGGCCCGTGTGGTCGGAGCAGTGCTGGGCGACGATGGCTGCCACCTCGTCGTCGCTGCTCTCCAGCGGTACCTGGGCCACCACCCTGGTGGCTCCAGTGCGAGCGCACAGCCTGTCCATGGCCCACGACACTGCTCCATAGGCGTGATCGGTTGAGACGACCTCATCGCCCGGTTTGAGCGCCAGCGACTGGGCTACAGCCGATACGCCGGCGCTCACGTTCTTCACCAAGGCAACTTCGTTGGGCTCGGCCCCTATGAACCGGGCCACCTCCCCACGGGCCTCGGCCACCAGGCCAGGCAGTTCTCGGTGGAACCAACGCATCGGGTTTGTTGCCATGCGCCGGCGGAACTCGTTCTGGGCGTCTAGCACCGAACCAGGGACGGCACCGAAAGACCCGTGGTTGCAGTGAGCGACCTCGGGATCCAAGAGCCAGAGGCTCCGGACTTCTTCCCAGTCGTCACCCCAAATTGGGTTGGCGCCAACTGTCACCGGCCCTCCTCGTTCCTCGTTCGGGCACGCATGCTGCCTGCGTGCTGCTCAACGGAACTGTAACGCCCCCGCTCGTCGTAGGGCATGATCGATGCCGTGGCCCAGTCCAAGGATTTGCAACGGCGCCCTGAGCAACTCCGCTGGACGGCATCGTGGATCTCGCGGCCGTCCGTGGGGGACCGCGTGCCCGCGCGCGCCGCATATCTTCTGCGCCGCCGCTTCGGGGTTAGTGGGCGCCCAATGCGGGCCCAGATTTTCGCCAGCGCTCTGGGCGTTTACGAGCTAGCCGTAAATGGCGCCAAGGCCGGCGACGAATTGATGCGGCCGGGATGGACCGACTACCGCCGCCGGGCCCAGTACCAGATGGTGGACGTCACTGAGCTGCTCCGTCCGGGTGACAACGTAATCGGGGCCATCCTGGCGCCAGGGTGGTACGGCGGGCGGATCGGCTCCCAGGAGCCCACCGGCTCGGTCGGCCCTGTCCCCGTCCCCGAGTTCCTGTGCCAACTGGAGCTCGAGCTGGACGACGGCGACGCGGTCACCGTCGGCACCGACGAGCGGTGGGAATGGCGCCCGTCGGCCATCGTCTCGAGCGACCTTTACGACGGCGAGGACTGGGACCGCCGGCTTCTGGACCGGGACTGGTCGACCATCGACAACGCCGGGGCATGGGAACCGGTGGAGCGTTCCCGGGGTACTGCTGGTGCGCTCGTGCCACAACGTGGTGCGCCTCTCAGGGCGACCAGATCGGCTCAGGCTCATGTGGTCTGGCAGCAGGACGGCTCCGCGTTGGTCGACAGTGGGCGCAACGACACCGGGTTCCTGCGCCTGAGGGTCAACGAGAGGCGTGGCCGGCGCGTCGAAGTGCGTTACGCGGAGATCCTCGGCCCGACGGGCCAGCTCTATCGGGACAACCTGCGTTCTGCCCGTTGTGCGGACAGTTTTGTCTGCGCCGGCGAAGGCCCGGAGGAGCTGGCGCCTTCCTTTTGCTACCGGGGCTGGCGCTATGCGGAGGTGAGCGGCGTCTCCGAGCCCGCCCGGCTACTGGCCGCCGAAAGCGTGACCATCGGCACCGAGATGGCCCGCACGGGCTGGTTCTCGTGTTCCGAGCCCCTCCTGGAGGAGATTCTACCGAGCTCATGGTCTGTTCGCTGGAAGCGAACTACGTCGAGATCCCGACGGACTGCCCTCAGCGCGACGAGCGCATGGGGTGGATGGCCGACGCCTTACTTTTCGCCCCGGTGGCCGCCTACACCTACGATATTGGCCCCTTCATGGCCAAGTGGTTCGTCGACATCCTCGATGCCCGCACGCCGGCCGGCGGGTTCGCCGATGTCGCCCCCCGTCCCTCGGCCCATTGGCCCGGGCGCTCCTTCGAAGCGGGTGCTCCCGCGTGGGCGGACGCCGGTGTACAGCTGCCACTGCTCATGTACGAGCGCTACGGCGACAAGGAGTCCCTCGAGGCGATGTTCCCGGCTATGTACGACTGGCTCCGCCTCGTCCACGAGGAGAACCCCGACGGCATCTGGCGCCAAGGTCGGGGCAACGATTACGGCGACTGGGTGCCAGCCGGAGCGGACACCTCTCACGACCTTTTCTCGACCTGCTGGCTCTACCGCTCGACGGTTGTTGGCGCCAAAGTGGCAGAACTGGTCGGCGCCGAGCAGGCATGCGATTGGCTGGGGGAGCGGGAGGCCATAGTGCGGCGGGCGTTCGTGGAAAACTATGTGGACCGACGGACCGGGCGGATCCGGGATCCCGCCGTTGTGGCGCCCAAGGTTGCTCCCGAGGGCGCATACGGGTCTCTGGCCCCCGAAACCCAAACCGGCTACGTCCTGGCCTTGGTTTTCGACCTCCTCGACCCCGTTTTGGCCGCCGCCGCAGGTACGCACCTGGCCGACATGGTGCTCGGAGCCGGGCGCCGGCTCCAGACGGGTTTCTCCGGCAGCGCCCACCTCCTCTCGGCCCTTGAGCAGGCCGGGCATCCCGGCCTTGCTTACGACTTGCTGTTGCGGCGCGACCCGCCTTCGCTTGGGTTCATGGTGGACATGGGTGCCACTTCGGTGTGGGAACGTTGGGACGGGCTCGACGCCGCAGGTCAGCCGGCATGCCCGACGATGAACTCGTTCAACCACTACGCGATGGGCTCGATGCTTTCCTGGCTGATAGAGGGGATCTGTGGGCTGCGGCCGGCGGCGGGCGTGCCGGCGCTCGGCGAGATCCGCTTCGCCCCTGCCCTCTCGCGGCGACTATCGAGGGCGGCGTTTACCTTCGAGGCTCCGTCTGGCCGGCTCGAACTGGCCTGGGCTTGGGACGGGGCCTCCACGGTGGTAGGGCAGGTGCGAGTGCCCGCCGGGATGACATGTTCCATGGCCGGGATGGTTGCGGTTGACGATGACGAGCGGGCAGTAGCGGACGCCCGCTCCCCCCACGAGGCGGGCGTGCAGGCGCCCGACCGTTTGGTCGGGGCGGGCGAGCACCAGGTGGTCTGGCACGTGTCATAAGCGGTCTCTCGCTTGACTAAGTTCTGCGGCGGTCACTCACGGTACGTCCAGCTGGTCGAAGTCGATGGCGATCACATCGTGCAGCGCTCCGGTGGGCTCGCCCGCATCGATGAGGACTTCGCCCAAGACGTCCTGAATGGCGTCGGTACCGTCTTGCACATCCATGTTGTGCTCATATGCAAGCTCGACCTCGCGGCCAAGCAGCGTGACCCGCCGGATCCTCCAGATCGGGGCTCCTCGAAGCGTCAACTCAACTCTTCGACAGGGCGAGATGATTTGGTAGCCTAACTATTCGATGACCGAACTGACTGAACTGAACTACAGCTCCATCGGCTGGACTGTCGCCCGGCTCGCCCGTCAGGTCGAGGTAGCGCTCGGGCCGCTCGAGCTCTCGCCGGCTCAGTACCGGATGCTCGTCCAGATTGCGAGAGGCACCGACGCCTCGAGCTCGCTCGCGCAAAAGCTCGCTGTCTCCGCCCCGAGCGTTACTTCCGTCGTGGAGGCCCTCGTCCAACGCGGCGCCGTCGAACGGGCGCATTCGGCCGCCGACCGCCGCAGGATAGCCCTGGCGCTAACCGAATATGGTCGCGACTTGCTCGGCAGCGCCGAGGGGGCCCTTCAGGAGAGGCTCCAGGGTATTGCCGCCGAGCTCGCGGACGAGGCCCTCGTCTCGGGCGCGATGTCCGCGATGAGCATCTGGGGCGATGCACTCGACCGGGCGCGGGCGCGGCGGCACGCGCAACGGGCGGGTGCGGTCGGGGACCAGCCTTGAGCGTCCGCACGGCCCTGTTCGGCACGGACAATGCCGCCCTCATCTCGGAGCTCGATGAGCGCCCCTTCGAGCCCATCGCCGAGACGTCGCCCTACTTGCCGCCCCGTGGCGCCATCGATGCGGACCAGTCTAAGGGCTGGCTCGGTCGAGCTTGGCCCGTCATCAAGACCCATAGGGGGATTCTGGTCGCTCTCTCTCGTGATGTCGTTCATAGCGCTGCTGTCGCAGGTACAGATCCCTCGCCTGATCGGGGAAGCGATCAACGAATGCCTCCCGACGGTGGGCCACACGACCGACCTGAAACGCCTCTCGAGCTTCGCGACCCTGATCTTTGTCTTCATCGCCGTCCGTGAGGTTTGCAACTACCTTGGGCGGCGCTGCCTGCTGACCACGGCGTACAGCTTCGAGTACGACCTGCGCCACATCATGTACGAGCACTACATGTCGCTCTCGTTCCCCTTCTACGACCGCGTTTCTGTGGGCCAGCTCATCTCGCGGGCAAATTCCGACGTACGTGCCGTTCAGCAGTACCTGGTGATGGCGCCGACGGTACTGGTTCAATGCGCGGTCATCTTCATCGCTTTTGGCGAAATGTTCACGATCAACGTCCCGCTCACTCTCGTCACCGCCATTTCGCTCCCCATCACTTTCCTCGTCGGCGTGGCTATGAGGAAGAAGATCTACCCGGTTTCCTGGCTCATCCAGGCCAGGCTCGCTGATGTCGCGATGCTGGTGGAGGAGAACGTGTCGGGCGTGCGCGTAGTGAAGTCCGTCGCCGCCGAGCAAAAGGAGCTGAGCACCCTCGCTCGCGCGGCCGACAAGCTGCAATGGTCCTACATAAAGGATGCCAACATCCGAGGTACCTGGGCCCCGACGCTGGAGAACCTCCCACGCGTAGGGCTCGCCATCATCTTGCTCTACGGCGGCATTCTCGTGGTCCACGACCACCTAGGGGTCGGGACGCTGTTTACTTTTCAAGCGTACATGCTGATTTTCCAGCCCCCGTTCCGCCAGCTCGGGATGGTCATCATGAACGGGCAACGAGCCTCGGCCTCGGCCAAGCGGATTTATGAGATCCTGGACCAACCGCAGGAGATCGTGAACCAGCCGGGCGCCGTCGACCTCGTTAACTGCAAGGGCGATGTCCGCTACGAACATGTGAGCTTCGCTTATTCGGACGGCACGCAGGTGCTGAACGACTTTGACCTCCATATTGCCGCCGGTGAGACGCTGGCCCTCGTCGGTCGCACCGGTTCGGGCAAGACCTCCGCTGGCCGGTTGCTGAACCGTTCTTACGAGGTGACCTCCGGGCGGCTCTTGATAGACGGGCGCGACGTCCGCGAGTACACGCTCGAGAGCCTGCGTGCCAACGTCGGCTTCGTTTTCGACGAGGCGTTCCTTTTCTCTGTCTCTGTCCGGGACAACATCGCCTACGGCAAACCGGCTGCGACGATCGAGGAGATAACTGCGGCCGCCAAGGCGGCCGACGCCGACGAGTTCATCGTCAACCTTCCCGAGGGGTACGACACGGTCATCGGTGAGCGCGGTTACACGCTCTCGGGCGGCCAGCGCCAGCGCCTCGCGATCGCCCGCACCCTGGTCGTGAACCCGCCGGTGCTCGTACTAGACGACGCGACGAGCGCGATCGACGCCCAGGTCGAGCAGCGCATCCACGGGTCGCTGCGCAAGCTGTTGGCCAACCGGACGACTCTCGTCATAGCGCACCGGCTCGCCACGATCAGCCTCGCAGATCGAGTCGTGCTCGTTGACGGCGGCCATGTGATCGCGTCGGGACGCCACCAGGATCTGCTCGACAACGAACCTCGTTACGCCGAGGTGCTGGCGCGGGTCTTCCAAGCGGGGGACGCGGAGGTGGGACCGTGAGCATGTTCGGCGGCGGGCCGATGTGGGGTACCGGGACCGGAGGTGGCCCCTCCCGGGCCGGCGCAATGGGCGGGGCAGGGAACGCGACCCAGGGCGGGGCGCCGTTCGCCGGCGTGCCCCCCGAGCTCGAGGACGCCGTCAAGAAACTGATCGCTACCGAGCCCGATCACGGCGAACCAGATGCCGTCTTTACGCAGCGCGCGAGCGACACCCGGCCCCTCACACTCCGCCGGATGATCATGGACCGTTGGCGTATCGCTTTGCTGTCCGTGATCTTCCTTACGATCGAAACGGTCGGGTTCCAGACCGGCCCCTACCTCACCCAGGTCGGGATCGACGATGGGCTTGTCGGCAAACACCAGCACATCGACGTCGTGGTCATATGCGGGCTCGTCTACCTGTTCACGGTCCTCGTGACGGTGTTCGTCGAACGTGCTCGGGTCCGCAACACCGGCAAACTCGCCGCCCAGGTTATGAACGACTTGCGCGTCCGCGTGTACGCGCACATCCAGCGGCTCTCGCTCGACTTCTTCACGGACGAAAAGGCGGGCGTCATCATGACCCGTATGACGAGCGACATCGAGGTACTGCAGCAGCTGCTCCAGGACGGGCTAGTCCAGTTCGCCATCCAGGGCCTCACGATGGTCTTCGTTACGGCGGTCCTCCTCTCCTACAACTGGAAGCTGGCCCTTCTCACCGTCCTGATGGTCATGCCAGCGCTTGTCGTAGCCTCGCTCTGGTTCCGGTCGGCCTCGGAACGGGCTTACCTCCGGGTGCGGGACACGCTCGCAGGCGTGATAGCCGACATCGCCGAGAGCCTTTCAGGCGTGCGCGTTATCGCGTCTTACAACCGCCAGCGCAACAACGTCGTCCACCACCGCAACGTGCTCGGCGCCTACCGCTCGGCCAACTTCAAGACCGCCCGTGTGACGGCGAACTATTCGACGGTGAGCGACTTCATCGGCTTGATGGGCCAGGCTGCGTTGCTGCTCATAGGTGGGACCATGGTGCTCCATTCCTGGCACCACCTAGCCGGAGGCGGGATCGCGCCAAACCCGAACCCCGAGCTCACAATCGGGGAGCTAACGGCCTTCGTGCTCTACCTCGGCTCGTTCTTCCAGCCGATCCAGCAGATCGTGCAGCTCTACAACACCTACCAACAGGGTCAGGCCGCTGTGAGAAAGCTCCGCACCCTGCTCGCCACCGAGCCGAGCGTGCCGGAACAACTCGATGCCTACGAGCTGCCTCCGATCGAGGGCGCTATCGCGCTGGAGGACGTCGATTTCGGTTACGTCCCGGGGGATCTGGTGCTTCGGGACGTCAATATCGTGATCCGCGCTGGCGAGTCCGTTGCGTTCGTCGGACCGACGGGTGCGGGCAAATCGACCATAGCGAAGCTCGTGACGCGCTTTTACGACCCGACGAGCGGGAAGGTGACGATAGACGGCCACGACCTGAGGGACGTGACGCTGAACTCCCTCCGGAGCCAGCTTGGTGTCGTCCCCCAGGAGCCGTTCTTGTTCACAGGGACCATTCGCGACAACGTCGCGTTTGCCCGACCAGATGCGAGTACGCAGCAGGTGCAGGAAGCCATTGATGCCGTTGGCTTGACCGAGCTCATGGATAGGCTCCCGCGCGGCATCGACACGTACGTGCACGAGCGGGGCCAGTCCCTCTCTTCGGGTGAACGCCAGTTGATTGCGCTCGCGAGGGCCTTCGTAGCGGCGCCGCGAGTGCTCGTGCTCGATGAGGCCACGTCCAACCTGGACCTCAAGTCAGAGGTCAACGTGGAGCGCGCCCTCGACCGGCTCCTCCACGGCCGGACAGCGGTGTTGATCGCGCACCGCCTGACGACCGCAATGCGGGCAGACCGGATCGTGGTCGTCGACCATGGCCGGATCGTCGAGGTCGGCACCCACCAAGAGCTGCTGGCCGCCAGCGGTCGTTACGCCGAAATGTTCGAGACGTGGTCTCGCCAGTACGAGGGCGGGCACGACGAGGCGCTCCTGCTCCCCAAAAGCCCGTTCATTGGCTCCGGCCCACCCTGAGCGACTATTTCGAGACGTGGCCGAGGAAGGCGATGTGGTCGACGATCAGCTGCAAGGTCGACTTGTACTGTCCCCGGGGTTCGGTTTTTTCGTGTGAAGAGGACCCCACACACGAGGCTTCAGCCCTGGTACGGGCTCTCTGAGGAAAGCAGTGTGTAGTGGCTAAGCACTTGGTATTGTCCGTCTCGGTAGGCCGCGCGGGACTATGAGAGGTTACCCGGGGACACAGAGTGGTAGGGTCTCCCGGGGGGTGCCGATGACCCAAGAGGAAGACTCACCGGAAACGCGGCCAAGCGACCGCTTGCCGCGCCTGCGAGGCCCGATCAGCCGCCGGGTCTTCATCGGGGTCGCGGCCGGTTCCGCTGCCGGGTTTGTCGTCGCCCGGGGAAGGGGCCTCCCGAGCTCGTGGGCAAGCACTCCTCCTGCTCTGCCGAGTGCCACGGGGCATTTCCTTGACGAGCTCCGCCTCGGGGCAGTGCGCGCGGACCTCACCGCAGCCAAGCCGAGCCTCGTGTTCCAGGCCGTGCGCACGCAGGACATGCTGTACCTCGGCTTTGAGTTTTATAACGCCCACACGGAGGTCCTGGGCGACCAGGTCCACATAGTGCCGACTGATACCAAAAAGCCGACCTATATGGTCGTTGTCTTCCCCTCCCAGCACCTGGGAGAGCAGTCGGTCGAGTACACGCCGGGCATGACCACCTGGCCCTCTCCGCCCCTGCA
Source organism: uncultured Acidimicrobiaceae bacterium (assembly GCA_963786345.1). Lineage (GTDB taxonomy): Bacteria > Actinomycetota > Acidimicrobiia > Acidimicrobiales > Palsa-688 > Fen-671. The sequence continues at coordinate 579,933 of CAWAYZ010000020.1, read as the reverse complement.
TGGCGCTCTAGCCGGCTTTAGCTGGCTCGCCTTCGAGCTCGCGCCCGGGACTTCAGTCCCCTACACAATGCAAGCGCTGCTCGACTGGACGACGCTGCGGCCCCAGCTGGTCCCGGTGGAGGCACACCCGGCAACGGGGTCGCCTGCCCCGCCCGACCCGCTCCACACTGCGATAGAAGTGCCATGGTCGTTGTGGTTGTCGCCGGCCGCCACAGGGACCTGGCACCACTCCAACACGCCCGTCACCTTCGGCGGGCGCACCGAGCTGTGGCATACCCGCCTCGGCGTGAAGGGCCTGGAGCCGCCGTTGGCGGCCCCGCTGCTCAAGGCCTTCTGGTCACGGACCTACGACGAGGGAAGGTTTGCACCCCCGACGCCCGACCCGTGGTTCATGCCCCTCGACCCGACCGACCGTAACGACATCGTCTCGCTCAGCACATCCACCGAGGCGGGCGGGGCCCGGTCAGCGCCAACTTCTTTGCGCTCACCGCCCTCGGGGCTTCGATAAATGTCCAGGGGCACTGGACACCCGGCCCAAACAGCGGGACCTCGCTCGAGTCGTGGGCCCACCGCACCTCGGTGGGCCGGGACAGTTATGTGCGGGCGGTCAACCTCGGCTACCTGTTCCCCTTCGGCCACCGTGCGGTCAAGATCAAGGTCACGGACCGGGAGTTCCAGGTCGCGAGCGCGTCCGCGGTAGCCGATGTCCCTGAAGTAGTCGCCTTCTTGGTGACCAAGGAGTACATCGTGGTCACCGAGCCGATAATTACTTACACCGGCGACTCGCACGAACCTTTTTCCGGCCGAGGTAACCCTCTCCGCCAGGTCGAGGTCAAGACGCTCACGACCCCGCCGATCGACTTCGACCCCTCGGTCGACCCCGGGATCAAAGTGGGCGCGCTGGGCTCTGACACCGACTACGTCCTGTGGGTACGCAGCGGGCTTGCCGACGTCCCGTTCTCGTTTGTCAGCACCGACCTCGAGGGCCGCAAGGTTGATTTCACGGCCAGCGTGATCTGGGTCGACCTGACCCGCACGGACCAGTCGGACGTCGACAAGATCATCTCGGCTTACGACGCCGCCGGCGCGAGCCGTAACTCCCCGTCGCTCGGCGGCCAGCTCGTCGCGTTCGCGGACACGGCCGGGGCCAAGCCCGGGGCGACCGCGCAACACGTCGACAACTACACGTTGACGGCCAAGTACGTTTACAACGGAGCCGCCAACTTTTACCCTCTCCTGTCCTCGGCTGTGGTCCACCTCCCGAGTGCCGAGCAGATCGTGGGTGCCGGGTCATCACCGCTGTCGCCACCGAGCGTTTCGATCTCAGACAATTATTTGAACAACGGTTTCCAGGCCGGTGTTACCGAGGTTTACCTGGCCGTAAAGCAAAACGGGCCGTCGCTCAATTTCCCCGTCAACCTCGTGGGCGGGATGGCCGCCCCGAACTTCGGTGTAAGCGGCATCGCGCGGGACCTCGGGCCGGTCGGCGGCGACCTTACGAACCTGTTGGCGGGGAAGTTCGACCCGTCTGATTTCTTCGGCAACCTCTCCGGCACGGCGGGCAAGCTGCTCGGGGCAATCTCCATAATCGACATAATCAGCTCAGTCGACCCAGACGAGCAGGCCGCCAACGATCAGGCACCCCAGATCTCCAGCAATTTCGTCTACCCCAACAACGACGACACCCAACCCCCAACCGCCATCGACACCAAGCTCAGCTGGAACCCCACAGTGCAGGCCGACTCGGCCGGGTTCTTCCAGCCCAACAGCGGGGGCATGACCAGCAACCTGCTCATCACTGCCGAGATTTATACGCCGATCTCCAACCCGGCGCAGACCACCTATTCGATCCACGGTGAGCTGACCAATTTCGAGCTGGTGCTGTTCGGCAGCGCCGCCTCGTTCATCGGTATCACGTTCAATTCGTTCACCTTCGACTCCAAGACGGGCGCCAAGACCTCGGTCCAGCCCAACATCGACACGGTCACCTTCCTCGGGCCCCTCACCTTCATCGAGGACCTGAGCCAGTTGTTGAGCTCGCTCGGCGGACCGTCCATCGACGTGAGCTCGGCGGGTATCGACGCCAGCTACACCCTTGCCCTACCCGACATCACCGTCGGCATTTTCTCGCTTACGAACCTGTCGTTGTCGGCGGGCGTCAACATCCCCTTCGACGGTTCCCCGGTGCGGGTGCGGTTCTCTCTCTGCACCCAGGACAACCCGTTCCTGCTCACCATTTACGTCTTCGGCGGCGGCGGGTTCTTCGGCTTGGCCATAGGTGCCGACGGGATCGAGGAAATCCAGGTGTCGCTCGAGTTCGGCGCCGCCATCTCGATCAACCTCGGTGTGGCGAGCGGCGGCGTGTCGATAATGGCGGGCATTTATTTCTCGCTTCAGACGGTGCCACAAAAGCAGGTACAGCTGACTGGCTTCCTGCGGGCCGACGGCAACCTCTCGGTGCTCGGGATCATCCAGATATCCATGGAGTTCTACCTAGCGTTCACTTACCTGGACCCTGGCCAGTGCTACGGGACAGCGACTGTTTCGGTAAGTGTTTCGGTACTGTTCTTCTCGGTCTCGGTGAGCGCCACGATGACCAAGACCTTTGGCGGAGGTTCGGACCCCGATTTCGCCGACGCCATCACCCAGGCCGACTGGGACGCCTACTGCGGGGCCTTCGCCTCATGACGACGCAGCGCATTATCTGGACGGCTTGCCCCAACGGGACCGCGCCCAATGGCAACCTACGGATCTCGGTCGCCATCGGCCCCCAGCTGATGCCGACCGGCGCCGGGGCGACCCTGGCCGACTTCCCCGACTGGGAGGACTGGCCGGCCACGGAGATCAGCTGGAAAGCGACGATCGGCACCGACGTCGTCGATGCCACGGTGGTGAGCGCGGCTCCATCGTCGCCGCTGTACACGTCACTTTTTCTCCCGACGACGCCGGTAGCGGCCTACCAGTACCAGAGCCCAACGGCCAGTGACCTCTACACCTACCCTGCGTCGACCGTGCGCCAGTTCTTCGCCGGCCTTTACACCGGCTTGGCTAAGGCGCTCCCCGAAGGCGGGGGATGGCACGGCTGGCAGGAAATAGTGAGCGACGATTCTTTCGGCGTGCTGCCGCTAAACGGCCGCGAAATGCAAGACGCCATCGACCAGGTCCTCTCAGCCTTCCCCGCGGGCGGCGGGCCCATCCCGTCAACAAGCCTGAGCGGCCCGAAGGCCGGTGTAACCCAGGCTTACCTGTTCCTGCAGCCCCGGACCGAGCCCCCCCCGTACCCGACGGCCGCCGGACTGGTGCCGCCGCCGGTCCCTCAGTTCGATTTCCACCAGGCGTACTCGTTGCTGCAGCGCCACCCGGCCCTCCTGCGACTTTTCGGCTTCGTCGTCGACCTCGAGGTGGCGGCCCCCGCGGGCCTGGCCGCAACCGTCCCCCTGTCGGTCACCCCGACATGGAGGCCCAAGCTCGCAAACCCCGTCGGCATTGCCTTTTTCCAGTCCAGCACCACCAACGTGACGCCGGTCACCATGACGACCTCTGCCACCTGGCTCGCCGAGCCCCGTACCACCAGCCCGGAGATCGCCGAGGGCCTGCTCAGGCTGTCCGACCCGGGCGCCTATCAGGTGATCGAAGTGGATCTCGACGGCGCGTCGGTCAAGGCGCTCAACTTTGTCCAGAACGTTTGGAACGCCCAGTACCCCATGCGTTCGGCCGATACCCCAAGTACCTACGCCGTCCCGGCTTTGCGTTCGGCTGGCCTTTCGCTGGCCAAAGTCGGCCAAGCCTCCTCGCTCTACCAGAACTGGCTCAACAACAACGCGTTCGACACCGCCCTCAGCGCCACGCCGCCTGGGCCCATCACGCTGTACGCCGAAGACATAGCGCAGGGCTGGCGTTTCGATGTCTTCGACGCGGTCCAGGCCAAGTGGTACTCGCTATGTGCCCGGACGGGGACGCCCAACCCGCCGGGGACCGGAGGCTACGGCATCGGCAGCCCCCAAACGGTGGTCCCGGTGCCGAGTGGCGACGAAGGTTGGATCGAGCCGGCGCCGACCCAACCCACAGCGAGCTCGTCGCCCAACCCGCCGATGTACCTGCCCGAAACGTTGACGCGCTGGAACGGTTGGAGCCTGGTGGCACCCCGCCCCGGCAAGCACGTCGACGATGCATCCGACGACAGTCTCGTCGACGATGCGGGCAACCCCCCTCCGCCCGGTAGCAACTTTCAACTGCAGATCGAGTACGCGGCGACGCCGGGGACGCTGCCGACGCTGCGCTTCGGCCGTACCTACCGCTTCAGGGCGAGGGTGGTCGACCTGGCGGGCAACAGCGTGCCGTTCGCGTCCAACGCTCCATTGACGTACGCCACGCCGCCCGCTGTCTACGGACGGGTCGAGCCCGTCGCGTCCCCGGTCGTAGTGCCCTGTGCCCCCCGCACCCCCGGTGAGAGCCTCGAGACCATCGTCATCCGCTCCAACTACGACATCGCCAACTCCAGCCCGCTCATCGTCCCCTCCGAGCGTCACCTGGCCCCGCCGGCGTCCTCCGAGGAGATGGTGGAGGCGCACGGCACGCTCGACGGGCCCAACGGCGTGCCCCAGGCGAGCTCGTACCCTTTGATCGCCGGCCGCGACGGCCTGACCTACAAGAGCCCATCGGTGATGTCGCTTTACGGCGGGGAAATTGATACCCAGCCCCTCAACGGCAGCAACGAGTGGGTCTACTACCCGCCCGTTACCGCCCCGTCTTCGCCGGCCTTTGGGGTCCCCTACCTCCCCGACGTGCTGGGCACAGGGGTCTCGCTGCTGGGCCTTCCGGGAGCCGCGCTCAAGCGGGTCAACCTGGCTTTCGACACCGTGGGCCCGTGGCCGGCGCGCCGGGCGGTGCGCTTGGTCGTGCGGGCCGGCCATGCCGCACCCTCCAAGCCGCCGCCCGGGGAGCCCGATGGGGCAATTACCGTCTACGCACCCAAGGCCTCGGTCTCGACAGTCAGGCTGAGCTCGTGGTTCCACCCAGCCCAGCTCGCGTCCATGAAACTGTGGCAGTGGCTTGCGGAAGCCGGCCTGGCCACCCCTGAACTCGACGCCATCATCCTGCTCGGCGCGCACTACATGTTCACCCCGTACCGGGAACTGACCATCGTCCACGCCGTCCGCCAGCCCCTCAACGCCCCGTGGGCCAACATCCTGGCTCCCTTCCGCACAGCCGGCGCGACCTACACCTACCTGAACGGGGACGTACGGGCCGACTCCAAAAGCACACAGCGGGTCGACGTACTCTCGTTTTACGTGGACCCATACGACGACGGAGTGAGCCCCGACGGCATCGTGCTCCTAGAGAGCAAGACCCGCGTGGCCGAGATCCCCCTGGCCGCCGACGCGAGCGACGTCATCGCGGTGAAGGACATGCGCCATGATTTCAACGACACCAGGCACCACGAGGTTTTCTACAACCTCGTCTCCACAACCCGTTTCCTCGAGTACTTCACCGAAACGACGACAATCAAGCTGAGCGGTACCGCCGCGGTCGTTGTTTCTCCCAAGAGGTTCGCAGCCGGCACCGTCGTGGTAATGGGGACAGCCGACGCCGCCTCGGTGACGTACAAGGAGGGCGTCGACTTCGTCGAGGACGACGCTGCCGGTTCGATCGCACGAATAAGCACCGGGTCGATGCCCGACGGCGCAACGGTGCAGGTGCAGTACGTCGCACCGCCGGTCACCCGTTCCAGCCTGGAAGCGTCGGCGCACCCACCAACCAAGCTCGGTTACCCGGTGTCGGTCCCGAGCTCCGTGCGGCCACCCGCTCCGGCCGTCCGCTATCTCATACCCGCCTTCCGCTGGCAGCAAGAAAGCCGCCCAAAGGTGAAAACTTCGCTTCGCATCGGGAACATCCTCAGGGTTTACATCGGTCGCCCCTGGTTCCAAACTGGCGCAGGTGAACTGCTCGGCGTCGTGGTTGCCGCCCCTCCGCTTGGTGAAGCGCTGCCATCGACGCTCGCCCCTTTGGTGAGCGGCTACGGCTTGGACCCGGTTTTCGAGGCTGGCAGGGTGAAGGTCGCATCGGCCACCGACTTCACTCTGGCCGTGCACCAAGGAAAGGGGCTCCTGCTCGAAGAGCAGACCGGTACCGTCCCTTGGGTCGACGTCGCTGGCCACGAAGTGGCCTGGGACAAGGACCGCCAACTGTGGTTCTCCGACATCGAGATAAACACGATCGCGGCGACCACCTATTTCCCCTTCGTCAAGCTCGCCCTGGTCCGCTACCAGCCGAGTTCACTAAAGCGCCTCGAGCTTTCGCGGGTCGTCCAAGCCGATTTCATCCAGGTCACCCCGGACCGCGTGGTGACGACCAGTTTCCCCACTCCCACCACAGTTAAGGTAGCGGTGGCCGGACCGGGCTACCTGGCGACCACCGACCCGTTTACTGCCGATTCCGTTCGGGCTTATGTCCAGGAAGCGACCGTGCAGACTTCCGACAGCGACCTGGTGTGGACGACGGTGCCGTCGGACCTGGACGGGACGCTCCTCGACGTCACGTCCCAGTCCCTCTCCCTCACGATCTGGGAGGGCACCGTGAAGCTCCCGGCGCCAAGGGGGACCAAGAGGTTCCGAGTGCTCGTCGCCGAGTACGAGCAGCACAAGGTCGTGGCCGTCGACAACCTCGGATCCAAGGTCACGTACCTGGACGCGATCGAGATTTGAAACCAAGTCGGATTGGCAAAATCGGGATCGACGGCCGGAGCCCTGCGAGAATGGCCTCCGTGGCGGCGACCTTCGACGTGGAATGAGCCAAGCAGCGCACTCTTGACCGCATCACGTAAAAGTGATATCATTTTGATAGGGCGGCACGCGTAACCGGCGCCGCAGGTCAGAGGAGGCAGTTTTATGGAGACATCCACCGACAACGTCACGGCTTCGCGGCCGATGATCGTCACCACGACGGAGAACATCCCAGACACCCGGGTTGTGAAGACCATCGGCCAGGTCTTCGGCCTCACCGTCCGGTCCCGCAGCCTCGGCGGCAACATCGCCGCCGCGCTCAAGAGCCTCGCTGGAGGCGAGATCAGGTCCTACGTCAAGCTCAACGAGGACTCTCGCCGCCAGGCGCTCGACCGCATGGTGCAGAACGCCGCCGCGATGGGGGCCAACGCCGTGACCATGATGCGCTTCGACTCCACCGAAATGGGCAGGAGCATGTCCGAGATCGTCGCCTATGGCACTGCCCGTGTGGTCGAGTGGCTACCGGGGCCCTCCACGCCATGAACGAGCGGGGTTGAGGAGGCTTCCATGGGAATCGCAGATTGGGTAGTCCTGGCGGTGGTGATCTCAGGGATCGTCATTGCCCTTTTTGGATGGGACCGGTACCGAGGCAACCGGAAGAGAGCGAGCAACGTCGGCACCGCCCAGCCGACGGGCGAGGTGTTCAGCGACCCCGCGACTGGCCAGTTGATGCGCGTTTGGTACGACTCGAGCACAGGGCACCGCGAGTACCGTCCCGAGTAAGTTGCAGCGACGGTCATCCAGTTGCGTGGCACCCCCCGAGATGAGCTTTGAGGCTCCCCAACCACGATCTTTCAACCGTTGACGGGAGAGATATCGTCATCGTGTTCGTGCGCCTCCATAAGTACGTGCTCAGGGGGGTCAATATGTCGGGTCTCGAGTGAGACACACCTTGTCGGGGCGGGATGGTCCGTCATCAGGCGGCTTCGTGCACCGCGACGGCGACCAAGTGGTCGATGGCTACGGCGAGCCGGTCCTGCTGCGCGGGATGGGGCTCGGCAACTGGCTCCTGCCCGAGGGTTACATGTGGGGCTTTGAGCCTCCCGGCCCACTGTCACCTCGGGAAATCGAGGCGTTGGTGAGTGAGCTCGTCGGTCCCGAGCGGGCAGGGCTGTTTTGGAGAGAGTTCCATGACAGGTTCATCTGTGAGGACGACATCGCCCGGATCGCGGTTGAGGGCATGAACCATGTCCGTCTGCCCATCAATTCTCGCCTCGTCATGGACGAACAAGGCGGGCTACAGCCGGCCGGCGTGGCGCTGATCGACCGGCTTATCGAATGGTGCCGGGTTCACGCCCTTTGGGTTGTGCTCGACCTGCATGGGGCCCCTGGGGGCCAGACCGGCACCAACATCGACGACTCACCTCACGGGGTGCCCGAGCTGTTCGCCAGCTCCCGGTACCTGGAGCTAACGGTCAGCTTGTGGCGGCAACTGGCGCACCGGTACAGCGACGAGGCCGTCATCGCCGGTTACGACCTCCTCAACGAGCCCCTGCCCGACGAGTTCGACGCTCTCTACCAGGCCAAGCTGGTCGAGCTGTACCGCGAGCTGACCGCGGCGATCCGCGAGGTTGACCCCAATCACATGATCATCTATGAGGGGACCCACTGGGCGACCAACTGGAGCATATTCACCGAAGTGTGGGACGCCAACTCAATGCTGTCGTTCCACAAGTACTGGTCGCCGCCGGACCGTCCGAGCATCCAGCGCTTCATCGACATCGGGGAGAACCTCGGCTTGCCCATCTACATGGGTGAGGGAGGGGAGAACAACCTGGATTGGCGCAGACCGCGTTCCAGCTATATGAGGACTGCAACATCTCGTGGTGCTTCTGGCCCTGGAAGAAGATCGAGACTCTCACCTCACCTTGCTCGGTCAACGCACCCGCCGGATGGCAAAAGGTCGTTGCGTTCGGGAGCACCAAAGTGGACAAGCCCGACGGTGAAGAGGCTTGGAGAGTACTTACGGAGCTAACTCAGGCCGTGGCGCTCTCGGACTGTCGCTACCGGCCCGAGGTCGTGCGAGCAATGCTCAGGCGTGCACCCGTGAGGATCCCCGCGACAGGTTTTGGGTTCCGCGGGCGGGGGGTGTCCTACCAGACGACTGGGGCTCTGGCATTGTCCGGCTTTCGTAGCAACGACTCGGTCACAATTCAAGACGCCACCGGTGCCCGACCGTCAGAGTTGGATTTCCATCACACCTCCGGCGAGCCATTCTCCCCGGAGCACGAGCTGCTCGTCTGCCTTCGCGCTGGAGACTGGGTCGCTTATGACGTCGGGCTGGCCGTGCCGGGCCGCCTAGAGCTAGCTGTGCAAATACGGGCGGGTCAAAAAGGCGCCGCCCGCGCCGCCAACGGGAACCGGCCTGCGCTCGACATCATGGTCGACGACGAGAGGGCCGAGCCGAAAGCCATCGACGACGAACACCTCATACGCGCCACGACGAGCTCACCGGTTGCTGCCGGTCGTCACCTCGTGCGGATCGTTGGGCGCGGAGAAGAGACACTGCTGCACTGGATAGAGGTGTTCCCTTCGGGCCGAGATCGGCACGGCGGCTCCTTGGAAAGCGACGGTCATTTGTTGGACTGGGAATAGGGCATCGAGGCCCGGAGTTGCCCAAAACATGCCTATCACGCAAATGGCTATCTCGGCACTCGACGGCAGCCCGCTAGACCTTGAGCAGTTCGAGGGCAAGGCGATTTTGATCGTAAACGTGGCGTCCAAGTGCGGATCGACTCCGCAGTACGCCGGGTTAGACGAGATCCACAGGCGGTACAAAGACCGGGGGTTCAGTGTTCTAGGCGTGCCGTGCAACCAGTTCGGCAACCAGGAGCCGGGATCGCCAACAGAGATCGCCGCCTTCTGCAGCACCACCTACGGCGTCACCTTCCCCCTGACCGAGAAGGTCGACGTCAACGGGGCGGACCGGCACCCGCTGTACGCCGAGCTGACCGCGGCGGCCGATGGCGAGGGGGAGGCGGGGGACGTCAAGTGGAACTTCGAAAAGTTCCTGGTCAACGCCGACGGGGAGATAGTGGCCCGCTTCCGGCGCGAGGTCACCCCCGACGCACCCGAGCTGCTGTCCGCCATCGAGTCCGTGCTGCCGGCCTAACGCAGTGCCGGGGTACGCCCCAGGCCAATCTGTGTTCCGGGCCCCGGCATGGAAGCTCGCATCACCGAGCCATCGGCCGCTTCGGTACTCGATAACACTGCGGTCATCAATGACAATGCTCTCAGGCATGCGGTCTCCCTGTGTTACGCGACTTACCGGTAGCGGGCACCCGGGCGTAGCCGGCGATGTTGCGCGACGTAGGTCTCGTATACCGCGGTGGGCACCTTGAGCCACGAGCGTTCGAACAGCCTGTACTCACCGGCGCTCACCAAGCGGGTAGCCAGGTCCGGGCGCTGTGCTCTAACGAAACGCCGACCACGCGCCGCGTGTAGGGGGTCGGACACGATAGCCAACCGGTCGAAGCCGTCGACCATGGGCAGGGATAACTCGATGTTCTGCCAAGTGCTCATGGCCTTGGTCTCAGTCCGCACCGATGTAGCCGGCACGCCCAGCTGCACCGCGTAAGCGGCCATCGTTTCTGCTTCAGACGGCCGGCCCCGCGACGGCCCACCGGAGAACACTATCCTTTCGGCGCCCAGGCTGGCGAAGGCGCGCTTGGCTATATCCGTGCGCCATTTCTGGATGGGGTGCAGTCTCCCGTCCCGCCTTGCCGGGAAGCCCAGGACTATGAGCGCGGAGCGCCCAGGCACGTGTTCCTCGCCTAAGAACATTTTCGACGCCCGCCAGTGCAGCGCCTCGGACAAGAGCACAGTCCCTAGGACAGCGGAAACCACGGTCAGTGCTGCCTTTACCGGTCCCATCGCCAGGCCCGCGCCCGCGGCGCCAGCAGTAGTCGTCTTTCCGCTCCGCCGCTCGGGTCGGCGGGCGGCCGTGGCGAGAGGTCTTCTGCGGTCGATGGGGAAGGGTACCCCGAGACTTCGCCTTAGCCGTGGCGATTGGGGACGGCGCTCATAACCGGCGACGCCTCTGGGTTCGCTCCGAGTCACGGGACCGCACGCTGGTGCCGGCCCCTGCGGTCCACGGTCTGGACGAGCACCGAAATGCCACCGGCTGCCGCCGGTATCAGCAGGTACAGCGACGAGAAGACCGCCACCACCGCCATCGCCGCCAGGGCCGTACCGGCGATGGCCCGGGGCCGTCCCCGGAGGACCAGGACCGTCGACGCAAGGACCAGCAAGTACACCGCGACGAAGCATGCCGAGGTCGCTCTGACCAGTTCGGTTGTCCTCGTGACGCCGACGGCGAGGGCGGCCAGGAGAAGGGCACTCGTCGCTGCCAGAGCTGCGAGGGGCCGCAGGGGCACGTCCCGGTCCTGGCCCTGCCCCAGCCAGGCCGGCAGGGCGTGTTGCTCGGCCAGGTTGGCGGCAAGGCGGGCCGAGCTCGCCACATAGACGTTCATCGTGCCCATGGTGAGGGCGACGGCCAACAAGGCGGTGGCGTCGCGGCCGTCCTGGCCGAAGCCCGCCCCTAACAGGTCTGCCAATGGCACCTTGCTCCCGGTGGTGCCCACGACGGTGATGGTGGCAACGGCTATCCCGCAGTAGAGGACGGCAATCACGACCAGCGCGAAGGTTACCGCTCGGGGGATATCCCGGGCGGGCTGGCGGAACTCGCTCGCCATTTGGGCCATCGCCTCCCACCCGACGAACAGCCACATCAAGATGTTGGCGGCCGTACCGACCGCCCACCAGCCATGGGGGGCAAACGGGCGCCAGTGGTGGGTGACCCGCGATGGTAGGGCGACGCTCACTGCCACGGCTATGGCGAGGACGAGGGCAGCCGAAAGAGCCAACTGGAAACCCGACGAAACGCGCAGACCGAGGGCATTGGTGGCCAGGACGGCCGCCATCATGGCGATGGCCACCAAGCTGGCGACGGTCCGTCCGGAGCCTGCGAGGTCGGCCACGTAGTACCCGCCGACCAAGGACACCGCGGGGGCACCGAACGTGACGGCGGTGACGAACCAAACACCGGTCACGCCCGAGGCAAGCGAACCGAAGCCTTCATGCACATAGGCGGCGACACCTCCGACAACGGGGTGGCGCGTCCCGAGTAGGGCGAAGGTCGCGGCAAGGGCCACCGACAACACCAGCAGGCCGGCCCACGCCAGGACCGAGGCGGGCCCAGCCGCTTGGGCCGCCAGCGACGGCACGACAAGCACCCCCGGCCCGACAAGGGCGCCGACATAAAAGGCGGCGCCGCGCACCGCGCCCAGGCCTACCTTTTGATCCGTCACCAACTGGAGGATATGGGCGATCGAGGACTGTTTCTGTCCTCGATGACCAAGGGTGGGCCCATTTGAAACTCAAGGGGCGGGAAGTCGACGCCCTAGGACCGCCGAGGGGCACGGGTGCGGTTCGGGCGGTGCCGAGAGCGCCGGTCGGCTGTCGACGTCGAGGTGCGGGACGGCCTTGTCGAGCCAAAGAGGGAACCACCAGTTGGCCTTGCCAAGCAGTTGCATGATCGACGGGACGAGGACCATGCGAACGAGGGTGGCGTCGACGAGGATGGCGACGGCCAGGCCGAGCCCGAAGACGTCGAGGATGCGCAGCGGGTCGCCGATGACGAAGGACCCGAAGACGCAGACCATGATGGCCGCAGCGGCGGTGATGACCCGGCCGGTGGAGGCGATCCCGTCAGCGACCGCAGCGCTGCTGTCCCCACTGCGGTGCCATTCCTCTTGGACTCGTGACAGCAGGAAGACCTCGTAGTCCATGGACAGCCCAAAGGTGATCGTGAACATCATCAGCGGGATCCACGGATCGATTGGCCCGGGCTGACTCCCACCAAAGAGCGACGACAACCACCCCCACTGGTAGACGGCGACGATGGCCCCGTAGGCGGCCCCGATCGACAATAGGTTCATCGCTGCGGCCTTCAGCGGGATGGCGACAGAGCGGAACACCGCCATGAGCAGCAGGAACGAGACCAAGATCACCAGGCCGATCACCAACGGCAGTCGTTGAGAGAGATACGACGACGCGTCGATGCCGGCCGCAGTCTCCCCCCCAACGAGGATCTTCACATCGCTGCCGGCGGTGGCTTGGGGGACCACCGCCGCGCGAAGGCGGTTGACCAACGATGCCGTGGGCGCCGCCTGAGGGGCGGTGGTCGGGTAGACGATCAGCACCGCCGCGTTCCCAGCCCGGTTATAGGTCGGGGCCTGCACCCGGGCTACACCGGGGACGGCGGTGAGCCGGTGATCGAGCGCCGTGACCACAGCGCGGTCCTTTCCTCCGCCAGGCAACTCGGCGACCACGACCAGCGGCCCGTTGAACCCAGGTCCGAACCCGTTCGAGATGAGGTCATAGGCCTGGCGGGTCGTGAGGTTGGTGGGGTCGTTGCCCGAGTCGGTGAAGGCCAGGCGCATGGAGAACAGCGGCGCGGCGAGGATCACCAGTATGAGCAGCGCCGCCGAGCCGCACAGGACGGGCCGGCGTTGCACCGTGCGGCTCCACCTCCACCAGAACCCCCGCTCAGCACCGGGTGCCGACGACTGCAGCAGGCCCGGTAGGTGAAGCCGGTCGACGGCCCGACCGAAGAAGCCGAGCATGGCCGGCAGCAAGGTCAAGGCGCCCAACATGACGGCCATGACCGCGAGGACGGTGCCCACGGCGAGACCGTCGAGGTACTGCTCGCCGACCAGGAACAACCCGCACAAGGAAATGAGCACGGTGGTCCCGGCGAACAGGACCGCCCGGCCGGCCGTGGACATGGCCCGGACGACGGCGTCCCGGGGGCCGAGGCCTTCACCGAGGCCCTGTCGGTAGCGGGTCACGATGAACAGGGCGTAGTCGATACCCACCCCGAGCCCGATCATGGCCATCAGCTCCGGGCCGAAGCTGGGATCGATCAGCAGATGACTGATCAGGGCTACCACGCCGTACCCGGCGCCGATGCCCACCAGCGCCGTGAGGATCGGCAGTCCCATAGCCACAACGGATCCGAAGGCGAGGAGCATGATGATGATCGCAGCGCCGATGCCGAACCCTTCGCTAGACCCGGGCGAAGGCGACACCACGGCGCTGATCGGCGGTCCGCCGAGCGCTACCTGCAGGCCCGGCTCTGCGTAAGACTGGGCCTTGTCAATCACCCCCTTGACGTCCGCCGACGGGATATTGGCGGTGATGGCGTCGAACTGGACCGTCGCGAACGCGGTGTGCCCGTCTCTCGCCATAATCAGCGGCGACACCGAGGTCACCGACGCAAGCGGCCGGGCCCCGACGAGCGCCTGGTCGACTCGGGCGATCACATCCGGAGCATCGATCGCCCGAGAAGAGTGGAAGACGATCTGGGCGTCGTCGCCGGCCTGGGTCGAAAAGCGCTGGGCCAGGATGGTCTGGGCTTGCTGGGACTGGCCGACGCCGCCAAAGTCGTTCTCGAAGCGGGGCCCGATCGTGGAGGCAACAGCGATTACCACGATCACCCCAACGGTCCATCCCAGGAGGACCGCCCGGCGGTGGTCGTAGCACCACGCCCCGGTCCGGCCGAGCCGGTTGGTGCGGTCCGGGCGGGCTGTTGTGGTCCGATGCACGTCTGCTGCAGGTGTAAAAGTCATTGGCCCATGAGGCGGTGGCCGGGGTGAATGCCAGGCTCCAGGCCCTGGTTGGCAGCGACTTTCTCAAGCAACGCCCCGAGCTGTTGGCGTTCCTTGGGGTCGAGCCCCGCACAGAGGGCCTCCTCGTGCGCGACGGCGACCCGGTTCAGCTGACCCATGAGGCGCCCGGCCTTAGCTGTGAGATAGAGAGCGTGGTTGCGGCGGTCCTGCGGGTCGCGGCGACGCTCGACCAGCCCGCGCTCCTCCATATCGTCGATCAGGGGCACCAGCCTGCTGGGGGCCATGCCGAGGCGGCTGGCGATCGCCTGTTGGCTCGAACCGGCTTCGCAGCCTACGAGCCGGAGGAAACCGACCTGGGGCGGGGTCAGACCGAGGGACGCGATCCGCTCCGAGAAAAGGGCGGTGGCATGGGCTCCCAGCTGCGAAAGCAGGAACGCAATTGCGTCCGAGGCCAGGGTGCTCAGCTCGGCGGCAGTGCCGGTCCGAACCTGCTGGTCGGGGGGCTCGGTCTTCCGAATCGTAGTCATTCAGGTATCGTATCGTCAAAGCATTGTATTCCGCAAGAATCATTCTCGACCGGGTACGAGTTGCCGGAATGCGCCCGGAGGGCGATCCCGACGGCGGCGATGGCGATGGCCGCAAGCGATGAGAGTGCTCTAGCCGAGGGCCCACCGTTGATCCGCCAGGCAATTACCTCTGTAGCTCCGTTCCAGCTTACCCACGCGGTGAAATGCCCGGCGACGGGCGCATTGGTCGAATGCATGGACAGGAGAGCCCGTTGCTCCGGGTACCAACGTGGACGTTTCGGCTCCTCTCCACCAAATCCCGCTCCGGCAGGGCCGCAATGACTGAGCTGACTTCCTTCGCGGCGGCGCCGAGATAGAGATCATGAGCACTTGAGGTAGCCCGAGCGAAGCAGGATAACTCGTTGTGTAAATACTTAAGTTCTGGACGAGTTTCGCGAGCAACTATGGTATGAGGCCGGCGCGCGGCCTGCCCGTCGACTCGCGTACGAGCACCACAGGCTCCGTCGCCACGACCACGTTCTCCGGAGGCTCTCCCTCGATCTGAGCGAGGAGCGAATCGACTGCGTGGTGGGCCAGGCTGTCGACCGGAATGCCGATGCTTGTGAGTGAGGGTGTCAAGTAGTCGCACATCGGAACGTTGTCGAAGGTGATAATTGACAGGTCGCCCGGCACCTCCAAACCGGCTAAGTGCGCTGCGCGCATGACGCCGAGCGCCTGCCCAACCATTGCCGTGTACACCGCCGTCGGGGCCTGGCCAGCATCGAACAGCGGTTGGAACGCGTCGAACCCGCCCCGCTCATTGAGTTCCGCCTCGTGGACGACACCAACTATGCCAAGATCGGCACAGCGGCGCAGGAAGCCCTTGGCCCTACGAGCCGTTGCCTCAATGCTCGAAAAACCAGCCACATGCGCAATTCTTCGGTGGCCCAGTTCGTAAAGGTGTTCGACCGCGACGGCGCTAACCTTCTCATCGTCGATGACGACATTGTGACTGCTGCCCGGCACGGCGCGGCATCATGTAGACGTGAGGCACCCTTGCGGCTTTGAGGAAGTCGAACCGCTCGTCGCCCGCCAAGCTTGAGACAACGATCGCGCCGTCCACTCGCCCGGCCGCCACGAGGGCGCGTAGCGTCAGTTCTGAAGCGGCCTTCTCGGCATCGATCACTACGATCGCGGGCATGCCTCGCTCCGCGGCGTAGGTGAGGACGCGCTGGAAAATGTCCGTGTAGGCGATGGAGACCGGTGCAGGGATTAACAGCGCGATTGCACCACTGCTGCGCATGGACAGGGCCTGCGCTAGGGCGTTGGGCGTGTAGCCGAGCTCCCTCGCAGCGCGCAGGATGCGCTGGCGCGTCGTTTGTGAGACGTTGATTGCCGCTCCATTGATCACGCGAGACGCCGTGGACTTCGATACATGTGCCCAGTTGGCTACATCGACGAGGCGTGGGCGCCCTTCGGTCGGCTTCTCGTCGCGGCCGGACGGGGGCTGCGGTGGCGCCTGTGGCGCGCGACGAGGACCAGGCACAGGAGAGGTGGTCTGACGGTGTGCCATGGCGTCCGATATTACCCACGATGTGGGCGCGCGCACCTGTAACCAGAGCGGGGGTACCCTGAGACAACCGGTTGCCTAAAGGACAATTGGGGAGTAAGGTGACGGTCGAAAAGGAGTGGGGTTGGACCTGGAGCTCACTTGGCTGAAGACGTGGGTGGAGGTCGTCGACTCGGGGGGTTTTGCACGGGCAGCTAGCCACATCTATCTGTCACAACCGCGAGTCTCTGCGCACGTCGCCAGCCTGGAACGCACGCTCGGGTGCATGCTCATCGATCGCCGCCTCCGTCCGCTGACACTCACTGACGAGGGCCAGCGGCTCCTTCCGCGGGCACGCGCGATCATTGCGTCGGTGGACGAGACTGTCGCCGACTTCCGCTCCACGAGGACAGCGAGCGCCGGCCGGGTCACCATCGCTAGCTTTGCCAGCGCGAGTTCTGCCTTCTTGCCTACGGTGATCGGGGAGCTTCGTGCGGCGCATCCCTTGATCGAAGTTGCTGTGCTCGATGGCGACGTGCAGGTGATCGAAACGGTGCTCGCAGAACGGCGTGCTGCTGTTGCACTTCGGCCGTGCCGGCCTGAGCCGGCGGACAGGAGCCTCGTACGGCGCGGCCTGTGGCGAGAGCCGTTCGCCCTCCTCGCTCCCCAAGGGCACGAGGTTCTCGAGGGCGACCGGATCACTCTCGAGCGTATTGCGAGGTACCCGGTGATCACGATCGGGGACCCTTTCGCAGACCAGCGCGTCGGCTATGAGGCTTGGGCCGCCATGCGAGACAGCCGCATCGACCCGTTCGTCGGGATCGTCTCGCACCAGCCCACGACGCTCGCAGCGATGGTCAAGGCGGGCCACGGACTTGGACTTTTGAACTTGCTTGCCGCGACGATGGTACGAACGGACGGGCTTGAGGTAAGGACGATCGACAACTCGCTCCTCTACAGGGACGTGGCGCTCTGGTGGCACAGCGACCAGCCGCTCAGCCGGGCCGCTCAGGCATTCGTCGATCTGGTGTTGGCGAGCGAACGTCCAGCGGGCACCTCTCTGCCCGAGGTGGAGTGAGTGGTCGATGCGCGCGGCGAATGATCGGCATTCGTATATTGCCGTTGTCGTCTGGGCACCGAAAAAGTAGAACGGGTCGTAACTCAAGTGGCCTTGGTGAAATGCTCGAGACGACATGTGCGACGACTGCCAAGGCATCGAGTCCTTGGGGGGAAGGTAGGGCACGGGTGCAAGAAAACGAGTTGAACAGACTGCGTAACGCGTGCGGGATGCTTTCCCCCCCGCTGGTTGATCTTGTTCCAGGGGACGACAATGCCGTGATAGTCGGCGTCGAGACGTACGCACTGGCGGTGCCGCTGCAGCACTCTATCGCCGACTCGACGGCAGCTCTCGAAGCCTGGATCGTCCCCGTGACTGAGATCGAGACGGCGGACGGCCTCGTTGGCACGGGTATCTCCGGCGTTCACTGCGCACCCGAACTGCTGTGCAATGTAATCGACGACTACTACGCTCCAGCGCTACTCGGCGCTTCCTCCGAGGACGTCCTCGGTACCTGGAAGCGCCTGTACTGGCTTCCGACGCACTGGATAGGGCGCGCCGGGATCGTCCATATGGCTCTCGGCATGGTCGATATGGCCCTGTGGGACCTGGCAGCGCAGCGCGCAAAGTCCCCTCTCTGGAAGCTGCTCGGCGGCTCGGGAGAAGTGATCGAGACCTACAACACCGACGGCGGTTGGCTCAACCTCGGCATAGACGCGCTGATCAGGGACCTGAACGCGCTAATTGACCAGGGGTGGCGACGGGTCAAAATTAAGGTCGGGAAACCGGATTGGCGAGAGGACATGCACCGCGTCCGCAAGGTGCGCCACGCCATCGGCGACGACGTGATCTTGATGTGCGACGCCAACCAGCGGTGGGATTTCGCTACAGCGTCCAAGATGCTTCCAGTGCTCGCCGAGGTAGGGATGGATTGGATCGAAGAGCCAGTCCATGCCGACGACCTGGAGGGTCATGTGCGGCTCCAGCGCTCGACAAACATCGACATCGCGGCCGGGGAGAGCCTCTACACCTATCAGGCCTTCACAAGCGTCATTGACTCAGATGCGATCCGAGTCGTTCAACCTGATGTAACGAGAGTGGGCGGTGTGACCGAGTGGATGCAGATCGCGAACCACGCGGCGAGCCGGGGCCTGCGGCTCGTGCCGCACGCCGGCGACATGATGCAAGTTCATCAACATCTTGTGGGGACCGTTCTTTCTGAGGTCCCCCCTCTCATCGAGTTCATCCCTTGGACACAAGACGCATTTGTCGAGCGCAGCATCGTGCGCGATGGCTTTCTTGAGCGGCCACAGGCTGCCGGTGCCTCGACCGCGATAAACCCAGAGGCTCGCCGACAGTGGCAAATCCTGGGGGCTGGCAGGCGGACTACCACCCGCGCGAGTTAGGACCGGGTGTCCTAGCCTAGGGAGGAGGAGGAAAACATGAGAAATGGGGCCGTCCGGGTTGATGCGCACCACCACTTCTGGGACCCGGCTCGCTACGCCTACCCCTGGATGGAGGGCAGCGCCATGGGCCCGGTGCGGAGGCGTTTCTCTCCGGAGGACCTGGTAGGGGAGTTGGCCAAGTCGGACATCGACGGCACGGTGTTAGTCCAGACGCTCTCAAGCCTCGACGAGAGCCGCGAGCTCCTGGAGACAGCGTCGCGCTGGGAGTGGGTGCGCGGCGTCGTAGCCTGGGTAGATCTCGCAGCGGACGACGTCTGCGACCAGTTGGACGAGCTGCGGGCCTCTACCGGCGGCGAGCGGCTGGTGGGGGTACGCCACCAGGTCCACGACGAGGAGGACCCGCGTTGGCTGTGCAGGGCCGAGGTCCGTCGGGGCCTAGCCGCAGTCGCAAGCCGAGGACTTACCTACGACTTGTTGCTGCGAGCCCGGGAGATCCCCGCGGCGGTCGAGACGGCACAGGCGCTTCCCGAGTTGTTGTTCGTGGTGGACCACATCGCGAAGCCACGGATTGTGGACCGCAGCGATCCAGCCTGGGAAGCAGGCATGCCAGAGTTGGCCGCGCTTGGCAACGTGCAGGTGAAACTCTCGGGCATGGTCACTGAAGCGGACTGGACCTCGTGGAGCCCAGACGACCTCCGGCCCTTCGTGTCGCGCGTGGTGGAGCTGTTTGGCGCCCACCGCCTGATGTTTGGCTCGGACTGGCCGGTCTGCCTCCTCGTAGTTCCCTCGTACCAAGAGGTCATCGCGGCCCTCGAAGAAGCCTTAGGCGATCTCTCCGACGACGAGTCGCGTCAGGTGTTCGGCGCCAACGCGCAGCGATTCTACGGGTTAGCGCTGCCGCCGCCGTAGAGCCCAGGCAGTGGACCAAATGTTCGGACATGAGCGTGTAGCGGTGGAGGTGGCTGATGGAGGGTAGGTACGTGTTCGACTTCACCGAGGGAGGGATGGAGCAGTTAGACCTTCTGGGCGGTAAGGGGGCGAACCTAGCTGAGATGACCTGCCTCGTGCCGCGCTCACTGCGTTCTGCATCGTCGTCGAGGAGGGACGGCGCACGCGCCCCGAACTGCACCTGGGGGTCTGTGGCGAGCACGGCGGTGATCCAGAGTCCATCCACTTCTTCCATCACATCGGCATCGACTACGTGTCGTGCTCGCCCTTCCGGGTCCCTATCGCACGGCTCGAGGCGGGTAGGGCCACCCTGAAGGGGACGCCGCCCGAGATCCGCAGCATCCGCGTGGCCGCCGATGTGTGAGAGGCCGACTCGGTCCGAAAGCCGCGGAACCCGACCTGCGCGATCGGTCGGGCCTACCTGGATGCTGTCCGAAACTCGACGGGACGTTGAACTTCGTCGGGAGGATCGGCCTTTTGAACCGTTGCTAGAAAAGCCTGGACTGCTTCATGGTTCTGTCGCCGTCGGTTCCAAAAGATTGCGACGTCACGGAAGGCTGTGGGTGATTCGATCTGCCGCACAGTGAGCCCTTCGATGCTGGTCGGCCGGAGCGCGAGTTCGGCAATTATGCCGATGCCAAAGGCGGACCGGACAAGCGCGACGAGCGTCGCGGGCTGATCGGTGAGATACGCGACGTGCGCCGTACGCGAGGACTCTCCGAAGGCGTGAAGAAGGTCGAAGCCGCCGCCCTCTTCTTCGGTGCCGGAGGGATTGCCGATCAGTGGCCGGTCGCGGAGATCGGCGAGAGTCAAGAGCTCACGGTCCACCAACGGGTCGTCGGTCCTAATTACGGCAACGACGCGCTCGCGCCACAACGGCTGGTTGCAAAGATTGCGGAGACTGGCGTCCCGGATTCGCGGCTGGAGCGGCCGAAACGCGACGTCGACCCCCCCGCTCGCGAGTGCCGCTTCGAGGGAGGCCGCATTTCCTTCGACCAGATCGACCGTGATCCCCGGGAACTCGTCCCTTAACAGACAGAGCACGGAGGGTAGGAACAAGGAACTTACGCTCGGATAGCTGCCGACGACGATTCGCCGAGCTGTGTGATCGACCGCAGTGCGAGCCGCCTCGACCCCCTCCTGGAGTTCGCCCAAGGCAGCCTCGACGTGGGCACGGAATACTTGGCCGGCCGTGGTGAGCGTGATCGGGCGCACTGTGCGAGCAAATAGACGAATCCCGAGCGCATGTTCGAGGGCGGCGATATGCGAGCTGACGCGGGACTGGGACAGGTAGACGGACGAAGTTGCTGCTCCAAACCCCCGACGGTCGGCGACCGCGAGGAACGTGCGGAGCCAGCTGATGTTAAGCGCCATTGCGTCCCGCGCCGAGGATTCCGACAGGTGTTGGCGCCCTGCGGACGGGTCATCTGCACCGTCAGGCGTCTTCGCCACATCGTGCCCGCTTGCTAGGTCGGTTCTGCTCAGAATGTCCCCCCCCACTCCTAGTTAGCGGCTTACGCCCCAAATCCTAGCCCGGTCGGCATAAGCCGCGGGGCGCGACGGTGATCCCGCGTACCTCTGGTCAGCTACATCACCGCGAGCGAGTCACGATGCCATCATGCGAAAATCGACTACTCGCTATCTGCAATACGATAGGCGTGCGAAGTGGGCGGCAGGCAGCCATCTACCACCTAGGCATTCGAAATCCGGGGAATCTTGTTCCGAGATTCGCGTTAGTACGGCGGGAGTTTGTGACATAGCATCCGAGGGGGTTCACTTAACGACCCCGAAGGGGGACTGCCGCGCGCAGCGGTCACTGTGACTCATCTCGAAGCGACTGAGGAGTTTAAACAGATGGAAGAGATGATGGAGCTCGGAGTCGACCGAGATAGTTCTCCGGTTGCTGTCGTCACTGCGGCAGGTAGCGATCTCGGCCGCGCCACAGCGGTCCTACTGGCCGCCGGAGGTTACCAGCTGGTACTCGTTGACTTGGACGAGAGGAGCATGGCAGAGACTGCTAGGCGTGTGGAGGCTGGTGGCAGCAAGACGCGCGCATTCTGCACAGACGTCTCAGAGGCGCGCAGCCTCGGCGACATGGTTCGTCAGGTAGCAAATGAGATCTCATTGCCAGCCCTGCTAGTTAACATTGCCTCCTCAGGGATCAGCGGGTCCGTGCTGGAGACGAGCGATGCAGAGTGGGCGAGAGTCTTGGCCACCAATCTGACCGGTCCGTTTTTGGTGACGCGGGCAATCGTGCCTCTCATGATCGACCGAGGTGGTGGCGTCATCATCAACGTGACATCAGCCGTAGCCTGCCTAGGCGCACGTCGTCGCGCAGCCCAATGCGCCTCGGCTGCCGGGCTGCTGGGCCTGACCAGGGCCGTCGCACTCGATCACGCGTCGGACAGGGTACGCTGCGTGGCGATCTGCGATGGTGACCCGGGCGAGCTGGACGCCGTTGAGGATTGGGCGGGCGGACCATGGACGAATCGAGCCGACCGGTCGGCCACCGGGGACTCCAGTAGCCGCGTTCACGCATCAACGGACGAGGTCGCAGCCATCATCGCCTTCGTCGCGGGCCCGTCCGGCAGGGTCTTTAACGGCAGAGCGATGCTGCTTGACGGTGACAACCTTGCGGGGGAAGAGACCTCGAGTTATGCAGGTATCTGAATATCGCCATGTAAGGAGGGGCGAGGCGAGGCTGTCTCGTCTTGGGTGCAGGGGGTCGTTCGAGAAGGATGGGCGTCGGGAGCCAGCTCCCGCGGTGAATGGAATAGTAGGCGAGCAGGCTCGCGGGAAGGTTGACAGAGGTGCAGATCACAGGATTTGATACGGACGACGTCAGGTTCCCCACGTCGCGGAGATTAGACGGATCGGACGCGATGAACCCGAACCCCGACTACGCGATGGCCTACCTCGGCGTGCGTACCGGTGCCCGTGAGGAAGCGAGGGGCAACGGCTTCGTGTTCACGATCGGGCGCGGCAATGACGTGCAGCTGGCGGCCATCCGCGCCCTCGAGCCGTTACTCGTCGGGCTCGAGGTTGAGGAGCTGCTCGATGACATGGGCGCGCTTTCGCGGCGCTTGGTTGGGGAGAGCCAGTTCCGCTGGCTTGGACCGGAGAAAGGGGTCATGCATATGGCGATCGGCGCGGTCGTCAATGCACTTTGGGACTTGAAGGCAAAGCTGGCGGGGGTGCCATTGTGGCGGTTGCTCGCGCGGATGTCGCCCGAAGAGATCGTGGCTCTTGTCGACTTCCGCTACCTCAGCGACGCCCTGACATCGGACGAGGCACTAGAGATCCTGAACGCGAGTGCTAGCGGAAAGGAGGTTCGAGCCGAGAAGCTCACTAAAGACGGATACCCGGCATACACGACGTCGCCTGGATGGTTGGGGTATTCGGACGAGCGTCTCGAACTGCTGTGCGATGAGGCGGTGGCTGACGGCTTCACACAGGTAAAGCTAAAGGTCGGTGGGCAGCTCGAGGATGACCGGAGGCGCTGTCGCATCGCTCGTTCTGTTATTGGGGACATCATCGGCTTGGCGGTGGACGCTAACCAGGTGTGGGACGTGGGGACTGCCATCGCATGGGTCAAGGAACTGGCAGAGTTTGACTTGGCATGGGTCGAAGAACCCACGAGCCCCGACGACATCCTCGGCACGGCGGCGATCCGGGCCGGGATCCAACCGGTCCCTGTTGCAGTGGGTGAGCACGTGGCAAACCGCGTCGTATTCAAGCAGCTCCTCCAGGCCGAAGCCATCGATGTGATGCAGATCGACGCTTGTCGAGTAGCCGGGGTTAACGAGAACATTGCAAATCTCCTCCTTGCGGCGAAGTTCGGTGTGCCGGTCTGCCCCCATACCGGTGGGGTTGGCCTCTGCGAATTGGCTCAGCACCTCGCGATGTTCGATTACGTGGCAGTATCAGGTTCTCTCGCCGGACGTCGGATCGAGTGGATCGACCATTTGCACGAGCATTTCGTCGAGCCCGCGGCTGTGCACCGAGGGCGTTATCGAGCCCCCCTGGCGGCGGGAGCTTCCACAGAGCTGCATGCATCGTCTGTCGCAGAATATTCCTATCCGTACGGGCCGGTCTGGCGAGAGGCTGAAGGGTGACGTGTCAGGGACGGAAGTTCTGGCTATGAGGGGGAGGTCATTCGGTTGGGTTACCGTGACCCTGTAAGGCAACGGTCTTAAGCCATGGACTGGCGAGGAAAGGTAAGGCTGGGAAGCACGGAGCTCTTCGTTCCGCGCGTCGGGATAGGTACAGCACCTCTCGGCAATTTCCTAGGGGCGATCTCGGATGCGGACGCGGACGCTGTGCTCTCGCGGTCGGTTGCGCTAGGGTTCCGGTACTTCGATACCGCACCGCTGTACGGGCACGGTCTGGCCGAGCGCCGTGTTGGCCGCGCGGTGGCAGCTCTCGAACGGCACGACGTGGTTGTGTCGACCAAAGTAGGTCGGCTCCTGCGGTCCGGTGCCCCCCCGGATGAGACTCAGTATTTGCTCGGCGAGCCGGTCTACACAGACGTCCCCGCGGCCGGACCGGCCTGGGATTTCAGCTACGACGGCGTCATGTCCTCGGTTGAAGAGAGTTACGAGCGGACGGGTCTCGATCGGTTCGACATTTTGCTGCTTCACGATCCCGACAATCACGTTCAAGAGGCGAGCACGAGCGCATACGCAGCACTCGACGCCCTGCGAGCGGACGGCGTAGTGAGCGGGATCGGGGCTGGCATGAACCAGAGTCGCGTGTTGACGCAACTCGTAGCGACCTGCGACCTGGATGCCGTGCTCGTTGCGGGTCGCTATACCCTCTTGGACCAGAGTGCGCTGGACGAGCTACTACCGCTCTGCGAAGAGCGGACAGTGTCGGTGGTCGTTGGGGGGGTCTTCAACAGCGGCATCCTCAGCGATCCGTCTCCCGGCGCGCGCTACGACTACGTCCCAGCACCTCCGGAGGTGTTGCGTCGGGCGGGGGAGCTCAGGGACGTGTGTGCACGCTACGATGTCCCTCTTCCCGCGGCAGCGCTGCAGTTTGCCCTTGCCCATCCACGCGTCAGTACGGTGCTCTTGGGCGTTCGCTCGATTGCCGAGCTAGAGATGGATGTCCATTGGCTGGACTATCGGGTGCCCGCTGAGCTGTGGGAGGAGCTGCGTCGTCTCGGGCTGCTACGCGATGATGCACCGGTACCGGAATGAGCGGCAATAACGAGCCGGGCCGCATAGGGATCGCGTACATGAGAAATGCGAGGCGTGGCGAGTGCCCAATGCTGCCCTTGTCGCGTCCGACCACACCTGAAATACGAATGCTGAGTATCCGAAAGTCGAAACGTGACGTTATTGACTATTCCGAACCGGGCAATCTAACGTAACAAGCGCTGCAGTGTAGATCTGCCAGTGCCTTGTTGTGAGGCGGCCGAGGAATATATGCAGCGTCAAAGTCGGCGGTCACACGTCGCTACGATCAAAGGGGAGTATCTGGTGTCAGATGTTCACATCGCTAGTAAAAGGAGATCTCGTCTTCGTCGCGCTTTAGGCGCGACCTTCACTGTGGGTGCCGCCTTGAGCCTTTGTACGTTCAGCGTCGCTTCAGCTGCACCAGCGTCGGAACGGTCGCCTCAGTACAACCACAGCTTCGCCACGGTGGCCAAGTCGAAGATCAAGATCGCCATCATTGCTGGTGGGCCGAACGTGGTGTTCGCGCCCTGGGGCGTGGTTGCGAAGTTGCTGTCGAAGCAGCTGGGCATCACCGTGACATTCGTCGTGGCGCCTACGCCGACGTACGCGCCCGCGGTCGAGACCGCTACCATCGATTCGTTGGTTGCAAAGGGCTATAACGCCTTCGGGGTGTTCCCCGACGGTGAGGCCGCGATTACGCCCACCTACCAGAGGCTTATCGACCGCGGGATCCCGGTCTTTGACCTCGCAGGGTGCACGACCGACCCCACCCCTGCGGATCTCTGCTTCGCCACCAACGTCAGGGCCTCCGCGCAATACGAGACGCAGGTGCTGATCAAGGCGATGGGCGGCAAAGGGAACATTGCCTTCCTAACTGGGGAGCTGACTGACGCGAACACTATCCAGCGAGAAGATGGAGTCAAAGCAGCTATTGCGGCAACGCATGGCAAGGTCACTCTCGCTCAGGTGGTGTCCAACATCGATACTCCTAGCGCCGCACCACCCGCGGTCGAAAGCCTGCTGGCGTCGAAGGGCAGCACGCTCACCGGGATGTTGTCCACCGACTACTACCCATCGGTGGCCGCGGCAAGCGTGTTGAGCAAGAACAAGCAGTTCCAGCACATACTGTTCATCGGTCAGGACAATGACCCGACCGTGATGAATGCGATCGCCGCTCACGCCATCTACGGGACTATGTACCAGAACCTCTACGGCCAGGCCTACGTCGCGACCATGTGGCTCTACAAGATGCTGGCGGATGGGTGTACGATAAGCCCGAGGGCCCCCTTCATCAACGCCTTGGGGACGAAGCACTTCATCGACTCTGGTTATTTCTTCGTGGGTCAGAGCCAAGTGAGCAAGTACATCGGGCAGCCCGAGAACGTCCCTACGGCTACGAGCAAAGTGCTCGGGGAGACCTCGAAGTTCCTGTCCTGCCCCTGATCACCGCCGGATGACACATGTCGGGGCGTCACGCTTGGGTGGTCCGCCATCCGGGCGTGACGCTCTAGACTATTGCACCTTCCGTGAGGATAATGTATCGCGCGTGTGTCGAGTGGAGTAACGTGTGAAAGCCAGGACGAGAGCTTTACGAGGGAAAACGACGTCCGTGCCGTCGCAGACGGCCGAAGGTCACGTTACGACGACTAAGTTGTGGCGAGTTCGATTGGTCCTCGGGACCTCGAACAGCTCGCTCGGGCTGGTGCTCCTCATAGTGGCATCGTGGACCATCTTCGGTCTCGGCGGAACTGGGTTCCTCGGTAGCTTCAATCTTTATACGGTCGGTCAGCTTGCCGCACGCGATGCTGTGCTGGGCATGGCACAGGCGGCACTCATCGTTGTTGCCCGGATGAACCTGGCCGTGGGGAGCATCGGTGCGATCTGTGCCTCACTGCTCGGTTACCTGCTCGTGTCCGCCTCGGTCCCACTTCCTCTCGCCCTGCTCTGTGTTTGCGTCGTGGGGGTCCTTGCCTCGCTCCTGATGGGCATCGTCGAGCTCCGCAGCGGCCTGTCGAGCTTCATAGTGACCCTCGCGTTCTTATCGGCCTATGGGGGCGCGGCATTGTTGGCCACCGGAGCAGAGCAGTTTGAGATCACCTCTAAAGTACTGAACCGGCTCGGCAACGGCTCGCTCTTGGTGAGCAGCGTCTGCCCCCTGGTAGTCGTCGCCCTCGTATGCGGTGTATTGGTCTGGCTTCTCTACACGCGCAACGGCCTGGGATGGCGCATGCTCGCCGTCGGGTCGAACGAGCAAGCGGCCCGGGTGTCCGGGGTCAACGTGCCCACAGTTGTGCTCGCCAGCTACGCCGTCTCGGGCCTACTCTGCGCCGTTGCCGCGGTCATGGAATCGTCATACCAGCTCAACGTAAATGCGGGAGTAGGATCGGACTGGCTGCTCCCGTCCTTCATTGCTCCCGTGCTCGGGGGGTTGGCACTGACCGGCGGAGACATCTCGGTCATAGGGATCCTGCTCGCGGCGCTGTTCTACGACAGTCTCCAGTCGGGCCTCACGATCTTGAACGTACCGAGTTATTGGCTCGAGCTTGCCGAGGGCCTGGTGCTGCTCGTCGCTGTCGTGCTGGACCAGCTGCGCCACAATAGGCGACGTCAAGCTCGCTACAAGCCCGCGGAACTCCTGACCGTGCTTGGCGAGGGGCCGGTCGCGTGACAGCGAGACTTTTCCGCGCGCAGTGGATGCCGCTTCTCGTTGCTATCGCCGTGGCGGGGATTGTCCTGTCGTTCACGAACAAGGAGTTCGGCACTGCTTTCAACGTCTACACCATTCTCCAGACAGCTGCGGTCGATGCGGTTATTGGCCTGTCACAGATGGTGGTCCTATCGGTTGGCGACCTAAGCCTGGCGGTCGGAGGGATCGGAGGGTTAGTAACGATCGCCGTCGGCAACCTGTTTTCGGTACAGCACTGGCCAATCGGCGCAGCGATCGTGGGCGCGCTGCTTATCGGCCTGGTCTGCGGGCTTTTGAACGGGATTATCATTGCCTACACCGGGATTTCTGGTTTCATCGTTACGTTGGCGACGGGGACAGCCTTTACCGGCATCTCCTACGGCGTGACAAGCACGATCCCGTACTCGAACGTGTCGTCAGTCCTCGTGACCCTGGGCCAAGGACGTGTGTCCTTCTTTCCCTACGCGTTAATCGTGACAATTGTGGCGACGGTCGTCATAGGTGGCGCGCTGCGCTTCCTACCGATAGGCCGAGAGGTGCTAGCGATGGGAGGCAACCGGGAAGCAGCTGTACTTTCCGGCCTGTCCCGACAGCGGTCGATCCTCATCGCCCACACAGTCTCTGGGCTGCTGGCCGCGGTTGCTGCGGTGATGTACGTCGGGGTACTCCAGAGTGCCACTCCGGCCACAGGCAGCGACTGGTTGATCGTCTCGTTCGCGGTGCCGATCATCGGCGGGACGGCGCTCATCGGTGGGGAGGCGTCTGCGTCGGGCTGTTTCGTCGCCGCTATCGTCCTGGCTGCCATCAACGATGCCCTTATCGTGCTCAATATCAATACCAATGCCGTCGAGTTGGCCGAGGGCCTGCTGATCTTCGCGGCGGTGCTTGCGGGTCGGCTCGGTCAGGTGGTCTTGCGCCCCGGCCAGCAGAGCGGGACGAAGCGCCGCGGCGGAGCCCCGGCAGCGTCTGGAGCCCCGGCGGTCAGCAGGTGATCGCGCAAGCCCCGTCGGGTACAGCTGTGGCGGCAGAGCAGCCCACCTTCGTCATGCGTGACGTGTGGAAGAACTTTGGGGGGATTGCCGCACTCTCCGGTGCGGGGCTGACCCTGCAGGCCGGCGAGATCCACGCCCTCATTGGAGAGAACGGTGCGGGCAAGAGCACCATGATCAACATCGCCACCGGAGTGCAGCAGCCAGATCGGGGGACGCTCACGCTGAAGGGTGAGCCGGTCGAGTTCCTCCGCCCGAAAGCGGCCGTCGAGCGCGGGATCTCCGTGGTCCACCAGGAACGCAACCTGGTCGCGAAGTTCTCGGTCGCCGAGAACCTGTTCCTTGGTCGCTTGCCCGTCGCCGGCGGGTTTGTGAACCACCGGCGTATGGTCGCGGAGGCCCGACCCTGGCTAGAGCAGGTTGGGCTCGACATCGACCCCCTGACTGCGGCCGGCCGCTTGAGCCCTGGGCAAGCACAGCTAATGGAGATCGCCAAGGCGCTGGCACAGGATTGTCAAGTGCTCTTACTTGACGAACCGACGTCCTCGATCACAGAAGGTGAGTTCGCCCACCTCTTCGAGATCCTGCGGAACCTACGCGGTCGGGGTACGAGCATCCTGTTCGTGAGCCACAAGCTTGAAGAGGTCTACGCGCTCTGCGACCGGGTGACGGTGTTGCGCGATGGTCGCAACGTCGTTACTGGTCAGCCACTAGCCGAGGTCAGCCAGGCAGAGATCATCCACGCGATGGTCGGCAGGAACATCGAGATGCTGACCGCCTCCGCTCGACAGAGCAGTCACCTTGGCGGCGCCCGCTTGGAGCTCGCCAACGTTTCGACCGAGTTCGGTCACATCGGGCTGAACCTAACAGTCCATGCGGGCGAGATCGTCGGCCTCTACGGCCTCGTCGGGGCTGGGCGCACCGAGCTTGCCCGCGGCCTGGTCGGCCTCGCGAAGATAACGGGCGGGGAGGTCAGGATCGACTCACAGCCGGTCAAGATCCGAAATCCTTTCGATGCTCTTCGAAACCATCGCCTCGGCTACGTGAGCGAGGACCGCAAGGGCGAGGGCCTAATTCTGCAGCACTCGATCAGTAAGAACGTCAGCATCACCGTATGGCAGCGAGTTGAGGGACTACTCGGGTGGTTGACCGAGCCGCGGGCTCGTCGCCTCGTACGGGAGCCCTTAGCGCGGCTGAATGTCAAGATGGACCGTCTCTCACAGCCCGTGGCCAGCTTGAGCGGTGGCAACCAGCAGAAGGTCAGTGCGGCAAAGTGGATCGCAGCCGACGCCGAAGTGCTCATCTTCGACGAGCCGACTGTAGGTATCGACGTGGCGGCGAAGGATGCGATGCACCGCTTGCTCCGCGAGCTGGCTGAGCAAGGGAAGGCTGTGCTGCTTATCTCGAGCGACCTCCGCGAGGTCATCCAGCTCGCCGACCGGATCCTCGTCATGGGTGGTTTTCGACTGCTCGGTGAGCTCGAAAACAGCGGCGACTACGACGCCGTGAGCCGAGAAGTCATGCGCACCATCACCGCCGCAGCGTCTGGCGCACAGCGGAGCGAGGCATGAGCTCTGTTCACGGCGATGTCGACGTCAGCTTCGGGCCCGTGCACGACAGGTTCCTTAAAAACTACGAGTACTACGGGGAGTTCGGAAGTGCAACGGCTGTGTACGTCAAAGGGCGTAAGGTGGTCGACCTCTGGGGCGGCACCGCAGACCGCCAGACCGGGCGTCGATGGGAGCACGACACGCTCGCGCTCGTTTTCTCGAGCTCCAAGGGCGTCCTTACGATCTGCGCCCTACACCTTGCCGAGACGGGGGCACTTGACCTCGATGCGTCGGTCGTTCGCTACTGGCCGGAGTTTGCATCGCTTGGCAAACAAGACATTGTTGTGCGCTGGCTTCTCAGTCACCGGGCCGGCCTGGCGCTCATGGACGAGAAGCTCCGGTTTGATGACGTACTTTCGTGGAGCTCTATGGTCCGCGCCCTGGAGGAGCAGTGGCCCAACTGGCCTCCCAACCAGGCTCATGCCTATCACTCCCTTACATTCGGCTGGCTCGTAGGAGAGGTCATCCATCGAGTGAGCGGTTTGCTACCTGGCGAGTATTTTCGTGCTCACATCGCGGAGCCACTCGGACTGGACTCCTGGATTGGCGTGCCCGAGGCAGAGCAGGAACGCGTTGCCCGTATCGAAGTGGCACCCGAAAGCTGGAGCGATCCGTCAGTTATCGCAGCGATCGCCGCGTCGGTGGCCGACGACGATCGCGCTCTTCGAGCAAACACCCTCAACGGGCTTATCGATCTTCCAATTCCCGGCATCTCACGCTCCCTCGGCTGGAACCGTCCTGAGCTCCATCGAGCACAGGTCCCTGCTGCAAACGTGATCACTACGGCACGGAGCTTGGCAAAGCTATACGGCGCAACGGTGAGCGAAGTAGAGGGTCAGCGCGTGCTCTCTGCGACTGCCGTAGCCGGTGCACTCGTCCCGCAAGCCGAAGGCGCCCCGCTCTTTGGAATTGCCGTGAGTGGTTCCTGGCAACGATGGGGGACCGGCTTCGAACTGCCGTCTCTGCCTGGAAGGCCGATGCTCGGACCGGGCAGCTTCGGCCACAACGGCGCAGGAGGCCAGTTGGCGTTCGCCGATGTCGATGCGAGGGTTGGGTTCAGTTTCGTGACTAACACGATGGGTGGTGCGCCGGACACTCGGGCACAGAGCTTGGTGGATGCGGTCCGAGACTGCTTGGGCTAGGAGGCGCGTACTCCCGTAGAGGCTGTGCTACCGAGACGAGGTCATCCAGCGGGCGGAGCGGTAGGACTCGATGGCGGCGGAGCTGTCCCTGGGTTTGCGTCACGTGGCCCGTACCCGGGACCGGCGCCAGCTCCGCTTGTCGGTCATCGGCGGGCCTGCCGTCAGGTAAGACTCGCCCGCGTTGCTCCGACTGCATCGAGCACGTAACTGTGGAAAACGGCGAGATGATGCTCTGTGGCGGTCAGCACTCCACCGCCGGCGTAGAGACGAGAGGACATGTTCTTCTGACAGCGTTCACATGCCATGAAGTCCTGGAGGTTCACTCGGTCGAACAGGGCGATCGTGTCAAGCGGGGCGTACCCCGGGGATGCCGCCTGGCCCCGCTCGACCAGCCAGTCGCACACGATGACGGACCGGTCGACCGCCACCGGCCGCATACGGTGGACCACGACGTGGTCGGGCAGCAGGTTGAGGAACACTTGCGGGAGGAGCGTCATCCCGTAGTACCGGCGGTCATCGTCGGCCGAGAGCCCGGGCAGAAGGCCGAGGCCCCCGCGCCCGCTGAGTGTGAATGCCTCGACTGTGTCGGCAAAGGCCGCGCTCGAGCCGGGCTGGTTCTGGGTGCCGACACCGGTGCGGAACTCCGGCAGGGTGTTGGTGAGCTCGGGATGGATCGTGGCGCAGTGGTAACACTCCATGAAGTTCTCGATGAGCAGCTTCCAGTTCGCGGCGACCTCGTAGGTCCGCCTGCTCGCCAGCACGAGCTCATCCAACCCGTAGCGGTCGAGGACGGCCAGGCTCCCCAGGCGGTGCTCGGCCTGGGCCACGACCGACTCGTCGAAAGAGGGTGGCCGGGGGTCGAGGCAGCACCAGATTCTGGCCTTGCCAGACGTGCGTCGCTACCGGTTCGAGGCCGAACCCCTCCAGGTCGGTCGCCTCCATCAACTTGATACCCGGACCGGCAATGAGGCGACCATCGAGCGCGTACGTCCAGGCGTGGTAGGGACAGCGGATGAACCGCTCCAGTGCCCCGGAGGCTTCGGTACACAGCCGGGACCCTCGGTGCCGGCACACGTTGAAAAACGACCTAACCGCCCCGGAGTGGTCACGCAGCACTAGGACGCTCTCGCCCGCTAATTCGACCTCGATGAAGCTCCCGCGGGCAACGTCGGCCGCCAATGCCACCGCCGACCAAGAGCGAGCGAACAGGCGCTCTCGCTCGAGGGCGAAGAACTCCGGGTCACTGTAGGCGCGTCCCGGCAGCGTGGGTACCAATGCTGGCGCTCTCAGGTTGATCGTCATGGCATGCCCCAATCCGTCCTAACCGCGTTCGACGTCCCCAACGTCTTCGGAAAACGATCGGGGTCGAAAAGCGAGATATCAAAACGCACAGATCCCGAGGTTACGAGGTCTGCCACGAGCTCGCCGATGACGGGCACGAACTTGAAGCCATGGCCTGAGCACGGCGAACAGACGACGACGCGTTCCTCGCCACGCGGGTAGCCGATGACGAAGTGCTCGTCCGGCGTCGTGGTGTACATGCAGGGCACTGCTCGGCATACCTCAGGGCCGAGCGCAGGGATGCGGTCGGCGAGGAAGTCGAGCAGCGGGGCGACTTCCTGGTCGGCTACCTCGCGTGTGAGCTCGTCCGCCACCGTCGGGGTGCTCCGGCGGAAGAAGGCTGCCTTCACGCCATCGGCCGCCGCTCCGAGCGCAGGGAAGCCGTAGACCTGGTCCCCGGCCGCGTCCTCCCAGACGTAGATGGGCTGCCGGCCAGGCGCGAACTGCTCGACAGCTGTCTTCGAACGGAGCCAGAACTGCACTAGTCGCTCGACCCTGAGGGGGATGCCGAAGCCCTCAAAGAGGTCTGGGGCCCACGCCCCGGGTGAGAGCACAAGCCTGGCGGCCCGGTACGACCCGAGTGGGGTCGTCACGACGACGCCCCCGGGGCGGCTTTCCCAGCCCGTCACCGTTTCGTCGAAGTGCAGTTCGGCACCGCGCGTACGGGCGAGGCCGAGGTGGGCCGCCACTGTCGCCTCGGGCCGCACGAAACCCGCATGCTGTTCGTAGAGCCCGACGTCCGCCCGTCCAGGGGATAAGGTCGGGAACCTGTGGGCGATCTCAGACGCCTCGAGGAGCTCGTGGGGGAGGTCCCACGTTTGGGCGCTCAACAGGCTGCCGGCGACGGTGCGGCTGTGCTCGGGCCCGATCATCAGACCCCCGGTTTCGGTGATCAGCTCTTCACCGCTGGCAACCTCGAGTTCCCGCCAGAGTTCATAAGCGCGCAGCAGCAGCGGCACGTACGCCGGGCTCTCGAAGTACGCCTGGCGGATGACACGGCTCTCGCCGTGGCTGGAACCACGGTCGTGGGCGGGCCCGAAACGCTCGATGCCGAGGACCCGGAGGCCCCGTGCCGCTAGCTCGGCGGCCGCCGCACTGCCCATGCCCCCAAGACCCACGATGATCACGTCGTGGGAGCCGGGCACCTCCGAGGTCCCCAGAGTCGCGGGCGATGGCGAGGGGCCCGTCATGTCAGGCCCGCACCCGGCTGCCCTGGGGGTCAAAGCATGGTTCGGTCACGACGTGGGCGGAAAGCCGTTCCCCGAAGTACTCGATCTCGAGGGGCTCCCCGGGACGGGCGAGGGCCACGGGTACGAACACGTACGCGATGGTCCGTCCGACGCTGTACCCATACGCCGCGCTCGTCACGTAGCCGACCGGGTTGCCGTCTGAAAAGACCGGCTCTTTGCCCATGACGATGGCGGTGTCGTCATCGAGCGTACAACAACACAGCACGTCCTCTACTGAGGCGGCTGTCCGCTGCTCCCACGCCGACCGGCCGATGAAGTCGTGGTCCCCCAGGTGGACGGCGAAAGACAGCCCGACCTCGTCGGGATGGTGCTCCGCAGTTACGTCACGACCGTAGGAACGGTACCCTTTCTCGATCCGCATCCCCTCGAAGGCCCCTCGACCGGCGGCGAGGATGCCGAGGTCCTGTCCTGCGCCGTAGAGCAGGTCCCACAGGTGCAGACCGTAATCGGCCGAGGTGTAGAGCTCGTAGCCGGCCTCGCCGACGTAGGACAGCTGCATGGCGGTGACTGGGGCCCCGCCGACATTGATCTCGCGGCAGCGGAAATAGCGCAACGTCCCGTCGT
Source organism: uncultured Acidimicrobiaceae bacterium (assembly GCA_963786345.1). GTDB lineage: Bacteria > Actinomycetota > Acidimicrobiia > Acidimicrobiales > Palsa-688 > Fen-671. Next base: position 545,292 of record CAWAYZ010000020.1, on the reverse strand, counting down.
CCAGGTCGGCGGAGCTAACCCGCGCCAGCAACGTCTTGGCCTCCGGGCCCCATAGCCCGGCACAGCAGGTCCCGCCGGTTATGTCCCGGACCGTAACGCTCCCGTCTCCCGGCACGTGGCGCACCATCCACGCCTCGTCGGACGGGCTGTTGGTGCCCACCTGGAAGCGGGAAGCACCGAGCCTGGCGATGGTGACGTCCGACAGCACGTGGCCGCCGCCGTCGAGCATGAGAGCGTAGACGACGCTACCGGGGGCCCGGTCGACCCGTCCCGTCGTGACCTGCTCGAGGAACCTGAGTGCGCCGGGGCCGCTGACCTCCAGCCGGCGGAGCGGTGTCATGTCGAACAGAGCCACGCGGTGGCGCGCCGCCTGGTGCTCGGCGCCCACGATGGGAGACCAGAACCGCGTGGACCAGCCCTGGCGGGAGGGGATCCGCCACCTTGCCACCTCCCCGGCGTTGGCTTCGTACCATTGGGGCCGCTCCCAACCGTTCGCCTCGGTCATCTCTGCACCCAGGGCGACTTCCCGGCTCACGAAGGGGCTCGTGCGCACCCCGCGGGGCTCGGCGATGGGCTGGAGCGGGTGGATGATGTCGTAGACCTCGGCGAAGGACCGGATGGCGCGAGGCATGAAATACGCCTTGGCCCGCAACGGACGTTCGAAGCGCCCGAGATCGCACTCGTGCAGGTCGACGCCCGGGGCCTGGCCCCTCACCATCGCGGCCGCGGCGCGTGCCACACCGAACGCGTGGGTGATCCACACCGCTTCGGCGACAAAAAGGCCGCGGACCGCCTCTGCTTCACCCACAAGGGGGAAGCCGTCTGCAGTGAAGGAGAACAGGCCTTTCATGGCGTCCTCTAGCTTGGCCTGGCCAAGCGCAGGGAGCAGCGCTACGGCGTCGTCGAACGACGCTGCGAAGTCCTCCTCGGTACAGGGCAGTACCGAAGGCATCCGGCTGCCCCGGCTCAACTCGTTGATAGCGTCGGGCTCGACTGGCTCCGGCGGGTGCGAGTACGAGCCGATGCCGACGCGGTCCCCGTGCGTCCGGAAGTACAGCGCTCGCTCCTGGTGGCGCAGGATCGGGTGCCCTGGGGCGGGGGCCACGGGGGCCCGGCCAAGGCGGCGAGCGGTGAGGTCGTCGCGTATTGGTGGGCCATGGGCTGGAGCGGGAGGTCGACCCCAGCCATGCGGGCGATGACCGGGCCCCACATGCCGGCACACAGGACCATCGCGTCCGCCCCAACCCCACCCTCCGTGGTGGACACGCCGCGCAGCCGGCGGTCACGGACGTCCACGCCGGTCACCTCTGTAGAACCGAGCACCGAGACGCCCCGGGTGGCCAGCACCTCGAGCAGCGCGGCGATGGCGACGGTCGGGTGCGCCAGGCCATCGGATGGCACGTACAGGCCGGCCAGCACAGCCGAGCGGTCAATGATGGGGAAGCGTCTGACGACCTCGTCGCGGTCGATGACCCGGGACTCGATGCCCCAAGCAGTGGCGAAACCGTGGCGCCGGTGGATGTCGGCGAAACGGTCCGGAGTCGTTGCCACCTCGATGCTGCCGACCGGGCTGAAGCCGTCGGTCCCACGGTGGGACAGCTCGCGATAGCGGCGTACGGAGTACTTCGCGAACTGGCTGAGGGCGCGGCGACGGGCTCGTCTGGAACACCAGGCCTGGCGCATGCGAGCTCGACCCGCCGGCGCACGGCAAGGCCCCCTTCTCGACCAGGGTGACGCCGATCGCAGGGTCGCGCGTCAGCTCTTCAGCAACCGCACAGCCGACGATCCCGCCTCCGACTACGACGACCGATTTCCTGCTGCCCACTGATCCTCGCAGTCCTGCTCCACCATTGCTCAAGTTGCAAACCACGTAAGATAACTACCGCTTGAGCAACCACCGTGACCGTACTGCGGCGCCCGGCGTGGTGTCAACGAGCCCCGCTCCCTGGTCGTCCGGGCCAGCATCGGCTGGCGCCAACATCGGGGGCCCGGTAAGCGGTACATGATCGAGGAGGCGCTCCCTTTCATAGCGGGGTCGTGGAGGAAGACGCTGTCGCACAAGATAGCCCCCACTTTCAACCCGTCGACAGGCGATGTGCTCGGGAGCTATGTGCTGGGGACGCCTGAGGACATCGACGACGCGGTAATCGCTGCCGCCCGGGCCAGTTGGCCTGGGCCCGGGTGAGCGTGTTCGAACGGGCCGCAGCGTGTGAGCGTGTCGCGTCCAAGATCGTCGCCCGCCGTGACGAGCTGGCGCTGTTGCTCAGCCTCGACCAGGGAAAGCCCTTGCACGCTGAGGCTTATGACGAGGTTGACGAGCTCGTCGTCTATTTCTCCATGGCTGCCGCCGATGCGACCCGCAGCGGGGGTTCGATGCCACCTTCGACGTCGGCGGACCGCCGCGTGCTCTCCTACCGTGTCCCCGTTGGGACCGTTGGGGTCATTACGCCTTGGAACTGGCCGTACACAATGGCGGCTGAGCTACTGGCGCCCGCCCTGGGCGCCGGCAATGCCGTTGTATGGGTCCCGGCCCCCACGACAGCACTCTGTTCGTCGCTCCTAGCCGGGATCATCGGCGAAGAGCTGCCGCCGGGCGTGTTCAACTTCGTGCCCGGGGCCGGGCCGGTTGTGGGCGCGGCACTCTGCCGGCACCCCAAGGTCGCCGCCATCGGCTTTATCGGGTCGATCGCCTCTGGCGCCGAGGTCGCCCGTAACGCCGCCGGCAAGCGACAAATCCTGGAGCTCGGGGGGAACGGCCCCATGGTCATCCTCGACGATGCCGACCTCGAGGTCGCCGTCCGGGCGAGTACCGAGGCGGCTTTCCTTTGCGCGGGGCAGAGCTGCACCGCGGGCGAGCTCTTCCTTGTCCACGAGGCGGTGCACGAGGAATATCTCGACTTATTGCTCTCGGTGACGGCGTCGTCTGTGCGCCTCGGCGACCCTCTCGACCCGATGACGACCATGGGCCCGCTGAACAACGCGGCCGTCGCCGACAAGGTGGCGTCGCACGTCGCTGAGGCCAAGACGGCGGGGGCCGGCGTGCTCATGGGAGGTTCGCGGGCGACCGGCTTCCCCACGGACCTGTTCTACGAGCCGACGGTCCTCGACGGCGTTCGGCCCGGCATGGCCATAGTCGACCAGGAGACCTTCGGGCCCGTCGTGCCAGTCCTGAAAGTTGCCGCGGAGGCCGAGGCCCTCGAGCTGCTGAACGGCTCTCCGTACGGTTTGACCGCGGCGGTGTTCACTCGAGATCTCGCCCGGGGGCTCGCTTTCGCCGAGCGTGCCGAGGTTGGCTGGGTGAACATCAACGCATCGACCAACCTTTGGGAGTCCCATCTCGCCTTTGGCGGCCGGGCGGGCTCGGCCAGTGGCATCGGCCGGGTCGGTGGGACGAGCACCCAAGAGGCCTTCACCGAGGCGAAAACCGTCACCTTCGTCATGGAGCAGCCGTGATCACTCACGACTTCATCATCGTCGGGGGCGGCTCGGCGGGGTGCTGCCTCGCAAATCGGTTAAGCGCTGACCGTTCGACGAGCGTGCTCGTGCTCGAGGCCGGGCGCCCTGATTACGCTTTCGACATTTTCATCCACATGCCGGCTGCGCTCACCTTCCCCATCGGGAGCCGCTTCTATGACTGGAAGTACGAGTCGGAGCCGGAGCCGCACATGAACGGGCGGCGGATTTACCATGCCCGGGGCAAGGTGCTCGGCGGGTCGAGCTCGATCAACGGCATGATCTTCCAGCGGGGCAACCCGCTCGACTACGAGCGCTGGGCCGCTGACCCCGGTATGAACGCATGGGATTATGCCCATTGCCTGCCCTACTTCAAGAGGATGGAGACTTCCCTCGTCGGTGACGACGACTTCCGCGGGAGGAGCGGCCCACTGGTGCTCGAGAGCGGGCCGGTCACCAACCCTCTGTTTGGGGCGTTCTTCGCCGCCGTCGAGCAGGCGGGGCTTACTCTGACCGACGACGTCAACGGCTACCGCCAGGAGGGGTTTGGCCCTTTTGACCGGAACATCCACCGCGGCCGGCGCCTGAGCGTGGCGCGAGCGTACCTCCATCCGGCGATGGGCCGTCCCAACCTGGACATCCGGGCCCGAGCCTTCGTTACGAGGGTTCTGTTCGAGCATGGCCGCGGAGTAGGGGTCGAGTACGTTTCGAGAGGCCGCCGGGAGCAGGCGCGCGCCGGCGAGGTGATCTGCTGTGGTGGTTCGATCAACTCACCTCAGCTACTCCAGCTCTCCGGCGTCGGCGACGCCGGAGAGCTCGCCGCCCTCGGCATCACGCCGGAAGTCGACCTACCCGGCGTTGGGGAGAACCTTCAGGACCACCTCGAGGTCTATATCCAATACGCCTGCACAAAGCCGGTCTCGGTCGCTCCGGCCCTCAAGTGGCGCAACCGCCCCATGGTCGCGCTCGAGTGGGTGCTCTGGCGCAGGGGGCCCGGGGCCACAAACCACTTCGAGGGGGGTGGTTTTGCCCGGAGCAACGACGACGTCGTCTACCCGAACCTCATGTTCCACTTCCTGCCGATCGCGGTGCGCTACGACGGCTCGGCGCCGACGGCTGGCCACGGCTACCATATCCACATCGGGCCGATGTACTCAGACGCCCGCGGCTCAGTGAAGGTGCGCTCGACCGACCCCACCGTACACCCGGCGATCCGGTTCAACTACATCTCGACCGCCCAGGACAGGCGGGAGTGGGTGGAGGCAGTACGCCTCGGTCGTCGCATCCTAAGCCAGCCCGCCATGGACGAGTTCAACGGCGGGGAGCTCTCGCCCGGTCCGGGCGTCGAGACCGACGAGGAGATCCTCGACTGGGTTGCGCGCGACGGCGAAACGGCACTACACCCGTCCTGCACCTGCAAGATGGGAAGCGGGGAGGACGCTGTCGTCGACCCGAGCACGATGCGAGCCCGAGGCGTCGACGGGCTGCGGGTCGTGGACGCCTCGGTCATGCCCTACGTCACCAACGGCAACATCTACGCGCCCGTCATGATGATCGCAGAAAAGGCGGCCGACCTCATCCTCGGCAACACCCCGATCCCGCCCGAGCATGTAGAGTTCTTCCGGCGCGACCGGCCAGGGGAGGCCGCGGGGCTGTAGCACGGCTTGCGGTCCGGGCGACGCCGACGAGCTAGTAGGACATGGGCCCGCTGGCGTTCGCGAACCAGCTAGTCAGGCGAGCGTGTGTCCGCGTGGTCGTGCGGTTACTCGGACTTGAGATCTACGCCTCGGGAGGCGGTGGCTGTGAGGGGACGCGAGGAGCCGCCATTTCCGTTCGTGACGTGGCCCACCGTCTCTGCGACCCGGTCCGCGACCGACCCCACGGCGTCAGCCGCGGCTTCCGAGGCACGGTCGGCAGCCTTGGAAGCGGTACCCGTTGCGACATCGCTGAGCTGCCCGGCAGACTCAGCGACCTGGTCGGCCACTCGCTGAACTTCGGGACTACCGCGCAGCTGGCGAGCCCACGCCTCCACGCGCTGGTCAGGGCCCTCGACCAGTATAAGAGCCAAGCAGGAAACCGGCGATGCCACTAAGCAGCAGTGCAATCTTTTTCATGGCAAGGACTACCTTTCGTTGGGTTACAGAGCCTCGTGATCGCCGTCCGGGTTGCCTGAATATGACGCAATCACGCTCGAAAACGTTGTACCCAACAGGCGGGGCCTTTAGTCGAACGCCGGCGCCGGCCGCCCCAAGTCGGAGCGCGGAACGTGCTCACCTCGGAGTAGCCGGCCAACCGGGCCTTTGCGCTCAGGTCGCCGGATTTGTCAGGACACGTCCTCCACGGCGTAGCTCTGACCATGGCCCTCGCCGTGGGTGGTGAGCCCGCCGATCAACAACGCGACTGCGGGCTAGCGCCTCCAGTGACGCACCGATTTTTGACACAGGTATCACAAAGCGACAGTTCTCGCAGCAACGGCGATGGCTCCCGGCCGGGTGCTTCAGAAGCCGCCGGGTGGGTTGAGCTCCGTGTAACCGACGCCGGCCACGTTGCTACCGTCGACCCGCCCGGCCACCGCCACGTCGCCCTCCCAGTAAACGTTGCCCGTAGTGCTTCGAAAGTCGAGTTCCTGGTCGCGCAGGTCGGGGGTAACCGTGAGCGTGCCACCGGGCAGCGTGAGGTGCCAACCTGAGCCATAGGTGAACCCGGAGGCCGCGCTGTGCCAGGAGCCCAGCGCCCGTTCGGTGAGCGTGCCCTGCATGTGCTCGGCCTGCCCGGTGGGGCTGACCCTGGTACCAAAATTGGCGACTACGCGCCCGGCCGGGTTGCGTATGAAGGCCAACATGTATTGGTCCCCATTGGAAAGTTGCACACTGAACCAGTCCCAGCCGCCCCCGCCTTCCAGGTCCATGGCTCCCCATTGGTGGTCCATCCAGGAGATCCCAACAACTTTTATGGGCACGCCGTGGTCTACTAGTGTGCCCGTCGCGATAAGCGACGTCCAGGAATAGTACGCGGAGGTACCCATGGCGCCCTCTGAAACGATCCCGTCGTCACCTTCGAGCACGGCCGGCTCGGTGGTCTGAAGCCGCAAGTCCAGGCTGTAGTTGGGCAGGGCGGCCTTCAGTACGTCCGTCCCTGAGCCGCCGCTCATCGACCAATCACCGGTGTGCAAGGCAAAACCGTCCTTTTTGGTCGGGGCGGGTTGAGAGGCGCTCCTGGCGTTGTAAGAAAAGGTCTTGCGGTCGAGGTCAGTAATGGCGAAATTGGAGACGTAGAGCGGTGCGGGGCCGAGACCCAAGAACTGGAACGTCACGTCCTCGAACCCATAGCAGTGCAAATGCCCTGCCGCGTCGGTCCCGGTCAGGTGGCCATTGAAATACCACCACTCGACCGGGGCGTGGTGAGACGCCTCGTCCGTTGGGAGCTGCACCGCGGCCGCCCCCGTGGCGAGTTGTGGAGCTGCCCGTCCCATAAGGGCGGCGGCATGCCCGGGGACAGCGTGCCCGGGGATCATACGGACGGCGTCACCAGTAGCGGGGGCCATGGCGCTGGCGCACGCCCCCAAGGACGCCACCCCTGTCGACGGCGTCGTTGCGGGCGAAATGCTCGCTGCCGGGCCAGCAAGGAACAAAACCAAGGGCACGCACGCGTACCACCGCACCCGTCCAATTCGCAAGGCTGACCGACCTTTCTCAGGGCCTGCGTGTTAGGGCAACGCCGACACCCGCGGGCCCATTGGCGAGACTACACGGGCGTGGAAGATGTAGTGCGCAACGCGCGCCGATCTCTTACGCTTTGTCCACGGAGACTCTCACCTTCCTGTTCACCGACATTGAAGGCTCGACAGCCCTGCTCGGGCGCTTGGGGGAGGGCGCGTATGCCGAGGTCCTCGCTGAGCACCACCGGGTCATCCGAGCGGGCCTGGCCACCCACGACGGCAAGGAGGTCGGCACCCAAGGCGACGGTTTTTTTGCCGTGTTTTCTTCGCCGCAGGCATGCGCAACAGCGGTGGTCGAAATGCAGCGGGCCCTCGAAGCCCACCAGTGGGCCGCCCAAGAACACGTGCGAGTGCGCATGGGCGTTCATGCGGGCGAGGCGTCCGAGACCGCCGCCGGCTTGGTCGGCTTGGACGTCCACCGCGCCGCCCGGGTCGCGGCGGTCGGCCACGGCGGCCAGATCCTTTTTTCCGAGGCGGTCACCGCTCTCGTGCGCGACCGGCTCCCCGCAGGCGTGTCCCTCCGGGATCTGGGCCTGCACCGGCTCAAGGACTTGGGCCGTCCTCAGCACATCTTCCAGGTCCAAGCCGAGGGCTTAACACCCTATTTCCCCCCGCTACGCTCCCTCGACAACCCGGCCCTGGCCAACAACCTCCCCGTCCAGCTGGCCAGCTTTATCGGTCGCGACCGCGAGCTGTCAGAACTCCGATGCCTCGTCCAGTCTTCTCGCCTCGTCACCCTGGCCGGGGCAGGGGGTTCGGGCAAGACCCGGCTCGCTCTCCAGGTGGCGGCCGAGCTTTTGGACGGTTCTGGCGACGGTGTGTGGGTGGTGGAACTGGCCCCCGTGTGGAACGAAGATGCCGTGCCCGAAACCATTGCCCACGCACTTGGTATAACCAACCAATCGGCGCGACCGGCCCTCGAGACATTGGTCGATGCCCTCGTGCCTCAACGTCTGCTCATCATCCTCGACAACTGCGAGCACCTCATTGGGGCGTGCGCCAAGGTCGCGGACACCATCTTGCGACGGTGCCCTGGGGCCCGCCTGATAGCCACGAGCCGCGAACCCCTAGGGATCGGTGGCGAGACCATCTACCGGGTACCATCCATGTCCCTCCCCACGACCGGTGAAGACCGAGCGCCCGGGCTCGACGGCTCCGACGCGGCGGCCCTGTTTGTCGAGCGCGCGCGCACCCAAGGCGTCGAACTCGTGGCCGACAAGGAGACCGCCGACCTCGTCTCGTCTACGTGCCGGCGCCTGGACGGGATGCCGCTGGCCATAGAACTCGCCGCCGCCCGTCTGCGCTCATTGTCGCTGCAAGACCTGCACGACCTGTTGGACCAGCGTTTCCGCCTCCTTACTGGCGGCAGCCGGAGTGCCATGGAACGCCAACAGACCCTGCGAGCGACTGTGGATTGGTCCTACTCCCTCCTGAACAGCGCAGAACGGTCACTGCTGCGGCGCTTGTCTGTGTTCTCAGATGGTTTCGACCTGGAAGCCGCCGGCGTGGTCTGCGCCTTTGGCGAAATAGAGTCCTTCGAGGTGACAGACGTCCTCGGCTCGCTGGTGGACAAAAGCCTGGTTGTGACCGAGGCCACTGACGGCGGCCTCCGCTACCGCCTGCTGGAGACCATCCGCCAGTTCGCCGCCGAACGGCTGGTCGAGACGGGCACCGACGAAGCCGCCGCCGTTGCCGCCGCCCACTGTGAGCATTTCCTCGCCCTAGCCGAAAGGGCGGCGCGGGATGGCGCCGGTGCTGACCAGGGGTGGTGGTTCGCACGGCTCCGGGCCGACAATTCCAACCTGCGGCGCGCCATCGAGCACGCCGCCGCCGACCCGGGCAAGACCGCGGTTGTCCTGCGCTTCGCCGTCGCCCTCGAGTTCTACTGGTGGGCGACTTCTCGACGCCGGGAAGCGTTCGCTGTGCTCGGCCCGGTGCTCGACCGGCCTGCCGCCCTGGCTGTCCCCGACGTCCTATGCGGGGCGCTCGTCACGGGCGCGCTAATGGCCCGCCACGTGGACGTGAAGAAGTCGGAGCTGCTGGCCGAACGAGCGGTGGAGGTCGCTCGCCAACTGGATGACGAACCATCGTCTATCCGAGCACTGGGGATGATGAGCGCCGCCTGCGCTTTCGGAGGTGATTACGAGACAGGCTTGCCCTTTGGCCTGGAGGCGATCGAACGGGCCAGAGCTTTGGGCGATGATTTCTTGTTGGCTCGGAGCATCAATGGGTACTCGTTATGCGTTTACCACATTGACCCCAGCCGCACCGAAGAGCTTTACGCCGAGGCCATCGTGTGCATCGAACGCTCGGGCAATTTGTACTACACCGGGGTTGTACGGAACAACGCTGGTTGCGGGGCACTTGCCGCCGGGGATGTCGTCGCCGCGCGTGCCCACTTTGAGGCGTCCGTACGCGCCATGCAAGCAGTCGGGGTGTCGTTCCATCACGCTTCTGAAGGCCTCGGTTGGGTGCGGCGCGAAGAGGGGGACCGTGACAGCGCCCGCACCCTGTTCGATGAAGCGCTGCGCGTGAGCCGAAGGGCCGGGGATATCCCGCTCGCCGCCGCCGTGTGCCTCGGGCTAGCCTGCCTGGCCGGGGATGTCGGGGACTGGCAACGCGCCAGCTTGCTCCATGGTGTGGCGCAGTCGATGTCAGGCACCACGGGCGAACCGTTTGACGCTGCGGAGGCTGCCTACAGTAAGGACAGTACCCAGCGGGCACGGGCGCAACTCGGTGACAATGAGTTCAATCGTCGCTTCTCGAAAGGCCGCCATCTGAGGGTGGAGGAGGCGTTCGATATCGCGCTCGGGAGAACCGAACCTGCTTGAGCGCACCCGAGCGCACCTCAAACGCACGCGAGGACGAATAATGGGCACAGGCAAGGACCACGACCGACGGAATATGGCTGTAGCGATTGAAGAAGCGCGGCTATCGCTCAGCCAGGGCGGGATACCGATCGGTGCGGCGTTGTTCCGCCGCACACAGTTGCTCGGGCGAGGCCACAGCGAGAGAAGTAGCGTGAAAAGTACCGTCCCGCTCCCGTAAATCATCCAGGCCAGGTCCTGCCTGCGGCTCACCAGCTATAGAAGTGGTGCCTACCGTTCCCACCGCGCCCTAGTAGGAACCCGGCGAACCAGATGACAAGTAAAATAACTGCGGCGACCCACAATAAATGGACGGCGAACCCAGTGGCGAAGAACAGCAGTACAACCAACAGTGCCAGCAGGAGAATCATTTTAGGTACCTCTTTCTATTCTATGACGATTGTTCCCAATGTCTGTACGAACATCTGCTTTGGCGCCACACGCCTCGGCTTCCAGGGCGTTGATGCCAGCCCCGGCGGCTCATCACTTACTAAAGGCGTCCTTCACCTTCTCACCGGCCTGCTTCAGATTGGCTTTGGTTTGGTCGGCCCTGCCTTCGGCACGGAGCTTGTCGTTGCCGCTGAGCTTGCCGGCCGCCTCCTTCATCTTTCCCTTGGCCCGTTGGCCGGTGTTCTTTGCTTTGTCGGTTGTTGTCATGTCTGGTCCCTCCTTCCGATGTGAGTAAGTACACGAACCGGTGCGCTCGTGGGGAACACGCCTCGAGCCCGATGTGGCCGGTCAGCCATCAGCCGGTCTGGTAGTGCCTTGGCGGGGGACGGTCCGGTGCCCGAAGCGGTGCCCTGCGCCGAGCGTCCACTGGGTTTAGGTAGGCCTCACCAGGGGGTGTGCTGGCTCTCAGCACGCTCGCCGTTCCGGCGCGAGCAGGCCCGCTCAGCCATGACGCGAGGGATCTCGTTCGTCGGTGTAACTCGGTTGGGTTCCTCTTCACGGTCGACCTCGGCTTGCTCTGGGGCATGGCCGGGGACCGGGGCAACACTCGGCGCAACGAAGTGCGCTTGGCGTAACTCTACCTCGTCGCTAGTCAATAACCTGCGAAGAAGCAAACTTTCCGGCCTGGAGCTTCCAACTCGCCGGTTCCGGCCCGGGCCCGCCCAGGCGGGTTGCCGTTGGGGTAACGCTGTCCTACGGACGCGTCCGCTCACGCGCCTCGTCGCCCGGCCACCTTCGTCACGCGATCTCGGCCAGTCGCTCGGGCTCCATGGTTACTGGCACGGCCAGGTGGGTGGCGTGGCTGACTTCCGCGGGGAGGCGGAACGGCGCCGGCGAGGACGATCGCTGGGGCTCTCGCTCGGCTGCCTCGGAAACCGGAACGGCCACCCAGGAACCGAGTGCCTCGCCTGCTCCGTCGCCCTCTTGTTGGCGGCTCGGGCCGAAGAGGTCGTCCAAGCCGCAAACGCCGGCCAATTGACCACAGAGGAGTTCGAGTCTCTCCAGCGACTCACACATGCTCGCGATCCAACGCTCACCATCAGTCACCGCTTCTCTAACAAAAGCGGATGCTTCGGAGCATTCGAAGCTCTCGGTGACGATGGTTCCATCAAGACCATCGGGGGCAAGCTCGAAGCCCCAGCGGTATCCCTGACTGGTACCGATCGCCAATCCCGAATTCACCGCAGCAACTTCATCGCCAGGTGTCGGCTCCCATGCGATACGACGGTTCAACTCGTACTCCACGACAATGTTCCTCATCTCGTAGTCTCCGAGCTCCGGCAGATACATTTTCATTGAGAACACGTCTCCGACCTTGCCGACCAAGGCCGTAGAACCACCCCTTCGCACCATCCCCGAGCCGTCGAACTCTGGGTGCCGAGCTGGATCGGCCAGCACTCCGAAAATCAACTGAGCCTGAGCACAGATCCGCCGTGAAACGCTAACTAGTCCTGGCACTTTTCGCTCCATCTGCATGCCTCCTCGCTTCCACTCTGAGTCACAGTCGGTCTTTGCACCCTCCAGGCGCCCGATCGAAGACTCGCGAGCGTCATCCAAGCGGGCAGGGATGCTGCGGTTTAGGAGAATCCCCACCGTGTTTGGCTGAACCGTGCGCCCTTGCCGAACCCGAAGCCCGTTTCGGGCGCGACTCGATAGACGAGGGCTTCGGCTCTCCGAATGGCGTCGCCGAGTCCGGCCCAAGTTCCGTTGGGCGCTTCGAAATGCGGTCCGTACTTTGACTCGTAAGCATCGGCGACACGGGCCAGCTCAGCAAGGTCGCTCGACTTCTCGGCCGTTCCTTCGATCACGAGATCCAGGCCATCGAGGGTGTTATTCCCGGTCGTGAGGACACAGTGAAGGTTCTCTGCGAGGTTCCGTGCCTTGCGCTCCTCAGGACCGGTGCAGAAGTACAACGCCCCATCGAACCAGATGGCCAACAACGGCGTAACGTGCGGACGTCCGTCGGGTCGAACAGTCGACAACCAATACACTTGGGCGGCGGCTAACTCTGCACGCGCCAGGGACCACTCGGTCGGTACGGCATTGGGTGAGCTGTAGGCGCTCAGCACGGTTATCGGCTCCTGGTCATCCATCTCGTTCCTTCCTGTCTTCGCCGACGACTACGCCAGCAAGCGCTCGGCGATCTGCCGTATGAGGGTGCTCATCCTCCCTTCCGGTCAAACATCGACCGGAAGAGGGTCGCTGGTCACGCCGCGCGTGCCAAAGGCTCGGCGGCTGATTCGCTCGGCAGGGGTGAGGCCGCAGTTCGTTCGGCTGGGCGTAGTACGAGCCAGGCGATCAGCGCAGCAGCGACGCTGAACCCGGCGGCCACGAGCGCTCCGCGGCCCCCAAGATGGAGGTCCCGTTGCATCGTCGGCAGAGCCACGTTCACCACTACAAGATCGAGGATCATCATGAATTGGGCTCCACATACCAAGGCCAGGATCATGCCTTCACGTGCCGTGCCACTAGCTACGTGCCGGAACTTTGCCGTCGAAGACGCCAAGAACTCAGGCACTGGACTGTTTCTTCAACTCAGCACCAAGAGCTTCAAGCCAGCTGGCGGTGCCTTGTTCCCGCCAACTCGGCTGCTCATGGCCATCGAGGAACGCACCGGATTCGGTGAGGAGCAAACGAGACCCGTCGCCGGCGGGACTGAACTCGACGGTCGTCACCGACACCGTCATGAGGATTCTCTCCCGCTGAAAGGGTGGATGAGTAGACGACCCTCGCCCCATTGACGATGTCGTGATAAATGGACTCGAAGGTCAGTGCCGCTCCGTCGCCTTGACTGCTACGAACCCACTCTCGCCCGCCTACCCGAAAGTCGAGGGTGTGCTCTGCGGCTGGACCGGCGAACCACCGAGCCTTCGCCTTGGGGTCGGCCCAAGCAGCGAACACGAGGTCCGTGGGTACGTCGTAGTCGCGTTCAAGGCTGAATGTGGAGTGCATCACAGAATGACGTGTTATCGGGTGGTCCTCTCTGATGAGCACGATTGTTCGCTCAGATGGCTGTCGAGCCGGTCAAGTCGGTCTTCCCAAGCGCTGCGCTGCTGACCGATCCAACTCTCGGCCTTTCGCAGTGCGCTCGGCTCGAGGCGGCAGGTGCGGACCCGGCCGCTCTTTTCGGACCGGACGAGATCACAGTCCTCGAGGACCTGCAGGTGCTGCATGACCGCTGGCAAGGACATGTCGAACGGCTCGGCCAGTTCGCTCACCGACGCCGGACCTGCGATGAGGCGTTCGACCAAGTTCCGCCGAGTTCCGTCAGCTAGTGCCTGGAAGACCCGGTCCAGCTGGGGCCCTTGGTTAAGCATATACTTAAGTATAGACAGTCCCCGAAGACAAAGTCAAGCGATGAGTTAACAATGAGGTACTGATCACGAAGCGCGCGACTCGACGGTGAGTGGTTGAGTAGGGCGGCTGCACAGGGTATGCCCAGTGCTGCCCTATGCACCGCCGCCACGATGGAAGACTCGACCGCGAAACGCCAGCGTACGGGCGCGTGCGCCGCGCCACCCTGCATGGGGCAGAACACGCAGAGGCAGAGCAGGTGAGACGAAAACACCCAGGGCCGTGAAGGCCTTTCTTCCTTCTTAGGCTGCGTCGCTGACTTGGACCTGCAGGCCCATGGCCTCGAGCTGGGCGATGAGGCGGCGCTTCTGACGGGCCGGCCCGCCCTGCGGGTGAGGTAGTCGGCGCCGAGGTCTGGCCGAGGGTCCTGCAACATGAAGGCGGGACTGGCCGCGGCCTGTCACCTACAGCTCCTACGCTGTGCCTGCCTCGGCCAAGACGGCCCCGAGGCTGGACGCCATCACCGTCGGCCCCAACAGCAACTTGTGGTTCACCGAGACGGCCGCCAACCGAATCGGCGAGATCACCCCGAAGGCAGCGGGCCCCGTCATCCACCAGTTCGAGCTCCCCGCCGCTGACCGTCTCGGCCAAGGTGTGGGCTCGAGCATCACATCTGCCGACACCATCGCCACCGGCCCAGACGACGACATCTGGTTCACCGAGCAGGGCTCTAACGCAATCGGGGTCATGAACACCTCGGGCGTGGTGGTGGCCAAGTTCACCTTGCCCAACTCCAACCTGAACCCGGATCCTTTGGGGATCACCGAGGGCCCAGACGACACCATGTGGTTCACCGAGAACGCCGCCAACCAGGTCGCCAGCATCACCACGGCAGGAAAGATCAGGGTCTACGCCCTACCGGGCGCTGCCGCGGGCCCAGGCAGCATCGTCTACGGGCCCGACGGCAACCTGTGGTTCACCGACTACAACGGGGTCGGCGACATCTACCCTGTCACGGGCAAGGTCACCTTGTACCCAGCGCACACCGCTAGCTCGAGCCCCGTTGGGATCACCGTCGGCCCTGGCTGCACCTCGGTCTGGTTCACCGAGCCCGGCGCCGACCGCCTCAGGCGGGTCAGCCCTATCCCTAACACCAACCTCAATGAATTCCGGGACGCCTTAGGCGCTACCTGGCCGTTCCTGTCAGACCCCGATCGGGTGATCCAAAAGGATCTGGACATCAAAGAGTTCACCGACGAGCCCCACGATCCGATGATTCCCCACACGTTCGTCCTCGAGCCCGGGCTCAAGATCTTCAAGGTTTACAACGGCTACTGGTATTGGGGCCGCCCCACGATGGCAGAGCTGCATGTGGATCTTCGGGCTGTCTTTCAGAAGGTTCGACCGGACTTCGACCTGGCATCCCCGGGATTGAAGGAGGCCTGGGAGCGAGGAGACCGCGACCAGTTCCTCGTCGACACCCTCGAAGAGCCGATCCGCTACACCGAAGGTAAGAGCATCGGCATCAAACGCTGAGCACTGCAGCGAGGGCGCGCACCTTTCTGACGCTGCAGGTTTCGGGCAACGTGGAGTCTCAAGTCGTTGGCGCACTGGCCGGAAAGGATGCATCTGAGATCCCCCGGATCGCTCGTCAGCCTCCGGGGGGGACGTCGAAACAACAACCGTCCCGGGTGCAAAGCGATCGCTCCGGCGCGACAATGCAGTTAGAGCCGACGGGAGGAGGCACCGATGAGCACCGTGGACGGACAGCGCGGCGACACCGGTGGGACGTCAGGCCGCGACCCGGTCGACCTGAAGCTCGAGGTGGTCGTCATCCCCGTGACTGACGCCGACCGCTCCAAGGTGTTCTACGCCGGGCTCGGATGGAGGCTCGACGCCGACTTCTCCTTCGACAACGGCTTCCGGGTTGTGCAATTTACGCCACCCGGATCGCCGTGCTCCGTGCAGTTCGGCACCAGGATCACCGCTGCCCCACCCGGATTTGCCCATGGCCTCTACCTGATCGTGTCCGACATCGATGCCGGGCGTGACGAGCTCATGAGCCGGGGCGCCAAGGTCAGCGAGGTATTCCACTCAGGAGCTCCGGGGGCGCAACTCGGTCCCGACGGGGCGAGCGGTCGGGTCAACGGGCCGGACCCGGATCACAAGAGCTACAGCTCCTTCGCGACGTTCGAGGACCCCGACGGCAACAGCTGGCTGCTCCAGGAGGTTACCGATCGCCTCCCCGGCCGGCTCGATCCGGGCACCACCTCGTTCGACTCTGCCGGTGACCTGGCGGGGGCCTTGCGACGCGCCGCGTCGGCCCACGGCGAGCACGAGAAGCGCATCGGCAGGGCCGACCCGGACTGGCCCGACTGGTACGCCGAGTACATGGTACGCGAGCAGAGCGGTCAGGGGTTGCCCGGGTGAGCGACTTCGACGTCATCGTGCTGGGTGGTGGTGCGCCGGGAGAGCATTGCGCAGGGGCTATCGCGGCGCGGGGGCTTCGGGTCGCGGTGGTCGAGCGGGAGCTGGTTGGCGGCGAGTGCTCCTACTGGGCGTGCATCCCGTCCAAGTCGCTCTTGCGCCCGGGCGAGGCAGTCCAGGGCGCCCGCGATGTCGGTGCCAGCGCCGAGGTGAGCGTGCAGGCGGCGCTGGACTGGCGGGACTACATGGTGTCCAACTATTCAGATGCAGGACAAGAACGGTGGCTGGCGGATCGGGGCATCGCGCTCATTCGTGGCGTCGGCCGGCTGGCCGGGCCCGGCGTGGTCGAAGTGGACGGCACCCGCCACACTGCTGAGCACATCGTCGTGGCGACGGGCTCCGATCCGGTCGTGCCGCCCGTCCCCGGGCTCGACGGTCTGGAGGGGGTATGGGGCACGCGGGAAGCGACGGCCATGAAGGCCGTCCCCCGCCGCCTGATCGTGCTCGGCGGCGGGTCGGCCGGGGTCGAGATCGCCCAGGTGGTGCGCCGTCTCGGTGGTGAGGCGGTGCTCGTCGAGGGCGCCGATCGGCTGATCCCCCGGGAGCCCGCCCCGCTCGGCGAAGCGCTCGCCGAGGCACTGCGCCGAGACGGGATCGAGCTGCGCCTCGGAGTCCTCGCGGCCGAGGCCCTGCGAGACGGGGACGACTACGTGTTGAAGCTCTCGGACGGCACCGAGGTGCGGGGTGAGCGACTGCTGGTGGCGACCGGTCGCCGTCCCCGGGTCGAAGGGATCGGACTCGAAACCGTCGGCATTGAGGCCGACCGGCACGGGATCCGGGTCGACGAGTACCTGCGCGCCGGCGAGCGGATCTGGGCCATCGGCGATGTCACCGGGATCTGGCCCCTGACCCACGTCGGCGAGTACGAAGGCGACGTCGTGGCGGCAAACATCGCCGGAGAGAGCCACCCGGCGAACTACGAAGCGGTACCGCGCGTCACCTACACCGACCCGCAGGCCGCCGCAGTCGGTGCCGGGGAGGCGCCCTACAGCACCACTACGCTCTTGTCGCAGCTACCCAAGACCGCGACCTACACCCACGCCTACGCCGAGTCGAACGGATTCTTGACCTTGCTCAGCGACGGCACACGGCTTACCGGCGCCTATGCCCTCGGAGCCGAGGCCGGCGAGTGGCTCCAGCAGGCGACGCTCGCGATACGCGCCCGCGTCCCGCTGGAAGTGCTGAGCGACACCATCCAGCCGTTCCCCAGCTTCTCGGGGATCTTCGACTCGGCCTTCAAAGCACTCCGCATGCAAATCGCCAGCACGCCCCCACCCCGCGCCACCGATGCAGGCCCAGATAGCCAGACCATGACTCAGCCGTTGACGTGACCAGACCCCGCCCCAAGCGGGTGTAAGACCCAACCAGTGGAGGTAGCAGATGGCCGATCTCCCGCCGCCCCCAGAGGGAATGGTGCTGGCCCACTTCATCGTCTCCGACGATGTCGAGCGCTCCCGGCGTTTCTACACCGAAGTGCTCGGAGGCAGGGTGGCCTTCTCCGGCCCCGGGGGGCTGACCTATGTCGCCCTCGCCAACAGTTGGATCATCATCAACGTCGGCGGAGGCCCGACCGACGACAAGCCTGCGGTCACTTTGGAGACGCCTCGTGATCCCGACCGGGTCAGCAGCTTCCTCAATATTCGGGTCAAAGACATCGCAGCCGTGTACGCCGAATGGAGCGCCCGGGGTGCTCAATTCCTGACGCCGCCGAAGCAGCACCAGTACGAGATCCGTTGCTACATCCGTGATCCCGACGGTCATCTGATCGAAGTGGGCCAAACCACGGACCCTGAGGGGGACTGGGTGCCCCCGCACTGGCCATCAAGGCCGTCCGTCGCGGAGTCAGGGTGAGTTCCGTGCTTGAGTCGGAGCCGGATGGCACTTCGGCACGCCAAGGACCATCGTCCCGACAGCACCTTCCGCCGTTCCCCAGCCCTCATAGAGACCCTGTGAGCCTGAAGGGACCGCCGTGGTCCCAAGCTCCTGTCGTCAGCACGGTGACGCTGAGGAGGTTTCGATCATGACCACCGCCATCATCGGCACTGGAGGGATCGGATCGGCCATCGCCCGTCAGCTCGCCTCCGGTGGGGAGGCCCTGCAGCTCTCTAGCGCCGACAACGAGTCGGCACGAAGGCTCGCTGAGGCGATCGGCGAGGCTGCTGTCGTGGCGGTCGACAACCGGAGCGCGCTGCAGGGAGCCGATGCTGTCATCCTCGCGCTGCGGTTCTCCGTGCTGAAGGACGTCATCGACGAGACCGCCGACGCGCTGGGCGACAAGTCCCTCGTCGTTCCGAGCAACCCGGTCGGCCTCGACGCGCAAGGTGAGGTTGTGCGGCTCCTACCACGAGGGCAATCATCTGGCGAGACGATCGCCGGGTGGTTGCCGACCGGGGCACGG
Organism: uncultured Acidimicrobiaceae bacterium; assembly: GCA_963786345.1. GTDB lineage: Bacteria > Actinomycetota > Acidimicrobiia > Acidimicrobiales > Palsa-688 > Fen-671. The sequence continues at coordinate 526,625 of CAWAYZ010000020.1, read as the reverse complement.
TTGGCCATGGCGTTTGGCACCATGTCGGCCGATCTCTTCGAGTCCTCGAGCAACCGGTCACCCGAACCCGCCGTTCTGTTCTACGTGACCGACGACGACCGTGGCAGCGACGTAGTCGAGCGGTTGATCCGGACGGCCGGCTTCGAGCCGATGAAGCTCGGCGGGATCAAACAGTCGAGCCGACTAGAGGTGGGCGGGGACCTTCACGATCTCGTAGTCGGCCCGGCAGAAGCGCGGTCGCTGATCGCTGGGGCCTGACGCATTACCGCCCCGGGCGAGCCGCCTCTTCGGTCGGGCCTTCGCCCAGACCGCCTTGACCGCGCTGACCGCTGGCATCGCCGCTCAAATCTTGAAGCGACCGCGACCAAATCAGGAGTGAAGCCGTGAACAGTCGTCTTCCCGACCCTCGCCTGAACCTGGTCTACCGGTTGGAAGCGACCGTCGGCGACCCCCAAGACGTCGGCCAGATCTCCGCCCGTCAGCGGCGCATCGTTCCACTGACCGGCGGGACCTTCAGCGGACCGGAACTGCGCGGGAAACTGCTTCCCGCGGCCAGCGCCGATTGGCAGATCATTCTTCCGGACGGCACCACGCTCGGAGACGTCCGCTACACGCTGAAAACCGAACACGGAGACCTGCTCTACGTCCAATCACAAGGTGTGCGCCCCGGACCCCCGGAGGTTCTCGAACGTCTCGGACGCGGGGGAGACGTCGACGCAAGTGAATACACCTTCCGCGCTTCAGCCACAATCGAGAGCGGGGCCGACAGCCTCGACTGGTTGAACGAAGGCATATTCATCAGCGTCGGAGGCCGACAGCCCGGAGGTGTGATCTACGAGGTCTATCTCGTCAGATGAGCCGTCCACCCGAAGCACTGAGCCGTCAACGACGCCTGCCGTGAGCGACTCTACCGCCCCGCGCAGAGTCGCCATCGTCACCGGAGCCTCCCAAGGCATCGGCGCGGGCGTAGCAGAAGGCTTCCGTGGCGCCGGATATGCGGTCGTCGCCACGTCCCGCTCGATCAGCCCCTCCGGGGCGACCGACATCCTCACAGTGAGAGGTGACATTACAGAGGTCGAGACTGCTCAGACGATCGTGGAACAGGCCGTCAACCGCTTCGGGCGCATCGACAGCCTCATCAACAACGCCGGGATCTTCATCAGCAAGCCATTCACCGACTACACACTTGAGGACTATCTGGCGATTACCGCCGTAAATCTGACTGGGTTCTTCCATATAACCCAGGCAGTCATCCGGCAGATGCTCACGCAAGGCACCGGTGGTCACGTAGTCAACATCACGACGAGTCTCGTCGACCACGCAGAGAGCGAGAATCCATCGGCTCTCGTATCGCTCACCAAGGGTGGACTGGCGGCCGTGACGCGCTCATTGGCTATCGAGTACGCGTCGCGCGGTCTGCGGTTCAATGCGGTCGCCCTCGGCGTCATAGAGAACCCTGTCTACGACCCATCGTCGTATACGGGTCTCGCTCAACTCCATCCACTGGGCCGAGTTGGCCAGATCACCGACGTCGTCGATGGAATCCTCTATCTCGAGAAAGCCTCATTCGTCACCGGAGTCGTCTTGCACATCGACGGTGGTCAGTCCGCTGGAAACTGAATCGCCAACTGATCTGGTCTTGCAACCGACTGGGACTTGGCAGGCGTATGTCCAGGTGGCCTGCCCACAAGCGCGACATCAGCCGGGCGAGACAACCAGTATCGCCCCACTGCCAAGGTCGGCGCTGTGACAGATGTGGACCGTCAGATTATAGACGCCTGAAAGATCTGCTCGATGGAGGCGTCGAGGGTGGAGTCGAAATCGTCGTCGCTCTGGCTCACGTCGAGCCCCTCGAGCAGGGCCCGGGAGAAGCTGGCGATCACGGAGTGGTTGCGGGCCAGGATTTGGACTGCCTCGGCCCGGCTGAAGCCGCCGGACAGGGCGAAAACTCGGAGCACTCGGATGTCGGCCACCAGGTCGGCGTAGAAGTCGTCCTCGTTCGGCAGCGACAGCTTCAAGATAACCTGGGCGCCGCTCGGGAGCGAGGCGAGGGCGTCGCGGATCGCCTCTTTCAGTAGCTTCTCGGCCTCGGTTTTGCCGGCGCTATGGATGTCGATCTCAGGCTCGATAATGGGCACCAACCCAGTCGCCAATACATCCACGGCCAGTTCGAACTGTTGGGCGACGACGGCGGAGATGCCGTCCTTGTCGGGTTGCCTGATAAACGAGCGCATCTTGGTGCCGAACACGTCGAGGCCCCTGGCCCGGGCGAGGAGCGGCTGCAGGCTCGGGATGGGTCGCATGAGATGCACGCCGTCGGCTTCGGGCTGGAGCCCCTTGTCGATCTTTATGAAGGGGACGACCCCCTTGACCCCCCACAGATACTGAGCCGTCTCCTGCCCATCGACGAGGCGGTCCACGGTGTCTTCGAAGAGGATGGCGGCCAATATCCGGTCCCTGTCGAACGGAGGGCTGGTCATGATCCTGGCGCGCATCTGGTGTACCAGGTCGAACATCTCGGCGTCATCGGTGTAAGCCGTTTCGGCGATCCCGTAGGCAGCCAACATTTTCGGGGTGCTGCCGCCACTTTGGTCCAGGGCTGCGACGAACCCCGCCCCCGACCTGATCCGCTCCAGCTGTTCCGGGTTGATCATCTACTCCTCACACTTCGCCGTTGATCTTTGATTCGCTCGAACTCCTCAGCGGGCGTAGTCGATGGCCAGTGCGAGGGGACCCAGTCTCCCTCTGGGTCGGTGGTTTGGCCCACTTCGATCAGATGACCGTCGGGATCGCGGAGGTAGCAACGAATCTCGTACTGGTGCTGTTTCGGCGGCGTCAGGAATTGAGCACCACGAGCGCTCCATTCGGCGTAGACGGCTGCGATGTCTTTGACCCGAATATTGAGGAAGCTGCTGACCCGGTCGCCATCACGAGGCGTCTCCAAGGTGACCGTCGGCTTGTCGTCGGTCGGGCCACCGCCGCCATTGATGACGATCCAGCTGTTGGATAACGCCACATTCGTCGGCCCTCCGGGGCCGGAGAAGACCACCCTGCCGCCCAACACCTCGGTGTAGAAGCGCCGAGAGCGCTCGACGTCGTCCGAGACGATGAAGTGGGTCAGCACGATGCCCTCTGGGGGCGGTGGGAGCTCGGCCATCTGGCACCTCCAGCAGTTGGGTCGCACGCCCCGCTCACGACAGGGTCTCCGGCCCATGCTATGACCAACGGGCGCATGCCGCTTACTGCGCGGACATACCCAAGTGGGGCGGTCCTATTTGCTGAGCCTACAAATAAGCGACCCTCAAAGCTGCTCGTTGCGGATCCCCAGCAACCTGTCAACAGCCAGCCGAAAAGGAGCCAAGGTTCGGGAGTCATTTCCGGGGTGACACAATCCGGCTCGAAGGTGTAATCCTTGCCGTATGAGCCACCGACGCGCCGCCATGCTGCTCATCGTGACCGACGACGGCAAACTTCTCCTCCATCATCGTGATAACAAGCCGGGCATCGCCCACCCGGGTTGCTGGGCCGGTTTCGGGGGTGCGGTCGAAGCAGGAGAGTCCGTCGAAAGGCCCTTCGACGAGAGGTCCTGGAGGAAACCGACTGGTGGTTCAAGAACCCCGGCTCCTGACGGAGGCCACGGATGTCGAGGGAGGCGGACGGCTCGTTTCGATCTTCTACATCACGGGTGGTATCAGCCCCGAGCAGATCGACTTGCATGAAGGGGCTGGAGTCGGGGTTCACTCCTTTGAAGAGCTCGACGACCTTGATGTCACCCCGTTCGTTCGCCGTGCTATCAGCTCACATCTCGGGCCCTTGATCCGCGGGTCGCGCACAAGTTGACTGCTGAACCCAGGCCCGGATGAGCGCCGCGTGATCGATTACCACGTTCATCTGTGGCGGCACGTGCCAGGTTCGTCCTTGGAGGCGAGCGTCGACCAGCTGGCCGAGTACTGCGCTGACGCCGCTCGGCTCGGGGTGACCGAGCTGGCGGTCACGGAGCACTGCTCACGCTTCGGACAGCTCGACCAGCTGTTGCGAGGTTGGTGGGACCGCGACCCGAGCCTTGCTCGGCGTTCCGAGATGGCCGAGTGCTGGGACGAGGAACTTGGTGGCGACCTCGACCAGTACGTCGACACCGTTCTGGCCGCCAAGGGAGCAGGTTTGCCAGTTGTCGTCGGCCTGGAGGTCGACTACTTCCCCGACCAGATGGACCAAGTGGCTGCGCTGCTGGGCAATTACCCCTTCGACGTGCTTCTCGGCAGCGTGCACTGGATCGGGGCCTGGCTGTTCGACGCCTTGGAATGGGCAAAGGCACAAGAGCAGTGGTCTGCCCGGGGGGTGGACCGGGTCTGGGACGACTACACGCGCTCGGTCGAGGAACTAGCAACGTGTGGTGCCGTGGACGTCCTGGCGCACCCGGACCTGGCCAAGGTCGCCGGTCACCGCCCGGAGGTACCCGACGAGTTCTACGACCGTATAGCCGAGGCGGCCAGATCGTCGGGCCTCGCCGCGGAGCTCAACTCGAGCGGCTGGCGCAAGCCTTGTGCCGAGGCTTACCCGGCTCCAGCTCTGCTCTCCCGGTTCCACGACCACGGGGTCCCCATAACGACCGCCTCCGACGGCCACGAGGTGGGCCACGTCTCCTGGCGGGTCGCCGACCTGAGCGCACTGGCGCGATCTGCTGGCTATCACGAGGTGAGCGCCTTCTGTAAGCGGGTACGTACCGCCTTGCCGCTCTGACCGACGCGAAAAGCCTCCTTTCGGGAGGGCCCTGACATGGACTGTTTCTGATGGCGGGGGCTGGATTTGAACCAGCGACCCGTGGGCCGTTCCTCAGCGCTTGCCCGCACGGCTTCTAAGGCTCGGTGACGGTCCATCCGCGACGGCGGAGCTCGACGGCGAGCTGATCGGTAGGCAAGTGGCGCATCAGCTGGTCTTGCGCGGAGAACCTCGCCGCCGGCGCAGCGGCGAGCGCGCTCCCGTCGAGCTCGTTGCCATGTAGCCGAGAGATGAACGCTTCCGCCTCGTCGCGGGTGAACTTGCCTGCAGCCTGACGCTGGGTGAGGCCCATCGGCCCGCGAGCGTCGCGGAAGTCGGTGTGACCGACGTCCCTGAGAAGAGCGAGCAGCTCTTTCACCTGTTTCGCTGACGCGGGCGGGCCTGACTGTTGACCGAACGACATCACATGGAGTCTTGCTGACTTAGCACTTGGATGTCGGGCGGACGAAGAAAGTGGTCGGCAGCCTCCAAGACCGTATCCGAGAGGTGGTAAAAGCGCGCCGGGGTCACCATCGCTCCCTTCGCCCCTCCCGGTTCTCCAGTGGGGCGGCTCGTTCCAGCCAGGTCAAGAGAGCAGCGCGCGGCACCACTAAGCGCCGGCCGAGGCGGAGCGAGGGCAGCTGGCCAGCTCGGGCCAGCTCGTACGCGAGCCCACGCGAGATACCGAGCCACTCAGCGGCTTCGGTAACGCTCACAACCAGCCGGCCCTCGCTCACTCCCCTTGCCTCCTTTGTTAGGTTGCGTTTTCTGACAGGTACTCTTTGGGTGGCGGAGAGCCGAAGGCTACAAGGAGCTTTTGCGAGACCTGATGCGCCTTCTTATCCCGCACTCGACGCCGAACGGAGCCCCCCCGTTTTTGCTTGCATGACAGAACCGAGAGCTCCGAGGAGACTCTTGCATTGGTGCGACGGATGGGCCTTGCGAGGCCCCCCCGGCTGTCCTCTCGTCCGGCAATGCGAGCGCCAACGGATGCGGCAATCGCGTGGGCCCCAAAGCTTTTTCCCGCCGGCAAGGTTCGCTTCAGCCAAGCCGTCGTTAGATCGCAAGTCGGCGCCTTCGACCCCCAATTCGTAGGGTGACACACTGTCACCCGCCGGGTGCGGCCCCGGCTTCGCCCGCCGCGGCGCGCTGTGACGTCCTTTCCGTGCTCGGCCGGGAGCCGCCTTCCGGCGGCTGCGGGGAGGACCCCGCACCCCCTGCCGCCCCCTCCGGTCTCGGTCAAGCCGGAGAAGGCGTCGCCTTTCGCCCCTCCTGGGCTCGGCGTCGCCCCCGGCCATCCTGGCCGGGCCAGCTTGACCTGTCCTGCGGGGTCGGCCTGGTCCTCGCAACGACCGACGCCGCAGCGTCGGTCGCTATGCAACCGCAACCCGGGAACGATGGACTGGCCGAGGGCGCCGACTCTCCGGGTTGTGGATGGCGAGACTTTTCGTGCCAGCCGAGGTGCACTCTGGGGCCTGCACAGACCTTGACAGCGGGCTTGACATTCGAATTTCTTCCGGCTCAGGATCACTGCGCTAAGGAGCGTTGACTAGGTACTTAGGTACTTCTATACTTGGAGCCAAGGAGGTACCATGAGCCAGGCACCCATCAAAGTCGACGAGGGCACGAAGGAACGAATCCGCTACCTCGCCGCGCTCATCGACACCACCCAGGCTGAGGTCGTAGATCGGGCGGTCCGTGAGTACGCCGTCCGTCACGCCGATCTGATCGAAAAGGGCATTGATCACGCCCGATCCGTTCTTAGCTCTGGCGATGCTGGGATCGCCGCTCATCTACTCGACGTCTCTGTCGAGGCCGTCGAGCGTGTTACTGGGGGGCGTCGCCCTAGCGCGTCCCGAGCCTGACAGCCTCGAACCAGCCGACGTCGCCAGTCGGCCAGTCGCTTCGCGCCTCGAACAGGACCGGGGCCAGGTGCTGTTCCAACGCCGCGAACAGCAAGTCCCGCACCTTGGCACGAATGAAGTTCCCGTCGACAGCCCGCACGCTGATGGCACACCAGATCTCCTCGAAGCCGTCGTCCTGCTGGACCAGGACGCGGCTTGGTAGCCACCCGTCGAGGTCCGTGGCGTGTGCAGTTGCCGGGTCGTCGCGCGCCTCCTCGACAAGCTGGAACAGGGCCTCCCTGAGCCGTCTAAACAGTCGAAGGACCGCTTCCGCGTCGTCTCGTAACCGGTCCTCGTCGTTCGGCAGCAGCCGTCCGGCCGTATGAAGCTCCACGAACCACGCGAAGGCGTCCTCGTCCGAGCCCTCCTCGCGGCGTCGGACGGCGCAGAGCCAGACGATCCCCCCTTCGTCGAGCCACGTGGCCCCCCGTTCAGACGACACCCTAAGCCGGTAGACAAGCGGGTGGGCGATCGCGAGCACCCGCTTCTGGCCCGTCGGGGACGTCGGAGCGATGCGGCGCAGCTCGGCCATCCACAGGTCGTCCAACTCGCCAAGAATCCGTGCTGAGATCAGGCAGTTCGGTTCCAAGATCCTCGACGAGGCAACGGATTGTCGGCCGAGCCCTCAGGGTGTCGCTCATGTCGTCGCACGATCGTACCGGGCCGGCTCCGACCGGCTGCTCGAACTCAATGCCGCATGGCTGCAGAGTGGCGTGACTTGGACTGGCTTAGGGATCCAGGCGCAATCTCGCAGCCCCAAACGCAATTCGAACCCGTGCCTAGCCTTGAGAGCGAGCCGCTTCGAGGCTAGGTGGGAGGTGGCGGGCCGGGCCGAGGACGCGGCCGATGATCTCGGCGGCAGCGCGGTCACGCTCCCTGATGGCGTGGGAGTAGACGCGCAGTGTCAGGGAAGCATCGGAGTGCCCCAATCTTTCTGCGACCGTGCGCACGTCGACACCGGCGCCGAAACTGGGTGGCGGTGAAGTGGCGGAGGTCATGGAGTCGGACATCCCCGAAGCCGAGGCTGTCCCGGACTCGGATGAAGAAGCCGGTCACGTTGTCGGGGCGGAACGGCTTGGACCCGTCGAAGTATGGCGAGAAAACGTAGCTGTCGCTACTGATAACCGCACCCGCCGCCCTGGCCCATGCGTCGACCGTGGCCCGGTACTCGACAAGGAGTGCCACGCCGACTTCGTCGAGAGCTACGGGTCGCACGCGGCCGGTCTTGGTGGTCTTCTCGGCGAGGCCGCCGGGAGCGAGGATTACCGCTCGGGACACCTCCAACTCCCCGCGCTCTAGGTCGACGTCGGACCACCGGAGCCCACACAGCTCGCCCCGTCGCATCCCAGTCAGTGCCCCGAGCATCAGCAGGGCAGCAAGGCGAGGGTCACGTTCTTCGGCCCGCTCGATCACTGAGCGGACCACGTCGACCGACGGTGCACTGACCCGGCGTTGGGCAATGCGCAGCGGTTTGGCCAGCTCGGCGACGTTGGTACGCACCCACCCCCAACGCGCGGCCTGGTGGAGCGCCGACGAGATGATGGCGTGGTGGTTGCGGATCGTCTTGGGCGACTTGCCTGCGTCCTTCATCGCGCCGTATAGGTCATCGAGGTATTTGGCGGTGAGCCGGGTCAGCGGGATCTTGCCAAGCGCCGGGCGAATCGTCTGCTCGACCTGCGATCGGTACGCCCTGAGCGTCGTCGGGGACAGATCGAGCCGCTCGCACTCTGCGAGCCACTCATCGAGCAGCTGACCGAACGACACGCCCATACGGTCGGTACGTGGTGCCCTGTTCCCGATCAGATCTCTAAGGACCTCGTCGGCCGCTTTGGCTCCGCCGTAGACAGTCTTAGACGTCTGCTTTTCCCTGCCCGTGACCGGGTCACGGCCCAGGTACACGCGGACTTCCCAGACCCCCTCACGGCGCTTGCGCTTGGTGCCACGCACAGTCCACGAGGCTAGCGGCGGCGTGGGACGAAAAAAACTAGGGATGCGACTAGGGATGGATCACCAGACATGAAGAAGCCCTCCCTTGCGGAAGGGCTCTGAGCTGGACTTCTGTTGGTGGCGGGGGCTGGATTTGAACCAGCGACCTCTGGGTTATGAGCCCAACGAGCTACCTGACTGCTCCACCCCGCTAACGAAGCAGCATATCAGCTAGTCCGCTTGCTCAGACCCGGCGCACGGCCATATCATTTCATATCTTTCAATGGGATGTGGTTCGGGTTCTCGGCGCGGTCCGGCGTTCTTGGTTCCTGCGGATGGACGTCTGGGCTCGTGGCACGCCGGGGTGGGAAAACCCATCCGAGATGGGGGAGACCACGCCGAGATAGGTGCGGGTTTGGGGCTCGTGGCACGCCGAGATGGGCCGACCGACGTCGAGGTCTCCTCGCTCAGAGGGCACGGGGCGCGGCTGATGGGCGGTACGCCGGACGGACGTGCGGCTGTGTGACGAACCCGTTCTTCTAGGGCGGGGTTCGTCACAAGACGTCCGTCCCAGGCCGACGCACACAACCGCCAGCACGAGCACAACCGCCAGCAGGAGCACAACCGCCAGCACGAGCACAACCGCCAGCACGAGCACAACCGCCAGGAGCGCAGCTAGGCGGTTACCGCCGGCATCCAGGACGGCCGGGTCGGCTCGTACGCGTCGATCTCAGCGCCGAACCTCAACGTGAGCCCGATCTCGTCGAGGCCCTCGAGCAACCGGTGTTGGGTGAACGCGTCGAGGGGAAAGCTGGCCTCGATGCCCGCGGCCGGTGCCTCCAAGCGGAGGCGTTCGAGGTCGATCGTGATCTCGAGGGACGGGTCGGCTTCGACCGCCTCCAGCAAAGCCTTGCCAACCTCTGCGGAGACCTGCACGGGCAAGAGACCGGCTTTGGTGGAGTTGTTCCGGAAAATGTCGCCGAAACGGGGGGAAATGACGGCCTGAAAGCCGTAGTCCGTCAGTGCCCAGACAGCGTGTTCCCGCGACGAACCTGTCCCGAAATTGGGACCTGCAACCAGTATCGTTGCCCCGGCATATTCAGGCTTGTTAAGCACGAAGTGCCTGTCGTCACGCCACTCCGAGAAGAGGCCCTGCCCGAACCCGGTCCGCTCCACCTTTTTCAGCCATGACGCCGGGATTATTTGATCGGTGTCGACGTCGCTGCGGTCGAGCGGGACAGCTCGCCCTGTGATAACTGTTACGGGTTTCATTGCAGGTCCTCCGGGGAAGCGAAGTGGCCCGCGACGGCCGTCGCTGCGGCCACCGCGGGAGATACCAGATGGGTGCGGCCTCCACGGCCCTGACGTCCTTCGAAATTCCTGTTGGAAGTAGAGGCGCAACGTTCGCCGGGAGCGAGCTTGTCGGGGTTCATCGCAAGGCACATCGAGCAACCGGGGTTGCGCCACTCGAAGCCGGCGTTGATAAATACCGTGTCCAGTCCTTCTGTTTCAGCCTGGATCTTGACTTGGCCCGAACCCGGTACCACCAACGCTCGGAGCCCCGGGGCAACCGTGCGGCCTTCGAGGACGGCCGCGGCAGCCCGTAAGTCCTCTATCCGGGCGTTGGTGCAGGACCCGATAAATACCGTGTCCACCTTGACTTCTCGCATAGGCGTGCCCGCTCGAAGGCCCATGTAGGCCAGAGCGCGCTCGCCCGATTCGCGGGCCGCAGGCTCGGGAAAGCTCTCTGGGTCCGGTACGGCCTCGTCCAGCCGAACCACCTGGCCCGGGTTGGTGCCCCAAGTCACGTGAGGCGCAAGAGAGGTCGCGTCCATTTGGACATGCTTGTCAAAGCGGGCACTGTCGTCCGTTGAAAGCGAGCGCCAGTCGTCGAGTGCGGCTTCCCAGTCCTTCCCTTTCGGCGCGTACTGGCGCCCCTCGATGTAGGCAAAGGTCGTATCGTCCGGCGCAACCATCCCGGCCCTTGCGCCCGCCTCGATCGACATGTTGCAGACGGTCATCCTGCCTTCCATGGACAGTGCCTTGATCGCCGAGCCGCGGTACTCGATCACGTGCCCGATCCCCCCTCCGGTGCCGAGACGGCCAATTATCGCAAGAACTATGTCCTTTGCCGTTACCCCCGCCGGGAGGTCACCGTCGACGGTTACCGCCATAGTCTGCGGCCGTGCCTGGGGGAGCGTCTGGGTCGCCAGGACGTGTTCGACTTCGCTCGTGCCGATACCGAAGGCCAACGCCCCAAAAGCGCCGTGGGTCGAAGTATGGCTGTCGCCGCAAACCACCGTCATCCCGGGCTGCGTGAGGCCGAGCTCAGGCCCGATGATATGGACGATCCCCTGGTTGGCGTCGCCCATGGCGAACAACCTGATCCCGAACTCGGCGCAGTTGGTGGCAAGCACCTCCATCTGGCGCGCTGAAATGGGGTCGCTCAGGGGCTGGCCGAGAGCCGTTGTCGGTACATTGTGGTCCATGGTCGCGACGGTCAGTTCGGGCCGACGCACCCCGCGCCCGGCCAGGCGGATGCCGTCGAAGGCCTGTGGCGATGTCACCTCGTGGACCAGGTGGAGGTCGATGTAGAGCAGGTCGGGTTCCCCGTCACCGGAGCGGACCACGTGGCGCTGCCATACCTTTTCGGCCAACGTGGCCGGCGAGCCTGTGTTGCTCACTTCGCCTCCCTTGAGACCGGGTCGTCTCGCAATTGTCGCTGTCTCTCTATCAGTTGTGAGTGTCCCACATTGTGGGATACCATCTCGTTATGAGAGACAGTGTACAAGGGGCTAGCTCGCTCGGCAAGGCTATTGCCGTCCTCGATAGCCTCGCCGCGGCAGGGCCGCTCAACCTCGCCGGGCTTGTCGCGCGCACGGGCATGCCCCGAGCAACGACGTACCGTTTGGCAACGGCCTTGGCGGCACATGGCCTTGTCGAAAAGGACGCGGGTAGCACGTACCGGCTCGGGGGGCGCCTGGTCGAGCTCGGCCGGCTAGCAGGACAGCGCCGCCTCGGTCTCGCCCACGCGGCGGGGCCGGCTTTGGAAAGGTTGAGGGACACGACGGGTGAAAGTGTGCAGCTATTTGTTTCCGAAGGTGGGTGCCGGGTATGCATTGTCTCGCTCGAGTCGCCCCACAGCCTGCGCACTATCGTCGCGGTCGGGGCCTCGTTGCCGATGGACAAAGGTTCAGCGGGGCGGGTTCTGTCCGGCGACCCTGGCGCCCTGGCCCTAGGTTGGACCGCAAGCGTCGAAGAGCGAGAGCTTGGCGTGGCCTCGGTGAGTGCCCCGGTCTTCCTGGACGGTGCTGTGGTGGCGGCGCTCTCGGTTTCCGGGCCGATCGAACGGACTACCCGGTCGCCCGGCGAGCTTTACGCTGCTCTTGTCGTCGAGGCAGCCCGGGACGTGTCAGCTTCGCTCCGCTGAGCTTTGGGCTTAACGGCGACCCTGTCGGCCTACCGCTGCGCCAACTCCCGGCATGCGTTCACCAAGACGGGCAACAGCAGGTCGGGGGCGACGACCACGACGTCGTGGCCGGCGTCGACCACGTAGCGTCGGGCTCCTGGGATGAGCGCCGCGAGTGTTTCTTGGCGCCATGGCGCAACCGTCCGGTCTCGGGATGTGATCACGACAGCCGTTGGCACGTCCAGTTCAGGCAGCCAGCCACTGCTGTCATAGGCATTGAGCGCGGCGCCGGCCTCGATGAAGGTTGCCAAGTCCGACTTTGACCTCTCTGCTAGCGCCCACTCCATGTAGTCGGGCTGAGCGCCATTGCCCGAGGCGCGGTCGAGGCCTGCCGTACCGTCGCGTACTGCGCCGTCGCCCACGGGGCTCTGCCCACGGGTACCCGCGGCACGGTCATGGCGAGCTATCTGCCAGTGGAGCAGACCTTCTGCCGCGTCGGGGTACCTCCTCGAGCCGGCGGCCGCGGTCTTGCTGACCACGCGGACCACGGGCCGGAGCTCCAAGTGCCTTGCGAACGACGAGGCCGTCGCGCACAACACGATCCCGCCGAGGAGCTCACGACGGCGTCTGGCGAGCACCTGCGCGACGGCTCCGCCCATGGAGTAGCCGACGACTACGGGCTTGTCCAGGGCGAGCACCTCTATAAGCTCGGCCAAGTCGTCGGCGCTGCCTTCAATACTGAATGGCGGAGCTCCCCGCCCGAGGCGGCCGTGGCCCCGAAGGTTCGGGGCCACGGTGTGGAAAGACTGCCCAAGGGAATCGAGGGAGCCGTACCAGTTCAGGGCTGCCGTCGCCATCCAGCCGTGGACGAGCAGGACGTCGGGCGCCCCCGGCGGCCCCGGGACCTCCCAGGCCCAAGTCGGGGCGGCCGTAGCGCACCGCACCACCCGGCCTTGAAGGCTGGGCGGGCTGCTGGACGAGGCGGTCGTCTCCGGACCGTGAGCTGCTATGCCGTCTTCCTTAGGGCTGTGCGGCCTCGCTTACGATCCGGCCGAGCGTCGCCAGGCTAATGCGCCACGGCCCGCTCGGCGCTCACGGCGCGCAGTTGTTCCTCCTGCCACGCGGCGTGGCGAGCCTGTTGTGCAGGTGAGAGCCGGTTTACCTGGCCGCGATTGAGGGAGGGGAGCCGCCGGCGAACGGACAGCTCCGCCGGGCCCGTCAGGCGGGCGAGCCCGAACTGGACGGTGCGGTTGATGGCCCGGACAAACGGGGAGTGCCGCCCGCTGCGGTCACCCAGGCCGAGCGACCGAGCGGTTTCGGAGAGGTCGAGGTCGAAGCCCGAGGGGCTGTACTCGAAGCCGGCCGCGAGCCGGCGCAGGAGCCATACCGTCGAGGGGCCGAGGATCCCCAACCAGTAGTCCTCGACGTACCCCGATCGCGGGTCGAACCCGAGGTTGTCGAGGACCTCGTCGGGCCAGGCGCGGACGTGGAGGACCTCTGGGGCAAAGCAAAGCTGCGGGTACATGTGTGAACCTCCCAGGCGAGCCGAAGGGTGCAGGAGGGGGAAGAGGGGTACCGCTGATTTCACTATATTTCACGGTGTCTCAGCGCACAAGAGCCACTATGAGACTCGACCAGCCCGGGACGTTCAGCCTCGGCTGGCGACGTCGGCCTGTACGGCTGCGCGCTCCGCACCCTGTCCGACAGGCTCCATGTGGATGTCTTCCGCAGGAATGTCTTCGACGCGGAGATTGCCGGGCGACTGCATCTCGGGTACGCGTTCGATCACCTTGAAGATCGAGGCCGCGATCCCTGGGCCGTCCAAGCCGAGCTGGCCGAGGATCCGGTCCGCCTTGCCGTGCGGGATGTACGCCGTGGGCACCCCGAGGGTGAGCACCGGTGGGCTCTGGCGGTTGGCGTTGAGGTCAGCGATGGCGTCTGCGATGAAATTACCGGCCCCGCCGTTGCGGATCCCGTCTTCGACCGTGACAACGAAGCTGTGGCGCCCAGCATCGGAGATCATGGCCGGGTCGAGCGGGCGCACCACTCTTACGTCCCATACCGTCGCCTCAACGCCCTCTCCAGCAAGAAGTGTGGCTGCTTCCTCGGCGGCTTCAACCAGCTTGCCGACCGCCAGGATGCAGACCGACCGGTCGCCTGTGCGGAGCAGCCTGGCGCACAAACCGCTCCCAACCTGGTCCGCTGCGACCTGGCGGGCAGCCGTCTTGGGGTAGCGCACCACCGCCGGGCCGGATAGCTCCAAGGCCGTTCCCAACATGACTTTTAGCTCCTGTGCCGACGAAGGGGCGAAAATGGTCATCCCCGGGATGTTCAAACAAAGAGCCATGTCGAGGATCCCGTGGTGGCTTGGCCCGTCGTCCCCTGTGATACCGGCCCGGTCGAGAGCGAAGACAACGGGGAGCCCGTGGAGGCCCACATCGAGGTTGGCCTGGTCAAACGCCCGGCTGAAAAAGGTCGAGTAAACCGCCACTACTGGGCGAAGCCCCCCCATGGCCATACCCGCCGCCGAAGTTACGGCCGCCTGCTCGGCGATACCGACATCGAAAAAGCGGTCCGGCCACCGACGCTCGAAAGGCAGCAAGCCCGTGGGCCCGGGCATCGCGGCCGTAATCGCGACGACGTCCTCTCGGCGTTCGGCTATTTCGGTTATCGCTTCGCTGAACGCAAGCGTGTAGCCCGTGAGGGCCCTCGACGACGCGGTCGGGCCAGTCGCAGGGTCAAAAGAACCCGCGTCGTGCAAGCATTTTTCTTCGTCGTCCTCGGCCGGCCCGTAGCCACGCCCTTTTTGGGTATGGACGTGCACGACGATTGGGCCGTCGTGGGTGGCGGCCTGGCGGAGCGCCTGTTCCAAACCTGCGATATCGTGCCCGTCGAGGGGGCCGACATAGCGCACACCGAGCGTCTCGAAAAATGCCGGCGGCTCTATGACTTCTCTTATCGCCGAATAAACGCCTTGCAGGCTCGAGTAGGCGAGGTTGCCCACGCCCGGGAGCTCGCGGACGGCACCTTCGATGCGGCGCCTCGCGGAACTGACACCGGGGTGCAGCCTTATCCGGGTGAGGCTTTCGGAAAGCCGCGAGACCGTCGGCGCGTACGAGCGGCCGTTGTCGTTCAATATCACGATTACGCGTGAGCCGCTGTGGCCCAAATTGTTGAGGCCCTCGTATGCCATGCCGCCGGTAAGGGCTCCGTCGCCGACAATTGCCACGACGTGGCGGCGCGGGTTGGCGCTGCGTGCCACCGCGGCCGCGAGCCCGTGAGCGTAACAAAGCGCCGTCGACGCGTGGCTGTTCTCCACCCAGTCGTGTACGGACTCCGCCCGAGAGGGGTACCCCGACAGGCCGTCAGCCTGCCGCAGCGTCGCGAACATCTCCCGCCGCCCGGTCAACAGCTTGTGGACGTAGGCCTGGTGCCCGGTGTCCCAGATCAGGCTGTCACGGGGCGAATTGAAAACCCGGTGCACCGCGAGCGTCAGCTCGACGACCCCGAGGTTGCTCCCTAGGTGCCCGCTGTTCGCCGACACCGCTTGGACGATGAACTCCCGGATCTCAGCCGCTAGGGCCGTCAGTTGCTCCAGGTCGAGCCGGCGCAGGTCGCTCGGGCCGTTGATCGTCTCCAGCAGCACCCCTCAAAGGTACCTCCTGTCTCCTGTTGGCGGTACTGCTCCCAGGCCGCAGCGGTCTTACGCATGCTGGCCAGGGCCAAGTACCCTGGACACCACCATGACTGCAACCGGAACTCCAAGCACTCAAGCTTTGATCGATGAAGCCGTCGTAGCCCGGGTGCTACGAGAGGCCCTGGCCACAGGTGGTGAGTTCGCCGAGGTTTTCGCCGAGGACCGGCGCGGCTCGGTGGTCGCGCTCGACGATGGCCGCATCGAAGACATCAGCTCCGGGCGAGAGCGGGGAGCCGGGATCCGGGTCGTGGTGGGCAACACGACCGGTTTCGCCCATACGGCCGACCTTTCGGAACGAGGGCTGCTAGCCGCAGCAGAAGTCGCCGCCGGCGCGGCGCGTGGCGGGGGGGGTGGGGTACACGAAGTGGCGCTGTCCCGTTCTGCCCCCACCAGCCCGTCGCCGGTCGAGGTGTTGCCGGCCAGTGTTGGCAAGGCCGAGAAGGTCGAGTTGCTGCGCAAGGCCGACGCGGCTGCGCGCTCGGCGGGGGGCGCCGTCCGCCAGGTGGACGCAAACTACAGGGACAGCCGCCGCCAGGTCCTGGTTGCCAACTCAGAAGGCGTCTTGGCCACCGACGACCAGGTGCGCGTGCGTTTCGGTGCCAACGTCGTCGCCAACGGGGACACCGGGATGCAAACAGGCGGAGAGGCAGTCGGGTTGACGATGGGCTTCGAGATGTTCAACCGCTACGACGTCGAGGATTCGGCGCGCTCGGCAGCAGACCGCGCTCTGCTCAAGCTGAAGGCGCGGCCCGCACCCTCGGGGACGATGCCTGTCGTGATCCAAGCGGGCAGTGGGGGAGTCCTGTTCCATGAGGCTTGTGGCCACGGCCTGGAGGCTGACCACATTGCCAAGGCGGTCTCGGTGTTCACTGGAAGGGTGGGCGAACAGGTGGCGAGCCCGCTTGTGACGCTCGTCGACGACGGGACGCTGAGCCACGAGTGGGGTGCCCTGGCTATCGACGACGAGGGCCACCCGACCTCCCGGAACGTCCTGATCGAAAACGGGATCCTCACCGACTACATGTGGGACTGGATGCGGGCCAAGAAGGAAGGTCGTCCCGCGCCCTCCAATGGCAGGCGCCAGAGCTACCAGCACCTTCCGATGGTGCGCATGACCAACACTTTCCTCATGAACGGTGAGGAGAGCCCGGAAGAGATCATCCGGCAGACCCCCCGTGGCGTCTACGTCGCCAAGCTTGGCGGGGGCCAGGTAAACACTGCGACTGGCGACTTCGTGTTCGGCATGACCGAGGCCTACCTGATCGAAGACGGCCAGCTGACCGAGCCCATAAGGGACGCGAACCTGATCGGCAACGGTCCGCAGGCTCTCCTTGACATCGACGTCATCGGCAACGACTTCTCAATGGGCTGGCCGGGCACCTGTGGCAAGCAAGGCCAGGGTGTGCCCGTCGGTGTGGGCCAGCCGACGCTGCGGGTGCGGGCGCTGACGATCGGTGGGACCGCGCGTTGAGCGAGCTACTGGACCTGGCAGTTCGCGTCGCCGGGTGGTCCCGCGACGGGGAAGCCGTAGAGGTCTACCTGTCCCGGGGTACCGAGACCGAGGTCGCGGTCTATGACGGCGAGGTCGAGTCACTGTCGTCGGCTACCTCGGCCGGCGCTGGCATCAGGGTGGTTTCCGGCGGGCGCCAGGGCTTCGCTTACGCGGGCTCCCTCGACGAGGATGTCATAGCCGAAACCTTGCAGGAAGCGCGCGACAACGCAGAGTTTTCGAGCCCGGAGCCCTGGGTGGGGCTCCCCGAACCCGACGGCTCGACCCCGGTGGTACTTGACCTTTGGCGCGATGAGCTCGCGACCTGCCCGACCGACCGCAAGGTCAGCGCGGCCCTCGAGCTCGAGCGGGAGGTGCGTGCCGGGGACCCCCGGATAAGGCAGGTAGAGACCGTCAATTGGGGTGACTCGTCGAGCGAGATGGCCCTTGCCAGTTCCCTCGGCATCTCCGCTGCTGATCGCTCGACGGCGTGCTATCTCGCAGCCGTGGCCGTCGCCGGTGAGGGTGTGGACAGCCAGGTTGCTTACGGCTACACCGTGGGCCGGGCGCCGTCCGAACTCGTCCCTTCGAAGGCATCGGGCGACGCCGTTTCCCGTGCTGTGAGGTTGCTCGGAGCGACCAAACCCCGTTCGGCGCACCTCCCGGTCGTTTTCGAACCCCGCGTGAGCGCGCAGCTGCTTGGCCTGCTCGGCTCGGTGCTATCCGGGGAGATGGTGCTGAAGGGCGTCTCGCTTTTTGCCGACCGGCTGGGCGAGCCCGTGGCTGCGGCTGGGGTCACGCTCGTTGACGACCCGACCGAGCCGGCGGCCTGGGGGGCCGCTTCTTTTGACGACGAGGGCCTCGCGTGCCGGCGCAACACGCTGATCGAGCAAGGTGTGCTGCAGCGTTTCCTCTACGACAGCACCTCGGCTCGCCGTGCTGGCACATCTTCGACTGCGAGCGCCGTGCGCGCCGGCTATAAGAGCGCGCCGGGTGTCGGCACCCGGGCGATATACCTACTGCCTGGGGACTTGAGCGCCGCCGAAGTGCTCGCCAAGATCGGCGACGGGCTCCTCGTGCAATCCGTCAGCGGGCTGCACTCAGGCGTCAACCCCGTGAGCGGCGATTTTTCTGTCGGGGCTGAGGGCTTGTTGTTCCATGACGGACAACTCGGTGCCCCGGTCAGAGAGGCGACGATAGCTTCGAGCATCCAGCGGATGCTGCTCGGGGTCGACGTCATAGGCAACGACCTCGAATGGTTGCCGGCCCACGCCGCTGG
The DNA here is from genome assembly GCA_963786345.1 of uncultured Acidimicrobiaceae bacterium. Taxonomy (GTDB): domain Bacteria; phylum Actinomycetota; class Acidimicrobiia; order Acidimicrobiales; family Palsa-688; genus Fen-671. The sequence goes on along the minus strand of CAWAYZ010000020.1, from coordinate 508,163 downwards.
CGTGACCCTCGCCATCGGCGAGATGTCGCTCAGCGGGATTCTGAAATGACAGCCCCGGCTGGCGCCTACGACGCGGCCGCGACCTTGGGCGAGCCGCCGGACGAGTTGCTCGGACCGCTGCTGGCAGGGGCTGCTTTGGAGCCTTCGGACTTGGAGCCTTCGGACTTGGAGCCTTCGGACTTGGAGCCTTCGGACTTGGCGGCGGCGGCCGCGTCGGCAGGCTTGGGCTCGCTCGCCTTAAGGGCACCCTTGCCGGTCTCTGACCGGCTATCGGTCTTGTAGAACCCGCTGCCCTTGAACGCGACGCCGATGTTGCCGAAGACCTTCCTCAGCGGTCCTCCGCACGCGGGGCACTCGGTGAGGGCAGTGTCCTTGAAGGACTGGACAACTTCGAGGTGCTCGCCGCATGCCTTGCAGGCGTACTCGTAGGTTGGCATGGATCAAGCAGCCCTTTCATTAGCACTCTGGGGGTTATAGTGCTAATTATACCGGCCGACGGCCCCACGGCGAAAGGTCTTACCTCTGACAAGGAGCCCCGCGCATGGCGCAACCAGTTGTTAAAGCCGTGATCCCAGCTGCCGGCCTTGGTACCCGTTTCCTCCCGGCTACCAAGGCTCAGCCTAAGGAAATGTTGCCCCTCGTTGACAAACCGGCCATCCAGTACGTAGTCGAGGAGGCTGTCTCCGTCGGGATAACGGACATCCTTGTCATCACAGGACGCGGCAAGAGGAGCTTGGAGGACCACTTCGACCGGTCCTTCGAGCTCGAGTATTACCTTGCCGCAGGCGGCAAGGAGGCCGAGCTCGAGGAAATGCGCAGCATCGCCGAGATGGCCAACATCCACTACGTGCGCCAGGGCGAGCCGAGAGGCCTTGGCCACGCAGTCCTCGTGGCTTCCGAGCACGTCGGCAACCTTCCGTTTGCGGTACTCCTCGGGGACGACATCATGCACCCCGGAGCGGGCATCCTTGCGGGGATGCTCGAGGCCTACGAGCGCTACGGCCACAGCGTCGTGGCATTGAAGGAAGTGGCCGCCCGAGACATCTCTTCCTACGGCTGCGCTGCGGTCAAGCCGTTGCATGACAACCTCGTGCAGGTGGAGGACCTCGTGGAGAAGCCGGCCCCCGAGGAGGCGCCGTCCAACCTGGCGGTGATGGGCCGCTACGTCTTCGGCCCGGAGATATTCGACGTCCTTGCGGCTACCAAACCGGGCCGCGGAGGCGAGTATCCAGCTCACCGACGCCATCAAGGCCCTGGCCGAACGAGAGCCCGTCTACGGCTGGACCTTTCGTGACGGGCGCTTCGATGTCGGCAACAAGCTGGATTGGTTGCAGGCGACTGTCGAGCTGGCCCTCGAACGCGAGGACATTGGCCCTCCCTTCCGCAAGTTCCTGGTGGAACACCTGGCCAAAGAGGGCTCCCGGACGCAACAAAGGCCTAGCATTGGTTGAACTGTGACCGTCCCACTGATCGACGGTTTCGGGCGCCAAGCCCGTGACCTGCGTATCTCGGTGACAGACCGCTGTAATTTCCGCTGCACCTACTGCATGCCGAAGGAAGACATGCGCTGGCTGCCTCGCGCCGAGATCCTTACCTTCGAGGAAATCGAGCGCGTGACGAAGGTCTTCGTAGAGCGCTTCGGTATCACTTCCGTCAGGGTGACCGGGGGCGAACCGACCGTGCGGGCCCAACTCCCTAGCCTGGTGGCCCGCCTCGCTCGGTTCCCTGTGGAGCTTTCCATGACCACCAACGGAGCGACCCTCGGCCGCCTGGCGTGGCCTCTGAAACGGGCCGGCTTGCACAGGGTCACCATTTCCTGCGACTCCCTGCGGCCCGAGTGCTTCGCGTCGATTACCGGCCGGGACATGCTGGCCCAGGTTCTCGAAGGGGTCGATGCCGCCCTTGACGCTGACCTGCGCCCCGTAAAGGTCAACACGGTACTGGTGCGAGGGGTCAACGACGGCGAGGTGGTTGACCTCGCCCGTTTCGGGCGCGAACGCGGCGTCGAAGTGCGCTTCATCGAGTTCATGCCGCTCGATGGTGCAGGGGAGTGGTCAACCGATCGTGTCGTGCCAGCGAAAGAGATCTTGGAGCGCATAGGCGAGGTCTACCCCCTTGAGCCCATCGTTCCCGAAGCCCCGGCAGGGGCGTTCGCGCCCCAGGTCGCGGCGTAGAGCCAGCCGACCGCTACCGCTACCTTGACGGGGCCGGCGTCGTCGGCGTCGTTGCGAGCGTGACCCGTCCCTTCTGCTCCAACTGCGACCGGGTGCGCCTGACGGCGGAGGGAGCGCTACGAAGCTGCCTGTTCGCTGTCCGTGAGCGCGACCTCCGCTCGGTCCTGCGTGGCGACGGCACCGACGATGACCTCGCAGAGGCGATCACGGCAGAAGTTGCCGCAAAGTGGGCGGGCCATTCGATCGGCAAGGTCAACTTCGTACGGCCTGGTCGGAGCATGAGCCAGATCGGCGGCTGAGCGTTCGGCCCGCAGGCCTGGATGCGGCATTTAGTGCCCGCCTCGTCACTTCACGTAAGCTTGCGTTAATGCCCGAGCGCGGTCTGACCCATACTGACCCGTTGGGACGTGCTCGGATGGTCGATGTCACTCCCAAGGAACCTACGCACAGGCGGGCCATGGCACGTTGCCGTGTGCATATGCAGCCGGAGACGACTTCCAAAGTGGCGAGCAACGCTGTGAGCAAGGGCGACGTCTTGGCTGTGTCTCGCGTCGCCGGGATCCAGGCGGCCAAGCAAGCAGCTCAGCTCATACCCCTCTGCCATCCACTTTTGGTCGGCGCCGTCACGATAAATTTCACGATCGGCGACGACTTCGTCGAGGTGGAGACCCAGGTCGAGACTGTCGATAGGACCGGTGTCGAGATGGAGGCCCTCACGGCTTGCGCTGTGGCGGCTCTGTCCATTTACGACATGTGCAAATCGGTCGACCGCTTGATGGTGATTGGCGAGCTTGCCTTATGGGAAAAAACAGGCGGCAGGAGTGGTCATTGGCGGAGGGAAACGGCGACTGTTTTGAATTCTGGGACGACCGAGGTGGGCCGCGCGCTGCCCATCGAGGAGGAAATAGATGGGTTGATCGGCGGCAACAGCTCGGCGTTCGACGCCTGAGGACGGCCTGGCAGCTCCTCTTTTGCCGTGCGTTGTTGACCGAAAGCCACTAGCATCCACCATTTCTGGTATTGCGGGGGCTACCGTCCGTTAACGGGTTCGCGGTTGTCCTAGGAGTTGCGTTATGGGAACTGAGTTTTTGGTGGCGTGCCTCTGGGTCGTCGTTTTGGGCTATTGGTTTTGGTCCCGGCTGCCTGCAAGGTCGGACACCGCAGGGGTTTATCGTCGCGCCTTGCGAGTGCTGGAGCATGCCACTCCAGCGCGAGTGGTCCCCGCTTACCGCCTGCGTACCCCCACGATCCCTTCCGCGGCGGCGCCTTATGCCGCCGTTGCGCTTTGCCACAAGCGGGCCCAGATGCGCCGCCGGCGCCGGGACACGCTCTCAGTTTTGCTGGGCGCCGTCTTGGTGACCTTCGCGGCGGCTCTCTTGACCCGGTCGAACATTGCTTTGGCGGCCCAAGTGGTGTGTGACCTAGCCCTGGCCGCGTACGTATCCCTCCTGGTCAGGGCGGCGCGGGCGAGCGTCGGGGTAGGGCTCGCGCGGCGCAACGCCGCGGTCGTCCCCGAGTCGGCGGTACGTCAAAGGCACGCGGTCGCTCCCGCCTGGCCGGCGGTATACGCCGACTGGCTGACGACCGAGGAGCCAATGCGGCTGCGGGCTCCACTTCCGGAGGTTGCGCCACCGGTTGCCACATACATCCCTGCTCACGCTCTGAGGCAAGCCGACCTGCGGGTTGTAACCAATGAGGCCGACATTAGCTACGCCGACGGGACCTACGGGAGCGAGAGCTATGGCGACGAAAGCTACGGCGACTTCGACAGCTACGCCAGCCTTGCGCTAGCCAGCGCCCGCTGAGCTCCTGAGGGGGAGCTGACAGAACCGCCGCGGTGGGGCGCCCGCCCAAGAGGTACGCTGGTTGCGGGAGCACACCGTACGGAATGGTCACCACGTCTTTCAGTCGCGGTCTTATGAGGGCAGCTCTGCGCCCACCGCCGGGCTCGCGGTGACGATGGTGGAGAGGCGGACCAAAGCCCTGCTGGTGGAGGACGACCCGAATATCGTCGACCTCGTCCGCAGCAACCTGACCGTACGCGGGTACGACACTTGCTTGTCCCCCGATGGCTCGCGCGCCCTTCAGCTCCTGGAAACAGAGCGCCCGGATATCGTGCTGCTTGACCTGATGTTCCCAGACGCTGACGGCTTCGAACTGTGCCGCCAGATGCGCGAGCGTTCGGCCGTTGGCATCATTGTGGTGTCTGCTCGCGGCGGCCAGCACGACAAGGTGGCCGCCCTGAACTATGGCGCAGACGACTACCTGACCAAACCGTTTGGCATCGAGGAGCTCATGGCCCGGATCACCGCGACCCTCAGGCGCACCCGCCCTGCCGAAGCGGTCGAAGCCTCGGGGCTGCGAATAGAGGTCGGCGACGTGGTCGTCGATTTGGAGATGAGCCTGGTGACCAAAGCGGGCGAAATTGTCCACCTGACGCCTACGGAGTTCTCGTTACTGCGCGAGCTGGCCGTTAACAGAGGAAAGTTGCTGACGCACGCGCAGCTGTTGAGGCGTGTTTGGGGCCCGGGTTATGCCACCGAGACGGAGTACGTCCGGGTCTACATACGACGCCTGCGGGCCAAACTGGAAAGCAATGGCGGTCCCCCGATTATCATCACTCAACCGCGAGCCGGCTATCGCTTCGCGCCGGACTAGTTCGACAGCGACGCCTTGACGTGAACGCTGCCGAAGCGCAGACTGCGGAAGTGAGCGACCGGTCAACGCGGGCCCCGGTCCGTACCTCCGGCTCGGTGATGCCTGGGCCGGAGCGGGGCAGCGGTCCTGCTCTGCTATCAGTTCGCGAGCTATCCGTGCGCTTCGGCCCGCTGTCCGCACTGGACGGAGTAAACCTCGACGTGCATCCAGGAGAGCTCGTTGCCGTGGCGGGCGAGAACGGCGCAGGCAAGACGACCCTAGTGGCGTGTGTCGCCGGCGACATCACCCCAAGCTCGGGACGCATCCTCCTGGACGGTCGTGCCCTGCCCCCGCGTCTTCGCGCAGCGACGCGCCGCGGCGTTGCGATCGTTCGCCAGCACACAGAGCTTTGCGGCAACTTGGACATTGCGGCAAACCTGTTCCTTGGCCGAGAGGGACATTTCTTTTTCGACCACGTGTCGCTCTATGGCCGGGCGAGCGCTGCCCTCGAGGAGTGGAAGATACCGCTGCCCGACTTGTCGACCAAAGTGGCCGCGCTGTCTGGGGGCATGCGGCAGCTGCTGACCGTAGCGCGGGTCATGCTCGACCGGCCCCGGTTGCTTGTCCTTGACGAACCCACGTTCTCCTTGGGTGCCAACGAGGCGGCCCAGGTGGAGGAGCTCATCGTCTCCTTGCACCAGCAGGGGACCACGATCCTCCTCGTGTCTCATGACGTCGACCAGATGTTCAGGTTGGCCGACCGGATCGTGATCCTGCGCCACGGGCGGGTGGTGGCCGACGTAGACCCCCTGGCGAGCCATCCCGACGACGTCATTGCCCTGCTGTCGGGGCAGCAAGTCGACTCTTCGGCGCGACGCCAGCTCGTGCGCCTCCAGGGTCTCGTGGACCAGTTGGCGTCCACCGACCCCTCGTCGAGCCTGTCTGTCATCCTGTCGTCGTTGGGAGCGGCCCTCAACAACAAGTGCCTCTCCGTGCACCTGAGAGAGGGCAATGTCCTGCGTTGTGCCGCTACCCTTGGCTTCCCGCACACACTCCCCGCGGGGTGGGCTGAGGTGCCCTACGGCTCAGCCAAGGGCCCCGTTGGGCAGGCGTCAGTGAGTGAGCTGGTCGTAGTCGACGAAGACATCGAGCACAGCGCCGGATGGACGCAGCTGAGGGGGTTGGCCAGGACCGTCAAGGCAGAGAGCGCCTGGACGGTCCCGGTCATGGGCTCGAGCGGCTTGTTAGGAGTAATCACGATCCTGCGGCCCACCAAGGGGGTGCCCCAGCGTGACGAGTTAGACCTGGTCAGGCTCTACGCGGGTTACGCTGCCAGCGCCATAGAGCGCGACCGCCTGCTGAACGACCTCACCTCCCGCAACCGGGTCCTCGAGACGATCCGGGAAGTGCTCGAGACGCTGACGGGCTCGGTCTCGGTCCCAGACGGCTTTGCGTTCGCCCTACGCACCCTGCGACGAGGGCTTCAGGCGGACGAGGTCCTGCTCCAGATCATGAGGGGCAATGACGGTGCTGACAGCCGTTGCTTCACCGAGATCGGCTCGTCCGGGACCACAGGGGCCGGCGACGCCGAAGCCGCCCCCCCTCCCCTTTTAGAGGCTGTCAGCCAGGTCCTGGCGGGCGGCCCGCACGACGGCAAAGCCAAAAAGACGCTGTTAGCGGCAGGCGGTTTGTGCGTGGCCGTGCCGTTCCCGACGGAGGGCGGCGTTGCCGTCCTCGTGGTCCACTGGGACAACTTGCCTATGCCAGAAGGTTCTACCGACCTTATGGAAGACGCCGCACGCTCGTTCCAGCTGGCTCTGGAGAGAGAAGACGCCGTTGTCGCTCACCAAGAGACGGCGGCCCTCCGCCGCTCCCAAGAGATGCAACAGGGGTTCCTGTCCCGGCTCAGCCACGAGCTGCGCACGCCTCTCACCGCGATCAGAGGCTATGCCTCGAGCCTGCTCCAGCCCGACGTGACCTGGGATGGGGACTCCCAGCAACGCTTCCTAAACACCGTGGCCGTAGAGTCAGCGCGCCTCGGGCGCCTGGTGGAAGATCTCCTGGACTTCTCGGCAATCGAGTCGGGGATCCTGCGGCTGCAGAGCGACTGGTGCGACCTTGCGCTGGTCCTAGAAGCGGCGGTGGGGTGCCTTCCCGCCCCGAGCAGGGCGATGGTCCGGGTGCTCATCGACCCGAGCTTCCCGGCCGTATGGGCGGACCACGACCGGATGGAACAGGTGCTCCTCAACCTCATCGATAACGCCCTCAGGCATAACCCTGAGGGGACACATGTCGAGGTGAGCGCCCTGATCGAAGGGGCCACGGCGGCTATTTGTGTCAGCGACGACGGTACCGGCGTCCCTGACGACGTGGCTGGGGCGTTCTTCGAGCCTAAAAACCGGCGCCGGACGTTGACGGCTGGGGCCGGGCTCGGCCTTTCGATAGCTCGCGGGATCGTGGAAGCGCACGGTGGTCTGATCGAACTGCGACGTCCCGAGAGCGGTGGGACGCAGGTGAGGGTGTCCGTCCCGGTCGAGGGCACAGGACGCGGCGCCGCCGAAGCTGTCGCGGCCGGCACAAGCGCCTAGGTACGGCAAACCCGACCGACCGTAAATTAATGCTCTGTTAACTTTTCTCAGGACGTGTTTATGTTCGCGTTCACGCCGCCAGTCCTAACGTCGCTCCCGACATCGCTGGTTGGCGTCGGCACTCTCGCTTGGCGCCGGAACCGGTTAGCCACAAAAGGGGAAAATAATGACAATAAGTTCGCCTAGGAAGCGCGTCGTGCGCTACTCGGCTGCCGGCGTTGCCGGTCTCAGCTTGCTGACTGGCTTCGTAAGCGTCTCCGCCGAGGCTCAGACGGCGCCGACGGTATCGGCCATGGCCTTCAATTTCAACAAAGCCTTCTCGACAATGTCCCTGCTTAAGCCGATCGCTGCGGCGGGTACCGGCAAGATTGCATTCTTGCTGCCCGACACGGCCTCCTCGGTCCGCTGGGTGGACTTCGATGCCCCGTACCTGAAGAAGGCCATGTTGGATGCTGGCGTGCCTGCTAGCGACATCATCGTTGAGAACGCCCTGGGTAGCGACACCACCATGGCAACTCAAGCCCAGGCCGCGATCACTGCCGGCGCGAAGGTCATCGGCATCACGTCGCTAGACGCGACTGCCGGCGACGCTATCGAGAAGACCGCCGGGGCGGCTGGGGTCAAGACCCTTGACTACGACCGGCTCAATCTCGGTGGCTCGGCCAGCGTTTACGTCAGCTTCAACAACGTCAAGGTCGGCATGCTCCAGGGCCAGGGCCTTGTCGCTTGCATCGCCAAATGGCACGTGAAGAACCCGCAGGTGTTCGAGCTCGACGGCTCGCCCACCGACAACAACGCGACCCTCTTCGCCGAGGGCTACAACTCGGTGCTCAAGCCGATCTACGCGGCGCACAAATACAAGAAGGTCGGCGAGCAGGCCGTTCCCAACTGGAACAACCTGCAGGGTGGCACCATCTTCGCCGAGGCTCTCACGGCGCACCCCAACATCAACGCTGCCGTTGTCGCTAACGACGGCTTGGACGACTCCGTCGTAGCCGACCTGAAGGAAGATGGCGTTAAGCCCTTCACCTTCCCGACGACCGGTCAGGACGGCACTGTCCAAGGCATGCAGGACATCCTCACTGGCTACCAGTGCGGTTCCGTTTACAAGCCCGTCTACCTTGAGGCTCAGGCTGCCGTAGCTGCCGCTCTGTACCTACGTGCGGGCCTGGCACTGCCTATGGGCCTTGTCGGCACCAACACTATCGACCACAGCGCCAAGCCTGGCTCTGACACCGCCGTCAACATCCCGGCTGTCCTCGAGACCCCGATGTGGGTTACCACCGCCAACATCAGCCAGACGGTGATCGCAGACGGCTTTGATTCCCTCTCGGCCATCTGCAACGGCATCGGCAAAGCCTGCAAGCAGTTCGGGATCCACTAGTCCTACTGGGGCGACCCAATAGGTAGCAAAATTCATACGACGCCCGACCGCACCTGTGCTGAGGTACAGGTGCGGTTTGGGCGCTTGAAACACCCGGTCGGCGAGGTGGGCGACGACCGAAGAGCGAGGGGACGAAGTGAGAGAAAGTGAGCAGTAGCGGCGCGATCGAGGGGGATGGTGCCAGCAACGGAGATGTGCCCTTAGAGCCAACCGGGCCGCCCTTGTTGGAACTCAGGAAGCTTTCCAAGCACTTCGGTGCCGTTCAAGCGCTCACTGAGATCGACCTCAAAGTGTACGCCGGCAAAGTCACAGCGCTGGTGGGCGACAACGGGGCCGGTAAGTCAGTCACACTCAAGACGATCGCTGGGATCCACCCTCCTGACGGGGGCCAGATCTACTGGAAGGGCCAACCCGTCCACATCAGAGCCCCCCGCGACTCAGCCGCCCTAGGTATCGAAACCGTTTACCAGGACTTGGCTTTGTGCAACAACCTCGACATCGTCCAGAACATGTTCCTCGGGCGGGAGAGGACGCGGGGTCTGTTCCTGGACGAGAACCCCATGGAGACGGCCGCGTCCCAGACCCTGGCTAGCCTTGGTGTTACCACGGTGCGTTCGGTGCGCCAGGTCGTGGCTTCTTTGTCGGGTGGGCAGCGTCAGGCGGTCGCTGTCGCCAAGGCCGTCATGTGGAACTCGGAGCTTGTGATCATGGACGAGCCGACGGCCGCCCTGGGGGTGGCCCAAACCGCCATGGTCCTCGAACTGACCCGGCGTTTGGCCGAACGCGGTCTCGGGGTCATTTTTGTATCCCACAATTTTATTGATGTTTTCGAGGTGGCAGACCAGATCGCGGTCCTCTACCTCGGGCGCTTGGTCGCTTCGATCCCCGCGGCAGACTTGGACCGCCAGATGGTGGTCGACCTCGTGACGACGGGTACTACTACGCGAGCAGTCCCAGGTGCCATCAAGCCGAACGGAGCTTGACGATGACCCAAGAAGCTGAGCCCATTCCTTCGCTCTCGCAGGTCAATGCACCACCTGTTGCTAGCGGTGAGCCGGTGGCCCCGTCCGCCGCGGCCAACCCTGTCAACTCTGTGGTCTCACTCGGGACCTACGCCCGTGCCTATTGGGCAAGGGTGCTCTCGGGGGACAGCGGGGTCCTACCTGTCGTGGTCGGGCTGGTGCTCATCTCCATCGTCTTCCAGACCGGTAACAGTCACTTCCTCACGGCTGAAAACCTCGTCAACTGGCTCCAGCAGGCGTCTTTGTACATGGTCATGGCCATGGGGATCGTATTTGTGCTCCTTTTGGGTGAGATCGACCTGTCCGTCGGTTACGTCGGCCTGTTGGGTGGGGCCATAGCTGCGGAGATGTTGTCAGGGACCCATCCCTGGCCTCTCGCGATTGTGATCGTGGTCTCCCTGGCCGCTTGCGCCGCTATCGGCTTCGTCCAGGGCCTCCTGATCACCAGGCTCGGGCTACCCTCCTTCGTTGTCACGCTCGCCGGGCTACTCGGGTGGGAAGGGGTCCTGCTGCTCGTGTTGGGTAACGGGGGCACCGTGCCAATTAACGACAATATCTTTGATGATTTCGCCACCGGCCACACCAATAGCCTTTTAGCTGGCTGGGTGATCATTGGCGCTTTGGTGGTAATTTACGCCGTCGTACTATGGTTCCGCGACAACCGACGCCGTAGCAGTGGCCTGGTAGCGCCCCCGGTGAGCCTCACGATACTCAAGATCATTGCGATTGCCGCGGCCGGGGCGGGGCTCGTCCTCATCGTCAACGCCAACCGCAGTCAGTTGGCGGCTGCCGGCCCGATACGGGGCCTGCCTTGGTTCGTGCTCGAGGTCCTCGGCATCTTGCTGCTTTGGAGCTTGTTGCTGAACCGCACCAAACCAGGCCGATACATGTACGCCATCGGTGGTAACCGCGAGGCCGCCCGCCGCGCCGGTGTCAATACCAAGTGGATCCGCACACTGGGTTTCACCCTTTGCTCTCTTAACGGAGGCATCGCCGGGTTGATAATCGCCGGACAGTTCCGTGGTGTCTCTACCAGTGTCGACGGTGGCCAGCTGGTGTTGTACTCCATAGCGGCAGCCGTTATCGGCGGCGCCAGCCTGTTCGGTGGGCGCGGTAAAGCCATCCACGGGGTCATCGGCGGTTTGGTCATCGCCGGTATTGTCAACGGCATGGCACTGCTGGAAACGAGCGCACAGTTGCAGTACGTGATCACTGGTCTCGTCCTCATAGTCGCGGTGACCGTGGACGCCATCAGCAACCGCCGGGCGACGACAAGCTGAAGGGCCTCCTCGAGCCGAACCTCGTCGCCGGTCTCTAGCGTTAGACTCTGCCTGTCGAGGGGGTGTAGCTCAGCCCGGAAGAGCGCTACGTTCGCATCGTAGAAGTCGCCGGTTCAAGTCCGGTCACCTCCACCAAAAAGCCCAGGTCAGACCGGCTAAGCAACCAAGGCTTCGAATTGCTCGGCACGTCAACGGGACTCAATGTGCTCGGTTCGGAGCGAGCGGTCCACTGAAGCACGCAGAACCGGTTATGAGGTTGCGTTCTGAAAGCTGGAGGCTGGGGAAGGTCTGCCTGGATCACCAGGCGGGGGCCCTGCCGATACTCGAGTGTCGTGCCGGCTCCCGTCGACGATCAATTTATTCGGCGCGCCGATCTGGGTCCACAACAGTCAGGCTCCTTTGTTGTGCGGCGCGAATAACTCGGTGTCGGGCAAGCGCCTGGAAGACTTGACGGTGCACCGGTTGGAGAATTGTCCAATAGAGGAACCCCGGGATTCCCTTTGGGCGGAGCGAACCGACTTGGATCAGCTCGCGCGCTCCGTGCATTGATAGCCGAGCCATGCTTCGCCCGGGTACCAGCGGATCGCGCGTAGCACGAGCATGCCGGGGTCACGTCGAGCGACGAGCCACCAGTCCACGGTGGTGCCTCGGACGAGCTCCTTTTGGGAGTTGAGCTCCCAGTACTCCCCGGCGATCCGGCCGAGGAGCGCACGCACTCTCCACGCGAACGTTAGGCCGTACCAGTTGTAGCTTCCTCCGATCCGTGCGAGGTCGGCGTCGAGGCGCGTCGATGCGGCGCTCGAAAGAGGGGCAGCGACGCGCACCGTATGGACGCCGTCTCTTAGTCCGCTCTCGCGGCTGAGGAGGTCGTGATCGAGCTCGAGCACCTGGTCGTCGAGTGCGGCCGAAAGGGCCTCGGCAAGGCCCATCGGCTCGATGTTGAACGCCGCGTCGGTCCGTTTCTGATCTTCGACGACAACCTCGGTCACGAGGCTCTCGATAAGCGCGTGACTGACGCGGCGGTCCACCGGAGTGACGAAATCCAACCAGTACGACGACAGTCGAGGCGTCAGGTACGGCACGTCGACAATGCGCCGTCGCCTCAGACCGCGCGCCATGGCGTACGCCGTGATCATTTCGCGATACGACGTGACGTCGGCGCCGCCGACCTCGTATACGCCGGGCGCGACGTCTATCGCGCCGATCAGGTAGCGGGTCATGTCCGCCGCGGCGATGGGTTGGATCGCGGTGCGGACCCAGCGTGGGCAGACCATGAACGGAAGCCGCTCCGTGAGGTACCGCAGCATCTCGAACGAGATGCTGCCGGCGCCCAGCACGACCGCTGCGCGCAGCTCGACAACAGGAACTCCTCCACACGCGAGCGCTGTTCCGACCTCCTGGCGGCTGGCAAGATGCTCGGACTCGGGGTCGTGCCCCAAGCCACCGAGGTAGACGGTGCGTCGCAGCCCCACCGCTGCGGCGGCCCGCCCGAAGCCTTCAGCTAGCTCGCGGTCGCGAGTGCGAAAGTCTTCGGCGCTCAGCGAGTGCACCAGATAAAAAGCGACCTCGCATCCGGCTAGCGCGCTCTGCAGGGCAACCCCGTCGGCTACGTCAACCGAACGTCCTTCGGCGCCAGGGATTTCTGGAGCACGACGCGAGAGCGCGATGACGTCGTATTGGGCCTCGACAAGGGCAACCGACAGCTCCCTTCCGACGAACCCGTTCGCCCCGATCACCGCGATCCTCATCGCCCCACCATGCACCAGGACCGAGCAGAAAGGTACGCAGGCCTACTCAGACGTCGAGGATGAACCGGAGGGCCTGGTCGATCAAGCGCGTCTCCTCGGCAGCGACATCGCCTCGCCTGACGCCGATGCGCTTGGTGGAGATGGCCCGGAGCTGGTCGCACCTCGCGTACGACGTGTGCTCTAGCCCGCTAATGCCAGTCGCTATCTCGACGTGGCTACGCAACCCGTAGTTGGCGGAGGTGACCGGGACGACCACGACGAGCTCGCCAGGGCCGTTGTTCAGGATGTCCGTGGAGACCACGACTGCGGGCCGGAGGAACGCCGGCTCGTGCCCAACTGGGGAGCCGAGCGCGACCTGGTAAACCTCACCCCGCCAGATCACGCGAGGGAGTCCCACTCCTGACGCTCAGCTCGGTAGGCCTCCCAGAGGTCGGGGTCGTCTCGCAGGCGGCGGTAGTCGTCACTGAGGCCACGAAGGAACTCCTGGCGCTCGAGCGCGTCGATGGCCGAGTGGACGACCTCAACGACCGTGGTCTGCTTGGACTTTGCCATCGACTGCAGCCGCTCGGAGTCGGGTCGACGGACCCGCACGGTAGTCGTCTCCTCAGCCCCCATACCTTGAGTGTAGACGAAATGTAGACAGAGAGGACTCACTACGACGCACGATTGGGTCGAGGTCGCCGTGAGCCGGACCGGCAACCCTCTGCCTACTTGCAGGCAATGGCGCCAGGCGGCGCGGCCCCGGGCGAGGACTGACGACGGCCCGGTCGAGTTCGGCCACACGGCCGGGACAACCTGTGCGCCCTCGACCCGACGGGACCCAATGGGACTCAATGTGTGCTCAGGGGCGCCCTTCCGTGCACTTCTACGCACCTAGTGGATGCAAAAGACCTGGGCGTTCAGGAGAAAAACCCTGGCTGGAGCGGGGTCACGCGCTACGTTCGCATCGTAGAAGTCGCCGGTTCAAGTCCGGTCACCCCCACTAAAAAGTCCAGCTCAGACCCTATAACTCCCCTTTGCTTGGATAGGTACGCCCCCCGGCGGGACTCAATGTGCTCCCTCATTGAAGCAAGCCGTCGACGCAAACTGCTGAGCAGACGCGGCTGCCGATAGCAGCCGCTGCGGCGCCCCCGACTAAATCCCCCACGCCGTAGCCGGCACTTTTGCCCGACCTGGTGGTGATTGTAGGCAGCGAGGACGGCATCTCACCCGCTGCGGTCCGTGTTTGTGCCTGGGGCGTGGGCTTTCAAACGCTCGGGGCTGACCGTGTTCGGCCGGCCCGCGTAGCCTGGTGATCGTGCGTGACCAGTGCCTGAGCGAGCTCCTCGATTCCATAACTGTCGATGCGCACGGAACTGAAGAGCGCCCTTGGGGGTTCATCGCCCGGCCCCAAGGCGTTCCACGCGCGACGGCCAGTGGGATGGAGCCGGCCGAAGCCATGACCTCCGCGAAGACGGCTGGGTGAACGCAGTGAGCGACACGTTCGGAACGGGGGAGGGCCCGGCGAGTTCCCTGAGGCTGGCAGGTGATGTTTCGCCGGCCGAGCTGAAGCGCCTTAACGACGAGCTGGTTGCCGCTACGGCGGAGATCGCCCGTCTCAGGGATGAGAACGAGCGGCTTCGATCTGCTCGACCAGCGGTAGCGACGGCTTTGGCTCACCGCTCGCAGCGCGCTCCTCGGCTCTTTGCTACAGCGGAGGAGGCGGCGGTCGGGGTTGATGGCAGCTCGCCGCCAGATGACAAGATCCGCCTTTTCCGATCACTCTTCGCCGGCCGAGCGGATGTCTACGCCCAGCGATGGGAGAACGCGTCCACGAAAAAGTCTGGTTGGTCGCCTGTCACACTCGACCGGTCCCGGGCCAAGCGTCTCGCCGCTATGTGCCGATGGACGACGCCGTGGTGGGTGCGCACCTTTCAGGGCGGATCACCGCTGGCCTGTACCCGTTGATCGACGGGGATCGCTGCTGTCTACTGGCCTGCGATTTCGACAAGGGCTCCTGGCTTCTTGACGCTCTGGCGTTCCTAGAGGTGTGCGACGACTTCGGTGTCCCGGCCTGTCTTGAACGGTCGCGATCTGGCAACGGCGCGCATGTGTGGGTATTTTTCGAGGAGCCGGTGGAGGCTTCCGTCGCACGCCGGCTCGGGATCGGACTGCTGCGCGAGACCATGGTGCTACGCGTCGAGATCGACTTGACGAGCTACGACCGGCTCTTCCCGTCCCAAGACTTCGTGCCGCAAAGGGGATTCGGTAACCTCATTGCCCTCCCGCTCCAGGGGCGATCTCGAAAGCAGGGGAACGCTGTCTTTCTCGACCCGGCGACGATAGAACCATGGGCCGATCAGTGGGCGTTTCTGGCCGCGATCCGCCGACTGCCCTCGGTTGAAGCCAAGAGTATCGGCGACGCGATCACGGTCGCCGCCGGTCCCGGTTCAGTCGGATTGTCGAGCATGGCGCGCTCAAGGCGACCTGGGCCGTCTCCGCCTCGGGTGGTCAGGGCCACGCTCGGAGCGATGCTGGCTGTCGACAGGATCGGCCTTCCCCCGGCGCTCGTCGCGTCGCTCAAGCATCTCGCGTCGGTTCACAACCCGGAGTTCCATCAGCGCGAGCAGCTACGGCTCTCGACCTGGAACACCCCGCGGATGGTCCGCTGTTACCTGGAGGATCTCGACCGGCTCTACCTTCCCCGAGGGCTGCTCGAGGAGGCTGCGAAGGTCTTCGAGTCGGCTGGCAGTCGGCTCGAAGTCGACGACCGACGCCCCGCGGCACCGACCAGACCGTTCACCTTCGCCGGCAAACTCAGCTCGGCTCAGGAGGATGCCGTAACCGATCTGGCCAACTACGACCTCGGCGTCCTCGTCGCACCGACGGGCGCGGGCAAAACGGTGATGGCCTGCGCACTCATCGCAAGGGTCGCCACGCCTACCCTCGTGCTGGTCCACACGAAGACCCTCGCCGAGCAGTGGCGCCAACGCCTAGGCGATCTGCTCGGCTTGCAGAAACGGGAGATCGGCCAGCTCGGCGCCGGCCGAACACGGCGCAGCGGGATCGTAGATCTGGTGACTCTTCAAACGCTGGCGCGACGGGACGATGGCGATGAAGTGTTCGAAGGCTACGGGCTCGTCGTCGTTGACGAGTGTCACCATCTGCCGGCGGTGACCTTCGAGCACTGTGTACGCTTGGCGACCAACCGGCGGTGGGTGGGCCTGACTGCCACTCCAAGCCGACGTGATGGGCTCGAAGGCATCCTCCACATGCAGCTCGGACCGGTGCGTCACACGATGAGCGAGGATCCTGCGGCGACGGTGCTCATACGCCGGGACCTCGTCGTCCACGAGACACTGACCGACCCGGACGTAGCCGAAGATTCTGCTGTGCAGACGATCCTCGGACGGGTGGCCGCCGACGATGATCGGACCAGACAGATCTGTGCCGACGTCGCTGACGCGCACCGAAGAAGGCGGAATGTCCTCGTGTTCACTGACAGGACCGAACACCTGGAGGCCCTTCGAGTCGAGCTGAGCTCGTGCCATGGTCTCGAGCCTGCGGTGTTGAAAGGCGGAACTGGCAAGAAGCTGCACAGGGCGATCCTCGATGAGCTCCGGGCGAGCGACAACCCGATCCTGTTGCTGGCCACCGGCGCCTACCTCGGCGAAGGCTTCGACCTCCCCGAACTCGACACCCTGTTCCTTACCTTCCCGATCTCTGGCCGAAGCCGGGTCGTCCAGTACGTCGGCCGGGTCACCCGCACCCTTCCCGGTAAGACCGGCGTCGAAATCCACGACTACTACGACAGCCTCCACCCACTGCTCCGACGGATGCACCAACGCCGCCTCGTCGCCTTCAAGAGCCTGAGGTTCTTCCCAACCTCAACGAGGTGACCGTGGCGCTGGGCAACGTTGTCGCTCAGGTCCCGCCTATCGGGAGACGGCGGATCTGGACGTCGCGGTCTTCGATAACAGCTATCGCTCCTCCATCGAGGTCCTTTGAAGAACCCTCCGAAACCGATCCGTCGTCGAAACTGCCAACATGGTGCGTTATTCACGGGCAAGACCACAGCTCTGCTGTTTCCAGCACACCGCGTCCACCAGCGACGCTGTGATAATGGCTACTCGACGAAAAGGGTCACGGGGATACGGACGTCGTCGAAGACGGCACTCACCTCGAGGTGCCCGCCAAGGCCCTCGATGTACTGGCGGAGGGTCGACAGTTGGACGTCGCCTCGACGCTCGAGGGCGGACAGCGAAGGCTGTGCCACGCCGAGTTGGTGGGCGAGCTCCGCCTGGGTGACGGCGCGCATCTTGCGGAGTTCGGCGAGGTTGTACTCGACGATCTCGGCGAGGGCTTCATTGCGGCTATGTTCATAGGCCGCCCGACGAGCGACGCTGTCGGGCCGGCTAGCGGTGACTTCTTTCCAGGTCTTGGTGCGGAGGGGTGCCTTCGGCATGGGGTTCCTTTGCATTTAGTTCAGAGTTAGGGGTATTCGTTAGTTCAGGGGTATTCATCGGCGATCACTACCTCGGCGCCGTCTAGGCGTCTTCGGTTTCTTCGAGGCTTCCTCTGCCTTCTTCTGCTCGGCTGTTTGCTCTGTCACTGTTTCGAGGTGACGGTCGAAGAGGTCATCGGCTACTGGGACCATGGTCACGTACCACTCGTTCCACGCTGCTCCGTCAGACTTGTCGCCGCCGATCAGCAGGATCGCTCGGCGCAATGGGTCGAACGCAAACAGGACGCGCAACTGGCCGTCCTTTGAGCAGCGCAGCTCTTTCATGTTGCGATGGCGGCTCGTCTCGATGGCGCCGACCACTGGCCGGCTCAGGGTCGGCCCCGTCGCCGCGCGCATGTCGACTCGGGCGTCTATCGCACCGGCTTGCTCGTCAGTTAGATCTTCGTGGTACCAGCGGCCGAACTCCTCGGTAGCGATGACTTCCCACTCCATCGACCTCCCAGTATAGCGTCAACACTATATAGCGTCAACACTATGGTCGACCGGAACGCCTGGTTTGGCCACCAGGGAGTCAGTTGATGTCCTGCCGAACGGACCGGGCGATACCCACAACCCCCAGTGCGCCGGCCCAGGCGAGCAACGTGATCGCGCCGGCGCCTGGCGAGAGGAGATGATGGACCCCGAGGCCCATCAGCCCGTCTGACGCGCGTGACGGCAGGAAGCGCCCCACAGAAGGCACGAGGCCGAAAACGAGGTTGTCGACGACTAGCCCCCAGGCGAGCAGGGTGACGACTGCGCCGACTTGGTTGTGGATGATCGTGCCGACCCCGACGCCGATCGAGCCCCACAGCGCGACGCCGGCGAGCCCCCCAAGGGTGAGCAGCAGGACGTCGCTGCTGGTGAGCACGATCGTGATGCCACGCACGTCGAGGATCGCGTACCCGATCGCCCAGCCGATCGCCTCGCCGAGGATCCCGAATGCGAGCCCGGCAAGCGCGCCGACGACGACCTTGGCGGCCAGGACGTGTGAGCGCGCGGGGTTGAACAAGAGCGTCGGACGGATCGTGCCGTAGCGGTACTCGCTGGTCACAAGCAACACCCCAGCAAGTGCGGAGAACACGCCTGCGGTACTGCCCACGCTCAGCAGCTGGCGCTGGTCCTCTCTGCTCGCAAGCCCGCTTGGGTGGGTGAGCAGCCCGGTGAGCAGCGTGAAGAGAAGGATCAGCGCGATCATCCCGAGGATGAGCCCGATCGTGGCCCGGGTCGAGCGGATCTTCAGCAGCTCTGCCCTGATCTGCGCGATCATGCCGGTGCCTCCGAGGTCAGTTCGAGGAAGATGTCCTCCAGCAAGCCTGCATCGTTGACCAGCTCGACAAGTGGGACGCCGGCGGCGAAGGCGATCTCACCGATCCGCTCGCTCGATGCTCCTGGACGAGCAGCCCGTGGTCGGTGCCCGTCGTCACCTGCAGAGCCTCATCACGCAGCGCCGCAGTGAGCCGCTGCGGGTCGCCACAGCGGACGCGAACCGCGCCGCCAGCGCGGGCGGTCAGCTCTGTCAGCGAGGACGAGAGCACGAGCCGCCCGCGACTGATGATCAGCACCCGGTCAACGGTCTGTGCGACCTCGGCGAGCACATGGCTTGAGATGAGCACCGTGCGGCCCTCTGAGGCCAGCCTGCGCAGGAAGTCCCGCAGCCAGCGAACGCCCTCCGGGTCAAGCCCGTTGGAGGGCTCGTCGAGGATCAGCAGCTCTGGGTCGCCAAGCAGCGCCACCGCGAGCCCAAGTCGTTGACGCATCCCAAGCGAATATCCCTTCACGTGCCGCCGGGCGGCGTCACCGAGCTCCACCAAGCGCAACAACTCGTCCGCACGTGGGTCAGGAACATCGACGGCTTGGCCGAGCATCCGCAGGTGATCGCGGCCCGAACGGCCGGGATGGAAATCGGTCGCCTCGAGCATGGCACCGATCCGCAACGCCGCACACGGCAACTCCGCGTAAGGATGATCGAACACCAGTGCTCGTCCACTCGTAGGCGCCGCCAGCCCCAGGATCATCCGCAGCGTCGTCGTCGTCTTGCCAGCGCCGTTCGGGCCGAGAAAGCCTGTGATCGTCCCCGCCTCCAACGCAAATGACAGGTCCGTGACCGCTGGGACCTCACCAAAGCGCTTGGTCAACGACTCGGCTTTGACGACCGTCGTCATCCGCGTGGCCGACCGTTGAACGGGACCGCGAAGTCTTGGTAGGTATCCTGCCCCACTTCGCTCGGGAGATAGGTGATCCGCAAACCCAGGTCGGCCGGGAGTAGGTCTGGCTGCTGCTCGCTCCAAGCCTCCAGCGATCGTGAGACCACTTGCCAGTCGGCGCCGTCGATCTGCCCATCGCCGATTTTCACGAACGCCTCCTGGTGGGCGGGCTCGGCCCGCAGGGTCAGCTCCGGGCAGCGGGCGGCGAGCGCTTCCGCCTCCTCTGGTGGGACGGGACGGCACCACTCCATCGGGCCGTCGCTGTCCTCGTTGACCTCACCCCAGAAGATACAGAAAAACGCGCCGGCACGTCCCTCGATCTGCGGCAGCTGGTAGTGCCGGAGCAGGGCGATGAACTCCTTGCCGAACGCCCATGCCTGATCCACCCCGGCGACGTTGCGCTTCACGCACAGCAGGCTGCGATCGGGCATCTCCCTCGTGCCGACCTCGTACACAACGGACCTCTTTCCGCTCAGCTCGTCGATCAGGTAGGTAGAGAGCACGCGACGGCCCGTGTGCTCGGCCTCGGTTGCGGCCCAGACCTCGCGGACACGCTCCGCCGCCTGGACCGGCTCGAGCGGCAGGATCGCCTTGATCTCCGCCAGTGGGACCTGCAGTTGGCGCAGCGCCGCGATCAGGCGTGCCTGCTTGAGCTGGCCGGGCTCGTAGAAGCGGTAGCCAGAGTCCTCATCCACCCGTGCCGGCGCCAGCAGGCCCAGCTCGTCATAGAGCCGCAACGCCTTGGCGGACAGCCGCGAACCTCTGGCGAACTCTCCGATGCTCATCTGGTCCACGTGCTAGCTCCTCATCGACATGACAATTTCCGAACAAGTCTGCGCCTTCCCCCAAGGTCAAGGTCAAGTGTTGAAAGTCGGAACTGGCAAGAAACTGCACAAAGCGACCCTCGATGAGTCCGGGCGAGCGACGCCCCGATCCTGCTGCTAGCCACCGGCGCCTACCTCGGCGAAGGTTCGACCTCCCCGAGCTCGACACGCTCTTCCTGACCTTCCCGAGCTCTGCCGGAAGCCGGGTCGTCGACTCTGGGTGCGTAAGTGCCGCCCGCGGAGCCTGTGAGCTCTAGCACGAACGGTCGGCCATGACGGGGCGCCCACTCGACGACTATGTCGGCGACGATCCGGCCATCGTGCCCGGCACTGAGGTCCAGGGGCCGGTCAACTGCGTGGGCTACGTCGACGCGGTGCATCCATAGGTCCCGCAGGTAGATCGTGTCGATGAGGTAGCCGAGCTCCCAGGTCTCGTAGACCGGCCCGTCGACCTTCAGCTTCGCGTGGTTACGCAGCACGGCCGGGATACGCGCGCGGTCCCGAACAGTCTTCGGCTTTCTCGCGCATCGATGCGCCCGCATCGCATGCGCCCAGGACGTGTTGGCACATGGCACGGACGTCCCAGGCTGGGCAGTCAGTCGGCGCCGTCCACGCGCCGTCGCCGAGAGCGCGGAGCAACGCGAGCACGTGTCCCAGCTCTTGCGCCTGAAGTCGCATCGCCTCGTCGTGGGTCAACGGCGCGATGGTCGTGACGTCGGTCGTCGTCATGGTCATGGTCGGCTCCTTTGGCCCGAGTTGGGCCGGGCTTGGGCTTGTTTGACGAAGTGGCCACAGAGCAGTGGGCGAGGAACATGGAGATCGATTCGCCGATCAGGAGAGACCAACGGCCTCCACCCGGGTCGTTTGAGACTTGTTGGCTGACCAAGCCCGTCAACAGAGCGGTCCAAAGGTCAAGGTGCTCCGGCCCGGTGACGCCGTTTAGAGCCAGCAGCTCGCCGGCGCCAGCGAGAGCGCGCACCGCGGGTGCGTAGGACTCTGGCGTCGGTTCGAACCCCGGGAGGGTGCGTTGGAACAGCAGTTGGTAGCGCGCCGCATCGGTGGTGCAGAAATCGAAGAACCGCTGGGCGCTCGCTCTGAGGAGCTCATGAGGGGCCGCCTCGTCGTACGGCTCGTACATCCTCTCGGCGAACTGGGTGGCCGCCTGGCCGAACATGGCGTCGTAGATGGCGTTCTTCGATTCAAAGTAGGCGTACACGGTCGGCGGGGTGATGCCCGCGCTGCGGGCCAGGTCTCGCAGCGACAAACCCGCTAGGCCCTCCTGTCTCACCAGTTCCCAGGCGGCATCGAGGATCGCATGGCGCGCCGAGCGCCGGCGTGCTTCCCGCCAGTCCGCCGCCTCGACCAACTTTACCATCGATCGCTATTCTTGCACAGCGTGAAAACTCCGGGCAAGTGCCATCACGGCAATGGTGTGCCGTAGAAGCGCCCTCGATACTCAAACACCGATGCTGACCGTCCATCCGCCAGCACCTGGGCCCGTTCCGTTCGCACATAGCGATGCTGCTGACCATCGGTCATGATGACGAACAGTTGCTCAGTGTCCAAGTCGGCGGGGTGCTCCTTGCCGTCCATAGGCCCACCGTCGAGCACGGCCCCGTCAGGAAGGTCGTTGCCAGGGGAAGCCGACATGTGTTATGGCTCGTATCGGTCCTTACACCTTGAGGACGTGGAGTGCTCGGTGCGCTGTCGCCATCTGGTCGTAATCGTCGTCCTGGGTTACGACCGGCAAGCCGAGGTCGATCGCAGTCGCTGCGATCAGCGCGTCCATCAGCTTGACCGTACGCTGAATACCTGCGGTACGGCAATCGACCACTAGCCGAGCCCACGCCCCCATGATCGACTCGCTGATCGGGACGGGCTCTACCGTTTTGGCAAGGGCGAGGGTGTCGCCCCGACGAGCCCGGGAGGCGGCATCAACGGCGCTCAGCACTCCTAGTTGGAGCTCGCCGATGGTGACGACAGAGACCGTCACCCGGTCCGGCAGCTCGCCGAGTGGTCGCTCGACCTCGCGGGCGATGAACACCGAGGTGTCGAGAAGGCCTGCAGCTTCGGTCAAAGCTCGTCCAAGGTCTGTCCGGCGAGGCTGTCGAGATCGTCACGAAGCGCCGGGTCAGCTGCCCGTCCGGCGAGCTCCTGCCGCAAACGATCACCGGGCAGCCAGCGAGCCCGCTGACCGTGAGGCACGATGTCGGCGACCGCCTCGCCGTGCACGGTTAGGACCACACGCTCACCAGCCCGCACGGCATCGATTACCTGGCTCGTCTGATTGCGGAGCTCACGCACGCCGACCTTCATGTGCTATAGCGTAGCACATCGGCTCCGTTTCCCAAAGACCACGGGCGAGGATGAGCGGCCTGCCGATCAAGCTCGGCGGACAGTCGTGACCCAGATTGCTTCCACGACTGACGGGACTCAACGGGACTCAACGGGACTCAATGTGTGCCCGAAGGCGCCTTTCCGTGCACCTCCACGCACTTCGTGGATGGCATGGACCTGGGAGTTCAGGAGAAAAGCCCTGGCTGGGGCAGGGTCGCGCGCTACGTTCGCATAGTAGAAGTCGCCGGTTCAAGTCCGGTCACCTCCACTAAGGAGTCCTGGTCAAGCGGCATAACCAACCAGGGCTTGGGTTGGCGGGACCCTCAACGGGACTCGATTGTCCCCGGTTCAGAGCGAGCGAGGAGTTCTTCGGAGTGCTAGGCGTCGACGCGTCCCGGCACCCAACGACGGCGACCAGCATCGACCAGAGCGACAGCAGAGGCAATGGAGACGCTGTGCGTCCCTGGAGGACTACGCGGGGGCGTGGTCGGATGAACGAGGCCGTTGCTATCGCGCATCGTGTGCGGCAAGCACGGCCGTCGCGAGCGCTGCCTTGAGCCGCCGCTGAGGGGTAGTGTGATGAGTCAACGCGCCAGTGGTTCCGCGGGGACGGCTGTCTCCGGAGCTCCCGACTGGTGACCGATCGCCAGACGCCGTAGTTTCCCGGTGGTCCACTCCCACAGCCAGATCGCCGGTTATGGACGAGCTATCACTCGGCTGATCGTTAGAAAACCTCGGTATTATGGGAATGTTCGCCAAGCGGAAATATGTCGCGCGGTTCTGTGCGAGGAAAACCCCTGGGAAAGCACAAGATTTCCAAAGTGAGTGACCCGAGAACCGTCGATCGGGGCGGCGATCCAATCGAGACGGGCCGGCGTTCGGTGCGATGTTTCTGTCTCTGCAACCTCGGGCGCCGAGTTACTCGGCTCGCAGGACCAGCCCCGTCGGGGTGCGGGCCGCGGTGCGGCCGGGCAGGGCGGCGACGAGGTTGGCGAAAACGAGAGCACCTACGCCGACGAGGAACACGGACAGGACCGGCACGGTGGGGTCGGGTACCGCGTTGAGGTTGTGGGCGAACAGGGTCCAGAGCTCTCGCCCGGCGACGATGCCGAGCGGTATCCCCACGATGATGCCGACGACGGCGGCGACGGTCGCCTGCCAGGCGACCGCCGCAGCCAGTTGTCGCGGGGTGAAGCCGAGCGCCTTCAGCAGGGCCAGGTCGCGCCGGCGCCGGCGGACCGACGCGACGAGGGTGAGGCCGAGCGCGACGATCGCCCCGGCGGCGAGCCCGACAGCGAGGATGACCGGGGTCGAGCCGATGCTGCGGTAGTTCACGATCTGGGCGGGACGCTGCACGCCGAGGACGGTGACGCTGTTGCCGGCCGCGTTCGGGTCGGCGGCGAAAACTCTATTTGCGGCACTGGCGATGCGTTGCATGTCGGCCCGCCCCGCCGCGGGGCTGACGCCGTTTCGCAGCCGCACGAAGACCAGTTCCGGGCCGTTCAGGTTCGGGTCCGGGCTCTGCAGGGCTCGTTGGAACGCCGGCGGGATGACGCCCCTCGGAGAGCAGGGCGCCGGTGCCCATCGAGGTGTGGTCGGCGACGAAGCTGCACGAAGCCCACCGCCGGGAACGTCGCGGTCCCGACGATCACCAAGCGGGTGGGCGGGATGTAGAGGGGGGCGTCCGCGGGGGTCCCGTAGCTGACGGACACCGTGTCGCCGACGTGCTTGTGGAGCACGGCCAGGGTGGCCGCGCCGAGCACGATCTGGTTGTTCGCGTCCAGGCCATGCCCGGACAGGATCGGCGGGGACACTTCGGCGTGCGGGTGCGCGAGGATGACGGGGACGGTCTGGCCGTCGATCTCGACGTTGGTGTAGTCGACCCCGGTCCAGGCGGCGACGTCGGGGTCGTGGCCGAGCAGCGTCAGAGCTTGCGGCGGGACGTCGTTGCTCGGGTTGAGCGCGTAGCTCCAGTTCCACCCGTAGAGCGGCGGATGGGAGACCAGGGTGCCCAAGCTGCTGGCGAACGTGAGGGTGGCCACCACCATGGCGACGGCGAGGACGGTGCCGAACAACGCCGAGCGCACCGGCACCGCAGTGCGACCCCGCCCCGGTTCGAGCGCGAAACGCACGCCCATCACGCCGGCCACCGGCATCCCCGCCGCTTCGGCCCTGCGTGCGACGCTCGAGCTACGAGCTGCCGGCGACCGGGTGAGGGCCACCCGATGGGGCGCCCCTCGATAGGACAGCACCGCCGCGATGGCCCCGAGCACGCCGACGAGCACGGCCAGGCCGACGCCGAGCACCGTCCAGTCAAAGGCGATCCCCCCTCGGGGTAGACGGCGCGCACCGGCCCCAGCGGGGACAGCGGTGACAGCCCGACCGCCACGCCGACGGCCAAGAGCGAGCCGAGGACCACGCTCCGAGTAGGCCGATCAGCCCGTCACCAGCGGCGGCAGCGGGACCGGCTCCGAGGGCGCGCAGCACCTGGCGATCCTCGTCCCCGAAGCGCAGCTGGCGGGAGATGGCCTGAACCCCGAGGACCAAGCAGACCAGGGCGGCGATCGCCCCGAACCCGCCCAAGGCGACCGACTCCGGCTTGACCGCCAGCTCCACCTCGGTCACGACTCGCGAGGTCACATGGAACTCGTAGGTAAAGCCCCGCGGGACGACGCCGACGAGCTCCTGCTCGACGGCGGGGACATCACTGCCACCATGGTCGAGTTGCAGCCCGTAGAGCATCGGCGTGACCCTCGGCGACACCGCGGCGGCCTCCCGAATGAGAGCGGGGGTCAGCACCACAAAGCCGTAGGCCGGTCGACGTCGTCTTGGACCACTTGGTTGTTGAGCACGACGATCCCCACCAACCTGGCACGCACCTCGTAGGCGGGGCACCACGCTCGGAGTGCCGAACCCCGGCAGGTTCTCTGCGCAGCCGTGTAGAGACCCAGGGGCACGACCTGGCCGACGTGCACGCCGAGTAGCTGGGCCGCGGCGGCGTCCATCACGATCTCATCGGCCCGGTTCGGATCTGCCATCCGGCCCTGGACGGCCGTGACCCGGTCCTGGTCGAAGAACATGCCGTCCAGGCTGCCCCCGATCGACAACGTCAGCCGCCGCGTCCACACGGGGGGCGCCGTTGGGGGCGAGCGGAACAACGGGGGAGCGACAATCAGGTCTCGACCCGCTTAACGTCTGCCAGGCGGGCGATCTTGGCCGTCAAGGCGGTGCCCGGACCGCCGGTCCCCGGATTGAACACCGACACCGTCATGTCCGAGGGGTTGGTGCTCGCCAGGAATGTCGGGTACGACGACTGGGTACGCCTCCCGGCCGCGATCGAAGCCATGGCGGTCCCGCCGGTCAACCCGATCAGCAGCGCCACACTCAGATAGCCTCCCCAGCGACGGCCGAAGGTGGCCCGGAAACGGTACCAACCGACGCGGAGAGCTTGGCTCATGTCACAACGACCTCAGGAGACGCTTCGACGAGTGCGTAACCCAGAGTCTTGTTTGGCGAATACACGCCGTCGAGGGGGCTGGTCGCACTCGTCGGCTCGTACTACCACCCCTCCGTTCGCCCCCGAGCTCGATCCCAGACTTTCGGCCTCACGGGAGGGTGGGAACTGTTGCCGTCATCAGGCGCTGTGGGAGTGTCGCGCCAGAACGCCGGCGGCGGAAGCGTTTGGACTGATCAAGGCGGAGCGCAAAATCGGCGATATCGCGTATGGCTCAGCGCACCAAAGTTGCTGGCGAACCGGGTACATATTATCGAGCCCTTAGCGCAGGTTATAGTCCCGAGCAAGACCCAGCAGACGGAATTATGTAGCTCTCATCGCTGGTTTTCGGTCAACCCTCAAGTTGCGCGGAACGCCGATTACGCGCTTTCCCTCGGCGGTCACAGCTAATAGAAGGTGCGCTCAGAATATCCGTTATTGGGACGCTGCTGAGGAAACTCAAATGGCGACCGCGAAGCGACGTGCACCACCGTCGAGCGTCGGCAAACCCAATGTCAACTTTCTTGGTCGGGGGCACGCCCTGAAGCCCTCAACTGCGCCCAGCGACGCCCGGGCGGCCTCCGTTCACGTGCCGCCACGGCTGCCTTGGACACCTCCAGCTTTTGCAGGAGCGCTGTGAATGTGCGTACTTCGTCCGGTTCCCAGTCGGCGACGAACTTGGCGAAGCGCTCCAGGCCTATGTCCCGGAGCCGCCGGACCTCCTCGTCACCTGCCGCTGTAAGGCTGACCAAGCATGAGCGGTGGTCGGCAGGGTCGACGGAGACTTCTACGTAACCGGCGTCTTCCAGGCTCCGCACTTGGCGAGTGACGAGGGAAGGGTGCACCTGTTGCAACTCGGCGATCTCCGAAGGCCGCACCTGTTGGCGGGCCGCCACGACTTCCAGTAAGCCCAGGGTGCTGGCGCCCGGGTTGGCGCGCCGGGCGCGCTCGAGGCCGCCGACGAGGGTGAACAGGGCCTGCACCATCATCGCAACCTCACGCTTGCCAGGAGGCATGTCGCCATTGCAATATAGTTGATCGAGTCAATCAATGAATGTGAACTGTCATGCCTAACCGAGGGCTGATGGGGAGGCGCTCTAGAAAGCCATTCCTCCACATCCCCGTCCCGTGGGTCTTTGTCTTGGGCTACCTGGCCGGGGCCGGCCTTCAAGTGCTCTTACCCATGCATCTGCGCTCGTCGCCCGCTTGGACCGCTGTAGAGGTGGCCGGTGGCACGGCAGTGCTTGCCGGCCTCGCGTTGGCAGGGTGGGGTTGGTTGATCTTCAAGCGGGCGGGCACCTCAAGGGTGCCTGGAGAGAAGTCGCAGGTGCTCATCACTTGCGGCCCTTACCGTTTCACACGCAACCCCATGTACGTCGGCCTGGCACTCGCCTACGTGGGCGAAGCCGGGGCGCTGCTCCAAGCCTGGCCCTTGCTCACCCTGGTGGCCGTGCTTGCGTACGTCAACTGGTCGGTGGTCCCCATCGAAGAAGAAGGCCTGGAGGAGCTCAGGGAATATGGCGATTACTGCTCCCGCGTCCGGCGCTGGCTCTGAGCGCCCGCTCCCATCAGGAGACCATGCGCGGTTCGCCGTATGGGCCCTGGTCGGCCTGGTAGCACAGGTCGCGTTCATGGCTGCGTGGACCGTTGCCGAGACCTGGCAGGGGTCCCGCTATAGCCCTGTCCGTGACACGATTAGCGACCTACAGGCGGCCACCGCCCCCCATGTGTGGTTCCCTATCGCATGCTTTGCCGCCGGCGGGCTCGGCACGTTCTGCTTCGCAGTGTTCGGGTTGCGCCCTGCGCTCGCCGGCGCGGGGAAAGTGGCCTCCCACGCTCCATGGGTACTCGGCCTTTCGACCCTCGCCCTCGGCAACTCGTTCCCGCTTATACCTTGTCGCCTCGCAGACCCCGGCTGCACAGTCCACCGCCAGCTCAGCAGTCCCGGCGGCCTGACCGACGCCATCGTGGCGGGCGTTGCTCTGTCGGTGCTCGCCTTCACCCCTGCGCCCCTCTGGCAGCGACTGAGTGCGGTACCGGGCTGGGGGGTGGCCAAGTTCGTCTTGAGGCCTGCACGGGTGGCCTGCCCTTTGTTGTTCCTACTGTTGGTGGTCGCATCGTTCAGCGGGACCGACCAAGGGCTCGCCGAACGGGCGCTTGTTACCAGTTGCGTACTTTGGGTGGGGGCACTCGTGGTTGCCTTGCTCCATGTCTCGCGCAAGACTCGTCTCCTCGTCCAGTAGACCGCAGGTTCAGGCGGGTCTCGACGAGCGGGCAGAGCCGGCTGAAGGCTTGGACGAACATACATATTCCGGGCGAGCCGTTCCTTCCACGGCCACACGGGTCAATGCATTTCCGGTCCTCATGGATGTGCTTCCGTGCGCCCAGATCACTCTGTTGTGGTTCGGCGACGCGGCGCGCCTCCGGTGCTCGCACCGTGCCGGATCGACGGCTCGGGCGTGGACCAACACCTCCGCGCCCTCGTCCAGGCGGCGCCAGATTGCTCCAACTGACGAATGAGCTGTCAGCTTTCTTCTCGGCTCCGAGCGGCGTACTATCGGGGAGACCGAGAGCCGCCACGGCGCCCACGCGCCGGTGAAAGGAGCGGGCCGATCAGCGCACCGGGGGCCACCGACGTGGCCCGCCTCGATGGGCAGGTGGCACTGGTAACTGGGGCCGGGCGCGGGATTGGACGGGCCATCGCCTTAGCCCTCGGCACCGCCGGTGCCGCCGTAGCCGCCTGCGCCCGCTCCGAGGACGAAATACCTGCCACCGCGGCCATGATCGACACCGGCGGCAGCCAAGCTCTGGCGGTACGGGCGGACGTCTCCGACCGCCACGACGTGAACCGGGCGGTAGCCCGGGTCGAAGCCGAATTGGGCCCCGTCGACCTGCTGGTAAACAATGCCGGCGTCGGCGGCTCGCCGGGAGCGCTGGCCGGCGGCGACCCAGACCAATGGTGGCAAACGATCCAGGTCAACCTGGGGGGGCCTTACTACTGCTCCCGGGCGGTGCTGCCAAGCATGCTGGGGCGCGGCCACGGCCGCATAGTCAATGTTTCCAGCCATGCCGGGTTTGGGCCCTGGCCCATGAACTCCGCCTATGCGGTGAGCAAGGCGGCAGTGTTGAGGCTGACCGAAAACCTGGCTGCCGAGACGGCAGGGCAGGGGGTACAGGTCTTCTCGATCATCCCGGGCGAGGTGCGCACGGCCATGACAGAGGGGGCGCTTTCCTGCGGGGATCCCGGCATTGCCCAGTTTTTCCAGGGAATCTTCGACAGCGGGGCGGACGACTCGCCTGAGCACGCCGCAGCACTGGTGACCTACCTGGCCTCGGGCCAGGCCGATGCCCTCTCGGGCCGGTGCCTGAGCGCAGTGAAGGACCTGGCGGGCATACCCGGTGTGCACGCGGACGGCCTGGAAATGGTTGCCCGCACTCAGGAAATCCTCGAACAGGATCTTTACGTGCTGAGGTTCAGGGAACTGGCCAGTTGAACCCCCGAGAAGCCGCCGGCGGGTCAGGTGCCGGGGGCCACCAGTGCCTCCTTCCCCGGTGCCATGCGAAGGAACACAGCGCCCCGGCGGCGTCGGGCACCGTCACGTAGCCCACCAGCTCGAAGGCGCTCCGGAGAATCTGTCATCAACGGGGGCCCCAATGCCTCATCAGTTACGTCAGTGACAGGCCCAAAGGAGCTCCAGGTAATATCTGTTATGTGTGCTAGGAAAACAGGCAGCGGTTTGGCACGCAGCCGGCCAGACGGTTCGGGATGCGCGTCCAACCGCCAGCGGCGCCGGGCCGCCTTCTGCCGACCGCACCTAATGCGCGAGCCGAAGTCGAGGGAGCTGGGGGAGGCTCGAACCGCACACTTCGGCACGAGCCGGGGCGCCCGATAAATACGGTGGTTCACCGCTGTCCTCGAGCACTCTGCTGTCTCCGAGCACTCTGCGTCGTTCGTTCCCTTGTCCTGAAGCACCCCACGCCCGAGCTGGAGCGCGATCGTGTGGCTAGATAGCCATAATCCGAAGATCAGGGTCGAGTTGGCGGAGATCTCTGGGATCGCTGGTTATCACCGTCTGGTCGCGCTGGCGGGCATTGAGGACGACGCTGGCGTCGATCGGGTCGTGCGTGCCGTGCTGCCCGCAGAGAACACCGGCCGCCTTGGCTCTTGGCTCGTCGAGGGCCGGGACGCTGACGTTGGGGAGGTGGAGAGCTCGGGCAAGCCGTGCTTGGACCGGGCCGCCCTCCATGCTTGGGCTAGCGCGCCAGCGGGGACGTCGATGGGCAGACCGGCCGCGTGGGCTTCGTCGAGCAGCGCCTGCATCCTTCGATCGGCTCGTTCGATCGCAATAAGTGCCCCGGCGTCGAGGGTGACGCCAGGCATTATTCGAGCCCAAGCGCGTCCCGCGCCCAGCGGCGGTCTTCAGAGGACGGGACCCCGGCTTCGGCCGCCATCTCGGCCAGAAGTGCTGCGAGATCCTCGTAGTCCTGGCGTTCGGCGAGGGTGGCTGCAATATAGGCCGAGACGGAGGTCGCCCGGCCATCTGTGACCGCCCGCCGAGCGGCAGAGACAACTTCGTCTGGGAGGCTGATGGCGATCTTTGTGGTCATACCCGGATCATACCGCTAAGCATCGTGACTGCGCCCGAAGCGCCCTTGCACATCCGAGTCAGCTCGGAAGCCGGGGAGGTCTGAAGGCCCGGTATCGGCACCTGGGGAGCGCTCGGTAACACCGGCCCCGCCGGTGGCCGACGCCTGAGTCCCGGCCCTATATGGGCCTGGGTACTCAAGGAGGACGGCCATGTCCGCCACTGCATGCAACCCCGTCGGCACCGTGATCGGCTCATCGCTGACAGAAGAGGAGGGCGTCGCGGTCGGCGCCTTCTTGGCCGGCTACTCGGGGAACACCCGGGTCAGCTACGCCACGGACCTGCGCATCTTCTCGTCCTTGTGCCACGACAGCGGAGTCGGCCTTTTCTCGGTGCGCCGCTCGCACCTGGAGCTGTTCGGCCGGTGGATGGAGGAGAACGGCCGGATGCGCTCGACCGTGGCCCGGCGGCTGTCCACGCTGGTCAGCTTCTACCGCTACTGCGAACAAGAGGGGCTCACCGAGCGCAACCCGGCCCTCAATGTGCGCAGGCCGCGGGTGGACTACGAGTCACGCACCCTCGGCCTGGACCGCAACGAGCTAGGTGCCTTCTTGGTCCAAGCCGGCCTCGGCTCTGCGCGGGACGCCGCCCTCGCTTCGCTGCTGGCGCTCAACGGCTTGCGGATCAGCGAAGCCCTAAACGCCGACGTGGCTGACCTGGACGTCGAGCGGGGCCACAGGACCCTCAAGATCGTCCGCAAGGGCGGCAAGCACGTTACCGTCCCGCTGGCACCACGGACTTCGCGGGTCTTGGACCTCCACATCGGCGAGCGAGCCGTCGGGCCACTCTTCCTTGGTGCTGGTGGCAGCCGGATGGACCGCTACGCCGCCGACCGGATGGTCAAGCGCCTGGCCCGACGAGCGGGCATCGCCAAGGCGATCTCGCCCCACAGCCTCCGTCACTCGTTCATCACCGCCGCCTTGGACGCGGGGGTGCCGCTCCGGGATGTACAAGAGGCTGCCAGCCACGCTGACCGTCGTACCACTATGCGCTACGACCGTGGCCGGCTCTCCCTTGACCGCCACGCCACCTACGTGGTGGCCGCCTTTGTCGCTGGCGCCGCCCGCTGAACCAGCCCCCGAGCTCGGCCGGGCGATATCGAGCGGAGATAACGCCCGGCCCCGCCGGTTATCGAGCGGTTGCTAACGGATGGACTTGCGCACGCCTCCGGTGGCGTAGCCTCAAGTGGGCGGTTGATTACAGACCACCGGAATGGGAACCTGTCCTGTTGCATCGGGTAATGCGAATTGGCCCTGTCCCAACAAGGACACAGGTGCTCGTGAGCCCGCGGTCGCCACGGAGCTAAGCGCGCCCGGGAACTGGGCAAACAAAGCAACCGGCGCCTACAGCACCGACCGCAATCCCGGCGGGCTAAGGGTCTCCGTGAGCCGAGGTCACCCAGCATGGCCAATCTTCCACGGTCCCGAGCCCGAGGCGTTGAGAGACCGCATAGCCCGCCCGGCTAGGTTTCGGCCTCGGCCACAGCGCTTTGGCCGCGACTCGGTGATTAAGCTCTCTGCGTCGGTAATCCATCGAGTTAGGACCACTCAGTTAGGCCTATGGGCCGGGGAAAGGGCGGGAGACCCAACAATGACGAGGACTCTGTTCCGAGGCGGTTCCGTCTTCGACGGTACCGGGGCTCCGCCGGCCCCAGGGGACGTGGTTGTCGAAGACGGCACCATTGTCGACATCGGCGCCGGCCTGGACGGCGACGAAGAGGTCGACCTCGAGGGCAGGACGCTGCTCCCTGGCCTGTTCGACTGCCACGTCCACTTCACCATGAGCGGGAACCTTGACCTGTTGAGCAGGATCATGCGCCCGTTTTCCCTCAGGTACTTCGAAGCCGTGGCCAACATGGAGGCGACCCTGCGGACCGGCATTACCTCCGTGCGCGAGGCGGGCGGCTCGGACATGGGGGTGAAGACGGCCGTAGCCCGCGGGATGGTCCGGGGCCCACGCATGCAAATCTCGATTGTCATGCTCAGCCAGACCGGCGGTCACGGTGACACGTACATGCCTTCGGGGGGTTGCTTCGACTGGCATCACGAGTACCCGGGGCACCCTTCGAACCTGGTAGACGGCCCCGAAGAGATGCGCCGTCGGGTTAGGGAGCTCGTCCGGGAAGGCGCCGACGTGATCAAGGTGGCCACTTCGGGTGGCGTGCTCTCACCCAGGGACGACCCCCGCCACGGCCATTTCCGCGACGACGAGCTGTCGGTGCTCGTGGCGGAGGCGACGGCTGCCGGGCGCTACGTTATGGCCCATGCCCAGGCGAGCGAGGGGATCAAGGCTGCCATCCGCAACGGCATCCGCTCCATAGAGCACGGCATCTACATCGACGACGAAGCGATCTCCATGATGCTCGAGCGGGGAACCTGGCTAGTCCCCACCATGTCCGCTCCGAGAGCGGTGATCGCGGCCGCCGAGTCCGGCACCCGCATCGAGGAGTCAGTGCTACGCAAGACGCACCAGGTCCTCGAGGAACACACGGGCTCGTTCCGCCGGGCGGTGGAGGCCGGTGTCAGGGTCGCCATGGGTACTGACAGTGGGGTCGGCCCCCATGGCCGCAACCTGGAGGAGCTGGCCCTAATGGTCGACAACAGCTCCATGAGCCCCCTCGAGGCCTGGGTGGCGAGCACCTCCAGTGCCGCCGCCCTTTGCGGAGTGGACGACCGGCTGGGCACCATCTCACCGGCAAAGCTCGCCGACCTAACGGTCATCGAGGGGGACTTGTCAGATCTTGGGAATCTCGGCGAGCGTGTCTGGGGAGTGTGGAAGGAAGGCGTTCGGCTCATTTGAGAAACTCGTCTTCGCCAGCGGGGCAGCCCATCGGGTCTCGCCCGGAACGCCCGATGGCGGGCCCGCCACCAGGGCGCCGGACGGGCACAGATCGACCGAACCCGGCGCGGTCGCGCGGCGACGGCTGACGTGGCTAACCGATACTGACTTCAGGCACGCAGGCCCGTCGCCAGCGACAGTCGCCCTTTCGGCAACCGCGCCGAACGCACAACCCGAAAATGCGCGTGAGAGGTCTGACCGCCCGACTTCGGCACCAGTGAGGTGCTCGATAACGGGCACGTCGCGTCAACCGGTGGGCCGAACGACGCCATGTCCGGTTGTGGCGCACCTCGGTGAGCTCCGCCACCGGTCACGGACCAGGCATCGGGGTGATCGACGTTGCCGACGGCCGTCATGGCTTTGACATGCTTGACGACACTCAACAGTCCCGAGTGGAAGCCAGCGACAAGTGAGCGCGCCCCTCGTCGTCCGTGACGCAGCGGTCGAGGAGGTCCCGGCCCTCGAGAGAGTCTTCCGCCGCGCGTCGCTGTCGAACCCGGAGGACAGGGAAAACCTGCTCGCCCACCCAGAAGCGCTCGAGTTCGCATCCACGGCGCTCGCCGATGGCCGGGTGCGGGTCGCGACCGACCAAAGCGGTCGGGTGCTCGGCTTCGCCACTACCGCTGTTGACGACCGACATCTTGAGCTGTCGACCTCTTCGTCGACCCAGACTGGACGCGACGACGAGTCGGCCGCGCACTGCTCGCCGACGCCGTTGGCTTTGCAAAGACGATTGGCATTGGGCGCATCGAGGTGACCGGGAATCCCCATGCGTACGCCTTCTACGCCGCCGTGGGCTTCGTCCGCGACGAAGACGTTGTCACCGACTTCGGTCCCGCGGCGCGCCTGCACCTCGACGTCGAGCCCTGAGCATGCACGATCGCTCGAAGTGTTTCACCCCTTGTCCCGCTCCTGCCCGCGTGCCCTCAAGCAGAGGGCGGCGACGGACGAAGGCGATGGCTCCGGCCGCCAACCCAAGCACGTTGCCACCCTTGGAGCGGCACCAAGCTCGCCGTCTGTTTAGACGCGCCACAGCGCGATAACGGCACCAGTCGGGCGCCGAGTAACGCCGGACGATATCACGCGATAGCCGGTTATGGGGCGGTTTCCAACTGACCGTACGAGCGCCCAGATCGAATATATGCTCTTGCCCAAAGGACGGAGTGGCGAGGCGCCGAGCGACCGAACCGCCAATTATGCGCCGGAACCTTCGCGCGAGGAATTGCCACGAGCCGTGGACCGCTCGGTCCCGGCACTCCGATGCCCCGGCACTCCGATGCCCCGGCCCTCCGGTCCGCTGGCTGGGGCGTCGTAGCGACCTCCTTTGTCCGGGGCCAGCGGCCACCGAAAACGTACCACCGGTCTGGCGTGCTGCCACCCCTGCCGAGCGCTCGACATCTCGTAGCCTTGTGGGCACGGAGACGCTCGCCTTCCTCTTCACCGACGTCGAAGGCTCAACTGCGCTATTGCAGCGTGTCGGCGACGAAGTGTACTCCGGCTTGCTCGTCGCCCATCATGAGATCATCCGGTCGGGGCTCGCTGCCTACGGGGGTAGGGAGGTCAACACCGCGGGTGACGGTCTGTTCGCCGTCTTCTCCTCGCCGCGCGCCTGTGTGGCGGCGGTGGTCGAGATGCAGCGTTCCCTCGCAGCCCACGAGTGGCCAGCCGCCACTGAGGTGCGCGTGCGGATGGGCATTCACGTTGGTGAGGCAGTCGACACGCCCACCGGACTGGTAGGTTTCGACGTCCACCGTGCTGCCAGGGTGGCAGCCATTGGCCACGGGGGGCAGGTCCTCGTGTCGGAGGTGGCCGCCGCCCTTTTGCGCCACTCGCTCCCGGCCGACGTTGCCTTGAGGGACCTTGGGTCGCACCGCCTGAAGGACCTTGGTGCCCCGGAACACATCTTCCAGGTCGAAGCGCCCGGCCTGGACGTTGGCTTCCCCCCTTTGCGCTCGCTGGACAACCCGCTCCTACTGAACAACCTCCCGGCGCAACCCTCGAGCTTTATAGGCCGTTCACAAGAGCTATCTGAGCTAAAAGCACTGGTCGGGAGAGCCCGCCTGGTGACCCTCACAGGCGCCGGTGGCTCGGGAAAGACCCGCCTTGCCCTCCAGGTGGCAGCCGACCTCCTTGATGGCTCGGGCGATGGGGCCTGGTTGGTCGAGCTGGCAGCCATTACAGACGGACAAGCGGTGCCGCAGGCCATCGCACGGGCGCTTGGCATCGTTAGCCAACCCAGCCGTCCCGCCCTCGAGGCGCTGCTCGACGCCCTGTCGGTGCAACGGCCCCTGGTCATACTCGACAACTGCGAGCACCTGGTCGGGACGTGTGCCACAGTGGCGGCCGCAATCCTGGGCCGCTGCGCCGGGGTCCACGTTCTCGCCACCAGCCGGGAACCGCTTGGCGTGAGCGGCGAGAACATCTACCGGGTGCCGTCAATGTCGCTCCCTGGGCCGAGGACCTTCCCGTTCTTGGTGGCTCTGACGCTGTTGCCCTCTTCGTGGACCGCGCCCGCTCCCAGGGCGTCGACGTAGTCCTCGATGAAGCGACGGGGCCATTGGTCGCGTCGGTATGCCGCCGCCTGGACGGCATGCCCCTAGCGATCGAGCTCGCCGCTGCGCGGTTGCGCTCGCTGTCGCTCCAGGGCATCTCGGAGCGGCTCGACCAGCGCTTCCGCTTGCTCACCGGCGGCAGCCGCAACGCTTTGGCCCGCCAGCAGACCCTGCGGGCGACTGTGGACTGGTCCTATTCGCTCTTGCGCGGCCCCGAGCAGTCTCTTCTGAGGCGACTTTCGGTCTTCGCCGACGGTTTCGACCTGGACGCCGCCGAGGCCGTCTACAGCCTCGACGACATCGAGGTCCCCGACGTGACGGATCTTGTCAGCTCGTTGGTGGACAAGAGCCTCGTGATGGCCGAGCCAAGTGGTCCCACACTGCGCTACCGGCTCCTGGAGACGATCCGCCAGTACGCCGCCGAGCGACTCGTGGAGCTCAGCGCCGACGAGGCCGAAGCCGTCGCCGGTGCTCACTGCCTGCACTTCCTGTCCATCGCCGAGACGGCCGCTCATCACCTCACGGGCCCTGAGCCCGGTCGCTGGTTGGCCGTGCTGCACGTGGAGCGCTCCAACGTGAGCCGTGCCATCGAGCACGCGGCCGGCGAGCCAGGCAAGACAGTCCTGGCCATGCGGTTCGCCGTTGCCCTCAGGGGCTACTGGAGGGCGCGGGGCGGTGGGGACGAAGCCCTCTCGCTCCTCCTGCCCGTGCTGGAAAAGGCTGGTGCCGGCACAGACCCTCAATTGCGGGCAAGGGCCCTTGTCGCGGTCGCCAGCATGACGGTGGGCACGGACAGAAGCACGGCACGGCGTCTGGCTGAGGAGGCTGTAGAGATCGCCCGCCAGGTTGGTGACCGAGCCGTGCTCGTTCGCGCACTGGCTGTGCTGTGCGGTGCCTGTTACTTGTCCGGTCGCGCTGAAGAAGGGCTGCCTCTGGGGAGAGAGTCCGTGGAGCAGGCAAGACGGCTCGGCGACGATCTCTTGCTGGCTCAGAGCTTGCCGAACTTTATCCTCTGCAGCCAGGTCGTAGACCCTGGCCATGTCGACGAGCTTTACCACGAGGCGATCGCATGCGCCGAGCGCGCGGGCGACCGGTACCTGGCTGCGGGGCTCCACAATAATGCAGGTGCCTTCGCACTTCGGTCGGGGGACATTCCTGTCGCTCGGCGTCACCTCGAGCGAGCTTGGCAGGAAAGCCAAGAGATCGGGGCCGAGTTCCCCAACCCCAAGATCGTCTTGGGAATGCTGTTGCGCCTGGAAGGCGACTTCGACAGTTCACGTTCGGCGCTCGAAGACGCCCTGCGCATGAACACTCGGAGAGGTGACCGCCTTGGTCTCGCACATGCCAATATTGTTTTCGCCTGCTTGGCTACAGACCGGGCTGACTGGCACCGGGCCGCCGAGCTCTTTGGCGTCTCCCAAGCCTTGATTGACCAGATCGGTCGACCGTGGCTGGGCCACTTTGAGAAGCTCCGCGACGACAGCATGGACAAGGTACGCGAGAACCTCGGCGAAGACGCGTTCCGATCCTTTTATGAAAAGGGCATGAGGCTCAGTTTGGAAAAGGCAACCGCTCTCGCATTGGGACGGAGCGAGATGTGACCCCACCGGGAGCTGACACGCCATAAGAACTCATATTGTGCACCGGTGAATAGTTGCCAGGTGGTGGCCTGAGCGCCCGAGATCGGTTATCGCTCGCCCCCGGCGGGGGAACTGAGGCCCGCGGCGAGCGCGTATCGGCTCTCGCGCCCGGCTAGCCGGGGCGGGGGACCCAACGGCAGCTCCGAACGCCTGACCGGCTGCCAAAGGACCCTAAATCTGAACGCGGATCTGGGCAGCGGGCCATCGCCCTGGGTCGTTTGGGGCGCGTACTTGCACGAGCGAGATCTTGCTGGCCGCAGAGGCTAGCCCGGACGCGCGCCGTTCCACATCCGGAACAGCCAACGCCCGTCCTGCTCTTGGAGGACGCCGCTCATCCGGAAGCGGATTTCCTGGTGGCGGTCGGGTTCGGTGACATCCTCCGTGCACGGGGCCACGAACCATATGAGCCGACCAACTTGGCGCACCTTGAGCTTCAGCTTGGACCAGGTGAGCACGCCGGGGCCAGAGAGATCCGCTCCAAGAATGAGCGCAGTTCATCGAGGCCCTCGGTCTCTTCCCACTCATCGGCCCCGAACAGGATGGCGTCGTCGCTGAACAGCGCGAGGGTGCCCTCCACGTCCCGTTCCCGCATCGTCACCTTGAGGGTCTCTACGACCTCAGCGACCACCTGC
Source organism: uncultured Acidimicrobiaceae bacterium (assembly GCA_963786345.1). Classification (GTDB taxonomy): domain Bacteria; phylum Actinomycetota; class Acidimicrobiia; order Acidimicrobiales; family Palsa-688; genus Fen-671. The sequence goes on along the minus strand of CAWAYZ010000020.1, from coordinate 469,681 downwards.
TCCGGCGACGGCTCGCCCACACCGTCGACTCTACCTATTGCCCTGGAGCTCCGCTTCTTATCGGGGTGGCTATCGGACGTACCTCACGGACCACGCCGACGCAACTGACCGACCGCGCCAAATCCGCCGGTTCTGGCGTGGACCGTCACCAGGGGCCCCCGCTTCCTTCGCGACACACAGACGGCTATCGCGCCCTTGGAGTCGTAGCTGCGGGCGCAACGGCACGATCCTGGTCGCGCGCTGCGGTAACCTGCGCCGGTCACGGCAAAGTCCGAGGACCTACCGTTGGGAGGGCCATGATCTTCATTACCGCCAAATTCCGCGTCCGTCCCGAGGACGCCAAACTGGACCGAGCTGAGCGCTGAGTTCACCAGGGCAACACGCGCCGAGCCAGGCTGCCTGTGGTTCGAGTGGTCGCGGAGCGTGGACGACCCGACCGAGTACGTCCTCGTCGAGGCGTTCCGCGACAGCGAGGCGGGGGGGCGGCCCACGTCGGCTCCGACCACTTCAAGGAGGCGCAGCAAACGCCGGTGAAAGGAGCGGGCCGATCAGCGCACCGGGGGCCACCGACGTGGCCCGCCTCGATGGGCAGGTGGCACTGGTAACTGGGGCCGGGCGCGGGATTGGACGGGCCATCGCCTTAGCCCTCGGCACCGCCGGTGCCGCCGTAGCCGCCTGCGCCCGCTCCGAGGACGAAATATCTGCCACCGCGGCCATGATCGACACCGGCGGCAGCCAAGCTCTGGTGGTACGGGCGGACGTCTCCGACCGCCACGACGTGAACCGGGCGGTAGCCCGGGTCGAAGCCGAATTGGGCCCCGTCGACCTGCTGGTAAACAATGCCGGCGTCGGCGGCTCGCCGGGAGCGCTGGCCGGCGGCGACCCAGACCAATGGTGGCAAACGATCCAGGTCAACCTGGGGGGGCCTTACTACTGCTCCCGGGCGGTGCTGCCAAGCATGCTGGGGCGCGGCCACGGCCGCATAGTCAATGTTTCCAGCCATGCCGGGTTTGGGCCCTGGCCCATGAACTCCGCCTATGCGGTGAGCAAGGCGGCAGTGTTGAGGCTGACCGAAAACCTGGCTGCCGAGACGGCAGGGCAGGGGGTACAGGTCTTCTCGATCATCCCGGGCGAGGTGCGCACGGCCATGACAGAGGGGGCGCTTTCCTGCGGGGATCCCGGCATTGCCCAGTTTTTCCAGGGAATCTTCGACAGCGGGGCGGACGACTCGCCTGAGCACGCCGCAGCACTGGTGACCTACCTGGCCTCGGGCCAGGCCGATGCCCTCTCGGGCCGGTGCCTGAGCGCAGTGAAGGACCTGGCGGGCATACCCGGTGTGCACGCGGACGGCCTGGAAATGGTTGCCCGCACTCAGGAAATCCTCGAACAGGATCTTTACGTGCTGAGGTTCAGGGAACTGGCCAGTTGAACCCCCGAGAAGCCGCCGGCGGGTCAGGTGCCGGGGGCCACCAGTGCCTCCTTCCCCGGTGCCATGCGAAGGAACACAGCGCCCCGGCGGCGTCGGGCACCGTCACGTAGCCCACCAGCTCGAAGGCGCCGCGGGCCTCCTCAGCCACGTGAGCCTGGACCCAGTTGCGAAGCGTCGTCTCGTTGAGACCCAGGCGCCTCGCCACTGCCGCCAGCGAGACGTCGGTCGCCAGGGCCATCTGGACGGCCTCGCGCCTGAACTGGTCGGGGTACTTCGAGGGTCGAACCATGGTTGGGCTCCTTCCTCTGGTCTTCAGCCAGAATGAAGTGCCCACCAAAGAGGGGTCAAGCCCAGACGACCGATTATCTGTTATGTGTGCTTGGAGAACAGGCAGCGGTTTGAAACTCAGCCGGTCATATCGAGACGGTTCGGGATGCGCGTCCAACCGCCAGCGGTGCCGGGCCGCCTTCCGCCGACGGCACCTAATGCACGAGCCGAAGTCGAGGGAGCTGGGGAAGGCTCGAACCCCGCACACTTCGGCACATACCCGGCGCGCCATAATGACGTCCACTTTCTCGACTGCCGTTGCCGAAGGTCGCGCCTGCGACGGCTCTGGGAGTCGGAACATCGAGGGCGGCTGACCCGCCCCGAACGACGGCTCGGGCGTAAAACTCTGGTGTCTCTTGAAGAAAAATACGGTCCAGAGCGCGCGCCCCGAAAACCGGCCCATAACAACGGAGATTCGCCGGATCATTCCCGCACCGAACGGCACTTCTCGTGCAAGGATCTAGACAAAGTTGCCGTCGACCAGCCCGCGTCATTATCGCGCGCTACTCGGATTGGCTGGGCAGCGGGCTGTCTAGACGTAAGGGGCGGCCGACGGGTTCAGTGCGCCAGGCGCCCCGCCAACCAGGCCAGAGAAAGTGGGTAACGGTAGTCAATGCCCCCGTGGCCCGCCTCGAAAAGTTCAAAGTGAAGGCGGTCCTCAGGAAGGCCCGCCTTGGTCACCTCGGCCCGGAACGCCTCAGCGCCGAGGTCCAAGTACCACTCGTCTCGCGTCCCGGCATCGACCCACACCGCCCGCAGCGAGCGCACCGCCTCCGCGTAGTGCGGCACCATGCGTACGGGGTCCCAGTCCAGCCACCGCTGCCACTGCTCGGGGCGCAACACACCGGACACGGGGTCGAACGGCAATTCCGGCGTGCCGTCGTCGGCGGCCGAGAAACAGGCCGACAGCCCCAGCAACATCAGCAGGGTGCTGTCAGCGTCCTTGGAAAACGGCGGGCGGGAACAGAAATCCTCCCACCACTTCATGATGTCGTGCTCGTACTGGCGCAGAGCGCGGGCACCCTTGGCGAACTCAGCGATGTAGCACAGCTCGTAGAGGTTGTCCCCCGAATGAGTGGCCAATGCCCCGAACAGGTCCGGCCGCAGCATCGCTGTGATCATGGCGCCGAAACCACCCGAGGACTTGCCGGCAATGCCGCGCGACTCCCGGTCGGCGATGGTGCGGTAATGCTCGTCCACCCAAGGCACCACCTCCTGGCACAGGTACGAGTGGTACTTGCCAGTCCCCGTCGAGTCGACGAACTGCGAGCCGCCGTAGCGTGTCCACGCATCGACGTAGACCACCACGCACCCGGGTGCCCTGCCCTCGGCGAATACAGCATCGGCCGTCTCTAAAAAAGGCTGCTTGAACGGAGAGCGGTTGGCCCACATGGACAAGTGGCCCGTGTAGCCCTGGAGCACGTAAACGGCGGGGTAGCTGACGTCTGGGCCGGCGTCATAGCCCGGGGGGACGTATACCCAAATGGGTCGTTCGTGTGGGTCCCGCAAAGGGTTGTCTACCAGCAGCTCGGAGGCGATGGTACGGCGGTCCAGACGGCCGGCAAGTTCAGCGTCCCATGGCAACATGGCCCTATCCAATCACACCAACCCGGCCACCCGGCAACCTCGGCGCCCGGCAACCCGGAACGCGGGTGCCTGGCATGGACAGCGGCGCCAGCTCCGACCAGCATCCAGGCTCAACCCAGCCGAGGGCACAACCGATCGGGCTCCCTTGACGTCGCAGACTGGCTCCACGAGCAGGCAACCCAGAATGCTCCCGCAGAACCACGCCCCCCGAGCTGGCAGAACCGCGCCAGATCGGCATCTCGAGTACAGAAGCCTTAGGAAGTATTTAAGGCGCCTAGTTCCCCAGGTTGGTCCCAGCGCAGCAGCCTTGCCAGACGCTCAAGGTCGTGCCCGCGGCGATCGATTATCGCGGACAGGTTCGGCAGCTTTTAACCAAGCGGGAGGCCAATGGCAGCGGGGACCGGTTGCAAGCTACCAGGAGCCTCCTCGCGAACAAACACTTTGCCGGGCGGTGAGTACGTAGGCTTAGGGAGTGATCGCTCCCGACGCTGAGAGGTTCGACCGACTGGCGCCGACTTATGACCAGGCCGTCCCGTTCTTTGCCGAAACCGGCAGAAGTCTTGTGGAGTGGGCCGGTATCACGCCCGGATTACGGGTGTTGGATTTGGGCTCGGGGCGGGGTGCTGTGAGCATTGCGCTCGTTGAGGCGGTCGGGATGGACGTGGAAATCGTGGCCGGCGACGTCTCGGAGCAGATGCTGTCCCGCTTGCATGCCCTCAAGCTGCCCCGAGTGGACGTTAAGTACATAGACGCCACCGCCATCGACGAACCGGACGGTTCTTTCGACCTCGTTTTCTGTGCATTTTTGCTCCACTTCCTGGCCGGGAGAGCACAGGCGCTGGCGGAGGTGGCACGCGTGCTACGAGCAAGTGGGGCCTTGGCAATGTCGGTCCCAGGGCCTGGCATGCGGGAAGGGTGGTGGGCGCAGTACAACTCGATCGTCGACGAGTTTCGCTCTAGGGCCAACCTGCCCGTACCACCTGTCGTCACGGGCGGCTCGTGGGACGAACTGGCTGCCGCGGCCGGCCTTCGGGTCGTGCAAAGAGAGACGCTGCCCGTTGCTTTACCGCTCGCCGGCCCGGGACAGCACTGGGAGTGGCTCCTGGCGCATTCACACCGCGGCCTCTACGACGCCCTCGATGAAGCGGCCCGGGATAACTTCCGCGAAACCGTCCTACGATCGCTCCAGGAGGACCACCCGTCAGCTGGGGCCCACCTCTTGGCCGACGCCGACTTCTACCGGATGGCCAAGGACCCGACCTAAGCGCCGTCTGCTACCGGCTTCGTCCCTTATGCCGGCGACCGACAAGTTGTGCGGCGACTGCGCATGTGCTCTCCGACTACTGGCCATCGTTGGCCTCCTCCGGGATAAGGATTTTCCCAAACAAAGCGGGGACCCAACGTTCGTACATAAGGTGAGCTCGATAGTCGAGCAAAATTGTTGCCCTGACCCGCGCGGCACTTCAGGTTTGCACACGGCACTCCCACTCTGGAAGGCCGATGAGCTAGACAGTTTGGCCAACCACCAGCCCAACTTGGGCCCCGGCACCGCTCTCCTGAAATCACTTGGCGAGAGTTGGACCAAGAGCACTGGCATGGCAAACTACGCCTGTGCCTGGGACCTGCGTCGTGCTGAACGGTGCGAGCAGCTCGGGCAAGACCAGCATCGCCTTGGCGCTGCGTGACCGCTGGCCTGGTCCGCTCCAGATCTCTGGGATCGACACGTTCCTTCTTTGCCAGGCCAAGTCGTTCTTTGGCATCGCCGGCACCGGCGCTCGCGGAGCAGCGTTGCGGGCCCAGTTGGGTACCGACATCATCGAGGCGCCAGGGTTCACGCGGGTGCCAAGTGTCGTTGACGGGCACGAGGCGTTCGACATCGTGGCGGGGCCGCTCGGCCGGGGCTTGCTGCGGGCGGTTCAGAAGTACTGGAGGGCGTGCGCCGAAGAAGGCATTGACCAGGTCGTGGAGGACGTGTGGCTCACCAAAGACCAAGCGTTGGGGTTCAGGTCGCTGATGGCGGGGCTGGACGCCGTCTGGGTCGGGGTACATTGCCCGACCGAGGTGATCGAGCAACGTGAACGCGACCGTGGCGACCGTATCGTGGGCCAAGCGCGAGGGCATGCCCACCTGGTCCACTCCTGGACCGACTACGACCTCGAGGTCGATACGTCGCTGCTGTCGCCCGACGAGTGCGCAGCCTCAGTCTTCGGCGAGATGGCTCGTCGGGGGAGCCTACCTGGCCCTCGTCCTGGCTCTCGGGTACCGACGGAGCTATAGCGCCGACGACGCTGGACGGTTCATCGTTCTCGCTGGGCGTTCGTGGACCTGGCTCAGCACTCCGCAGGGTTGACGATGCGCACTTCTCGGACGACAGAGCGCAGGGCCGAGATCGCACCCGCGAGGGGGCTTCAGCGAGCGGAGAACGGCACGTCGGGTGGGGAAGGCCCGTTGCGAGTTCGATTGGGGACCCGCACTTCTGGCCGTAGCCGGTCACCGAGAACGATGGAGCGACGGTTCGCTCCGGCCGGCGCCCGAGGACGCCGTTGGCGCCGGGGCGGTGCTTTCGCAGCTCCAAGAGGCGGGCTGCCAACTTTCCGCCGAAGCTGTCGTTACCGCCACCTTTTACCGGAGCGCCAATGACGTGAGCCAAGCAGTACACGAAAAACAGTTGCTCCTGGATCAGCGAATGAGACTCTCCAGGCATCGACGATCGCGTCAGCGGCGCTCGCCGCCCTCCCTGCGTTCCTCGCTAGATTTGTCTCGCTTGTTGAGCAGCAAAACGGGATTGCCATCTAGATTCAGGCACCCCGCACCGAGGGGACTAGTGTCGGAGATCGCGTCGTAACTGGCTCGCCGCACGTCTCCAACGGCGGCATGGCGTATGAGCCAACGCCAGAACGGCCCCTCAATAACCCGCTGCTGGTAGCCCTGCGTACAGCACAAAACGGCACTTATCGTGGGCCGAATGTTGAGCAGGTGGCTATTTGGCCCTGGACTGAGTTCGTGCCGCTGGGGATGCGTACACTCGCCCGGGCCCGGGTCGTACCGTTCGGGCATGATGTGCTATCCGCACGTTCCGTCGACGCCCGCCCGCCGTGCCCGTGGGCACCTACACGACTTGGTGGTGGCCGCCAACGCAGTTGGGGTACACCGAGATGCGCTGGGAGGTCGAGCCGCGTACCGACCCTTCGCCTGCAGGCTACTTTTGGAGCCACCAGGTGGCCTTGGTCGGTGGTGAGGCCGCCTATTTCGGGTTGCAGACACTGGGCTCGGCGCCCGCCGGCAAGATCGCCATCTTTTCGGTCTGGGGCGCGATCGACGCGGAAGGCCCCGAGTACGCCGCGCCCTTTGGCGGGGAGGGCACCGGGATGACGGTCCGGGCCAGCTACAACTGGGTGCCGGGCAAACGCGAGCGGTTGTCCTTGGGAGCCGACGGCGACGGCTGGTGGCGAGCTGAGATCGCTGACCGGCTCGTGGGCCGCATCCGGGTCGGCCAGGCGTCGGGCGCGTTGGCATCGACATCGATCATGTGGACCGAGCGTTACGCGCCATCTCTGCGCAGCTGCGCCGACCTCGGGCACGCCGTCGCCTGGTTCGGCCCGCCGGTCGCTGACGACGGGGTGAGGCCGCTACGGCACCACAACCACCTCGCCGCCAACCTGGGCTGCCCAGGCTCGTCGGTGAGCGACGCCGACGGTGGCGTCCTTCACGTCATGGGCGTGGTCCCCTGAGCGCCAAACAGGGCTCCTGGTTCTTTGGTGCTTAGCACCATCCGGCCCGTACGGTGCCGTTCCGCAGAGCGCCGACAGAGTTGCAGCATTGTAACTTCCCCCATGCGAGTAGACAGGGGTGGGCGCTCTCGTGGCTGTGGGTGCTTATTTTTGTGGCGCCGACCGCCTGTCCGGCATGGCACCGAGATCCGTGGGTTCATCGTCCAACAGGCTGCCATCAGTGCCTGAGCAAAAGCAGTTCGCGGGTCAAACGCTGGCACCGAGCAGTTCCGGATCAACCGGGGGACCGTGGCCAAGCTCCTGGAGAGAGAAGGCGTACCTCGCCGCGGACGTCCCCTATCCCCCGCGCAGATCGAGGAGGCGACCGAGCTGTAGGCCGGTGGGATGTCATTGGTCAGCGTTGGCAAGCGGCTCGGGTGCGACGGTAGCACCGTGCACCTTGCCCTCCGGAAGGCTGGCGTTCGGACGCGGGACTGTCAGGGGCGGGAGCGCTAGGTACTGGATCAGGCCGTCGCGATGCTCGTTGCGGAGCACCATGACCACCCCCATCTGCCGCGATGGCGGGAACCAGCCGCCATCGGGCGCCGGGGCCACTCCAGAACTCTTGGCCTCCTCGTGGAGTGCGCTCTTGGTTTCTTTTCTCTGGTTTCGCCAGCCCTCGCCTAATGGTCCGAGCAGGTCACTTCTGTCCATCGCCCGGGGTCGAGCCAAGCACGCGGTCATTTGTGACCATTTGGGGACCAGGCGTCCCCATGCCCGTTCCCCCGCCCATCCCCATACCACCCATCCCGAACGCTGGGCCACCCAGGCCGTAATAGGGCCGCGACAGCATCTGGTCTTGCCCGTAGCCCCACTGCCCATCTCCCCAGGGAGGAACTGCGTCTCTTCTGCGGCGTCGAGCTGTTCGAACTGGGCGGTGGTGCATGACAGGGTGATCCCCTCGCTCGCCGAGACCACAAGGTCAACCGGTACGAGATGGCCATTTGCTGCGCCGTGCTTTGCTTCGACCACGAGATGGGTAAGGGCGCGCGCAACGGGGTCGATGACCACACGTGCCAGCACCCCGCAAGCACCGTCGCTGCAGGAAACTTCCCTACCAATCCTAAAATCCGTCGGTCCGGTCATGATGAAATGTCCTTTCGTTTTTATGTAGAAGTCACCTTCTGCCCAACTCGTACCTACGCCGCCTGAGCTACGGGGGCCACGCTTATGGCATGGGCCGGCGTGCCTGCCAGCCGGCGGTCGTGGCGGCGCTGAAGGTAGCCAGCGATAAACCCGTCGGCGCCGAGCCAGCTCGAGGTCCTCCAGGTCGGCAGGAGCACGAGGGCGAACAGCGCGTAGAACGCCACACGTTTGCCGTGCCGGACATGACCGGCGCATCATCGGCGTTTGCGGCTTGGACGACCTCTTCGGCCCGAGCCGCCAACAAGAGGGCGACGGAGCAGGCGAGGCACTCGGTTCCTGGGTGGCCGTTCCGGTTTCCGAGGCAGCCGAGCGAGAGCCCCAGCCATCGTCCTCGCCGGCGCCGTTCCGCCTCCCCGCGGAAGTCAGCCACGCCACCCACCTGGCCGTGCCAGTAACCATGGAGCCCGAGCGACTGGCCGAGATCGCGTGACGAAGGTGGCCGGGCGACGAGGCGCGTGAGCGGACGCGTCCGTAGGACAGCGTTACCCCAACGGCAACCCGCCTGGGCGGGCCCGGGCCGGAACCGGCGAGTTGGAAGCTCCAGGCCGGAAAGTTTGCTTCTTCGCAGGTTATTGACTAGCGACGAGGTAGAGTTACGCCAAGCGCACTTCGTTGCGCCGAGTGTTGCCCCGGTCCCCGGCCATGCCCCAGAGCAAGCCGAGGTCGACCGTGAAGAGGAACCCAACCGAGTTACACCGACGAACGAGATCCCTCGCGTCATGGCTGAGCGGGCCTGCTCGCGCCGGAACGGCGAGCGTGCTGAGAGCCAGCACACCCCCTGGTGAGGCCTACCTAAACCCAGTGGACGCTCGGCGCAGGGCACCGCTTCGGGCACCGGACCGTCCCCCGCCAAGGCACTACCAGACCGGCTGATGGCTGACCGGCCACATCGGGCTCGAGGCGTGTTCCCCACGAGCGCACCGGTTCGTGTACTTACTCACATCGGAAGGAGGGACCAGACATGACAACAACCGACAAAGCAAAGAACACCGGCCAACGGGCCAAGGGAAAGATGAAGGAGGCGGCCGGCAAGCTCAGCGGCAACGACAAGCTCCGTGCCGAAGGCAGGGCCGACCAAACCAAAGCCAATCTGAAGCAGGCCGGTGAGAAGGTGAAGGACGCCTTTAGTAAGTGATGAGCCGCCGGGGCTGGCATCAACGCCCTGGAAGCCGAGGCGTGTGGCGCCAAAGCAGATGTTCGTACAGACATTGGGAACAATCGTCATAGAATAGAAAGAGGTACCTAAAATGATTCTCCTGCTGGCACTGTTGGTTGTACTGCTGTTCTTCGCCACTGGGTTCGCCGTCCATTTATTGTGGGTCGCCGCAGTTATTTTACTTGTCATCTGGTTCGCCGGGTTCCTACTAGGGCGCGGTGGGAACGGTAGGCACCACTTCTATAGCTGGTGAGCCGCAGGCCAGGCCTGGTCCCGCATGAGTTCACAGGCCCGTTTAGCGGTATGGTAATTACTCATTGGTAACTTGCAACAAGGGTTGAGGGCCGACAAGCGGCCCACTAAATGGAACGAGGAGAAATGTCTAGAGGAGCTGGGACCGGTTTGATCGGCCTCGGGATCGTGCTGGTAGTTATCGGCGCCATCCTCAAATTTGCGGTTACGGTTACCACCAATGGTTTCAATGTGAACACCATTGGTGTTATCTTGTTGGTGGTCGGAATTTGCGCCGTAGTTATCGGTGCTGCAACTTTCGCTCTAGGTGCCAACCGGCGCACGACGACTCGGGAGAGCGTACAGAACACGCCCGGTGGCAGCGAGCGCGTAGTCGAGCAGCACGACGTGATGACCTAGTTCAGGGCACAGTGTGAGGGAGGCCAGCATGGGGTTGGCCCGAAAGGCCTTTTCTATAGCGATGAGTGGCAATGGTCCACTGCCGCGGCGCGAACCAACAGACCGCTCAATACGCCAGGAAGTCCTGCGAACTACAAAGAAAGCAGGCGAGGCAGACATCGGCTAAGCAGCGCGCCGTAGACAAAGCTGCCGCTGCGGCCTAGATCACCCGCGACATCTTGAAGCTGTTCGGGGGAAAGCCAGAGGCAAGCGGCGTCGGACAATAGTGCCTGGAATTGCTCCGGGCCTAGTGCGTACCATGCAAAGGCGGGGTTGCAGAGGTCCCGTCAGAGATCTACATAGCGCTGACACGACAAAATCCCCGATGTGCCGGGCCGGTAGCCGGCCAGCCGGGGGCGGTACTCCAGACCCAGGTAGCGCAACATTCGCAGCACCTGGAACAGGAGAGCACCTTGGGTTACGTCAGGTCTTCCGACCCGGTTTCATCTTTTCGTGTTTCGCTCCCAGGGGCCGGGTGCGAAACACGTCCCACAGTCGTCTGGCTCCGAGGGGAGCAGGACATCGCTACTGACGGCGAGCTGCGGCGGGTACTGGCGTGCGGCATGGCGGCCAACGACGCTGCCATCGTGGTCGACCTGAGCGAGGTAGAGCTCATGAGCGCGTCCACGCTGGGGGTGATCGTCAAGGCCCGGGCGCTCCTGCGCGAGCAGTCAAGGTCGTTGACGGTCCGGTACCCATCAGCGTTCGTGCGGCGCATTATCGGTATTTGCGGCTTAGAGGACCTCCTCGGCCCGAGCGGCCAAGAAAACAACGACGTGGCCGGAGACGCTCTCGGTTCGTGGGTGGCTGTACCCTCGTCGGCGGCTGAGCACCATCCCCGGCAGGTGAGCCGGGCCGTCGACCGGAGGGCAAATGCCGTGGTCGTCGAGGGGGGGGCGGAGATGGCATTGCCCAATGCGGCCAGACGTGGGGGGCCGTGACTGAATGGGGTACGGCGCGCCGAGCACGGGTACTCGACCTGCTCGTCGGGCGCGGGGAGGGCGGTTTCGGGACCAAGCGGCTGTGCCAGGTATGCGCCGAGGCCACCGCCATGAGCGGCGCCGGCATAATGCTGATGTCGGGCGACGCCCCCTACGGCTCGCTGTGCACCACCAACGAGATGAGCGACGTCGTCGAGCAGTTGCAGTACGCCCTGGGTGAGGGGCCCTGCGTGGACGCCTACCGCCAGGACTAGCCCGTGCTAGAACCTGACCTGGCCCAGCCGGACACGCTGCGGTGGCTGGCCTTTACCCCGCCGGCCATCGCGGCGGGTGTGCGGGCCGTCTTCGGCTTCCCGCTCCAAGTAGGAGCGGTCCGCCTCGGGGCGCTCAACCTGTGCCGTGACCGCCCCGGGCCGCTAAGCGACGACCAGCACGCCGATGCCCTGGTGATGGCTGGCATCGCCGCCCAGGCCGTCCTGGTGTTACAAACGGGCGCGCCACTCGACGAGCTCGCTTCCGAGCTGGGAGCAGGGGCGGACTTCCACTACGTGGTGAACCAGGCCTCCGGCATGGTCGCCGCCCAGCTCGAGGTCAGCGTAGGCCAAGCCCTGGTCCGCCTGAGGGCCTACGCCTTCGGCAACGACCGTAACCTCACCGAGGTGGCCAACGACGTAGTGGCGAGGGAGCTGCGCTTCGATGCCGCCAGCGGCGAGAAGGATCCCGCCCGATGACGACCAGCACGTACCGGCCGAGCCGCCAGCGTCCGGGCCGCGGCCGTCGTACCATGTTCCTGAGGGTCACTCACACAACCGCGGGAGGGCCGACATGGCAAATGCCGATGTGATCGGGGGCCCGGCGCCCCGAGACACGCTGCTGGCCAGGACGCTGGTGGAGCTGGCAGACACGCTAGTGGCCGACTTCGACGTGGTGGAACTGCTGACGCATCTAGCCGACAGCTGCGTTGAGGTGCTGGGCGTCGGGGCCGCCGGTCTCATGTTGGCGGGCCCCGACGGCGAGCTGAAAGTGATGGCCTCCTCCAGCGAGGCGATGCGGGTGTTGGAACTGTTCGAGCTGCAGGCCGCCGAAGGGCCTTGCCTGGACTGTTACCGCAGCGGCAAACCGGTCATGCAAGCGGACCTCGCCACGCCCACCACCCGTTGGCCCCGTTTCGCTCCTGTGACGCTAGCTGCCGGGTTCCGTTCAGTCCAGGCCTTGCCGATGCGGCTGCGGGGCACCGTCATCGGCGCCCTCAACCTGTTCCACGTCGAGGCGGGCGAGATGTCAACAGCCGACATCGAAGGCGCCCAGGCCCTGGCCGACGTGGCCACAATCGCCATTCTCCAACACCGCGCCTCGCTGGAGGCCCAGGTCGTAAACCAACAGCTCCAGCACGCCCTCAACAGCCGCATCGTCATCGAGCAAGCCAAGGGCATGGTCGCCGAGAGAGCAGGCCTCAACATGGAGCTGGCGTTCACCGCCTTGCGCACCTACGCACGCGACCACAACCTGCGGCTCGTTGACGTCGCTGGCTCCGTTATCGATGGCACCCTGGCCCCGTCGGCGCTCGGCTCGGTGCCTCGGCGGGGGCCAGCCGAAGAAAAAGACACGTAGGTGACTGTGGGCCGGTACCTTCCTCCGCGCGACTCGCGCTGAGCGGCTCCCCGCTGCTGGTACAGCCCGGCGAAGCTGGTGTGCCCGAGGGCAGGTGACCGGTCCCACAAGGCTAGGCGGCAGATGAGCATCGGCCACAAGCTCTGCAAAAGTAACCGCTGTCCCGGCTCCGGCGGGTGGAAATTAGGGCATTACATCGTGGTGTCACACGTGCCCAGAGCCTCCCGAGCCATCTTGGGTCCCGATGTCGGGGCGTTTGACTTGTCCCTGTTACTGTGGGCTTACGTGACGTCTGTGGCGTTCTGGCACTGGCACTTTCTGCCGGAGGCCCCCTGACGGCAACAAGCCTTGATGGCAAGTAAGCCGAATAGTCGAGGAAAGGGCGCCTCGACCGACGTCGGTGCCGCACGCTCATCGAGGCGCACCTCCGAGCTCGATGTCACGAAGGCGGGCGCCGGGCCGATCTGGCGCCAGTACCTACGGGCCATGGGGCCGGGGTTGGTCACCGGGGCCTCCGACGACGACCCCTCCGGGATCGCTACCTACTCTCAAGCCGGGGCGCAGTACGGCCTGTCATTGCTGTGGACGGCCCTGCTGACGTGGCCGTTGATGGTCGCAGTCCAGGAGATCTGTGACCGCACGGCCCTCGCCACCGGCACTGGCCTCGGTGAACTGGCTGTCAAGCGGTTCCACCGGGCTGGTCGAGCGGTCCTGGCGGTCCTCCTCGTCGGCCTGGTCGTGGCCAATGCCCTCAACATTGCCGCCGACCTGGTCGCTGTCGGCTCCGGTATGCAGCTCCTCCACGCCGGGCCCACCTGGGCCTGGGCGCTAGCCGCCGGCGGGCTCATCACAACGCTCCTGGTGCTCGGATCCTTCGCCCGCATCGCGTTCGTGTTCAAGCTTCTTTGCGCGGCCCTACTGGCTTATCTCGTCGTAGTAGTCCTCGTCACCCATCAGTGGGGCAGCGTCCTTAGCCACTTCGTCGTCCCTCATCTCGAGCTGAACCAGTCTTACCTGCAGCTGTTGGTCGCCGTGCTGGGCACAACTATCTCGCCCTACCTGTTCTTCTGGCAGAGCGCTCACCGCCTCGAAGAGATGCGTGACGAACCCGAAGGGGGCGCCAAGGCACAACCACTCGGCCAGCAGAGCCCCGTCCGGGCCAAACGCAAGGAACGCACCAGCAGGCTCGATGTGTTCATCGGCATGACGTTTTCCAACCTCGTCATGTTCGCCATCATCGTCGCCACTGCTCAGACCCTGCATGCCCATCACATCACCAACATCGAGAGCGCCGCCCAGGCGGCCGGGGCGCTCAAGCCCTTTGCCGGGCACCTCGCCAGCGCCCTGTTCGCCGTCGGCTTCATCGGTAGCGGGTTGTTGGCCATCCCCGTGCTGGCCGGTGCCGGGTCGGTGGGCCTGGCCGGGCTAATGGGCAAGCAGTGGGGTTTCTCGCGCTCGGTCCGCAAAGCTCCCGTCTTCTACGCTCTCGTTGCCCTAGGCACAGTCGGGGGCACAGCCCTCAGCCTCCTGGCCGTCAACCCGATCAAGTTGCTCGTGTTCGTGGCGGTCATCAACGGCGTTGCGGCCGCGCCGTTCCTTTTCGTGGTCATGTGGGTATCGAGCGACCGCCGCATCATGGGCGACGATTATGCGAACGGCACGCTGGCCAAGATCCTCGGGTGGCTCACGGCCACGATAATGGCCGTCGCCGCGATCGCTCTGTTCGCCACCGGCGATGACCAACTCCTCGACCTGCTCCGGTCTCAGCCGTCGATGGATGGCCTTGGGGGTTCTACTATTGACCGTTTTTGGCCTGGATGGGACAATCTGTAGTAGGTCGTGAAGACGTTCTCCCTGGTCGGAGGGGTTCAAGTAACGTCCCATTACCTCCACTAAAAGTCCTGGTCAGGCGGCATAAGCAAACGCGCCTTCGGATTGGTGAGTACCTCAACAGGCCTCGATGTGCTCAGTTCGGAGCCAGGGCCCACTGAAGTATGGAGAACGGGTTAGGCGGTTGGGTTCCTGAAAGCTGGAGTCTGGGGAGGGCCCGCCTGGAGAGCCAGACGTGGGCCTGGCCGGCACTCGATGTCATGCCCGCTCCCTCGACGATCAATTCATTCGGCGCGCCGATCTGGGCCACAACAGTGGGGATGTTTTGTTATGCGGCGCGAATAACTCGGCGTCGGGCAAGCGCCTGGAAGACTTGACGGTGAATCGGTTGGAGTATTTTCCAATACCCGCTTCAGCCACCACGTGCTGGACAGAAGGACGAACTGGACGTGGGTGAGGTTGAACGGGCGTAAGGCGGACGTCACCAGGCGCTGCCAGCGCAGCGCTGTCCTCCACAGCAAGAAGCCGGGGCTTTCCTCGAGTTCCGTGCCTTGGAGTTCTATGTCTTGGTTCGCGTACTCAAGCAGGGCCAACTGGCAACCCACGCCCGCCGGGAAGCGCGCCCTATGGCTTTTACTGGGGGCCCCTCCCCTGGCGGGGAACCGATTTGGGCCCGATATGGGCTTAGCATCGTGGGCACATGGCCGTTGACCACGCCCTCCGCGGCACTCGCCCGGCTGACCAGCCGCTCCCGCGAAGCACCGGCTCGCCCCGGGTACCGCAGCGGAGAAGGTGGCCGAGGCGGATGCTCATTGTGGCCAATGTCGTGGTCCTGGCGATGTTGGCGTTGGGCGCGTCCGCCTACGGCTACGTCCAGTGGCGTCTCGGGCAGGTCAACCGGATCGTGGTAAACGGGCTGACCGCCGTCCCCAAGCCCGGGGCACCCATCACCGTACTCGCCGTAGGTAGCGACACTCGCAACCTAGGCAAGGGGGCCAGCGCCATTTTCGGGAGCGCGGACAGCGTCACCGGGCAGCGTTCCGACACCATCATGCTCGTCCGCATCGTCCCTGCCACCTCGAGCGTCGCCATCATGTCAATCCCCCGTGACCTGCTCGTCCCCATTGCCGGCATGGGCACCACCCGGATAAATTCGGCCTTCAACAGCGGTCCGGACCTACTGGTGAGCACGATCCAACAGGACTTCGGGATCAACCTAAACCATTTCATGGTGGTGAATTTTTATTCATTCACTCAGATCGCCGATTCCATAGGTGGTGTGTACCAGTACTTCCCCACACCGGCCCGGGACCTGTACTCGGACCTGAGCGTGCCTAAGGCCGGATGCGTGTTACTGAAAGGGAGCCAGGCGCTGGCGTTTGTCCGCTCACGCGAGTACCAGTACTACCTGGACGGTACCTGGCAGTACCAGCTCGTGCCCGAGAGCGACCTGGCACGCATCCAGCGCCAGCAGGACTTCATCAAACTGGCGATAAAAAAGGCGGAGCAGGTGGCACCGACCAACCCCGTGGCCCTCAACGATGTGATCGCCGGGGTAGCCGGCAGCCTGACGGTGGACGATAGTTTCTCCAGCTCCCAGCTCATCAACCTGGCGTCCGTGCTCCGCCACGCCAACGCCGCCGGCATCCCTGAGTGGACCTACCCGACGGTCAACTCGACCGAGGTCCCCGGCGCCCTTGACCCCGTGCCGTCGGAGGACCAGCAAATGGTCCAGCAGTTCTTGAGCTACGGCCTGCCGGCGGCGACAGCAGGCGGCACGGCCGGGACTACCAGCCCGGCCGCCACCACGAGCACGGCTGCGATCGGCCTGGGCCGGCCGGGTAGCTTGACGGCTCCTGGCCGCGCTGTGCTGACGGCCTGGCTCGAGGCCGGCACTGAAGCCACGGACGCACCGGCTGGTGCTCTGGCCACGACGCCCCCGAGCGAGGTGGCTCGCGACGCCTCCTCGTTTTACGATGGGCAGTACATACCGCCAGGCTTGCAGCCCGGGCAGGCGCCGGAAAAATGCCCGACCTAAGGCCCTAGGCATAAGCGGCTAGGCCGGCGGGCCAGGCCACGTCCCGAGCGGTGCAGCGCTTCGCGTTCCAGATCAACAAGAGCACCGTCATTGGCCACCTGGACCGGGCTGGCGTAGCCAGAAGGTGGCAGAAGCTACAACCAGTTGACGTCCAGGAGGCAAAGCGCCTCTATGCCTCCCTCCCGGGCCAGCCGGTAGCGCGTCGTTCGGTAGCGCGACATACGCCTCGCGATGTGCGGGTTCGGTCCGCAAGCTCAACTCCGGGTAATGCGATGCAAGCGCCTTCGCGTCCGACTCTGGGACCGGCTTGCACATTTCAACGGGGCCGTCGCTGTCGGCGCTCACCTCGCCCCAGTAGATGGTGAACATCGCGCCTTCACGCCCCTCCATCTTCGGCAGCGTCTCCCCGGCCTTGAAGGCGGCCTACGAGGCCACCACCGCTGCCACAGACCTTCGCGGGCGGCCCGAGAAACCCCTGGGACCTTCCGATGCCCGGTACAAGGAAGAGCGCAGGCTGGTCAGCGTGCTGTTCGCCGAGTTCTCCGGGCCGGTGGGCACCGGCGCCAGGTTGGACCCAGAGGACCTGCGCCAGGTGGTAGGCGGGGTCCTGGCGACCGTGATCGCCCAGGTGGAGGGGCTGGGCGGGACGGTTACCTCCGTCTCGGGTGCCGGCCTGGCGGCCCTGTTTGGCGCGCCCGAGACCCACGAGGACGACCCCGAACGCGCCGCCACCGAGGGGACATTCAAATGGGGGCCCACCGAAGAGGTAGCCCCCACCCCGGGGGCCAAGCCGCTTGTCGGTTCCTATCTCGAGCGACCCATGGCCCGGCGCCAGGGTAATCGCGGCCAACGCCGGGCGGCGGCCCACGCCCCGCTGGTGGGCCGCCAGGCCGAGCTGGCCGTGCTCGAAGACGCCTTGCGCGAGGCCACATCGGGGACGGGCTCTGTCGCGTTCATAGTGGGCGAGCCCGGACTGGGCAAGACCCGCCTGGTGCAAGAATGCCGCCAGCGCTTCATGGCTTGGGTGGGCGCCGGCACCGGCCGGTTGCCACTGTGGCTGGAAGGGCGCTGTGCCTCCTATGCGTCCTCGACGCCGTACGGCCTTTATCAGCAGCTCCTGTCGGCCTGGGCGGGGGCCGCCCCCGAGGAAGGTGAAGATACGGTGCGCCCCGCCCTGGAGCGGGCGACGCAGGCCATTTTCGGAGGCCACGTCGACCATGTCGGCCTGCTGGCCCACATGATGGGCTTACGGCCCGGCCCCGAAGAAGCTCGGCTCAGCCCGGAGGCGCTCCAGCGGGCGACCTTCGCCGCCGTTGGCGCCGGGCTGTCCCGGCTGGTGGAAAGAGGCCCGACCGTACTTGTGCTGGAAGACCTGCACTGGGCCGACTCCATATCGCTGCGGCTTACGGGGGACCTCGCTGCCCTGACCCTACAAGGCCCCCTGTTGATCCTCGCCACCAGGCGTCCCGAGCCCGACCCAGGGGTGTCCAACCTCGAGAGCACCCTGGCGGCCGACGCGGTGTGCCCGCTGCGCAGAGTTGAGCTTTCACCCTTGCCCCAAGAGCCCGAACGAGCCCTGGCCCGGTACCTGATCGGCGTGGGCGCCAGCGAAGCGGTCATCGAGGCTCTCTGCTCAGGTGTCGAAGGCAACCCGCTGTTCTTGGAGGAACGGCTCTCCTCTCTGGTGGAGACAGGCGCGCTGGTGAAGGACGAGAACGCCTGGCGCCTCAGCCCTACGGCCGGTACGGAGGTCCCCGACGTGTTGGAGCGCCTCATTCGCTCCCGGGTGGACCGGCTCGGCCCGCGGCCCCGAGAGGTCATCACCTCCGCTTCGGTCCTTGGGCGTGAGTTCGTCCTGAGCTCCCTCGCCATGGTGGCTGAGGTCGACGGTGACCTGAGCAACGCACTGGTGGAGCTGTGCGCCACCGGCTTGCTTACCGAGGTGCGCCAGGTGCCTGAACCCGCGTACCGGTTCCGTCACGCGCTTATCCAGGACGCCATCTACCGGGGCATGCTGCGCAGCGAGCGCAGCCGGCTGCACGCTCGGGCGGCATGGGGCTTGGAGGCAGCCTCGGCCGACCGGTTGGATGAAGTGGCGGCGGTCCTGGGCCACCACTACGCTGCCGCCGGGGAGACTGAGCGAGCGGTCCACCCCCTTGAAGTCGCCCGAAGTCCTGTGGCACGCCGGGCGCCAGTGGGAGGCCAGAGAGGCGATCCATGAAGCCCTCGGCCTTGTCGGTCCGGACGACCTCTTGGTAGCCGCTCGCCTGCAGGCCCGCTTGGGCCGAGTCGAGATGGCCGACCACCGTTACTACGACGCCGCCATGGCCGCCTTCGACGCCGCGGATGAGCTGCTCGGCGCGCGCCCCGAGGAACAGGACCAGGACCAGGAGACAGTGGACCTGTGGCTCGAGGTCCAGTTGGCTGGCCGGGCCTACCTCCACTACTGGCGCAACGAGCCGGAGAAGGCGGCGGCGGTCCTGGCATCGGCCCGCCCGGTGGTCGAAGCCCGAGGAACCCGAGCTCACAGGCAGAGCTTCTACCAGATCCTCTCTGTCCAACGAGCCCGCCAGGCCCGCTACCGCATCGACGAGGAGATGATAACCAACTCTAGAGCAGCCGTCGTGTTGGCACAGCAGGGCGGCGGTGAGCACGATCTCGCCTTCGCCCTATTTGCCCTGGGCTTCGTCCTGCTCTGGCATGGCGACCTGCCCGAGGCGCAGGAGCAACTGGGAGCGTCGCTCGCCATCGTCAACCTTATTGGTGACGTGGTCCTGCGGGCTCGGTGCCTGTGTTACCTCTGTGTGACCGCCCTTCGCCTCCACGATGTCGAGGCGGCTCGCTTCTTGACCTCCGATGCCCTGACGGCGGCCGAGGGCGCCGGGTACCCCGAGTACGTCGCCGCGGCAAAGGCGGTCATGGCCTGGGTGGCCTGGCGGGACGAGCGTCCCGAGGACGTGCTTGTCCTTGCCAACGAAGCGCTGGAGCTATGGGAGACCGTCGTTGTGACCCATCCGTTTAAATGGCCCTGCCTTTGGCCCCTGATAGCTGTTCGGCTGGCTGCCGGGGAGGTCGCCGAGGCGGTCGACGCCAGCCGGCAGCTGCTACTACCCCAGCAGCAGCGTCTTCCCGACTAGCTCGAGGCGCTTGTGAAGTGGGTCCGGGCAACGTGGGACAGCCGGGAGCATGAGCACGCCGCCGGCAGGCTCGCCCAGGCGCTGGAGCTGGCGACGCGCCTACGGTATGCCTGAGGGACCGGTGTTCCGAACGAGGTCACTGCACCCGTAACAGACAGTCCTTCATCGGGGAACCGGCCCCCGGCTGGTGACCCGATGCCAAGTTACGCCCCTCCCACGGCGTGACCAATATCGACTTTGGCTTCGCGGTAGCCATTTCGGGCACCACCATCGTCGTCGGGACCGGGAACGACCCGTCTGGCGACCGGGCATTCGTCTTTGGGGAATAAGAAAGGCCGGTACATAATTAGTGATCTGGGCGCTAAAGCCGAAGCGTGCGCTCAGGACTTGGTAATCGCGTAATCGCGTAATCGCGTTCCGAGCTGCGCCGGCTCGGGTCAGGTATCTTAGCGCTCCCGGCCCTGAGGGTCCCGCATGATCACGCCGACCTTTCGGAGAGCGCTGTAGATCGTGCTGGCGTGGCAGCCCAGTTGGCCACCGACGGCGACTAGCGATTGACCGGTAGCGTAGAGTGCTCTGGCTCGCTTGACCTGGTCTGGGGAGAGGGGACGGTTCCGCCTCGGCACTCCTTGCCGCTCCAGCAGCAAGGACACGGTGGCTCGGTGGATCGGGAACTGATCGGCCAACTGATAGACGGTAAGGCCGTCCAGGTAGCCGGCTACCAGCCTTTCTATCTCCGCTGAGCGCAGCCGTCGATGGACCTGCTTTCGGGGACCGGCGCCGACTTTTGGAGACCCTTTTGGGACCATTTCTTCGAGGTCTCGAAGACGTTCTCCCTGTTCACAGGGGTTCGAGTAACGTCCGATGAGCTCCACTAGCCCAAACACAATCAGAGCAGCTCAAGTGTGCTGTTGCCCGGGGCAGGTCAACGAGGTCCTGTGCAAGGTCATCCCCACAACCTGTGCTGCCTGTGTCAGCCTGATCCGCGCCGTCTACGAACTCGGGCTCGCAATGCCGCAATTTCAACCAAGGGCAGAACGTGGCGCTGGTAGAGCCCGATTTTTTCGGACCAGCGGACGACAGCCAACTACCCGGTGCTGGACCACTCTCAGCTCTGCTGGTTCGACAGCGACTGACACCGCCAACTTCCGTACCGTTCCTCATCAGGGGCCGACTGGTGGTGGACGCCCCACGTTTTTACCAACCTGAGCTGGTTGAACCCCTGCATGAGGCGCTCTTTGGCCGCTTTCTCCCGATGAGCCTGCGACAAGAAGTACTCCCGGTACAGAGCCCCTAGGCGGCCGTCGGTTTCACGCGACACCACCAGGTCCTGCCATAGGGCGCCCGAGATGGTGAGCTCGTAGACGCCTGCGACCTGAGATATCTGGGCCAGTAGGTCGCCGGTCCCGGGGACCGCGAGGGTTATTTCGAGGCTGTGGCCGGTGAGGCCGTCGACCCGGCGCGGGCGCAGCGCGCCTGACCAGTGAAGGTCACAAAGCAGGTCGACCAAGGCAACGCCTATTTCGGCCCGGTCTTCGGTGCTGAGGGCTGGTTCGGGGGTGCTGGGCCCGCCGACAACGGACAGGTGCTGGTGGACGATGGGAGAGGTCTCCGCCGGGCTGCTCATATGGCCGACGGTACGGCCCCTGTCCGACCGCCACGGAGCGAAGCCGGTTGTTCGTGCTTTTTGGCACTAGGTGGCTTCAAGTCAGCACTCCGAGTGTCAGGACAAGGTGTTAAAACGGCAGTGACCCGCCGGATGCGCGTCGTCCTGAGCCTCCACGGCAGCGGCCAGCATGCCCCTGTGTGCTCTCCCGGCCGATCTCGTCCGAGGCCCATCTCCAGGCCGCTCCGAATTGGGGTGAAGACCAGGGTCGTCGGCCTGTAGGTGGCGCGAGGCGGCGAACCATGAGGCCGATCATGGCCAAGTCGGACAAATGCTTCTGCGGTCTCTGGCAGGCGTTCGGCGAACGGTCCCCAGCAACTGCGCCTCCGGTCCGACTTGATTCGGTCAGCAGCGAGCGGACCATAGGGTGGTCTAGACGCACCGACGTTGTGAGGAGGATACGCTTATGGGCCCCGTACAGGTCGCTCAGGTATTTGTCGACGCGGTAAATGCAAGGGACGTGGACCGGGTTGTTGGCTGCTTTAGCGCGGACGCCGTTGTAATGCCACTCTGGCTCAGCAAGAACGTGTTTTGGAATTCTGCGTGAACGCCACAAAACCTGCGTCTGGTGTTAATGACCTGGGTCCTCGGTTGGCTGACAACTTGGTAATGGCCGCTGCCGCTGTTTGGGCGCTTCGCCACGGGCGGGGTAAGGCCTTAGCTTAGGCGGTCAGACCAGCCTCCCGCTATCGTGTGCCCAGTTCCTCACGTCATCGCCGTACCAGATCTGGCTGCCCTGCACGACGTCTACGGGTGCCGGGAAGTTCTCCTCGCAAGCCAGTTCATTGGCTTCGCGCCGCGTCAGGTCAAGCAAATCGGCGAGCCCGGTGAGGTCCACAATTTCTCGCATGGTTAGATTGTGGCTCTTGATGGTTACCCAGGAGCAAACAGGACGCGCATGACAAGACAATTCGCTCACCGAGAGCGGGCTCGCCGCAACAGAGAGTACCTACGGACCTTCTCGGTGGCCGTGGCTTGGGTGAAAGGCACCGAGCAGGACTGACTTTAGCGCGGAACGAACACTTGGCCCCTAGACCGAAAAGGCTAGGTCCGTCCTGTAGCCGCCAGTACCTGGTACCAGAACGAGCGCGTCCCCCCTCCGACCTCGGTGCAGTTTGCGGGTGGTGTGGTTCAGGGAATGAGCGGCATTGAGCGGCATTGAGCGGCATTGGGCGGCGTTCGAGGAGCTGACATAATCGCTGCGACCAGAAACGCCCGAATGATGGCCATCGTCGCGTTGATAGGCGCCGGCACTCTAATTCCCGTCCCGGTGTCGTCGCTGCCCGCGCAAGCCCTCGCAGCGACCGCTCGAAGCCTTGGGGGACCGCTCAAGGTTGTCGGCCAACCAGCGGCGGTGGGGGACGAAGTGGTCGTCGTCTGGGGCGATAACGGAGGCTGTCGGGACCAAGACGGCAAGCACAGCGCAGAGCCGCGCCCGGCTCGAGGCCCAACGGAACCGTCGCGAGCGGGTCATGTTAGGTAGTGCTCGTGGTGCGGTGCGGGAGAGCCTTGCTCGGAGAGGTAGTCGTGGTGGTCGGCGGCGCGCCCACACATTCGGGGAAGGGGAAGGAGACTGAGTTGACGAAGTCGAGGACTGTTTTGAGCTCCGAGGTGGAGGTCAGGGTGGCTTTCATGCCGAGAACGTGATGAGCGGCGAGCGAGAGGTCGAGATCAGCGATGTAATGACCGGGAACCGATGTCGCGTAGCTGAAGAGGTAGCCGGTGACCCCGCATGCCACGACCTGTTGTGAGCTGTTCTGAGAAACTCCCGCACCCTGTTTGACCGAAGGCAGCTTTGCGAGGCTGGGGGCTGCCGCGATAACGATTTTCTCCGCCTTGGAAGGGGACTCGAAGGTGACCCCAGACCGCGGAGAACCGGACGAAGTCCACCCGGCCGGGTAGAGGACGCTGAAGGATGTCGACTCGTACGACGCGAAGCGCCCGGGCCGGCTGAAGGCCGAGTTGGCACTGATCCAACCAGTGATCGTCGCGCCCTGCACTTTGTACCAACCTCCTCCTTGGGCGGTGTGGCCCAGCACTTGAAGGACCGCGCCTTGCACGGCGGAGCCGATCACGGCGGCCTTCTTAGACGGCCCGGCCCGGACATTGAGGCCGATCGGGGACAGGACCGTCCGTGGCCCGTTGGCCGGGGTGAGAGGGACAGTCGTCGAGGTGGTGCTCGTAGAAGTGGTCGCCGTTGAGGAGCTCGTGATGGGAGCCGAAGTCGGTGGGGCGCTGTGCGGATGGAGGGATGAGCCGCATGCGCTGGCGAGGCCGACCAACAGCGGCAGCGCCAAGCCGGCGGGCAGGCGCCGTGGCCTCCTCGCTTCTCCACCATCCCGGGGTTTGGTGGCTACAACGTCGATGCCCCGACGCTATCGTGACGACCGACCTCGCGGCGGGCGGAAGTTTGCAATGGGCCCCGGCCGCCCCGTCGAAGCATAGCGGGGGGTCTCGATTGGCTAACAGCGTTCTGTCCGGGTGCGGGTTAGGTGCGGTCTACGACGGCCCTGGTACGACGCGAGCCTCAGGGGGCAGGTTCCGCGATGGGGCCACTTCATCGGAGCGAAACCAACCGGCCCAGGAGCGTGCCGGCAGGGAACTACGTGGCTATGGTCAGAAGCGAACGTTCTGCTGCGCGCCGGAGCGCGCCCGAGGAAGACAAGGAGCGGACCATTAGCGAACAAGAGCCGAGCCCCGGCCAGGGCTCGTCCGGTCAGGGTGGTCCCGCGGGCCCGGGTGGCTCAAACGGCACGCCAACAGAGCCTCAAACCGCCGGTGCCTCGGCGGCCCAGGGCGGCACGGCGTGGGGGGCGGGTCAGAGCCAGCCTCCGCCCCCGCCAGGGGCGTCGCCGTGGTCGAGCAGCCCTTACCCACCGGCACCCACGACAGTGCAGCGAGTTCGATCGGCGCTGCAGGCGAGAGCTGGCACCGATTACATCTTCAACTTCTGGTCGGCGTTGGGTTGGACCGTGCTGACACTGGGCTTTTACGGCTACTACGTCTTTTATCAGCTCATGCGGCGCATGCGGGACCACAACGCCCGCCGGGTGGAGCTGCTCGACGCCACCTTGAGCTTCGGTTGGGAGGAGGCGGGCCGTCGCGGGCTACAGGACGAGCTCACGCCCGCCTTTCAGCGAGCAGCGTGGCATTTGGCCGCGATGAGGAAAATGGCCGGGGACTCTCTCGAGCCGGTGATCTGGCTTGTCCTGTCTATTGTGGCAAGCGGGATCGTGCACGTTGTGGCCTTCATCCTCTTGGACCAAGACCTTGTAAGACACGACGAAGCGGAGGTCGGCGTCGAGTACGAGCTGGCGGCGATCTTTGCGAGGCTCGGTTACTCTTTCCCGTCCCCCGATGCCCACCGGTTGAAGGGCCGGCACAATTATGTAGGTCGCATAGTGGCGGCGTGTTTCTCGCTCGGGATTCTACTTCTTGTGGTGGTACTACAACATGATGCAGGAGCCAAACGTTCACTTCCACGCTAATTGGTCGGAAGAGGATTTCCTGGCAGCTGTTTTCTCGGCCGCGGAGTAGGCAAGAAGGCGCGAGCACCCCCGGTTGCGGTCGACGGGCTCAAGGGGACTCAATGTGTGCCCAAAGGCGCCCTCGGGTGCAATTCCACGCACTTGGTGGACGGCAGGGACCAGGGTGTTCATTAGAAAAATCCTGGCTGGAGCGGGCCGGCGAGGCGCTAAGCGACCGAACCGCCAATTATGCGCTGAAACGACCAGAGGAATTGCCAAGAGTCGTGGACCGCTCGGTTTCGGCACTGCGGTACCCCGGGCTCCGGTTCGTTCAAGTGGGTGTATGGCGGGCTACAACGGTCGGGCGGGGGGCGGCACCGAAACTTACGAGTGGCCTCTAGCCCCTCGCGCGCTCCCGGGGCGGCCGACGAGGTCGTAGCCTCTTGGCACGGAGACGCTCGCGTTCCTCTTCACCGATGTCGAAGGTTCGACAGCGATGTTGCAGCGCGTCGGAGACGAGGTGTACTCGCGTTTGCTCGCCGAGCATAATGAGATCCTTCGGTCGGCGCTCGGTTCCTATGGGGGGAGGGAAGTCGGCACTGCGGGTGACAGTCTCTTCGCGGTGTTTTCTTCGCCGCGCGCCTGCGTGGCGGCGGTTGTCCAGATGCAGCGTTCCCTCGCCACCCATCGGTGGCCGGCCCGTGCTGAGGTGCGCGTTCGGATGGGCGTGCACGTCGGTGAGGCCTCGGAAACGGCCTTAGGAGACTTTGTGGGCCTCGAGGTCCACCGTGCCGCGCGGGTGGCGTCAGTGGCACACGGTGGTCAGGTGGTACTTTCGGCCCCGGCCGCCGCGCTCGTGCACGACGCATTGCCTATGGGGGCGATGTTGCGAGACCTTGGTCTTCACCGCCTGAAGGACCTCGGCCGTCCTGAGCACATTTTCCAGCTCCAAGCAGACGGGCTGAGGGCAGATTTCGCCCCGCTCCGTTCGCTCGACAACCCGGCGCTCCCTAACAACCTGCCTGCGCAGTTGTCTGCGTTCATCGGGCGCGAGTTCGAGCTAGCAGAGCTCCGACGCCTGGTCGAGTCTTCTCGCCTCGTCACCCTGACCGGGCCAGGGGGTTCCGGTAAGACGCGGCTCGCCCTTCAGGTGGCCGCCGAGCTTTTGGACGGGTCGGGCGACGGCGTCTGGTTAGTGGAGCTGGCACCAGTCGCCGACGAAGGAGCCGTGCCTCAGGCCGTTGCTCAAGCGCTCGGGATCACGGATCAAGCCGCTCGGCCTGCACTCGAGACGCTGATCGATGCCCTCGCGCCGCAACGCATACTCATCCTGCTCGACAACTGCGAGCACCTCATCGGGGCGTGTGCCAAGCTCGTTGACGCCGTCTTGCGACGCTGCCCTCGTGCCCAGTTGGTTACCACGAGCCGCGAACCGCTGGGCATCGGCGGGGAAACCATCTATCGGGTGCCGTCAATGTCGCTGCCGGCCGACGGCGACGAGGACCCGCCCACGCTGGAGGGTTCGGACGCGGTCGCGCTGTTCGTCGAGCGGGCGAGATCCCAAGGTGTAGGTCTGGGGGCCGACAAGGAGACCAGCGACCTGATCGTGTCGACCTGCCGGCGACTGGATGGGATGCCTCTGGCCATCGAGCTGGCCGTCGCCCGGCTGCGTTCACTGTCCCTAAGCGACCTCCATCGGCTATTGGACCAGCGCTTTCGCCTCCTCACCGGCGGGAGCCGCAGCGCGCTCGAGCGCCAGCAGACCCTGCGGGCAACCGTCGACTGGTCCTACTCGCTCCTCAACGACCCCGAGCGTTGCCTCGTGAGACGCCTTTCGGTGTTCTCGGATGGTTTCGACCTCGATGCCGCAGGGGCCGTGTGCGCCTTCGGTGAGGTACAAGAGTTCGATGTCACTGGCCTCCTCGGGTCCCTGGTAGACAAGAGCCTGGTCGTGGCCGAATCTTCTGGAGGAGGCTTCCGCTACCGTCTGCTCGAAACGATCCGACAGTTCGCCGCCGAGCGCTGGGTCGAGACGGGCCCCGACGAGGTGGCCTTTGTGGCCAATGCTCACTGCGAGCATTTCCTCGCGGTGGCCGAAACGGCCGCACGAGAATCCGTCGGCCCGGTTCAGGGGCGGTGGCTCGCACGCCTCGAGGCCGACAATTCCAACCTTCGGCGTGCCATCGAGCACGCAGCTGGCGATCCCCACAAGACTGAACAAGCCCTGCGTTTCGCCATCGCCCTCAAGTACTATTGGTGGGCGGTTTCTCGCCGGCAAGAAGCTTTCGGGTTGCTGACGCCGGTGCTCGAACGGCCCGAGGCCCTCGCCTTCCCCAAACTATTGGCCGGATCCCTTGTCACTGCTGTGCTCATGGCTCGTGACGTCGATGTGCGGCGGTCGGTGCAGTTCGGTGAGCAAGCGGTGGCGATCGCTCGCCGGCTCGGAGAGGACCGGTTGCTCGTCGAGTCCCTGACCGAACTTTCAGTGGCCTGCTCGTTCGCAGGTAACTTCGGGAGGGGCATCCCCTTGGCCAACGAGGCTGTGGAGCGCGCCAGGGCACTTGGCGACGATCTCTTGGTGGCTCAGAGCCTAAATGCCTACCTCCTGTGCAACCAGGCCACCGACCAGGACCGCCCTGAAGAGCTCTACAGCGAAGCCATAGCGTGCGTCGAGCGTTACGGCAACCCGTTCTTGACTGGGCTCCTGCACAACAATGCTGGCTGCTTCGCACTAGCGGCGGGGAACGTCCCCTCTGCCCGCGCCCATTTTGAGGCCTCCATACGGGCGACGCAAGCGATTGGGCGGCATCACCAGGCTGCGACGGAGGGCCTGGGTTGGGTTCGCCGCGAAGAAGGCGACCCTGAAGGCGCCGGCTCCATGTTCGAAGACGCCGTGCGCGTGGGCCGTCGGAGCGGGGACCGGGCAGTTATCGCCTATTCCATCCTAGGTCTCGCCTGCATTGCCGGGGACCTCGGCGACTGGCACCGGGCAGCTGTGCTCCACGGTGCCGCACAGGCATTTTTTGACGTTACGGCAGAAACGTGGCAAGTTCCTGAGGTCGACTTCCGGCAGACCAGCATCGACCAAGTTAGCGATTACCTGGGTGGAGAAGAATTTATGCGGCGCTATTCTAAGGGCAACGGTCTTAGCTTGGACGAGGCGATGGATCTGGCACTTGGCAGAGCAGACCCTGCCTGACCCGTTCGTGCTCGCCTGGATCGTGACAGTGCGCTTCCTGCACGCCAGCTCCGTAGATAGGCACTGGTCGATAAGGAATCTCAAGCCGGATCGAGCAGGGGGACCAGGTGCTCGTGCAGGGTGGCTGCCGCGTATGGAGAGCTTCGGCCACGTCGGCGGGCCCGAGGTCGGGTAGGGCCGCCACGATCTCTTCGGTGGGAGACTCTCGCGGCCCCCGCGGTTCTGGGTAGAAAGCACCCAAAGCGCGCGCATATGCACGGCCCTCAGCAGCAGGTTCGCCGGCTACTGAGGTCCGAAGCAGGACGTTCGTACTAGCCCCCGTCACCATTTTTGCGATCAGTGCCGCCAAACGCTCCTCCCGTCGGGTCTTGGCCACGATCTCGACCCCTGCGGACGTGTCAACGACGACGATTACGACCGAGCCGTCAAGCCCGAGAAGATGGTTGAGATCACGGGATGAAGTCCCTCTCCTCTGTATTTCATCTAAAGGCTTAGGTGCCTTCCAGGGCGGCCGCCAGGAGCAGCCCGGCAGTGAAGGTGTCGCCCAGCCCTACGGTCGAGGCCGGGCGGGGCACGAAGGGGGCGGGGACGCAGTCCACCCTCCAACCCTCGTTCAGCGGCCCGCTTTCAGGAACCTCCTCGGCATAGAGCGCGTAGCTGACAGGAGTCACGTCGCCACACGGGGCGCCCGCTGCCGCCCGGGCCGAGGCCAACAGGTTCCCGGTCATGAGCCGGCGTACGACTGTACCGGGGTCACCGCGGTGCACGGCCAGCGACCACCGGTCGGCATGCACGACAATACAGGGGCACTCGAGGCCGTGGGCCAGCTCCAAGGCCTTGGCCGCTACATCGGTCGAGGGGCCCCAGAGAGTGAGCAGTTCCGACAGGCTCAGGCCCACGCTGGAGTTGAGCCCGCGCAAGCCGGCCATGACCGTCCTGAGGTCCCCCGGGCGGGTGGTGTCGCCCAGCTCGAGGTGGCGCAGGGCGGGCCCACACTCCCGCCATGCCCTCAACAGGCGGTTGACCCACTCGAGGCTGGTCCCGTCCGAGACGGCCAGCCCGTTGAGCCCCGCAAGCATGGCCGCTCCCGCGGTGGCGCCAAGCTTTTCCTGCATAGCCATAAAGTGCTCATCCCGCTCGAGGGCGATAGGCGAGAAGCGCACAATGACACGGTGAAAACGGTCCGCGGAGCTGTCCAACAACCCGCTGCCGCCGGGGAACTCGAGGATCTCGTTACGGATGGGCGCCGCGTCCGCATCGGCCGGAAGTTCGTGGACGGGTACCATCCGGCCCTCGCAACATACGAGGATGTCCGACGCCAGCACGTCAAGCTGCTCGCGGCTCCGGCTTTCCAGAGCCATGATGCTGGGGGCACCAAGGACATCGAGCGCCCAAGCCGCCTGTGGGCCGGTACCGCCCACCTGCACTCGGTTCGACGGCCCAAGCGCCTCGGCCAACCAGTGCAACCCTTCCGGCCAATCCCAGAACAACTCACCGTCCCGCCCCTCGGACAGAAGCCTCCCCACGGCCATGGCCAGCTCTGCGGCCAGCCCACCCTGGCTAAGCCCCCGCGAGCGTAGTGAATGTAGCCTGGCGGGTGTCATGATGTAGATGTCATCGACGTCGACGCTGGTACTGATGAGGACCGGGCGGGCCCCGCCGCCGACACGCGCACCTGCTCGGCAAGTTGCTCGTAACGGTCCCGCCAGTGACGCTCGCTAAGCCGCCACCCTCCCTCGGTAGTGCTAGCCATAGAAACTCAACACCCGTCCCGACACGTCTAGTACCCGCGGCCTTGGTTCACGTCTTCACAGC
The DNA here is from genome assembly GCA_963786345.1 of uncultured Acidimicrobiaceae bacterium. Classification (GTDB taxonomy): domain Bacteria; phylum Actinomycetota; class Acidimicrobiia; order Acidimicrobiales; family Palsa-688; genus Fen-671. The sequence continues at coordinate 439,872 of CAWAYZ010000020.1, read as the reverse complement.
ACCAGAGCTAAGACCACTAACAAAGTGCCGCTGGAAGATCAGGAACAAGACGACGACAGGAAGGCAGCCAAGGCCGCTCATAGCCATTATTTGGTTCCATTGATAGTTGTACTGACCCATGAGCAGCGTTAAACCGACGGGGACCGTCCGCATGTTGTCCGTCTGTGTAAGCGTCAAGGCAAACAAAAACTCATTCCATGAGATCATGAACGCGTAAAACCCGACGGCCACAAGCCCGGGCCGGGCCAATGGCAATATGACGCGCCACAGCGTTCGCATAGATCCCGCGCCATCAAACCTAGCGGCTTCATCGAGTTCGCGCGGGATACTATTGAAGTACGCAGTCATCATGACGACCGAGTAGGGCAGCGTGAACACCAGGTACGTAAGAATGAGACCCTCATAGCTGTTATAAAGATGAAGGGCAATCACCACCCCAAATAGCGGGATGACGAGCGTGATTGGGGGGATCGCTTGGACCGCGATGATCATCACCTTCAGGGGTTCCCTCAAGGCAAACTTGTACCGGCTGAGGGCAAACGCGGCGACGATAGCAACCAGTATTGTGAGCGCGGTAACGGAAAGACCCACCGCATAACTGTTCACGAAGAAACGACTTTCCTTCGGGTTGTCAAACACCGCATCGAAGGCGGAGCCTGAAAAACTATTGTCAACCAGCTTTGGAGGGTATTCAAAGATGTCAGCGTTCGACTTGAACGCGCTGGAGAGCATCCAGACCACAGGGCCTCCTGCGAAGATCGCTCCAACCAGCAACGCCACGTATAGGCGAGTTTTGCGCCAGACGCCCTTTCTCCTAACCGGGGTACTGATCATGACACTCATGTCAGCTCCAAGCGCCTTTGATGGCGAACATAGAAGACGGCGACAACAAGAGAGCCGAGAAGCAGAAGTATTGCGCTCGCGGCCGCTGGCGACATCAGGTAGCTTTGAAAGGCTAGGGTGTAGATGTAAGTACCTAAGACCTGGGTCGAACCGAGTGGTCCTCCCCCGGTCATAATCCATACCAGGGTGAATTGCTGTGTGGTCCACAGCACATCGAGTAGGCCGATGCCGACGATAATAGGGCGCAATTGCGGGGACGTAACGTTACGAAGCTGCTGGGCGTAATCTGCACCGTCAACTCGCGCGGCTTCGTATAACTCGGGCGAGATGCTTTGAAGCCCAGCCAAGAGAGTGATCATAAAGAAAGGGTAGCCAGCCCAAATATTTATGACGATGATACAGGCCATCGCCCACCCCGGAGTTGCCAACCAAGGGAATGCCGGTTACGGTAGTTGCGGTGGCGATGAGCGCAGCGACAACTCTCCTGCGCATCCGCTGTTGGCGTTGTTGAGCTACATTACGCATATTCCCCTCCAGTGGGTTTCGGCAAGTACGGTGGTTTATAACGGTGTCGGCGAGTGCTGTCCCTGGCCACCTTGCGGTGGGGCCGAAGGGTGTAAGGGTTCTGCGGGTGCCGCCTCAGGCGCCCGGGGAGGACGTGGCGCACTCAGCGTTAATTTTGCTGTTGTCTGCGCAGAGGGGATAAGGACCTCGCATCGTGTCTAGGGCAGGGCCCCGTTGGGAGCGAAGGTGTGGAGAACAACGGTAGGAACTGGCATCTCGGACAGGGAGGGGCCCTCGTCCTGTGTGGAATCTGGTCTTGGACGTGGTGCAAGAACTGTCCCGGGACAAGCCCTTCTTGCCTCGGGAGGTCAGTTAAGGGGGCTCCAATGAGGTGGGGGAAGGTCATCCCGCTATTCCGCTGTCGGCGCCGCGGTCTTCGGTGTCGGCGCAGCGGTCTTCGTCTGCCTCGGGAATGAGCAACTCGACCCCGGCCTCGGCCAGGGCAGCTCCGATCTCTGCGGCGGGAGCCTTCTCCGTTATCAGGCCGTCTGCGATCGATAGTTCACCGATACGAGCGAAGGCGGTCCTGCCGAATTTTGAGGAATCAGCGAGCACGACGACGCGCCCGGCCCTTTCTATCATATGCCGGATCATGCTGGATTCCCGAAGATCGCCTCCAGTGAAGCCGAGCTCGCCGGACACGCCGCCGACACCGATAAAGGCGAGATCGGCGTGAAAGGCATGTGTCCGGCCTCCTTCAACGTCCGGAAGTTCAACCGGTCCGAGCGTGGCGAAGGAGGTCATCCGGAACTGTCCGCCGAGGATGTGTAGCTCGGAGACGGCACCGGCCGGGATATTGCCGGGAAGGTGCAGATTGTTGGTTACGACGGTCAGATCCTTCTTACCCTTCAGAGCACGGGCAAGCGCCAGAGTGGTAGTGCCGCCGTTCACGATCAGAGTCTGCTGATCCGATACCAACGTCGCTGCCAGTGCGCCAATAGCGGCCTTCGCATCCCTGTTGGCGCCCGTGCGGCTCAAGAAAGGAGGGTCAAACCGGGCAAGATCATCCCGCCGGACGACCCCGCCATAGGACCGGACCACGACGCCCTGCTCATGGAGGTACTGAAGGTCCCGGCGCACAGTGTCTCCGGATACGTCGAAGGCCTCAACGAGCATGCCGACGGTGGCCTGGCCGTGCTCCTCGACAAATTCCGCTAAGTCAGCACGTCGCTGTGCCGGGAGCCGCGAAGTTTCGCGCTCTTTGCGGGGTTGACGTGGCATCAGCATCCCCTGTCGTCGAAGTTGACCGAACCATGCGGTTCTGTACCGATATTGACTACAATTGATGCTTGCGATCGCGCAAGACCCGACGGGGTCTGCAAAGGTGCGCTTGCCGTTGTCCTTCTAGTGGAGGAGAGGACAGTCGATTTTCCAAAACAGAAGAAAACATACCGACGGCCTTTACAGGATCGACCTGACACCAAGCGCCCCTTGTCGTCGAACTTTGACCTTGCCGGACTATGCAGTTCTATACCCGATTGGACTATAACTGAGGCTTGCGGAGTGCGCAAGTCCGATGTAGTCTGCATTTGTCCGCTTGTCTCACGCCTCTTGGTGAAGGAGGGAACAGTCGGTTTGCCGCCACAGAAGCCGAATGACGAGACTCTGCCCATCCACAAGCACGGGGTGGCTTCGCGACCAGAGAGCCTGGGCGCTCCTGAACCGCGCGCGGCCAACACAGCTGGCACGACCGCCAGAGTGCCCACCGGATGGTGGTTCCCTGCCCTACCTGACGAAACCTAGGTCGACGATGGGTTTGGGTGATACCTACACCGCCGGACTTCTCCTCGGCGGTTGCTTGCTGGCAGGAGAGGAATTGCGCTGTTGGCGGCACAGTCATCGTCTTGGTCGCACCGATCGTGGTCCTGGCTATCGGGCGGAAGCGGCTCACCGGAGGGCTGGTTGGCGGCGCAATTAGAGGTTGGAGGTTAATGGTGTCCCCGGTCTGGCCGGGGCGATGGATAGGTGGTGCCGAGAATGACGACCCTGAAGGAGACGACGGTGGATACCGCAAGCAGTATCGAGGCCAAGATGGCTCGCATGTTCGGGGCGCACGAGCGCATACTCGTGTTGCCGGTTGACCACGGGATGGCCCTGGGCAACGTGAGCGGCTTGGACGACCCGGTTGGGCTGGTCTTGGATTTTTTGAAGGTGGAGGGTGTAAACGGGGTCCTCTGCAGCTTGCCTGTGGGCCGTCGGCTAAGCCGGACGGGAATGGCGGAAGACCGGTTCCGCCTGGTCACTTTGGACAGCGCGTTGGGGGGCGGCGATGGGAGCATATGGCAGGTAAGGGTGACTCGCGCCGCCGACGCAGCCGAAGAGAACTGCGACGCTGTAAAGGTACTGATGGCGTGGGAGGACGATCTCGCCAGCCGTGCCAGGATCTTGGCTCTGGTGGCACACGCGTTGGACGAGGGCCACGACGCGGGCCTCCCAGTGATCGTCGAGCCGCTGGCCTCGGGCCCCCTTCAGGGGGTGGCGTTGGCTGAGGTCGAGCGCCGGGAACTGGAAGGAGCGCGCATCGCCGTCGAGGCTGGCGCGGACATCATCAAGATGAAGGCATGGGCCTCCGACGCGGGCAAGAGGTTCGTTTCCACCTGTCCGGTGCCCGTCGTGGCCCTCGGCGGCCAGCTCAGGGGCCAGAGCGGTGACGTGGTCGACACGATAAAAATGGCCCTCGACATCGGTATGAGAGGCATCTTCGTGGGGAGGAACATCTGGCAGCGCCCGCGAACCGAAGCACTGAAGCTCATGGAGGAGGTCTCCAAAGTCGTCCACGCCTGAGGCCGGAGTTTCCTCACCCTTGGAAGGATCAGCCGGGTTCGGTCCGTTTTGTCGAGCGCCCGTACCCCGGAACGTCTTTGGTTCGTTGGCAATTGGTCGTGCGAGCCGGTGACCTTCCGACCGGTGACCTTCCGGGCCACCATCGATCGCTGGCGCGTTCTTGGACATACCGCGGCGGTACAAGCGCTCGAGGCACCAATTGAGCGCGCCATCGGGAGCAGGGACGGGTAACTAGCGCCGCGACCTGTCGATCGGCAATCTGAGGTTCGGCGCTTACCAGGTCGCCGGTTTACCGAGGGACGTCCAGTTCGGCGAACGCCGGCGGCACCTCGTCGCAGACCTGCTCGATGCCGGCGGCGACGTCTTGTTCGGCCTCGTCGTCAAAGCTCATCACCATCGGGCAGCTCGGTCATATGACGACCACGCTGCGCAGGACCTCCCCACGGGCCATTCGGCCGAAAGCTGCCTCGACGTCTCCGATACCGATCGTTTCGCTGACAAAACTGTCGAGGTCCAGCCTGCCCTGGCGGTAAAGCTCGACCAGCATGGGGAAGTCGCGGCTGGGCAGGCAGTCGCCGTACCACGAGGGTTTAAGCGCCCCGCCCCGGCCGAAAAACTCGACCATGGGCAGGTCAGGGAAACGCATGTCGGGGGTGGGGACCCCCACTTGGACAACCGTCCCAGCCAGGTCCCGGGCGAAAAATGCCTGCTCGAGCACCTCAGGCCGGCCCACCGCCTCCACGGCCACGTCAGCCCCGAAGGAACCGGTGGCCGCCCGGACGGCGGCGACTGGGTCCTCGCGCCTGGAATTGACCGTGTGGGTGGCTCCGATGGCCCGAGCCTGTTCGAGTTTTCGGTCATCGACGTCCACCGCCACCACTATCGTCGCCCCGGCCAGCTTGGCCCCGGCAATGGCGGCCGCCCCGACACCGCCGCAGCCGAAAATGGCCACGCTGTCTCCCGGGCCCACCTGTCCGGTGTGCAGGACGGCACCTAGGCCGGCCATCACCCCGCAGCCCAACAGGCCGGCCGCCTCCGGCCGGATGCGCGGGACCTCGGTGCACTGACCCGCCGCTACCAAGGTCAGCTCGCAGAAAGCCCCTATGCCGAGGGCGGGCGTCAGGGGGGTGCCGTCCTTCAAGGTCATTTTCTGAGTGGCATTGAAAGTCGAAAAACAGTACTGGGGTTTGCCTTTCCGGCAGGCCCGGCACTGCCCGCAGACCGCCCGCCAGTTGAGCACTACGAAGGCCCCGGGGTTGAGGCCCTTGACATCGGGGCCTACTTCGACCACCTCACCGGCCGCCTCATGGCCCAGCAGGAACGGGAACTGGTCGGTTATGCCGCCTTCCCGGTAGTGGAGGTCGGTACGGCAGACGCCGCACGCCTGCACCCGGACCATCGCCTCACCCGGCCCGGGGGAGGGCACCACGATCGTCTCCAGGGAAACGGGCTTGCCCTGCTCAATGGCGACTACGGCTTGCACCTCATGGCTCACGCCGCAACCTTACGCGGATCCTGTCTGCACGGGCACGGAATGGAGCCTCCGCGTCGGAACACCCGTGTGGTTTGGGCTATGCGCGAAGGACAATCACGTCGTCGGCGTGAGCCGCCAGCGAGCGAAGATCAGGCAAGTCGCTACTGAGCACGGCGCCCCCTGGCTCGGCCACGGCGACCACGGCGTCGACCGCCGAGCCCCGACCGGCTGACGCCCGCAGCACTGCGGCACGACGTGCAAGTTGCTGCGGGATCTCCTCGATGATCTCGCAGGTCTTTAGGAAGCGGTTGGCGAGGACGTCGTTACGCTCACGGCCGCTCAGGCACTCGACTAGGACGACAGAGGGAACGAGAGGGGGCCAGATGCCGTCGCGCACGAAAGCTGCGATCATGGCTGCGGTGTCCTGGCTCCGCCGCTGGCCGGACCGGGGTCTCGCGCTACGTTCGCATCGTGGAAGTCGCCGGTTCGAGTCCGGTCACCTCCACTCGTTGTCGAGATTTGCGAAGCCAAGGAGACTACGGCAGGCGCTTCAGCGCCGGGTCAGCGGTCGCACCCACCCTCGCGGTCGGGGCGCAAGTAGGCGCGGTGGCGGTCCTCGAAGCCGCGGTAGGCGTAGGGGTCCTCGCCCGCCACCATCACGATGTCCCGGTCGTCCACCATGGCCATGTGCTCGCCGTCCCGGGGCGGGCGCCACGGCAGGAGGGACTGTGCGCTCATGTAGTGGTTGGCCACCGCCCGCCGCACGCTGCGCTGTGCCCTGTTAGGCAGGCTGCGGTGCAAGAGGTAACCGTTGAAGATGATCACCCCTCCGGCGGGTAGCTCTACGGGGACGGCCTCGTCGTTGGAGTACGGGAAGTGGTACGCCTCCGTGGTGCAGTCGAAGCGGGCGTCGTCGATCTCGCGCTCGGGGTAGATGACGCCCCGGCGGTGCGAGCCGGGGAGCACCCAGAGGCACCCGTTTTCCGTCGTGGCGTCGTCGAGGGCGATCCACGCCGCCGTAAGCGAGCGGTCGCGGGTCGGTATGAAGTACTCGTCCTGGTGCCATGCCTGGCCGGGCTTGCCCTCGGCCTTGACGAACAGCATCGACTGCATCGCCTTCACGTCCGGCCCGATCACCACGGTCAGGATCTCGACGACTCGAGAGTGGAGCAGGAGGTTGTGCATCGGCTGCGACAACTTGTGTGGGAAATGGATGCACAGGACGGTGCGGAGCACCTCCTCGTCGGCCACCTCCGGGCCGGCTCGGGCCATCCCGTCCACCTGGCCACGCTCGCCCCGGGACAGCCGCAGTGTTTCGCGCCGGAGCGCCTCCACCTCGTCCAAGCCGAGCAGGTCGGGGTACATGAGGAAGCCGTCGCGTTGGTAGGCCCTTAGGTCGACCACGCCGGCGTCGACCCCCTCACCCGGCCGGTCGCAGAGGCCGGTGCCCAGGTCCCCGGACGTTACGGCGTCAGGCGTCAAGGCATCACCTCACAATCCCGATGGGCCTCGAGCGATCCTAACCCGCTTCAACTAACCCCTACACATCATCGACGCTGGCGCGCGCTCGGCGAAGGCCGTTCGCACGTTGTCGACCGTGGCTCGTGCGTTTCATATGAGAGTCCTTGCTCACGTATGACACCGACGGATCGCCGTTCTGAACGAGATGTACGTAATCGTGCGCCGTGCGCTACGCCGGGAACAGTGTCGGGCAAATACGCGGATCGCTGTAGTCTGGTAAGCCGGAGTCGGTCCTCACCACAAGATCGTCATTGGGATGGTAATGACCGCGCTCGACGTATTCATTAGTCGACGGCTGAAAGTGCACTACCAGCGAACGACGCGGGCGCACCCCCACGTTAGGGCCGCTGCCGTGCAATGTCTTGCAGTGATGGAAGCTTACCTGGCCACGTCTCAACTCTATCGGAACTAGAATAGCGTCTCGTTCCGCCAGCACTGCGTCGATAACCGAGAAAGGCGCCTTCTCCCACTCGATTTGCAGCTCGTCCGTCCACAGGTGACTCCCGTCGACCATCGACATCGCACCGTCGGAGCGGCTCACGTCAGCAAAAGGGATCCAAGCGGTTAGCATGTCCTTGCTCGAGCAAGTCTTCCAGTAATACCGGTCCGTATGCCAAGCCACATTGCCCGCATCTCCTGCCGTGTCCGTTGGCTTGTAAAGCAGTTGGTCATGCCACAATCGAAGACTGGCCGCCCCAGAGAGGCGAGCAGCGCAGGCCGAGAGGAGTGGGTACCGAGCCAGCTCGGCAAGCTCCCGAACCCGCAATGTCGTGTAGTCGTTCTTTCGCATTACATTCCCATCCTCGGGTCTCCACCCCCAATGGTTGTAAGGTTTCAGCCCTAGAGCGCGGCTCGTCGGCGGGGCACTGTCCAGCGCAAGGTGCTCGTCGACATCCTGCGCGTAAAACCGCATCATGCCCCGCTCGGCGCCCGCCAATATGGCATCAGGGATGATGACCGGTGCGACCCAGTAACCATGCCTGGCGTAAAAAGACACGTCCTCATCCGATGGCAGGTATGCTTGGGCCTGCTCCTCGTCCCTCAATGCCATAGCTTTCAATACCTTTCTAGATAAATAGCCGCCATTCGGCGTCGACATCTACCGAGTTCCCGGATGCGCATTTACCTGGTGGCACACCTAGGGAACTCTTCGCTGGAGACACGGTACGACGTCGTTCGGGACGGCTCGACTCGAGCCTCAGCGATGCCAGACAAGTGGGTTCTGGTCATCGTTGTCAAGCACGTCGCCGACGCTGAGGGTGGCCAGGTAGGCGGGCGGCAGCACGTTGGCCTGGCCGTTGAACACGCAGCCGTCTGGCATGTAGGCGCAGGTCATGGCCCGGCGCCGCCCGGGGGTCATGTTCGCTCCCGCTCCGTGGAACACGAGGCCGTTGTGAAGAAGCGCCCCTCCGGCGGGAACCGGGCAGGGCACCGCCGCCACGTCGTGCCAGTCGGGATAAACGTCGAACAGCGCCCCGATCTCACGGCCAATCCCGACGTTGTCGAACTTACGGGCCTTGTGGCTGCCGGGCACGTAGTAAAGGCACCCGTTCTCCAGTGTGGCGTCGTCCAACGCCACCCAGATGGTGATGGCGTCGGCGGACGTAAAAGACCAATACTGTACGTCGAGGTGGTAAGCGGTCGGGTTGGCGTAGGGGCCTTTGATCAGCGCCTGGTCGTGCCATATGCGCAGCCCGTTCACGCCGGCGATCCGGCCACCGAAAGAACCTAGCTCGGGGGTGAACATGAGCTCCCGCACGCCTTCGTGCGTCTGCCATAGGTTCACCCGCTGGGTGAATACCCGGTCATAGTACGCCTGTTCCTCAGGCGAGATGACGTGGCTGGCGATGCGGTCGGCATCGTCGGAGTCGTGAGGTAAGCGCCGCGTGCCCCGCGCTTCGACGGCGTCGTCCACCTCCTGGCGCCAGTGGGCCAGCTCGTAGGCGTCGAGGAACTCCTCAATCACCACGAACCCGTTCTCCTCGTAAAGCTTGCGCTCCTTATCGGTCGGCTCGGCTCGCACGGTTCCCCCTCCATGGCACGCAGGCTCCCCGCCGATCGTCCCGGCGCTGCCCGGTTGAGAGTGCCCACCTTTCGGCTGCCACTCTCATATCGTCGCGCCGGGAGACGGCCGTGGGACAGTACACCTGGGAACGCGCTGCGGCCCCGCAGGTACCAGCAGCACTCGGGTGTCTAGGCTACGCAGAGAGCCGCTAGATCAAGAAGCAGCTGCAGGGACTGGTAGACACTGTGTTCGCGAACTGTCCGGTTAGGTCCAGTGGCGTAGCACTTATTACAACGTTCTCGCTGCTAAGGGCATGTTTTAGATGTCCGATCGCCATCTCGTAGTTCAATGCCGCGCACAACGTCCGCGACAGGGAGATAGACGGCCGGGTTGGGGACGCGGACGAGGGGCTTGAGATTGACGTCCGCGACGTTCTTGGAGAGTGGCCTCCCGCTCCTTGGTCGAACGCAGACCGTCGGTTACGGCCTCGAAGGGAACTGCCAGGAGCGCAGTTCCTAGCACCATTATGGGGTGCGGCCGCAAGGCGCGCTGGCCCTGTTAGTTTCGCGACGACGCCTCGAGAGGAGCGCGACCGAAATGCCGAGATATCGGATAGTCGCCCGACGGCTGCCCCTCGCCGCCTGCTCGGCGGGGCTGGCAGGGCTGTTACTTTCTCCCTTGAGCGGCGTGGCCACAGCGTCTGGCGCTGGTGGTCGGTCTGAGCCCCCAGGCGGGATGGTCGCCGGTGCGTTTGTTCCCGGGTCGACGAGCCCGTCCGCCGCGCTAGAAGCCGCGTACCGGGCGGCCCGAGCCGAGCGCAGCTTCGAGCTCGCCTATGAGGTGTCGATGCCCGTTTTCGGAGCGCCCGGTCCGAGCAAAACAGTCGTATACGTGCTCCAGACCAAGCAGTCCTCCCGGGCCGTCGAGCAGTACCAGTTCAGCCTGAAGGGCAAGCCGGTAACCACCTATGTCTTTTTCAGCGATGAGAAGACGTGCACGTGGTTCGCGCCTGGCCAGGCGCCTCCCGGCAGCCCGAAATCGGCGACGGTCCCTTCGTGCTCCGGTTTCAACTCCAGTGGCTATAACTCGGAGGTTTTTAGTTTCCTCGCCCTCACCCGTGCACACATGGCGGGGTCAGGAGACATAGCGGGGACCCCAGTCACCGGGGTGGCCGGCAACCTGGTCCAGTCGATCGTCGAAAACGGGAGCAATACCAGTATGAGCTGGGGACAAGTGACCTTCTGGGCTGCCACGAAGACCTCCTTGCCCGTCGCAGTAACGGCTTCCGCCGATGGGCACACAGCAGTCATCTTCCGGTACTTGGACTGGGACAGCCCGGCGGTGACTTTCCCACCGGGGACGCCCTTGTGACCTCGAGCATCACGATTCAACCGAGGGGAGCTGTGATCGCCCACCATTGAGGAGCGCACCGTGATCTCGACCGTAAAAGTCCGCTCAGGTATCGTCGGGGGAGTATCTCTCCTGCTCCTGATGACGGCCATTTTCTCGGCGACCAGCTCGTCGGCGGCGACGGGACGAGCCACGCCTTCAGTCACCGGTTGCCGGGGTAACGCCCTGCGCGGCGTCTTCGCCCAGATCGCAGGAAGTGAGGGTATGGGACATGTCGGGTTCACCCTGCGACTGACGAACGGTTCGAGCGGCACGTGCACCGTGGCCAGTTCCAGGGCGGGACCGGTTTCGCACATTTCGCCTTCGGCCACTGGCACAGCATTGGCGTGACGTCCAACCCGGCTTTCTGCCCGCCCGCTGTTCCCAAGTCGGTGACCCAGGCCTTTAGGATCTCCTGTGTCAACCCCTTATAACCTTGAGGAGAGCTGTCAATATGTCCCTGATAAGACTGTTTTCTAAGGCCATACCTTTTCTCTTTGTGGCGGTTGCACCGCTTGTTTGCGGAAGTGCAACACCGGCTTCGGCCGCCCCGCTCGGGTTCTCGGCCGCCGAACGCCTCCTCGATCCCGCTCGATCCTCCTCGATCGACCGGTGCTTAGTCGGGCGTTGGCTGTCTATCAAGGTTGTAGGTCTCAGCGGGGCCGAGTCCGGCCTCGCCAAGATGCAATTGACAATTCTGGGAAATGGTCAGGGGACCTTGGACCTGGCTGGCTCTACGCCTTTTGTCGATCGTTCTCTTGACGTATCCGACAGCTTCGTCGGGACAGAGGTCTTCAAAGTGATCTCGGCGCATACGACAACAGGTGACGGCTTCAGTATTTTCCCGTCGAGCCAGCACATCATAGAAACAATCGATTTTGTCGGGCAGAAACATACGAAGGTTTTGTCTGAAGGTTTTTTTGACGCGGCCGACTATACGTGCGGGCCGACGAAGCTCAAGACCAACTTCGATCTCAGCGAGGGAGGGGTCTGGGTGCACGACTTCATCGCAACCTTTCAGAGGCATTAGATGTGGCTACGCCGAGGCGAAACTGCCCCGACGGTTACAGAGGATCACAAGTCGGTTCCCGGGCTCAGTTCCCGGAGATCGCGTCGCTTGCAGCCATGGCTCTGGCCGGTCTTGCCTTGATAGAGGCCGTCAGCCGACGAACGCCTCGATCTGCTTGACGAGCTTGTCCTCGATCTCGAAGTTCCATACGCCTTCTGCGACATCCACCACGAGGAACAGCTCAGAGATAAGGAGGGTCTCCAACGCCGCCACGCCTAGGTGCTGCAACCATTTACCGATACCGATCCTGACCGTGAAATCGTTGGGATTGCCAGAAACCACGATCGAAAGGGCGCGGTCGGCGTCCACAATTCCTCTCAGGAACCCACCCTTTTTGGCCTGGATGACGGTACCTTGTGTGCTGCGCGGCGAGGACTGAACCGAGAAACCCTCATTTTTCAGATAGTTCTCGATCTTTAGTTGCACCGTGCTGAGGTCGCTCCCTTTGTTCTGGAAATGTATTACCTTCTCACCGATCGCCATGACGCTCCTGACGGTAATACGGGGGGGGGGGGGGAGTATCTCTGCCTCGAACTGGAGGGCTCCTTGCGATCGTAGTCACTCGCCACGCCTAGCGCCACCGGGTTGCCAAGCGTACGCTAGAGGTGTTCTCCGTCCAGGATGTCGGTGTGGTGCTCTTCGGGATGCACAGGCCCGAGAGGAGTACGAATACCGAATGCGTGTTCGATGTTCTGCGCGGGAGCTATGAGGGCTCGGCTCCGGGCTCTGGTCGGTAGCCGGGCTAATCGCCAGTGCCTATGGCGAGCCGCATGGGGCGTCGTGGCGGCGATCGCCTACGGTGATCCTGTGCTGTACCGCAAGCCAAATTTGGCGCGGGTGGACCTGCCAATAACCGTCTCGCTATGGCGCTACGCCGAACGACGGTAGGGTCAAATCCTGAGCACCCATAAGCGCCTGTGTGTGGCTATCTCGCAGTGTGGAAAGGTTGAATGATGCACGTTGACCAGGTGCGCGCATGGGCAGCAGAGGGCGAGCCCGAGGCCCGCGAGCTGGAGGCGAACTGACGCTGCGCAGGGGCACGCAACATAGCGTTCCCGCGGTCACTGGCGCATATTGGCGCCGGTAGAGTGCCTAGGGAGTGAACTAAGCGACCTGCTAAGGAATGGTTGATGTTCCTTTCGGGACCGGGCCACCTGGTCCCCAAGAAGGAGGGCAGCTAATGGCACTGCGTTCTGACGATCGGCTGACCCGCCCCGAGGTGGTCTCGGGCGAGACTAGGGGCCCGCTACACCCGAGCACCAACAGGACTGTCGCGCCTGCGATGTCCCCGCTGCTCACACAGTTGTTTGGTGGGAGCCCCCCGGTGCGTATCGTGTTCTGGGACGGCAGCGCAACCGGCCCCGTGGGTGGCCCCGGCACTCTGGTCCTGCGGGCGCCGCGCTCGTTGGCCCGGCTGGTCTGGTCACCGGACGAGCTCGGAATGGCCCGGGGGTTCGTTACCGGGGACATCGACTTCGACGGCGACCTCTTCGAGATGCTGGTGGCGCTCGAGGCGAAGATGGGAGGAAGGCGCCGCCTTGGCCCGCGTGCGGTAGCGAGCGGCCTGTGGGCAGGGCTGCGGCTGGGTGCCATTGGTCTTCCGCCGTCGCCGCCCGAGGAAGAAATCCGCCTCGGAGGGTGGCTCCACTCCAAACGACGAGATGCTGTCGCCGTACAGCACCATTACGACATCGGCAACGACTTCTACCGGCTCGTGCTCGGGCCGGCGATGACATATTCCTGTGCGCGGTTCGACCGCCAGGGTATGTCGCTCGAAGAGGCGCAGCGCTCCAAGCACGACCTCATCTGCCGGAAGCTCGGCCTCGGCGAACGACCCGGAGCGCGCGTGCTCGATGTCGGCTGCGGATGGGGTTCGATGGCCATGCACGCCGCACGGAACTACGCCGCCCGCGTCGTGGCGGTTACGCTCAGCCGCCCCCAGGTCGAGCTTGCTCGCGAACGCGTCCGTGAAGCAGGGCTCGAGCGGAACGTCGAGATCCGCCTCCAAGATTACCGGGACCTGCGCGGCGAGACGTTTGACGCGATCTCCTCGATAGGGATGTTCGAGCACGTCGGGGCCAAGCGGATGGACGAGTACTTCAGCGTGTTGTTCTCCCTACTCGCCCCGACTGGCCGTCTGCTGAACCACGCCATCTCGACGCCGGGAGGGTCAAGGCTGCACGGCCGGAGCTTCATGAACCGCTACGTGTTCCCCGACGGAGAGCTGGTCGACTTGGCCAACGTGGTGGGGGCAATGCAACGGGCGGGCTTTGAGCTCCGCGATGTCGAGTCACTGCGCGAGCACTACTCGGAAACCCTGCATGCCTGGCTTAGGAACCTCGAGAGTTCGTGGGAGGAGGCTGTCGCGCTTGTTGGAGAACCTAGGGCGCGAGTGTGGCGCCTCTACATGGCCGGGTCGGCGAACGGCTTCGACAACGGCGGTCTCGCCGTGCACCAGGTGCTCGGGCTCGTCCCGGCACAAGGCGGTGCAAGCGGAATGCCACGGGCCCGGACTGGGTGGGGCTGACACATGGAAGAGCAGTGGCATGCCCCGAGGCGCGCCTGAATGATCCCGGGGGTGCCCGCCTTGCTCGACCGTGAGGCCGGCTTTTGTCGCGAACGTCCGCGGCGTGCTGCGCAGCTAGCCGGATCGCCTGTCGTCGCGTGATTTGTGTCCATTTTTTATGTCGGTGTTACGTTCCTCGTGTTCGGTTGACTAAACGTGTCGGCTGGTGGACCTGACTTCGGTCCTGGGCGTGGCCCCACCCGGCCAGTGTGGTGGGTGCTGGCCGGGCGTTCTGAGTGCAAGTCGGTGTTTTGGGGCGCGCCTCGGGCCTGATCTCTCAGCATCGGATCGCAACCAGCTTGACCTGCTGCACCCAGATAGCCGCGCTGGCCGGGGAGCTCACCCTCCCATCCCGGCGATGGCAGGGCGGCCGGGTAGCAGTTGTCGGGAGAGCTTAACCGGTAGTGCTGCCGCTGGAGCTGGAGGAACCGGACGAACCCCCCATGTTCGGGCAGGGCTGCGTTGTAGCGCTCGTTGACCCGCTGGAGGAGGGGACAGTCGTTGTCGGGTGATTGGTCGTTGCCGCACTCGCCACGGCCAGGCCGATGCCCATGCTGAGGCCGAAGGCGCCGCCTGCCAAGGCGAGAGTGGTGAGCGGTCTCGTGAGTTTCATGTCATTTGTCCTTTCTTGGTGTGTGTCGCGAGACCACCTGACCACCCCAACCTTGGAGTTTGCTCAGACCCAGGTGGGAGATTGCCCAGCATCGCGCCAAAGCCAATATGGTCGTCTCTGATATCAGGATCGGTTCGAGATTTAGCGGTAGGGACGCCCCGAGCCACGGCGTGCAGCAAAATCGGCTGGGGAGGGGCACACCGTCTGTTCGAATGAGGTCATGGACCTACCGCGACGCTTCGTCATTCGTGAGAGCACCCACCGCATCCACGATCCTCTGACGCCGGCGAAGCTGGCCCGTCTTGGCGAGGCGTTGCTGCTGCGGTCGGGCCAACAGGTACTCGACCTTGCCTGCGGGTCGGGGGAGATGCTTTGCACGTGGGCTCGGGACCAAGACATCACCGGAGTCGGTGTCGACTTGAGTTCCGCCTTCATTGACCGGGCGCGAGCCCGGGCTGCAGAGTTAGGTGTGGCGGACCGAGTGCGCTTCGAGCATGGCGACGCCGCCGGGTATGTTGCCGCCGAGCCGGTTGATATCGCTTCGTGCCTTGGGGCTACCTGGATCGGTGACGGGGTCTTTGGCACGATCGATTTACTGGAGAAGTCGGTACGTGATGGTGGCCTGATACTGATTGGCGAGCCGTACTGGGTGCGCGTTCCGGCGACCGACGATCTAGCGCGAGCGTGCCACGCGCGCGACCGTGAAGAGTGGTTGACGCTCCCCGAGTTGGTCTCCTCGGTGCTCGGCCACGGGCTCGACCTGGTGCAGATGCTGCTCGCCAGCCCCGACGACTGGGACGCCTACCACGGCCTGCAGTGGTTGAACCTCCGCCGATGGCTCGACGCGAACCCGGGAGACGAGCTTTGGCGCATTTCGCGCAGCCCGAGCTCAAAGTCTTTCCCTCGGCACCTCAGCGACCGCTCCGAACGATCGTTTCTTGCGCAGAGGAACGCGGCGACCCGCTCCGACCGAGAGTACAGATCGACGTTCAGCTATTTCGTTAGCGCCGAGAGCGGCCGACGCGCCATAAATAGTGCCGGTTTCACTGCACGTGACCCCCGCATCCGGAGTCGCCGACTGAGCCGTTGTCAGCCTCTCCCGTCGCCAGGGCATGCTCCAACTGGCAAGCCCCTTCCCCTCTCACGCGAGACACCAGACCCGCGATTCCCTGGAGAAGCCCTCCAGGTCGGACCTACGTCGGGCTGGCAGGCTCGGGTGGGAAGCGCCCTGCGCCGGGTGAAAGGGCCGCCACGTGACGGTGGATTTCCTCGAGCAGGTCGGTGTTCTTCTTCACCCGCTCGGTGAGGGAGGTGTTGTCGCTCACCAGGCCCTTCAGGTCTTCGGTGTTCTTCTCGGTATGCACGGCGATCTCTGATGAGATGCCGTCGGCACGCTTGGCGGCGATCAGCAACGCGGCGGCCTGGACACCGGCCAACATGGACAGGAACAGGTTGAGCAGTATGTACGGGTAGGGGTCGAAGCCGTGCTTGCCGTTGGTGCCGCCGAGGTAGAACACAGAGTTGGCCACGGCCCAGAGGATCATGACTCCAAAGAAGGAGAACACGAAGGGCCACGAGCCCATCATGTTCCGCATGCGGTCTGCGGCCCGCTCGCCGAGGGTCAGCTGCTCCCCGGAGCGCACGCCGGGGTGGCGGTGCCAGTGGGTCTGCCATC
Source organism: uncultured Acidimicrobiaceae bacterium (assembly GCA_963786345.1). GTDB lineage: Bacteria > Actinomycetota > Acidimicrobiia > Acidimicrobiales > Palsa-688 > Fen-671. The sequence goes on along the minus strand of CAWAYZ010000020.1, from coordinate 423,369 downwards.
CGGTCTTCGTCATATGGGCCAGATCCTGGCATGAGCGGAGTGCTCCACACGGGATGGGTACCCCCGGCAAGGCCGGGATCCCATGACAGCCCGTTATTCGCTTCTCTCGTCACTGCGCTGGCCCGTCACGCAGCGCTCCACACTGCCTGGACAACGTGTGCCTCCGTCGACCCGACGGGGCTCAATTGGACTCAATGTGTGCCCAGGGGCGCCCTTCCGTGCACTTCCAAGGAACGGGCGCGTTTGTGGACACCACGCCCGCCCATTCAGGTACTTGCTCTATGCGAGGTCGAAGCGGTCGTTGGTCATAACCTTGTCCCACGCTGCCACGAAGTCACTGACGAATGTGTCTTTAGCGTCGTCAGTGGCGTAGAACTCCGCAATAGCCCGCAGCTCGGAATTGGAGCCGAAGACGAGGTCGACGGCCGTCGCCGTCCACCTGATGTCCCCGGAGCTGCGACGGTGCCCCTCGTACACGTTCTCCGCGTCGGCGGACGCCTTCCACTCGGTCCCCATGTCGAGCAGGTTCACGAAGAAGTCGTTGGTCAGCGTTCCGGGCCGGTCGGTAAAGACACCGTGGGCCGCATTGCCATGGTTGGCGTTGAGGGCCCGAAGGCCGCCGACGAGGACCGCCATCTCGGAAGCTGTCAGGTTCAACATGAACGCCCGGTCCACCAACAAGACCTCAGCGGGCAACTTCTCGCCCGCCCGGACGTAGTTGCGGAAGCCATCAGCCTTGGGCTCGAGGAAGCCGAAGGACTCGACATCGGTCTGGTCCTGTGACGCATCGGTCCGGCCCGGCACAAAGGCCACTGTGATGTTGTGCCCGCCGTCGCGGGCCCCTTCTCCACTGCGGCCGCGCCGCCCAGCGCGATGAGGTCAGCCAGTGAGATCTTCTTACCGCCGGTCTGGGAGGTGTTGAACTCCTGTTGGATGGCTTCGAGGACCGCCAGGACCTTGGCCAGCTCGGCCGGGCTGTTGACCTCCCAGTCCTTCTGCGGGGCCAGGCGGAGCCGAGCCCCGTTGGCCCCACCGCGTTTGTCCGTGCCACGGAAGCTCCCCGCCGCGGCCCACGCTGTCGACACCAGCTGAGGGACCGACAGTCCCGAGCCGAGGAGCTTGACTTTGAGGGCGGCGATGTCCGTGTCATCGATGAGCTGATGATCGACGGCGGGCACGGGGTCCTGCCAAAGCTGTGCCTCGGGGACCCAAGGGCCGAGGTAGCGGGTCACGGGGCCGCATGTCGCGATGCAGGAGCTTGTACCAGGCCTTGGCAAAAGCCTCGGCAAGCTCTTCCGGGTGCTCGCGAAAGCGCCGCGCGATGGCCTCATAGACGGGGTCGGCCTTCATGGCGAGGTCACTTGTCAGCATCACCGGGGCGTGCCGCTTCGAGGGGTCATGAGCGTCGGGCACGGTGCCTTGGGCCTCGGGGTTGGTGGCCACCCACTGCTTGGCGCCCGCCGGGCTCTCGGAAAGCTCCCAGTTGTGCTTGTACAGTCCCTCGAGAAAACCATTGTCCCACTTGGTCGGATCGGACGTCCATGCCCCTTCCAAGCCGCTCGTGACGGTGTCGCCACCTTTGCCCGACCCGTAGGCGTTCTTCCATCCAAGGCCCTGCGCCTCGAGCGGAGCCGCCTCGGGCTCGGGGCCAACGTACTCGGCGCTGTGAGCGCCATGGGTCTTGCCGAAGGTGTGGCCGCCAACAATTAGCGCGACCGTCTCCTCGTCGTTCATGGCCATGCGGCCAAAGGTTTCCCGGATGTCCCGGGCGGAAGCGACCGGGTCGGGGGTGCCATTGGGCCCCTCGGGATTGACGTAGATGAGGCCCATCTGCACGGCCCCGAGCGGGTGGGAGAGATCCCGGTCACCGGAGTAGCGCTCGTCACCGAGCCAGGCGTCCTCAGGCCCCCAGAAGATTTCATCAGGGGTGTAGACGTCCTCGCGCCCGAAAGCGAAGCCGAAGGTCTTGAAACCCATTGACTCCAAAGCGCAGTTCCCCGCGAAAACGATGAGGTCGGCCCACGAAAGCTTACGCCCGTATTTTTGCTTGACCGGCCACAGTAGTCGCCGGGCCTTGTCGAGGCTGGCGTTGTCGGGCCAACTGTTAAGCGGGGCGAAGCGTTGGGCACCGCTGCCGCCACCACCGCGACCATCCAGGGTGCGGTATGTGCCTGCACTGTGCCAGGCCATACGGATGAAAAGCGGTCCGTAGTGGCCATAATCGGCCGGCCACCAGTCCTGCGACGTCGTCATCACCTCGAAGATGTCCCGCTTGAGGCCTTCGACATCGAGGGCCTTAAACTCTTCCGAGTACTTGTAGTCCGCGCCCCTCGGGGCCTGCTTGCGCGTCTTCTGATGCAGCGGCTGCAGGTTCAGTTGGTTGGGCCACCAGTCCTGGTTGGACCGGGGCCGTCCCATATGTGGAGTGGGGGCAGGAATAACTGGGTTTTCGCTCTCGCTACCGGTCTCAGACACGTTGGTCCTCTCTCATTTTTGGTTGCTGTGCATTGATGGTTGTTGCTCGAACTGCCACTGCGACGCAATCGGGACATTGACCCCAATAGATGACCTCGGCCTCGTCGATCTCGAACCCGGCGTCGTCGTTCGGGGTCAGGCAAGGAACCTCACCGACGGCGCAATCGACATCGACAGTGCGCCCGCACGTACGGCAGATTAGGTGATGGTGGTTGTCCCCCACCCGGACCTCGTAGCGGGCGGGTGAACCGGCTGGCTGGATCCGCCGTAGGAGCCCCCTGCCGGCCAACGTCCCGAGGTTGTCGTACACCGACTGCCTTGAGATGCCACCGAGCTCGACCCGCACGATCTGATCGATGTCCTCGGCGGTTTGGTGTGAGACGCGCGACACAGCACGCAAGACCGCCAGGCGCTGAGCCGTGACGTGCAGGCCGTGGTTGCGGAGGAGTGCAGTCCCGTCGGCGGGTTCTTTCGGCACGCCGTGACCCTATCCCGAGTTCTGGACTAAGTCCAGAAGTTCGACGTGAAATTTACTCGCCTGCCCTCGTTTTGATCTTGCCGGGAGGGTCGTGGTGCCGCAAACGGTACCCGTCTGTTCGGGGGGACGGTTTGCGGCATCAGGCCCGCTGGGCCAATTGGCGCCGTTGGCCGGCCTCCGCGGACCAAAAGGGGCGGAATGACCGTTTTGGGCGTTTTGGGCGTGATACTCCTCCACCCGGGCGTCTGTTACGCCGATCTAACCCCCTGAGGGACCGAGTGCCAGCATTCAGCCGAGAGCTGTGCCCATCTCCTGGAGGCTGCAATGTCCGGTGCCACGGTGGATTTGGCCGACGCGATCGACGTCAAAATCCTGTTGAGCGTCCTGGCGCAGGTCAAGGGGGGTGACTTCACCGCCCGTATGCCGCTCGAATGGACGGGGGTAGCGGGCAAGGCAGCCGACGGTCTCAACGACGTCATCATCGCCAACCAGGCGTTGGCAGCGGAGCTGGCCCGCGTCAGCCGGGTGGTCGGCAAGCAGGGCGAGTTGTCCCAACGCGTGGTGCCAGGAAGTTGGTCCCAGTGCTGGTCTGGCAGCGTCGAGTCCGTCAACAGCCTGATCGACTCGTTGGTCCGCCCCACCAGCGAGATGCAACGTGTCATCGGCGCCGTTGCCGATGGAGACCTGAGCAAGAAGGTGTCGGCCGACGTACGTGGCGAGATGCTGGACCTGAAGAACACCATCAACGCCATGGTCGACCAGCTCAACGGCTTTGTCTCCGAGTTGACTCGCGTTACCCGAGAGGTCGGGACCGAGGGCAAGCTCGGTCAGGCTGCCGCGGTCACTATCGAGGTGGGAGGGGTTTGGAAGGACCTGACAGACAACGTCAACCTGATGGCCGGCAACCTGACCGGACAGGTCCGCAACATTGCTGAGGTGACCACCGCCGTAGCCAACGGGGACCTCAGCAAGAAGATCTCGATCGACGTCAAGGGCGAGTTCCTCGAGCTGAAGAACACCGTCAACGCGATGGTCGACCAGCTCAACGCCTTCGCTGGTGAGGTCACCCGGGTGGCCCGCGAAGTCGGGGTCGAAGGCAAGCTCGGTGGCCAGGCGCAATCCAAGGAGGTCGGCGGTGTCTGGAAAGACCTGACCGACAACGTGAACCAGTTGGCAGCCAACCTCACCAACCAGGTGCGAGCCATCTCCGAGGTGGCTACAGCAGTGACCGAAGGCGACCTGACCAGGCAGGTCCGGGTAGAGGCCAGCGGGGAGGTCGCCGTTCTGAAGGACAAGCTCAACGAGATGATCCGCAACCTCCGGGAAACTACCAGGCAGAACGTCGAGCAGGACTGGCTCAAGACCAACCGCGAGCGCTTCACCCGGATGCTCCAAGGCCAGCGCGACCTCGCCGCCGTATCGAGCATGATCCTGTCCGAGCTGGCGCCCCTCGTCTCGGCCCAACATGCCGTCTTTTACTCCATGACGAGCCAGTCAGATGGTGGCGAGCCGGTGCTGCAGTTCCAGGCGGGCTACGGCTACGAGGAGCGGCGGCATCTGTCGACTTCCTTCCGGCTCGGTGAAGGGCTGGTCGGCCAGTGCGCCAAGGAGAAGAAGCGGATCCTGCTCACCGAGGTCCCCGGCGACTACGTGCGGATCAACTCAGGGCTCGGCGCGTCCCCCCGCTCAACATCATCGTGTTGCCCGTCCTGTTCGAAGGTTCGGTGCGCGCCGTCGTCGAGCTCGCATCCTTTTCCCCTTTCAGCCTGGCTCACCAGGCCTTCTTGGACCAGCTTCCCGAGAGCATCGGCCTGGTCCTCAACACCATCGAAGCCAACACCCTCACGGAAAACCTGCTCAAGCAGGCCCAGTCGCAGGCCGAGGAGCTGCTCTCGCGGCAAGAAGAACTACGCGAGTCCAACGAGGACCTCGGCCGGCAGGCCAGGCTGCTCGCCGATCGGAACAGCGAGGCTGAGCAGAAGAACCTGGAGGTCGAGGAATCCAAGCGGCTCTTGGAGGAAAAGGCCGGCCAGCTGGTGGTCTCGTCGAAGTACAAGTCCGAGTTCATCGCCAACATGTCCCACGAGCTGCGCACCCCGCTCAACAGCCTGCTCATCCTCGCCGAGGCGCTCGAGGACAACCCCGAGCACACCATGACCGATGCTCAGGTCGGGTACGCGAGCGTCATCCTTGCCTCGGGCAATGACCTGTTGGACCTCCTGAACAGCATCTTGGAGCTGGCCAAAGTCGAATCGGGCACCGTCATCGCCGAGCTGGTCAACCTGAAGGTCGAGCACTTCAGTACCGCCCTAGTCCGTGAGTTCGACCACGTGGCTCGGGGCAAAGGGATCGACTATGCCGTCGAGGTGGCACCCGGGACACCGGAGCACATCGTGACCGACCCCCAACGGGTTCATCAGAATCCTCAAGAACCTGCTGGCCAACGCCTTCAAGTTCACCGATAGCGGAGAGGTCCAGGTCCACATCGGCGTGTCGGACCACGGCTGGGACCGCCGGACCAAGTCACTGGTCGAGGCGCCATCAGTCATCGCCCTGTCGGTCCGCGATACCGGCATCGGCATTCCCATGGAGGACCATGCGCGGATTTTCGAGGCCTTCGCCCAAGCCGACGGCAGCATCACCCGCCAGTACGGCGGGACGGGCCTGGGCCTGTCCATCAGCCGGGAACTGGCGGCCCTGATGGGCGGAGAGATCACCTTGGCCAGCACACCTGGCAGCGGCAGCACTTTCACCCTCTACCTGCCGCTGGGCCGAAGAGCCGTTTCGCCGCCGATCGCCAAGAAGCTAGGTACGAGGGCTGATCGGCAAGTTGCCAGGTCGCAAGCCTCCACCCCAGTGCTAGACGCCCGCAACCCCGAGGCGGGGCCGGCTCAACGCGGGCACGAGCCCTTGGCCCACGACCCTACGGCCCACGACCCTTTGGCGGGCACGAAAGTCCTGGTCGTCGACGACGACTTCCGCAACTCGTTTTCCATGACCGTACTTCTCGAACGGGTCCACGCCGAGGTCACCATCGCTGAGAGTGGCCCTGCCGCCCTCGCCGCTCTCGAGGGCGTCCCGGGTATCGCGATCGTCCTGATGGACATCATGATGCCGCTCATGGACGGGTATGAGACCATTCGTGCCATCCGAGCGGTCGATGCCTTCAAGAACATCCCCATAATTGCCATCACCGGCAAGGTGGTACCTGGCGAACACCAGCGGTGCGTCGAAGCCGGGGCCAACGACTACATCCCTAAACCGGTCGACACCGTCGAGTTGCTCTCGGTCATGAGGCCATACCTGCCGATAACGACGCCCGCCAGGTTGTAGACGATGACCACATGATCGCTTCCCTCGGTTGGGCCTCACAGCAGCTGGCCGAGTTCCTGGCCGTGGTGGCGGCAGCGCAAGACGACCTGTCCGCGGTCGACGACGGCCTTGAATGCTTGGCGTACTCATTTGCCGCCGACGCCTGCGCCTTCCTGCGGGAGTCCTGCGTCACCTCGTCGCGCGGGTGGACCGGGGGCCATCCGGGCGCGGAGATACTTGCCGCGGCCAGCAGCGAGGAGACCGGTGTCCTGGTCCCCGGTACGGGCTGGTGCGAGACAGTTGCCGTCGGTGTAGACAGGCAGGCCGGGACTACGCTCCTGATGGCCCGAGCCGGCAAACCGTTCACCACCGAGGAGGTCGGCCTTCTTCGCGGGATGGCCCGTGTGCTCGGGCTCGCCCTTCGCCTGCTTGGGAGCGTCGCTGTCGAGCGCCAGCAGGTGGAGGATAACCGACGGCACCTCGACGAGAACAAGGCTCTGCTTGGCACCCTTCGCGAACGTCAGGCCCTACTTGAGCACCTAGCCCGGATCCAGCACCAGATCTCTTCGCGCCGGTCACTGGAGGAAGTCCTCGACGCCATCACGACAGGCGCAGCGGAGCTGCTGGGTGACGAAATGGTGGGCCTACGGCTCATCGACGAGTCAGAACCGGGCATGATGGTGGTGGTGTCCTCGGTGGGCATGACGAGCGAGCTCCTCGCCCAGTTCTCGCGTGCTCCCGTCGGCACCGGGCTCGCTGGGCGGGCCATCGTGGATGACCGGCTGTGCGTGGCGGAAGACTATCCGGCAGCAGATGGCACGCTCGGGGCTTTCGCCGATGATGGGGTGCACGCCGCTATGGCCGCCCCGGTCCATCTCGCCGGGCGGGCGGTCGGCAGTTTGGCGGTCGCTTCGCGCCGCGAGGGCCGCACCTACTCGGAGGCCGAACGCAATGTCCTGGTCGGTTTCGCGGACCATGCCGGCCTGGCTCTCAACGACGCCCGCACCGTCCGGGCCATGGACAAAGCTCTCAACGACGCCATGCATCAGGCCATGCACGACGAACTCACAGGCCTACCCAACCGTGCCTGCTTCTTCGACCGGACCGACCAGGCCCTGCGCCAGGCCTCCCGCGACGGCTTGCGCACTGCGGTGCTGCTGTTTGACCTGGACCGTTTCAAGGAGATCAACGACACCCTCGGCCACAAGTACGGGGATAGAGTTCTTTGCGAGGTCGGCCCGAGGATCCGCCCAGGCCTTCGCGCCGCCGACACGCTCGCCCGGCTCGGCGGCGACGAGTTCTGCGTGCTGCTCCCCGATGTCGGCTGCCTCGCCGCCGCCGTCGAGGTGGCCGAACGGCTCTTGGGCTTGCTCGAGGAGCCATTCGAGATCGACGGCATGACCCTGGCCGTCGAGGCCAGTTGCGGCATCGCGATCGCGCCAGCCGACGGCGACAGCTCCGACCTTCTGCTCCAACGGTCCGACGTAGCCATGTACCTGGCCAAAAGCTCCCACGCCGACGTCGTCGTCTACCACGACGACCTCAACCCCAACACCCCGGCTCGGCTGTCGCTGCTGGGTGAGCTGCGGATGGCCATCCCCCGAGGCCAACTCGTCCTCTACTACCAGCCTAAAGCGGTGCTCAGCACCGGCCAGGCCCAAGGCGTGGAGGCCCTCATCCGCTGGCAGCACCCCACCCTCGGGCTCGTGCCGCCCGACCAGTTCATCCCGATGGCCGAGCACACCGGCCTCATTAAGGCCCTGACTTCTTGGGTGCTCAACACAGCTTTGTGCCAGCTCCGTGAGTGGCGAGAAGGGACCGACCGGCATATCCCCCAACTGTCGATGGCCGTCAACCTCTCCACCCGGAGCCTGCTCGACGACGCCTTCCCCGCCGAGGTGGTCGCCGCACTCGATCGGTGGCAGGTCCCAGCCGCTCTGCTCGAACTCGAGATCACCGAGAGCGCCATAATGGCGGACCCCGTCGCAGCGCACCGTTTGTTGAGCGAACTGTCCGCCATCGGCGTCAAGATAGCGATCGATGATTTCGGCACCGGTTACTCGTCACTCGCCTATCTGAAGAACCTGCCGGTCGATCAGTTGAAGATCGACAGGTCCTTCGTGCTGAACATGCACCGCGACCCCGACGACGCCATCATCGTCAAGTCAGTGATCGACCTCGGCCACAATCTCGGTCTTCAAACAGTCGCCGAAGGCATCGAGGATCTCGAGACATGGCAACAGCTGATCAGTCTCGGGTGCGACAGCGCCCAGGGTTATTTCCTGGCCAAACCCCTGCCAGCGGCCGATTTGGAGGCGTGGTTCCAACAGAAGGGCACGCTGGCTCTGGAGGGGACCGGTCCCGCACAAAGCGACGCACAAGGGCGCGCCGACCTGTCGTCAGTGGAGAAAGACCGCACCTCACCCGCTCTTGTTGAACCGTTGGTGCTACCACCCTTGGTGGGCGCCGTCGTCGATCTGGGGTCACGGTCTTCCGACCTTTAGACGTGGCGGCGTATTAGCAAGCTCTACTGCGGCGGGCCCGGTAACGGCGCCAAGTTGAGGTTCGTGAGGTGCGCTCTTAGATGTGGTCACAAGTGCTAGAGCATCCTAGTCGAACGTGCGTGCGAGATATCGAGCGATGTATGGCACCGCAATGCGACGGCGCCCTTGCGTCGCCCAGAGGACGCTTAATCAACTGGAGATGTCCTCCGTTTGCTGCTAGAAAACCCCTTAGCGACGGGCCAGCGCAGAGCGACTGGGCCAGCACCGCTTTACCAGTCCGATACCTCAAGGAGGCCGATGCGCCAGGGCCCACTCGCCGGCCGGTATCCCGCGGTAGCAGCCATGGTCATGTTCGCGCTAATCCCTTACCTGGCCTTGTCCTCTTCGCTCGGCCCGCTGACGCCGATCATCGCCAAGCAGTTACACATGAGCCTACAGACTATGAGCCTCGGCTCGGGCTTGGCCAACGCTGCCTATGCCGTCGGCACGGTCATAGCGGTCCAGTTCGCCCAGCACCTGCCGCAGCGTCGGATGCTGGTGGTGTACGCCGCGTTGCTAGTCGTCGGGTCAGTGCTGACGGCATCCGCGCAGGATGCTGGCATGTACATCGTGGGACACGTGGTCCAGGGCCTTTGCACCAGCCTGCTGCTGATCGCGGCCGTCCCGCCCCTGGCGATCAGTTTCCCGGCGAACAGGCTCCGCGATACGGCGGTAATTATGAACATGTGCATCTTCGGGGCAGTGGCCCTCGGCCCGTTCATCGGCGGCCTACAGGCGGAGGCGAATGCCTGGCGACCGCTTTTCTGGATCATCGCCGCGATCGCGGCAACCGCGCTCGTGCTGTCCGTGTTGACCTTCGACGACGCTCCACCGGCCAATCCCTCCTCGCCTAGCGGCCTGCCGGTGATCGTGCTGGCGGCAGTCGGCTGCGTGGCCGCTTTCTTCGGCGCCGCAGAGCTCACGAGCCACGGTTTCCTGGACGCCGAGACCACCCTGCCGCTGCTGGGCGGCCTGGCGACGATCGTCGTCCTGGTCACGTACCAGTACCGTGCCAAACGGCCACTCCTAACGATCCGCACGATGCTGACCAGCTCGATCCCAGTCGCCGGGATCATAGTTGCATTGTTCGCGGCGGCCGCGTCGGTGTCAGCGACTGCGCTCACCGCTGGCGTCCTGGCTGCGCACTACAGCCCAGTCCACGTCGGGCTGCTCTACCTGCCTGAAGTCGGTGGCGCGGTGGTCTCGGCGGTTGCCCTCGGGTGGGTAATCAGGAGGCGCGCCATGCACTATCTGCCGCTGGCCGGCATGGCCTTGCTGGCCGCCGGGATACTGGTCTTCCGCATCGAAGTGCCCTCGAGCCAGGCCCTGACCCTGGTCGGCTCAGGGCTGACCGGCCTGGGGCTCGGCGCCACTGTCGCACCGGCGCTATTTGTTGCAGGCTTTTCACTACCCGCCTTCAACCTCCAGCGTGTGTTCGCGATCGTCGAGCTCTTCCGCGCCGTTGCCGCCTTCATGGTCGCGCCGATCTTCGCCCACCTCGCCGCGACGGCCGCGGGCAACCTCGACGCCGGCACGGGCATCGCTCTGTGGATCGGGCTCGGGCTCGCCGTCACCGGTGCTGCCGTCGGCGTCGCCATCTACGCGCTGAGCGGCGCCCGCCCCCAGGCAGCCGACATCGACGCCTTCCTGGACGGCGAGATGCCAGCGTGGTACTCGCCACCGCTGCTAGCAAGAGTTCGCTCCGGCTTGACGGTAGGGCGCCTAGCTACCGAAAGCGCCGACTGAGATGGCAACAACTGAGGTTGGCGCCATCGCGGCCACCGGTCCGGTCCTGTTCGCCTTCGACGGTTCGGAGCTGGCGGCGTTCGCGATCGAACAAGCTGGAAAGGAGCTTGCAACCGCTCGTCAGGCGCTTGTCCTGTGCGTTTGGCAGCCGGCAGACGTCGGATTTGTGTTCACCGCCGAGCGCCACTTCGACGCCGACCAAGCCTCGCAAGTGCAGCGGGCCGCGGAGGAGGTCGCTGCACGCGGAGCAACGCTGGCAGACAAGGCTGGGTTCGGCTCCCAGGGCATGGCGGTCAAGGCCGCGCCGACTTGGAAAGGGATCGTCGAGACGGCTGCGGAGCAAAAAGTGAGCCTGATCGTGATGGGTTCCCACCGCCGACGGGGGCTCGAGAAGTACCTCCTCGGTAGCGTTGCTGCGGCCGTAGTCGCACACTCGGAAGCCTCGGTGTTAGTCGTGCACCAGCCATCGAGGGTCACGGGGCCCTAGCACGAGAGCGCCGATGACGCTCCCCTTATCCGTCCTCGTCCGCCCGGCCTCCTAAGCCTGGTACCGGGAGGCAGTTTTCGCCCATCAAACATCCTTCACAAAGTGGTCATTAGAACGCGACGAACGAGGGAATGTTCCTAGTGGATGATTTTGCGACCAATAGGAGAGAACATGCCCAAAGCTCGGAGAAACGGATGGCGCCGGCAACTGGCCGGCGTCGCGGCGATGACAACAACCGCCCTGACAGTGGCGGCTTTCGTCGCTCCCTCGGGCCAGGCTGCTTTCGCCGCAGGGACGACCACAACTTCGTCGACCACGACGACTTCTACAACAACTACGAAAGCGACCGACTACAACTGCTCCGCCCCCATTGACGAGACGGCGCTGAGCCGTTCAGGCTGGGCGGCGAGCGCGAATGCCCCCTCGGCCGGATCAGATGCCCCTTCGTACGCTATTGATGGCAACCTGAGCACCAGGTTTTCCACGAACGAGGACCAAGTTGCTGGGCTCTATTTCGAAGTCGACCTCGGAGCTTCGCAATCCTTCGACGAGTTGCAGATGGAAGTGCCCAATTCCAAGAGCGACTACGCCCGCTCGTACACCATCGAAGATTCCGAAAACGGCATTTCGTGGATCGCCGTGGCCAGCTGTGAGGGCGCCAGCGACTCGGAGGTCGTCAGTTTCCCGGTGCAGACAGCCCGCTATGTGCGGGTGGTGCTGATAGGGGGGGCCGACTGGTGGTGGTCCATAGACGAGTTCTACCTGTACGGGGCCAGCAGCTGCTCCGCTTCGGTGGACGGTGCGGCCCTGAGCCGCTCGGGCTGGACGGCCAGCACGAACGCCCCATTAAGCGCGTCCGATGCCCCTTCGTACGCCCTTGATGGTAACCCCGGCACCCGGTTTTCCACGAACAAGGACCAGGTTGCGGGGCTCTACTACGAGGTCGACATGAGGTCCGCTTTCAACTTCGACGAAGTGGCCATGGCGGTGCCCGGTTCGCCCGACGACTACGCCCGCAGCTACACCGTGGAGGTGTGGACGGGGTCCGCATGGTCCACGGTCGCCACCTGCACGGGCTCGAGCCAGCTGGAAGTTGTGAGCTTCCCGCGTCAGACCGCGGAGTACATCAAGATCGTGCTCGGTACCAGCGCCAACTACTGGTGGTCAATCGATGAGCTCAACGTCTACAGCAGCTTTTCAGAGCCGGCAACCACGACTACTACGACTTCGGCCAAAAATACCTCGGTCGTCGTTTCTTCTTCGGCCAACCCTGGTTCAATCGGGACCTCTGTGACGTACGCGGCCAGTATCTCGCCCAAGCCCACCGGCGGGAGCGTGACCTTCGTCGCCAACGGTACGCCGATATCGGGGTGCACCAATGTCGGGGTCTCAGGCTCGAGCGGCCAGGCCGTTTGCACCACGACCTACTATTCAGCCGGGACGGTCACAGTTCGTGCCTTCTACTCGGGCAACGGCGTTTACCTCGCCTCGTCTTCGGGGGCGTATTCCGAGACCATCAACCTGCCTGCCGATGGCTACTGGCTGGCCACCGCCAATGGCCAGGTTTACGGCAATGGCGCCGCCCAGAGCTTCGGCAACGTCGCCACCTCGGCCGTCACTGGCCCCGTGGTCGGTATCGCCGGCACGCCCACGACCAAGGGCTACTGGGTGGTAACGGCCAACGGCATGGTCAGTGCCTTCGGTGATGCTCAGTTTTACGGTGACCTGCCCGACCTCGGCAAGCACGTCAAGGACATCGTGGCTATCGCCCCCACGAGCAACGGCGAAGGTTATTACCTGGTGGGCGCCGACGGCGGGTTCTTCACCTTCGGGGATGCTAAGTTCGCTGGCTCGCTGCCCGGGATCCACGTCCACGTCCACGACGTCGTGGGTATGGTGGCAACTCCTAGCGGAGCGGGGTACCTTCTGGTTGGCGCCGACGGCGGCGTGTTCAGCTTTGGGCAGAGCCACTTCTACGGCTCTCTTCCCGGTATCCACAAGCACGTCCACGACATCCGGGCCATCCTGCCCTCCTCGACGGGAACGGGTTATATCCTTGTCGGCGCTGATGGTGGGGCTTTCACATTCGGTTCAGGCGTCCGTTTCTACGGCTCGCTGCCCGGTGAAGGCGTGCGCGTCACCAACATCGTGGGCATCGCGCTAACGCCCGACAATGGCGGCTACTACATGGCGGGCTCGGACGGCCACGTCTACACGTTCGGTGACGCCCAGGCGGCTCCACAGCCCGCTGGGCTCACCTCTAACCTGCCGGTCGCGGCCATAGCCGGCACCTAAAGTGTGCTGCTAAAAGAACCTACGTCTTGCTGACGGAGGGGAGCCGCGCAACGCGGCTCCCCTCCTTTGCGGTTTAGCTGCTCTGCAGTGCCGTTCAGGCGCCGCCGGCGGTGGGATCGCGGAGAGCCAGGGGGTATTGGGATCCAAGGCCGCCGACTGGCCGCCTCAACTGGAGTGGCACACGGGCCTGCTCCCCGCCCGAGCACCACCACCAGTGCCGCCACGGGGCGCAACCTCAGCCCCCGGCGTTGTTGAGAGTTGCCCATGACCCCGGCTAACGACTCCTGAGGTCACGTGTCAATTGTCATCCTTGAGCGATTGAGCCGCGGAGCTCGGGCTCCAGGGCGGTTCGCCGCACTGCACGCGCTGGCGCTGAGCCGCAGACCGTGTGGAGGAGGAGCAAGGCCCCGACTGCCAACAGGACGTCTCCCACGCTGAACACATTTGCCAGAGGCAGGGTACGAGGGACCGAGAAGTTGTCACCCAGCCAGGCGAGGTGCGGGTGCGACAGGATTGTGGAGTTCATGAACTGGCCTGGATTGCGAGCACGACCCGCCGCTTGTAACGCCACTGGCGAAGCCGGCATTACTCCGGCGTTGGCACCGATGGCCACCAGGTTGGACAGCCCACCCAGGCCCACCAGCCAGAGCCACGGTATGCGCCTATTTATTACCAGGAACACCAATGCCAGCACGTAGGCCGCCAATTCCAACGTCTGGCCGGGCCAGCCGAGCATCTGCTTCGGGATGACCGAAATTATGACTACCTGGAGAACAAGAGCTAGAGCAATGGCCCAGCCGCCCTTGATCCCGAGGGTCGCTAGCTTGCCGAGCGACCCGCCAAAGAGCGGCACGGACAGCGCGGCGCCTGCAACGGCAAAGACAAGTATCACCGACGGCTCGCCTCCAGGACAGGTAGGTGCAGTGGTGCCGGCGCCAGCTGGTCGTCTAGCACTCGGCTCACGATGTCCGCAGACGCGGGCTTCCCGTACAGCGATCCCTGGGCGCCGTTGCACCCAAGTGTTAGAAGCATCTCTGCCACGTCAGAGTCTTCCACGCCCTCGGCGATGGTCTGGATCCCGAGTGCCAGCCCGAGCTGGACAATGGCCCCGACTATTGATGCGTCGCGGCTTTGCCGCGCCATATTGGTGACAAAGCTGCGGTCTATCTTGATGCGGTCTACGGGCAGTTCCCTCAGTTGAGCCATCGATGAGTAGCCCGTGCCGAAGTCGTCTATCGAAATCGAAACCCCCGTGGCCCGGAGCTTGGTAAGGATCCAATGCAAGGTTGAGCTATCAACGCCCACGGTGTTCTCGGTGATCTCAAGGTCGATATCACTGGGTTCGACGCCCGACTCGACGAGTAGGTCATGGACGCGTTGAGGAAAGTGAAGGTCCTGGAGATTGCGTGCTGAAATATTTACGGCCATTCTAAGGTTATGGCCACGACGCCGCCAAGTTGCGCATTGGTTAAGGGCCAGTCGCAGGACTTGCTCGGTGATATCGCCAATTAGCTCAGTTTGCTCAGCCAAACCAATGAACTCCGATGGATAGAGCACACCGGCAACGGGGTGGCGCCATCTTACCAGTGCCTCGACCCCGATCACCCGGCCGCTGACGAGGCTGATCTGAGGCTGGTACTCCAAGAAAAACTCGTTGGCCACCAAGGCGTCCGCGACGTCAGCAAGCAGGCTTATGCGGCCAATGGCGCGCTCACCGTTCCTTTGTTCGGGCACTCCTACGACCTCGCCGCCCCGTTTTGCCGCATACATGGACGGTTCGGTCTTCCCGCCGCGAACCTTATAGGTGCCGCCATAGGCCGCGATGCTCGCCTCAGCGAGCGGCTTGTACTGCTCGTAGCTGGCGGCGTCGGTTACCGACAGTTCGACAATCACGTACGCCGGCATTCGGCCCCCTACGGCTCAGCGGTCGTCCCGCTATCCTGTCTCACCTGTTGGGGAGCTATCAAAAGCGCTGGACCATCTGGGCCGCGTGGTGTCGACGTCGGCGGATGACCAGCCCCCCTCCGACGATGACAACCGCTGTGATCGACAGAAGGATGGCCAGTTGCGCCTCAGGCAGCTGGGCCCCCGGCGCTGACACGGGAGGCAGGTCTGATGCTGTTAGTTGCGTCTCGGCTTGGAAGGTTGGGTAGTGCAGGTAGACGGCGCGCCGAGCTTCAGCCTGTGGGTGTGGCGCTAGACGCTGCCGCACGTTCGGGTGCCAGGGTGGATCCCGTTTCGATCCCCTTTGGCTCAGGGACGCCCGCGATGTCGTAAACGTCGGCGCCATCGACCGTCTCTTTGCTGAGCAACAGGTCGGTCAGCCGCCGAAGCTTGTCTCGGTTCTTGCTGAGCAGCTCGACCGCTCGCTTCTCAGCCGTGCTCAGCAACGCCGACACTTCGGAATCTATCTTCGCCTGGGTCTCTTCAGCGAAAGGCCGGCTTGAAAGCCCAGCGCCCCCGCCGCCAAGGAACACTGATCCACCCTCCGGGTAACCAACGGGCCCGAGCGCTTTTGACAGCCCGAACTCGCGCACCATCCGTACCGCAAGTTCAGTCGCGCCGGCCAGATCGTTGGACGCACCAGTCGAGCCCTGCCCAAGCTCTACGAGCTCCGCGGCCCTTCCACCCAGGCGGACTGCGAGGCTGGTGTTGAGGTAGTCCTCGCCGTAGAGGTGGCGCTCGACGAGAGGGAGCTGCTCGGTGACCCCCAGGCTCTGGCCCGCCGGCAGGATGGTCACCTTCGCTACGGGGTCCGCTTTCGGCGAGAGAGCGGCCACCAGGGCATGGCCCGCCTCGTGGACGGCGACTGCGTGCTTCTCTTCCGGAAGGAGCACGTTCGACCCTTCCCGCCGGCCGAGGATTATGCGGTCCCGGGCTTCGTCGAAGTCCGAGGGCTGGAGGATCTCTCGGTTGTTGCGGACGGCCACGATCGCCGCCTCGTTTGCCAGGTTGGCGAGGTCAGCCCCTGAGAACCCCGGTGTTCCCCTGGCAACCACTTCCAAGTCGACGCCTGCGAGCCGCTTGTCTTTGCAGTGCACGGCCAAGATTGCGACGCGTTCGGAGAGTGTAGGCAGAGGGATGATCACCTGGCGGTCGAAACGCCCTGGCCGCAGGAGCGCCGGGTCGAGGATCTCGGGCCGGTTGGTGGCAGCCAGGACGACGAGGCCCTCTGACATGTCGAAGCCGTCCATCTCGGCTAACAGCTGGTTGAGGGTCTGCTCACGCTCGTCGTTTGAGACCACCCCGCTCCCGCCCCGCCGTTGGCCGATGGCATCGATCTCGTCCACAAAGATGATCGCTGGGGCGCGCTTGCGGGCTTCGGCGAAAAGGTCTCTCACCCGCGCGGCCCCGACGCCGACGAACATCTCTACGAAGCTCGAACCTGAAACCGAGAAAAAGGGCACACCGGCTTCGCCTGCAACGGCCCGGGCGAGCAGAGTTTTACCAGTGCCGGGCGGGCCGACCATGAGTGCCCCGCGGGGAGCAACAGCCCCGGCTCGTTTGTAGCGGTCTGGGTTTTTCAAGAACTCGACGACCTCGGCAATCTCGCTCTTGGCTCCTTCGTACCCGGCGACGTCGGCGAATGTGGTCTTCGGAAGGTCAGCATCAAAGACTTTGGCCCGGGACTTGCCTGCTCCCAGTACCCCCTGGAGCTGTCCGACTGCACCCTTTGAGAGCCGTCGCCAGAGCCAGAACACGATGATGAAGGGCGCCAGCAATATCACCAAGGTGAAGATGTCCCCACCCAACGACGTGCCCGGTAGGTCCGCAGTTATTTGCACGTGGTCCTGTCGCAGTTCGGGGACCAGGGTGGTGTCGGGCAGCTCCACCGGGACAACGGTCGTGTAGTCGCCCCCGCTGGTCAACGAGCCGGTAGCTGTGCCGTTCTGGCTTATCGTGAAGGTCTTCACCTTTTTGGTGGACACGTCGTTCAGGAACTGCGTGTAGGTGAGGGTGACCGGCTGGCTCGCGCGGGTCGCTGGGAGCACGAACAACAGGCCGAAGGACAGGGCGGCCGCTATCAGCCAGATCCAGTGACGCCACCAGGGCGGCGGGGGCGGGGCCGTCGGGACGGGCTTATCGCCTTGGGGCGGGGAGTTCGCAAGCTTGGACATGACGAGCCAACCTACTGCTGTTCGACAGTGGCGGGCAGCTAGTTGACATCCACCCAGTCGAGCGTTCTCTCGACCGCTTTTTTCCATCCCGCGTAGCCCGCTTGGCGCTGGTCTTCGCTCCAGCGTGGTTCCCATCTCCCGCCCTCGTGCCAGTTTTGGCGAAGCTCCTCCTCGCCTGCCCAGTACCCGACCGCGCAGCCGGCCGCGTACGCTGCGCCGAGGGCGGTTGTTTCTGCCACTACCGGCCTGGACACGGCCTGGCCCAGGATGTCGGCCTGCAACTGCATGCAAAGGCTGTTGGCGGTGACGCCGCCATCGACCTTGAGGACTTCGATGCCCGTACCGACGTCTTGTTCCATCGCCAAGACGACGTCGCGAGTCTGGTAACAGATCGCCTCGAGGGTTGCACGTGCCAAGTGGGCCTTGGTGCTCGCACGGGTCAGCCCCACTACGGACCCGCGTGCGTCGGAGCGCCAGTACGGGGCGAATAAGCCCGAGAACGCCGGCACGAAATAAATGCCGCCGCTATCTTCCACGCTAGCCGCCAGTGCCTCGATCTCTGCGGCGGCGGCGATGATCCCGAGCTGGTCGCGCAGCCACTGCACCGCCGAACCGGTTACTGCGATCGACCCCTCGAGAGCATAAACGGGACGAGCGCCGGTCGTTTGGTAGCAGAGCGTCGTGAGGAGCCCGTTCTTGGAAGCTACGATCTCCCCACCAGTGTTCGAGAGGAGGAAATTGCCTGTGCCGTAAGTGTTCTTGACCTCACCTCGGCGCAGGCAGACCTGGCCTACCATGGCGGCCTGCTGGTCGCCTAGGACCGCTGTGAGAGGTACCGCGACCCGGTCTGTCCCATCGATGATCGTCTCGCCGTACTGGCCCGAGGATGGACAGATATCAGGGAGCATTTCGCGCGTTACACCGAAAATGGCCAGTAGCTCATCGTCCCAACAAAGCGTCCGAAGATCCATCAGCATGGTGCGGCTGGCGTTAGTCACATCGGTGACGTGCTTGCCTCCGCGTGCCCCCCCGGTGAGGTTCCAAATGAGCCAGCTGTCGATTGTCCCAAAGCTCGCCGTCCCGGCGCGTGCTGCCTGGCGGACGGCGTCTATGTTCTCGAGTGCCCATTGCAGCTTGCCGGCTGAGAAATATGTCGCCGGCGGCAGCCCGCTTTTCTGGCGCGCGAGCTCACCGTTCGGGCCGCGCGCGAGCTCTGCTGCGATCCTGTCGCTGCGTGTGTCCTGCCACACGATCGCATTCGTTAAGGGCCACCCGGTTGTCCGGTCCCAGATTACGGTTGTCTCCCTCTGATTTGCTACGCCGATGGCCGCCAGGTCGGCCGGTCCAAGGCCTGCGGCGGAGAGGGCACCCCGCATCACCGCACCCGTTCGTTCGAGGATCTCCACCGGGTCGTGCTCCACCCAACCCGGGTTTGGGAAGATCTGGCTGTGTTCGAGTTGATGGCTGGCGACAATTCTGGCGTCGTGGTCGAAGATTATGAACCGCGTACTCGTGGTCCCCTGGTCGATAGCTCCGACGAACTCGTGCATCTGGGACAGCCCTCTCTACTCGGTCCCCTCGCTGTGGCCCCTTGGTCCCGCGCTGTAGCTCGTCGGTCCCGGCGCCGCTGTGCAAGCGTAGGCTCATAATGGTGGGCACACGTTGACCGGGCAGCTCGGCGAGGTCGGGAACGCGCTCGTCACCTGGACGCCGACGGGCGGATATGGCGGGCCTAGGCAGCAGGGAACTCGACGTCCTCGTCGTCGGAGGCGGGATAACGGGTGCCGGCATTGCCCTCGACGCTGCGACGCGCGGGCTCTCGGTGGGCCTGGTCGAGGCACAGGACTGGGCCGCTGGCACGTCCAGCAGGTCGAGCAAGCTAATCCACGGTGGTCTCAGGTACCTCCAGATGCTGGACTTCCACCTGGTCCGCCAGGGCCTGAAGGAACGTGCGCTGATCATGCATCGCCTGGCGCCTCATCTGGTCCGCCCGGTCCCGATCATGTGGCCCCTGCGCAAGCCGGTCGTCGAACGCACCTACGTGGGAGCCGGGATCGCCCTTTACGACCTGCTCGGCCTAGCGGTAGGAAGTGGCCGAGGCCTCCCTTTCCACCGGCATCTTTCGAAGCGGGCCGCACTTGCCCTTGCACCCGCTCTCCGGACCGACGCCTTGGCCGGAGCAATCTTGTACTACGACGCCCAGGTTGACGATGCGCGCTATGTGGTCGAGGTTGTCCGAACCGCCGTCTCGTTCGGTGCCGTGGCGGTCAACCGGGCAAAAGCCGTTGGGTTCCTGCGGGAGGGGGATCGGGTCGTGGGCGCGGCGCTGCGGGACACAGAGACCGGAGAGGAGCTCGAAGCCCGAGCCCGGGTGAGCGTGATCGCGACGGGAGCCTGGACCGAAGAGACCGAAGGCCTCGCTGGGCGTGAGCGGGCGGTGCGGGTCCGGCCGTCGAAGGGCGCTCACCTCATGGTGGCACGCGAGAAGCTTGCATTGTCTAGCGGCCTGATCGTACGCACCGACCGCAGCGTTCTGTTCGTGCTGCCCTGGGGAGAGCACTGGCTCATTGGGACCACCGACACCGACTGGGAGTACGGCAAAGCGCGGCCCTTGGCCACCGCTAGCGACGTGGACTACCTGATCGCGCAGGTAAACTGCGTGCTCGCCGAGCCGCTCGCGCGCGACGACGTCGAGGCAACCTTCGCCGGGCTGAGACCGTTGGTAGCCGGGAGCGGGGTGGTGCGAGGGCCGGGGGAGGGCCAAGCCAAGGGCGGCGCCGCCCAAACGCCCAAGCTCTCGCGCGATCACGCGATAGGCCGGCCAGTGCCTGGGTTGGTCGTTGTGTCGGGTGGAAAGTACACGACCTACAGGGTCATGGCTGCTGAAGTGGTGGACGCGGTCGTTGCTGATGGACCTTTTCGCTCAACCCGCTCAGGAACGGGCGACATACCCCTGGTCGGAGCGACTGGCTATCAGAGCAATTGGGACCGGCGGCATGCCCTCGCCAGCGAGCACGGCATTAGCCTCGAGCGGGCCGAGCATTTGTTGCAGCGCTATGGGGGTCTCGTCGGGGAGGTGTTATCCCCGATCAGGACCGCGCCGCACCTCGCGAACCCTGTTGAGGGAGCGTCCGGTTACATGCAGGCAGAACTTGTTTATGCGGTCACCCACGAAGGAGCACGGCACCTCGAGGACGTGATGATGCGCCGCACGAGGATCGCAATGGAGACGAGCGACGGCGGCGTTGGCAGTGCCCTGGCCGTGGCCCAATTGCTCGCGCCCTTGCTCGGTTGGGACGATGCCACCCTGGCCGCCGAAGTCGAGGACTACCGAAGCCAGGTGGCTCTCGTGTACCGAGCGGCATCGGGTGCCTCCGACGACGCCGCGGCGGCTCGCCTCGCCGACGAGGTCCCGACGCGACTGGCGCTGCCCTGAGCTCGCCTGCTGCCCGGGGGATGGCCCGGTTCACTCAGCATAAGTGTCGATCAACCCGAAGGTATTTCCGGCCGTGTCTTGGTAATTACCACCGAGGACGCAAAAACCATCAGGTGCGCATGACACCGCCTGGACGGTAACGGTTTGGCGAACGAGGATCCCAAGTTGGAACGGGCTCTCTGGCGCCGGCACCGGCACGGCGCGCCAGGTGCCGCGATGGAGCATGTCGATCAGCCCTACAGAGTTCCCCTTCGAATCGTTGTAGGTGCCGACCGCAATGCATAGCCCTGTCGGAAGGCAGGTTGCAGATTTGAGAGCGGTACCCGCTTCCCCGGTGGCATCGCTGCCGGGTTGCCCGGCGAGTGAGTCGGTTGACGGTTCGGGTGCCGCCAGAGGGTTCCAGGTGCCCCGGTCCAAGACATCGATGAGGCCTATCTGGAAACCCTTGGAATCCTTGTAGGAACCCACCGAAATACAGGGGCCGGGCGATGTGCAAGCGACTGCAGCCAACGTCGCCCCCTCCTCCTTGTCAGCATCGGTACCGGCGTTCACACGTGAGATGTCCGTCGCTGGTTCGGGGGCTGCCACGCCCCGCCAGGCGCCGTCCCTGAACGAATCGATGAGCCCATAAATGTGCGTGGAGCTGTCGAGGTACGCGCCCACGGCCGTGCACGATGCTCGGGACATGCAAGTGACGGAAAGGAGATAAGAGCCCCCATCTGCCTGAGCTTGAGAACCGGGTTTGGCGTCTGAAGCGTTGCTGACCGGTTCCGGTCCGGCGACGGCGTCCCATTCCGTTCCGCTGAGCATGACTATGAGGGGCCATTCCACGGCGTTGGCGTCCTTGTACCGGCCGACTGCGGTACAAAATGTCGGGGAGGTACAAGCGACGGCGTTCAAACCAGCGAACTGGTAGCTGTTACTGTCCGTGCCACGCCCGGTGCCGAGCCCGTCCTTCAAGGGTTCGGGAGCCTCGAGGGGCGACCAGGCGCCCTTCGAAAGCGTTTCGATTAGCCCGTAATAAAAGCCGACCGCATCGTCGTAAGAGCCAACCGCGACGCAGTTAATGGCGGAGGTGCACGACACCGACGTCAGGCCCGTCTGAGTTTCGGTGAGGCTAGGGGCTTCTCCTGCTGAGTCCTTTGGGGGCTCCGGAGCCGCCATGGCGCGCCATGTACCGCTCGAAAAAGTGTCGATAAGGCCCCAGTACCGGCCGTCCTCATCCTTGTAAGTGCCGACCGCGACGCAAAAGCCGGCAACGGGGCAGGAAACTGCGTTGAGCCCGCTGTAAGCACTGTCCGACGCGTTGTCCCCAGGCCCGCTCCCGGCAGGGTTGTTGGCTGGTCCCGGTGCGGCATACGAGCGCCAAGCCCCGTGCCACAATAAGTCGATGAGCCCGGACAGCGAGCCCGTCGCATCGGTGTACTGGCCGACGACCGCGCAGAAACCCGCGGACGCGCAGGCCGCGGCCAAAAAGTTGACGCTTGGGTTCGCGCCGGGAGCGGCGCCCGATATGTCCTTGGTCGGCACAGGTGCTTCGCCTGGCGTACTAGCTTCGGGGCCCGTTGCGCCGAGTTGCCAGCTCAGCACTGGCACATGGGGCACAGTGCGGCGAACAGGAGCGGTCGAGGAGCACCCCGCTGACGCAAAGATCATCAGGATGCAGACCAGGCAGGCAAGTGGGGCCGCTTGCCGCGCCCTCCTTCGGGTCGCAAGATGGTGGCTGAGCTCGACCGGGCTCGCACCCCGCACAATTGCCCTCCTTAGCACCGTGACCCTTTCGAGATGGTAGCCCAAGGGGCCGGACGGCTTACCGAGCATCAAAACTCACATTTAGGGGTACAGCAAAGCTGCTCTGGCCGCGCTTGCAGGCCGTATGGTTAGAGTTGGGACAATCGGACACAATAAGGACAGAACGGGGCAGACGGCTCACGTGACCAAGCCTGGAAGGTTCGCGCAACAAGTTGAACGGTTACGCCGTACGCATGAATGAGCAACGTGAAGGACGGCCTGACCGGGCCTGGCGGACATTTGCCCCGGATCCGAGCGAAGTCTTTGCGGCGCGCCACTTTGTGGCTTCCGTGCTCGAGGCGTGGGGCCTGGAGCTCGAGGATCTTCCTCTGCTGGTAAGTGAGCTGGCCACTAACGCCGTGTTGCATGCGCGCAGTGACTTCGAGGTGACAGTAATAAGGTCCCACGAACGCGTCCGGGTCGAGGTCTTCGACCAGAACACTCGTTTGCCTTCGTTTGCCGCGGCCCCGCCGGACGCCTACAGCGGACGCGGCCTCGTGATCCTCCGGGAACTCGCAACTGCATGGGGAGTCGAGTCGCACTCAGACGTAGGCAAGACCATCTGGTTCGAGGTGGCGATGGCGGCCCAGCCCGAGCTACCGGCCCGGCCTGCCGGCAGCGCGCTGGAGCGCGTCGCTGTTCGGCTTGACATCTAACGCGGGCCTGTCCTGACTTACCTCGGCGTGGGTCGACCCTGCTCGGCGTGTCACCCGCCCAAAAGTGCACCCGCTCACCCCGAGAAAGGCCGGACCGCGCCCAGAAACCCGCGCCACACGGCATCTAAAGCTATGAGATAGTATGAGTTATCATCAGAGGGTGTTACCTCTTGGACGCAACAAGTGGCTGATCGCCGGAGCTCTCGGTCGGTTGGTCATTAGTCCGGACTATCGCGGCTCACTGCCCCACTAGTGCCCGTCGGGCGCTCGGGTGTCAGCTAGCTTGCCCCCGCGATGAGGCATCGCGGGACAGTCCTTCGACAATGACAAGGAGCCCGAATGTCTCGTACTGTCGACCTTTTCCTGGACAGCGATCAACCTCTTGGTCGTGTTGCAGAGCAGCTGAGCGAGCTCACGGGTAACCAGCTCGTTGCATCACCCGACAAGACGCATTTCGTGATGCTTGCTGGAGGTATAACTGCCTACCTCGCCGAACACGACTTCCTTGACGACGACAACCTCCCGCTGTCGGAGTTCCGGTACGTCCTGTCGGCCTCGGTTAGAGGTGCGGGGAACATCGAGGACAGCCCCGAGGTGGCGGGCCTCAGGCTGATCAATACCCTGTTGAGGCAGAGCGTCGGCTTTCCCTCGCTGCTGGTGATCGACCTCGAGCGGCCTGACGCGCTCGAGGCGCGGGCCCAGTGAGGGGCCAGCCGGAGTGGCACTGCCGCCACGCGGGGGGTGCCGGTAGCTTCGATGAGACCGCCCGGCGCGCCAGTCATGAGGAGCTTGGTGTGGCCAACATCCTGGTGGGCGAGGGCCATAACGTACGAACTGTCCTCGAACGGAAAGGTGCTCGTACCCCGGACCTTGTGGCGTGTGGTACCTCGGTCGAGGTCAAGGCTTTCCAGAGCCTGCAGCAACGAGGCGGTCGCCCACCTCGTCCTGAGCACGTCGCCAACAAGATGCTCGATGCCCGCGGGCAGGGGGCCGTGGCGGTGATCTGGGCCGGAGGGAGCGGCCTCACGCAGGCCGCGGCGAAAGCCGGCTATGGGCTCTTTTGTGAGCGCGCCCGCGAAAAGGGCCTTGGCCGGATCCGCGAAGTGCGCGTGATTGGCGAGGGTTTCGACATTTCGTTCAAGCCAGTCGTTGAGCTGAGCGTGGCCCGACGCGCGGTGGCTACCGGCCGCCAGCCGCTGCGGGCCATAAGCGGGGCCTGGCCAACCATCTGAACCTCGCCCCTACGGCTTATGGTGCGCTCGCTGAGCGAGCCCGTCGAGACCTAGGGACCACGGGCCCCGCAAAGCGATTAGAAATGTGGTCTGTGAAGGTCGCGATCGCCAACGACCACGCCGGCTACATGCTCAAGCTGGCAGTGATGTCCCATCTGCAACAGCTCGGCCACGACGTGGACGACCTCGGCACACATAGCACCGAGCCGGTCGACTACCCGATTTACTGCGCCGCTTGTGCGCGCCACATCGTTGGCGGGTTAGCCGACCTCGGCATTGTCATAGGCGGCTCCGGGCAGGGCGAGCAGATCGCAGCTAACAAGGTTCATGGGGCCCGCGCAGCGCTTTGTCATGACGAGTACACAGCCCGCTTCGCCCGTATGCACAACAACGCCAACGTGTTGTCGCTCGGGGCTCGCATCCTGGCTCCGGAGCTCGCGTTCGACATTGTCGACATCTTTTTGTCTACGACCTTCGAGGGAGGCAGGCACCAGGCCCGTCTCGACGAGCTTCACGACATCGAGGTGGAGGAGTCCGAGGCCTGGGCCGAAGCACAGGAGGCACCGCGGCCCTGAGGCCGGTCCTGCAAGGCAGGGGAGAGCTGGTCGGCTGGGAGCTCGTCCGGACTTTGGTACCGCTGCGCAGACCTTGGGCAAGCGCGGCGGGATCTTTTTCCGATCGGGACAGCCTCCTCGTGAGAGCCGTGCTGCGTTACGAGAGCGATGCTGGCGAACGAGCTGAGGTGGAGGGCTGGGGCGAGTGCACGGCGTTGCCAGGCCCTACCTACAGCTCGGAATACACCGCGGGAGCCGTCGCGGTTTCAGAGGGCTACCTATTGCCAGCCCTGTTGTCCGCCAAGGTAGCCAGCGCCGGGGATATCGCCCCGGCCTTAGCCGCGGTAAAGGGGCACCAGATGGCCAAGTCGGCCTTCGAGGCCGCCCTGCTCGATGCGGAGCTCCGGGCCGCTGGTCTGAGGCTGGCCGATTTTCTCGCCAGTCTGAGCCGGTCGGGTCAGCCACCCAAGGCTGATGTCGTGGCAGGGGTCGCGGTCGGGTTGCACAGCTCGATCGGCCAACTGTTGGACGAGGTGGAGCGCTACGTCGGGGAAGGTTACCTGCGGGTCAAGCTGAAAATAATGCCAGGTTGGGACGACGAGCCGCTTGGCGAGGTCCGGCGGCGTTGGCCAGGGTTGGTCCTTTTCGCTGATGCAAACGGCACCTATGCGGACGAGGCTCCGGCCGAGGCGGCGGCGCGGTTAGCTCTCTTGGACCGCCACGGGCTGGCCTGCATCGAGCAACCCTTGGGCGACGCCGACCTGGCCGGTCACCGGGAGCTTGCCCGCCAGCTGCGCACGCCTCTTTGCCTCGACGAGGCACTCACCTCGGTGGCATCGGTGATCGCTGCACTCGACATGGGTGCCTGCTCGGTTGTCAATGTCAAGGCTGGACGCCTCGGGGGCTACCTGGAGGCGGTGCGCGTCCACGACCTCTGCGCCGACCGGGGCGTCCCCGTCTGGTGCGGCGGGATGGTGGAGACGGGCATTGGGCGGGCGGCGAACGTCGCCCTGGCATCGCTGCCCAATTTCACCCTTCCGGGAGACCTTTCGGCCTCGGGCAGGTTTTTCGAACAGGACCTGGCCGGCCCGCTCGAGATCGCGCCCGGCGGGACCATTTCGGTGCCCGAAGGCCCTGGCACCGGGGTTACGGTTAGCCCGGACGCCCTTCGCGTCTTTGCGAGCTGGCGGCGCTGGTACCCGGCGAGCTAGCCGTCCCAGGCGAGGCAGCTGACGGACAGGGGGCGTACCGCGCTACGGGGGCGTACCGCGCTACGGTGCCACTCGATGACTCTGCCTTTCTGGTCGGACGAGGGTGCGCCAGCATCGCCGGGGGGCCAGGGCAAAGCAGCGACCAGACCGGAACCCCGGCGGTTGAGCCTCATCCGGCTATCGGGCGAGATCGCCCGTTCGCTTTCCGGCATCGGCCGGGTGGCGGTAGAGGGCGAGGTCTACCGCCCGCAGACTTCACGGGGAGGTTGGGTGTACTTCGTGCTGCGCGACCGTGCGGCACAGATGCCGGTCGTGTGCCCTTCCCGCAACTCGCGCCGTTGCAGGACCGTTGCCGGCGAGCGTGTGATCGTCGTTGGGACACTCGTTTGGGGTAATGACAGGGGCCAGTTGCTCCTCGAGGCCGAGGAGGTGACACCCATCGGGGAAGGGGCAGTTGCCGCGATGATCGCCGAGACGCGCTCGAGGCTGGCTGCTGAGGGCTTGATCAACCGACCCGGCAGGCCGGTACCGCGGCTTCCCAGGGTCATCGGGGTCCTTTGCGGTGCCGACGCAGCCGTCCGAAAGGACATCGAATCGGTGGTCGCCGCCCGCTTCCCCGGTTATCCCTTGGCGGTTGAAGAGACGACCGTAAGCGGCCCGGGCGCAGCCCTTTCGATCATTGACGCCCTGCATCGGCTATCGCTCAGGCCGGAGGTGGACGTGGTGGTGCTTGCACGCGGCGGCGGCGACGCCACCGCGCTGCTGCCTTGGAGCGACGAGGAACTATGCCGCGCCGTGGCGGCATGCCCAGTGCCAGTGGTGTCCGCGATCGGTCACGAATCGGACCGACCTTTGTGCGACGAGGTTGCTGACCAACGCTTCGGGACGCCATCGATGGCGGCTCATGCCGTAGTCCCCGATCGTGAAGGGCTGCGGGGGGATCTCGTACGGCTCCTGGCGATAGGTTCCCGAAGCCTCCGCAGCCGAGGCGAGCTGGGCCGGGAAAGGCTCAAGCGTGCGGAGGTCGGCGGGGCGCTCGCAGCCGGCCTCGAACGAGCCGGGAGCAGGCTGCGCCATGCAGGAGACCGGCTTTCTCGCGAGCACCCCGGCCATGCTGCTGAAGGCTGCCGCCAAAGGCTCGAAGCCTGCGACTGGCGCCGGCCAATGGTGGCGTGCCTTGCATCGCGCCAGCACGACCTGGGAGCACTTCAACGCCATGCTCGCTCGCTGTCTCCCCAACGCGTGGTGGAGCGGGGTTTTGCAGTCGTCCGCCGAGCCGACGGCACGGTGGTCCGTGGCCCCGACCAGGTCGCGCCGGGCGACATCGTCGAAGTCACCCTGGCGCGGGGCGTTATCGCCGCCCGGGTCGAACGCTCTGGTGGCCCTTATCCCGAGAGCAACAGATGAGCCACGCCCCCAGATGAGCCAGGACGACGCTCAGAGAAACGAGGAGGCGGCGCTCCACAGCTTTGACCCTAAGTTGAGCGGGGTCGGCAAGCCGCTGGAGGGGCTCACTTTCGAGGAGCTGCTCATTGCTTTGGAGCTTGTGACGAGCCGGTTGGCCAGTGGTGAGCTCGGCATAGAGGCCGCCGCTGATCTCTACGAACAAGCTGAGATCCTGCACGCCGCTGCCCAGGAGCGTCTGGTCGCCGTCGAAGCGAGGATCGCGCGCCTGAGCCGGCCCGAATAAACCCGCTCGCGTCCGCTCGCCCGTGACCCGCTCGGCCTGCCCGCTCAACCTGCCCGCTCAACCTGCCCGCTCAACCTGTCGCCGGCGAGGGCCAGTCCACAGTGAAGCAGCGGTCCGCGAGCCGACCTGGCGACCACCGGCGCCACTGCCCGTTCACAGCACGGCGCGTCGCCTCAGTCCAGGCCATGACGTCTTGGCGTGCGGTCCGCCGTACCAATTGGATGATGCCGCCTTCGAAGACCTTGTAACCGGCCCACACTCCCGGGTAGTCCTTCGTGGAGCCAACCTCAGTGATAACCAGCCGTCCGTAGTCGTAGCGCCGGTTCCTGTGCCGATGGCCGCAGGTTAGGAACGTCGCAGGCTGCTCCGGCCCGGCGAGCGCCTCGAGCAGCCGGCGGCTCTCGCCGAACGGCAAGCCCGGCGGGTACACCGTCGGGAACGGGAACATCTCGGGCGGGTGGTGCAAGCAGACCCACGCAGGCCCCGGTGCAGCCCGGGCAAGGGCGGCGATCTGCTCGCTCACCTTCGCCGGGAGCTGGCCACCGTGGAAGCGGGGGTCCCCGTGGGCGGTGCTCATTAGGACCAATCTCACACCCGGCAGGTCATAGGCGCGGGGTTGCCAGGAGACGGGCACTCCCTGGCTCTCGAGGATCCCGCGGACATCGACCCCCCATTTGTTGTCGTGGTTGCCGAGGATCACCTCCAGCGGTACGGGGCTCGTGGCCAGTACTCGGCCGGCGTCGCGCACTTCGGAGGGGACGGTCTCGCGTGTGAGATCCCCTTTTACCACCAGCAGTTCCGCGCCCCACACTGCCGCTTCGGCGATGGCGCCGCGCAGTGACCTGACCGGGTAAGGTTCCACGCCGGCGACGTTCTCGCCTGGGTCGTGGATCCTTCCGAGCACGCCGAAGTGCTTTTCGCCGATGTGGACATCGCTCACGGCAGCGAACTTGCTCAGCAGCCGCCCGCCGGGCGAGCGAAGTGTCGTGACTCGCGCTGCAAGGAAGCTAGGCACGCCGGTGGCGCTGGCGACGACGTCGTAGGTGGTTGCTGGCGCCAACCCGTCGACGACGACCGAGCCGGGCCCCGACGGCCATGCTGCGTCCAGCGGTCGCCGGCCCCGGAGGTAGCCGTGGCCACCCTCGCTGAGCGGCCGGCTAAGGCCGCCTTCGTCGAGTACGAGCTCGGCCACCGGGGACGGGGTTGGCCGCACCACCGAAGCACCGACTTGGACCTGTAGCCCTTCCGCGGGGGAAGCTGGCCAAGTCAGCTGAGCGGAGCAGTCGTCTGTACCAAAAACGGCAATGGGCCACGAGGAAGACCCTCGACCGCCACCCGCTGGTGTCAAGGAGCTCCCTACGACGCGGCAGCCAGGAGGGAGGCGAGCCGCCCGCCAACGCGCTGGCGGAACGCGACGTTGACCCGGAGCCGCTCGCGAGATTGGGCTAGCTTGCGCTCTCCACGAGCGAGGGGGTGCTCGTCCAGCCAGGCGAACGCACGGCTCACAGCGTCGTCGCCGGCTGCGACAAGGGACGGCAAAGAGTCGAGCATGCGATGGATGGTGTTTGGTGGCCACAGCTTCAGCATTTCGTCCCAGTGCTGCTCGACGGCTTCCCAAGCCAGGACGCAGCCCTCTCGGCTTGCGAGGATGCCAGCCAGCAAATAGGGAGCGTCCTGCGACCTCACTTCGTGCGAGAACGCGAGCTCGATCGACCGGCTGAGCAGCCGAGCCTCAGTGAACTCCGAGAGCGCGTGCAGGTACCGGACTTCGTCCTGAGGAGTGGCGGCATTCTTGTACTTGAAGTAGAGCATGTCCCAGTCCGCGCTCCCGCCCCCAGCGGCCACCACGTGAGCGAGTGCTGTTGCGAGGTCTGGCGGCAACGGCGCGCCCCCGGCCTCAGCATCCGCGAAGAGGCGGCGCGCCTCGGTGCGCACCTCCTCATCGGCCCCCAAGGTCCCCAGCAGCGTGACCAACCGGGCCCGCAAACGGGCCTGGCGAGGTGTGTTCTCGGCCCCGTCGGCGGGGGACCAGCCGACTTCGGCGAAGGTCCCGCCTGCGAGGTGCCGGACGAGCTTGTGGACCAACGGGAGCTCCTGCTCTCCGGCTACCAGCTCGAGGAGCCCGAGCGCCCCGGACAGGGCCCACCAGACGTCGGGGTCGCGTTCGGAACCTAGTGCAGACCACAGTTCCAGAGCGTTTTCGACTGGCGCCAAGCCTGCGACGGCCGCGGACCATGTGTCAGCGGCCAAGCTCAGGCGTTCTCTGTCGTCCAGCTGGCCCAACGCCCCGAGCAGGCTCTTGCGCAGCTCGTCGCTGTAACGGACACGGTAAACCCCCCAGGCCCCCTCGTTTACGAGCACCCAGACGGGCTTTTCCTTGAGGTTGACCGTGGTGAAGGCGCCCTCGAGCAGTAGCTGTTGGTGGAAGACCGAGCCATCAGAGGTCTGGTACCGCAGGCTCACAGGGACAACCCAGCTCGCGCCGTCGTCCGAGCCTCCGTCAAGCAGGAAGCGGCGTTGAGACAGCTGAAGGTCGGTACCGCCATTTGCGGGCTCGACCGAGACGACAGGATGGCCGGGCTGGTTGACCCAGGTGCCCATCGTGGCCCGCACCGGCTGGCCGGAGGCGACTTCGAGCGCGTCCCACAAGTCCGTAGTGATGGTGTTCCCGTAGCGGTGCTTGTCCAGGTAGAGGTTGAGGCCCCGGCGGAACGTGTCGTCACCCAGGTGGCGCTCGATCATCCGCAGCACCGACCCACCCTTGTCGTAGGTGATCACGTCGAACATGTCCTCGGCTTCCTCGGGCCTGCCCACCGGGTACTCGATCGCGCGGCTGGACCGCAGGCTGTCGGTGGAAAGGGCGGCCGCCCGGTCGATCCCGAAAGTGGTCCAGATCTGCCAGCGCGGCTCGAAGGCGTCCGTAGTGAGCAGCTCCATAAAGGTCGCGAATGCTTCGTTCAACCAGATGCCCTCCCACCAACGCATCGTGACCAGGTCGCCGAACCACATGTGCGCTGTTTCGTGGGCGATCGTCGAGACAACCCGTTGCCGCTCGACCTGCGAGCTTTCTTCGCCCACAAGCAGGGCCGTCTCTCGGTACGTAACCAGGCCCAGGTTTTCCATGGCGCCTGAGGCGAAGTCAGGAATTCCGATGTGGTCGAGCTTGTCTGCGGGGTACGGCATCCCGAAGTAATTACGGAGAAATGAAAGCGAGTGCGCCGCCGCCTCCTCCGCCAGGCCCGTTAGCGCGCCACGGCCCGGGACAGAAATGATGCGCAGAGGCACGCCGTCCACATCGATGGGGCTTGTCAGCTCGAAAGGCCCGATCACCATAGCCACGAGGTAGGTCGACATCTTGATGGTGTCCGCGAACCGCACCCGGCGCTTGCCGCCTGCAACGGCTTCCGAAGAAATCTCGCGCGCATTGGAGAGCACTGTCAGGCCCTCGTCGGCCACGATCGTGATACCGAAAGTCGCCTTGAAATCGGGTTCGTCCCAGCAGGGGAAGGCCCGCCTCGCGTCTGTGGCCTCGAACTGGGTAGCAGCTATCCAGGACTCGTCGGTGCCTTCCCCCTTGAACTTGCTGCGGTAAAAGCCACGCAGGAGGTCGTTGAGCTTTCCGGAAAAACGTAGGTGCAACGTCCAGTTCCCGGCTTCGATGGGCTCGGAGGGCCGAATGGAAGCCTGCTCCCCGTCGGGCAGGTAGGAAACGGTCGCGGCGAGGCTTTTACCCCCGTCTTGGGCGAGGCGCACCTCGCTGATCTCGAGCTCGGTGGCGTTGAGGACGATCTCAGCTGTGGTTTCGGTCACCTGCAGCTCGATGGCTGCTTCGCCATCGAAGCTGGCCCGGCCGAGGTCGGGCGAGAGGACTAGCGCATAGTGCTCAGGCAGCACATTTCTTGGGAGGCGGTAGGGAGGACGGTCGGTCACCGCGCGACCCTAGGGCTGTCCGGGTGGATACCTCAACACGGTTGCTCCTTTAGGGACGGTTGCTCCTTTAGGGACTGTCGGGCTCGGCCGGCGGGAGGTATTCGAGCTCGAGGTCCGCGAGACGGACCAGAGTCGAGGCTACCCAGGCCCCCAGTGAGCTCAAGGTTGCCTCGGTCGCTTCGCTTACCTGGCGAGTGGCTCCCGAGCGGGAACGGAGCGCCTCGCCAGCGCTTGAGCGGGGCCCGCCCCACCCGGGGAACAGGCTCGCCTCTTTGCCATCGCCCTCCCCCTCACTCGGAGCGGTCAGCCGGTAGCTGCCTTCGTAGCCGACTTCGACGGCTACTTCGGGAGGGCCGCTTGCTTCCTCGTAGGCCTCTTCGATGACCGGGGCCGAACGAACGAGATGGTGGTCACCGATGCCAGCACCCTCCTCGGGCAGTACCGCCAGGACGCGTGACAATGCCGGCCTCGTGGCGAGGCGCTGTGCGCGGAAGGCCACTTCGATGCCGATCTCGGGTGGCTCTTCGACCTGCTCACCCATACTGAGGCTGCGCCAGGCGGACTGGCTCCAAGTCTGCCAGTCGAGGCTGATGTCGGCGCTTACCCGAGGGGGGTCGTAATCGCCAGGGAGGCTCACGGTCGTTTCCCAGACCAGGTCACCGGTCAACAGGTCGTAAACGAGGTGGTCGTCTTGCCCGGCACGTTCCAAAAGGCTCTGGTCGAGCGCTGCCCTGAGCGCCCCGACCGTATCGAGGAACAAGTGGTCCAACATCCCTGGCAACCTTCCAAGACACTACATCAGGCGGCCCAGCCACACCTGCAGCGCCACCTGCCGGGCAATCGGACGGGAGCACTAGCCTTTGAGTGTGGAACGCATCGGTTTTGTCGGGCTACCCAACTCGGGTAAGTCCAGCCTCTTCAACGCTCTGACAGGAGGCTCGGCACCGGTCGCCAGCCACCCTTTTTCGACGACGGAAACAAGTGTCGGGGTCGCCCAGGTCCCTGACCATCGTCTCGACGCCCTCGCCGAGATGAGCTCATCGAAGAAGGTCGTGCACGCCGGCGTCGAGCTCGTGGACATCGCTGGCCTCGTTGCCGGGTCGTCAACCGGTGAAGGGCTGGGCAACAGGTTCCTTGGCGGGATCCGTGAAGCGGATGCCATCTGTCTCGTCTTGCGGGCCTTCGATGACCCGAATGTGCCCGGTGGTACCGACCCGTTCGAAGACCTGGCGGTGCTCGAGCTCGAGCTCGTGCTGGCCGACCTGGCGAGCGTGGAGACACAGCTCGAGCGCCGGCGAAAAGCAGCCAAGCAGGACCATTCTCTGGACGGCCAGGTGGCAGCCCTCGACAGGGCACTCGGTTTGCTGGCCGACGGGACGCCTCTTTACCGCTCGGGCCTGAAACCGGAGGAGCGCGAGCTGCTCCGTCCGTTCTTCATGCTCACGAACAAGCCGGTCCTGGCGGTAGTCAACCTCGGCGAGGAAGCCGTCGCCGGCGGCGAGCCAGAAGCGCTGACCAAGCCCATCGCAGACGAGCTGGCTGAGGTCGCAGAAGTGCTTGGCGTCAGCGTGAAGCTCGAAGCCGAAGCAACCCAGTTGTCCGCCGCAGACAGGGCCGAGATGATGGAGGGCCTAGGCCTCGGAGAGGGGGCGCTACCCCGAGTGGCCCAGGCGGCGTACCGTTTGCTCGGCCGGCGTACCTTTTTCACCACTGGGGACAAGGAGAGCAGGGCCTGGACGTTCAGGTCGGGCGCCAAGGCGCCGGAGTGTGCGGGCGTCATCCATTCCGACCTTCAGCGTGGCTTTATCCGCGCGGAGGTCGTGCACTGGGACGAACTGCTCAAGCTGGGGTCGTGGGCGGCAGCTCGCGACGTCGGCAAGCTGCGGGTCGAAGGCAAGGATTACGAAGTAGTGGACGGTGATGTCCTCGAGATCCGCTTCAACGTCTGAGGGACATAGAGCGGGCGCAACCGGCCGGGTCGTCGTAGTCGCCACACCGATCGGCAATTTGGGCGACCTTTCCCCACGCGCTGTCGCTGCGTTGGCTAGCTCGGACTACGTCTACTGCGAGGACACCCGCCGGGCCCTCAAGCTCTTCAGCCACGCCGCCATCTCAGGCCCACGCCTGGTCTCGCACCACCGCTTCAACGAGGCGGCCACGACCCCGACCGCCATCGCCCGGGCCAAGGCCGGAGCGACGATCGCCATCGTGACCGACGCCGGCACCCCCCTTGTCAGCGACCCGGGGGCCCGACTGGTACGAGCAGCCCTGGCCGAGGGGATCCCTGTTGAAGCCGTGCCAGGCCCTTCGGCGCCTTTGGCCGCCCTCGTTGTGTCCGGACTGGCGACAGAGCGATGGTGCTTCGAGGGTTTCCTGCCGCGGTCCGGGCGCAAGCGCACGGACCGCCTGGCAGCGGTCTCGGGCGAGGCCGAGCGTGCTGTCGTGCTGTTCGAGTCGCCTCACCGGCTCCAGCGGGCCCTCGACGACCTCGTGGTGGCGTGCGGCCCGGAGAGGCCGGTAGCTGTGTGCCGGGAGCTGACCAAGCTCCACGAAGAGGTGTGGCGCTGCAGTTTGGGCGAGGCCGCCAAGCGTTCTCAGGCTGTCAAGCCTCGCGGTGAGTACGTCCTTGTGCTCGGGCCCCCGGCAGCGCAGGTCTCTGACGACACGCGAAGCCCGGAACTGGGAGCGGTCAGTACGGGGCCCATGTAGCCTGTCGGGGTGGACCGCTTCTACGTCACCACGCCAATCTATTACGTAAACGATGTGCCGCATATCGGCCACGCGTACACGACGGTGACCGCCGACGCCCTGGCGCGCTGGCACCGGTTGTTGGGCAACGAAGTCTTCTTCTTGACTGGGACCGACGAGCACGGGCTCAAGGTCAAGCGTTCGGCCGAGGCCAACGGCCTGACCCCCCAGGAGCAAGCTGACCGTACGAGCGCTCGTTTCGAGGAGGCATGGGAGCTCCTCGAAATATCCAACGACGACTTCATCCGCACGACCGAACCCCGGCACCACCACGCAGTTGCAGCGCTCATGCAGGCCGTGTACGACCGCGGCTGGATAACGCTCGGGACCTACGAAGGCCTTTATTGTGTGGCGTGCGAGGCCTACTACACGGAAAGCGACCTGGTCGACGGCCTGTGCCCAGTGCACCACCGCCCCGTCGAGTTGCTGAAAGAGGACAACTATTTTTTCCGCCTGTCTGCTTTCTCCGACCGTCTCCTGGAATGGTATGCCGAGAACCCCGAAGCGGTGACGCCGGAACCGAAGCGCAACGAAGCCATCGGCCTCATCAAGGCGGGGCTTCAGGATATTTCGGTCACCCGTACGTCGCTGGATTGGGGCGTGAAGGTCCCGTGGGACGAAAAGCACGTGTTCTACGTGTGGTACGACGCGCTCATCAATTACGCCACCGCTGTCGGTTATGGCGAAGACGAGGCCCGTTTCGAGAAGTGGTGGCCGGTAGTGCGCCACTTGATCGGCAAGGACATACTCCGTTTTCACTGCGTTTATTGGCCGGCACTGTGCATGGCCGCCGGTATCGACCCGCCGCGTGTCTCCGTCCACGGGTACCTGTTGGTGGGCGGGGAAAAAATGTCAAAGACGGCGTTCAACCAAATTTCCCCGGCCGACCTGGTGCCAACCTTCGGTGTGGACGGCTTCCGTTATCATTTCCTGCGCGACCAGGCGTTCGGGCCGGACGGCGAGTTCTCCTACGAAGGCATGGTGGCTCGCTACAACGCCGACCTCGCCAACAACCTCGGCAACTTGCTGGCGCGGGTGAGCGCCGTCGTGGGGAGCAAATGTTCCGGCATCGGCCCCGCTCCGAGGCCCGACAGCCCGCTCGCCGAACTCGCAGAGGAGGTCTACGCGACCGCGTCCCAAGCGTGGGAGCGGGTGGCACCGAGCGAGGCACTGGAGGCCACCTGGCGCCTAGTCCGTGCGGCCAACGCCGCCCTCGAAGCAGCCGAGCCGTGGCGGGCAGATCCCGGGCCCACCGTAGACGCCGTGCTCGGCGACGCTCTCGAAATCCTGCGGATCGTTGCGGTACTCGCCAGCCCTGCCCTCACCCAAGCCCCTACTGAGATTCTGGCGCCGCATCGGGCTTACCGGCTCACCGACGGGGACGCGGCTCCCCGACGCCTGCAAGTGGGGCGGGTACCCCGGCGGCCTCCCGGTGGAGCGAGGTGCGCCCCTTTTCCCGCGCCTGTCCGGCTAGCACCGTCGTGTGGTGCGACAACCATTGCCACATTCCCTACGAAGGGATTGGCGTCGAAGCGATCGAGCAAGCCAGGGCGGCCGGGGTCACCCGGCTCGTTACAGTCGGTACCGACGCGGAGCATTCCGCTGCAGCGCTGCGAGTTGCCGAGGCCTACGACGGGGTGTGGGCCACTGTCGGCCTTCACCCTCACGACGCCGTCAACGGCGTTGCCACCGTGGAGCCGCTCCTGCAAGGCCAGCCCGAGCTGGTGGCGATAGGGGAGTGCGGGCTCGACTACCACTACGACTATTCCCCCCGCCCGGTGCAGCGCGAGGCTTTTGCGGCCCAGGTTGCGCTGGCGAACAGCCATGATCTGGCGCTCGTAGTGCACACGAGGCAAGCCTGGGACGACACCTTCGCGATCCTGCGAGCCGAAGGGGTGCCCGAACGTACGGTCCTCCACTGCTTCACCGGCGGCGCACCCGAGGCGCGCGATCTGCCTCGATCTCGGGATTTGGCTGTCCTTCAGCGGGATCATCTCGTTCAAGAACGCCAGCGATATTCGCGAGGCGGCCGCTCTCTGCCCCATCGGCCGGCTCCTTGTCGAGACCGACTCGCCCTTTCTCGCTCCTGTGCCGTACCGCGGGAAAACGAACTCGCCGGCGTACGTCCCGCTCGTCGGTGCAGCCGTGGCGGCCGTCAAAGGCGTGGACGTAAGTGAGGTCGAAGAGGCGAGCTGGGCGGCGGCGGCCGCCGCCTTCCGCCTCGACGGCTGAGGTCGCCAGCATGGCCCGATCGGTGAGACGATGCGGTGCGGTCAAATTGCGCCCGTCTGGTCCAATTTTAATCGAAAAACGCATAAAACTCGCGCCAGGCGCGAAGGTGGCGGCTAAAACTGGACCAGACGGCCCGAAAACGACGGGGGTTTGGGCGGAGTTTCGCGCGTTCACGCTCGCGATCCCGGGACCGTTCGCCGGCATATTGCCGTGACTCTTTCAAGGCAAGAGGTCCTGCGTTTATTGGAGGAGCACACGGTGTCACCGAGCCGGGCCCTTGGGCAGAACTTTGTGGCAGACGCGAACACGGTCCGCCGCATCGCCCGGCTGGCCGGCGTCGGACCGGGGGACCGCGTGGTCGAGATCGGGGCCGGGCTCGGGTCGTTGACGCTTGCACTGGCCGAGACCGGGGCCTCTGTTACTGCGGTCGAAGTGGACCGATGGCTGGTCCCATTGCTCCGGCAGGTCCTCGCCGGCAAAGCCCCTGGGGCGGCGGTCACGGTCGTCGAGGCCGACGCCATGAGGCTCGACTGGCGGGCCCTGCTGTCCTCCCGATCGGCAGGGCCATCGACGTCGCCATCGACATCGCCATCGACATCGCCGTCGCCGTCGCCGGCGCCGGCGCAGCGGCTGGGAGGTTGGGCCCTTGTGGCCAACCTTCCCTACAACATCGCGACCCCGCTCGTTGCGGACCTCCTCGATGAGGTCCCGGAGATCGAGCGGATGCTTGTCATGGTCCAGCAGGAGGTGGCCCACCGCCTTGTCGCTGAACCAGGGAGCAGGGCCTATGGGGCCGTCTCGGTCAAGGTCGCCTACTGGGCGGAGGCCTCGTTGGTTGGGACCGTGCCATCATCGGTCTTCGTGCCCAGACCTCGAGTCGGATCCGCGCTGATCAGCTTGAAGCGCCGCACGGCCCCACTGGTTGACCCGGCTGTCGTCGCTCCCGCCGAACTGTTCAGCCTTGTGCGGACCGGTTTCGCACAGCGACGGAAAATGCTTCGTCGGGCGCTCGCGTCCCTTGGCATCCCACCCGAAGCGTTCGTCCAGGCAGGGATCAACGAGGAGTCGAGGGCGGAGGAGCTGTCGGTTGCCGACTGGGGCCGCCTCGCCGCAGCCGCCGGCCAGGGCCGCCAGGGAGCGACGTGAAGAAAGAGGGTGCCCTAGGGCCGCTTGCGGCGGAGGTGACGGCACCCGCCAAGCTGACCTTGTCGTTGCGCGTCATCGGCTTACGCCCGGACGGCTACCACCTCCTCGATGCAGAGATGGTCGCGGTCGACCTCGCCGACACGCTGTACTTCTCAGACGGTGACGGCTTGGAGGTCGTCGACGCAGGTGCAAGCGCGGGCGGCCATGGCGAAGTGCCAACAGACGGTTCCAACCTCGTCCACAAAGCCCTCTCACTCGTGGGCCGTAAGGCGCACGTTCGCCTGGTCAAGAGGATCCCCGCTGGTGCCGGCCTCGGTGGTGGGTCGGCCGACGCAGCTGCGGTCCTGCGATGGGCCGGTGCGACCGGCACGGCCGGGTTGGAAATGGCAGCCGAGCTCGGCTCAGACGTCCCCTTCTGCTTCGCCGGTGGCGCCAGGGCGAAGGTGAGCGGGACCGGTCAGATCCTCGAGCCTCTGCGCGTTGAAGATGTTGTCAATGTCACCTATACATTGCTGGTGCCGCCCTTCGGCGTCGCCACGTCGGCCGTTTACCACGCTTGGGACGAGCTGGGCGGGCCGCTCTCGGACAATTTCAACGACCTCGAGCCGGCGGCTCTGCAAGTGGAGCCGCGTCTGGCGAGCTGGCGGGACCAACTCGCGGACGCGACAGGGCAACGTCCGGTCCTCGCAGGTAGCGGTTCGACATGGTTCGTTCCTGGCGCGCACCCCGGGCAGAGCCGGGTTGTCGTCCGGGTTTTACGGGATACTGCCGAGGGCTGACCGGCGAACTGAGCGCCTACTTGCCGGCTCGTCTCTGCCAGCGAGTGGCCTTCAGCATCTTCTTGTGCTTCTTCTTGCGCATCCGCTTGCGGCGCTTCTTTATCAACGATCCCATGGCGGGTTGCTAACTTAGCAGGTCGGCGAAGGCGCTCCAGTAGTCGCCTGGCGGGGACGGCGCTCAGCGTCCCGCTTGGCACCGGTTGGGGCACCGCTGAGCGGGGTACGGCCGGAGCCCGCGCTAGGCCGGGGCGACCTTGGGCGGGGGCACGCCGAGCCGGGGCGCAGCTACCTCCGAGACCGGCCAGCGCCGGCGTGAAACGGTCGACAGCCTGGCCATCAGGGCCAGTGCTCCCGGGTCGTCGTCTCCGGGCCGGATCTCGAGCGCCCCGCCGGCCACCATTTCGTCGATGACCTCTTGGCCGAGCTCGGTCCGGACAACGGTGAGCGTCCAGTCGGAGTGCTCTCCGATGCCCCCGGTCGAAATATCAGCATGCTCGGCAGCAAAGTCCGGGCAGGATTTGCAGCCTTCTCTGGTCCAGGCATGCCCCTCCTTCAGGGGTACCTCGTGGTAGGAGCCGTCCCGGCACCAGATCTGAAAGACGCCTTTGATGTTGATCTTGGCGATGTCTGTTCTCTTCAGACCGTACTGCGCGTCGAAAAACTCCTCGAAGATCGAGTCGTTGAAGGTCTTCGAGCACATGAGCCCTATCGACAGTGCGAGCCGCCGCCCGACCTTGCCGGCCTTGCGAGCCCTCATCACGACGGGGGCGGAGGCTTGACAACCCATCCCCACGAGGGCTATCCGCTCGGCCCCTCCGGCCACAGCCTCTGCGTAGGCGAGGGTGTTGGCTGAGTAGGTGTAGCGACTACCAGCCGACGCCATCAGTTCGGCGCGGGTTCGCGCCACCGCTGGGACTGCACGCCAGCCCGAGCCGTCGCCCTCGAGGGCCGACACGAGGGCAGCGTCGATGCGATCGTGCTCGAGGCACCACAACAGCAGCGCGGACACGACGCCCCCGTCTTGTCCGGTCGCAAGAAGCTCGGGGTCCATCGCCCGTGCCAGGAAGACCGAGCGCGCGACGCCGGACTGTTCTTCGGGGAGCCGCGACCGGCCGAATGCCAAGGTGTCGGCTTCGGTCTCCCAGTTCCTAAAGCGCGGGCAGGCACGCGTGCAACTGGTGCAACCGCGCAAGCCATGGCTGCAACCGCCAGGCCCGAGTTCTTCTTCCAGGTGGAAGGGCCTGTAGACGCCGTCGGCGGTGTTGTAGCCGAGCACGTCGTGGGGGCACGCCACGATGCAGGCGGCGCACCCGGTGCACAGGCCCGAAGTGACGACCTCGTTGTAAAGGTCTGCCCATTCCAACTTCCAGCGCTCGGGTGCCTGACGTGGTTCGGTTACGGTCACGCTACCTAGCGTAACGGCCGGCCGCCGAAGGTTCAGCGACATCTCCGAAGCGTTCGTTCACAATGGCGGGCAAGCTGCCATGCTTTAGGGAGTGCAGCAGAAGGGCAATCAGCAGATGTCGCGGGACCAACTGCCCGCCGCCGCTACAGAAGGTGACGGACTGATTGGCGGAGAGCCCCTGGCCTTGCGCCTTCCGCCAGATCTCCGCAGCGTCAGCCAAGGCCGAGCAAAGCTTGCGGAAGTGGCCAGGGCATGGGGTTGCCCGGGGCACCTGTTGGACGACGCACGCGTGGTCTTGTCGGAGCTCATGAGCAACGGCGTCCTCCACGCCCGTACCGAGATGCGGGTCGTCATAAGCCGCCGCGGCAAAGGGCTCCGCTTGGAGGTCCACGACGAAAGTCCCGCTCCTCTGCTCACGCCCCCCATGCTCGTCGACGGGCCGGCGAGCCTGCTGGACGAGCCGCTGCAGTTGGAGCTGATCGGCCCGCGCTTTCCTCCGGCAGCTACGGGCAGGGGGCTCTCCATCGTGACCGCCCTGGCCAGCGCGTGGGGGTGGTACCCCGAGGCCGGGGGCGGCAAAATCGTTTGGGCGGAGCTCGGCACTGTCGAGGCGGACGGCCAAGGGGCTGGTCGTGGCCTATCGGAGCGGCAGGCCCACGTGATGCGGCCCGTACGGGTAGTCGCTGCCCCGCTCCGGCTCGTGAGAGAGTCCGAAGACCACTTCGACGACCTGTTCCGCGAGCTCCAGATGGCAAGCCTTCGTGGCCCTGGCGATGCGGCAAGGCCCGACGCTCGGCAGGTTGTTGCGAGGTTGGCGCCGCTTGCTGAGCATGTAAAGGGCCGGCTCGCTCCCATGCGCGAGCCGGTCAGGCGGGCGATCTGGGAAGCCGTGAGGCGCGGTGACCGCTTGATCGACCTCAACTTGTTGGCCGACGCCGGCATGCCGTCTGTGTTCGAAATGTTCGCAGAGCTGCTCGTTGAGTCCGCCCTCGGCGCTCGTCGCGGCTTCTTGCTCACCGAGCCCCCGAGCCGCGAGGTAGTTGCATGGCGGCAGTGGCTCCGCAACGAAATGGAGAGCCAGATCGCGGGACGGCCGCCTCGGGCTTGCCCGTTCCCCGTCAGCGCCGTGGGCTCGGCCGAGACCGGCCTTTCTTGGGAAAGGCTCGATGCTGCTCGCAAACACGCCGTTTCGGAGCTGCGTTCCCTCCTCGCCGGGAAGCCTTCGCATCGCACTGGCGATACAGCGCTGGCGGTGTGCCCAGGCTTTGCCGAGGACGAGTTGATGGTGCACGCGCTTGGGCGGATCATTGCGTACCTGGGCGCCCGGAGGGCGGTCCTGTGCCTTCTCGCCGACGACAATGTGACGGTGAACTTCGGTGCCTCGCTCGGTTTCCGCAATGAAGTCGCCGATTACTGGGAGGCAGTGTCACTTTCGGCGGACCTGCCTGCGTCGGAAGTCATCCGGACGGGCCGTCCAGCATTGTTCCGGACCTTTGCCGAACTAGACGAGCGGTACCCGATATTCCTGTCGACTCCATCTGAGAGCGACCCCGCCCTCGCTTGCGTCCCACTGGTGGCCGCAGACAGACCCGCGGTCGGGTGCCTGGTCCTGGGGTTCCCCAAGGCGCGCGACTTCAGCCGGAGGGAAGTTGCTTTTCTCGCACAACTAGCCACCGAGGTCGCTTCCTACTTGACGACGTGGGGTAAGCGGGTCGCGGCACAGCGATCGGCCGCACGCCATCAGGCCCTCGAGGACGCATGCCGGGCCGTCAGTTTGGCCGCTAGCACTGATGAGTTGGTGACGAAGCTGGTTGAGGCGACAGTGTCGCTCGTATCGGAGGGGGCTTCGGTGCACCTTGTAGAAAATGGGGCGCTCCGTTACCTAACCACGTACCATCGCGACCCCACGTGGGCCGCTGAAGCAGCCGAGGTGCTCCGTAACCGCCCCGGCAGTGGGACAGACATCATCGCGGAGTGCGCAAGGACAGGCCAGTCGTCCGTGCGCCAGTTCTTCCCGGAAGAGGTGATAGTTGCTAGCGCGGCGAACGATGACGAGGCGGCGCGGCTCCGCCGCCTTGCCGTGGGCTCGGTGGGAGTCTTCCCGGTCTGCGATCGCGGGAGGCTGCTCGGGGTGCTTAGCTTTTCCAAAGGCGTCGGCCGGTTCATTTCGGACGAGGATTTGTCCTTCGTCGAACGCCTGGCAGACCAAGCTGGCAGCACCCTCGCGCGGTTAGGTTCCTGAAGAGGCGGTGGCGTGCTACAAGGGGCTTCGGGTCGGCGGGGGGATCGACACCGCCCCTGGACCGCGGCCAGCCTCCGCGCCTTCTCGACGCAGGATGACCCGCACTAACCTTTAGGGAACG
This sequence comes from uncultured Acidimicrobiaceae bacterium, assembly GCA_963786345.1. Classification (GTDB taxonomy): domain Bacteria; phylum Actinomycetota; class Acidimicrobiia; order Acidimicrobiales; family Palsa-688; genus Fen-671. Next base: position 380,742 of record CAWAYZ010000020.1, on the reverse strand, counting down.
CCCAGTCCACGGTTATACGGTCGACCAAGACATCCCGAGGGGCACGCGGGCCCGTCGGTATGGGCGGATTTGCCTTGAAGAACAAGGGTTCCCAGGCCAGCGCATAAAAGTAATTCGGCGCTACGTGCAACGCCGTTCCGTTTGACTACGGGCGCCAGCCCACTGACGCCGCCCATGGCTCTGCGACGGAGATCACGAGGTCCACGACGGGGTCTTTCACCTCCGTGTACGAACCGGTATCAAGCGTGACCCCAGCGAGGGAGCGCTTGAAGGCCGCGTACGCAGGCACGGCATCGCGGTGAACGCGGAACCAGTCTCGAAAGAGAAGAGCCAGCCGCTCATTCGCAGAGCCGACACGGCGAACGTGAAGGTTCACGTCGCCGTCGGGGTGCTCACGACGGCTCCAAAGCCGCTTCGCCCAGGGCTCTGGGCCCTCGACCTGCCCCGCAGGCACATGGTCCTGCTCGTAAGGGGACCGTGTGAACCCGAGCCCTCGCAGCGGAGCGTCGAACAAAGTCGCTGCCGCGGCCAGGTCGTCGACGCTGACCTGAATGTCGATCACCGCTTTTGCTGCCATGCCCGGAACGGCCGTGCTGCCGATGTGCTCGACGCGTTGAGCGAGCGGTGAGAGGGCCTCTTCGAGCCCAGCAATGAGCGTCGCGGCTCTGACCGGCCACTCCGCGTCGTACGTAGCGACGACCGGAAGCTGCCTAGGGCTCCGGGGACCGGAGGCTGCGACGTGGGAGGCGATGACCTGTGCGCACGCCTCGGCGGGGGTCTCCGTCGTGTCCACCTCCACGTCGTACGCGGCCCCATCGTGGACGGCCTCCGCTTGCGACATGGCCATCCCTGGCAGCCGGTCGAGGCGGAGAGCCTCGCGAGAAGCCGCCCCGGTCGCGTTACAACGCACGCCGACCCACAGGACCCTCAGGCCTGCCAGCCCTCGGCGTAGCCGGGCCTGGGACCTGCCTCCCCCGAGGAACACCTCGTCGACAATGACGCCAACGCCGGCGCGAGCCATGGCCGCCACCCCTGCAGTCCAGGCAGCCTCGAGCACGTAGAAGCCTGGCCCGACATCGACGTGACCGTCGGCTCCGAAGTCGAGCAGGGGCTCCTGGCCTGGCACTGGTGCCGGCAGAGCCGCAACCAGGTCGTCGACGCCCAGGGTGAGCCACGGCTCCGGCAACAGGCCCTGAAGGCAACGGGCGATCGAAGTTTTCCCCGAACTAGAACCGCCGTTCAACACGATGATGTCAGTGCCCATCCGTCCAAGCTAACCGGGGCAGTCACCTGGATCCGCCACTGGCAGTCCGGTCCCGGCCGAGGAGAAACCACGGTCGGTGGTGGCCCGTCGGCGCCCGTAGCCGTCGTACTGCATTTGTACCCTACCCGTGGTCCAGCACGCGGTCCCGCTCGCAATTGGACGATCTGTCCCTAAAGCACCTCGACCGGGCAGTCGAGTGCAACCGGCGCATCCCGGATGCGAACATCGGCAGTTAGCAACGGGACGTTGCCCAACATCTCGGCGAGAGCTATGTAGGTGGCATCTTGACCAGTGAAGTTGCGCCGCAAAGCCCACATCCGCACCCGTAACCAATCGGATGGGTACCTGACAATCTCCATAGCGCCGAAGAGATCCAACGCCGCTGCGCCTTCGTCGTCTGTCAGCTGCCTTTGAAGGACCAAGCGGCGAAGGGCGTTGACAACTTCCGAATCAATCAGGTGGGGGGCAACCAGCGACAATCCTCTCTGGTGCAACGCAAGGTAGAAGCCGTCAAGATCTCGGCCAGTGATCTTGTCGACCCGTATTTTTCCCAGCGCCGGCACAATAGTTTTAGATACCAGTCGGCGGTACTCCTGGATGGTATAGCTGCACCGGTGCGGGCCGATGTCATTGAGCCAACGATCGATCAACTCGCCTAAGGTCCCGGCCTTGGCGGTGCCAACTTGCGGACGCCCAGTCCTCGCTGTTGCCCAAATGTTGCCTAATAAATCTTCTGGAAGAGTCGGACGGGAACAGAGATGCTGGTGGGGGGCTCCGGGGGGAGGGCTCGAACCTCCAAGCATCCGGATCCAAAGTCCGGCGTTCTTCCAATTGAACTACCCCGGAACGACATAACGGCTGGCCAAGCGGTCAGCCGTGCAGTGGCGCTGTGCGGCTCAACGATACCTCGCCCCGGAGTGGGACTTGAAAGACGACTAGAAAGAGGGGTGTGAGCTACTTCGACCCAGACTTGCGGCGGCCACACCCGCAAAGGGCCCGCGAGCAGCCAAGGGTGGCAGCCGTGGTGCTGGCAGCCGGCGAGGGGACGCGCATGCGCAGCACGCGGCCCAAACCGTTGCACCGGCTCTGCGGCCGGCCGATGGTCCTGTGGGTGCTGGACGCCCTGTCGGGCCTGGAGCTCTCCCGAGTAGTCGTCGTGGTAGGCCACGGCGCTACGCGGATGACAAAGGCCCTGGCAGAGGCCAGATCTCCCGGGGTACCGCTCGAGGTCGTCGAGCAGCCCGTACAGCGTGGCACTGGCGACGCCGTTTCGGTCGCGCTGACGGCGTTCAGCGACGACGACGGTGAACTTGACGACCTCGTGGTCCTGCCGGGTGATACTCCGCTCCTGAGGCCGGCCACCCTCGCTGCCCTCCTTGAGGCACACCGTGGTGCGTCCGCCGCGGCGACGCTGCTCACCGCCCGCCTCGACGACCCAACGGGGTATGGCCGCGTCGTGCGCTCCCGCGACGGCCGCGTCGCGAGCATCGTCGAGGAGGCGGACGCTACCCAAGACGAACGAGCCATCAGCGAAGTGGGCACTTCCATCTACGTCTTTCGCCGGTCCCTGCTGGCCCCGGCCCTACGCCGGCTGAGTCCGGACAACGTGCAGGGTGAGTACTACCTGACCGACGTCATCGCCGTACTGCACGACGCTGGTTACCCTGTCCTGTCGATGGTTTCCCCAGACTCCGTGGAGGCCAATGGCGTCAACGACCGGTCGCAGTTGGCTGCCGCCGAGGGAGTGCTCCGGGCCCGCATCAATGAGCGATGGATGCGTATGGGTGTCACGATGGTCGACCCACAGCACACCTACCTGGACTCGACGGTCGAGCTGGCAGAAGACGTGACACTTTTCCCCGGGACCATCCTTCAGGGGAACACGAAAGTGGCCACAGGCGCGGAGATAGGCCCGAGCACGCATTTGGTGGACTGCATTGTTGGAGCGAGGGCACAGGTGAGGGCGACTTCGGCCGAACAGGTGGCGATAGGCGAGGACGCGCGTGTAGGCCCGTGGACCTGGTTGGCGCCCGGGACGGCAGTAGCGCCAGGTTCGGTCATCCGGCCGACGCTGGGCGCGTACAGTACTGAAGGGGAGGTCCCAGGTGGAACTGCTCTCGAAGCATAGGCTTCGCTTGTACTCTGGGCGCTCGCACCCTGAGCTGGCTGCTGACATCGCCGGGCACCTGGGGATCGAGGTTGGCCCGTGCGAGCTTGTTGACTTCCCGAACGGTGAAATTCGTGCCCGCTTCGGCGAGTCAGTGCGAGGCGCGGACGTTTTCATACTGCAGACGCATTACTCCGGTATCGGCCGTTCCGTGAACGACTTGCTGATGGAGCAGTGGGTCATGATCGACGCTGCCAAGCGTGCGTCCGCCAAGCGGATCACAGCGGTTTGCCCCCGTTACGGGTATGCCCGCCAGGACCGCAAGTCGAGGAGCCGCGAGCCCATCACAGCGAGGATGGTTGCTGATTTCTTCATGGCTGCGGGCGCCGAGCGGATAATGTCTGTCGACCTGCACTCCGGCCAAGTCCAAGGGTTTTTCGATGGCCCGGTTGACCACCTCACCGCCGTTCCTCTCCTGACCGCTTACCTGAGGGCCAACCTCGCGGGCGATTTTGTTATGGTCTCACCGGACACCGGTCGCACCAAAACCGCTGAGAAGGCGGCCCGCAACGCTGGGGACGTCGACATGGCATCGGTTTACAAGCGTCGCAGCGTCGACCGGGTCGGCCACGTCGAAGCCCTTGATGTTATGGGCGATGTCCGCGGTCGCATGTGCGTCCTGATCGACGACGAGATCGACACGGCTGGGACCCTCTGTGAGGCCGCCAAGATCCTCTACCAAAAGGGCGCAACCGATGTATGGGCAACAGCGACGCACGGGCTGTTCTCAGAGCCGGCTATCGACCGGCTGAAAAACTCCAACATCTCGCGCGTGGTGGTCACCGACACCGTGCCGTTGCCATCGGAGAAGCAGATAGAAAAGATCGAAAGTGTCTCGGTGTCCAAGACCTTCGCCGACGCCATCCGGGCGGTCTTCGAGGAGGGCTCGGTCTCGGAGATCTTCGGCGGGGAAAACCAGAACTAGTTCCACCATAGGCAAGGTTCCCGGGGAAGAACTACCTCGGTTGAGCCCACCTCAGCACATCGCCACCGGCATAGGGGACGTTCGACGTGTTCGACAAGTCAGTGACGCTCCTGCCCGCGACCACCCTGATGGTCCCGGTGCCGACCAGCTCGGGGACCGGTAACCGTAACGTCGCAGTTCCCTCCCGCCCGGCCACAGCCTCGGCAATGGCAACGGCGCCCGTCGCCGCACTGGCAGTGCCCCCAACCGCCGCAACGCCCGCTCCGCCCGCTCCGCCCGCTCCGCCCGCTCCGCCCGCTCCGCCCGCGCCACTCGTTAGCTCGACCCGCGAACCCTCTCGCAGCCCGCGAAGCACTAAGGGTGCATCATCTGTTACCCAGAAGTCGGTGAAGCGCGCGTAATAAGCCGGTGCGGAGCTCTGCACCTCGAGGTACGCCTGGAACGGGGCCGGGATCTTCAGCACCAGCCGCTTACTGTTGAAAATCTCGTCTGTGCCGAACCAGACAGAAAGGCTGTGCCTCCCGTCGGTTACGACGGTAACGGCCTGGCTTGCCAGAAGGGTGCCACGTTGCGGGACGGGCTGCCATTTCGATGCCCAGAGCACATGTGTCGACGCTCCGGCAACCAGGCCATGGGCGTAGCCCACTAGCCAGCGGTAGCTTCCACTCCGGCAGACTGCTGCGACAACTATGTAATTGATGACGCCGCTTTTTTGTGTCGTAGCGGTCTGGACTGCGAAAACGGCAAGCCCGCGACCCTTGGTCCCAAGGTGCAGGGCCGTCGGCGAGATGACCGCGTGCCATGCCACCGCGGGGCCGGCGGCGTGGATCGTCGAGGCGAACCAGCCCGCCCAACCATTGTGGGCCTTGATCCCTACAGCGAGACCGGCCGTCGTCTCGGACACCCACCCGAGCTTCGTGCCGGCTGAGCCGTCCAGGACATACTGGTCTTGGAGCTGGCCCAGAGTTACCGGCTTGTCGAGCGGGTCATCCACGAGCAAGCCGGAGTGCAGCCGGGACAAACCGGGGGGCAGTGGGCGGGCTGGGACTGGCGACGGCCACGTTGTCAGGTATATGACACTGACGAGCATCACAACCGCAGCCGCGCTTACGTAGAAACGAAGGTCCCTCTTCGGGGTTTGCGTTGCGGGGTGCGCCCGCGCGGCTCGGCTGGGCTGGGCCTCAACGGCGCGTGCCCCGCGTAGCCCGGGCCAGCTCAAAGTGCCCGGTAGCACGTGAAATCCACGTCGGAGAAAGCCCGGTCACCGGCGGCCACAGCGAGAATTGCGAACACGGCGCTCCCAGCGGCGAAGCCGGCCGCGGCGGCGACCGCCAACGATGTGGCCCCCGACAGGCTGAGAGCACCGGAGCATACGAGAAGGACCGCGGTCCCCGCGAGGGCGCTGGCGACGGCACGACCTGGCGAGGAGAGCCCGAACAACAGCTGGGACGCGAAAGTGGCTATCGAGAAAAAGAAAAAGCCTGCACTGCACGCGTAGAGCAGCTCTGGGTGCGCAGCCATCCCGTGGGAAACCAACCAGCTGTGCGCGACGGCAGGCAGGACCACGTCCACGGTAGCCGCCGCGCCGGCAGCAGCAACGGCCGCCCACAGCAACTGCGCCCTCCAGTGACGCCTCAGCACTGCGCGCGCGCGGCCTACGGACCCGATGCGCTCATGGTCAAGCGTGGCAGGCAGCACGTGACGAGTAATGCGGTCCGCCGCAACTGCGCCGAAACCGGCGACCGGGAGCAAGCCCACGAGTGCCATGCCGCTCGCGAGGGAGAACTCAGGATTGAACCCGTAGCGCCCCAGCCAGGCCCCACCACTGATCAGTTGGGGGAGCGAGACGAGGCAGAAGTAGGCGAGGCCGAACGCGCCATAGGGTGCGACGGCCCGAGCTACCGCTGCTCCTGAGGGCTTCCAAAGTCTTCGCTCCGCGCCCGAACGGTGCCGCGCCTCGGGGCTTCGCAGGAGCCACCAGCCGTCCACCATCCATGTGAGTGCCGCCATCGAAGCCACGAGGCGCACCTGCCAGACAGCGAGGTTGACCGGGTCTATATACGCGCCGAGGTGGGTGGCGTGCCAGGCGAGTACCGCGCCAGCCCCGCCAACGATGACTGTCATCGGGATGATGGCGTTGCGAAGGTAGAACGGGGCCAGGCCCAACTGCAACGCGGCGATGGCAAGGCCCGTGGCCAGCCCCAGGCGGTTGGCAGCCGGCGGTCCCCCAGCTGACAAGCCCGTTCGGATGAAGTAGGCAGCGGCGCAGGCTGAGAACGCAACGAGCATGCCGGTCCCGAGGACGCGTTTGGTCAGGTACGCGAGCATCCCGTTGTCGCCGAGGCCAAGATAAAAAGATGCCCGACGCCCGAAAGCCTGGATGAAAGGTCCGGTGAAAATGAGCGACAGGCATGCGGCCATTGTCACCGAGCTAGCGATCGACCGCAGCTCGACTTTTGAGGACCAAAAGGACACGCCGGCCACGAGCATTGTGGAGAGGCTGACCAAGAGGGGTGCTGAGAAAAGGAGGCCCTTACAGAACGACCGGGCCGCCTCCAGTGCCAATCGGGCGTGCCCTTCCTGGGCAATCGGCTCGGGTCTCCTGTCGTCGGCAGCGCTCCTTCGTCCCTGAGCATAAACGGGCATGAGTGCATATACGGCTCTTGCCAGCTCCATGAGGTCCGCCGCCCCAGTGGCCCTCACGCGGCTCGGGCTGTAGCCACAGGTCTCCAACACGACAGCGACCTCGATCGCGCTGAGAGGGTGCGGGCATTTCATGAGCACCGTCGTAACTGCGAGATGTACCGGCAGGTCTCCCGCGTCGAGCGCCGAGCGTGTTCTCGCCTGCTCCGACGCGCTGGGGAGCCCCGTGCCGAAGGCACCTATGTCTGGCGCCACAGAGCTCGGATGGCTCATCGGCTGGCTCCCGCAAACTGAGACGGAAGGTTTTGGGCCAGTTCCCGGTAAACCTCCGAATAGGCGGATAGGAACCCTATAACCCCAAAGCGCTCGAGCGCTCGCGCACGCAGTGCGATGCCGACGCCCAGGCGCTCTGCTTCCGGCGCCAGCAGCATGGCGGAAAGCGCGTTCGCCAGGGCCCGCGGGTCGCCGGGCTCGACGAGCAAGCCTGTGCCACCTTCGCCCAGGTGGATGCCGCCGAGGGCTTCGCTCACTCCGCCTACGTCGGTGGCAACGGTCGGCCGCGCCGCCAGCATGGCCTCCACGACCGTGTACGGGAAACCTTCTGTGACCGACGAAAGAGCGATGACGTGGCAAGCCCCGTACGCTGCCGGCAGGTCGTCCGTTGAGCCTTCGAAGCTGAGGGCCGAAGGCTCCAGCCCAGCCCCGTCATCCAAAAGACCGAGCGATGAAGCCAGTTCCCTGCAATGTGCCAGGTACGACTGCGAGCTGGCAGGTCCCCAGATCCGGAGTCTGGCCGTAGGCACGGCCTTGCGCACCAGCGCGAAAGCCCTGATCAGGGTAACCACGTCCTTGAGCGGGTCTATCCGGCCGACGTAGCCCACCGTCGGCGGCCCGGGGGGCGGTTGCAACGGCAGAGCCGCCAGCGACACGTCGTTCGAGCCGTTGTAGATCACCCTCACGCGCCCGCGCTCGACGCCAAGAGCGGCCTCCCACCCAGCGTTGTAAGCGCAGACCGGGGTGAGGATGTCGGCTTCCCTATATGCCAGCTCGGTGACCGCCCGGAAGAAGTTGACGAGCAAGAACTTTTCCTCGACAGGTTTTGGAGCAAGGGCCATGAGCCGTTCCCGGAGATAGATCCCGTGCTCGGTGAGCACCATCGGTGTGCCGTAGCGGTACTTGGCCACGACGGCGGGGAGCGCGCAAAGCCCGGCGGCGGAGGTGTGGACAACGTCGCAGCGGGGGATCGGCGCGCTCAGCGGGAGCAGGAACCGAAAAAGAGCACGTCCGAAGTCGATCGCCCCCCGGGTGCTGGTCCTGGCCATCAAGGTGTTGGCGCGGAGCTGTTCGAGCATTACCAGCCACGTCGCTCGGCTCGCCAGGGCCCTGCGCAGGTCGTGCCCCTCTGCAAACTTGGCTACCTCGGCCAGGGCATCGCCGAGGGCTGCTGGATTGGCTTCGCGCGATGCCAAAGCGCTTATGAACGGTTCCCAGCACGGCAGGAAATGACGGCGTACCTCTGCAGAAGAGGTCCTCCATGCCCGCCTCCACGAGCCAGGCACCCGTAGGTACTCCTCGGCCATTTCCGAACCCCATAGCGGCACCGGCTGGAGCGTCACATTTGGAGGCAGGTCGAAAGCCAGGCCGTAGAAAGGGTTGTCGACGATTGCGGCAACGTGGAACTCGTGGTAGGGCAACCCGCGCACCAGGAGGTCAGCCCACGTCGAGACGCCCCCAACAACGAACGGGTAGGTCCCCTCCGTCGACAGGTATATCTTCACGGGCGTCAGCTCCGCTCGAGCAGACCGAGCGCCTCGCCGACGGCGAGCGCTTTGGTCAGGCACTGCTGGGCCAGGGGGAGGTTCCCTGCTTCCAGGAAAGCGCGGGCCGCTTCCCGGTAAGCAAAGAACACGCCCTGGGGCAGGGTGTTGGCGCCTTCCGCTATCTCCAGGTAGGACTTGCCGGCGAGGCGCAGGAACCTGTTGGACTCGTCGGCCCGTCCTATGGAGCGTGCGGATGCGGCGGCCGCCCGGAAAGCGACTGCGGCGCGCTGCGGTGAACCCGCTGCGACGGCCGACGCTGCCTCGGCCTCGAATGCGGCCAGGGCCTGAGGGTGGTCGGCTTGACGGAGGGCGGCTACCCCGCGCAACCACTGCTCGGCGCGCCGTTCGCCCCTTGCCGGCGTGCTGGGGGCGACCGCGTCCACCTGGACTAGCTGGGCTTGGCCCGTTTCGGGGCCCAGGCGGAGCAACCAGCGGTCGCTAGTGATGGTCACCTCGGCATCGCGTGCCGCACCCATTTCAGAAAAGACCGCCCGTGCCAGGACCTGCAGTGCGTCGAACGTGGCAAGCAGGGTGAGGGGAAGGTCGGCCTCGTAAAGACCTTCGCCGACTGTCCCATCGTGGAAATAGGAACGGCCTACCGCGAGCAGCACTTTTCCGACAGGAGGGCTCGGGCCGTCGTCGTCCAGCTCTTGGGTGGACCATGAGGCAACAGCGCCGGCTAGTCCAGGGTCATCCGAGGTGTGAGCCGACCCTTGGCCGGTTGCGGCCGGTTCGTCCCAGGCTGCTTCGAAGAACTCGTCCTCCGCGGCCCTCTGGTCCCGCGACCTTACCGTGGTTGCGGGTTCTGCCGACAGGTCGAGGTCGGCGTGCCTACGCTTTCGGCGTGAAATCGCGTGGAGTTCCATAGGTCCTCATTCAATGGCCACATCGGCAGAGTCGGTCCAGTCCTGAACGCTTGGCCGCCTGTATGGCCAGTAGGCGGCCAGAACGGCTAGCATGAAACCTTCGTTTTCTGAAACAGCACGTGGCGGGAACACCCAAGGGGAGCGCGAGCACCGATGGCAGAGGTAAAACTGGTCGCTGAACTGGGCCGCACAAAGGGGTCGAGCGCGTCACGGCGGCTTCGCACTGCCGGGAGAGTACCGGGAGTGGTCTACGGGCACGGGATGGAGCCTCTGTCACTGTCAGTTGTGGCGAGGGACCTACGTGGCGCCCTTTCGGTCCACGGGCTTAACCAGGTCCTGACCCTGGAGGTTGATGGTACCAACCACCTCGTCCTGGCCCGTCAGCTCCAGAGGCACCCCGTACGGCATACCGTTTCCCACGTTGATTTCCAGGTGGTCCGTCGTGACGAGATCGTGAACGCCGAAGTCCCGATCGTGCTCCTTGGCACTGCGCTCAAGGTCGAGCGCGAGCGCGGCCTCCTGGAACACGTGCTCACGAGCCTGAGCGTCCGGTCGACGCCGGAGCAGATACCCCAGGAGATAACCATCGACGTGACCGACCTCGAGGTCGGGGGTTCGGTCCGGGTGCGCGACCTGGCGCTCCCAAAGGGAGTCACCACCGAGGTTGACCCAGACGAGATGGTCGTGGTCGCTGCGACCTCTACGGTTGAGGCCCAAGTGGCAGCAGCCGAAGAGGCCGGGCCGGAGGAAGCGGTGGCGGAACCCGAAGTGGCTGGCACTCCTGCGGGCGAGGAGGACTGAGCCAGCTCTGTTCGGGGCAAGGAAGTCTGAGGGCACCGCCGGCGCCGACCTGTTGGCGGTCGGGCTCGGTAACCCAGGTCCGCGCTACTCCAAGACCCGTCATAACGTCGGTGCCGATGTCGTGGCACTGCTCGCGGAACGGCGCGGGGAATGCCTGCGCCAGGGCAAAGAACTCGCGCTCGTGGCGGAGGTCAGGGTCGAGGGCAAGCGCCTTGCGCTAGCTTTCCCGCAAACCTTCATGAACGAGTCGGGCCGCTCCGTAGCCCGCCTCGCCAGGCGCTTCAACGTCTCGGACCTCACGAAACTGGTCGTGGTCCACGATGAGCTCGACTTACCCCTCGGCACCGTCCGGGTAAAGGCCGGCGGGGGGCTCGCGGGCCATAACGGCCTCCGTTCGATCAAGGCCTGGCTGCGCTCCGATGAGTTCTCCAGGGTCCGGATCGGGATCGGAAAGCCCCCGGGGGGAAAAGACGGAGGTGCCGACCACGTCCTGTCGGCGCCGAGCCGCTTGGAGCGCCGCAACCTCGACGTTGCCGTCGAGATAGCAGCCGATGCTGTCGAGATGATCTTGGCGGAGGGCCTCGCGGTGGCGCAGAACGAGTTCAATTCCCGTCAGGGCCCCGATGAGCCGTTTAATGGTTGAGCAATGTCGTTAATGGTTGAGCAATGTCGTCTCTAGTTCAAGAGCAGGCGAGCGCGCCTTTGGGGCCGGCGCCCGCTCTCGCCGGGCTGCTCTCGCTGGCTAATCGGGACGGCGTCCTGGCTTCGTTGACAATTGGGGCCGAAGGCTCAGTCGCGGTTGCCGACGCCGCGCAGGGGTTTGCCATCGCGGCAGTTGCCGAGCACGGTGCTCGGCGGCCCGTCGTAGTCGCAGTAGCGAACGGAGCTACAGCGGAGCGGCTAGCCCATGAGATAAGCGCCTGGGTGGGCCCGGGCGAGGTTGCAGTCTTCCCCGCGTGGGAGACCCTGCCGTTCGAGCGTGTGAGCCCTGCCGTAGAGACCATGGGGCGTCGTCTGGAGCTCATGTGGCGGCTGCGTCGGCTCCGCGACGGGGTGAGCGGCTCGGGCGTGCCTTCGGTCATCGTCTCCACGGTGAGGGCGCTCCTCCAGCGTTTAGGCCCGCACGTGGAGGACAGCGAGCCCGTGCAGGTCACCCGGGGGGCCCAGGTCGACCTCGACGAGCTGGTCGCAAAGCTCGTTGCGTTCGGCTACCGCCGCGAGTACCAGGTAGAACATCGTGGCGAGCTGGCCGTGCGGGGTTCGATTGTCGATGTTTTCCCTTCGACGGCGCTCTCCCCGCTCCGCATCGACCTTTGGGGTGACGAGGTCGACAGGCTCACCCAGTTTTCCGTGGCGGACCAGCGTTCGGTTGCCGACGTCGAAGAAGCCCTAATTTTCGGCTGCCGGGAACTGCTGCCTTCTCCAGAGGTCCGCCAACGTGCGGCATCGCTTGTCGACGCCGAGAAATGGGGGCGCCAGACCTGGGAGCGCCTCGCCGAGGGCCTGAGTTTCGACGGTATGGAGTCTTGGTTGCCTTGGCTTAGCGCGGATGCGCACCTGTTGGTGGACCTGCTCCCCGAGGGGGCCAAGGTGCTCCTCGTCGAACCGCGCCGGATGCGCGAACGCGCGATCGAGATCGCCGATGAAGAGGCCGACCTGGCCAGCGCCCTGGCCACTACGTGGGGGGCAGAGGGCCGTGATTTCCCTCGTCTTTACCTACCTTTTGACAGGTTGCTGAGCGCCACGGGGGCGTCTGTGGCGACGCTGACGTCCGCCCCCGAAGGCCCCGGCACCCCGTCGGTCACCACAATGGGCTGGGACTCGGTGGCCGGTGGCACCGAGCGGTTGCTCGGCCAGTTGCGGGGTCTTTTGGCGAAGCGTTGCGAAGTCGTGGTCTGCGCCGAAACCCGCTCAAGCGCCGAGCGTCTCTCGAAGTCGCTCCGCGATGAGGGTTTCCTCGCCCCGATCGTGGCCGAGCCTGGGACGGCCAATGGGCTTGAGGTCGTTGTGACGGCACTCGACCGGGGTTTTATTTACCCCGCGCTCGATCTTGCGGTCCTCGCGGAAGGCGACATCACAGGTCGTCGCCGCCCTCACCGAGCGCCCCGGCCCCGGGCTGCCCAAGTAGCGACGTTCTTCGACGACATGAAAACGGGCGATTACGTGGTGCATTTCCAGCACGGCGTGGCGCGCTTCGGTGGGATGGTGAAGCGGTCCATAGGCAACGTCGAGCGGGACTACCTGGTGCTCGATTACCGTGACGGCGACAAGCTGTACGTGCCTTCGGACCAGGTGGACGCTCTGCGGCCGTACACAGGCGGCGAAACCCCGGCGCTTTCCCGGCTGAACGGGAGCGAATGGCAGAAAACCAAGGCCCGGGCCCGCAGGGCCGCACGCGAGATCGCCCACGAGCTCGTAGTCCTCTACCAAAAGCGGGCCCACTCCCCGGGCTACGTCTTCAGTCCCGACACGCCCTGGCAAGTCGAGATGGAGCAGGCCTTCCCGTACAGCGAGACGCCTGACCAGGCCAAGGCGATAGCCGATGTCAAGGCAGACATGGAGTCCCCGGTGCCGATGGACCGACTCGTTTGTGGCGATGTCGGCTTCGGCAAGACCGAGGTCGCCATGAGGGCAACTTTCAAGGCGGTCCAGGACGGCAAGCAGGTTGCCGTGCTCGTGCCGACGACGTTGCTCGCTTCCCAACACTTTCAGACCTTCAGCGAACGGTTTGCGAACTACCCCGTGCGGGTGCAAATGCTGTCGCGCTTTTTGACCCCGGCCGAAGCGAGAGCAGTCACTGATGGCCTCGCCGACGGGACGGTGGACGTAGTCATAGGGACCCACAAGTTGCTTTCGGGCGATGTGCGGTTCAAGGCTCTCGGGCTCCTCGTCGTCGACGAGGAACAGCGCTTTGGCGTATCCCACAAGGAGACAATCAAAAAGTTGAGCACCAACGTGGACGTGTTGACAATGACCGCTTCACCGATACCGCGGACACTCGAAATGACCTTGACCGGAATCAGGGATTTGTCGCTCATAGCCACTCCTCCCGCTGACCGCCGCCCGATCCTCACCTATGTGGGTGAGTACGACGAGCGGGCGGTCGCCGAAGCCATCCGGCGAGAACTGCTGAGGGAGGGCCAGGTTTTCTTTGTCCATCACAGGGTCTACGACATCGACAAAGTGGCGGCGCGCATCCGCGAGCTAGTGCCCGAAGCCCGGGTCGCTGTGGCAAACGGCCAAATGGACGAGGGTTCGCTCGAAAGAGTGGTGCTGGACTTCTGGGAGGGCCAGTACGACGTGTTGGTCTGCACAACGATCATCGAGTCAGGCATAGACATGCCGACGGTCAATACCCTTGTAATCGACCGTGCCGACCTGCTCGGGCTCGGCCAGCTCCACCAACTGCGCGGCCGGGTGGGGAGGGCTGGGCAGCGTGCCTACGCGTACCTTTTTTACCCGCGCGAGCACAAATTGACCGAGGAGGCTTACGAACGGCTGCGCACCATCGGGGAGCACACCGAGCTCGGCTCGGGCTTCAAGATCGCCATGCGCGACCTGGAGATTCGCGGCGCCGGCAATCTTCTCGGCGCCGACCAGTCCGGCCATATCGCGGCGGTCGGTTATGACCTGTACGTGCAAATGGTGAGCGAGGCCGTCGCAGAATTGAAAGGCGAGACGCCCCGCGAGCCGGCTGAGATCCGCCTCGACCTGCCGGTAACAGCGAACCTGCCGCAGAGCTACGTCGAGCGCGAGGATCTCCGTCTGGAGGCGTACCGCCGTTTGGCGACGCTTACTACTCACGAAGAGGTTGACGACATCGAGTCCGAGTGGGCGGACCGCTATGGCCCGCTACCGGGGCCGGCCAACGCTCTGCTCGGGATCGCCCACCTGCGGGCCGAGTGTGCCCGGCTGGGCCTGCGCGAGGTCTCGGTCGTGAGCGGGGGGATCGGTACGCCTTACGGGGCCCTCGTCGCGCGGGCCGCGCCAATAGCGCTCAAAGCGAGCGAGCGCGTGCGCCTCGGTCGCCTGTGGCCCCACGCGGTCTACAAGGAGGACCAGGGCCAGCTTGTCGGCCCGTTGCCCAAGGGCGTCGACCCGGCCCGAGCCCTGGTGGACCTGCTGCAAGCGCTCGTGCCGCTGGCCGCCGCCGCTGCGAGTTGAGCCGCCTTGCGTGGGCACTAACATTGGCGCGGCTGTGAGACACCGCACCTTCCCCCGCCCTTGCCGCGGCCCCCGCATTCGCGCGGGCGCCAAGCCGGTTGCCGCGATCGCCCTGGCGTGCTTGCTCGGCGGCGTCCTCACTAGCTGTAGCGCCTCGTCCCCGGCGGCGATCGTAAACGGCCAGACGATCACCCAGGCCCAGTTGAACGACTACCTGGAGGCCTGGGCGGGGAGCCCCGCCTATGTGGCGAGCTACGACCAGTCCGCCGAAGCGCAATATTCCGAGCAGCTCCAAGAGGCACAATCGGAGGGAGAGAGCGCGCAGGATGTCGCCCCGCCGGCCTTCGTGGCCGGCAACGGCACCGGGCCTGCCGTATACGACATGCAGTGGGCGACAACAGAAATCCGGCTCCTGATCACTCAAGTGGCGGTCCGCCAGTACCTGGCCAAGCACCGGGAGGCAGCTACCCCGGTCGAGCTTGCCGCATCCTGGGCTAGCCAATACGCCGTTGACCCGCCTGTATGGTTGCAGATCACCGCTCAGGCTCGCGCCGGCGCTGCCGAGTGGAACGCCGACCACGCCCTGATCGATACGAAACCGACCAACCCCAAGGAAGACAAGCAGTTCTACAAGGGCGAGCAGTCCTATTTCTGGTCCAAGGTGTGCGTGGCCACCGTCGACATCTCGGTGGACGACAACGGTCAGGTCGACATGGCAGCGAGCAAGAAGCAGGCCGAAGCCGTGGCGAACGAGCTGAGCGGTGTGAAAGGCGGGGCGCAGGTACCTGTCACGAGTGGGGCCCGCTATTGCCTATCCCCTGAGCAGGCAATCGAACAGCCCGCTGAGTTCCGCGAACTCGTCGGCACACTGCGCCCCGGCCAGGCGACGCCGGTGCGCGAAAATTTTGGCTACGAGGTGGTCCAGGTCATTTCCCGTGACACCATCCCTTACAACAACCAGGTCGCCGCCATCATCGACATCGTCGCCATCAGCGGGCAGAGCGAGTCTTCGGACCCGAAGGTCAACAGCATCCTCAGCGCTGCCAAAATCGAGTTCAACCCGGCCTACCCAGGTTTGTAGTGGCTAGCGCCGTTAGAGGCACAGGCCCGGTGGCTGCGAGCCAGGTTTAGCCTCATGGCGGCGGCGGCCCGGGTCACCGTGGTAGGCCTCGGCCCAGGCCGGCCCGGCTTGATCACATCAGAGGCACTAGCCGCGATCGAGGCGACCCCACTGCGGTGGCTTAGGACTTCCCGGCACCCCTCGGCTGTCGCGGTACCGGGCGGGCGCAGCTTCGACTACCTCTACGAGTCGGCCGAAAGCCTCGACGAAGTCTACGCAGGCATTGTCGAGGCCCTGGTCAGCTCCGCACAGGCTGAGGGCGCTGTCATCTACGCGGTCCCTGGCTCGCCCGTGGTCGCTGAACGCGCGGTGGAACTGCTGCGTGACGACGATAGGGTGACGACCGTCGTCTTGCCGGGCGTCTCGTTCGCCGACTTGGCCTTCGAGCGTCTGGCCGTCGACCCGCTCGCCGCAGGGGTGCGCTTGGTCGATGGCCACCGCTTTGCGGTCGAGGTGGCGGGCGTCAGCGGCCCGCTGCTGGTCGGCCAGTGCGATTCGTTCCAGGTGCTATCAGAGGTGAAGCTGGCGATCAGTTCGGTGCTGGACCAGTTGCCCGCCGGGCATAAAGGCCCCCAGGTGACCGTCTTGGCGCGCCTCGGGCTCCCGGACGAGTCGGTCACAACGGTGCCCTGGGACGATCTCGACCGAGCCGTTGCGCCGGACCACCTCACAACCCTGTGGCTCCCAAGTCTTGTCGAACCGTTCGCATCGGAGATGGTGCGCTTGGAGGAACTGGCACGGACGCTGCGAACGAAATGCCCGTGGGACCGCCAGCAGACCCACCAGAGCCTCGCTCGTTACCTGGTCGAGGAGTGCTACGAGGCACTCGAGGCCATCGATGAGCTCGGCCCCGAGGGCACCGGCTACGAACACCTCGAAGAAGAGCTCGGCGACGTCCTGTTCCAAGTGGTGTTCCATTCGGTGCTCGCATCGGAGGAGGGACAGTTTGCCTTGAGCGACGTGGCCAGGAACGTCCACGACAAGCTCGTCGGCCGCCATCCGCATGTTTTCGGCGATGTTGAGGCAAAAACCCCTGAACAGGTCTCGAAAAACTGGGAGCAGATAAAGAAGCAGGAAAAAGGGCGGACGAGCACCATGGACGACGTCCCGCGAAACCTGCCAGCGCTTCTTTACGCCCACAAGATCCAGGCCAGGGCGGCGACTGTTGGCTTCGACTGGGAAAGTACCGAGGGCGCCTTCCCGAAAATATCGGAGGAACTAGCCGAGTTGAGCGTGGCCATTGCGGCCGGCCCGAACAGCCCTGGCTCGCCCGCCGACGCCGTGCGTGACGAGCTGGGTGACCTGCTGTTCGCTGTTGTGAACGTCGCGCGGCACTTGAAGGTCGACCCGGAAACCGCGTTGCGCCAGGCAACCGCCAAGTTCCGCCGGCGCTTCCAGGCGGTCGAAGCTTTGGCCGCCGAGCGCGGCCTCGACCTGTCGGGGCTCGACCTCGTGGCCCTTGACGTGCTCTGGCAAGAGGTTAAGGCCGCGGAGTAGTCAAGGCAGCCGAGCCGCGGCCACTAATCGTGCTGCTAGGAGTGAGTGCGAGCGCTGGGGACGGTCCGTGAGCTAACCTCTCTGTTCACTTTGGTAACACCTGCCACTTGAGCAACATTGTCGGGGGCCGCATGCGCTTGGTCGTAAGGATCGCGAAGATCACCATGGCTGTCATGGTCCTTGTCGGGGCCATGTACCTCTTCGCGTACCCGGCTCGTACCTACCTCGCTCAGAAGCAGGCCATCGCGGTCCAAGAACGCACGATCGCCGTGTTGAAAGGCGAAGACTCCAAGCTCGCCGGCGAAAGCTCGGCGTTGCAGAGCCGCGGCACCATCGCGCGCATCGCCCGCCAGGAGTACGGCCTGGTAAAGCCCGGCCAGCAGGCGTTCATGGTGGTCCCGTCGCCGGGCAAGTCGGCTAGCCCCCCGTTACGCAAGCAGGCCAACCGTAGCTCGTGGTACACGTCCCTAGAATTCTGGCATCACCTCTGAACGGCCCGTCACCTCTCCAGCACACCTCAAGAGCCCGACCGAAGCGTTAGCAGTGCTCCTGGGCCGCGAACCTCGCGGCCCGTTCGAAGTTGTAGTGACCGACGGGTCCGGTGGCCCTGTCGTGATCCGCAATGGGCCGGTCCTCGACGATGGCACGCCGATGCCCACCCGGTACTGGTTGGTAGGCAAGCAGGCCAGGCTGGCAATCGACCGCCTGGAATCCGCAGGCGGGGTGAGCGCAGCGGAGGCGGCCGTGGCTCCAGCAGAACTGGAGCGGGCACACCGGGACTACGCCGCCGAGCGTGACGCCGCCCTCCCTCCAGCCTGGGAGGGGCCGCGGCCAAGTGGGGGGGTGGGGGGTACTCGACGGGGCGTCAAGTGCCTGCATGCGCATTACGCCTGGTACCTGGTGGGGGGCGACGACCCGGTGGGCCGTTGGGTTGCCGAACAGTTGGCGGTCAGGGGTGCCCATCCTGGGGCACAAGGCGAGACGCGCAATGGGTAACTTCGCGGCGGTCGACTGCGGGACGTTGTCAACCCGCCTTCTCATAAGCGCTCCCACCGGGGAGCCGATCCTGCGATTGATGCGCATAACGAGGTTGGGAGAGGGCGTCGACCGCTCGGGCTTGCTCTTGCCGGAGGCCATAGAGCGCACGCTCGCAGTGCTCAGGGAGTACCAGGGTTTGCTGGGCGAACACGAGGTGCAAACGGCCCGGATGGTGGGGACCTCGGCGCTGCGCGATGCCAGCAACCGGGTTCTTTTTTCCAAGCCAGCGGCCGAGCTGATCGGCACCGAGATGGAGCTGCTCAGCGGCCAAGACGAGGCGGCGCTTTCGTTCCTGGGGGCCACCGCCGAGCTGAGCGCCGAGTGCGCTCCCTGGCTCGTCGCCGACATAGGAGGTGGCTCGACCGAGCTTGTCGTTGGGCTCCGCCCATTCGGGGCCCGCTCCCTTGACCTCGGCTGCGTGCGGGTCACCGAACGGTTCTTGCAACACGACCCCCCGACTGGTGACGAGATCGCGGAGGCGGAAACCTGGTTGAAGGCCCAGTACCACGAGGCCGAGGCGGAAGTTCCGGCGTTCCGCTCGGCACACACCTTCGTAGGTTTGGCAGGCACAGTTTCAGCGCTTGCCCGCTTCGACCAGGGCCTCGTGTCCTACGACCGAAAGGCCGTGCACCATTACGTGTTGGCGAGGCAATCGGTGGAGCGGGCCCTGGTCGACCTGGCGGGTCGGCCTGCCGCCCAGCGGGCTGGCCTGCCGGGTATCGAGGAAGGACGGGCCAATCTCATTGTGGGGGGTGCGTTAGTGCTCGCAACGTTGATGGCGCATTTCGGTTTCGAAGAATGCCTGGTTTCTGAGTCAGACATCCTCGACGGGTTGGTGATCACAATGCGCGCCGGCCCCGACGACCGGCACGCGGCACCACCACTGCATGACCGGCCAAGCGTCCCCCGGTAACATTGCCGTCCATGAGCTGGGGCCATACCACGGTGTACCCCGAACTTCGTGGGAGGCGCGTCCTGTTACGGCCCCTCGTGGTCTCCGACTTCGACGCGTGGCGCGAGGTCCGTGAACGCTCGCGCGATTGGCTTGTCAAGTGGGAGCCGCGGCAGGTCCCTGGCCAACCTGACCCAGCGCAGGACAAGAGGGCTTTCGCTGCTCGCTGCAATGCGCGGCTGCGTGAGCGCGAGCTCGGCACAGGTTATGGGTTCGGTGTGTTCATCGGCAATCGTTTTGCCGGCGAGATAAATATCTCTTCGGTGCAGCGCGGTCCTTTTCAAAATGCGTATGTCGGCTATTGGGTCGACCAGGCAATGGCCGGCAACGGCTACACGCCTGAGGCATTCGTGGTGGTAGCCAGGTTCGCTTTCGAGGATTCTCATGCTCCACCGGCTCCAGGTCTCGATAATCCCCCGCAACCGCCCGAGCCATCGCGTCGCCGAGAAGCTTGGTTTGCGTAACGAGGGGACTGCCCTGCTCTACCTCGAGATCAACGGGGTGTGGGAGGACCACGTGCGGTACGCGATAACGGCCGAGGAGTGGGCCGAAAGGCGCGAGCAGTTCCTGAAGGACTGGGTGCTCCCGACTTAGTGCCGATCGCGTGGCGCTAGGTCCGGCGCAGCCTCCCGGCCCGCCTGGGGGGTGCGTAACGGTAGACGGCCTTGCCCCGGACCGACGTTACCGGGATGCGCCCGAAATGGCGGCTGTCGGTGCTCTGGCTGGGATTATCGCCTAGTAGCAGTACGCCGTCCGGGCCGACCGCCCCGGCCCGTTTGAGGATGGTCCGTTCAGGTTGGCGCGGGTCGGGAGCGGCGACTATGTCGCCAGTGCGCACAGCCCCGGACCGCCAGATGGCAGGCCTCCAGACGACTAGCCGGTCGCCTGGTTGCAGTCCCGGCGCCATGCTCAGTCCCGAGACCTCCACCCGTTCGGCGTGCCGCCACGCCCACCAGGCCAGGCCGGCGAGCACCGGTACGGCGCCGAGTGCCAGCGCGGATGGGCGGTTATCTCTGCCACCGCTATAGCGTGTGAGTTGATGCCCCATGGCACGTAGCCTTAGCACAACCCTCCCGGTCACAAAATGACCGAAGCAAAAGAAGGAGCTCTTTCATGACTTTGCTCGCGCGACTACTGGTCCTGGCAGACCGGGTGAGCGAACCCCGGACCGCCTACGCGCACTGCGACCTGCCTTGCGGCGTCTACGACCCGGTACAGGCAAAGGTCGAAGCCGACTCTGTCAAGGCTGTCATAGAGAAGTACAACGCCTCGAGCGACGAGCTTTTCCGCACCCGCGCGATCTTGATCAAGGAGCAGCGAGCGGAGCTTGTCAAGCACCACCTGTGGGTCCTGTGGACCGATTACTTCAAGCCCGTCCACCTCGAGAAGTACCCGGAGCTGCACGACCTGTTCTGGAAGGCGACGAAGGCCGCCGGCGATTGCAAGCACACCGCGGACGTGGCTGTAGCCGACGACCTCCTGCGCCAGATCGCCGAGATCGACCGCATCTTCTGGGAGACCAAGAAGGGTTAAACCCCTGGTCGACGCTGCTCAGTGCAATAGCAAGCAGGGGCGCGGACGGGATCGAACCGAATACGACCCTGAACCACTCGCCCCAAGTGGCGGCTGGCAGATGCCCTTAGGTATTTTCCTAGCTGACCAACGCGATCCTCTTGGTGACCGTGGCACCGCCGTTCACGGCCAGCGTCTCCGTCACGTATATGGTGTGGTCCTTGGCCCCGGCCAGCAGTGCCAGAGCTTGATTGGACAACCCGACGCTCACGTAACCGGTTGTACCGGCAGCCAGGCTAGTGCCGGCGAATTGCCCGAGCCGGGGTGGGCAACTGGTTGGCACACGTGAGGTCGGGTCATCTATACCGCAAACACGTAGAAGTACGCAAACTTCCCCCGGACTGCACCTGGCCAGCTCATGGCCGCCCCTATGCTCGCCTGGCACGCCGGCACCCACCGGAGGGCCTTGGGCTCAACGGCGTGCTTCGTTGTGCCCTCTCCTTAGACGAGCAGCTGTTTTCCCTCGGGCCCGGGCGGCTTGTCCTCACCCCGTAGTAAATGGCGCAACTGGCCGACCTGGTCGGCGCCGACGAGCACGCTCACGATGTCGCCTTCGGCCAGTTCCGATGAACCAGGCGATCGTGACCGCCACCATCGCCGGTCCGAGCAGGCCGACGCTCCCGGTCATCTCGGCCACCATCAGCATCACAGCGATGGGAGCACGCGGAATCCCGCCGAAAGTGGCCATCATCCCCACCACCACAAATGGGGCGGGGCTGTGGCCGACGCCGGGCGCCCAGGGCTCGAGCAGGCGCCGCAGGGCGAGCCCGCTGAACGCCCCGATCACCATCCCCGGCCCGAACACCCCGCCCGAGCCTCCGGTCCCGATCGAGAACGACGTCGCCGCGATGCGGGCGAACGGCAGGGCGATGATGATGAAGATAGACAGGTAGCTCAGCTCCGAGGCGAGGCCCTTTTGCACCCACCCGTAACCGGTGCCGAGCACTTCGGGCAGCCAAAGAGCAATCGCACCTGTGCACAAGGCGCCCAGGGCGGGCCGGAGCTGGGGCGGGACCGGGAGCCGTCCGGCCAGGCGGACGACCCCATAGAACGACTTGGAGTACAAAAGGCCGATGCCCCCGGCCAGCACCCCCTTGGTAATACTGGCCTCTCCGGATGGTCGCTCGCTGGACCGCGCCGGCGGCCTGTGGGTTCATCCGGGTTCGGTCGGAGGCTGGGGCCCTACTTCGTGGGCGTCAGCTCGGTATCGGCGATGCCTTTGAGCAGGAAGCGGAGCCCTGCGGTGAACTGCTGGGCCGTCGTGTAGCCGGCGAGCTGGTTCGTTAGGTCCGTGCCGTCATCCTCCTCGGAGGGGTGCCAACCCGCTCGGGAGGCGGCCAGCGTGAGACCACGGGGTGGCTCAGGTAGACATGGAGCGCAGCGGGTTGGGTTACCAGGAAGGTGCACAGCTTCTGTGCCGCCTCGGCCACCCAGGACTGCCAGTCACTGCGTTTTGTCTTTGGCTTCCATGACCGGGCTAGGAGCCGGTCGACCACCTCGTCCAACAGGTCGTCCTTGTCCCTTACGTGCCGATAGAGCGACATCGGGGCTACACCGAGCTCGGCGGCCAGGCTGCGGATGGTCATGTCCTGGTAGCCCCCGGCCTTTACGACTTTGGTGGCTGCGTCGATGATCTGGGCGCGCGACATGCTCCCCCAAGGGGCACGGGTAGCAGAACTGGCGCTCGTCTTGGTGCTCGTCGTCTTCGGCGGACCGGTTCGCCTCAATGTCAGCAGTTGGGAGGTCATCACACCACCCTAGGCCAAAACTTGCGTACAAGTACCTCATCTCGTAGCAGAACTCACTTTGCACGCGCCGGGCGCGAAGATCCTTCGGCCAAGGCGCCGACCAGGTTGGTCCGCCAGCACGCCTGATGTGCCTCGCGATTCCGAGTAATAAATAAATAAAGACGCGTATAAGTAAGCGTGATGGGGGGATAAAGGTTGCGTACAGGAATGTGAGACGAGAAAGGCCGGTCCATGCTGCATATAGAGGAGACATTAATGATTGACGAACCCAGTCCCCCGGGAGCCGGCACGCCAGACGTGCGTGAGCCTGGCGGTCCGCGGGTGACCCGCCGCCAGTTCATATATGGCGCCGGTGGGCTTGCCGCCTTGGGCCTGGTCGGTTGGCGTGGCTTCGAACAGCTTCATCGCACGCCGGCGAGCGCAAAGGTGCTTGGCACCAGCGCTCCTGTCGCGCTTACCGCGGATACGACGGCTGCCGACGTGTACAGCTTCGTCACCCGCCCCGACCTCAGCCCGCCGGTCGTTATGGTCACGAACTACCTGGAGCAAGGGAGCCAGGCCACTTCGCCCCGCTTCATCATGCTCGCCACGAAGCCGTACGACGGGCCCGCTCCCGGCCAGCCCGGGGTCATGATCATCGACCGGGCTGGGCGACTGGTGTGGTTCGATCACATCGCCCCCGCCGCCCCCTTCGACTTCAACGCCCAGTCCTACCAGGGCCAGCCCGTCATCACCTGGTGGCAGGGGACCGTCGGCCCCGGCTATGGCGCCGGTGTGGGGCAGATGGCCGACAGCTCCTACCGCCTCACCCGGACAATCCGTGCCGGCGACGGGCTCATGGCCGACCTCCATGAGCTCAACCTCACCTCCAAAGGCACCGCCCTGGTCACCGCCTACCAGGTAGCCACCACCGACCTGTCCTCGATCGGGGGCTCCCGCACAGGCAAGGTCCTGGCCGGCCACGCCCAGGAGATCGACCTGGCGACGGGCAAGGTCCTGTTCGATTGGGACAGCCTCGACCACGTCGGGGTGGACGAAACGTATGCCACCGGAGCTGCCGCCGCCGCCCCGTTCGATTACTTCCACATCAACTCCATCGCCGAAACCCCCGACGGCAACCTGGTCATTTCCGCCCGCAACACCTGGGCGCTGTACAAGGTCGACCGCTCCAACGGCAACGTGCTGTGGCGGATGAACGGCAAGAAGTCGGACTTCACCATGGGCGCGGGTACGCAGTTCTATTGGCAGCACCACGCCCGCGCCATCACCTCGTCCACCATCACCTTGTTCGACGACGGCTCCTCGCCTCCCGAGGAGAAGCAGTCCCGGGCCCTGGTGCTGAGCGTGGACACCAAATCGATGCACGTGAGCCTGGCCCACGCCTACCTGAACCCGGCGGGGTTCATCGCCGCCAACCAGGGCAGCACCCAGCTCCTGGCCGATGGGCGGGTTTTCGTGGGGTGGGGCAACCAGCCTTACTTCTCCGAGTTCGCCTCCGACGGCACCTTGCTTCTCGACGGCCAGCTGCCCCCCGGAGTCCAGTCCTACCGGGCGTTCACCTGTGACTGGGTCGGCAAGCCTGTCGATGTCCCGCGTGTCGTGGCGCGGGCCAACGCGGCGGGAGGCTCGATGGTCTATGCCAGTTGGAACGGGGCCACCGAGATCGAGACCTGGTCCGTGCTGGCCGGCAAGGCGGCCACGTCGTTGCAGGCGGTGGGTTCGCAGCGCTGGACCGGCTTCGAGACAGCAATAGCTGTCAACTCCGTCGGCCCGCACTTCGCCGTCGTAGCGTTGGACAACACGGGAAAGCAGCTGGGGCGCTCGGCCACCGTCGGCCTGAGCGGGGGGACGCCCGCTTGAGCGGTCCTGGGCGGCGCCTGTCCCGCCGCGACCTGCTGCGCTTGGGCGGTGGGCTGGCGGCTGGTTCAGCCGTCTCGTGCCTCACGGGCTGCGGGAGTGCTACCGCGCCCCCTAAGGCGACCACCGCCCCCTCGGGGAGCACGACGGCCCCGCTGACCAGCGCCGTCCAGCAGTTCCGCTGCTACCCGGACCTCCACCCTGCAGCGGTAACGGTGGGTACGGACCGCCCCGGCCAGGCGCCGGGGCTGGTACTGATGGACAGCCATTTCGGCCCCGGCCAACAAGGCCCTATTATCCTGGACGGCAAAGGGGACCTGGTCTGGTTCAAGGCCCTGTCCGACGGCGGGGCTGCGCTGCGGGCGTTCAACCTCAGGGCCGGGAGCTATCTCGGCCGTCCCGTGCTCACGTGGTGGGAGGGTGATGTGGTCTCGGGGCACGGCCAGGGCCACTACGAGATCGTGGGCCCCGATTACCAGCAGGTGGCCCGGGTCGAAGCGGGCAACGGTTACATGGGCGACCTGCATGAGTTCTTCGTTACTCCCCAGGGAACCGCCTTTTTCACCTGCTACGGCACCGGGCGTGCGAACTTGTCATCGCTGGGCGGGGCCAAGGACGCCACCTATTTCTACGGCGTAGCCCAAGAGGTGGACATCAAGACGGGCAAGGTACTTTTCCAATGGCGCAGCGATGAGCACGTGGCTTTCAACGAGTCCTACGCTCCCGTCCCCAAGGACGGCAGTACCCCCTGGGACTACTTCCACATCAACTCGATCTGCCTAGCGGGCGACGGGGACCTACTGATCTCGGGCCGCCACACCTGGGCGGCGTACAAGGTGAGCAGGGCGTCAGGTGACGTTGACTGGCGGATGGGAGGCAAGCGGAGCGACTTCGCCTTCGGGCCCGGGGCGAGCTATGCCTGGCAGCATGACGTGACCCAGCAGCCCAACGGGACGATAACTGTGTTCGACAACGGCGCCGGGCTTTACGTCACGCAGCCGTACTCCAGAGGCTTGGTGCTGAGCCTGGACACCTCGGCTCGCAAGGTGAGCTTGGTGCACCAGTACCCCCACCCGGGCAACGCCCTGCGGGCCGGAGCGTTGGGTAGCGTCCAGGTGTTGCCCGATGGCCATGTGTTCATGGGATGGGGCGTGCACGGCTGGTACACAGAGTTCGGCACCGACGGGACCGTTCTGCTCGATGGCCACCTAGATGGGGACGGTACCCAGTCTTACCGGGCGTTCCGCTCGATGTGGACGGGACGCCCGGCCGAGCGGCCGGCAGTGGCGGCGGAGCGTAACGGTGCCGGGATGACTGTGTTCGCCGCCTGGAACGGCGCGACCGATGTGCGCACCTGGCTGGTGCTGGCGGGTGAGCGGCCCTCCGCGCAGAAGCGCGTCGGGATGGCCGCCAAAGCGGGCTTCGAGACGGCCATCCCGGTCAAGACTTCGTCGCCTTATGTGGCTGTGGCGGCGCTGGGCCCCAACGGCGAGCAGCTAGGGCTTTCGCCCACGGTACAGGTATGACAGAGCAGCTGGCGCCCAGGTTTTTCTTAATGCCCTAGGCTAGGTGGTGACCCTCCGAGGCGGGGTAAGCACTACCGGGACCGTGCTCGAACCCTCCCAGCTGTCCCTGTACAAGAGGTAGTCGGCGACGTTCTCTTTGGTGACGTACTTGTGGCCGGTGTCAACGTCCACGGGTAATATCAGCCCGCCGGTGATGTTGTAGACGAACAGCTCGAAGATCGGCAGGAAACCCTGCAAATAGGCTTGCTGGTCGACGGCGAAAGTCAGGTTGCCTTTGCTGATCTCCTCCAACACAGGGCCCCCCACGTCAAATGCCGCTCCACCGATACCCTTTTTGGCCAAGCCCAGCTTCTGGAAAGCCATCCCCAGGGCGGCCCCGGTGCCCTCAGTGCTCGCGAACATAAACTTGACGTCTTGGTGCTGCTTGTACCACGCCTCGATCTTCGTGGCCGCAGGCCCCTCAGTTGTGCCTACGACAACTTGGGCAAGGTCGACCCCTGCGGTCCTTAACGCGCTGGCAGCACCGCTCATGCGCGCTTGCTCGGTGAGTGAACCTTGGGTCCCGATTATCCCTCCGACCAGGTCGCCCTTTGTCACCTGTGCCAATGCACGCTCAGCCAGTGCGGCCCCAGCACCATAGAAGTCCTGGCCGATGTAGGCCATGGCGTTGTTCCCGGTGCCAGCCGGGGCCTTGGCGTTGAAGGCCACTACCGGGATTCCGGCGGCCAGCGCTTGGTCCGTCACAGCGTTGAAGGCCTTGGGGTCGACCACGCAACAGGCGATGCCATCGACCTTGTCATCGATCGCGTCCTGGAGAGCATCGACCATGTACGCGACAACACCCGTCGCTGAGCCGTCCCAAGTGTAGGTTGCGCCCAGCAGCGTACAAGCGTCGTTCGCCCCGGCGCGGACGGGGACAAAAAGCTGGCCGTCTGTGTGCTGGCACACCATAGCGAACCTGTAAGTGGGGCGCTTGGGCCAGGGGTCTTTGGAGGAGGCTGCCAGCCGGGGGGGCGGTCCCTCCGCGGCCGCACCCGGCGCAGCGAGAGCTTCAGACAGGATGCCGAGGAACGGGACGGAGGCGGCCCCGATACCGGCATTGCGCAGGAACCGGCGCCTGGACAGCTCCCGCTGCTGGCTCCCAACTTGTTGCCGCTTGGACTTGGCCACCTTTACCTCGTTTTCCTCGGTGAACAACCTTGGCCAGTGTGTTCAAATCTCGGGAAGCACGGCCCCTCGGCAGCCCGTCCTAAGATCCATCTGCATTATGTATTCTTCCTCCGCCCCCGTGGGAGCCGCGCGCCCGCGCGCCCTGCCGCCTGGAAGGCTGAGCGCGGCTGGCACCCGGTTGGGATGTGGGCCTGGTCCAACACTGTGGCCGGGGCCATAGTGCTGGTGGTGGCGGGCCTGGTCGGCGCCGGGCCGGGCGCCCCGAGCGTCGAGCGGGTGAGCGGGGGCCCGACGGGCTCCTACCTCGTGCCTGCAGGGATCCACAAGATCCGCCATGTGATCATCGTGATGCAGGAGAACCGCTCGTTCGACAGCTATTTCGGGACTTACCCGGGAGCCGACGGCATCCCCATGAAGGACGGCGTACCCGCCGTTTGCGCCCCGGACCCGGCGACCGGGGAGTGCGACAGGCCCTTTCATAGCGTGGCCGACGTGAACGGTGGTGGCCCTCATGGCCACGTCAATGCGGTGGCCGACATCGACAGCGGGAAGATGGACGGCTTCGTCCGCGAGCAGCGAGAGGCTCCCCACTGCAACGACCCCGTCGATCCGGCGTGCACGGTGACCTCGAGCCAAGAGCCCGACGTCATGGGTTACCACAACCAGGGCGAGATACCGAACTACTGGACCTACGCCAAGGACTTCGTGCTCGATGACCATATGTTCGAGCCGGTGAGCTCCTGGTCGGAGCCCGACCACCTCTACCTGGTCTCGGGATGGTCGGCTCGCTGCGCCAACAAATCCCCGATGAGCTGTGTGAACAACGTCATCGGCCCTTACGGGGTCACGCGCTTCAACCAAGCCGTCGCGCGGGAGCTGAAGACGGGCACGACGTCGATCGACCTGGCCTGGACCGATGAAACCTGGCTCCTGTTCAGGGACCACGTGAGCTGGGCCTACTACATCCAGACCGGTTACCAGCCCGACTGCAGCAACGACTCGGCCGAAACCTGCCCGCCGGTGCCCCAGTCGTACCAAACCCCTGGGATCTGGAACCCCCTCCCGCTTTTTGAGGACGTGCACAACGACCACCAGCTGAAGAGCATCCAGCCGCTCTCTTCGTACTTCGCTGCGGCCAAGGCCGGAGCCCTGCCGGCGGTGTCGTGGGTAACGCCGTCGCGGGCCGACAGCGAGCACCCCCCGTCCAGCGTCCACCAGGGCCAGGCGTACGTGACGGCGGTCATCAACGCGGCCATGGAGAGCCCGGACTGGGCCTCGACGGCGATCTTTTTGTCCTGGGACGACTGGGGCGGGTTCTACGACGGCGTGCAACCGCCTGAGGTCGACCAGAACGGCTACGGCCTGCGGGTCCCCAGCATCGTCATCTCGCCGTACGCCCGGCGGGGCTACATAGACCACCAGGTGCTCAGCAGCGACGCCTACCTCAAGTTCATCGAGGACGACTTTTTGGGCGGCGCCCGTCTCAACCCGAAGACCGACGGGCGTCCCGACCCGCGGCCCGACGTGCGAGAGGACGAACCTATCTTGGGCAACCTCGTGAAAGACTTCAACTTCGACCAGGCACCCCGCCCACCAGTCCTACTGCCCACCAACCCTCCTACCGACTCACCATCTATACCGCCCTACTTCAACGGCAGACCCCCGTGCATCGGGTGCACGGCGGTGCCGCCGGGGGTTTCGTTAGCAAGTGACCAGTAAGGGTTCACGCTCAAACGATTGGGCGTTTTTGCTACCCGCAGAATAATCGACATCGATCGGGGTGCGAGAGCGTGCTGCGTGGCCGTACTGCACGAGCCAGAGCAGGCCCCGGGCGAAGCCGATCGGCACCGACTTGAGCGCAGAAGCGTCGCCTGGTGAAGGGCTCGCCCGACCAACCAGACCCATGCCACAACCAAATGCCTCGAACTGCGAAGGTCTACTTGCAACAACTAGGCAGTCAGCCGGTCGGGGTGACACGCTGGCCACTTCCGTCGGCCCAGTGGCGACAAACTCGGGTCGACGGCCGGGGCAGGTAAAGTTGGCGGTGGTGCGCCGGGAAGTCGGGTCGGCTTCGCTGTTTGCCGACCTCCGGAGTAGCCGATGTCCCGTTATTTAGCTTGGCCGGGAACCTCAGCTGCATCAGGCCCGGCTGGCGTAGTGCCCTTCCGCGACGGCGGGAGGCTCTGATGCGGTTTTCGATAATCGTTGCCGCCATCGTCTTCCCGCTGGCGGCACTTGTGTCGGTCGCGGCTAGCGCGCTCTTGGTGTCGCGGTTGGAACGCCTAGCGGGGCGGGTGCAGCTCACCGAAGCGATGCTGGGACTGGTCGTCGCCCTGGCTGCCGACTCGCCTGAGATCACCTCTGCCATTACGGCTTCTGCCCACGGCCAGGGCGACATTGGCGCCGGGGTGGTCCTCGGCTCCAATGTTTT
This sequence comes from uncultured Acidimicrobiaceae bacterium, assembly GCA_963786345.1. Classification (GTDB taxonomy): domain Bacteria; phylum Actinomycetota; class Acidimicrobiia; order Acidimicrobiales; family Palsa-688; genus Fen-671. The sequence goes on along the minus strand of CAWAYZ010000020.1, from coordinate 351,181 downwards.
CAACCTGGCCGCATTGATGGGCCTCGGCGCGATCGTGGCGGGTAGAGTGCATCTGCACCGCAAGGTCGTGGCACTCGACGGGGCCACGGCGATGTGGGTGGCGCTCCTCAGCCTCGTCGTCGTTGCAACAGGTATTGGTGGGGGAGCCGGCCTGGCCCTGGCACTTGTAGTTGTGGCGCCCTACGTCGTGGTATCGGGTTGCTCATCGGCGACGTTGCTCCGGCTCCGGGTGCCCGAGCGGGCCGTTGCCTGGTTACGAAGCGCCGTCGCCGAGGAGGAGCTGGAGATTGCCGTGGCCAAGAGCCACGTACCGAGCACCCGCCGCGACATGGCCATCACGCTTTCGAGCCTCGTGGTCGTCGTCGGAGCCAGTGCCGTTATGGAACGTTCAGTATCGGTTATCGGCTCCCATTTCCACCTGTCGGGCCTGATCGTAGGCGGGGTCATCCTGGCTGCGGTCACTAGTCTCCCCAATGCGGTTGGTGCAGTCTTCCTTGCCGTAAGGGGGCGGGGTGCCGCCGTCCTGAGCGAGGCGATGAACAGCAACATGCTGAACGTGCTCATTGGGCTCTTCCTGCCAGGGCTCTTCCTTGGGCTGAGCGGTACCGGCGGCGGTGCGACACTCGTCGCAGGTTGGTACATTTGCCTAACCGTCCTCAGCCTGGCGTTGGCGTACCTTGGGCGGGGGCTTGGCAAGCGCGAGGGTTTTGTGATCGTTGGCGGCTATCTCGCCTTCGTCGTTGTGGCCGTCACCAAGTAGTTCGGCCCTAAAGTCGTTGGCGTCGATGACCTTTGAGGTACAGGGTCGAGGCCCGCGGAGGCTAGCGCCAGCAGCTCCCCGGGAGACCACTTGGCGTGGTTCACGGCCGAGGGTAACGTCGTCAAAACCTGCGCCAATAGGTCACCAGCGGTCACCAAACGGTCGTTAGTGACAAATTTCAGGGCGCGCTATTTACGCGCCGATAAACCTTGTTTTTCGCGTGTCCCACGCGTGTCCCACGGGCGTCTAGGACTTCCTGACAAGCCTCTGACCAGGAGGTATGCAGCCAAAACGGGGTGGGCGCGGAGGGGATCGAACCCTCATGCTCTGAGGCGGCAGGGTTTAAGCCCGCTGTGTCTACCGGTTTCACCACGCGCCCTGATCGAGACGACCTGGACAGGGCGAGTCTAGAGCTGTGGCCAGGAGGTGACGCTATGTGGGCCAGGGCCCGGCGTCACCCGGAGCTCGGACGTGGCCCCTGGTAGGTTGGCGCCGTGGCGATACTTGCCGCCCTGGGGGCTGCCTTCCTGTACGCGGTTGCTTCGGTGCTCCAGCATTGGGAGGCCGAGAGGCAACCTGCCGACAGGGCACTTGGCATCAAGCTTGTGGCCAAGCTCGCCCAGCGTCCCCGCTGGCTGGCGGGCCTCGTTTTCGACGTCGGCGGATATGTCTTGCAGTGGGTCGCACTGGCGATCGGCTCCTTGGTCGTCGTCCAGCCGCTGCTGGTGGTGGGCCTGTTGTTCGCACTACCGATGAAGGCCCGCCTATCGGGCTACCGCTTCCACGGCTGGGACTGGAGCGGAGCGTGCCTGACCACCGCGGGGTTGGCTGTGTTCCTCGTGGTAAGCCGGCCTGCGAGCGGGCACACTGAGGTCAAGCCATTGGTTTGGACGGCGCTCCTCTGCGCCGGCGGGGCCGTGGCAGCCGTCCTCATAGCGTTCGGGCACGAAAGCAGCCCGAGGTGGAAAGCGATCGCCTACGGCACGGCCGGTGGTGTTGTGTACGGGGCATGCGCCGCTCTTACAAAGAGCTGTGCGCACCTGTTGTCTTTGGGGGTTTCAGCGTTGTTCGAGAGCTGGCAGCCCTACTTCCTCCTGGGTGCAGGCATCCTGGGAATGGTCCTGGCCCAGAGCGCGTTCCAGGCCGGCCCGCTGGATGCTTCGTTGCCGACGCTTTCAGCCACGGACCCGATCGTGAGTGTCCTAATCGGCGCGGTGGCTTTTGGAGAGACCGTCCGGACGGGGATCGTCCCCACTACCGTCGAAGTCGTCTCTTTTGTGGCCATCGTGCTCGGCATTTTCATGCTGGCCCATACCGATGTCGTAAAGGTGGCCCAGCGCCATTACACCTTGGAGCAGGATCGGGAGAGGGCAAAGACCGACGCGGAGGGTTCGTCGGACGGGTCGTCTACCGAGGTGCCGCCACAGCAGGCCCCAGGCCGTTTGTCGGTCCAGCTCCCTCCCGCGGGCCACTACGAGCGGCGGTAGGTTGCAGCAGATGAACGGACAGGAGCAGGGCCCAGGCAAAGGCCGCCAACTCGAAGACTCCGGCTACCGCCTAGAACACGACTCGATGGGCGACGTGCGGGTGCCGGCAACCGCCAAGTGGCAAGCCCAGACACAGCGTGCTGTAGAGAACTTCCCGGTCTCGGGACAGTGCATCGAGCGGTCCCTTATCTGGGCTCTCGCGTTGCTCAAAAGGGCCGCGGCTTTGGAGAACGCAGAGCTCGGGGTGATAACGACGGAGGTTGCATCCGCCATCAGCGAGGTGGCCCTCGAGGTGGCGGAGGGTGACTGGGATGCTGAGTTCCCTATCGACGTCTACCAGACGGGATCGGGGACGTCGTCGAACATGAACATGAACGAGGTCCTGGCAACGCTCGCCTCCGAGCGCCTCGACGCTCCCGTCCACCCCAACGACCAGGTGAACGCGTCCCAGTCGTCCAACGACATGTTCCCTTCGGCGATCCACCTGGCAGCGACGTCTGAAATATCTCGGTCCCTGGTCTCTTCCCTCGGGCATTTAGCACAAGTCCTCCGGGCGAAATCGGCCGAGTTCTCGGGCGTCGTGAAGGCTGGCCGCACCCATCTCATGGACGCGACACCGGTCATGTTGGGCCAGGAATTCGGTGGTTACGCCGCGGCAGTGGAGCACGGGATAGAACGGCTCTCTGCCTGCCTCCCCAGGGTCGGTGAGCTGCCACTCGGGGGGACCGCCGTTGGGACCGGGCTCAACGCCCCCCCGGGTTTCGCCGGACGGGTAATAAACAGGCTCGCCAGCGAGCTCGATTTGCCGCTAACCGAGGCGAGGGACCATTTCGAAGCTCAGGGCTCACGCGATGCCCTTGTGGAAGCGTCGGGAGCCATGCGCACCGTGGCCGTGTCGCTTTACAAATGTGCAACCGATATCCGATGGATGGGGAGCGGTCCCAGGGCCGGTCTGGCAGAACTGCGCATCCCGGACCTCCAGCCCGGTAGTTCGATAATGCCGGGGAAAGTGAACCCCGTCATACCAGAGGCCGTTTCCCAGGTGGTCGCCCAGGTCATGGGCAACGACGCCTCCATAGCCTTCGGCGGGGCCGCTGGGAATTTCGAGCTCAACGTGATGCTCCCGGTGATCGCTCGCAACTTGCTCGAATCGGTGCGCCTCCTCGGCAATGTGAGCCGCCTCTTCGCCGACAGGTGCATCGCGGGCCTCGAGGCTGACGTCGAGCGTTGCCGCACCTATGCCTTGTCCTCGCCGGCGATCGCCACCGCCTTGAACCCTTATATCGGCTATGAAAATGCTGCGAAAGTCGTCAAGCGTGCCGTCGCGGAGGGCAAGGACTTGCGTACCGTCGTATTGGAGAGCGGTCTGATGAGCGAGGACGAGGTGGACCGGGCGCTCGACGTCGAAGCGATGACCCGGGGAGGCATCGTCAAGTGATCGCTGTTGTGCACCCGGCTCGATCCGTCAGTGTCCTGTTCCAGTCCTTCGTTTTACTGCACATAATCTGCGCCATTGGAGGGTTCGGTGCCCTCGTTCACCGCTCTTTCGCTCTCGACCTTGCCCGCAGGCGAGGCGACGCGGCGGCCGCCGGCGTGCTGGCTGTTTACGGACAGATCTCCCAAGTTGGCGAAGTACTGGTGTACGGCGCCCTTTTGTTCGGCCTGGCGGCCGTCGCGGCGGCGCCCAGCGGTATCTCTTTCGCCAAACCCTGGGTCACCGCCGCGCTCGGCGTCTACATCGTCATGGTCGGCGTCCTTCACGGCCTCGTACGACCCGCCGAACGTCGCTACCGCAGGACCATGCTGGAGCTGGCCCAAATGCCTGCGATGGCCCCGCCCAAGCGGCCTCGCCAACTCGCAGAGCTGGACCGCCTGTACCGCCGCATCGGCGCGGGCATGGGCATCTTCAACCTGGCCCTCATCGGCGCGCTCTACCTCATGGTTTTCAGACCTTAGGTAATGCCTCGTCTTCAGGTAGTGCGTTGTCGAAGGAGACTTCGATGCGCTGGTCGCGCCGCTGCTGGTTTTGGGCCGCCCGGGCGGTGAGCGAGCGGCGGTCGGCGTCGGTCAGGGGAGGTTGGACCATCGACCTGGGCCAGAGGTGCCTCGCCAGGACGACGTTCAGCTCGGCGGCATAAACCGTTACCTCTGTCATCAGGTAAACCCATGCGTACAGCCCCAGCACGATGCCGAACAAACCGTAAACTGCGTTGTCATTTTTCAGGTAACGGCCTATAACGAAGCCGCCCATTGCTTGGAGCACAGTCCAAGCAACCCCGGCGAGAGCAGCCCCCGGGACCAGCTGGCGCACTGAGACGCGCGCCGGAGTAAGGACGCGAAACGCAAAGAGGTACTCGCCAAAGTTCACGACCGCCGATGCGACTGCCCCCGCGATCGCCCAACCGATAGCGCCCCGGGCCGTCGGGACGGCCGCTGCGAGGAAGGTGCTGACCATCAGCCCAACTCCGAGGACCACAAGAAAGGTAACGCCGCGGTACAACCTCTTCAGGTAATTGGGCCGGTCAACCCCGGGCAGGTTCCAGATCTGTTCCATCGTGAATATCCCGTTTTGCGCAAGGCCAAGGGAGCCCCAAACAAGCCCGACGATGCCGACCGTCAGCCCAACGGCGCTGTCGCGGTGCAGCACCTTGATGTTGTTGCCGAGGTCGGTACCAATGATCGGGAACTGGCGTAGCGTCGAGTGGAGCACGTCCGCCCGAAGGCCCGCGTGGCTGTTCAGGACGAGCCCGAGCACCGTGAAGAGCAGGAGGAGCAGCGGGAAGATTGACCCGAAAGCCGTGGCAGCGAGGCTCCCCACGAGCGTACCCGCATTGTCATCGCCGAACTTTTTAACGACACCGAAGATGACCGAGATCCCTCTGTTCCGCTGTTGGACGCCATCGATCCTTCTGGCAAACCGCTCGATAGTGTTCACGGGTGCACTCTTCCCTCTCTCAGACCGGGGTACCCCTTTTGTCGGCCGCTCCGGGCCGGCGGTGCGATCATAGGTACCCATGGCCGAAGTGACCGAAGCCTTAACCGGTGACGCCGTGGAGGTCCCGCGGGGTTTTGTGACCTACGCAGGCAACGCCGGCGTGAAAGACGAGAGCTTGGACCTCTCGATCGTCGCGAGCAACATCGCCTGCGTTGCGGACGGCGTCTTCACGAAGTCGCTGTTCGCTGGTCCCAGTGTCGTCCTGTCTCGGAGAAACCTCCAATCGGGGGCTCCCAGGGCGATCGTCACCGTTTCCAAGAACGCCAACGTCGCGACCGGGCCCCAAGGCGAGCGGGATGCCGCCGCGCTTACAGAGCTGGTTGCTGCTGTTATCGGGTCTGAGCCGGGCGATGTGCTGGTCGGATCGACCGGTGTCATCGGGCGGCGTTACCCGATGGAGCGCCTCAGGTCACACCTGAGGGGGCTGAAGATGCCCAAGTCTGCTGATTTTGGGGCGGTCGCCCGAGCCATCATGACTACCGACACCGTGCCAAAGCTCGCCAGCGCGCGAGCTGGGCAGGCAACGGTGCTAGGGATAGCCAAGGGGTCAGGGATGATCGAGCCCGACATGGCGACTCTGCTCGGGTACCTGGTCACCGACGCCGCTGTTCCGAAAGAGGCCATGGCCGAGGCCTTCCGGCGGACCGTCGATGGGACATTCAATTCGCTTTCGATCGACACCGACACCTCGACTTCCGATTCGGTGTTGCTGCTTTCCAACGGGGTGGCGGGGCACGTCGGGATAGCGGATTTCGAGCGCGCGCTCAACGCCGTCTGCCGTTCGCTGACCTTGCAACTTGCCGCTGACGCCGAGGGGGCCAGCAAGGTGGTACAGGTGACAGTTAGCACGGCTCGCGACACCGTCCAGGCAAAGCGGGTAGCCAAGGCAGTGGTCAACTCGCCGCTCGTGAAATGTGCCGTGCACGGCGCCGACCCGAACTGGGGAAGGGTCGTCATGGCGATCGGCAAATGCTCGGAGGACGTCGACATAACCCCCGAGGCCGTGCGTGTGAGCTTCGCCGGCTTGGAGGTCTACCCCCGCCAGCTCGATGACGCCGGCCTGGGAGAACTAGCCAAGCTGATGCGCTCCGACATGGTCGAGATCGACATCGACCTGGGTACGGGTGATGCGGCAGCGACGGTCTGGGGTTGCGACCTGTCGGCAGAGTACGTGCACATCAACGCCGACTACACGACCTGAGATGGCGGGCGTGCACCCTCTCGAACAACTGCGCTACCTGGCAAGGGGATGGGAAAGCGGCGAGGAGTTCCCTGCCCAGGAAGCGGCGGCAGTCCTGGCTGACCTGGCCGGGGAGAACCCGGCAAGCCTGCTCCAGGCGTGCCGGCGCCTTATCGAGTACTTCCCGTCTGCGGGGGCGGCCTGGTGGCTGTCGGCACGGGCATTGTCAGCTCCTGAACCGGTCGAAGGGATCTGGGTGGCCGCAGACGAGCTTGCCAACGACCCAACCTCCCGCCTGGTCGGCGAATGCCTGCCGACCGGTGGGGCGGTCGCCGTACCCGAGCCGTCCTCGGTCGTCATGGCCGCCTTACGCCGTCGCAGGGATGTTCAGCTGCAAAGGAGGAGCTCAGGTGCGTACCTATGTGTCGTCGCGGCCAGGGCGGCCGGGCCCGGCTCGGTACTCGTTGGGCGACACTCGGCTTCGGCTGCCGCCGCCGGCGCGCGGGCAGGCAACGATGTATGGGTGGTGGTGGAGCGGGGAGCTCTCCTGCCCGGGCCTCTCTGGGACCAGCTTGTCCAACGAGCCCTGCCTGCTACCCGCATGGAGGTCCTCGAGGCGAGCGAGTTCTCCGCGGTAATAGGCGACCAGGGGCTTGGCCCCTCCGAGGAGGTACTGGCGAGGCCTACCTGCCCGCCCGTCGCCGAGCTCCTCGGCTGGAAAAGCTGACCTCGTCCCAAGCTCTGGCTGAGAGCCGCTAGGGCTCGGCCCGCTTGCGGGCAATCACTGTGACCAGCGGGGGCAGGACAACTGGGTCGCCCCCGGGGTCAACCCCGGTGAGGTCTTCGAGGTAGCCAGCGACCGCCCCCGGGCCGGCACCGACCTGAGCTTCGGCCCAGGCGTCGACCAGTTCGAGGCCGGCGTCTCTGACAAGGCCGGGTAGCAGCGCCCCGATGTCGGGGTGACGAGCCATGGGCATCGACATCGGCAGCCCCCCGACCCTTCCGGCCGAGGTGATGGGTTCTTGGGCCAGCAGCCAGCCGTCGGTCCGGGTAATCGAAGACATCCGGAGAAGCACTGCCAACGGGTCCACCACGTGCATGAGCAGGAAACGGCAGTAGGCAAGGTCGACTTCTTCGGGCAGGACGAGCTCTTCGGCGGCCTGGGTGATGGCCACGACCTGGGCTTCTCCAGCCTCAGCGGCTGCTTGGGCAACCTCGTTGCGACGGGCGGGGTCGATGTCGACGGCGTAGACCCGGCCGCCCTGGCCGACGACCGCGGCGAGGGCCACGGTCACGTCGCCGCCACCAGCGCCTATGTCGGCGCAACGCCAGCCAGCCGACAACCCGAGCCGTTCCAATGCAGTCTGCAGGGGGCGGCGGTAGACGTCGTTGCGGAGGTCGAGCTCAGGCACTTGTGGCGAAACCCTAGTCAAGCGTGGCCGGTTGATGGGCCGTAGCAACTTTGCACAAAGTTGGCGGAACGCCGTGCCCTCCGCGACCGGTCCCCTACTCACTGACGGTGGCCGTGGAGGCGCCTGGCGGCTTCGTGCGATGACCTTGACCGGTACCCTGGTTTAGACTCACTCGTGAAGCCGGGAACGAGGAGGACACGCATGGAGCTGGCGGCGCTCGGGTCAGGCAGCGTACTTCGCGAACGCGGACGTGGTGGTGTCCCGCGAAACGGCGCGTCAGGTGCGCCTCAGGCGTCTCCTCGTAGTACTCGCCCTCGGCGGCGCCCTTGTTATCGGGCGTACCGCGGCCGGCGTGGTCCGCTATATGCAAGGCGACATGAAAGCCGCCGCTGGCGACTTCCACTGGCCGCACCCGGGGATCCCGTCGTCCTTGCTGCCCTATGCCCCCGGCTTTGTTCTCATCCTCCTTCTTTGCGCCGTGATGGCAGGGCCGTTGCTCATGGCAGGGCGTTCGCCGCACGTGCTGTACCGGCCTGAGGAGATCGGCATAACACTGGCTGATGTGGTGGGCGCGGCTGGAGTGGTGGAAGAGGTCGTCAAAACTCTCAACCTTTTCCTTGCTCACAGCACCTTCAAGGACCGCATGGGCGGGACGCCGCGCCGCGCCATCCTTTTCGAGGGGCCACCGGGGACAGGAAAGACTTATATCGCCAAGGCAATGGCGGCCGAGGCCGGGGTGCCCTTCCTTTTCGTGTCGTCATCCGCGTTCCAGTCGATGTACTACGGGCAAACCAACCGCAAGATACGGTCGTACTTTCGGGCGCTGCACAACTACGCGAGGCGAGAGGGCGGCGCGATCGGCTTCATCGAGGAGATAGACGCCATCGGTGCAGCAAGGGGGGGCCTCGGTGCAGGGCCTGGGCGTGAGGGCGTCGCCGGAGTTGTCAACGAGCTGCTCATACAGCTTCAGTCGTTTGACGTACCGCCATTCAGTACCCGGGTGGCCAACGCGTTCATCGACGTCGCCAACCGATGGCTGCCGGCCGCCAAGGCAATCGGCAAGCGTACCGTGAAACCGGCGAACTTCCTCGTGATCGGTGCTACCAACCGGGCAACCGACCTAGACCCCGCTCTTTTGCGTCCCGGGCGCTTTGACAAGACCATCCGGGTCGACGTCCCGAGCCGTGCCGGGCGGCGGGAGATCATCGACTATTACCTCTTGCGCAAGGCTCACGAAGGTGAGCTCAACGACGTGGCCAAACGCGATGCGCTGGCGGGTTCGACTTTCGGGTATTCGCCGGTGATGTTGGAGCACCTCTTCGATGAAGCGCTGGTGTGGGCTCTCCGGGGAGGACGTTCGCGGATGAGCTGGACCGACGTCCAGCAAGCGCGCATGGCCGAAGAGCTCGGGCTCACCCAGGTCGTCGTGTACACCGAAGGGGAGCGTAGGGCCATTGCGACCCACGAGGCCGGGCACGCGACGGTCGCCTATTTCACCGCACCTGGTCGCCGGCTCGATGTGCTGTCCATAATCAAGCGGAGCGATGCCCTCGGCCTTCTTTCGCATTCGGAGCAAGAGGAGCGTTTCACGCGCACCCGGAGCGAATGCGAGGCTTTGTTGCGCATATCGATGGGTGGTATGGTCGCAGAGGAGATTTTCTTCGGAGAGGCAAGTACCGGGCCTTCTGGCGACCTGAGCTATGCAACGCGGCTCGCGGCCCAGATGGTTGGTTCTTACGGGATGGCGGGCAGCCTCATCTCTCTCGATGCGTCGCACGCGTCATTTGACATCGTGAGCAAGGTGCTCTCGGACGACGCCAGCCGGAATGCCCTCGAAGGCTTGCTCCAGTCAGCGCGCGACGGCGCTCGCGAAGTCCTCGAGGACAAGACGCATGTAGTCGAGGCTTTGCGCGATGCGCTGTTGGAGCGCGACGAGCTGATCGGCGACGAGATAGCCGCCGTTATCGAGTTGGCCTCCGCAGTGGTTGGGACCGACCAGGGCAACATAGACCGGGTGATCGATATCCGCGCGGCAGTGTCGACCAGCACGCCCCGGAAAATAACCAAGCAAACTAAAGGTCAATCTCAACCAGTAGATTAGATCCTGGACGCGCTGAGATCAGGGCTTGAAGCCAAGACGCTCGAGTGCGCTCATCAACTGCAGCACCTCTTGGCCAGTGTGCGCCGCGGACAATGTCACGCGAAGGCGTGAAGTGCCTGGCGGCACCGTCGGTGGCCGGATCGCCGGGACGAACAGCCCCTCTTCCAGGAGTGCCGCCGACGCGGCGAGCGCCTCCTGCTCCCCGCCGACCACGACCGGCACGATCGGGGAGGGCAGGGTCCCGGTGCCGCCGAAATGTGCGACATGGCCCCGCAAACGGCCCAAAAGTTGCTCCCCCTCCCCCGAAAGCAGCACCTCGAGAGCCGCCCTTGCGGCGGCTGCACTGGCGGGCGCGAGGGCAGTGGTGAAAATGAACGAGCGGGAACGGTTCACCAGCATGTCGGTCATCAAGCGCTTCCCCGCTACGAAGCCGCCCTGGCTGCCCAGCGTTTTGGACAAGGTGCCCACGCGCAGGGTTTCACACGGGAAGTCGTCAAAATGGGGCCCTAGGACCGAATGCGCCTCGTCGATGACCAGCAGGGCGTCATGTTCGCTGCATGCCTGCGCAAGTTCGTTGACCGGTGCAAGGTCGCCGTCCATGGAAAACACGGCGTCGGTGACCACGACCGCCCTCCCGGTCGCCGAGGTGAGCAACTTCGACACGGCCTCAACGTCAGAGTGGGGGTAAACCTCGACCAGCGCACCGAGGTTTTTCGCGAGCCTGCAGCCATCGATTATCGAGGCGTGGTTCAGCTCGTCCGAACAGATGAGAACCTGAGGTCCGGCAATCGCCGACAGCAACCCCAGGTTAGCGGCGAAGCCTGTGGGGAAAACCAGGGCTGATTCTGAGGATTTCCAATCGGCCAGGAGAGCCTCCAGGCCGCTATGGACCGGTCGCGACCCACTGACCAGGCGTGACGCGCCAGCGCCGGCCCCCCATCTGTCTATCGCGTCATGTGCCGCCGCAAGCACCTTTGGGTGTGCGGAGAGCCCTAAATAGTCGTTGGAGGCGAAGGAGACAACTCTGCGGCCGTCGCTGAGCAGCCCTCGTGGGCCGATAGCGTCGAAGTCGGCCAGCTTGCGCCAACGGCCCTTGGTGCGGGTCTTGGCGTTCTTGGCCTCGGCCCACTCCGCCCAGCTCACGGCTCGGCCGCGTCCGCTTTCTGTGCGACCGCTGCACCTGGGCCCTCTGTCACATTTGGACCTAACGCGCTCAGCATGAACGATTGCACACGCGCTTCGTCTCGCCAGGTGTCGTACCGGCCCGAGGGCCCTTGGTGGCCCGCACCCATCTCGGTGCGCAGCAACAGTGGCTTGTGATCGGTCTTGGTCGCGCGGAGTTTCGCGACCCACTTGGCCGGCTCCCAATAACCGACGCGAGGGTCGTTGAGGCCAGCGGTCACGTATAGCGACGGGTAGTCGACCGGCTGGACGTTGTCGTAGGGCGAATAAGACTTCATATAGAAGTACGCCGCCGGGTCGTCGCGCGGGTTGCCCCACTCCTCCCACTCCGTGACGGTTAGCGGAAGTGACTCGTCGGACATGGTCGTCACGACGTCGACAAAGGGGACTTCCGCCACGACGGCACTGAAAAGGTCGGGCCGCATGTTGGTGACAGCTCCCATCAGGAGGCCTCCGGCGCTCCCGCCGCGTATGACGAGGCGGTCAGCGGCCGTCCACCCGTCGGCAATGAGCTTCTCAGCGCAGGCAATGAAATCTTTGAAAGTGTTCATTTTGTTCATCAACCGTCCCTGCTCGTACCAGGGCCGTCCCATTTCCCCCCCGCCGCGCACGTGCGCTATGGCGAAAACGAACCCACGCTCGAGCAGGTTCAGCCGCGTTTGCGAAAAGGCGGGGTCGATGGTGATCTCGTAGCTGCCGTAGCCATAAAGAAGACATGGCGCCGACCCGTCGAGCTCCTGCTCCCGCCTGCACACGAGCGAGATCGGGACGAGTGCCCCGTCCGGGGCCTCCGCCCACACCCGGGCGCTGCGGTAATCAGCGGGGCTATAACCGCCACCTACCGTTGCCTGCTTGAGCGTCAAGCGCTCGCGGGTCTCCATGTTGTACTCGATGCTCGACGGCGGGCTTACGAGCGAGCTGTAGGCGAAGCGAACGACGTCGGTGTCCCACTCCAGGCTCGCGTCCGCGCTCAATGTGTAGGCGGGCTCGGGCTGGGCCACCACGTGTTCGTCCCCATCGGAGAGCCGTAGGGCCCTCAGTTGTTCCAGGCCTTCGAAACGCTCGAGGAGGAGCGCATGGCGCGCAAAGGCGTCGACCGACTCAACTTTGACCTCGGGCCGGTAAGGAAGCAGAGGCCGGAGCGCGGTGGGGTCGCTCTGCCCGACGCCGAGCGTGAACACGGCGAAGTTCTCGAGCTTGTCGTCGTTGGGCCCGTGGTTGGAGCGCACCAGCCATACGTCTCCGTGCGCAGGGTGGACGGCGTGGTCGATCTCGTACTCAACCCCCTCCCGCCTGGGCAGCACGACCGAAGGATGGTCGCGCTCTTTATCTGCGCGCAGATAACGGACCTCGCTCGACATCTTGGACTCGCTCGTTACCAGGATGAAGCGCTTGCTCCTGGTCAGGCCGACCGAGACGAAGAAACGCTCGTCGTCCTCTTGGAACACAAGGTGGTCCTTGGATGACGGGGTCCCTACGGCATGGCGCCACACTTGCCAAGGGCGCATCGCCTTGTCCGGTCGGACGTAATAAAAAGTTTTGCAACTACCCGACCAAGCCGACCCGTACTGGACGTCTTCCACCACGTCGGCCAGGTCGTCCCCCGAACCGAGGTCCCGGAAACGCAGCGTGTAGCGTTCCGAGCCGTCGCGGTCGACGGCATAGGCGAGGACTTCCTGGTCCGGGCGGATGTCGAAGACCCCCAGGGCGAAATAGTCGGAGCCTTCCGAGAGATCGTTCTCGTCGAGGATGACCTCCCCGGGATGTTGCGCGGCTCCCACCATCGGGCGGCTGTCACCTTGGGGGGGCGGAGTGCCGTCCCCGGCGAGGCCGGCACCGGGGAGCGCGGCCCTGGCTGCCGCAAGCACTTCAGCAGCTGAGAGCGCCTTGCTGGGGTCCGCCCGTCTGCAGTGGACCGGGTACTGCTGGCCCGCCAGGGTCCTCGACCAGTACCACCAGCCTTCGTGGAACACCGGGGTGGAGATGTCCGTCTCAGCGATCCTGGCGCGGATCTGGCCGAACAGCTTGTCCTGGAGCGGCACTGTGGGTGCGAGCTCAGCCTCGGCGTAAGCGTTCTCAACCTCGAGGTACGCGACAACCGCGTGGTCCTGCTTGTCAGCGAGCCATTGCCAGTCATCTGTCCTGGTGTCGCCGTGCGCGACGTGGGCGGAAGGCTTGCGTGGCGCGATAGGAGGGTGGGGAACGTCGGCGAGGGGCATAGCGTTAGAACTAACTGTGTCACGCACTTCCTACCCGTTTGGCTCGCTGGGTGCAAAAGTGACCGAGGTCCCCGAGGAGGCTGCACGTCTTGTGGCCCAGGGTGCGCCGGTCGTGCTTGTGGGCGAGGACGCCGGCGCGCTCGGCGAAGCCGTGGCCGGAGCCCAGGACCGGGATAGCCACGAGCGCCTGCTGGGTGTGATGGTTGGGGCCCCTCAAGCCCCGGGACCGCTACAGCGGCCGCAGAGATGGCCGGCGAGCTGTGGCCCTGGGCGAGGACCGCCCTGGCAAGGTCATCCCCCGGACGCAACCCAGGAAGTTGACTAGCCTGCATCGTCGGTGGGGTAGTGCGCCGGAGTTGTTACTATCTACGTAGGAGAAATCCTACGGAGGGAAGCTCGATGGCCAACACAGCTGAAGATCTTGACCTGGGCCGCTACCAGCTGGGCTGGAGTGATGTCGAGGACTATTACGTCTTCAAACCCAAGAAGGGCCTGAACGAGGACATCGTGCGGGAGATGTCCTGGATGAAGGGTGAGCCGCAATGGATGACGGACCGTCGCCTGAAGGCGCTCCGGTACTTCGAGCGCCGGCCGATGCCGACCTGGGGCGGGGACATGTCCGGGATCGATTTCGACAACATTTTCTATTACATAAAGCCGATCGACAAGCAGGTAAGCGCCTGGGACCAGCTTCCCGACTCAGTCAAGGCCACCTACGATAAGCTTGGGATCCCTGAAGCCGAGCGTAAGTACCTCGCCGGGGTCACCGCCCAGTACGAAAGCGAAGTCGTCTACCACCGCAACCGGGACGATTTGGCGCGCCAGGGGGTGCTGTTCTGCGACATGGACACTGCGCTGCGGGAGTACCCCGACCTCGTGAAGGAGTACTTCGGCAAGCTCATCCCGCCGAACGACAACAAGTTCGCGGCCCTCAACTCGGCCGTTTGGTCGGGCGGGTCGTTCATCTACGTTCCACCCGGCGTGAAGGTGGACATGCCGCTTCAGGCGTACTTCCGCATCAACGCCGAGAACATGGGCCAGTTCGAGCGGACCCTGATAATCGCCGACGAAGGCAGCGAAGTCCATTACATCGAGGGCTGCTCGGCCCCCGTGTACACTACGGACTCGCTCCACTCCGCCGTCGTCGAGATCGTCTGCAAGAAGGCCAGTCGCGTTACGTACACGACCATCCAGAACTGGTCCAACAACGTCTACAACCTTGTGACCAAACGCGCTCGCGCTGATGCCGAAGCGCATATGGCCTGGATAGACGGCAACATCGGGAGCCGGCTCACGATGAAGTACCCGGCCGTGTACTTGATGGGGCCGAAGGCTTCGGGCGAGGTGCTGTCGGTGGCCTACGCCGGCGCCGGGCAGCACCAGGACGCTGGCGCCAAGATGGTGCACGCCGCCCCCGAGACGACGTCGACGATCATCTCCAAGTCGATCTCAAAAGACGCCGGCCGGACTTCGTACCGCGGGCTGGTCCGTTTCGAGGAGGGTGCCAAGCACTCCAAGAGCTTCGTGCGCTGCGACGCTCTCTTGCTGGACGAAAAGTCCCGTTCGGACACTTATCCCTACATCGAGTTCGGCGAGCACGACGCCCAGGTGGGCCACGAGGCGACGATCTCCAAGGTCGGTGACGACCAGCTCTTCTACCTGATGAGCCGTGGTCTTTCCGAGCAGCAGGCGATGAGCATGATTGTCAACGGCTTCATCGAGCCGGTGACCCGGACGCTGCCAATGGAGTACGCCGTCGAGTGGAGCCGGTTGATCGAGCTCCAAATGGAGGGCAGCGTAGGCTGAGCGGGCACTCCCAAGGCCGGTCGCGAGCGGGGCCTCAAGTCCCCGGGCTCGCCACGGCCTAAGATCCAGCTGTGGGAGCTGCAGTGGCGTTGGCAATCATGCTCGTGGTGGTGGTGGGCGTGTTGAGCCTGGCCGTCAATGCACAAGGGCCGTTCCAAGGCGGCGCGCCCCTGGGCCAAGCACGTCCGGCTCGTGCCAGCCACTCCGGAGCTCAACCTTCCCCCCCTAGTAGGGCTCCTCGCCGACCCCCCCGGGACAAGGCGGAGCGCAGCCGGGAGCGCCCACCGGCTCCCCCCCGACAGCCCCCGCGAGAGGCCCCCAACAACAGGCGGAGCCCGACGTCCCCGTTGGGGATCTGAAACCGCTCAATACGCAGGCTCAGGCGCTTGTCATGTCCGTCGTCGACGAGCGGACACTGGCGCCCGTCACGCGGAGCCGGCTCACGCTTCGCATCCAGCCGACGGACGGCGAGCCTTTCGAGGTGACTACGCGAGTTGCGTTCCCCACCCCCGAGGAGCGGGCCCGGATAAAGGTTGGGAAAACGATCGGTGTCCGCTACGACTCCGAGGACCACCGCCGGGTTGTGGTCGACCCGGAGCAGGACGCGGGGGACTGACGCGTCTTTGCACGACGGCCTGTTCGCCGACCGCATCGACGCAGGCCGAGCGCTTGGTGAACGGATGGCCTTGTGCCAAGATCTTCCTGGTCCGGTGGTAGTAGCCCTTCCCAGAGGCGGGGTCCCGGTCGGTGCCCAGGTGGCTCTGAGGCTTGGAGCGCCGCTCGCTGCCATGCCGGTTGGAAAGGTCGGTGCTCCGGGCCGTGAGGAGCTTGCGGTGGGTGCTGTCGCCCCGGGCGGGGTGACGGTGCTCAACTGGGACGTGATCGCGGCTCTGCGCCTCGGCCCCGATGAGGTCGAACGCCTCGTGAGCAAAGCGGCTGCCAAGGTAGCCCATCAAGTCGGGCTCTACAGCCGGGAGGGCCAAGGGGTGCCACTGTGGGGACGCTCTGTGGTGGTGGTCGACGACGGCTTGGCCACCGGGGCGTCGATGCGGGCGGCACTGATCGCCGTCCGCGAACTACACCCGCAGCGGCTCGTCCTCGCTGTCCCTGTGGCTGCCCCTGAAGCCCTTGAGTCGCTTGCGTCGCTTGTGGACGAGCAAGTGTGCGTCGTGCGGCCGGAGCGAATGGAGGCGGTCGGGGCATGGTACAAGGACTTCAGCCAAACGACCGACGCCGAGGTTGCGCGGTTCCTCGGTGAGCTCGGCGCACAAGCAGCCGCACCGGGCCGGCCAAGCCCACGCTAGCGCCACGAGGCGGGCTTTCACAACGGCGGTTGCCTTTCTGAAACCGCATAAGCTCGTCAGGTTACAGTGACTTCTTCCTCCTCGACCTTTTTGGCCTCCACGTTCAGCGCGGGCGCTATCGCGGGCCTGCCCGGGCCGGGCTGGCTTCGCCAGGCGCGCCTGGCCTCTTGGGAGCGGTTCTCGGGTTCTGAGCTGCCCAGGGAGGCCGAGGAGATCTGGCGGTACAGCCGCATCGAGGAGCTCGAACTAAGCCGCTATGGCCCGTGCCCTCCGGGTGGCGACGTCGCCATCGACGATCTGCCTGATGAACTGCAGGATTTGGTGGGCGCGGCTGGCCCGGAGGCAACCGTCGTAGTCAGCCACAACGGCGGTGAGGGACGCATCCTGAACCCCCAGGACAGCTTGGAAGTCGTCCCCTTCGGGGACGCGCCGCTTGGGGAGGGTACACCACCCGCGCCGGTCCTTCACGGGCCTATGGCTGATATCTGGACGGCCCTGAACGGTGCGTTCGTACAGGTCCCATGGAGAGTGACCGTCGCTGCAGGGGCGGTCGTCGAAGGCCCGCTCGTGGTGGTCCACTGGCTCGACAAGGACGGTTGTGCGGTGTTCCCGCGCCTCGAGGTCGAGGTAGGTGACAACGCGTCAGTGCGGGTGGTGGAGATCGTTGCCTCCGCCGACATCGACGTGTTGTCTGTCCCGATGGCACATTTGTACCTTCGTCCCGGCGCCAGGCTTGGCTTCGGCCATGTACAGCTCCTCGGAGGGCGCGCGTGGCAGCTGGGCAACCAGGTGAGCCGGGTGGGCAGGGACGCGACGTTGCGCTCGATGACGGTCGCACTAGGCGGCCATTATGCGCGTGAGCGCACCGACTCCGTGCTGGAGGGCCCGGGGGGCGACAGCGAACTGCTGGCTGCCTTCTTCGGCGCCGGGGACCAGATGCACGACTTGCGCACCGTCCAGCACCACGCCGCTCCCCACACGCGCTCCGACTTGGTCTTCAAGGGTGCTGTGGCCAACAAATCGCACTCGGTGTACTCAGGCCTCATCCGCGTGGAAAAGGGTGCAAAGGGGACCAATGCGTTCCAGACCAATCGCAACCTCGTGCTTTCCGAAGGAGCACAAGCAGATTCGGTGCCGACCCTGGAGATCGAGGACAACGATGTACGTTGCTCGCACGCCTCTACGGTAGGCCCGATAGACGAGTCGCAGCTCTTCTACCTCGAGAGCCGAGGTGTGCCAACCCGTGCCGCAGAACGCTTGATAGCGCTCGGGTTTATGGAAGACGTGCTCGAGCGTTTCCCGGTGGGTGACATGGTGGGCTGGCTGCGCCAGGCAGTGGCCGGCAAGCTCGGCTCCGCAGGCTTTGAAGGCCCGCCAGGGGCAGGGTTGGGGCAAGGGGAAGGTTAGCGGCGGGCCGATGGAAGAGATAAGGGTGAAGCTTTCAGATTTACGCGATGGTGAGGCCGTACGGGCTGAAGGCGGCCCGTACGGCATATGCCTCGCTCGGGTGGGCGAGGACATTTATGCCCTCGCCGACCGGTGCAGCCATCAGAACTGGCCTCTGTCTGACGGCGAAGTCGAATCGTTCGGTTGCAGCATCGAGTGCACCAAGCACGGCAGCACCTTCTCCTTGAAGGACGGCAGCCCCCAGTGCCTGCCGGCGACAGTGCCGGTCGCGGTCTACGCGGTGAGAGTCGAAGGCGACGATGTAGTGGTGAGCATCCCGTGAGCGAACTTCTCATAGAGGGCCTGCATGCTTCGGTGGGGGGGAAGGAAATACTGCGCGGAGTGGACCTGGCCATAGCCAGCGGGCAAGTGCATGCGGTCATGGGCCCCAACGGTTCCGGCAAGTCCACACTCTCCCATGTCATAGCTGGCCGGCCGGGGTACGAGATCCTCTCGGGCACGATCAGCCTGGACGGGGCCGACCTCCTCGCGATGCCCGCATGGGAACGCGCTCGCGCCGGGCTCTTCCTCGCCCTGCAGTACCCGATCGAAGTGCCCGGGGTGAGCCTTGTGGCCGCGCTCGGGGAGGCTTTCGCAGCCTCCGGGCGCGACGCGTCGAGAATCCCGGCTCTGTTGGCTGCGGAGGCGAGGGATGTCGGTTTCGACGAGAGTTTCCTTTCGCGGCCGCTCAACGTCGACCTTTCGGGTGGGGAACGCAAGCGCAACGAGGTTCTCCAGCTTGGGGTGTTGCGGCCGAGCATCGCGGTGCTGGACGAGATCGATTCCGGTCTCGACATCGACGCTCTTCGGGCGGTGGCACGGCGCGTCGCCGAGCTGGTGCGCGAGGCGGGCATCGGAGTGCTGGCGATAACCCATTACCAGCGGCTCCTTTCCGAGCTCCCCGTCGACCGAGTGCATGTCCTTTCGGGCGGCCGGATCGTTGCCAGCGGCGGGCCGGAACTGGCGCTCGAGCTCGAGGAAACCGGTTACGTAGACTACGGCGAGGAAGCCTGAAGCCGCTTAATGCCCGCCGCAGAACAACGTCAACGCAGAGAAGGCGGCGACGGATGCTCAGGCGGTAGATATTGGCTGGTCCGCCGAGCAATTACCCTTACACTCGGCATCCGTCGCCGCCTTCTCTCGCGTAAGTAGTTCTGCGGCGGGCATTAGTCAGGAGGTACTGCGGCGCCCCCGGGCGTGGCCAAGCTTGTAGCCGAGCCAGCCCGCGATCGCCCCGACGGCGACATATTCGGCAATGTGGAACGCGAGGGAGACGACTCCGGCAAAGGCCCACAGCAGCACGCCTCCGACCACGATGATCCCGAGCACCGGCCAGATCGGGCTCATCCCGCGGCGGCCCCTGTTGTCCCGGCCGTCGGGAAGATCGGCCTGTCGCGCACGGGTGTCGGGCAGGGCCGCCGGCCTGGTCGCAAGAAGCCCGGAGATTTCGCCAGAGCCGGCATCTCTGGTCTTGGTCTTTGTACCTCCGGCCGGGCTGGAAGTCACCCCGAGCGTGCGACAGATAAGGCATTCACTCTGGGGGAACCCGTGGGCGCAATTAGCCACCGTCTGTTCACACTACCCGGGCCTGTCATGCAGGCGGCAGCGGCTGGTCACTGGTCAGTCCAGTCGGTGTTCGCGGAGGTAGCGCTCCACCTCGGCGGCGAGGCGATCGCCAGACGCCTGCGTCAGGCGCGGGCCGTCCTCGGCCGGGCCGAAGTCCATGTCGGCGTTGGCCTCAGCGTCTTGCTCCTCGAGCCTGGTCACGTAAGCAGAGGCATCTTCGTCGGTCGCCACGAGCTCGTTTATCTGCCGTTCGTAGGCTGCCGTCCCAATCTCCAGTTCTACGAGGTCCAGCCTTGTCCCGAGGAGCCGGGCGCTGCGTTCGACCAGAGCAAGCGTCGCCTTGGGCGACGAGCTCTGTGAAACGTAATGAGGGACGCTGGCCCACAGCGACACCGTCGGTACACCGGCGCCGCTCAAAGCGTCGGCCATTACGCCGAGTATGCCGGTGGGCCCTTCGTAATACGACGGTTCCACCCCGGCCAGGGCCGCCAGCTCAGCGTTGGCGGCGCCGCCCGTGATCCGGACCGGACGAGTGTGCGGCACGTCAGCGAGAAGGGCCCCGAGCAGCACCGCCATGCTGATCCCGACCGATTCCGACATCTCTTGCAGCTCCCGCGCGAAGCTTCGCCAACGCAGCTGAGGTTCGGGCCCGGACAAGAACACCACGTCCCGGTCAGCCCCTGGGACCTGGGCGCTAGACAACGTGAGGACCGGCCATTCGAGCCGGCGAGACTCCCCGGGCTCGAGGCGGACGTGCGGGCGGCTGGAGGTGAAGTCGAACAGTTCCTCGGAGTCAAAGGCTCCCGAGGTCTTCCCGTCCAACGCCCGTACCAGGTAGGCGACTGCCTCGGAGGCTGCGTTGCCGGCGTCGTTCCAGCCCTCGAAAGCCGCGACCAATATCGGCCGGCGAAGCTGTGGCCGGTCAGACCAGCGGAGCAATCCCATTCCCATCAGGCTAGTTGCTTTGCCACGTGATGCTCCCCCCTAAAGTTGACCTATCAGGTAGGATTTCGAGCGTGAAAGGCCGTGCCGAGAAGCTGTTCAGCTTCCCCAACCCGGTAAACGAGCATTGGCTGCAAAATCTTCGGGTTGCTCATGAAAGCGGGCGTGATCCCTGAAAAGGTGTGCCTGGAGTGCGCTGACCTGAGCCGGCGCCACCGTGACCTCGTGGCCACCCCCCGCGCTACTCCGTAGCTCCTCGTTGCCCCCCTGGGGCGTCTTGCTCTTTTCCAGGCATGTCACGGCTCGATATTCGTAGAATCGGCCGCGATGGACTGGGACGGGGCGACCTACGACCGGGTGTCGACGCCGCAGGCTCGATGGGGCCGGGCTGTGCTCGAGCGCCTGGAGCTGGCGGGCGACGAGACCGTGGTCGACGCGGGCTGCGGGACAGGTCGCGTCACCGAGGAGCTGCTCGCCCGCCTGCCGCTGGGCCGTGTCATCGCCCTCGACGCCTCGCCGTCGATGCTCGAGCAGGCGCAGGCTCGTCTCGCACCGGCCGGTGACAAGGTGAGCTTCGTCCAGGCCAACCTGTCGGAGCTGTCGCCTGCTGAATTCGGTGGGCTTTGCCCGGTGGACGCTGTGCTGTCTACAGCCACCTTCCACTGGGTCACCGACCACGACAGGTTGTTCGCCAACCTCCATGGGATCCTGCGGACGGGCGGGCAGCTTGTCGCCCAGTGCGGTGGAGCGGGCAACATCGCGAGCGTCATCGAAGCGGTCCGGTCCCTCGGCGTGGAGAGCGTTGGTACGTGGCTGTACGCGTCCCCCGAGGAGACAACCGAGCGCCTCGAGCGGGCCGGCTTCAGCGACATCCACACCTGGTCCCACCCGGAACTGGCGCCCTTCCAGAGCGACGCAAGCCTGGTCGAGTTCCTTGGGACCGTGTGCCTCCGTGAGCACCTCGCCACGATCCCGCCTTCCGAGAGACGTCCCTTTGCCGAACATGTCGCCGCCGCGATGCCGTCCACGGTCATCGACTACGTGCGCCTCAACATCGTCGCTCGCGCCTAGTGTGCCCTATGAGCCGTCTCAGGCAGTCCGTCAAAGCGGCCAGCGAGGTGCTGGCGCGAGCCGATCTCTCTCAAGACGCGGGTGTGCGCGAACTGCTCGAGCTCACCTACGAGCGCCGTAGCACAGACCTCTCAGATCTCTCACCAACCGAGCAGGCAGCCCTCATTGCCGAACGGTGCGAGCAGCTGCAGCCCTCACTTGAAGCCTTGGCAAAGCGTTTGGCAGAGCCGGGGGAGCGGGGCCGGCCTTTCATCGCCAAATTGGGCATCGACCCGACAGGCTCCGAGGTCCACCTGGGCCACGCCGTGCCGATGCTGCTTCTCAGCCGTTTCCAGAGGATGGGCCACCACGTCGTCCTCATCATCGGGGACATGACGGCGATGATCGGCGACCCGAGTGGTCGTTCCGACGAGCGGCCGCACCTCACCCAGGAGGACATCGCTCGCAACCTCGCCACCTACCAGGAACAGGTCTCGCCGTTTTTTGACTTTTCCCGAGCGGAGTTCCGCCACAACGGGGATTGGCTGCGGGCTGTAACCCTGCCCAGGCTGATCGAAATAACCTCGCACATCCCGGTGTCGATGTCGCTGCAACGCGAGGACTTCCGCAACCGCCTTGCTGCTGGCCACAGCTTGACCCTCGCCGAGCTGCTCTACTCGGTCGCCATGGCCCTCGACTCGGTCGAGATCAACTGCGACCTGGAGCTCGGAGGCCTCGACCAGTTCCTGAACATGCAGATGTGCCGCAAAGTTATGGAGATCTGCGGCCAGGAGCCCGAACTCGTGGTTGCGACCACCCTATTGGAGGGAACCGACGGTAACGGTGCGAAAATGAGCAAGTCGAGGGGCAATTACGTGCCATTGACAGCTCCGCCGGGCGAGGTGTTCGGCAAGCTGATGTCTGTTCCAGACCACCTGATGCCCCCCTACCTGAAGGCCCTTTCGGAGTGGCAGGGCTCAGAGCTCCTCCTGGTGGACCAGCGCCTTGCGGATGGCTCGCTTCACCCAATGGACCTGAAGAAGATCATGGCTGGCGAGGTGACCGCTGCGCTTCATGGCGTGGACGCCGCAATGAAGGCGAGGGAGGAATTTGCCGCCCAGTTTTCCCGGCACAGCTACGCGGAGGTCGAGGACGTACCGGTGGTGACAGACCTCTCTCAACCCATTGTCGAGGTCGTTAGGAGCCTCGGCTTTGCGAGCAGCAACGGTGAAGTGCGACGTATGGCTGAGCAAAATGGCCTCCGCCTTGTGGTCGAGCCAGCCAATGGCGCCCCCCAGCAACAGGTGACCATCCGGCCGGAGGATCTCCGCGAGCCTCTTGCTGCCCTGATGGAGACGAAGTTCGACGGCATGGCCGGCGACTGCTACCTGAGGGTTGGCCGGAAGCTTGCGCGGGTACTCAGCCCAGTGTAACAAGCCAGTTCTCGGTGGAACCGGCGATTAGAGCGGCCGTCCCGGACCACGCGAGCTCCTCTCCAAAGGAACCCACGAGCGAGACTGTTGTGACGGGAGCCTCCATCTGAATAGCAGTTGACCCCGCGATCACCAGCACGGGCAACCCGAAACGCGATGCTCGCTCTGCGACGCCTCCGACGGTTTTGCCCTCGAGAGATGTCTGGTCGAGGCGTCCTTCACCGGTCGCCACGGCATCCGTCTCGACCAACGCAGCGTCTAAGCCGGTGACCGCCGCAACAAGGTCAAACCCGGGCACGAGTTCGGCACCGAGGGCCGCCAACCCGCCTCCGAGCCCACCGGCCGCGCCACCGCCGGCGAGAGGCCGCACGTCGATGCCGTAGCGGCTCTCATACTCGTCCCTAAGGCGCTCGAGCCGTTCGGCGAGGGCGCGCACCTGGTCCTCGTCTGCGCCCTTCTGGGGCGCAAAAACCGAGGCTGCGTCCAAAAAACGTGTGCGGACGTCGCATGCCACCCGTACGACGAACCCCTGCTCCGAGAAGTTCATGCCATCCAATGCCTCGAGCGCGCCAAGACCGCCGTCCGTCGTAGCCGAGCCGCCGACCCCAACGATAATTTCGCGAGCCCCGGCGGCAATTGCGGCTGCGATCAACTCGCCGGTACCGCGCGTTGTTGCTCCCATCGGGTCGTTCCCTAATCGGCCACCGGCAAGCAAAAGACCGGAGGCAAGCGCCATCTCGACTACCGCCCTCTCGCCGTCCAACCGCCAACCGGCATTGGTTGGCTGGCCGAGCGGCCCTGTCACGACGGTGAAGCGATTGGGCCCGCCGAGGGAGCCCAAAGTGCCCTCCCCGCCGTCGCTGAGCGGGAGCTCGCGGGCGGCCCAGCCGGCGGCTCGGGCGCCCGCGGCCATGGCTCGTGCAGCTTCGCTGGCGTTGAGGCTCCCCCGGAACTTGTCCGGGGCGGCGAGCAGGCGCCTAGGCAACGTAGGGGACAGCCGTCGTCACGAACATAAAGTCGCTTTCCACTTGTTTGATCGTAGCTTCTTGCGGTCTCACGAACCGGCAGCCGACCCCCCACTTCCTCGGCATTATGCGGGGCGGGAATATAGGATCATCTACGTGCAAGTCTCGGTGGTAGGACTGGGGAAAATGGGCACGGCGCTTGCGGGCCGCCTGCTCGCTGAAGGGTTCGCAGTGACGGTGTGGGCCCGACGCTCCTCGGCGACCGAGCCTCTTGTCGCATCTGGTGCCACGGCGACAACCGAGATAGCCGGCATCTGGGGCGGTGTTGAAGTGGCGATGAGCTTCTTGGCCGACGACGACGCTGTGCAACAGGTTTACCTTGGGCCGGGTGGCCTCATCGAGACTGCTCCTAGGGGCGCGCTGCTCATAGAGATGAGCACTATCTCGCCCGCGGTTTCAGGCCTCGTGGCCGCCGCGGCGGAAGCCTGGAACCTGCAGTATGTGCGTTGCCCGGTCAGTGGGAACCCAGGCGTGCTCGCCTCCGGCAATGCCACCCTGATCGTGTCGGGGGGCGCGGCCAGCGTGGAGGCAGCCAGGCCGGTCCTCGAACGCGTGGGGCCAAAGTTGTACTACGTCGGAGAACGCGAAGAGGCCCGAGTGGTCAAGCTAGCGGTGAACACCATGCTGGCCGCAACCGCGCAAATGCTTGCCGAGCTGATCACCTTGTGTGAGGCGGCTGGCATCGACCGGTCGGTGGTGCTCGAGGTGCTGGCCGGTTCTGCCGTCGGGTCTCCTTTTATCAAGTACAAGACGGATGCATTGTTGGAGCGCCGTTATGACGCGACATTCACCACTGCGATGCTGGTGAAGGACCTCCGGCTCGCTCAGGTCGTCGCCGCGGGGGGGTCAGTGCCGGTACCCGTTACCGACCTAGTGACCGAGCTGGCGATTGCCTGTTGTGAAGAGGGGCTCGGTGACCTGGACTTCCTGGCGCTGCTGCCGCATCTGCAGGCTCGCGCCGGGCGACCCAGCGACGTGCCGGTACCGCTGACTACTCAGCAATGAGCTCGTGTCGCTGTCTCTTCCAATCGGTCTCGGCAGCGCCGTGCGGGACCAACGGTCGAGGATGAACCACAGTGCCCTCCACTGCAACGCGGCACGGGTGTTAACGTATACTGCACACATCATGGGGGCAATCGCCATCGAAGCATTGGGCGAAGCGGCGGCGTGAAGCCTACTCCCGTGCTAGCCGATATGGAAACCCGGGTCGGGATGTACCGGGCGCAGGTCCGAGTACGCTACTTCGAGAAGGCGGCGTACGACCTTTTTCTCCAGAACCTGGTCAAGGGCACCAGCCATCTCGCCACTGGCCAAGAGGCGATCGCGGCAGGAGTGGCCGCGGCGCTGAGGCCGGATGACTACGTATTCGCCACCTATAGAGGCCATGCTCACGCCATCCTGCGTGGTGCCCCTATGCCGGCAATGCTCGGCGAGCTCATGGGCCGCGAGACTGGTCTAATGGCCGGCAAGGGCGGGTCAATGCACCTGACCTACGTGGCCAACAACTTCATGGGTTCGTACGCCATCGTCGGCGCCCATCTCACGATTGCCAACGGAGCAGCCTGGTCCGCGCAGTTCCGTGGTACGGACCAGGTAACGGTGGCGTTCTTCGGCGACGGCACCACCAACATCGGTGCTTTTCACGAGGCATTGAACCTGGCGGCTACCTGGAAGTTGCCGGTCATATTCGTTTGCGAGAACAACCTCTACATGGAGTACACCCCGATCAGCGAGGTCACTGCGGTCCCGCGCCCGGCGGCAGACCGCGCCAGCGCCTACGGGCTGCCGCCTGTGGCCATCGACGGCAACGACGCCGACGTCGTTTACGAAACGGCTCTAGAAGCAGTTTCACGTGCCCGCTCGGGGGGCGGGCCGAGCTTGATCGAGGCTGTCACCTACCGCCATGGAGGCCATTCCCGGGCGGACCCCGGCAAGTACCGGCCGGGCTCTGAGGTTGCGCAGTGGCTAGCGAAGGACCCCATCCCCCGCTTCAGGGAGCGGCTGCTCACCGACGGGGTGGAGGCCTTGCTGCTCGACCGCATCGACGCAGAAGCCCGCTCAGAGGTGGACAAAGCGCGCGAGGAGGCCAAGGCGGCCCCACTGGCTGACGCCGCAGGCGTCGAGCGCAACGTGTTCGCAGACGGAGGTGCGGTATGGCGACATTGACTTACCGGGATGCCGTTGCAGCCGGGCTTGCTCAGGAAATGGCCCGGGATGCCTCGGTGGTTTTGATCGGTGAGGACGTTGGCGCTGCAGGCGGCGTCTTCAAGGCGACGGTTGGTTTGTTGGAGAAGTTCGGGCCGACAAGAGTGCGGGATACCCCCATCTCGGAGCAGGCCATCCTGGGGGCGGCGATGGGCGCGGCTATGACAGGGCTGCGACCGGTCGCAGAGCTGATGTTCGCGGACTTCCTGTCCGTATGCCACGACTTGGTGGTCAACCAGATTGCCAAGGCCCGGTACATGACCAATGGCCAGATCACCCTTCCTTTGGTGGTCCGGTTTGGCAATGGTGGCGGCCTGCGTTTCGGGGCCCAGCATTCTCAGAGCGTCGAGAGCTGGCTGATGGCAGTGCCCGGGCTGAAGGTCGTGGTGCCGTCAACTCCAGCTGATGTGATCGGGCTGATGGCGGCGGCAGTGCGCGACAACGACCCGGTGATGTTCATAGAACAAAAGGCGCTTTATTCGACAAGCGGAGAGGTCCCCGACGGTGAGCACGTCGATGAGCTGGGGACCGCGCGGGTCCGCCGGAGCGGCTCCGACGTCACAATCGTGGCGCTCGGGACCATGGTCCACCGTGCTCTTGGCGCTGCTGAGCAGCTTGCTTCCACGGGCACCGACTGCGAGGTCATCGACCTTCGCTCGTTGGTGCCTCTCGATGTCTCGTCGGTGGCCGCCTCCGTGGCCAAGACCGGCCGCCTCTTCACTGTTGAAGAAAACCCGCGGCTGTGCGGATGGGGCGCCGAGGTGGCCTCCATCATTGCCGAAGAATGCTTCTACGACTTGGATTCTCCTATTCGGCGGATCACGGCGCCCCATATCCCGTTGCCGGCGGCCGACTCGCTGGAGGACGCGACCATCCCATCGGTAGAGCGAATCGTTGACTCGGTCCGAAGGGGGCTCGGATAACAAGTGACCACGGGACGGCGCAGACAGGCGAGAACGTGATCCTGCACCTCGCGATTTTTCGCTGGAAGGAGGGCATCTCGCCAAAGGACGTGGCGCACCTCTGCGAGCACCTTGCCGTTTTCCGCCAGAAAGTTGACTGCCTGGTTAGCTACCACTTTGGGCCGGACTTGGGGCTGCGACAGGGGAACGCTGACTTCGGGATAGCGGCCGTGGTGGGCTCTCCCGAGGCTCTCGTCGAATACCTGGAGCACCCAGCCCACCACGAGCTGGTCGGCCAAGTCCTCGGCCCGATGACCGCATCCAGGCAAGCGGTCCAGATCGAAGTGGCCGAGCCGCTGAAAGCGTAATCGCTTATTTTCAGCGCAGCATCCAGCCACCATCAACGAAGAGGTCGACACCGTTCATTGCCGGGCAATCCAGCAAGAACCTAGTGGCCTGGGCCACCTCGCTCATTTTTACCAGTCGCCCTATCGGAGTCCGTTCGATGACAGGGTCGAGCCGTTTGTCCTGCCACTCCGGGCTGTCTCCTACGATCCCAGGGTGAACCGCGTTCACCCGCACGGGAGCCAGCTCGTATGCGAGCGTGCGCACTAAGCCAGTAATACCGCCATTAACGGTGCTTACCGTCGTGGAGCCGGGGTAGGGCCGCTCCTTGGCCAGGCCCCCGAAAAGAACTATGGACGCGTCGGCGATGAGGCGTGTGCGGAGAGTGTGGACCACCTCGGGATAACCGACCAACTTCAAGGTTACGAGCCGCTCGGCGCGCTCGCGGTCGTAAGTGGTTATGTGGTTGCTGTCGCGTTCGATCGCGGCAATGACGAGGTGCCTGACCTCGCCGATGCCGGATAAGGCGCCGGCGATCTCTTCGGTCAGAGACAGATCTACACCAACGCCTCGCGCCACTGCCCCTAGCTCGCCGGCAATACGCTCCGCCCGGCCAACATCCCGGCCGGATATGACAACCTCTTGGCCGAGCTCAACGTACTGCCTTGCCAACTCGAGGCCGATCCCCGAGGTTCCTCCGATAATGACTATCGATGCAGCCATCAGGGCCTGCCAGCGTTCCTCAGTTGAGCAGTGAGATGCTCCCAGTGCGCCGGCCAACGATAGGAGTGGCGCCGCGGTGGCTGAGGCGCCTGAGTCTCTATCCAGCGGGCCCGCCCAGAGCTCGTGTTGAAGAAACCATGCAACACGCCGACGCCACAGAACAGGACATCTCCGGCACGGAAAGTTGTCGTCTCCCCATCGATCTCGCCTTCGATCTCACCTTCCAGGAAGAAGTACGTTTCCTCGAAAGGATGGTCGTGGACTTGGGCAGCACCGCCTGGCTCATAGTCGACCATGAACATCGTGAGCAGTTCGGCACCCATGTTCGAGTCGACGAGCATCTTGACCGAGATCCCACTGTAAGCCAGTAACGCGGTGTCCATGCCGGCCGGTGTGCGGCCCCGCGCTGGCCCAGACAGGATGAGTGCTTCTTGTTGGGGAGGGGTCCCAAGGTAGTGCCCAACGTGGCCTACGGTAGGGTCTTGGAAGTTGGGGAGCTCCGCGGGGCTCGAGCCGATTGAAGCGAGAAAGTAAGTATCTTCCCGTCCGCTGTCTGGGACGACCGGCTGGGGAGTGCTTACCTCCAACCAACGTGCCTCCTCCCCGCTAGGGTTCTGCCATGCGTGCGGCGCGGCCACGGGGAATAGGACAAAGTCGCCGGTAGTCAATTGGAAGCGCTGAGTGCCGATCTCCACCACAGGATGGCCACCGAGGACGTAGGCACTGCGTTCGAAAGAATGAACGTGACGGTCGACCCACCCATCGGGGGAAAGCCGGCACAAAGCGAGCTCTGTGTGCACTGCTCCCGTGCTCCTGCCCACGAGACCGCTACGCGCATACCCACCAGCATGAGCGGTGTAATCGTGGATCCCGTCATCAGCAAATGACCAGCCCCACTTGCTAGCGAAGTACATCTCAGGCTCCCACTGCCAGGGCCGCTGTAAAGCAACACACTACATCAGCTGATCGAAGGCGACCTTCCCTCTACGATGGCGGTTGCGAGGTGGCGGCAATGACTTGGTCGAGGACCGACTGATCGGGCAATGCGGGTGGGTCAAGCCCCGGAAGTTCACGGATCCGGTTAAACGCCTGTTCGATATAGGGACCTTCGATCACCGGAGAATGAGCGGAGGTGATCACCCAGCGGCAGCGGTCGAGAGGGAAGTCAAAACAGTTCGTGAAGCGCTCGAGCATCGCCCAGTTTCACACCAGTGTCGCGTTAGGGCATGCGTTCATGACCTGGTCGAAGTTGCCCGTGTGGTCGACGTCCTCGTGGGACAAGAAGACCCAGCGCACTTCCTCAGGTTCGACGAGCGAGAACACGTCGTTCAGCCAAGTCTCCCGGTTGGCCGGCGTGCCGGTATCGACGACGACCGGCTCAGCGCCGAGGATCACCATCGAATTGAGGTAAACAAAAAGAGGTTGCCCGAGAGCGGGTTGCACCTGGTGGATTACGAAGGTGTCGGCGGCGACCCCGGTCGGCGGTACGTGCATTGTCGGCGGCACTGGGGCGAAGCTCATCGCGTCTCTACGGTAACACCGTGGCTAAACACGATCAACCCTCGTTAACACCCATGGGAGGATATCAACTACATTAAACGGCAACTTGTAGATCGCCGGGGCAGCCCAGGGCTCTTGTTCGGAGGTGGGTGGGGGCATAGTGTCAATTCGGGTTGAACAGTGAGCCGCCTTCGCAAGGTCGTCTCGAGCGCTTGTGGCTAGCGGGCAGCTGGTGGCGCTGCTCGGCGCCAGCATCGACCTGTCCGTCGGGCCCCTGATGGGGCTCACGGTGGTCATCCTGTCTTTTTTCGACCAGCAGGGGTCCGGTTTCGGCGGCTTGGTCATCGGTGGGCTGATCGCCGTCGGGGTGGGCGTCCTGGTCGGTGCCACCAATACTTTTTTGATCCGAACTATGCAGATCGGGCCTGTGATCTCCACTTTGGTCACGTTCATCGCCCTTGAGGGGGCGAACCTCCTGCTACGCCCGCAGCCGGGGGGCGAGATCGACTCCCGGGTCACGACCGGCATCAGCACCAGCTTTGGAGCCTTCCCGGTCGCTTTCCTGGTGGTGATCGTGCTCACCTTGGTGGCCGAGGCAGTCCTGCGTCGTAGACAAGCCGGTCGGGAGGTACGTGCTGTCGGATCCGACGCCCAACGGGCCTTCCGAATGGGTGCCCGTGTCGGCGCCACCGCCCTGGTCGCCCAGGTGACCTGTTCGCTGTGTGCGGTGGGCGCGGGCATCCTGCTGGCTTCGCAGGTGGGCATTGGCGACCCCAACCTGGGCGGATCTGACTACACGCTGTTGTCGCTGACCGCTGCGGTGCTCGGTGGGGCGAGCATTTTCGGGGGGCGTGGCTCTTTCGTGGGCACCCTCCTGGGCGCGCTGCTCCTCCAGGAGATAACCGCGGCGACATCGTTCCTGAACTGGGCTGAGTCCTGGCAGGAGTGGCTCCCGGGAATCCTTATCCTGGCGGGGGCAGGGATGTACTCGCGACTTCGTTCTCGCGGCACGCGCCGGGCGATGAGTGCGGTTGGGACCGGATAGTTGGATTAGAAACAGACACCGACGATCACGAGCAGAGGTAGACAAACATGCCTGTAAAGAGTTTTGGCCTAACCGCAGTTGACTGGGAGCAGCGGGTCGACTTCGAGCGGCTCCGGTCTGAGCGCCTCGGACGCCTCCGGGATGAGCTCGAGCGCAGCGAGCTGGGAGCGCTGCTCACCTTCGATTTCCACAACATCCGGTACATGACGTCCACCCATATTGGGACCTGGGCCATGGACAAGCTCATCCGATTTGCGCTCCTCCCCCGGGGCGGGGAGCCGGTGATCTGGGACTTCGGCTCGGCGGCCCGCCACCACGTGCTCTACAACCCCTGGCTCGACCATGGCTCGGGTGCCGGACCGGGCCAGCCCCGCGAGCACGGCTCGCGCGCCGGCATCTCGACCTTGCGGGGTGCGTTCAACCCCGACGCCGGCCGGGCCGAGGAGGTGGCGCGGTCTGTTCGACGCGAGCTCGACAAGTACGGCCTGGCGGGCGAACCGCTAGGCGTGGACGTGATCGAAATGCCCGTGCTCGCCGCTCTCCAACATGCTGGTTTGTCCGTCGTGGACGGTCAGCAGGTGTTCCTAGAGGCGCGGCGCGTCAAGACCGAGGACGAGATAACCCTTTTGGTCACGGCCGCTTCGATGGTCGATGCCGTTTATGACGAGCTCTATGCCTTTTTGCGCCCGGGCGTAAAGGAGAACGAATGTGTCGGCCTGGTCGCAAAGTCGCTCTACGACATGGGCAGTGAGCACGTCGAGGGCGTCAACGCCATCTCCGGAGAGCGTTGCTCACCTCACCCGCACGTGTATTCCGACCGCATCCTGCGTCCCGGCGACCCCGCCTTTTTTGACATACTGCACAGCTTTATGGGTTATCGCACCTGTTACTACCGCACTTTCGCGGTGGGCAGCGCCAGCCCTGCCCAGGCGGACGCCTACAAACGCTGCCGGGAGTTCGTCGATAGCGCCATCGCCCTCGTCAAGCCCGGGGCAACCACGGCGGATATCTGCGCGGTGTGGCCCCCGGCGACCGACTTCGGTTTCGCCGACGAGCTTGCCGCTTTCGGTCTCCAGTTTGGTCACGGCGTAGGCCTTTCCATCTGGGAAAAGCCGATCTTCTCGCGGCTCGTGTCTGTTGAACACCCCGAGGTCTTGGAAGAAGGGATGCTGTTCGCTTTGGAGACTTACTGGCCCGCCTCGGACGGATGGGGAGCGGCCCGGATCGAAGAGGAGGTCCTGGTGACCGCGGACGGCTGCGAGGTGGTCACCAAGTTCCCGGCGGAGGAGCTCCTGGTGGCCGGCCAGCGATATTGGACAGTCGGCGGGCCGCTCAATACCACCCGGGAGCCCCAGTCGCATTT
The DNA here is from genome assembly GCA_963786345.1 of uncultured Acidimicrobiaceae bacterium. Classification (GTDB taxonomy): domain Bacteria; phylum Actinomycetota; class Acidimicrobiia; order Acidimicrobiales; family Palsa-688; genus Fen-671. Next base: position 319,190 of record CAWAYZ010000020.1, on the reverse strand, counting down.
GAACACCGAAGCCGGTCGAGGCCGCCCTTAGCGCTCGACCGACCTCCCTGGAGGCTCATTGGTTGGAGTACACCTCGGGGAGCCACTCTCCTGGGTGGGCGATCCCGGCCCGGCCCATGAGCCGGTCCCGGGCGTCTTCGGCCAGGCGCCGGACATGGTTGAAGTCATGGTTGACCAGTTGACCGTGGCTCTTGACAACCTGACCGTCGACCAGGACCGTCTCCACCAGCATCGGGTGGCCGGACTCCACCACCGCCCCGACGGGGTAGTTGAGGGGTTGCATCCCCCAGGTATCGGTGCGCACGAGGATGATGTCAGCAACCTTCCCCGGGGTCAAGGAGCCCACTTCGTCGCCCAGCCAGGCGCCGCCGGCCCCCCTTGAGCCGCATAGCCGAGCACGTCGACGGCGGTGATCGGCAGGACATCGACCACACGGTCCTCGTCTACCGCGGCGATATTGAACAGGTAGCGAGAGCCGGCGAGCAGAGCCCGCATAGCTGAGAAGAGGTCACCGCCGACCGAAGTGCAGACGTCTACGGAGATCGACAGCGGGATCCCCCGCTGTTTCGCCCGGAGCGCCGAGATACGGCCGTGGCCCATGTGCATTTCCAGCTCGGGCGCACAAGAAATAGCCCCCCCGGTAGCGGCAATGATGTCGAACTCCTCGTCGGCCAGAGTGCTGCAATGGACATAAGTCGTTTTCGCCGTGGCCAGCCCGTTCTCGTGCATCCAGCGCACGGGGAACCCTTTGCCCCACAGACCGTCGCCCACGTGCACGGTAACCGGGATGTCGAGCTCGCTGGCTAGACCAAAATCAGAGATGGTGACCTCTTTGGTCGCGAACTGAGGCCCTCGGGGGCCCAACGCCAGGCTCACCCTCGAATCCTTGGACGAGAACCACTGATTGGCGATCCGGACCACGTCCCTGGACTGAGGGACCGAGCTGACCGGCAACCACTCGTCGTTGGAGTTGCCGTAAGCCCAGACAGAACGGATCCCCGAGTCCAGCACGGCCTGGATAGCGGCGTCGGCATGCTCAGGGGTGTTGTTGTTGTGAGACCAGTCCACCAAGGTGGTGATCCCAGAATCAAGGGCGTCGAGCATGGCGATGAGGTTGGCCGCTTACATGTCCGCGGGCTGGTACTCCTTTCCCAGGACCCCGCGCACTCCCGAGAAGTACTGCGAAAGCGTCCAGTCCGTGGAAACATGGCGGATAAGCGACTGCCAGCTGTGCCGATGAGTGTCGACAAAGCCCGGTAGAGCGATCCGGCCGGTCCCGTGTATCACCCCCCCGTCCAACGGGCCTAGGTCCGCCCCTACAGCGGCGATCCGGGCCCCTTCAACCAGGATGTCGCCCTTGTCGAAGTTACCGATCTTGGGGTCCTGGCTCAGGACCCGTGCCCCCCGGATGACATAGCGCGAGCTTGAGCTCATCGAGACGGCCCCCTTGTCCATCGACGGGCCCTTGGCGTGCCGTCGCTTATCCGCACAAAATTAGTACCACCGCACAACCGAGGTCAATGCTGCTGTACAGCGGTGGTGCCCAACGGGCCGGCGTTCAGCCGATGGGGATCCGGCTGACGTTGGTGGTGAGCCAGGTGTCGAGGCTTTGCAGCTCCGGCTTGAGGCGTCGGGATACCGCAAGGCTGCGGGCGCCACAGTAGTCCTCGTTACAGTCCCGCTTGAACTGGAACATGTTCCCGACGTCGTCGGCGCCCGGGAAACCGAAGACCCGGTACACGTCCGGTGGTACGTCGTTATAGCGCACCTCTTCCCCTAGCGCTTTTGTTAACGAAGTTGCGATCTCGGCCCCCGTCAAGTGCTCCCCGGCGATGCCTCCGGCGCCGCCGATAAACTCGTCCCCCGCCTTGAAAATGCCGTAGGCGCACTTGCCGATGTCCTCGGCGGTGATGCTCGGTAGCTTCTTGTCACCCATCGGGAACGTGACCGCGAGGACGCCGTCCGGACCCGTGTCAACGTCGTCGCCCCCGGGTTCATATCTACGCCGATGCTCACCGATCAATACCCCGAGGCGCCACAGATGGAGCCCTGGATCCTCGGGCTGACCCCGCTCGGCTTCATCGCCAGCGCCGAGGATATCGCCGGTTCCATCGTCGCTCTGGCCGACCCGAGCACTTCTCGGTACATCACCGGCACCACCTTGGTGTGCGACGGCGGCTGGCTGGCCCGCCTGTAAGCCACAGGCTTAGCCCCCGTGCTGGCAGCCTCCGGGCCGAGGCTCAGCCCTGGGGGAGCCGGGGCGTCCCCAACGATTGGCGGCCGATGATAAGCCAAACCGCTTCGGTTGCAACCCGACCGCGGTTCTCGAGCCGGTGGGGCGTGGCCGCGTCGAACATTATCGAGTCGCCCGTCTCCAACACCATCTCGTCGAAGCCCACGGTCACGTGGAGGGTGCCGGTGGTCACATAACCAAACTCGATGCCTTCGTGGCGGGTGTGCTTGCCATGGGCCGTCGATGAGGCGCCGGCCTCGTAGCGCACGTGCAGGAACTCCATCCCTGGCAGGGAGTGCGGAGTCAGGCGCTCCCAGCGGACACCAGACTCGAGCTCCAAAAACGCACGCGTGCCCGTTCTTTCCACCCCGAGGGCGATCCATGGCCCCGCAAAAGCAAACGGCGCGCCGGACGACTTAGCCCACGAAGCACCATCGTTAGCCCACGATGTGCCATCGCCGACAGGCAGGAGAGCCGAAGGCATTTCTTGATGCTCATGAGGGCTTTCGGCTCCGCCGGGTGCTTGCCGCGGGCGCTTGTACGCAACCTTGCCGGTCGACGTCGGTACGCCAAGGTCCGGCGAGCTGACGGGCGCGGTGGGCGTCGGCCCCCCCGTTTGCACCCCGTCCGAGAACAGGCTGTCCAAGGAGAGCTCGAGCTCGGTGACCAGAGCCATCAGCGTTGTCACCGACGGCTGTGCTCGTCCCGTCTCTACCTGAGAGATCAGGCTGGCCGAAACCCCGATACGCCGAGCCAGTTCCCTTACCGACAGAGCGCGTCGTTGGCGCTCGGCGCGCACTTGGGCGCCCAACTGCTGGTGTCCGACAGTGCCCTCGGGGCGGGCGGCGCCCCGTGCGGTGTTTGCCATAAAAGTGTTACCTAGTCTCCCGCGCCGGGCCGGCCACACCACATACGCCAGCCGCGTTGCCGGAAGAGGTCGAGCTGGGAGCCACTCCCATCTAGCTTAGTGGTCATAGGTATTGAACAGCCATATTGTCGTACTGAACGATGCCGTCAGGAGATGGCCGAAGCTCTCGTTCGGATGGCAGCTGTCCCTAGGTGGGCAGGTTCCCCTAGGGTGTAGGGTTCCCCTATGGTAAAAGGTCCTCGCCGTAGCACGATCGCTGCGCCCACATGCCAGCAGCCAAGGCGTCCTATCTAGCCGGCCGCGAGTTCTTCCCGAAGCTCATTTCCACCCCGTTCCGCGCTGGCCTGCACGAGGCGTTCGATTTCGCCGCAGTCGCTTGCTTCGTGGCGGCTGTTGCATCCTGGCTTCGAGGCACCAAGTACCACCACGGCCAGGAGGCGCGGACGCCCTAGGCGCCGGACGGAGGCTCGGGGCGCGGGCGGCGGAGCGCGGCGATGATGACCAGGTCGACCAACGCGAAGAAGATCCCCAGCCCAATGAGCGAGTACTCGGCTTCAGTCGGCCGGACGAGGTAGACGGGCGACACGATCAAGAAGGCTGCTATCCCGAGGACGAACAGGTGCTGTAGAGCCTCGTCACGCCCGAGTGGTCTCATGGCCATGGACTGGAACACTATAGGGACGGCCAAGCCGGGCGCCAGCGGCCTCTCAGCTAGAGACGCTCGACGCCGACCGGTCGTACCGCCGGTTCGCCTGCCTGGTCCGACGCGTCGAGGTCGATGTCGAGCACGATCGCCCATTCGTGGTAGCCCTCGGGGTCGTCGAGAACCTGGCGCGCGCGCCATGTCCGGCCCAGCTCGGTAACCTGCCACAGAGCGCCGCCGCGGGCCGCAAGGCCGGTGCCGATGGTGGCGTGGTCGGCGAAGTAGGCGCCGAAGGCGGCTTCCCAGCGCTGCGCGTCCCATCCCGCGTCGTGGTCCAGCTCGCCGAGGTAGGACCAGTCGCGTTTGGCTCCTAGTTCGGCTCTCCGGAAGCATGCATTTCGGACCATGACCCTGAAGGCCCGCACATTGGCCGTGAGCGGGGCGGGCCCGCGCCCAGCGCCGGGCCGGGGCCGGGGCGCCCGCCTCTCGCAAGAGCCTCTTGGACCTGCTCGGGGTGGCTCAGCAGTTCCCATTCGTCGAGGAGGCTGGAGTCGACCTGGCGTACCATTTCTCCGAGCCATTCGGAAACGTCCCGTAGATCCTGCGATTTCATCTCTTCGGGGACGTTTTGTTCGAGTGCTTTATAGGCGTCGGAAAGGTAACGCAGCAAGAGGCCTTCGGAACGTGCGGTCCCGTAGTGCGCAACGTACTCGGCGAAGCTCATCGAACGCTCGTACATGTCCCGTACAATTGACTTAGGGCGCACATTGTGGTCCTGCGCCCATGGGTGGCGTAGTCGGTAGGAGTCGAAAACCTCGTAGAGGAACTCCGCCAAGGGCTTTGGGTGCTCCAGTTCCCTCAGCACTTCGATGCGGTCCTCGTACTCCATGCCCTCTTCCTTGAGGCGTACGAGCGTCTCGGTACGGAGCCGCTCGAGCTGTGCCTGGAGGATCGCCCGAGGGTCTTCCAAGGTGGACTCCACGACCGAGACGACGTCGAGATCCCACTCCGGCGAGCCGCTGTCGAGGCGCGGTACCGCCTCGAGAACGAAAAGGCTGAGCGGGTGGTTGAGAGCAAAGTCGTCCTGCAGGTCGACTGTCAGGCGTACGCGCCTGCCCAGCTCGTCTGGGCCTGCCAGCCGCTCGACGACCCCCGCTGCGAGCAATGAGCGGTACATCGCGATGGCGTTGCGGATAAGGCGCCGCTGGGCGGGCCTCGGTTCGTCGTTGTCGGTCAGGAGCTGTTTCATCCCTGCACACCCGTCGCCGGGCCGGTCGAGAACCTCGAGCAACATCGCGTGGGTCACCCTGAAGCTCGATCCCAGTGGCTCGGGCTGGGCGGCCACCAGACGGTTGAAAGTGCCTTCGTCCCAGTGGACAAAACCCTTGGGGGGTTTGGTTTTTACGACCTTGCGCCGTTTCGCGGCGTCGTCCCCGGCACGAGCAAGCGCCTTGTCGTTCTCGCTGACGTGCTCGGGCGCCTGGACGACCACGCTGCCGGCGCTGTCGTAGCCCGCCCTCCCGGCCCGCCCGGCCATTTGATGGAACTCCCGGGCCGATAGGATACGGCTGACCGTGCCGTCGTATTTCGACAGAGCGGTGAAAAGTACCGTCCTGATGGGTACGTTTATCCCGACTCCGAGCGTATCAGTGCCGCAGACGACTTTCAGGAGCCCTTCTTGGCAAAGCCGCTCCACCAGCCTTCGGTACTTGGGCAGCATCCCGGCGTGGTGGACACCGATCCCGTGGCGGACCAGCCGTGAGAGGGTTTGCCCGAACCCGCTTGCGAAGCGAAAATGAGAAATCGCGCTGGCGATCGCATCACGGTCGGCGCGTGTGGCCACCTGCGCGCTTGTAAGTGCCTGCGCTCGCTCGACAGCCGCCTTTTGTGTGAAATGTACTGCGTAAATTGGCGCAAGCCCCTGCGCGACGAGCTCGTTTATCGTGTCGTGCACGAGCGTCCTCGCATAGCGGTAGTCGAGAGGGACCGGTCGCTCCAGCGAACTAACGACGGTAGTCGGCGTACCCGTGCGCCTCTGCAGGTCCCGGGCAAAGCGCGATGTGTCCCCGAGCGTCGCCGACATCAAGACGAACTGAGCCCGTCGCAGCTCTATCAGTGGCACCTGCCATGCCCACCCGCGGTCCGGGTCTGCGTAGAAATGGAACTCGTCCATTACAACCTGGTCGACCGGGGCGTCCTCACCGTAACGCAGGGCAACGTTGGCCAGCACCTCGGCGGTGCAGCAAATGACCGGGGCATTGGGGTTGATTGACGCGTCACCCGTCAGCATGCCAACATTCGCAGTCCCAAGTTGGGCGCACAGGTCGAAGAACTTTTCGGAAACAAGCGCCTTGATCGGCGCGCTGTACCAGGACCGTCGACCGGCGGCGAGCATCGCGAGGTGGGCGCCGAGGGCCACCAGGCTCTTGCCCGAGCCAGTCGGCGTGGCGACGATTACGTGCTCGCCGGCCAGGACGGCTAGCACCGCCTCCTCCTGGGCAGGGTACAGCTGTAGCCCCCTAGCGTCGGCCCACTCGGTAAATGCCTCAAGAACTGCATCGGGACCGACGGTTTTGGCGGTGCGAAGGTGGTCGAGTAAAGACGTCATTATGTGGGCGCAAAGCGTTTACATAGCACGCCGGAAATCGGGTGCCGTGCGTCAGCGCACCGAAACCATACCAATGCGCCCGCCGACCTGGCATACTACCGATCAAACCTCTAGTCGAAAGGTCTACCACGTGAGCAACTTTGACCCTAATGCCCCGGGCGGTCCACCTCCTGGGTGGACACCTCCCCCGGGCGGGCCACCGCCTGGGTGGACACCTCCCCCGGGCGGGCCACCTCCTGGGTGGACACCTCCCCCAGGCGGCCAACAACTTCCCCCGTACGCGGCTCCCCAGGGCAACTACATGCCACCCCCCAATGTCCCCGGGCCGCTGGCAGAGTGGCCGCAGCGTGCTCTTGGTATCGTCATCGACCTTGCGATCATTTGGGTCCCCAGCATTATCGTCTATTTCATTGGCGGGGCTATTGGAGGGGCGATCGGGGTCCTGCTCATCCTGATCGCGTGGCTCTACGGTCTTGTAGGTTGGGTCTTCTTCGCCATCCAGGTCGGCAATACTGGGGCATCGCCCGGCATGCGGATCGTCGGGCTCAAATGCGTAGGTATCCAAACCGGTCAGCCAATCGGTGCTGGCATGGGCGTTGTCCGTGCCATAGCTCACTTTGTCGACGGAATTATCTGCTATGTGGGTTACCTGTGGCCACTTTGGGACGCTCAGAAGCAGACGCTTGCGGACAAGATCATGAAGACTGTCGTGATCACGGCCCCCAAGCAGGCTTTCAGCATCACCCCACCGTCGTGAACTGACGTTGGCTGAACTCGGGCAGGTGCCGGCGGGCGAGATGCTCGCCGGCACGGTTGGAGGGGCAGCGCGGACCACCGGGCAAGTGGTTTTGGGTCGCAGGTGGCCCGCGGCTGGGCCGGTGGTTGCCGCGGCGGCTGTGTGTGCGTTCACGGCTGTGGTCGCCTTGCGGGACCCCTTCAAGCACCAGGTCACCCCGCCGTGCCCGTTCCACGCGCTAACCGGGCTATGGTGCCCGTTCTGCGGAGCGACCCGGGCGGCCTGGGCGGCCACTCACGGAGATCTGCGGCTCATGCTGCACGCCAACGCCCTGTTCCCGATGATCGTCGCGCTCGTGGGTTGGTCTTGGTTCGCGTGGTGCGGCAAGGCGACCGGCGGCTGGAGCATCCCTCTACCAAAAGGACGGGCGTTCGCGTGGGCTGTCGCCCTCGCGCTCGTCGCTTTCACGGTGTTGCGCAACCTGCCCGGTCTCGGGGCTCTCGCCCCCCCGTCCTGACTGGCCTGAACGCCGGCGGTCAACGCGAGATGCCGATGCCCCCAAGGGTTGACGCCCCATACCGGCGCTTCTCTCGTTCGAGGTCGAGCCGGCCTATCGTCGAGCGGCTCGCAAGGGCTGCCTCATCGAGCTGGTCGGCCGGGACGACCCAAGCCACCTCGAACTCGATGCCGTCGGGATCTTTGCCGTAGAGGCTCTTGGTCGTGCCGTGGTCGCTAGCACCGACGAGCGCGCCGGCCTCGCTGAGCTTTGCCGAGAGGTCCTCGAGGTCTTCCAGCGTGCTCACCTCCCAGGCAAGGTGGTAGAGCCCAACGCTGCCTCGCCCGGCGGGCGACGGTTGGGCGCCCGAGCCGACCGAAAAAAGGCCCAGGTCGTGGTCGTTGGTCGAGCCAGGTGCGCGCATGAAGACGGCGCCTGGGAAGCCAATCGGGAGCCGCTCGAAGCCGAGCACCCGCTCGTAAAAGCTGGCTGTGACTTCGGCGTCCCGGACATACAGCACGGCGTGGTTCAGGCGGTGGATTGGCATAGCTATGTTGTACCTCAACTAGTCTCGTTGCGGTTATGACCAAACGAGCCGCGATCCTGGCCGCGGGTATTGCCACCATGACTGTGTTGGGTGGCTGCGGAGATTCCGTGCGCGCAGGCGGAGAAAACGCTGCCAGCCACCCCGCCTCCGGCATTTTTGTCTCGAACACCGTCGGCGGCGGGAACATCTCTGTAAAAAGCAACCCCACCGTGGCTTACCAGCCGCCCCCAAGCACGCCCCCGGCGTCGATCCCGACCGGGCTCACGGCCGCTGTTAGCGACATTGAGTCCGTGGTCACCGGAGGCTGCTGGCAGGACGCCAATCTCGGCAACGTGTACGGTGCCTACGACCAGCTTTTCTGGTGGCAGGGTGACTGTGGGGACACGATCGGCCAGGTCACTGTTGAGCTTTACCCGACCGTAGCCGCTGCCAGCGCCAACGCTCACCACCCCGGCCCGTCGGCGTTGCTCGACCGTTACCAGGACGGCGCGGCCTTGGTCGACGTTTATACGAATGCGCCGCTTAACGTGCTGTCCGAGCTCGGGACTGTGAAGGGCCTGGGCACGGTCCCCGGTTACGGAGGGGCCTAAGCCCCATCTCAGGATACTTGGGCGATCGAAGCCCCGCCCGCTGGCTGTTGGTTGCAGAATTGGGCTTCAACCGCCCAAGTAGTCCTTCGGCGGTCCTTAAGCCGCCGCAGGAGGAACTGTGCTGGCGCTATGGCCTGCGGGCCCGCCGGTCCTTACGCCCACGAGCGCGCAGTTTGCGAGGCCACGGGTGCCACCGATGCCCATCCTGGGGCCGCTTTTCGCCTTGTAGGCGCTCGGGGTGGCGACCTCGGCAAGAAGGGTGTCGATCGCGTCCAGTAGCACACCCGTCTGTTCAGAGACCTCCTGGCGGCGGGCATTCGGCTCCGCTGCCCTGATGGCTGGAACGGTGAGCTTCATCGGACTTACGACCTCCTTCTTTGGCCATATCGGCGCGCCAGGTCCGCTCCTTAGGTGTCGGAGCCTCGCGTTTTTGCCTTCGCCGAAGTCCCCGGGGAACTGGGGGAACAGCTCGGGACGTTCAGGCGAGGCGGAAGATGTCCCTCAGGACAAGCGCCGCGACCATCACCATTACGGTCAGGTACAGCACTGCCGCGGCCCAGCGCCAGCGGTGGTCGGCTTGGAAAAAGCGCCTGATGGCCTTGACGTCGAAAACGAGGGCCAACACGCCGACCGGCACGCCTATCGCTGGGCCGACCAGGGGCAAGGTACCGAGGCCCAGGACGCCCCAAACCAGCGCCAGCCCCGGCAGGACGATGTAGCTGAGCAGGCACCTTGTTGCCGACAATGCGATCGAGGAGCTGAAAATGTTGTGGACATCCTGGTCACCGGTCGGCTCTCGGAGACGGAGCACCCTTCGGGCGAACCGGTCTGCAGCGCTGCGGCTTGGCGGCCCAGCAACGCTCGCCAGGCCAGGGCTTAGCGGGGCGCTCCCAACTTCGAGGTCGATGACCGAGTTGGCGGCGCCGTCCACACTCAATACGTTACTGTCCGGTGACGGGCTTGCCGGTCGCGGAGATCACCCACCAAACGCCACCGTAAGTTGTGACGCCCTGCCCGCTAAGCATCCCCGGGCCTGTGTCCTGCTCGAAGGTGTACAGGGCATGCTTGTTGTAGAGCACCTGCTTGACGCCATCGCTGCGCTTGAAGCTCGACACCAGCGACGGGTTGACCCCAGGACCGGCCTTGATGGTCTTGGCGCCGGCGGTGAGGGCAGGCCACACGATCGCGCAAGAACCGATGCAGTTGCTCGCGCCGGGAGGGTCCACGCTGAGGATGTAGAGCGTCCGGCCCGATGAAGTCACGAGGATCTTCCCGTACCCTTTCACCAACTTCGCGTCCAGCGTCGCCGAAGATGCATTGGCGACGGTCGTGACGCTTGTGCCGCCGACGGGGCCAGAGCTGGCGCAAGAGGCCAGCGCGCCAGCGCACAGCGCCAGGGTTGCTGTCCGAAAAGCCTTAGCGGTCAGGCGCCAGTCCCCCAGCCGCGTCAACGCAGCTCTGGTCTCGGACGGCGGAGGAACACCTCTTGGGCGACGCTCGCCACTAGGGCGCCATCTCGGGAGAAGACGCGCCCCTGGGTAAGCCCGCGCGACTGGTGCAGCGATCCCGTCGAGGCTTCGACGAGGAGCCATTGGTCGCACCGGAAGGGCCGATGGAACCAGATCGCGTGGTCGAGGCTGACCGGTCGCCAGGGCGCGGCCGGCGATCCTTGGGCCGCGTGCAGGCTTTCGGCGATCCACGCCGGGCCGCTGTCGGAGGCGTAGGCGAGGGCGGCAGCGTGAATGGCCTGTTCCTCGCCGAGGTCAGCGGCCCACTTGATCCAACTGCACGAGCTTTGCAGGTCCTCTTCGCCGGCCCTGGCAGGCCCGCCCGAGCGCCCGCCCGCGAGGCTGCCGCCCCAGCCCTTGCCGCCCGCATCGGTGCCCTGAACCAGCCGGAGTTCGAAAAGCGGGCTCCAGCTGACGTCCTTGGCGTCCCCCGGCTGCCCAACTGCCGGGAGCCGTGCGAGCTGGATGTCCATTGTCGGAGCGCCCATGGCCTGGAAGGAGGCGGACATGTTCAATATCGCGCCGGTCGACTGGCGGGCGACCACTTGCCTGGCGACGAAGGTCCGGCCATCCCTTAGCCGTTCTACTTCGAAGCGGACCGGCTCCTCGGCGTCGCCGACCCGCAGGAAATAGGCATGCAGCGAGTGCGGCACGTGGCCCGGTTGTACCGTGAGTTCTGCTGAACGCAATGCCTGGGCGACTATCTGGCCGCCGTAAAGCCCTTCCCACGGATATGTCGGGCCGGTGCCGACATATGTGTCGGGCCCGTGGGCTTCCAGTTCCATCATCGCCCCGAACGGGAGGTTCACTTGTGGCCCTCAGGATTTGTCAAGGCGCGGGAAGACGGTTTGTTCTACAACCAACTTTATGCCGGCCGCGACCGGTATGGCTACCAGGGCGCCAATTATGCCGAGCAGAGAGGCGCCGATGATAACACCTAGCACCGTCACGACCGGCGACACGTTGACGGCTTGGCGCATTACTCGTGGCACAAGGAAATAGTCCTCCACAAATCGGTATGCGATGTAGAACACCGCGGTGGCGATCGCAACAGGGAGCGAGACGGCAAGGGCCACCAGGCTGACGATCACCCCGGCGACAGTGGAGCCGACCACCGGGATGAGGTCGAAGAGGGCGACCATCAGCGCTAGGAGTAGGACGTAAGGTAGCCCCAAGGCTGCTGCCCAAACAAGGGTGCCTATGCCCGCAATGAGCGAAGTGAGCAGGTTCCCCAACAAATAGCCACCCACACCAGCCAGTACCCCGTCGAGCAGCAGCCCGAAACGGGAGCGACGGCTCTCGGGTACGAGGTGAGTCAAAAAACTTTTGATCGCTGGCAGGGCGGCGAGGAAATAGATCGTGAGCACCGTGACCACCAGGAGCGAGCTGACTGCGCTCACGACTTTCCTGCCGGCGCCGAGGGCACCCGATGCGAGGTCGGTAGCGAGGTTCCCCGTACTACCCTTTCCGCTCAGGTAGTAGCTCAGGTGGAGGTCCTGAGCGATCTTTCCGACGGTCCCTTTCCCGGAGCCGATCTCGGTCCGCCACTTCGGGACCTGCACCGACAGTTGGTTGATCTCGTGCTCGATGGGTGAGATCGCCGAGTACACGAAGGCAGCGACTATGCCCGCGGCCACGGCGACGACCACCAGGACGGCGATAGGTCGCCTGACGCGGTGACGTGTGAAGACAGCCACGACCGGCTCGAGCCCGACGGCAATGAAAAGAGCCAGGCCCACGAGCACGAGGGTGCCCCGGATGGAGTACACGGCCGCGGCCACGGCCACAGCCACCACGACGCCGAGCGTCCCGACAAAGCCCACGACAAAAGGGTTCTGCCTGTCGAAAGGCTGGCCCACCCGGCGCAGGGACCTCTGTTTCGCGCGATCTTCGTCTGGCCCGCGGCTTGGTAGCTCGTTGGGGAGCTCCGAGGGTGCGTTGCCCGCGAGCGCTCGTTCCCGGGTGGGTCTTTCAGGCATCAGTCATGGACCATTCAAGGCCGATCGTACGCCGCCCCGGGCGGGACAGCTGCCATGGTCGGCGTCGAGAACCGACATGCTGAGCCGGAGCTGGCCGGCAACCGAGGAGCCGAGCTCGGTCCAGCCACCCGCCGCCGGGCGCAGGCACGCTTCTCGAGCGCCGGGGCCGGCGAGTGACCAAAAGGGCGACCATCGCAGCCGGAGCGTGCTGACGCCGGGGTGCACGTAGCGCACGTCCACCGAGCGAGGGCTCAGCGAGACGACGGTGGCGGGGGCAGTCGCGAGCCCCTGGCTGCCCAGTACCCTCCACAACTGCCAGCTCGCTGTGTGCCAAACCGCCTGGAGCCCTTTCACCTCCCCGGAGCGAAGCAGCCTCGCCTCTGCGGTCGCTGCGTAGTCCAGAGGGGCATCGGCGAGGGCGACGAAGGAGACCCCGTTTGCGAGAAGCCAAGTGCGGTACTCAGAGGCGGTCAATGGACTTGCCTGGTAGAACAAAGGATCGTAAGCAATGTCCAACTGTCTTTCCCACCCCCGTGCCAGGTCGAACTTCGGCGCAACATATGCCGACTCCCAGTGGTGGGCCGTCGGGGGGATCTCAACTCGGACCGGCCTGTGCCTGCTGAGCGAGGCCAGCTCAGCGATGAGCGGCTTGTAGTACGCAGCGGTGCTCGACGGCCCGTTGGCGGCTGCGTCGAGGGCGCCAAGGCCCGGTGACCAGTGCCAGGAGACCAGGCTCGCCGCCACTGCAGCAGGGAGCACCATCGCCGTCCACCTCCGCATGCGCCCACCCGGCCCGACGGCCAGGCGGTGGGCGGTCCGCGGCAGGTAGCAAATGGCTAGCGGCACGCCGATGTAGGCGGCCAGGCGGGCGTCGTTGTCGCCCACGGGTGTCCGTAGGAGGAAAATGCCGATGCTGACGGCCGCATATAGGACCGCGCCAACCCTTACCGGCCTCGAGCTCACGAAGGGCGGGCAGGCCAGCAGCCCGCAAATCGCGAGGGTTACCACGAGGTCCCCAAAGCCAAAGGGGAAGTAACCAGGGCCCGGGAAAAGTAGCGGGAGCGCGGCAGTGCCGGCGAAGGTAAATGTGGCCGCCAGTAGCTCCGCGTTCGACTGTCGAGTGGGACCGCGGCCTAGATCTGAGAGGAACCACGCAACGAGGGCCAGGCCCAAGAACGCACCGACGACCGGAGACGTGAGCCCGGCCAGTGCTCCCAGGGCAAATCCCGCCAGCAGAAATCCCCCCGCCCACCGACCGGCCCCGCCGCCGCCCCCGCCGCCGCCCCATCCGCCTTCGCTCCTGGCGGCCTGGTAATGGACGAGGCACAGGACCGACCCGAGGGCAATGGCTTCGCCGGCCAAAGTCGGCAGTTGGCCGATCGCGACTTCGATGACCGTCGACAGGGCGAAGTACCAGCTACCTGCCGGCCGCCTACCGAAGTGCCGGAAGGCCAACCTGTCGAAGCAAAAGGCGGCTGCGGCGGCCGAAAGCGCAGCCACAGCCCATAGTCCGAGGTGCCCCGCCACAAGCGGGTAGACCAGGCTGTAATTGAGCGGGTACGTCCCGCCGTACCAACCCGGGTCCCAGATCGCGAGCGCCCAGTGGGAGGCCTGGCCGGCTCGGTAGACCTGTGCGGCCCAGTCGGTCCCCCGCCAGCCACCGAGGCGGCAAACCCCGCAGGCCAGCAACGCCAGGAGTACTGGACCAGCTGGCCCCCACCGGCTCGTGCCCCTCAGCGACGCGCTGTTTGGCCGCGGAGCGGTCGCTTTCCTCGCACTTGCCAGGGCCCCAGTATTGCAGCGACCGGCTGGTCTAGAGCACTCCCGCTTGGAGCTGGGAGACAGGCAGATGGGACACTTCGCCAACTGGGGGCGGTTCGAGGTTGAAGCGCTCACCGAAGTTGCGCAGGTCGACGCGCACGCTGACCGTTGCAGGCAGCTGGTTGGCGAGAGCCGCCTGCAAGGCGGAGGGGTTAGCTGGCTCGGTTTTCAGGGTCGCGCCTATCACAAGCTGGACCGCCCTCCCCTGCTTGTCGAGCCAGACATAGACCGGGAGGATGGCTTCGCGCGGATGGGAAAGGCCAGCGATCAGGCTGATCAGGCCCCCCATCATCTCTCCGCCTGCGCCGAGCGCCGGCGCGACCAGGGCAGCAGTACGGAAGTCCAAGCGGTATTCGTTAGCCGCTCGCCCTCCAGCAATGCCCTTGCCGACGAAAACGGATCTCTCTGGTTGTGCCGCCAGCAGACCCACGAGCGGCGCCGGGCCCACGTCCGTCAGCTCCGAGGCCGGGGCCGCGTCTGGCCCGCCCCGTGGCCCCGAGCCGAACACCACCTCGGCCCAGGGTTTCCCACCACTCCTCACCCTGGCCCCTTTCGGGACCTCGAAGTAAAGATCGTTGCCTGTGAGCAACTCGTTCGTTGTCACACCCGCGGCTTGGACACCGAGGGCACAAGCCCCGCTGGAAAAGTTCATTTCGCCCTCGGCGAGGATGTACGTGCTGGCTCGCGGAGCCTGGACGTTCAGGTAGACCCAGACCCGCGCCGTCCGTGCTGAGACCGTCGCCTTGTAAATCGACAGATGCGTGGGAACGGGCGCAGCGCTGTTAGAGCACCCGGTCGCTGCCAGGCAGAGCGCGCCCGCAGCGACTGTGGCACGGGCGCCAAAGCCATGACCAGCGGCCAAGCCATGACGTGCGGCAGAGCCGTGAGGCCAGCCCGTCAATGCCGGCCCCAGCGACCCCGGTGTACCACCTCGGCCAACGGCTTTCGGGGCCTGCCGGCAGAGGTAGACGGCCTGTCGTCAGTGCTCGGCCATCCGATGGCGACGGCGCCAATAGGTTCCCAGCCGTCCGGGACCCCGAGCGCTCGGAGGAGGGGCCCCGCTGGCTTCTGCAGAGCAAAAAAGAGCGTGCCGAGGCCCTCCTGCGCCAACCCGAGCAACAGCAGCATCGTCGCGAAAGAGGTGTCGACCAACCAGTAGGGCACAGCCCAGTCCGCCACGCGCCGCGCCCCGACGTTGGCTTTGTCGGGCTCGGAATAACGCTCCAGGTAACTCGGCTTGCTTGCGAGCGGCAGGACGATGACCGGAGCGTTGAGCAGGCCGGGGTGGCTTGGATGAGCGAGCCACGAGCTTTCGGCTTCGTGTTGCCAGAACAGCGCCGTCTCGTGGTCCTCGAGGACGACGAACGCCCAACCCTGCGTGTTGCCCGCGGAGGGGGCATGGGTTGCCATTGCCAGGGCGCGCTCGAGCGCGCCGGCATCCACCGGGCCCTCGAGGAAACTGCGGCACATCCGCCGCCGGGCGACAACGTCTTTGAGTTCCAACTTCCGCAACCTAGCTGAGGGAACGGAATGCCGACCAATCTGGTAGGGTTTTACTCGTTATGCCCAGTTTCCGTGACCTGCTGAACACCGCCCGCTCCAACATCAACGAGGTGCTGCCGGCAGAGGCAGACGCGATGCTGAAGAAGCCTGGGACGGTTGCCCTGGACGTCCGCGAACCGGACGAGTTCGGCCAGGGCGCCCTGAAGGGGGCCGTCCACATCCCTCGTGGCTTCCTGGAGATCCAGGTTGCGGGCCGCATACCGGAGCACGACGCACCGATCGTCGTCTATTGCGCCGGAGGGGCCCGCAGCGCGTTCGCCGCTCAGACTCTCGCTCAGCTCGGTTACACCGATGTTGTCAGCATGACCGGGGGTTTCAACCGCTGGAAAGACGAGGGCCTTCCCTGGGAAGCACCGGGCGTGCTCACCCCGGAACAGCGCAACCGCTACCAGCGGCACCTGCTGCTGCCCGAGGTGGACGTCGAGGGCCAGGTCAAGCTCCTGCGCTCGAAGGTGCTCCTGCTCGGGGCCGGCGGCCTCGGGTCTCCTGCAGCCCTCTACCTCGCGGCGGCCGGTGTGGGCACCCTCGGGATCGTCGATATGGACGTGGTTGACGCTTCCAACCTCCAGCGCCAGATCCTTCACAATCTGGACCGAGTGGGGGAGCGAAAGGTCGATTCTGCGAAGAAAGCGATCGCTGCCATCAACCCCGACGTCAACGTCGTCGCCTACGACGTCCGCCTCGGCGCCGACAACGTCATGGACATCTTCGCGGGCTACGACCTGATCGTCGACGGCACGGACAACTTCCCGACCAGGTACCTGGTCAACGACGCCTCCTTGAAGCTCGACATACCCGTCGTGCACGGCTCGATCTTCCGCTTCGAGGGTCAGGCGAGCGTCTACCTCCCGCATCAAGGGCCGTGCTACCGCTGCCAGGTCCCTGAGCCACCTCCCCCCGATCTGGCGCCGTCGTGCGCCGAGGCGGGCGTCCTGGGTGTGCTCCCGGGCATCATCGGTTCGCTCCAGGCAATGGAAGCCATCAAGGTGCTGCTGGGCCTGGGGGATCCGCTCGTCGGCCGCTTGCTGGCGTACGACGCACTGGAGGGGACCTTCCGTACCTTCAAGCTCAATCGTGACCCGGGATGCCCTGCTTGCTCGATCCCCAAGGACCAGGTTGTGATCGCAGAGTACGACGAGCTTTGCATGCCGCACCCCTTACAGGCGCCAGCGGCCTAACCCAGCGGTCCAACCCAGCACAGCCCTACGATCGAGCGTGCCTTCCGCACGCAGTGCGCCCACTGCGGCTCGTGCCCGTGTCGGTTTGAGCGCGGTCATAATTTCCGTCGACGGCACCACGCCGCGCCTGGTCACGATGGAGGGCCTTGTGGCCGAGGGGCTTCCGTCCGCGCACCTCGACGACAGTGTGGACCGGACGCTGGAGAAAGGTGTACGGCGTCTCGTAAGTACCGAGGTCGGCCTCCCGGTGCGGTACTTCGAGCAGCTTTACACCTTCGGCGACCGGGAGCGGGCGCCAGGAGGCCGCGAGCTGGCCGTGGCTTATCTGGCGCTAACGCGCTTCCAGAGTACGCATGGCCCCGGTAGGCCTAGATGGCGCAGCTGCTACGAGCTGTTCCCCTGGGAAGACTGGCGCGGGGGCCGGCCGGCCATGCTCGATGAGGTCGTCATGCCGGCGCTTGACCGGTGGCTGGCCGCGGCAGCCCGGGACAGCCTGCCCATTCGCCTTGAGCGCGCGGAGCTGACTTTCGGCCTCGGGCAGGCACGTTGGGACCCGGTGAGGGTTCTCGACCGCTACGAGCTCCTCTTCGAGCTCGCCCTTGTGGAAGAGGCCCGGTCGGGACCGGCGGCGAGGGCGCAGGGCCCCGGCCTCGGGGTGCCGCTGGCGCTCGACCACCGAAGGATCGCCGCCGCGGCACTCGAGCGCCTGAGGGGGAAATTGGCTTATAGGCCGGTCGTTTTCGAGGTCCTGCCGGAGACCTTCAGCTTGTCCCGGCTCCAGCAAGTGGTCGAAGCATTCGCCGGCCAGGTGCTGCACAAGCAGAACTTCCGGCGCCTCGTCGCATCGGCCAACCTCGTTGAGCCAACGGGCGAGTCCGACCAGCGCACCGGCGGCCGGCCTGCCGAGCTGTACAGGTTCCGCCGTGAGGTCCTGAGGGAACGCCCGGCCCCTGGGCTGGGCCTCCGGCGCCTCGGCGGCCCCTGAGACCCTGCCCCTGAGACCGTGCCCCTGAGACCGTGCCCCTGAGACCCTGCCCCTGAAAAGACCCTGCCCTGAAATCCCCAGGGGGGGGCCTGTCGCACAAGCCCCACTACGCGCTATAGTGGCAATATGCTCATTCAGAGTATAAGTCGGAAAGGCAACGAGGCGAGCGAGAACGAGGCGAGCGAGGCCGCCCCTCGGCGCGATGACGGGGAGGCGGCCCAGCAGGGCCGAGATTTCGAGGACTGGGCAGACGAGGTCCGCAGGTTGGCGGCAGCCCGCAACGCGGTCATCCTGGCCCATAACTACCAGGTCCCTTGGGTCCAGGACGTTGCCGATTTCGTGGGTGACTCCCTCGCCCTGTCCCGCTTGGCCGCTGCCAGCGACGCGGGGACGATCGTGTTCTGCGGTGTCCACTTCATGGCCGAGACGGCCAAGTTGCTGGCCCCGGACCGCACCGTGCTCTTGCCGGACCTGGCGGCGGGGTGCTCGTTGGCAGACACGATCACGGCCGGCGATGTGCTTAGTTGGCGCGCCGAGCACCCCGGGGGGATGGTCGTCGCCTATGTCAACACCTCCGCAGCGGTAAAAGCCGAGTCAGACATCTGCTGCACATCCTCCAACGCAGTCGAGGTGGTCCGATCACTCCCTGAAGACCGCGAGATCCTCTTTCTCCCCGACATGTTCCTCGGCCAGCACGTAGCCCGGCGCACGGGCCGCCATATCGACATCTGGATGGGCGAATGCCATGTCCATGCAGCGATATCGCCGGTGGAGCTGCGCGCGAAAATTGCCGAGCACCCGCGCTCGGAGCTCTTTATCCACCCCGAGTGCGGTTGTACGACGAGCGCGCTCTGGTTGGCTGAAACTGGTGATTTCCCTAAGGAACGCACCCACGTGCTCTCTACGTCGGGGATGGTGAAAGCGGCACAAGATCTCGGTGACGGGCACGCCCTGGTCGCAACCGAGACAGGGATCCTCCACCAATTGCGGAACGCCAACCCGAAGGCCACTTTCGAAGCCGTGTCCCCGCGGGCCGAGTGCCGTTTTATGAAAATGACGACACCGGAGCGGTTGCTCAATTGCCTGCGAGAGGGTGTTTATGAAATTGAGGTCGACGAACGCACCGCGGAGCGCGCCCGCCAGTCTGTCCAGCGGATGATCGCGATCGGTTCGCCCGGCGGAGGCGAGTGAGGTGCATGGGCCCCGCGGTGACGACAAACTCGACGTCTTAGTTGTCGGTTCAGGCATAGCGGGCCTATCGACAGCGATCGCCCTGGCGGGGCGCCGCCGCGTCGCTGTGATCTCGAAAGAGAGCGGGGGTGGAGGCAGCACGCTGCTCGCCCAAGGCGGCATCGCTGCAGCGATAGGCCAGGGAGACAGCGCAGCGGCTCACGCACTCGACACGGTCTTAGCGGCAGCCGGGCTTGGTGACCCCGAGGTGGCCGAAGCGGTGACAAGCGAAGCGCCTGAGGCTGTTTCGACCCTTACCCGCCTCGGCGTCCATTTCGATCAGGGAGCCCTCAGCAGGGAAGGCGGCCACGGGTTCGCAAGAGTGGCGCACGCCCGTGGCGACGCAACCGGAGCGGAGATCACGCGGGCATTGATGGCGGCCGCCCGTGCCCGCGGTGTGCCGGTCGCTGATGGGTTGTTCCTCGTCGACCTGCTCATGTCGCCCGACCAGTCCCGGGTAATCGGGGCGGTCGTCTGGGACTCCCGGGCTAGGGCCACCCGGCACCTTTACGCCAGCACGGTAGTGCTGGCCACCGGCGGGTATGGCCAGCTTTGGGCCTGCACCACGAGCCCGCGCGCCTGCAGCGGCGACGGCTTGGCGGCAGCCCTCAGGGCCGGCGCACAGGTGGCTGACCTCGAGTTCGTACAGTTCCACCCGACGGGGATGGACCTCGGCCGCGACCCGAGGCCGCTCGCCTCGGAGGCCCTGAGAGGTGCCGGCGCGAGGTTGCGCGACAGCGCGGGTGAGTACCTGAGCGGCCCTGACAGCGCGGGTGACCTTGGGCCGAGGGACGTGGTGAGCCGGGCGATGGCCCGACGGATGTCCGAGCTCGGCGCCGGCCATTGCTTCCTCGATGCAACGATGCTCGGCCAAGCTGTCGAGGGGCACTTCCCGACCTTCCTGGCTGCCTGCCGGGATGCTGGGATCGCCCCTGAGCGGGATTGGGTACCCGTTTCGCCGACGGCTCATTACACGATGGGCGGTGTACTGACCGACACCGAAGGGCGCACGACGTTGGAAGGCCTGATGGCAGTCGGGGAGGTGGGTTGTAACGGGCTCCATGGTGCCAACAGGCTGGCGTCCAACTCGCTGCTCGAAGGAGCGGTCGTTGGCCGGCGCGCGGCCCTGGCGCTCGTGGCCTCGCGAGGCCCGGTTGCCCCGCGGCCTCCGGTTGGCACCGAGGAGCTGCTGGAAGTCACGACCGGAGGGACATTGGCGGCTCACGCGATCGACCGCCGCACCCTGCGCCTCGCCATGCAAGCTGACGCCGGGGTCGCCCGCGACGCGCCAGGCCTGCGGCGTCTGGCCAACTACCTTGCTCACGCCGGCACGGGCCCGAATCCCAGCCTCGGCGGGGAGACTTCGGAGCTCGCCAACATGGTGCTCATCGCCCGGGCCGTCGTTGCGCTCGCGACCAGGCGCTGTGAGTCGAGGGGAGCTCACTGGAGGACCGACCACCCGGTCCCGCTCCCCGAATGGCGCGTGCGACAGGTCGCCCAACTGATGCCAACAGGAGAGATGGCTGTGGGCAGCTTTGCGGTGGAGGGCCTGCACGAGGCCGTGGTCGGCCAGGCTGCAGCAGCGGTTTGAGCTCCAGTGCCCCCCCGTGGGAGGAGCTCCGAGAAATTGTGGCCCGCGCGGTTGCAGAGGACCTTCCGGACGGCGACCCGACGGGCGCCTCCGTAGGCCCGCGGGGGGCCAGCGCATCCATTGTCGCTCGGCAACCTGGCACCATCGCAGGGCTTTTCGCAGTGCAACCGGTCTTGGACGAAGTGAGCAGCCGGTTGGGTACCGGGAGAGCAGCTGCCAGGCTTGCCGTAGACGACGGGGAACGGGTGGCCGCAGGGACGGCCCTCGGCGAGCTGAGCGGGCCTGCCGGAACGCTTCTGGCCGCTGAGCGGACGGTCCTCAACATCCTCACGCACCTCTCCGGCATCGCCACTATGACGGCTGCGTTCGTCGAGGCCGTCGCCGGCACCGCAGCGGTGGTACGGGACACGCGCAAGACCCTGCCGGGCCTGCGTGCGGTTGAGAAGTACGCCGTTCGCTGCGGCGGGGGAGGGAACCACCGCATGAGCCTTTCCGACGCCCTCCTCGTGAAGGATAACCACATCGCCGCTTTCGGGGGGGTCAGAGCGGCCGTCGAAGCAGCTCGCCGTCAGGCCCAGGCGCATGCGGAGGAGCGGGGCCGGCGGGAACCGTTGCCGTTAGAGGTCGAGGTCGACACCCTGGAGGAGCTGGACGAAGCGCTGGCCGCGGGCGCAGGCCTCGTGCTGGTCGACAACATGTCCCTGGAAGACACCGCTGAAGCGGTACGGCGCGCCAACGAACTGGGGGCCGAAATAGAGGCCTCGGGCGGCCTCACGCTCGCCAACATACGGGCCGTGGCGGAATGCGGTGTGCACTACCTTGCGGTCGGGGCTTTGACGCACTCCGCGCCGGCGCTCGACATCGCTCTCGACTGGCGCATCGAGCTGTAGGGCGAACAGTCAGGCCGCCGGCCCCACGACCGCCACCACGTCGCCGGTTCCCACCGAGCTCCCCGGTCCTACCCTCACCTCGAGGACCGTGCCGGCGAACGGGGAGACGATGTTGTTCTCCATTTTCATCGCCTCGAGGACGCACACCGTCTGGCCGGCCCCGATAATCTCGCCCTCTTCGACAAGGATTTTCACGATCGTGCCCTGCATCGGGACTGTGATTTGGCCGGCGCCGCCCCCGCGGTCGGCCCCAGCTGCCACGCCGCCAACGGCGCCCCCGATGTAGTCCCCGCGGTCGGCCTGTGCCGGCTTCGCCACCGGCCGCGGCTCGGCCGTTGCCGGTACCCACACACTGACGGTGAAGCGCCGGCCGCCAACTTCAACCTCGAGGTCCTTTCGTCCCTCGGCCTCTGGTGCTTGAGCGATGTTCGCCGCTGGAGCGATGCCCGAGAGGTCCACCCGATCGCTTAGCCAAGTGGTCGAGTGCCTGACCTCGATGAAGTCGGGGTGCGCCAGCACGGCCAGGTGAGCGGGGATGGTTGTGGCCACTCCGGCGACCTCGGTTTCCGAGAGCGCACGCAGGAGGCGACGCCGGGCGCTCTCCCGGTCCGGTCCCCAGGCCATCACCTTGGCGAGAAGGTTGTCGTAGTAGGGGCTGACGTCGTCGCCCTCCGCATAACCGGCGTCGGTACGCGCCCACGGCCCGCCTGCGGCCCGAAAGCGGGTTATAGGCCCAGGTGTAGGGGTGAACCTGCCGCCGGCAGGGTCCTCGGCGTTTACCCGCGCTTCGATCGCATGGCCGTGCAAATGGACATCGTCCTGTGAAAACGGCAGCGGTTGACCGGCAGCCACGAGGAACTGGAGGCCCACGAGGTCCAGGCCCGTCACCATTTCTGTGACCGCGTGCTCGACTTGCAGCCGGGTGTTCATTTCCAGGAAGTAAAACTCCCCGTCCTGGTAGATGAACTCGACTGTCCCGGCGTTCTGGTACCCGCAGGCACGGACCACCCGGACCGCGCCGTCGCACATTGCAGCCGCCACGGCGAGGGGCAGATCTGGCGCCGGTGCCTCTTCGACCAGCTTCTGGTAGCGCCGCTGAACCGAGCAGTCGCGGGTTCCCAGGTGGACCACGTTGCCATGCGAGTCCGCGATGACCTGTACTTCCACGTGGCGCGGCCAGGAGAGGTACTTCTCGACGTAACAGTCGGCGCGCCCGAAAGCGGCCTCGGCCTCGCGCTGTGCCGACTCGAGGGAGCTGGCCGCTTCGCCTGCCGAAGCAACGACGCGCATGCCCCGGCCACCCCCGCCGAAGGCCGCTTTGATGGCCACGGGCCAGCCGTATGCGTCACCGAAGTCGATCACTTCCTGCGGTCTCGCCAGCGAACGGTGCGTCCCTGGTACCGGAGGGACGCCAGCGTGGCCCGCCGCCTCGCGGCTGGTTATCTTCGAGCCCATCAGCTCGATCGCCTCGGGGGGCGGCCCCACCCAGGTCGCTCCGGCCCCAATGACAGCCCGGGCGAAGTCGGCGTTCTCCGCCAAGAACCCGTAGCCCGGGTGAACTGCGTCGGCACCGGAACGCGACAGGACGTCGATTAGCTTTCCGGTCGAAAGGTAGCTCTCCTTCGCGCTTGCCCCCCCGAGGAGATAAGCCTCGTCGGCGGCATTCACGTGCATGGCTCCGCGGTCCGCCTCGGAGTACACGGCCACCGAGGCGATCCCCAAGTCCCGGCAGGTACGCGCGACCCTGACGGCGATTTCGCCGCGGTTGGCGATCAGGACCTTTGTAATGGGAGAGCCCAACACTTTGGGGCAGTCTGCCAGGCTGTGACCGTGCCCGTCGATCCAGTGCCCGCCGGTCCATTGCCGGTCGTGGGTGCCGGCCAGCTCGCCCGCCTCGCCGGCTCCCGCTTCGCCGAGGTAGTCCAGCTGGCCGAGACCACTTCGACCAATTCCGTGCTGGTCGGCAAGGCCGGACGCGGTGCCTCCGAGGGTATGGTCCTGGTCGCTGACTACCAAACGGCCGGCCGCGGGCGCTTCGATCGCCGGTGGGAGTCCCCTTCGGGGAAATCGCTCCTGTTCTCGGTCCTGCTGCGGCCTAGTGGCGAAGAACTGCCGGCGCCGCGCCGCCATCTAGCTGTCGCAGCGGTGTCGCTGGCACTGGTCGAAGCTGCGAGGGATGTAGCCAACGTCGCGGTCCAGCTCAAGTGGCCGAACGACCTCATTGTCGCCAGCGGCCCGGCCGGCGACGGCACGGCTGGCGGCGCGGTCGGCGACAAGAAGGTCGCGGGCATCCTGGCCGAGGCGACCTCTGACGGCGCGATCGTCGTCGGCGCCGGGGTCAATGTGGCCTGGGCGCCGGCGCAGCTCGAGCGCTCCGGGGCACCGGCGGCGACTTGCCTCGACGCTGTGGCCGGCCGACCTGTCCAGCGGGACGAGTTGCTGGTGAGCGCGCTGCTGGCGCTGGACCGCCTCTACGGTCATTGGGACCTCGTGAGCAGGTTGTACCGGGAGGTCTGCTCAACCGTCGGGCGCAAGGTCACGGTCAGCTTTGCGGGCCACCAGCCTGACCTCGTCGGTACCGCGATCGCAGTCGACCAGGACGGACGCTTGGTGGTTAGGGACCTACATGGTGGCACCGTACCCGTGGCTGCCGGCGACGTAACCCACGCGTGGGGACGCCGACGCCCTAGCCTCTCGAGGTAATGAAGGCACTCGTGCTGTCTGGAGGCGCCGGGACGCGCCTGCGCCCGATCACCCACACGCGGGCTAAGCAGTTGGTGCCTGTCGCCAACAAACCCGTCCTTTTCTACGGCTTGGAGGCGATCGCGGGGGCTGGGATCAAGCAGGTCGGCATAGTCGTAGGTGACACCGCAGCGGAGATCAAGGCAGCCGTCGGGGACGGCTCGACCTGGGGCTTGGAGGTCACCTACCTGCAGCAGGAAGCTCCTCTCGGGCTGGCCCACGCCGTCCTGATCGCTCGGGAGTTCCTTGGCGACGACGACTTCGTCATGTACCTGGGCGACAACCTCCTTCAGCAGGATCTCGGTGATTTCGTCGCCCGGTTTGAAGCGCAGCGTTCGCGGGCGACGGCTCCCCGCCTCGGCGACGAGGGGCCGTTGCTTGCGGCGGCGCAAATCCTGCTGGCGCACGTGGAGGACCCGCAGCGCTTCGGGGTGGCGGAACTGGACGCTAGCGGCCACGTCCTGCATTTGGTCGAAAAGCCGGAAATCCCTCCTTCCGACCTGGCCCTCGTGGGCGTCTACCTCTTCGACACCCAGATCCACGAGGCGGTGGCCTCGATAAAGCCGTCCTGGCGCGGCGAGCTCGAGATCACCGACGCGATCCAATGGCTCATTGACGCCGGGAACCTGGTGCTCTCCGAAGTGCTGGCCGGTTGGTGGATCGACACCGGCAAGCTCACTCCTTTGCTGGAGGCCAACCGGCTGCTCCTGGAAGGGGTCGAGCGCCGAATAGACGGCGAAGTCGACTCCGAAAGCCAGCTAGACGGGCGGGTTGTTGTCGAAGCCGGAGCCCGCCTGGTCCGCAGCCATGTGCGCGGTCCGGCCATCATCGGGCCCAGGGCCGAAGTGGTGGACAGTTTCATCGGGCCATTCAGCGCGATCGGGCCGGACTGCCTGATCCGCAACTCAGAGATCGAGCATTCGGTGCTCCTCGGCTCTACGCGGGTCCTTGACGCGGGCCGCATAGAGGACTCGCTCCTGGGCTACAACGTCGAGGTGACCCGCAGCGCGCGCCGGCCTCGGGCTACGCGGCTGATGTTGGGCGACCACTGCTTAGTGGACCTTTCCTAGGCTTTCCCTACTAGCCTCGCGGGCCATGAGGCTTTTGGTGACAGGCGGTGCCGGGTTCATCGGCTCCAATTACGTGCGCTGGGTGCTGTCGAACACTGACGACGAGGTAACCGTTTACGACGCCCTCACCTATGCCGGAAGCCGCGCCACCTTGAGCGACGTCGAGGAGACTTACGCGGGCCGCTACCACTTCGTCCACGAAAATATCTGCGACCTGGCTGCCCTCGACGAAGCGGTGCCCGGCCACGATGCGGTAGTCCATTTCGCAGCGGAGAGCCACGTCGACCGCTCCATTACCGGCCCGGAAAGCTTCGCGATGACAAACTGCGTCGGCACCAACCTCGTCCTACACGCGGCAAGGCGCGCAGGTGTCGAACGAGTTGTCCATATTTCGACAGATGAGGTCTACGGGTCGGTCGAAGATGGCTCTTCTGCAGAGGGCGACCGGCTGGAGCCGCGTTCTCCGTATTCTGCCTCAAAAGCAGGTTCGGACCTGATCGCGCTGTCTTACCACACTACTTACGGCTTTCCGGTCCTCGTAACCCGCTCCTCGAACAACTTCGGGCCGTGGCAATACCCTGAGAAACTAATACCCCTTTTCATAACGAACCTGCTCGATGGTAAGAACGTCCCGCTCTACGGCGACGGCCTCAACCAGAGGGACTGGCTATTTGTGGAGGACAATTGCGCAGCGATCGACGCCGTGCTGCGTTCTGGGAAGCCAGGTGAGATTTACAACATTGGAGCGGGCAACGAGCTCACCAACAGGGTGTTGACCGACAAATTGTTGGGACTGGCCGACGCCGCGCCCGAACGGGTCACCTATGTCACGGACCGCTTGGGACACGACCGCCGGTACTCGATCAGTTCCAGCAAAGTCCGCGCGCTTGGTTGGAAGCCCGAACGTGACCTCGACGATGCGCTTCGCCGGACGTTTGCGTGGTACAAGGACAACCGCTGGTGGTGGGAGCCGCTCAAATGAGAGTGCTTGTCACGGGAGCCGCCGGCCAGGTTGGACGCGAGGTCGTCGAGCTGCTTGGCGCATCCCCACACCATGAATGCCTCGCGCTCGGCAGTTCGGAACTGGACATCTCGGGTCGCGAACGCGTGCTCCAGGTAGCGGGGGAGTGGGCGCCGGAGGTAATAATAAATGCGGCCGCCTTTACTGCGGTGGATGCCTGCGAGAGCCAACTGGACAAAGCCTTTGCAGTGAACACGCTCGGCCCGCGCAACCTGGCCGAGGGGGCGCGCCTGGTTGGCGCCCACCTCGTGCACATTTCCACCGATTATGTTTTCGACGGCACGTCGCCGTCTCCGTACCTGGAATGGAGCCCGACTAACCCCTTGTCCGCATATGGCCGTTCTAAATTGGCCGGAGAACAAGAGGTTCTCTCTTTGCTTCCAGGGGCAGCCGTGGTCCGAGCCTCTTGGGTCTGCGGTCGTTACGGCTCCAATATGGTGAAGACGGTGCTGCGCCTAGCCGCCGCTCCAGGCCCACTGCGTTTTGTCGACGACCAACGTGGTTGCCCGACTTTTGCCGACGAGTTGGCCGGGATGCTCGTCCAGTTGGCCGTTTCGCGTATGCCGGGCATTTTCCATGTGACCAACCAGGGCCCGACATCGTGGTACGGCTTCGCACGAGATGTCCTTGCAGCGGCAGGTCAGGGCCCGGAACGGGTCGAGCCGATCAAGACCGCCGAGCTGAGCCCGCCGCGGCCGGCGCCGAGGCCGGCTAATTCGGTGCTCGACAACGCCGCATTGCGGTTGCTCGGCATCCCTCTCCTTGCCGATTATCACGAGCCGCTGGAGCGCACGGTCAAGTACCTGCTTTCGGCTCCGTGAGCGACGACGCGCAGAAAGAGGCGGTAGCGGGCGTCGTCGTCAACTACAACGCCAGGGAGCACCTACTGTCGTGCGTGGGAAGGCTTCTGGCTGAGGGGGTGACGCCCGTAGTCGTGGCGGACAACGGTTCTACGGACGGCTCAGAAATGGCGCTGCTGGAGCGCTACCCCGAGGCCAAGTGGGTGCCGACGGGCGCCAACCTCGGTTATGGCACAGCCGCCAACATCGGCGCCGCGGTCGTGGACAGTCGGTATCTCCTCATTTGCAACCCCGATGTGGTCGTGGGCCAGGGTTCGGTCACGAGGTTGCGGACCTTCCTTGAAGGGCGGCCCGACGTTGCTCTCGTTGGACCTCGCATTCATGGTTCCGACGGTGCCCTCTATCCCTCTGCGCGGCGGTTCCCAGACCTCCTCGAGGCGTTCGGGCACGGGATCCTCGGCCAGTTCTGGGTTGGGAACCCGTTTTCCCGCCGCTACAGGATGGAGGATTGGGACCACGCCAAGGCTCGCGAGGTCGATTGGGTCTCGGGCGCATGCTTTCTCGCCCGTCGCAGCGCCTGGGATGCCGTGGGGGGCTTCGACCGCGCCTACTTCATGTACATGGAGGACGTCGACCTCTGTTTGCGCCTCGCCAAAGCCGGGTGGTCGGTCGCGTACGAGCCGGCCGCGGAGGTCGTCCACGCTCAGGGCGTGTCGGCCGACCGTACCCCTTACCGGATGCTCTTCGCCCACCATGTTTCGATGTGGCGCTTTGCCCGGCGGACAGAGAAAGGCAAACGGCGCTGGCTGCTCCCGTTGGTCCTGGCCGGCTTGGCGGTCCGGTTCGGCCTGACCGTTGCCCGCAGAGCCCTGGCGGGGCACGGGCAGGGTGGGCCTCAAGAGGGGCGAGACGGAGGGCGGCCCGCGGCAAGTCGTGGTGACGGGTAACCTGTCAGGTCGTTATGGGCAAAGCCTCTTCTTCTAAGAAAGTAGCTCGCGCGGCCGGCTTAGGCGGAGGGCGTGCGTATGCCAAGCGGCCGGCGTGGGGCTACTACTTCGGCGTCCTCGTTCTTCTCATCCTCGGAGTGCTCGGCGTCTACAACAGCCGCGAGTACCGGGACGCAGCGATCAACAAGCAGGGGAGCACGCCGCCCACTGTGCACATGAAGACCCCCTGGTTCGAGGGCTACACGATCGACGAGTGCGGCAAGATCCTCGCTCCCATCAAGACCAGTAAAGACCCCTACGGCATCACCACCAAAGACGGGGTCATCTCGGTGAACCCCACCGTCAAGGCGGCTGCCGGGAGCAACGCCACGTTGGGCAAGTTCGCCAGCTCAATCGGCATGCAGCTCAACGCCGGCGAGCTCGAGACCCCGGGCGGGCGCCTTTGGCAGGACGGCGCCACCTGTGAGGGCAAGCCCGGCCACGTCTACGTCATGACCTGGGCGTCGCCCGCCGAGCTCCCCCAGAACGGGGTGCTGCAGAACGCCAAAGGCGTGCCTAGTAAGGCCGGCGTCCCTAACGCCCAGGGCCTCGAGGACACCTGCGACCCTGACTGCGACTCGGGTGTCCTCCTGGAGAACGACCAGTTGGTGACCATCGCCTTCCTGCCTGCGCCAAAGAAAGGCAGTACGCCCAATATCCCCCAGCCGTCTACAGCAATCATTAGCAAGCTGAACGGCCAGGTGAGCACCGGTGGCACCACCACGACCGCGGCACCAGTGGTGCCCACGACCGCGGCACCAGTGGTGCCCACGACCGCCGTGCCGGCGGGCAAGACTTCTACGACGGTGAAGACTTCTACAACCGTCGCGAGCACCAAGAGCTCGACGCCGACAGGGACGACGACGAGCGTTCCCAAGACGACTACGACCAAGGCCAAGTAGCCGACCGCCGATGACCGCTGGCTACAGGGCACTTGTGACCGGCGGGGCCGGGTTCATCGGTTCCACTCTGGTGGACAGGCTTCTTGCGGAGGGCCACACCGTCGACGTCGTGGACAACCTGTCCACCGGTTCTCTTGCGAACCTCGCCGAGGCGAGGTCCGTCGGCACAGGGCGCTTCAATTTCCACCAGCTCGATGTCCGCTCGACCGACCTGGTCGACCTGATGTCCCGACGCAAGCCCGAGGTGGTGTTCCATCTCGCAGCTCAGGCCGACGTCCGGGTGTCGGTGGCGGACCCGGTGCTCGACGCCGACATCAATATCCTCGGGTCGCTGCGGGCACTGGAGGGCGCAAGGCAGTCAGGCGCCCGCAAAGTGGTCTTCGCGTCGAGCGGCGGGACGATCTACGGGGACGCCGAGCGGTTACCGGTCAAGGAGTCCCAGGCCCAGAAGCCGCTTTCGCCGTACGGGGTCGCCAAAAAGACGGTCGGGGACTATCTGCACGTATATCGCGAGCTGTACGGGCTCGAGTACACAGCCTTGGCCCTCGCCAATGTCTATGGTCCACGCCAGGACCTTCGCGGAGAGGCGGGCGTCGTTGCTATCTTTGCCGGCCGCCTTTTGGCAGGCGAGCCCTGCCTGATCTTCGGGGACGGCAAGCAAACCCGGGATTTCGTGTTCGTCGACGACGTGGTCGATGCATTTTCTCGCGCCGGCGATCGGGGGAGCGGCCTTTTGTGCAACGTGGGCACGGGCATCGAGACGAGCGTCAACGACCTCTACGCCGCCATGGCTCGCAACGCCGGGGTCAAAGCGCCCGCAACCTACATGCCCGCACGGTCCGGGGAGCTGCAACGGAGCTCCCTGGACCCCAGCAGGGCGGGTATGCACCTTGGCTGGAAACCCTGGACGACCATCGACAAGGGCACGGCAGCAGTTCTCGACTGGTCGCGCGAGCACACGGCCGGCTAGCGCTGCCTCCACGAGCGTTTGGCCGGTTGTCGCTCAGCCCGATCCACCCGATGTTGTGTCGCACCCGATGTTGTGTCCCGAACTGCCATCCGGGGATTAATCACGCGATAGACAACAAAAAATATCCCCAGAACGAGTTGGAGAGTCTTCTTAGGCTAGGGAGGGCCGGGCCCGGGCGCACGATGCTCTAGCGGAACAGGTCCTGGCCAGGGGGCCGCACGATCTCCGTCCTGACCGATGACTCCCGGAACCAGCTTCTCTCCACGCCCCTGACGATCACCACAGGAATGCCACCCGTCTTGCCCTTGGCAAGCTCCGCAGCGGACGCAATCTCGTCGGCGATGCAAATCTCGGTCGCAACAAGCTCACGGCCGAAGACGTCGGTGGTCCCCCTCAGGTCGATCACCGCAGCGATCCCGGCGCAACCGATGGCGACGTCGGTGACGCCGATGCGCCACGGGCGGCCAAAGGTGTCCGAGACGATGACCGCCACTTCCAGGCCCGTGCGAGCCCGCAGGGCGTCACGGATATGGCGTGCGCTGCGGTCCGGGTCGACCGGTAGCAGTGCCGCCTGGCCGTCAGCAACGTTCGAGAAGTCCACGCCGGCGTTGGCACAGACGAAGCCGTGCCGTGTCTCGGAAATGATGAGCTCCTCACGCTCGCGCAGCACCCGGGTGCTCTCCGAAAGCACTAGCCGCCGGCGGGCGTCGGGGTCAGCCGGGTCGAACGCGACCAGCCGGCCCTCGGCCTTGGAGACCACTTTCTGGGTGATGACCACGACGTCGCGGTCCTCCAAGCTGGCGCACCCCAAGATGAGCTCAGCCAGATCGTCTCCCGGAGAGACCTCAGGGATGCCCTGAACAGGGACGATCGAGATCACCGCTTCAGTGGAGCCGTTAGCACCGGGCGCTCGCGCCCAGCACGGTCCTGGCCAGGTTCGCTGCTTCTGTTGGCCCCGACATGACGGCCGGGGCGACCACGCAGCGCATGCCCTCCGCCTCGACCTTTGCAGCCAGCTCGGCGTCTGCCTCGTCTACCACCAGCGTGGCTGCCAAAGGTGCCCAAAGCCGGGCCACTCCGACGACCGAGACCTCATGGCCGAGGGTTGCGAGCATCCGGTCCGCAGGCCCCTTCAACGCCTTGCCTGCGATGATCGGGGAAACGGCGACCGCATCGTCGCGCCTGCGGGCCACGGCGTCGGCAATCCCGCGCACGGCCAGCACCGGCCCGATCGACACGATCGGGTTCGAGGGGCAGATCACGACTACCTCGGCCGCCTCGATCGCCTCGATTACCCCGGGTGCTGGCTGGGCAAGTTCGATGCCGTCGAAACGAACGTTTTTCACGTCAACGTTGTGGCGGAGCCCGACAAAGAACTCCTGGAACCCGATCTCGACCAACCCGGTCCCTAGCGGCTCCTCGGTCGGCAGCCCGCCCGGCCCGCCCGGCCCGATCTGCCCGCCCGCTCCGCTCCGTGCCCGCAAGCCACCGAACGGTCGCACGTGATCGCCCAGTTCGACCGTCACCCTGGTTTCCACCGGGCTGTCGGTCATCGGCAGCAGCCGCGCTGCCACGCCAAAACGATGTGCCACCTCAGCCGCCACTTGGGACAAAGTGGCTCCGGCTGCGAGGCGCCCAGTGCGGAACAGGTGGGTCGCCAGGTCGCGGTCCCCGAGGTTGAACCAGGTGAGATTGGCTCCGCCCGGCCCGCTCGAACCGCTGAAATGCTGCAGGGATCCCATCACCGTCCAGGACTCGCCTGCAAGGCCCCACCCGGTCTCGTCGTTCGACGCCCCGGCGAGGGTGTAGGTCACCGTGTCGATGTCGGGGCTCACGTACAGCCCGTGCAGCACCAGGTCGTCGCCGGTATTGACGACGGCGGTGATCGCTGGTTGGCCGACAATAGCCGCCAGGCCCCGCAGCATCCGCGCCGCTCCGACCCCGCCGGCGAGGGCGGTAACGCGAGGGCCCGTTGCGTTCAACGGCGTAGCGCGGCGTGGGGCCGGAGGGCTACGTCAGAATCCGCTCGCCTCGGGTTCGCCTGGTCGCGTGCGGAAAGGACCGGCGCCTTCACTCCCCAGTCGGCCCCGATGTCGGGGTCGTCCCATGCCACGCCCAGTTCGTCCGAGGGGTTGTAGTAACCGTCGACCATGTAGGCGATGGTGAGGTCGCTGAGCGATGCGAAACCGTGGGCGACGCCTGGCGGTATGAACACGCCGAGGGCGTTGTCGGCATCTATATCGAGGGAAAGCGTGGCCCGGTCCGTATCCGAACCCTCCCGCAGGTCATGCAGCACTACGCCGCGCCCGGCCCCTCGGCACGGTCCAGTAGTCCGCCTGGTGGAGGTGGTAGTGCAGCCCTACAACAGCGCCAGCTTTGCGCTCGCCGCGGTTCGCCTGCACCATCTCCCGACCGAGAGGGAACCAGCTGCGCCGGTAGGTCTCGATGAACACGCCCCGCTCGTCGCCGTGCCTGTCCGGGTTGACGATCAGGACGTCCTTGATGATCTCCGACTCGTGGATCGCGGGCACGGGGTGAGCGTACAGGCGTTGGCCGACTTCGGGCGACCGCCCAGGTCGCCGCACGCACGCGCGATGGTCCTAAGGGAGGGCTCCCGTGAAGGGGTCGCGGCGCGTGATGCAGTACTCACTTCCCGCCGGGCCTCGCATAGTCGTCCAATTGGGCATCATTCGCACCCTTGTAGCACCGAGCAATTCATGGCGTCTTTGCTCGGGTATCACGTTGTCGCAAGCGAAGTCGAGGTGGGCGCGGCATAGGCCCCGTCGGTCCTCGTCGAGGCGTTGTAGCAACAGGCGGAGTGGCATTTCGGGCGGCCTCACCAGGTACTCGAACTCGGGCCTCGAACCCTTACGCCGCTCCCAACCGGTCAAAGCGGTCCAAAACGCGGCTTCACGGTCGAAAAGCACGGGCGGGATATCGAGGCACATCTGGTCGACCAGGCTGCGCTGACCGTCAGGCCAGGCGAGGGGAGGGGGACGGTGAGCCTCCCCGTCGTGAGAGACAATGCAAAACGCGAGCCCTCCGGGGGAGGAGAACGCAGGAGGCGGCAGCGGTGTCGCGCCGAGGGACGAAGCCAGCTCCCTCGCTGTCGCTACATCGTCGACGTGGATGTCGAGGTGGCAACCGGCGAAGCCAGAGTTGACGCGCTGCACCCGCAAGAACGTGTCGCCCTTTTCAGGGACCAGGGTGGCGAATTCCCCGGATGTCCCCCTGGTAGGCGACAAGGTCGATCTCGTGAGCTCCTGCCAAAACGAACAAGCGGCGGCGAACCCCTCGGATGGTAGGTCGATGAAGGCCGTGAGCCAGCGGACCGCCACCGGCCCAGGCTAATGGGGACGTCACCGCGGTGCGTTCGAAGGCTTTCCTGCCGAGGCGGCCGCTACGGCTTCGAACAGCTCGGGGTAGGGTGCCGGCTGGCCGGTCCGCAGGACTGGGCGGGCCTGGCGGAGCTCGGTGCTCGTGGATGGCGCCAGCAGGCTGGCTATCGCCGCAGCGAGAGCGGCCGGGTCCCGAGGAGGCACGAGCCGGCCCGCTTCTGGCGGCAGCCCGGCGAGGATTCTCACGGGCACCTCCTGCGTCAGTTCCGACGGCGGGCGTTCCAGAGGCGAGGGCTTCCACGAGCACGAGCCCCCACGGCTCTGGCTCGGTCGAAGGGTATACGAGACAGTCCAGGTCCGCTATGAGGTCACCGGCGACTGGGCCTGGCAACGGACCTAGCCAGTGGGCTCCGAGCTCACGGGCTCTGATGGCTAACGACTCTGCGTACTCCTCCTTGTCAGCGACGGTACCCCCGGCGACTACCACCTCTGTTCGTGCGTGTGCCTTTCGCGCGTGCTTGTGCGTGGCCCAGGCCGGACGCAAGTTCCTGCTCGCCCTGCAGCCGTGGGAGGGCCTCGAGGAGGACGTCCACGCCCTTCCAGGTGTCGATCCGGCCGACATAGCCGACGACGAGTGCGTCGTCGGGCAGCCCGAAAGCCTCGCGGGCCCGCCCCGCTCGACCAGGGAAAAACTCCGTCGGGTCAGCTTCCTCGTGGACGACAACCACGTTGCGGGGGTCGAGCTGGGAAGCAACCGCTGCCGAGACCGCCAGCACGCGCTGTGCGAAGTGTTGAGCCAGGAACCGTTCGAGGCGCAAGGCCGAGTTCGATTGGACGACGATCTCCCGTGCGTGCCAAATGTGCGGCTTGCGAGCGAGCCAGGCGGCCGCCCATCCATACCAGCTGTGCAGCGAATTGCTGTGCACGACATCGGCGCGAACCCGACGGGCGAGCCGCCAGAGCCGGACCACGCTCACAGGCCATGCCAGCAGGTAGACCAGCCATGTGCCAAGCCCGTGGCTCGTACTGATCCGCCGCATCGGTAACACGTGGAGGGTTACGCCGACGGAGGTGAACTCCGCGGCCATCGGCGAGCTCGCCGGCAGCGCCACATGGACGGCCCACCCTGCCTTGGCGAGCTGGCGGGCAAGCCGCAGGAGCGCCTGGTCGGAGCCACCGCGCTCCGCGACGGGTTGCACCGACAAGACTGTCCGGCGTGGGATCATCGGGACGACCGTAGTTCGACAGAGGACGACGGTAGTTCGACACGGGAGCCACCTTGCGAGTCGCACTCAACGTAGAGCAGCTCTTGTCGCCATCGCCTGGCGGCGTTGGGCGCTACACAGCAAAGTTAGCGACCAATCTGGTCGCGCTCGGCGTTGCGGTACAACCCGTGGTGGCGCGACATACCGACGACGAGGTGAGGGCGGCCTGGCATGACTTCGGCCTAGAGGAGGTCCCAGCGCCAAGGGTTCTCCCGCTCCCAAGGGCGGCCCTTTACGATGCCTGGCACCTCCTGGGCTGGCCGCCGCTCAGCAGCGACAGGGATGTGGACGTGCTCCACGCCCCTTCCCTGGCAGTCCCCCCAAAACGCGGGAAGCCCCTGGTGGTGAGCGTGCACGACGCGGCGCCGTGGCTGTACCCGGAGAGCTTTACGCCACGGGGGCGCTGGTTCCACAGCGTCGGCGTGCGGGTGGCGGCGCGGCGCGCTGACAGGGTGATCACGGGGACCGAAGCCGCGGCGGCGGAGCTTCGAGCTTACACCCGCCTCCCATCCTCGCTGGTTACGGTCGTGCCATACGGCGTGGACCCGAACAACCTCGCTCGTAGCGAAGAGCCCACGACGTCGGTACTTCGCCGGTACGGGCTGACTGACACGCCTTATGTGCTGTGGGTCGGCAGCCTCGAGCCTCGAAAGGGCGTCGGCGTCCTCGTTGCCGCCATGGCACGGCTGGCAACACGGGACATAGCGACTGCGTTGGTCCTGGCCGGTTATGCCGGCTGGCAAAACTCCCGTCTCATCGCGCCCGAACAGCGCCGCCCAGCTCGGCGGTTCGCTTCATCAGCTAGGGCCCGTGCCGGAGGCCGAGCTGCAAGCGCTCTACGCGGGGGCGACCGTCTTCGCGTTCCCGAGCTTCCATGAAGGCTTTGGCCTCCCAGTGCTCGAGGCGATGGCCGCCGGCGCACCGGTCGTGGCCTCCGACATCCCGGCCATTCGAGAGGTCGCCGGGGACGCGGCCTTGCTGGTACCGCCCGGGGACGTCGAGCAATGGGTGGGCGCGCTCGAGGACGTGCTCGGCAGTCCGTCGCGGCGCGCTGGGCTGGCCGAAGCGGGCCGTCGGCGTGCGGCCCTGTTCCCGTGGGCCAGCACTGCCGCGGCAACCTTGGAAGTTTACAAGGAACTGGTCGGCTGACGCCAGTGGGACTCTGGCGTCGCCTCAGCGTGACCTCGGCGAGCCCTGCACGACCCCGGCGTCACCGATGTGATCTCGCTAGGCCCAACTGCGCCCCTGCATGACCCCGGCGTCACCGATGTGATCTCGCTAGGCCCAACTGCGCCCCTGCATGACCCCGGCGTCACCGATGTGATCTCGCTAGTGCCCCGTCGGTGACTAGGAGGGCCGTTTTTTTGCATGGGCGTCAGTGATGTGCACGTTTCCAAGCCAGATCGGTCACCGCTATGAAAAATTGGTCAATGAGGGGAGTGGAGGGATGGGCGGGATAGGCGGTCGCGCTCGACCAGCGGTCGAGCGAGGTCGCAGAGCCGCTAGGTCGCCCGGGAGCGAGTTCTGCGATGATCGTTGGCGTGCGCGTACTAATCACCGGGAGCCGGGGCTTCGTGGGCCCTTGGCTGATCGCCCACCTCGAGGAGTGCGGCGATGAGGCGTTGGAGCTTCCCGAAGTAACCGACATCAGGGACCCGGACGGCCTGCGCACGGCCATGGCGGCCGCTGAGCCCGACGCTGTTTGCCACTTGGCGGCCCAGTCGAGCGTGCGCCAGTCGTGGGACGATCCCGCCGGGACCTTTGCCATCAACGCGCTCGGGACGGTCAACGTCTGCAACGTCGCCTCAGCCCTTGACCCGTCCCCACGTCTCCTACTCGTGAGCTCCGCCGAAGTCTATGGACGCGTCGGGCCAGAGCATCTCCCTGTTGGCGAGGACCACCCCTTCGCACCGGCGACCCCGTATGCCGCAAGCAAAGCGTCTGCAGAGATGGTCGGCCTTCAGGCCTGGCTCGGTCGCGGCTTGGAGGTCATCCGGGCCCGGCCCTTCAACCACACTGGCCCCGGCCAAAGCGAGGGCTTCGTTATCCCTGCCTTGGCCGCCCAGGTTGCCCAGGCGTCGAGAGGCGACTTGGACCGCATTACCACGGGGAACCTGGAGGTGAGCAGGGATATCACCGATGTGCGCGACGTTGTTCGGGCCTACCGCTCGCTCCTGGTCCACGGCGAGCCAGGTGGGGTGTACAACGTCTGCCGCGGGGAAGCCTTCGTGTTGTCCGAGCTACTGCGCCGGCTTTTAGAGATCGCGGGCACGGAGGTACCGGTGTGGGTCGACCCAGGCCGAGCTCGGCCAGCCGACGTGCCCAAGCAGGTGGGCGACCCCAGCCGGATCAGGGCCCTGACCGGGTGGAAGCCGGAGCTGTCGATCGACCAGACGCTCACCGATGTCCTCGGCGCCTTCACCAAGGGGGGCTTCACCAAGGGGGCTTCCCCAAGCCCTGCCCAGTGACCGCCGAGCACCGGCTCAGGGGTTTGCGCGGCGCGCCATCGGCCCTTGTAATAACTTGACGGCGAAGCGGCCGACGGCCAGCGCTTCCTTCAGCAGCTCTCTCGCTTCCTTGGGGAGGTCGCCAGCCAGGTCAACGGCCGCCTTGAGGAAGTCCTTGGCCTCGTCCGGGAGCTGCCCGGCGATGTCTCCCACGAGGTCGGCCGCCACCTCGGCTGCCACGTCGGCCGCCTGGTGGGCGGAACTGGTGGCGTGGTTTGCAGCCGCGACGAAGTGGCTGGCGGCGCCTGCGACATGGTTTGCAGCTCCAGCGAAGTGGCTTGCCGCGCCCGCCACATCTTTTGCGCCACCGACGACATCGCTTGCGCCATCGACCACGTGGTTCGCCGCACCGGCGAAGCGGCTCAAGTGGCGCTGCAGTTCACGCCTGCATACCTGCGCCCGCTGGAAACCGAGCACCCCGAAGCCCACTGCAACGTACACAGGTTCTTCCAGGGTTTTAATAACCTTGCCGAAGTTCACATCTGTCATAACTGGAGCCTACCGCTGGCGCTACCGGTCCCCCTGCTACGCTCGGGATCTTTGATGCGCCAGAGTTGACCGCGCCTGGCGTGGTGGCGGTGGTCGTGGCCAGCGGTCCCACGCCGTGGTTGGACGAGGCATTGGCCTCGCTCGCAGGGCAGGACTATCCCAACCTGTCGGTGCTCGTGATCGACGTGGGAGCTGACGACACGACTTTGGACAGGGTCGCAACGGTGCTCCCGGAGGCGCACCTTGCCCGGATGCCAAACGGCACCGGATTTGCCGATGCGGCCAACAAAGGCCTCGAAGTGGTCGAGCAAGTCGCTCACGTCCTGGTCTGTCACGACGACGTGGTCCTCGAGCCGGATGCCGTCCAGCTCCTCCTCGAAGAGGCTTACCGGAGCAACGCAGGTCTCACGTGCCCCAAGTTCGTCATTTGGGACGCCCCTGACCGGCTTGCGTCCGTCGGGATGGGTGCGGACAGGCTGGGTGTCGTTCACCAGCTCGTCGAACCGGGCGAGCTGGACCAGGGCCAGCACGATGCGGCTCGGGAGGTGTTCGTGGCGCCAAGCGGTGCGGTCCTCGTGCGCACGGACCTATGGCGGGCGCTCGGCGGCTACAACCCGGGCGCGGGCCGGCCGGGCGAGGATCTTGACCTGTGCTGGAGGGCGCAGCTAGCCGGCGCCCGCGTCGTCGTGGCTCCCCAGGCGCGTGCCCGCCATTTTGAGGCCAGGGCAAAAGGTCTCCGGCGGGACAGCGCAGGCAACCCCCTCGCCAAACGAGACGAAATGAGCATAGAGAGCGAGCAGCACCGGCTGCGGACACTTTGGACCTGTTACAGCGCCCGGTACCTCGTCCTGGTTGTCCCGGTGGTTGTCGCCTTCACTTTCGCCGAATCCCTCTGGGCCTTGTCGCACCGTAAAGCCGCCCGAGACGTGCTCGGGCCCTTTGCGGCTCTAGTCGGGTCCCTCAGGGCACCACGGCTTTTATGGGCCGCCCGACGGCGTACTCAGCGGCTCCGGCGGGTAAGCGACCGGGCGCTCTGGAGGGCCCAGAGCCGGGGTAGCGCCCGGCTTCGCACCCTGGTGCGCCTAAGGCTCGAAAGGGGCCACGAGCTTGCCTGGGCTGCTACAAGGGCGGCCGCGGTTCTCGAAGGCCGGAACACAACCGAGAGCCCGACGGGGCAGGGCCCGAACGGGCACCAGCCGGCTCATGGTACCGATGAGCTCGCGGCCTCTCGAGGGCTCACGACGGCTCGCGAGCCGGGGAGGGACGGGGACGAGGTTCGGGGAGCAGAGCGGGAAGCCGAGCGGGACGCGGAGCGGGACGCTAAGCCTTCCGGGTTTCTGGAGCCCGCTAGGACGAAGCGGCCCGAGCCGGTCGGCACTGCTCTGGCCGGGACCGCTCTGGCCGGTGCCGCTTTGGCCCGGACAACCCGGACCAACTGGAGGGTCACGGCGGCAACCGCCTGCGCCGTCGTCCTGGCGCTCTTCATCGGTTCGCGCAACATCTTGTCTCAGCCGTTGCCTCTCGTCGGCCAGCTGCCGTTCCTCAGTGGCGGCGTGGGTTCCTGGTGGCATGAGTGGTGGTCGGGCCTGGGCCAGGAGGGCTCGGTGGTTCGTCTTTCTCACCGCCGGGGCTCTTTTTCATGGGCCTCGTCGGTGCTGCCTCGTTCGGTTCGACCAACTTTGCCTTGCACGTCCTAGTCCTTGGGCCGCTGGCACTCGGACCGCTCGGGATCTATTTCGCGGCGCGGCGTTTCGGCTCGCAACGAGGCAGGCTCGCAGCCACCGTCATCTACGCAGCTTTGCCCATCCCGTACAACGCCCTGTCCCAGGGCCATTGGGCCGGCCTGATTGGTTACGCCGCGTCCCCTTGGCTCCTCGGCGCGCTCTGCCGACTGGGCGGTCAGGCCCCGTACCCTTTTACCCATTGGGACGGTGCATGGGCCCGTTTGATCTCCCTGGGCTTGCTGGTCGCTTTGGCCGCATCGCTCGTGCCCGCCATGTTGCTGCTGGTGCCAATTATCGGCCTGGCGCTGCTTGTGGGTTCGTTCCTCACAGGCCGTCACCAGGGCGGGGCAAGGTTCCTGTTCGCATCGCTCATAGCGACCGCCGTGGCGTTCGTCGGCCTCGCACCGTGGTCCGTCGGGCTGCTGCGCTCATCTACGGCGCTCTTGGGCTCGCCTTCAGGGCCGGCTCGTGCTCTCTCCGTGAGCCAGTTGCTCCGCTTGCAAACCGGGCCCTACGGAGGGGGAGCACTTGGTTGGGCGGTCGTTGCCGCCGCGGCGGTACCGCTGTTCATCGGGCGCTCCTGGCGCATGGCGTGGGCGGCGAGGCTCTGGGTCGTCGCGTTCACGTGCCTGTCACTGGCGTGGGCGGGGTCGAGAGGCTGGTTCCCGATGCCACAGCTCGAGCTCGTGCTGGCGCCGGCCGGTGCGGCGCTCGCCCTTGCTGTAGCGGTCGGAGCGGCCGCCGTAGAGGTGGACCTGTCCGGCTACCGTTTTGGCTGGCGGCAGTTCGCGCCAGCGTTCGGAGTGTTGGCGGTCGTTGCCGCGTCGCTGCCCTTCCTGTCGTGGGTAGGAGGAGGCCAGTGGGGCCTGCCAGCGTCTGGTGCCGAGGCGTCCTTCGCGTTCCCGTCCGCTTCGCAAGGCGGCGACTACCGGGTTCTTTGGGTAGGCGATGTCGGGACCATCCCACTCGCGCAGCAAGGGACGTCGGGAGACGTGGCCTTTGCGACGTCGCTCGATGGGCTGCCCTTGGCCAGCCAGCTCTGGGGGCCAGACGACGCAGGGAACGCCCAGCTCGTAGCGCAGGATCTGCACTGGGCCGAGGGCAGCGAGACGACCGCCTTGGGCCACCTTCTGGCCTCGTTGGCGGTCCGCTACGTGGTCGTGCCGCCCGGCGGTGCGGCCGCCAACCAGGCTGACCTCCCGGTCGTCAATGCGCTGGCGCGACAGGTCGACCTGGTGCCGGTCGGGACCGACTCGTCATACCGGGTCTTTGCCAACGCTGCATGGGTGCCCCTTTTCTCGGTACTCGCGGGGAGCGGGCCGGCGGGAGAGGTCCCGCCCCAAGTTCTCGAGCCGGCCTGGGTCACGGCCAACAAGCTCCAACAGTTGGATCTTGCAGCGGCTCTGCGGCTGCCGGTCGGGGGCTCCGACGGCAGGTCGTTCACGGTCGCCGCCCGTGCACCGTCGCTCCAGGTTTACGGCGCTGTACCGGACCGGTCGTGGCAACTTCGTGCCAACGGCCATGTAGCGGCTGGAAAGGCCACTCTCGGAGGGGGTACTGCGTGGGTGCTGCCGGTGGGGGACGACGACGTCGCGCTCAGCCGGGCGGGCTCCCTCGGGCAGCAGTTGGCCGATGTCTTATTGCTACTCGGCTGGGGCGTGGCACTTTCGGCAGCCTTCCACCGTTTGCGCGCAAGGTGGGGGGACCAGCTCACGATGGCCAGTCTGGAGCTCGGCCCACCCAGCGCGGATGTCTCGGAGATCGATTGGTCGGCGGTACTGGACGGGCAGAGCGTTGGCTGACGCGAGACGCCTCGTGGTGCTGGCCGGCTTGACATCTGTCCTGGTGGCAGGCCTGGCGCTGGGCGACACCGGGGTGGTCGGCCGCTCGGCTCAGGCCGCTGAGCTGCAAGCCCCGAGCCAGGCCCCCGCCGTTGCGTTGTCGTCCTCGTGGTTCTGTGCCGGGGCGACGGTGTCGAACGGGGGCGCCGCCCCTGGTGAGCTCGTCGTCGCCAACGCCGGTAGCCAGAGCCTTACCGGGTCGGTCAGGCTCGTGTCCCACAGCGGTCGGCAGGAGAAGTTGAAAGTGACCGTGCCTGCTGGCGCGACCAGCACGCTCGAGGAGCAGTTCCCAAGCGTTCATGGGGGGCCTGGCGCGCCGTGGGTCGGCGCCTTGGTCACTCTCTACGGTGGGATGGCGAGCGTGAGCCAGCTCGTGAGGTCTCCCGAGGGCGTTTCCAGCCAGCCGTGCGCCTCGTCTGCCTCGGCACATTGGTACTTCGTCGATGGGGAAACGCTGCGCAACGCTATCGAAGAGATCTCTTTGGTCAACCCGTACCCGGCGGTCGCGATTGCCGATCTCTCTTTCACGACCGAGTACGGCCAGGAAGAACCCGTCACGTTCGAGGGCGTGGTCGTCCCGGCCGATGGCCTGACCGTCTTGAACCTCGGCAGCCACCTCCGAAGGCGCGTCAAAATTGCCGTGACCGTGAGCGTGCGCACCGGCCAAGTAGCCGCATTCCAGACGGAACTGGTGACCCCTCCGCCACCGGGCGCGCCCCTTGTCGGCGGCAACGGTGGGCTCAACCCGGCGGCGCCTAACGCCGGGGCCACGCTGACGCTCGGCTCGAGCGAGCCCGCGACCTCATGGTGGTGGCCGGAAGGCGCCGACGGTGGTGGGCTGACCGAGAGCTACGTGTTTTATAACCCTGGGAGACGCGCTGCCACGCTGAGGCTGAGCCTGATCTCCCAGGGCGCGGGCACTGGCCTGGGCAGTTCGACAGAGGTGACCGTTGGCCCGTACGCCACCGCGGAAGTCACGACCAACGGCCAGCCCTGGGCGCTCCCAGGCGTCGCGTATGCCGCGCATCTCGTGAGCACTAATGGGGTACCCGTGGTGGCGGAGCGTTCCCTGGTCGGGAGCCCACCGTCGCCGGAGCGCGGCCTTGGTGTGCTGCTGGGCCAGGACCAACCGGCTGATCGTTGGCTGCTTCCTGGGAGCCCCGCGCTTGCGCTCAGCAAGCTCGCGCACCCTACGGCCCCACCAACCCTCCCGCTTCCTCACGCCTTGCCTGAACGATTGGCGGGACTCCTGGACCAGGCGCTCGCCGGCCTCGTGGCGAGCGCTACGGCCGCTCAACCGTCGGGCCAGCTCTGGCTCGAGGCAACGGACCAAGGCCGCAATACCGCGGCGCTGACGGTCAGCTCGCTCGTGCGCGGGCGGCTCGTCCCGCTGCCGGGCACGCGGCCCCTCGTGGTACCCCCGGGGGAGCAAGGCGGGATGCTTCTGCCTACTACGACTTCAGGCGAGGCGCTCGTTGTCTCGAGCTCACAGGCGGTACTCGTCGAGCAGGACTGGTACGGGTACCAGCCGGCAACCGGCATGAGCCTCTCACCAGCGGTACTGCTCGGCTAGTTGTCGCCCGGCTTCGGCGTGACCCCTGCCCACCCAGCTTGCAAGGGCGGCGGGGGTGCGCCAGTGGTAATCGGCGCCTCTGCAGGGAAGGCTCCGGGGTCGCCATGGTTGGCACCGTTGCCGGCAGCGGCGAAGCTCGGGACAGCAACCTGGTCGTGCACGGGGCGCCCGTAAGCCTGGTCGACCAGGCGTGCGACTTCTGCGCCGTCGATCGTCTCGCGTTGGATCAGGGCTTGAGCAATTGCCGCCAGGCCGCGCTGGTGCTCCCGGAGGAGCCGTAGGGCGCGTGATTCCTGGTCCCGGAGGATCCGCTCGACCTCTTCGTCGATCACCCGGGAGGTCACGTCGCTGTAGTCGCGAGTGTGCATCAGGTCGTCGCCTAGGAAGACTTCGCCGCCGTTGCCCCAGGCCATTGGCCCGACGCGCTCGGACATGCCGAACTCGCGCACCATCTTGCGGGCCATCTCCGTCGCCCGCTGCAGGTCGTTGGAACCCCCGGTCGACAAGGTCCCGAAGATGAGCTCCTCGGCACAACGGCCGCCCATCATTACGCAGAGCGCGTCTTCGATGTACTCCCGCCAGTAGGTGTGGCGCTCTTCGATCGGGAGCTGCTGGGTCACGCCAAGCGCCATGCCGGTGGGCAGGATCGTGACCTTATGGACGGGGTCGGCGTCCGGGAGGATGTAGGCCAGGACAGCATGGCCGCCCTCGTGGTACGCGGTCGCCATTTTTTCCTTTTCGGAAAGCACGGTGGACTCGCGACGTTGGCCCATCAGGACGCGGTCGCGCGCTGCGTCGAAGTCCCTCATCGCGATTGACGAAGCGCTGCGGCGGACGGCGTGGAGCGCGGCCTCGTTCACCAGGTTGGCGAGGTCGGCGCCGCTCATGCCCGGAGTACCGCGCGCGACAACTGTGAGGTCGACGTCGGGGCCGATCCGTTTGTCCTTGCAGTGGACCTTCAAGATCGGCAGGCGCTCTTCGAGGTCGGGGAGCGGCACGACGATCTGGCGGTCGAAGCGGCCGGGCCGCAGCAACGCCGGGTCAAGGATGTCAGGCCTGTTGGTCGCCGCCATCATGACTATGCCCTCGGTCGCCTCGAAGCCGTCCATTTCGGCCAGCATCTGGTTGAGGGTCTGCTCCCTCTCGTCGTGGCCGCCACCGAGCCCAGCCCCACGCTTGCGGCCGATGGAG
The DNA here is from genome assembly GCA_963786345.1 of uncultured Acidimicrobiaceae bacterium. Taxonomy (GTDB): domain Bacteria; phylum Actinomycetota; class Acidimicrobiia; order Acidimicrobiales; family Palsa-688; genus Fen-671. Next base: position 275,305 of record CAWAYZ010000020.1, on the reverse strand, counting down.
TCGATCTCGTCGACGAAAATAATCGCCGGTGCCTGCTTACGGGCGCTCTGGAACAGGTCGCGCACCCTCGAGGCGCCGACTCCGACGAACATTTCCATGAAGTCCGAGCCGGTTACAGACATGAACGGGACACCCGCTTCGCCGGCGACAGCCCGCGCCAGGAGGGTCTTGCCGGTGCCGGGCGGGCCAACGAGGAGGACGCCTTTGGGGATCTTCGCACCGATCTCTTTGAAGCGGGCGGAAGAACGCAGGAAGTCGACGACCTCGCGGATCTCCATCTTGACCCCGTCGTAGCCAGCGACGTCAGCGAAGGTGGTCCGCGGCCTTTCTGTGGTGTACACCTTGGCCCGGCTACGGCCGATCGACATGATCCCGCCCATCTGGCCCTGGGCGCGCCGGGCCATCCAGAAGATGAAGACGAGGATCAGTACACCGAGGAAGATGTCGGGTAGCAGGCTCACAAGGAGGCTCTCGCCAGGCGTCGTGAACGAGAGGCTCTTGCCCGCAGTGAGGTACTTGCTGAGAGTGGTGAACTCTTGGGGGTCGTAACCACCCGGCGGGCCCTGGGTGTCGTAGCTCACGCCGTTGCGGCCCGACGAAGGTGATCGCCCCGGTGTTGCTGTTCACTTGGGCCTTTGCTACTTCGCCGTGCTCGAGCTCGCTTAGGAACTGGCTATAGCTGACCGTTGGGCTTGACTGCTCGGACATCACGCTGGATACCAGTACGGCTAAGACAACGACGCCAAGCAGGACCATCAAGGCCCAACGCCACGAGCGGTCCGGGCCACTGCCGGCGGGCGCGCCGTTCTGCCGGTCAGGCGGGCGCGACCTCATGTCCCCGGGTTGCCGGCTCATATCGCCACAATCCTAGGGCGATGGCGAGCTATGGCGGGGCCCTCGTGTAGCTTCGAGCTGTGAACTTCGCAAGCTGTGCGCGCCCTGGCTGCGCGAACGCGCCCGCCGCTTGGCTCGCGTACGACTACGAGGCCCGGTGCGCGTGGCTTGATGACCAGCCCGATGACGGGACAGGCGAGGTAGGCCGGTGGCCGCTCTGCGAGCGTCACGCCGACAATCTAACGGTGCCGAGAGGCTGGTTTTGCGTCGACCGCAGGGGAGCCCATTTCGTAGGTGGCACAGTCGGGCTCGAAAGCTCGGATGGCCAGAGCGGCCCAGTTGAAGGCGGCCCAATCGTGGATGACGCACTCGACGAGGGCGGGCCTGAACAGCCCGCGCGCAGGCGGCGCGCCTCGGCCGGCCGACTGACAGCCATCCTCTGAGCCAGACCGAGTGAGCTAACCAGCACCGAGGGGCCAAAAGGCGAAATCGAGCCCTGCAGCGCCGCCGAACGGCTAAAGGTGCCTAGATGAACCTGCCGATGCAGTCAGTAGCCGTCCTCCGAGTTCTCGCACGGGTGACCCGCGAGTGGTCGGCACTCAACACCAGGCGAGACAGGGAGCAGGTCCGGATGAAGTGTCCCAATTGCCAGACAAGAGAGCTGGTAGTAATCGAGATGGTCGTGAGCGGGGAGCCGGTGGCTCTCCACAGCTGTTCTTCGTGCGACCTGCGCTGGTGGGGAACGCGAGATGGCTTGCTCTCGTTGGCACGGGTACTGGATCTGGCGACTACGCGCTGAATGCCCCGGCGCCCTTCGCGGCACTTAACCGGTCGTTACCAGGGTGGTCACTCTGCTAGTGCGATGTCAACGGGCCGCGAGGCGTGCTGGCGCTGCGCGCTTGAACGCCCCCCCTCGTACCGCCCGGTCTTCCGCATGGCGCCCGCACAAGTAAGAATGGGCTCACAATGACCTACGCGGACGAGGAGGCTGGCTCGCCGGCGTCAGCGGGCGATGGTGACGGCCAGGGGGACCTCCACAAGGGCAACCGCGAAAGGGCCGACGCCAAAGCGACAGACGCCACGGTCGCCGATGTCACAGCGGCCAGCGGGGCAATCGTTGAGGCTCCCACAGCCCCCGATGCTGGCAACTTCGGAGATCCGATGGACGACACGGTCCCCTCCAAAGACCCTGTGCCATCCAAAGACCGTGCGCCCTCCAAAGTCGGCGCCTGGTTTGAAGGAAAACTCCGGCTGCTCGGCCAGCCAGAACCGCTCGTCACCTTGGCGGTCGTCTGCGTTTGCGTGGGGTTCGTCCTCTGGCAGTTCGAACCCTCGAAGCTCTTCCTCAACAACACCATCTCGGGCGGCGACACCGGGGCGCACGTGCTGTTGCCATCGGTCGCAGAGCACCAGTGCCTGGCCCACTTCCGCCTCACCTGCTGGACTTCTTCCAACTGGGACGGGTTCCCGGCGGTCACCTTCTATTTCCCGCTGCCCATATACAGCATCGTCGCGCTCGCGCAGATAATCGGCTACAACGTCGCCTTCAAGCTCTGCACGGCGGCGCCAATGATCTTGATGCCTGTGGCCGCATGGTTAATGGGCCGTATTGCCAGGGCGCCGTTCCCCGTCCCTGCAGTGCTGGCGATCGCCACAATTCCCTACATTTTCCAGACGGATTTCTCGATCTACGGGGGAAATATAGCGTCCACGCTGGCCGGGGAGTTTGCCTTTGCCTGGAGCCTGTGGTTCGCCCTTGTGTTTTTCGGCTTTGTCTTGCGCGGGCTGCAGACCGGGCGCTACCGGGCATGGGCGGCGGTCATGCTGGCATGCTGTTTCATGTCGCATATCGACCCCGCCATGTTCGCCGGAGCCGGAGCGCTCGTTTTGATATTCACCTACGCAGTGCGCAACCGCGACTGGGTGGGAGCGTTCTGGTGGGCCGCGCCGAGCCTCGTAGTCGGGGGGTTGCTCGCTGCGTGGTGGGCACTGCCATTTGGTGTCCGTCAAATCGGCGACGGGCTGGTAACCGACATGGGTTACACGCGGAACACGGATTTTTTGAGCACCTTGTTCCCGACGGGGTACACCTGGCTGTTCATCCTCGGAGGGATGGGCGCCGTTCTCTCGATAGCGCGCCGCCGCCGCATGGGGGAGTTCCTCTGCGTAATGGCGCTCCTGTCGGTATTCGCGTTCCGTTACATGCCTCAGAGCATCTTGTGGAACAACCGTGTGCTGCCATTTTGGTTCCTGTGCCTTTACCTGCTCAGCGGTCTGGCGTTGGCAGAGATTTACGCCATCATGGTGGAGCGCACGACGAACTTCATGGTCACATTGCGTGCCGCCCTGCTACCGGCCCCCTTGCTGGTCCTCGTCGTTGCTCTGGTCTGGGTCGGCTTCCCGCTGCAAATTTTGCCCGGACAGGACAACGCCACCAATGCCAACCACGAGTTCCTCGGGGTGCCGTCCACTGCGATTTCGTATGTACCTGGCTGGATAGGTTGGAACTACAGCGGCTACCAGTACCAGTGCCCGCCCAGCCCCGGAAAATGCGACGCGGGCGACGTCAAGTCGCGTTGGACCGAGTACACCCAGATCGTCGGGCACCTGGAGGCGGTTTCCAAAAAATACGGTTGTGGCAGCGTCATGTGGGAGTACCAATCACAGATGAACGACTACGGCACCCCTGACGCGCTCACGATCCTGCCGTATTTTACAAACGGTTGCATCGATTCAATGGAGGGCCTCTACTACGAGGCGTCGGCTACGACCCCGTTCCATTTCTTGGACCAAAACGAGCTTTCCCTGCAACCTTCCAACCCGATGGTCGGCTTGCCCTACGGGAGCGCGCCGAACGTTGCCCTCGGTGTCGAGCACCTGCAGATGCTCGGGGTGAAGTACTACATAGCCCTCAACACCGCAATCCAGAAGCAGGCTGACGCCGACCCCGCGCTCAAGCTGATCTCGACGTTCGGGCCGTACGCGATCAGCTACACCGGCAACACCGCCCCGGACCCAACGGGCACCGTGGAGCAGTACTGGAAGCTCTACCTGGTGCTCAACTCGCCCCGCGTCCATCCCTTGGCGGACCAGCCGGTAGTCATGGCGGGCCTCAACAATTCGTCCCAGCCGAAGTACCTGAAGGTGATGGACACTTGGTACCTGGACCCGAACGCTTGGGACGTCTACCTCGCCGCCGCCGGACCGTCCAATTGGGCACGCGTACCTTATGACGACACCAACCCGCCGGTAACTCCCGAACCTAAGAGCACTGTCAGCGACATCGTCGAGCACAACGCTTCTATCAGCTTCAACGTCAGCCGCCTCGGTGTCCCGGTCGTGGTAACGATCTCGTACTTCCCCAACTGGCACGTCTCCGGCGCCAAAGGCGTCTACCGGGTCAGTCCCAACCTGATGGTCGTGGTCCCGACTTCGCACCACGTCACCCTCTCGTACGGCTACACCCCCGTCGATTTCGAGGGCTACGCGCTGACGTTGCTCGCCTTGGTCGGCCTTTTCTTCCTGGTCCGGCGCCCACTGGCACCGGTGGCGGCGGTGCGGCGGCCCGGGCTCGGGCAACGCCTCGACGTTTTGGGCGCGATCGGGGGGACACCTTCGGGGCCACAAAGCCGGCAGCCCACCGGTAGCCCGCCGACGCCGTACTGGCCCGCCGGGAGCTCAGGTGCTCATTGGCCCGGCTCGCCCGACGGCGTGCCGGCTCCCAACGGTGACGGGATCCCGGCTCCCAACGGTGACGGTGCCGCTGCCCCCAACGGTGACGGTGCCGCTGCCCCCAACGGTGACGGTGCCACCCCGGCACCACGCTGGGTGGCAGAGCCGGGCGAGGGGCAATGGGAGACCTACGCTGCCGGCACTGCCGCAACACCCCCCACCGGTCATGCCGCCCACCACCGCCCACACCGGAGAGCCTCCTCCAGAGGACTGAGGGGGGCCCGGAGGTGAAGACCGGCCGTCGTGTTTGTTAGCTTGTGAGGACCGGCTCCGGAGGGATTTGCGGGTATGGGCTCACTAGACGAAATCTTCAAGGCTTACGACATCCGGGGTGTCGTGCCAGACCAGCTCAATGCCGAGATGGCGAAAAAGATCGGCACCGCCTTTGCGACCTTCGCCAAGAGCCCGGGGATCGTCGTCGGCCGCGACATGCGCCAGTCGGGCGTCGAGCTGGTGGCCGCGTTCACCGAGGGAGCAGTCGCTGCGGGTGTAGACGTGGTCCTTTTGGGCCTCGTGTCGAGCGACGAGCTGCTTTATGCGTCCGGTGCACTCGGTTCGCCCGGGGTAATGTTCACCGCTTCGCACAACCCGGCTCGTTACAACGGCATCAAGCTCTGCCTGGCTGGGGCGAGGCCGGTCGGCGTCGAGTCTGGCTTGGTCCAGATCCGTGAGGCAATCGAAGTGGGTGACCTCCCCACTGTCAGCGAGGAGGAGCGGGGCAGGGTTAGCCACCGCGACGTGCTGGCCGACTACGCCGCCAAGGTCCGCAGCTTCGTCGACCGGGAGGTCTTGCTGCCGCTGCCGCGTGATAGCGGACACCGCCAACGGTATGGGTGGCCTGGTGGTCCCGGCGGTCTTCGAGGGCCTACCTTTCGACCTGGAAGTGCTTTACCCCGAACTGGACGGCAATTTCCCCAACCACCCTGCTGACCCGATCCAGCCAGCCAACCTGGTCGACCTGCAAGCCAAGATCCTCGAAAAAGGGGCCGACGTGGGCCTCGCTTTCGACGGCGACGCCGACCGCTGCTTCCTTGTCGACGACAAGGCACAACCGGTGAGCGGGTCCACGACGACAGCCATCGTCGCAAAGGCGATGTTGGAGAAATACCCGGGATCGACGATCCTTTACAACCTGATTTGTTCCAAGGCGGTACCGGAGGTGATCCGTGAGAACGGGGGCACGCCGGTTATGACCAGGGTCGGCCATTCCTACATAAAAGCCCTCATGGCGGAGACCGGCGCCGCCTTCGGCGGGGAGCACTCCGGGCATTATTATTTCCGTGACAATTACAGGGCAGATTCGGGGTCCATCGCGGCGCTGATGGTGCTTGAGGTCATTTCGAAAGCGCGGATGCCTCTTTCGGAGCTGCGCCGTCCCTTTGACCGCTACGCGCTTTCAGGCGAGATCAATACAGAAGTGACGGGCAGCCCTGCTCGGGTGATCGAGGCAGTGAGCCAGCATTTTGCGGCCGAGCACCCGGAGGCTAACCAGTCACGCCTGGACGGTCTGACCGTTGATTTTGGGGACTGGTGGTTCAACGTCAGGCCTTCCAATACCGAGCCGCTCGTGCGGCTGAACGTCGAGGCGGCCGACCGTCCAAGCTGCGATGCTCATACTCAAATGGTGCTGTCGCTGATAAGAGGGGTGTCGTAGCCGTGGCCCTTGACCCGTTGCTCGTGGAGATCCTCGCCTGCCCGCAGGACAAAGGGCCCCTTCTGTACTTCGCTGACGAGGATGCCCTCTACAATCCTCGCCTGCGACGCCGGTACCTGGTCAAAGATGGCATCCCGGACATGCTCATCGAGGACGCCGAGGGCGTAGACGATGCCGAGCACGAACGGTTGATGGCCAAGGCTGGCGCCGACGGCGTGAAGCCCAATTTCGAAGCTCCCAACCAAAAGGAGGCCTAGTTGCCCCCCGCTGAGCACGAAATTCTCGACACCGATGGGATGTGGGAGCTGGCTGCGGCGTTCCCCGAGCAAGTAGCGGAGGCATTTGCCAGTTCCAGCACGATTACCGGCTTGCCCAATCGGGAGGACATCGAAAACGTAGTCGTCATCGGTATGGGTGGCAGCGGCATATCCGGTGATGTGCTCCAGGCCATCGCTGCCCCGCTCCTTCCTGTCCCGGTCACCGTTGTAAAGGGCTACGAATGCCCCCACTTCGTAGGAGAGACGTCCCTGGTGTTCGCGGTCTCCTGCTCGGGCGGCACGGAGGAGACGATCGAAGCAGCTTCAGACGCTGCCTTGGCGGGAGCGAAGATGGTCGTCGTCAGCAGCGGAGGCGAGCTTGCGATCTTGGCCGGGGCCTGGCGGGCCCTCGTCGTGCACGTACCCCCGGTGGCCTGGCCACGGGCTGCCTTCGGATCGATGGCAGTGCCCTTGATCGTGGTCTTGTGGCGGATGGGCTTCCTGCCAGGCGCAGACCTGTGGATCGACCGAGCCGTTGCGCAGTTGCGGCACCGGAGAGACCAGTTCGTCCGGCTGGGGCCAGCTTCCCAGCCGGCAGCCGTCGCCCGTAGCATCGGGCCCAGCGTCCCCTTGGTCCACGGCGGCGGGGCGGTCGGCGCCGCCGCCGCTCAGCGCTGGAAGACCCAGGTCAACGAGAACGTCAAGCGTCTTGCCTTTTCCAGCACGCAGCCTGAGCTGTGCCATAACGAGGTTTGCGGGTGGGCTGAGAGCTCGAAGGAGATCGCGGGGCTGATGAGCCTCGTGATGCTGCGCCACGACAGCGAGCACCCCCAGGTCGGGCGTCGTTTCGAGATCACCGCGGATCTCGTCCGGCCATGGGTGTCCAGCGTCATCGAGGTGCGCGCGCAAGGTGAAGGCGAGCTGGCTCAGTTGCTCGACCTCGCCTACTTCGGGGACTATGTCTCGCTCTGGATGGCCGCCGATGCCGGCATCGACCCGGGCCCGATCGAGGTCCTGATGTGGATGAAGCGCCAGCTCGCAGGGCGGACCGGCCCTCTGGGCGGCACCGGCGCGCCGTAGCCAACGACCAGGTCAGTCGCGCCGTTCCACGTCCGGGCTTGATGGCGGTAGTCCCTTAGGGTCGTCGATGGGCCAGATAGGGTAGGTACTGGCCGTGATGACTAGACATAGTGAGCCCATTGGTTCTCCGTCAGGCCCTAGAGCAGGTGATGGCCTGTGAGCGTCCCGATCGATCGGCTAAAGACGTCCACTCGGTGCCGATCCGCGTTGTCGTGGCCGACGACCAGGCACTGTTCCGCCGGGGTCTTTCGGTCGTGCTGGCGGCGAGCGACGACATCGAAGTGGTAGGGGAAGCCTCAGACGGCGAAGAGGCGGTCGCGAAGGCTCAGGAGCTGACGCCCGATGTCGTGCTCATGGACGTACGCATGCCACGCCTTTCGGGCATAGAGGCAGCTCGCCACATCCGGCGCATACTTCCCGCTACAGAGATCCTGATGTTGACCGTGAGCGACGAAGAAGAGGACCTTTACGAGTCGGTCAAAGCAGGAGCAAACGGCTACCTGTTGAAAGAGATCGCGATCGAGGAGATAGCGGAGACCGTCCGCGCGATTGTCCAGCGCCAGGGGGTCATCTCGCCCTCTATGACCTCAAAGCTGATAGCCGAGTTCAGGGCGTTGTCGCGGCGCGTCGCGGAACGCGAGGAGCTGCCGCCGCCAGGTCTTACGGACCGGGAGATGCAGGTCCTGCGGCTCATGGCTCATTCGAAGAGCAACAAGGACATCGCCGGTGCCCTCTTCATCTCGGAGAACACCGTGAAGAACCACGTTCGCAACATCCTGGAAAAGCTCCACTTGCACTCGCGTATGGAAGCCGTCACCTACGCCTGGCGCAAGCGGCTCCTCGACCCACGCGATCACGAGTAGCCGCCCACGGGCCCTTGGCCCCCGAGTGCACCGTGCCCCTGGCCCCCGAGTGCCCCAAGTCGGTTGAGCGCTGGTAGTTTGGTAGGCGAAATGAGCGTATTGAACAAGTTCCTGCGTATCGGCGAGGGCAAGAAGCTGCGTGCTCTGCAGACCCTCGTACCGGACATCAATTCTCTGGAGCCAGAGATGGTCGGCCTCTCTGACGAGGCGCTCGCCCACAAGACGGTCGAGTTCAAGGAGAGGCTCGCAAACGGGGAGGACTTGAACGACCTCCTGACAGAGGCCTTCGCGGTCGTCCGCGAGGCCGCCACGCGCACGATCGGCCAGCGCCACTACGACGTCCAGTTGATGGGCGGCACCGCGCTGCACTTCGGTTGGATCGCCGAGATGAAGACCGGTGAAGGCAAGACCCTGGTCTCGACCCTGCCCGTGTACCTGAACGCCCTCGAAGGCCAAGGGGTGCACGTGGTCACCGTCAACGACTACCTCGCCGCCCGTGACGCCGACTGGATGGGCAAGGTGCACCGGTTCCTCGGCCTTTCGGTCGGCCGGATCTCCCCCGAGCTCCCCGAATGGCAGGACAAGAAGGACGCCTACAACAGCGACATCACCTACGGCACCAACACCGAGCTTGGTTTTGACTACCTGCGCGACAACATGGCCAGGAACCTCGAGCACATGGTGCAGCGCGGCCACCCTTACGCCATCGTCGACGAAGTGGACTCGATCCTTATCGACGAGGCGAGGACGCCCCTGATCATCTCGGGCCCCTCCAGCGAGTCGGCGCGCCTGTACTACCAGTTTGCCGGGGTCGCGCGCAGCCTGACCCGTGACAAGGACTACGAGGTCGACGAAGAGAAGCGCACGGTGGTCCCGACCGAAGACGGTATCGAGAAGGTCGAGAGCGTGCTGGGCATCGACAACCTCTACGACCTGGGCACGGCGAACCTCGTCCACCAGCTCACCAAGGCGATCCAGGCCAAGGAGCTGTACAGGCGCGACAAGGATTACCTGGTCGCCGACGGCGAGGTCAAGATCGTCGACGAGTTCACGGGCCGCATCCTTGAGGGCCGACGTTGGTCAGACGGGCTGCACCAAGCTGTCGAAGCAAAAGAGCGGGTGACGATCAACGAAGAGAACCACACGTGGGCAACTGTGACCCTGCAGAACTACTTCCGCCTCTACGAAAAGTTGGCCGGGATGACAGGCACAGCGTTGACAGAAGCCTCGGAGTTCGGTTCTACCTACAAGATCCAGGTGGTGCCGATCCCCACCAACTTGCCGATGGTGCGAGTGGACTACCCGGACCTCATCTACCGGTCCGAGAGGGGCAAGTTCAACGCCGCTGTGGACGACGTTGCGGAACGCTACGAAAAAGGCCAGCCCGTCCTCGTAGGTACCGCGTCTGTCGAAAAGTCCGAACAACTCTCGAAGATGTTCACCAAGCGCGGCATCCCTCACGAGGTCCTGAACGCCAAGCAGCATGCCAGAGAGGCGACGATCATCGCTCAGGCGGGCAGGTTGCACGCCGTGACTGTTGCGACCAACATGGCGGGCCGCGGCGTCGACATATTGCTCGGTGGCAACCCTGAGGGCTTGGCCCAGGACGAGGTGCGCGCTGAGGGCCTCGAGCTGGCCTCCGAAGAGGGTACCGCACGCTTCAACGAACTCTTCGCCAAGTACAAACAAGAATGTCAGGCCGAGGGTGACCAGGTCCGGGCGCTCGGCGGGCTTTACGTGCTGGGCTCGGAACGCCATGAGGCTCGCCGCGTCGACGACCAGCTCCGCGGTCGCAGCGGCCGGCAGGGCGACCCCGGGGAAAGCCGGTTCTTCCTTTCACTAGAAGACGAGCTAATGCGGCTGTTCGCGCAAGGCATGCTGCAGTGGGCCATGGGCCGCTTCCCAGAGGACGTGCCCATAGAGAACCGCATGGTTACCCGGGCTATCGAGAGGGCGCAGCACAACGTCGAGATCCGCAACGCTGAGATCCGAAAAGACGTGCTCAAGTACGACGAAGTTATGAACGAGCAACGCAAGGTGATCTACGCCAGGCGGCTCCAGGTAATGGAGGGTGAGGACCTCCGCCAGCGGACCATAGACGTAATTACCTCTGCTATCGACTCGATGATCCGAGCGCATTGCCCGTCTGATTTCCACGAAGAATGGGATCTCGACGGCTTGCTCACCGAGGCGCGCGTCTATTTCCCGACCCAGCAAAGCATCGATGGGCTGCAACACGTAGCGTCGTCGGACGCCCTGTACGAAGCTCTCGTAGGCGAAGCGATCGAGTACTACGAGAAGCGTGAGCAGGCGATGCCGGCCCCGCCAGAGGGCAAGCCGGAGGACACGATGCGCCAGTTCGAGCGCGAGATCATGCTGCAGCTTATCGACCAGCGTTGGCGGGAACACCTGTCGGAAATGGACTACCTCCGCGAGGGGATCCAGCTGCGCGCTGCGGCCCAGAAAGACCCGCTTGTCGAGTGGCAGCGTGACGGGTATGAGATGTTCGGCCAGCTGATGGCCAGCGTCGATGACGACTACGTGAAGTACGTGATGCACTCCCAGGTCCAGGTGATGGACAAGCCTCCTGAAGAGCCCAGTCTGGCCCGTGCGCAGTACACGGCTTCCGACGGCCCCGTGCTCGGGTCGCAAGCCTTCGCCGGCGCCCTTGCAGCCGGGCCCGCCCCGGGCGAAGAAATCGTCTTCGCCACCGAAGAGCAGATGGCTGCCATGCGCGCTGGTGGCGCGGCTGCCCAGGCGGGGGCGACTGGAGGGATGCCCGTCGCCAAACCGGCACCCTCGCAGAGCTCGCTCGGTTCGGAGTTCGACCACGCGGGCCGCAACGACCCGTGCCCTTGCGGGAGCGGCAAGAAGTTCAAGTTCTGCCACGGGAGATAGGGCGGCGCGCTGAGTTAAATGCAGGATTTTTCCGAGGACCTGCGGGCCCTGCGGCGCCGGCTTGACGAAGCGGCTGAGTACCTGGACATCGAGACGAGCCAAAAACGGATGGCGGAGCTCGAGCCGGAGCTGTCGCGCCAGGATCTGTGGGATGACCAGACCAAGGCGCAGGCTGTGAGCAGGGAGTACGCGTCTGTGAAGGAGGATGTTGACCTCCTGGGGGCGCTCGAGTCGAGGCTCGTCGACGCTGAGGACCTCTATGAGCTGGCCCGTGAGGAAGGCGACGACACCTTGGCAGGCGACCTCGAAGCTATGGTCGCAAGCCTTGCTGCTGAGTTCGACCAACTGGAGCTGCGGTCGCTGTTCACCGGGGAGCACGACAGCCTCGACGCTGTTTGCGAGGTCCACGCCAAAGACGGAGGGACGGACGCGGAGGACTGGGCCGAGATGCTGGTGCGTATGTACCAGCGATGGGTCGAGCGCCGTGGCTTTTCCATGGAGATCGACGACATGAACCAAGGCCAGGAAGCCGGGATACTTTCAGCGACCTTCATAATTAAGGGCCGCTACGCCAACGGCCTGATGGCCTCCGAGCGGGGGGTCCACCGCCTTGTTCGGATGTCCCCCTTCGACAGCCAACACCGGCGGCAAACGAGCTTCGCTGCTGTGACGGTGGTCCCTTTCTTTGAGGACCTGAGCGGCGAGGTTACCATCGACGAGAAAGACCTGCGCATCGACACCTACCGCAGCTCCAGCGCCGGCGGCCAGCATGTCAACGTCACCGACTCGGCGGTGAGGATCACCCACCTGCCGACCGGCCTCGTGGTCTCCTGCCAGAACGAGCGTTCCCAGCACCAGAACAAGGCCCGCGCGATGCAGATCCTCGCTGCGCGCCTGGCCGAGCGGGCACGGGAAGAACGGGTAGCCGAGCTTTCGGTCATGGCCGGCCCCAAGGCTCAGATCGGCTGGGGCTCACAGATCCGCAGCTACGTGCTGGCGCCGTTCCAGCTCGTCAAGGACCTTCGCACCGATTACGAGACTGGCAATGTGGCTTCGGTCCTGGACGGCGACCTCGACCAGTTCATGGAAGCTTTCCTTCGTTGGCGCCGCACCCCGTCCCGATAGCCTCCTCAGCTCTGGCATCATGGTCTAGTGACCACGGCGGGACAAATGCTGAGCGATGAGGAACGGGCCGAGCGCCTGGGACAGCTGACTGATCTCATAGAGATGGTCCGCCCGGTGATCCAACAGGACGGTGGGGACCTGGTGCTGGTCGGCGTCGATGTCGAGGTCGGCACTGTCGAGCTGCAACTGCAGGGTGCTTGTAGTTCATGCGCTGTGAGCGCCTCCACGCTGCAGGCCGGTGTAGAGCGCATCTTGAAGGACAGGCTCGACTGGGTAACCGAGGTGACCGGCGGGGTCGACGAGGAGATGGACCTGGAAGAGAGCGCGGCGCTGGGCCGCGGAGCCTACGTGCCCAAGTGGTAGGCGTGCCCAAGTGGTAGGCGTGCCCAAGTGGTAGGCGTGCTGGAGCGGTAGCTCGTCAGGCGACGCTGCTTACCTGTCGAAGTGCCTGCGCAGCTCGTTTGCGTACTTGAGGCTCAGATCGGTACCAATCCGCCCCCGTGTGCTTTGCCGGCAAGATAACCTGCGCTTATATGTCAACATCGCCCAGCTCTTCTGGCTCTAACGGCCGTTCCGCTCCCAACGGGGGTGCCGCGTCGAGGACGGTTGCAGTTCGGGAAAGGGCGGTGACCATTGCCACCGAACTTGGTGGGAAGGCCCTGCACAGCACCGAACACTGGATGCTCAAGTACTCTGCCGTCCCAACGACGCCCTTTCTCTCGCAAGACATCTTCCCGTGGGTCAAGCGAGTGGAAGGAAAGGTGGGCGACGTGCAGGCCGAGCTCGAAGAGGTCCTTAGCTACCGTGACGACCTGCCCAATTTCCAGGACATTTCTGTCGACCAGGCATCTATCAGCAATGACGACGGCTGGAAGACCTTCTTCTTCCTTGGCTACGGGTTCCGCTCGGAGGCTAATTGCCGCCGTTGCCCGAAAACCGCCGCATTACTCGACAGCATCCCTGGCTGCGTGACCGGGTTTTTCTCGATCCTGTCGCCGGGAAAGCACATACCCCCGCACCGTGGCCCGTGGCGCGGTGTGCTGCGTTACCATCTCGCGCTCAAGGTCCCAGAACCAGCGTCCGCATCGGGGATAAAGGTTGGCGGTGAAGAAGCGCATTGGACAGAGGGTAAGAGCCTGGTCTTCGACGACGGGTACACCCATGAGGCGTGGAACGGGACTGACGGGGTGCGAGTTGTGCTCTTCTGCGACGTGCTACGCCCGCTGCGGTCGCCGGCGGACCAGGTGAACCGGGCTCTGATAAAGGCGATCAGCTGGTCGCCGTTTATTCAGGATGCTCGTAACCGCCACGAAGCCTGGGAAAAACGAGTGGAGAGCTTGCGTTGGGGAAATAGCAATTGACAAATGAAAACGGCGATGGTGCGGCCCCGCCGACCAGCTCGGCCGACATATTTGTCAAGTGCTCGATCCCCACGCTCGACGAGTTCCGAGCAGCTGAGGCAATGGACCTCAACCCTTGGTACCGCGAGCTGTCGACCGAGATAGGGCCGACCATCATCTACCGCGGGGCCGAGGTCGTGATGCTGGGTTCGAACAACTACCTTGGCCTCACCACCGATCCGAGGGTGAAAAAGGCAGCGGTGGACGCGGTGGAGCAGTACGGGACCGGTGTCACCGGGAGCCGGCTCCTCAACGGCACCCTGCCTTTGCACACCGAGCTGGAAGAGCTCCTGGCCGACTGGGTTGGCATGGAGCGGGCACTGGTTTTCACCACCGGGTACACCGCGAACCTCGGGCTTATCTCGACGCTTGTCCAGCAGGGTGATGCCGTGTTTTGTGACTCGGCCGCCCACGCCTCTCTCGTCGACGGCGCTCGGATGGCCGACGGCGCGCTTCGCGCGTTCCGCCACAACCGGCCCAACAGCTTGCGGAACGGGCTCAGGCACTGGCGGTCTCAGCCAGGCTCTGGCGGGGTGCTCGTGGCAGTGGACGGCATTTACTCGATGGACGGCGACTGGGCTCCTCTGCCCGAGATCAAGGCGGTCTGCGAGCTGTACGAGGCCCGTTTGCTCGTCGATGAGGCCCACGCGTTGGGGGTGGTCGGCCCGAGCGGCGCCGGCACTGCCGCCGCGACCGGGATCCAGGCCGACCTAGTGATGGGGACGTTTTCCAAGTCTCTTGCGAGCTGCGGCGGGTTTATCGCTGGCTCAGACGACGTGATCAGTTTCATGAGGCTCTTCTGCCGGCCGCTGCTTTTCACTGCGTCCAACGTGCCGGCATCCCTCGGGGCAGCCTTGGCGGCCGCCAAGATCGCCCGGGCGGAGGACTGGAGGCGCGAAGCCGTCCTGTCGCTCGCCAATCGTCTCAGGACCGGCCTCGCCGAGCTCGGCTTCTACAGCGGGGGGGCCGCGGAGAGCTGCATCGTCCCAGTTCATGGCGATGACATGATCGGCACAGGTGTGCTGTGGAGGGCGTTGCTCGACCGTGGCGTTTACACCAATTGCTCGCTCCCGCCGGCCGTGCCGCGGCCGATGTTGCGTACCTCGGTGATGGCGACCCACACCGAACAGCAGGTAGACCGTGCTCTGGCAGCTTTTGAAGAGATCGCCCGCGACGGTGTCGTCGACGCCGGGCGCGGGGCGCTGATGAGCGTCCTGGCCGGCGAAAAGAGCACAGCCAGCCCGGTGGCATGAGGCTCCAGGAAGACCCCGAGGGCTCTGGCGATTGGTGACCCCAAGGCGCCTCGTAGTCGGCGTCACCGGCGCAACGGGCCACCTAGGGGGCCAATTGCTCGAGCGCCTCGTCCAAGACCCGGCGGTAGAAGAAGTCCGCTCCGTGGCCCGCCGGGCGCTTGCGCGTCCTGGCGACGAGCGCACAGCCCGGTTCGTCCACACTCAGGCCGACCTCAGCGAGCCCGCTGCCCGCAGCGCCCTTGAAGGCGTTGACCTGCTGTACCACCTTGCGGCCCAGGTCTGGCAGAGCCGGGGCGCCGCCGGGCCACTGCAAATGCGCACCGCAAACGTCGAGGGCACGCGCAACATGCTTCTCGCTCGACCGGGCGCGTTTGTGTTCGCTTCGTCGGTGTCCGTGTACGGCGCCTGGCCGGACAACCCGCTGCCAATGGACGAAGCCCACCAGCCCCGCCCGAACCTCGAGTGCCCCTATGCCCAGCAAAAGCTGGCCTCGGAACGAGCCTGCCTGGAGCTGGCAGGGCGCTGGGCCGTGCTCCGTCTGTCCGCGGTGCTCGGGCCGCACGCCGACGCCAGGGTTGCCCGAGCTGTTCGCGCATATCGCTGGGCTGTCCCCGCTGTTGCCGGCGCGGGCCAGGCGTTGCAATGGCTGGACGAAGCCGATGCGGTCGAGGGCCTGCTGGCCGCGGGGCGCTCCCTGGTTGCGGATGGTGGTGCCGACGGCGAGGTGGTCAACCTCGCAACGGCCGACTGGCTGGGCCCAGGCGACATAGCCGAGCTGGCCCACAGCCGCGTTCTCGAGTTACCCCGCCGCGTCCTGGTCGGCATGTCAGAGCTCGGGAGGCAGCTTGGCATCACGCCGTTTGGCTCAGACCGGGCCGCGCTGATCGGCGGTCCCCTCGCCGTGTCTGCCGCTAAGGCGCACCAGCTCCTCGGGTGGCAACCGACCAAAACTTCGGCCGAGGTGCTGGCCGCCGCCCTCGAACGCGACTGGCACGCCTCTCCCCGCAACCGGCTCCTACGCGCTACGGGCGAGCGCTAACGTAACGGCCGATGGCTGGCACCGAAGTCCGCCCGGCCAACAAGCTGCTCGCCAAACGGGTCTTCGTAGACCTGCCTTTCCGTTTGCATGGCCAGGACCCAAACTGGGCCCCTCCGCTGCGGCTCAGCGTCTATGACAGGTTGTCCCGCCGCCACCCAGCGAGCGCGCACCAGCGTTGGTCGCTGTGGACCGCCCACCGGGATGGCAAAGCAGTCGGCCGGATCGGGGTGTGCATCGACACGCTGTTCAACGAACGCCAGGGCGAGAACTGGGCCTGGGTGGGCTTCTTCGACTCGGTCGACGACAGCAAAGTGGCAGGGTCGCTTTTCGAGGTTGCCCTCGACTGGTCGCGCCGCCAGGGCGCACAAGTGGCGGTCGGGCCGGGGAACTTCACCACCAACGACGAGATCGGCCTTCTCGTCGACGGTTTTGGCACGCCAGCCGCGCTCCTGACCCTCGAGAACCCCCCTTATTACGAAGCGTTGTGGGTAGGGGGCGGTTGGGAACAGGTCATGGACCTCTACGGGTACCAGTTCCGGCGGGATACGACGGAGCTGTCAGAACGGCAGCGCCGCACGTTGGACCGCTTACGGGAGCGGTCCAACGTGCAGGTACGCCAGCTGAACATGGCCGACTTCGACGCCGAAGTCGGCCGCTTCTTTGAGCTTTACAACACCACCTGGCAGCACAATTGGGGGTTCGTCCCGATGCCAGAGGCCGAACTGCGTCACCTCGCCAAGCAGCTGAAGACCTTGGTCAACCCACGCTGGATCTTCGCCCTCGAGCGCGACGGCGACCCCGTCGCTGTTTGCATAGCCGTACCGGACGCCAACCAGTTGATGCTGAAAGTACGTAGTGGCCGGCTGTTCCCCACCGGCTGGGTGCCGCTGCTGTTTGGTGTCAAGAAGTTGAAGCACATCCGGGTGATAGCCCTCGGTATCCGCCCCGACGTCCAAAGCGCAGGGCTCGGCCCGCTGCTTTATGCAGAGGTCGTCGACCGGCTCTACTCGGACGGCGCCGAAATAGCCGAAGCCTCTTGGACCCTTGCCACCAACAGCCGCATCAACAAGCAGCTCGAGGACATGGGCGGCAGGCGCTACAAGGTCTGGAGGCTCTACAAGATGGACCTGACCTAGCAGGCCCGGGCATTTTGTCCTGGTTTGGGTGCCCTCGCGGCCAACTCGCGCTAGAGGGTGCTAGAGGTCAACGTGCACATCGCCACCCGTGGTGGCACCAGAGCCGTCCCGATGGGCTTTGGTCGGGGAGATCACGATTGTTTGAGCTCCCGGCCCCTCCTCCTCCGGTCCCGCAAGGCCGGTCTTGGTGTGGGCACGCTCGGCTCGCAGGCGGGTAGCGCGCTTGCCATTGATGGTGACATGCTCGGTCGCCAGCGGGACTTCGCCTTCGATAAGCCCTGCCACCGTGGCGGACCTTATGTCAAGCTCGATCACCTTGGCGGTGAGCAGCTCCTTCATTGCCCGGCAGACCTCGAAGTCCGAGAGGTTGAGGGCCCTGGAGATGGACCGCAGGTTCCTCCGGCCGTCGACGGCGGTAAGCACGCGCCATTGCTCCCGGTCGAGAGTCACCTGGCCGGGATCCAGTTCGGTGACGAGACGAGGCTGGACGTCGAGCGAGGGGATCAGCGCCTGAAGCTCCTGCCATTCGGCGAGGCGCTCGCGGGCGTGGTCCATCGCCTCTGTCACCTTCAAGGCAGTCCCGCCCACGGGCGGGTTCATCTTGCCCGGGTGGAACTCGAAGTTCCCCCGGTCCGTGTCGAGCAGCTCGAAGCAGATTTCCTGGGCTCTCTGCGCGACGTCGCCGGCAACCGCGGCGGCTTGGTGCTCAGACTGGTCGGCGCCGACGATCATGCCGTCGACGAAGAACAGGTTCGCTGCGAAGGAGCGCCCACGTACGTGCAGCCGGCCCGTCATAGCGCGCTCAGACATAAGTTCGAGCAAAGCTCTGAAGTCAAGAACGTCGAACGTACCTTGTAGCGGCATACAGGCCCATTCTGTCAGGCCCGAGCCGCTTGCGCGCGAAGCTCAGCTCTCAAGCAAGGCGCCCGTTACTGCCCATCCCTGCGGGAATGGGCTCACCGTGAGAGAAAGGAGGTCGTTGCCGGACCTCCACACGCAGATGGAAGGCTGGTTACCCGGAGGGCTGCTGCACCCCCGGTACTGCGGGCCGCCCGGCGGGTAGGCGTTGGCGAAGAGCGCGGATACCGCTGAGGGCGTCGCGTCTTTCAGGGCCAGCTTACGGTCGCCGTCAGACCAGGCACCAACGATGTCGTATGCGGCCTGCGACGACGTCGGGGCGAACGAAGTGGCTACCCAGGTCGTCGTCGGCTTGGGCGGGACGGTCGTCGTGGTGGTGCTCGTGGTGGTGCTCGGCGCTGTGGTCGTCGTCGTGGTGACGGTCGTCGTCGTTGCGGTAGTGGTGGTTGTCGCCTGGATAGTGGTGGTTGTCGCCTGGGTCGTGGGGGTCGCTGCCGCGGGACCAGCGATGGTTGTAGACGACGATGGCGAGCCGCCGCACGCACCGGCGACCGCTGCAAGTGCTGCCGCGAATGCCGCCATGGGCAGGAGCGCCTTGGGTCCCATAATGCGATGATCGCAGGGCTCGCCGGGCCCCGCATGGCAACACGGCGGGACCGCCTGGTGGCAGCCCATATATTTGACATCGTGTTGGCGCTGCAGTTAATCCTTGGGACCGCTGGTTTCGGGCGGAACGCCCTGTTCTACTCGCTCGTGTTCCTCCATGCTCTTGCCGCACTCGCCGGTTTTGGGAGCATCGGCTTCGCTGGCACGTACGCCGCCAACGCCTACCTCCCAGACGATCGCCCCAAGGGGGCAGATCCGCAGCCTGCGAGCCTGCCGGCGCAGCCCGCAAGCGCGCCGGCAAAGCCTGCGGACGTGACCGCTCAGCCGGAGCCGGCCGCTCTTGGCCCGGCCGAGGTTGCCAAAGGCGAGGCCGGGCCAGCCGAGCCCGGTACAGCGGTGCCGGACTACGAAACTGCCCTTCTCAAATATCAGGCGGCGCTGCGTGAGTTCGAGACGTCCGACCAGGAGGAGGAGGAGGCGTCAGGGGACGAGGTGTCAGAGGACGACGTGTCGGGGGACGAAGGGTCAGGGACGGTGGACGACAGGACGACCGGCCGTGCTGAGGAGGTCCCAAGCGACGTCGCGGAGGTGGTCGTCGCAGACGTGATGGTCCAATCCGGACCAGCCACGAGCAGCGAGGTAGGAGGGCCGGACGCCGAGGCCGAAGAACTGCGCCGCTATTTCGCCCATCCAGCTCGCCTCTGGGGCTTGCTCGTGTTGGTCCCGTTCCTCGGCGCGGGCGCTCTCGCGGCGCAGCCCAACGGGAAGGGCCTCGACCAGGTATGGGTCTTCGGTGCACTGGCAGTGTGGCTTGCCGCGACCCTCGTCGCCGGCAGCCTCGTAGTGCCGTCACTGCACCAGATGCAGGCGGTCCTGTTGAAGTCGGACGACCTTGACTCATCGCCCGCCGCTCGGTCCTCCCTAGCGGTCCGCTTCGCACGAGCTGGCAGGATCGCGAGCCGGTCGGCTGCCTTCTGTGACATCTTGTTCCTCGTTGCGCTTGCGCTCATGATCTTCCGGCCCTGACCCCGATCTTCCGGCCCTGAGGCAATCTTTGGTAGTTCATTATGGCCCTATAGTTGGAAGCCATAATATTTAGCAGCGGAGTAATTCAGAAAACCTTCGGGCGTTACTTTTGCAATTGTTTGCAAAGCGCTAAGCTTGTTCGTCTATGGCCGTCCTATTACCCGGGCCTTCTGTCGGCCCGTGGGAGCCCTCGGTCCAAGTCGCAGGTGGCCCTGACGAGCCCAGGCTCGTGGACCGTAGTGGGGAGCTAGACGATAGCGGCAATGGCAAGCCGGAGAGCTTCGGCGCCCAGCGTGTCCCCGGAAAGGCAAAATACCGCGGAGTACCAGTCGCCGAGCTACTAGCAGATTATCGCTTGGCCCTTGTCTCGCGGTGCCTCGACGACCGTGAAATCACTCTGCAGAAACAGAGCCGTGGGTTTTTTCATATTTCCGGCGCCGGCCACGAGGCCTTGTGCCTCGGGCTCGCGAGGTCGCTGCGCCCGAGCTACGACTGGTTCCTCCCGTACTACAGGGACCGTGCTCTCGTGCTTGCGCTCGGCGTCACGCCGACTGAATCGCTTCTGCAGGCCGTCGGGGCCGCTACGGACCCGGCGTCAGGAGGTCGCCAGATGCCTTGTCATTTCGGGTCACGGCGGCTCAACATCTTGACCCAGTCGAGCCCGACCGGTTCGCAGTGCATCCCCGCGGTTGGCTGCGCCGAAGCCGGCCGGTACATATCGCGTCGCAGCCATGAGGGTTTGCCCGGTTGTTCTGCACACGACGACGAGATTGTCTATGTGTCGATGGGCGAAGGGGCGACCTCAGAGGGGGAGTTCTGGGAAAGCCTAAATACGGCATGCTCTTTCCGCCTCCCGGTGCTTTACGTAGTAGCCGATAACGGCTACGCGATATCAGTGCCTGCGCGCCAGCAATCGCCCGGGCCGATCTCCGAACTGGTGAAGGGGTTCCCTGACCTGGCTGTGCACCGGATAGACGGCCGAGATTATTTCGAGGTCCGCAAGAAGGCGCCCGGGATTGTGGCCTCAGTCCGCCAGGGCATAGGCCCGGCGCTCGTGCATGCCACGGTCAACCGCCCGTATTCGCATTCCTCAGCGGACACTCAGAGCAAGTACCGCCCGAAGCGCGAACTGGACGACGAGGCCTGGACCGACCCTATTGCGGCGTTGGAAAGGGCCATTCTCGAAGGGCAGATCCTTTCGCCCGATGAAATGGCCGAGATGCGCGAACAAGCCCGCAAGTTGGTTGCCGAGGCGGCCAAAGATGCCCTCCTGGCGGAGCGGCCGGACCCCACCACCGTGCGAAGCCATCTGCTCCAGCTGCCGGAGGTGTCGTCAGAGGAGTCGTCGGATGAGGCAGCAGCGGGTGGCGCGGGTAACACCGAAGGACCTGTGGTCGCTCTGGGTGAGGCGGTCCGCCTGGCCTTGCACGAAGCCATGTCGGACGACGTCCGGGTCAGGGTTTTCGGCGAGGATGTGGCTGACGCCCCCGAGGAGCTCCTCGAGGAGCTGGACGGCAAAGGCGGCGTATTCGGCACTACGTTCGGCCTCCAGCGCAAGTTCGGCTCCGACCGGTGTTACAACACGCCCCTCGCTGAAGCCAACATCGTCGGCAGAGCGGTGGGCCAGGCCATGCGAGGCCTCCGGCCGGTGCCGGAGGTGCAGTTCTTCGATTACATCTGGACAGCGATGCAGCAGATAAAGAGCGAGGCTGCCACTGTGCGTTGGCGCTCGGCTGGGGACTGGAACTGCCCGATGGTGCTGCGGGTGCCCATCGGCGGGTACCTGGCCGGTGGGGCGATCTGGCATTCGCAATCAGGCGTGTCGATTTTCGCCCAGGTACCTGGGCTAGTGATCGTGATGCCGTCGCGCACAGTTGACGCCGTTGGGCTTCTTCGGACGGCGCTCAGCGGAGAGGACCCCGTCCTGTTCCTCGAGCACAAGCACCTCCTGCGCCAGCGGTACACGGAGGGGCCGTTCCCGGCCAAGGGTTTCCGGCTTCCCTTCGGCAAGGGCCGGATCGCAAAGCCCGGCGACGAGCTGACAATTGTCACCTATGGCGCCACCGTTGAGCGGTCCTTGCGTGCGGCAAATGCAACCGGGGCCAGCGTCGAAGTCATCGACCTGCGCTCGGTAATGCCCTGGGACCAGGAGCTCCTCGCCGAGTCCGTGGCGCGCACCGGGCGCCTCCTGGTCGTCTCCGAGGACAATCTGACGTGCGGCTTTGCTGCCGAAGTGGCGGCCTGGGCGAGCGAGCACTGTTTCAGCGACTTAGACGTCCCCGTCAGCAGGATCGGCGCCGCAGACACCCACGTCGCTTATGAGCCCACTCTCGAGCGGGCCACGCTGCCTCAAACCGAGCAAATAGAAGCCGCCGCACGGCGTCTGCTTTCTCTCTGACCGGGCACGCCCTGGTAGCTCACCAGTTAGCGCTAGAGTCGGGCTAGGAATGGCACGTCTTGCGCGCAATATCGTGCGCCTCGTCGTGGTCCTGGCAACAACAGGGGCCTTTGTGGCGACGGCCCTTGTTGCGATCGGGTATTCCGGTTTCCGCCTCGCCCAAGATGTCGCGACCGCAAGCGAGCTGCGACTGCCAGACTTGGTGACTGGTGCGGCAGTCCCGTCGGTGATCTATGCGGCGAACGGCACGGTTATGGCGACCCTGCGCTCTTCTCTCAACCGCCAGCCAGTGAGCCTGGACCAGATCCGCCCGATCCTGGTCCAAGCGGTCCTGGATACCGAGGACCACAGCTTTTGGGACCATGGTGGCATCGACGTTGAGTCGGTGGTACGGGCCGCGTTGGCAGACGTGAACGCCGGCTCGGCGGTGCAGGGCGGTTCGACCATCGCCCAGCAGCTCGTTAAGACGACTTACCTCACCGACCAAAAGACGCTCAGCCGCAAAATACGAGAAGCCGTCCTGGCCGAGCGCCTCGAGGAAAAATATACAAAGTCAGAGATACTCGACGCTTACTTGAACTTGGTTTATTTGGGCAGCGGCGCATACGGCGTTGAGGCCGCCTCCAAGGAGTACTTCAACGAGGATGCTGACAAAGTGGACCTGGCCCAGGCTGCACTGCTTGCGGGCCTGATCCAGGCTCCAAGCGGGTATGACCCGCTGACAAACCCCGTCGGTGCGCGCGAGAGGCGCAGCCAGGTGCTCTCGCGGATGGTGTTCTACAAGTCGATTACCCCGGCCGAAGCCGCCGCCGCCAACGAGGTTCCTCTTCCGACTACCGTGTACGACGCCCCAGGGGTGTCGTACACCTCTTATGGCTATTACGTGGACCAGGTGGTCAACCAACTGCTCGACAACTCAGCCCTTGGACAGACCACGGACGAGCGCTACAGTGCCCTGTTCACCGGCGGCCTCAAGATTTACACCAACGAACTGCCGTCTTTGCAGGCCTACGCGCAACGCGCGGCTGTGCAAGACATCCCATCTAGCCTGGCCCACGTCGTGGCGGCCTTTGCGGTGATCGATCCCCGCAGCGGCAATGTGGAGGCCCTGGTGGGCGGGCCTACGGGTACCAACCAGTTCGATGACGCGGTTCAGGGCGAGCGCCAGCCGGGCTCCGGCTTCAAGCTTTTCACCTTGATCGGGGCACTCGAAGAAAATTACGACGTCTATGACTCGATCCTCGCCACTTCGCCCTGCGCCGTACGTTTCCCGGGCGTACCTCTCCAGTACGGTTATAACTTGAGCCACCTGATGAACAACGACCCGGGGGACCCGAACGGCGTTGTGAGCCTGGTGGAGGCCACGGCCCTCTCGGTCAACTGCGCGTACCTACGCCTCGCCCACGAAGTAGGGCTGCAAAAGGTCATCGACGTCGCGAAGGACATGGGCCTGTCCGACCCCACTCTTAACCCGAAGAACCCATCGCTTGTCATCGGGACCGAAGCGGTCCACCCGATCGAGATGGCGGCCGCGTATGCCACGGTTGCCGACGGCGGTATTTACCATACGCCGACGTTTGTCAGAAAGGTGGTGGACCGCAGCGGGGCCGTAATCTACAACGGGGAGAGCGAGGGTAAACGGGTTTTTTCGGACCAGATCGCCGACGAGGCAATAATTGCATTGCGTGCGACGGTCCAGTACGGCACCGGTACCGCCGCAGCACTGCCCAATGCAGATGTCGCTGGCAAGACGGGCACGACAGAAAACAGTGTTGACGCATGGTTCAACGGCGTAACCCCGACGCTCGTTTCATCAGTGTGGATCGGGGACCCCAAAGGTGAGGTGCCCATGTACGTGAACGGGGAGGAGGTTTTCGGCGCCGATTACCCGACCCAGATCTGGCACGATGTCATGGCTTATGCCCTAAAGGACGTTCCCTACAGTGCCTTCCCGCCTCCCGCCCCGGCCCTGATGGCCCCTGTGCAGTACATAGATTCGGACGCCCTCGCGCGGGACGACCTTCTGTCCCACGGCGGCCTCGTGCGTGCGACGTGTGTGGCGAGCGGAGCGGTCAACCCATGCCCGACGACCACCACCAGGGCGCCAACCACCACACGGCCGACTACTACAACTGCGCCCCCGACCACGACAACAACTGTGTTCGTATTGCCCCCGCCCCCGACGGGAGACCTGACGCCCGCTTCAATAATCGTGCCGGTGACGACGGCGTTGCCGGCGTTGCCGGCGACAACAGCAGGGCCGGTGGCCACATTTGCGCCCGTGACGACCGCTTTGCCGCCTACTACTGCGGTACCGCTCACTACTGCGCCTCCACCGGTGACTACCGCAGTACCAGTAACTAGCCCCCCCCATAAGAAGAGAAAGGTACCGGTGACGACGGCACCGGTCACGACGATCGCGCCCGTGACGACGGCTTTGCCGGTGACTACGACCGGCTTGGTGACCGCGCCAACGGCGGCGGCGCCGGCGGCTACGACCGTGCCAAGCGCGACGTCATCCCCGCCCACTACGACATTGGCAGGCATGCACACCACGCCCGTCGAGGTTGCGATGCGCCACCAGGCAAAGCACGACAGCCAGCAGGCAAAGCACGGCAAAGGTAGCCTGGGCCAGTGAGCGCGCCCGAATTCGACGCCCTCCTCGCACTTCAGGACCTGGACACCCATATCGACCAGGAAGTGCACAGGAAAGCACAACTGCCCGAGCGCGCCGAGCTGGCGGAGCTCGAGCGCGCTATGGGACAAGACCGAGCCAGCCGTTCGGTGGTGGCCACGGCGCTGGGCGAGGTGGCATCTCGCCAGGAAGCGGCGGAGCGTGAGCTGAAGGCGACCGAAGACAGGGTCGTGCAGGTGAACCGCCGGCTCTACGGAGGCACGGTCACTGCTTCACGCGAGCTGCAGGCCATGGCCGAAGACGTCGAAGGTCTGAAAAAGCGCGCCTCGGAGCTCGAGGACAAAGTTCTCGCGTTCATGGAGGAGCGCGAGCCCTTCGATACGGAGATGGCGTCGCTGGACCGCAAGCTTGCAGAGCTTGGGGATCGCCAGCGGGGCACTCTCGAAAGGTTGAGTGCTGTCGAGACCGAACTTGACGCCGCCATTGCAGGGTTGGCGGCGCAACGCCCAGGAGCCGTTGAGGCCGTCCCTCAACCGTTGCTGACTGCGTACGATCGCCTGCGGTCTCGTCTCGGAGGGGTTGCTGTGGCGCGGCTAGTCGGAGGGCGCTGTGACGGTTGCCATTTGAGCCTGCCGGCGATGGAGCTCGACCGTATCCGCCATCAAAACGCTGGCTCCCTGGAGACTTGCGAGCAATGCGGGCGGATCCTCGTAATAGCCGGGCACTGAACCACGTTGGGCCCGGGGGTACTGGTAGGGACATGTTCGTGGACGGACCCCACGCTCACAAAAGAGACCACCTGGTACCCACGCCGCTCGATGAGCGCCGAGGAAAGGCTGCGGTACTACGCAGAACATTTCCCCCTTGTCGAGGCGGACGTTACGTATTACAGGCCCTTGATGCCCGAGCTCGCCCGCTCCTGGGCCGAACGCGTGCCGGAGGGGTTTTGTTTCGACGTGAAGGCATACGGTTTGTTGACCGGTCACCCAGTAGAGACAGTTTCATTGTGGCCGGACATAAAGGACGAGCTTCAGCGCGAAGCCGCTAGCAAACGGAGGATCTACTCGTACCATTTGCCGCCTGATGCACTGGAGGAGGCATGGGCACGCTTCGTCCATGCTCTTAGCCCGTTGCACGACACCGGGCACTTGGGAGCGATGCTCCTGCAGTACCCGCCCTGGTTCGTGCCTAAGCGGGCCAACCGCGACGAGCTTGCACGCCTGCCCGAACGCCTTGGAGGTACGCCCGCCTGCGTAGAGCTCAGGTCCCCGGCTTGGTTCGAGGACAAGGACCGGGCGCGCACTATCGGGTTGTTACGTGACCTCGGGTTGGCGCTAGTCGTCGTCGATGCGCCAAGATCTTCCGGTTTACCGACTCTTCTTGATGCGACAGTCAACGAACTGGCCGTGGTGCGTTTCCATGGCCGGGCCGACAGCACCTGGCGTGCTCGCAATGTGACCGCCGCGGAGCGCTTCCGCTATCTCTACAGCGAAACCGAACTTGCTGAGTGGGTGCCGCGCACCCGACGGCTGGCGCAACTGGCTTCGCGTGTCCACCTTCTGATGAACAACTGTTACCAGGATTACGGTGTGCGCAACGCTGCCCAGCTGGCTTCGATGTTGGCGGGCGAGAGCCTTTATGAGTGATGGGCAGAGTGAGGTTCCGGCAGACGGAGGTTTTGCGCACTGGGATGCTTACGGCACCTGCCCCGCGCCCAGAGAAACGTTGACGGGTAACGAAAGTGCGCTCATGAATCCGCTCCCGGCGGTGGTCTGGACGGCCTGCAGCTCGTAGCTCAGCAGGGTTGGGACCGCCGCGACCGAGCCGCTGGTCTCCACGTACGCGATCGAGTCTCCCTGCATGGCCAGGCAGGTTGCTGGCGTGCCGGCCAGGGTCTTCAACACTGCGTTAGTGGTGGTGCTAATGAGGTAGACGGTGCCAGCGCCCTGCGCGACCGCTACAAAACAACCATCCGGTGCGGCGACCAGTGCGACCGGCGTGTTGCCCGCGCCAATGCTGAAGTTCGTCACGGTATTGCTGGCCGCCGCGATGACTGATATCTCGTCGCTGCCGCTGTCGCCGACGTAAATTGCTGTGCCGGCAGTGGGGTTTTGCGCCAAGCCGACATCCGCTGGGGTCTCCGCCCCAATTCCCTGGTTGCCGACTGCGTCCTTCGCCACAAACGTGTTAGCCGTCGCGCCGTTCAGGGAGAGCTCGTCGAGCTCGTTATTGGCTCGGTCGACGACGTAGGCGTCCGCGCTCGAAGGCAGGACAACGATCCCCTCAGGAGCCGACGGCTGTCCGCCAGCCGGCGTGGGCAATGCTACCGTGGCGGTCACGGTGGCAGTGGCCGTGTTGATTACAGTGACAGTGCCGGCGTTGTAATTGGTGACCAAGAGCTCCGCTGAGCTCGGTGTCACCGCCATCGCGTCGGGGTTGCCAAGCGCTCCGACAGGGATCGTTGTTGTGACGGTGTAGGTGGGTGCCGGTGTAGGTACCGGGATTACGTCGACCTGGTCGTTGGTCGCGTCGAGCACATAGGCCGCTGAACCGTTGGGTGCCATCGCTACCGCAATTGGGACGGGGCCGCTGCCTGCGAGGGTCACGGTGGAAACGACTTTGTCGTAATTGGCGTCGCCGTGAAGGGAGTCGACAACCAGCACGTTGTGGTTGCTCGTCCCGCTCTCGGCCACATAGGTCCATGACCCGCTCGACGTGGTGGTAGAACCGATCAGGTTTTCCTGTGCCCCGAAATCGTACGCGCCGACGGCTGTCGTGGTCCCTCCGTAATTAGCCTCGAGTGCGTTGCCAGAGGTGTAGTAGTACGTGGTCGCGGGCAGGGCGTCGGTGGCGGTGTCGTCGGTGAAGGTTGTGGCGGGCGGTGCGCCCGACGTCGAGCCGGCCGGGCTGTAGGCGCCCCCGTTTGCGCTTCGCCACACCCTGTAATACCCCACGAGGTAGTTACTGTCTTCGTCCAACGCGGATGACCCGGCCCAGCTGAGCGGGACGGCCGTGTGGTAGGTGGAACTGGCGCAGGCGGGGGTCGAGGTTGCCAGGGCGGTCGGGGCCGTCAACACCGCTGTCTGGTCGGTTTGTGGGCCGGCTGTGAAGCCGGACAAGAACTGGGCTTCCGCGGCTTGAGGGTTGCCGACGACTGCCAGGCTCACGACGGTGACGAGGCCGAGGCCTAGCCGGGCTCGCCAGAACAGCCGGCTCATCCCCCTGTGTTCGCCTGTTGTTTTGCGACGGGCTCGTCAGCGATGGGGGCTACGTGACCGCCGTCAGAGTCAGCGGTGTAAATGTGGCTGAGGGCGAGGAGTGACGCCGTGGACGCGGTGGATGCCTTTTCGGCGGCAATCTGCGCGGGTAACGCGGTCCCATGCTCGGGTCGAGGCCACCGCTTGGGTATGGCGAGCTCTTTTTCGTCGGTCTCCTCCTGCTCCTCACCGTTCTTGCCCCAGATGAGGAACAAGCCACCGGCCACCATTAGCGCGAAGAGCGCGACTTCCAAAGCGACACGAGTGGACTGCTTGTAGAGCCAGACCCCTAGGTAGCCCAGGTAGGGCACAAAATAGTGCTCGGCGTAGGCCGTCTTGCCGACCAGTTGCACCGGGCCCGGGTCGGGCGCGTTGTTGGCATCGCCCTTCGTGCGCACGAAGACGTGGCCACCGTGGTCGGTCACTGCTATAACCCGGTGGATGCGGACGTAGTCGCCCTGCCCCGGCGGGTGGAAAGCGATGATCTGACCAGCCCGCACTGCGCTGACCGGCTCTGGCCACATGAGCGCGACGCCGCCGACGCGGAGCGCCGGGGTCATCGAGCCGCTTTCGATCACTTCGTAGTGCCACCAGCCCGCCACTGGGCCGATCGCGGCGACGACGACCACGGTGGCGAGAAAGAAAAGGATGGTTTCCAGCGAAGAACTGACAGCGCGGGACGGAGGTGATTTGCCTATGATGTTGCTCGCCTCGGCTCCTGGTTCTTTGTTCGAAGCGTTGTTCCGCAACATGTTCCCTCCTGGGAAATGGCTACGCCAGTGCCTTAGTTGTGGCCACGATGGCTCCTAAAGCCGTGGCTGCTAAAGCCGTGGCTGCTAAAGCCGTGGCTGCTAAGGCCGTCCTATTGGGCAGCCCCGGCCCGCTGGGTTGCCAAGAAGTTGTACGTGAGGACCGACGTGCAACCCTCCAAGTTCTCGGTGGCGCCAGTACCTGCGCACGCCGTCGGGTTGACGGCGAGGTTGCCAGGGGCCCCCACCGGGAACGTCAGTGTGAAGAGCAGATAGTCCTTCCCGCCGGCGGTGAGAGACTTCAGCCCTGGTAGCGCCACGGGCGCCGTTACGAGGTTCGCAACAGGTGTCGAGGCCAGGACCTGAGTCGAGGTCCCTCCGCAGGTGTACGTCGGGGGCGCACCCGTTGGCGCCACAGAACACTCCGAGACGGCCAAGTGGAGGCCGTTCGTTGCGTCGGTGTTCAATAAAGAGCTGGTGTTGGCTGTAAACCCAAGAGTAATGCTGGCGTCATTCGCCGTGGCACCCGTCGAATTGAGGTCGATCTCGCGGGTGATCGTGTCGCCCGGGACTATGGCGGTGGCGCCCGTGCCCGCAGTGTTGGTCGGGCCGGTCGCGATGATTATCTTGCCGGAGCTGATCGTCTGGGGGCCTGCGCTCACGGTGTCGGTGAACGTTGCGAACGCCCCGCCGAAAGCAAGTGTGAGAGCCCCACCAACAAGAGCCGTTGACGCAAGAAGCTTTTTGAGTGTGCTACGGCGGCGTTGTGCCCTTGTCATGAGGGGTAGCCCGGTCCTTTCTCGTTCCCCCCTCCATGGGCCGTGTGTAGTTGCTCCTTAGCAGCATGATGTCTGCTTCCTGATATCTTCTCGGCTGTTTCTCGGCAGTGCGTTCGGGGTACTTGAGAAGGTTTCAGCGGCTTGGCGCCCGCAGTGCGAGCTGGAGTTCCGACCGCGCCGGTCTTTTCTGGCCTGAGCGAGCAGGGCCGCCGGCCCGCTTTATACGCGCCGCGCAGATGCGGGGGCTAAGTCGCCAGGACGCGCGCTGTGGCGCGCCGGCCAGCGAGTTTGACGACCTCGATCGCATTTGGCAGCTGCTCTTTTATCTCCATCGAGTGCGTCACTACGAGGATTTGGCGGAAGCGGCCCTTCAGGCGTTCCAAGGCCAGCAGCATCCGCGACTTGCGCTCTTCGTCCAGTGGTCCGAAGACCTCGTCCAGCACAAGTAGCCCGACGGTGCCCCCGGACTGGAACCGCACGTGCTCGCTGATGGCTACGCGGAGGGCCAGGTTGGCGAGGTCCACCTCTGAACCGGAAAAGCGTTCGAGGTCGTAGGACACCCCGTTGTCGCAGATCTGAAGGCCGTAGGTGTCGGTGTCGACTTCTAGGCGGTCGTACTCGTTGTCGGTGAGCTCGCCGAACAGCTCGGCCGCCTGAACTGCCAGGCGCGGCCCGACGGATGCCACGACGCTGTTGCGGAACCCGTTGAGGAGCTCGGCGGTCCGCCCGAGGTGGACCGATGCCGACTCGAGCTCCGCGAGGAGAGCGTGCTGGGCCTCGGCCTCGGCGAAGCGCTTGGTTTCGGCGTCGGCCTGCGCCCGCGTCTTGGTAGCGCTCAAATGGGCCGAGCGAGCCGCCAAGTCGGCCTCTTTGGCAGCTGCTTCGGCCTCACTCAGGGCTTCGCGTGCCTCGGTCAGCGCTTCCGGTTCGAAACCGAGGGTGCGTACCTTAGAACGAAGGGCCTCCAGCAATGACGACGCTCCCGCCACGCGGTCCCGTGCCTGGTCGAGGGCAAGCTTGGCTTGCGGGCGCCGCTCCAGGCGGCCGCGCAGGCGGCTCGCTTCCTCAGCAGCGTGCTTGCAAACCGAGAGCTCTTTGCGAGCAGCCTCGAGAGCCGTTGAGACCGTCTCGGGCCCGGGGCCGGCCCGAGGGTCGCTGCCACGGCCGCGTCATGCTTGGCCAGGGCTTCGAACCCCGCCGCCAGCCGCACGGCGGCCGTCTCACGGCGTGCACGGGACTGCTCCCAGGCGGCGAGAGCTTGGCGGGCCGCCGTGACTTCGGCGCTGAGCCGGGCCATCTGGGCTGAGGCCCCCTCCGCCGCTGCTGTCGCCGTCGCGAGGGCCTCGTCTGAAGCCTTTAGGCGTGCCTGCGCGGCCTCCAGCTCGGCCTCACGGTGCGACTGGACCCTGGCGAAGGCGTCCCCGAGAGCCTGGCCGCACAGCGGGCAGTCTTCCCCCCCGGTGAGACGCGCCGACCTTGCGAGGGCATCGCCGGCGATCTTGAGCTCGGCGGCTGCGGCCTCGCGTCTCGCGCCTGCAGACCCAAGTTGGGCGCGAGCCTCCATGGCAAGCTTCTCGGCGCCTGCCAGGTCCATTTCGTCCGGGATAGGGGGCGGGGCAACCTCGGGCAGCGAGCCCAGCTCGTTTGCACTGCCGAGCAGGGCACTCACGAGTTGCACCCGTTGTTCCACTACGGGCAGGGCCGCGGCCAACGGTTCCAGCTCGCTCAAGTTGGCCTCGTGTGCCGCAAGGTCGACCAGCTCAGACGCGAGCTCGTCGGCCTGCTTGCCGGCTGCCTCCAGCTCCGCTCGGGCTGCTTTTCCCTCGAGGACAAGCTTGACCTGCTCTTGGCGGACCAGATCCAACTTGTCGAACCTTTCTTTGGCCGCCAGAGCTGACTCGCGTGCCACGGAGGCCGCCTTTTCTTCCTCGGCGGCAGCTGTGCCCGAAGCGGATGCCCGCGCCTCGGCGTCGGCGGCTGCGACCTTGGCCTCCTCCAGGTCCGGGAGCATGCCACGGAGGCGTTTATGCTGCTCGGTGGTCTGCCTGGCATCGGCGCGAGCTTTGTCCCGGGCTGCATCGAGGGGCGTTACGCCTAGAAGCGCCAGCACAAGCTTGCGACGTTCTGCCGGGCTTTGACTGGAGAAGGCATCGAGTTGTTTTTGTTCCGCGAACACCGAGGCCCTGAAGGCGCCGTCGTCCATCCCGAGGACCGAGTGAACGTAACGCCCGGTGTCCCGCACGCCCTCGGACATGGCAAGCCCGTCGCAGTGCGCCTCGGCTCGGACCGTCGCGTTCGCTCCCGAGATCGTCCGTCGCACGAGGTAGATGTGGCCCTCGTGCTCGAAGGTGACCTCAGCGATGCACTCGCCGTGTGCGCCCGCCGAGGGGACCTCCTCCTTGGCGGTCCGTGCCTTGCCCCAAAGGGCCCAGAGCACGGACTCCAGCAGGGTCGACTTGCCCGCGCCGTTCGGCCCGTACACGCCGACGAGCCCAGGTGGGAGGACGAGGTCGAGCTCGGCTTCGAACACGCGGTAGTTGCGTAGGTATATGCGGTCGATGAGCAAAGGTCCGGTAGCCCCTGGCCTAACCCGCCGACTCGATCGCGTCTTCGAGGTACTTGTGGCCCAGGTCCTGAACGCGCTGTCGGTCGAGACCCGTCAGGTCCTGGTGGGAGAGCCAGGAGTCCCATTGGCCCCCGAGGGTTTCGACCCGTGGGAGCTCCGCCGGGACGCTGACGTCCACGAACTGGGGTTCTAACCTCAAGTCGAGCGCGGCCGCTGCGACTTCACGGACCAACTGGCGGTCTAGCAGCCGGTAGGCCTCGGGGTCGACGCCTTCCAGGTAAAGCCTGGCGACGGCACCTTCGGGGACGGTCGCAGCGCGCTGCAGGACCTGCTCGGAAAGTTCGGCGGGCGAAAGGCCCAGCGCGTAGATGTTGTCCAGGGTGACGAGGGCCCGCTGCCCCGTGAGAGGGATGTGGCGGCACTGGCCGGTGACCGTGTCGAGGACGACTATCCCTTTGGCCTTGTCGGGGTCATCGGCAAAGCTGAAGGTATCGGTCGAGCCGGCGTACCAGATGCCCTCAGCGACCTGGGCGTGGAAATGGTAATGACCGAGCAGGACGAGGTCGGACTGAAGCGTCCCGAGGTCGATCTCGATCTCGTTGATGTCAGCATGCCTGGGCTCGACCTGCTTGATCCGCGGATGAGTGAGCAGCAGGTTGGTGTGCTGGCTGCTCCGCGACCTGTTGGCCTCCTCGAGGGCCTCGAGTGTCGCGTCCACGCTCAACATCTGAGGGACGGCGTGCACGACCAAGGCCTCCGTTGCCGTCGTGATTTCGAACCGCTCATAGGAGAGCCGGTGGGCGAAACGGACCTCCGGGAAGGTGTCCGCCAGGGCGGAGTAGGGGCTGCCTCGGCCAGGAAGGCGGGGTGTGTCGTGGTTACCGCTGATGACCACCGCCGGCACCCCTTGCTCCCTGATCTTCGCCAGAGCGCGCTGCACGACGCGGAACGAACGATAGTGAGGGGCAGGGTGGTCGAAGATGTCGCCGAGCCATATCAGCAGGTCCGGTTCCTGCGCCAAGGCAAGCTCTACGGCGGCCTCGAACGACCTCTCGAAGTCCCATTCCCGTTGGTTGACCCCACCTTCGACCGTGTACGGGAGGTACGAGCGCCCGAGGTGGGCATCGCCGATCGCAGCAACCTTCATCGTGCCCAGACCTTCATCGTGCCCAGACCTTCATACTGACCAACCCTCCATACTGACCAACCCTCCATACTGACCAACCCTCCATACTGACCAGTACAGCATGGCCCATTGGCTAGTACGCCGCTGGCTAGAGCTCAGGGCTGGTAACCGTCACTGCTCGCTGGGACAATCGTGGCGTGCCTCGGTCGTCTGAGTCTTTGGCTGGTCAAGCCGGCCTCTACAGTGCAGGGCGTTCCTCTTTGGAGGCGTGGAAGTTGGAGCGGCGCGCACGCTCCAGGCGGCTGCTGCTAGTGGTCGGCCCTCTGGCCCTCGTGGCGGTAGTGGTGGTCGCCTACTGGGCGTCCGCACGTCTTGGGCTGGCGCAGCTTGGCCGAGGGCCCAATTGGCCTCTCCTTGGCCTGGCGCTCGGCTCCGGCGGCGCGGCCATGGTCCTGTGGCCTCGCTACGACCCGAGCCGCTGGGCCAGGGGTGCCGCAGGAGAGCTCGCCACGGCGGCCTTGCTGGAGCATCTGCCCGGCAGGCATTGGGTGGTATTACACGACCTCGCCCTGCCTGGCAGCCGCGCAAACGTTGACCACCTGGTTATCGGGCCGACCGGCGTCTGGGTAGTGGACACCAAGGCCTACCGGGCGCGGCTGGAGGTTCGCTGGCGGAACGTCCTTGTTGGGAGCGTCCCGCTCTCGACGGCAGCTGTCCGTTGGGAGGCCGAGCGAGTCTCGAGTGTGCTCGGTGTCGAAGCTCGGCCGATCGTGGCGGTCCATGCGAGAGGCCTGCCACGTCGCGGCAGGCGCTGTAGCGGCGTGCGGGTCCTCCCGGCCACGCGGCTCGCCCGCAGGCTCGGTCGAGGCCGGCGACTCTGGCCTTCCCTGACTCCTCGTCAGGTAAGGGAGCTGGGGGGCCTGGCTGAGAACCAGTTCTTCGCGCGGGCGGCAAGCGGCTAGTCTCCAGGTAGAAGCCGGTCTGGTCCCGGCGGAACGACACGATGTCCAACCCACTTGATTTCGACCCGATCATCGAGGCCCGCCGGCAGTGGGCCGCGAACGGTTGGGAGAACGCATGTGACGGTATGGCGGCTATCACGTCAGTCGTCCGGGCACAGCAGCTGTTCCTGGGCCGGATCGACGCGGTCCTGCGGCCGCTGGACCTGACCTTCGCGCGCTACGAGGTGCTGATGCTGCTGCTGTTCTCTCGTCGTGGTTCGTTACCACTTAACAAGATCGGCGCCCGCCTCCAGGTCCACCCGACCAGCGTGACCAATGCGGTCGACCGCCTCGAAGAGCAGGACCTCATAAAGCGCGTCCCGCATTCGAGCGACCGGCGAACCACGTTGGCCGAGATCTTGCCGGTGGGCCGCGAGCTCGCCATGCGGGCGACCAGGGCGTTGAACGAGGAGGTGTTTTCCCAGCCTGGTATGAACCGGGACGACGTGGACCAGCTCATCGACGTGCTGCGGCGTTTTCGCCAAGCGGCGGGGGACTTTTCCGAGCCAATCCCGGCCAGCGACGCCTGAGTCAGTTCACACGCAGTTAGTCCACCAGCGCTGAGATGTTGGGCGGTGCTACTGCACGAGGAGCCGGCGCCGGCGGCGTCGAGCGCACGACATCGTCGTAAAGGCGCAACAGGGCCGGCACGGCAAAAGGGGCCTCCAGGTTGACTACCAGGCATTCGCCCGGCATCAGCGTCTGGATTTCCGGCCCCAGTGCTGAGAGATCCTGTTTGGCCGAGGAACGAAGGATATTGCGGTCCTTTTCGTCGGCCAAGCCGAGCACGAAGAAAGTGTTGAACTGGCTGAGAAGTTCGTCGTCGAGCAATTTGGGCTGCTGGGTCACGGCGAGCAGGCCCACCCCGAACTTGCGGCCCTCTCTCGCCACCCGCGGGAACACATTTGACTCGCGGTCCTTGTTCGCCGACAGGACTCTTTGCGCCTCCTCCAGTGCGACGGCCACGACAGGAAGGGTCTTGTGGCGCTCGGGATCGTCCAAGAAGGCGCCCTGCCACTCCTCGATCACACGGCGAGTGAGGAACGAAGCGACGAGTACTTCTTCGGTGCCACCGAGCCCGCTCACGTCGACCAGGACAACCTTGCCTTCGAGCAGCTCGTCGAGGATCCGCCGTCCCACCGAAACCGCGGGGTCCGTAGAGACGCAGGGCAGATCAACGATACGCCGCGCCCGGCGGTGCACCACCTGGAGGGTACTGAGGGCCACTCTGGCCGACAGTTCCACGTCCCGGAAACCGGCGAGGTCCTCCACCCTGGCGAACTCGGCCAGCCAGGCAAGGCCGGAAGATGAATAATGGCGCTCGAGCTCGTGCAGGGCTTCCTCCTGAGGCCGGCTCCATTCATACGCGGTCCGCAGGTCGTCGACCGACAACTCGGCAAGGCTGATGCGCAGAGTTGAGGTATTGGGCAGGCGCCGGTCCGAATAAGTGCGTAAGGCCTGAGCCGCCCACGGGTGGCGCCCGAGTGCCGCCCGGTGCTCGCCGTGCGGGTCGATAACCAGGAGGCCGTAGCGTCCGTTGGCTGACATCACGCCGGCGCAAAGCACCTGGAGGAGGTTGGACTTGCCCATGCCGGTGGTCGCGAAAATGCCAATGTGGCTGGCGAGGCTCCGCCCTGGGATGCCCACCTGGAAATCGACCACCGTCTCCCCGCTGCGCAGGTGGCCGACCGGCAGGTCACCCATTCGCTTGGCGAGGAACGCAAAGTCTTCGGGAGTAGGCGACACCACACGGGAGAACTGGGTCGGGAGGCTCTTCGGCTTGCGGAAGACGGTCCGCGCAGCGCCTGGCGTCGCCGGCGGCGCGAGGTAGCCAAGGCACCGGCACTCGGCCAGCCGGTACGTCCGCTTGGCTTGCTCGTGCAGAATGTGAGCCCCGCTTTCGCCCCTGGCGTCGTCGGCAAGCAGGGTCCCTGCCACTCGCTCCGCCCAGCCGGGTTCGCGGTGCTCGGTGCCGTAGCTGACGTCGACGACCCTGAACAGGTAGCGCCGGCCGGTCGTCTCGTCCACACCCACGAGCAGCTCGCCGAGGAACAGATCTTCTTCGGGGGCTGCACGGAAGAGAGCTTCCAGCACATTGCGCCCGAAGAGCCTTCCCCGTGTGCTCGCCGGGGGGCGGCTCAGGGAAGGACTGCTCGGGGCCGGACCGCTCGGAGAAGGGCCATCGTCCATGCCACTCAGCATCGCGCTCACGAGCGTTCCATCAGCGCGTGGCGGTCGGCGAAAGCTCGCTCCTTGACGTCCTCCGGCAAACCGGCGGCGTCGAGGGCGCTCTGCAGTTCGGCCCACACCTCTTCGCGCGCCCAGCCCGGGCAGGCCGCCAGGCGGTCGGCTACTGAGAGCGGGTAGGCGTAGCCTGGGAAACCCGCGTCGTCCGCGAGGGCGCTCAGCTGCCCGAGGAGCCGAGCCGCATCGGCGTCGCCCGGGAGGTCGATGCGGAACGCGAACCGGGCGTCGGGGTCGAGGCGAGCCACGACGACGAGCAACCCCGGCCCGACCTCTGGGCGGCGCATAGCGACGGGCACCCACCAGCAAGCGCGCGGGCCAAGAGCCGCCTCCGCCTCGAGCTCGAGCTGGCCGACCAGCGGAGCCCCGCCCCGGGCGAGCGAACTGTGCTTGATGATGCCCACCAGGGCCACATCGCGTTCTGCCGCCCTGGTGAGCAGGTCTGCGAGCCATTGGGCCGGGATCCTCCAGTCCGGCTGGAGGTCCCCGTCCACCAGCACGATCGCCCCCGGCTCCGCCTCCTCCACACTCGTCGCCACCAGGCGCCACTCGGACCAGTCGCGGAGCAGGTTGAGGTCGACTGGGGCGCCTGGGGCTGTCGGGGCGCCCATTTCGGAAAGCGAGCGCCTCCCTTCCGGCCCGCCGCCGCTGCCAGTCAGGACGTGGACCGCCATGTCACCCACCTCTTCGAGGGTGCAGCGGCCGCCCTGCCAACGGGTACGCGCTGCGCGGGTAGCCGCCACCTGCAAACACCGCGCGTCGGCCACCAAGGCCTGGCCACCGTCAACGGCCCAGCAATCTGGCGGAGCTTCCAGACGCACGATGGGCCGAAGTTCAGTGGTCGCGAAGAACTCGAGGTCGCTCCCGTTGGGGTCGGAGAGCTCACCGGCGCCGCCAGAGAGCAACTGGACGAGCCTCTCAGCGGCTTCCGGGACCGTGGGCACGGCCAAGCATGCCATGCCCGCTGCTTGCTACTCGAGCTTCGACCTAGTGGTGCGGGTCGTGGCACCACAAAGCTGCCCCGCCTAGAGGAACGGGGCGCGTTTGTGGCGACCACGCCGCCCGTCAGCACCCCCGGCCTAATGGTGTTGACCGAGCTCGGCTCACAGCGGGGCACAAACAGGTGGGCGGCGTCTGACCAGCGTCTTTGGCTTCGGGCTGCACGCTTGGCACAATGGTCGTATGCCTAGGGCTATCTGGAGCGGCTCGATCAGTTTCGGGCTCGTCAACGTACCGGTCAAATTGGTGACCGCCACTGCTCCGAAGGATGTCAGGTTCCACCAGCTGCACTCCACTGACGGTGGTCGGATCAACCAAAAGAGGGTCTGCTCCGTGGATGGCGAGGAAGTGGAGTTCTCGGAGATCGTGAAGGGCTACGAGATCCACCGCGGCCAGTACGTGATCGTCGACCCCGAAGAACTCGAAGCCTTGTCGCCCGAGTCGAACCGCAGCATCGACATCGAAGAGTTCGTGGACCTTGCAGCGATCGACCCCCTCTATTTCGAGCACAGCTATTATCTGATGCCCGACAGCATCGCGGCACGGCCTTACGCTCTTCTGGTCGAGGCCATGGCCGGTACGGGCAAGGTTGGGATCGGTCGCTTCGTATTGCGGACCAAGCAGTACCTGGCGGCGCTCCGACCTCTCGATGGGGCGCTCGTGCTATCGACGATGCTGTTCGCCGACGAGGTGCTCGGCGCGTCCCAACTGGAGATCAAGACGACAACTGATACCAAGCCGTCCGAACGTGAGCTCAAAATGGCCCGCCAGCTCGTCGACTCCCTCTCCGCGGAATGGGAGCCCGAAAAGTACAAGGACGATTACAGAGAGAAGGTCCTCGAGCTGATCGAGGCCAAAGCTGAGGGCAACGAGATCGCCATACCCGAAGAAACCGAGCGTCCCGCACCGGTGGTGGACCTCATGGCCGCGCTCGAGGCCAGCTTGGCCAGGGCGAAGGAACAGGGAGCCGCCGCCGAGGAGGCCAAAGGCCGAGGGCGCAAACGGGCAAGCGCGTAAATAGCCTTGGCAGCTAACGCGAAGTCGGGCAAGGCAGGCACTCCAGGCACGCTTAAGAGTAGGGGGCCGGGATCTTGCACTCTCCAATCTCGATAAGGTGCTCTGGCCGGCGACCGGCACCACAAAAGGCGACATGGTGGGTTATTACGCCCGCATTGCAGCAGTCCTCGTCCCTCACCTTGCAGGCCGTGCCATCACTTTGAAACGTTTCCCCAACGGGGTTGATGGGACGTCGTTCTTCGAGAAGAACTGCCCGTCCTACAAGCCGCCCTGGTTGGGAACCGTCAAAATGGGTGAGGTCAATTATTGCCTTGTCGAAGACCCCGCTTCGGTGGTCTGGCTCGCCAACCTGGCGGCCATCGAGCTCCACCCGACCCTCGCAGCAAAGCCGGACCTGGGCTCTCCGACGTCGGTGGTCTTTGACCTTGACCCCGGCCCGCCAGCTGATGTTATTACGTGTGCACGCGTGGCGTTGCTGGTCCGCGACCTTCTCTCCCAATTACACCTTGAAACCTGGGCGAAGACGTCGGGGAGCAAAGGCATCCAGCTCTACGCCCCCCTCAACAGCGGTGCGACGTACGAGGGCTCGGCCCCGTTCGCCAAGGCTGTTGCCCAATTGCTGGAACGGAGGCACCCCGAACTGATCGTGTCGTACCAACTAAAGACGGCGCGGGCGGGCAAGGTTCTTATCGATTGGAGCCAGAACGCCGCCTCGAAGACAACGGTTTCGGTGTACTCGTTGCGAGCCAGACCCCAGCCCACCGTCTCGACCCCGGTCACCTGGGACGAGTTGGACGACGCTTTGTCGACGGGCGACCCGGCAGCTCTCAGCTTTGAATGGGCAGAAGTGCTCGACCGGGTTGATCGCCACGGCGACCTTATGGCCGACCTGCTGACCCTCGAGCAGGGGCTCCCAGAGCTTCGCGCCTCCTAAACGCCAGGTTGGCCCAAAAGGGGATCGCCGCGAGTGCATCCCGGGGCAGGCTCGACCGGTTCCTCGGCGGCTCGTTCTCTCAGGGTAATCGGCGTCTCAGGGAGGGCTTCGTTGAGCACCACATAATGCGAGCCTGCTCTAGCGGGGCTCCGCAATACTAGGCCTGTGGACTACATCCCCGTTGACATTGCCGAAAAGCTTTCCCTCTTATCCGAGCAATGGGCGCCCAAGGTGGTTGCCCGCCTCAACGACTACGAGATCAAGGTGGTCAAGCTCGAGGGCGAGTTCGTTTGGCACACCCACGAAGACACGGACGAGCTCTTCCTCGTTACGAGCGGCGAGCTGACCATCCAGATGCGCGACGGGAACGTGACCCTCGCCCCCGGGCAGCTCTTCGTCGTCCCCAGCGGTGTCGAGCACTGCCCGATCACCGAGGGCGAGGCTCACGTTGTCCTGATCGAGCCGGCCGGCGTGGTCAATACCGGCAATGCCGGGCGGGCCACCCATGCGGCCCCATCGCTAAAGCCCAGCTCTTTGTGAGCACCGCAGGCAACAGCACGCGCTGAGGCGAGCAGACAAGCCGTGGCTGAGGCCTTTTCTGCCTTCGAAAGCACTTGTACCACGGCGTCGCAGTCGCTGGCGGACAACAGCGCTGGGTCGAAGTTAGCGAGCAAAGAGCAATAGGCCTCAGCGGCTTCAACCAGTCGAGCGCGCACAGCACCTCCTCAATGGGCATTGCGCTCCCCGATCAGGGGAGACCAGTTTTGAGGAGGGCCAACGATGCCGGCCCCGAGGCTTCAACTACAGCTGAGCACACCTTACCAAACGTATGTTCGAGTGTCAAGGGCCGACGGGGAAATTTCGCTCCCGAGCGGAGACAGAGGTCGGCTGAACGGCTGAACGGCTGAACGGCGCTGGGATTAGGTGGGGCGGACCGTGCGGCCGCGGGACGAACCTCGTTCGTCACACGGGCCCGTCCCCGGACGTACGGTGTCGTTCCATCCCGGCCCGGTCCAAGACCCCAGCCCAAGCCAACACCGCGTCGGAAAGAGCGGGCCAGGCTTCCTTCGCCCACGGCCCGAACGGAGTAGAACACAGGGCGACGAGGGCGAGGTCGGCGGCGGGGTCGACCCAGAGCAACGAGCCAGATTGCCCGAAGTGGCCGAAGGTCGCCGGCGAGTTGGATTGCCCGGTCCAATGCGGGGTTTTGTGGCCACGGATTTCGGGCCTAGTCCCCAGTCGCAGGGCGCCTGGCGCCCGAAGCCCGGTAGGACCCCGCTGAGCCCGGGCCAAGCAACGGTGGCGGCCAGCTGCATCGTCTCAGGACTGACCAGGCTCGGTGCCAGCATTTCGCTAGCGAGCAGCACGAGGTCTTCGAGGGGGCTGCTTGCCCCGTGCGCTGGTGAGCCTTTCAGCACCGTGCTGCGCATACCGAGAGGTTCGAGGACGCCGGCGGTCAGGTAGTCGCCTAAGGACATCCCGGTGCAGGCCTCTAGGTGAGCGGCCGCAAGTTCGATCCCGGTGTTCGAGTAGATGCGGTTCGTTGCCGGTCGGGCGATCGGTTGGCTCCCTTGGAAAGGCAGGCCCGAGGCGTGTGCGAGGAGGTGGGCGAGCGTCGACCCAGGCGGCCCGGCAGCGTCGTCGAGGGTGACGCTGCCTTCTTCCAGGGCGACGAGACTGGCGAGGCAGACCAGCAGCTTGGTCACCGATGCCCAGTCGAAGCGTTCGGCGAGCGGCCCGGCTGTAGCTACGACCTCTGCGCGGGGGTGATCACCGGACCGGACGCCCGCCACGATGCCGGTAGCGGCCAGCCCCGGCCAAGCTGCCACATGAGAAGCGAGCGTTGCGCTCAGCGCGTCAGGAGCTCGGGCCATCGGCCGAGCGGTGAGGGCAAACAGGGCCAGCGCCAGCAGGGCCAGCGCCAGCAGGGCCAGCGCCAGCCGGGCGAGGGCCAGCCGGGCGAGGGCCAGCCGGGCGAGGGCCACGAGGGTGAGCAGGATGAGGCTCAGCAGGATGAGGGTGACCGGCTACATAACGCTCGATGAGATGGGCCGTGTCGGCAAGGTTCTGCCGGATGCTGCCGGCGATCGTGCGCTCGGCGAACGCGCCAAGAAGAGGGATATGCACCCGTAGATCCGCCACCAAGTGCTGGCAACACTGGTGCTCGCCGACGTCGTGCAGCTCGTACCAGCCTTGAAAGGAAAGCAAACCTCCGTAGTTGTCAGGGACCATCTTGACCGTGCTTCGTCGTGTGGCCAGGTCCACCTCGGTCACCTGCGACCACGTCAGTTTTTTGGGGTCGAGGATCGCCTTGGCCGGTCCGTTGAGCTCGCCGGCGAAGCGGTAACCGAGCTCGATGCGAGCACCGTCTGGGCCCGCCGAAAAGGAGCGCACTTCGGGAGCGGATATGTCCGGCAGCTCTCCCAGGCTCCGGTAGAACTCGGGGTCCAAGAAGGCAGATTGGGCGTCGTCAGCACTTGCAGCGATCGGCTGGTCCAGGACGATCTCCACTTCCTCAGATACCGCCGGTCGTGTCGCAGGCGAGCGGGCCTTCCAGTGCCGTCAGGTCATCTTCCATCATGGCGAAGTAGGTGGGCGGGGCCGGCCCCGCTGGGCTCGGGGCGAGCTCCATCGGGTCGAGGCTCTTGACGGGGACCCCTACGGATGTGGCGACTTCCTGCAGTTGGCCGGACGGTACGCCAACCTCACTGAAAACTGCAGGGAGAGAGCTCGAGCGCACCAGGGCTGCCGTTTTCTTCACACCCAACGTGTCGACGGCGACATCTCTGAGGTCAAAGTCGGAAGCGAGCCGCTCAAACGCGTTATCCGAAGTGATGAACTGGTTGATGGTGCAGTCCGTAAAAGTGCTCTCGAAGTCCGACTCGATCGAGTTAGCCACCGCAGCGAAATTTCGCGAACCGTCTTCGAACACGGAGCGCTCAGCTGGTTCAGCGCCGGTGAGGGCCTCGGCGATTACGGTCGCGGCGTCGGCCATGAGGTATGGGTCGAGCCAGAACTCGTACGGGTTGGCCTGCTTCGAGACCGCCGGCAGTACCGACAGGTGCCGCCGGGCCGAGCTGGCGGCGGACTCGACTTTGGGCTGGTAACCGTCGCCGACATCTATTACGACGGCGGCGTGCTCGATCTCGTCCCGCTCGGCCGCGTTCAGGGAAAGATCCTGCGGTTGGGTGCCAGGCGGCGCAAGGTCGACGACGTGTACCGCAGTGCCGCCCACGTAACTCGTCAGCTGGGCCAGGGGAAACACAGACGCCACGACCTCTATGGGGGCTGGGCGCGGCTGCGCTGTTCGTGCGGGCGCAGTACTGGCGGGCGCAGTACGCGCAGTACGGGCGGGCGCAGTACGCGCAGTACGGGCGGGCGCCCCTCCGCAGCCCGTGAGCCCCGCCCCTGCCGCAAGGACAGAGACGACAGATACGACAATGACCGGCGCATGCCACGAGCTGGGTCGCTTGCAAGGCCGGTGCATCTGTTCGAGCATGGCACCGGCACCGCCCAAGTGGCCATCCGCCCGGGTATCGCGCTCTTGGCACCGGCCGCGCCGCACAGGCACCGCCAATGCCCAGCCGGCCGTCTGCCCGCGCACCGCCAATGCCCAGCCGGCCGTCTGCCCGCGCGCCGCCAATGCACAGCCGCCCGTCGGCCCGCGCGCCGCCAACGACTCCACCCGGGCCGATGAGGCTAGTTCTCCCGGCGGGCGCATAGGCTTGGTGTGAGAAAGGTGGTGGTCCCTACGACCGCGTCTTCGGAGTCGTTTGATGTAGTTGTCATCGGGGGTGGGCCGGCTGGCTATGCGGCAGCGCTTTACGGTGGGCTGGCCGGCTTGCGTATCGCCCTCGTGGAAAAAGAAAAGGTGGGCGGCACCTGTTTACACCGTGGCTGCATCCCGGCCAAGGAACTGCTCGAGACGGCGACCGTCTACCGCACGGTGAAGGGCGCCAAGGAGTACGGGATCGGGGTCGACGGCTGGACGGTGGACTTTTCGGCCACCCAGGTTCGCAAGAACAAAGTCATCGACCAGCTCCACAAAGGTCTACAAGGGCTGCTCAAGCGCCGCAAGGTCGTGACCTTTGCCGGCAGCGGGAAGCTACTGCCTGGCAGGGTGGTGCAAGTCGAGGGCCTGGACGGTGGGACCACAGAGCTGGAGGCGCCGGCCGTCATACTGGCAGCTGGTTCTGTGCCCCGGACGATCCCGGGTTTCGAGGTCGACGGCCGGTTCGTGCTCACGAGCGACGAGGTGCTCGACCTTGAGCGGCTGCCGGAGACGGCGGTGGTCATCGGTGGGGGAGCGATCGGCTGCGAGTTCGCCTCCATGTTGGCCGACATGGGGACGCGGGTGACCATACTCGAGGCTCTCCCGAGGATCCTCCCGGGCGTCGACAAGGACGTGGTGGACGTCGTCGTGAGGTCGTTCAAAAGGCGCGGCATCGACATCAAGACGGGGGTCATGGTCAAGAGCCATGCCCCCACTGAGGATGGCAAAGGAACTGTTGTAGAGTTTGATGCCGGAAGTGAAGGAGGCCGCAACCAGCTCGAGGTGCAAGCGGTCGTCGTCTCGGTCGGCCGGCGCCCGTACAGCGACGCGCTCCTGGCGCCTGGTTGTGGTGTCGAGGTCGACGAGCGGGGCTTCGTAAAGGTCGACGAGCTGATGCAGACCAGCGAGCCAGGCGTTTGGGCGGCCGGCGATCTCGTGGCTACACCGGGCCTCGCGCACGTGGGCTTTGCCGAGGCCATGTTGGTAATCGACCAGGTGCTCGGAAGACCGGTGGTACCGATGGACTACGGCAAGGTGCCTTGGTG
The DNA here is from genome assembly GCA_963786345.1 of uncultured Acidimicrobiaceae bacterium. Taxonomy (GTDB): domain Bacteria; phylum Actinomycetota; class Acidimicrobiia; order Acidimicrobiales; family Palsa-688; genus Fen-671. The sequence continues at coordinate 231,021 of CAWAYZ010000020.1, read as the reverse complement.
CGTGTACACGTTCCCCGAGGTGGCCTTCGCCGGGTACTCGGAGGAAGCAGCCGTTGAGGCCGGCTATGAGGTGGTCGCCAAGAAGGACTCCTACGGAGGCAGCGCGCGCGCAATGATCGTGGGCGAGACCGAAGGATTGGTAAAGGTGATAGCGGAAAAGTTGCCCGACGGTTCCGCCGGCCGCATCCTGGGTGTCCATATGGTCGGGCCCTGGGTTACCGAGCAGCTCGGCCAGGGTTACCTGGCTGTCAATTGGGAGGCCACTGCCGAAGAAATCGCTCGCTTCGTGCAACCGCACCCATCATTGTCGGAGGTTTTCGGCGAGACAGTGCTCGCCCTGGCTGGAAGAGGTCTACACGTTGGCTGAAATCACGATGCCCCAGCTCGGCGAGACTGTTACCGAGGGCACCATCACCAAATGGCATAAGCGGGTCGGCGACGAGGTCGTTGAAGACGAGGTTCTGTTCGAGGTCTCGACGGACAAGGTCGACTCGGAAGTGCCCTCGCCGGTAAGCGGCACCGTCGATGAGATCCTCGTCCAAGAAGGTGAGACCGTTTCGGTCGGTACCAAATTGGCCGTCATAGGCCAGGGTGGTGCCGCTAAGGCCTCCGGGGCCGGCGCGGGCCAAGCCGGTCAAGCCGGTCAAGCCGGTCAAGCCGGTCAGGCGAGTCAAGAGGTTGCCGCCGCGACCGCACAGGCGCCGGATGATGCCGCTGCTGCGCCCGGCGTTGCGCCGGACGAGGACGACGTCCCTGTCGGCGCCGGCGCCGAGCAAGGTGCGAGCAGCCGTCGCCAAGGCGGGCAAGCCGCGCAGGCGAAACCCCCCACGGGGGCGCCTCCCAGGCCGGGTTCTCGTCCGGCGGACCAGCGCCCTCCGAGCGCGCCTGCCCAAGGCGGCCCGGGCCGGCTGCTGTCCCCGGTGGTCCGCCGGCTCATCGCCGAGCACGGGCTCGACCCGGCGGAGATAGTGGGGTCGGGCGCAGGAGGCCGGATCACCCGAGATGACGTGCTCGCGGCGATCGACGGCAAAGGCCCGAACGGGACCGAGGCGACGGTGGAGGGGCCTTTTGAGGACGATGCCCCGGGTCGGGGACGCTCGAGCCGCACGGAGGGCCCCGTTCCGGCGGGGAGTGCCGCGCAGGCCGGTCCTGTACCGGTGGCGGGCCAGAACGACAGGGTCGTGCCCTTCACCAACATCCGGCGGCGCACCGCCGAGCACATGGTTCGGTCCAAGCACACGTCGGCCCACACCATGATTGCGGTCGAGGTCGATTATTCGGCCGTGGACAAGGTGCGCAGTGCCGAGAAGAACCGTTTCAAGGCGAACGAGGGTTTCAGCCTCACTTACTTGCCCTTCATCGCGAGGGCCGTCGTCGATGCTCTGGAGGACTGGCCCTACCTCAACTCTTCTGTTGGCGACGACGAGCTGATCGTCCACGGTGAGGTCAACCTCGGGATCGCTGTCGACCTCGACTTCGAAGGCCTCCTGGTTCCGGTGGTGCACCGCGCCGAAGAAAAGCGCCTGACTGCGCTCGCTCGCGAGATCGCCGGCCTGGCGTCCCGTGCACGTTCCAAACGGCTCACGATGGATGACATCTCCGGTGGGACGTTCACTTTGACAAACGCCGGCGGTTTTGGGACCTTCATCACGGTCCCGGTCATAAACCAGCCCCAGGTCGCGATCCTGTCGACCGATGGCGTGAAGAAGCGCCCTGTGGTGATCGAACTGCCGGACGGTTCTGACGGCATTGCCGTCCGCCCGGTTGGCAATCTGGTGATGTCGTGGGACCACCGTGCAGTCGACGGTGCCTACGCGGCCGCTTTCATGGCCAAGGTCCGCGACATTCTCCAAACCCGCGACTGGGCAACTGAGATTTGAGCCAGACCGCGGCCCTGGGCGCCACGATGGCCTCCGCTGCGCCGGGCGAGCTGCCTGGTACCGGTCGAATGATGAGCCCCGCAGCGCCCGGCGAGCTGATCGCGGCCGGCCGCACGCTCCGCCTGCGCTGGCTCGGCACACGGGTTGCGTACCGCGACGCTCACGTCCTTCAACGTGCGCTTTGGGCGGCCGGCGAGCGGGCTGACGACTGGCTCCTGCTGCTGGAGCATCCGCACGTCTACACGGCTGGCATCCGCGCAAGGACCGAGCACATGCTGGTCGACCCTTCAAGTGTGGGTGCGGAGCTGCTCTGGGTTGACCGGGGCGGCGACATCACCTACCACGGCCCCGGCCAAGTGGTCGGCTACCCCGTCCTGTCCGTGCCGAGCGGGCATTCGGCAACTCCGCGTTACATCCACGAGGTCGAACAGCTGGTCATCGACACCTTGGCGAGCCTCGGTCTCGAGGATGCCGGGCGGCTGGAAGGCTACCCGGGCGTGTGGGCCGGCCTGCACGGGCCACGGCCTCGCAAGATTTGCGCCATTGGTGCCCGCCACAGCCGCCGGCGCACGATGCACGGTTTCGCTCTCAACGTAAGCACCGAGCTGGCCATGTTCGACCACATCGTGCCCTGCGGGATCTCGGACAAGGAGGTCACTTCACTCCAGGCCGAAGGTCTGGCGGTCGGCATCGCCGAGGTCGTCGAGGCCATCTTCGCAGTAGCGGCACGGCGCTGGGGAAAGGGAAGGCCGGTCGAACGCCAGGACGCGGCGTGGCTGGGGACTGGCCCGGTTGCTACGGCGGTGCCCACAGCTCCTCTGCTGGTGGACGCTCCGGCGCCTGCTGCGCCGGCCCAACCTACTGTTGCGGCCCAACCGGTACGCCTGCTCGGCCGCCTCGCCCAGGCGGGGGTTGACCCGGCCGCCGGCCTTGCGCTCGGCGCCCGCAAGCCTGCCTGGTTACGGGCGAACGCCAACATGGGTACAGAGTTCCGGTCACTCCGCAAGACCGTGCACGGCCTCGGGCTCGTGACCGTCTGCGAGGAGGCGGGTTGCCCGAACATCTTCGAATGTTGGGCCGACGGGACCGCGACATTCATGATCAATGGCGACCGCTGCACGCGTGCGTGCGGCTTTTGCCAGGTGAATACTGCCAAACCGTTTCCCCTCGACCCAGATGAGCCCGAACGTGTGGCCGAGGCCGTAGCTCGCCTCGGCCTCGCTCACGCGGTCGTGACCTGCGTAGCACGCGACGATCTCGAAGACGGCGGCGCATCGGCTTTCGCTGCGACGATCGAAGCGCTCCGCCGGCGTTGTCCGGGAACCGCGGTCGAGGTCCTGATCTCAGACTGCAAAGGAGACCCGGCGGCGCTGGGCCGCATCTTCGACAAGCGCCCGGACGTGCTCAACCACAATGTCGAAACGGTGCCGCGCCTGCAGCGAGCAGTGCGCCCGTCCGCCTCGTACGCGCGCACCCTGGCGGTCCTTGCCCGTGCTCGCGAAGCGGGCCTTACTACCAAGTCAGGGCTGATGGTCGGGTTAGGCGAGACCGAAGAAGAAGTCATCGGTGTGCTTGCCGACTTGCAGGCGATCGGCGTGCAGATTGTCACGATCGGCCAATACCTGCGCCCGTCTGCCAGCCACCTGCCAGTGGCGCGCTGGTGGTCGCCGGAGGACTTCGCCCGGATCGCAGAGGCGGGCCGCGCCCTTGGCATCTCCCACGTCGTCGCCTCGCCGCTGACCAGGTCGAGCTACCACGCCCGGCAGGCGGCCGAAGGTGCTGGTACCGCTGTCGGTGTCGGAGCGGCAGTGGGCGTCGGTGTAGGGCCAGGACGGGCGGCCAACGCCTCGGGTGGTGCGGCTTGAACGCGGCGCCCTTTTCAGCCCGGTTGGCACGGGCCCACGAGGCCATGTCCATTGCGGGCGTCGATGTAGTCCTGTTGTCTCTTGGTGCTGATCTGCCTTGGCTGAGCGGGTACCTGGCGATGCCTCTCGAGCGGCTCACCATGCTGGTCGTCCCCGCTGGGGGCAGTAGCGAGCAGGCGACCCTGGTCGTGCCGGTGCTCGAGGCGCCGCGGTGAAACCAGTGCCGGAGGTGTTCTCGGTCCGCCCATGGGGCGAGATGGAGGACCCGGTCGAGATCGTGGCCGATCTCGTGCGACGCTGCACGGGGAAGGCACCCGCCTTGGCGATCAGCGACCGGGCGTGGGCCACGTTCCTGTTGCAGCTCGAGCGCACCCTGCCCGACGCAACCTGGAGGACAGCTTCGACCGTGACGGCCCCTCTCCGGGCGATCAAGGACGCGGCCGAGATCGAGGCGCTCGCCAAGGCCGCCGCAGCGGCGGACCGGGTCGCGGCGGCCCTGCTGACCGGCGAGATAGGGCTACTTCAGCGCACCGAACGCGAGGTTTCGGCGGAAATATCGAGGCGCCTGCTCGAGGAGGGCAACGAAAAAGTCAACTTCGCCATCGTGGCGTCAGGGCCCAATTCCGCGAGCCCGCACCACGAGCCCACCGAGCGTTCCATCCAGCCCCGCGAACCCGTAGTGTGCGATTTCGGCGGGTCGCTCGACGGCTATTGCTCTGACATCACGCGGACCGTTTTCACCGGGGAGCCATCACGGGAGCTGGCAAAACTGTACGCAGTGGTTGCCAAGGCGCAAGCCGCCGGAGTGGTCGCGGCACAGGTCGGCGAGCTCTGCAGCGGCGTCGATGGGGCTGCGCGCCGGGTGATCGACGAAGCGGGTTTCGGCGAGTACTTCGTCCACCGCACGGGCCACGGCATCGGCCTCGAGGAGCACGAAGATCCCTATATGGTCGCTGGCAACTCGACGCCTGTGACTGCCGGCCATGCGTTCTCGGTCGAACCGGGCATTTACGTACCGAACCGACATGGAGTGCGTATCGAGGACATCGTGGTGGCGACCATGCGTGGGCCTCGGCCCCTCAACCTGGCTGATCACGCCCTCACAGTTGTCGAGGCCTGACGGTCTTTAGGCGCGTCGGCCGGGCTCGTGCTGCCTGTCGTGGCACTAGTCGGACTTCGGAGCGACGGCTCAGGTTCTCCTCAGCAAATGACGACAATATTGGACGAGTGACCAGCACGGTGCCCACTCGGGCTCCCGCGGACGCAGCCCGCCGGGAACGTTACTTGTACCGCCTGAGCCAGCCCGCCCGTGAAGGCATAGTGGCCACCGCCATCGCCCTGGGAGCCCTCGGCGTGATGTACATGTGGTGGCACGACACCAGCCCGGCCAGCGTTTATGGCCCCGGCCCCTGGCTGACGGCCGCCGGCCGGGTCACTGGCCTCCTAGGCACCTACCTGGTCGTCATCGAGGTGCTGCTCATGGGCCGGGCCCCATGGCTCGACCGGATGATCGGCATGGACCGGTTGGCGGTGTGGCACCGACGCAACGGGGAGTACTCGATCTGCCTGCTCGTGGCCCACGCGTTGCTGATCATCTGGGGGTACGCCGTCACCACCCACGACGGCTTGTTGAGCGAGACGAAGTCCGTTGTGCTGTCCTACCCGGACATGCTGGCAGCGACAGTGGGGCTCGGTTTGCTCGTGTTGGTGGGGGTGTTGTCGGCGCGGGCCGTACGCAGGCGCGTGAACTATCACACCTGGTACTTCGTACACCTCTACACGTACATCGCCCTCGCACTTTCCTTTGCCCACCAGTTCAACACGGGTGCAGACTTTGCGACGCACCCGCTCAACCGGGTCATCTGGGGCGCCATGTACGCGACCGTCGCCGCGCTCCTGATCTTCTACCGCGTCGTCACGCCCCTGCTCAACATGGCGCGCCATCGTTTCGTAGTCGTCGGGACAGCGAGCGAGGGCCCGGGCCTCACATCGGTGTACGTCTCGGGCAGAGCGCTGGACAAACTTGGTGCGGATGCCGGCCAGTTCTTCCTGTGGCGCTTCCTGACCCGGGACGGCTGGTGGCAGGCTCATCCCTTCAGCCTGTCGGCTGCTCCCAACGGTCGATGGTTCCGTATGACGGTCAAAGCACTGGGCGACCACAGTTCAGGCTTGGCCACGCTGCGCCCCGGCACCAAGGTCTTGCTGGAGGGCCCGTTCGGCAACTTCACGACGCGCTGGCGGAGGGGTCGCAAGCTCCTGATGATCGGCGCCGGCGTAGGCATAACGCCGCTACGGGCCATGTTCGAGGAGGCGGCCACGGCCTCGGGTGACGTGACCCTGTTGTACCGGGCGAGCAACTCCGATGAGCTCGGGCTGCGGGCCGAGCTCGACGAAATAGCGCAGAGGCGCGGCGCCAAGGTCCACTACCTGGTAGGTCCGAGGGACGAGCACCCCGAGTACCTGACCCCCAATCATCTTCAGCGGCTCGTGCGAGACGTCGTCCAGCGCGACGTGTACGTGTGCGGTCCTCCAGGTTTCACCGCGACGGTCAATTCAAGCCTTCGGACATTGCGCGTCCCGCGGCGCCACGTCCACACCGAACTGTTCGAGCTGTAGGTAGAACGGGAGCATTATGCGTCGCGCCGTGATCGCCACAGCCGGGACGGTGGTTGGCCTCGTTCTCCTGCTCGGCTACCGCTCCGAAGGAGCTGTAAAGGTCGCCAAGGTCGACGCGGGTGCCGGGACGGGCAGCACCAGCACCAACACCAGCACCAACACCAGCACCCGCACCAGCACCAACACCGGGACCGGGACCGGGACCGGGACGACGGTACCGACGGCGGCCTCTTCGAGCTCAGACCGGACCTACACGGGCCAGGATGTCTCCTACCGTTACGGCGACATCGAGGTGGCGGTCACAGTGAACGGCAGCCGGATCGTCACCGTCTCGGTGCCCCAGGACGACGCGTTCTCGCCTTACTCCCAAACGGTGAACTCGGCGGCGGTCCCCGTCCTGGTGCGGGAGGCTGTGGCTGCTCAGGGTCTCAACTTCGACGTCGTTTCGGGGGCAACGTACACGAGCGACGCCTTCGCCCAGTCGCTGCAGTCTGCCCTCGACAAAGCCAGCCAATGACGTCGCCACGGGGCGGGCCGGGGGCAACCAGCGTTGTCCGCCACGAAGAAGTCATGGGCACCGTCGTGACCTTCGACGTGCGTACCCCGGCGCCGCAGGTGCAGGTCGACGCAGCCTTGGCCTCCGCGACCCAGTGGTTGCACTGGGTCGACGACACCTTCAGCACGTACAAACCGAACAGTGAAGTGAACCGTTTTGACCGGGGCGAACTGCCAATTGACGAGTGCTGCGCGGAACTGAAAAAGGTGGTCGCGCTCTGTTACAAGTTCAACGGGGCAACGGGTGGTTTTTTCGATGCCTGGGCGAGCGGCCATTTTGACCCGAGCGGAATTGTCAAGGGCTGGTCTGTCGAACACGCCTCCCGGCTTCTCCAACAAGCCGGTTTGCCGGACCATGCGATCGACGGTGGGGGAGACGTCCGCCTGAGCGGGGCCCCGGCAACGGGTCGGCCCTGGCATGTCGGCGTCCGCCACCCGCTTCAACGCGACGCGTACTGCGCCGCTTTGTCGGTCACGGGCGGGGCTGTTGCCACCTCTGGCACCTACGAGCGGGGCCTGCACGTGATCAACCCGAACAGCGGGGAGCCGGCAACTGAGCTGATCGCAGTGACGGTCGTGGGGCGGGAGCTCATAAGTGCGGATGCTTACGCCACGGCTGCGTTTGCGATGGGCGCCGCCGCACCTGGCTGGTTGGAAAGCCTGGCCGGTTACGAGGCGTTAGCCATTGGCCCCGACGGGCAGGGCTGGTCCACCCAGGGCTTCAAGGACCTCCAGAGCGCGCTCCCGGTCACGACGCCGGGGTAGTGCTCCCGACTGTGCGGCGGACAATGAAGTACTTGGCCTGAGGGTGGTGGCAAATAATGGCGGCGGTTGTCTGCTCGGGATGGAACTGCCAGGAGGTTTCCTCCGAGCACTCGATCCCGGTCCGCTCGGCGCCAACAAGCCACGCGCAGCGGGCGTTGTCTTCGAGGTCGGGGCACGCCGGGTAGCCCCACGAATAACGACCTCCGCGGTACTGCTGGCGGAACAGCCCGTGCAAGTTCGGCCCGTCCTCCCCGGCAAAACCCCACTCCTCGCGGATGCGGTGGTGCCAGTACTCAGCTAGAGCCTCGGTCATCTCGACGGAAAGGCCGTGTAGGTGCAGGTAATCGGTATAGCGGTCCTCGGCAAAAAGCTTGCCCGTTTGCTCCGAAGCTGCCGGCCCCATAGTCACGACATGGAACGCGGCGTAGTCAATTTCGCCGGAGGAAACTGGCTTGAAGAAATCGGAAATGCACAGCCACGGGCTTTCGTCTTGGCGAGGGAAATTGAACCGCGTGAGCTCGCTGGAGCGCTGCTCGTCTTGCCATATAACGAGGTCATCGCCGTCCGAGCTCGCCGGGAAGTACCCGTACGCTACCGCTGGGCGGAGCACGTCTGACTGCCGCGCGAGCTCCAACTGCTGGCGGAGCACCCCTCGTACGCGCGTCTTAAACTGGGCATCGGTCTCGCCCTTGAGCGGGCGGTAGCCCCACTGGTTGCGGAAGAGCGAAGTCTCGTTCAGGTACTTGGCGATCTCGTTGAGCGGTATGCCTCGTTCGACGCGGGAACCGATAAACGGCGGTACCGGGACGGCGTTGTCCACCTCAACCGAAGGTGCCCGCCGCGGGCGCTCGCTCTGCTGTTCGGGGCCCGTCCGAGCCTGGCGTCGTGGTGGGACGCCGGGACGGCCGCCGAGGGCGCGGCCGAACTCGGGGTCGTCCTCATTGTTGCGAGAAAACTCCATCAGCTTGTCCATTGTCCGCAGCCCCTCGAAGGCGTCCTTCCCGTAAAACAGCCGCCCCTTGTACTGAGCGCGAAGGTCCTTTTCAACGTACGAGCGCGTGAGGGCTGCCCCTCCGAGGATTACCGGGTAACGGTATAGTCCCCGCTCGTTGAGCTCGAGCAGGTTGTCCCGCATTATCAGGGTCGACTTGACGAGAAGGCCGGACATCCCGATGATGTCGGCCCCGATCTCCTCGGCCTTGGAGACCATTTCGGAGATCGCCACCTTGGTCCCGAGATTGTGGACCTCGTAGCCGTTGTTGGTCAGGATTATGTCGACGAGGTTCTTGCCTATATCGTGCACGTCCCCCTTAACGGTCGCCAGCACGACCTTGCCCCTCCCGCGGTCGCCAGTTTTGGACATGTGCGGTTCCAGGTACGCGACGGCACTCTTCATCACCTCTGCCGACTGGAGGACGAAAGGCAGCTGCATGCGGCCGGAACCGAACAGCTCGCCGACGGTTTTCATGCCGGTCATCAGCGGGCCGTTCACGATGTCCAGCGCGGCCGTCCCCTTTTGCAGGGCTTCGTCCAGCTCTACGTCGAGGCCTTCGCGCGAGCCGTCGACGACCCGCTGTTCCAGGCGGTGTTCTACGGTCCAGTCGCTCCTGTCCTCTTCAGCCAGGGACTCTGAGGTGGCCCCTTCGAAAAAGCGCAGGAGCTCGGACAACGGGTCGTAGCGGGTCGAGGCGTCACGGCGGTCGTAAATCAGGTCCAGGCATATCTGCACCGCCTCAGGCGAGATCCGGTCCAGCGGGACGATGCGGGCTGAGTTCACGATGGCCGCGTCCAGGCCGGCTTGCTGGCACTCATGTAGGAAGACAGAGTTGAGCGCCTGGCGAGCCGTAGCGGCCAGACCGAACGAGACGTTGGAAATGCCCAGCACCGTGCGCACGCCGGGCATGGCCGCCTTTATAAGCTTTATGCCCTCTATCGTCTCGACGCCGTCGCGCCGGCTCTCCTCCATGCCGGTACTGACCGGGAGCACGAGGGCATCGAAGAAAAGGTCCTCCGGCAGGAGCCCGTAACGGCCCACGGCGAGGTCATAAATCGCCTGGGCGGCACGTAACTTCCATTCTGCGGTGCGGGCCTGCCCGTCGGTGTCGATGCAGGTGCAGACGACCGCGGCGCCGTACTCACGGGCGAGCGACAGGAAGCTGTCGAGGCGTGTGCCCCTAGCGTCGCCTTCTTCGAGGTTGACCGAATTGATAAGGGGCTTGCCAGCGATGTGTTGCAAGCCGCGCTCGATGACCGGCGCTTCGGTCGAGTCGAGCATGAGCGGCAGCGTCGCCTGAGTTGCAAAACGGCTTGCGATTTGGGTCATGTCGGCGACGCCGTCTTCCCCGGTGTAATCGACGCACACGTCGAGTAAGTGGCTCCCGAAGCGGACCGCCTCCTTGGCCATAGAAGTACATGTGTCCCACTCCTTGGCCAGCATTGCGTCCCGGAAACGCTTGGAGCCGTTGGCGTTCGTCCGTTCTCCGATATTGAGCACAGAAGGCGTTTGGTCGTAAGGGACGTGGGTGTAAAGCGAAGCGCAGCCCGGTTCCCAAACGCTTTCTCGCCGCGCCGGTACCGAGCCCCCAAGGGCGTCGACGACCGCTTTCAAATGCGCCGGCGTGGTGCCGCAGCAGCCGCCGACGATGTTGATGCCGAGCTCGGTCGCAAAGCGCGTGTGGTGCGCGGCAAGCTGCGACGGGGTGAGGTCGTAGTGCATCTTGCCCTCGACTACCGAAGGCAAGCCTGCGTTCGGCAGGCACGACAACGGGAGGCGGGAGCGCGCGCTCAGGTACCGGAGGTGCTCACCCATCTCCGCAGGACCTGTGGCGCAGTTGAGCCCGATCACGTCGGGCCGCAGCGCGTCCAGGGTCGTGAGTGCCGCGCCGATCTCGCTGCCCATCAGCATCCGCCCGGTCATTTCAATGGTTACCTGCACTTGGACCGCCAGCTCCCTGCCGGCGTCTGCCATTGCGCGCCGGGCGCCGATTATCGCCGCTTTGGCCTGGAGGAGGTCCTGTACCGTCTCGATTACCAGGAGGTCGGCCCCGCCGGCGATAAGGCCTGCGGCTGCCTCCTGGTAGCCGTCGCGCATATCGATGAAGGAAATTTGGCCGAGCGAGGCGATCTTCGTACCTGGGCCGAGAGACCCGGCAACCCAATGGCCCGGGCCGTAACTGTCGGCCACATCGCGCGCAATCGACGCAGCGGACCTGGCGAGCTCGCGGGCACGCCCGGCGATCCCGTACTCCGCAAGGACCCAAGGCAGGGAACCGAAACTGTCGGTCTCGACAACCTGGCAGCCGACATCGAAGAACGACCGGTGCAGGTCCGCTATCGCATCGGGCTTCGTAGCACACAGGATCTCGTTGCAGCCTTCATAAGAAGGCCCACCGAAGTCGTCTGGCCCGAGGCCGAGCATCTGCAGGTTGGTGCCTGTGGCGCCGTCGAAAATGACGATGCTTTCGTGGACCGCTTCTATGAAGCTGGCAGCGTCCGAGCTCATTAGATAGATCGTACGGGACAAAGCGCTGGCGGCATTTTCAAATAATTCACGAGACCAGGCCAGCCAGCGGGCCGAGAGCTGCTAGTGGCCCGAAGGCAGCGCTGCTGGCCTGCCGAGCAGGTAGCCCTGACCGCAGTCCACGCCCATGTCACGGAGCACGACGAGCTGCTCCTCCCGCTCGATCCCTTCGGCGATGACCGTGATCCCCATGTCGTCGGCGAACTGGCGGATAGCGCCGACAAGGGCGCGCCGGGGCGGGTCGGTGTCGACCTGGCTTGTAAGTGCCCGGTCGAGCTTGACGATCTCTGGGCGCACGTCGACGAGCCGTTGGAGGCCGGCGAAGCCGCTACCGGTGTCGTCCACAGCGACGCGCATGCCCCTTTCGTGGACCAGGCACACCGTCTCGCGCAACTGGTCATACGAGTCGAACTGGCGCTGCTCGGTGATCTCCACGATGACGCGGTCGGAGGGCAGCTCGGAGAGGACTTCGAGCAAGGCGGGCCGGTAGAGCAGCCCGGGCGAGGCGTTCACGGCCAGGTAGGTATGTTCCCGGCGAGCAAGTTCCTGGGCAAAGCCGGCAACAGCCACGCGAGCCGTGTGCAGTTCAAGGTCGACCCCGAGGCCCACCTGGTGTGCCTCCCGGAAGATGTCCTCGGTGCTCAGGGAAGGCTGGGCTCCGAAATCGGCCAATGCCTCGTAGCCGACCACCGCACCGGTGCGCAGGTAGACGACGGGTTGGTAGGTGGCGACCGACCCTCCTGGCTGGAGGAGCTTCAAGAAACGCTCGTAGCGGGCCCGCGCCGCCGCGCCGAAGGCTCTTTCCGCCCGCCCGAGCTCACCCATCTCCGATATCAGATGCTCGGAGAGGCCTGCCGACAGGGCGGTGCTCCCCTCGGCGCACCGGCGCAGGCCATCGATGAGGTCCTGGGCCGGCGCCCCTTTTACGAGGTACCCGCGCGCCCCGCTGCGCAGCATCTGGACCACCGAGGCGCGGTCGGAGGCCGCGGAATAGGCCAGCAAGCGGGTCCGGGGAGACACTTCCCGTATCCCTAACGCCGCAGCCAAGCCCCCTCCGCCCGGCATCATGACGTCGAGCAGGGCGACGTCGGGCTGGTAGTGGGCGGCCCCGGACACCGCCGCGCTGGCGTCTCCGACGGCCGCTACGCACACGAGGTCCGAGGTGTCCTCCATCATTTCGGCGAGGCCCTCGCGCGTTGCAGCGGCGTCGTCGGCCACGAGCACGGTGTAGATCCTTGGACCGCCGGCGGCCTCTTCGTCATGTTCCCCGGTGATCCCATCTGTGGGGACCGCGTGGCCCGCTTCCGGGTGGGTGACTTCGGGGTGCGTGAAGGGGGCCGAGGAGCGGGTACTGCTGTGGCGACGCGCCGAAAAGATCATTCGGTTCGCCTCCTTCCTAGGCTCGCGTTGATGATCGTCCCGACGGTCGACAGGAGTTCTTCAGCCGTGCACCCCTTGACCAGGTAGGCCGCCACGTGGGCCTCCTCGGCTGCCTTCACGATGCCCTCGTCGTTATAGGCCGAAAGGAGCACTACGGGCACGTCGGGGTGATCGCGCCGCAGCACCTCGGCGGCCTCCGTCCCGCTCATGCCGGGCATCCGCACGTCCATCAGCACGACGTCGGGCCTGGTCATGCTTACCATGTCGATCCCTTCTATGGCCGCGTTGGCTACCCCCGTTACCTCGTATCCAACGTCAGTGAAAAGGCCGGCGAGCTCCTCGGCCAGCGCGGTGTCGTCGTCCACCACGACGACCCGGGGCATCCTGGCGGGGGTCACAGGGGCCTCCTCATGGCTGGGCTCCGAAGGCTCAAATGGCTCACTGGTAGTCCTTTCACGCTGCCTCGATCGGCTCGCTCGTCGAAGTGATGGGTAGCCAAACGGTCACCTCGGTGCCGGTGAGGGGCGCGCTCTTGATTTCGAAGCGCCCCGTCGCCCACTCGACGCGTTCACGCATGACTACCAGCCCGAAATGCCCGTGGCGCAACATCTCGGAACGCGTCCCGGCGTTGAAGCCCTTTCCGTTGTCGCGGATAACGACCTCGACGCTGCTGCCCGACTGAGTTACCGAGACGGTGGCCAGGCTGGCGCGAGCGTGTTTGGCGACATTGGCGAGAGCCTCCTGGACAACCCGATAGATCACCGTTTCGCTGTTCGGGTTGAGAGGGCCGTGCGGGCCTCCCTCGAAGCGGGCTTCGAGGCCCGTGGAAGAGGCCCAGTTGGACAGCTGGTCCTGTAGGGCTGCGTCCAGGCCACCTTCGTCCAGGATCGGCGGCCGCAGCTCGCTCATCATCTCGCGCAGGCTCTGGATCTCTTCGCTCAACTCGTTCCGGGCACGCTTCATGAGCTCCCGTGCGCCCGCCTTGTCGTCCCGGTCGAGGCGCAACCGGCAGCGGTCGAGGACCAAGCCGAGCGCCGCCAGCCTCTGGATCGGCCCGTCGTGCAGGTTTGCCGCTATCCGTGTGCGTTCTCCTTCGGCGGCGCGTACCGTCCGGTCGAGCAGCTGGCCCCGCCGCCATTGCGAGTCAACAAGGTTGCGGTTGGCGTGGCTCAGAACGGCGGTGTGTTCTTCGACGAGCTCTGCGAGCCTGCGCCCGTCGAGCCGTGCGACCGCCTCGACGCCGGATGCCAGGCGGAGCACCTGGTTGGAGGCGTCGACCAGGGCCTTGGTGAGGACCAGCATCCCATCGTTGGCCCGAACGCGGACAGTTCGGCTTCGAGCGGCCGGGCCGCCGCCCTCAAATCGGAAAGCTCGCTCATCGGCACGCGGCCGAGCTCACCGATCGCGACCGCCTCGAGAGCTTTGGCGAGAGCGGGGAGGGTCTTTTCCGCCAGGGTGGAGGCGGCATTGCACAGGTGCTCAACGCGGAGCCGAGAGGTAGCGGGGAAGACGGCCAGCAATACGATGCCAGCTCCCATCACGACCACAGCGAGGCCACGCCAAACAGCCGAGCCGCCGGGGCCGGTCCCGGTCGGCAACAGCTCGAGAGTGGTGACGGCGGTGGCGGTCACGAGCGTTGCAGCAGCGGTGCCCCACGGCAGACCGCGCCACTTGGTCGTCGAGGTCGCCGTCCTGGCAAGGCCTCGCCAACCGATCATGAAGGCGCCGGCCAGCGATCCCAACCCCACGATTGCCAGAGCCAGCGGCCCGGCATTGCCGACCGCCACCGTCGCAACGAGCACCCAGGTGGCGGTGACAACCACGCGCACGGCTCCAGGGACCCGCTGGCATTGGCGCAGCACAGGAGGGGCCAGCGTCGTCAGGGCAAGGGCTCCCGTGGCGAGGCCGCCGAGCGCGATTAGAAGCCATCCCCTCGGGCCCAGCAATGCAACTCCGCCGGCGACCAGCCCGCTGGCTGCAGCGGCGACCACCATTAGGCCGCGGCTGTAAGCCCTGGGAGCTGCGACGTTCTGGCTGAGCCCGGGAGGGCCGCTCTGCCCATGCCGCCCAGCCCGTGTCGCGTTGGACGCACCGAGCGCGCTCCGCGCCAGGGAGGTCCCACCGCTGAGCGCACCGAGTGCGCCCGCAAGGCATGCCGCACCCAGCACCCAGCCGGCAATCGCGGTCGCGTTCGAACCGGCAAGAGGCTCGACGACGGCGGCCAACGAACCTTGGAGCGCGCCGGCGCTCCCGTTTACAAGCACGGCTACGAAATTCAACCCGCCCATGCGCAGGAGCAGCGGTACGGCGAAGATCCAGCACCCGACCGCCGTGCCCACCGCCCCCCAGATAAACCACTTCGCCTTGCCCCGGGCACCCCCAGAGGTTGCGGGAGTTACGGCAAGCAGGCATACGGCTCCAAGGCAAAGGAGCGCGATAGTGCTCGCCACCTGGACAATCAGGCTGTTGGTGGAGCCTGCAGTAGGCCACAGTGGTCCGGAGGGCAGCAGCGGCGTCGTCAACTGCCCCCGCGCCAGGGCCACGATCCCGCTGCCGGTCACCAAGAGCCCCGTCAACGCGACGACCCCGACTGCTAGGTGCACAGCGTGGCGGCTGCCGGGCACGAGCGACAACAGCGCCAGGCAAACCACTGCGCCGGCCCCGATCGCCGCGTTGTGGACACCCGCGGCGCTGAAAGCGAGTGCGCCGAGAAGGCCAGCTGCGCCGGTGCGTGCCGCCCACCACGAAATCGCGCTCACCCCGGCCACGCCCGGCCAGTGGGCCAACCAACGGTCGACGCTCACCATGGCGGGGTCGGACCAGCCGTTGTGGATTGCCAGTAGAGCGCCAGACTGGGGCACGCCCTCTCCCCGGTCGAAGCTGGCCAGTTCGGACGCCATGACGAGGACCGCGGCCGCAATGAAGCCGAGCAGGCACGGGATGAGGTCCGCCGGGCGGTAAGCGGGCAGGGCGCTTACGGCAACCATGACGATGGGGGCGCTTGCGGCGATCGCGATCCCCGGACGCGCCACTAGGCGGGCGCCTGCATGCCCCCCATGCCCGGGTGACCCCTCCTTGCTCGCAGGCGGGATGGTCAGGTCGGGGGCCCCGACATGTGGTTGGTTCTCATGGCCGTTGATGCCTCTTCGGCGAGACTGATCAGCCGGTTGAGAGCAGAAGGGACTTAACAGTGCGCGAGCGAGCTAATCCGGCATTCCAGCGTGGGAACGACCGGTGTCAAGCCGGAAGTAGGTGGGCGCGCCACATTGAGTGACCACCCTTTCGGGACCGGTGTGACTAGTCGCCGACGGCGACGATCTCCACCGTCTTCGTGCCGCTCGGGGCTACGTACGTCACCCTTTCTCCGGCTCGTTTGCCCATGAGAGCTTGGCCGAGCGGGGAGCCGGGGGAGATCACCGAGGTCCCAGCGACACGCTCTTCTATTGAGCCCACCAGGTACCGCTCGACTTCATCGTCGCCGACGTAACGGAGGCTGACGGTCACTCCTGTGGCCACCTCTTCGGCCAGGCCGCCCTGGACTACCTCAGCGCCCTCCAGCATCGCCTGTAGCTGTCGGATCCGGGCCTCCATCTTGCCCTGTGAGTCCTTTGCGGCGTGGTAGTCACCGTTCTCGGAGAGGTCCCCGAGCATCCGGGCCGCCTCGATGTCGCGTGCGATCTCCATCCGGCCCCGGGTTTTGAGGTCGTCCAGCTCAGCATGCAGCCGCTCATAGGCTTCAGGCGACAGCTTCGTAGAGGCCATTCCCGCAGGTTACCAGCGGAGAGCCGGTTTGGAGCGGGCGCAACGGCCCCCCGCCGTCCTCGAGCAACCCGTCGCTGAGACACCCGCCGCCGTCCCTCGCCCAGCGGTCGCCGTCCCTGTCCGGCCGTCGGCGCCCGAATATGGTTGACGGCGGGGCCGGTCGGGTGCAATACTAGGAAGACCTATGAACGCTCGACGTCTTGCACGCCACGCCGATGCTGTCGTAGTAATTTCTTCCTGACGCCCTCCCGCTATGGGTGTGCGTCGCAGCGACCGTCCTCGGAGGGCGGTCGTTTTCATGTCTAGTCACTAACAGGATTTTGGCAAAAGGAGCGCCCTCAATTGAGCGCAGGCCGGTCAGCACATCGAATAGCTGTGGTCCCCGGGGACGGCATCGGCCCTGAGGTGATCGCCGAGGCCCTCAAGGTCGCCCGCGCGGCCGGCGCCGACCTGAGCACTACCGAGTACGACCTGGGCGGGCGTCGTTACCTGGCGACGGGCGAAGTGTTGCCCGACAGTGTCCTGGAAGAACTGAGAGGTTTCGACGCCATCTTGCTCGGAGCGGTCGGGTCGCCCGATGTGCCGCCCGGCTTGCTGGAGCGCGGGCTGCTGCTACGGCTGCGCTTCGAGCTCGACCTTTACATCAACCTCCGCCCGTTCCAGGCGCAGGCCAGTGTCGGGGCCGGCGTACCTATCGACTTTGCCGTGATCCGGGAGAACACAGAAGGGACCTACGCTGGGGAGGGTGGCTTCCTGAGGAAAGGGACCCCTGCCGAGGTGGCCACGCAGGGTTCGGTGAACACACGCTTTGGGGTGGAGCGATGCGTCAGGTTCGCTTTCGAGCTGGCTGAGACAAGGCGCCGCCATCTCACGCTGGTCCACAAGACCAACGTCTTGACCTTTGCCGGCAGCCTCTGGCAGCGGGTCTTTGACGAGGTGGCAACCGAGCACCCCGACGTGAAGACCGCCTACAACCATGTGGACGCGGCTTGCATTTACATGGTCGAGTCCCCGGACCGCTACGACGTCATCGTCACGGACAATCTTTTCGGCGACATCCTCACAGACCTTGCCGGGGCCGTGTCGGGAGGTATAGGTCGGGCGGCTTCCGCCAATTTGAACCCGGCGCGCACCGGGCCGTCGCTTTTCGAACCGGTACATGGCAGCGCTCCTGATATCGCGGGCACGGGTAAGGCAAATCCGACCGCTGCGGTCATTTCGATGGCCATGATGCTCGAGAATCTCGGCCTCGTCGACGAAGCAGCACGGGTACACAAGGCCGTGCAGGGCTTCCAACCCTCACAGCCGATCACTACAAGTCAGTACGGCGACGAACTATCAGAAAGGGTGTGAACGAGCGGTGCCAATCACCAAGACCGACTTCATCTGGATGGACGGCGAGCTAGTCAACTGGGACGACGCCAACGTACACATCCTCACGCACACGATTCACTATGGGTGCGGGGTCTTCGAAGGGGTCCGCGCGGTACGCGACAGCCGAGGGGCCGGGCATTTTCCGCCTCACGGACCATATTGCGCGGCTGTTCAACTCGGCCAAGATCTTCCTGATGGACATCCCCTTCACCCAGGACCAGATCGTGGAAGCCGTAAAGCACACGGTTGCAGCGAACAAGTTGACCGAGTGCTACATCAGGCCGCTCGCCTACCTGGGCTACGGGGAAATGGGCCTCAACCCTCTCCCGTGCGCGGTCCGCGTTGCCATCGCCGTTTGGCCGTGGGGCGCGTACCTGGGTGAGGAGGGGATCGAGAAGGGCGTGCGCGTGAAGATCAGCTCATGGCAGCGCCATGACCCGAACGCCATGCCTCCAGCCGCCAAGGGTACGGGCATGTACATCAACTCCTCGATGGCCAAGGTCGAGGCTTTGAAAGCCGGCTACGACGAGGCGGTCCTGCTGTCGCCTCAGGGCTACGTCAGCGAGTGCACAGGAGAGAACATTTTCATCCTCCAAGCCGACCGTCTCCTTACACCGCCGTCGTCTGCGGGGGCGCTCGAAGGGATAACCCAGGACTCGGTGCTCACGATCGCAAAGGACCTTGGTATCGAGGTGGCTCATACGAACTTATTGCGCAGCGACCTTTACACCGCAGACGAAGCGTTCATGAGCGGTACGGCAGCCGAGGTGGTCCCCATCGTCTCGGTCGACGACCGCCGGGTCGGAGATGGCACGCCTGGGGAAGTGACGCGCAAGATCCAAGAGGTTTATAAGGCCGCCGTGCGCGGACAGGTCGACCGCTACCGGCCCTGGGTAGAACATGCCACAAGTTGAGATATTCGACACCACACTTCGCGACGGCAGCCAGGCAGAGGGGCTCTCGCTCACTGTCAATGACAAGATCCGGGTCGCCGAGCAGCTCGACCTGCTCGGTGTCCAGTACATAGAGGGCGGGTGGCCGGGAGCCCACCCAAAGGACCGTGAGTTCTTCGAGCGGGCCGCCGCGGGCGACCTCGCCCTAGCCCGCTCCAACCTAGTTGCGTTCGGCTCCACCAGGAAAGCTGGTGGCCGGGCCGAGACGGACCCCGTCATGTCCGACCTGGTCGGTGCGGGCACCGAGTTTGTCTGCCTGGTGGCCAAGTCTTCCCCCTGGCACGTCGTTGAAACCCTGCGCACCACGACCACCGAAGCGCTCGACATGGTCGCCGACTCGGTGACTTTCCTCCGTAACAATGGGAAAACCGTCATAGTGGACGCGGAGCACTTTTTCGATGGGTACCTCGAAGACCCCGGGTTTTCCCGTGACTTCCTCCGTGTCGTGGAAGAATGCGGCGCAACGCCTGTGCTCTGCGACACCAACGGCGGCATTCTTCCTTATCAGGTCGAACGTGCCGTCGCCGAGGCGCGCCAAATAGCCAAGGGCCGGCTCGGGGTGCATTTCCATAACGACTCTGGATGTGCGGTCGCCAATTCCATCGTGGCCGTGCGCGAGGGGGCGGACCATGTCCAGGGTTGCATCAACGGCTACGGCGAACGGACCGGCAACACCGACTTGACCGCCGTCATTGCCAACCTGAGCTTGAAGATGGGCATCGAGACCATAGGGGCCGAGCGCCTGGCTTTGCTCACCCCGGTTGCGCGCCACATTGCCGAGATCGTCAACCTCGCACCCAACCCGCATCAGCCCTTCGTCGGCCTGTCGGCGTTCGCCCATAAAGCTGGCATACACACGAGCGCGATCGCCCGGGCTCCCGGTGCCTATTCCCATGTCGACCCAGAAGCCGTCGGCAATACGACTCGCTTCGTCCTGTCGGAGATGTCCGGGCGCTCGACCGTCGCCCTCAAGGCCCAGCAAATGGGTATCGAACTGAGCGACGAGGAGGTCGGCTACGTGGTCGCCCAACTCAAGGAGCTCGAGCACGCCGGCTACCACTTCGAAGTTGCTGACGGTTCTCTCGAACTGCTCATGAGGGCCGCGACCGGCTGGAAACAGTCGTTTTTCCGGGTCGAGTCGAACCGGGTGGTCACCGACCAACGCGAGGACGGGAGCTTCCTTACCGAGGCGCGGCTGAAGCTGTACGTCGGGGACGAGCGCATCATGGAGGTCGCGGAAGGCAATGGCCCCGTCAACGCCCTCGACGCCGCTTTGCGCAAAGCCCTCGGCCCACGCCACCCTGAGGTCGCGCGCATCCACCTGACGGACTTCAAAGTCAGGGTGCTCGACTCGGCCACCGGGACCGCATCAGTCACCCGCGTGCTGATCGACTCGACCAACGGCGAGCGCACGTGGACCACGATCGGCGTCTCGGACAACGTCATCGAAGCATCCTGGCAGGCACTTTCCGACTCCATCGTCTTCGGCCTGCTCCACGCAGGCGCCACGGAGCACTAGCCCGATCTCCAAGGAGGCGCCACCGAGCACTGGTCAGCTATTTTTGTGGCCATGGCCCAGCCTGACTTCGTCCCCATCATCGCGACTGACCGGGTAAGGCCGTCCAACCGTCTGAGTATCCCCGGCCGCTGGCAACAAGACCGGCCTGCTGAGCAGGTGTCCCTGCGCCCACCGACCGGGGCGAGGCTCGGCGCGACAGGCTCTGACCTCGGCTTCGGGTTGAAGCTGGCAAAGCGGGTAGCCGAGCGAGCGGTGCTGGCCGAGGGCGAGCACCTCGCCGACGCAATCGCCGGGTGCTTCAGCTCTGGCTCCCGCCGCTCTTCGCACTTCCACCGCTCGCCCGTGATTTACGACATGGACTGGGCGTTCACGTTGTGGGGGTTCCTGCCCGGCGCCCCGGAGGACCTGGTTTCCTATCGCCGCCCGATCTTCGCCGGCGCCGACCACGAGTACAGCCGCCAGCGAGCAATCGCCGACATGGTGACCGAGCAAGCCCTCCGGCTCCCCCTGGCCGAAGTGCACGACGGCCTCGCCACCAACTGGCGCAAATGGACCGGCGCCACCGGCCGCCTGCCTGCGTAGCGAGACCGGCCCTTCGGCGGGTAGTGAACCGGCCCCATGGCGAGTAGTGAGACCGGCCCCCTGGCGAGTAGTGAGACCGGCCCTCGGCGGGGGTCGCCCGTCGGTGCCGAATTCGCCGGGGAACGAATTCGCCACTCAGCCGCACGACCCGCCCCATGACGCCGGCCAAAACCGCGACCCGGCTCGGCCCTCTCGACGTTCTCAGCTAACGGGCTCGTCTAATCGGGCGTGGTTTCGCTACCTCGGCGGGGTTGCTCTACATCGGCGTGCCACGAGCCCAGACCTCACTCCGCCCACGCCGAGAAGCGCCGGACCACGCCGAGAAACCGCAGTAGGTCTGGCAAGTTTGGGCCGAGTGCCTTTAGGGCGAGCGCCCTTTACGGCGCCAGCAGGCAGGTAACACCGTTACCGACACACAGCCCGGCGGCCACGCGAAGCTCGGGACGTCGCCTTACGCCGTTGCCGCTTCGTGGCGCGCCGCGGGCCCCGGCGGAGCAGTGGCAAGCGTCCGCCAAGTGGCGCGCGCCCACGCGAGGCTGGCTTGGTGGACGGCGATACCGTGGTCAAGGGCCAGTACCGCGTGCGCAGGCCCGGCGGGGACCGCCGCTTGGTACCGTTCGACGTCGGCAACGAAGATCGAAAGGGCGTCGATAAGACCCTGCAACCAGCCAAGGACCTCGTGCCTAGACAGCAGCGCTTCCATCATCACGAAGCGCATGAGGTGCAGGCCGAGGTCGCGGGAGACGGTCACGGGCCTCACCGGTAGGCGGATCCAGATGATGTTTGCCGTCCGCCCTGATGGCGTGGCCTCGTAGACAAGTCGGCGCCGGCCGGGCTCGGTCGGCCCTTGGCGCTGGATCAGGCCCTTGCCTGCCAACCTGGCCAGCGCGGGGTACAGCGCCCCGGAACTCGGCTGGTACACCCCGAGGGGAGTGGTCGAGAACACCCGCTTCAGATCGTAACCAGACGACGGTCCCATGCAGATCAGGCCGAGCAGCACCTGCTCGAAGTCTGTCAGCTGGGGCGTGGGCACGCTCCCGAGTTTAGTTGTGGCTATAGGTCGAATCGACATATGATCGACGGCGGAATCGGGGCCGGTTCAGGTGCCGTCCGACCGATGGGTCACACCGGAGGGTGGTTAGGAGGACCGGATGGCGGACGTCGAGGTAGAGCGGCTGGAGGCCTCAAGTGACGGTGTCGCCGCTCCGGCGGCCGCTGGCCCCGCGCCGACCACCGCGATGCGCGCGGATCGTGCCGCGACTGCTGCTGGAGGCACCCAAGCGGCGCCGCCACCTGGGCCACTGGGGCCCCCGGACAGGCTCCGGGCCCTGGCGCCCATCATCGTCTTCGACGTCGCCGGGCCCCTCGCCGTTTATTACGGCGCCCGCTCCGCCGGCATGTCGACGGTCCTGGCCCTGGTCGTGAGCGGGGTGCCCCCCGCCATCCGGGTGATCGCTACGGTCGTCCAGCACCGGCGGCTGGACGCAATCGGTGCCCTGGTCCTGTCCGGGATCGCCCTGGGGACAGTGGTGGGCTTGGCCAGCGGCAGTGCGCGGCTGTACCTCCTGGACGGCATCGTACCCACGGTCGTACTGGGGGTTGTCTGCTTGCTCTCTTTGCTCTCGCATCGGCCGGTCATGTTCCGTGTCGCCCTGGAAACGATGGGAGAGGACACAGCAAAGGGACGTGCTTTCGACGGGATGTGGCAGTACGCCGAGTTCCGCCGGATGTTCCAGGTGATAACGGTCGTGTGGGGTTTGGTCTTCCTGGCTGAGTCTGCCGTCCAGGCCGTTATCGTGGAGACCGCCTCCATAAACACCGCCAAACAGACTTCCAATTTGCTCCCAGTTGCCGTTCTCGTGCTTACCTTCGTCTGGACCCGTAATTACGGACGGCGTGCTCAGGAACGGGGGGAACGCGTTCTCGCCGAACAGGGTGGGACCTCGCAGAGCGTTGGTAGCCAAGTGAGCCTGGGATAAATGGGGTCTCGCCCCGCTCACACGTCAAGAACTGATAGCGGAGGCCAGGGCTTCGAGATCTTCCGGGCCGGCTACGTTGAGGCGGCCGGCTTCGGGGACGGTGCGACGGACCATGCCTGAAAGCTCGGTGCCGGGCCGAGCTCGACGAACAGGTTTGCTCCCATGCCCGCGAGCGCGAGCAGCGAAGCCCGCCAGCGGACTTGTGAGCAAAGTTGGGCCGAAAGAAGCGAGCGGAAGTCATCGGTGTGGGCATTGGCGTCCACGTTGGCGACGACAGGGCAAGACGCCGGTGCAAGCTCGGCCGTTGCAAGTGCGGCGTCGAGGGGCGCCTGAGCGGGCTGCATGAGAGGTGTGTGGAAGGCGCCGCCTACTTGCAGAGGGATCACTCTTTTGGCGCCCCCCCTGAGCGAAGCGGCGCTCGCGTCCTCCACCCCTTGCAACGTGCCAGCTATCACCACTTGCCCGGGGGAGTTGTCGTTTGCGACCCAAGCGCCCACAACCTCCCCGCAAGCCTCGGCAACACCTTCCAGTTCGAGACCGATCACGGCGGCCATGGTGCCAGGGTTGGCCTCGGCGGCCGATTGCATTGCCTCACCTCTTGCCTGGACGAGCGTGGCGCCCTCGGAAGCGCTCAGCGCACGGGCGGCGACGAGCGCCGTGTACTCGCCAAGGCTGTGCCCGGCAACGGCCGCGACCTGCTCGGCTAGGGTGCCGTCGCCGAGGCGCCCTTTTCTGGCCGCGTCGAGCGCCACGAGGCTGAGCGTGTAAGTCGCCAACTGAGCATTGCGCGTCGCCCGGAGCGTCTCCGGGCTGGCGTCGAGCAGCAGATCGGCCAAGTCCCGGCTCACCACTTCACTCAATTGGTCGACGAGCTGCCATGAAGGGTGGTCGCGCCATGGGATCCCCATGCCGGGGCGCTGCGAACCTTGACCCGGGAAGATGAGCACCAGCACGAGCCACGTATGCTACGCCTTTGAGCGCGACACAAGTTTCCCGGCGATCAGTACCTGCCGCTGACGGACGCGCGCCTGACCTCGGAGCGCCGTTGCCCTTCGGCGTCTACGTTCACATCCCGTTCTGCCGGCACCGCTGCGACTATTGCGCCTTTGCCACCTGGACCGGTAGGGAACACCTCTGGGATCAGTACATCGCCGCCTGCGTGACGGAGGTCAGCCGGTTCGGCAGCGGCGCTCCGGGCCTCGCACCGGGCGTCGAACGAGGCCCCGCGACCTCGGTGTTCTTCGGGGGAGGCACCCCTTCGCTGCTGCCGGCCCAGCTCCTCATCTCAGTGCTGGAGGCACTCTCCGACCGCGTCGGGCTGGCGGAAGGCGTCGAGGTCACGGTCGAGTGCAACCCCGAAACCGTCACGGCCGAAAAGCTGGCCGCCTACCGCGCCGGTGGTGTGACGAGGCTGTCGTTCGGCGTCCAATCGATGGTGCCCCACGTGCTCGCGGCGCTTGGCAGGGAGCACGAACCAGGCTCGGTCAGGCGCGCGGCTTACCTGGCCGGAGAGGCTGGGTTCGCAGGGGCCTACAACGCCGATCTGATCTTCGGTGCAGGCGGCGAGACGATGCGGGACTGGGAGGCCTCACTGGAAGCCGTGCTCGCTCTCGACCCCCCTCCCGCTCACCTGAGCGCGTACGCCCTGACCGTCGAGCCCGGGACACCTCTTGCGACCCAGAGCGACAGGCACCCGTCCGAGGACGACCAGGCCGACAAGTACGTTGTGGCCTGTTCTCGGCTCAACAGTTCGGGCTACGAATGCTACGAGATCTCGAATTGGGCGCAACCTGGCGCTCGTTGCGTCCACAATCTTCTCTACTGGTCACAAGGCGAATATTGGGGGGTGGGCTGTTCCGCGCACTCCCACTTGGCGCTGCCCGATGGCAGCGCCCGACGTTGGTGGAACGTGCGCACGCCTGAGCGCTACTGCCGGCTGGTACAGGCCGGCGAGGCCGTCGAAGCTGCCGGCGAGACGCTGGACGCCGAGCAGCGCCGCTGGGAGGCCCTGGCTCTCAGCCTGCGTACCTCACGAGGGGTACCCGCGAGTGCCGTGCCCGACGAGCTGTTCGACGAGGGGCTTGTGGAGCTGCATGAAGGCGAACGGGACGGCATTGAGGAAGGCACTGGAGAAATGGAGCACGCCACCAGCAGGGCCGGCGAGCGGGCGGGCGGCCGGGCAGTGCTGACTGCGAGAGGTCGCCTTCTCGCCAACGAGGTGACCGTTAGGCTCAGGCTCTAAGGAGACCTGGTTGTCGGACGAGGCGGGAAAGGCAGAGGAGCGGGCGGCTCGCGAGGCGGAGGGCCGGCCAGCCCCCATCGACGAGGGCACGCCTACCGTCCACGGCCCGCCTCTTGTCCAAGGCCAGGCCGAGGAGGCTCGAAAGGAGGCCGGCGAGGAGGCTAGCGAGGACATGCCGACTCTGCCCCCCGCCTCCCGGGGCAGCGTTGTCGGGCTTCGCTGGGCCACGTTCCCGCTAAAGCGCCCTTCCGGCCAGGGCCGTCCTGACCAAATCGGTCCTGCTCACATCGGCCCTGATCCGTACGAAACAGGCCCTCCGACGGCCGTGATGCCGACGGTCCTGAGCGCTCCGCAGCTGCGGCCAGAAACAGGTGCGGCCACCGAAGAGGACACAGCCGAGGGCCCGCGGTCGGCGGCCCAGACCAGCTTGATGGCCCAGACGAGCTTGATGGCCAAACCTCGCCGCCGCGTCGGCGGGGAAGAGCGCTGCTCCTGTTGGTCGCGCTCACGCTCGTGGCTGCTGTCGCCGTGGGGGCGCTCGTGCTGGGTGGCGGATCGCCTCGCCGAACGGCGGGACGAGTGCTGACGCCACAGGCCACTTTCGAAGGTTTCCTGGCGGAAAGTGCACAGGCACACCTGCTGGTATCGTCTGCCGTCAGCGATGCGTGCCATCCGGCGCCACCTTCGACGCCGACCCGCCAGGGCCTGATCGTCCAAGTGGGCCGCGCCGTCGAGCTAAGACGCTCAGTGTTGGCCGGCATCGCGTCCGACAGGCAGAGGCTGCTGAAGATGAACGGCGGGCCGTCGCTTGTTGGCGATCTGGACGATGCCAGCGGCGCCTCTTTGTCGGCTGACCAGGGGTACGAGGCGTGGCTGGAGGACCTCCAGGCGACGGGTTGCTACGGCGCGCCGACCAACGACATTCACTACCGCGCAGCCACCGAGGCATCGTTGGCCGCAAGCGTTGCCAAAGAGCGAGTTGTTGGCATCTGGGCCGGGGTAGCGTCACGCTATGGCCTGCGCTCTTGGACAGCCGGTCAGCTTTGAAGCGAAATCGGTGAAAGGTACTGAGAAACACGCGATGACCGCAAAGCTCTGTAGAATTGGCCAACCGTGACAGAACCCATCGAATGGATCGGCACTCCTGAGGCGTGCGCCCGGCTCGGGGTCACCTTGCGCACTCTCTACCGTTTCATCGACGAAGGCCAGTTGCCGGCGTACAAGATGGGCCGCGTGATCCGCCTCCAAGCCCACGAGGTCGATGCTTTCATCAAACGCGCTCGGATCGTGCCAGGGACCCTGGAGCACCTCTACCCCGACCCCAAGAGCGCCTTAGGTGGCAGGTCCCATGAGGCTGGCACTGAGGGCGCCGAGGTCGGCTTTTGACCTCGGGGACGCAGGATTGGTGCGTTTTCTGTCGGGTGATCGCCCGTGAACTGCCCTCCCGGGAGGCGTACTCCGGCGAACTGACTTATGCGTTCCACGACCTTCACCCCGTGGCGCCCGTCCATGTCCTCGTAGTGCCACGTGAGCACATCATGGACGCCTCCCAGGTAACCCCGGAGCACGGCCCGGTGATGGTGGAGATGCTTGCCGTCGCGCATACCGTCGCGGAGCGGGAGGGCATAGCGGACGGTGGCTATCGCCTTGCTTTCAATATCGGGCGAGATTCAGGTGCCGAGGTGCCCCACCTCCACATGCACGTGCTGGGCGGTCGCAAGCTAGGCTGGCCGCCAGGATGACGCACCCGGCGCAGGTCACGACGGGCGCATCAAACCGGCCTGTCGGGCGTTCTTGAACGCTACGCTGGTAGAGCACACGTGCCAGTAACAGTTACAGTCCCAAACCACCTGATGGCGGGCCTGGTCGGTCCGCTCAACGAGAACCTGCGTTCCGTGCAAGAGGCATTCGGTGGCGCCCGGATCATCGCCCGGGGCAACGAGTTCAATATCGAGGGAGACGACGCGGCCGTCGTTGGACGGCTGGTCGAAGAGCTCAGCCTGCTGCTCGAGCACGGCCAAGTCGTCGACCCCCAGGTCGTCGCCCGCACCATAGACATCCTGCGTGCGGACGAACTACCCTCAGAGGTGCTGACCGCCGAAGTGCTGCGCTCCGCACGGGGCAGATCGGTGCGGCCGAAGTCGGGCGGCCAAAAGCATTATGTCGACGCCATAACTTCGAATATCGTGACTTTTGGCATCGGCCCGGCTGGCACCGGCAAGAGCTATCTCGCCGTCGCCCTGGCAGTCCAGGCGCTCCAGGCAAAATCGGTCGAACGCATAATAATGACCCGGCCGGCGGTCGAGGCGGGGGAGCGGCTGGGCTTCCTGCCCGGTGACCTCATGGCCAAGATCGACCCGTACTTACGCCCGCTTTACGATGCCCTCTACGACATGCTGGGGACCGAAGGCGGGCGCCGCCTGCTGGAAAACGGGACAATCGAAGTGGCTCCGCTTGCGTACATGCGCGGTCGTACGTTGAACAGAAGCTTCATAATCTTGGACGAGGCGCAGAACGCCACCCCCGAACAGCTGAAGATGTTCCTCACGAGGATCGGTTTCGGGTCCAAGGTGATTGTCAACGGCGACATTACCCAAGTTGACTTGCCGGGAGGCCGCTCCGGGCTGGCCGAGCTGGAAAATGTGCTGAACGGGATCGAGGGCATAGCCTTTGTCCGCCTGACGAGCCGCGACGTGGTACGCCACCGCATCGTTGCCGACATCGTCTCGGCCTACGACGCCTACGAGTCGGCCAACAACGTCGCTGGTAAGCCAGTCTTGCGCCGCGCGGCGCAGCCCAGGTAGGTAGAAATGGCCGTCGAGGTATTCGCCGCGGACGAACAAAACGACCACCCGGTCGATACTTTGCGCTGGGTGCACCTCGCCGAGGCCGTGCTGCAAGAAGAGGGTCTCTCCGGCGATGCCGAGTTGTCGGTCCTGTTCGTGGACGAGCCGGCGATAGCCGAGCTCAACAGCAGGTTCCTCGGCGAGGAGGGCCCCACTGACGTGCTGGCGTTCCCCATAGACGAGGAGCCGGTTGAAAGCGGGCGCTCGCCCGACTCCGGTGGTACCGGTCCGGGGATGCCGTCCGAGCCTGAGGATGTCCCCGTGCTGCTCGGTGACATAGTCATCTGCCCAGCCGTGGCCTTCAGGAACGCCCCCGAACACGCCGGCAACTATGACGATGAAGTTGCCCTGCTGGTCGTCCACGGACTGCTCCACCTCATGGGGATGGACCACCAGGAAGACGATGAGGCAGAGGAAATGGAGGCGAAAGAGCGAGAGCTCCTCAGCCGGCATTATGCGGAGATCCGCGCGGAGACCTGGCAAGCAAAGCCGGTCGGACCAGAAGCGGCGCCGGGCGACCGGCAGACCTCGCCGGGCGACGGGCAGACATCGCCGGGCGACGGGCAGACCTCGCTGGGAGCGGAGGTCTCGGGCCCCGCCGACGCGGCTGCTGCAAACGAAGGGAACGCTCCTTCCAACGGAGGGCGCCCTGCCGACGGGCCCCAGCCCGGCAAGGACGGCACCGGCGGGAGCGCGTAACCAGATGCTCGCCGCAACGCATTTATCCAGCCACAATTTCTCTGACGCTGACGCCATTATCGTGGGCGCTGTAATAGTCCTCATCGCCATGTCGGCCCTCTTTGCTATGTCAGAGACTGCTATGACACGGATGTCGAGAGTCAAAGCAGTTTCTATGGTCGAAGAGCACAAGCGGGGCGCATCGTCGCTGTTGAAGTTAGTGGAGCACCCGGAAAGCAACATCCCGGTCATTCTTTTTACCCTCGAAATATGCACGCTGGTGGCCGCCACCCTCGTCGGCGTCGTCGCCGACCAGGTTGTGGGACCGCTGGGGGTGCTGATAGCGACCGTATTCGAGGTGATCGTCATATTCGTTTTCGCGGAGCTGGCGCCCAAGATCTATGCAGTCCAGCATTCCGAGCGGGTCGCCCTGTCCATGGCCCCCTTTCTTTTGGCGGTTGTCCATTTCCCGCCGTTGCGGTGGGCTACCTGGGGGCTCATAAAGGTCGCGAACTTCTTCCTGCCGGGCAAGGGGTTGAAGAGAGGCCCCTACGTCACAGAAGAAGAGCTCCTCGCGATGGCGGATACGGCCGCCGACGAGGAGGTCATCGAACGCGAGGAACGCAAGCTGATCCATTCGATCATCGACTTCGGGGACACAGTCGCGCGCGAGGTAATGGTGCCGAGGCCGGACATGGTAACGGTCAATGCGGACGCAACGCTCGGTCACGCGGCGGACATTGCGTCGTCGGCGGGCTTCAGCCGCGTGCCGGTTTACGGCAACGGTATTGACGACATTGTCGGTGTGGTCTACGTGAAGGACATGATGCGGGCCGAGCGCGAAGGCAAGGCGGACGAGCCCGTTACGAGCGTCATGCGCCAGGCCCAGTTCCTCCCAGAAAGCAAGCGGGTGGCCGAAGTGATGCGCGAAATGCAAGCCGGCAAGCAGCACCTCGCGATCGTTGTGGACGAGTACGGCGGGACCGCAGGCTTGATCACGCTCGAGGATGTCCTGGAAGAACTCGTCGGGGAGATTTCTGACGAGTACGACGTCGAGCGGCCGCGGGTGGAGCGCTTCGATGACGGCCAGGTCCAGGTCGACGGGAGCCTCTCGATCGACGAGGTCAACGAGCTCATCGGCCACGAGCTTCCCGAAGGTGACTGGGACACGGTGGGCGGGTTCCTGTACCACCTCTTGGGCCACGTCCCCGAAGAGGGTGAAGCGGCTGACTTCGATGGTCACCGGCTCGTTGCCCAGAAAGTCGACGGCCGGCGGATCGCCCGGGTACTGATCGGGGTGAGCGTTCCCGAGGGTGCCGCCGAGGCGGAGATCCCCGTCCCTGACGGGGCCGAAGAACAGCCTTGACGAAACCCAGGACGGTTCGTGACCCGGGCCCTGGTTTCCGCTCGGGGATCGTGGCTATCGCGGGCAGGGCCAACGTCGGGAAGTCGACGCTTGTCAACATGATGGTGGGGCAAAAAGTCTCCATCGTTTCCGACAAACCGCAAACGACGAGGAACGCTGTCCGCGGTGTGCTCAGTCTCGACGAGGGCCAGCTGGTCTTCGTGGACACACCGGGGTTGCACAAGCCGCGGACGCTTCTCGGCCGCCAGCTCAACCGCACCGCGCTCGGAGCTGTCACCGGGGTGGACGTGGTCGTTTTCGTCGTCGACGGCAAGGCGGGCGTGGGCCGAGGTGACCGCTTTGTGGCTGACGAGGTGGGGAAACGTGATATCTGCGTGCTCAACAAAGTGGACGGCGTTTCGAGGGTGGCCGTGATGCGGCAGCTGCAGGCACTGGGGGAGTGGGGTTTCGAGGAGTACTTCGCGGTTTCTGCGCGAACGGGTGCAGGCGTTGACGACCTGGTCAACGCCCTTGTGAGCCGGATGCCCGAAGGCCCTGCGCTCTACCCTGACGACATTGCCGGGGACAAGGCCGCCGGGACGGCCGGGGAGGCACACGAACAGGAGTGGGTCGCCGAGCTTGTGCGTGAGCAGCTTTTAGCGATTACCCACGATGAACTGCCGTACAGCATCGCCTGCCGTGTCACCGAGTGGGAGTGGCCTTTCGTGCGCTGCGAGATCCTGGTCGAGAGGGACTCCCAAAAAGGGATTGTCATCGGCCAAGGAGGGGCGGTGCTCAAGCGGGTCGGGTCTGCGGTGCGCGCCCAGCTGCCGCCGGGTGCCTACATCGAACTGTCAGTGCGCGTGGCCCGTGACTGGCAACAGCGGCCGGAGATGTTGAAGCAGCTCGGCCTGTGACATGAGCGCTTCGAGCCGCGTTTACATCGAAACCGGCAACAAGCAGGCTTTCGCCTGCAGCCTGGAGTGGCCGGGGCTGTCTCGTTCGGGGAAGACCGAAGAAGCGGCGCTAGCCGCCCTCGGTTCCTATGTGCCGCGGTACTCGCCCCTAGCCGCCCGGGCCGCGATCGACTTCGATCTATCGGAGGACGACCAATGGCTTGTCGTCGAACGCGTCCCGACCCGCTCGGGAGGAGCCGACTTCGGGGTGCCGACGACGGTGCTCGCATCGGACTACGCCGACCTTGGCGCCGACGAAGCATCCCGGACGGCGGCTTTGCTGTCTGCTAGCTGGGAGTTCCTCGACGCGGTCGCGGCAGGGGCGTCGCCGGAGCTGCGCAAGGGGCCCAGAGGTGGCGGCCGGGACAGGGACGCAGTCGTGAGCCACGTTGCGGCAGCCGAGCAGATGTTCGGGCGGAAGGTGGGGTTCAAGCTACCCGTGCCAGCGCCCGGCGAACGCGACGTCGTCGTCGCCAACAGGGCGGCGATCCTGGAGTGGTGCCGGTCAGGGAAAGCGCATCCCGAGCCCCGGGAGCCTTGGCCACCGCGTTACGCGGCGAGGCGGCTCATTTGGCATGTGCTTGACCACGCGTGGGAGATCGAGGACCGGCGTCAATGACTGTGTGCTCAGCGCCTATGGCTCCCAGCCGGGCGTCCATAGCTCTGCGGTCGCCGGGGAAGTAGCTTTTCCTGCATGGACCTGGACGACCTCGACCCCAAGCGGATGCCCCGCCACGTGGCATGCGTCATGGACGGCAATGGTCGTTGGGCCGCAAAACGCGGCCTGCCCCGCACCGAAGGCCACCGCGCCGGTGAGGAAGCGCTGCTGGACGCAGTCAAGGGTGCCCTCGAGCTCAGGATCGAGTGGTTCACCGTGTACGCCTTTTCGACTGAGAACTGGCGCCGCCCGCAGGACGAGGTGCGCTTCCTGCTGAGCGTCATCGCTGACGACTTGCTGACCCGCCGGCGCGACGAGCTGCACGGCCTGGGAGTACGGATACGTTTTGCGGGCCGTCGCGACTGGCGCGTGCCGAAGTCCATTGTCCGGCGTATGGACGAGACGACGGAGCTGACCAGGCACAACACGAACACCACCCTGACCGTTGCGTTCAACTACGGAGGGCGAGCTGAGATAGTGGACGCCGTGCGGGCGCTGGTCGCTCTCGGTGTGAAGGCTTCCAAGGTCGACGAGCGTGCCATAAGGAAGCACTTCTACCTTCCGGACATGCCAGACCCCGACCTGTTCATAAGGACCTCGGGGGAGTACCGGATCTCCAATTTCCTCCTGTGGGAGATCGCGTACAGCGAGCTCGTGTTCCTGGACGTCCTGTGGCCCGATTTCCGCCGGGAGCACCTCCGCGAGGCGGTGCGGGAGTACCAGCAACGGGAGCGCCGTTTCGGGCGCACCGGCGAGCAACGGGACCAGGACGGCTTGCCCGCCTGATCGGAGGGCATACAAGAGTCACTCGTCACGGACCGAGTGCTGGCGTGGGAAGATAATTACAACCATGTCGCTCTACCGTGACCGAGGCGTAGTGCTGCGGACCTACAAGCTCGGTGAAGCAGACCGGGTACTGGTCCTCGTCACGGCCGGCCACGGCAAAGTGCGGGCGGTCGTCAAGGGGATCCGCCGCACCAAGAGCCGCATCGGCGGGCGGCTCGAACCGCTCAGCCACGTTGACCTGCTGATGTACGAGGGCCGTGAGCTCGACATCGTGAACCAGGCCGAGACGATCGAGCCGTGGCGCTTGCTCCACGAGGATCTCACCTGCCTCGCGCAGGGCTTGGCTATGGCCGAGGCCACCGAGCAGGTCGCCCAGGAGCGGGAGCCATCGAGTGCCCTGTACCGCATGCTGGTCGGGGCGTTACGTACCTTGGCCAGCCAACCCGGCCCCCTCGTGGTGGCCGCGTTCTACTGGAAGTTGCTTTCCCTCGACGGTGCCGGCCCGATAATCGACTGCTGCGCGAGCTGTGGCTCGAGCCCGCCGGCAACGCCGCTCGTGGCTTTCGACATCGGCGAGGGAGGTGCGCTCTGCCGGGAATGCAGGCGAGGCCACCCGCTCAGCCCGGCGGCCTTGGAACTGCTGAGCTGGATCCTCGGCGGGCAATTGACCAGGGCGCTCCAAATGCCTGCGAGCGCTACGACGGGCGAGGTTGCCAGCCTTGCGACCGTATCGCTCGAACGTCACCTCGAACGGAACCTGCGCGCCCTTCACATCCTGGAGCGCAGCTAGTACCTGCGCCAGTAACTGAGTTTGTCAAGCCAACCTGGCCATATCGAGCCCGCCGCCGGCGACGGGCCGACTAGCCTTTCCACATGCCCGTTTCCATGGAAGAACTGGTCCGTCTGTGCAAGGCGCGGGGTTTCGTGTTCCCGTCCGCCGAGATTTATGGCGGGTTCCGCTCGACCTATGACTACGGCCCCCTCGGCGTCTTGTTGGCCCGCAACGTGAAAGAGGCATGGTGGCGTTCGATGGTCCAGCTCCGCGCCGAAGTAGTCGGGCTGGACGCGTCCATCCTGTCGAGCCCGAAGATCTGGGAAGCCTCTGGCCACCTCAAGAATTTCACCGACCCGCTCGTCGACTGCCGCACATGCAAGCAGCGCTGGCGGGCGGACCAGCTGCCGACGACGGACGATGGCAAGCTCAAATGCCCGAACTGCGGGGGAACGGATTTCACCGACGCCAGGCCGTTCAACCTCATGTTCAAGACGTTCGTCGGCCCGGTCGAGGACGAGGGGGCGGTGGCCTACCTGCGCCCGGAAACTGCGCAGGGCCATTTCGTCAATTTTGCCAATGTCCTGCAGACCGAGCACCTGAAGCCTCCTTTTGGCACGGCTCAGGTCGGCAAGTCGTTCCGCAACGAGATCACTCCCGGCAACTTCGTTTTCCGGACGAGGGAGTTCGAGCAGATGGAGCTCGAGTACTACGTCCCACCCGACGACGCCCAGCGATGGTTCGAGTACTGGTGCAACGAGCGTTTCGAGTGGTACGTGCGCCTCGGTATACCGCGCGAGATGCTGCGCCTTCGCCACCACAACAAAGAAGAACTGTCGCATTATTCGGCGGGGACGGCCGATGTCGAGTTCGCCTTCCCTTGGGGCTGGGGAGAGCTCGAGGGCATTGCCAACCGGACAGACTTCGACCTCAAGGCCCACTCCGCAGCGAGCGGCCAGGTGCTGGAGTATTTCGACTCCGGCACCGGAGAGCGCTATGTGCCTTATGTGATCGAGCCTGCCGCCGGCGTCGCCCGCACGATGATGGCCTTCCTGCTCGCTGCGTACACCATTGACGAGGTTGCCGGAGAAGAGCGGACGCTGCTGCGCCTCCACCCGCGAATCGCTCCGTACCAGGTCGCTGTCCTGCCCCTGTCGAAAAAAGACACCCTGTTGCCGCTTTCCCAGGAGGTCCTGCAACTCCTCCAACCAGTGGCGATGTGCGATTACGACATTACGCGGGCCATTGGCCGGCGCTACAGGCGCCAGGACGAGATCGGCACCCCGCTGTGCGTGACGGTCGATTTCGAGTCCCTGGAGGACAAAGCGGTCACGGTGCGCGACCGTGACTCGACCATCCAGGAGCGGGTACCGATCGACCGGCTTGTGGAGACGGTCAACTCACGCCTCTCCTGGTGAACACCGCCGCTCTAGTTCCCCTCGGGCGGCCTTAGTCTTTCTTCGTGGGTATTGTCGCCGAGGACGTCGAACGGACCAGGTCCGCCACGGACCTGGTTGCCCTGATCTCAGAGCACGTCGCTCTGCGCCGGGTCGGCACCCGCTGGGTCGGCCTGTGCCCGTTCCACTCGGAAAAGACGAGTTCGTTCTCGGTCAACGCCGAGCTCGGCCGGTACTACTGCTTCGGTTGCCAGGCTCATGGCGACGCCATCAGCTTCCTGCGTGAGACCGAGCACCTCGACTTCGTAACGGCGGTCGAAGCCCTGGCTTCCCGCGCTGGGGTAGCTCTCCGCTACGACACGGCCGAGCATTCCGGCCCGGCGGCCAAGCGTTCTGCGGCGCTCGGCGACGCTATGGAGCGCGCCGTCGAGTGGTACCACCAGAGGCTTCTCGTCGCGAAGGACGCCGGGGGGCGCCGCAGGTACCTGCGCGACCGTGGCTACGGCAGTGACACGGTCAAGCATTTTCGTCTCGGTTGGGCGCCCGCGGGGTGGGACGCACTAGTCCGCGAAGCGGGGTTTAGCGCGGACCTGCTGGTCGAGGCCGGCCTCGCGTACCGCAACCAGTCGGGCCGCCTGAACGACTCGTTCCGTGAGCGGGTACTTTTTCCTATCTTCGACATCGCGGGCCGGCCCGTCGGGTTGGGTGGGCGTGTGCTGCCCGGGGGAACTGGCCCCAAGTACAAGAACACCTCAGCGACCGCTCTTTACGACAAGAGCAGGGTGCTCTACGGCCTCAACTGGGCCAAAGGGGCAATTGTCGAGCGGGGCCGGGTCGTTGTATGTGAGGGCTACACCGACGTGATCGGCCTGCACAGCGCAGGGGTTACGGAGGCCGTCGCAACCTGCGGCACAGCGCTCGCTGACGGCCATGTCCGGCTGTTGACCGGCTTCTCTCGCCGGATCGTGCTCGCCTACGACGCCGACTCCGCCGGCCAAGGCGCAGCGGAGCATTTTTACGACTGGGAGCGCCGCTTCGAAGCTGGTATTTCCGTGGCGCCGTTCCCCCCCGGTACCGACCCTGCCGACCTCGCGCAGAAAAACCCGGAGCGTCTGCGCCAAGCCGTCGCGGAGGCCAAGCCTTTCTTAGGTTTCCGCCTCGAGCGGCTATTCGCGACCAGTGACCTGAGCAACCCCGAGGGACGAGCGCGCGCCGCCGAGGCCGGCCTGGCGCTGATATCCGAGCACCCCGATTCGCTTGTCAGGGACCAGTACCTCATGCAGGTTTCCGATCGGTGCCACCTCAGCCCCGAGCAGCTGCGCGCCCTGCCCCGCCAGGCCGCGTCCACCGCGTCGACCGCGTCGAAGAACGGTGAGCGGCCCGCTCCCGCCGTTGTCCGCGCTGCTCCCAAGCCGAAGCCCCCCGCGGTGCCGCGCCCCGAGCTCGAGGCTCTGCGCCTGGCTGTCCATCACCCCGAAAAAATTGAGGGACGTCTGGATATTGCTCTTTTCAGTTCCGCCCTTGCCGCGGCAGTCTACGCCGAGCTTGCTTCAGCAATGACCCTCCACGAGGCGATCGAATCGGCGGCTCCCGAAGTGGGCGACCTGCTCGGCCAGCTAGCCGTCGAGGACACCCAGGAGGACCCCGACGACGTCCTCCGACAACTCATCGCGCAAGCAGCCGCCCGTGCCCTTGCGGAGCTGCGGCGAGAGGCCCGTAGCACCACACCTGAGCGGAGCCACAGTGAACTCGCCGGGCGATCTGCGAGCTTGCTCCACGCCCTCGAGGCCATGCGCTCGGTCGAGCCCGGCCCGGACTACGCAGGGCGCCTGGGCGGTGCGGAGCGTCACTTGTTAGCTTTGTTGTTGGGAAGTCCTAGCATGTCGTCGAGCCCTGCTGTCCAAAAAGGGGAGGCTACGGACCACTAGTGAGAGCGCCGTTCACGGCCTCAGGGGAGGCCACGCCCGATTTCATGGCTCTGTTGATGGTTGGCCGAGAGCGCGGTTATCTAACCCCCGACGACGTTATAGCGGTGCTGGAAGGGGTCGAGCTGAGGCCGGAGCTGATCTCCCTTGTAATTGGGAGAGTGAGGGCCGAAGGCATCGAATGGCGGGAGGCGGGAGAGCTCCTTTCTGACGAAGGCCTGTACACGCTCGCCTCCGAGGTGGTTGCCGTGGCCAAGGCAGAGCGCCCACCCGAGAAAGTCCCGGCCCAGGAGGCCGATCTCGGGCAGAGCGGGCCGGCCGCTCAGAGCGTGTACGGGTTGTTGCAAAAGAAACCCCGCGACCCTTTCCGTAGCGGCAAGCGCGTAACAGTTGCGGGGCTGGAGCTCGATATCGGGGTCGCCAGCACGGGCAGTTCCGACTCGGTGCGTGCTTACCTGAAAGAGATCGGGAATGTCCGGCTTCTTTCAGCTGAGCAAGAGGTGGCCTTGGCGCAGTGCGTAGAGCGCGGTGCCGCCGCCGCCGCCCGCCTCGACGGTCTCGAAGAAATCGAGGCGGCATCATCGCCGCGTGGCAGGAGGCAGCGGGTCGTCGACCAGCAACGCGCCGTCGACGAGGGCCTTCGGGCCGAGGGGATCGTAGCGAGGCATGTCCTTGTCGAGGCCAACCTTCGGCTAGTCGTTTCGGTGGCGAAGTGGTACCGGAACCGCGGGCTTTCGTTCCTCGACTTGATCCAGGAAGGCAACCTTGGGCTCATGCGGGCTGTCGAAAAGTTCGATTACACCAAGGGCTTCAAGTTTTCCACCTATGCCACCTGGTGGATCCGCCAGGCAATCAGTAGGGCTATTGCGGACCAGGCCAGGACGATCCGGATCCCCGTGCACATGGTCGACAACATAAATGCCGTTGTGCGGGCTCAGCGGAGCCTCCTGCAAGAGACCGGCCGCGAGCCGACGATCGACGAGGTGGCCAAGTGCGCCGAGATGAGCCCTGACCGTGTCCGGGAAATCCTCCGGATCAGCCAGGACACCATCTCCCTCGAGCAACCCTTGGGCGAAGACGATTTCAACCTCTCCGACATCCTGGAAGACGAGGCGGCGTTGGCCCCGGGCGACGCCGCCGCCCGGGCGATGCTGGTTGAGGCGGTCCGCAGCGTGCTAGCCGACCTCTCCGAGCGGGAGCGAAAAGTCGTGTGCCTGCGCTTTGGCCTCGAGGACGGCCAAGCCCGCACCCTGGAGGAGGTCGGGAAGGCTTTCGGGGTGACGCGCGAACGTGTACGCCAGATCGAGTCCAAAAGCCTTGCCAAGCTGCGCCAGCCCGTCCGGAGCAGTCAACTGCGCGATTACCTCGGGAACTAGCCGTTCCCAATGCGCCGCCGCCGGGGGCCTCGGGTGGTAGCGTGGCCCGAGTTTTCCGGGGTAGCTCAATCCGGCAGAGCGGGTGACTGTTAATCACTAGGTTGAGAGTTCGAGTCTCTCCCCCGGAGCCCTGCGGTGCGGGCAGGTCAGATCGTTGAAATTGGCTCTGACCTGCGGTAACACATGAGGAGGAGGAACCGGTGGACCTCACATCAGGGTCCCGTGCCAGTGCCACGTGCCAGTCGCAGAGGCGGCGGCCTAGGGGTCCCTGGCAGAGGTGCCGCAGGCTGGTTGCGGTCCCGGCGATCTCGGTACTAGCCCTGGCACTTCCGGTCACGCTTGGCGATGCCGCGCTGGCCGCCACAACCGGGGGGGTAACCATTTCTTGCACCAACACCGACTCCATCCTGGGCCCCCTGCAGTCGTCGGCGACCCTGGCGGCAGGGACGAGCGGCTTCCTCCAGCTAGGCGGGATAAATGGCGGCAAGGGCCAATACATAGGCAATTGCACGCTCAACGGCATCATCCCGTCGGGGTGGAAAGTGGCCGAGGCCAGCTGGGTGGCATTGACCGCTACTAGCGGGTCGGGCAACGCCGGGACTTTCACGTTGGGCACGGGCGACACCACTTTCGTTGACAGCGGGACCTTCACCAACTCCGGCACCTTCGAGGACGACTCGAGCGGCCTTACCCAGATGATCGAGGTCGGGGACTTTGTCAACACCGGGAGCGTGATCACCGCCGGGGGAGGCTTCGGGACCGCCGGTGCGGCTTACAACCCGCCCTGTCCCAAGTGCAGGTTCGTCGACACGGGGACCGTCCTGGTCGACCCCAAGCAAGGCTTTTCCTCGGGGAGCATCTTCGTGCTGGCGAAAGGAGGCACGATCAAGGCCCGGGGCGGCTTCGGTATCTCGAACGAGTCGACTTTTGAGGTAGAGGGCGGCTCGGTTACGGCGGGCGTGCCCACATCGACCCAGTACCTGGGTCAGTCCGAGCCCACCATCGAGTTCGGCACCCATCTGCCCTCGGTATCCAAGGGGACGATCGATATCACTAGCTCCGCCGACCTGCGGGGGGTTATCCCCAAGCACTGGAAGTTGGACCTCAGCGGTGGGTCTGTGACGGCAAGCAACTCCGGCAACAACGGGAAGTTCTTGTGGGACCACGACGACAATTCGACGTTCTCGGACGCCACGACGTTTGTTAATTCGGGAACGTTCACCGACACCACGACTGGATGGGCGCAGCAGATCGAAGTGCCCCGCTTCGTGAACACGGGCACTGTTATCTCGGACGCGCCCGGCTTCGGTATGAGCGGAGCTACGGGCATGGCCGGCCCAGTGTTCGTTAATGACGGGGATCTCGTTATCGAACCTAAGGCATCGTTCGGAGCCGCCGGTACCTTCGACCTGGCCTCGGGTGCTGTCGTCAACCATGGAGGTTTCGGGATTGGTAAGAGCGTCCTGCAAGTAAGCGGTGGCTCGCTCATGGGTAACCCCGCCACTGACGTCTACTCCCTCGGTGGCGGGCCGGCGACGGTGACCTTTGAGCCCTCGGCATCGGCGAGCTCGGTCGGCCACCTGGAATTCGGTACCGGGCTTACTGTCAACGGGGTCATCCCCAAAAAATGGGTGCTCGATAACGTAGGTGGGCCGGGGGACGCCTTGACTGCGGACCACTCGGGTAACAAAGGCACCATTATCTGGGACGCGAATGCTGCGCTCACTGCAACGGGCCCGTTTGTCAATTCCGGGACGTTCAACGTGACTTACGGCAGCTTCGGGCTGACCGCGCAAGACTTTGTCAATGCGCCGGGCGGCAAAATCCTGGTCAATGGCGACAGCGGCATCTCGGCCTCAGGGAACTTCAACAACTACGGGACTTTCGAGCTTGGAGCTGGCAACAGGTCTTCAGTTGCCGGGAACTACTCGCAAGCGTCGGGGGCGAGCTTTGTCGTGGGTGCGGGAGGGGCCAACTTCAGCGTCGGGTCTTTGTCGGTCGGCGGCACCGCCTCGCTTGGCGGCGCTCTGGTCGTCAACCAGCTGGCCGGGCT
This sequence comes from uncultured Acidimicrobiaceae bacterium, assembly GCA_963786345.1. Classification (GTDB taxonomy): domain Bacteria; phylum Actinomycetota; class Acidimicrobiia; order Acidimicrobiales; family Palsa-688; genus Fen-671. Next base: position 191,237 of record CAWAYZ010000020.1, on the reverse strand, counting down.
CAAGGTGGCTGCGGGCGATTCCGCCTCCCTCGTCACCGCTCACGCCCTGGCCGGCAGGTTCAAACCGGTCTCCGGCCTATCAGGCGGCCACCCTGTTCTGCAGCTCAGTTACAGCCCCACTGCTGTGATCCTCGCGCCGCCGAAGGCCGCGTGAACCGCCAAAGCTGTTGACCTCCAACGATCTTTTCTCGCTGCACCAGCGCTCGGCGGTGGTGACTGGCGCAAGCTCGGGGATTGGGCGGGCCATGGCGGAGGCGCTGGCCGAGGCTGGGGCGTCGGTGGTCCTCGTCGGTCGGCGCACCTCAGCGTTGTCCGAGGTCGAAGATGGCATTGCCGGCCGCGGTGGTAGTTGCGCTTCGGTTTCTGCCGATCTCGCCGATCGCCAAGAACTGGTAGCAGCCGCCGAGCGGTGCGCCGATGTTTTTGGCGAGCCCGACATCTTGGTAAATGCCGCCGGGGTTAGCAACCGACCGCCGCTTGGGTCCATCACCTTGGAGGACTGGGAGGCAACGATGGGGGTGAACCTCACGGCCCCCTTTGTCTTGGGCCAGCGTTTTGGCCCGTTGATGGCTGATCGCGGCTATGGCCGCATAATCAACCTCGGGTCCCAGCAGTCGTTCCGCGCTTTCGGCAACAGCGGCGCGTACGGGGTTTCGAAGGCTGGGATAGTCGCTCTCACCCGTTCTCAGGCGGAGGCGTGGTCGCGCCACGGGGTGTGTTGCAACGCGGTGGTGCCCGGGTTCGTCCATACCCCGATGACCGAAGCGGTCTTTTCGGACCCCGCCCGGGTAGCGACGCTCGAAGCGCGCACCATGGTGGGGCGCAGTGGCAAGGTGGAAGACTTTCGCGGCGTAGCGGTCTTCTTGGCGAGTCCCGCCTCGGCATACGTGACCGGTCAGGCCATCTTTGTGGACGGTGGGTTCTCGTCGACCTGATCGAGCGCTCGTGCCGCTGGTGCTGGCACGGTGCGGCTTCACCGGCTGGCCTCCTTGGTCGGCGAGCGCTCCAAGGACAAAATGTGGGTAGGGCGGCCGACATCGGCAGTCATGGAGGTCGACCTGAAGTGGGGCCACAACTGCTCGTTGGTGCAACACGATGAACAGTGAAGCCCTAGGCGTCGCCTGGTACCGGTTCAGGGCGACACTGCACCGTCGCTGGGGCGGCTACCTGACTGTGGTCCTCCTCGTCGGGCTGGTGGGAGGCTTGGCCATGGGTGCGGTGGGCGCGGCTCGGCGCACGCAGTCCGCCTTTCCCACCGTCCTCGCCACCACGGACGCCTCCGACCTGGATGTCCAGATCGGCACCGTGGGCGGTTATGCCCTCAATGCTGTTTCAGTGGCCCAGCAACGCGCACATTTGCAGCAACTCGCTCACCTTCCCGACGTCGAACACGTCGCGGCCTATTTGAACCTGTTCGTTGGTCCCTTGAGCCGGAATGGGACGCTTGCCCTACCTCCAGCCCTCCAGGATGACGCGGTGGGCCCGATCGGCAGCGTCAACGACATGTACTTCGACCAGGACCGGGTCACCGTCTCGGAGGGACGGATGGCGGACCCCAGCAGCGACGACGAGTTTGTCGCCACTGCCGAGGCGGCACACCTACTGGGCTGGCACCTGGGCGAAGTTATCCCTATGGGCGCTTTCACGCTTCAGCAGGCGACCTCGCCGGATCCGGCCCGGTCCAAGCCGTACTTTCGCGTCTCGGCCAAGTTGGTCGGTATCATCGTGTTCCCCAGCCAGGTGGTCAGCGATGACGTCGACCGTTCCCCCACCTACGTGCTGTTCACCCCGGCCTTGACCGCGCGGGTCACCCAAAGCGCGCTGTACCCGTACTACGGGCTCGTGCTCGACCACGGCAACGCCGACGTTGGCGCGGTGGAGCAAGAGATCATCCGCCTCCTCCCGTCCGGCGACAGCTACAACTTCCATGTCACCTCGGTCGTCGAGGGCCAGGTGGAGCGCTCGACGAAGCCTGAGTCGATCGCTTTGGCAGTGTTCGGAGCTATCGCCGGCCTCGCCGCCCTCCTTATTGCCGGCCAAGCCATCGACCGGCGGTTGGGCGCCGATGGCGAAGACCTGGGCGTGCTGCGCGCCCTCGGTGCCAGCCCGGCTATGACCATGGCGGACGGGCTGTTCGGGATGCTCGGTGCCGTCGTCCTAGGGTCAGTGTTGGCCCTGCTGGTAGCGGTGGCGCTCTCTCCTCTGGCGCCCATCGGCCCGGCCCGCCCCCTCGCCCCTTCCCCCGGGCTGGCCTTCGATTGGACGGTGCTCGGTACCGGCCTGCTCGTCCTGGTGGTGGGCCTCGGTGCCCTATCGGTAGCGCTCGCCTACCGGGCGGCCCCCCAGCGGGCCGACCGTGGCCGAAAGCTGTCCAGCTCTCCCGTGTCCAGCCTGGCTCGTGCCGCCGCAGCATGCGGGCTCCCGGCCCCGGCAGTTATAGGCATCCGCTTTGCCCTCGAGCGCGGGCAGGGGCGGACCTCGGTACCGGTGCGGTCGGCCCTACTGGGCTCTGTGCTCGCATTAGTCGTCGTGGCGGCGACGCTTACGTTCGGCAGTGGCCTTCGCACTCTGGTGACCCACCCCGCCCTGTACGGGTGGAACTGGAGCTACGCCATCGAAGAGGTGGGGGGCGGCACAATCCCACCAAAGGCCGAAGCCCTCCTCGACCATGACCCCGACGTGGCTTCATGGACGGGGTACCACTTCGCCAACGCCCAGATCGACGGCCAGACCGTACCCATCCTGCTTGGCAGTCCGGGCGCCACGGTTACCCCGCCGATCTTGTCAGGGCACCGCCTCGAAGCTAACGGCCAGATCGTCCTTGGGGCCGCCACCCTGGCCCAGTTGCACAGGCGGGGGTGCATACTTAGTTTGTGGAGGAGAAGCGGACGCGCACGCTCACGTTGAGCGATGCGCGCGGCGGTGACCGTTTCCTTCGGGTCACCTGGCATCCTGTCTCTTCGACCCTCGTGTTCAGCCACTGGACCGGGAGTGTGTGCACAGCGTCAACCCCCGTCAAGCTCCCCGAAGCATCCAAGATCGTCGACATCGTCGTCAGTTCTCTTCGCGATGTGGCCGAGGCGGCGCCAGCCCCCGTAGCTCCCAGTGGTACACGGTTGGTGGACCGGTTGCTCAAGCGTGCCCGGGCCCCTCTGGCGGCTGTTCTTCGGCTGCCGCAACGCCTAGCGGCTCGGCAGCCCGGAGAACGCTCCGGCTGAGCGGATAGGCGGTCACGAACGGGCCTCACACCGACGCTCATGCTGGCGACCTCCACACTCACTCAATGGTTGGGTACCTCGGCGTAGGTGGACCTACTCGGCGTGCCACGAGCCCAAATGTCGATCCGCCAACGCCAAGAACGCAGGCTTACGCCAGGAAAGGCGGGGCCATGCCGAGAAACCGCAGGCGCGACCAGCGAACCGCCACCTCTGCCTGGGCCACCGTCACACGAGCGGGTTCAATCGTCCGTATTCCCCAAATCACGGCGCTTGGTCAAGCGAAGTAAGGTCGCAGGTCAGATAAACAACGGGCTCGTAGCTCAGCGGTCAGAGCAGGGGACTCATAATCCCTCGGTCGTGGGTTCGATCCCCACCGAGCCCACTGCGTAATGGGCCCGTTATTCCGGGAGGGCTCGTCGCCAGACGTGCGTCCCCGCCCCAGCCCGAATGCCGAGTGGCCGGTTCAGTCCTGGCTCATCCAAGCAGGGGCTGACTCCAGGAGCCACTGGCTCACGGCCAGTGCCTTGTCGAAGATGTCGCACAGCAGTTCTTCGCCGGCAAGCACGCGAGCCAGGGAAACTTTTTGCCGTGCGATGACCGTGAGCCGCCGTTCGGCCGGGTCGGTCGCGGACGGATAGCTGTCGATGGCCGAAGCCTCAACCGGGAAGTCGACGCCACCGATGCCGGCAAGGTCGATCGCAAGGTGGAGCAGGTCCGGCCCGTTGGGCAGCGGCGGCAACGCCCAGGTGAAGGTTAGGGGAAAGTGGAAGTCGTCGGGTGGGTCGGCGCCTTCGGCCAGGTCGACCACCGCGTCTTCGAACGACAGCAGCACCCGGGGGTCGACTTCCAGGGCAAGATGCAGGTCGAGCGGGCCGTTACAAGCTTCCTCTGGGTGGAGGTCCACTTCCCAGGCCTGGCGGAGCGAGTAGGTTTCGACGAAGTGCCTCTCGTCGTGAACGTGGAAGCCATGGTCCACGGCGTGGTCCTTCAACTCCGCAACGTACCCGGCTACATCGATCACGGCCATTCCCACAACGCTAGCGGGGGATGGTGACGGTGGACCGAGACGCTAGGTCGCCCATGACCGATCCGCTGCTGGCCGTCTTGAATGTGGCCGTCGACGCCGTAGTCGAAGTTCTCGCTCGCCAAGAGGATTGGAGCCTGACAGGGCGGGGCAACACCCAGTACCACCACGACACGGTCGCTGACGCGGCTGCGATCGCAGTCCTGGACGCCGCCGGTTTGGCTATATTCTCGGAAGAGTCGGGCCTTCATAACCCTGATCGGCCTGTGATGGTCGTGATAGACCCGGTTGACGGCTCTACCAACGCCTCGCGTGGGCTGCCCTGGTGGGCCGTCAGCCTTTGCGCACTGGATTCCTCCGGTCCACTGGCGGCTGTGGTTGCGGGCCCGCCACTGGGCGAGCGCTTCGAGGCAGTCCGCGGCTAGGGAGCGAGCCGCACCGGGAAGACGATCGCACCTAGCAAGGCCGTCCATCTCTCCCAGTCGATCATCGCCTTCAACGGCTACCCAGCTTCCCATTACGGCTGGCCCAGTTCCGGCCTGGGAGCCGCGGCTCTCGAACTCTGCGCTGTCGCCTGTGGTGCTGTGGACGGCTTTGTCGACTGCAGCCCGGCGTCTCTTGCTCCTTGGGATTACCTGGGCGGCTTGCTCGTATGCCAGGAGGCCGGAGCCCAGGTCACCGAGCTGTACGGCCGCGACTTGGTGGTACGCCAGCCTGGGGAAAGGCGGACGCTTGTGGCCGCCGGGACCCCGCTCCTGCTCGATCATCTCGTCGCTGCCCGGCTCGAGCAGAAATTGGGTTGACTTCCGGGACGCGACGTGCTGCGATGGTGGGAGTACGAATTTCAAGGGCATAGCGCGCCCGGAAGGAGGTCAGCCAGCTATGAGAACCACCAAACGAGCAGTAGGGCTGACCAACGCGTGCCTTCGCACGTCCTCCGAGGTGTCTGCAGTTACCCCGTCTGTCCAAGCCGGGGCTAACGGCAGCATTCACGCCATGGCGGGGGCGGCCTTTAAGTCCAATTGGTACCGCCCCGAGCGGCTGATGAGCCAAAGCGAGCGATTACCGAGTTGATCGGATCACTCGCAGGAATGGCCCAGAGGCCGCCGGGGAACCCCCCGGCGGCCTCTTTGTTTGTCCGGCAGCGAGCGACGGTGATTCACACGACAGCGACGAGACGAGACGAAAGGAAACGCAAGATGTTCGCCTACAGCTGGGCCGAGTATGAAGACGACGGAGAACAGTCAGCGGCTGTCACTTGGGAGGACGCGGCATGCCGCGATGGGTCTGGCGCGCTTACGGCCCTGTATTTTTCCGACGAGATCCCCGACATCGAGCTGGCCAAGGCGATCTGTGCGTCCTGCGCTTTGGTCGAGCCTTGCCTGAAGTCAGCGCTTGCGAGGCGGGAACCGGCAGGTGTTTGGGGCGGCCAGTTGTTCGCTGACGGTGAGGTCATTGCCAGGAAGCGCAAGCGGGGCCGGCCTCCCAAAGTGGCCGCGGTGGCGCCGAGCGAACAAACTCTGCACGCTGTTATAGGCGCTCAAAGCATCCGCCGTGTTGAGTACCCGAAGACGGCTTGACTGCCTGATAGCGCGTCAGGAATAGCTAGGCAGTACTTGGCGCGGCATAACTAACCCGACGTAGTGCCGCCCGTGCAAACCTTACTCCCTTTGCCGCCATCAAAAAGGGCTTGGCGAGCCAACTCGAATGGGCAGCAAACCGGCCAAGGTAACCTCGGGCGGCACTAGCGGTAGTTCATCCCGACGAACTGAGCAGTAGCATGTAGCGCTCGGGCGCTTAGCTCAGTTGGAAGAGCGCCGCCCTTACAAGGCGAAGGTCGCGGGATCGAGGCCCGCAGCGCCCACTACAGCGGACCGGTATAAGTGGATCTTCGGGAACTCGCTTCGCCAACGTAGGGAGTTCTCGGAGATCCAGGTAGCCGGGGACTGGGCGCAGGCAGAATTGTCAATTGACGCGAGCGTGATCTACTATTGGCTATCGACGCCGCGGCGAACACGCTCGTGGCCGACAAGCCGAAAGGGGATTCCTAGTGGCCCGTATCACGCAAGTCGTCGTTACTTGCGACCTCGAAGATGGTGACATCAACGCTGCTGATTCTGTGTCATTCAGCTACGGGGGTAAGACGTACACTCTCGACCTTTGCAAGAAGCACCTCGACGAGGTGAAGGGCGCTTTGGAAGGTTATGCGAGCGCTGGCCATTCCGCTGGTCGAGGCCGTGGCCGTCGGCGTGCCGCCGCTACCGGTCGTGCCCCCCGTGCTTCTCGTCCCGCGGCCACACCGCGCGGGGAATCACAGGCGGAGATTCGCGAATGGGCGTGTGCACAGGGTTACGCGGTTGGGGACCGCGGGCGAATCCCGGGTGAGGTCAGGGCGGCTTACGAAGCAGCCCAGTCCAAGGGCCGGCGTCGCTGAAAAGTCTGGCCGAGAGGCTGGCTTAGCGGCACTCCATGAAGGTTGTAGTACCAAAAGAACGCAGGCCCGGTGAGCAGCGAGTAGCACTTGTTCCGGGGGAACTGGCGCGCCTTGCCGGAGCGGGTGTCGAAATAAGCGTCGAGCGCGGGGCTGGGGAGCTGGCCTTATATCCCGATACGGATTATGAGGCGGCCGGGGCAAAGCTTGTCGACGGCGGCAACAGGCTCTACGAAGGCGCGGACCTTGTCGTCAAGGTCCAACCGCCAACACTCGAGGAAGCTGACGAGTTGCCAGAGGGCATCTCTTTGCTCAGCTTCTTGGCTCCCTCGGGCCACCTCGAGCTGGTCAGGCACTTGGCAAACCGCAAAGTGACAGCTTTCAGCTTCGAGCTGGTACCGAGGATTAGCCGAGCGCAAGCGATGGACGCCCTTTCTTCGCAGGCGACCTGCGCTGGTTACCGGGCGGTATTGATAGCAGCCAACAGGCTGGGCAAGTTCTTCCCTCTGTTCATGACAGCGGCCGGGACGGTGCCACCAGCGCGTGCCCTGGTGATGGGCGCGGGCGTCGCTGGCCTTCAGGCCATTGCCACGGCGCGCCGTCTGGGAGCAGTCGTTAGCGCTTACGACGTGAGGCCGGCAGCCAAGGAAGAGGTAAAGAGCCTTGGGGCCACATTCATCGAGTTGCCTCTGGAGGCCCAGGAAGGCTCAGGGGGTTATGCAGCCGCACAGTCCGAGGAGTTCCTCGCGCGCCAGCAAGAAATGATCGCCACCCACGTTGGCGCTTCGGACGTCGTGATAACAACTGCTGCGGTGCCCGGGCGGCGCGCCCCGTGCTCGTGAGCGCTGCGATGGTGAGCCGCATGCGCCCGGGTTCGGTCATCGTCGACCTGGCGGCGGCGAGCGGTGGCAACTGCGAGCTGACCAAGGACGGCCAGGAGGTAACCGTGGGCGGAGTCCACATAATAGGTGCGGGCGAGCTGGCTTCGTCTATGCCCACGCATGCAAGCAGCCTTTACGCGCGCAACGTCAGCTCTTTTGTGAAACTCCTCGTTAAGGACGGCCAGCTCGCTCCGGACTTTACAGACGAGATCTTGGACAAGAGCGCGGTCACGATATCTGGCGTGGTCCACCACGAGCCCACGCTTACGGCTCTCGAGGAGGCCAAGCTGTGATCAATGACGCTGTCGACCTGGTGGTCGTTTTCGTGCTGGCAGCCTTTGTCGGTTTCGAAGTCATTTCCAAAGTCCCGAGCATCTTGCACACGCCGCTCATGTCGGGGAGCAATGCGATACATGGGATCATCCTGGTCGGCGCGATGTTCATCGCTTCGCAGGCTCAGGGTGCGTTGCAAATGGTCCTCGCTTTTGTTGCGGTGTTCCTGGCCACGCTGAACATCGTCGGCGGGGTCGTCGTCACCGACCGGATGCTGGACATGTTCAAGGGCCGCCAGCAGGGGGAGCGTAGACAGCCTCCCGACAAGGCCGCCCCGAAGCCATGATCGCAGCGGTTCATATCAGTGCCGACGGCCTGACGGGAATATACCTCCTTTCTGCCATCTGTTTCATCCTGGCGCTGAAGGCGCTCAGCTCACCGCGCAACGCTCGCTATGGCAACCTCGTCGGCGTCGCCGGGATGGTCGTGGCCATTGCTCTTACCTTTCTTGTGCAGAGGCCCGGCCACGACTGGGTCATAGGCGCCGGGATGGGCCTCGGGGCGCTCGTCGCAGTCCCCACTGCCCGTAAAGTCCCGATGACGGGCATGCCTCAAATGGTCGCTATCTTCAACGGCGTCGGGGGCGGCGCAGCCGCGGTCATATCACTGTCGGAGTACCTGCACGAGCTGCCGCTCGGGGTCCCGACGCAAAAAGGCGTCGAAATCCTTTTCGCATTGGTCGTTGGATGCCTTTCGTTCTCCGGCAGCGCGGTAGCGTTCGCAAAACTCCAGGAGCTGATGACCGGCTCGCCGGTCATTTACCCTGGCCAGCAGGTGGTGAACGCTATCGTCGCTCTGGCGGTGGTCGCTCTCGGGGTGACGATAGTGGTCACGCCTCACCTCTTTGCCATTCTGCTGCTTTTGGTCGTGGCACTAGTCTTGGGGGCGGCTGTTGTGTTACCAGTAGGCGGAGCGGATACGCCTGTGCTGATCTCGTTGCTGAACAGCTTCACGGGATTGGCGGTGGCGGCAGACGGTTTCGTGCTCGACAACGTCATCCTCGTGGTGGCGGGCACCCTGGTCGGGGCGTCGGGCGGGCTGCTCACCAAGATGATGAGCGACGCTATGGGCCGCTCACTGCCGAACATCGTGCTGGGTGGCTTCGGTGCCGCCCCGGCCGGAAGTGCGGACGTGGTGGCCGGGACCGAGGGGCGTAGCGTTCGAAGCGGAGACGCTACTGATATCGGGACCCTCCTGGCATTCTCGCGGAAAGTCATTATCGTCCCGGGCTATGGCTTGGCGGTCGCTCAGGCGCAGCACGTGGCAGTCGAGCTGGCACGCGCTCTCGAGGGGCGCGGTGTGGAGGTTTCTTATGCAATCCACCCGGTCGCGGGAAGGATGCCCGGCCATATGAACGTTCTGCTTGCCGAGGCGAATGCTCCTTATGAAGACCTGAAGGAAATGGACCAGGCGAACGACGAGTTCCCGAGCACCGACGTCGCCCTGGTCATCGGCGCCAACGATGTCGTAAACCCCGCTGCCCGGGACAACCCCGGCAGCCCGATCTACGGGATGCCGATCCTGAACGTCGACGCGGCAGCGAATGTCGTGTTCTTGAAGCGCAGCATGCGACCTGGGTTCTCGGGCGTAGACAATGCTTTGCTCTACGACCCGAAGACGATCCTGCTTTTTGGTGACGCGAAGGATTCGCTGACCAGACTTTTGGCTGCGGTAAAGGCAAGCTGATAGGAGCGCCGGGTGCGCGGCGTCCCGCTTGACCTGTGACCGGTCGGTCGGTTGCATGGCAGGCCCCAAGGTTGTCGGTCCGTGCCGTCGAGGTCGTCGGGAGGGTCGGCCCCGCCGGTCGGACCGCACCACAGCACCCCACCGCACCCCAAGCAGCAAACCGCACCATAAGCAGCCACCGCACCGCAGAGCCGCCGAACCGGACAGCACCGCCCGCCAGCGGCTCCCAGCGGGAGCCTCCTAGAATCAACCTGTGCGCAACAGGTGGCTGTCTCGAAGGGCCTTCGTGCTGCACTTCCTTCTGGTGACAGTCGTCCCGGGTTGTCTGTTCGCAGGTTGGTGGCAAGTCCACCGGGCGCTCAGCGGCAACCTGATCAGCTACTTCTACTCGATCGAATGGCCTGCATTCGCGCTACTCGGCGTCCTTGCCTGGTGGCAGTTGATCCACGACGTGCGGTTGGAGAGGGAGTACGACGAGCCAAGCCGGGTGCGCCGGTCGTGGTTGCACCGCGACGACGAACTGCCTACGCAACCTCTCAGATGGGACACCGCCCTCGAGACACCCGAACTGAAGGCTTACAACGAGTACCTGCGGTCTCTCGTCGTGGGAGGCACCCGCAAGACGTGGGGCAACCCGAGGGGTCTGCCAGAGGTGCCGGGAACGGGAGCGGGCGAGCAGACCGTAGCGGCCTCGTGAGCGGAAGGCTCAACCACCTCCTCACCCAGGGGGGCACCGCAGGAGCCCTTGCCCGTTACCGGACGATGGCGTTGATCGTGGGCACAGGGCTCGCAGTCCTCTGCTTTGTCGGGATACCCCTTCAACTGGCCGGCGGCGGCCCGTTGGGGCAGAACAAATGGCCTTGGACGAGCGTCGTAGAGATCGTCGGCCCCATTCACGGCATCTTTTACATCGTCTACCTTCTCGCGTGCCTCGACCTCGCCAGCCGCGCCAGGTTTAAGACGGCCCAGTTGCTCGGCATGGTCTGCTCCGGCCTCTTGCCGCTGCTCGCTTTCTATATGGAACGCAAGGTCACAGAACGGGTACGCAGCCAGTTGGCCTTAGGCACCGATGCCCCACCCGGCCCTGCGGCAGCTATTTGGGCCACGCTGTCCGGCCAGTCGAGAAGGGAAGCCGAGGCGGCGGCAAGAGCTCGCGAGCAAGCCTCCGGGTCTGAGCACCGTAACGATCCTGCGGATACGGTCGAGGAAGCGGGCTGACCGGTCAGGTGAAGGGCTCGCGTTGACTGCCAAGATCTCTCCCTTCGGCACATGGGAGTCTTCGCTCGCGGCATCTGACCTAGTCGAAGGAGCTCTGGGTCTTGGCTACCCGACGCAGACCGGCAGCGTTGGTGGGGCTCGATCGAGGGTCGTTTGGCAAGAAGCGAGACCCGCCGAGGGCGGCAGGGTGGCGCTGGTGGCCTGGGACGGCCCGCAGGCCGAGTGGAGCGAGTTGCTGCCCGCAGAAATGTCGGCCCGGAGCACGGTCCACGAGTACGGCGGCAGGGCATGGGCGATCGGTGGCCCGGCCGGACGTGCGCTTGTAACCTCCAATTTTTCCGACCAGCGCCTCTGGGACATCACCCCGGGTCAGCCACCTCGACCTTTGACTGCCGAGCCGGCAAGCCAGCACGCGGTGCGTTTCGCGTGCCCGGTAGTGAGCCCCGACGGGCGCTGGGTAATCGCGGTGCGGGAGCGCCACGTTGACGCCGAGGTCAGCAACGACCTCGTGGCTATCGCGCGCTTTGGTGAAGTGGCAGAACCCAGCGTTCTTGCCGAGGGCCACGACTTTTATTCCTCACCGGAGCTGTCCAGCAACGGCGAGCTGCTCGCGTTTATTTGTTGGGACCACCCGGACATGCCATGGGACCGGACGCAGTTGTGGCGAGGCCGCTTTTCAGATGGAAAACTGACTGATCTCCTCGGCGTCGCCGGGCAAGGTGGCGCAGAGTCCGTTCTCCAGCCGAAATGGGCGCCTGACGGGAGCCTCGCTTACATTTCGGACAGGACCGGTTGGTGGAACCTTTACATTGACGACCGGGCGCTGGCTCCGATGGAAGCAGAATTTGCCGGACCGGCATGGAACTTCGGCGACTCGGATTACGCGATCTTGGCGGACGGATCCCTTTTTGCGACATGGACGAGCGGTGGGACGGGGTACCTCGGGCTTGTCGATGACGGGGGCGCCCACCCTTTGGACCTTCCCTATACCTACTTTGCCCATCTATGTCCGAGCTCGGACGGTGAAGGTGGCGTCCTGGCCATGGCGGGCGGACCAGCGCGTTCGCCCGAACTTGTGAGGGTAAATGGTCCCGGGGATGTGGAGGTGCTCCGCCGCAGCAGGCCCGACGTCCTCGGCGAGGAGTGGATTTCCATGGGGGAAGCGTTTGATTTCCCAACCGGGGACGGGGAACTTGCTCATGCCATCTATTACCCCCCGCGCAACCCAGGCTACGTTGCGCCCGAAGCGGAGCTGCCGCCGCTGATCGTGACTAGCCACGGCGGGCCGACCGCCAATACTTCCAGGGTGCTCGACCTGCGGGCCCAGTTCTGGACCACCCGGGGTTTCGGTGTCGTTGACGTCGACTACCGGGGGAGCACGGGTTATGGCCGTTCGTACCGCGGCGCCCTGGAGGGGCGATGGGGCCTGGCCGACGTGGAAGACTGCGCTGCAGCCGCGCAGTGGCTGGCAGACAGCGGGCGTGTGAGCCCCGACCGGATGGTGATCCGGGGCGGTAGCTCCAGTGGCTTGACGGCAATGGCTGCCTTGGCTCGGCACAAAACCTTTGTCGCCGCCGTTGTCCTGTTCGGGGTAGCAGACCTGACGTCGTTAACGGCGACCACCCACAAATTCGAAAGTCGCTATGTCAGCCGTCTTGTTCCTGAGGCGGAGCTCGTCTCACGCTCACCGCTCCAACTGGTCGGCAGCATCAACGTCCCGGTGATGTTCGTCCATGGTCTCGACGACAAGGTCGTCCCACCAGACCAAAGCCGGCGAATGGTATCGGCATTGCGCCAAAACGGGGTGCGGGCTCTGCTTGTGGAGATCGAGGGGGAGAGCCACGGCTTCAGGAAGGCCACCTCCTTGGTGCGCTCGCTCGAGGCCGAGCTCGCGTTCTACGGGTCCATTTTCGGTTTCGACCCCGGCGGCGACCTGTCGCGCGCGAAAGCCGACCTCGTCGACGCCGAGACGCCGGCCGGGGCGACCTGGCGTTAGGATCCCTCGTGTTGTCGCCAGACCCACAAACGAGCGACCTGGTATTTGGGTGGCAAACGCACTGGACTTCTCTTGTCGCGGCGGTCGTACAGGTGGCGGTCTTGGCGTGGTACCTCGGGAGCACCCGCCGCCTGGTTGCTTTGGGCCGCCACTGGTCGCCGCTGAGGACGGCGAGTTTCGCCGTCGGGCTCCTCGTAACGGCTTACGCCGTCGAGGGCGGGATCGCTTACTACCAGCAACGGAACTTCACGACCCACGTTGTCCAGCTGCTGCTCCTGATCGACGTCGCTCCTCCGCTGCTGGCCATGGGCGCGCCTCTAAGCCTGGCGTTGCAGTCGTCGCCGCGCCGGGTATCGGCGGCTTTGTTCGATGCTCTCCACAGCCGCACAGTGCGCGCCCTGTCCAACCCGCTGGCGGCTCTCGTCTTGTCGATGGGGACGATGTACGTCTATTTTCTGACGCCCCTGTACCGTTTTTCCGAGGAGCACCCGGTGTTCCTGGCCTATGTCCACCTGCAGTTTTTCCTGGTGGGTTGCGCCCTGTGGTGGCTTGTCGTCGGTCGGGACGCGTTGGCGCGACGCCTGGGTATCGGGATGCGGTTCGTCCTCGTGCTCCTCCAGGCCCCCTGCGACGCTGCCCTGGGCCTTGTGATCGCGATGGCTACCAAGCCGTTTTACCCGGCCGGCAACACACTTGCTGACACCCAGACCGGGGGCAACGTCCTTTTGGGGCTGGCCGAGGTACTGATCGTGGCCGTGCTCGCACTGATGTTCGTCGAGTGGGCCCGAGAAGAAGAACGCAAGGCCATCGCGGCCGACCGCCAGCTCGACGCGGCCCTTGCCGCAGCGCGAGCGGTTACAGGCTCTGGCGGGCCGGTTCAGAACTTGAGCGCTGAGAGCTCGGGTATCCAGCGCTCCGATCGGGAAAGGGCGTCTTTCCACCGGGCGCGCCGGTCATCTCCGCTCGGTTCCACGACGGTTCGAGGTTTGGCGACCTCAGCGATGTCCTCGTAGCTGGCCCAGATCCCCGTCGCAAGCCCGCCAAGAAAGCCTGCCCCGATAGAGGTGGTTTCCAGTTCGGCGGATAATTCAACAGGTCGCTGGCACGCATCAGCAAGCTCTTGCACGAAAACAGGGTTGGCGGTCATGCCCCCGTCGGCTCGCAGGTGCGCCACTTTTTGAGCGGCGTCGGCCTCGGCAGCCTCCAAAAGGTCTGCGCCTCGCTGCGCCACCCCCCGCAGCACCGCCCTCACAAGCTCTGCGCGCCCGGTGCCGGCCGTCATACCGATGAACAGCGATCTGGCCCCGAAGTCCCAATTAGGAGTGCCGAGGCCGATGAGCGCCGGCACGAACATGACGTCGCCTGTGTCCGAGCAGCGCCCGGCTACCTCTGCGGACTCTGCCGCGCTGGACAGGAGCCCGACATCGTCGACGAGCCAGGACAGAGCGGACCCGGCAGAGAGCATGATCGCTTCGACTCCCCAGGTAAGGGCCCTCGCGCTGCCACACGATGATCGGGAAGCAGCCACGTTCCCCGCTCTTGCCGAAGGCGCCGAAGGGAGGAGGCTCGCCACCAATGTTGACGTCAAGGAACGCCCCAGTGCCGAACGTTGCTTTCGCGTCGCCGGCGCGCACGCAACCCTGGCCGATGAGGGAGGCTTGCTGGTCGCCGACTATGCCGCAGATGAGCGGGGAGCCCTCCAAAGCGCTGGCTTCGGCGACTGCACCAGAGGAGGCCACGAGGGCAGGCATACAGCTCGCGGGGATGCGGAACCTTTCTAGCCGGGCGGGGTCCCACGCCAGCTCATCGGTCCCTGACAACACCCCCTCTGTGGGGAGCAGCCCGCTGACGCCGGCGTTGCTCGGATCGGTGACGTGCGCCCGGCCGCCCGTCAGTTGCCACACGGCCCAGGTGTCGAGCGTCCCGAAGCGAAGGTCGCGGTGCCGGTCCGGGTCATAGGTGTCGAGGAGCCAGGCCAGCTTGGTTGCGGACTCGTTGGGCGCCAGCCGGAGGCCTTCGGCCTGGAGCTCGAGACAGGTGCCGGCGGTGCGTAGGTCCTGCCAGCTGAGGGAGGGGCCGACAGGTTCGCCGGTCGCGGCGTCCCAGACGATGGTCGAGCCTCGCTGGTTCGTCACCCCGACGCCCTCCACGTGCCCGACGTCTTCCAGGCAAGCGCGCGCCACCTCCACTACGGCGCTCGCGATCGCGGCGCCGTCAAGCTCGACAAGACCGGGGAAGGGGTGCTGGGGGGCCAGGTCGACCTGTCGTTTTGCCGTGAGGGCCCCGTCGGGGCGGACCACCCCCGCCCTTACCGCGCTACTGCCTATGTCGATCACGAGGATGCTGATGGCTGGCTCCCGTCCCCCTGGGTGAGGCTCTGGCGTGCAGGACGCTAGCGACTCGCGCGTGCGCCCTCAGAATCCGCCGCCTCGCCGCCTCAGTTAGTACCGTAGGGACGTGCGCGGTCCTGGGGAAAACGAGCCGGCCGGCAAGCTCTCACTGGTCGACATCGGCGGGTGGCCGGGCATGCTCGGCCGCCTGGGAGCCGGCCAGGACCTGACATCGGCCGAGGCAGCCGTGGCGATGCGCGAGATCCTGGAAGGTACGGCGACGGCTTCGCAGATAGCGGCTTTTATTTTCGGCTTGCGCTGCAAGGGGGAGACCTCTGAAGAACTGACGGGCATGTTGCAGGCCATGCTCGACGTTGCCGAGACCGTCCCCCTTCCCTATGAGCTCGCCGAGAGGCTCGTGGACACCTGCGGGACGGGCGGCGACCGGGCCGGGACCATCAACGTTTCGACGATCGCCGCACTCGTTGTTGCGGGAGCCGGAGTGCCGGTCTGCAAGCACGGTGGCCGCGCTGCGTCCTCCCGAACTGGCTCAGCCGACGTGCTCGAGGCCCTCGGTGTTGAGATCACCCTGCCGCCCGCATCCGTCGCCCGCTGCATAGAGCAAGCCGGGATCGGTTTTTGTTTCGCGCCCCGCTATCACCCAGCGATGCGCAACGTCGTCCAAACTCGCCGGGAGCTCGGTGTCCCGACTGCGTTCAACCTGCTTGGCCCGCTGGCCAACCCGGGTAGAGCGCGCTACCAGTTGGTAGGAGTGGGCGATGGCCGGCTTGCGGAGCGACTGGCTAGGGTGCTCGGAGCGGCCGGCGCCGAGCGCGCGTGGGTGGTCCACGGCCATGATGGCCTCGACGAACTTTCGACGGTGGCCCCGTCGACGGTTGTCGAGTGGGTTGCTGGCGAAGGCGACGTCCGGACCTTCGTCGTTGACCCCGCCGCTCTAGGGCTTGAGCGGCCTCGGCCCGAGGAGCTCATGGGTGGCGACCCTACGGTGAACGCGCGGGCGGCCCACGACGTACTTGCGGGCGCCAAAGGGCCGCAGCGCGACATCGTGCTGTTGAACGCGGCCGGCGCGCTAGTCGTGGTCGGGGAGGCAAGCGACCTCGAGGAGGGTCTCTCGTTGGCGGCAGAGTCACTCGATGGGGGCCGAGCCCTTGCCTGCCTCGACCTTCTGGTCGAGCTATCTAACGAAGAAGGTGCCCGTACGTTGTGACGAGCCCCATCCCCGGGAGCCTGGTTAGAGCGCCTGGTTAGGGAGCCTGGTCAACTGGCGGGAGGGCGGGGGGTGAGCTCGCCGAGGGCCGCCTCCATCGCAGTGATCCTCTCGTCGAGGTTGAGGGTGACCGGCCCGGCGGGGCGGGCAAGCTGGGCTCGTCTGGTCGCAAGCTGATGGACACGGCGGGCCGCGTCCTCGAGCCCCCTTACCTGGTAGTCCAAGGCAGTGAGCGCCTGGTCCCTCGGGACGCCCCGCGCCAGCTTGCTCGTCGACTGGAGCTGACGGTCCAGCGCCACAGCCTCCTGGAGGACCTCCTGCGCCAGGCTCACGATCCCGTCGTTAACGGGCTCCCTCCTGCGTCTGGGCCACCGCTCTCTCGGGAGCGAGCCCTCCACCGAGCCTGCCAGAGCGCACGCTGAGCGCAGCCGGCGGTGGAGCACGGCAGCCGGGCTGGGGCTCCACAGCCAGCGCAGTGGAGCCGATATGGCGGAGCGGCTTGGCACGACCTTGTTGGCGCGGCGCAAGGAAGAAACGCCCACGGCGCCCCAGGTGGCGAGAGCCATCATGAAGGCCACCGGCACGAACAGCACGAGGAAGAGCATCAGCAGCAGCAATTCCATGAACCGATGGTACGGCCAAAGGCGGGCCACCGCCTGGCGGTAGTTTCAGCGAAGCACTAGCCCTCCGCTCCGAGCTCCCACATCTCGTCGAGATCCTTGCGGCTATAGGACTGGAACGCGACAAGGGTGCGCGTGTCGGTGACGCCGGCCAGCCCGTGCAGGCGTCCGGTCACCACTTGGGCCAAGTCTTCGATATGGCGTACCCGGACGACAGCAACGATGTCTGCGTGGCCGGCGACCGAGTAGGCCTCCGCGACCCCCTCAACGGCGGCGACCTCCTCTGCCAGCTCGGCGACACGGGCTGGCTCAGCGTCCATCAGGACAAAGGCAGTGACCACTCACCAAACGTAGCGCTCCCGCGGCCTGGGCGCGCCCAACGACGGGAGTTTACGCGAGGCGTCCCGCTCCCTCCGTTGGGGCAACCGCGAAAACCTCCGGTTGCATGAAGCCCGCCCGCTCGAAAGCTTCCGACATCGGCGTCACAAGATCCTCCGCGTTTGCCCCGACGGAAATCGCGCAACCGCCGAACCCGGCGCCCGTCAACCTCGCGCCGTCAGCGCCGCTAGCGAGTGCCACATCGACGGCAAGGTCAAGCTCGGGACAGGAAACTTCGTAGTCATTGCGTAAAGACAAGTGAGAGCCGATCAGCAGGTCGCCGATCGGTTGGTCGCTCCGCAGGCGTGCCGTGGCCTCGACGACGCGGGCGTTCTCGGTCACCACATGGCGGGCGCGCCTCAGCAGTTCCCCGTGCAACTTGTCCTCGATCTGTTCGAGTGTGGCCTGGCGCAGAGACGGCACCCCGAGCTCCCGTGCGGCTTTTTCGCAAGCGTTCCGACGGTCGGCGTAGGCTCCGGCGGCGTTTGCATGCTCGACCCTTGTGTTTATGACAACAAGGGGGCCGCGGCCCACTGGCACTTGTTCGGTTCGGAGCGATAAGAAGTCGATGAGTACTGCTGCACCTGCCCGGCCCTCGAGCACTGCGAGCTGGTCCATCAGCCCGCACGGTAGGCCCGCCACCTCCGACTCGGCTTGCTGGCCGATCCGGGCGATCTCAGCGTTGGAGAGCCCAGCCGCGGCGATGTCGTTCACGGCTATGGCGACGGCGATACTGAGGGCTGCGCTGGAGGAGAGGCCGCCGCCGATCGGTAGGTCCGAGGCGATCACGATGTCGACGCCCGGCACAGCGGCGCCGGCTCGGGTCATCGCCCAGATAACCCCAAAGGCAAAGCGCGCCCACGGTTCGAACTGCGTTGGGTCCGCACCAATGATGTCGTCCAGGCTTGCGGTTGCTTGGCGGTCCAATGTGCAGGAAAGGGCTCGGACCACATTGTCCGGCCGACGGCGCGCCGCCACCACCGTTGTCCGGTCGATCGCAAAGGGAAGCGCAAGGCCAAAGTTGTAGTCGGTGTGCTCGCCGATCAGGTTCACCCTCCCGGGAGCTCGCCACAAGCCTTCTGGCGCCGCTCCCACCAGGTCGTGGAACCTCTCGCTTGCCATAGTCGCCGGCGTCGCTGCCGGTCCGCCTGCTTGTCCTGATGTCACGGGTTGTCCTGACGTCACGGGGCCCAAGGCTAGCTGGGGAGGGGCGCAGGAGGGTCAGTGCACGGGTTCCGCTTTGACCGGTTCCTTAGCCGAGCGGTCCAGTGATGCTACCTTCGAGATTGACCGACACCGTACGCGGCCGGCCGTCCCGGTGGTTACGGCAGGGATTAGGCGACGAGACCGAAAGGGGCCACTATGAGCTCGAGCCGCTCCATCGTAAGTTCTCCCAAGACGGGGGTTGCCCGCCTGGCATCCGTGGCTATCTTGAGTGCCTGTATGGTGCTGGCCGCAACGTCGGTAGCCTCAGCGAGCACCTCCTCTTCACCGTGGAACCCGATACTCAAGGGCCTTACCAAGAGCGAGAACATCTCGTTCAGCGCCGTCTACCAAATCCTCGAGACGACGAGCGGCACCACGACCGAAAACGAAGCCATCACCTATGCACAGGACCCCTCCAAGAAGGAGATAGCGCTCCTCACCCCGAGCGGCTCCTTCTACGTGACGGCGACGAAGACCTTGGCGTGCAGGACAGAGGCAGGTCACCTCGGGTGTACGCAGTTGCCGGCGAACCTGGCGTCCACCATCACGTCTGTCAAGAACGCCTTTGCACCGGGCAACATCGAAAGTGCCGTCGGCACGTTACAAACCGAGGCCAGCGCCCATGGGTACACCCTGAAGACGTTCTCGCAGAGCTATGGATCGGGTCCCGGGTCGCCAAAGTATGCCTCTACCTGCATAAAGGTGACCGGCCCGAAGATGTACGGCACGGGGACCTACTGCGCGTCCAGCTCCTACGGCGTACTTACCTACTCGCAGGGGTCGTCGAGCAGTACTAAGACCTCCACGATCACGATCCATGCGGGCGGCTACACGGCGAACCCAGGGCCGTCGACCTTCGCTCCGCCACCCGGGACGCCAATCGTCACCATGCCGTAGATCCTGTAGCCAAGGCTGCCGGCTGCTGTTCGCGGGGCTGCCCTCTCAGGCCCCGGGGTTTTGGTCACTGGCTCGCGAGAACCTGGTGGCATGGCAACGCTGACAATCGAGTGTGGCGGCTGCATCATGCAGGGGAGCGACGCCTGCTGTGACTGCGTCGTGACTTTCATCTGCGATAGGGCGCCCGAAGATGCTGTTGTCTTCGAAGTGGCCGAGGAGAGAGCGCTTCGGGTGCTCGGCCGGAACGGCCTGGTGCCTCCCTTACGCCATAGCGGCAAGGCAGCCATGTCCGGATGACCCGGAGGCCTGCCAAGCTGTAGCGGTGGGACAAGGCCCCGCAGTGGCGTTGGTTGGCGAGCTTCGTCGGTGCGGGGAGGAAGCCGGCCTGGCAGCGGTCGGGATAGCGCCAGCCACACCCATGGAGGCCACGCGACGCATCCTCGAGGAGCGCAAAGCGGCGGGCCTATCAGCCAACATGCAGTTCACCTACCGGAACCCGGTGCGTTCCACCGACCCGAGCCGGGTGTTGCCGGGAGCGGCCGCGCTCGTAGTGGGCGCCTGGCCCTACGGTGGGCAGCCCTCCGCCACAAGGCCCCCGGACGGCCGCCCCAAGGGCATAGTGGCCCGCTACGCCTCACGAGACCACTACTCCGACCTCGAAGCGGCGCTCCGCGGGCTAGCCGAGGTGTTGAAGCGGGCCGGATGGCAGGCTCGGGTCGTCTTCGACGACAACGCCCTGGTGGACCGCGCGGCCGCCGAAAGGGGGGGCATCGGCTGGTTCGGCAAGAACAGCAACATCCTTCTCCCAGGGCGCGGTTCGTGGTTCCTCCTCGGTTCTGTGGTCACCGACGCCCCGCTCCCGGTGGGTACCCCCGTCGAAGATGGCTGCGGGCCATGCAACCGCTGCCTAGGCTCTTGCCCGACCGGCGCCCTTGTTGCCCCGGGTGTGCTGGACGCCCGCAGGTGCCTCGCCTGGCTCCTCCAGGCCCCAGGCGTCTTCCCTTTCGAGTACAGGGCTGCCCTCGGCGGTCGCATCTACGGTTGCGACGACTGCCAGGATGCCTGCCCCGCCAACCGCCTCGCTGGGAGGCTCTCCCCGTCCGACGGCACCTCCGAGCAGAGCCCAAAGAGCGATGAGGCCGAAGTCGACCTGCTCGAAATGCTGGCTTCGAGCAGCCCAGTTCTGCTCGCTCGCCACGGGCGCTGGTACATACCCGAACGCGATCCTCGCTACCTCCGGCGAAACGCGCTCATCGCCCTCGGCAACGTAGCCGACGGCCAGTCGCCAGAGGTGCGGGCGACATTGGAGCGTTACCTCGACGACCCTGACGACCTCTTACGAGCTCATGCGATCTGGGCGGCGATCGCAGCCGGCCGCCGAGATCTCGTCACGAGCCGGCCCGCTCTTGGCGAAGACCCTTCGCCGCTCGTCCGGCACGAGCTAGACAGGTCTTGATGCGGCACCTGCTCCTGACCAACGACTTTCCCCCCAAGGTCGGAGGCATCCAGTCGTACCTGTGGGAACTATGGCGCCGGCTGCCCCCAGACGACGTCACAGTGTTCACGGCGTCCTACCCGGGCACCGCATGGTGGGACGGCCAACAGAAGTTCCATGTCATCCGGGCAAGGGAGCCTGTGCTGCTGCCGCAGCCATTCCTCGCCCGCCGGGCCCGGCGAGCTGCCCGGCAGGCGGGGGCCCGGGCCGTCGTGATCGACCCCGCCGTCCCGCTGGGCCTAGTCGGGCCTTCGCTTGGGCTCCCTTACGCGGTGGTGCTGCACGGCGCTGAGGTCACGGTGCCGGGGCGGCTCCCCATCAGCCGCCAGCTGCTCGCGCGCTCAATCCGCAACGCTGCCCTGGTCATAGCGGCGGGCAATTATCCCGAGGCCGAAGCTCGCAAGGCCGTGCGCCGCGGCGCAAAAGTTTCCGACGGCGTCAGCGTCGAGCAATTCCCTCCCGTGGTCCAGATCCCCCCAGGAGTCGACACCGAGCGCTTCCACCCGCTGCCGCAGATCGACCGAGCGGCGGCGCGAGCCCGGCTCGGGTTGCCCCACTCTGGGCCTTTGGTGGTAAGCGTCAGTAGGCTCGTGCCCCGCAAAGGGATGGACACCCTCATCAAAGCTGCCTCAGCTCTCGCGGGCCGTTTCCCGGGCATGTCGGTCGCCATCGCCGGGGCCGGGAGGGACAGGCACCGTCTGGAGAGGATCGCTTCCCGGGCGCGGGTCAGGGTGGACTTCGTGGGCAAGCTGGACGATGCCGACCTCCCCGACTTTTATGCGTGCGCCGACGTGTTCGCCTTGTGCTGCAGATCTCGTTGGTGGGGCCTGGAAGAGGAGGGCTTTGGGATCGTGCTCGCCGAGGCGGCAGCGTCCGGCGTCCCATGCATAACGATCGACTCGGGCGGGGCCGGAGAAGCAGTGCGCGACGCTGAGACCGGCCTGGTGCTGAAGGCGTCCGCCGGGGGCAATGGGTGGCGTGACGGGCCGCGCCGCAAGGCAGCGCAGGTCGCTGACGTCGCCGAAGCCCTGGCCACGGTGCTGGGCGACCCGGTTCTCGCCCGCCGCATGGGGGAATCGGGCAGGCGCAGGGCTGAAGAGGAACTTTCCTACGACATCCTGGCAAGCAAGCTGGCCGCCGCGCTCGAGCATCTTTGAAACGCGGGCGCACGCCTGCCGAGTCACTAAGGTCATGTTCGGAAGGAGGTGTGCAAGTGGAGGAGCAGGTCACCGAAAGGATGGTCATCCGGGCTAGCCCTGCTTACTGCTTCCAGGTCCTCACCGACTTCGAGCGCTACCCCGAATGGGCCTCCGACATCAAAGCCGTTGTTGTCGACGAGCGCGACGCCGAGGGGCGTCCCGCACAGGTGACCTTCCGAGCAGCCGCTTTTGGAAGGAGCACCTCGTACACGCTGCGTTACGACTACAGCGCCGCCCCTTCGAGGCTTTCCTGGGAGCAGGTTGAAGGAGACGTCACGCGCCGGCTCGATGGGAGCTACGACATCGACCCGAGCGACGACGGTTCGGCCGACATCACCTACCACCTCGTGGTCGACCTAAAGGTCCCCCTCCCGGTGTTCGTCAAACGTCGGGCGGAGGGCCGTATCGCTTACACGGCGCTGAAAGAGCTGAGAGCGCGAGTCGAGACCTGAGCCCCTGTAGGCCTGAGGGCTCGCTCGTCGAGCTTTACGAGGTGACAGACCCCTTCGACGCGCGCCTGGCCCTCTATCGCGACCTGAAGGACTCAGCCCTGCGCCGGAGCGCCGAGCTGGCCGGGGGTGTTTTCGTCGTGGAAGGCATGTTCGCTCTGCAGGCCGTGCTCGCCTCCCCGTACCCTTTGCGTTCGCTTCTGGTGCTGCCCCGCCGCCTCGAGGCGCTCGGGGACTTGGCTTTGCCAGCCGGGCTGCCCGTCTACGTGGCCGACGAAGACGTAATGGTGGCGACCACGGGGTACAACGTGCACCGCGGCCTGCTCGGCCTGGCCAGCCGGCTGCCGGGCCCGTCACCCGCGGGTTTGCTAGCACAGCTCGCTTCCCGGGTAGTGATGGTCGTGGAGGGGGTGAACGACCAGGAAAACCTCGGCGCTATTTTCCGCAACGCCGCAGCTTTCGGCGCGGGTGCAGTCCTGCTCGACCCCACCTGCTCGGACCCCCTCTACCGCAGGACCGTGAGGGTTTCGCTCGGCCATGTTCTGCGAGTGCCGTTCGCTCGTGTCTCGCCGTGGCCGGCCTCGCTCGAACTGGTGAGAAAATGTGGTTTTGTCCCCGTGGCGCTCACCCCCTCATCTCGAGCCGAGAGGATCGAAGTGGTCTCTGCCGAGCTCCAAGGTTCCCGAGTCGCACTGGTCGTCGGCGCGGAGGGCGACGGCCTGAGCGCGCCGGTGCTCAGTATGTGCCGGTCGGCGCGGATCGCGATGGCGGGCGGCGTTGACTCGCTCAACGTGGCAGCCGCTACCGCCGTGGCACTGCACTGTTTCGGAGGCCAGCCTTGAGCCGGGGAGGAGTGCCTCTGGGGCCTTCGGTCGGTGTCGATATCGGCGGCTCCAAGGTGCTCGCTGTCAGCCTCGGCTCGGCTGGCGAAATCGAGGCGGTCGAGAAATTGAACATACCCCCGGACGCCGGGACCGACGATGTCATCGCCATAGTCCTTGCTGCAGCTGCCGCCGTCACGGCAGCTGCCGGGGCCTCCATCACCCTGCCGATCGGCGTCGGCTGTCCCGGCATGGTCGACCGCGAGGGCGTCGCTCATTTCTGCCCGAACCTCCATGCCTTCGACGGTATTGACCTTCGTCACGAGCTTGCGAGGCGCCGCCCAGTGGCCGCGACAACGGTTGTTGTCAACGACGCGACCGCCGCATGCTGGGCCGAGCACGCGATCGGTGCCGGGGAGGGCTCAGACGACGTGCTCATGGTCACGCTCGGGACGGGGATAGGGGGCGGGGCCGTACTCGGCGGGAGGCTCGTCGAGGGAGCCCACGGCTTCGCCGGCGAGATCGGCCACATGGTTATCGACCCGCACGGCCCACCCTGCCCGTGTGGGAAAAAGGGCTGCTGGGAGCGGTTCGCCTCGGGGAGCGCCCTGGGCAGGTTGGGCAGGGAAGCGGCTCAAGCGGGGCAGCTCAGCACTGTGGTCGCTCTGGCGGGCGGCGACCCGGAGGCGGTGCGGGGCGAACACGTCACGACAGCGGCGCTCGAAGGGGACCCCGAGGCTCTCGAGGTGATGGCGACTTTTGCATGGTGGATGGCGCTCGGGTTGGCGAACCTGGCCAACGCCCTGGACCCCTCGGTCATCGTCCTCGGCGGAGGTTTAATCCAGGCTGAACGGGCATTTATGGGCCGCATCAGGGACGCGTTCGCGGATCTTGCCGAGGCGCCCGGGGCCAGAAAAGTGGAAATATTGCCCGCTCACTTCGGCGAGCGCGCCGGCGCTGTCGGCGCCGGTTTGCTTGCTGTCCGGCGTCCTGGCAGCGAATAACCTTCACCAGCCCGTCCACTCGGCCCGCTAGCCTTTAAGGAGCACCGGTACGATGCCCGGTCAAGGAGGCACAGTGGAGTTCCGCCGGATCAATGGGCTGCCGCCTTATGTGTTCGCAGCTATCAACCAACTGCGCGACGAGGCGCGTCGTGCCGGCGAGGACGTCATCGACCTGGGTTTCGGCAACCCCGATATCCCGAGCCCCCCCATAGCGGTCGAAAAGTTAGCGGAAGCGGCGCGCAACCCACGCAACCATCGCTACTCGTCGTCACGTGGCCTTCCAAACCTGCGCCTCGCGGTTTCCAATCTGTACAAACGCCGATTTGACGTGGACTTGGACCCTGAAACTGAGGTCGTGTTCACAATCGGTGCCAAAGAGGGGCTTTCGCATTTGATGTGGGTCCTGGTCGGGCCCGGTGACACGGCCCTCGTACCTTCACCGTCCTATCCGATCCACATTTACGCGCCGCTGTTTGCCGGAGCAGACGTTCGCGAGGTGAGGGTCGGTCCAGGCGAGGATTTCTTTGCGAACTTGATGAAGGCTTGGGAAGAGGCCTCGCCAAAACCGAAAACGATCGTGTTCTCGTTCCCCCATAACCCGACGACAGAATGCGTGGACCTGGCATGGATGCGCAGGATCGTTGACTTTGCCAAAGCCAATGATGTCGTGCTCGTGCACGACTTCGCGTACTCGGACACGTATTTCGACGGGTACGAACCTCCATCGGTGCTCCAAGTCCCGGGTGGCAAAGAAGTCGCGGTCGAGCTTTACACGTTGACGAAGAGCTTTTCCATGGCCGGCTGGCGGGTGGCTTTCGCGGTCGGTAACTCAGAGGTCGTGGGTGCGCTCACAAAGCTGAAAAGCTACCTGGATTACGGGACTTTCCAACCTATCCAGATCGCCTCCATCGTGGCCCTCAACGAAGCGGCGGATTACCCGAAGTCCGTAAACGCCATCTACGAGTCCCGGAGGGACGCGCTCGTCGAGGGCCTCAACCGCATCGGCTGGCCCGTCGCCAAGCCGGTCGGCACCATGTTCGTCTGGGCGTCAGTGCCCGAGCCCTACCAGGAAATGGGCTCGCTAGAGTTCGCCAAGTACCTCGTCACCGACGCGGGCGTGGCGACCTCTCCGGGGGTTGGTTTCGGCACCGGTGGTGAGGGTTACCTACGCTTCGCGCTCGTCGAGAACGAGCAGCGGATCGGGCAGGCCGTGCGCAACCTGCGGCGGGCGCTCACTAAGCTCGGGTGACGCTCGGGGGCCATGCCCCCATTTGCCATCAGCGATTAACGGGTAGGCGCGTTTATTGAAACCTTCCGTTCACGTTCGGGCGCCATACTGTTAACTCGATGGCGACCTACGTGGTGCGGGTCTGGCTACCGGACAGACCGGGCGCCCTCGGTGCCGTTGCCAGCAGGATCGGTGCAGTTCGAGGTGACCTGGTCGGGATCGACATCCTCGAGCGCGGCGCCGGGCGAGCGATCGACGAGCTACTCATCGAACTGCCTCAGGCCAGCTTGCTCGACCTTATGGTCAACGAAGTCAATCAGGTCGACGGTGTGGACGTAGAGGACGTCCGTGAGGTACCGGGCGCTCTGCCCGACCCGCGCGTGGACGCTCTGGAGACGGCCGCCTACATAGTCGAACGCCACGACCCGAGCGACGTATTGCTTGCACTGGTTACTCACGCCGTCAAGGACTTCGAGGCGGACTGGGCTGCCGTGGTTGACCCGGTCGCTCCACAACCGCTCACTTCTGTCGGCGCCATGCCCCCCGAAGCGTGGGTCTTCGCTTTCGTCAAGGGTGCGCGGGCCTCGGTGGGGGGCGGCGGTGCCGCAAGCCCTTCTGATGTCGCCTGGGCCGACATGTCGGATGCGTCCCTGGTCGTGGTGCTTGGCCGCGACGGGCGCCCGTTCCGGACGAGGGAGCGCCGCCAGCTCACTGCCCTGGCGCGGATCGCGGACAACCGCTGGGTCGAGCTGGTTACCCGTTCCGGCCCGCCCTCACTGCTCGGCGGAGCGGCCCTGGCGTCGACGCTCGTATCGGCACCGCTCTCTGCCGCGCCCGAAGCCCCTGCCTGAACCCAGTGGGAGGCGCGCTCTCCCGATAACGGACCGAGCGGCACCTGCGATATGGGCCGTCCTACGGAACGAGCCCATCCCGCAGCTGCCGGCCCGTCCCGTCGCTAGCAACGCTCAAACCGTGAACAGATCCATCGCAACGACGTCGTTCAGGCGTTCAGGCGTTCAGGCCCGTCGTCTCGACGCACGCGAAAGACCCCCAGGAGATCCACAGCCTTTCCATCTGTTAGCCCACAGGCGGCCGGCTCTACCGTTTGAGAATGGCTCCTGAGACCTATTGACAAGCGTGTAATTACGTGTAGAGTAGTCCCGTATCTTGTGTGTGGAAGACATAGTCGCGGAGCGCGACCACAACAGGTTGTGCTCTATGGACTCCAGACTCCGGTCAGCGCGAACAAGGTTGCAAGCGAGCTAGTCGCCCTGGGTAGGGCGGTCCACCAAGTCGAATCTCCCGGATAGAAGGGACCCCAAATGGCAATAGCCCCTGAGCGGACCGGCATCGGCATCCGCCGCTACTTCACGACGCCCGGGACGGGCCCCTACGAGACGGTTACCTGGGAGCGGCGCGACGCGCGCATCACCCACTGGGCTACCGGCGCCGTGGCATTCGAGCAGTTGGGCGTCGAGGTCCCGAGCGGCTGGAGCGTCAACGCCACCAACATCCTGGCTCAGAAGTACTTCCGGGGCACCCTGGGCACCCCGGAGCGAGAGTGGTCGTTGAAGCAGGTCGCCGACCGGGTCGTCGGGACGATAGTCGCGTGGGGCAAAAAGGACGGCTACTTCTCCGACAGGCAGGAGGCCGAGGCGTTCGAGGCGGAGCTGAAGTGGCTCATCATCCACCAACGGGCGGCGTTCAACTCGCCGGTGTGGTTCAACATCGGTGTCGCCGGCGTGCCGCAGCAGGCGAGTGCCTGCCAGCCTTATTGGTCGCTCGTAAGCACCCCTGACGGCCTGCTACCTATCGGCCAATTGGTCGAATCCAACTCGGTCGGGGCGAAGGTGTACGACGCCAACGGCGTGACGCAGGTGGTGGCAGTCAAGGCCAATGGGCGCAAGCCCGTGCTCCGCCTTCACACCAAGGCAGGCCACAGGCTCGATGTCACGCCCGACCACCTAGTCTGGCGTCGCAGCGGAGTCGGGGCCGGGCGTTTCGTGCCCGCCGCCACCCTCCGGCCTGGTGACCGGCTCACCTGGCACAGGACCGAATCCTGGGGCAGCGGCGACATCAGTAGCAGCGAGATCGCCGAGGCAGCCCTCGCCGGGTGGCTGCAGTCGGACGGCTTTGTCGGTCGGTACGCGACCGGGACGGACCGGTTGCTGACCATCGAAGCTATGACAGTGACCGACGCCGAACTGGGCTGGGTCCTTGCGGCAGTGGCCAAGGTCTTCCCGGAGGCGCACAGGCACGAGCGTCGCGTGGTTACCCAGGACACAGCTTTGGATTGTCGACGGGCTCGCCTTTACGGCAGCTCGCTCCAGGACTTCGTGGACCGCTGGTGCTTGATGACGCGCGGCACCGAGATGACCGTCCCAGCTTCCCTCTACGAGGCGCCCCTCCCCGTGGTCAAGGCTTACCTCAGGAGTATTTTCCAGGCCGAGGGTTATGTCACTCTTCGCGAACGTTCGAGCGCCGTGTGTTTCGACATGGTCTCTGAGGGGATTGTGCGGGGAGCCCAACAACTCCTGTCCCGGTTCGGGATCTTCTCACGGGTGCGGTTCAAGGCCGACCGGCGCCCGGACCGCAAGGGCTGCTGGTCTCTCGCGATTCGGAACGAGGGTGACCGGCGCCTCTTCCAAGACGAGATTGGCTTTATTGACCCGGTCAAGGCAGGGAAGCTCGAGAGGAGCTTCGAGAACCCGGGCCAACCAGCCAGAGACGCGAAGGTCCTTGAGATCGCAACCATCGAGGACCTCGGGGAGATGGACGTCTACGACATCCAAACCGAGAGCGGTGAGTACCTCAGCGAATCGCTGAGGGTCCACAACTGCTTCATCTTGGCGGTAGAGGACTCGATGGACTCGATCCTCAATTGGTACGTGGAGGAAGGCAGGATCTTCAAGGGCGGCTCCGGCGCCGGGATCAACCTTTCAAGGATCCGGTCCTCCAAGGAGGAGCTGCGCGGCGGTGGGACCGCTTCGGGGCCGGTGAGCTTTATGCGCGGGGCTGACGCATCTGCGGGGACGATCAAGTCCGGGGGCAAGACCCGTCGGGCCGCCAAGATGGTCGTCCTCAACGCGGACCACCCTGACATCGAAGACTTCATCTGGTGCAAGGCGATCGAGGAACGAAAGGCGCGGGCTCTCCAAGACGCGGGTTTCGACATGGACCTCGATGGCAAGGACAGCCACTCCATCCAGTACCAGAACGCCAATAACTCGGTGCGGGTAACCGACGAGTTCATGGAGGCTGTCATCGACGACAAGGACTGGGAGCTACGCGCAATCGCGACTGGCGAGGTCCTGAAGACGACGAAGGCGAGAGAGTTGTTCCGCCAGATCGCCAAAGCCACCTGGGAGTGCGCCGACCCAGGGATGCAGTTCGACACCACAATAAACAAGTGGCACACAGCTCCAAATACGGGGCGCATAAATGCGAGCAACCCGTGCAGTGAATATGTTCATCTCGATAATTCAGCCTGCAATTTAGCCAGCCTCAACCTTCTTACGTTTATCGATAGTGAGGGTACCTTCGATGTCGAAGGGTTCAGGGCCGCGATCGAGGTCGTCTTTACCGGCCAGGAAATACTCGTAGGGAACGCCGATTACCCGACCAAGTCGATCGGGGACACGTCTCGGCGCTTCCGCCAACTTGGCCTAGGGTTCGCGAACCTGGGAGCCCTTCTGATGGCGCAAGGCCTTCCTTACGATTCTGATGGCGGCCGGGCTTGGGCGGCGGCGATCACCGCACTGATGACGGGCCACGGGTACACCGTTTCCGGCCGTACCGCTGCCAGGATGGGCCCGTTTGCCGGGTACCACGAAAACCGCGAGCCGATGCTCGAAGTGTTGCGCATGCACCGGGCCGAGGTTGCCAGGATCGATGAGGACCTGGTGCCACCCGAGCTGCTTTCTGCAGCGCAAGAGGCCTGGGACAATGCGGTCGACGCGGCGGAGTCGTTCGGTGTCAGGAACTCGCAGTGCAGCGTGTTGGCGCCAACTGGGACTATAGGCCTGCTTATGGACTGCGACACCACCGGTGTCGAGCCTGACCTGGGCCTTGTAAAGACAAAAAAGCTGGTGGGCGGTGGAACGATGTCGATCATCAACCAGACGGTGCCCCGCGCTCTGCGCCGGCTGGGGTACGCCGAGCAAGAGATCTCTGACATTGTCGCCTATATCGACGAGCACAAGTCGATACTCGGCGCGCCGCACCTAACAGCTGACCATTTGGCTGTCTTTGCTTGTTCCATGGGCGACAACACGATCCACTACCGGGGCCATGTCCGGATGATGGCGGCCGTGCAGCCATTTATCTCCGGAGCGATCTCCAAGTGCGTTACCGGTGAGACCCTGGTGACTACTGCCGACGGGATGGTTCGTATCGGGTCGCTCTATGAGGGAGAGGAGCCCGGTTCGTTCCGCGAGGAAGTGATCGAGGTTGCTTCCCTAGAGGGGACGAGCAAGACCGACGCTTTTTACTATGGCGGTCGGCGGCCGGTCCGGACCGCAGTGCTGCGTTCGGGCTTGCGTGTCACCGGGACCCCGAACCACCGCTTGCTCACGGCCGGGCAAGGAGGCCTCCGGTGGCGCAGGCTCGACGAGCTGGCCGAGGGGGATTACGTGGCGGTGCGGTACGGGGCCGACATGTGGTCGGAACTTCCTGCGAGGCTTGGGGACTTCAGGCCCTCTGCCCTCCAGGCGGGCCAGAAGCAGGTCGTCGTGCCCGGGGAAATGTCCGAGGAGCTGGCCTTCTTCCTGGGCGCCTACGCAGCTAGCGGCCACATCTCTCGCACGACCTGGACGGTGCGGATCACACACACGGATGCCTTGGTCCTGGAAAGAGCCAGCCAGGCTGCGCGCGACTGCTTCAAGACAGACGCGATGGTCCGCAGGCCTGTCGAGGGGAGCCCCTACGTCGAGGTGCCCTCCCGGACTGTGGTCGAGCTGCTCGAGCACCTCGGGTGCGGGGTCAGCTCGTCTACCAAGCGCATCCCTGGTACCGTCCTGCGTTCACCTCGCCGAATGGTCCTGTCGTTCCTTCAGGGCTTGACACTCGACGCCCACGTTTCGAGCGGTGCCATGGCCAAATGGGCTGTCTCCCTTGGCCCTTCGAGGCTGCTGGACGAGCTGCAGTCCGTGATGACCAACCTAGGGATCATGACGGGGCGTACGGCCAGGCGCGGCGGCAAGAACGGCGCCGGTTACGACGAGGTATATGCCTCTGGCCAGCACGCGCAGCGGGTGATCGATCTCGTGCCATTCCTGCAACAGGCCAAGCAGCAGGCGGCAGTCCTGTTGCTGAGCAGGTGCCCTTCGCATGGCTCAGGCGATGTAGTGCCCGGAGTTACGGCGCCAGAACTGTTTGCCATGATCCCACAAGGCGATCATGGGGAAGAAATGAACGCGCAGTTCTCTTCCCTGGCAGGCTCCCGGACGCGCCACGTGAGCCGGCGCACCCTCGAGCGGGTATCTGCGGTTGCTGGTGTCCACCTCCCAGGCTGGCTCAACACCGTGCTATCTCAGCGCCTCCACTTCAGCCCGGTGACCTCTATCACCGACGCTGGCACACGGGAAGTCTTCGACGTATCGGTGCCAGGCAGCCATTCCTTCGTCGGCAACGGGATCATCAATCACAACACCGTGAACATGCCGGAGGAAGTCACCGTCGAGGAAGTAGAGAAGCTGCACATCGAAGCGTGGCAGATGGGCATCAAGGCGATCGCGATATACCGCGACAACTGCAAGGTGGGCCAACCGCTCGCGACGGCGAAGAAGGCCACCGCGACGGCGGAAATCTTGTCGGAGCCTGAAGCTCACGACGCCGAGCTGGCGATGAAGGTGGCAGAACTCGAAAAGGCACTCCAGATGCAGACGGTCGTGGTCAAGAAGCCCGTCCACGAGCACATGCCACGCAAACGCAACTCCTCGACGTTCTCGTTCCGGGTGGCCGATTGCGAGGGCTACGTCACCGTCGGCGAGTTCCCCGACGGCAGGCCTGGCGAAGTGTTCATAAGCGTTTCCAAGCAGGGTTCGACGCTGGCCGGGATCATGGACGCCTTTGCGATCTCGGTGAGCATGGGCCTACAGCACGGCGTGCCTTTGGCCACGTTCGTCCGTCATTTCACCAATATGCGTTTCGAACCGGCCGGTATGACCGACGACCCCGAGCTGCGTTTCGCCGCCTCGCTCGTCGACTACATATTCCGCCGGCTCGCCGTCGAGTACATGAGCCCGGCCGAGCGGAGGGACCTAGGGATCCTGACAGTGAGCGAGCGGATGCAGCCGACGTTGCCCGGGGTCGAGGAGGCTACGACTGTCGACCAGCCGCTTATGGGCGACCGGCCTGGAGACATGGATCTGCGCGATGGCTCTTCGGGCCAAGCGCCGTCGGGCCGCGCCAGGCCTCCGGCGCCGAGCCCTGGCTCCGCGCCCGGCACGAAGGGGAAGCCCCCGGCGACGAGCGACGCCCCTTATTGCTACCAGTGCGGCGTCCAGATGCAGCGAGCCGGCAGCTGCTTTGCCTGCCCCTCCTGCGGGACAACGAGCGGCTGCTCATAGCTGTTACTGCTATGGCGAGGTGGACCTGGACCTCGAGGTTCGTTCCCTCGGCTGGGCACTCCTGCTCGGCCGGATGTTGCTTGCGTCCGCCGGTCGGGAGCGGACGCCGCTAAAGGAACCCGAGGCAGGGTCAGCTTTCCTTGTCCCCCGTGAGACCGTGCTCATAGGCGTAGCGGACCGCCTCCGCGCGGCTGCGGGCCCCGATCTTGGCGAAGAGATGGTTGATGTGGCTCTTGACCGTGACGTCCGAAATGTACAGCTCAGCTGCGATCTCGCCGTTGGTCCTTCCCGTGGCGATGCCTCGGAGCACGTCGCCCTCTCTGGCAGTGAGACCGTCGGGCAGGTCGGCCGGGACATCAGGGACAGTGGAAGGTCGAGCCGCAACGACCGTCCCGCGCAGCAAAGCAGAGTGCACAGCAGGGTCGAGGACCGACTGACCAGCGGCCGCGGACCGCACGGCCAGCGCGATCTGACGGCGGCCCGCGTCCTTTGTTAGGTAGCCGATGGCGCCAGCGACGAGGGCCTCGCTGATGCTCTCGTCGTCTGCGTAAGTGGTGAGGACCACTACCTTGATCTCCGGGTGCAGTTCTGACAGCCGTCGGGTCGCCTCGACGCCGTCTGTACCCGGCATCCGCAGGTCCATGAGCACCACCTGTGCGCCCTGACCGGCAGCCAATATCACCGCCTCATCGCCGTCAGAGGCCTGGCCGACGACGCGGATGTCGCTCTCGTTGTCCAGGAGCATGGCCAGCGCTTCCCTGATAGCCCTCTGGTCATCGGCTACGACTACCCTGATCTTCCCCGGACTGTCGCCGGTCATTTTTCCGGGGCCTGGTAGGGGACGGTCAGGTGGACTTGCCACCCGCGGCTCTGCGGTCCTGCACTGAGACGGGCCCTATCTGCTCGGCCCGCTCCCGCATCCCCTCCAGCCCGTAGCCGCCGCCGGTGCCGGCTAAGAAGCTTGCCTCCGTTCCGGGTGGACGCCCGTCATCGGTGACCATCACGTCCAGGGAGCTTGGCTGAAAGGCGACCTGCACCGCGACCGCGCTCCCAGGGGCGTGCTTGGCGGCGTTGGTGATGGCCTCCTGCACAATCCGGCGCACCATGAAGCCGACGTCAGCGGGGACCGCCCTCGGTGCACCGGATATTTGCAACGAGGCGCTGGGATTACCTTCGGTGAGCTGACGCATTGAGATCTCAAGCGGCTCGATGTCCCCCCGTAGGCTGCTGACGGCGTCCCGGGCCTCGGCAAGCCCGTCCACGGCGTGCTGGTGAGCGGCCCGGAGCACCGGCCTGATGGCATTGAGGTTGGGCTGGTCGTCTTCCATCAAGGCATTGACCGCGTCCAGCTGGACAATCAGCGCGCCGAGGTTGTGGGCGAGGATGTCGTGGATTTCGCGGGCCGCGTTGGCCCTTTCCGCCAAATGGGCGGCCTTGGACCGCTCGATCTCGGCCCGTTCCACGTCCGCCAGCCGGAGCTCGGCCTGCTCGGCCCGCAGCGCGGACTGTCTGATGGTTGTACCGAGCAGGAAACCGGCGATGGTGACCAACCCGTAGGCCCCGTCGGCGGCCGGGTTGCTGGCCGCCAGCGTGGCCAATGGCTCCGCGACAACTGCCAGTGCGGTGAAGTAGCCGGCAGTGGCGGGAGGAAGGGACTCCGCGGCATCGAGGCCGACAAATATCAACAGCGCCGCCGAGATGCCGGGGTCGTAGCCGGTCAGGATGCCACAGGCCAGGACCTCTAGAGCCGTACGGACGGTCGCCTTGCGGTGCGGGACCAGGACGGCGGTGACTTGAGCACCTGCGGTCAGCACGAGAGCGACCAGGATAACCAGGCCTCGCCCATGCCCCCCAGGGTGGGGGCTCTGGGTTGCCAGGATGGCGGTGAGCACTGCCAGAGCGCCCAGCCGGGCTTGCACGCGGGCCCGCCTCACGTAGACGGCATACCTGCTAACTCCGATGTCGGTAATCAACTCGGGGGAGTGGGCGGGCCCGATCCGGTCCGGCGTCTCATGCCCAAGGCTATAGCCCATGGCTACAGATCACTTCCGGTTGCTAGTTGCTCTCGGGTTCCCGAGCGCTTCGAAGCGGGACCGGGCCGCACTCGACCGTTGCGCTGACCGCGGTAGGTTCCCGTCGCCAACAGTCATCGCATGGCGGTCGGTGCTGAGCGCATCTCCAGCCTGGAGCCGGAACCACACGACGACAGCCTCCCCGGCCAGCATGAGCCCCACGGCCAGGACGAGCGACGCCGTGATTCCCGAGGTCGAGCCGCCGAGAGCTACGCCGGCCACGTCCAAGGCCAGCTTGACCACGACGTTGAAGGCGAAGATGGCCACCGATGCCGCCCCCCACTGCACCCACGGGGTGCCGTCTCGTCGGCTGAGCTTGTTTTGCGTGCCCCGGAGAGCTCCTAGGAGCAGCGACACTCCGCAACCGGCGACACCGACGGCGATGTCAATGGTGCCGAGCTTGGCGTGGGAGAAGTCCTCGAAGCCGAGGATGGTGACGATGACGGGCAGTAGGAAAAGCTGCTTGGTGGTGCCGATGGGCCTGCCCTGGAGCCGCTTGTAGACCATCAGGACCAGTAGGCCGGCGTATAGGAGGACGTTGGCGAAGCTCACTACTGCACCGCCAGTTCCCGGCGGATGGAAGAGCTGGCGTGCCCCCGCGCCACCAGCAGGCGGAGGGTGCGGGTCATGGCCATAGCGATCGCCATGAAGATCAAGGCGTCTGTAAGGGCGTCGGCGGAGACATGGTTGGTTGACATCCAGTGGACCAACGAATTGGTGTACCAGTGGTTGGCCCCATAGGTGAACAGGAGCCGGGCGCCGATGACCGCGCACCAGAAGAACCCATATGCAACGCCAGCCCGGCTGACCACGCAACCCTTGGCGACGTCGTAGCCAACCCGCATCAGGCGTGTCGAGGCCAGGACCCCAAGGAGGGCCCCGAGGCCTGCGAGCGCCAGTTCAAGGGCCTCGCCCGGCCCGGTGGTGGCCGGGTGTTCGATGAGGAGGGGAACGATGCCGAACGCCATCAGTAGCGGCCGGGCGATCCGGAAGGCGCCGACCTTGCGCGTGCCGAGATCTGACTCGAGCACGGCCAGTAAGACTGCGAGGTTGGCAATGAGGATGCTTGCTGACATTTCGACCACCTAGCTTTCGTTTTTGGGGACAGTCACACCGTCCCAGAAAGCCGCTTTCGCCGAACCGGCTCGGGGGTGGAACCGAGGGTGGCTTCCGGCCGGGCCGCCTCCACCCCAGGGTGGTTGCCGGGGTGGCCGTGCCCACGTCGGGCGCGGATTTGCTCGCGGGCCCCGGCAGCTAGCGGCTCATCGAACGGTATGTCGCTTCGACGTCCGTGGGCTAATAGGGCTCAATCTGAAAGGGCGAGCAGCTCTTTCTCCCGGCCCGGGGCCAGCACCGGGCAGCCCCGGGCCACCCGCTCGACCCACCATGTGAAACGTCTCGTGTGGTCATAAGGCCCAGCGACATACGTAGGGCGCACGATGCTCACGGGAATTCCCGGCCCCTCGGCTCTTTCGAGGGGCTCACTCCCGGACCAACCCCACCGAACCATTCGAGCGAGGCCCGCTCGCACAAAGCTTTCAGGCCTCCCCCGAGGACCTCGGCAAGGCTGCGCACCTGGCGGGGGACATAGGCGGAGGTGTCGATCGTTGCGTCCCAGTTGCCGGTGGCGAGGGCGTTGAGGTCGCTATTTGCGGGCACCAAGGCGATGTTCCGCTTCGGGGAACAGCCCTGGGTTGGTCGTGCCGCGGTGGAACAACGTCAGGCCGTCCCCATCGGCCCGCAGGGCAGTCACTATGTGGCGCCCGACGAACTGGGCCCCGCCGATCACGAGGATCTTCATGAGGGCATGTTAAGGGGCGCCCTCGGGCCGGTGCTCGTCTTCTATCCGTTGCACTTTGTCGCCGCCGCCTGGTAGGTGGGCGAGTTGGGGTCGACTCCGGCGACCGGCCTCACCATTTCGGCCCCGTTCGCGGCGAACTGGGGATCGGGGAAGTTGGGTACAGCGTTGGCGCGCATGCATTTCGCGAACTCGAGGGCCTGCGCCTCACGCTGAGCGATCTGAGCCCGGGAGAGGTTTGGTCCTGGGAAGTACTTCCGGCAGGCCTTCTGAGCCGCTTGGAACTGGGGGCTTTGGGGGTCGATGCCGCTGCTCGAGCTGATGTGGATACCACCGGTGCTGGTCGGGTCGGGGAAGTTGGTGATGCCGTTGGAGCGCATACAGTCGGAGAACTTGACCGCCTTCTGGAAGTGCTCCTCGACGGTGGCGCCCGAGGGAAGCGTCGTTGCAACGCCGGCCGCAAGAGCACTCGAGGGCTTCGTTTTGCCGAGGCTTGCCACGCCTGAGGGGTGCGACCCGCCGCCGCATGCCGCTGCAAGAAGGCCGATGACAACCAACGCGCCGGCGACCAGGTTGCCTGTTGGGTGCAAACCTAGCCCTCGTGCGTTGGTCCTGGTCATAGGACCGTTGTACAGCCAGCGCAGTAACAGGGCGATAACGGGTTACACGAGGGGCGACCTAAAGCAGCGTGTCGAGGATGCTCTGGTTGACGGCCGAGGTCACTGCAACGGCTGCGCTGGAGGACTGCTCGTTCAGCACTTGTGACATCAGGGTGCTGGCGGAGGAGGGGGCGCCCGAGGAGGCCGGCCCCGAGAGGAGAGATAGCAGGGTCCCCGCCTGAGCCGAAGCGCTGCTCGTAGCGCTTGGGTCGGTGGCGGAGGTCGTAGCCGCGGCGCCGGTTGCGGCACCCTCATTTGTAGCGAGGGCAGAGCCCGTGTCGTACGCCGAGAGGGCGTTCCAGAAGGCGTCCGTGCTGCTCATGCTCACATGTCCCTCCATGGGTCGTTGGCTGCCCCAGTGGGTCAGTCCTGTTGTGGGCGTCGGCAGGTTCCGTGCGTGCCTGAAATCCCAGGTCGTCGGCATTCGACTGTCATTTCTCAGGCGGCCATGTTTTCGTCTAATTCCTGTCCTCGAGCTAGTCTGCGGCGAGCCAATCGTGCTGGCAGGAACCTCGAAAGGAAACCTTGTGCCTCGTCTTCGGGGGTCGTGGGGATGCGGGTCGGCGGGCGCCGCGAGCTGATCATTCCTCCAAGCCTTGGACATGGCTCTCAGTCACAGGGGGCCGGCATTGCGGCGAACGACACGCTCGTGTTCGTCGTGGACCTCGTGAAGGTGGGCTGAGACATCCTGAGTTGAGCTTGTGGCCTAAGGCACTTGTAGCCTAATGCAGCGGTCCGCCTGACTTTGCAGCGAGGCGGACCGGGCGCGTCAGATGCCGAGGCCTTTTTGGGCCTGCTGCTTCTCCTTCTTCTCCCGGCGCTTATCTTTGATGGTTTTGCCGGGTTTTTTGGACGCTACCTTGCGGGGAGACTTGTCGGCCATGCCTACCCCCTTTCACTCAATGGATCCTACCCGTCGGCGGGACCTGCAAAGCTGAGGAGATGACCTCATCGATGCCTGGCCTGGCGCGCACCTCCAACGGCCTCACACTGATGGCTGTTCATGCTCACCCCGACGACGAGGTGCTCGGCACCGGCGGCGTGCTCGCGCGCTACTCGGAAGAGGGGGTTCGCACTGTGCTTGTCACGTGCACCAACGGAGAACAGGGCGACGGTCCCGAGGGTGCGAAGCCAGGCGAGCCCGGCCATAACGCCGCTGAGGTCGCTGCGACCCGGCTGGCCGAGCTCCGCAAGTCAGCCTCGCTCCTTGGCGTGACCGACCTGGAGCTCCTCGGCTACCGGGACTCCGGAATGGTGGGTTGGGCGGCCAACGCAGACCCCGGCGTGTTTTGCAACGTCCCGCTCGCCGAGCCGGCGGAACGTGTTGCGGCCCTCATGCGCCAGTATCAGCCGCAGGTGGTTGTCACCTACGACGCGAACGGCGGTTATGGCCACCCGGACCACATCCAGGCCCATCGAGCCACAGTCGCCGCAGCTGCGGCGACCGGGATCCCGGTCAAGTTCTACTACTCGGCGATCCCGAAGTCTGCGTTCGCTCGACTGCGCGACGCCCTGGAGGCCTCCGGGCCGACATCGAGGAGCTTGGGATCTCAGACGATTTCGGTACGCCGGACGAGATCATCACGACCGAGGTCGACGTCTCGGGTTACGCCGAGCGCAAGCGGGAGGCGCTCGCTGTTCATGCCAGCCAGACGGAGCACTTCTTCTTCAATAGTTTGCCGGACGACTTCGTCACCCTCATCCTGTCCCACGAGTTCTTTACGCTCCTCACGGCCCCAGACGGGGTGGCTCGCGAAGACGACCTATTTGATGGGTTGCGATAAGGCACTCCGAGTAGGGCTCCTGCGGTTCCTGGCAAGATCCACCCGGACCGGGGCATTGAAATGGTGGAAGCCGTCACCGAGGTAGTTGGGGCAGGCGCCTACTTCGTCGAGCGTCTCCCTGATGGAACGGTCCGTGAAACGCTAGTTGAGCCGC
Organism: uncultured Acidimicrobiaceae bacterium; assembly: GCA_963786345.1. Classification (GTDB taxonomy): domain Bacteria; phylum Actinomycetota; class Acidimicrobiia; order Acidimicrobiales; family Palsa-688; genus Fen-671. The sequence continues at coordinate 152,559 of CAWAYZ010000020.1, read as the reverse complement.
GAGTGCTGGCTGGTGCCGCGGGCTCCGGCCAGGGCTGATCGAGGCACCCAAGAGCTCAGGTCAGGAAGGGCCGATCAGCCGGTTGAATGTCACCATGCCTAACTTCGATGGAGGGGCGTACCAGGCCAGGTTCGACGATATGGCCGAAAAGGGCATGGACGTTCACGGTGAGGCGTCGCTCGTTCTCTCTCTTGGCCCAATGTCGGTACTTGACGCAGGGTGCGGGACGGGGCGGGTGGCAATCGAGCTGTCGCGCCACAGTGTGGATGTTGTCGGCGTCGACGTCGACGCGTCAATGATCGGAGAGGCAAGGCGCCGCGCGCCTGAGCTTGAGTGGGTCGAGGCGGATCTGGCCGTACTGGCGCTGGGCCGTCAATTTGACGTCGTGGTGATGGCTGGCAACGTGCCGATTTTCTGTCCTCCGGCGAAGCGTCCGGCGCTTGTCGAGGCTTGCTCGGCCCATGTTGCCGGGGGCGGGGCGCTGGTCGCGGGTTTCGAGCTGAGCCGGGGTTACGGGCTGGACGACTACGACTCGGTTTGCCGGGCTACAGGCCTGGTCCTCGCCGACCGTTGGGCCACCTGGGACCGCCAAGCGTTTCAGAAAGGCAACGAGTACGCCGTTTCGGTGCACCGGCGCCCCTAGCTGCGGCCTGACGAGGATCAGTCACCTGAGTACCCGAAGAAATGGAAGCCCCTAAAAGGGATTTCACGCAATTTCATATCTGTAGGTGCTGTCTAGTCACGCTTTCTCGGCGTGCTCCATCGTTCCTCGGTGTGAGCGGATGGACCTCTGGGCTTGTGGCACACCGAGGTCGAGAAGCCCCGCCGAGTTACGAAAACCACGCCGAAATAGGTGCAGAAGTTGGGACTCCTGGGTGTTACCAAGCGGCTAATCAGCCAACTGGTGACACCCATTGTCGCGTAGCGGCGCACTGGATCCCTGGATCGCATTTCCCGCCGTGACCGGCGCCAGGTGAGCGCCCCGACATTGCGATATGTTGCAGCCGTCCCCCAGAGGCTCAGAGCTGCACGTCTTCCGCTGGGCCCCCGAGGGCTGTGGTTCAGCGCGCGAGTGGGAGGCCAGGCCATCTATACCTCCGCTCGTCCGGGCCGGTTTGCGCCCTCAGGCCCATCCAAGTTCCGCGAGCCGCCCGTCCGATATGCCGAAGTGGTGGGCGACCTCGTGAACAACAGTCCTGGTCACCACCCTGACCAGTTCCGCCTTGGTGTGGGCCAGAGCGCTGATCGGCCCGCGGAAGATGGTGATCCGGTCCGGCATGGCCCCTCCATAGGAGGACCTTCGCTGCAGGTCGACCCCTTGGTAAAGACCTAGCAACGTGCCTCTTCTGCCAGCCAGTTGGTCAGGCGTAGGCCAGTCCTCGACGAAGACGGCCACGTTGTCCATCAGTTTTCCGAGCGACTCCGGGATTCTGGTCCAGGGCGTCGGCTACGAGTTCCTTGAAGCTCTCCTCGTCTGTCTCCACCGGCCCAGTTTGCCGGCTTCGACGTGCGAAGCTGCCAGCAACCCGGGATTAGAGCCGAAGGAAGCCCTGGTCGTACAACCGCACTGCCTCGAGTAGGCCGACGCGTTCCTGGTAATTCTCGTCGGCTTCGATCAGCTGGCTCGCTTGGCACACAGCGGCTGCTCCGGTGCCGTTACGGTCGCTCGTCTCGTTGACCATGGCGGTCTTGGTCACCAGGTCAACGTCCTGTTCCATACCGCTCAGGCGGTTTGCGACCAGGTAGTCGGCGACCCGGACCACATCGCCTAGGGCGGGCCCGCGCCGGGCCGGCCCAAGCCTCGCGTTGGCAGGTGATCGCCTCGACAATGTTGTAACCCATGCCCCACTGAGACAGCAGGTAGCCGCCGATAACCGGGTATGTCGTGCCGAGATGGCGGATTTCGGCATCGTCCGGCGACCTCCCCGCTGCCACTTCGCTTGCAATGGCAATGAGCTTGGCCGGCACACGTTCGGCCACAACCAGCTCACCTATGTCATGAAGAGTCCCTGCGACGCTCGCTTCGCACTGTGCCACGCTGGTGCGGACGAGCTGGCTGGCAACGTCGGCTACGGACAGGGCGTGAGCATTGAAGGTGGCCAACCAGCCGTCGGTGAGGATCTCGCTAGGCGTGAAGACGCGGACCGCAGCGCCGGCCATGGCAAAGTCGCGCAGTGTTTCGATGCCTAGATAGGCGAGGGCATGGCGGAGGTCATGGATCTCGGTCCGGAGCCCGAAGAACGACGAATTGACCAGCTGGAGCACTTTGGCGACCATCGAGACGTCGCCGCTCATGATCTCTGCGATTTGCCCGAGCGAGCAGTCTTCGTCTGACAAGGCGTCGTCGACGGCCGTCAGGGTGGCCGGCAGGCTCGGCAGGCTGCCAACCTCGGCCACCATGCGCTGGGTCGCTTCGCTGAACAACCTGCGCTGTAGGTTGGTCGTGTGTTCTACGGCGCTGGCGAGCACTAAGGGCCCGCAGGCCTTGCTCAAGCACTGATTGGCAACTGGCAGGGCGCTGAGCATCGCGCCCCGGTCACCCGGGTTGGACAGTGCTATGCGCGCAGTCTTTGGGAACTGCACCTTGGCCATCCGCAGGAAGTTGGCGGCGCTTACTCCCGACAGGCGGGTGCTGGCCACAACGGCGTCGACGGGTCGCTCGGCCATGATGTGAAGAGCAACTTCCGCACCAGGCGCAAACCCAGTCTCCCAGCTTTCATTGCAGCTGGAGAAGGTCTCACGAAGGGCCCTTAGGCCCATTATGTTGTCGTCAACAAACAGAACGGAAACCATCCATGGTCCTTTCATTCTCCTGGCGCGGGCCTCGGCCGGGCTACGAGGACCATGGCCTCGCAGTCAACACGGGGTACCTGCCCTCCTTACTTTGTCGGCAGGGCCGCCACCCACCGAAGGAGAACGGGCGTATTGTCGGCGGGTTGATCGCAAGCCGGCATGAAGGGACAAATGGGCTGCTCAGCGAGGCGGAGCACCTACCGTGCCTGCGAGTGGCTAACGGGCCGCTGGCCCTCGTCGGGCTCGGTGACCGCCTCCCCACGGGCGTCTGGCGTCGCCGATAGCGAAATCTACGACGAGATGTTTGAGACGACCTCCGGGTGGGGAAATCACCTCACTGGCTTCTAACCGCCACTGACAAAGCGGCCCGAACCGATGGTCCGGGCTCCGATATTTTTGCAATTTCCTCCCGTAGCCGTCTAAGTCCGTGCGAGAGGGAGCCGATAATGAACGGGACCGCCCTGGACAGGACGGTCAGTAGCACTAAAGGGTAAAGCCAAACAATATGTCAGACCACGGGACCCCAGCTCATACCACAGAAGGAGGCGACAAACCGATGCCCCGTACAACAGCACAACTGCAACAGGAAGCCGATTTGGCAAAAAGCATTGAAGGCAGTGCCCGCCTCCAGGCATGGTCAGACGCGGGTCAGGCCGAGTGGGTCAGCGCGGTAAGTTACTGGTGCGATTATCTGACGATCATCGACGTCCAGGGACTGACCGACAAACTCACCGAACGGAGCATGCGCGAAGCTTCGTAATACCTAAGCGCCGGGCCGGCCCAGAGCACGCAGGAGCTGTGCTCGGACCGGCCGCTTGGGTGTTGTGGGGACTACGTTCCCACTTCGTGATAGGCGCCGTGGTACCACGCGAGCGCCTTGCTTGGTTCACCCACCTCTACGTCCGCGACCTCGGCCTCGACGAGTAGAGACCAGCCAAAGGCCTTACTGGCGCTAACCCGGCAGAAGATCCGATCGGCAAGCGCCTCCAAGACCGGCCCGTGCGGGCTGAGCCGGGTAGCAAGTAGCTCGGGAGGTGCCGGCAGTTCGCCGGCAAAGTGTTGTGCCAAACGACGTTGGCCTGAGCCCACCACGTGCACGACGAACTGCGCAGATGAACCCGAGAGGGCGTCTGCGAGTTCAGAACTTGGGGATATCAGCCCGGCGAGCACCGGTGGTTCGCCCTGGCCGACCACGAGCGACGACACGGTCAAACCCACCGGCCCCGCTCCGGCCGCGTCACCCGCCAGCCAAACGGTAATGGGCAACACCAGGTGGCCCCGCCACCTGCGCAACGGGTCCCGAGACTCCGGCGGATCCGCCCACGGGTTGCCGTAACGTAACGAGGCACCTCCAGGCCCATCGCTCATTGAACACAGCGTAGGAGAGCCGGCGAAGCAGGCGCCTACAGGTTCGGGCCAGCTGCCAGGGTGACCCTGGTTGACTCATGGCTGCCGCTATCTGTCACCCAACCGACAGTTACCTTGTTACCGACCTTCAAATGGCTCAGCTGGTCGCTGAGGTCGGTCGGTGAGGTGACAGTCGCCCCGTTGCACGACGTGATCACGTCGCCTGCGGCGAGCCCGGCGGCTTGCGCCGGGTAGCCCTGGAGGACCTCGGATACGACTGCGCCTTGGTCGACCGGTGCGGTGTAACCCGCGCTCGGCTCGCCGATGCCGGGGATGGCGCCGTACGGCGAAGCGGAGCCCAAGGCCACGCAATTGTCTTGCCCTTCCGCGCACGCCACGGTCGTGACCTCCACGCCGATGACAGGATGAGGTCCTACCTGGACTGTGGAGTTTGCTCGGCCGGCCTGGATTTGCCTCGCGATGTCCATCGCCCCGTTGATGGGTATCGCAAACCCGACGTTGGAAGCCGATTCACCTGAGTTGGTGGATGAGGCCTGTGCTGTGTTTATGCCAATAACCTGCCCGGCCGAGTCCACGAGCGGGCCGCCAGAGTTCCCCGGGTTGATGGGAGCTGATGTCTGGAACAGGCCCTTCAGGTTCTCGGTCAGCCCGGTGCTGGGGTCACCGACACTGACGGAACGGCCCGTTGCCGAGATGATCCCGTTAGTGACGGTTTCCGAGCCAGGGAGGGCCAAAGCGTTGCCGATGGCTACAACCTGGTCGCCCACATTGATCGCGCTCGAGTTGCCGAGGGTCACGGTCCTGAAGCCGCCACCGTTCAACTTGACCAAGGCGACATCGTCGGTAGCGTCGGTCCCAAGGACTGTGACGGGATAGCTCTTACCTGAGCCGTCGACCTGCGCGGTGACCACCGTCGAGCCGTCTATAACGTGGTTGTTGGTGAGCACGATGCCTGACGGTGTGAGCAACATCCCTGTGCCCTCGTCAGTGCCGTCGGGGCCCTTGGCGGTTATGTCCACCGTGGCGGGCTCCACCCTTTTGGCGATCGCGCCAACGTTCAGGCCCTGGTTGCTCGCGCGCGACAGCGGTGCCGGCGCGGCGGTGGTTGGTAACGGGCTCGAACGGGACGCTGTAGGGCTCGGCCCGTTGTTGCTCACCGCCAGGGCGATCCCCGCCCCGGCTCCTCCCGCCACAAGGGCTGTTGCAACCAGCGCGGCTATCCAGGCGAGGGGCAGCTGCCGCCGCCCACCACGGCCGTGCTCGTCCCCATTTTCGCTCGGGCCACTGCTACCGCCCTGGTTGCCCCCTCCGTCGCCTCCCCACGGGCTACCCGCACCCGGGGGCCCCCAGCCGCCCCACTGCGGGCCAGCGCCGCCCTGAACGGTACCTGGGCCAGCCGGGCCGGGACTGCCCCACTGCGGGCCACTTTGGCCTCCCCATTGCCCCCGGCTGCCGCCGCCCCACTGACCAGTACCGCGGTCGCCCCATTGGCCGGCGTCCTGCCCACCCTGTTGGAACTCAGACATAGCCGTCGCACTTCCTTGCTTTAACCGGTGATTGACCGAAGCCGACCCCCTGGCGTGGGCCTCTCCGCTCCATTAAAGCCAGAATCTTCAAAAATTCCTGAGAGGAGGCTGAGCGGTAGGCGAAATTGCAGCCCGACGGTGCCTTTGGGTCAGCTCACGCGCAGCACGCGCCCGCCGAGCATCCTCACCCGACCGGCGAAAGTTGCAGCACCGTGTACTCCGCGAAAGGGGGTAGCGGTTGGGCTGGCTCGTAGGGGTTTTGGGCGTTGGGCCAACCGCTCGCACGCCTGGTGCTGAACTCCGCCCAGGCGACGCCGTACATGAGGGGTACGACTGGCAGCTGCTTGGACACCACTGTGGCCAACGTCTCGATCGCCGCCTGAGCCTGAGCTGAGTCGGAAGGGTTGTCGACGTACTGCTGGAGCGCCTTGGTCACAGTTGCCGCTCCAGCGGGGTCGGTAGCTGGCCCGAAGCGCTCGTAGTCGCCGCCATTGGCGGTCCGACCGTTCGCTAGCAGAGCAGGGTTCAGCCAGTTGTCATACATGTAGTACGGCGAGGGGCCGCTAGCGCTGTCGAGGACTGTGCCGTCGAAGTCCCCGCCAGACAGGTCGGTCGACAGTTGGCTCGAAGTGACTGGCTCTGCGGTCGCGTTGAAGCCAGCCGCTGCGAGTTGTTTGGCGACCAAGGAGGAGACGTTGGAAAGTGGGCTGCCGGCGGCGTCCTCGATGCTGAGCGATACCGCCTTTCCCGAGGCGCTTGCCCAGGAACCCTCGTCGTCCAGGTGGAACCCGGCGTCCTGCATGAGCGTCACCGCCATCAGGAGGTCGCCGTTGCCGTCGATGTCCTTGCGATAGGCGGGCAATACGTATTCGTGGTCGGTGGGCAGCACCAGGCCCGAGCTACTGGTGGCCGGGGGAGCGTACCCACCTTCGCTACCGGCTGATAGCGCTGCGCGACCCAGGGCCGCGCTGATCGCCTCGCGCACGTCGAGGATGTTAAAGGGGTACCGGGCCAGGTTCAGCTCCAATGAAATGGAGTCCACTGGAGGGGCCCAAAAGTGGTTGTCAGCCTTGTTCTTATCGACGTACCCCGTCAGCACGTCGGGCATGAAGTCGGCCGCCCAGTCGAGCGTCCCCGCTTGCAGTGCGGACTCGATGGCGGCGGTGCTGGTGTAAGCGGGGAAAACCAATTGACGGGCGGGAGGCGCTCCCTGCCAGTAGCCTGCGCGGGCGCTGAGCATGACACGCTGGGGGGTTGCGTCGGTCCGCTTGGCCAGCATGTACGGCCCGGTCCCGTCGGGGCTGGTGTCGACGTAGGTTGCCGGGTTTGCGCCCATGGAATAACCGATTTTCACGATCGGGACACGCGCAATGTTATACAGGTACGAGTACCCGGGCTTGCTCAGTGTCAAGGTGAACGTCGTCGGGTTTGTAGCTATGGCGGAAACGATGGGGATCCCGTCGTTTATGTCCGGGTTGTCCTTTAAAAGGTTGAAAGTGTAAGCAACATCCGCCGCCGTGAGGAGGGTGCCGTTGGCCCACTTCACGCGAGGCCGCAAGTCGAAGGTGATGGTCTCGCCGCTGGTGCTGATAGACCACGACTCTGCCAACCATGGGTAGTACTGGTCGACCTGCAGCTCGTTGTACTCCAGGAGCGGCTCGTAAATGAACCAGGGCACCCCCATCTGGCCAAGCGGGCTGGACATATCGAACGGGTTGAAATTGTCCGTGAGCGCCGTCTCGACCGCCGGCGCTATGACAAGGGACGGCCCCTGCGCCGGGACTGTTGTCGATGTGGTGGTGCCGGCAGCCAGCTGCCTCGTGGTGGACGGGGGAGGCGCCCCTATCGCTGTACCTGAGCAGGTGTTGGCTACCAGCGCAAAAGCCACGAGGGCCGCCCCGGCGACCCTAGGCAGCTCCGGGGCCCGCACGGTCAGTGTTTTAGCAGCCCAAGCTCCCCAGAAGTAGGCGGGGGGCACCCGCAGCTTGCACGCACGACCAGTTGAGTGGGCAGTACCCAGTCCCGCAAAGTGTGCGGCCGGTCCTCGATCAGGCCGATCAGGGCCTCCACGCCGGCCGACCCGAGCTGCTGGGAAGGTTGCCGCACCGTCGTCAAGGAGGGGTTGAGATGGCGCCCGACAGGTATGTCATCGAAACCGGTCACCCTGATCTGTCCCGGCACGGCGGTGCCTGCCGCATGGAGCGCCTGGAGGACGCCGATGGCCATCGGGTCGTTGGCGCAGACGACCGCCTCGGGCATGGGCGCGCCCGACTCGAGGCGGGCTGTCATGACCCTTGCTGCGCCAGCGGTCGTCCAATCAGCAGCCCAGCCCTGTTCAGCAGGTGCAACCTCGCCACCCAGCGAGCTCACCATTTCGGTAAATGCCTGCTGGCGGGTTGTGCTGTCGGGGCTTTCTGCTTTGCCGGCCATGAACGCGAACCGTCGCAAGTTGTGGTGAGAAACGAGGTGTTGGGCAACGGCCTGCATTCCTTGGACATTGTCCACGCGGACGTTGACGGCCGCTTGAGAGCGTCCGCTGCCAGCGAGGAGCACGAGCGGCGAGCGCTTCGAGAGGGCGGCGACCCGACGTTCTGCGACGACACGGCCCAGGACTATGACGCCGTCAGACTTGCCAGTGAGAGCGCTTATGGCCTCGGCTGAGGCGGCCTCTTTGACGCCAGATAGCAGCAACGAGTATCCGTAGCGCTGCGCGGCGAGCTCGGCACCACGGATCACTGCGTCAATGAACAGCAGCGAGTCCTCTTCGACCTCTGACATCTCGTCTTCTGGTGGTCGCACGAACGCCATCGCAATTACTTTGGTCGTGCGAGTAGAAAGTTGGCGAGCTGGCCCGTTAGGCACGAAATGCAAGTCCCGAACCGACTGCAACACCCGTTTACGGGTCTCCGCGCGCAGGTACCCATGGCCGTTCAGGGCACGCGAGACAGTCGCTATCGACACCTGGGCGTGCTCGGCCACGTCGTAAATCGTCGGTGGCCCTGGGCTGTGGCTCGGACCGGCTCCGTGCATGTACTCCCCTCGGGCTAACTAGGGGGACGATTATATATGGCACCCCTTGGCCCCGGCACCGGGCCAGTGGCTGGTCAACCGAACCGGTTCAGTGTAAGGTACGGCTTTGGTACCCGTACCTCGAGCCCGACCGGCAAAGGCCCCGGCTCGCAAGGGGTGGACAGACGATTTGGGGAAACGCAGGTGACGCTGCCACGACGGGCGTTAACCTGTGTGAGCTGAGAAGGAGACGCAAGTGACCAATGACCGTAGGTTTCCCGCGGGTTTTCTCTGGGGAGCGGCAACCGCCGCTTACCAGATCGAAGGATCGGTAACAGCGGATGGTCGTGGGCCATCGATCTGGGACACGTTCTCTCACACCCCGGGGCGGACGCTCAACGGGGACAACGGGGATGTCGCCTGCCAGCACTACAAGCGCCTTGCGGAGGATCTCGACCTGGTCCAGCAGCTCGGGTTGCGTGCTTACAGGTTCTCCGTCGCATGGCCGCGGGTCCAGCCAGACGGGAAAGGCCCCGCCAACCAAGCGGGCCTCGATTTCTACCGTCGCCTCGTGGCAGGCTTGCGCGAGCGGGGCGTCGAGCCTGTATGCACCCTCTACCACTGGGACCTCCCCCAGGCGCTGGAAGACCTTGGCGGTTGGACCTCGCGGGAGACGTCGGAGCGTTTCGCGGAGTACGCCTCGATGGTGGGCGACGCCCTTTCAGACGGTGTCGCCATGTGGGTCACGTTGAACGAGCCCTGGTGCTCGGCTTGGCTCGGCTACGGCACCGGTGTGCATGCACCCGGCCAGACCGACGGCGAAATGGCGCTCCTTGCAACTCATCATCTGTTGCTGGCTCATGCAAGAGCGACCGAAGTATTGCGCCGGGCGACAAAAGCGCCGGTCGGGATAACTCTCAACCTGGGTGGGAAGATACCGGCCAGCGACCATGAGCTTGACGTTGCCGCCGCAAGGAGGGCCGATGGCCACCTCAACCGCGTTTACCTTGACCCGCTGTTCAAAGGCGAGTACCCAGCGGACATGGCCGAGCTGTACCCGAGCCGCGGCCCGGCCGGGAGGCCGTGCAGCCTGGGGACCTCGCCACGATCAGCCAACCCATCGATTTCCTCGGGGTCAATTACTACAGCACGAGCGTGCTGGCCGACCCGAGCCGCCTACAGGAGGCAAGGGAAGACGGCTATCTCGTCTACCCAGGCGGCCTTGGGAGGCACCCGCACCCGGACCGTGTCGACGTCGGCCGGGCGAGCGTGGAGCGAACCGCGGCTGGCTGGGAGGTTGACGCCGACGGGCTCAGGGAAATCTTGGTACGGATCCGCGACGAGTACACCGCTCTGCCGCTCTACATCACCGAGAACGGGGCGGCAGAGCACGACTACGTCGGCCCCGACGGGGCCATCCACGACCAGCCGCGGATCCGCTACCTCGAGCAGCACATCCAGGCGGCGAAGGACGCGATTGACCAGGGCGTGGACCTGCGGGGATATTTCGTGTGGAGCCTGTTGGACAACTTCGAGTGGGCGCTGGGCTACTCGATGCGTTTCGGGATCGTCTGGGTCGACTACCCGAGCGGCAAACGGGCCCCCAAGGACAGCTACCGCTGGTACAAGGGTCTCGTGAGCGAGAACGCGCTGCCCGCCAGCACCTGACCTTCTCTGCGTTGACGTTGTTCTGCGGCGGGCACTTAGAGTGGGCCAATGAACCACATGGGCATGGGGATGGGCGGCGGGGGAGGCCGCGTTGGCTTCGGGCTCATGCGGTCGCTCCGCCAAGACCAAAAGGTCACCGCCCACAAGCTCCCAAAGGGCACCGTCCGGCGCATCATGGGCTTTGCCAGGCCCTACAAGCTTGCGCTCGCATTGTTCCTCGTGCTCATCATCATCGATGCCCTCGTTGGTGCCGCTAACCCGCTCGTGTACAGGGCCATCATCGACCAGGGGATAGAGAAGCACAAGGGGGGGCTGGTGATCTGGCTCGCCGTGCTCGTTGCGGGCCTCGCGATCTTCGACGCAGCGCTCGGCCTTTGGGAACGCTGGATTTCCTCCCGGGTGGGGGAGGGGCTCATATTCGACATGCGCAACAAGGTTTTCACCCACATCCAACGGATGCCGATCGCCTTTTTTACCCGTACCCAGACGGGAGCTTTGATATCGCGGCTCAACAACGACGTACTGGGTGCTCAACAGGCCTTCACCGACACCTTCAACTCGGTCATCGGCAATACCATCAGCCTGGCTGTCACCCTCGTCGCAATGCTCATCCTCAGCTGGCAGATAACGCTTCTCGCTCTTTGCATGTTGCCGGTGTTCATCTTCCCGGCACGCTGGGTAGGGCGGCGCCTTGCGGCCATCACTCGCGAGGCTTACAACCTCAACGCGGATATGAACACCATGATGAGCGAACGTTTCAACGTCGCAGGGGCGCTCCTAGTAAAGATATATGGCAAGCCCAAGTACGAGACGGAAATGTTCGAGGCCAGGACAGGGCGTGTACGGGACATCGGGGTAACAACGGCCATGTACGGCAGGATCTTCTTCACCGGGCTCATGCTCACCGCCACGCTGGCTACAGCGATGGTCTATGGCGTAGGCGGGGACGCCGCCGCCCACGGCCACCTACCACTGGGAACGCTCGTCGCACTGACCCTTTACCTCACACGGCTCTACGGCCCGCTCACCGCATTGTCCAACGTGCAGGTGGACGTAATGACCGCACTTGTATCGTTCGACCGGGTCTTCGAGGTCCTCGACCTGCCGCCCATGATCGACGACAAACCGGGCGCGGTCGACGTCGTGCGCGGGCCGGCCCAGGTCAGCTTCGAGCACGTCGACTTCCGCTACCCCCTCCCCGAAGAGGTTTCGCTCGCCTCGCTCGAGGCCGTCGCTGTGCTCGAGCGCGCCGGTGGGCAGCAGATCCTCTTCGACGTTTCCTTCGTCGCCGAGCCCGGCCAGCTCGTCGCCCTGGTCGGCCCTTCAGGAGCGGGCAAGACGACCATAAGCCATCTCGCAGCCCGCCTTTACGACGTCACCGCGGGTTCGGTCGGCATAAATGGCACCGACGTGCGGGACGTGACCCTGGGCTCGTTGCAGGACGCTGTCGGCGTCGTTACCCAAGACTCCCATCTTTTTCACGACTCCATCAGGGCCAACCTGCTCTATGCACGGCCCGACGCTACCGAAGACGAGCTCAGGGAGGCCCTGCGCGACGCACAGATTCTCGACATGGTGGCGGCGCTGCCCAATGGCCTCGACACCCTTGTAGGCGACAGGGGTTATCGGCTTTCTGGTGGGGAAAAGCAGCGCGTCGCGATAGCCCGGTTGTTCCTGAAGGCGCCCGATGTAGTCGTGCTCGACGAAGCGACCGCCCACCTCGATTCGGAGTCCGAGGCGGCCGTGCAACGGGCGCTCAAAAAAGTGCTCGCCGGGCGCACCTCGATCGTCATCGCTCACAGGCTTTCGACGGTGAGGGACGCCGACCAGATACTCGTGATCGACGGTGGCCGAGTTGTCGAGCACGGCCGCCATTCTCAGCTGCTCGCCCAAGAGGGCCTTTATGCGGAGCTTTACCACACCCAGTTTGCGGACCAGGCCGACGAGGCGGAGGAGCTCGAGGAAATAGAGGAGTTGAGCGCGGTCGAGGACCTCTCCTAGCTCAAATCGTTCGAGCGGCCTCGGCCTCTGAGGCGAGGTAGGCAGCTCCCGCGATGCCGGCCTCGTTTTGGAACCGGGCTGGGACGATCGGCGTCGCGAGCTCCAGCATCGGGAGGAACTTGTCCGCCCGGCGGCTCACGCCTCCGCCCACTACGAAAAGGTCGGGCCGCAGGAGTGCCTCCAGTGCTGAAAAGTAACGCTGAAGGCGCTTCGCCCACTTGTCCCAGCTGAGGGACTCCCGTTCGCGAGCGGCAGCCGAAGCCATGACCTCGTAATCTTCGCCATCGAGTTCGAGGTGGCCGAGCTCGCTGTTGGGGACCAGCACCCCGCTGTAAATGAGCGCGGTGCCGATGCCGGTACCGAGGGTGACCACTACCACAAGGCCCTTTGTGCCCTTGGCGGCGCCCCAATTGGTCTCGGCAATGCCTGCAGCATCCGCGTCGTTGACCGCCGTCACGGGCAACCCCGTCGCCGTTCCGACGACCGTTTCGATGTTGGTACCGATCCAGCTGCGGTCGACGTTGGCCGCCGTACGAGCGACGCCCGATTGGACGACAGCCGGGAAAGTGCAGCCAAGCGGGCCTTGCCAGCCGAAATGGCCTACTACCTCGGCGACAGCCCCCGCTACAGCTACCGGGAGGGAGGGCTGTGGGGTCAGGATCTTGTAGCGCTCGGTCGCAAGCTGTCCGACCTCGAGGTCGACAACAGCACCTTTGATGCCCGAGCCCCCTATGTCGACCCCAAAGCCAAGCATCCCCACCGAAGGGAGCTTAATGGCCGTGGTGGCACTGGGACGACAACCTGGTCCAGCGGGGCCTTAGATAGGGGCAGAACGGGCGGTACTCTAGGCCCCGTGCGCGACCCAAAAGAGCTAGCTGACGACGAGTGGCGTTCCCTGTTGAGCCCCGAGCAGTACAGGGTACTGCGCCGGGCAGGGACGGAAGCTCCCTGGTCAGGGGAATATGTCCACAATCACGAAGATGGCAGTTACCGCTGCGCCGGTTGCGGGGCGGTCCTGTTTGACAGCTCGACCAAGTTCGACTCGGGTTCGGGTTGGCCGAGCTTCACCGAGCCGGCCGTCGCTGACGCGGTCGAGCTCCGATCGGACGCGAGCCACGGCATGGCCCGTACCGAGGTCGTTTGCCGCTGCTGCGGTGGCCACTTGGGCCACGTGTTCGACGACGGCCCCGGACCGACCGGCCAGCGGTACTGCATCAATTCGCTTTCACTCGACTTCTCGGGGCCGGAAAAGGAATAGGTCTCCCAAGCGCTTGCAGTCGGAGCTACCCGCGCTCCCTGTCTCGCTGGCGCTCGGGTGCGATCCGTAACAGGACGCGCTCGGTCTGTATGGCATTCGGGTCGTAGGGCTGACCTCTGTACTTCATGCTGAGCTTGTCGATGTGCGCCCGAGCCTCCGGGCCGGTCACCTCTTCGACGACCGTGCCCCTGACCTCGCCGTAGTGGTAGGGGTTCGCTTCATCGATGACAGTAACGGTGACGCGCTGGGTCTCTTTTCACGTTGAGAGCTTTCTGGCGGCCCACCTCGGTATTGATGAGGATGTGGTCGTCGTCGGCGTCCACCCACATGACGTGCGTCATGGGTTGGCCGCCCGGGAGCAAGGTGGTGAAGGCGGCAAAGTTCTTGGCCTGGGCAAGTGATTTTATGTTTGGGTCGAGCATGTCGCGAGACTATTGGGCCCCTGGCCGATAGCGCGGGCTATCTGCGGCGCATTGACGGCTGGCTCAGCCAGGGGGGCGCCCACCCGCTGTCGGCGGTGTTCAGATCTGTTCCCGGCGGGACGATCTCGTCGATGTGGTCCAAGATCTCGCCGTCGAGGCGGATTTCGTAAGATTTCAGCAGGGTAGTTAGCTGGTCCATCGTGCGGGGCCCGATGATCGCCGAGGTGACGGCCGGGTGCGCCAGGACAAAGGCGACGGCGAGCTCGGGCAGGCTGTAACCTGCCTTGGCCGCCAGCTCTGTCAGTTGGTCCACCGCGGCCAACTTTGTTGCGTTGCTCGGGTCGTTGAGGTCGTAACGCGCTCGGCATGCGCGACGCGTGCCGGGAGCTGTTGTCCTTGCCCGTCCCGAAGCGGCCGGAGAGCCAGCCTCCTGCGAGCGGGCTCCAGCTGAGCACGCCCATCCCGTATTGCTGGCAGACGTGCAGGAGATCTCGTTTCTATCCCCCGCGCCAGCATCGAATAAGGAGGCTGCTCAGTCGAAAGCCGCTCACGGCCACGCTGCAGCGAAACCCAATGGGCCTCCACCACCGCCCACGCCGGGAACGTCGAGCTACCGAAGTACCGGATCTTCCCGGAATGGACCAGGTCGCTCAACGCTGACAGCGTGTCGTCGATGTCTGTACCGGGGTTCGGGCGGTGGATCTGGTAAAGGTCTATGTAGTCGGTGCCGAGGCGGCGCAGGCTCGCCTCGCACTCGGAGATTATCCAGCGCCGGGAATTGCCTTCTCTGTTCGGCCCCTCGCCCATGCGGGCATGGAACTTCGTAGCCAGCACAATGTCTTCGCGGCGGTCAGGCCCGAGCTCGGCCAGGAAGGCACCCACGATCTTTTCGGATTCCCCGGCGGAGTAGACGTCGGCCGTATCTATGAAATTGATCCCAGCGTCCACGGCGGCGTGCATTATCCTGCGGCACTCCGCATGGTCGGTGTTGCCCCAAGCGCCGAACATCATCGCGCCAAGGCACAACGGGGTGACTTCTACTCCGGTTCGTCCAAGCATGCGGTATTCCATAAGGCGAACCTAGCGCTCTGCGGCGGCTACAGGCAGAGTCATACTGGCCCGCTCCTAGCTCAGGAAGCGGGCGACCCGGCGTGGCCAGTCAGTTGGGCCTAGTCCGCCTTAGCGAGGGCTCGGGCGGCTGCGTTGCGCTCAGCCCACAACCGGCGTCTGCGTTTCCAGAACGAGGTCTTCCAAACCTTGAAACCACCACGGCGCCCTGGCGCGGGTGGTTGCTTGGGCTTGGGGGACGCCTTGCGCCCGACATCGTGCAATACGACGGGCAATATGGCGTCGTCGAGAGATTCCTCGTCGAGCAGAGCGACGTGCAAGTGGCTCCGCACTGCGTGGCGCGTGGTCCGGCTGGTCTGGCGCCGGCGCCCTTGCGCGTCATCGAGGAACGGAGCGTCCATCAATCGGGTCATCTCCACCTCCGTTACGCACCGGTCGGTTGAATTACCGGTTAAACAACCATGGTGCCACGTCAGGCCGGCAAAGTGGAAGATCTTTCTCTGAACACCGTGTTACGCCAATATTTCAGCTCTTCGACGCTCTCCCTGATGTCGTCGAGCGCACGGTGGGCGCCGCCCTTTTTCGGGCCACCGGCATACGCCTCGGGGTACCAACGCCTGGCGAGCTCTTTGATGGTCGACACGTCGATCGAGCGGTAGTGGAGGTATTCCTCCAGCTCAGGCATATAGGCGGCCAGAAAACGTCTGTCCGTGCCGATCGAGTTGCCGCACAGCGGGACTTTGCGCGCCTCGGGTGCGTGCTTGCGCACGAACTCCAGGGTCTCGTCGGCAGCTGCTTTGAGGGTCACGTCGGAGCTCGCTATGGCATCCAGCAGGCCGCTGCGCGTATGCATCTGCCGCACCACCTCGTCCATGGACGCCAGCGCCTCGGGCGGTGTAGCGATCACCAGGTCGGGGCCTTCGGCGATCAACTCGAGCTCGTCATCGGTTACTAGGGTCGCGATCTCAACGATCTTGTCGCTCCCGGGGTCAAGCCCGGTCATTTCGAGGTCCATCCAGACGAGCATTCAGCGGACTCTATCGGGCGGTGCATGGCGCCCGCTGGCTAGCGTAGTGGGCGTGGCCGGCCCGGGCTCGAAGAGCGACATGGTGCTAGAGGACATGGTGGTAGAGGACGTGATCGTCGTGGAGCACGTGGTGGTGGCAGCGGACGTTGTCATAGAGGTGGTCCAGCTCGACCCGGACATCCCGCTCCCCGATTACGCCCGTGCGGCCGATGCCGGGGCCGACATCTGTGCGAGCGCCGATGTCACCATCGCGCCCGGTGGTGGGCGGGCACTGGTGCCCACTGGGCTGGCCGTCGCCATACCGGAGGGCTACGCGGGTTTCGTCCAGCCCCGCAGTGGCCTGGCACTCCGCCACGGTGTCACGGTCCTGAATGCCCCTGGCCTCATCGACGCGGGCTACCGCAACGAGCTCATGGTGCTGCTTGTAAACACCGATGCCGTACAGCCCTACGAAGTACACCGCGGCGACAGGATCGCTCAGCTTGTGATCAAAGCGGTGGCCAAGGCGCGCTTCGTCGCAGTCGACGAGCTGCCCTCTTCCGAGCGCGGTCTCGGAGGCTTCGGCCACAGCGGGCGCTAGGGCCGGGGTTGCAACCAGCGTGCCCGAGCTTCCCGAAGTCGAGGCCCTTGCCCTGTTCGTGACCGAGAAAGCCGGCGGCACGACAATCGAGCGCGCCCAGCTGGGCTCGCTGTCTGCCTTGAAGACTTATGCCCCCCCGCTCGATGCTCTCGTTGGCCGCACCATCAGCGCGGCCGAGCGGCGCGGCAAGTACCTGTGCATCGAGGCTGGAGGCCTCTGGCTGGTGGCGCACCTGGCCAGGGCGGGTTGGCTCCATTGGCGCGACCCTGTCCCGCCGGCGAAGGCCCGCCCGGGAAAGGGCCCGCTAGCCCTGCGAGTCGGCCTGTCGAGCGGTGCCGGCTTTGACCTCACCGAGCAGGGCACGGAGAAAAGGTTGGCGTTGTGGCTTGTCAACGACCCAGCGACGATCGAAGGGGTCGCGCGGCTCGGGCCGGACCCATTCCGCCCGGGGTTCGACCAGGGTTCGCTGGCTGCGGTCTTGGCTGGCGCACCCGGGCAGCTGAAGAGCGTCTTGGCCGACCAGTCGTTGTTGGCCGGTGTCGGCAACGCCTACTCGGACGAGATCCTCTGGGCAGCGAAGTTGTCACCGTTCAAGTCGGCCGCCAAGCTGGACGAGGCGGAAATGGCGCGGCTGTACAAGGCATTGACCGGCATATTGCGGGGGGCGGTGGAACGCAGCCTCGGCCAAGCTGCCAAGGAGCTCAAGGACGCAAAACGAGCCGGCATGGCGGTGCACGCCCGCGCCGGGCACGCCTGCCCCGAATGTGGCAGCACCATCAAAGAGGTGTTCTTGTCCAACCGGAGCTTCCAGTACTGCCCTCAGTGCCAGACCGGCGGCAAGGTGCTGGCAGACCGCCGCCTCTCGAAGTTGCTCAAGTGAGCACTCGGGGCCCAAGCGGCGGGTCAAACGGTGGCCCCGCTGCAGAGGAAGCGCCGACAAGCGAGGTCGTCCATCGGGGAGTGCGCTGGAGGCGCTCGCAGTCAGGGCGGACACTATGGTTCAACGACGGCTTGAGCCGCTGGGCCCTGTGGGAGCCCGGCTCCGACGCCCCGCCTTTGCCACCCAGCTGGGAGCCCGATGAGCCAGCCTCCACACCCGGGCCTCCGCCCGCCAACGCAATGGCGACCCGCGCGCCCATGCGCTCTCCCTACCGGCTCATCCCCCTCGTGATAGCGGTAATAATCGTCGCAGTCGCGCTCTGGGAGGCAACCCGCCCGCCAGGCCACGCTACGAAGGCAGACATCGCCGCTGCCGAGGCTCTCAAGGGCCAGTGCCTTGTCAAAGAAGGGGGCAAGCCGTCGTTCCCGCTGCTCTCACCGACGCCGGTCAAGTGCTCAGAGGCCAAGGCCTACGCGAAGGTGGTAGCCGTAATAGTCCCCGGCCACCCCGGCTCGTGCCCGCTCGGAAGCGCCGTAGTGCAGGTGCTCCAAACCGGCGTTGTGGGAGAGCCCAGCGAGTGCCTGCTCCCGGTCAAGCACTGACCTGACGCCTATGGAGGTCCGAGGGGGCCGCGGGATACGCCAAGTGCGGCCGCTTCGGTAAGCGCTAGTCTGTGTGGACAACGCGGACGTGGCTCAGCTGGTAGAGCACAACCTTGCCAAGGTTGGGGTCGCGGGTTCGAATCCCGTCGTCCGCTCGCAAAGAAATCGCAGCTCAGGCGCCCTTTCTGAAGGGCGCCTCCTCGCGTCAGGACCCATCTATCGCGCGTTTATCGCGCAGTCCGGCTGGGCAGTCAGGTCTACAGTCCAGGCCATCGAAGAGCTGGTGGGAATCTCTATAGCCGATGCGGCCGAGGGCCCTGTTGTCGGTCGGCACGGGCGGAACACGCTGCCAGTGCTAAAGCGAGCCAGCTTGACCCAGGTGCGCAGTACCGCCCGGACTTCCCGTCGGGTTGGGCCGACGGGAAGGACGACTGACTCGGGCTCCAGTCGTATCGCTCCCACTCAGTGACCCTGCGTATCATCCGGGACTATCCGTCGAGTAGCGGCCTCAACTGCCAGATTGCCGAGGGCGTCGGCGATGGCGCGGTCACGATCCTTGGTTGCGTGCTGGTAACGGAGGGCGGCTCGGGGGTTGGCATGACCGCCGCGGCGCATGAGTTCCGCCATTGAGGCCCCGCTGGCGGCAGCCCATGTGAGGCCGGAATGGCGCAGGTCGTGGAGGTGGATGTCGGGACGGCCGGCCGCTTGTCGGCCTTGCTCCCATACCCGGTTGAAGTTGCGGGGCGAGAGCGCCGTACCGTTCCGCGTGCCGAACAGCCAGGCTTCGGGCTCGGGACGGACAAAGCGCCCGAGGTGGTCCTCGATGGCCGGTAGGAGATTATGCGGGACTGCCAATTGCCGGATGCCGGCCTCAGTCTTAGGGGGGCCGAGTATCTGGCCGCCTTGTCCGAACGACGGCGACCAAGCGCGCTCCACGCGGATAATGCCCTGGGCCAGGTCCACATCCCGTCGCTGGAGGGCAATGACCTCACCGCGGCGTAGCTGGCACCAGGCTGCTAGCAGTATTGACAACTTCCAATGTTCGGGTACTGCGTCGACGGCCTTGGCTAGCTCTTCAAGACGGATCGTGGGCCGCTCAGGGGACCTGACTTGACCGGCGCCTTTGACCTGGCAGGGGTTCTGGACGATCAACTTGTCAGCGACGGCGGTGTTCATGACCGCTCGCAGTAGACGGTAGGCGTCGTCGGCGGTCACCGCGTGTTGGGCTCGGAGCGCCATGTACCAAGTCCGTACCGTGGTAGTCGTGAGCTCGCCGACGGAGGCGCGGCCGAGCGTAGGGATGATGTGGCGAAGAAGGCGGTGGTACTTTCCTTGTGTCGTCGGGCGCAGGTCCGTGCGTCCCTTGAGCCATTCCGCCGCGTAGTCGGCGAGCGTGGTCCTGCCGTGCAGCGGGTCGACGGCCAAGCCCCTGTTCCGGTCGTGCTCGATCTGGTGTTGCCAAGCGTCAGCATCTCGCCGTCGACTGAAGGTCTTGGTGACGGTGCGGCCATTTATTCGAGTGCGGACGTCGTATGCCACCTCGGTGTTTGTAAGTGTCTCGGCGAAGACGGCAGCCGCTTGTCGGCCGGCCTTGTCGTCGGCGAAGCGCCTGGTGATGCGCCGGGGCTTGCCGATGAGGGTGTAGCCGCCGTCCTCACCGGTAACCCGTCGGACAATCTGCGCCATAACAGGGATTATGTCAGGGAGGTAGGACGGTTTCCTAATCGGTCTGGGAGTGTCGCCCTGACTGGCTACACCGGCCCTGACCTGGTAGTTCTTGGTAGGAAAATCATCTGAGGAGGCCTGTCTGGGCAACAATTGGCCGGAATTGTTGCCGCAAACATCGCGGGCGTCGAGTCTTCAAGACAAACCAGCGGCGTCGTTCGCTCGACCCTCAGCCCGGGAACGGATAAGTCACCGCTGCGAGCACTTCGGGTGGTCAGGGGCGAGGTGCCAGCAAAGATCACGACAGGCCGCCAACACGAAGGATCTTGTGAAGTGTTCCTACCTGACGAGCGGGAATGAACAGAACCATAAGCGCGTAAGGAGTGTTCACAAGCTCCAATTCGACGGTGACGAAAGTCTTACTCCTGTCCTGAACGACGAACTGCTCCTTCCCGCTACCTCGCTTTGCTTCACGAACCGCGTTGCTCGCTTCGATTGGCATGCCGGTTATTGCCCAGCCGAAGCGCTTCTCGAAGTTCTGGGAGCAATAGACGTGATAGGGGCCGACCCTGCCTCCGTTGCGGAACTTGATCGCAAGGGCTGCTTCTTGGCGGGAGTCTTCGATGACCCTGCGAGAGGTCGCCTGCATCGAGAATCTGATACTCAGCACTCAGGTTCGAGAGAAGCTCCCAGGAAAGTCGGGAGTCGTCGGCCTCCTTGCGGAGCCTGTCGCCCTGGGCGAGGAGCTCAATAGCTGCGTGGTTGGCTTGGCGCTCGAATGCGAGGCGCACGTCCGGCCGGAGGCGTTCTTCGTCGTCTAAGTAGGCGAGTACATCTTTCTGCCAGGGGAGGGTGTCATGGCCTATCTCATGAGCCGTGACGAAGCGCTTACGGAGCTCAAAGAGGTCCGGCCGCACCCAAACTTCTCTTGCTCGGAAATGGATGGCGCCCTGTAGTTTTTCGAGGACTTTATCTACGAGGGAGCCGAAGCGTCGACGAAGCAGTCGTTTCTCCTCGACGTCGAGGCTGATATCGCCTGCCGCAACGAGCTGGGACACTTGCATCACCTGGTCAAGAGGTGTCGGAATGGTGTCAAAGGCGTCGGCGCGGCGAAGTAGCGTCAACACACGGGCCCGGATCTCGGTCCGGTCCTCCGGTGACAGTTCTCCGTCAAGGCTCTCTGCATATTGGGCCAAAGTCGCTCGTTTAACGCGGATGGCCTCGAGGACGGCCTTGACCGCGACGAGCTCCTCATCAGTGACTTCATCGCCGAGGTAGGACAAGGCCCGCGCCTGGTTAGGGGTCACCCCGGCGTCGTCGGCTTCGACGTAGCCCGCCCACCTCATGAGGGTGACAAATGATTCGCCGTAGCCCTCTGCGAGCCGGTGGAGCATCGCAGGCGCGGGCTGCGACACCTCGCCTCGCTCTAGTTGCGAGAGGTAGCCGTGGTTGACGCCCGCCTTGGTGGCGACCTCTCGCAGGCTCCAACCCGCAGCTTCACGCAGCTCGCGGAGACGTTCACCGAGAGACGGTTGCTCGTCTGGTTTCGGCGGTTCCTCGTCTGGCTCCGGCGGTTGCTCGTCTGGCTCCGGCGGCATGTACTCCAGTATGTCACCTTCCGGTTCAGATGTCCACCATTCCGGTCATGGTCTACATCTGTACCGAAATGGTGGTATAATAGATCACAGGAGGCGGTGTGAAGGCCGGGCAAAGGGAACAAGGAGGAGAAGTGGAGATCTACGTCCACACTGCAGGTCGGGAAGATCCCGAGCTGATCGAGATAAATGAGACCGTGGTGGTCCGCGAACTGCTCGCGGTCGGCCAGGACCCTGCCGACGCTGAACTGGTCATGATCGAGGAGCAGGAAGAACCGGTCAACCTCGACATGACGCTGGTCGCCGCCGGGATCGGGCATCGCCACCACGTTTACCGCGGTCGTTGCCGGCGCGTTCTCATCCGGGTCCGTTATAACGGCGACAAGAGCCATGAGTTCCACTCCGCTGCGACCATCCGCAGGGTGTTCGACCGGGCGACCGGTCCGGACGGTTTTAACCTCACTCCCGCCGAGCGGGTGAAGCACGTGCTGGCTCTCCCGGGTGCGGATCACTTTCTTGACTGGGACGTCCGTGTGGGAACCCTAGTGACGACAGGAACGTGCGATGTAGTAAGCGGCTGTCGCAGAGACACGCCGCTAATGCTTCCCAGTGCATGGGATGAGGGATAGATTTGCCGTTGCGCCACCCCGAGGCCGTCGACTTCGCCACCCCGGTAGCCGCCATCACTTCCCGCAGTCGGGGCAGCGCCAAAGGGCGAGCTGGGTTTCAGGATCAGGCCCGGACTGCCTCTGGCCGTGGGGTGCGGCTGTGTCAGCCCAAGCGCCATGACAACCGATCAATATGTTGTCGACGATCGAGATGCTGAACGACTATGGGTCCTTGCTGACGCGACAATTGTTAGGCTAATTCGTCGTCCAGACTGCCTTGTCCGAAGAGGAACGGCTCACGAACCTCGACTCCTCCCACCGTCTGCCCGATAGGGAAGTCATTCTTGTTCCAGGTCATCAGGACTTCGCAAGAGGCACGGACGGCGGACGCCAGGTGGATGGCGTCTGCGCCGCGTAGTCGCCACTCGCGGGACAGCCGACGGGCGTCGCGTGCGAGGACAAGATCGACTTCGACCCAAGAGATGAACCCACTCTCAAAGAAGGCGCTCACCTTTGCATCGACTGCGACGGCGTCTTGGGCCGCCCTGACGTCTCCGTGGCCGGAAACCTCGGCATAGATCAAGGTGCTGGCTACGACGGCGAAGCGTTTGTTCTCCCCGCCGCGGAGAAGGCCTCGGGCCGTCTTCAGTCGACCCTCTTCACCCTTGATGAATGCCAGGTACACGTCCGCGTCTAGATAGACGCGCTTGTACTCAGGCACCGCGGAGCGATCGTAGGTACTCATCGGTCGACTGATCGCCTGTGTACCAAGGGGCGATGCCCACCAGATCATCTACCGAGGGCGCCGTCGGAGTGTCTGCAAGTATTTCGACACGGCCAATGTTCACTCGGAGGATCTGGCCCTGGCGGTTCCGGGTGACCTCGCCGAGCGCCCGGATCCGATGACCAAGAGCGTCTTTCATGACCTCAAAGAGCGCGTCCGGGAAGCGGCAGCGAACCGCTCGTCTTGTCTCGTCGTCGTAGAGGCTTACCTGGTGAGCACCACGTCGTAGGCTAATCACGTCGAGCAGGCCGGCCACCGAGCCGAGCGCGCGCTCGGTACCCTCCACCGATGCCAGGGCGTTGGCGACCACTGCGCTGGACACTTCTTCCGCTCGGGCTGGCACCCCTTCGGTGGCTGGGACCAGGAGCCTGACCCCGCTGACTCCTTCTTGTCGGACCTGCCTACCGATCTTGATGAGCCCTCCAGCGATCTCAGGCGAGAAGTAGGGGGGGAGCCCTTCAGTTTTGCGGAGCTGGCCGACGCCTTCAACGAGCCGGAGAGGGGCCTGCGGGCTAGGGGCATCCGGCCGCCGTAACAACGCCGTCGCGCTCTCGTTGCGAAGCTCCGCCACCAGCCACTGCCCGGCGGCCTTGGCTAAAGGGCGCTCCGCCCGTTCGAGCTGGTCAAGGATGTCGAGGCTGGTGCGAAGGACCTCGAGGAAGGCGCGAGCCGGGACAGCGCCGGGTGCCCCCTCGACATGCACTTCGAGCACCGTCTCGTTCACCGCTCACCTCCCTGTTCGATCATCATGCCAGCCTCGACCGACCGTTACGCGCGAGTTCGCCGGCGGGGCGGGGACCCTCCCCACAAGTTCCCGCGCCACGTCGCCATGGTACGCGACGCACGGACAGGCCAGCTGGGCCGGGTGCCCAAGCACTTGTTGAGTGGGCATCCGAGTCTTCCATCGGTCGCGCTTACAGATCGGCTTCCACAAAGACACCGTCTTGGCGAAAGCGGCCGACGCTTGTCGGCTGCTTTGTCGTCGGAGAAGTGTCGGGTCACACGGCGAGGCTTGTCGACCAGGGTGTACCCGCCGTCTTCACCGGTGAACAGCAAAACAATCAGCCACATGGGGATTATTCGAGCGAGATAGACCGGTTGCCGGGGTCGGACACCGGGTTGACTGTCGTCGCGAAGACCTGCGCCGGCAATGGTGGGAGGCAGACTCGGCTCAGGAATGTACCGCTGATCAGGAGCGCCGTACCCGCCCTACCACGCGCTATCGACGTCGACCGGGAGCCTTGGCTGGCGTCGGACGGACCACGTCGTGCTGGACTGCCTCTGGCGAAACCCGCGGCTGACGGTATTGGAGCGGACGTTGACGTCGACCTCGCCGGCGAGGGCCGAGATGGCTTTCAGCGTTGCCAAGTCGGCGAGCCCAGCCAAGACCAGCTTGTGGGTGAACAGGGTGAGAAAACCGTCGGCCTGAGCACCCCAGCGGGCACGGGCCTGAGAGAGGTCCTGCAGGCACCCGATGACGACCAGGCCCTGGCTGCCGCCCTCGGCGATGGTGGAGGACAGGTCAGGAAGCGGAGCGATATGGGCTAACTCGTCCAGGGCGAAGAGCATCGGCGGCCACGGGCAGGTCTTGTAGACGGCGGTCCTGATCTGGTCTAGGAGGGCTACGACGAGCGGAGCGTGCAGCGCCTGGGAAGCGGTAGGGGCGCATAGATATATGGTGTCGGTGCTGGAGGCGAAGGCCTCGGGCCTGAAGTTGGCGAAGCAGGCGGCACCGAGGGCGGCGTCAGTGCGGTAGGCGGCGAGGAGGCTGTCGGCGGTGGAGAAGATGCCCGAGAGCTCCCGGGCGTCGGTGTGCGCGAGCCCTTGGAGGATGTTGGCGGCGCGGTTCGATCCCTTGTCTTCCAATATCGAGGTCGGGTTCAGAAGCTCCCGGCGGTGGAGCCAGGACAGCACCCCTGCAAGGTCGCCGCCCACGAGAGCGGCGGCGTGCAGGAGAGGCGCCAGCAAAGCCTGTCCGCGCTCGACCCAGTGGGCGTCATGGGCCGACGGGTTGGGGCGGGCCGAAGACGACAGGGCGTATGCGCGGGCGACGGCCTGGTCCCAAACTTGGCACCCGACGACGGGCGACCACCGGAGCTCCTCGACGCCGTCGGGGACCTCCAGGGTGCCGCTCGGGTCCCACAGCCAAAGGCGGCCCATGCGGCTGCGAGCCCAACCGGTGAGCTGGAGCACGTCGGGCTTGGTGGAGGTGACGACGACTGGGCCGGGGTGGGTCAGGACGCTGAAGGTCACCAGTCTCGTGGTCTTCCCGCTACGCGGGGGGCCGAGGACAAGCAGGTGTTGGTCGGGCCGGGCACGGACTGGCCCGTTCGTGCCCCAGCCGAGGTATATGCCGGCCCGGTGCTGCCTGAGGCACCACGGGTCTTTGTGCCGGCGAGGCAGTCTTGCGGAAGATGGCCGGGAGGTTCATATTGCCAGTCCCCTTTCGATCTCGAGAGAACGTTGATTTTCGAGTACTGCCAACCGGGCTACCTCCCAAGCCCGGCGCTGCGCACCGTCTGCGTGGCTCGGGGCCCGAGGGCGTCGGACGTGTCGGTAATGCCATAGGCGTTCCCGGTAGGAGGCGAGGTGGTCCGCCCGCTCGGCCCAACGTTGGCGCTCGGAACGCTCGAGTGGCACGGGCCCGAGAGCTTCGACCGCCCATGTCGGCGGGTCCGCCAGCAGTGCGCGTTTTGCCACAGCGGCTTGGTTTTGCCGCTCGGCAGGAGTTCCGGCACGTCCTTGGTCCATGGCGAGGGACTGGGCGCGGGAGGACTGCAGGTCGCGAACGAGGTCGTCGAGAGGGCTCTCCATCTTCTTGCCCGCTTCGGGTGAGACGACGAATAGCTCGTTCGACAGGCGCGCACGGGAGAGCCCGACGTAGCCGGCTTCTCGGTAGAGCTGGCCCGAACCCAATAGGTACGCCCGGTCGACCGTGGCGCCTTGGGCCTTGTGGACAGTGCTCGCGTACGAGTGGGTGAGGTGCCCGGCCGCTAGGTACGCTGGGTGGTAGGCGGGTGCCGTCGGCCAGAGCGACCTCGCCCCCAGCGACGGACGTAACGGTGCCGGTTGTGCCGTTGGCCACCCCGAGGCGCCGGTCGTTGCGCAGGCACATCACCCGGTCGCCGGGGGCGAACTCACGTCCGGCCACGACGAGGTGCTCGTCGCCCAGGAGCCCGGCGGCGGCCATGTGTGCCCTGGCTCTTTTGTTGAGGTCGTCGACGTCGGTGCGCCGAAGGGCGTACATCATGGCGTGCTCGCCGGAGCGGAACGACGTCCACCAGGCGTCCACCAGGGCCTCCCGGGCAGACTCGGCGTCGGGAGCGAGGGTGACCCTGCCGGCTCGCTCGTAGGCGGAGACGGCGGTGGCCACCGAACCTGAGCGCAGTTCGGCGAGGGCCTCGCGTTCCCAGGCCTCGGCCTGGCGGCGGTTGTCGGCGAGCTCGATGACCGGGAGCTGTCGGGCCAAAGCCCGGAACGCACCTCCGGCGCCCACTTCGGGGAGCTGGCGGGGGTCGCCGACGAGCACCACCTGGGCCTGCCAGCGCTCGGCGTGGTCCAAGAGCCGGGCGAGCTTGCGGGTCTCAACCATCCCGGCCTCGTCCACGACGATGGTCGTCCTTGGCGCCAGCCCGGGCAGGGGCCCGGGACGTTCCAGGTCGCCCAGGAGTCGGTCGAGCGTGGTGGAAGGGATGCCGGCACCGGATTGCAGTTCGGCGGCGGCCCGGGCGGCCAGCGCAGTGCCGATTACCCGGTGGCCGGCCGACTCCCAAGCCATGCGGGCGGCATCGAGGGCGAAGGTCTTGCCGGCGCCTGCCCTGCCCACCACGACCTGTGTGGGAGCGCCGGAGGTGACGAGGGTGCTGACCATATGGCGCTGCTCTTCGCTCAGGGTCGGGCGGCTGGACTTGGCGGACCAGGGACCGGAGGGGAGCGGTCGCCAATTGCCGCTGGCCCGGCCGACGAGCCGTCTCCACGGCCACAGTTCGGACGTGGTGTAGATCTGTTCCCCGTTCGTCCCCGGCCCCAGCGCCACGACGTCATCCCGGTACAGGAGCTCGTCGGCGCTCGAGCGCAGGGCAGTGATGGGGGAGCCGTCTTGGTGAGCGGCGGCCAGCTCCTGGAGCACGGCACGGCGGTCGAACGTGGAGGCATGGGCAGTTAGGCCTCCGGGAGAGACGAGATCTTCGACTAGGAGGGCCAGGTCCGGGTCGGGTTGGAGCATTTGATGGGTGAGGCTCCCGACGAAGCCAGGGCCAAGGCCGAGCTCGGCGGCCTGGGCTTGCCAGCGCTGGCGGAGCTCGTCCAAGGCGGGTACCGCAGCCTTCGAGGCACGGGTGGAAAGAGCGGCTACCTCGGCACTGGCGCGCGACCACGGCCCCCGCTTCTCCAAGGCCTCTTCGATCTGAGCCCGGCGGCGTCGAGAAGGCCTCGAGGGCGTCCTTGGGGATGCCAGCAATGTCGGCCGCCCCCTTTTGCACCGGGCCCCAGCCGATGCCGAGGGCCTCGGAAAGTTCGTGGCGCAGTGCCGACTGGTAGAGATAACCGACGGTCTTGGCCCAACGGAACAGTCTTTTGCTGTCGAGCGCCGACCACTGACCTGAGGAGTCGGGGGTCAAGTTGGCAACCACGAGATGGGTGTGCAGCTGCGGGTCGCCGGCGCGGGAGCTGCGATGGGCGAAGGCGGCGGCGGCGAGCCCCTCGGTAGTGACCGAACGCTGCCCGCCCGCTCCGCGCCGGGCGCGCAGCACCTCTTGTTCGATGGCGGTTACAGCTTGGTCGACGGCGCGGTCATGCGCTCCGGCGACGGCCGCTGACATCTCGAGGCCCGCGAGCGCCCACGCCAAGCTCACGGACTTCGGGGCGCCGAAACAAAGGTCGAAGCCCCCGACGCGAGCTGACGTCGTCCTCGGAATGCCGAGGAGCTCTCCCGTCCCCGGGTGCTCGGCGTCGAGCAAGCGCCGGAACGCTTCGGGGGTTACGAGGCCCTCGAGGCCCAGCCGCTCAGCAGCAGATCCGGCCCAACGGCCGGGCTCGGCCTGGTCGCCGGTGTAGTACTCGTCGAGGCCGGCGGCCACCTGTTCGACGTAGTAGTTAGCACGTGCGGGGCTGAGCCCGCTCACCGACAGCACAGCGGCCTCAAGCCACGAGCCGGCGCTCGGCCCGGCTACGCGTCGCTCGCAGGACTGCCGGGCTCATGCCTAGCCGTTTGGCTGCCTCCTCGGGGCTGAAGCCGGCGACCCGTGTGAGGAACACCGGTGCCGCTGCCTTGGCCGAGATGCGGCCTGCTCGGACCGCAGCAGCGATCTCGGTGGCGAGCCGTTCGCTGGCTGGTCTCTTCGGCGCGTGGCCGAAGCCGTCCAGATTGTCGAGGTGGACCTCCTTCCCGGCGGACCGAAGCTCTCGCCTTCGGCTACTGCGAACGGCGTGGCGAGCATTATCGACGAGGACCAAGGCGAGCCGCGGTGGAAGTGGATGGCCGGCGGCCAAGCGAGCGGCGGCGTTGGTCACAGCCGACCAGGCTTCGCTCACGAGGTCAGCCTCGAGGGCCTGGAGGTCTGTTGAGCCCGCACCCGCACGCCGCCAACCGGCGACCACGGCCCCGAGCTTGCGGGAAAGACAGGCGACGGCAGTCAGCTGGGCGAGGTGGTCCCCATCGGCGACCGATACGACAGCAAGCAGGAGGCGGTCCTGCTCGTTGGGCGAGGCGTCCCGGCATTTGGAGGCAAGGTCTCCGATGAGGACGAACCGCCGGAGGTCGGGTTGAGCCTTGGCCCAGCGGGCCAGAGCCTGGCGCCCGGAGAGGTGTTTGCCGGTCGTGGTCACATAGGCGCCGACGGCCGAGCAGAGCGAGGGTGTTTGTGCCATGCCTCGCATCGTGCGAAACCGATGTCAGCTGGAAGGTCGGCTGTGACGTCGGCTCGAAAAAAATCTCTATTGACACGGCTCGTTGACGTTGTGGGAATGACATCCTGAAATGGCCCCACTTGGAGCCATTTCGATGACCTGAAGTGGCCCCACCCCCAACCCAACTGTCCCTACGTTCGGTGGTTGATCACGACCACCAACAAGGGAGAAGGAGATGTCGAGGGTGGAGCTTTACGAACGTATACGCAAGGACAACCGAGACGAGGGCCTGAGCATCCGTGCTCTGGCCGTCAAACACCACGTGCACCGCCGGACGGTGAGAGAAGCACTGGCCTCGGCCGTGCCCCCTGAGCGGAAGACACCCGAACGCGAGGCGCCGGCGCTGGGCCCGTGGGCGGCTGTTATCCGGTCTTGGCTGGTGGCGGACCGGTCCGCACCGCCCAAGCAACGCCACACTGCCCGCCGAGTATGGCAACGCCTCGTAGCCGAGTACGGCGCTCAAGTGGCTGAGTCCACGGTGCGCGCCCATGTGGCGGAGGTCAATGGGGAGCTGGACGGTGCGCTTGGCCTGGTGACGGTGCCCCAGACCCACGGCCCAGGCGAAGAGGCTGAATGCGACTTCGGAGAGTTCATGGCCTACATCGATGGCGAGGTGGTGAAGTGCTGGATGTTCTGCATGCGCCTCTCGCACTCCGGCAAAGGCTTCCACGTGGTGTTCTGCCACCAGGCCCAAGAGGCGTTCTTGGAGGGCCACGTGCTGGCCTTCAGCCACTTTGGGGCGGTGCCCGCCCTGGTGCGTTATGACAACTTAAAATCAGCAGTAGTCAAGGTACTTTTGGGCCGGGACCGCTTAGAGTCCGAGCGCTTTGTCGCTTTACGGTCCCATTACGGCTTTGACAGCTTCTATTGCCAGCCGGGCATCAAGGGCAGTCACGAAAAGGGCGGTGTAGAAGGCGAAGTGGGCCGGTTCCGCCGTCGCCACTTGGTCCCCGTGCCCAAGGTGGCCAGCCTGGCCGAGCTGAACGTGCTGGTCGCCGCGGCTGACCGCATAGACGACGACCGCCATGTGGCCCGGCGTCCCCAAAGCGTGGGGGAAATGGCCCGGGCCGAGCTGGCCAGGATGTGGCCCTTGCCAGAAGAGCCCTTTGACAGCACCGCCATATTGGCCTCGGCGAAGGTCGACACCAAGGGCCGGGTGTGTGTGCGCCAGAGCTTTTACTCCGTCCCTGTCCGCCTGGCCCGGCGCCGGGTCACCGTCCGCTTGGGCGCAAGTGAGCTCGAGGTGCTCTGCGACGGCGTAGTGGTGGCCCGCCACCAGCGCAGCCTGCATAAAGGGACCGAGGACCTGGTCCTTGACCATTACCTGGAGGTCCTGGCCCGCAAGCCCGGGGCCATGCCCGGCTCCACCGCCCTGGCCCAGGCCCGGGCCAGTGGGGCCTTCAGTGCCGTTCACGAGCGCTTCTGGGGCGAGGCCCGGGCCGCCTCGGTGACCGGGCGGGCACGGCAGCGCTGATCGGGGTGCTGCTGTTGCACCGGCGCCTACCCGCCCAGGTGGTGACCGCGGCCATGGAGGCGGCGCTCGGCATCGGCAGCGTGGGCCCAGATGTGGTGGCCATCGAAGCCCGCCGGGCCGAGGCCCGGCCCTGCGCACCGGTGGTGCCCATCGGCACCGGTGCTCATGACGTACGGCCCGTGCCTGCCCTGGAGGGCTACGACCAGCTCTTGGCGGCCGGGGGAGCCCGGTGAGCGCCCCCATGGCCCTGTCCGAGCCGGCGGCCGAGGCCGCTATCGGCGCCGCCTGCACGGCACTGCACCTGCCTGGGGTGCGCACTGAGGCCGGGCCGCTGGCCGATGTGGCGGCCAAAGAACGCCTTACCCACCGGGCATACCTGGCCGAGGTCCTCTCTGTCGAAGTCGACCAGCGAGACGGCCGGCGCCGGGCCCGGCGGGTCAGCGAGGCCCGCTTCCCCCGCATCAAGCGCTTGGAGGACTTCGAGCTCGCTGTGGCCCCGGGCGTCAACCCGGCCACACTGGCCGCCCTGGCCAAGGGGGCCTTCATCGACGCCGGCCAGCCTGTGGTGCTGATCGGCGACTCGGGCACGGGCAAGAGCCACCTACTCATCGGCCTGGGCGTGGCGGCGTGTGAGGCCGGGCGCAGCGTGCGCTACGTGACGTGTGCCCAGCTGGTCAACGAGCTAGCCGAGGCCGCTGACGACCGGGTGCTCTCCAAGGTCGTCGGCCGCTACGGGCGGATCGAGCTGTTGCTCGTAGACGAGCTTGGTTATGTGAGCGTCGACCCCCGGGGGGCTGAACTTTTGTTCCAGGTCCTGACCGAAAGAGAAGAAAAGGCATCGGTGGCGGTGGCCAGCAACCACCCCTTTAGTGAGTGGGGCCAGACCTTCGCCGACCCCCGCCTGGCCGCAGCCGTGGTCGACCGCATGACCTTCCACGCCCACATCATCGAGACCGGCACCGACAGTTACAGGTTGCGGGCCAGCAGGGCCAAAAAGACCACCAAACCGCAAGGGGGCACTGATGGCCGCTGAACACTGGCAGGCGGACGACCCTCGGCGTGTGTGCCCCGGCCACGCCGTCATTGACGACGACAGCGCCCAGGCCATCGACGATGCGGTCGAGCACCTCAGCTCGTGCCGCTCGCCCCTGAACCGCGGCGACGGCGCCCTTGCCGTCCACGTGCTCGTCTCGCTCATCAACCAAGCCCATGCCCTGGTCCCAGACGCTGTCGCCGAGGCTCTCGACCAGGGCTACACCTGGGCCGAGGTCGCCGCCCAGCTCGGCACAACGCCTGTCGTCGCCCGTCGTCGTTATGGGCGCCACTACCGCGAAAGGGCCTGGCCTATAGACCTCGACTGACGAGAAGGACTCAACAAATAGAACTCGCACCTGCCATCAGCCGGGCCCAAGAGCCTGGTCGCCCCAAACCGCCTGACCGTCCCCGACCGACAAGGAGCCCTTTTAGAACCTGACAAAACCTAGCCATGTCCACGACCAACCCCGTCACTCTGAGCGTTCAGCGTGCCGGGAGCTAATGAAACGCGTCAACAGGTGGGGCCAACTCAGGCCATCACGGTGGGGCCAATTCGACTTGACATTCCCAACGTTGCTCATATTGGCGCAGTTCATCGCATCAATTGACCTTCAATTGACATCAGATCGACACTCGATTGACCGTCGCCCCAAGCCAGTGGCCGTGGTCAGCAGGTGCACAAGGTGTACGCCAGGGATGCGGTCGCCGGCACTGTGCAGAGCGGGCCGCGCGGTGAGGGGAAAGTACCCGGGGCCGGAAGGCGCCGGCGATGGGGGAGTCCTCGCGCCCCGCTGGAGGAGCTCGGCCTCGTTCGAGAGGAGGCTTGTCAAGGGGCGGCGCGAGCCGAGGCCGGGCACGTGTGACCGGCCGGCCCTTGACGAGCCGCTGGCCGAGATGTCGCCAGCCACAATGGGAACTGCCAGCCGCCCTTGCGGCTGGCTTGGATGCGCCTGTCCTTGCGGTGCGGAGGGGTAAATCGACTCGACTGGCTCTTTGCCAGCGGTCCAGAAGCTGTGGTCCATAACGGCCGGGTTGCTCAGGTCGGCAGTCATTTTCGCGTCCGTTTGGGGGCGCCCTCAGAGCGGGCTGCGCGCAGCCGGCTGGGCAGGCGGAACGGACATCTGCGATCCGACAGTTGACCCGGTTGGTCAATTAGTCCGGCGACAACTCGGCGACGCCCATGGAGGGGCGGCGCCGTGGCGTCAGCCGGCCGAAGGCCGGAGCTTTTCGCCAGGATGGCGCCAGCGGTCTGCACTGGGCCGGAGGCCGAGTGCCACTGTGTGATTCATTGACATGGACCGTGGCACCGACCGACGGGGAGAACGCTGTGCCTCATCTTCGCAGGCGACAGACAGGTGCGCTTCCTCGAGGGGACTCGAACAAGTGTTCGTCACACCGCCTGAGTAGGGTCTAAGCGGTGCGAACTCACACGTCTTCGTTTGGGGTAGGCAAGAGGGAAGGGCACGATGCTTCGGGGTTTTATGCGCGTGGTCTCGGTGCGGCGGAGTGGTCTATTGACCAGGTCCTGAATGAGGTCCCCGGCAAGGTCGTGAACCGGGCGTTCGAGCACTCGTCCGAGCAGATGGCCGAACTCCCGGACAACTCCGTGGCCCTGATGATCACCTCGCCGCCGTACCACGTGGGCAAGGAATATGACGGGGACGGGACCTTCGAGGAGTACTTGAGCATGGTCAAGCGGGTGTTGGCTGAGACTCATCGAGTGCTCGAGCCGGGGGGCCGAGCCGTGGTCAATGTGGCCAATCTGGGCCGTCGGCCCTATGTCCCTCTCAGCGCTATGGTCACTGCGATGGCAATGGAGGTCGGCTTCTTTTGCCGTGGTGAAGTCATCTGGGTGAAGGCGACGGGTGCTGCAGGCAATTGCGCCTGGGGATCATGGCGCTCTGCTTCGAACCCCACGCTGCGGGACGTCCATGAGTACTGCCTCTGTTTCTCGAAGGGACGACTGGGCCGGGTACGCGGCGGTGAGTCGACCATCGAGCGCGACGAGTTCATGGAAGCGACTCTGTCCATATGGCACTTACCCGCCGAATCGGCTCGCAGGATCGGGCACCCGGCCCCGTTCCCAACGGCGCTGCCCCGGCGGTTCATCGAGCTGTACACGTTCAGAGGCGACGTAGTGCTCGACCCCTTCATGGGTAGTGGTTCTACAGCCGTGGCGGCCATCGAAAGCGGCCGCCGCTGGGTTGGCTATGACACTGAAGCCGAGTACGCGAAGCTCACTCGTCGCAGGGCGCGCCAGGCCTTGGCAGCGATCGCAGTCGCAAGCGAGGAAGCTCTCGCCTGCGCCGTCGACGACGCGCTCAGCCAGCCATCCGTGGGTCGTCCGGGTCATCGGCAAATGTCTCCGCGACCGCGGTGATATCGCGCAGTTCGCCTTCGTCAAGTCCAGTTGCCGAGCCAATGCCCTCAAGTTCGTCGTCGATCACGTAACCGTGGCCAGCAGCATTGACGGCCGCGAGCACCCGCTTGTGAGCCATAGCAAGGGAACGGTCGGGAAGCTGAAGCCCTGGCACGGGAAGACCATTCAGGACCGTCCACAGGTCCCAGGGCCCGCAACTGGCGCCCTTGATGCAGCAAAGAACCGAATGGCCCAGGGTCCGACGAGCCTCGTCGGCCGTCATCAGCACTGTAGGACTGGTGTGCCGGTCCGGTACCAATTTCCGCAGGGGCCGGGTCATACGGTAACCGCTCCATTTGGGGGCCATGGGGCGATGTCTTCCCACCAGCGGTCTAGGTGATCGGCCATGACCACAAGAGCGTCGAGGGCACCTTCGAGGTTCGTACCGATGTAGCCAGCCTCAGAAATGTCAAATAAAAGCTTCCCCTTCGTCTTGCCGGCGGCGGTGTCGAGTGCACGGGTATGGCGGCGGCGACTGGCGACCAAGAGGTCTCCCGATGACCACAGGGCCCAGCGCTCGCTCGGAGCATCCCAAAGCAGTAAGAAGGCGAAGCGCCCGGCATCGGTGATCTTGCGTAGGGCCAGCTCGTCGAGGACAAAGAGGTCAACCGCCCGAACCTCCGGCCTAAGTCGTTGCCAACCATCTGACAGGCGTTGGTTCTTTGCTTTCAGTTCAAGCTCGGCGAACTGTTTGGAGCACTCCAACTGGTAGTCCAGGCGGTCGAGGCTGCTTGTGGAACTGCGGAGCAGCTGCAGGCTCGAGTGCGCCGCCAGGGCCGATCGAACCTTCGTCTCAAGCTCATGACGACCGCCTAGGTCTACGACCCAATCCGAGGGGCGACGCGCTCGCATTAGTGTTCCTCCGGGCGGCCCATTCCAGCGAGTTGAAGCTGGGCGTCACGCCACGATGCCGGTAAGGGGTCCTGGCACGGCGGCTCAGATGTGAAGTAATGCTGGAGCCGGTGGAAGCCCCGTACATCTCCGGTTATTGCAACGGCATCCCACAGAGCATTTGCCCGACCCAAGTCCTGCAGAGTTCGTGCACTTGACATTTGGGCCGAAGGCATATGGGAGGTGACCAGGATCAGGCGGGGGACCAGGTTCTGAGCTTTCCAGTGGTAAGCCTTACAACCGAACTTCAACATGGTGTCCTGGCGTCGCATGCCGGCCTGAGGCTTCAACGTCCGGTCTGGGGTCCCATGTGCATCCGCATGGAACCGAGCACCGTTGAGCCCCTCGACGAGGGCGTCTATCGCATACCCGTCTACGCGGAAGTATTTACGTACGACCCGGGCACCGGCTCGCTCGAGGTACTCGAAAGCCTCGAGGTCGAACTCTCGGCCGTCCCTCGAAGCCCGGGCCTGGGACTCTGATACCGGGTCGGCGTCGAGGTCGCCCTCGTAAAGTGGGCGTTCCGACCCTCCTGGGCCAAGTGGGAAGAGGGTCATGCGGTCATCCATCTCGTCTCGGTGCCGTCTGCGTCTAGCACGGGCTTGAGTGACCGTGCGCGGGACGCTGGGAAGCCCCGCAGGCCGTCGACCTTTGCCCGCACTGGCTCCGGGTTGTATACCACCCAAGCCCCGCCGGCCTCGAGATGCTTGAGCGCAGCGTCGGCATCTACGACATGAAGGGGGTCAGCCTCTCCGGACAGGTTCCATAACACGCGGATGTCCCTGTCGGGCACGATGAGCTCGGCTATCGCGGGCCCGGCGATAGCCGTATTGACCTTGGACTCGGCCAGATGTCGTAACAAGTCCAATCGGACAACGTCCGACCAGCAGTACTGCCTTCGACCGGCACGGCCGCTACCAGGGTCAATAGACGGACGGACCCAGCCCTTGCGTGCCCAATGGTCGCATTGGCGATAGGTGATGCCAGCGGCTTGGTGGGCATCTGAGGCGGAGATCGGGAAGTTGTCGATCCCAGACCTCGTCTCAGGTGACCTGATTACCGGATAGGCCTTTGGTGTAACCATGCGCCTCATTACACCATAAGGCTCGGGTGTAGTCAAGACCCCCGATGTCGATCGGCTCCAGCTCGCCAGCCGCCGGCGCTACAAGTTTGTCAGTGACGGGCCGGTTGCACGACGGGTCACCCTTGGCTCGTGTACACCCGTACCCGTCAGTAAGCGACCGTCGTGTTCTTCGCGGGTGACACGCTGAAAGGTCGGAGCGCACCGAGAGCCGGCAGGTACGACACCGGTTTGGTGGAGACTGGTTACCGGTAGCGGAGCCTCCGGTAGTGGTCGGTTAGTTCGTCGGGGACAGGCTCGTTGTTGCCGGCGAAGCGTTGCGTAATGTCCGACCACCTACGGCCGAGCTCAGTGGCATCCGGTGAAATGGCGGCGCCATCGAGCTGGAGAATCGACAGTTTGAGGTCTGTCTGCCAGACAAGGACGCCCTTGGCGCCAGCCCAAGTGGCCAGGTCGTGGTCGCCGGCATCGAGGGCCAGGCGGGCGAGGACCATGGCCGCGTTCACGACGGCTCTGCCGAGGTCGTCGGCGATCGACGGCCCATTGTCGGTGCGGAAGACCCAGCCATATGTGCCCTTTGGGACGCCGGCGAACGGCGCGCCCCGGACGAGGCTCAGGGCGTCGGCCAGATCTCGGGCCTGCTCGGGCCCTTGCTCTGCCTTGGCAAGGGCGACGAGCTCTTTGAAACGGGCGGCATCGGTGCTGACCCTTTCCAGCCGGTAACCGCCGGCACTGGTGGCGTCGGGCACATGCTGGGAGCCGAGCTTGCGGCGCAAGCCGCTCACGTAGGTGACGATGGTGCGGACCGACCAATCCTCGTCCCGGCTGGCGCCAATGACGGCGCGAAGCGCTTCACCGCTGAAGGTACTGCCGGGGTTGCAGGCCAAGAAGCAGGCTGTCTCGAGCTCCGAGCGGAGCAGGTCGTCTTTGGTGGCCCGGGCGCCGGAAAGCGCTGGTGGCCCCAGCACCATAAGTCAGAGCAGATCCCCGGGGAGTTGCGCAGGGCCCTCGGGCACGGGGACGAGGACCGGGACCGCAGGCGTCGAGGTCTCCTTGGGCACCGTGGGGGACGAGACTCGTCGCCTGTCCTGTGCGCCAGTCGTGCCGGTGGCGGCGGGAGCCCCGGGCACGACCGCCGTCGAGGCAACGGGCGTTGCTGGACCGCTTGGGGCCGGGGAGGGGAGGAAGGCTCGGACACCGGCTGCTCGCTTTTGTGCCGGGCTGGCCGTGAGCGCGGTCAGTGCCGGGACGAGCCGGCGGCGCGTAAGGACCGCCACAACCACAACAGCCATCAGTACGACGACGATGACTAAAAGGACAAGGCCACCGCTCGATGAACCGCCGCCGTCCGTGCTCCCGACGAGCGCGCTGGCCGTGTTGTGGCCACCGTCCTGCGGGTAGCCCACGCGGCCGGCAGTGACGGGTTGGGTGGCTGCGGGGTTGGGAGCCCATGCCGCCGGGTTCGCTCCGGTGACAGGGGGCAGCGCAGTGGGAGGAGCGAAGCCGAGCCGGACCGCTGGGACTTGGCCGTCCACGGGTACTTCGAGCGGCGAGCCGTTGCCGTTGCTCTGAGCCAAGAGCTGTGCCGGCAGGTTGACCCTGAGCGTGGCGGAAACGATGCCGGCGGGACCTGCCAGTAATAGTCACCGCCGAACAGGCCCCAACCACGTTTTGGCCCGACTCGTCGTCTGCGCCACCCTGCCCGCTGAGCATGGCAGGCATGGGCGATTGCCCGGGGATGGTGAGGGTGAGGTCGCTCCCCGGCAGGGTCTTCAAGTAGTCGATCCCCATGTCGCTCTCGCCGCCAGGGTCGTCCGGGGCGAGGTTCGGCAGTGCGCTGCCCGACAGCACGACCCAGGCCTTGGACGGGCTCGCCGGGGTGGCGCCCGTGCTCGGCAGGAAGTAGGTCAGCGTGGCCGAGGTCAGGGTGAACTCGACCCGGCTGTACATTTGGCTGTCGACCTTGTCGGGCGTGTTCACATAACTGACCTGGCCGATGTTGTCCACCTGCTCCCACTGGTCCTGCCCGCGATAAAGCACGGCTGGTTGCACGCCTTCACGGTGGCCCTTGGTGAAGCTGAAGGTCTGGGAGAAGCCGTTTGCCGAAACCTGCAGCGCAACATCCTGGGCGCCCTGGGGGACCGAGGCCAGGTAGTAGGCCGGGGCGGAGGCGCTCGGCGTCGACGCGGGCAGGGGCTCGCCCTGGCCGTCGACCTCGAGGTTGGCCTTGACGGTTGCGCCGGTGCCGGTCAAGCCGAAAACGAGCAGTGCTTGGCCGGCGGCAGCGTTCTTTGCGGCGGAGCCGTAGCCGACCTGGTACGCGAAGCGGTAGCCGCTGATGTCGACGGCGAACCCGTTCCCGTCGAGCCTGCCGTCCGCCGGGATGTGAAGCGCGATACCTGGGTTGGCCACGGTGGTGATCGTGCCGGCCCCGACCACGCTGGCGGCGCCGGCGACGGGGCACGGCACACATGTCGCCGACAGAAGCAGCAAGAGGCCGCATATGCACCTGCTCAGTCGTCGCCACCACGTCGGCCACGCCGTCGGCGGAGCGCCGGTCCGTGCTCGGCCCGAATTTCTCCTAAAAACAGTGTTTCGTTTCGGGCGCCTCGTGGACCGGAGGAGAGAGAACTTCTAACCGCTACCCGAAAGGAGCCCCTGTTGCACCCCTACCTCCTATCGACTATCAGCGCTTCTGCAGCGCTCGGCCCTATATCCCTGGACTGCTTGGCCGGAATATTAATGGTCTGGGCGATAGCCCGCGTGCTCCGCACGCCCCGAGAGTGGTTTTCCTTTGGTTTTGTGTCAAAAGTCACATGGGTTATCGCCTCGCTGTGGTTCACCTGGCAAGTGGGCGACCTAGTCTTACCTTTTGGGGCCATAGTGGCGCTGTCGCACCTGCCGCGCGCTCTCACGTCGCCACGCTGGTGACCAGCCCGCCGATCTACCCTTTGCTAACGGCTCTCCCGTTGAAAAGGAAAGCGAGCGATGAAGGCGGTCAACAACGATCGGGCCGTCGTCGTGCTCGGGCCAGTCTCGGCGGAGCTGGCGACGACCCTGCGTGCGCTCGGCCTCTCACCCTTCGACGACGAAGGTGGTGACGCGACTCTTTGGTTACCCTCACATCGCGCCGTCCGCCCGGCGGCCTCCCCGGTCGTTGGCGCACAGACACCCCCGCCAAGCGAGAAAGAGCCGTTGCTCCTGACCATCGTTCAGGCGGCGGCCGCGCTCAGCGTTGGCCGCTCGACCTTGTACGAGATGATCGCCAGGGGAGAGCTGGACGTCGTCCATTTGGGCCGAGCGGTGCGGGTGCCAGTCCGTGCTGTAGAGGAACTGGTGGAAGGCTTGCGGGGCCGAACTGTTACCATCTGAGGGTCGGATCGTGGCTTATGGGGTGCATCCGTGATTGCACTCTGAACGTCAAACCGGTGCAACTCCGGTAGAAGAACTCCATTATGAGATGTCAGATCAGCTCGACACTTCGCGATGCGGCTGCCGGGTGTTAGCATCCACCACCTCCCGCCAGCGCCTGAAGGTGGCATGACGCAGCCGTAAGCGCCCCCGTAGGCTTCAACCGAGTCCACGATGGCGAGTAGCGGATCGATCTTGCTGCCGCGCTTATCGTTCACCATTACCGCGCATTCGGAGCTCGACGAGCCGTTGCTACCCGAGAGCCGGTGTGAGCTTGATCATCCGCCCCCCGATAAGCCACTCAGCTACATAAAGGTTCCCGTCAGGGTCAACGGTGATGCCATGTGGGCTATTGAAACGCCCGTGCTGGAGGTCCGGCGTCCGAACCGGGTGCTCGAGTTCATCGACACCGTTGGGCCATCCCGGACGATCGCAAACGGCGCCGTTCTCGCCTAGGTAACAGACCAGCTGGTCCTCGGGGCCGAGGATAGCAAGGCGCGCATAAAGCTCGGCGATTACCAGCTTGTCCCCATATGATGCAAATGCGCACGGGCTGTTCAAGAACGACTCGCCCACCACGCGCAGGAACGACCCGTCGAGCCCATAGGCCTGTACCCGTCTGTTGGCGCGGTCGGCGACCAGGAGCTCGTTCTCGGGATGGCGACGGTCGATGAACACGGCGTGTGGGCACTTGAAGCGCCCGGCTCCCTCCTCTCCGCTCAGGCTGGAGACGTAAGTCCCATCGCGGCGGTAACGGTGGACGAGGCTCTCGCCGTAGCCGTCGGCGACCCAGATGTCCCCGCTCCCGCCGTGACGTACCTCGTCGACCGCTACCGATGTAGGTGCGTAACGCCCGCTTTCGTAGGCAGGGTGCGGTGGTCGGGCCAGGCGTGCGGCTTCCGACCCGTCCATGTCGAACTTCACGACCTGGCCCTGCTCGGCCGCACGATCCGACTCGTAGGCGCCGCTGGGTGCCCTGCGCATCTTCGACCCAGGATCGGAGATCCAGAGGTACTCTTGGCCGCCCTCCTCGACAACGTTAATGTCGTGGCCCTCCCTGAGCTGAACGGGCCAGGAGCGAAGGGATCGTCCTTGGTTATCGAAGATCACAACCTCGGAGCGCTGCGGATGAAAGCCGACGATCTCCCCTGACCGGGTAACGGCAAGACCGTGATGAGCCCAGCCGGTGCTCGCCTCCTGCGGCGCCGGCATGTCAGCCCAGCCCTCGTGCCAGTCATAGACCTCGCCGTCTTCGC
The DNA here is from genome assembly GCA_963786345.1 of uncultured Acidimicrobiaceae bacterium. Classification (GTDB taxonomy): domain Bacteria; phylum Actinomycetota; class Acidimicrobiia; order Acidimicrobiales; family Palsa-688; genus Fen-671. The sequence goes on along the minus strand of CAWAYZ010000020.1, from coordinate 112,231 downwards.
CCACCCTGGTGCTCATGGCTGCGAAACCGCCGTGCCGACCAGACCGTGAGGATCGAGCACGAACTTCTTCGCCGCTCCCTGGTCGAAGTCCCGATACCCTCGCTCTGCCTCAGTGAGGGAGATGACTTCGACGTTCACCGCCTTAGCGATCTGCACCTTGTCATGGAGGATTGCCATCATGAGCTGGCGGTTGTAGCGCATCACGGGGCACTGGCCGGTGGCGAACGCGTGCGATTTCGCCCATCCAAGCCCGAGGCGGATGCTAAGGCTGCCACGCTTGGCGGCCTCGTCGATGCCGCCAGGGTCGCTGGTGACATAGAGACCGGGTACCCCGATCGCCCCACCGGCGCGGGTCACCTCCATCAGCGAGTTGAGCACCGCTGCCGGGACCTCGTGGTTGGCATCGTCGCCGTGACCACGGGCCTCAAAGCCAACGCAGTCGATGGCCGAGTCGACCTCCGGCACACCGACGACCGCCTCGATCTGATCGGCTATCGGTCCCCTAGTGATGTCGACCGTCTCGCAACCGAAGCTGCGGGCCTGGGCCAGGCGCTCGGCGACCCGGTCCCCGACAATCACCACCGCGGCCCCGAGCAAGTGGCAGGACGCCGCACAAGCGAGCCCGACCGGCCCAGCACCTGCAATGTAGACGACCGACCCGGGACCAACGCCTGCAGTAACGGCGCCGTGGAACCCGGTCGGGAAGATATCCGACAAACAGGTAAGGTCCTTGATCTTCGCCATTGCCTGCTCTCTGTCCGGGAAGCGAAGGAGGTTGAAGTCCGCATACGGGACCATGACATACTCAGCCTGCCCGCCTACCCACCCCCCCATGTCGACATAGCCGTAGGCGGCACCGGGACGTGCCGGGTTCACGTTGAGACAGATGCCGGTCTTCCCCTCCTTGCAGTTGCGACAGCGACCGCAGGAAATGTTAAACGGCACCGATACGACGTCTCCCACCCGCACAAACTCGACGTCGCGCCCGGCCTCAATGACCTCGCCCGTGATCTCGTGGCCGAGGATGAGCCCGGCTGGTGCCGTGGTACGGCCCCGCACCATGTGCTGGTCGCTCCCGCAAATATTGGTACTCACGACCTTTAGGATCACGCCGTGGTCGCAGCGGCGGCCGCCCAGAGCAAGAACTGGGAAATCGATGGTCTTCAATTCGACCTTGCCGGGCTTGACGTACGCAACACCCCGATTATGTTCCACGGTACCCCTCTCTTTCATGCTCGCGTGCCCGAGCTACCTCGTCGGTTACCACCCTCGACTTGCAATCCCTAAACAGCGAATACGGTTCACCTACTGACACTGAGGTGTACAGCTGGCTTCATATATATCGTCTCTCGAGGCGCCGAAGGCCGCGAGCAGCCGGATAACTCACTGCCAAATAGAGAAGACCGCATAACGTATACGGCTCGAGAAAATGGTAGCTGACGTTGGCATCCGCTTGCGCTCGTTCCAAAAGCTCCGGCACCCCGATCGCGAACAACAACGCCGTCTGCTTGAACATTCCGATGATGTACGCCGTTATTGCTGGGACCGACCGTCGGAGGCTCTGAGGCAACACGATCACCATCCACGTCCTCTTATGGCTTAGGTGAAGTGCGGCTGCAGCTTCCCATTGGCTCTTAGCAAGGGACTCAATATTAGCGCGGTAGACCTCACTTACATAGGTAGAGTTCTGCAGCCCAAGAACGATCCATCCGGTCGTAAATGCCGACAACACGATCCCGGCACTGGGTAGTACGAAGTAGGCAAAATATAATTGCACGAGCAGCGGAGTTCCTCTTACAAATTCCAGGAGGAGTCTGCGGGAGCCTCGTATCCAACGCGATCTAACTCGGCTGAACATTGCAAGCGGCATACCCAATATGACCGAAGTCAGGGAAGCAATCAGCGTAATCTCGACGGCGACAAGGAGCCCTGAGAGCAGCGACGGCATGATTTGGAAGCTATACGACCAATCCCACATCACGCACGGCCCATGCTCTCATCCCCCGCTAAGGAGGCAGTGATGGGCAACACCTCTCCCCCGGGCATGTCCAATTGAAAATGTCCAACGAAACCGCCCAACCGAGATTGACGATCAATTCTTCGGGTCGGTGTCACGTATTCCAGCAAGCGAAACACTCCCGATAGCACGAGGGCCAACGCGAAATACATAAACAAGATCACCGTATAAATCGTCGGGCTCTGCCCAACCGCGCTTCTGACATCTCCCGCCACATAAGTAAGGTCCGCCACCGTGATGAAGCCCACAACGGAGGTCGCCTTCATCACTTCGATGGCATTGTTAGCGAGTGGCGGAAGCATCATCGGCAAAGCTTGGGGAAGGATGATCCGCCAGAATCGCCTCCGAGATGAGAGACCTAACGCGCGGGCGGCATCCCCCTGTCCCAGCGGAACAGCTTCAATGGCGCCACGAATAGCATCTGCAGCGTACGATGCGGAGTTCAAACCAAGTACGGCAATAGCAGTTATGAGTGCCGCAGTTCGAATATGTGGTGGGAGGAGAGGGAGCGCAAAAAATACCCAATATAGTTGAACAATTACCGAGGTACCTCGCCAAAACTCGATGAACGCACCGGCTAGAAAGCGGAACGATCGATGCGAGCTCATCCTGCCTAGGGCCATAACAACGGCCACACTTACAGAGATGGCAAAACCGAGTAAAGTCAATTCAATCGTTCTGAGGTATCCGGTGGCCAAGTCATGAAAGTACGGAGTAAGCGACAATCCAACGGTACTAGTCAATTCCACGTCCTACTGTCCCCTCCTTCCGCGACCGAGCAATTACCACAGATGGAAATATACGCGATGGCTCATTGCTACACGCTGACGAGCTCGGGGCAAATACGACGCCGTATTCACCCCGAGCCGCCTCACATTTTAACGAATAGCTCCAGTTACAGCAAACAGGTTAACATCCCTTACCGAGCTTAGCATCTGTTGTGGCAATGGCCGCCGGTCCATTGAAGCCCCACCTCTTCGACAACGCTAGGAAGACGCCGTTGTGCTCGAGCGCGATCTGCGACGTATTAAACTGACTCTTGAGAGCTCCTTCAGACTTGCCGAAGGCAAATCCCGTTCCTTCGCTGGGTGCACCTTGCGCTGTAATCATCTCAAACCCCTTACCTGGGATGGTCTCAATTGTCAGATCGGCGCCGGCATAGGCATCCGCTCGGCCCGACCGCACGGCATCCACCCCTGTAACCGGGTCGGGGACAAGAACCAGTTGACTTGTTGGTATCCCGACGCTCGTCGCGTAATTGTCCTCGAACGTGCCGGGACCAACGGCAAGGGTGAGCTTGTGATTCTGCTTGAAGCTCTCATACGACGTAATATGATCGGGATTACCCGGCTTGACGGCGAATGACGAAACATATACCACGTTCGGATCGCCAAAGCTTGCTTCCTGGCACCGCGGTGTAGATAAGGTAAGGGCCAGGGCAATGTCCCAGCGTCCGGCTATTAGCCCCGGTATCATTGCATCATATGTGGTCTGGATGTAGTGAATCTTTTTGATGCCTATCTTGGCCGTTATGTCACTGATCAGGTTGGGCAAAAACCCCGTTATGGACCCATTTGGCTCAACGATGTCGAAATTAGGCGAATTATCAAGCGCAACCGTCAGCACGGAAACGGCCGCATTCGCGTCTTTCAGGTATGACGGGGCTGCCGTACTGACTGTAGCCGTTGTCGTTTCAGCGACGCCACCGAACGCCATTGCGCATACAAGCACAAGGCCTATTCTTCGCATGGTCATTTATGGACCTCCTAGGAAATGACTCTTATCGGAACATGAAGTCCCGTTATGGGAAATGAAATCTTAGTCCGTGTGCCTGAATATCAGTCCTTGGCGAGGACCCACATGGCCGCTAGCGGCGAGGTTATAGCGGCCGATCGCCGAGAGCTACTTCCAATCGCCTCCCTTCTCGCTATATCGCCACTGCGACACAGTCGATCTCGACCAGCACGTTGCCATATATCGTCGCCTGTACGGTCGTCCGAGCTGGTGGATGAGAGCGAAAAAACTCCAAATACACCTCGTTGTAGTCGGCGAAATCGCGGTCAATCTCACGCAGGTATCCATTAACCTTCAACACACGACTTCGATCGGTACCAGCCGCGCTTAGGATCCGGCTTAACTTCTCGAGCGTTTGGTGCGTCTGCTCTCTGATACCACCCTCGATCAGAGGGCCGGGACGCCATTCTGATCCGTGCCCTGACGCACGACCACCGGGCAGATAGGCGGCAACGCCAGATACGAAGATTAGGTCCCCCCAGCGAACTGCCGATGAGAGGAATGGCATCGGCTCGTTTAATGGATCCAGAACCCTCTGTAGCTCCTTAGACAGGGCATCATTAGGCGGTGTCATTGTCCTCTGTTCTCACTTTCTATCCGGTACTACGCTAGAAAAAGGTCTCCATGAAATCGGTCACCCTATAATCATCGTCCACCAAGGGGATGAGTTTCCAACGATCAAAAGCTGAGCATGGATGAGAGATACCTAGACGAACAATGTCGCCCACTTCGAGGTCCGTTGGCGAGTCGCCCACCGATCGCAGATAGGTGTGTTGGTCATTGAGATCGGTGACGGACCACCCCTCGAGAGGCACAAACATCCCGGATGGTTGTCGGAGATAGCTAGTGGCGATCGGTAGGCCTTCGTCGTAGGGGAGGTCGCGTCGGCCGGCAGCAAGCAGCGCGAGACCTGTCTCTGGAACTGAGACGACGTGCGCGAATACTTCTAGGGCCGGCCGCAGCGGGTTCCCTGGGTCGATCCTCCGCCCGAACGGCGAAAGGCGCTTATATATTCCTTCATCATGGACAGGGTATGCCCCGCTACGGAGAATCACGGAGACGCTTGGGGTACTCCATCCACCCTTAAGCTCCTCGGACACCACATCGAAGTATGCGCTACCGCCTGCTGTAACGATCCAATTACTGTCTCGGTCGCGACCTAGACCAGTATTCAAGAGTTCGTTGCCGATGGACTTAACCTTTCCGCAGTAGGTGCGGACTAGGTCAATCGACGCGTCATCTGAGTCATGCGCGAGAACACCCTCGTACGCGGCAATTCCTGCGAACGTCAGATGATCTGTATTTGAGATCGCATGCAGCGTGGCAAGCGCTTCCGTAGCCGTCCGACACCCTGTTCGGCCCCCCTTCGCGCCGATTTCGACGAGTACTGAAAGCCGGCCGACGAAAGCGGCCCGATTCAGTGCTTGCTGAAGGAGCTGAACTCCTGCGACTGAGTCGACATAGCAAAAGAACTCAAAGTCCGGGTAAGCGCGGATTTCATCGACCAGCCATGCGATCCCAGCAGGGTCGACTAACTCGTTAGCTAGCAAGATGCGACGGATAGCAAAGTGCCGAAACACGCGAGCCTGAGTGAGCGTTGCTACCGTAACTCCCCAAGCACCTAGTTCAAGCTGCGTAAGCGCGAGTCGGGGAGACATCGCGCTCTTGCCATGTGGCGCTAACAGTACGCCCGCGTCGGCGCACCAAGCGGCCATTCTCTTCAGATTCTCGAAAAGCGCGGACTCTCGGATCACCATTACAGGTAACAAGAAGGCCGAATTGAGTACCTCCTTCCCGATACACGATGCTAGATATGGCGCGTAAGGCATGCCTTTGCACGCCCAACTGCCGATAGGCTCTGCAGTGTAGGGACCGGGTGTGCCCTTTGTGTAGGGACCAGGTGTGCCCTTTCCGATGCCTGGCAAATTAGATAGTTGAATGTCGTTTACTGTGCGAGTCATCCGAGCGTTTGCACTCCGTCGCGCGCCTCCAGCACATTCAAGGCGGCGAGTCCGCGGAGTAGCTCTCGGAGCAATGCCCGACTGACGCCAAACATCGCCGCCAACTCCCGCTCAGGCGGCAGTGTCTGACCTGGTAGCAGCTCGCCGGCAACGATCAGGCTTCGGATTGGGTCCAGCACTTGGGCATTCAAGGGATCTCGGCGGAGTAGCGGGAACACTGGCCCACGAGCCAGACCATCTCGGCATGCGTCTTCTGCGAGGTTCATCTAGTCAGTCCCCTGGTGACCAGTCTCCTGGTGGCCTTGCCACCTGGTCACATACTCAATGTATTCGGTGGGAGGTGTCCTGTCAAGAGGACCGTGCCGGTCGAGCGAAGCTGAGCCTGGAAGAGATGATTTAGGTGCCGATGTGACTTACGCAAGGCGGCTAATACGGGGTTAATTGGGGCTCAAATGAACACGGTCCTAACGGTCCAGGAACAGCGTTATTGAATGGCAGCGATCCCACGCTCCAATGCCGAACATGGGCCGCTGTGCGATTCGCCGGCGGCAAGTCTCCTCCTGAAGGGGAGCTTTCAAAGTGTGCTGGCAGAGGTCGCATTGACCACAAGTTCGCGAAGGGTGTTTGCATATCCGGGCATGTTCCAAGAAAGGCCCAGCGCTGAGCCGGTTACCTCGATCAAAATATCCACCGGCAAACTGGCTCGCCTTGGGGTCGCCGACCAAAATGCGAAACTGGGATGTTTGACTGGGAATTCCATAGACCTGAACTCGGACGTTGAACTGGTCAGTCCAAAAATACGGAACGGCAGGGCGACCGCTGGAATGACCCGTGATCAATGTGGCCACTGCTCTCCCCTGGTCGATCGCATTCATCCGGTGCTCAATGCGATACCGTCTATTCAGAGCTGGATACCACCAGTTCGCGACGTCGCCCACAGCGTAAACACCGGAACCGGCGAAGCCAGAGTCATCACAATCGACACCGTCCGAGATGGATAGACCGCTACGGTTCAACCAGGCGGTGTTGGGGATGGAACCGATGGCGACAAGAACGACGTCGGCCGGAGTGCATGAACCATCCGTGAGGGATACAGCCGCGACTCGATCTCGCGCGCCCTCTATCCCAAGAACGCCCGTACCAAACTTAAGCGTCACGCCATGCTCGATGTGGAGGTCAGCTAGAAACCCCGCTACTTCTTTTCCCAACTGGCGAATGGCCAAGCCTGCAAGTGGCTCAACTACAGTCACGCTGACGCCCAACTCCTGCGCGACAGAAGCCACCTCGGTGCCGAGGAATCCGCCCCCGACAATAACCATCCGGGTAGCTCGCTGCAGCGAGGCCCTCAGTGCAATGGCGTCTTCGAGGGTGCGGAGGACGTGCACACCGCTCAACCGGTCGCCAGATGCGAGCCGCCGCGGACTGACACCAGTAGCGATAACAATGCGGTCCCAGGCAATGTCAAGACCCGTTGATAATTCAAGCTGGTGATTAGTGACGTCGAGACCGACCGCCCGCGAGGCTCGGAGCCAACTAGCATCCAGCCTCTCTAGGGCACTGGGCGTGGAAAGCATCAGCCGGTCTGTTTCCCAATGACCACGCAGAAACTGCTTCGAGAGAGGTGGCCGATCATAGGGATAATGCGGCTCATCGCCGACCACCGTTAGCTTCCCGTGAAAGCCCCGGCGGCGCAGGGTCTCGATAACCGCCAGTCCGGATGCGGAGGCGCCGACAATGACCACATGCTCCATGTGACGGGGCTAATCCTCGAGGATCTCGATGGCTCGTGCAGGGCAAAGCGCCGCTGCTTCTTGGGTATCCACCTCCAACGATTGTTCCGGATGTTCCTGGAGGAGTATGACGATACCATCGTCATCTCCTTGGTCGAACACCTCGGGGGCGGTCCGAGCGCACTGCCCCGCACCGATGCACCTGTCGGTATCTACGATGACTCGCAATTCGGACTCCCTTCCAGTGTTAGGTCAGCAATCACATTGTGGTAGGGCTTCACCACGTTACGGGGAGCTCGTCCATGCCGTAAGTGAGCGAGTTATATCTGAACCGCAATTCCTCGGTACCGACTGCTAATGTGAGCGTCGGAACACGCCGGAATAATGTGCCAAAGACGGCTTGGAGTTCTACCCTGGCTAAATGCTGGCCAAGACATTGATGCGGCCGTAGGCAAAGGCCAAGTGGTTGTTTGGGTGCCGGTGGATATCGAGCTCATTGGGTGATTCGTAGACATGTGGGTCGCGGTCCGCTATGTCATTCGCTAGGATTACGCCTTCGCCGGCCCGAATGTGCTCGCCGCGGATGTCGATGTCTTCGAGTGCAATACGGCGACGACCTAGGTGCAGGATATTGAGCCAGCGCAGGAGCTCCTCAACGGCACTGGCGACCACAGCGGGGTCTTGCGTAGTCTGGAGCTCCCGCACTGCGTACGGGTGTTGGAGCAATGCCGCAGTGCCGAGAGCGATCATCCCTGTTGTGGTCTCATGTCCAGCGAAAAGAAGCAGCTGCCCCAATGCCGCTATCTCATCGGAGTAGTCCGACCCGGCTGCAGGTAGTCGGTCACTAATGGGCTATTAAGTCGTTGCCGGGCTCCACTATCCGCTGATCTATCAAGCCGCGCAGGAGGTCCATCATTGCCTGCTGTGCGCCAACGCTCTCCTCAGGGACAGCATCCCTGTCTACGATTTGTTCGCTCAAAGCGTGAAAATGATCACGCTCCCAGTAGGGAACGCCGAGAATATCGCAGATGACGTGCGAGGGCAGGGGAAGCGCAAGTGCGTGTACGAGATCAGTGGGGTTAGGGCCTGCTATCATCGCATCGATCAGGCTATCTACCAGCTCCTGAATGCGTGGACGCATTGCCTCGGTGTGTTTGACCGAGAACTCTTTAGTGAGCATTCGACGTTTCAGATGGTGCTCTGCGCCATCCAAGTTTGGAATTTGCTTCGAGGCCGCGCGGCGTGCTTTCTCCCCTGGGGTGAAGTATGGGTAACCAGTTCTATCGATATCAGAGCTAAGTCGTGGGTCGGCCAAGAGTTCTCGAACTTCAGCGAAGCCGGTCACCAGCCATGGCGTGGTCCCGTCCCAGATCTCCACGCGAACGAGCTTGTCGGCTAACTGAATCTCGGAGAGCTCGGTGGGCGGATTGAACGGGCACTCGCGACTGCGGCGCATCGGGTACTCCATGAGGGGTGCGCCCGAGGCGTCCCCTGCGTCGGGGCCTTGTGATTCCAGTGGGATCTCAGTCATCTCCTGGAGATTGCCTTTCTCTAAGAGCGGCAGAACCGCATCCCAGAGGCAGCACCTTTGGGAGTCGGAATGCAGTTCTGTCGGCTGAGGGGCTGATCAGTTAGGTTTCATCAGCCGCCAGTTGGTGGCTTGGCCACTTGGTGACCAGTGTACATGTCGATCATGTGTCTTGTCAAGCCAAGGGCTTCACGGGGGCCGCGGGGAGACGCAGCGCACCTACTAGTTTGTCCGCGACCTTTTGTGGCTGGCCTTCGATCCTTTGAGCCTGACTTCGAGCCGCTGTGCAGAAGGCGCCAGATGCGACCTGCTGCTCGCGCGTCTCTCCGATCCCGGTCGGCACCTTGGTGCCCGACGGTCGACCCTCGTGAACCTCGTGACCCGCTGCGGGTGGCGTAATCGAACGGTGGAGCGAGCTCGCCTCGCGAGGGCGCTCGAGGCGAAGGCCGCCCGACGTGATCGCCGCCGTGTGTCTCTCGATGCAACGAGGGGCCGCGGACGCGGCTCCCGCGATCCTCTCCTCGGCCACACCCGACAGGCATGACGCGCCTCGACTCGGCGAACAGGTCTTCCCGTCGCTGCGCGAGTGGTGACGGCATGCGTTGCCGAGCGGCCCGTCGAGGCCGACGGCTTCGCCATCCGCTACCTTGAGCACCTCCACGACGTCGATCGCGTGGGACTCCGTCTCCTTGCCGCGAAGATCTCGCTCATTCTCGGGTACGAGGCGACTGGAGCTCGACCGGGGGATCGCTCCTTTCCCGCGTGAATAGGGAATTACTCCTCCGTTTCGCCGAGGGAATTGTTCCGCCGGCGATCACGTCAACTGGGGAATTGTTGCGGCGCACATAGGTGCGCCGACGGGCACCCGTCGTCTGCCGAGAACGACCGAACCTTCTTGCCGTTCCGGAACGCCATATAGTCAGGCTCGTGACGGCGCGTCGACCTGCACAGCTCGTTCATCTGAGATCCTCCCATGGCGACCTGCACGTCGCTCGGCACCGTCATCGCGACAGCGTCGTCAGGTCTAGTAGTCCTTCTTCACGGCGGTCCCCGTCCTTCCGGGAGTTTTTTGATCAGGCGTCAATTTGCCTACTATCCGGCAGGTTTCGGGCGGGGGACCGTGACGTCAAAGTTCAACGGCTACCGAGACAACTCCGGTTCTGTTGGTCCCGGGCGTGGCCCCCAGACTCAGCTTGTGCGCGGGAGCAAGCGCTGTGGCGAAAAGACTTCGGGTATTGCTGCGGGCCTCCCGAGCGCGAGGTCTGCTAGCGCCGCACCGAACGACGGGGCCATCTTGAACCCGTGCCCGGAGAGCCCCGCCGCGACGAGCACCCGTTTGGAGCCTCCCACCGCGCCGATCAGGGGTGCCCCGTCGGGGCTGAACGCATCCATGTAAGCGCGTGCGCGAACGGGAACCGGCCGAATGCCCGGCAGCAGCCCTCTGACAAAATCTGATAGGACGCGAGTCTCCTCTTTGGAGACACGTTGCACCAGGTCGGCGCACCCGATGACCTCGGGGAAGCCGTTGAGACCCAGTTTCACGAGTCCGTCGTCGTCTGCGGGAGCCCCCGAGAACCCCGCCGTCCACCGTTCCATCCAGGCACTCTGCCGGCGAAACACAGGAAACACCTCAGCCCGGAACAAGGAGGGGTCGTCTGCGGCGTACCAGGCGACAGCGATGCGACGGACCCGAAGGCGCGCTGAGACACTCGGGAGCACGTTCTCGGTCCACGGTCCGGCACAGACGATCGCCGTCTTCACGAAGTGGTCGCCATCGCCCGTTCGGATGCGCACCCCCGACCGCTCCTCCTCCACGGCGAGGACGCGGCATCTGGTGACGGTGCGGGCTCCGAGCTCGACGGCGCGCCTCGTGGCCGCGGCGACCGCACGGACGGAATGCAACAGACCAGCGCCCGGATCCCAGATGGCTGCCTCGCCCGGGAGCAGCATGTGCGGCGGGAAGCGCTCTGCAACCTCGCGAGGGCCGAGCTCCTCGAAGGCGATACCGTGCGCTCGCGCGACGCGACCAATCGTCTGCAGCCACTTCGCCTGCCTCGAGCCGATGTAGAGGCCTCCGATCGCGTCGAACAGCCGCTCGCCCGTCTCCGCCTCGAGCTCTCGCCACAGCTCGCTGGCCCGGCGGAGCCAGGGGACGTACGGGGAGCCCTCGAGATACGCGAGACGAAACAGCCGCGTCTCGCCCCCGTAGGCGCCGTGATCGTGCGGGACGGCGAACTGCTCGAGTCCAATACAGCTGACGCCGAGGGCGCTCGCGCGCCACAGGGCCATGCTTCCCACCGAGCCTAGCCCGACCACTGCCACCTCGGCGTTCAGAGCTGGCCCCGCGCCAGGAAGAGCTCGCCTAGCTCTCGTCGAGGATGGCGCGCAGAAACTGGCGCGTCCGAGGGTTCGTGGGGTTCGAAAAGATCTGCGACGGGTGTCCCTCCTCGATTATCTGGCCCTTGTCCACGACCATGACCCGATCAGCAACGTCGGCCGCGAACTTCATCGCGTGGGTAACGATGAGAATCGCAATGTCTCGCTCGTGGGCCAGCTCCCGAATTACCGAGAGGACCTCTCCGACCAGCTCCGGATCGAGCGCCGAGGTTACCTCGTCAAAGAGCATGATTCTCGGCTCCATCGCGAGCGCCCTCGCGATCGCCACCCGTTGCTGCTGCCCTCCGGAGAGCTGCTGCGGATAGCGGGTCATCATGTTCGCCAGGCCAACCCGAGCAAGGAGGTCCTCCGCGCGGCGCTCGGAAGCCTTCTTGCCGATTCCGAGGACGGACATCGGTGCCTCGATGACGTTGCGCATGACCGACATGTGCGGGAAAAGGTTGAAGGACTGAAAGACCATCCCCACCTTACGCCGCGCCGCCATGACCTCTGAGCGCTCCGCCTTCGTCATCTTCTTCTTGACGTTTCGCCCCCAGTATGCGTCGACGCCGTCGATCTGCACGGTCCCGCTCTCGAGGTCCTCCAGGCCCATGACTACGCGCAAGATGGTCGTTTTCCCGGATCCGCTTGAGCCGATGACCGCGACCCGCTCGGTCGAGGCGAGCTCCAAGCTGACTTCCTGCAGGATCTTGTGCGCGCCAAAGGACTTGGTCACGCCGCTCAGCGCGAGGATCGGGTGGGCGCCTCGCGACTCCGTAGAACGCGGATGCGCCGTCTGGGGTGTGTCTCTATCCACCAGGATCACATATACCGTCGTTCCATGTGCAGTCCCCTGGCTGCGGGATAGCTCATTGTCAGGTAAAGCGGACGACAGGCCGTGTAGTCCTCCAGTACTGGGGCGGCGCCATTGACGCGCAGCAGGATCTGCCCGTCGAAGAGGGGGTCGATGGCTGTCGTGATCTCGGCGACGTCGAACGGCAGTCGCTTGGTGTCCCAGAGGCGCGTGCTCCCTCCGCCTCGACGAGGTCCCACTGAATGAGGAGCGCAGGTAGCAGGGCCGTTCTCCACGAACACGAAACCGTTCCTTTCGTTGCGATCAACGTGACCGGCCTTCGGTCTCGCGTCGACGGGCACCGACGAGCGCTCAGCTCGCCGCTGGGCCGCGTCTGTTCCCCTGGGCGCGCGCAGCACCGCCACTAGGGTCGCAATGTGTCGCCGCATCGACTCGGCGGCATCCACCTCGCTGTGCCGCCTGAGCGCCTCAACGATCTCGACGTGGCCCTCGTGGGCGCTCTTCCTCATCGAGGCGATAGAAACGGCCCGGCGGTGCGCGGTCGGAGCCCAGCTCGGCGACGCTCTCGCACAGTCGGATGTATAGCTGGTTCCCCGTCGCCGCGATGATCCGGGCGTGGATCTTGTGGTCCATCTCGACGAAGGCTTCGACCGAGTCGAGGTTCCGCGCCGCAACCGCAAGCATCTCGTCGAGCTCCGCTAGCTGGCGGGCGTCGATCCGGACCGCGGCCAAGCTTGCCGTGTGCACCTCGAGGACCGTTCTGACCTCGAACATCTGGAACAAGGTCTCCTCATCGACGCGAAGCAGAAAGCTGAGCGGCTTGAGGAGGAGGACGGGGTCCAGCGAGGTGACGTAGGTGCCCTCCCCGTGCCGAGTCTCCAGCACGTTCAGGGTGGTGAGAGCGCGAATTGCCTCGCGTACCAGGGGCCGGCTGACCCCCAACATCGGCGCCAGGTCGCGCTCGGCCGGCAGGGATTGTCCGGGGAGGAGCTTGCCGGCGACGATCAAGTCGAGGATGGCGTCGACAACCTGGACGCCAAGCAGTCGCTTGGAAAGGGTCGGAAAGGTCGCGGCGTCGCCGACTCGGGCAGGTCGCTCGGCATCTAGCTCAGTCATGATAGGTCTCCTGGTGGTTTGGCCACCAAGTGGTATGATCACTTGATACAATATGCGGTATGAGCTTGCCCGTCAAGGATAACGACGCGCCGCGCAAGCCGGCGCCATCTCACAGGCTGGTGTTGCGCCGAGGGCCACTCTTCATGCACAGGCGCGCGAAGGAACGATACCTGAGGACCGCCTCATGAGCACCGGGCGCCCGGGAGATGCTGTGCTCTACCGTACGATGCGCCTGATTCGTGCATTCGAAGAGCGCGTCGTGGACCTCGTCAATTCGAACGAGATCGCCGGCGTGACGCATGAATGCATCGGCCAAGAAGCAGTCGCCGTCGGCGCGTGCGCCGCCCTTTCCAGTGGGGACGTCATCACGAGCACCCACCGCGGGCATGGCCATCTGCTCGCCAAGGGCGCTGACCCGAGAAGGATGATGGCGGAGCTCCTCGGCCGCAGTACAGGGCTGAACCACGGACGCGGTGGCTCTATGCACATCACGGACGTGTCACTTGGGATTTACGGCGCCAACGGCATCGTTGCTGCGGGGGTGCCGATCGCCACCGGGGCAGCCTGGTCCTTCCGCTTACGGCGAACCGACCAAGTCGCGTTGACGTTCTTCGGCGACGGCGGCCTAAGCCAGGGAGTCCTCTACGAGTCGCTCAACCTCGCCTCCCTCCACGCCTTGCCGATCGTCTTTCTATGCGAGAACAACGGCTACGCGGTCACCCTCGCTGCAAAGGACGGGGTCGCTGGGAGCATCTTGGAACGGGTCAAATCGTTCGCCATGCCCGCGACGCACGTGGACGGGATGGACGTATTCGCCGTCCACGAGGTCGTGTCTGAGGCTGTCGCACACGCCCGCTCGGGAGCCGGACCCGCGTTCGTCGAGTGCGAGACCTATCGCTACAGCGGCCACAACACCGGCGAGCGGCAACTGGGGCTGTCGTACCGCTCGTCGGACGAGATCGAGCGCTGGCGAGCCCTCGATCCCCTCAAGCGGCTCGGATCGAGCCTCGAGGACGAGGTGTGCCGCCAGATCGACCGCGAGGTCGCCGCGGTCATCGACGACGCCGTCGAGTACGCGAGAAAATCCCCCGCACCAGAGCTGGCCGAGTCCACAGAATACATGTACGCAAGTCCCATCCCCGTCCGCGCCGGGACGCTATTACCATGACGCCGACCCGCTACAATCAGGCCCTCGCACGGGCGCTAGCGGACGAGATGTCCGCCGACGACCGCGTGTTAGTGATGGGAGAGGACGTCGGACAGTCGCTCCGGGCGGTGACCCGCGGGCTCCTCGACCGGTTCGGCCCTGAGCGCGTCATTGACATGCCGCTGTCTGAGCAGGCGTTCACGGGCGTGGCGACGGGCATGGCGATCGCCGGGCTGAGACCGGTCGTCGAATTCCAAATCCCGGCCCTCCTCTACGTCGCGTTTGAGCAGATCGTGAACCAGGCGCAGAAGTTCTACCTGATGAGCGGGGGGCAGGCGTCTGTGCCAGTGACGTACCTCATCCCCGGCTCCGGCGCACGGCGCGGGCTCGCAGGCCAGCACTCGGATCATCCGTACTCCCTGCTTGTACACGCGGGCGTGAAGACCGTGGTGCCCTCGACGCCCGAGGACGCTTACGGGCTATTCCGTTCCGCAATCCGCGACGACGATCCTGTCGCGCTCTCGCGCCAGCAGCAGCCCTCGGGCTGCGCAGCGAGCTCCCAGAGGAGCCGGTCCCAGTCCACCTAGGGACCGCGGCGTCCACCGGGCGGGTCGCGACATCACGGTCGTCGCGACCGGTCACCTCGTCCAGGACGCGGCTCGCGGTCGCCGAGGAGCTGGCGCCAGAGGTAAGCGTCGAGGTTTTCGACCCCAGGACGCTCTTGCCGTTCGACTGGCCGATGCTCTTCGACTGCCTCGAGAAAACGAGACGCCTGGTCGTCTACGACGACACCAACCGATTCTGCGGTCTTGCCGCCGAGATCGTCTCGAGCGCGGCCGAACAGGTCGACCTTTTGGCGAAGCCGAGGCGGGTGACGCGGGCGGACGTCACGGTTCCCTTCGCCGTGGATCTCGAGATCAGCCTCCTGCCGAGCAGGGCGAAACTCTTGGACGCTATCCGGGCGAGCATGAAGGACATCGCCCATGTATGAGGTCCGCATTCCCAAGGTCGGGATGTCCACGATCGAAGTGGATATTGTCGAGGTGCATTTCAGCGAGGGACAGCCGATCGAGGCCGGCGAACCGGTCGCGGAAGTGTCCGCCGACAAGGTCAACTTCCTGATCGAGGCCGAGCGCTCCGGGACGGTGGAGTCGGTTCTCGTTGCTCCCGGCGATGTGTGCTCGGTTGGCCAGGTCATCATGCTCATCCGCGAGACGTTGCACGAGGAAGCGATCTAGCCGTAGGGACTGGTCGGTCTGGCTCCTCGTAGGTCCTCGTACCAAGAGGTCATCGCGGCCCTCGAAGAAGCGTTAGGCGATCTTTCCGACGACGAGTCGCGTCAAGTGTTCGGAACCAACGCGCAGGGCTTCTACCGCTTGGCGATGGCGCGACTGTATGCCGGGGTCATTTGGGCTGCAGTAGAGCCTCAATGTGGCAATTGACAGGAATGCTGTTCAACTGAACGAAAGACTGGGGGGTCCCCGATGGCCGGCAGGTATGTGTTCGACTTCTCCGAGGGAGGCATGGAACAACTTGCTCTACTGGGAGGCAAAGGAGCGAACTTGGCGGAGATGACTCAGTTGGGTCTGCCGGTGCCGCCGGGCTTCACAATCACGACTGAGGCCTGTCGGGAGTACCTGGCCAGTGGCGAGGGACCCGCGGCGCTGCGGTTCCAGGTGACACTGGCAATGCGGCGTCTGGAGGATCTCGTTGGCCGCCGTCTCGGTGACGTGCAAGACCCACTGCTGGTCAGTGTCCGCTCGGGAGCGCGATTTTCGATGCCGGGGATGATGGACACAGTCCTTAACGTCGGGCTGAATGACCTATCGGTCTTGGCGCTGGCCGAGGCTTTGGGCGACGAGCGCTTTGCCTGGGACTCGTACCGTCGTCTGGTCCAGATGTTCGCCAAGACAGTTCTTGGCATGGACAGTTCGGTCTTTGCCGGAGCGCTTGATGACGCAAAGGCGAGTAAGGGCGTCGTGAGCGACCTTGACCTGAACGCGGCCGACCTGCATAAGCTGCTCGAGGAGTTCAAGGCTCTGGTGGGCACCCACACGGGACGAGAATTCCCTCAGGACCCACGCGAGCAGCTGGACCTAGCGACCGAGGCGGTGTTCGACTCGTGGAACAGCCCCCGCGCCCGTCTTTACCGCAGGCGCGAGCGCATCCCCGACGACCTCGGTACGGCGGTCAATGTGTGCACCATGGTGTTCGGGAACCTGGGCACCGGCTCAGGGACCGGGGTGTGCTTCACCCGTGACCCAGCGACGGGCCGCCCGGGAACCTACGGGGACTACCTGGCCAACGCGCAGGGAGAGGATGTAGTGGCCGGTATCCGCAATACCGTGACGCTTGAAGATTTCTCCCAGCTCGACCCAGTTTCGTATGGCAACCTGCGCCGCGCCATGCGCCGGCTCGAGACTCATTACCGGGACCTTTGCGACATCGAGTTCACGGTGGAGAGGGGCAAGCTGTGGTTGCTCCAGACCCGGGTAGGCAAGCGCACGGCGGCGGCGGCGTTCCGCATTGCCACCCAACTAGTCGACGAGGGGCTGATCACCTTGGACGAGGGCCTTCAACGAGTGAGCGGTGCTCAGCTGGCCCAGCTCACCTTCCCTCAGTTCGACCCCGCCGCGGCACGCACGCTCCTGGTCAGGGGCACGGCCGCCTCTCCGGGTGCGGCGGTGGGCCGGGCCGCCTTCGACCCGGCAACGGCGGTTGCGTGGGCCGCCGTGGGCGAGCGGGCGGTCCTGGTCCGCCGTGAGACGAGCCCTGAGGATCTCGAAGGCGTGATCGCCTCCGCAGGTGTGCTCACTAGCCGGGGGGGCCGGACATCGCACGCCGCGGTGGTAGCCCGCGGGATGGGCCGGCCGTGTGTGTCGGGGGCTGAGGGACTTGAGGTCGACCCGGTCGGCAAGATGGCCCGGGCGGGGGGGCTCGAGGTGCGGGAGGGTGACGTGATCTCGCTGGACGGCTCGAGCGGCGAGGTCTTCCTTGGAGCGGTGCCGGTCGTAGCGTCGCCAGTGCTGCGCTACCTAGAGCACGGCCTCGAGGCCGCCATATCAGGCCTGGAGGAAAGCGAGGACGCGGCCGAGCTGGTGCGCGCGGTGGATAGGATCCTGTGCCACGCCGACTCCGTTCGCCGCCTCGAGGTGCGAGCTAATGCCGATAACGCCGGCGATGCCGCCATGGCCCGACGGCTCGGGGGGCAGGGGATCGGGCTATGCCGTACGGAGCACATGTTCTTGGGCGACCGACGGGTGTTGATCGAGCGGGTGATCTTGGCCGACACCGCGGCCGAGCGTGACGAGGCGCTCGACGCCCTCCGGCCCTTGCAGAGGGCGGACTTCGTCGACCTGTTGGAGGCGATGGACGGCCTGCCGGTGACGGTGCGGCTACTGGACCCACCTCTGCATGAGTTCTTGCCAGACCGGGCCGAGCTGATGGTGCGGGTCGCGCTGGCCAAGGAGCGGGGCAAAGTGGTCGAAGACGACGTGCGCCTTCTCGCCGCCGTGACCCGGCTATCTGAGTCGAACCCCATGTTGGGCCTACGAGGGGTACGCCTCGGGCTGGTGGTGCCCGGGCTGTTCGCCCTCCAGGTGCGCGCCCTGGCCGAGGCGGTGGCGGCCCGAGCCAAGGCGGGGGGGTCACCGCGAGCTGAGATCATGGTCCCGCTCGTGGGCTCTGTCATGGAGCTGCAGCTCGTCCGCGACGAGACAGACGCGATCTTGGGCGAGGTGGGCCGCACCGAAGGGGTCGATCTATCCATACCTGTCGGGACCATGGTCGAGCTGCCTCGTGCGGCGCTCACTGCCTTCCGGATCGCCGAGGTGGCCGACTTCTTTTCCTTCGGCACCAACGACCTGACCCAGACGACGTGGGGGTTTTCCCGCGACGACGTGGAGGCGGCCTTTTTTGCGGCCTACCTCAGCAAAGGGGTCTTTACCGTTTCACCTTTCGAGAGCCTCGACGTCGACGGCGTTGGGCGCCTGGTACGCATCGCCGTCGAGGAGGGGCGACGGACCCGTCCCGGGCTTCATCTGGGGGTGTGTGGCGAGCACGGTGGGGACCCCGAGTCCATCCACTTCTTCCACCACGTAGGGCTCGACTATGTATCGTGCTCGCCATTCCGGATCCCTGTAGCCCGGCTTGAGGCCGGCCGAGCCACGTTGAGGGGAACACCGCCGGCCATACGCAGCATCAGGGTCGCCGCTGACGCCTAAGAGCATGAGCTCGCTCCCAGGGCCACGGAGTTGTAGTCCCGCTCGCCCTCAGCTCCCGGAGCCCATATTGGGTAAGCGTGGCGTCGTCTCTGGGAGACCGATCTATCGCGGCGTCTATCGCGCGGACGCTGACATCCATGGTCATCCGCAGCGTCCATGAGCTGCGAGAACACTCTGCTGTAGTTCGCGAAAGTCCAGCAAAAGGCCAGCGCACGTACTTGCCAAGGTTGGGGTCGCGGGTTCGAATCCCGTCGTCCGCTCGCAAAGAAATCGCAGGTCAGGCGCCCTTTCTGAAGGGCGCCTCCTCGCGTCTTGGGCCGCTCGCCAACCATCTATCGACGCTCCTATGTTTGTCAAGTTTGTGCGGTCACGGTACAGGCTTGACACTGTGGCTCCGGTAGCTGTCTGACACTTTCAAGGACCCTGTCGTAATCAAAAGGGCCCTTCTCGCCCCTGCCTGCCATGGCACCCCGGAAGTCTCTGACAGCTCCAGCGGTGACCGTACCCTTGCAGCGCTTGCACTGGAAGTACACCGGGAAGGACACAAGTGAGAGCCGGTGCACGCCGGCTCCGTCGATGCCGCCGTCACCGCTCTTACCGAGAACCGTGACGTTGACGAATGAGGCTCCCCAGATTTAGTGGGCACCTGACAGGCTGACCGTTTGGTCGGCTGGCAGCCCCAGGGCAGGTCAGCTGGCCACAACCAGCCGGTCGGCGATGGCAGCCCCCTTGTAGGTGGCGCCGAGCACGTAGCACGAAGCGCCCGGCACGCACCCGACGGCGTCGAGGTTGGCGCTGGCCGCTCCGGGGACCGACCCGACCGTCCAGCTCGAGCCACCCCGCCAATTGTCGATGGCTCCTCCCATCTGGGTGGCCCAGCAGTTGTTGTCGGCCACGCACGCCATGTCGGTGAACTCGGAGAAGGACTTCGACACCGATGGGGCCACGGTGAGGAGCTTCCAGGACGTACCGTTCCAGAGCTCGATGAACGGGCTGTAGGGGGTCCTCCCGTTGGCGTCCACCGCCGCGTTGACCGGGGCCACGCACTGGCTGGGCGATGAGCAGGTGAGGTCCGGCGCGTCAGCGTAGGAGAACTGGTCGTGATAGGGCTGCGGCATCTGGACGACCGTCCAGGTCGAGCCGTTGAACGTCTGGGAGTACACGTGGTCGAAGTAGGAGCCTGTGGGGATCTCGACCCCTTCGGCGACGCAATTGGTAGCGGTGGGGCAACGCATCTCCTCGACATCGGCGCTCTTGTACCCGTTTGGCTTCGCCACCTTGGCCATGATCGACCACTTCGTGCCGTTGAAATGGAACACGAGAGGCGAGAAGGGCGCGCCGAAGCTCGTCGAGCTTTGTACGGCGCCGCCCACGGCGAAGCATTCCGACGGCGAGACGCAGGTCACCGAGTCGGTGTAGGCCCCCTTGCCGCTGGTGACGGGCGGTAACGACGCCTCGGCCCAAGTCGCACCGTTCCAGTGCTCGACGACTGGGGTGTCCCGGCCGGTCGAGGTACCGAGATAGCCGGCGACCCAGCAATTGCCTGTGCTCGTACAGTCGACCCGGCCGAGCTCGGCCCCCGCCACCGGCGTGGCCACGGGCGACCACTGGGTCCCGTCCCAGTGTTCCATCGCCGCGTGGGTCGAGCTGACGCCCTTGTGGACCACGTTGCTGTAGCCAGGCGACCAGCAGTTCGTTGTCGACAGGCACGTCATGGTGGAGAAGAAAGGACTGCCTGCCGGGCTAAGTACGCTCACCGCCGACCATGCCGGAGCCGCCGCCCATGCCGGGGCTGAGACAAAGGCGGTCCAGCTCAGCCCCGCCGTCAACGCGGCGACGCCCCTCAGGCACTTCGTGCGCCTACTGAATGGGTTCATCCCGTTACCCCCGACAGCTCGATGCGGCTATTCACCGAGGCTACCGGCCCAAGCCCAGCACGACAACCGCTCGGCCAGCCGCTCGTATTCGCTGCGCTATGGGGTCCCTGGCACGACGCCGAAGGCCGGTCCCTCCGCAGCTGCGGCAAAGCGTTTAAAGCAGGTCAGATTCGCGTCTAGCCCTACGCACGCACTCAAGGTGAAGGCTCCACCGGGCTGACGGTCGGTGGGCGTGGCTGGTGTGAGAGGCGTTCGCGCCCGGAGGTAACGTGCTCTATGTATGCCAGATCGGTTTTTCGGCGTGCGGGCCTTGCTGTTCGATATCGACGGGACGTTGGTGGACTCGTCGGCAAGCGTCGAACGCGTTTGGCGTCAGGTGGCTCGCCAGTTCGGCGGGGACGAGGCCGAAATCCTGCGGGTCTGCCACGGTCGCCGGGACGTAGACCTGGTGGGCGATTTCTTCGCCCCTGAAGTTACCGAGGCCGTCCTGGCCCGGGTCAGCGCCCTGGACAACGAGACGGCGGCGGAGGCCCTCCCCTCCCCAGGGGCGCGCCAACTACTGGCCCGGCTCTCCGACGGCCAGTGGGCGGCGGTAACCTCAGGTCCCCGGCCCCTAATGACGGCGCGGCTCAGGGCCGCCGGGCTGCCGGTGCCGGCGGTGCTCATCACGGCGGAGGACGTGCGCAGCGGAAAGCCAAATCCCGAAGGTTTCTTGTTGGCGGCACATCTTCTGAGGGCTGTTCCGACAAGTTGCGTCGTTGTCGAGGACTCCCCCGCGGGGGTGGCTGCGGGCAAAGCTGCCGGCGCGCTGGTTGTCGCTGTGACAACCACGCACCCGGCTGAGCTCCTGGCCGGGGCCGACCTAGTGGTCGGCAGTTTGTCCGACCTGCCCCCCTGGCTAACCGCTTTTCAGAGCCAATAGGGCTCCAGTGCAAATAGGCGAGGTGTTCGCCGTAGCGCTCGCGGTAATCGAAGAGCAGGTCCCGCGCCACACTGATCCCTGGGACGAGGAGATTGAGCGGGCCCTATCTGGACCTGGAGCCGGACCTAGCTTTTGTCTTAGATGGTGGGCGGCGGCCCGTCGGGTACGTCATCGGGACGGCCCATACGGCGGGGTTCGTCCAGTGGTACCGACAGCAGTGGATCCCAACGCTTCGAATCCTATCGCAGCAGCCTGGAAGCGGCCGGCCTTGGGTTCGACCAATCCACTATTGTCGCCGGCCGCTATCCCCGCGAGCAAGGAGGTTGGGGTGGCATCGAGACTGGAGCAGCCTGCATGGCCCAGCTGCTCGACCAAGCCGCCGATATCACCGCCGTGTTCGCGGTGTCGGACATTCTCGCGGCCGGCGCTCTCCAGACCCTCTGTTGACCTCGTGATCGTCACACTGCGTTGAGGGCGAGCGGACGCGCTCGGTGCAGCCTGCCGATGCGCACGTGGAGCGCGATGGCACCACTCGAGATCGCTGCCCAACCACACCACACCGAGGCGAACCCGTCGAAGGTGAGCCAGGCGATGACGCCAATCGCGACCAGGTTGACGATGCCAAACGTGACGACGCGCCGACGGCTCGACAAGAGCAACGTCCCGCAGACGGCGGCGACGTAGAGGGCGGTGACCAAGACCCCATGGCTGAGGTCGATGCTGTACGCGAGGTGATAAGGACGAAGGTCCACGTTCAGCGGGCCGCGAACCATCGATTCAAACAGGTCGCCGGCCACGGCCAGACCCAATACGACGAGCGGAGCCATGGCCCACCGACGCCGCCGCAACGGCTCGTTCAACAACACTGCGAGAGGCACGAAGACAGGAAGGACCACGAATGCAATTAGCAGGTACGCCCAGAGGGCGATCCTCTCGAGCGCGTGCGGTTCGTGGCCCTGCAAGCCCAGCCAGACGAACGCCTCGATCATTTGGTGCACGCCGAGAAGAAGTGGCAACGCAGCGAGGACGACGACACCGTGGCGCTTTCTCGCGCCGCGCACTGCATCGACGCCGATCGCGCCAATGACGACGCCCCCGACGAGATCAGCCTGCGGAGAAAAACACACTTGATGCGAGCCTACAGGGAATACGTGACGCTTCGTCCGGGAGGTGCGGCTCCGGTAGCGCCGAGGTGCCCGTGGATCAAACGTCAGCGCCCGGTCGCTAGGACCAAAGGGCCTCTAGATCCGACGATATTCGGTCCAGTCCGTTGATGGCGATGGGCTGGACTACCTGTCCGCCGATGCTGAGCGCGACGGTGACCTCATCGAAGGTTGATCGGACGCTGTCGGAGAGGAAACGAGATGGCTGCGTCCAACCGTGGGAATCGTCGCGCCCGCGCTGCCGGTGGTGGTATCGCGATGGCACATAGACGTGGAGCGCTCTTCGCGCACGTGTCAACGCAACGTAGAACACACGCCGTTCCTCTTCGAGCCCGTCGTTCGAGCCGAGCGCCATGTCCGAGGGGATCATGCCGTCCGTGACATTGAGTATGTGGACGACATTCCACTCAAGACCCTTTGCGGAGTGGACCGTAGAGACGGTCAGCCAGTCCTCGTCGATCGTCGGTGGGCCCGCTAGATCGGAAGTGGATCGCGGGGGTTCGAGCGCGAAGTCTGCTGCCACGTCGGACAGCCGTGCCGCCTTCGCGGAAGCAGCCACGAGTGCATCCAGGTCCACCAGGCGCGCTCCAGGCTCGGGGTACGTCGCCTCGATGAGTGGGGAAATGGCCATTCGAAGACGCTCCGCCTGAGCACACACGCCCTCGCCGGGGATCGCCGCTAGAGCTGCAGCGATCCGTTCTGCAGGCGACCGAGAAGCGACCGGTAGTACCTCCACCGCGCCAGGCCATCGCCGCCAAATCTCGGTCTGCTCTTTATAGCCAGATTCTTCGCTTCCCAAGCCCAAGGCTCCAATTGCCCGCCGGGCGATCATCGGTCCCACACCTTCGAGTAGTTGCAGCAACCGAAACCAAGCCAGTTCGTCGCACACGTTGTCCGAGAGACGAAACGCGGCCAGTAAGTCTTTGACATGCGCAGCCTCGGTGAACCGCAGACCGCCGTACTTGACGTAAGGGATCCTTCGAGCGCCCAGCTCGAGTTCGAGCAGATTGGAATGATGAGCGGCTCGGACAAGCACGGCTTGTTCCTTCAAGAGGATGCCCTCCTCTCGGTGAGTAAGGATTTGGTCGCAGACTTCGCTTGCTTGACCATCTTCATCGACGCAACGTATGAGGCGAGGCGAGATGCCAGTACCCCGACGAGCGGCGCTGAGAACCGCAGAGAACCCCTCCTTGGCTTCCGCCCCGACCGCATTCGCCACATTGAGGATCGGTTGGCTCGATCGGTAGTTGACGTTCAACACAATGGTCCGCGCACCCGGAAAAA
Organism: uncultured Acidimicrobiaceae bacterium; assembly: GCA_963786345.1. GTDB lineage: Bacteria > Actinomycetota > Acidimicrobiia > Acidimicrobiales > Palsa-688 > Fen-671. The sequence goes on along the minus strand of CAWAYZ010000020.1, from coordinate 88,279 downwards.
CCTGCTCGAAGTCCAATATGTGGCGAGGCTCTGCAGCTCTGAACGAATAGACGGCCTGTGCATCGTCCCCAACCACGGTGATCCGTGGGTCGTTCTGGCGGAGGGCTCTCAGCACATCAACTTGTAGACCGTTGACATCCTGGTACTCATCAACGAGGACATGGTCCAACGCACCAGCGAGACGCGGTCCAAGGTGATCGTCGAGGACCGCTGCACGCCACAACAGCAAGAGGTCGTCGAAATCCAGCATCCCGCCGGCGCGCTTGCGCTTCACGTAGGCGCGGCAGATTTCGACTATTTGGTCCACCACATCGTCCGCCCATGGTGCAACTTCCGATGTGACGGCCGAAATGGTCTTGCCGGTATTGATGGCTCTGGAGTAGATGTCCAATAGGAGCGCCTTGCGTGGGAAGCGGCGCTCCGTCATCTGGGTATAGCAGCCCTCTTCCCGTACCATGTCGATGACATCCGCTGCATCGGCCGGGTCTAGGATGGAGAAGCCTTCCGCAAGGCCCAGTGCCTGCGAGTACCGTCGTAACGTCCGGTGCGCGACGGCGTGGAATGTTCCGCCCATCACCCGATTTGCAGCGCGACCGTCACCTCCAGCGTTGCCGGCAGTCGAGAGCAGGTTCGCGGTGCGACTGAGCATCTGACGAGCGGCACGTCGTGTGAAGGTGAGCAGAAGCACACGTTCGGGAGGTGTCCCGGTAGCTAGCAGCCACGCAACCCTGGCTGACAGCGCCGTCGTCTTGCCCGTGCCCGCACCTGCCAACACCCGCAGGGCGCCACCGTCGTGAGTGGCGACCTCCCGCTGGGCCGCATTGAGGTGGTCCATCCAGTCGAACATACATTCGATAGTATCCTAACGATCACCCTGATGACCTCGGGCAGAGCTGGTCGGATCCAGTTATGCTTGCCAGGCGAGTCCGCCTGGAGGCTTTTGAAGGGGAGGGTCAGCCTTATGTCGCTGCAGGTCGTCGGCGCTGGTGTCGGTCGTACTGGTACGAACTCTCTCAAGTTGGCCCTTGAGCAACTCCTGGGCGGGAAGTGTCACCACATGTTCGAGGTGATCTCCGATCCCACCGCCCAGGTACCGCTGTGGACTAACGCGATCGACGGCGGGGAGGTTGATTGGTCGATGATGCCGCCAGGTTTTGTATCGCTGGTTGACTGGCCTGGAGCGTCGTTCTGGCGGGAGTTATCGGCTGCCAATCCAGATGCGCTGGTGTTGCTATCGGTACGCGATCCCGAAGCGTGGTACCGGAGCGCGTCGAACTCTATTTTCCTGGTATTCGAAGCTTTGCCGCCGGAGCTTCGAGCTTGGTTTTACTCGGTGCGGAGGCTCTTGGGCGAACGGTTCAGCGACCGGCTCGACGACCCCACGGCGATGATGGATGCCTTCGAGCGGCACAACGCTGCTGTTCGCAAGGAGATCCCGTCGCGGCGGCTGTTGGAGTGGACCCCTACCGATGGCTGGGAGCCAATATGCGAGCGGCTCGGTCTCGACGTGCCCGACGAGCCTTTCCCCAAGACGAACGCCTTAAACGACTGGCGAGCGAACTTCGGAATGGCGCCGATCCCATAAATCCTCGCCGCCTAGGTAACGACAATGAGCTGGTCCCAAAGGCAGTGCGCGAGACCGAAAAGTGCTTGGCTGCCCGGGCAGCGGCCGAGCTCGTAGAGGACGGCATGATCGTCGGGCTCGGTACGGGGACGACGGTGGCGTACTTGCTCCCAGCTCTCGCCTCTCGAAAGTTATCTGTCCGTTGCGTCGCAACTTCGCCCCGGACCCAGGAGGTGGCCAAGAGCCTGGGGTTGCACGTAGAGCCGTTCATCATGGACCGACTTGATCTGGCGATCGACGGAGCCGACCAGATAAGCCCCGAAGGTTGGCTGGTGAAGGGAGGCGGGGGCGCCCATACGCGGGAGAAGTTGGTGGCGATCGCTGCCGAGCGGTTTGTGGTGATTGCCGACTCGACGAAGGTGGTGCCGGCGCTGCACGTCCCAGTACCACTGGAACTGATTGCCTTCGGCCTCGAATCGACGCTGGCACGACTGGGTACGGCGCGACGTCGTGAGTTTCCGCCGAGCCCTAACGGCGGGATCATCGCCGATTTCTTTGGCGAAGTCGGGGACCCAGCCACCTTGGCTGTCATGTTGGAAGCTACGGCCGGTGTGGTGTCGCACGGCTTGTTCCGACCTGAAATGGTTTCCACCATCTTCGTGGGGAGCGGGGGTTCAGTTCAGCGGACCGACTATCCGCACCAGACGAGCTAGCTACGTCACCTTCGTCGTCGTAGCCTCGCTCGGTAGCACGAACCGCTCGACCGCCTTCGCAAAACCCTCGTTCTCGTTGGTGTCGGTAACTCGACGGGCCGCCCGTTGTACCTGGGGGTCGGCATTGCCCATTGCAATGCTGAGGCCTGAGTGTGCGAACATCAATACGTCGTTGGGCATGTCGCCGATGGTGGCGATCTCATCGGTCGAAAGCTGGTACTTCTGCGCTAGGTACTTGGCCACCTCTCCTTTGTTGGCTTGGGGGTGGGTCACGTCGAGGTAATAGGGCTGCGATGCAGCCGCACTCACATGGTCTCCGAAGCGATCGTGGGCCGCCGCTGCGGCCTTGGAGACTGCTTCGTGGTCGTCGCTGACTCCCACGATCTTTGCGACGTTGTCAGTGATGTCCTTTACGCTGCCCATGACCGTGGGTTGGAACTTTACCGTCCAGGCCTCGCGGTCGACATGGGGGCCCTTCAGATCAGGGACGTACCAGTCCGCACCGCGGTAGACCCACACGCTCAACTCGAACGAGGTCATGAGATCAGCGATGGGGACGACAAGCTCCTCGGGGACGACACGCTGTTCGATCACGTTCATGTCGCGATCGACCAGGAGACCTCCGTTGAAGGCGGCGATAGGCGTCTGTAGGTCAAGCGGCTCGATGAGCATGGCCATCCCGCGGGGAGGGCGCCCACTGGTAATGGCGAAGAGGATGCCCGCGTCATGAAGGCTGTGCACGGCGGCGATCGCCCGGTCGGTGAGGACCTTTTCCTGTGTCACCAGAGTGCCGTCGACGTCGGCGAGCATTAGGCGGACCGGCGGAGGCCTCATCGCTTCATGCCGTATGTGCGTGCCATATCAGTTCTCCTCCGGTAAGTACCCGCGGTGAGGTGCGATCAGCTTGGCGATGGACGGGGGGCGAAGAGGACGATCACATGGTCTGGGGGCCGGTTAGGAGTGGTCATCCCCGGGCCCCGAGCTCGGCTCCCGGGGCCGCGGAGGCGTCCGCGAGGATCGTGGAGTGCCTGGCCTCGACGCGTCCCGCCGGGATGGACCGGTCACCGGCTAGCAACTGGGCCAGCGCCTCGCGCTTGTCCTCTCCGCTTATGAGCCAGAGAACCTCCTCGGCACGCGCCAGGGCACGGTAGGTGAGCGTCATGCGCCTGTGCCCCTGGTAGGGCTGGGTGACTGCGACTAGCCTGTCCGCCACCTCCAAGACGGGGTCGCCGGGCACAAGCGAAGCCGTGTGCCCGTCGGGACCGAGCCCGAGGTGCACCAAGTCGAAGTGGTCCGGAAGGCGCTTGGCATATGCTGCCGCAGCCGACTCCAGGTCCGGGTCCTCCACGGGCATTGCGATGACCTCAGGATCCGAGTGTCCCAGGCTCTCACGCAGGTGGGTCAGGTTGCGGTCCGGATCTCCGGCGGGAGCGACTCGTTCATCGACCTGGAAAATCTGAACCGCGCTCCACGGGACCTCGTGTCGTGCGAGCTCAGCGAACATGGCCCACGGTGTCTTCCCGCCACTGACCGCGAAGGTGAACCGTCCGTGGTGGGCCACGGAGGTGCGCGCCCGCTCGGCCACGAAGCCTGCTGAACCGGTGGCAAGCATCGTCGCGTCGGGCACCGTCACGAGTTCGTGTTCCATCGCTGACCCTCCTTCTCGGCGTGGCCGCCGGACTCCGAGCACTCTCCTCGTCAACGTGCCTTGAGGGCACGATAACAACGGATCAATGCGTTGGTCGATGAGTCCCGGGACAGCCTCGCCTCCAGCATGACGTGCGCAACGGGAAGCCACATCCCGAAGGGTTCTTGTTGGCGGCGCACGCTTTGGGGGCGGCTCCGACAAGTTGCGTCGTAGTCGAGGACTCCCCCGCGGGGGTGGCTGCGGGCAAAGCTGCCGGCGCGCTGGTGGTCGCGGTGACACCCACGCACTCGGCTGAGCTCCTGGCCGGGGCCGATCTCGTGGTCGGCAGTTTGTCCGACCTGCCCCCCTGGCTGACCGGTTTTTGCAGCCAATAGGCCTCTAGTGCAAATAGGCGAGGTGTTTGCCGTGGCGCTTGCGGTACTCGGATAGCAGGTCCCGCGCCACGCTGATCCCTGGGACCAGGGGATTGAGCGAGAGGGCGAACTCGGCCAACCCGGCGTCGCCCGTGACGGCGGCCTCGACGAGGGCGCGCTCGTACTCTTTCATCTGGGTGACCAGGCCGCGAGCTGAGCGAGGGAGCTCGCCGGCTGCCAGCGGTCGCAGGCCGCCGCCGTCCACGAAGGTGGGCACCTCCACCACGTCGTCTGGCTCCAGGAAGGGTACGGCCGAGCCGTTGCGGGTGTTGACTATCACCTCGGCGGGGGCACGGGAGGTCAGCCCGGCGATGACCCGTAGGGCGACGCCCTCGTAACCACCCATCTTGGCCTCGCCCAGGGGCGTGGGGCCATCGGCGGCCCGGCGGGAGCGGGCCAGCGCCTGGTTGTTGTCGCCTTCGGTATCGGTGCGCATGTAGGTGTCGTGGCGCACGCCCATCAGCAAGGAGTAGGTCGACCAGGCGTCTTCGACATCTCCGTTCTCGAAGGAGCGGCCGATCCCGGCCAGGAGCTCCTCATTCAATCGCAGGACGTCCTGGCCCCGGGTCGAACCGGCCCGAGCTACGCCGTCGACGTAGCGCTGGGCGTCGTAGTAGTAGTACACGTACTCGGTCGGTACAGCCCCGACGCGGCGTACCACGTCGGCGTCAAAGGCGGCAAAGCGATGGTCGAAGCGCTGCAGTTCCTCGTACCGCCCGGTCAGCTCGCCGATGCGCTCGGTCCCCTCTACGCAAAAAGATGAGATCCAGCCCAAGTGGTTCAACCCCGCGTAAAGGGACGACTGCGTCTCCGGCTTCGCCCCGAGAAAGGCGCCGAGCCGTTCCAGGGCCCCGCCCGGGGTGTCGCACACTCCCACCGCCCGCGTCGCGCCGTGCAACGACAGTGCCTGGGTGATCATGCCGGCCGGGTTGGTGAAGTTGATGAACACCGCGTTCGGCGAGCACCGGGCCAGGGCTTCACAATAGGAAAGGACGACGGGGATAGTCCGCAGCGCCATGGCGGCCCCACCCGGCCCGGTGGTCTCCTGGCCGACCAAGCCTCTCTTGAGTGCCACTTCCTCGTCGATGACCCGGCCCTGGTCCCCTCCCACCCTGATTGCCGAGAACACAAAGGCGGCATCGGTAAACGCCTCTTCGTGGTCGGCGGTAACGCTCACCACTCCCGTGTGGCCGAGGGCTGTCGCCACTTCCACGGCCAGCCTGGCCGTTGTCTGGCGCCGGAAAGGGTCCGGTTCGAACAAGCTGATCTCGTCGAAGATATTGGCACCCCCGGACAGCAGGGCGCGCACGAAGGCGGGCATCCGGGCCCCACCACCGCCCAGTACCGCTAGTTTCATGGTCCCTGCTCCTTTTCTGAGTGACCGCTAGACCGCTACCTCGCCCACCGCACCCAGCTGTGCGACCGCCAGCGACCCGGCCGTGTTACCGGCGACGACAGCTTCTATCAAACCGGCGCCCCGGACCATAGCTGCGATCAGCGCTCCCGCAAAGGCATCGCCAGCGCCGGCGCGGTCCCTGGCCACAACCGCCCGGAGCCCTTCGGTGACCTCGACCACTTCGCCGTTTTCGACTGCCAGCGCCCCAGCGGCGCCTCGCTTGACGACCACCCGAGGGCACCAGGACCTGGCCAGAGCGGTTCCTTCTCCCAGGTCTTGCTTGCCGGTTAGACGCCGGAGCTCTTCCTCGCTGGGCAGGAAAACGTCCGCTAAGCGGGCACAGTCGACGACTTGATCGGGGTACTTTTCGATGGCGCCGAAGTTGAGGTCAAGGGCTACCCGAGTACCTAGGGACCGGGCTTCGTGCAGGATTTCCGCCATCCCATTGCCTGCGTGGAGGTAGCACCAGGACGGCCTTTCGCGGCGCAAGACTTCTATCCAGCGTTGTTTTTCCGGCTGCAGCCCGGCGGGGGAGGGTGGCATGTGGCTGATGAAAGCTCGGTCCGCATCGAAGTTGAGCACGACGGTGATCCCAGCGACGGGGCCGCTAACCCGTTGCGAGGGAGAAAGGTCGACCCCGACGCGGCGCGAATGCTCCTCCGCCAATCTCGAGCCGAGATCGTCGCCGAGAACGGTAGCCAAACCGGCGGAGACCCCTCCCTGGCAGGCGGTCGTTGCGATGGTTATCGCGCCACCCAGCGAGAACGTGAACGGGTCGATGAAGATCTCCTCGCCCGGCAGAGGTAGCTGGTCGAAGCGCCCGAACACAACCTCCAAGAAGACCGGCCCGAACGAGATCAAGTCCATATCGAGATCCGCCCAATCTGTCAGCACTGGCGGTAGCACCGGGACAACCCGCCCGTCGCCGAGGTCTATCTCATGTACTGACGCCCGCTGCAGCACCGACGGCGCCCACGCGTCGCTAAGTCCGTGGTCTTTCCACGCTGTCCGCCTCACCTCGGCCAACTCCTCCTCAGAGCCCGGCGCCGGCGGGGCGAGCACCGAGTACCCCACGACAATCAGGTCCCCGCCCGAGGCACCCAGCTTGGCTTCGCTCAGCGACACCGTGGTTTGTCATAACGTCATCGTCCCACTGCCCTGTGACAATGCCATCGGCCCGACGTCGTTCTCAGCGCAACGCAGTGCCTTTTCGGCCCGGTTCTTGGCCGAGCCCCGCCCATACAGGCGGGCACAGAAACTGGTGAGCACCTCGGTCATGTCCCGCACCAAGTCGTCGTCAACCTCGCCAGCGTCAAGGACCAGCACGCTGCGCCCCTGGGCCGACAGCGCCGCCTCGACCAGCTCGGTGTTCATCCGTCCGAGCCGGTCCCGGTGCTCAACGACCACCGTGGTGACCAACGGGTCGGCAAGCAGCCGGCGCGCCTTGGAGCGAGCCCCGTTCATCCCCGAGCCCACCTCGGCCTCCACGCGCTCCACACGCCTGCCCGCCTTCGCCGCCCACTCAGTCAACCGAGCCACTTGCCGGTCCAAATCGGCGCGCTGATCATGCGAGGACACCCGCGCATATAGCCCCACACTTCCCCCAACCTCGCCTCGCGCAGCCACGCCCGGGTCGTCAACCAGGATCACCCTGGCATTGACTTGGCGAGCCGGGACCGGCAACGTCCCTGCCCGCCACCACCGGTATGCCGTCTTGGGATGCACACCGTTCGCCCGAGCCCAATCGGCCAACTTCACACCGCAACCCTACTACCACGAACGCCCGTACGCTCCCTACTGCCCTCATCTAGCTGAGCAGTTGCCAACCCTCGGCCCCCGGTGCCGCCGGTACCAATGGCCCGGGCACGGTGACGTGGCAGGCAGCCTCGTGGTGGGGCGCGGCCACCTGGAGCCGGGGGGTCACCTGGGCACAGATGTCGATGGCCAGAGGGCAACGCCAGCGGAAGCGGCAACCCTCTTCGGGGTCCACGACCCTGGGGGGCTCGCCCACGTCGGCGGAGGTGACGGACATCTCGGCCCTGGGGTCGGGCACGGCCGACAGGAGCAGGCGTGTGTAAGGGTGGACGGGGTTGTGCAACACGTCATCGGTTGGGCCGTGCTCGATGAGGTGGCCTGCGTACATGACCAGCACCCTGTCCGACACATAGCGGGCCGAGGCTATGTCGTGGGTTATGTACAGCAGTGAGACGTCTTCCTCCTCTCGGAGGCGGGCCATGACGTTGAGCAGACCGATGCGGATCGACACGTCGAGCATCGAGACCGGCTCGTCGGCCAGGATGAGCTTGGGCCCGTAGGACAATGCCTGAGCGAAGCCCACCCGCTGTCGCTGGCCCCCGGACAGTTCGTAGGGGTACTTGGACATGATGAAGGCGGGGGGCACCAGCCCCGCTACTTCCAGTACCCGTTCCGCCTCGGCCTGGCGCCGGCGGCGGTCCAGGTCGGGCCGGTGCAGCTTCAGGCCGCGCAGAAGGGGGTACCCAATCGTGTGGGCGGGGTTCAGCGAGCTGAAGGGGTCCTGGAACACCATCGGGACCTGCCCCCTGTAAGCCAGCACGTCACGCCGGCGGCGCAGTGAGGAAACGGGCCGACCGCGGAACAGGATCTCGCCAGCGGTGGGCCGGTATACCGTGGCCAGCAATCGCGCCACGGTCGACTTGCCGGAGCCGGACTCGCCCACCAGGGCGACGATTTCCCTTTCCGCAATACCCATGTCCAGTTCGTCCACCGCGTGCAGGGTGTGGCCACGCAGCCCACCGATTCGGAAGTGGCGGATGAGCCCTCGGGCCTCTAGCACCAACTCGTTCCCGCCCGCTCCGGTCTGCCCGGCGGCGTCAGTCACGGGCCGCGGCACCTCCTCGCAAGGAAGTCGCCTCCTCGTACAGCAGGCAACGCACCAGGGCGCCGTCGAGCGCGTACAGGGACGGCTCGACGGTGGCGCAGCGGGGCATCGCCTTGGGGCACCGGGTGCAGAAATTGCACCCGGTAGGCAGCTTGGTGAGGTCGGGAGGGTTCCCTGGGATCCCCTCCACGAGGACCTTCGAGCCGTACACAGAAGGGAAGGAGTCGAGTAGGCCGCGTGTATAAGGGTGCAGGGGGTCGTCGAAAAGCGGCCGGGTCGGCCTTGTCTCCACGAACTGGCCGGCGTACATGACCGCCACCCGGTCGGAAAAGTGTGAACCAGTGACATGTCGTGGGTGACGAAGATGATGGCGAAGCCAAGTTCGGCTTGGAGCTGCTTGATTTGGACCATCAAGGAGCGTTGAGCCGGGTCTCGGCCCGGCAGGTCTTCGCGGCGGCGGAGGCGGGCGATGAGGCAGCGGCGGTGGTGGTGGCCGAGGCAGTGGCGCTGGTGGCCAGGGCGGTCGCCGCCGTCAGCCTGGTGGTCGACCCAGACCTGGTGGTGCCCGGCGGAGGGATCGGCTCTGCCCCTGGTTTTGGCGAGGCGGTGGCCGCAGAACTCTGCCGCCTGGTTCCCACCTCTCCCGAAGTGCGGGTGAGCGCGATGGGCGCCGAGTCGGTCGTCGATGGAGGCCTCCGTCTCGGTATCGACAGGGCCTGGCGGCGGGTGCTCGACCGATGACTGCTCGACCGCCGGGGCCCGGGCTGCGTAACCTGACGTCGCTATGAGCCCTCCCGAAAGCGACAGCGAGTTATCGGTCCGCGGTTAAGCCCCAGGCGACCGGGCTTAGGTTTACGACGTCTGTGTCCGCACCCGGACAGCGGTGAGGATGCCACCGGAAAGTTCCGGGACGCCGACGCAGTCAGGCGTCGGATCGCCGAAAGTGGGCGAGAGGGTGGTCGTAAAACTCTGGTGCGTGGATGGATTTGGTGACGGCTCTAGCAACGTCGGCCCCGCGGCGCCCATGCCAACTTCGGCCAGGTATCCGACGCGACGTGACGTCACCCTCCTGATTCACCTTTGAAGAGGAAGAGAAGCGGCCTCCGATATGTTGAGCTGGTCATGAAGCGCATCGGGTTTTTGTCGTTCGGCCACTGGTCGCCTTCGCCGCACTCGCAGGCCCGCTCGGCCTCCGATGTCCTACTGCAGTCCATCGACCTCGCGGTCGCCGCCGAAGAGCTCGGCGCGGACGGGGCGTACTTCCGGGTGCACCACTTCGCCAATCAGCTTTCCTCGCCGTTCCCGTTGCTTGCGGCCGTCGGTGCGCGGACCAGCACGATCGAGATCGGGACTGCCGTGATCGATATGCGCTACGAGAACCCGCTCTACATGGCCGAGGATGCAGGCTCCGCCGATCTCATCTCGGGCGGGCGCCTGCAGCTGGGCATAAGCCGTGGGTCACCTGAGCAGGTCATCGATGGCTACCGCTACTTCGGCTACGTCCCGGCCGAGGGCACCAGTTCGGCCGACATGGCTCGCGAGCACACGCGGGCCTTTCTCGAGGTCCTCAACGGCGATGGCTTCGCCGAGCCGAACCCGCGACCGATGTTCCCCAACCCACCTGGCCTACTTCGGGTCGAGCCGCACTCCGAAGGTCTGCGCGAGCGGATTCTGGTGGGGTGCCGGCACCCGGCAGACGGCCGAGTGGGCCGGCGAGCAGGGGATGAACCTGATGAGCTCGACGCTTCTCACCGAGGACACCGGCGTGCCGTTCCATCAGCTTCAGGCTGAGCAGATCGAGCGGTTTCGCAAGGCCTGGGCCGACGCCGGCCATGCCCGCGAACCTCGTGTCTCGGTCAGCCGCAGCATTTTCCCGATTATCAACGACCTCGATCGGGCGTACTTCGGCCGCGAAAGCAATTCGCAAGACCAGGTCGGGTTCCTCGACGGCGGCAAGGCCCGCTTCGGCAAGACCTACGCCGGGGAACCCGAGCAGCTGATCGAGCAACTAGCGAAGGATGAGGCAATCGCTGCCGCCGACACCCTGCTGCTGACTATCCCTAATCAGCTCGGCGTCGACTACTGCGCCCACGTCCTCGATTCTCTCGTGAGGTACATCGCGCCGGAGCTTGGCTGGCGCTGAACTGCGCGACATGCACGTCACATGTGCCGGTCGGTTCTTGCCCGGCCCGAGCGAATTGCGTGCGGCTCTCCCCGGACGGATTAGGACGGTAGTTCCAGATAGACGAGGCGATCGTCCAGGTCTTCGCCTGCGACAGCGAACACTGCGGTTGCGATGGCGTTGATCCCGCCGGGCCGGCGCGAGAAACCAGACGAGAGAGCTACCAGTACGCCGGGGTGGTGGCCGCCGGTCGATAGGTGCTGAGTAGCGCGCCCTCGGGTACATCTCGTCGAGGAGCAGCCTCAAGGCTTCGAAGCGATTGCTGTTTCTTGGCGATGCAGTTCGAGCCGGGCGTTGATCTCGTCCGGGTATGCAGCCCGGTACCGCAAAGCGGCCTCGATCTGGCCTCTGGCCAGATCCGACTCTGCTACGAGCACAGCCACGGGGTCCTCGTCACGTGCCAAGTCCTCGACCCACATCGCCACCTCCCAAACGTCGGGCCCTCCGACCAACCCGGCGCGCCGCCCAGTCGGGCCATCCCGGAAGGTGATCGAAGGGTGTTCGTCGCGCCGGACACCCTCGTCCGCATACCGTCGCAGGCGGTCGGACAGGGTCTCGCCCGCCGCGCGGGCACGCAACCGAAGGCGCTGCGCCAAGCCGTCCTCAAGGCGCACTGACACGTTTTCGGACATGTCCCCACTGTAGCACAACGTCAACGCCTCACCTAAGCGTGGGCCGGGCCTTTGCCCAGGCCCCAGTGTCGATCTCCCCGGGGGAGATGGCATCAACCCGGACGGCGGGGCTAGAAATGCAGACCAGAACGACCCGCGGAGGACCAAATGGCAGATGCACTCGCCAGGCTGCGCGCACAGGTGACCCATGATGACGTGTTGCGCGGGTTCAATATCCAGAACAAGCAATGACTAGCCAGCACTTTCCTATCCTCACGCAACCCCCGCCGTATGATCGACCATGAGCATCTGGCCCTGGTCGGCCCACAAGAACGACGAGGGGCACGACACCCTAGGAGACGGACATGGAAGAAACCCCAAAGCTGGACGCGCATCATCAGGCCACTGTGCAAAGAATTCTCGGCCATCCGGTTAGCCATAATATTGAGTGGCACGATGTTCTTTCGCTACTGGGACAGGTGGGCTCAGTCATCGAGGAGCCCGATGGGCTCTATAAGGTGACAATCGGCTCGGAGACCGAAACGTTCCGTGCCCCGCGGTCTGGCGATATTGACGATCAGCAGGTAGTCGACCTGCGGCGAATGCTCACGGGCGCGGGGATCACTGCAGGACAGGGATGAGGAGCACCGTTGGATATCGCAGCCTTTGCCGGAAGTTTGCGGGCGGCCTCTTACAACAGGGGCCTTTTGCGCGCAGCCGCCGAGCTGGCACCAGTTGACGTCGCCATACAGATCCTAGACCTCGCCGCAATCCCTCTGTTCAACCAAGACCTGGAACGGACCGGCCTTCCTGAAACGGTAGCGAACCTACGAAAGCGCGTCAGAGACGCTGATGGTCTGCTCATCGCCACTCCTGAGTACAACCACACCATCTCTGGAGTGCTGGGCAACACAATTGACTGGCTTACACGACGGACCCCGACGAGCCCGCTCCGCGACAAGCCAATTGCGATCATGGGTGCGGCACGTGGCGGTGGCTCGGTCCGCGCCCAGGCGGCGCTGCGCGTCCCCTTGGTCCATGCGCACGCTATTGTCCTAGATGGCCCGGTGGTTGCGCTTTATAACATCGACGAACTTGCTACCGAGAGCGGGGACCTTGTCGACCCAGTGGCGCGAGAAGGCGTGGCGAACTTGGTTAGCGCTCTCGCCAGCATCGTCCGGGCGGCACGTTCCTGAGCACCATGAGGAAAACATGAGAAATGGGGCCGTCCGGGTTGATGCGCACCATCACTTCTGGGACCCGGCTCGCTACGCCTACCCTTGGATGGAGGGCAGCGCCATGGGCCCGGTGCGGAGGCGTTTCTCTCCGGAGGACCTGGTAGGGGAGTTGGCCAAGTCGGACATCGACGGCACGGTGTTAGTCCAGACGCTCTCAAGCCTCGACGAGAGCCGCGAGCTCCTGGAGACAGCGTCGCGCTGGGAGTGGGTGCGCGGCGTCGTAGCCTGGGTAGATCCCGCCGCGGACGACGTTCCCGAGTTGTTGTTCGTGGTCGACCACATCGCGAAGCCACGGATTGCGGGCCGCAGCGATCCAGCCTGGGAAGCAGGCATGCCAGAGTTGGCTGCGCTTGGCAACGTGCAGGTGAAACTCTCGGGCATGGTCACTGAAGCGGACTGGACCTCGTGGAGCCCAGACGACCTCCGGCCCTTCGTGTCGCGCGTGGTGGAGCTGTTTGGCGCCCACCGCCTGATGTTTGGCTCGGACTGGCCGGTCTGCCTCCTCGTAGTCCCCTCGTACCAAGGGGTCATCGCGGCCCTCGAAGAAGCCTTAGGCGATCTCTCCGACGACGAGTCGCGTCAGGTGTTCGGCGCCAACGCGCAGCGATTCTACGGGTTAGCGCTGCCGCCGCAGTAGAGCCCAGGCAGTGGACCAGATCTTCGGACATGAGCGTGTAGAGGTGGAGGTGGCTGACCCGCGTGGCCGCCGACGAGTGAGCGGGGGCTCTGCGTTTATGCCGTCAGGGCCAGGAAGACCTCTTGCTGGAGTAGGCGTAACGGTGCCAAGTCGAAGGGATGCCCGGCGGCGAACACGAAGTGGTTGACACCAACCGCTATGTAGCCCCGGAGGCCCTCCACCACATCGGCGGGTGTACCGATCAGCCAGTTTTCACGTTGGGTGTCAAGGTCCTGGGAGTTGGCGGCGGCGGCCCTCCGGGCCAGGGACTCTGCTTGGTCAGCGGTCGGGGCGACGGCGATGTTGGGGTGGGCCGATAGCTCGATGTCGTCGAAGTTGCGGCCGGTCTCGGCACACAACTCTTCCAGCTTGGCTATCCGGTCCGCGCACTTCGCAGCCGGCCCGACGAGGTTCAGCCGGTGGGCATGAGCGGCGGCGATCCTGAGCGACCCGAGACCCGCACCACCGATGGTTATGGGCGGGTGAGGTGACTGCACGGGCTTGGGATCGCAAGGGGCCTCCTCCACTTGGTAGAAGCGCCCTCGGAAGGTGGTCCGGTCCTGGGCCCAAAGAAGCTTCACCAGCCGCAACGCCTCATCCAGGCGGGCATAACGCTCGGCCATCGGGGGAAAGTCCAGACCGTAGGCCTTGAACTCCCGCTCTGCCCAGGCGGCGCCAAGCGAGAAATCGAGCCTGCCACCGCTCATCTCGTCGACCTGGGCGGCGGCCTTGGCCAGGACGGCCGGGGAGCGGTAGAGCACCCCGTTGACCAGCACCCCGATCCGGGCCCTCGAGGTAAGGACCGCCATGGCCGCAAGCGTCGTGAGCGTCTCGAAGCAAGGGCGGTCGTCCGGCCCGACAAACGGCAGGAGGTGGTCGAAGGTCCACACGGACCCGAAACCGAGGTCCTCCACGGCCTGGACCCCTCTGGCATAGTCTGCCCATGTCGTGCCCTGGGCCTGCAGTTGTACACCGAAATGCAGCGGGCGTCCTCGTATTTGCATTGCGCTACCTGCCTTTTGAGTCGAGGAGTCTAGCCCGACACCGATCAGAGCTGCTCGTCTGGGTGGTGGCGGATGCGGAGGAGGTCGGAAACGGCCCCGAGGTGCTGGAGCTTGTCGGGGTTCACGATGCCTCGCACGGTCTGGACCACGCCGTCGAGGACTTCGAGGGAAAGAACGCTCACAACCTTGCCTTGACTGTCGTGGGTAATGATGCCGGGCCCACCGTTAACAAGGACCGGTTCGAGTGTTATCCCCATTCTCTTTGCTCGTTCGAACAGGCCGACGACGAGGTTTGCGACACGGTCACGCCCGAAGAGCGGTTGGGGCGTACTGGTTGCCTTGCCGCCTCCGTCGCCGTAGAAGGCGGCGTCCGCTGCCAGTAGGTCGACAAGTTGCGAGGATGTGCGCGGTCTTGACCTCGTCCAAGCCGTCCAGCATCCAGGGGAACACGCGGGGCGCTTCGGGGCCGATCCGCTTGGCGTTCTCCTGGCCGAACTCCTGCCACTGCTCGTCAGTGATGGTCGCGTCGATAAGCGCCAGGCCCTCGCCCTCCTCATGGCGCAGGTGGGCGTGGAGCGTGGTGGCCAAGGCGTCGGTCAGGTCGCCAAGGCGCTCGGGCCCGCTGGCCGGGTTGGCGAGGGTGGCGTCGATGGCATGGATGAGTGGGTCGATGGCGGCGTGCTCGGCGGGGGTCGTCGGTCCTGGCGGCGGCCACCCGGGCGATGTGGCCTAGCTCACGGCGCAGGGCCTCGTGGAAGGCCAACATCATGGTCATGTCGTGCTGGTAATCCTTACTGGTGTTCATCGTCTTGTTGCCCTTTTCAGTCGTTTGGGTTTCCTCGGGGTCGTAGCGGTACCCACGCGCCATCAGACAAGACGGGAGGTCCCGCTGTGACAATGGTCACCGAGGCGCCTCGGCTTACACTGGGCGAGCCATCCTCTGATGGCGGTGACAGGGGAGGACCACGATGCAAATTGGACCGGAGTTCGGTGAGCGCCGAAGGCCGCGCTTTCTAATGGCAGCCATCGCCACACTGATGGTCGGCGTTTTGCCCGCTCTCGGCGCGCCCACTGCATCGGCAAGCTCTTACCATTCTTCAGGCTCGTTCAGCTTTGGCGGCGCTGTCTCGGGCACCTTGGAGGTCCCGGCATCTCACAACGACGGAGGTCTCCCCGGGTGCGCCATCAGTGACGTCTCGGGTTCGCCGCCCCACCAGGGCGGCTACGACATCATCACTTGGGACAATGTCAAGCTCAAGGTCGGAGGCAAGGAGCAGACGATCCTGTTCATCGACTTGAGCATCGACGTGGCCGAGTTCGATCGCGCCTACACCATGGCGCCGAGCCTCTTTTCAGCTCACGCCGGTGTATCGCTCACTATCCCCGCCGACTACGAGGGAAGGTCCGGCACGGCCACCACGTCCGCAGGCGGTAAATCCGGCTCCCTCAAAGGCACGCTTTCGGCTCCGAAGGGCGGGATAGTCAACATCAAAGGGTCCTGGGCCGGCTGCGCCAGAGTAAGCATCTGAACGGCGCCGTCCGACTCGGGCCCGCGTGGCCAGTCCTGATCCGCGTTACAACGAGCCCACACGGCTTGGCGGCCACATCCGGACAAAGGCGACGCCGACTACATAGCTCGCTGGCACCGGCCCCCAGTACCTGGAGTCGTCGGAGTCTTTCCGGTTGTCGCCCATTACGAAGTAATGGCCTGCAGGGACCCTGTAGGGGTCGGGCAGGTTAAGCATGCCTGGGGCGTCCCAGACCGTGCAGTACTCGGAGCTTGGGCTCTCCCAACCCTCGGGCAGGTAGCGCTGGATGAGCTCTTTTCCGTTGACGTAGACCTTGCAGTTCGCCACGTAGATCGATTGGCCGGGCCCGCCTATTACCCGCTTAATAAGGTCGTTGACCGGCGAGGTGTCGGCCGGAGGGCGGCGGAAGACGATGATGTCGCCCGTGCGCACGGGGCTGAAGTCGGAGGCTAATTTGTCCACCAGCACTCGGTCACCGGGCATCAGGGTCGGCTCCATCGACTGGCTGGGGATAGAAAACGCTTGCAGCGCAAAGGTCTTGATGAGCAGGGCGGCGACTAGAGCCACTACAACTATTACGACCCACTCGACGAACGTGTGCCTGCCGCTGTTGCTCGGCCCCGAGTGCTTCTCTGGCGGGTGGTTGCTTTCTCCTGCCCGGTCGCCGGCTGAGCCTGGCTCGTCAGGGCCCGTGGTAGCGGCAGTGTTGGCGGTAGCGGCCACGTCGACGGGGCGGTCCACTTAGCCCCGTCGCCCTATTGCTGTCCGCGCCGACGGTGCGACTTCTATGCAGATGGAGACGGCAGAGATGGCGAAGCCTCCGGCGAGGTGGTACCAACCGTCGGGGGTAATGGCGGAACAATGCTTGTCGCCGTCCACCTCCCACAGGACGCTCAGGTGGAGTCTGCCGAGCACCGGTACCGCCACCGCGACCGTCCTGCCGAGGAGGGAGCTGCCCGCGAGGACCTCGCCGGGCCGAAAAACCTCAGCGGGCTCCGCGTACGTCTCGCCGGGCTTGGCGGCCCGTCCGACCAGGACCAGCATGTGCCCCGAGAAATGCGAGGCCAGCAGTAGCCCTTGGGTGCACACTCCTGCGCCACCAGCGCAGGTCCCGGTGACGCGGCCGAGGATGCCGTCGTTGCCGGTCGAGCGCCCTGTTGTCTTGGTAGCCAGGATCGAACCGACCAGGCTTGGCGATACCGGCAACTGTTCCACGCCGATGTCGAAGTGGTGAGACTTGAACACGGCCGCCAGCTGGCTGGCCGCCTCGGGGCGGCTCGTGATATCTGCGCGGACTACGCCTGCTGCGCCCGCCGGGGCCGGTGACATTGAGACCAGAAGCGACACGGCCGCAAGCGAGGTGGCCGCCACTAAAGCGGCTGCGCCCGCCCGCAAGCGACGGGTCGCTTTCGTTTGTGTTAGTCGCTCCCTCGCCGCCCCTTTGAAGCAGTCCCAGGCCATCGACCGCGCCGGCACGCCATCTTGGGCGAGCAAGGCAGCGAGCTCCCGCGCCTCGCCGCCATGGCGCGCACGCCACGGGGGAGGATAGCACCGAAGCGCAAGAGCCAACAGGCGTCCTTGGCCGTTACCAGGCATCAGGCCCCTCCGAAGCCGAGCCGAAGACGCCCGACGCTGCTGATGCGCTCGAGTGCATCGAGGTGTTCACCCAGCGCGACCGCACCGGCTGAGGTGATGCGGTACGGCTGGCGCCGGGCATCGACCGGGAGTGCTTCGATCATGCCCAGAAGCTCCAAGCGGTCGAGCGCGCCGTACAGGGTCCCCGGGCCCAGCTGCACGCCCGAGAACCTCTTAACGTCCTGGATAAGGGCATAGCCGTGCTTAGGGCCCTCCGCCAAACTTGTCAGGATCAAGACGGACGCGTCGCCAGCCCGCCGGAGGACATCGTCGCCGACCCCGCCCGGTTCTGGTTTTCGAAGTGCCACCCGCTCCTCCTAGTACGACTACCACTATATCAGTCAACGTACTAAGAGGTAAGCTCAGCTCCGCACCATGGGGATATGGAGCTGCATTGTGCCATCAGGCTCTGCGGTGTAACACTCCGTCTTGCCTCAGCGTGCTGGCTCGGCGACCTCCGGGAGCGACGAGGTTGTCAGCAGGATGGTCCCACCGAGCGGTCCGCTCTCCGGCACCTTCGCGGGGAATATCCGTATGACCACTATGGCAATATCGTCCCTGGTTTGGTCAAGAGCCTTGGCGGCCAGCACGGCTTCGCACAGCTCGTCCGCCGATGTCCCAGGGGGCAGGTGCTCGACAGAGGACCGGAGTTCGCCTATCGAGTCGGTTAGAGCAGTGCCTGGCCGCTCCACCAACCCGTCGGTGTACAGGACCAAAGAGGAACCCCGCGACAGGAGCGCCTGACCCTGGCCTCGAGGCTCGGTCGCAGGCGCGCCGATGATACCCGAGCGACCGTCGCCAAGTTCGTGGACTTGGCCGTGGGCCACCTTCACCAAAGGAGGTAAATGCCCGGCGTTAGCCCAGCGGAACTGGCGGGCCCCGTCGCTGTCGGGTGGGCCGAGCACGCCATATATAACGGTCACCAGCCCGGTGATGTCGAAGGCGTCGACAAGGTGGGCCAAGCGTTCAAGCACTGGTGCGGGCTCGTCGTTCTCTAAGGCGTAGGCCCGCAGGGCGGCCCGGATTTGGGCCATGGCAGCCGCCGCCTCAATGTCGTGGCCCATGACGTCGCCGATAACGACGGCGGTCCGCCCGTCGCCGAGGTCGAACACATCGAACCAGTCCCCACCGACCTGCTGGCTGTCGGAAGCCGCCACGTAGCGCGACGCGATATCCAGGCCAGGCACGGTGGCGAGCGTCGGCAGCAGCCTGTGCTGCAGGGTCTCGGCGACGCGGTGCTCGCCACGGTACAGAGCGACCGCAGCATCGCGGCGGCGAACGGCCTGCTCCAGGGTTGCTGCGATCAGCGCTGAGGCGGCGAGGCCCACGGTCAGCGCAATCCATGGCCCCCAGGCTGCGACCGTCCCCACCAGAGGCTGCGCCGACGACACTGCCAGGAGCCAGTGGCTGGCGCCAACCGGGAACGCCAGAGAGCGCACGCGGCCAGCCAGCGGAAGGTGTTTGGTCGTCGTCGCGACCACCTGTGCCTGGACCGGCCGCGAGGCGTCGTAAAGCACGACGTTCAGTTCGTCGAACGGCGCGGTGCCCGCCTCTCGGGGCGCCTTCACCGGACCGAGCGCGCTCTGGCGGTACAGGACCATTCCTGCCGGTACAGAAGGCCCGCCAAGCGCAAACCCCAGCACGCGGTCGGTGCCTGAGCCGAGTACAGGTGTCGCCAGCAGGTCCCGGCCCTTCTGGGCGGCAGCCAAGACTGTCGCGACCGGCCCCGGTGCTATCTCGCCGACCGGCAGCCCATGGCCGGCTTCGACTGTCACGACATAAGAACCGTGGCTCCGGCGGAGCAGGGCAAAGGTCGGGTTCCCAGGGCCGGCAGCCACGTCATCCGCCGCTTCTTTGATGAACAGGGCCGTACCGCCGTCGCGGGCGACATGGCCTAAGGCCGTCAGGGTCGACTCGAGCGAGGTGATTGACGTCCCCAGGACGAGGCTGACCTCATTAGCCCGCTGGACGAGCAGGCGGTTGTCCTGGTCGCTTTCGACGGCACGCGTTAGCAGCGCCACGACGATGCTCAACAACAAGAGCGCGACTAAAACACTGAGCGGCAATCGGTGCAGGAGTAGGGAGCGGCGACGGTTATCTCTCGCCGTCCGGAGCGGCCAATATGTCGTCGCCTTGCGGTCAAACGGCGTCACGCCGGTAGTTCCCTCTCCGGGCGGTCCGGCTCCCCGAGGTCATGAGGGCTTGTGACAATCGAAGCTTTGCTCTGCATGCCCTCTCCTCCCTCGATCATCCGACCCAGCGGCCCAACGTCCGCTCGATGTCAGCCCTGGGAGGCCAATCGTAGAGCTATCGCCCCACGGTGTGCTTCCCTCGAGGACACGGCAATGTCTGCCATCGTCACATTCACGCTCTAAGCGTTGCTTTGGCCTCGGCGAGCGTCCCGGGCGGCGCACGCCAGGCCTCCCGGACCTCTCTGGACGATATCTCGTCGGGACGACGCGACGGCCTCCGCTCACACCAGGGCCCAGGCGGCCGCCGGGACCAGCTCTATGAAGATGCCCGGCGACGGGGCATCAAAGGCCGGTCCGAAATGACCAAAGCGCAATTGGAGCACGCCGTCGATCGCTAGTTACGGCCAAAGTCTCTACCTGTGGAGGGGGCTGGGCCGGGGCGGGGACCCGCCGGCTTCGCGGACGTTCATTTCTCCGCGAGCCGGTTTCGACCTGATTACGGGGGTTTCTCGGCGTAGTCCTTCGTTTCCCGGTGTAAGCGGATGGAAGCGCCGGCTCGTGGCACGCCGAGACAGCTCGACCACACCGAAGTACTTCAACAACGCCCGGTTGCTCCACGCGAACGAGCCAACGAGTGCCGCCCAAGGCCGCAGTCGCCGAAGGAACAATTCCTATCGAGCTCTTACATCCTCGAGACAAGTCGTTGTTGAGGGTTCTCATTGATCCTTTAGCCGACGTGGTCGGTCACTAAACGGCCCTTGAGCCAGCTAGTTCCCACCGCGGTCGGAAACTACGAGGATCTTTACCTCGGTACCGGACGTTATGGCTGCAAAGGCCTGTGCCGCTTCGGCGAGGGGGAACGTGGCGGTTATGAACTGGTCGGCATCTAAAGCGCGACTGGCGAGGATGTCGACGGCTCTGTCGAAGTCCTCCCACCGGTACGTGGCAGCGCCCTGCAGGCGCACCTGGTACTCCTGGACCACCGGCAGGTCGATGGTCACCGACTTGCGTGCGCCTCCTACGACCACGACCGTCCCCCCTTTCACGGCCATCTTGATCGCTGACTCGACGGTGGCCTGGTTGGCCACGCAGTCAAAGACAACGTCCGCACTTTCGCCCAGCTCGCCCCGCACTACCCGGGCTAGGTCGTCGGCTTGGGAGTCGACAGCAGCGGCAGCACCCAGCGCCAGAGCGAGGTCTCGCTTGGCCTCCAATGTGTCGGTGCTTACGATCTTTCCCGCCCCTGCGTGGCGCGCCGCGACCAGCGTCAGCAGCCCGATGGTGCCCGCACCGAGCACGGCAACAGTTTTGCCGGCCAGGTCCCCGGCAAGGCGGACGGCGTGCACCGGCGTGGCCAGGGGTTCGACAAGCGCAGCCTGGTAGTCGCTGAAAGTCGTGGGTATTTTGTGTAGCCGACGGGCTGGCACCGAAAAAACGTCCGCCATACCACCTTCTCGGTAGCCACAGCCGAAGAACTCCAGGTTTTCACAGAGGTTCTCGGCGCCGTGCCGACAGGGCTTGCAGTGACCGCAAACCAGGGTCGGCTCTACCGTAACCCGCTCACCGGCCACGACCTCGTCCACACCGTCGGCGACGGCGACCACCACACCGACCACTTCATGGCCGGGGTAGTAAGGAGGCTTGAAAAAAGCGTGCTCGCCATGGGCGCCGGCCTTGTCCGAACCGCACACCCCGGACACCAACATCTCGACCAGCGCTTCGCCGGGCGCGAGGTCCGGCACCGCCTCTCCGACCACCTCGACAACGTCGGGGGCGCTTACAAGGACTCGTCGACGGTCAAATTGACTGGTCATGACCTCCCCATAGGCATTGGCGCTTGTTGCGCCGGTTCAATCGACACGCCTTCCTCGAAGGCGCTGAGCATACTCAGTGATGATCGCGCGGATCGCCCGCAACCGGGAGCCCGGCGGGCCCGAGAGACGAGGAAAATACCGCTTAGCTACGAGATGTACCACGGCGAGAGCGAGCCTCGGGGACATCTCTCGTTCGCGGTCCTTTGGGACCAGTCGGAGTATTGAACACGATCGTCCCATATGCTCGAACAGGCCCTCGCTCAGATACTTTCCGAGCGTACCGATCGCTTCACCCGCCGCCACGCGCTCCATCTGAAATTGCGGGACCGGCACCGGCACCGGGCTCGGCCAGTTGACAGGGTCTCGGGGCTCCTCGAGGGACAGGACATGCTGGAAGGTCCGCGCTGTTGCGTCTCGGGCGCTAAAGGGCCGGCCGAGCCCCCATACCTCTCGGAGTGTTGCGATCAATGAGGTGTGCCGGAAGTCCTCGGTGAAGACGGAGCTCGGTGCGACCCATGGCGAGACAATCACCGCTGGGACTCGGTACCCGGAACGATCGAACTTGAACCCCAGTTCCCCCTCGCTGAGAGGGGGTTGGGCGGTGCGGCCGGCCCTGGGGCAACATGATCGTAGGTACCTCCCGGCTCGTCGAACCCGATGAACAGTGCCGTGTTGAACACGTTCGACCCGACCTCGGCACGCCCGGACCGGTAGGCATCGTAGAGGCGGGAGAGGAAGGCCTCTCCGGCGAGCACCGAAGACGGCGGGTCGAGTGGGACTTCTGTTCCGGGCAATAGTGCCCGCCCAAACGCTGGGTGGTAGTCACCATGGCCGGAAAGTAAGTTCGGCTCGATCAGCGAGAAATGGGGGAGCAGCCCTGCGGCCACATCGCTCTCGAACTCAGCAAACGGGACGAAATGTGTGGCGAAACGATGCTCGAGACGCGGCATGTGGAGCAAGCCTGTGAAAGAGATCGGGTCCGGCTCGAGGACGTATACTTTCCAGCTCAGGTTCTGTTGGTCAAGCCGGTTGAACAATGTCTCGACATTGTTTTGCCGCATGAAATGGCCCATCGGCCGGTTCACCACAAGACCCGAGGACGAGGCAGCAGTCCAGAAGGAGCGGTTCGTCAGCGTCTGAGACGGGACCTCGCTGAACCAATGGTCGAATACGCCAAAGCCCCGGGCGATGGCACTGAGCACGGGCACCTGTTCGGGCGTATACCCCGTCATGATCTGGCGGTATTCCTCGAAGGTCGGCTGACGACCAACCTCTCTCGTGAAGAAGCTGATGTAGTCGGCTACGAAACCGTCCATGGTCGGCAGCTGTCCCGGTCGCGGCGCGTTGTACGGTGGTGCCATCTCCCTCGCGTCTTTGAAGCGGTTGACCGCGTCAAGGATGTTGAACAGTTGGGTGTTTGTATGTTGGTACTCTTCGCCGGGATCGGGATCGGGGGAGTCCATCCCGGATGCGACGTCGTAGGGAACGACCGCCTGCTCTTTGCCGTGCTCGGCCCAAGGGGGGATCGGGTTGGTCAGGTCCTTCCCAAACACGCCTTCGAAGCTCGGCACTTCGCCAGGCTGGTAGAGCCGACCGAGCAGATTGTCGAACGAGCGGTTCTCGAATATCACGAGGACGACGTGGTCAAGGGCGTTCGCTCGACTGACCGGCATTACACCTCGCTGATGTGCCCGGAAGCTACCTCCCGCCTGTGGGTTGAGGTTACCAGTCAAACCTTGAGGTCACTGGGCGTTCGACTTCGGCCCGGTAGTTGGTCCGCTAGACGGGCTTAGGGTTGTCCCTTGGGCGGCTTCGTCAGCAGCCTGGCTCGGCGGTCCACGCAGCACCCAGGCGAACCCGACTGCGATGACGCCGCCGGCTATCGGCCCGATCACGTACGCCCACCAATCACCCCAGTGACCGCCGACAAGGGCCGGGCCAGGGAGCGGGCGGGGTTCATGGACGCGCCCGAGATCGGCGCCGCCCACAGGCCGGCAACGATGATGTAGCCGCCGACGGCAAGGGCGGCGTTGGCACCGATGTTGCGCGCACCCGAGGCGGTGCCGAGGACCACGCTGACCAGCCCGGCCGTGAGCACGACCTCTACTAGCACCGTGGTTGCCGCACTGGTCCTCACGCCCGGCAGGGTGGCACCAAGGTTGCCGATGTCACCGAAGCTCGCTCGGAGGAACCCTGCGGCCAAGAGACTACCGGCGAGCTGGGCAGCCACATACCCGGGCACTCGACTCCACGGAAAGTTCCGGCGGAGGGCGAACGCGATGGATACGGCCGGGTTGAGATGGGCGCCGCTGACGGTGCCCATGAAGTAGATGACCGCCATGACCATGAGCCCGGGCGCGACCACTCGTGCGTCGAGAGGGACCTCTCCGCCGCTACGGGCATTGACCACCGCCGCTCCTGCGGCCACAAGGACGAGAAAGAAGGTACCCAACGCCTCAGAGAAGAGGCGGCGCCACTCGAAGGAGAGGTCGGAAAAGTCCCGCGTCCAGGCCGTTTGCAGCCCCAGTGGTTCTTGGAGGTGGAGGGGCCCTCGGTTCATAGCGAGCTGAGGGCTCCTGCATGCGGTACCCCGTTCGTGTCTACCTCTGGCGTCAATGGTTCAACCCAGAGGCTTTAACATGTCAACCTAGCGCTCGGATCAGGTCTCGGTCCTGGTGGGCAATTCCGTCCCCATCTCTGAGAAAAGGTGGGATCCAGGGCAGGGCATCTGGGTCACCGGCGACTGTGAAGATGGCCGCGTTCTTTCCCAGCAGTCCAAGGGTTCGTTCGTCCATGGCGTCTATCTGGGCTCACATCGGTCGTCATAACAATATTATATCGTTGTGTAGTCCTTTAGGACCCCTATTTCTTGCGTCACGGGCACCACATGGGACCTATTCGTTGTGAGAACCGCCCAACCGGGCTAGCCTCGGCCCCATGCTTGGCAGTGTTGAAGGGCTTGCCACCAGTACATCGCGAGAGGAGGAGTTAGAACTCCTCGATCGGAATCCAGCGACGGGTCCTATGGCTGGCGGTCAGCATGATCCATCACACGAACAAGGTGCGCGCCGGTAGCGATGGCGTGAAGGTCGGCGGGCACCAGGCGTCGTCGGCATCGATGGTGAGCATCATGACAGCTCTATATTTCGAGCACCTCAAAGCCGGCGACCGAGTTTCGGTCAAGCCCCATGCATCGCCGGTCCTTCACGCCATCAACTACCTCTTGGGGCGTCTAGATGAGCGCTACCTCACTGAGCTCCGTGCGTTCGGCGGCCTCCAAAGCTACCCTAGCCGGACGAAGGACCCCGACCCAGTTGATTTCTCAACCGGGTCGGTAGGAATTGGCGCCACCGCAGCAATATGGAGCACGATCGCCCGACGGTATGTCACGACGCACTTTGACGACACCGCTGGAGGACGTCACATTGCGCTAGTCGGTGACGCCGAGCTCGATGAAGGACCAGTGTGGGAGGCGCTCGTCGACCCGATGGTGCCCGGACTGGGAGAAGTCCTTTGGATCGTCGACCTTAACCGGCAGTCACTGGACAGGGTCGTGCCTGGCATCGCTGCCAACCGCATTCGGGACATGTTCACAGCCGCTGGATGGAACACGATCACTCTCAAGTACGGTTCACGGCTGCGCGAGCTTTTCGCGTCACAAGGTGGCGAGCTACTGGAGCGCCGGATCGACGCGATGAGCAACGAGGAATACCAACACTTGTTGCGCTTACCGGCGAGCGAGCTCCGCCAAGCGGTGGCAGGCGCCGGTCCGGAACACAAGAGTATTGCTCGGCTTCTCGCTGATCTCGATGACGAGGCGATGGCCAGGGCAGTACGAAACCTTGGGGGCCATGACCTCGGCGACCTGTTAGACGCCTTCTCTCAAGCTGACCGTGTAACTGACCGGCCGTCGATCGTGCTCGCCTACACCATAAAAGCCTGGTGCCTGCCGACCGAGGGCCACCCGGGGAACCATTCGGCTCTGTTGACCGTAGACGAATGGCGCCGGCTCGGCTTGGAGTTGGGGGCCGACCCGGAGATGCCATGGTCGAAGCTCCCGCCTGGCAGCTCGGAGGCCATGGTCTGCGCCGCGGCGGCCGAACGCCTAGCTCGCCCCGAGCTGAAACAAATAGTGATCGCCAAACCACCGGCCGAAATCAGCAGTGCAGGGGGTGGCCTCGAGTCCACCCAGCAGGCGCTTGGACGGTTCCTCCTAGACCTGGCAAGAGTGGCGCCAGAAGTGGCCGCTCGTGTCGTGACCGTCAGTCCCGATGTGGCGTCCTCCACCAACCTGGGTGGCTGGATCAACCGTGTGGGCATTTGGCATTTAGACGACCGCCCAGATTGGTTTGCCCAAGACCGGTCCACGTTGGTCCGCTGGAAGCAATCCCAAAAAGGTCAGCACATCGAACTTGGTATCGCAGAGGTCAATCTCGTGGGGCTTCTCTCTGAGCTTGGCCTGACCTGGTCGCGGGACGGCGAGCCGTTGCTGCCGATTGGCACTATCTACGACCCCTTCGTTGCGCGCTGTCTTGAGCCCTGGTCGTTCGGTATCTATTCTGGCGGGCAGTCCATCTTGGTGGGAACGCCGTCGGGCGTCACCCTTGCACCCGAGGGTGGCGTCCACCAGTCTGTCATTACTCCTTCGATCGGCCTCGAACAGCCTCGCTGCACGGCCTGGGAGCCGGCGTTTGTGCAGGACTTTGAGTGGGCCATGCTGCAGGCACTAGGAAGCCTCGGCTTTCCCGACGGCACCTCGTCATATTTCCGGTTGAGCACGCGGCCGATAGAACAGGCGCTCTGTGCAGTGCCCGAAGATAATGAGGACCGGGAACTTCGCCGACGGTCGGTGCTGGCAGGCGGGTACCACCTCCGACACTCCAAGGAGATGCCGATAGTTTGCCTAGTGGGGATGGGTGCGGTCATGCCCGAGGTCCTTACCGCGGCTTCCGAGCTCGAACAGAACGGAATGACCTGCGACGTGATCTGTTTGACTTCGGCTGACCTGGTTTTTCGGGCCGTCCAAGCGCGTAGAGGCCTGGCTGATTGGCCAACCGATGTCTTGGAAGCGCTTTTCCCGCTCGGGCGTGCGGCCCCGATCGTTGCTGTCCTCGACGGTCACCCGCACACGCTCTCGTTCCTCGGGAGTATCAATTCGGTCCCTATGACGTGCCTCGGGGTCAACGACTTTGGCCAGGCGGGGGAGGTCGAAGACTTGTACCGCAACTTCGGCATCGATGCCCCCACCATCGTCGGCGCTGCGTGGGACCTCCTCGACGAGCGACCTGGAGCAACTTTAAGATCAGCCCGTACGGCGAGTTCGACGTCTGCGAGCAGCCCACTCGTCGTGTGCGTAAGGGTCGGTAAGGTGAGGCTGCCAGGGTGCCTATAGGCCGATGTGTGCCGTGGACATCTATGGCGCGGGTCTAGCATCGCAACGGGAGGCGAGCGCTCGAGGCGCTCAGCCGTCTCCTGGAGGTCACAACATGGCAGACCTGGTGCTGATCGTTCGGGTAGCGCTGGCCCTGATCTTTACGGTGGCTGCCGCCGGGAAGCTGACAACGCGTGCGGGTTCGCGGCTCCTGGTGGAGAGCTTCGACCTCGACCAGAGATTGGCTCCGGCTGCCGTCGCCCTGCCGTGGACCGAGCTCGGGCTCGCCGCTGCACTGCTTGTCCCGGCCACGGCCCGATGGGCCGCAGCTGCATCTTGGGCCCTTCTGGCCGTGTTCTCGTCGTTGCTGGTGCGGAACCGGCGTAACGGTAGGGCGGGCGGTTGCAATTGCTTCGGAGCGTTCGGCAGGACGACACTTGGTCGTTGGCCGCTGGTCCGCAACGGCCTGCTGCTGCTGTTGGCTTCGTTGGTGGCGGCGGGGAGGGCTCAGCTGCCGGTGAGTGCCATCTGGCGTGGACACGGCGGCGGGCCCCTGACGATCGCGTCCGTTGCGTGCGGGGCGACTGTCTTGTTCATGGGTGTTGCCTGGAGGCGCCACGCCCTCGCACAGCGCCCTGGGCCCAGGGATGTGCTCGCTTCCTCTGTGACGACATTGGGCTCGACAACCATGAAGCTCGGTTCCCTGGCTGACGACGCCGGACGCATCACGCTTGTTTTCGTCGACCCGGGCTGCGGTCCCTGCCGCTTGGTGCTGCCTGCACTCCGGGCTCATCTGAGCGACACCGGTTCCAAGGCCGTCAACGGGCCGGTATTGGTCGTCATGCGAAACGGGGAGCACAGCCGGGAGCTGGTCGCGGGCATGGCCGAGACCCGGGTGCTCATCGACGACGGCTCACTGGCGGCTGCATGTCGTGTGAGCGCCACTCCGTCGGCCGTGTTGATTACTGGCGGCCGGGCCGAGCCCATTGTGGCCGGGTTGGGGCCGGTCATCTCATTGCTGCAACTAGCTCCGCGCGGCGACCCGCCAGAGTTTGCACCATTCTTGGTCCCTGTGGCTCAGGCGGTCGTCCCATCGCCGGCGGCCCCGGCATGGACTCGGCGAGAGGCCCTGACCGCGGCGATGACCTCCGTGGGCGCGGTGGTAGTAGCCCCAGCTCTCGGCCCTTTCGCCCGATTGACGGCAAAGATCGCCTCCAAACCTGTTGGCGTCCAATGCCCGTCGTGCGGGCCGTGCACGGTGTGCGAGGTCCCCGGGCCGTCGACGACGACCTTCGATTGCCAACCGTGCGCGAAGAAGTGCTCTGCCCACATGCTGTGCACGGGCTATGCCAACCAATTAGCCGCCTACAAATCCCTAGCGGCATACCTGGCTGACCAGGGCTATGTACAGGTCGGCGAGCCTGCCGCAGGTGGGCTTAACCAGAATGGGTCGCTCGCTTATATGTCACTGGTGACCACGTTCGCCAGCCGGTCGGCCAAGGGACGGACGGCGGTTTTGATCTACGGCCTTACAAATAGCGGGGAGAGCGCCTCGTTGGCTTTTCT
The DNA here is from genome assembly GCA_963786345.1 of uncultured Acidimicrobiaceae bacterium. Taxonomy (GTDB): domain Bacteria; phylum Actinomycetota; class Acidimicrobiia; order Acidimicrobiales; family Palsa-688; genus Fen-671. The sequence goes on along the minus strand of CAWAYZ010000020.1, from coordinate 59,867 downwards.
CGAACCCAATGGCAAGATCAGCTCCGTCGTCACGACTGGACCGAACGGCGAGCTGATCAGCGCCGACGTGCCGGTCGCGCCCCTAGCAGCGAGTTCGTCCGTAACGCGCGGGACCTCGTCGGCCGATATAGAGCTTGACGTCGCCAGCTGCGGCGACACCTGCAAGTTGGTGTGGGACGTGATCCTGCTGGCTACCACACCACTTTTGACGGGCGAGCTGCTCACGCCGGCCGGGTGGGGGCTCGCTCTAGGCAGCTTCTTGATCGACCAGTTGGTTCTTGGCCCCCTCCAGTCTCAAATCGCCAACCTCGGGATCGCCGGGAGACTGGTTAACACCGCCATCGACAAGTTCGCCGGCAAGACGTCTCTGGACAAGCTCGAGGACCAGGTCGGTCAGATGCTTTGCAACGACTTCGTCTGCAAGCTGAAGCTGACGGCGTGCTGCAACTACACGGGGGCCTGTTATGACAGCGACGAGTTGTGCGAATCCAAATGCCCCGGTGGCCTGGCCCACCCGATGGCGCACTGCGACGTCTACCTCGACGGGATAAAGATTTCCACACTGATCCCCTGAACTTTTGGCCCGCGCCCGTGGTCGGTGGCGTGCTCCAGCCGATCGCACCGTCACCAGGGGTCGAGCTCGATGTCTTTGGGGATGGGAGCGCGTCCCGCCAGCCACACGATCAGGTCTATTGAGTCCTCAAGACGCTGCACCCTTTCGGGCACGGAGGCGAGGAGCATCGGGAGTTCCCAGGCGACGTACGCTGCCGGCCAGTCCGATGGCGTGTACCCCAGCTTGGGGGTGCTGGCAACTGTGGGCTAGGTGCGGGCCGGCGCTGCTCCGGCGTAATCCTGGGCCAGAACTCTCGCAAGCTTGCTCACTATCGCTGGATTGTTGACGATGATGCCGAGCTCCCGGTTGTAGCCCATGGACGCGGTTGAGAAGTTCTCTGAACCGACGAACGCTTTTTCCGTAGCGGTCCCGGCATCAACGACGATGACTTTGGCGTGGATGTACAGGGCCGAAGATGTGTCGGGGTAAAGGTGGACATCCACGCCAGCAGCTACAAGCCTTGAGAAGTTGGAGCCATAGGCACTGTCGTCAGTCATTATCACGTGGGTTACGATCCCGGACCTAGCGGCGGCCACAAGAGCGGAGACGACCTGCGAGTTTGCCATCTCCTCGTTCTCGACCGCCACGGTATGCCGGGCTGAACCGATGAGGGCCAGAAGCGCCGGCTCGGAGCCGGGGCTCCAAACCGAGATCTGTTGCGGATGGCGTTGGTGCGCTCTGGTCGCCCTCATAATCCGCATTGAATACTGATGCGATGGAAGCCACGTCGGCCGGGTTGTGGTCCACCACGGCGAAATCCCGCGTCGTGGCGTAATAGCGCGAGGTCAGGTTGAGTGTCATTATCAAGGCGGTTTGGTCTGGGTACCCAGCATCGACGACAACGGCCTTTTCGTGTGTGGCTTCGTACGAGGTCGGCGCCCAATGCACTTTCACTCCGTGGGCGCTCAGGAAGTCGTAGGCGGGCGTGTTGGTCTCCTGTTCCCGGTTCCGGTCCAAGACCACCCGCACGTCGGTACCGTGAGCGGCGTCCGCCACGAGGTCTGCTTCGGCGGCCGGGTCTGCCAGTTCGTACATTGTCATGTCAAGCGAATGTTTTGCGCTGGTGAGCACGGCGTATATCGGGCCGATCTCACCGGGCTCGACGATCAGGCTGAGATTGCCTGTCGCGTGCAGGGCGCGGGCAAAGTGCGGCGGACGCGCTGCGGCGGCGGTGGCTGGGCCGGTACCGGTGAGAGTGAGGCCCACTGCGCACGTTGCCACGATCATGGACTTGAACGAACGGATCAACGGTTCCTCCTCAGTGGGACTGCCACATCATTGTGCTTTGGCTTGCTGGGGCAAGGGCGGAAAAACGGTATAACGAGCAAACGTTGGCTGATGCGGCACTAGCTTATTGAGTGATGACAAAACTGTGTTCGGCCGCAAGTTCGGTCCTGGCGGCGATGGCCCTTGTTGCGATCCCGGTAGCAGCGGCCGCTGAGCCAGCAGCAGGCGCTGAGAACCTCCCTGTCACGAGCGCGGTGCGTACCGCTCTTGTTGATGCCGGTGCCTCGCATTACGGGCTTGCCAGCTCTGCGTTCACCGGCCTCGGGCAGGGCACGACGTACTATGCCTACGACCTTTCCAACTCGACTTACTGGGCGGGGGCCAGCCTGGTCCCGAGCCCTAGCTCGTCCGAGGCTGGGGTGGTGGTCCAGGACGACGGCGCCTACCTGATCTTCGACCGCTCGGGGCACGGCGCCTGGCAGGCCCGTGACGTCGGGTACTCCGACAACGTTGGTGACTGTGCGGCCTATCACGTGAGCATCCCCGCAGCGGTGGTAGCCGTGTGGCACTGGGTGCCCGGTACGTGCCATCCGCCGGCGAACCTGTACAGCCCCGGGAACGGTTCGAGTGCGAAATCGCAGGACCACGACTATGCGCTCGCGCTGCTGCAGTGGGAGCGCGGCGCCCAAGCTGGCCCACCGGATTATCACCACTACTGGGTGGCGGCCGCCACCGACCTGACCAAAGCAGTGGCAGCCCACCTCCCCGGCGCCTCGGGGTACCCTCGTGCGGCCAGCGAGCTGCTCAAGCTCGTGCATCTTCCGTTCGTGGTGAACACACCTGTGCAGATGCAGGCAGGCGCTGCCGCGCTTTTCGAGGCGCTCAACTTCTTTTTCTCAACGGATGGCCTCTACGATGTCAATGCCCCCTCGGCCAACCCGGCTGCCTTTGTCGCCACGCTCCAGCTAGAAGCGCGGATCGGGACCATCCAAGTGGTGGCCGACCCCATGATCGGTACGGCCCCGGGCAATTACCCGGACGCGATGGTGAGTTGTCCGGTCCTGTCCCCGCTCGCGTTCAACGCGGTGGCCCTTTCCCCTCTTTCATATAACGATACGTTCGGGTGCAAGCTGACCACCTCGAGTATCGGCACCTACTACATAGTCGGTGTCATCTCGACGGCGCATGCGACCGAATACGACGGGACGGTCACCGGCTTGGACAACGGTACGCCGGTGTTCACATGCAACGAGTTCGACGACTCAGCGCAGCTGCAGGTTGCGAAGAAGCTCGGCGCCCGCTGCAAATAACCCGTCGCCGCGAGGTGGGCCGCTCAGCTAGACAGCGCGCGGCTCAGCTGCACAGCGCGCCGACTTGTGGCTGTGGTGGCGCGGTTGTGAGCCAGCTGAAGGCAAAATGCTCGGTGTAGCCGGGATGTCCTGAGGCGGCGGGCACGTTGGCGACGGTCGATATCGGCAGATGCGTAGCGGCGGCGATCGTGTCGGTCTCGTACACCGTCTGCCCTCCCCCCGCAGGATAAGTTTCGGTGAGTACCACGCTCGTCCCAGCACGGCGCAGCGGCGCATAGTCGCCGTAAGGTTCATACCCCACGGGCCCGCCCGTCTGCGACCGGTCGGCGACCGTGCCCGACCCTTTGCTCCAGCACAGTCCGGGGTAATTATTCGGGTGAATGAAAAAACCGGCGCTCGTGAGCAAGAACAGAGCCGTGATGTTGTCTGTAGTTCTCGTGCAGGTGGCCGCCTTCGGCGTCGGGCAGCCTGCTGGCACGAAAACAGTCGATGCCCACAGCAGTCGCGCCGCCTTGGCGGCGATCGTCGTGTACTCGACGGTCTGGACGTAGCCGCTCGGCATTGTGGTGCCGACGACGAACTTAGTGGTTACGTTCCACGCCTGCCCCTTTACGTAATCCTTTATTCCCTCCTGTCCCGGGATTGTTTCCTCCTCGGCCCCCATGCGCTGGGTGGCGGAGGCGACCAGCTCGGCGTATGCGACCGCCGCCGCATTACCCGACACGCCGGCGGTGGAAGCATCGGCCTGGGTACCGCCCACGACGACCTGGGTGCCACCTACGACTAGGAGCGAGGCGCACAGGGCCGGGCCCCTAGCCTGCGTACGTGCATGTGCTCACGCTACCTGGTGGTTCTCCGGCGCACTAGGGCCTTTTAGGTTACCCGGCGCGTCAGCGAAGGATGATATACATGGACATACGTGTGGAGCCGAGGTGACCCAAGCCACAGGCCTTGGTACCGACCTGTGCGACTGCGAAGCGATGGCTGGCGAGCACGGGGCCGGCCCGGCACCTAGGCGGGTCCACGTGATAGGGCCGGTCTGTTTCGACCTCGTGTTCTCTGGCCTTTCGGGCCCTCCTCGCCCCGGTACCGAGGTGCGCGCTGCCTATCTCGGCATGTCCCCGGGCGGGGTGGCCAACGTCGCCATCGCTTTGGCCCGGCTCGGTCTTGACGTCGCTCTGTCGGCTGTGTTCGCCGATGACGCCTTTGGTCACTACCTGTGGTCCTCGCTCCTGGACGAGGGCGTCGACCTGTCCTGTTCGGTCCAGGTAGCTGGGTGGAACACGCCCGTCACCAGTTCGGTGGCGATCGCCCGTGAACGAGAAATGGTCACCTACGAGGAGGTCCCGCCGGTGGCGGTGGAGAGCCTCCTCCCGGAGGGCTACCGGGCAGACGCTTTTGTCGTGTCACTGGCCCAGGCCGACCCGACCTGGCTGGCCGGCTTGCACCACCTCGCGCCGTTGGTGTTCGCCGACGTGGCCTGGGATGATGAGCGGTTGGCCTCGTCGCGGCTCCTGGAGGGCCTGGCTGCTGTCGACGTGTTCATGCCCAACGCGGCCGAGGCACTGGCTTGCACCCGCTGTGAAACGATCGAACAAGCGGCGGCCCAGTTGGCCCGGGGGGGCCCGCTCGTCGTGGTGAAGGACGGTGCAGCTGGCTCGCTAGCCGTGGCCCCGGGCGCCACCCAGGCCCTCAGGCCCAAGCCGTGGTGGTCGACGCCCTGGACACCACCGGTGCCGGCGACGTCTTCGATGCCGGGTTCGTGTACGGCTCGCTCGCCGCGTGGCCCCTGGCCCAATGTCTCCGTTTTGCCAATCTGTGCGCTTCGGAGTCGGTTAAACTCATCGGCGGGTCGCTGGCCGCGCCATGCTGGCGCGACCTGGCCGCCTTTTGGAGCAAGCTCGACGACAACGAACTGAGGCAGGACTTCAGCTTTTTGAATGCCGTTATCCATAACGTCCCTCCGCGCCGCCGGGAGTGCCGACGGTCATTTCCATCACTGGAATCGCTGGAGGCACGGGGTGCTGGGGCCCGCTAGCTCAACGGTGGAATCCCGGTCCGCCCGCCACGACTTGCTAACAGAGTTCTCGACGAGTAGATATGGCGGTTCCCATCGGATTTGTGTGTTTTAGGAGGTACTAATGGGCCGCACAACCCGTAGCAAGCTAACGGCGACGGCAATGTCCGCTCTCGCCGCCAGTTCGGCCATCGGCATCGGTCTGGCCACCACGCCGGCCAGCGCATCGTCCACCACCTCGTTCACTTACTGGACGAGCGGGTGGGGGACCTCAGAGATCGCAGCAGTTGACAAGGCCTTCGCCGCCGCCAACCCGGGCTACACCGCAGTTGGCGATTACATCGCCAAGTCCGACGAGTTCCTACCCAAGGTCACAGCTGCGTTGAAGACCAACACCCAGCCGACTGTGGTCATCGACCAGCAGCCCTACGACCTGCCTTTCTATGAGGAAAGTGGCAAGCTCATCCCCCTGACCGGGGAGGTCCCGGCCACGAACAGCCTTTACCCCTTGATCAAGAAGTCGCTTTTTTACCACGGCCAGCAACTAGGGATGGCACTGTCGGGCTTTGGCGACATCGCCCTGTACTACAACAAGGCCGATTTTGCAGCCGCAGGCATCGCGGCACCGCCGTCTAACTGGTCGCAGCTTAAGGCTGACGCCATCAAGCTCACCGTCCCGTCCCAGAAGCGGTGGGGGTTCTATGTCCCGATGGGCGACGCCGAGTGGATCTCCTATGACTGGGAACCGGTCCTCTGGGGAGATGGGGGCACGCTGCTCAATTCGGCTGGGACCAAGGCCACCTTCGATAGCCCCGCCGGCGTCGAGGCCCTTAGCACCTGGGTCAACCTCATTAAGGACAAGGCAGCGCCGGCTGCGAGCTTTGCCTCAAACGGCAGCTACGACGGTGGCAACGCGTTCGAGTCCAACGCCGTGGCAATGGTGACCGACGGCATATGGGTCGACTTCGCCACCGTACCCAAGGGCTTCAGTTACGGCGTGGCCCCCTTCCCCGCCGGGACGGCCGGCTCGTCTACCAACATCGGCCTGGCCGTGTCCGCCCTCTTCAAGACCACCACCACGGCGGACGCAGCAGGCTTGGCCTTCATCAAGTTCCTGTCCACGCCCGCAGAGGGAGCCTGGATTGCGTCGCAAGACTACGGCGAGCCTGACTCTCCCAGCCAGGTCGGCCAGCCCGTGCTGAAACCGATCGCGGCCAAGGCTCCGGGGTACAGCACGTTCACAAGCATCGTGAAGTACGGCGGCCTACGGCCCATCGTCCCCCAGTGGGGCAGCGTCTCTGCCGACCTGTACACCGAGATCAGCGACGCGCTCTCAGGTAGCGTCACGCCGAGCCAGGCCCTAAGCAAGGCCTCCCAGGAGGCGGACGCCTTACTCGCCAGCAACAGCTAGTGGTCGCTGGCCCTCCCGGCGCCCGCTCGGGCACGCCCGCTTACGCGGACCGAGCGCAGACCGGGAGGGCCCGGCTCATCCGTCCCAGGACGACCAATGGCAAGAGCAGCGGTCGCCCCAGCAGGACTTACGACCTCGCCCGCGGCCGTAGTGTCGGTCGCCGGCCGCTGGCCCTAGCGTACCTTTTCATTGCACCCGCCGTCTTGCTTACGGCGACGTTCTCACTGCTACCCCTGGGCATGTTGGCGTGGCGAAGCCTTTTCAGCGGCGGAGTGTTCGCCACGAAGTTGTCCTTCGTCGGCCTAGGGAACTACCGCGACGCCCTGTCCCAGGGTGGGACGCAAGCCCTGCAGGTAACGGGCATTTTCACGGTCGGCTTCGTGGTCCTCACCATGGGCTTCGGCCTGGGTATCGCACTGCTGCTCGATGTCAAGTTGCCGGGCGTGCGGCACCTACGTGCGCCTTTCATCATCCCGCTCGTCGTACCGTCCGTGGCTACGGCTTTGATATGGGGCAACCTCTTCGCCCCCGAATTCGGTATCGTCAACCGGGTCCTGAGCGCCTTCGGGATCCCTCAGGGAGACTTCACGTCGTCGCCATCCCTGGCCTTCCTGACCGTCTTGACCTTCAGCGTCTGGCAGTTCTTCGGTGAGTGCGTCATCTTGTACCTCGCCGCTCTCAAGACTCTCCCCCTGGACCTGATCGAAGCGGCGTCCGTCGACGGTGCCGGCCCGTGGCGGCGCTTCCGCTATGTCCGCTGGCCGCTGCTGCGACGGCACACCGTCCTCATCTGGGTCATCGCCACGCTGACCGGCCTGCAGACCTTCAACCAGATATTCGTCCTCACCAATGGTGGTCCTAACGGCTCCACCACCACTGCCCTGTTTTATATCTTCACCCAGGGTTTCGTGCAGTTCAACACGGGCCTGGCAGACGCCATGGGAGTGATCTTGTTCCTCATTTCCTTGTGCATAATTGTCGTACAGGTTGGCTTCTTCGGACGGGGAGCCCGCCGGGATGTTTAGGTCGCGCTTTTGGTCGAAAGCCCTGATCTACTCGCTACTGGCCTTGGCCGTCCTGATCGTGGTGTTCCCTTTGGTGTACATGCTGGGGACGGCGGTCAAGCCCAACTACCAGATCGTCAACCTGCGGTCGTCATTGTGGCCCAGCCAATGGGAATGGGGCAACTTCGTACGGGCCTGGAACTCGGCACCTTTCGGCCGGTGGTTCATAAATACCGTGATATTCAGTGTCGGAGCCACGCTCGGCCAGATGGGAAGTTCCCTGCTCGCCGGCTATGCCTTCGCCATGTTCGATTTCCCCGGCAAGCGCGTCCTGTTTTACTGTCTAATCGCTGGGCTCATGGTCCCTTTCAGCACCGTCATCGTGCCGGTGGTGCAAATCCTGGCTGACCTTCACTGGCTGAACACATATCAGGGCCTGATAGTCCCTAATATTGCCTCCGCCTTGGGCGCTTTCCTCATACGACAGTTCTACCTGGGCATGCCCTACGAGCTTGGCGAGGCGGCCCGCATCGACGGGGCCTCCGAATGGAAGGTGTTCATCCGGGTTTATGCCCCGCTGGCAACGCCCATCATCTCCGCCTTTGCGATAATTTCGTTCCTCCAGAACTGGAACAACTTCCTTTTCCCGCTGATTGTCATCAATTCCACGAGCATGGAAGTGTTGTCCCAAGGTTTGTCCGTTTTCCAAGACCAGTTCAGCCTTAACTACGACCTGCTCATGTCGGCCGCCTCGATCCTCATAATCCCCATCCTCGTGGTCGCCGTTGTCGCCCAGCGCCGCATCGTCGAGGGGATCACGCTGGGGGCCATCCAATGAGCCCGAGCTAGCGGCTCGCTAGGACCGTTTAGCACCCAATGCACGGGCCGAAATTACCGACGAGACCACCCGGGTGCCCAGTAACCTCGCGGGCGCCGCGGGGCCCGAGTATGGAGGTACCGCACCTATGGGCGTAATCGCCTCGAACCTTGGTTTTCCCCGAATGGGGGTTCACCGCGAGCTGAAGAAGTCGCTCGAGTCGTACTGGGCCGGCCGAGCGTCGCCTGTGGAGCTGCAAGAGACCGCGGCGGGGTTGCGCGAGCGCCATTGGCGGTTGCAGGCCGGGTTCGGCATCGACCATGTCCCTTCCGGTGACTTCTCGCTCTATGACCACGTCCTCGACACCGCGGTGACGGTGGGGGCAGTACCCGAGCGCTACCAGGTCGGCCCCGGGACCAGCTCGCTAGACCGTTATTTCGCAATGGCCAGAGGCGGCGCCTTGGGGGGCCACAGCGTCACCGCTCTCGAAATGACCAAGTGGTTCGACACCAACTACCACTACCTCGTACCCGAGCTGTCGGCGGGGCAACGCTTTGCTCTCTCGTCGACCAGGCCGCTCGACGAGCTACGGCAGGCAGCGGCTCTCGGCATCGCCACCCGCCCGGTACTGCTCGGCCCGGTGTCGTTCCTGATGTTGTCGAAATACCTCGATGCGCACGGGTCAAGCCTGGACCTGCTACCCGGGCTGTGCGAGGTCTATGCCGAGCTGCTCACGTCCCTCCAAGGAGCAGGCGCGAGCTGGATCCAGGTGGACGAGCCGGTCCTGGGCCTCGACCTTGACGAGCGGGAGCGTGCTGGCTTCGCGTCCGCGTATGCCGTACTTCGCGAGGCCGTCCCGCAATTGCACCTTCTGGTAGCCACTTATTTCACCGGGCTGGGCGACAACCTGCCGATGGCATTGGCCCTCCCGATCGACGCTTTGCACCTGGACGCGGTGGCCGACCCGGCACAGGTGGACGTCGCTTTGGACCACGCTCCCGCCACGTTGGCGCTATCCCTCGGCGTCGTCGACGGACGCAATGTCTGGCGCACCGACCTGGACGCGGCACTGACGAGGCTCGAAGCGGCACGCCGGGTGCTCGGGTCAGACCGGTTGTTGGTGGCGCCATCGTGCTCGCTGTTGCACCTGCCGGTCGACCTCAGCTCCGAGGCTTCTGTCGGTTCCGAACTCCGGAGCTGGCTCGCCTTTGCCACTGAACGCCTCGACGAGGTCCGAGCCCTGGTGCGGGGGCTCAACGAGGGCCGTGAAGCGATCGAGGACGAGCTTGCCGCGGCCGCTGCGGCCCTCGCCTCCAGGGCTGCGTCGCCGCTGGCTCATGACCCCGCTGTAGCCTTACGCCTGGCCGAGTACGACCCAGCCTTGCAGCAGCGCTCCAGTGCTTATGAGGCTCGTCATGAGGCCCAGAGGGCACAGTTGGGGCTGCCGGTGCTCCCGACGACCACCATCGGGTCGTTCCCCCAGACCCCGGACCTGCGCTCGCTCCGTGCCCAATTCCGCCAAGGCAGCGTCAGCCAGGAGTCGTACGAGGAGGGTTTGAGGACATACATCGACCAGGCGGTGGCCTTCCAGGTGGAGACCGGCCTCGACGTGCTGGTCCACGGCGAGCCTGAGCGCAACGACATGGTCGAGTACTTTGGCGACTTGCTCGAGGGTTGCGTAGTCACAGCCAACGGTTGGGTGCAGAGCTACGGCTCCCGCTGCGTGAAGCCCCCCATCATCTGGGGCGACATCAAGCGTCCCGGGCCGATGACAGTCGAGTGGGCCTCGTACGCACAGTCCCTGACCGACCGTCCGATGAAGGGGATGCTGACGGGGCCGATCACAATGCTGCAGTGGTCGTTCGTACGCAACGACCAGCCGCGCGCGGTCACAGCTCGCCAGCTGGCGTTCGCCATCCGCGACGAGGTCGCCGACTTGGAGGCGGCTGGCATCGGGGTCATCCAGATCGACGAGCCGGCTCTGCGCGAGGGCCTGCCCCTCCATGCGGGGGAGCGCAAGGATTACTTGGAGTGGGCCGTCGGGGCCTTTCGGCTCGCCTCTTCAGGGGCCCGCGACGAGACGCAGATCCACACCCACATGTGCTACGGCGAGTTCAACGACATCATCGAGGCGATCGCCGCTTTCGACGCTGACGTGATCTCCGTCGAGGCATCGCGTTCTCGGATGGAGCTGCTGAGTGCCTTCGAGGACTTCGAGTACCCCAACGAGATCGGCCCGGGCATCTGGGACATTCATTCGCCCCGCGTACCCGAGACGTCGGAAATGGTCGGGCTGCTCATCCGTGCCCTCGACGTGGTGCCCGCCGAGCGCCTCTGGGTTAACCCCGACTGCGGCCTGAAGACCAGGCGCTGGGAGGAAGTTCGCCCAGCCCTGGCCAACCTGGTGGCGGCCGCCCATGAAGTCCGTACCCGGTTAGCGAGATCTTCGTCGTAGGCTAAAATCTGGTACTCGCGCGCCAAGTTGGGAGTTTGCTACTCCCGCCGTACCCCCTCGTCCTCATTCATGCGCGTTATGTCCGCGGCGAACGGTTAGGAGATCGTTACTTCAATGCCTGCTCTGGCTAGATGGTGTTTTCGTCACCGCAAGGCGGTCCTCGCGATGTGGATCGTGGCCTTCATCGTCATCTTCGCTGCCGACTACGCGGCCAAGCCCGCGTACTCGAGCAAGTTCCAGCTTCCCAACACCGACTCGGCTCGGGCCATCTCTATCCTGCAGGCTGATTTCCCGGCAGCGTCGGGGGGGTCGGACCAGATCGTGTTCGAGGCGCTGCACGGGACGCTGGAGAGCCCCGCTACCGAGCAGAGGATCCAGGCAATGTTGGCGCAGGTCGCCAAGCTGCCAGAGGTCGCATCGGTGGGCAGCCCCTATTCCCCGCTGGGCCGGGCGCAGATGAGCAGGTCAAAGACGATCGGTTTTGCAAACGTCAACTGGGTGGTCCAGGACCAGAACCTTCCCGCCAGTGCCGCTCCGCGGCTTATCGACACCGCCACTGCCATCAGGAGCTCGTCTATCGAGGTCGCGCTGGGCGGCCAGGCGATCGAGAACACCGAGGCGCAAAAGCCTGCCAATAGCACCGGGCTGGGCGTCGTGTTTGCCCTTATCATTCTCGGGATCCTCTTCGGCGCCGTCCTGGCCGCCCTCATCCCTATCGTCACCGCGCTAATTGCCATTGGGATCGGGTTCGCCTTCACCGGCCTCATGACGCACGTCTTCGCGGTGGCCAGTTTTGTGCCCATTCTTGGGGTACTTATCGGCCTCGGGGTCGGGATTGACTACGCCCTGTTCATCATCACGCGCCATCGCAATGGCTTGAGGGCAGGGCGAAGCGTGGAAGACTCCGCCGTAAACGCTGTCAATACCGCCGGTAGAGCCGTGTTTTTCGCAGGCTTGACCGTGTGTATCGCCATGCTTGGCCAGTTCGCTCTGGGCGTTACGTTCCTCTACGGGTTGGCCATCGCCGCGTCCGTCACGGTCGCCCTGACCATGTTCGCGGCGCTGACCTTATTGCCCGCGTTCCTCGGCTTTTTTGGTTTCGGCGTGCTCGGGCGACGTGAACGGCGACGTTTGCTACAGACAGGACCAGCGCCGGAGGAGGTCGTATCAGGTTTCTGGTACCGCTGGGCACGAGGAGTACAAAAGCAGCCCTTTGTTCGCGCTGGGGCCGCCCTGATCGTCGTGGTCCTCTTCGCGCTCCCGGTACTCAGCCTGCGTCTCGGTCTGTCCGACGCGGGGAGCGATAATCCTGGGACCACGACCCGTACGGCCTACGACCTGCTTGCGAAGGGCTTCGGGCCGGGGTACAACGGGCCTCTTGAGCTGGTGGCCAAGCTGCCTGAGCCGAGCGACCTGGCCGCGTTCAGGAAGGTCACCGAAGCCGCCTCCACCCTGAAGGGTGTGGTCGCTGTGACCCCCGTGATCGAGAGCCCAACCGGGAGAGCCGCCGTCGCCCAGATCTACCCCTCGACGTCGCCACAGGCCGTGCAGACAACCCAGCTCCTTCACGAGCTGCGGGACAGCACCATCCCCAATGCGGAGGCCGGGACGGGTCTTCACGTGCTTGTCGGCGGCGTCACTGCCGCAGGTGTGGACTTTTCGGCGATATTGGCGTCCAAGCTCGCCGTGTTCATTGCGGTCGTTGTGGTGGTTGCTTTTCTGCTGCTCATGTTGGTGTTCCGCAGCCTGCTAATCCCCGCGGTGGCCTCGGTGATGAACCTGCTCTCTGTAGGCGCCGCCCTGGGGGTGATGAACGCGGTGTTCGAGTGGGGATGGGGTTCGTCGGTGCTAGGGATCAGCCATACGGGGCCGGTCGAGGTGTTCATCCCCGTCATCATGTTTTCTGTCTTGTTCGGGCTCTCAATGGACTACGAAGTTTTCCTGGTGAGCCGTATGCAAGAGGAGTGGACCATTTCCCATGACAACCGTTTGGCAGTCACCAAGGGGCAGACCGAGACCGGCCGCGTCATCACCGCAGCGGCACTGATAATGATCCTGGTTTTCGTGTCGTTCCTTCTCGGGGGCGAGATCATTATCCAGCAGTTCGGGATTGGTCTCGCGGGCGCGATCGTTATCGATGCCTTCATCATCAGGACGGTCCTCGTCCCGTCTCTTATGCACATCTCCGGCTCGGCGAACTGGTGGCTCCCAGGTTGGCTCGACAGGCTCCTGCCGCATGTCAACGTCGAGGCTCACGACGTCCCCGCCTTCCTTGCTACACCTGCGCTGGTGGGGAGCGGCGCGAAAGCGGCCGAGTAGCAAGAGGCGGCACTGTCCAAAAAGGAGGAGCGATGAGCAACGCACCAGATTTGCCCGTACTCCAACGCGACCAGGGGGAATATCGCCGTCGAGCTCATCGCCAATGGGAAGCTGGTCGAGGCTGCGGCGTAGAGCCGCTGCCGGCTCCCTCCGCGCAACTGGCTCTGACCGTCTTTAGCTAAAGCTTCAAGAAACCCTGGTTGTACAACCGCACCACGTTGAGCAACCCGACGCTCTCCTGGTAACGCTCGTCTATGCCTATAACAGTGCTGGATTGGCAGACCGGCACGTTGACCGCGTTGCGCGCCACGGCGTTCTTGGCGGTTACCGGCTGCTCGTTGGCTGTAGGGGGGAGCTGGCTTGGAGCCATGTGGTCCGCAACGCGGATCACGTCGGCCAATCCCGGCTCGCGAGGTGCGCCGGCCCACATCTCGCGCTGACGGGCCACGGCCTCGATGACGTTGTGGCCGATGCCCCACATCGACAGCAAGTAGCCGCCGATGACCGGGTACGTCGTACCGAGATGGCGGACCTCGGCCTCGTCGGGCGAGGCGCCTCCCGTCACATCGCCGGCGATCTCGAGGAGCTTTTCGGGTGCTCGCTCGGCGACGATCAGTTCGCCTATGTCATGCAGCGTCCCGCTGACGTTCGCCTCGCATTTGGCGGCGCTGGTCCGCACCAGCTGGCCCATGATGTCTGCCACCGCCAGGGAATGCGCGTTGAACCGGGCAAGCCAATCACCCGGCAGGAGCGGGCTCGGTGTGAAAGCGCGGAAAACCGCGCTCGCTAGGGCAAAGTCGCGGAGCGTCTCGACTCCCAGGTATGCCACCGCCTGGCGAAGGTCACGGATCTCGGCTCGCAACCCGAAAAAAGACGAGTTGACAAGCTGAAGTACTTTCGCCACCATCGCAACGTCGCCGCCCATGATGTCTGCGATCTGCCCAAGAGAGCTGTTCTCATTGGACAGTGCGGCGTCGACTGCCATCAGGTTTGCCGGCAGGCTCGGGAGCGCGCCCACCTCGGCGACCAAGCCCTGCGTGGCCTCGCTAAACAACATTCCTTGCAGCTGAGTGGTGTGCTCCACGGCCCTGGCGAGAACATCGATCCCGCAAGACTTGCTGAGGCACTGGTTGGCGACAGGCAGCGTGCTCAGCATCGCGCCCCGGTCACCCGGGTTTGACAGCGCGATCCTGGCAATCCGGGGGTACCGCAACTTGGTCAACCTGAGGAAATCGGCGGTGCTCATGCCCGAGAGCCGGGCGCTCGCAACCACAGCGTCAACCGGGCGCTCGCCCATCATGTACAGCGCAACGTCTGCTCCCGGTACGAACGCCGTGTCCCAGCTCTCGGCCCCGATCGCGAACGTGTCCCGCAGCGAACGGAGGCCCACTTCGGTGTCGTCGACAAACAGAACTGAAACCATCTAGGGCCCTTTCGGCTGGTGAGAACAGCACCCTAGGTGCTTTTCTCGGCAGATCCGCAGCCTGCCTTCAACAATGAACGAGGTCGGGCCGGGCCAGGGGGCGTTCAGCTGCGAGCGGGCAGTTGACCTGCCTGTGCGGGATGCGCCGCCGCTGCCACAGGTTGGCCCACAGGTGCCGGAGCTGGTCCCACAGGTACCGAGCCTTCTGCTGGCGTAGCAGGGCCGCCGGTGGACCACTTCCTCAGCTCGATGTTAGGGATCAACCATGTGAAAACGAAGGCAAGAGCCGCGATCGGCACCGCTATCGCAAAAACAGTACCGATCGCTTCCGCGTAGCCGTTGACGATACCCACGTGGACCGCAGCGGGCAGTTTGCCAAGGAGCTTGGGGGTTACGTCTGAGAGGTCGAAGCCGTGGGGGATGGCGATCCCATGCAGGTGCCGCTTGACATCTGAGACGACCACGTTGGCAAAGATCGCACCGAAGATCGCTGTGCCGAAGGAGCCGCCGATCGAGCGGAAGAACGTGGCAGCCGAGGTTGCGACGCCGAGTTCGCTATGGGGCACAGCGTTCTGGACGATGATGACGAGAACCTGCATGACCCCGCCGAGGCCCATCCCGAGCAAGACCATGTAAAGCGCCTCGAGAGCGGTGGAAGTATGGACCTCCATGCGGGACAGCAAGAAAACTCCAATTGTCATGACCGCGGAACCTGCGATCGGCCAGAAGCGGTACTTTCCTGTCTTCGAAATGATCTGCCCCGAACCGATCGAGACGACGAGCAGCCCCGCCATCAGCGGCAGGAGCTGGACACCGGAAAGCGTCGGCGATATGCCCCTCACGACCTGGAAGAACGCCGGCAGGTAGACGATTGCACCGAACATTGCGAACCCGACGATGAAGCCGACAATGCTTGTCACCCAGAAGGTACGCATTCTAAAGAGGTGCAGTGGCAGCACCGGCTCGACGGCGCGGCGCTCAACGACCACGAACAGGCCCAACAAGACCACGCCCAGCACGGCGAGGGTGATGATCGGTGCCGAGCCCCACGCATAGCTCGTCCCGCCGAGGCTTGTGAACAGTACGAGCGAGGCCGCAGCGGCCGCGAGCACCGCGGCACCCAGGTAATCGATGACGTGGCGGACCTTGCCCAGGTGGCCAGGCACCCGGCTGGCTACGACCACGAGAGCAACCGCACCGATCGGGAGGTTGATGTAGAAGATCCAGCGCCAGGAGAGATAATCGACGAAGAAGCCACCGAGCAGCGGCCCCACGATGCTGGCGAGCCCGAAGACAGCGCCGAAGAGGCCTACGTACCGGCCGCGTTCGCGGGGCGAGACGATGTCCCCGATGATCGCTTGCGCCCCCACCATCAAGCCGCCGGCACCGAGGCCCTGTGCGGAGCGAAAGGCGATGAGCTCGACCATCGAATGGCTGAGCCCGGAGAAAGCGGACCCGATGAGGAAAATCACGATCGACGCCTGGAAGAAGAACTTCCGGCCGTACTGGTCGCCGAGCTTGCCCCACAGCGGAGTCGAGACGGTCGCGGCGAGCAGGTACGCAGTTACGACCCAAGCGATATGGGAACCACCGCCGAGGTCGCCCACGATCGTAGGGAGCGCTGTGGAAACGATCGTCTGGTCGAGCGCGGCGAGCAGCATCCCGAGCATCAGCGCCCCGATGATCACGAGCACCCGGCGATGGTCCAGGTCTGGCAGCGCTTGGCCAGGATCCGCGTAAGCGGCGGCTCCATTGGGAGGCGATCCCGGAGACGTGGAAATCGTCGCGCTCATCAGCTGGTCCTTTCTGCAGAAATCTGGTCCACCGACATGGGTTGGCAGGGAGGGGCTCCCAATTTCTGCCCCGTCCCGATGGCGTCTGCGACAATGCTGCGAAGCTCACACTGCTCCGGAAAGCCCTCGGCGAGCGACTGGAAGGCTGCGTCCGTCAGGCGTTCCAGTGTCACCGCACCACCGACTCCTGCCCAGATCATTACCACTGCACGCATTACGCCCATCAGCGCGCTCACAAGGAGCAGGGGATAGGGATCGTGATCAGGCTCTGTCCCGAGCCTTTCAGCGAGAGCGCCGGCGAGGACCCGCTCGACGGCCGCCATGTGAGCGGCCTGTGCGGCGCGTAGGTGCGGGTCGACATTGGCCGCCTTCATGCGCGCGAGCCACGCCCCCGGGTCGCCGCCAAGCCCACCGAGCTCCTCGGCGACCGCGCACGCCTCTCCAACGAGGGCTGCACGCAGCGCGTCCAAGGGTGCCGCCTCCGCTGGCTGGTCGAGCAGGCGTTGGCGGAGCGCCTCGGTGCGCTCGGTGTCGGCTCCGAAGAGCGCCGCCTCTTTCGAGGGGAAGTAGTTGAAGAAGGTCCGTGGCGAGATGTCGGCGGCCTCGGCGATGTCCTCCACGGTCACATGAGCAAAGCCGCGCTCGGCGATCAGGCCGAGGGCGACGCGGCGGATTGAGCGACGTGTCGCGAGTTTCTTGCGCTCACGCAGGGAGGGCCGTTGCTGGTCGACGGCGTCGGCCTCGGCGATCAGTGACATGCACTCAGTGTAATCTTGCAGTCCCCCAGATATTGCCTATTCATTAACTCTACACAGACTGTAAGTTCTCGTCAGGACCTCTGGCCGCCGAGCTGACGGCCGTTCGAGAACGGAGAACGACGTGGCAACCGACCCCGCACCGTGGATGAGGGCCTGGCGGACGTCCCTGGACATCCTCACGGCCATGGTGGAGCCCCTGGACGTTGAGGAGCTCGAGCAGCCCTCGTACGACTCTGGGTGGTCGATCGCCCGGGTGCTCTCCCATATCGGGTCCCAGACCGAGACCTTCGGGCTCCTCCTGGACGCCGGGCTGAGCGGGGGAGACCCGCCGGGACAGGAAGATTTTGCACCGATCTGGGAGCGCTGGAACGCCCGAAGCCCGCAGGCCCAGGCAACCGACGCGCTTGTGGCAGACCGGGCCCTCCTGGGCCGGTTCGAGTCCCTCGACGACGGCCAACGGGAGCGGTACCACCTGGAGACGTGGGGGATGGTCCTCGACCTGGCCGGTTTGCTCAGCCTGCGCGTCGGGGAGCTCGCCGTTCACACCTGGGACGTTGTGGTAGCGCTCGACCCGTCGGCGACCGTCGCCCCGGATTCCGTCGAGCTGCTCGTCGGAACGCTCCACCGCGTCGCAGGGCGCGCCAAGCCCGACGGTACGAAGCGCCGGCTCCACGTGGTAACGACCGGGCCCGAAAGGCAATTCACCCTGGAGACAGGGGACGAAGTGAAGCTTGTTGATTTCGAGCCCGACGACTACGACGCGGAGCTGCAGCTTCCCGCTGAGGCCTTCCTCCGCCTCGTATACGGTCGCCTCGACTCCGCCCACACGCCTCCCGTAGGGGCCCGTGGCGTAGACCTTGACGAACTGCGCGCCGTTTTCCCTGGTTTCTGAGCAGAGTTCCTCGAGTACGGTCCCCTCGAGCACTGTCCTGAGCACTTTTGAAAGGAGGGGCCCTATGCGGTTCCTGAAGCCTCGTAACCTCCCCACCCGAATCGCGACCGGCGCCTACATCCTCCACGCCGGTCTGGAGAAGTGGCACGGTGACGAACAGAGGGCCATTGCTGTCCACGGCATGGCGGCCGGCGCGTACCCCATATTCAAGGACATGCCACCGACGCGCTTTTTGCGCCTCCTCGCTGCCGCCGAGATCGCCGTCGGCACGGTACTTCTCGTTCCTTTCGTGTCGAACGCCCGTGCAGGCGCAGCCCTCACCGGGTTCTCCGGGGGCCTCGTGGTCATGTACCTGCGTACTCCTGCCCTCCACAAGCCGGGAAGCTACTGGCCTACCCCTGCCGGGATCGGCGTCAGCAAAGACATCTGGATGCTCGGGGTCGGCCTCGGTCTCCTGGTAGACCCTTAGGAGCTCTAGCCGTCACCTCCTAGGCCGATACGGCTCCCTGGGCAACTACGGGGGTAGTGGGAACGGGGGTCCCACCGGCAGGCTCGGCGGTCACCATGAGAAGGGTCATGGTGGGCTCTACCCGGAAGGGGACATCGTGTGGGGCCTGGCCCAACACGCCGAGAGACACCACTTTGCCCGAAGCGAGCGCCCACAGTTGATAAGTGTGCCCCGCCGGCAACGCGGCGAAATCGTCGTCAACCCAGTAGGCAGTGCCATCGGGCAGGACCACGACATCTGCTCGCGCCGGCGACGACTTGGCTGTGAGCTCGACGTCGCGGCTAGCTGGATTTTCGATGGCCAGGGTAACAAGTTGGCCCACTCCCCGCTCTCCCAGGGACGCCTGCAGATGGCCGACTCGGTTGTCGAGGTTGACGACCCTGTAGCTGAGCAGCCCGAGGACCACCATGACCACCGCAGCCGCAGCGATGGCGGCGTTGCGCCATACGGGAGTGCGCTTGCGGCTCTGGAAGGCGAGCAAAGGGACCGCCTTGTCGGCTGGTGGAAGGCCAAGCTCGCTGGCTATGCGGTCCCAGGTCCCCACAGGAGCGCTCACGCCGGAGTTGCCCAGCAGCGCCGCCACGTCCCGCAACGACTCGAGCTCGGCGCGGCAACGTGGGCAGTCGGCGAGATGGCTCTCCAACAGGCTTACCTCATCGGGCGGGAGCGCATCGAGAGAGTAGGCGGCGAGCAGTTCCGCGAACTCGGTATGGTCCACGGCATCCATTAGGGGTTCTCCTCGGCGGGTTGCATTTTACCAACGGCCAATCCCTTGGCCGCGAGCGATGAGTGCATTCGCCGCATCCCTGAACGGATGCGGCTTTTGATCGTGCCCTCGGGCTCTCCGAGGATCACGGCCACCTCCCTATAAGTGTGGCCCCCGAAATAGGCAAGTTCGATGGCCCTGCGCTCCCCGGGCTGCAGTACGCCGAGCGCGTCGCGCACTCCTTCGGCTACGGCGATGTCCAAGAACTCGTGCTCGACGTCATATTGCCCGGACGCTGTCGATCGAGCATCCCGGACTTCTCTCCGGCGCCGCGCATTGTCAGAGCGCAGCATGTCAACTGCCCGCGAGTGCACCTGCGAGAGCAGGAAGGTCCGCAGGCTCCCACGCTCGGGGTCGTAGCGCCCTGGTTCGTGCCAGAGCCGGAGGAAGACCTCTTGGACCACCTCTTCAGCGACAGCGGCGTCTCCCAGGACTCGCCGGGCCAGCCCAAAGACCGGGCCGGCGTTGCGGCGGTACAACTCAGCCAGTGCCTCCTGGTCCCAGCGAGCGATAGCCATAGCCAGGGTGACGTCGCTGGCGTTGCGGAGGTCCGCTTTCATCCAGCGTCGAGGCTAGCTTCGGTCACCCGCCCTCCGTTGACTGTGACCAGCTGTCGGCGACCATCCACCCGGTACTCGCCTGCGGGCAGGCCCGGGTAAACCGCTGCGAAGGCCTGCCGCCCCGGGGCGAGCTGGCGTTGCCGTACCGCAGAATGGGTGGTGTGGCCCGGCTCACCTAGCCGGACCACCTCCACCTCTGCCCCAGCTAGCTGCTCAGAGGCGTAAAGAACGAGCGCACCGACCAGGCCTCCCACGTCCAGCATTACGCTCCCGGCGAAACTCGGAGGGAGGGGATTGCCCTCGTGCGAGTGCACGTCAGGCCACCCGGACTTCGTACCCGCTCGTGGGCACGCCCAGGTAAGGGAACACACTTAGGTAGGCCTCGTCGCTGCCGTCCAGCCCGTCGGTCACGGCGCTCACCGCGCCGTCGGCCGTGAACGACTTGTCGACCAGCGGGAGGGTTGCTCCGGCGAGGGCTCGCAGTTCGATAGTGACTACGTCGTCGAAGACCCGCCGGCCGTTCGGGAAGCCCGCCACGTCGCCGCCAACGACACCGAGCGGGCTCGGCTTGGAGGCAGGTGGGATGGCCACGTTGAGCCGGAGCTGGTCCGCTTGGACCTTGCCTGTGTAGTTCTGGAACCCGGGCGAGACCACTCCGGTCGGGATGCCGGTCAGCAATATCGCAACGATGTCGGCACGAGGCGCCTTTGTCGCGTTGTACGCAGCCAGGTTGGGGAAGGCCCCGGGGTAGAGGATGGGCAGCAAATTGGACAGCTCGGGGTTCTCGTAGTTGGCAGCGAAGCCGGAGTCCCCGACCGGGGCCGAGCGGTTCCACCTGTCCTTGTTGCCGAGCGGGATGACCACCTCGTTGATGAGGGGGTTGCCCAGCCGGGAGATCTGGCCCAGGGGCCGCTGTCGGTGTAGGCCTGGTTGGCATTGTCCCAAACCCGCGCCTTGTGGCGGCTGGCCGTCGTCCAAACCCCGATGGTGGCTGCAGGGTCGAGAGCGCCCTTTGGATGGGCCCCGCCCTTGGTTAGGTCAGTGATCGGCACCTGTATCGCGATGCTGTGCACGTTTAGGTAACGGGTGCTGTTGACTCCCTTGGCCGCGGCGAGCTTGGGCAGGCCGAAGGTGGCGTGGAGGTTGGCCAACGGGCGTAGGTCGCCGAGGTCGAAGATCGCACCTAGGTCGACATAAAAACCGTCAGCGCGCTGCCCGGCGAACACCTTGCGCCCGGAACCGAGCGAGTAGACCGCTTCGGAGGCGAGCTTGGGGTAATCGGGGGTTGACAGCGGGCCGATATTGCAGGGAGGGCATGCCAGGTTGGTCCCCAGCTTGGTGGTCTTGCCCCCAGTTGTCATCGAGACGCTGTAGAACTGCCGGCGGTTCCACGAAGGGCTGTTGAGGCTCTCGATCGGCCCGTCGTTGTAAAGGAAACTGCTCGGGATGGTCAGCTCGCTGCGGAACGAAAAGTTGAAGGTGACGTCGGCGTCGCCGTCGCCGTTGTTGTCGACCCTGATCTGGTACAAGACATCGTCGCCGAACTCGTAGAAGTTGGGGCCGCCGTCAGGTCCCTGGAGGGGCACGTAGTTGGCGATGATCGTGACGTGGTCGGGGCGGTCCGGGGAAACGAAAGCATAAAGGTCTGCGCTGTCGGCGACCGGGTCCTTGGAGATTTCGGGAGCTTCACGGTGCGAAGACATTGCTCAAGCCCCCTTGCTGGCAGCGGAGGCCAGTTTGGCGGCGATGCCGCTGTCGTGAAGTATTACTTCCCGGGAACCGACGAATAGGCTGATCTCTCCGGTACTGGCGTCGCGAATGTAGGCCACGACCGGCTCGACGGTGCCGTCGAACGATGCCGCAGTCGCGCTGTCTTTGAGCGCACTTTCCTGGACCGCGTTGTTGTCTTTGACGAGGGCGGCAGCTGCTGCGCTGGCAGACCCGGCGGGCATGGTTGCCGCTACCCCCGCAACTGCCAAGCCTGCAGAGATCCCGGTGAGGACCTGCCGGCGATTATATAGCTCCATAGTTGCCTCCAATTTGAGCTCGGGTTCTTGAGTCTCCTGACCTATACGGAGCCGGACCGAGCGCCGGATGACCCGGCCAGAGCGGGCGAGCAGCGGAGGGCTGCGGTTGCCAACTGCTCGTGAGTTGATAACCCTTCCTCACGAACGTCAACGTTCATCAGCATCACAGCTCCGGCCTCGACGCCCTGGCCAGGGCGCTCAAAGGCTTCTTCGGCTCGCGCTCCGGCGAGCGCAAGGGCAGGCCGGTAGGCTTCCCCCGCTTCAAGAAGAGGGGCTCACATCGTAGCTTCAGGGTGACCACAGGGAGCTTCGGGGTGCTGGATGGCCGCCACGTGCGCATGCCCCGCATAGGGGTGCTGCGAACCAAGGAGCCAACGGCCAAGCTGGTGGTCAGGCTCGTACACGGGACCGCCCGCGTGCCGTCGGCCACCGTCTCAGAGCACGCGGGTCGCTGGTACGTGAGCTTTGGTTGCGAGGTGCAGAGACCAGCGCCAAGCTTGCCTGCCGGCCCCGCCGTCGGTGTCGACCTAGGCGTCAGGCGCCTCGCAGTGCTCTCAGACGGTGAGGTCGTCGCGAACCCGGCGCACCTGTGGCGCTACGCCCGTCGCATGGCCCGCCTGCAAAGGCAGTGCTCACGCAGGCGTGGCCCGGGCAAGGGGACGGTCCCATCGGGGCGCTGGCTACGCTCCAAGGCCAAGCTGGCAGGACCTCACCTCAGGGTGGCAAATGCCCGCGCCGACGGGTTGCACAAGCTCAGTACGCGGCTCGCCAAGACCTACGGGACCGTGGTCGTGGAGGACCTGGCAGTAAAGGCGATGACCGCCTCGGCAAAGGGTTCTGGCCACTGGCGGGGCAAGGCCGGGCTAAACCGCTCAGTGCTCGATGCCTCGCCAGCCGAGCTGCGCCGGCAGCTCTCCTACAAATGCACCTGGTACGGATCAAAGCTGGTCGTGGCTGACCGCTGGTACCCAAGCTCTAAGACATGCCACCTGGCAGGTGCTCCTCGCTGAACTGTGAAGATAGCTCCGGGCAACCGGGTCAGACTGCCACCGCCTCAGCGCAAGCTGGGGCTGCCTGAGATGATCGCTGGTACTTCAGGCAACGGATAGGTGTCATCCCAGGGCGCGTCCTCGCCAAGGTTGAGCAGCTCCCCGGGTGGCCACGGTTGATTTAAGGCTTGCCAGGCCGGGTCACTAGAGTAACCCGGCAAGCGAGGAGCAAAGCGTGCCACGAAGGCAGGGACAAGGGCCGCGTAGGCCCACCATCACAGACATAGCCCAGCGGGCAGGTGTCTCGAAGGGCTCGGTCTCCTATGCCCTTAACGGCCATCCCGGAGTGTCAGAGCTCACCCGCCGGCGTATCCTCGCCATCGCTGAAGAGATCGGATGGCACCCCAATCGGGCCGCCCGTGCGTTGTCGGCATCCCGGGCGGGCGCTTGCGGGCTGGCCCTTGCGAGGCCGGCCAGGACGTTGGCGTACGAGCCCTTCTTCTCCAAGCTGCTCTCGGGTATCGAGTCCGAGCTTTCTGCCCGCCAGTTCGCGCTGATGCTGCAGATCGTGGAGGATGTCGAAGCAGAGACGGAGGTGTTGCGGCGTTGGTGGGCGGAGCGCCGCGTGGACGGTGTGCTGCTCGTCGACCTCCGCGTTGACGACCCAAGGATCCCGCTGGTGGAGCAGCTCGGCCTGCCCGCTGTGATCGTGGGGGGCCCGGGACGCACCGGCTCTGTCCCGTTCTTCTCGGGCGGCGACGCCGAGGGTATCCGCCAGATCGTTAGCCACCTGGCATCGCTCGGGCACCGCCGGATCGACCGGGTGGCCGGATCCCCAGAGTTCGCGGCTATGCAAGTACGCACCCGGGTTTTCGAGCAAGCCTTACGTGGCGCTCGGGCGAGGGGCCGAGTGGTCACCACGGACTTCTCGAGCTCGGCCGGGGCAGCGGCGACGCGGCAGCTCCTGAGCAGCAAGTCTCCTCCCACGGCGATCGTTTACGACAACGACATCATGGCTGTCGCTGGTCTTGGCACTGCCCAGGAGATGGGTGTCCTCGTGCCCGCCGAGCTCTCGGTGGTCTCCTTCGACGACTCGACCCTTTGCGAGGTGGTGCGGCCGGCGCTCACGGCCCGCGCCAGAGACGTCGTGGCCTACGGCGCACGCGCAGCGCAGGCGCTCATCGCGTTGGTCGAAGGCGAGGCGATCCCCGGCAACGTGGACGAGATGCCGAGGCTCATCTCCAGAGGCAGCACGGCACCCTTGGTCGCAGGTGCGACGGGCGACGGCCAGGACGCGCTACCCGCTCACTGAGGTCACCCACGCGCTTCACCTCGTGAAGCGAGAAAACAGTCAAAGGCTTTTCTCAAATCGTGAGGGCAAAATCGGCATACTTTTCTCAACTCGTGAGCGCAAATTCTTTGGCGGATGACTTGACTAGCAAACCTCGCGTGCTTATGGTACTCCCTGTTACTACCTGAACCGGTTAAGTAACGGAAGCTGATAGGGGGGTTTCCAATTGGGGTCAAACGGTCGTCACGAGGGTTCATTGACGACCTCCGCGAAGCCGGGCACCTGGGACGGCTCTCCGGCACCAGGTGTGCCGGCCCGGTGCCTGCATCATCCCTGCCGTGGCCACCATGTTGTCCCCCGTCAGCCGCCGGCCCACAACCCTCCCTACGCAACATTGGAACGCAACCGGAGCGAAACGGCCCGCTGGCAACCTAATGCCGGTAGGTGCCAGCGGTCCCGTCTTATTGCCCTAACAGAGACAAGGAGCAGGTAAAGCATGCCGATACGCAAAAGCAAGGTGATCACCCGTTTGGTTACTGTCGTTACCGCGACAGCCATGGTGGTCCCGTTGATGAGCGTTGTTGGCGCTAGCAGCGCCAACGCCAACGCCAACAGAACACCGAACCAGGCCGCCTTCCCGCACAGCGACACTCTCTACACGAGTGGGACGGCTTACTCACCGCCCACCAACTTCAACCCCAACGACCCCGGTGCCCTGTACACCGGTACCAACGGCCTGCTTTACGAGTCGCTGTTCCTCTACGACCCCATCCACAACAAGTACATCCCGTGGCTGGCGACAAGCGGCACCTGGAGCGGGGACACCTACACCATCAACCTCCGCAACGGCGTCGACTGGGTCAGCAGCCCGGCGCAGTCGGTAGTGGGGGCCCTGACCGGGGCTGACGTGGTCTTTACCATCAACATGGAGAAGGCCGACGCGGCCGCCGCCTTCAATAGCAACATGTCATCGGTCAAGAGCGCCACCGCCAACGGAAACACGGTCACGGTCACCTTCAATGGCACCCCCGACTACACCTCGTGGCAGGAGTTCCTCTGGAAGGGCGCGATATTCCCCCAGTCCGTCTTCGCTTCCGAGACACCGGCGGAGCAGGTTACCGGCAACAACGCGACCCCGGTCTCCACTGGCCCGATGACCCTGGACACCACTAGCGCCACGCAGGCGTGCTTCGAGACGAACCCCCATTGGTGGGGCACTGCAGCGCTCGGGCTCTCGTTCAAGTTCAAGTACCTCTGCGACTCGGTGAACGGCTCCAACAACGTCGAGCTGTCGGCGCTGCTCAGCAACGACCTCGACTGGAGCAACAACTTCCTGCCGGGCATCAACACCCTGAAGGTCATCGGTGGCGACGCCTTCCTCCAGACCTACTACCCCAAGTCCCCCTACATGTTGTCGGCCAACACGGCCTGGCTCGAGCCGAACACCTCCAAGGCCCCGATGAACAACGTCAACTTCCGCAGGGCATTGGCGTACGGGATCAACCCGGAGGGGGTCGTGAGCGGTGTCTACAGCGGCATCGTGAAGGCGGCCAACCCGACCGGGCTGATGCCCAACCTGGACAGCTACATCAGCTCCAGCGTGGTCAGCAAGTACGGCTTCAGCTACAACCCGGCCCTGGCCAAGCACTACCTGAAGGCGTCGGGTTACAAGGGCCAGACGCTCACCCTCGAGGTCCCTGACGGCTGGACGGACTGGATGGCTGCCATCCAGGACATCTCGGCCCAGCTTAGGGCCATCGGCATCAAGGTCACGCCGATCTACCCCCAGGACAGCGCCCGCAACGCCGACCTGACCAACGGCACCTACGACTTGGCCATCGATAACAACGCCAATATCGACTCGAACCCGTATGCCTATTTCCAGCGTGTCTACAACCTGCCGATCCTGAAGCAGCAGAACGCCCAGCTCAACTGGGAGCGCTACTCAGACCCGGCGGCTTGGGCGCTGGTCCAAAAGGCGAGCACTATCCCCCTGACCAACACCTCGGCGCTGGACAAGGTCTACGCCCAGCTCGAGACGGACTTCCTCCAGGACCTGCCCGAGATCCCGCTGTGGTACAACGGCGCCTGGTTCCAGGGCAACAACACCTACTGGACGGGCTTCCCTTCCTCCGCCAACCCCAACGACCAGAACACCCCGGTGTTGTGGAACAACTACCTCAACATGACCACCATCTTCGCCCTCGCCAACCTGAAGCCCGTGTAGTGGAGTGACTATCCCACGGTAAATCGCTAGCTGCAAATAGTCGCTGTGAGCCCACCGCCCTCAAATGGGGCGGTGGGCTTGCTGGTCCTTTACACTTCTTTAGGAAAGAGGGACGGGTGAGGCGTTACTTTACGAGGAAGATCATTACTTATGTGGTGGCGTTCTTCCTCGCGACTACGATCGACTGGGCCATCCCCCGGATCATGCCCGGTAACCCCGTCCAGCTTTACATTTCGAAGTTCTCCATCACGACCGAGGCCCAGTACGCAGCGCTCCAAAAGCTGATCTCAGCGTCTTTTGGTGTCAACGTGCCGGCGTGGAAGCAGTACCTCGATTTCTGGGACGGTGTGTTCCACTGGAACTTCGGGCTCAGCTTCTACGCCACCGAACCGGTGACGCACGTGATCTTCCAGGCGATCCCCTACACCTTGGCGCTCCTCATACCGGCGATAACTCTCAGCTATATCCTTGGCAATCGAATCGGGGCGATGGCAGCCCGTCGCAAGTGGCTCGACAACACCGTCCTGCCCGTCGGCTATCTGTTCCAGGCCGCCCCCTATGCCTGGTTGGCGCTGGCCATGGCCTACTACCTGGGTGTCCGCTTACGCTGGTTCCCGGTCGACGGTGGGTACAACCCGGGCCTGATCCCAGGCTGGAACTGGACGTTCCTCGGCAGCCTCCTCGAGCACTGGTTCCTGCCTTTCCTCACCGTGTTCCTGGTCAGTTTCGGTGGCTGGGCCATCGGTATGCGCAACCTGGTGATCTACGAGCTCGAAACTGATTACGCCCGCTACCTGCGTTCCCTAGGGGCGTCGCAGCGACTCGTGCGCAAGTACGCCTATCGCAATGCCGTGCTCCCGCAGCTGTCCGGGCTGGCGTTGGCGCTCGGTGTCGTGGTCGGCGGAAATATCGTCACCGAGGTCGTCTTCCAGTACCCGGGCCTCGGCCACCTCATCTTCCTTGCCATAAGCGACGAGGATTACTTCTTGTTACAGGGCATCTTCATGTTCATAATTGTCGGGGTGCTCCTGGCTAACTTCGTCATCGACATCGTCTATGTGATCGTGGACCCAAGGACGCGGCTGAGCATGCAGGGGGCCCCGGCGTGAGCGTCAACACGGGCCCGCCGAGCGCACCGGGGGACTTCGCTGCGGAGCCCGTCCCCAGCCTGACCGGCTCCCCCGGTCTGGCTCAAACCGTAGGTGTTGCTGGAGGCGTCGGGCTGGCTGCCGGGGCCCCGGCGCGGGCGCCGGTATCTTCGGGGGCGGCCGACGCTGGGAGTTCCTCCACTTTGCTCTGCGCAACCCCAAGCTCATGATCGGCCTTGGTGTCGAGCTGATCTTTGTGGCTCTTGCAATCTTGGGCCCCCTGGTGGCGCCCTATAGCCCTACCTATCACGGGACGCCGGGCCTGCACCCTTCGGCGCAGCACATTTTCGGTACCACGTCGCCGTTCGGGACGGACGTGTTTTCCCAGGTGCTCTATGGTGTGCGCGACAGTTATGTTGTCGGTGCCTTGGGCGCCCTTTTCGCCGGTGCCGTCGGTCTGGTGGTGGGCTTCGCTGCCGGCTACCGCGGCGGGTTGCTCGACGAGATCCTGCAACTGCTGACCAACGTCATGATCTGCATCCCCCAACTGGTCCTTTTGATAGTCATCAGCGCATACCTCACGACCCGTGGCGTCCTGTTCGAGGGTGTCTTCATCGGCGTGACCGGTTGGCCGTGGGTGGCGCGGGCGGTGAGAGCACAGACCTTCACCCTGAAGGAGCGCGATTTTGTAGACCTGGCGCGCCTGTCTGGGAAACGTGCCGTGAGCATCGTCGTGAAGGACATCGCGCCCAACATGGCTTCGTACATCTTCTTGGTGTTCGTGCTGCTCTTCGCCAGCTCGATGCTGGTTGCGGTGAACTTCGACTTCCTCGGCCTCGGGCCGACCAACGGCCTCTCGCTCGGCGACATCATGAACCAGTCGACGTTGTGGAGCGCTTTGGAGCTACACATGTGGTGGTGGTTCATACCGCCGGGTGCGGCGCTGACGTTGATGGTGCTTGCGCTGTACATCGCCAACGTTGGCTTGGACGAGGTCTTCAACCCCAAGCTGAGGCAGACGTGAGCCTCAAGGTCGATGACCTGCGTATCGCGTACCGGACGCTGCGCGGTGATGTCAGGGCGGTCGACGGGGTGAGCTTTTCGATCGCCGACGGCGAGATCATGGGCTTGGCCGGAGAGTCTGGCTGCGGTAAGTCCACACTGGGCAACAGCCTGATCTTCCTCGAAGGCCGGATGAAGCACGTCGGTGGCACTGTCGACCTCGACGGTATGACCCTGCCGATCGCTGATTACAAGGCCATGAACCGCCACCGCCTGCGTGACGTCTCCGTGATCCCCCAGTACGCCATGAGCGCTCTCAACCCGACGCGCAAGATCGGTCGGATGACCGCGGACCTGGTCAAATCGCGTGGAGCCAATTATCGGGACGTCTTGGAAGAGTTCGAGCGCCGCATCGACCTGGTCGGTCTGCCCCAGAACGTGCTGAACATGTACCCATTCGAAATGTCGGGCGGCATGCGCCAACGGACGACGATGGTCATTTCCACGCTGCTCAACCCCTCGCTGCTCATCGGGGACGAGGTCACATCGGCTCTGGACGTGACCACCCAGCGCGCCGTCGGGGAAATGCTGATGGAGTTCAGGGACCGCGGCTTCGTAAAGAGCATGATCGTGATTACCCACGACTTGTCGGTCCTGGCCCAGATAGCCGACACCATCCTGGTGATGTACGCCGGCAAGCTGGCAGAAAAGGCCAGCGCCGCCACGATCGTCGACCACCCGCTCCACCCGTACACCCAGCTGTTGCTTGGCTCATTGCCCGAGGTCGGCCTGCGCTACGACGAGGCTCCCCTAACCGGCATCCCGGGCCGGCCCCCCTCGCTGCTCAACCCACCGACCGGGTGCAGGTTCAGGGACCGCTGTCCCTTCGCGTTCGACAAGTGCGTTGAGGAACCTCCCTTCGTGGAGCTGCGGCCGGGCCACGAGGTGGCGTGCTGGAAGGCGATGGAGGACAACGCGCCTGCCAACACCGAACCAGCCAGCCAAGCGGCGCAGGCATGAGCATGCTGGAGATCCAGGGCGTCTCAAAGGTCTACCGGACAGGTACGTTCGGCGGCGCGCTGAAGCTCGTACTGCGCCGCGTTAGTTTCAACATTGACAGGGGCGAGGTTGTCTCGCTCATAGGCCAAAGCGGCAGCGGGAAGTCCACGCTCGGCAAGATAATCCTCCGGTTGACACCGTTGTCTGCCGGGAACGTCAACTTTGAGGGGACGGATATTTCCACTTGGGCCAAGGGGCAGTTGCGTGACTATTACCGTCATGTGCAGGGTGTCTTCCAGGACCCCTTCAGCTCTTATAACCCGCTTTACAAGGCAGACCGGGTCTTCGAAATGGTCCGCAGCGTGTACTTTCCCCACCTGCACGGCAAAGAGTGGCACGACAAGATCGAGTCTGCCCTCGAGTCGGTGGCCCTCAACCCCGCTGACGTCCTCAACAAGTTCCCCCACCAGCTCTCAGGCGGCCAGCAGCAGCGCCTCTTGATCGCTCGCGCCCTGTTGCTCGAGGTCAAGCTCCTCGTCGCTGACGAGATCATAAGCATGCTCGACGCCTCGACGCGCGTCGATGTCCTCAACCTTCTCGTCGACCTGAAGCGCAAGGGCCTCGGCATCCTGTTCATCACCCATGACCTCTCGCTTGGCAACTACATAAGCGACAAGGCGGTGATATTGCGTGAGGGCGCCATCGTCGAGATGGGGGAGACTAAAAAGGTGTTCGGCAACCCGCAGCATTCCTACACCCAGAGCCTGCTCACGGCCGTCCCCCAGCTGCACAGGCGTTGGGGCGCGGGTGAACGGGCACCAGCTGCCGTGGCGGTCAACGGCTCGGGCGGTGGGCTCGCGCAAACCCACATTGCAAACGTGCCGATCGATGATGAGGTTTTCCCTGAAGGGGAAGGCGGGCGCTATTCCAAGAGCTCGCTGTACCCGGCCCGTACGAGCGGGCCGCACAAGCTGGCCCGCACTGCGAAGAGCGCTGGGTCCGGCCCCGGGCCTCGGCCCAGCCTGATGGACATCCCCGACCAGCCCTGGCAGCGGCGCTTCGGGCTCGGGGCCCCGAAACTCGACGCAGTCCTGGCCGCAGACAACACCCAACCGCTGGTGGAGTGCGAGCCGGGACATTTCGTGGCCGTCGAAGACGAGCTCTGAATAATCACAAACAAAAAGGTAGGCACCAATTGACCCCCCTCGAAATACTTGGTCACCAAGCGCTGCCCAACCTCCCGTGGGAGGACCGTCCGGCAGGGGCCGCAGGGCCGTTGTGGCGTTATTCGCGCAACCCTGTGATCCCAAGGGACTTGATACCGACCTCCAACAGCATCTTCAACAGCGCCGTGGTACCGTTCGAAGGCCACTTTGCTGGTGTGTTCCGCTGCGACGATTGGACGAGGCGCATGGAGCTCCACGCGGGCTTCTCCGATGACGGCCTCGACTGGAAGATAGACCCCGAGCCCCTCGAGTTCACGGCGGACGACCCTGATATAGGCCAGTTTGTCTATGGTTACGACCCCAGGGTCGTGCGGATCGATGACCGTTATTACGTCACCTGGTGCAACTGGTACCACGGGCCCACGATCGGGGTGGCCTGGACCGACGATTTCCGCCAGTTCCATCAGGAGGAGAACGCGTACCTTCCGTTCAACCGCAACGGTGTCCTCTTTCCCCGAAAGATAAATGGCCGCTTTGCCATGTTGTCGCGGCCCTCGGACAACGGGCATACGCCGTTCGGGGATATCTTCTACAGTGAGAGCCCCGACCTGCGTTTTTGGGGGCGGCACCGCCACGTGATGAGCCCGGTGACAAACACTTGGCAATCGACCAAGGTCGGCGGAGGTCCGGTGCCCCTGGAAACCTCCGAGGGTTGGTTGCTCGTGTACCACGGAGTCCTCACCTCATGCAACGGCTTCGTCTACAGTGCCGGCGTGGCCCTGCTCGACCTGGACGAGCCCTGGAAAGTCATCGCCCGTTCGGCACCTTACGTCCTGTCGCCGCAGACGTCCTATGAGTGCGTAGGTGACGTGCCCAATGTCGTTTTCCCCTGCGCGATGCTCTGCGACGGGCCTACGGGCCGAGTGGCGTTGTATTACGGTGCGGCCGATACCGTGACCGCCCTCGCCTTCGGTCACGTGCCAGAGCTGGTCGACTTCGCGAAGCAGCACACGCTGTAGTTCAACGGTCTGCGTCCTTTAGGGCGCTCAGGCGCCCGCCGAAAGGAGCTTGGCGGCGTCGGGAAGGCTGTTGGGGCTGACCCGGACGCCCACCGGGCAGTCAGTTGTCACCGACCCGTTCACGTTCCAGTTCTGCGGGTGGGCCTTGTTCGCCTCCGGTAAGTACGCCCTGTACTCCTCCTGGCTTGCGAACCAGTAGAACGGGGGCCGCAGGTTCGTGAAACCAGCGGGGAAAAACGTGCTCAGTTGGTCGCCCGCCGGGTCAGTTTGGACAGAACCGGCCACTGGGCTCGCGTCGGTCCCGATGGAAGCGAGGATGGTCCAACCCGAGGGCTCCCAACCCTTTCCACGGTCTTCGACCTGTAGCTCAACGGCTCTCTGTGGCGCTCCGGCGTCGCTGCGGTGCCGGTACACGTAAATGGCCCAGGACAGGTAGACACCTTCCGGCGCGAGAACCAAAGGCGTCCGGAACTTGTAGGAAACGACTAAACCGCCGGCGCGGGGCACGAGGCTAATGGACTCGATCTGGGGTACCGAACGGACGTCTGGGGTGCCCTGGACCGTCGACGAGGGCTGCGGGTTAGTGCAGGAAAAGCTGGGCGGTGCGGCCGCAGCGAGAGCGTAAGGTCGGGCCGGTTGCGCCGCTTGTGCCGCGCCTGTACCGGTGCAGGTTGCAGTTGTTAGCGCGATCGCGGCCGCAACCCCGACAGGGAGCACCACACGACGTCGCCGCCCTGTGCGGGCTGGCTTCTTCACGATTAGCAGCCTACAAGAGTTCCTTCGCTGGCGCCGTCCTGTTAGGGCCTACCTAGTAGTCCTTCGGCGGTCCGTTACCAGCCGGCGGCGGCGGTTATCGGGGCCGACAACGGCGTGCCGTCCAGGTCGCCGAGGCTTGGCGCGTCCCCAAATGGGTCGACAATCCCGTTTGCGAGGACGACCCAGGCGCCGCCGCCGTCAGCAGTTGGTACGATCGCGACGGCGCGATTGCGGGTCGTCGTCATCTTCTTGGAGTCCCAAGAACCGAGCAATTTGGCGTCGCCCTCAGGGAACGTTGTCCCGTTGTCGAGGAGCACCCAGTAACCTCGGCCGTCTGGGGTTCGTGCTGCCGATGTGGCAACCAGTTGGTTCGCGACCGCGGAGCTCTCGCAGTTGTTGTCAGTGATCTTCGGGGCGTCCCCGAACGGCACCATGTCGCAGTTGGAGAGCAACAGCCAATAGCCGTTGCCCGTAGCGTCAGGCACGACCGCGACGGCGGGTGCATCGCAGCCACCGATGCTCGCGCAGGAGCCTTCGAAGTGGGCGTTGCCAAACGCGAAAACGCCACCATCCTTGGCCACCATCAGGTAGCCCTTCCCGTCCGGCGTAGGCACTATTCCGACGATAGACGCCGATAGGTGGTGCCCCGAGCTGGCCCCAACGGGGCCGATGCCGGCAGCGGGGAGCGACCCCACATAGCTTGCATCTCCGTAGGCGAAGACGCCCCCGTCCTTTGCCACCAGCCAGTAGCCGCCGTTGTCAGCGGTTGGTGCAATGCCCGCTATCGGGCTCTGCAAGTGGAGAGAACCAGCCGACCCGTGGAACCTTGCGGTGCCGAACGCAAATATTCCTCCATCCCGGCCCACCAGCCAATAGCCCTGTTGCTCGGGCGTTTTGCCCTGTGGTGACGGCGGTGCCGGTGCCGTGCTCGTTGTCGGAGCCCCGACCACAGTCGTGGTGGTCGTGGAAGAACTGCCTGTAGTAGTTGAAGAAGTGGTCGGCGCGAGCCGTTGCCTATGGGCACTGCCGGGGGTGAACCGGGAGGCGACGTGGAGCCATAGGTATCGGTGAAGGAGCCCGTGGCTGGGTTGTACTGGTCCGGGTAGGCAACTATCTGTTCGGATGTGCTGACCATGTAGACGGGGTACGCGGTGGCCGACGCGGTCCCCGGGCCCTGCACCGCCAAATTTGTGAACTGCACAGAGCCGAAATCGGCGAGAGTCTCGATGGTATTATCCGCCGCGAGGGTGGGCGCCTCCTCTACCCATTCGGCACTGTTGCCCGGGGCGTTGTAGGCGACCGGTTCGGTCCAGGTCGTGTCCTCGGTGGCGTCATCGACGGTTATCGTCCAGCTCCCAGGCTGGCTCTCGGCGATCGTGACAGAGATTTGATCGCCTGGCGATACGGGACCGAGCTCGGTTGCAACCGCCGGCAACATCTCGTACCAGGCGTAGTAGACGGGCCCCGAAGGCGACCAGCTCTGGTCCGTCCCGGCCTGGACCAGGTCGGAAGTCGTCGTACCGTCTATGCCGACCCAGGTGCTCGAGTCGCCTGCAGTCCCCGCCTGGACCGCGGGCACGGTCCAGCTGGCTGAGGCCCCTGTGAACACGGCACCGCTCCCGGAGTCGACATAACCGGACCAGTTCTCCGATGCCACCACTCCGTCGCGGATCCATCGGTGGGTGCCGACGGCCCGGACCAAAGGCGCGGTGTGCGCCCACGAAGCTGGCACCGGCTTCCCGGCACTGAGGGGGAGCACTCGCCCTAGCCCTGGTGCCAAGGCGGGCAGGCGGGTGAGAGACGCTATGTGCACCCTCCCGACGGCCGGCCCAACCGACGTCATGTCGGCGGTGACGGACGTGGTGCCCCAGAGGCCCGCAGCTACGACCAGCACGGTCGCGCCGGTCGCAGTGGTGCCGAGAGCTCTTATGGCTCGCTGCCAGTACAGCGGTCGCATCTAGCCCTATCGGCGCGCTCCCGGGCCTGGCTGAGGCATAGCCAACTACGCTGTGCGAAAAGGAAAGCCCCGGGCCGACGAGCCCCTTCCAGTGGAGCGATCGAACAGTGTCCTCCTGCGGTGACGACATCCACACCGAAGCCGAGGGGTATGACGACACGCTCGCCAACCTGGGCCAGGGGCTCAGATGGCCAAGCTGACTAGGGGTTTCCTGGGCAGGGGACGGGAGGCTCGTGACCCGCGGCTGCCGCCCGGCCAGTACGACATCGGAGACGGCTGGCCCGTCCTCACAGCGGAGGTCACCCCGCACCTCGACGCGGCTAGCTGGACGTTCACGGTCGAGGGCCTCGTAGACAGGCCAACGACCTGGACCTGGGACGAAATCCACGCGCTCGAGCCGTCGTCCTACAGCGGTGACATCCACTGCGTGACGACGTGGTCCAAGCTCGGCGTCAGCTTTAGCGGCGTCTCAGTCGACAGCCTGCTCGAGAAGGCGGGCGTCCAACTAGGCGCGAGCCATGTGCTCGCGTTCTCGCACACCGGCTACACGACGAACCTGCCGCTGGCGGACGTGACCAGTGCGAAGGCCTGGGTGGTCTGGGAGTTCGAAGGGGAAGCCCTGCCAGCCGCTCACGGTGGCCCGGCGCGTTTGCTGGTGCCTCACCTTTACTTCTGGAAGAGTGCGAAGTGGGTAGCAGGCTTGCGGGTACTCGACCACGATGAGGCAGGTTTTTGGGAGCGCAACGGGTACCACGACCGTGGCGACCCGTGGCTAGAGCAGCGCTACGAGGGCGACTGAGTGACCGCCGCAGACAAAATGGACGTGACCTCCAGGGGTAGCCCCTGGCAGCCGGCCACGGTCATCCAGATCCGGCCCGAGACAGCGCGCGCCAAAACTTTCCGCCTGGCCCTCGCCCAGCCGTCTCGTCACCTGGCTGGTCAGCATTACGTGCTCCGCCTGACCGCTCCCGACGGCTACTCGGCGTCCCGTTCGTACTCGGTGGCGTCCGCCCCAGACGGTTCCGACGAGATCGAAGTGACGGTCGAGCGCCTGGAGGACGGTGAGGTTTCGTCCTTTCTGCACGACGAGGTGGTCGTCGGCGACGAGCTGGAGATCAGGGGACCGATCGGGGGTTGGTTCGTCTGGGAGGGAGCCTTACCGGCCGTGCTGGTAGGCGGTGGGTCGGGGGTAGTGCCGCTGATGGCCATGTTGCGCCTCGCCCGCAACCTCGGGCGTCCTGAGCTGGTGCGCCTCGTGGTCTCCGTGCGGTCCCCTGGTGACCTCTACTACTCAGACGAGTTGCCCGGCCCGCAGAGCTCGGTCATATACACTCGCTCCGCTCCTGCGGGCTACAGCAGGCCACCCGGGCACCTCAACGCGTCGGACTTCGCTTCGGCTCTTTTGCCGGACGCGACAGGCTACATCTGCGGGTCGTCGGCCTTTGCCGATGCGGCCAGCACCGTGCTCGTCGCGTCGGGGATGAGCGAAGACCGGATCCGCGTCGAACGCTTCGGCCCGAGCGGCTGACGGGCATAGGGCACCTCCCCGTGCTACTTGACTGGGACGCCCATTTCAGCCAGGGCCTTCAGTTCCTTTTTCAGGTCGGCTACCTCGTCGCGGAGCCTGGCCGCGTACTCGAAACGCAAATCTGCCGACGCAGTGTGCATCTCGTCTTCAAGAGCTGAAATGAGCCGGGAAAGGTCCGCCTTGGGCATGCCGGCCAGGTCGGAGCGGGAGCGGTCGTGGCGGCGGCTCCGCCGGTCCGAACCGGGCACGGGCGCCGTCGAGCCGGGCCCTGAACTGTCGCCGCGGCCCAGCATGACCAGTATGTTGCTGACAGCCCGCCGGATCGTCTGGGGGTTTATGCCGTTTTCGGCGTTGTACTCCTGCTGGAGCTGGCGGCGCCTGTGGGTCTCGAAAATGGCGCGCCGCATCGAGTCGGTCATCTCGTCGGCGTACATGATCACCGCGCCGTCCACGTTGCGGGCAGCCCGCCCGATCGTCTGGATGAGCGATGTCTCCGAGCGAAGGAACCCCTCTTTGTCGGCGTCAAGAATGGCCACTAGGGAAACCTCCGGGAGGTCGAGGCCTTCGCGGAGGAGGTTTATGCCGACAAGTACGTCGAACTCGCCCAAACGGAGGTCTCTCAGGATCTCTATTCGTTCGAGCGTTTCTACATTGGAGTGCAGGTAGCGCACTTTCAAGCCCTGTTCGAGCAGGTAGTCGGTAAGGTCCTCGGCCATTTTCTTGGTGAGCGTGGTCACCAGCACCCTGTCCCCGGCTGCCACTCGTTTGGTTATCTCCGTTATGAGGTCGTCTATTTGGCCCTTGGTCGGCCTCACGACTACCTCGGGGTCGATCAGGCCCGTCGGGCGGACTATTTGCTCCACCACCTGGTTGGACACCGATATCTCGTAGGCCGACGGGGTCGCCGACATGAAAATGCACTGGTTTAGCCGCTCCATCAGCTCGTCGTAACGTAGTGGCCGGTTGTCGGCGGCCGAAGGGAGCCGGAAGCCGTGCTCGATCAAGGTCTCTTTGCGGGAGCGGTCGCCGTGGTACTGGCCATGCAATTGAGGCACAGCGACGTGCGATTCGTCGATGACCAACAGGTAGTCCTTAGGGAAAAAGTCGAGCAGCGTGTACGGGGGTTGACCCGGCGAGCGGCCGTCGATGTGGCGGCTGTAGTTTTCGATACCGGCACAGCTGCCGACCTCGGCCATCATTTCCAAGTCATAGCTCGTGCGCATTCGTAGCCTCTGCGCCTCGAGCAACTTGCCCGTGCTCTCGAAGTACTCCAAGCGTTGTTGCAGCTCGACCTCGATCCCCTCGATAGCGTGCCGCATCCGCTCGGTGCCCGCAACATAGTGGGTCGCAGGGAAAACGACGACATCTTCGACCTCGTTGAGGAGCTCGCCCGTGAGCGGGTCGACGCGGGTGATGCGCTCTATTTCGTCGCCGAAAAGCTCGATCCGCAAGATGTGCTCTTCGTACGCCGGGTGCACCTCGATGGTGTCCCCGCGCACCCGGAACTTGCCCCGGACGAGGTTCGCGTCGTTGCGTTCGTACTGCATGTCGACGAGCCTGCCGAGAATAGCTCGCTGGTCGTGGTCCTGGCCCACGGCGAGGGAGAGGATCTTCTGGGAGTACTCCTCGGGCGAGCCGAGGCCGTAAATACACGACACGGAAGCCACGACGATCACGTCACGGCGGGTGAGCAGGGCGGACGTGGCGGAGTGGCGGAGCCGGTCGATCTCGTCGTTTATCGAGCTGTCTTTTTCGATATAGGTGTCGCTGGAGGGGATGTACGCCTCGGGCTGGTAATAGTCGTAGTAGCTGACGAAGTACTCAACCCGGTTCTCCGGGAATATCTCCCTCATCTCGTTGGCGAACTGGGCGGCGAGGGACTTGTTGGGTGCCAGGACCAGGGTGGGGCGCTGAACTCGTTCGATCGTCCAGGCGATGGTCGCGCTCTTGCCGCTGCCCGTGATGCCGAGCAGCGTCTGGAAACGGTCTCCCCGGAGGACCCCTTCGGTCAGAGATTCTATGGCGTTGGGCTGGTCACCGGCGGGCGACCACTCGGACACCACTTTGAACGGAGGCACGCCGGCCATGGTACCGGTGCCCGGTGACGGTACCGCCGCAGTGACAGGGATGGTCCGGTGCGTGAGGGGCGGTATGTGGTAAGCGGCGACGGCTAGGACCAATACGCCCCGGTTCGCGCCTGAAGCCGTCCCGTGCGCTAAGCTCACGAGCAGCCGGATGAGGTCCCGGTGGTTTCGTTCTCCCAGGAGCGCGACCGAACCACCCGCCAGGGTTGATGGCCTCTACGCGAGGATACCCATACGCGTGGAGGAGGCCTGAAGACGGTGCAATTGCCCCCGGCATTGGTACAAACCCTCCAGCTCCTAGTGGTCCTGTTCTTCGCTCCCTTTATCAGCGGCGCCACCGCTCATCTGGAGGCCCGCATCCAAGGCCGGCGGGGCCCGCGGATCCTCCAGCCC
This sequence comes from uncultured Acidimicrobiaceae bacterium, assembly GCA_963786345.1. Taxonomy (GTDB): domain Bacteria; phylum Actinomycetota; class Acidimicrobiia; order Acidimicrobiales; family Palsa-688; genus Fen-671. Next base: position 21,468 of record CAWAYZ010000020.1, on the reverse strand, counting down.
TATTACGACATCGCCAAGCTGTTCCACAAGGAGACCCTTGTCCCCGAGGGAGCGAGTTGGTGGTTCCTGGCCGCGCCCATCGTCGCCTTCACGTCGTTCCTTGTCGTGCCACTTCTCATCCCCGTACTGACCGACTTCCCGCTGCCTCTGGGCTACATGGGCGACATCATGGGCGCGGGGCTCATCCTCGCCCTTGGCGGGTTTTCGGTGGCGCTGGCGGCTGCCGATACCGGCGACCCGTATGCACAGCTGGGAAGCAGCCGGGCGATGACCTTCGGGGCATTGATCGAGCCGTCGGTGCTGTTTGTGGTGTTCGCTGTCGCCCTCATCACTACCACCGATCTGCCCTACGCCATGGCTGCGGTGGACCGTTCGTCCCTGGCCCAGGCGATAAGGCCGGCGCACCTGTTCGCTGCGGTAGCGTTCTTCCTGGTCGTATTGTCCGATACCGGACGGATCCCGGTCGAGACCCACGCCAGCACCCTTGAGCTCGGCATGATCGAAGAGGCCCGCGGGTTCGAGCACTCTGGCCCCGCGCTGGCCCTGTTGAAGTGGGGCTCCGCCATCAAGCAGCTGGTGCTGTACGTGATCCTGGCGGATGTGTTCTCGGCGCCCTGGGGCCTGGCCGGGTCCCGGCAAGTCGGCCCGTCCTGCTCGCTGTGCCGGTCCTGCTGGCTAAGGCGCTAGGGGTAGGGACGATCTTCGCCGTAATCGACAATTCCTTTTCCAAGTTGCGCCTCTACAAGATCACCGAGTTCATGGCCTCAGCGTTCGCTTTGTCGGCGGTCGCCGTTCTTGTCCTGTACCTGGGGGGTGGCTGATGCCCAGCACCTTCCTTGCCGCAGTGCCCCTGCCGCCTTCGGCCTTCGACGGGGTGACCGAGGCCCTTGCCGTGCTTGTGCTGTTGGTTGTGTTCGCAATGATGCGCCAGGCACTCCTGCGCTCACAGGTCCGGCTCTACGCCCTCCAGTCGTTGGCCGTCTCCGCATTGGCGGGCGTACTAGGGGCTAGCCAGCACGCCGGCGAGCTATACGTGCTGGCCGGCATCTCCCTGTTACTGAAAGTCATTGTCGTCCCGGCTGTGGTCCTGCACCTGTTGGCGGAGGCGGAGGTGGATCTGGCGGATAGCCACCGTTTTGGCGTGGCCACCGCCCTACTGGTCGGCGTAGCCGTTTCGGTAGGCGGTTTCTTGGTCGTTGGGGACATGCACATCAGTCCCTCCGGCCCCTCCGGCCTCCCCGTGCCCGCCCTCAGCGCCGCGGTGGCAACCGTGCTGGTTTCGTTCGTCCTGGTCATGTTCCGAGCCGATGTCGCCTCCCAGGCTGTCGGTGTCTTCTCCATGGAGAACGGCGTTTCTGTTGCCAGCCTCGTGGTCGCCGCCCACATGCCGCTGATCTTGGAAGTCAGTTTCCTGTTTGATTTGCTTGTTGCCGTGGTCGCTTTCGGGGTCCTGATGCGCGCTCACCACCGGCGCGCTGCCTCCCTGTCCACCGAGACCCTCGACCAGCTGCGCGGGTGACATGAGCGCCGTCCTTGTCGCCATCATGGTGGTCCCTTTTGTCGCCGCCGCTGTCTCGTGGTGCGCCGGGCCGCGCCTACGCGTAGTCGCCACAGTCGTAAGTGGGACTGCCACTTTTGGCCTCACCCTGAGCCTGGTCCCCCAGGTTGCCCGGGGCCAAAGCGGCACTTTCGCGGTCAGTGCATTGGGCGACTGGTTGCGGGTCGACTCGCTCTCGCTCGTTTTCCTTGTCGCGACTGCGTTCCTCTATTGCCTTACCGCTATCTTCGCCGTTGGGTACGTCTCGGCCGACCGTTCCACCGGCTCTGTCTACGGGCGACGCCTTTTCGCCGGCCTCAACCTCTTCGCCTGGGCCATGGCTATGGCCCCCGTGGTCAACAACCTGGGCCTGTTATGGGTGGCGATCGAGGTGAGTACGGTGGTGACCGCCCTATTGGTCTCTATCGAAGGCACTGACGGTGCCATCGAGGCGGCGTGGAAGTACATCGTCCTCGCTACGCTCGGCTTGGGCCTGTCGCTGCTGGCGACCGTCCTCATCTACCACGCCGGGAGCTTCTCCCTGGGCCACGCCTATGATCTCTCCTACGACAATCTCCTCGGTGCCGCCTCGCGGTTCCCGGCGCGGACGGTCCGGCTCGCTTACCTGCTCGCTGTGGTCGGCTTCGGGACCAAAGTCGGCCTCTTCCCCGTACATACTTGGCTTCCTGATGCCCATTCCGAGGCGCCCACGCCGGTCTCCGCGCTGCTCTCGGGTTCTTTGTTGGCGACGTGCTTTTACGCCATATTGCGATATTTCCAGCTGACCGAGCGCGCGGCCGGAGCGGCTTTTCCGCGCGACGTCCTGGCGGGCTTCGGCATCGCCACTCTGTTGCTGGGGACGCTCTACGTGGCATCACAGCGTGACCTGAAACGGCTGCTGGCTTACTCGTCGATAGAGCACATGGGCATCCTGGCCATAGGCGTCAGCTTCGCCTCGCCCCTGGCCATCGCCGGCGCCCTCCTGCACGTTCTGGCCCACGCCGCCGCTAAAGGCACCTCGTTCTTTGGGGCGGGCAGCGTCGCCCGCAAGCTACGCACCAAGGACCTTGAACGCATCCGGGGTGGCGTCGGGCTCCTGCCGTGGAGCGGGCCGATGCTAGTTGCCGCCATCCTCGGCCTGTCGGCCATGCCGCCTTTTGGCACGTTCCGTTCCGAGCTGTCCATCGTGGCTGGCGGCCTAGCCGGTGGCAGCGGGGCCGACGTCGCGGTACAGGTGGTGGCCGCCGTTTTGGTCGTGCTGGCAACGCTCGCCTTCCTGGGGCTTTCGTGGCACATAACCCAGAGCATGTTGTCCCCCACGCCGGACGAGGTTTCGCAGAGCGCCCAAGGTGAAATTATCGTCGTCAAGGGTGAGACGAGCAAGTTGATGGTGTTGGCCATGGCACTTGGCTTGCTCGGCCTGGTCGTGCTCGGCGTCCACCCGCCGGCTCAGCTGGACAGCCTCCTGCACGGCGCCGCCGCCGAGCTGGGGGTGCCCCGGTGAGGGGCAATCTCCCGGCAATTGGTATACCCCTCTGGCAGGAGACCGAGGTTGGCCTACAAGAGCTCGCGGCAAGCGTTGTTTCTCGACTGGCGCGCCCGGGCGCTCCGGCCGACCGGGAGCCGGGGGCGGCCACGGCCGGCGGGACAACCGGCGGGCGCTTTGCCGGTTTGTTCGGGTCGGCGCAGAGTGACGGGTCGGTAGTGTTGCGTGCGGTCATTGCTCATTTCGGCCGCCTCGATGTAGTGAGCTGCCGGGTACCTTCGATGCCCGAAGGCGGCCAGGCCAGCTACCCGGCGCTTACTCCGGCCGTACCCTCTGCCAGCTGGTACGAACGAGAACTCGCCGACATGTTTGGACTTTTCCCCGACGGGCACCCTCGCGTTGACCCCCTGGTGCTCCCCCGGGACGAGCATACGGGGCCGCCTCGCCCGGGATCGGGCCGTACACCGGTGCAGATCGCCCCGGACGAGGCCGCCTTGCCGGCTCATGTCTCGGGCGAAGGCATTTTCACCCTCCCTTACGGCCCCGTCCGCTCGGGCGTGTTCGAGTCGGTGCAGTACCTAATCGAGACGCCCGGTGAGGACATCCCCCACATCCGGGCTCGTGTGTACCACAAGCACCGCGGTATCGAGTGCCGCTTCGAGGGCATGTCAGTTACCGACGGAGTCCTTCTGGCCGAACGGGCGGAGGGAGTCGCCTCCGTCGCCCATGCGCTGGCCTTCTGCCAGGCCGTCGAAGCAATTGCCTTGGGACAAGACGAGAGCAGGCGCGGGCCCGTGCCCGAGGGAGCTCTGCTGGTCAGGGCCCTGCATGCCGAGCTGGAGCGCATAGCCAACCACCTCGATTCAACGCTCCGCCAAACCGAAGCCGCCGGCCAGGCCGTGGCCAACGCCCGCCTGGCCTGGCACAAGGAACGTGCCCTGCGCCTGCGGTCCCAACTGTGCGGCCACCGCTTCGGCCGCGGTGTGGTCGTCCCCGGGGGGGTGTCGGGGCCACCGGCTTTGGCCCCCGCGGCCGCCCTCTCCGAGCTGGCGCGCCTGGAAGCGGACTTGCGCTCCGATGCCCGTCACCTCATGGCGACGTCGTCTTTCATAGACCGGCTCCGCGGCACAGGCGTCATCAGTCCACTTGTTGCGGCGCAACGGGGTGCGCTCGGGCCGTTGCGCGAGCGTCGGGTTCCGAGGAGGATTTGAGGGCCCACCGGCCGTATGGAGCCTACGGGCTCATTCAGATCCCCGAGCACCGCTACCGCGACTCGGGTGATGCCCTTGCACGCCAGCTTGTCCGTTTGGAAGAGATCTGGGGCTCGTTCGAGCTCTGCCGGCTGGCGCTCGAAGGCCTGGGCGAAGTTCGCTCCGACGGTCCCTGGGCTGTCGAAGTCCCGGCGGCTACCGGCACCGCCTGGGGATGGGTGGAGGCACCCCAGGGAGAGCTGCTCTACATGGTCGAGACCGAGAGCGGCCGGCTCCGCAGGGTAAAGCCACGGTCGGCTTCGTTTCATAACCTGAGCCTTTTCCCCGAGGCCTTTGGCGGGGATATTTTCACCGATTTCGCCTTCATTGAGGCCAGTTTTGGCCTTTCCATCGCCGGGGTGGCGAACTGATGCCCTGGGTTACTCGCGGGCTTCGCGACGGCGTCCTCACGACGCGCTACCCGAGGCGACCCGATGGCTACGGGGCCAACTGGCGCGGCGCTGTCAGCGTGCGCCCTCACGTGGCGGTGCCGACGCCCCAGGTTGAAGGGCTTTGCCCGACAGGCGCGATCGGCTCTGACGCCACAGGTGACGTGGTCCTTGACCGAGGCAAGTGCATCCTCTGCGGCCGCTGCGTCGGCGAACGCCCTGAGCTTTTCAGCTTTGATAGCTCTCCGGAGGTGGCCGGCCTCGTTCGTCCCGCGCTGGTCGTTCCTCTTACAGAGGAAAATGAGGCCGAAGTGGCTGCGGCGCGGGCCGACCTTTCCCGCCGGGTGCGCGCACTGCGGAGGTCGGTCCACGTACGCCACGTCGACGCCGGCTCGGACGGCTCAGAGGAGTGGGAGATAGCTGCACTTTTGGGCCCTGTCTACGACGTTCACCGGCTCGGTGTCTTCTTCACCGCCAGCCCGCGCCATGCCGACCTCCTCTTGGTCACCGGGGCCGGTTCTATGGGCATGGCCGGGCCGCTGCTCACTACCTACCAGGCCATGCCCGACCCGCGGGTTGTGGTGGCCGTGGGCACCGACGCAATCAGCGGCGGGGTCTTGAGCCCGAGCTATGCGGCCCGAGGTGGCGTCGGGGACATCGTGCCCGTCGACGTCTGGGTGCCTGGTTCACCGCCGAGCCCGTTTTCGATCCTCCACGGCATCCTTTTGGCCGTGGGCCTTTTACAGGCAGGGGCGCCAGCATGAGGCAGGTCCTTTTATTGGTGGCCATGGCACTCTTGGCCGGGGGGGGCCTGGTCAGCCTGGTCTGGAGCACGGAGCGCGCGTGGTCTCGTTGGGCCACCTACGGAGCTGCATCGGTGGCGTCGGGCCTCGTGGCCGCCACGGGCGCCCTGTGCGTATCGGGACAAGCCCTGACGGTAAACCTCGGCGACCTCTTGGACTTCGGCCAGACGACCCTCCGACTGGACCAATTGGCCGGGCTCTTCCTGACGCTCACGGGCGGCCTCGGTGTCGTCATTTCCTTGCTCCTCGTGAACTGGCCCGCGCCAACCGACAGGGCCGGTGCCCGCGCCCTTGCGCCCGGTTACATGCTGCTCCTGGCCTCGGTCACAGCCACTATCGTCGCCGCCGACGTGTTCAGCTTCTTGTTCGCCTGGGAAGCTCTGACCGTTTCGTTCTTTGTCCTGGTCGCGGCCACTCGCCGGCGCCGGGACCAACCGAGCGCTGCCTGGGTCACCGCAGCGATTGGGAAGGCCGGTGGGTCGGCCCTTTTGGTGGGGTTCTTGTTGCTGGCCGGCGCATCACACTCGTTCGGCCTCGCCAGTTGGGCCGAGGTGCCGCCTGGCGGGCTGCACGATATGGCCTATGCCCTCGTGGTGTTCGGCTTTGGGACGAAGGTTGGCCTAACCCCGTTCCAGGTGTGGATGCCGCGCGGCTACCCGGCCGCCCCGGGCCCGGTGCGGGCTGCAATGGCTGGGCTGGCCGTCAACGTCGGCTTCTACGGGCTGTGGCGTTGCCTGGCCCTGTTGGGCCGGCCCCCCGAATGGCTGGCCGCCGCTGTACTGGTCCTGGGCGGGCTCACCGCACTGTTGGGCATCTCCTTTGCCGCCGTGCAGGCGGACATCAATGCGGTGATCGCCTACTCCAGCGCAGAGAACGGTGGCATCATCATGATCGGGTTCGGCGTGGCGCTGGCTGGCGAGTACGTCGGCAACAGCTCGTTGGTCGCGGTCGGCCTCCTGGCTGGCTCCCTTCAGGTGCTCGCCCACGCCGTGGCCAAGACGGGCTTGTTCTTGGGTGCCGCTAACTTCGAGGCCGCCGCCCGGAGCTCCGACATGGGCCAGCTTTCAGGCATGGTTCGCTCCCATCCCTGGAGTTGTGCGTCGTTCGCGGCGTCGGCGCTGACCCTGGCCGGCTTACCCCCCACGATCGGCTTTGTTTCGGAATGGTTCATCTTCGAAGCCCTCATGCAGCAGTTCAGGCTTCACGACCTCACCCTCCGCCTGGCCACGGCGAGCGCCGGAGCTTTGGTCGCGTTGACAGCCGGGGTGGCAGCGCTGACGTTTGTGCGCCTGCTCGGCTTCACCGTCCTCGGCCGCCCTCCGACAGCTCCACGACATATGAGGGCGGGCGAACGTGCGGCACTATCCAAGGCGTCGCTGGGGACAATCGCCGTGTCCTGCTTCGGCTTGGCCGCCGTCGCGCCGTGGGTCGTCCGCTACCTCGCCCGGGGCTTGGCTCCGGACGTGGCCCGCTCGGTCACGCTCGGCGCCCTCAAGTCGCCGTGGGTCCTCCAACCGGTGTTCCCAAACTTCTCGGCCCTGTCGACGAGCTGGCTGTTCGTCGTAATGCCGCTGGCGTTCCTGTTGGTGACGGCGGCCACCATATTGGCCTCAAAGGGCCGCTTCCTGGCGGTACGCCGGGTCCCCGTCTGGCGCTCGGCGACATCGGGCGTGCACGGCGAGGACAGCTACAACGCGTTTGCTTACTCCAACCCGGTCCGCCACGTGCTGGGCAACATCTTGGGTACCCAAAAGGCGGTTGCCGTGGTCGAAGTAGGCCCTCGTGGCCCCGGTGATAGTCTCCTGGTCCCTGTCGCACGGGGCGATGTGCCGCCCGAGGCTGAGCCCACCGAAGAGAGGGCCCACTCCCATATCGTTTTCAACGCCAGTGTTGTCGAGCCCGTGGAGACCTACCTATATCGCCCGGCCATCGGCGTCTACCTGGCGCTCGCGCGAACCGCAAAGAGGCTCCAGTCGGGGCGGTTGGAGGCCTATGTGGGCTACATGCTCCTTGCCTTGATAGCAGTGCTGATCGTGGCCGTATCTGTGAATTGAACTATCGCTGGATAGACCCTCAACAAGCCTCAACCTGAGCCGCGCGGCGTCTTCCGCACCAACCACGCCCAAAGCTCGTCGACGGCGCTTTCGAGATCCTCCATGCTCCCGTCGTTCACGAGCACCCGATCGGCCAGCAGGCGTCGCTCTGCGCCCGATGGTTGGGCGGCCATACGGGCGCGGGCTCCCGTTTCGGTCATCCCGCGCGCTAGGGCCCGTTGGACGGCCACCTTCTCGGGCGCATCCATGAGGACGACAACGTCGAGGCCGTAGTCGAACCTACGGGACTTGTCGAGCAGCGGGATCTCGATCACGACGATTTCCGCCGGGGCTAGGGCGACCCGCCGCAGCACCTCGGTGCGGATCAAAGGGTGCGTGATGGCCTCGAGAGCGAGCCTCTCGGTGGCGTCCGAGAAGACGATATCGGCGAGCCTCCTCCTGTCCAGGTGCGGGGGCTCGCCCGCCGGCCCTGAGCGAGCCGTGGCCCGGTCGCCGAAATGCTCGAGCAAGGCCCGCTCACCGGGGCTTCCTTGTGCAGTTACGTCACGGGCTACCTGGTCGGCATCTATCACGACGGCTCCCCGCGTGGCCATGGCCTTCCCAACGGTGGACTTACCGGCGCCGAGAGTACCTGTCAGGCCAACCCGCAGCACGTCTGAACCATAGCCCGGCTCCCTTTCGCCCATTGCCCGTCTCCTCGCCGCAGGCAGTGATTACGCTGAGTGGTATGCCGTTCTCGCCGGAACACCTGCAGCAGGCGGCTAAGCGCCACCTCTGGATGCATTTCACCCGCCTGGGCAGCTACGAGACCCAGGACGTGCCCGTCATCGTGAGAGGGGAAGGCCCGTGGGTATGGGACTCGACCGGCAAGCGCTACCTCGACGGGTTGTCAGGGTTGTACGTGGTCCAGGCGGGCCACGGCCGGCGCGAGCTCGCCGAGGCCGGCGCACGCCAGGCCTCCCAGCTCGCTTATTTCCCGATATGGAGCTACGCGCACCCGACCGCCATCGAGTTGGCCGAGCGCCTTGCCGAGCTGGCGCCCGGGGACATCAACCGCATCTTTTTCACGACCGGTGGTAGCGAGGCTGTGGAATCGGCGTGGAAGCTTGCCCGTCAGTACTTCAAGGCCATAGGTCAGCCGACGCGCACCAAGGCGATTTCTCGAGAGATTTCCTACCATGGCACCACGATGGGGGCGTTGTCGATCACCGGCTATGAGGCCATAAAGAAACCTTTCGAGCCCTTGGTCCCTGGCGCCTCGACGGTTCCTAACACCGATTTCTATCGTGCCCCGGTGCATGCTGACGACCCTGCGGCATTCGGCTTGTGGGCTGCCGACCAGATCGCCGAGCGCATCGAAGCCGAAGGGCCCGAGACTGTCGCAGCGGTCTTCTTGGAACCCGTACAGAACTCGGGAGGGTGCCTCACACCGCCGCCGGGTTATTTCCAGCGGGCCCGGGAGATTTGCGATCGCTACGGGGCCCTTCTGGTGTCAGACGAAGTCATATGTGCCTTCGGCCGCCTCGGTTACTGGTTCGGTGCCGAGCGCTATGACTACCAACCCGACATGATCACAGTGGCCAAGGGCGTGACTTCTGGATATTCGCCTATGGGGGCCCTGCTCGCCAGCGAGCGGCTAATCGAGCCGTTCCTGCACGGCACCGCCTCGTTCGCCCATGGCATCACCTTTGCCGGCCACCCGGTGTCCTCAGCGGTAGCGCTCGCCAACCTCGCCCTCTTTGATGACGAGGGGTTGTTGAAGCACGTGCGCGACAACGAAGAGGCCTTCCGGTCGTCTTTGCGGTCGCTCGAGGATTTACCCATCGTGGGCGACATCCGTGGCGCCGGTTACTTCTACGGGATCGAGCTAGTGAAGGACAAGGCGACCCGCGAGACGTTCAACGCCGAGGAAAGCGAAAGGCTCCTGCGAGGTTTCCTGTCACCGGCGTTGTTCGATGCGGGCCTAGTATGCCGCACCGATGACCGCGGCGACCCGGTCGTACAGCTCGCGCCGCCCCTGATTTGCGGGCAGGAGCACTTCGATCTCATCGTCGAGATCCTGCGTGACGTCCTCGGCCAAGCGACCGCTTTTATCTGATCCTGCGCCCTTTGTGCGGATGACCTTGCGGGCTGGCCCTTGTGGGGGGTCTGAGGCCCCTGCAAATCGCCAGTAGGTTGCCTAACTGGCAGGCGCCGTCGCGGGGCCTTCCTCGCTGACGGGTTCTTTCGCCTTCGCCGTTGGCGCGGAAGGGGCGGCCGCTGGTCCCTCGACAGCAGCAGCCTCTTCGACAGCAGCAGCCTCTTCGACAGCAGCAGCCTCTTCGACAGCAGCAGCCTCTTCGACAGCAGCAGCCTCTTCTACGAGGGCTGCCTCCTCGACAGCGGCCACCTCGAGCTCTGCGACCTCTTCGTCCAGGGCAGTCTCTTCGGCGAGAGCAACTTCGCCCGCGGCAACGGCCTCGGCAGCCGCAGCAACTTCGACAATGGCCGTCGCTTCGGACACGAGCGCCTCGTCGACCACGTCGGCCGCCGCCTGGGCGCCGTCGGTTGCGGTGCTCGTGGCCCCTCCGGTCGCTTGTTGCGCGTGTGCCTGCTCCTCGAGGTAGCCCGCCCATGCTGCTTGCGCCTCAGACTCGGGTTCGAAGGCGGTGTACCCAGCCCCGATGTAGTTCCCATGCTCGTCGTAGGCGTGCTCGCCGAAGGCTTCCCGGTACTCGGCCGCAACCTCGCCGCCCTCGGCAGCCTGCTTGATCGACAGGCTGATCCGGCGGCGGGCCAGGTCGATGTCAATGATCTTGACCCAAAGCTCCTCGCCCGGCGTGACCACCTGATCGGGCTGGTCGACATGGTGCACGGCCATCTCGGATATGTGGACGAGTCCTTCGATCCCATCTCCCACCTGCACAAAGGCACCGAACGGGACCAGCTTGGTGACGCGTCCATAAACAAGTTCGCCGACACGGTGCGCATTAGCGAACTCCTGCCAGGGATCTGCCTGCGTGGCTTTCAGGGAAAGGCTGATGCGCTCACGATCGAGGTCGACGTCGAGCACCCGTACCGTCACGTGGTCACCAACCTGGACCACTTGACCGGGGTGGTCCACATGCTTCCAGGAGAGCTCCGAAACGTGGATCAAACCGTCCATTCCCCCGAGGTCGACAAAGGCGCCGAAATTGACGACGGAAGAAACAACGCCCTTGCGCACCTCGCCGGGCTTCAGGTTGGTCAAGAACTCGTCCCGCTGGGAGCGCTGTGCTTCTTCCAGGTAAGCGCGCCGCGACAGCACCACATTGTTGCGGTTTTTGTCGAGCTCGATGATCTTGGCCTCGAGCTCCCGACCGACGTACGGCTGTAGGTCACGTACGCGGCGCAGCTCTACCAGCGACGCTGGCAGGAACCCTCGAAGCCCAATGTCCAAGATCAGGCCACCTTTGACAACCTCGATAACTGGCCCGCGCACGGTCCCGTTGTGTTCCTTCACGCCCTCGATCGTCCCCCAGGCTCGCTCGTACTGCGCACGCTTCTTGGAGAGAACGAGCCGTCCTTCTTTGTCTTCCTTCTGAAGGACGAGAGCTTCGATCTTGTCGCCGAGCTTGACCACGTCGTTGGGGTCGACGTCGTGCCGGATCGACAGCTCTCTTGCCGGGATAACGCCTTCCGACTTGAAGCCTATGTCGAGCAGGACCTCGTCCTTGTCGACTTTGACCACAGTTCCGGAAACGATGTCGCCGTCGTCGAACTCCACGATGGTCCCGGCAATGGCGTCTTCGAAGGAGGTGGTCCCCAGGTCATCGGATACAACCTGGCGAGGTGTATAAGCACCGGACTCGTCGAAAGTGCCCATCTCTGTCGAGGAAGTTTGTTCGGCAGTCTCAGAGGCATTTGTCGGCGGGGTGAGGTCGGACATGTGGTCAGGGCTTCCTTGGAATTGGGGTTTGTACGTAGGGCGCGAAAAACTTCGCGCATGGCATGCTACACCCTCCTGGCCGTGGCTCCTTCGCGGCCCCATAGCGGTCCTGAGCAGCCATTTCAGGCTCGCCGGCCAGACCAGCGATGGGGGCGGGGGGCGTAGTCGTCGACCGGGGTGACGCTGGCGGTCCCGGCCCCGGGACGCAATGCCCGAGGAACCCGTCCTGTTGTCCTAGCGTTAGCAGATCTGTGAAGAGCAAACGCTTTCTCGGTTTGTCGTGCGCCTCCCTGGTAGCGGCCGTCCTGGTGGCCGGTTGCGGGTCGGGGGCCAACTCCGCTGGCAGCAGCGGCACGACCGGCCCGGGGCCGGCCCCGACCACAACGGTACCGCCGACCCCCACTACCGTCCCCACGACCCTCGTCACGACAACGACGGCTGCCGCGGGCCAACCCGCAGGTGGCGCGGTGCCTGCAGGGTTCGACCCCGTCTCGTTTACCGCCATATCGGCCAGCGAGTACTGGCTTCTTGGCGACGCGCTCTGCAAGAACCCGGTTTGCACCTCGATAGTGCGGACGACCGATGGTGGGGCCAATTTCGTCGGGTTGCCAGCGCCGGTCGCCCCGCTTGCCACTACGTCCGATGTGGCACCGACGGCGGGTGGCATAAACACCTTGCTTTTTGCCGATACCTTAAACGGTTACGCGTTTTCGAGCGGGCCCGACGGGGCTTTCTTCGACACCCATGACGGCGGCGAACAATGGGCACAGCCTGGGTTCCTCGCGGGCCGTGAGCTGCTTGCTTTTGGCACGGGAGCGGGCTATGCCCTCGCGTTGGCGGGAACATGCCCGAACGGCAGCTGCTCGTCGCTCGTACTGGAGCGTTCGCCGGTCGGATCCGACCACTGGGTGGGCCTGCCGGTCCCGGTGCCGGCTGGTGCAGACCAGGTTGCGACGATGGCGGTCCACGGGAGCGACGTGTGGTTTTCAGTCACGACGGCGGCCACCCAGTCCAATCAGCTTCTCGTGGCCAGCAGCAATTCCGGCACGACGTTCGCCACCTACAAGAGCCCTTGTTTTGCGGGCCTCGGGGGGGCGATCGATGCGTCCTCGCCGGCTGTGCTCTGGGCGGTGTGCCCAACGGGAATGCTAGCCGAGGCCTTCCGTTCGACGGACAGCGGCGCGCAGTGGAGCGCGCTGTCGTCGGCGGGCGAGATGGACAACTCGGCGCAATTGGCCCCTGCGAGCGGGACGACCGCCGTGCTGGAGCAGGGAAGCCAGGGCCCGGTGCTGCGGACCGACGACGGCGGTGCCACCTGGCATACGGTCTACCCCTCAGCGAACGGGGCGTGGTACTGGAACTGGATCGGCTTCACCGACAGCATCACAGGTTCAGCGCTTCGGTCCGAGGCTAACGCCCCGGCCAATTGGCCGTGGCCGAACGGTCCGAGCCCGGAGCAGCTATGGCGCAGCACTGATGGCGGTACGACCTGGACGGGGCCGGTGAGCTTCGGCTAGTCCGGCTCTGGCGGCGACGGCTGCCGCGGTTTCTTGCGCTTCTGCTCTACCGCGCTAGTGGTTAAAGCAGGCTAAGGCGAGCGCCGGCGCCGCCGACAGTGAACCTATGCCCCTAATGGCTTAGGGGTGGGACGAATGCACGGAGGCAGACATGTCGGCTCGCGATGGCAAGGCGCAAGGCGTCGCGCTTGCTGGAGTGGCCGCAGTCGGTCTCCTCGTGGGCGGGATGGTCTTTGTACGCTCGGGCGGGGCCAATGCCGGGGTGCCGGTTAAGCCGGTCCTGGAGGGCAGTGCACCCCAATGGGCCGACGGTTACAACCATTTCATCCTGACGATGTCGGGGCCTGTCCCGCTGGTTGCCGATCGGACCGTGATCAGGGGTTCCGCCACCGCCAAGCCGCGCAGGAGGGCAACGACGAGCAGCGGGCAAGGCCGATCAGGCCTCGGTGCGCCCAGCCGATCAGGCCTCGGTGCGCCCAGCCGATCAGGCCTCGGTGCGGTTAAGTGCCGGCAATGCGCCAGGTGTTGTCACCAAAGGCGCCCACAGCGCTCAAGGTGCCCCCGGTCCCCAAGGTGCCGGGAGTTCCCAAGGTGCCCGCAGTACGGGGGCCCCCGCCCAGCAGGACGGCATCCCTTGGCAGGCTGTGACGCCGAACTCCGGAAACCCCATAGTTTGGCGCCCTGGCCAGCCCATATCGGTCTTGGCACGGAACCTGGCCCGGTACCCCAAGGGCACGACGCTCGAACGAGACAGTGAGGGCAACATCCGCGCAGTCCTGCCAACCGGCGCGAACCTCACTCCACCGGCGCAGGCGCCTGCGCCGTCCGGAGGTAGCCGTTCGCCGGCCACTGCGCCTTCCCGAGGTAGCCGTCCGCCGGCCACTGCGCCTTCCCGAGGTAGCCGTCCGCCGGCCACCTCTGGCAAGCGACCAGCTTCAGCGACATATGGCAAGTACCCACCGGGCTGGGGCCCGGAGAGCCAGGCGATCGCGAGCTCACTTTTGAAGGTTCCGGGCGTCCACTCGGCGTCGCCGGTGTGGGGGACCAGGTACCAGATTGCGACGACCCTGAGCGCGGCCCAGGTAAAGGCGTTGCCGGGGGTCAAAGCCGTCGCCCCCAACAACCTGATGGCCTTTTCCTCGTTGCCAGAGACGAACGACCCGGACCTTTCTGACGAGTACTACCTGGCGAACGCCGGCCAAACCGTCCTCAGCCAGGCGGGTACCTCCGGGGACTCGGCGGATTTTTCCTATGCGTGGGCACGCTCACGGGGTTCGGGGGTTGTCATCGCCGATATCGACACGGGCGTAGATCTCACGAACCCTGACCTTTCCGGCCAGATCCTGGCCGCCTCCGAGAACTTCTCGGTCAGCCCTCCGACAAGTGACGTCCAGGCCGAGGGCAGCGCGAGCGGCTTTTACCATGCGACCACTGTCGACGGGGTGATGGTCGCCATCGGCGGCAACGGCTGGGGCGGGGCCGGTGCCGCGCCCGAGGGGAAGGTGCTGGCTCTCAAATGCAGCGACGACGGTTCGCTGGCAGATAGCTGCATATACGCCGCTGGAGAGTACGCAATCACCCAGCACGTGCAGGTCATCAATATGTCATTTGGCGAGGCCGTGAGCTCCGACGCGACGCTGGCCGCCCTGGTCTCGGACGCGGAGACCGCCGGTATCCTCGTCACCGCTTCGGCGGGCAACGCCGGTACTGACAACGATAGTTCTCCAGTCCTGCCGGCAAACTACGCGACCACTTATCCCAACGTGATCTCGGTGGGGGCGTCTGACAACCAGGACAACCTGGCGTCCTACTCCGATTACGGGGCGACGACAGTCGACGTGATGGCCCCTGGCACCGACATGTTCACCGATTACCCGACCTACTCGGGTTTCAACAACGCGTATGTCTCCGGTACTTCTTACGCTGCCCCGATGGTCGCCTCAACGGCCGCGCTGCTCTGGTCCGTCGACCCGGCCCTCACTTACACCCAGGTGAAAAGCGACATCCTGGCCTCTGTCCACGACGTTGCCGGCCTGTCGAGCAAGTGCGTTACGGGGGGCGTTGTCGACGCACAGGCCGCCCTCGCCTTGGTGCAGGAACCCGTCCAGTTCAGCTTCACGGGCTTTGATGAGGTTGTACCGAGCCAGGTGGCGCAGGTAAGCATAAGCGCCAGCGCGCAAGCCGGGGCATTGCCCTCAGCAACGCCGCTCGGGTACCACCTCGAGCTGCTTTACAACTACTCGGGGACTATGTACGACGTGGTTGACCAGGCGCTCGACTGGAGTATGGGCGGCGGCGGTGCGCAGGCGGTCGCCACCGCCGGCGACGGGACAGCGTTCATCGCGCCGGCCGGGATCACCAGCACCAATTACGGGGCCAACCCGCTCGACCTTACGGTGCCGAGCCCCGGGCTCCCGTCCGGCACTTACGCCCTCGTTGCCAACGCGGCGACGACTGGGGCGCCGACGGTGCCGATCGGTAACCGCCAGGCCGTGTTTTTCAACGTCGGCCAGCCGTCGCCGACCCCGGTCCCGAGTACGACTACAACAACCGCCGGGGGAGCTACGACAACGACCGCCATCGGGGGGACGACGACCACCGCGGCTGGTGGGACCACAGCGACAACCGCCGGTGGGACCACAACGACCGCCGCTGGTGGGACGCCGACCACGGCCGCTGGTGGGACCACAACCACGACTACGGCCGTGGGCGGCACCACGACCACAACTTCGGTAGCCGGTACGACTACGACCGTGGCCGGCACAACGACCACGACTGTCGCGGGGGCCACGACAACAAGCCTGCCGCCAACGACGGTTGTGAACGAAACTCAGCCCTCCGTCGGGCACGGTGCGTCGACGACGGTGGCTGCCACCACGACAACCACGTCGGGCACCACCACGACCACCGCGCCGGGGGCCCGACGACCACCACGGCTGCAGGTACGACCACCACGACCGCTGCGACCACCACCACGACCGCTTCGTTCACGATCGACTCGCTCACCCCCAACGAGCTGCCCCAGACCGGCGGGGACTTGAGCATCTTCGGCAACAACCTCCCGTCCAACCCGGTGGTGACCGTGGGGGCCGTCCACGAGAGCGTGAGCAGCGCCACTTCGAGCGAAATCGATGTCATGGTGGCTGCCATCACGCCCGGCAATTACACGGTGACCGTCTATAACGCGGGCCAGACCCAGTCGGCCTCGTTGCCCAACGGGCTCACGATCGACGGGGCGGGTGGGACCACCACCACCACGACCTTTGCCGGGGGCACCACAACCACGACGGCTCCGGGCGGTACCACGACCACGACCATTGTTGGCGGGACCCCAACAACCGCCGGCGCGACCACGGCAACGACGGCCCCAGGCGCTACGACAACGACGGCCGCAGGCGCTACGACAACGACGGCCGCAGGCGCTACGACGACGACGGCCGCAGGCGCTACGACGACGACCGCCCCGGTAACGACCACAACAGGGCCTGGCGGGACCATTGCCGGCCCTGGCGGGATGACCCTCGCGCCGGTATCGGGGAGCGACCCTATCGGTGGCGTGACCGTCGGGGAATGGCCTGCGTTCACAGCCTCACAGCTCATTTCCGACAACGGCGGCTCGGCTGGTTCGGCCGTGGACGGGGTAGACGTCTAGCGCCGCTGGAGGGGCGTCGAGGCCCATCGGAAAGGCCCTGCGAAAGCCTTTCGGAACATGTGTTCGATTGGTAACCTGTACACCTATGTCGGACCGGCTCATCGTTCGCGGGGCGGGCGAGCACAACTTGCAGGATGTCTCGCTCGACCTGCCGCGAGACCGCCTCATCGTCTTCACCGGGCTGTCGGGGTCGGGCAAGAGCAGCCTCGCCTTCGACACCATCTACGCCGAGGGCCAGCGGCGTTATGTCGAGTCGCTGTCCGCCTACGCCCGGCAGTTCCTCGGGCAGATGGACAAGCCGGATGTCGACTTCATCGAAGGGCTTTCGCCGGCGATATCGATAGACCAGAAGTCGGCCTCACGTAACCCGCGAAGCACCGTAGGCACGATCACCGAGATATACGACTACCTACGCTTGCTTTACGCCCGCGTCGGGATCCCGCATTGCCCCAAGGACGGCAGCGTCGTATCCCGCCAGACGCCACAGCAGATCGTCGACCGGGTACTGACCCTCCCGGAGGGCACCCGTTTCCAGGTGCTTGCCCCGATGGTGAGAGGCCGCAAAGGCGAGTACGAGAGCCTTTTCGAAGAACTGGCGGGGCAGGGCTACGCCCGTGCCCGCGTCGACGGCACGGCTTACGAACTGTCTGAGGTGCCCAAACTGGCGCGCTACGAGGCGCATACCATCGAAGTCGTGGTTGACCGTCTCGTCCTGCGGGCCGGGATAGAGCGCCGCCTGACCGACTCGTTGGAGACCGCCTTGAAGCTGGCCGACGGCGTAGCCGAGGTGCAGATCGTTCCCCGAGGTTCTTCGCCCGAGGAGGGCGGGGGAGCCAACGATGGGGGATCCAACGACGGGGAAGGCAAGGATGGCGCAGGCCAACCCGAGACGCTCACTTTTTCCCAGCACCTGGCATGCCCAGTGTGCGGCACCTCCTACGACGAGCTGGCGCCGCGCAATTTCTCTTTCAACTCTCCATATGGCGCATGCCCCCGTTGCGACGGGCTTGGGACTCGTTACGAGGTCGACCCCGAACTGGTGGTGCCCGACCCCGACCTGTCGCTCGACGACGGTGCTGTGGCCCCCTGGGGCGGGGCGCGCAGCGAGTATTTCGGGCGCCTCCTCCAGGGTGTCGCGGAGACCTTCGGTATCCCGACCTCGTTGCCATGGCGGAAGCTCAAGAAACAGGACCAAAAGGTCGTGCTGTACGGATCGGGAGGTACGCAGGTCCACTTGCACTACAAGAACCGTTACGGCAGGACGCGTTCTTACTACACCGCATATGAGGGTGTCGTCCCCTACCTGCAACGCCGCCATGCCGAGGCCGAGTCCGACAGCATGCGTGAGCAGATAGAGGGCTATATGCGCGAGGTCCCGTGCAGCGAGTGCTCTGGAGCCCGTCTCAAGCCCGAGAGCCTTGCCGTCACAGTAGGCGGCAGCAACTTGTTCGACGTCTGTAACCTGTCGATCCGCGATTCCACAAAGTTCGTTGCTGACTTGAGGCTTTCTGAGAGGGACCATCTGATCGCCGACCGGGTCCTGAAAGAAGTGAAGGCACGGCTGCAGTTCTTGGTGGATGTGGGCCTCGATTACCTTTCCCTCAACCGCAACGCCGGGACTCTTGCGGGAGGGGAGGCGCAACGCATTCGGCTGGCCTCCCAGATAGGCAGCGGCCTGGTAGGGGTCCTGTACGTGCTTGACGAGCCGTCCGTTGGCCTCCACCAGAGGGACAACCGCAAGCTGATCGACACTCTCGTCAGGCTGAGGGACTTGGGCAACACCGTGATCGTGGTGGAACACGACGAGGAGACGATCCGCACCGCCGACCACGTGGTGGATATCGGCCCGGCGCGGGCGAGCACGGAGGCCAGGTCGTCGTCTCCGGCACCGTGAAGGACCTATTGCGCACCAAGGCTTCTCTCACTGGCCAGTACCTTTCGGGCAAGCGCTACATACCCGTGCCTGTGCAGCGCAGGGAGCCGAGAGGCTGGCTCAACGTACGGGGGGCGAAGGAGCACAACTTGGCCAACATCGACGTCCAGTTCCCAGTGGGGTGCCTGACCGTCGTGAGTGGCGTATCGGGGTCGGGCAAATCGACCCTTGTGAACGACATATTGCTGCGCGCCATGATGCAGCGGGTCTACAAGTCCAAGGAGGTGCCGGGGCGCCACCGCAAGGTCGAGGGCATGGAGGCCTTCGACAAGGTGGTAGATGTCGACCAGTCGCCGATAGGTCGTACGCCGCGGAGCAACCCGGCTACCTACACGGGCGTTTTTGACCACGTGCGGCGGCTATTCGCAGCTACGACCGAGGCCAAGGTGCGCGGCTACCAACCCGGCCGTTTTTCGTTCAACGTGGCGGGGGGGCGCTGTGACGGCTGCGCCGGCGACGGGACCATCAAGATCGAGATGCACTTCATGCCCGATATCTACGTCCCATGCGAAGTTTGCAAGGGCGCCCGTTACAACCGTGACACTCTAGATGTCACCTTCAAGGGTAAGAACATCGCCGATGTCCTCGACTTGTCCTGCGAGGAGGCGGCTGAGTACTTTTCCAACCAGCCGGTCATTTCGCGCCACATGCAGACCCTCGTAGACGTCGGTCTCGGGTACGTAAGACTTGGCCAGCCGGCCCCGACCCTTTCTGGGGGCGAGGCTCAACGTATAAAACTGGCCTCCGAGCTATCGAAACGTTCGACCGGCAGGACGCTGTACATTCTCGACGAACCGACCACCGGTCTGCATTTCGAAGATGTCCGCAAGTTGCTCGGGGTGCTCGACCGGCTAGTCGAACAAGGCAATACTGTGATCGTCATCGAGCACAACCTCGATGTGATAAAGACTGCCGACTGGTTGGTCGATCTCGGGCCTGAGGGCGGTGACGGGGGCGGCAAAGTGGTGGTCACCGGTACACCTGAGGACGTGGCCAAGTGCCCGGCGAGCTACACAGGCCAGTTCCTCGAACCCCTGTTGAAGAGCCGCTGATCCCGTCTTGGGCCGCTCATCCTGAGGACCGTCCGTGCGGGGAGCAGGCCACGACAGCCCCCGGGCATGGCACCGACCTGTGGCCGGGACCGCCCGGGGGCTTGTAGCCGATGAGGGTTAGGGAGCTGCTACCCGTTCAGGTAAAACTCGTCAATCGACCACCACCAGCTGGAGTTCGATGCGGTTAGGACAACCTGGACGTACTGAGCTTTCTGGCTCGGGAAGCTCACTATCTCGGATGTCCCGCTGCCCGCGGAGGTTGCAACCGTCGTCCACGAGGTGCCGTTGTTGGAAACCTCGATCTCGTAACCCCTGGCGTAGTCGTGCGGGGAGTTCGGCACGTCCATCACAAGTTCGTCGAAACTGGCCGAGGAGCCAAGGTCAACGTCGAAATAGAGGCCAGGCTTCTGGTCCTCGTCGGTGCTGAAGCGGCTCTTCAGGTTGCCGTCGAGAGCATTTGCCGGTGCGTCCGAGCTGCTCGACGGAGCGTTGCTGCTCGCCACCCAGCCGGTGCGGCTTAGGACCGTCCCAATAACGCCGGCAGCGCAGCTGGTGGGGGTAGCGGTCGTCGTTGTGGTCGCTACGGTCGTGGTTGTTGTCGGGGCGACGGTGGTCGTCGTTGCGGGAGCGGTTGTAGTGGTAGTACTGGTCGCCGGGGGTGTGCCCCGGTGGCCCCGGTGGTGCGGTGGGGGTACGCAGCGCAAGAAGTGCCGACGGCAGCCCGGTGCACCGCGACCCCGGTTGCCACGGCCATGCTTGCCCTTGGCTGCCACGGTTGTCGTAGTCGGGGCCACGGTGGTCGAGGTGGTGGTCGTCGGGGCGGCGGTGGTCGAGGTCGTCGTGGTGGTGCCGTGGTTGCGCAACCACCGCAGGTAATCGTACGCGCGGCTGCAATCCTTTTCTGCTGTCCGGACAGCCTTATCGGCGACGAAGATGTCGGAGCCAGGCATGCTGAGCAGACCGTGGTTGGAGCCCCAATCCGAGGTGGTGTAGCCAAGTAGTTCGGCCGAGAGGCCCGAAACCGCATTTGTGGCTGTTTGCTGCTGTTGCTGGATGTTGGAGAAAAGAGGTCCCAGCACCGATTGGTTGCCGGCGTTCTCCTGGCCTTGCAGATCCGTCAGTGCTTTGGCGATATCGGGCAGCCCGACATTGCTTACCCAGTCAGCCTGGACCACATCGCGGACCATAGGCAGCAAGAAGTCGTAAACGCGGTAGGTGTTGATGATCGACATGTTGTCGGCGTTCACGTTGTCCAGGCTGGTAGCAGCGGCGATGGTCGTGCCGAGCCCTTGGAGCCCTGTCACGGCGGCCTGAAGGTCGCCTACGAGGGCAGTCCCGTCAGAGCCGAGGTAATTGTCGCCCTGCACCTGTTTTATTTCCCTGTTCAAAGCGTCCAAGCGCTCCTTGATCAGCCATTGTCCCCAGCCCTGCGCCTTGGCCAAGTCGCCAGAGGGAGTGGAAGTGGTGGTGGAAGCGACGGTGGTCGAGGTGGTCGAGGTGGTCGAGGTGGTCGAGGTGGTCGTCGTGGGGTCGGTAGTCGAGGTGCTCGACGTGTGCGGCCTCCCCCAAGCAAACGCTGGTGCACCGCTGGCAGCCAGGGAGCCGGCCGTGACTGCAGCAGTCGCGACTATCGCGCCGCCAGCTGTGTACCAGCTATGGCGGCCTCGCCCTTGGTAGGTCATAGGTCCTCCTTCGTCGTATGGTCGTCGTTTGTCCCGCCAGGGATACCGTTCCCGCTGTCTATGACCCAGCTGTGGTCGAGTTGTGATGGTCCTGTGATGGCGGGGCTGGAGCGGGCAAGCCAAAGCCCCCGGGCTTCGAGGCACGCGTGGTGCCAGGGCCCGGGGGCTACCTGAGGAGCTAGCGATAGCTGGTTACTGTGGCGTTG
>CAWAYZ010000019.1:0-15970 GCA_963786345.1 uncultured Acidimicrobiaceae bacterium | reverse complement strand
GGTCTTCGGTGAACAGCAAAGAGCAAAACAGTTATTGGAGAGACCAGACCTCGGTCGGTGGTCCCGCCACAAGGCCCGTCGCGCGCTCGCTGACGTGAACGACCGTTTCAACAAAGCACTTGTCTCTTGGGAGAACTCCGGCAAGCGATACGCCACGCGCCTCGAAGCCGAGCGGGAGGGGCTGGGCGCTGAGGCCGCTCAACTTGAGCAGGCCCGCACCTCCCGAGAGGACCTCTTTGCCCAGCATCCCGAGGTCCCGAGCCGCGTCGCTGAGCTCGACCGGGCCATCGCGCGGAGCAAGAAAACGACCGCCGGCGCAGCTGGGAACTACTGAAGGAGCGCGAGCACGCCCGCCGCCTCGGCATCGATCACGACCTTGATCGTGTCTACGGCATCGAACTTTGACGCCCACGTGTACACCTGGTCATGAGACCGGTGCTCTGGTCACTCCTGTCCAACATCGGTCCCAAACGGGCTTGGGGCAATCAGCCCCCCTCGGCGGGGGGCTGCCCAACAATGCCCGGTTGGCGCTCGTCCACCTGTCAAGTCGCTGACCCACGGCCTCCACCATCCATGGCTCCGGCCGAGGCCGCGCCATCCTTGGCGCGGGCAACTTGACCGGCTCGCGGTGCCGGCTAACAGAAAAACAGCGCGTTCGCCCTAACTGCCCGAAGGAGGAGTCCTGGGCGTGTCAAGGGTATTATGCGCTCCTATTCTTCACCGCCCGACGTAGCCCTGACCAGCGCAGATCGCCGATTTTGGCGCGGAGCGGTGCGACCGTCGATAACACTGAGAGGCGCACGAGATTTCCACTTCTGTATGGCTAGGTTGCTCGACGCGACCCGCTTGTCACGAGTACGGAGTCGGACAAAGCCGCTCCGAGCCGGCCCCGCCCGACAAAGAAAGCTAGCCATCGCTTGACAGGAGTTAGGAATCCATAATGCCGGGCCAAGCCGGTCCTCGTCATCGCTCACTTTCCCCCAGACCTCGGCTGGTCAGTTCCTTAGGTACCCGCAGCCGCACGGTCGGCAGTGGCGGAGGTACGGGGGGGAACGCAACGGTGACGGTGAGGCCGCCATCGGGTGGGGCCCCGGCGGTGATCCGGGCGCCGTGCGCGACGGCGATGGCAAGGACGATCGAGAGCCCGAGGCCGTGGCCATCGGTGTGATGGAGGCGTCGGCCATTTAGCCGTTGGAAGGGCTGGAAGAGGCGGTCGACCTCGCCTGGGGGGACAACCGGGCCCGTATTGGCCACCGTTAGTGCGGCGCGGCCTTGCTCGGTGCCGGTGGTGACCTCGACGCGACCGCCGGGGACGTTGTGCCGGAGGGCGTTGTCGACCAGGTTGGCCACCATCCGTTCAGCCAAGAGGGGGTCGCCTTCGACGAACGCCGGCCGTGCGTTGGCCTCCACGTGCACACTCAGGCGGTCGAGCTCGAGGCGCCTGGAGTCAAGCACCCTTTCGGCGAGCGCCGAAAGATCGACCCTCTCCCGATGGTCGAGGCCGCCCTCGCTGCTGGCCAGGGTGAGCAGGGCTTCGAGGAGCTGTGCTTGTTCCTGGCTGGAGGCGAGCACCTCCTGGCCTGTTGCACGCCAACGTTCGACCGTGGTGGCCGGGTTGGCCAGCGCAACCTGCAACAGGGCCCGCTCCGCGGTGAGCGGGCTGCGCAGTTCGTGGGACGCGTTGGCCACAAAGTGGTGTTGGGCTTCGAAGGACGCTTCGAGCCGGGCGAAGAGGTCATCGAGGGTGTCGGCCAGCTGCTTGAATTCCTCGTCGGCACCGTCAAGGGCAAGACGCTCGTGCAGGTTGGTGGCCGAGATCCGCTGGGCGGTAGCGGTGATCTCCCGCACCGGGCGCAGCACCCGGCCGGCGACGACCCAGCCGAGGAAGACGGCCAGTGCGGCGACGATAGTGAAGGCGATCGCGGAGCTGACCAGGAGTTGGTGACTTTCTGAAGCGTGCTGTGCGGCCACCTGCAGTTCCTTCCACGGTGCCATGACGAGGCGGCTGCCCTGGCTCTGCCCGCTGGTCGCCCGCTCGAAGAGCACATAGGTGATGCCGAGCAGGAGCGCCCCCGATACCAGGAAGAACCCACCGTAAACGGCCGTGAGGCGGAGCCGGGCGGTGCGGCGGGGCGGTCGCAACCAAGAGGGGGGCCTAAAGAGCTGAAGAGGCCGACGCATCACGGTCCTCCGATGCGGTAGCCGCTCTCGCGGACGGTGTCGATGACCGGCGGGTCGCCGAGCTTGGCCCGGAGCCGGTTGACGGTGGCCTTTACGGTGGTGGTAAACGGGTCGGCGGCCTCGTCCCACACACGTTCGAGCAGCTCTTCGGCCGAGACGGGCCTTCCTCCGGCGGCAAGGAGGTGCTCGAGCACGGCGAACTCCTTCGGGGTGAGCGCCAGCCGCCGCCCGGCGCGCACGGCCACTCGCATAGAGGGGTCCAGGCTGAGGTCGCCGTGCTCGAAACTGGGCGGCAACGGTGATGTAGACCGCCGGGCCAACGCCCGGGCCCGCGCCACCAGTTCGGCGAAGTCGAACGGTTTGGCGAGGTAGTCGTCGGCGCCTAGGCCCAACCCCTCGACACGGTCTTTGACCGAACCGGCTGCGGTCAGCATCAGCACCCGGGTCTCGGACCGCTCGGCCGCTAGGGCCCGGCATACGTCGTCGCCGTGCACGCCGGGGAGGTCCCGGTCCAGCACCACGACGTCGTAGCGGTTGGCCCCGAGGTGCGCCATGGCCTCGTCGCCGTCGAGGGCCACGTCGACAGCCATGCCCTCCTGGCGCAGCCCGTAGGCCAGCGCAAGCGCGAGCCGCTCGTGGTCCTCTACTACAAGCACCCTCATCGTCTGTCACTTTTCAACGACCGGCCAGGTGCGCCGGCCAATCCGGCGGCAGGGCGGAGCTGGCCCTCCAAAGGACAGGATCGCGCGTCGTCGGTCACAACCAGGTCACAAGAGCTGTGACGGGGCTGTGACCTTGCCTTCTGTACAACTGTTCCTTGATGGACCCATTGGAGAGGCAGAGGATGGAAACCGCGCATGAACCATGAGAGCACTGATACGAACCGCCCCACCAGGCGAGAGGCCTTGCGGCAGTCGCGTGCTCCTCTGGCGGCGCTACTGGTCGTGGTCGTGGTTGTGAGTTTGTCGGCGTGCGGCGGTGGCTCCCCAAGTTCGGTCGCCCACATGGCCACGACGCGCCCGCTGGCGACCGCTGCGGAGCCGAGGACCACCACGACTATTGCGCCGTCCAACGCCCCGCAAGCAACGGCTGCCGAGCGGAGGACGACCACGACTATCGCGCCGCTCAGCTCGCATGCATCGAGCCCGTCGGAGCAGTCGCGCCAGGCCGAGCTGCTGCAGTTCTCGCAGTGCATGCGCTCGCACGGGGTCCCCAATTTCCCGGACCTCAGCGCCACAGCGGGAATGCTCAATGGCTTAGCCCACTCGGGCGTCAATCCCGGGGCGCCTGCCTTCCAGTCTGCGCTCCAGGCGTGCAAGAAGTACAACGCGGCCGGGGGCGTGACCCCGGCCCAGAGTGCCGCCGAAACCGCCAAACTCCTCAGGTTCTCCCAGTGCATGCGTTCCCACGGGGTGCCCGACTACCCCGACCCGACAATCGGCCCCGTCGGGGAGCAAGTCATGGACCTGCGAGGCATCGACCTCAGTAGCCCGACCTTCCAGGCGGCCAGCAAGGCCTGCCAGAAGTTCGTCCCTGGCGGCGGCAGCAAGTAGGGCGGCACCTCGAGGAACCCAAAGGTGAGGGTCTTGGTAGTTGAGGACTCCATGTCCCTGGCCGACCTGGTGGTCGAGGGCCTGTCTGATCAGGGCATAGCCGCCGATGTGGCCTACGACGGCACTGAAGCAGCTAGCAAGCTCGGTGTCAACGTCTATGACGTGGTAGTGCTGGACAGGAGCCTGCCCGGAATCCCGGGCGACACGCTTTGCCAGATGATCAGCGGCTCCCATGAGCGTTGCATGGTGCTCATGCTGAGCGGAGCCGCTTCCCCCGCCGATAGGACGAGCGGGCTCAGCCTCGGAGCGGACGACTACCTCGTGAAACCGTTCCACTTCCCGGAGCTGGTCCTGAGGGTGCGAGCGCTCGCCCGGCGCCAACCTCGGGCTTCGCCTCGGGTCTTGCGAGCCGGCGGGATCGAGCTCGACTCTTTGTGCCGCAGTGCCCGACGAGACGGAACGCAACTAGAGCTTTCGGGCAAGGAGCTCGGAGTGCTGGAAGTGCTTATGGCCGCGGCGCCCGGCTACGTGAGCGCCGAGCAGCTTCTTGAGAAGGTCTGGGACGAGAACGCCGACCCCTTCACCAAGACAGTGGTGGTCACTATCGGTAGGCTCCGGCGAAGGCTCGGCGAGCCTCGAGTCATCGAGACCGTCGTCGGAGTGGGCTATCGCATCGTGGGCTAAACAAAATGTGCAGAATATTCCTTACGGACCGGGCGTTTCTGGCCCACTCCGGGTCTGCGACTAGCGAATAACGACGGCGATGCGCTCTGGGAATGTGGGCACGGCCGACGACAGAACGTTCGCTGTGCTGGGCCCAGGCCCGTTCGCGGGGTCGGGCGCAGACGGCGCAACCCGGCGGTGGCCTCGGCCCTGGCTTCCCAGGCCGTCGCAGCCACCGCCGTATGCTGGTGGCATGAGCGCACTTGGTGACGACAACCTACGTGAACTGGTCGTCGCCGGCGACGGGAGCATCCCGGCCGACCAGCTGCGCAAACTTGGGCTGCTGCCGGGCGCCCACCTCCGGGTGGTCGAGGCCGTCGTGGCCCCCAGTGGCGGCCGGCTGGCCGGCTCCCTCCCAGAGTTAGCCGACTTGGCCTGGGAGGACTTCGAGCGCGGCAGCGAGCTCGCTCGCCGGGACGCCGAAGCCTCGTGCGGGTAGTCGCGGACTCCCACGCCATCGTCTGGTACGTCCAAGGCTCCAAACGGCTCTCAGAGCGAGCCGGCGAGGTGCTGGCAGAGGCGGAAGCCGAAAGGTCGTTGGTGGTGTCGGTGGCCACCCTGATCGACCTGTGGTACGTGAGCCAGACGACCCAGTCGGTCACCGCCGAGCAGCTCGCTGCGCTCCGGGAACGCCTCGCTTCGTCAGAGGCGGTTGCCCTGGAGCCGGTGACGGCCGCCATCGCGGACGCCACGACCAGTATCCCGAGAGCCAGCGTCCCCGGACCCTGGGACCGGCTGATCATGGCGACCGCGATTGCCCTTCCGGCCCCTTTGGTAACCAGGGACTCCGCTATCCGAGCTTCGGGGTTGGTGCAGACCATCTGGTGAACAGCGCTACCTGGCCGCCCCGGCGATGAAGGCGGCCACCACGTAGGTGGCGTGGCGGTCGAGCGACACCCGGGCCCGGTCATAACGCATGGTGGTCCTTGGGTCAGCGTGCGACGCGGCTTCCTGCACGTCCCGCAGAGGCACGCCGGCGTCCAAGGCGGCGGTTATGAAGGCGTGCCTTAAAGTGTGCGGGCCCACCGGTTTGGTGATCCCGGCTCGACGGGTGACCCGGTGCACGATGCGCGCCGCCCCGTGGCGGTCGAGGCGCTGCCCGTCGGGGCCCACGAAGACAGGGCCTTCGCTCCTTTCGCCGATGGCGAGGTCGATGGCCCGGGCCGTGCGCGGCGCCAGCGGGACGGTTACGACCTTGCCGCCCTTGCGCAGGATCGTGAGCGTGCGGTGGCCGCGCTCCAGTCCGAGTGCCTCGATGTTGGCCCCGGTTGCTTCTGAGACGCGGAGCCCGTTGAGCGCCAGCAACGAGATGAGGGCGTGTTCGGGTGCCGGCCCGAGGCCCGCCGCCACGAGCAACGCGCCCACCTCATTGCGGTCAAGAGCGGTGGCATGCGACTCGTAGTCGACTCGGGGGCGCCGTACGTGCACCGCCGGTGAGTGGTCCAGGAGCTCCTCCTCCACGGCGTAGCGGTAGAAGCCGGCCACGGTGCAAAGACGCCGGCTGACCGTGGACCGGGCGCGACCCTTGGCCTCGAGGTCACGGCCAAAGCACTCGATGTCGGCTCGGCGCGCCGCGAACAGGTGGGTGCCGTGGCCGGTGCACCAGGCCAGGAACTGGCGCAGGTCCAAGGCGTAGGGCATCTCGGGTAAGCCCGCTGTAGCCGGCCAGGAAGCCGGCCAGGGCTAGGCGTTCTCGCTCATTAGTTGCCGGCTCGGCGAGCACGACCTCGGTTGACAGGGTGGTGGTGGGCATGGTGCACCTCCAGTTCGGGCCGGGGCCCGGGCACGGGGGCGCCGGTGGCCCGGCTTGATGAGGCACCCCACCGTAGGCCTCCTGGTCGCAGCCTGTGCTGGCCTACCCGGCAAGGGCCCTTTCCTCGAACAGGGTTTGTCACGTCCCCGATAGGTCTTCTTGGGGGGCGACCAGAACGTTGCGTGCGGGCTCGGCGTCTTCCCGGCTGCCGTTGGCCCGCAGTTCATGGGCCCTCAGGCCGGTGCCGATCGGAAGCACAGAATGCTGGAGGCGGGCGGATCGCGGGCATAGGTTGGTCCCGTGGCCACCAGGCGTCGCCCTTCGCCCGATGATGCCCGCGCCGCGGTTGCCCTCCTGTTGGGCGCGGTAGAGACCGACGGGGACATCCATGACGCGCTGGACCAGGTCCGGGTGTTGCACCCGAAGGACAACACGTTCCCCGGTGAGGTGTTCATGCGCTTGGCCGCCGAGGCTTTGGGACTGGGCGGGGTGAGCGCTGAACGACCTTTGTCCAGCGAAGGGCTTGTGGAGCGGTACCTTCCCGAATGCGGGTTCCGCGGTAAGGACGGTAGCAAGCTCCGCTATGCCCTTTTGGCCGCTGCCGCGACCCACGGCGGCGTCGAGGTGGAGCTGCTCGATGAGGTCGCCTATTGGGGGACCGACGACTTTTGGAGCTACGCCGGTCTCGGCGCCGTGGCGTGGGCCCGGGCCGTGGCAGACCAGCGTGGGCTGCCCCTGGCCGAGCTGTGCCAGCAGCTGCAGGCACAGCACCCTGGCCCGCTCAGCGAGTAGGCGCCCGTGCTGGTCGTGCACGCAACCAAGAAACTGCGCGACCGGGTGAAGGCCATCCCCGTTCAGACCTCGGAGACCTCGACTACCCAGCTCGGTGACTGGTACGCCACGGCCGTCTTCTGGCGGCCACAGGTCTGCCTGTTCGTGAACGAACTGACAGTGCTGCCGGTGCTGCTCCCGCTGGCGCCGGCGGCCACCCTGGCCGAGAGGTTCCCGGCCGCCTTGGGCGACGTCCTGGCTGCTCACAACGCTGACGCCGGCTTCATCGCCGCAGAGCTGGCCGAGATGAGAGAGCTCTGCCTGGCCAAGACCTCCAACCGCAGCGTGGTCGGCATGATGAACGAGTTCACCTTCCTGGCCGAGGCCCACCTGGGTACCGGCACCCAGCCAGACTTGCTCGGGCTGTCCGTCCGGCTGGCCGGGACACCATGCGGGCCGCTGTACAAGCGCCATGTCAGCCCCGACCGGGAACTGGCGGCCGTGCTTGCCCAATAGCGAGCGCACCTATGAGCCGCGAACGTTGCCAATTTCGACGCTCTGATGACAAGGTCGATGCGTTAGGGTCGAGGATCGTATGCGCCAAATATCTTTTATGCGCTAACCGAGAACCCTTATTTCGCAACGAAAATCCGTCCATATCGACGGATTTGGCGCTGGAAAGGCTGGGGAATTCCGGTGTAAGGGTGCTCCAGAACCAACGCTCATACTATTGAGGCGCAGCCTGACAATCTGTGCCGAAGTCCGAACGCTGTCTGCTCTTGGACCCGGGTTCCGCGATCGCCGAATCGGGCGCTACCAGCCCAAGATGCTGCCATTTGGACCGGGCCACTCATAATGACCGGTTATGGTCGCTGCGCCAGCGACGCCGACGCGCTTTAGTGACGGGTCGGCGCTCACCAGAAAGTGTTCGGCGCTCGACCGAACGCGCGTGCAGTCGGTGCAGTGGTGGTCACCCGTTCCCGGGCACAGCACTAATCGGTCCCGTCGGTTCCAGCGCCTTGCAGGCTTTATTGGCGGTTTGGAACGCCGGCGAGCTGTGGTCGAACCTGCTGCTGTCGAACGCGCCCTGGGCATTGGGGTCGGGGAAACCCGGGAGGCCGTGGGCACGCATGCATTGCGCCCACTTCACCTCCGCGGCAAGCTTCTGGGCGGACAGCGGCGGGGCCTGCCCCCCACCGGGCAACAGCGACTGGCACGCCTGGTCGGCGGCTATGAACCTCGGGTTGTCGTGGTTCAGGTCGCTGCCAGGGCCGGCATTGATCCGGAACCCGGCGCCGCCGCCCGGAACGGGGGTGGGGTCGGGGAAGTCCGCCACACCGTGGCTGCGCATGCAGCGCGCGTAGGCCAGCATCTGCGCCATCGGCCTGCTTGGCGATCTCGTCGATTCCGATCTGCGGTTGCCCGTGGCCGGGCCGTTGGGACCGCCGCAGCTCGCGCCGAAGGCCACGAGCCCCGCCAAGGCCAGTGCCGCCCGCCACTTGCCCGGGACAGGCCGACGCCGAGCTTTCTTGCCAGGCCCCTGCTTAGCGCAGTCCTCATGGTCGGAAGGCCTTGTCATCACTTCGCTCCTCCACCTTGGTTGGGGACGGTCTTCTGTTGTTGTACACCGGAGCCCCTGACACGGTCCTAAACGAGGCTGTTATCCGCCTGTAAGGCGCGGCGAGGTACCCTCAGCTCCGCACCGGTCACGGCCGATGGCAACCGGCCTGGCCGACCTGGTCAGCGATGGAGACGCGAACATGTGGACATGCCTGGCCCCTCCCGCCAAAGGTCCTCTGGCACGCCCAGTGCTTGGCGCACAGGTCGTCCCTCGTCGTCGACGCCCAGTGAGCCACGGCCAAGGTGCGGCTGGCCGAAATGACTGAGGACATGAAGCAGCACCCGCCGCGTGCGGGCTACGGCCTCCAGCACCGCCCGCCACGGCGCACGATCCGGGTGCGACTGGCCCTTTTGTTCTTTACGGTCTTCGCTGCTTCCGGGGCCGCCATGTTGGCCGTCAACTTCGCCGTGTGGCAACGCACAACAAATGACCCGACTGCACATGCGGTCCCTAGGCCCACTGGGAGCCTAGTGACCGGCATCACCCAGCACAGCGCCGACGGGCACCAGCTCCTGGTCGCCTCCGGGACAGCCCTGGTGATCATGGCCGGAGCCTCGGTGGTGCTCGGTTGGTTCATGGCCGGGCGGTTCCTGCGGCCGTTGCACAAGATCACGTCAACCACCAGAGAGATCTCCGTCACCAACCTGCACGAGCGCCTCAACCTCGCCGGTCCCGATGACGAGCTAAAGGAGCTGGCGGACACCTTCGACCTGCTGCTCGACCGCCTCGAGCGCTCGTTCGCGTTCGAGCGCCAGTTCGTCGCCAACGCCTCCCACGAGTTGCGCACGCCGCTCGCCGGGATGCGGACATCGCTCGACGTGGCGATGGCCAAACCGGGCCCAGTGCCCTCACAGTTCCGCACGCTCGACGATCGGCTGCGCCGCGAGCTCGACCACGCCGACCGGATGCTGGAAAGCTTCCTTACCCTCGCCCATACCCAGCACGGGCCGCTCGGCGACGAGGCGACCGTCTCGCTTAGCGAGCTCGCCCGCCTGGCGATGGAGCGGCGCGCCGACGCCGTCTCGGCCATGGGACTGGACTTCGAGCACCGCCAGTACCAGGAGGCCTGGGTCACCGGCAGCGAGACATTGCTCTCGCGTCTGGTCGACAACCTCATCGACAACGCCATCGGCCACAACCAACCGGGCGGCTGGGCGCGGGTCACCACCACCGTCGAGGGAAAGCGGGCGCACCTCGTCGTCGAGAACGGTGGCCCAGTGCTCCACCCTGACCAGGTCAAACAGCTCACCGAGCCGTTCCGGCGCATCGGTGCCGAGCGGACCGGGTCGGACAAGGGCGCCGGCATGGGGCTGGCGATAGTCTCCTCGATCGTCGAGGTGCACGGCGGCACGCTCGACCTCGAAGCCCTCCCCGAGGGTGGCCTGCGCGTGGTGGTCACCCTGACCCTCGCGTTCATGCCGACAGCCCAGGCCCCGGCATGAGAGTCCTGGTCGTCGAGGACTCGCGGACCCTAGCCGACGCCCTCGTCGAAGGGCTGCAAGACGAGGGCATGGCCGTCGATGTCGCCTATGACGGCGTACAAGCAGCAATCAAGCTCGACCTCAACGACTTCGACGTGGTCGTCTTGGACCGCGACCTCCCCGGGGTGCACGGCGACACCATCTGCCGGATGATGACCGAGCGTGACAACCCGGCAATGGTGCTCATGCTCACCGCCTCGGCTACGCCGGCGCAACGCGTTAGCGGCCTCAGCCTCGGGGCCGACGACTACCTCACAAAGCCGTTCCATTTCCCTGAGCTCGTGCTCCGCGTCCGCGCCCTCGCCCGGCGCCGGCCCTTGGCCCAAGCCCGGGTCTTCCGGGCCGCCGGGATCGAGCTCGACCCCTTGCACCACACCGCCACCCGCGACGGGCGCCCCCTCGACCTCTCAGCCAAAGAGTTCGCAGTGCTCGAAGCCCTCATGCGCGCCCAACAAGGCGTGCTCAGCGCCGAAGACCTCCTGGCCCAGGTATGGGACGAGAACGCCGACCCGTTCACCAATACCGTACAGGTCACCATGAGCCGCCTGCGCCGCAAGCTCGGAGAACCTCCAGCGATCGAAACCATTGCCGGCGTGGGGTACCGCGTAACGGAACGCTTCTGAAGAGATTGGTCTTGTGGGGCCTTGGCACCATCCTGCCCGAGTACCCCCAAGATGGATCTCAGAGCTTTACGACGAACGGGCTCAGGCGAGCTGTGCCTTTCGCCACCCGATTGTCTGTTATGCACTGCCAGAGACCCCTTATATTCTAAGGCATATCCGTGCAGATCGACGGTTATCTTCAGCGGTTCGAGCAGAACACCTTGTAGAAGCATGCTTTTGTGGTGTGTACATGTCCTCGCCGTTGGATGAAGCCAGTTTCGGACGTTCACTTTGGGCTTGTAGCTGCCCCGGTTTGGTGAGCCCGTTGGGCTCCTAACTGTCGGGCGAGCTGGTCGCGCAGAACCTTGTTCTCTGCTCGGAGCCCGCTTATCTCGGCCCTGGCGCTCTCCAGGCGTTGGCGGAGCGAGCCGATGCTAGCGCGCGGGGTGGCCTGCGCGGACGGCGCCGGACGCGTCGAGAAGCGCAAGCGGCCGATGCTTTCACGGAGGTCGGCTTGCTGGTAGAGCCAGGTCCTGGAGACGCCTGCGGCACGCGAGACGGCGCCAAAGTGCACGGCTCCCCCTTCCCGGCAGAGCCGCTCGAGATAACGCCGATTCGTGCTTCTCCGCTATGCAAGCCAGCCCCTCGAGGACCATCCGGGATCGGCGTTCGTGCAGCTGTCCGAAGCCCACCTCGCGATCTATGGGGTGCGAGTTCACGCAACATGCGTTTGTGACTTGTATCAGCTTCCAGTCGCTGCGAGCAATAGGAGGGCTAGGCCGGTCAAGTTGAGGGCGTTGCGGGCGGTGTGGAGGCGGTCCCATTTTCTTCGGGTGTCGGCCCACTGTCGGCTGTCCATGTCGGTGCTGGCTAGCAGTGTGGCGGCGTTGAAGGGCATGTTGCCTGCGAGCGTTAGAGCGACCATCGCCGCGTAGCAGCCCGTCCCCGCGGATTATCAATCAGACGGATTTGCGCTCGCGGACGGCGGGCTGGCTGCGCGACAGAACGGACAAAGCACGGCGGTCCGCGTCCTCCCGGCCGACTGAGGCGCACTGGTTCGGCGTAGGTCGGCTGGACGCCGCCCCCGAAGGTGAAGCCCTTGACGAAGACCGAGCGCCTCAGGAAGAATACGTTCATGGCGGCGACCGGTCGCCGAGCTTTGGGACATCCGCCCCAGTTGGGGTCCCATTGGCGAAGGGGATCCGCCCTCTCGGTCGTCAATGTCACAGGCCATCTTCCAACACCGCGTCGCTGGGGGACGAGGGTGTCGAGGGGAGGCTTGCCGATGACCAAGGACGCCAACTTCAAAAAGGTTGTCAGGCGCCATGCCGAGGAGACTGGGCAGCGCTACACCGAAGCGCTGACCGATCTCGAGGGTCTCGGTGCGCGAATGGACCACGAGCCCGTTGCCGAGCGGCTTCTCGCCCATCTCCGGGACCGCTACGGCATAGACCCGGTCGCCGCGACGAAGCTCAGTGTGCACAAGACCTACGTCTTCCGCATCGACCGCAATGACGGCGACCCGTGGGTCGCCCGCGCGCTCCCCGCTCGGCCCCGTGCCGGTGCCGAGGGAGACGCCGCGGTCCTGCGGTTCTTGGAGCAGCATGACTTTCCCGCGGAGCGCCTGGCGGTCGATGATGCGGTATCTGACTTCGATGGCAGCGCGGTCCTGGTGACGCGGTTCGTCGAAGGCGTCCAGCTCCCCGACGGTGCCGCGAAGTTCGCCATGATGGGTGAGCTGCTCGGACGGCTGCACGCGCTGCCGTACGAGGGTTCCCTCAGCCGCCCGGGTGGTGCGAGTGGTGAAGATCCGAGCCGTGAGGGAACGCCGCGCCAGGACCTGCTCGCCGCCCTGTCGTTCCTCGACGCCGTCGGCACGAAGGTCGCAGCCGGCGAGCGCGAGCGGTTCGAGCGGCTCCGCGACAAAGTGCGCTCGGCCGACGACGGTCACGGCCTTCCGGAAGGCTTGCTCCACGGAAATCTCCTCCACGCCCCAGATCACGTCGTCCTGAGCGAGCGAGGGCCAGTCGCGATCAACTGGAAGGCGTCCGGGCGCGGCCCCCGCCTCGCCGACTTCGCTTACCTGGTGTGGGGCACCGGTTCGTGGAACCCACGTCGGCCGGACCACGAGCGCATCGACGCTGCCGTCAACGCCTACTGCCGCCACGTCGAGCCGACCGACGACGAGCTCGACCGGCTCGAGGCGGTCATGTACATCCGCACGCTCTACCTCGTCTGTTTCGGCTACCGACGTGCCATCACCAATGGCCAGACCTTCAAGGAGTGGGGCTTCATCGAACCACCCGAGTACTACAGCTCCACCGCAGCCGCGGTCCGAGCCGCGTTCCGCCGGTAGGTCGTCGGTGCGCCAAGGGGACGACGGTCCGCCAGCGGAGCGCCGGAATGCTGAGGCGAGCGCACCCATAGAGGTCCCAGAGGACATCGTCGAGCAGGTCCGCACGCTCTGCCTGGCGCTGCCCGAGGTGACGGTGCGCGTCGACGGTTCACTAGTCAGGACCAGGTCGACAGCGTACTCGTTCGACATTCGCCGGCGCTCGTTCTGCTTGCTCGTGGGACGGGAGGGCACGACCGGCAAGCCCGTCACGCTGCTCGTGTTGCGTGCAGACCCGTACGAACGCGAGGCGCTGCTGTCCATTGGCCACCCGTTTTACGCCTCGCGAGCCGGCCGTGACCGCATCGCGGTGCTGCTCACGAACGACACGGACTGGGAGGAGATCCGTGAGCTTGTGACCGAGAGCTACCGGGCCCTAGCCCCGAAGAAGCTCACAGTACTGCTCGACAGCACACGCTGGCCGTCAAGCCCGCAGTGACTTGACACGAATGGGAGTGCCAGTGCGGAGAAGTGACCACGGCGACCAGACGAGCGCCGATTATCTCTTATGCGCTGCCCAAGAAGCCTTATTGTTCAAGGGAAATCCGAGCATAACGACGGGTCGGCGCTCGTGCGCCCCATCGCGGACCCGCGCCATATTGCGCAGCCAGATTACCGAGGCTTCATGAGGAGATTATGCGTTTGCTTCCCAAACTGCGACTAACTCCGGGGCGGTTCCGTGATCGCCGATTAGGCGCTCGGCGTCGCCGGCTCCTCCCACCCCGGCCAGAGAGCGCCGATCACTCGGTTCTGCGGTGCTCTGTGGCCGCCATGGAGGTGTCGGGATAGCGGCTCTCGCTGTTAGGGCAACACCTTCGGCCGCCCGCAAGGGGATCCTCGATTGAGACGCACGAAGGGCAGTTGCTGCTCACCCGGCGCTGGCTCTGCGGTAACGGATATGGGTGGTCAGCGGTGAGTGGAGCACCTCGACGGGCTCGAAACCGAAGGTCTCGACGCCGTCGAGCATGCGCTCGCCACTGCCGAGTAGGACGGGTGCGATGTCGAGGGTGAGTTCGTCGATCACGCCGGCGTTGAGTGCCTGTCGAACTGTCGAAGCGCCGCCGGCGATGTCCACGCCGTTGCCGTCGGCCGTTTCGAGCGCCTGCGCGTAGGCGGCGTCGAAGCCCTTGGTGACGAAGTGGAAGGTCGTCCCGCCCTCCATCTCGATCGGTTCGCGGGCGTGGTGAGTGAGCACGAAGACTGGGGCCTGGTAAGGCGGCTCGGATCCCCACCATCCATCCCACGCCTCGTTCCACTCACCGCGGATCGGCCCGAACATGTTTCGGCCCATGACGTAGGCGCCACGAGGGCGCATGAGCCATCCGGTGGCTGTCTTGTCGGCTTCGGTCGCGCGCGGGTCGCCGATATGCCAGCCGTGCAGCTCGCCGCCGCGCTTGCCCAGCGGATTGTCCCGGCTCTGCTCGGGTCCGGCGACGAAGCCGTCGAGCGAGATCGACATGTGGCAGGTGCTGTCGGACATCAAGATCTCCCAAGAAGCAGTTGCGGGTTGCAAGTGGTAGGCGTCACGGTAGCAGGTGGTGGCGGATCACAAGTGCTATACACCGGAGGGTGAGGCCGAACACTGGAGAGCCGCGCTCGGGGTGCGCGATCAACGCGGCCGTCGAGATTATCGGCGACCGCTGGTCGCTTCTCGTTCTGCGCGACATCATGTTCGGAAACCGGCGGCATTTCCGCGTCCTGCAGGAGCAATCCGAAGAAGGTATCGCCTCCAACATCCTCGCCGATCGGTTGCGGCGCCTCGTCGAGGAGGGTCTGCTTACGCGGGAAGATGCCGGCAGGGGGCGGCGCTCGGTCTACAGCCTGACTGAGGCCGCGATCGAACTGGTCCCGGTGATGGCTGAGCTCGGCAGGTGGGGGGCGCACCACCGTCCGACGACACCGAGGCTGCGCGTGCGAGCCGAGCTGCTCGCCGACGGTGGTCCGGCTATGTGGGAGGACTTCATGACGGAACTGCGAGCCGAGCACCTCGGGATGCACGTGCCGTCGCGATCTGGACCAACTGCGACCGAGCGCCTTGCCTCGGCCTACGCCGCAGCACTCGCTGCCGAAGCAGATCGCTGATTTCGCGCCAGATGGATCGCCCCAGGATCGACGACAGGCGTGCTGTGCCCGCTGCACCGAAGGAGGAACCCTCAATGGGAGCCTCCCAGGTAAGGAGGGGTGCGCTGGCGGAGGTGTCCCGTAAGGGCCGCCCCGTGACTTGTCAGCTGAAGGGGGGGTATCCGCGACAGCTCTCCGGTCGTGGCGCTTGACTCGACGCCGATTGAAGCAGCACGCTCCGAATGATCCTTCTGGACCCCGGCGGCAGCATGGTTCTGAAGCCGGCCACAGCGGGTGGGGTGATCACTGTTCCCGCGGCTGTCGAGATCGCTCCCGGGTTCGCGACGGCGGTCGTTCAGGTCAGTTTCGGTCCGCACAAGGGCTACTTCTTAGTCGACACAGGATCATCTCAATCGTCCGTCACGGCTACGTTTGCCAGCCGGTCGTCTTTGCGGCCAGCTGGGAAGACTCCCGTCACGAGCACCTCGTCGACAACCTCGCTGTCGCTTGTGGCGAGTGGAAGGTGGTCGCTAGATGGGACCGCTCTAGTACCACAGAAACTTGTCGAGTCAGGTTCGCTCAATGGAATTGACGGAATACTGGGTGCGGATCAACTAGACCATTTTCGCTTTGTGACGATCGATTATGTGAACGGGGAACTAGTTCTTGGTGCCAAGCGTGCGCGCTAGCCGGGCAACCAAGATGCCTCAGCAGTTGCCATTCTTCACCCCGGGTCAGCCGGTGGGCGAGCGGCGCCCCGATGATCGCTGACGGCTATTCGGGTCGAGGACCTTGGGCCGCTCGGAACGCAACAACCGCGGCCGGTTTAGCT
>CAWAYZ010000018.1:0-33907 GCA_963786345.1 uncultured Acidimicrobiaceae bacterium | reverse complement strand
AAGGCACGCGCCACCAGCGCCGGCGATTAGGCCGTGCTGCTATCGCTTAGCCCGTGCCGTATTCCGGATATTCCCCTGCATAAACCGTAATTTCGGGCCGCACAACCCGTTGGAACCCAACGTAGCGCCGTTCTCCCTCGAGGCGGAAGGCCAGGGAGGACCGTGTGTCCCGGCTCGAAGCCCCCACTAGCAAGACCACGTCCCCTTCGTCTACTATCCGCTGACCCTCTCTGCCAACGTAGGAGGTCAGGTCGGCGTGAAGAGTGAACAACACGCTACGCACCTCGCCCGGTCCGAGCTCCACCCGTTGCGCGGCTATCAATTGCTGGGTCGGGCGCGTGACCTCGGCTACGGCGTCATGGAGGTACACCTGCACAACCTCGGCCGTCGACACCGTTGAGTCATTGTGAAGTGTGACAGAGAGGCGTACCGTGCCGTCGGTCGCCCAGGTTTCCTCCGAGCGGCGCTCGACGCGCAGCCACGTCGGGGGGGCGAAAGAAAGCCCGTGGCCGAAGGGAAAAATGGACGTGGGGTCGACGCTGCTCACTTCGCTGCGCTGGGCAAGAGCGGCCCGGGTACGTTGCGGGCTGGCTCCCTCCGGGGGCCGGGAAACTCACCGGGAGGTGGCCAGAGGGATTTGTACGACCGCTCAGGACATTTGCCAAGGCTGGAGCGCCCTCCTCACCAAGGAAAAAGCCACACACGGCGGCAGCCAAACGGTCTACCTGTCGAGAGATATCGTAGGGGCGGCCGACAAGCAGCACCAGCACTACCGGCGTGCCTGTGGCCAACAGTGTTCCAGAGCTCTTCTTGGTGACCAGGGAGCCGTAGGTCCACGGCATCGCACCCTTCCCCGGAGGTGCCCCCGCCAAAGAGGCCTGCGCGGTCGCCGAGGACTGCAACGCAGATATCCGAACCGGCTGCAACCTGCTTTGCCTCCCGTAGACCGGTGGCTACCTCGTCGGGTTGCCCACCGACCACGGGACAGCCCTGCGCGTAAGAGATTGGTACCCCGCGGGGTCCGCTGTCATTACGTCGAGCAATGCTGGCACATCGACTCCGAGCGGGAGCTCTGGGTGATGCGTGCCGACGTGCATGGGGAACGAATAACAGCCGAGCATCGTGTGAGGATCTGAAGCGAGAGGGCCCACCACACTGACGCGGAGCCCCGGGCGCAAAGGCAGGGAGCCGTCGTTGGAGAGCAGGACTATCGAGCGCTCGGCCAACTTCCTCGCCATTTCGCGCTGCGCTCCGCCATCAAGAAGTGCCGCTTCGTGTTGAAAGACAGGAGGTTCCGGTGACCAGTCAGGGTCGAGGAGCCCAAGCTCGCACTTCTGCGTCAGGACTCGCTTGACTGCGCGCTCCACAACAAGCACCTCGACCTCTCCCGCCTCCACCAAGTTCACCAGCACTTCCCCATAGGCGTTGACGTTGGGAAGTTCAACATCGATGCCGGCCTCGAGCGCCAACGC
Organism: uncultured Acidimicrobiaceae bacterium; assembly: GCA_963786345.1. Classification (GTDB taxonomy): domain Bacteria; phylum Actinomycetota; class Acidimicrobiia; order Acidimicrobiales; family Palsa-688; genus Fen-671. The sequence continues at coordinate 32,435 of CAWAYZ010000018.1, read as the reverse complement.
GGCCGCCTCTCCCAAGTTTGGCGCGACATGGTGCAGGGTCTCCAGGAAACCGACCGCGTAATAGTCGGAAACCACCGTCCCCGTGAACCCCCAGATCTCGCAGAAGGCCCGTCAGCAGGGTCTTGTCGAGCGCAACAGGTACTCCGTCGATGTCGTTATAGGAGTTCATCACCGAGCGAGCCCCGTCCCTTAACGCCATTTCGAACGGCGGGATAAGGACGTCCGCTAGCTCCCGGCGCCCAACCGAGACGGGGGCGAAGTTCCTCCCAGCGCGGGAAGAGGAATAGCCGACAAAGTGCTTCAGAGTCGCCACTATGCCTTCCGATTGGAGCCCTCGGACATACGCGCTCCCGATGGTGCCTACGAGGAAGGGGTCTTCGCCGATGCTCTCTTCGACCCTGCCCCAGCGCAAGTCACGCACGACATCGAGGACCGGGGCGAGCCCCTGGTGCACTCCGAGCCTTCGCATCGTACGCCCGATCTGAGCGCCCAGCCCTTCGACCAGTTCGGGGTCGAAGCTCGCTCCCCAGCACAGCGGCGACGGGTAGATGGTCGCCTTCCAGGCGGTGAGGCCCGTAAGGCACTCCTCGTGCACCATCGCCGGGATACCAAACGCCCCTGCCTCGATCACGCGCCGTTGCATCAGCGCAAGGCGTCGCGCACCAACCTCCGGCTCCACCGGGACAGTGCCGTAAGGCCGGGTGAGCTGGCCGAGGCCATCCTTGATCAGCTCCTCCCAGTCGATGGAGGACGACCCGAAGTCATGTTGGTGAGGCGCCACCTGGCCCGACGTGTCGGTCCCCAGCCACAGGCTGCGCAGCTGCGCAACCTTCTCCCTGAGGGACATCCGGCTCAACAAATCGGTGACCCGCTCCTCGACGGGCGAGCTGGGACGCCGCCAAGTCTCGATGTCCAGGGAGGCGGCAACCCCGGGGTCGCTCAGAACACGCTCGGCCACGAAAGTAGCGTAACACTTACGAAGGCGGACGCGGCGCGTTGACACGCCCATAACATGGGCCTATGCTCACCCTGCTACCGGTTCAAGGCTTCCGGTGGAGACCGTGAAGGGGAGACTCAAATGCGAAAATTTCGTAAGGCTACGACACTTGTCGTCTCGGGCTGCGCCTTAATGACGCTTGTTGCCACCGGGACGACCTCAGCTTCGGCCGCCGCTCACAAACCGGCAGCCACCGTCAGCGGGAAGAAGGTCACCCTGGTCTGGTGGAACAACGCCACCAGTGGGACACTGCTGACCGTCTTCAACAAAGCCATCAAGGCATTCGACGCTGCCAACCCGAACGTCACCATCCAGAACGTCCCGATCCAGAACGAAGTGCTGCAAGACACCAAGATCCCACTGGCCCTTCAGGGCAACAACGTCCCGGATATCTTCCAGCAGTGGGGTGGTGGCCGCGAAGCGACCGAGGTGACTTCTGGCAAGCTCATGGACATGACCGCTGCGAGCGCCAGCTGGATCAAGCAAGAGGCTGGTGCTGTCGCGAGCGGTTGGGCCGTCAACGGGAAGCAGTACGGCATCCCTTACGACCTTCACGTGGTCGGCTTCTGGTACCGCAAGGACCTCTTCGCAAAGGCTGGGATCACTTCTACCCCAACCACGATTACCCAGCTCGAGGCCGATGTCACCAAGCTCAGGGCCGCCAATATCCAGCCGATCTCAGTAGGCAGCAAGGACAAGTGGCCTGACGCGTTCTGGTGGGAGTACTTCGCCCTCCGGGAGTGCTCGTTGTCCACGCTCAAGACCGCGATCAGCACGATCAACCTCAACCAGCCGTGCTTTGTGAAGGCCGGCACTGACCTGACCGCCTTCATCAAGACCAACCCTTTCAATACGGGTTATCTCGCGACTCCCGCACAGACAGGCGCGGGTAGTTCGGCGGGCCTCGTCGCGAACGGCCAGGCGGCCATGGAGCTCCAGGGCGACTGGGACCCAGGAGTCATGCAGCCTCTTACTACCAACAAAAACATCCTCAACGACCTCGGCTTCTTCCCGTTCCCTGCGGTAACCGGCGGTGCCGGCAACCCGAGCGAAGTGCTCGGTGGAGGTGACGGGTTCTCCTGCAGCACGAAGTCCACGTCGTACTGCCCCGAGTTCCTCAAGTACATTGACAGCACGTCCGTCCAAATCGGGATCGCCGGGGCTAACGTCGGGCTGCCGGTCAACACCGGAGCCGTGTCTGCTGTAAAGGTCCCTGCCGAAAAAGATGCGATCTCCTTCTACAAGAGCGCCGCTTACCTGCAGACCTACTTCGACGTGGCGTTCCCGGTGAACGTCGGTAACGCTATCGATGCAGCGATCGCCGATTACTTCGCCGGCCAAGGCACCCCGCAATCGATCATTCAGGCCGTAGCGAAAGCCAAGTCCCAGTAACCCAAGTGGCGAGCCGCCCTGTAGTAACCGTCACTGGCAGTGTGGCTACCGGCTCGCCCCGAGATGCAGGTATGCCGACCGGCCGCGCCACTTTGGTGCGGCCGGTCCGGCGTTCACGCGACCTGCGCAAGAAACTGGAGCTGGTCCTACTACTAGGACCGGCTCTCGTGCTCTTCACGGGGTTCGTCCTGGTCCCGATAGGCATTGCCGTCCAGTACAGCCTCTACAACTGGAGCGGCATGACCTCCCTGACCGACTTCATCGGCTTGCACAACTATCGTGAGGCCCTGGACGACCCAGTGTTCCGTGGGGCGATACTGCACAATTTCATGTTCGCCGCCCTGTCGCTCATCGTCCAGCTCCCACTTACCCTGGCAACGGCCTTGCTGCTAAACCGCAGGCTACGCTTCCAGCGACTTTTCAGGGTACTGACCTTCGCCCCTTACGTGTTGTCCGAAGCCACTACGGCCGTCATATGGCTGCTTATGTTGCAGCCGGGCGGGTTCGTTGACGTGCTCATGCACGACGTCGGGCTGGGGGGCCTCGTCCAAACCTGGTTGGCGAACCTGCACATCGTCCTTTACACGCTTTTTGTTGTGATCACGTGGAAGTACATCGGCTTTGGGATAATCCTGTTCCTCGCCGGGCTCCAAGGCGTACCGGACGAGCTGAAGGAGGCCGCAGCCCTGGACGGGGCCAGCGCTGCACAATCGACGCGCCACATCGTGCTACCCCTGCTTGGCCCGACGATCCGTATCTGGATCTTCCTCGCTGTGATCGGGTCGCTACAGCTGTTCGACCTCGTGTGGATCATGACCGAGGGAGGCCCGGCCAATGCGTCGACCACCATGATCACCTACCTCATATACAACGGTTTTGATAGCGCGGAGTTCGGTTACGGCAGCGCTGTCGCCGTGATCCTGTTCGTGATCTGCTTCCTGTTCGCTATTCTCTATCAACGTTTCGCCCTGCGCCGCGACACCGCCGGAGCCCTGACCTCGATGGTGGGGTGACCGCATGTCCGCGACGGCCCCGGTTCGCGCCACGAGCGTCCTGACCAAACCGACCAAGCCCCGCCGCTGGTCGCTCGGGACACCGTTCAGTTACATGGCAGCCGTGGTCGTTGCCGGTATCACCCTGGTGCCTATCCTGTACGTCGTCGTGAGCGGTTTCAGGACTGAGGCCGCGATAAACACCACGCCCGTCGCGTGGCCGCACCCATGGATCTTCAGCAACTACACCGCTATCTTGGGCTCCAGCGCCTTCTGGCACTACGTCGGCAACAGCATGTTCATCGCCGCCGTGGCGACCGGGCTCTCTGTGGGCTTCGGTTCGTTGGCCGCTTTTGCGCTCGCTCGTTATAGCTTCAAGGGGCGGGAGGCCTTCTTCGGGCTGTTCATGGTCGGGTTGCTTTTCCCTGCCGGCGTCGCCAGCCTCCCCCTGTACCTTTGGTTGCGCAAATTGGGCCTCCTGGAAAACCTGATGGGTGTCGCCTTACCCGAGGCCGCGTTCTCCCTCCCGTATACGATTTTCATACTTCGGCCGTTCCTAAGAGCGGTCCCTGGCGAGCTCGAGGATGCGGCGGTGGTGGACGGGGCGAGCAGGTTCAAGTTCTTCCGCATGGTGCTGATACCGTTGTCAAGGCCGGCGCTGACTACCGTCGCAATACTCGCCTTCATCGGGAGCTGGAACGCTTACCTGCTGCCGTTGCTCGTGTTCAACGACCCCATCCATTACACGCTCCCGCTCGGCGTGGCAACATTCCAGAGCACTTACTCGCAAAACACAGCCGAGATCCTGGCCTTCGCCGCCCTATCTATGGTCCCGGCGCTAGCGTTCTTCGTCCTTGCCGAGCGGCGCATTGTCGGCAGCCTTACAGGTGCGGTAAAGGGCTGACAGGGCCCGACTGCGCGAGGCTCGGGCTCGATGTCGGTCAATGTCGGAAAGAACTCAAGGGCAGATGGTCTTGTGCCGACATAGAGGGGGACTACCAGTCGACGCTCAAGACAATTTGGTGCCTGGTGGCAACCTGGAGAGAGCGTTGCACGGCGTGTGCTGCTCCCGGTTGCAGACCCGCTCCTAACGACTGAGAGTAACCCGTGACAACCCACAACAGTGCCCCGCGCTCGAAAACTCGCGTCTTCTCGCTCGGGATCCTTCTTTCCTTCTGCTTGACGGTGGCGTTAGGTCTCACGATTGTTGCCGGGGACGCCAGCCAGGCAAGTGCCCAGGGCATCGCGATCTCCGAGTGCAACAACGTGGGCACCGTGGGGGGCAACACGATCAGCTGCACCGTCACTGTCACCAACAATTTTACGTACAACCCCGGCACACCCGCCGACCCGACGGGATTGGCCACGATCACGACGCTCATCGCCTGTACGACCCCTCTGGTCTGCGGGACCACAGGTACCACAACCTCCGTCGACCCGGTCACGGGTATCACCCAATGCGATGCCTCCGGCCTTGGCGGAGCCAGCACGGTTACCTGCACCGTGAGCGTTACCAACAATCTCACTGGTTACCCGGTCGGAGCGGCGATCGTGCCGACGGTCAGCCAGTGCCTGAACCCCCTTTCGACCACACTCACCTGTACTGCGACCCCGGCCGGCAATAGTCAAACTGGTTCGGGGGGGCCAGGCGGCCAGAGCGAGACACAATGCAATTCCTCTGGCGGACCGGGCGGTACCATGACCTGCACCGCGACGGCTCCTCCTTCCCAGAGCACGGGGCTGCCTACGACCATCGCCCAGTGCAACGGCTCGGCCCTGCGGGGGCGAGCACTGTGACTTGTACGGCGACGATCGTCAACAACTTCATTGCCAGTACGGCAGCGCTGCCGACCCCTTTGTATCCCCCGCCGGTCGCTGCTACGACTACCTCTAGCACCGTCCCAGCAAGCACCACGAGCACCACGGTCGCCGGCACTGGGACCACCCTCACCACCCCTCCCCACACCACCACGACTGAGCATCCCAAGACCACCACGACTGAGCATCCCAAGACCACCACGACGAGCCCGCCCACCACAACGATCAGCCCGCCCACCACCGCGACCAGCCCGCCCACCACCGCGACCAGCCCGCCCACCACCGCGACCAGCCCGCCCACCACCGCGACTAGCTCGATCACCACCGCGACTAGCTCGACCACCAGCCCGGCCGTTTTCTCCGGTCCCGCTATCACGGTCACCACGGTCGGAGGCACGACGGTCATCTCTTCGGTGGGCACGGTCCCAGGTACGACCATCGCCGCCGCGACCACCGTCGCAACGACACGCCCAAGCACCACTGTCCCCGGTGAAGCCGTTGGCTCGGGCACTACAAGTACCACCACTGCCAGCCCGGTCCCCATCCGCTCGCCTGGTACCGGTGGGCTTCCACCCACCGGCCGGAACTGGCCCCTCATCCTGGGCCTCGGGCTCATGCTGCTCGTTTCGATAGCCGCGACCATGTCGGGGTGGCGGAGGATTGCCCACTGAGATGCGTCGCTGGCTCCCCGCCGTCGCTGTCATAGGCTCGGCGGGTCTCGCGTTGAGCGTCTACGGGATCTCCAACCCGCCGCACGTACAACCCCCGATCTCTGTGGCAGCGGGAACTGGCCGGGCGGAGAAGGCACTATCGCCGACCCACCGGGCGATTTCTCGGTCGACCTCTTCGAGCACTACCACAACCCGTCCCGGTCCCCTCAGTCATCAACGCCCCCACGCGCCTGTCCCCCACGCGCCTGTCCCCCACGCGCCAGTCCATGAGGTCGCAATCAGTTCGCAAGAGCCGCGTTCGGCTCCTGCAAGCCTGGCCCTGCCTTCGCTTGGGATCTCCTCCCGGCTCGGTCCCGCGCGCGGGCTGAACCCCGATGGCACCGTCGACGACGCTCCACTGGTAGGCCCGACGTGGTCCCTGCCTTGGTGGTACGACGGGGGGCCTTCCCCGGGCCAAAGCGGGTCCTCGGTAATCCTCGGTCACGTTGACTCCGCGCTAGGACAGGGGAGCTTGGGCGTCTTCTTCCGGCTTGGTGAGGTCCGGGCCGGGCAGAGGATCGACGTAACCCTCGCCGACCACATCACCACTCGTTGGACCGTCACCTCGGTACGCCTTTACACCGACGCTCTATTTCCCGACGCTCTCATCTACGCCCGCACGGGACCTCCGGTTCTCCGGCTCGTTACCTGCGGCGGGGCGTTCGATTGGTCCACGCACGAGTACGAGTCGGCTCTCGTAGTCACCGCCCACCTAGTCACCGGTAGCTGACAACAGCTAATTGCACAGTCCTCATCAAAGTGGCGCCCCCGGGACTACGCTCCCGTACGACACCGACATGGCGCCTCGTATGGCTGCCGAAGGAGTCGAAACACGCTCACCCTTCTGGCTCATGACGACCTGGATTACCGTTGTCTGCGGCCGGATGACACCCAGTCTGGTGAAGCTCACCCGTGGGCCGTAATGCGCGAGTTGGGTGACCTCGCCATCAGCCTGTTCATTGGCTTCCACGATCCATTCGGCGGATGACAGTTGGCCCTCGTAGCCCTTGTCCGTGCTAAAGACGTCGCCGTTTGTACTATCGGTCCAGCACCGGATCGAACTCGAGTTCGAGCTGCGGTCGGCCCTAGCGGGGGAGCAGTTCCGGCTCTTTTACCAGCCGATCTATAACCTCGACGACCTCAGTGTCGTTGCCGTCGAGGCATTGTTGCGGTGGGAACACCCAACCCGAGGCCTGATGCAACCCGATTCGTTCATCCCTATTCTCGAACAGACCGGTCAAATCCGCGAGGTCGGGCGCTGGGTCCTCCGCCACGCCTGCCAACAAATGGCACTCTGGCACGCCAGCGGGGACACTCTAGACATTTCAGTAAACGTCTCAGCTCGTCAACTTGACGACGACATAATCGTCGAGCACATTCGCGAGGCACTAAACGAAAGCGGGCTTCCCGCCGAATCACTGATCATCGAGGTCACCGAGACCGCTCTTATGCGCAAGGTGGAGGCCACAACCCGCCGCTTGGCCGAGATCAAACTGCTCGGCGTCCGCGTCGCAGTCGACGACTTCGGCACCGGCTACTCCTCCCTCGCCTACCTCCAGCAGTTCCCGGTGGACTGCTTGAAAATCGATCGGAGCTTCACGAGCGCCATCACCACTTCACCGGAATCAAAGGCGCTTATTGGCACGCTTGTCCAGCTTGGCAGAGACCTAGGGCTCGTAACACTAGCGGAAGGTGTCGAGACGACTGACCAAATGGACCACCTCCGGGAGGAGCACGTCAACCAAGCGCAAGGCTACCTACTAGCGCGACCCCTGGACGCTGCCAGCCTCGAAGCTCAAATTCTTGCCCCAATGCGTCCGTCGAGCGGCCGGCCCCAAGGCCGGCTCCCGTAGCAGGGAGGCGACGTTGCCCACCGGACGAGCCGAGTCTTCAGCCAATTGGTACACCTGTAAAAGAATAGGTATTGCCCGTGAGCGCGATCGCAAATGCATAGTCTGTCGTCCGCTGGTCTACGCATAGTTCGTACACGCCCATCTCGGTCACCGACGAATAGTCGCCCTGCGCGAGTGGGCCAAATGACGTCTGAGAGATGACGGCTGCACCAGTGGGGCTGAAGCTTGCATGCCTGAGTTCTGGTCATCCTCGTAGGTCTGGCGGAGATTATCGGCGACGTCGGCAATCCGGCGTACGAGCCTGCGTTGGCAAAAACAGTCCATTCTTCATTGACTACAGCCGTCGTGATGGATCGCGTCAGCAGGGAGTCGGACGGCCCCAAGGTTGACGGGACAGGCTGGACAAGGCCGTTGCTCGGCACCATGTAGCGACGGATCTCTGTTCGAACAAAAGGCACGGCGACGGTGACCAAAGCGAAGAGGACAACGACAACGGCCAGGGCGCCGGCCACGATCAGGAACGCATAGGTTCGACGGCCCCCCGCTACGGGGCGCGGCGGAGGGAATGGGGCGCCCCAAGCAGGAGCAGCGCCGTAGGCGCCCGCCCCGATCGCAGGGGCTCCCTGCCGCATCGGGACATAAGTGTTCCAAGGTCCGCCAGGCCAGATGGGCTCATCGGGCCCTGCCGTCCCCCGCCATCTGGCTCCAAAGTCATTACTAACTCTGTCGGCCTAAAAATTGACCGGTTGACCAGAGGTGGAGTGTCAACCACCGACCAACTGCTCGGCTACGCTGGTCGGAGTCAGGAATGGAGAGGTGCGAGAGCGGCCGAATCGGACTCACTGCTAATGAGTTGACGAGGGAAACCTTGTCCGAGGGTTCAAATCCCTCCCTCTCCGCTCACACACATATAAACCGGGCCATCACTTCGCAGGCTTGATCTTCACGAACAAGATGGCCGACATGGGGTAGAGGGGGTTGGAGTACTGCGGTACCCCCTCGGTCGCCTCCTCTTGGAGATCGGGGTCCTCCACCACCGCAGCGTTGGCAGCGACCGCTTCTGCCTCGACCGGTCCGGCGTAGGCCTCGGGCGTCTCACCGCCGCCCCAACTGGTGGGGTTGACAAGGAGCACCTGCCCGCCGATCGGAAGTGCCTGCAGCAGGGGACGCAAGTTGGTGGCAGCGTTCGCGTGCCGTAGGCGGGCGGAGATGTCGGACCAGTTCACCACCAGCGGGTCGGACAACATCCCGAAGGGGGTGGCATAACGGAAGCGATCGCCGAGGTCGAGAGCCAGCACCGGCGTGTCGGTGACCTCGCTTGAGATCACGAGAGCGCCCGGGCGCAGCAGCGGGCCCAGTTCTGAGAACAGGTAAGCGACATCGCTCTTGGACGTCTCGACCGTTACTCCGCGGTCGACCACCATCGGGAGCGAGGTGCAGGCGAGGCCGACGACCGCCCCCCAGAGAGCGAGTGTGCCCCGAGCGCGCCCTGGACAAACCTCCGGCCAGCGGGACCAGGGCCGGGACTACGGCGATCCCTAGATAGCGAGGGTTCCAGGAGTTGACGAACTGCCCAACCGTCCACGCAAGGAGCAACGTGATGAGCGGGACGGCAGCGGCGAGGGCGAGGGGCGAGGTGACGAGCCAGTCGCGCCTGTTGGCGAGGATTGCGGGGCGAGGCCTGTTGATCACGCACACGGCTATCGCCACAACGATGCCCACCCAGGCTGCCGAGGCGAGCGCGTTGAAGGAGTCGCCGAAGAAGTCGAGCACCGAGGGGTGGGGCGCCACGGCGCGCCCGTGTGCTGGAGCTGGTAGAGGAACTGCGGCACCCACGGCGCAAAGGCTGCGCCGCACGCCAAAGCGTAGAACAAGGTCGCTCTCAGGTGCGACCAAGAGTGCCTCCCAAGTGCCGCAGCCGACCCTGCGATAACGGTTGCCGCGAACAGGTACAGGCCGTAGTACTGGAGGTACAGTACGGCCGCCATGAGAGCGGTGGCGGCTATCCAATAGCGGCGCCCGGCTCCCTGGTAAGCCAGCACGAAGCAGGTGACTGCGAGGATGGCCGCAAGCACCAGCCACGAGTACATCCGTGTCTCGCTGCTGTAATAGTCCAGGTAGGCGCATGTCGCGACAAGGGCAGCAGCGCCGCGGCCCGCCTTAGGTCCGAAGAGCTTGTCACCCGACCACCACGCGGCCGGTATTGCGAGCAGCGCCGCGATCATCGAGAGGGCATGGGTTGGCGGGCCAGACCTGCCGAACAGCTGTAGCCAGTAGTGCAACATCGCGTAGTACAGCGGTGGCGCACCGTCGTTGACAAGGTAATGAGGGAGCGACCCGAGTGGATGGGAGGCGATCCCGATGGCTATCGCTTCGTCGCCCCAATAGCTTGTCCACAGGGTCCTCCAGCGAAGCCCCAGCGAAAGGGCAGCCAGGAAAGCAAGCAGCGCAATATCGAAGTGCCGCCAGGCCGCCAGGCGCGCCGAACCGGCCTGCACCCGGCCGCTTAACGACGCCCAGTTCCTGCCAAGGCCCGAGGGGCCGCGGGGCCGCGACCTTTGGGAACCGCCCGGGAGCTCGGGAGCCGGCGCCGCGGATGGCCCAAGTGGGCGTGGGGCTGGCCTGGTCAGCAGATCTTCCATGTCCTGGTCCCTACCACCCGAGTGACCCGGCCAAGCGTGCCATGGAGCCGGGTGAACGTGGTCTAAGAAGCTACGGGCGAATGCTTTCTCAGAACGCTAGTCGCCGACATGGGCCTGACGCTTGACCGTGACTGGAGGTGGAGGGTTGGCGGTTGGCGCACAAGCCCGTCGCAACGTAGCGTCGTTGTCCATGGATGCCAAGGTTTTGCTGTGCGACTTCGCGGAGGTCAGCGGAGGCAAGCTGTTTGTTTCGGGGGCTGGTTTGGCGCTGGTTTCCAGCGCGACGCCGGCTCCGCCGTACCGCGTGAATATCACTCTCGCCGTCCTGGGGCTGATCAACATCGGCGACACCGATCTTCAGCACAAGATGACGATCGAGCTGGTGAACGTCGGCGGCAACGGCGAGACCCGGGTCATGCTCTCCGAAGACCTGCCCGACGTGGATACGGCGGACAAGGGGATGATCATCGCGTACTTCGTGGCGCCGCGCTCGCCCCAGATGCTCCCGGCCGACGAGTGGAGCATGCCGATGGCGATCCCTCTGTTCGGCCTTGGGTTACCCGTGCTTGGGCCCTATTACTTCAGCGTGCGGATCGACGGCAGGGAAATGGACAGGACATCTTTCCGGGTGATGCCTTTCCAGCCGCAACAAGGCGGTCCGCCCCCGGACATGGCAGGCACCAGACCTGTGCCGCCCGCCGGCGATGCTGCGGGGGACGGGAGCCAGTCTGGGCTGCCGACGGGCGAGCCGCCGCTCTAACCGGACCGGAGCCGGAGGAACAAGAACCCGTCTTCTTCCAGGACGTGGACCAGGCCGAGCGCCATGAGCCCGGGGAGCGGCTGACCGATCGGGCCCGCGGTGTGGTTTTCCAACCAACCGCGGACGAGCCCCTGTCCTTTGCCGAGGGCGAGCTTTGGAGAGAGCGTAAGGCAGAGCTCGTCGACGAGGGATGCGGCGACAAGGCTCGCGTTGAGGTTCGGCCCGCCCTCGCAGAGGATGTGGCTGATCCCCTTGTCACCCAGCGCGGCCAGCGCGGACGGGAGATCCACGGTCTCCGTGCCACTCACGACTACGTCAGCAACCAGCCGGGCCTCTGCCAACGCCCGTGAATCGGCGCCGACGGGGGCAATCACGATCGGCCGCTGGCCACTCCCTACGAAAAGGCGGGACCCGAAGTCGAGGTCCACCCGGTGCGTCACCACAGCTAGGTGTGGTAGCGGGCTCTGGCCTCGTCCGACGCGCGTCTGCTGCACATCTTCGGGAAGTTTGACCGGCCCGTAGTTCTCTGCCCGGACTGTCCCTGCTCCGACGAGCACCAGATCCGCAAGTGAGCGGAGGACGAAAAACAATGCCCTGTCCGCCGGCCCGCTGATTTCTCCGGCACGCCCGGCGAGTGCGATGGCCCCGTCAAGGGTCGAGACCATGTTGACCCTGACGAAGGGTCTTCCGTCCGGTGGCCGCACCTCGCGCGAGTACATCTCTACGAGGTCGACCTGATCGGTGGCCTCCGGCAGTAACGACCGCAAAGCCCGGCTCAGCTCTCGCCGGCGGGCTCGCCGCCTGCGGAACCCCCGCTGGCGGCGGCCCCTACCATGACCCCACAACTTTGGCAGAAGGCGAACGTCCAGCTGATGACCGGGTCGTTCGGGCCTGGGCCAGCAGCTGGTAGCCGGCTGTAAGCGAGCTTCCCCTCCAACGCGGAGCCGCAAGCCTGGCAGTAGGGCGGCCTCCCCGTTGTCGCTCCCGTCAACCAGGCCCGACCAGACAGCCTGGCGGACGTCCTGACCTTGGAGCGTGCCCGGGCGACGGGCGCCTTGGCTAAGAGCTCGAGCACGATTTCGTCCACACGGGAAAGGTTGCCCACCATGTCCTTCAGCACCTGTGGTCCGACCCCGTCGCCCTCTCTGACCAGAGCCAGAAGGATGTGCTCTGTGCCGATGTAGTTGTGGTGGAGACGGAGGGCTTCGCGCAGCGAGAGCTCAAGCACCTTCTTCGCCCTTGGCGTGAATGGCGGGCTCCGAGCGAAGTCTGTCTTGCCGCGGTCGACCCTCTCCTGGACCTTTTCCCGTGCGCCTTCCAGGGTCACCCCGACCTCGCCGAGAGCCCGAGCTGCGAGGCCGTCTTCCTCGTCGAGCAGCCCCAGGAGGATGTGCTCCGTGCCGATGTAGTTGTGGTGCAGCAAGCGCGCTTCCTCTTGGGCGAATACCAGCACGTTGCGTGCCCGGTCGGTGAAGCGCTCGAACATCCAACTTGGACCCTATCCCGCAACCCACTTCAGCCGGCGTAAAGCCTGCGCGAGAGGGTCTAGCGTGGGCGGATATGGGGAAGGTGCCATGACACTGGTGAGCATCGACGATGCGCGCGGCTTCGTTCTTTCGAGCTGCCGCCGGCTCGAGCCGGTGCGCACCTTGCTCATAGAGGCTGTCGGCCATGTCCTTGCCGAGCCGGTGCGTTCAAGCGAGCCTGTACCGGCTTTTACCAATTCTTCGATGGACGGTTACGCAGTCCGCTCCGGCGATGTAAAAGACGCGCCAGCGAGGCTCCGAGTCAGCGGAGTGCTAATGGCTGGCGACGACCCCGGGACGCTCGTTGTTGGGGTAGGTGAGGCTGCCCGAATAATGACCGGCGGTGTGCTCCCGTCGGGGGCGGATGCTGTCTGCATGGTCGAGCACACCCGCACCGAAGACGGCTTCGTGGTAATCGAGGAGGCTGTCGGCGCGGTACCAACGTCCGCCCCGCGGGGAGCGACATCGCAACCGGAGAAGAGGTTTTCGCGGCAGGCGCGCAGCTGAGCGCGGCACATATCGGCGTGCTCGCTAGCCTTGGCATGGAAGAGGTGCTGGTGTACCCCCGGCCCCGGGTGGGCGTTGTCTCGACCGGCGACGAACTGACTAGCGGACCGGGCCCGCTCAAGTTCGGGAAGGTACGTGACAGCAACCGGCCCGCGCTCCTGGCCCAAGTGAAAGCCGACGGGTTCGTCCCGGTCGACCTCGGCAGCGCTGCCGACGAGCCTGACGCCCTGACTAAAACTCTCCAAGAGGCGGCTCAGGAATGTGACGCCTTGCTGACCAGCGGGGGGGTCAGTGTGGGGGACCGGGACATCGTGAGGACGGTCCTGGAAAAGCTCGGCGGCCCACATGCCCGTTGGTTGCAGGTGACGGTGAGGCCGGGAAAACCCTTTGCATTTTCTACGTTCCCTCCGAAACGGACGCCTGTGTTCGGCTTGCCGGGCAACCCTGTTTCGGCTCTCGTTTCTTACGAGCTTTTTGCGCGACCGTCGCTGCGGCTCATGGCAGGCCACGAGAACCTGGACCGGCCGCGCCTGGTTGGCCGCGCTGCGGTGGACCTGTTGCGCCGGCCGGACGGCAGGCTCCACCTCGTGCGCGTCCACGCAATTGCTTCGGCCGACGGCACTTTGCACGTAGAGCCGTCGGGAGGCCAGAGTTCGCACCAACTGCATGCTTTGGCCAGTGCGAACGCTCTTGCGTTCCTTCCCGATGGCGAAGGGGTCGCCGCCGGCGACATCGTCGAGGTGATGGTGCTCGACGCTGACGCGCTCTAGCTTTTTGGCGCGCTGCCGTTACCGCCGGTGCCAGGGCCGCGGCCTGGCACGTAGCCGGCCTTGGCCTTCCACATGGCTTCCCACGCGCTGTTGCCAGGCTGGAAAAGCGGCCTGAACCTGTCGACCCCCGTCGACCCTGCTCCACCTGCCGCGGCGGCTACCGCCACGGGGGGAGTACGGGCGCCCACATCTTCTGCCCGATCTCCTGCCCGTTCGGCAAGTGCCTGGGCGGCGTAGGCCCGGTCGGCCCTTGCGTCGGCCCTCGCGCCGGCTCGTTCGTCCGAGCGGATCCACTGGAGGAAGATCGGGATCACGCCCGCGAAGGTGGACAGTTCGGTCGCCGACCAGAGCAAGCCCCCACCGGCGTGCGTGCTCTGGAGGGAGTACATGGATGCAATCGGGCTTGCCTGTGACAGGATCGCGACGCCCAGGAAAGCTTCGAACGGCACCCCGAGGGCCAGGTTGGCGATCCTTGCCCCATAGCCCATCCTCCAGTGCAGGTTCGGGTCGAGGCCGACCATGGGCCACCAATAGAGGCAGCCTCCGATGAGGAACGCCACGTTGAACGCGTCCATAAGGTCCATGTGGTGCATGGCAACGTTTACCAACGGGGTTAGGAAGAAAGCGAACATCGCCCCGAAGTAGAAGAACCAAACCAGCACGGGAAAGGTCAGCACGGAGAACGGGCGCGAGTGGAGCACCGTTAGCCATCGTTTCTTGGTGCCCCTGCCCGCTGTTTGCAGCAGCAGGGTGGAGGGCGCCCCAAGTGCCAGCAACGGTGGGGCGACGACCATCAGGAGGAGGTGTTGGGCTATGTGCGCCTGGAAATATGAGCCCGTGAAAGTCGCCACGGGGGACTGGACGGCTAATTCGATTGCGACCAAGCCCGACATGAAGGACACCGTCCGCCGTCCCGGCCATCGCCGGCCTTTCGATGCGAGCCGCCAGTCCGCCCTTAGGTACCAGTAGGCGATCGCGACCAGGGTGACCGCGACGACGATCGAAAAAGGCCCGGATTGCCAGGCGGTAAGGGCCGTATGAGCGTTGAAATGAACGGTGCTCATGCCGCCCATGCCGCTCGCTTGCTCGGTTCCCTTCATAGTGCCTGGTCTTTCAACTCGAGGAGCCGCACTGGATTGTCACCCGGACCACCTGGCTCTTTGCCCATGTTCCCACATCGCTGGCGAGATGCCACACCGTCAGCATGGTGCGGCCGGCAGCTAAAGCGTCGACCGTCGAGCCGGGCCCGAAAGCGATCGTCGTTGTGCCTGGTGGCAGGGGCCGTAGCCGCTGCCAGGCGAGCTTCGTCCCGCCGCTCCCGCAGCGCGGCCCCCGGACAGGCCGATCAGCGCCGCCAGCCTGTCCCGGGTCGCGGCCTGCCTGGCCCGCGCTCGCTGGCGGTCCGGGAACAGCACAAGCCGCCGCTACTTGACAAGTGATTGATCAATTACTAACGTAAGTGAGGTGACCACTCATCACCGGATGAGCGCCGGGGAACGCAGGGAAGAGGTGCTGCGCGCGGCGGCCATTGCTTTCGCAGATGGTGGCTACCAGGGAACGACTACCCAGGACGTGGCCGAGCGGGCCGGCATCTCCCAGCCGTATATCTTCCGGCTGTTCAGTTCCAAAAAGGAGCTGTTCTTGGCGGTCGTGGAGGAGTGCTTCAGGCGCACGCCCGAAAGCTTCGCGAAGGCGGCAGAGGGCTTGTCAGGCGACGAGGCATTGCACGCGATGGGCAAGGCCTACATAGAACTGATCCGTGACCCGGTCATCTTGCTCGTCCAGATGCACTGTTTCACTGCGGCCGCCAGCGACCCCGACATACGGGCCGTAGCCCAGCGCGGCATGCGAAAGGTGTGGGAAACCGCCGCGACGGCGTCCGGGGCGAGCGCCGAGGCTCTCCGCAGCTGGCTGGCCATGGGCATGCTGTGCAACGTGGTCGCAGCCCTCGGGATCGAGGAACTCGACGAGCCATGGGCTACTCAGATGGTCCCGAGCGACAAGGTGGGAAAGTTGACCAAGGGGCTTTAGTGCGGCTGAGAGCCCTATTTTTTTGTCATTCGAAGTAAGTGATCAACCAATAATTACCGCCGGACGTGTCTGGCTGTACTGGGCTATGTACGCGCAGGCACGGACCGTCGTCCCTTAGGAGTCGGCGCACGCCGCCGCATAGGTTCGAAGCACGTCACTAACGAGCTCGATCACCAGAGCTTTTGGTACCGGGTCAAGTGCACCACTGGCGACGCGTGGATAAAGGGTGGGAAGAAATTGACTGATCAGGGGCTCTGGGATACTGGTCCGGCTCAACTGGTCCATAAGGCGCTGGACAGCTCGTTGGGGTGATGGGGCTGCCCAGTAGTAGCGGATGCGGTCGCTATAGCTGAAATGACGCAGAATGCGCTGGCGGTTAGGTTCACCTCGATAGTAAGGCTGCCAATACCCGGGGTTGGCGATCATCGCCTTTTCCATCTCGGCAACTAATGACTGCTCGCACCACTCAGGATCCAATGCACCTGCAATCTGATCGAGCGCGTAAAGTCCCTCCCGCATTGCGAAAGTGAGACCTGGTCCGACCTTCAGGATGGCAAAGCCGTCGGCTACCAGTTGGGCTAGGCTGTCGGGCGGTTGGTAATCGGTAGAGTGCGCCTCGAAAACCAACCCGGGCATCTCGGCCAACGTGGCGCTGAGCCGGCGCGCACGCTTTGGTTCGTAGACAACGACTTTCTGGTTGTCAAACTCCACCCCGGGCTGCACAACCACGGCGATCACCCGCTCGAACGCGGCCGGCACGCCAGCTGCGGCGAAGGCGTGCCTGTGGGCTTCAAGCGTGGCCAAGACGGCCTCTGGCGGTGTTACTTCGAGATGATCGATCTCGGCTGAGGCACCGCCAGGGACCGGCACCTCGGTGCCAACGACGTAATTCGGTTCCCAGGCAGCGCCGGCGGCCGCCTGTTCTGCAACTACGGCCAAACGGGCGGCGCGCACCGCGGTCAGTTCGTCTGGGAGGTGTTCGGGCTCGCCCTGACATCCCATGCTGGTATCGAGATGGATTTTTTGGTACCCGGCGGAGACGTAGGCGGCCACCATTACTTCGGCTTGCGCCAGTGCGGCTTCGGCCGGCAGGTGCCGCCACGGGTTGGCGCCGAGATGGTCACCGCCCAGCACGATACGCTCCAGCGGGAACCCGGTCCTTTCGGCGGTACGGTACAGCTCGTCGCGGAACGCCGTCGGCGTCAGACCGGTATAGCCACCTTGGTGGTTCACCTGGTTGCACGTCGCCTCGATCAGTACGGGCACGCCGCCGGCGGCCGCCTGGCGCATGGCTGCTTCTATGACAATCGGATGGGCCGAGCACACCGAGGTTATGGCGGCCGGTGGGGTACCAGGTCCAGGCCCAGTGGCAGATGAAATAAGGGCCCGCAGGCCACTGAACTGTTTCTTTTGTCCCCTTGACATCAACTCCTCGATCTCGGCAAACGTCGACGTGCCCTCCATGGGCCCTCTCACGCAGACCGCTAGGGCACCGGCGGCATTGGCATAGTCGAGGCTTTCGGCGACCGTACGGCCGAGGGCCCGGCAAGTGACAAAAGTGGCGTCGAAGCAGTCGCCGGCACCGGTTGGGTCCACCTCATCCACCTGATAACCGCCGGAGCTCAAGCTGCCATCGGCGTCGTAGTAGGTTGCCCCCGCGGCTGCGTGTTTCACCACTATGCAAGCGGCTCCGAGCCCCAATATCTCGCTGATGGCCGCCTGTTGTCCGGCTGCCTTGGTGAGCAGGGTCAATTCCTCTCCGCTGGGCAAAAAGGTGTCACAGTTCCGTAACGTCCACTCCAGGGCCTCACGCGTTTCGGGGTCACTCAGAGCATCGTTGCGGATGTTCGGGTCGAAAGAGATCGTGCCCCCGTGCCCTCTCACCAACCCGACTGCCCTCTTAGTCATCTCGATGGTGCGGGTGGAAAAAAGTGTGGGACCGGACACGTGAAGGTGGCTACAGTCCCTCAACAATTCAAGCGCTGCATCAGTCAGTTGCACGTGGCCGCACGCGGCATTTTTGATATTGAATACGAAATCACGTTCTCCGTCCGGTCCGTAGCGCACGAACGCGCTACCGGTCACATAC
The DNA here is from genome assembly GCA_963786345.1 of uncultured Acidimicrobiaceae bacterium. Classification (GTDB taxonomy): domain Bacteria; phylum Actinomycetota; class Acidimicrobiia; order Acidimicrobiales; family Palsa-688; genus Fen-671. Next base: position 14,348 of record CAWAYZ010000018.1, on the reverse strand, counting down.
TCCGGGTTAACTTCGATGGACCTGGTGTCGACACCGTCGTCGGCGAGCCGTATTAGGTTTAGCCGGCCGAAGTCGTCGTCACCGACACAGCTGACGATGCCGCACGGTTGGCCAAGTTTGGCGACCTGGTCGATGAAGATGGCCGGCGCCCCGCTCGGGAACGGGCCAAGCAGTTGCAGCGGACGGCGGAACCCGCGGCCGACGTCTTGTGCCATGACCTCGACCAGGACTTCACCGAGAGTTACGACCTTGATCACCTGGCACCCCTCCTGGGCCTGGTCGCGGTCCCCGAGCGAAGGTTGCTGGGCACGTTTGACATCGCCACATAACTCGAGTCTATAGTAGCTCGATATGAGCCATTTACGCGCAGAAGCGGACAGTCTCGTTGACGAAGTGAACAGTCAGCCGTCCTGTTGGTTGCGCGCCGGCCAGATGGCCGCGGATACCGGTCTCCCCGAGCACGGGAGCCGGATCGCCCTCGTCGGTTGCGGTACGTCGCGCTATATGGCGGAAGCGATAGCGGCCTGGCGCGAAGAAGGGGGCTTTGGCGAGAGCGACGCGTTCGCGGCTTCGGAGATGCCTCTCGGGCGAAGCTATGACGTCGTCGTGGCGATCTCGCGCTCGGGCACGACTACGGAGGTCCTCCGGCTGATCGAGGCGCTTTCCTCAGGGACTGAGGTCCTGGCCATCACCGGGGCGGAGTCGACCCCCATCGCCAAAACGGCCAGGCGCAACATCTCTTTGCCCTTTGCTGACGAAGAGTCTGTGGTCCAGACACGCTTTGCGACGAGTGTGCTCGCCTTGTGGCGAAGCCACCTTGGGCACGATATCGAGCACCTCGCCGATCTAGCCAGGGGAAAGCTGCTAGCCCCGTTGCCTGACCGGCTGGGTAGCTACAAGCAGTTCGTCTTCCTGGGGCAAGGGCCTGGTGTGGGATTGGCCAACGAGGCTGCTCTAAAGCTACGCGAGGCGTCGCTTTCCTGGACTGAGGCCTACCCGTCTATGGAACTTCGCCACGGGCCGATCAGCCTTCTCGAAGCGCACAGCCTTGTGTGGTCACTTAGCGCGCTCCCGGTCGGGCTCGAGGAGGATGTGCTGGCCAGCGGGGCGACGCTCGAGCCGCCGAGCCCGGATGGGGACCCAATGGTCGAGCTCGTGCGAGCGCAGCTCGCTGCCATCGCTTTGGCACACGTTAAGGGGATCGACCCGAGCCGGCCGCGCCGGCTCTCCCGTTCGATCGTGCTGAAATGACACGCGGCATGTTGAGGAGCGGTAGAGGCCATAACGGTATGCAATGTGAAAAGGTCGGTGCTGTCGCGTGATGAGAGGCGCCGGCCGTCGGTTCAGAGCCGCCGCTACGCCATGGGCGTGAGGTCCGTGCTGGCGCTCGATATTGGTGGGACAAAGCTTGCTGCCGCGGCTATCGACGCCGACGGCAGCGTGAGAGGGCGCGAAGAGATCAGCACAAGGCCCGAGGACGGTGCCGAACGCGTCTTCGCGCGTGCCCTAGACCTGGCCGCGCACGTGCGCGAAGGACAGGGTGCCGGGGAGCATCTGAAGGCTTTGGGTGTGTCCACCAAGGGCCTTACCGGCGAAAACGGGGTTCTGATATCCGGCATGCCGGGTTGGTCCGACCTGCGGATCCCTCTCCGCCTGCGCGACCGGTTCCCTGAGTTGGATATCTCGATCATGAACGATGTGAAGGCGGCCACACTCGCCGAGATGACTTGGGGCGCGCTGCGCGGGGTTTTGCACGGCGTGTACATGAACCTTGGAACGGGGATCGCGGCCGGGATCGTCGTCGGAGGGGAGATCCTCGAGGGTGCGCACGGGGCGGCTGGGGAAGTTGGTTACCTCCTGACCGGGCCGGAGGTGCTCCTGCGCCGCCGGCAGGAAGTGGTAGGTGGCGAAGACATCCCCGCTCCACTCGAGGAACTCGTTGGCGGGCGGGCGGTCCCGGAGCGAGCCCTCAGGGAGCTCGGCTCGCCACTGACCATGGAGCAGCTCACCGAGCGAGGCAGCCACGACGACAAGGCCGCCGCGTTGCTGGAAGACATCCTCAGCGAGGTTGCAGTTTGGACCGCCAACATAGCCGTCGTCGTCGACCCCCAACGCGTTGTCATAGGCGGTGGGTTCCTGCGCTCGCCGTCCGACCTGTGCGCGAGAGTGCGCAAGGTGTTCGAGCAGACCTTGGTGTTCCCTCCAGAAGTGGAGCCGGCGCATTTTCACGCTGACTCGGCGCTGGTAGGCGCTGGCGCCTTGGCACTGCGGTCCGAGGCGGCAGGCGGCTCCGCCGGGGGGCGCACATGACCAGGATCGCCATTGTCGGTGCGGGCAGCCTGGTGTTCACACGCACCCTGGTGAGCGACCTGTTACAGCAAGAGGCCACCGCTGACGCCGAGATCCACCTGGTGGACATCGACGACCAGCGGCTGGGGGACGCGGTCAAGGCGGTCGAAGCGATAGCGATGGCAAGCAAGCGCTCAGTGCCCGTCGTTGCGTCGACTGATTGCGCTGAGGGCGTTCGTGGTTGTAACTATGTGGTCAACACCGTCCAAGTAGGTGGCAAGAAGGCCACCGTTGTCGACTTCGACCTTCCCGAGAAGTTCGGGGTGCGCCAGACGATCGCCGACACCCACGGCATTGGGGGCATCTCGCGAGCGCTCCGGACGCTGCCGCCGGTGCTCGAGATTTGCAGCACCGTAGCCGAGCACGCGCCGGGTGCCTACTTTCTCAACTACACCAACCCGATGGCGATGGTCGTCATGGGGATAGTACGAACGGGTTTTCCTCGTTACGTCGGCCTTTGCCACGGTACGGAGCACACCGCGGCGGACATTGCGAGCCACCTGGATCTCGACCGAACGGAGCGGTTGACCTGGCAGGCGGCGGGTATTAACCATATGACCTGGTTCCTTAGGCTCGAAGTACGCGGCGAGGACGTGTACCCACGCCTCCGCGAGTTTGCGCGCACAGCGGACGTCAACGAGCACCCGGACGGGATCCGCCTCGAGCTTCTCCGGCGTTTTGGCTATTTCGTGAGCGAGTCGAGCGTTCACAATGCCGAGTACTATCCGTGGTTCCTCCGCCAGGGCGCTGAGACCGAGACCCACGGTGTTCGGGTTCGCGAGTACCTTTATCGGTTAGACGACCTCGAACAGAAATTCAAAGCCGAGCGTAGCGCGCTGACGGACGCCGGCGCGTCGTCGCTTCCACCTCAAAGTACCGAGTATGCGCCTCGGGTTATCGCTGCGCTCGAGGGCGGAGCTTCGTACCGGTTTATGGGGAACGTCGTCAATTCGGGCGAAGTGATCTCGAACCTACCCGCGCAAGCCTGCGTAGAGGTGCCCTGCTTCGTCGACGGCGGCTCCATAATCGCCGGCTCCGTGGGGCCCTTACCTGAGCAGTGCGCCGCTCTCAACCGTTGTCAGGTCAATGTCCAGTTGCTTACGGTCGCTGGGATCCTTGACCACAGCCGGGACACGATCTATCAGGCTGCGTTCCTCGACCCTCTCCTGTCGTCCCAGCTCACCCTCGATGAGATCACGAGCCTCGTCGATGAACTGATCGCGGCACATGGCAATCCCAGCGGGCTGCGCTAGCCGGCCCATCGGAAGGGCCCAGCGAGCGTAGACCGCTGCTTCAATAGTCTCCGAACATCCCAACTTATCCAGCAAAATGAGGAGGTACCAAATGATGGAAAAAAGGCAGAAGTTGATATCTAAGACGGCGGCCTTTGGAGTTGCGAGCGCACTCGTGCTCACTGGCCTCACGGACGCGGCCTCAGCCGCCACCATTGCGGCGGTCAACGAGCCCGCCTTGCAGAAAGTGACCATCAACGTCGCTATCGCCTATCCGGCGCCGCCGAAAGCCATGCTTGCGGCCTTCACGAAGTCCACGGGTATCAAGGTCAACTACTCGTACATCCAATGGGACGACCTCCAGACTAAGATCGCCGCTGCCGCTGAGGCCCACGCCTACTTCGCAGATGTCGCCGATGTGGACTGGTCAAAGGTCGGCGAGTATTACGAGACGAAGTGGTTTATGCCGCTCAACAAGTACTTCAATGTCGCATCCCTGCCAGCGCAATACCCCCAGATCGCCTCGTTCATCAGGGACGGCGAGCTCATCGGCATGCCGAGTGACGTGTCGCTGTTGGTTACCGACGTAAACACCAAGGACTTTGCCAAAGCCGGCATCAAGACGATGCCAACGACGTTCAGCCAGTACCAGGCCGACTTGAACGAGATCCAAACCAAGGGCGTTGTCGCCCACCCTCTCGACATCCCGTTCGCCGCCGCCGAGGGGCTGTCGACCTACTGGTACGAGACGACCGCAGCTTTTGGTGGCCAGGTGCTCAGCAGCTCGTACAAGCCGGAGTTCAGCTCGCCGTCCTCCGCTGGCTACAAGGCGATGGCGTGGATGGTGGCAGCCTATAAGGGTGGCCTCGTGCCCAAGGGGAACCTCAGCCTGGAGGACTACCAGGGGTTCAGCGACGACCAGGCCGAGAACCTCACCGCCAGCGTGTTCTCGGACTATTCCGGCGATGTCGGCACTGTGTATGACGTGCCGAGCTCTTCGAAAGTGGTGGGACAGATCGAGTACATCCCCACTCCAGGAGCCAGCGGGCCCGCGCCGAACCTGGCCAACCCGGACGGGATCGGCATCCCTTCATCGGCTAAGAACGTAAGTGCTGCGGTCGAGTTCATAAAGTGGTACGACGAGCCGGCCAATCAGGCAGCATTCGCCGGGGCCAAGGGTGCGTCCAACTCCATCAGCGGGTTCCCCCTGCCGGCCAACAATGCGGGACTAGCCCAGCTCGTCTCCTCCGGCAAGGTCCCCGGTGCTGCCGAGCTCGCCAACTTGGCCGAGCACCATTCCCGCGCCATATTCCCCGCGGGGGCGCCACCTTGGTACCCAGCGTTCAGCAACGCGGTCTACACCAACCTGCACAGCGCCGCAGCCGGCCAAGAGAGCGTAGCCAGCGCCATCAGCGCCATCACTTCGCAGGTCTCGAGCCTTGGCGGTTGAGCTGACAGCCTTACGCGCCCCAACGAGATGGGCAGTACCCACCTCATTGGGGCGCGTTCCCTGGTGAGGGGCCCGTGCTGGCAACGGTTGGAGTGGTGAAATGCCGACAACTACGACACCACCCGCGTTGGTGGCCCCCCGGAAAAGAAAACGGCGGGGCCGTCGGGACGGCATCCTGCCTTACGCCATGGTGGCGCCGCTTGTGGTGTTCATCGGTGCGTTGGCGATCTACCCGACGGTGCTCACTGTCATCGAGGCCTTCTTTCACTCAGATCCGCTAACGCCCCCCAACCACTTTGTCGGTTTCGGCAACTTCTCTGCCGTATTTGCCAACGCTCAGGTCCGGCATAGCGTCGAGAACACCGGCTGGTACGCGCTCTTCGGCGTGGTGCTCACCGTCGGGCTCGGCATCGGTATCGCTCTGTTGCTGCAACGACCGTTTCGCGGCCGGGGCGTGCTCCTGGCCGTTGTTATCCTGCCCTGGGCGCTGCCGGGCGTGGTTGAAGGTGTGATCTGGTCGTGGATCTACAGCCCCACCTTTGGAGTGCTCAACTCAGCTTTGAAGAGCCTGCGCCTCATCGGCCAGTACCAGCTCTTCATAGGTTCGCATCAGATCGAGACGATCTTGCTTATCTCTCTCGTGCAGGTTTGGCAGATCACACCCTTGTCGACGTTGCTTGTCCTGGCCGCAATGCAATCGATCCCGGACGAGTTGTACGAGAGTGCGCGAGTGGACGGCGCCGCCTGGTACCAGCACATCACGCGGGTCACCCTTCCGCTCGTTCGCCCTGCCGTCGCAATTGCCATGGCCGAGGCGCTGGTGATGTCAATCAACATTTTCGACCAGGTCTACGTGCTGAACGCCGCTGCTAGCACAGGCTCGTCGCTTATGAGCCAGACGTACTTCATCACCTTCCAGGATCTGAACTTCGGTCAGGGCTATGCACTTTCGCTGTTCGCCACGGTGGCGACCATCTTGTTGTCCTTGCTGATCCTGAAAGTCGTGTACCGAAAGGTCGAGTACTCATGAGGCGGCGCCTAGGACGGCTGGGGCGAATAGCGGCCCTGACGATGGTGGTCGTATGGTCGTTGTTCCCTGTCTACTGGGCCTTGAAGACGAGCCTGTCGACCAATGTGGCCTCACAGAGCACCCCGGTGCAATGGTCGCCCGGACATGTGAAGTTCACCGCATATCAGGCGCTGTTCGGGGCGGGCCCGGAAAGCCAGGATGCAGCGGGAGGGATCGCCCGGTCGCTCATCAACGTCACAGTGGAGGCTACTGGTGCGACCGTCCTCACCTTAGTTATCGCGGTACTTGGCGCCTACGCGTTCGCTCGGCTCCGGTTCCGCCTGAAGGGTTTCCTGTTTTATGGGGTCATCGCCACCTTGATGCTTCCCGTGTACGCGACTCTGATCCCCATCTACCGGATCATGGCGGACCTGGGATTGGTCGATACCTATACCGGGATCATACTTGTCTACGCCTCTGGCTTTATCCCCCTTGCGATGTGGATAATGTACAACGTCTTCATGGCGCTGCCTCTCAGCATGGAAGAGGCTGCGTTCATTGACGGGGCGACCACGATGCAGTCGTTTCGTAAAATCGCACTGCCAATGGCTCGGCCCGGCATTGCCGCCACGGCGATTGTCACTTTCCTGTTCGGTTGGAGCCAGTTCATTTTCCCGCTCGTTCTCAGCAGCAGCAGTTCGACCCAGCCATTGACCGTCCTGTTGGCTGCGATCGACAGTAGGAACGTCCCCTACACCATAATCAACGCTGCCTCGATCATCGCCGTTGCCATTCCTGCGGTCATCGTGTTCTTGCTGAACCGCTGGATCGTTACTGGCATCACCGCCGGCGGTGTGAAATAGGCACTGCCAAAATAGGCCCCGCTCGTTGGCTGCCGGATGCGAGCGATGGTTAAACCAACTGGACCTCTGGACCGGCGTTCTGGAGGGCCTTGACTGCCAGTGGGTCGGCCTCCGCGTCGCTGATAATGAGCGAGACGGCGTCGATGGGGCAGATCCGGGCGAACGTGACGCGCCCGATCTTGGAACTGTCAGCCACTACGACGACTTGGCGGGAGCGATCGATCATTGTGCCGTTGCTGTGCGCCTCGACATCGTGGTGCGTGGTGCACCCGGCGCGGACCTCGATCCCGTCCACACCAACGAACACGATGTCGAGGTTGAGCATGGCGAGGCTTGCTTCGGCCAGCGGCCCAGATAACTCGTAGGAATTGCCCCGTACCACCCCGCCTGTCACGACGAGTTTAAGGTTGGGTCGCACAGCGAGCTCGGAGGCAATATTGAGGGCGTTCGTGACGATCGTGAGCCCCTCGCGATCGGCGAGCGCCCTGGCCACCTCCGTCGCCGTAGTCCCCCCGGTAAGCCCGACAGCCATCCCCTCTGTGACGTGCGACGCCGCTTCCCGTGCTATCCGGCGTTTTTCGTCGGCGTGGCGAACTCCTTTGTATCGCAGGGGGAGCTCGTAGGACACAGCGTGGGCCACGGCGCCGCCATGGGTACGCGCCAGCAGGCGCTGCTGTTCCAATAACGCCAGGTCGCGCCGGACCGTCGCTGAGGCAACACCGAGGTCTTTCGCCAGTTCGGCGACGCCCACCGACCCCCCGTTCGCCAGCAATTCGAGGATGGCCGAGAAGCGCTCCTCTCTCCGCATCACTTCAAATCTACTGCATACCGGTCCGAGCCAAACGTATAGACTTAGTGGATGAGCAGGGCAGCCGTCCCTGAAGATGGTGGCGGGGCACGGCTTGGGCCCGTGCTCGTCGTCGACTACGGCGCCCAGTACGCGCAATTGATCGCACGGCGGGCCCGCGAAGCTCGGGTTTACAGCGAGATCGTCCCCCATACCACCCCGGTCGCCGAGATCGTCGCTCGCCGTCCAAGTGCGGTCGTACTGTCAGGCGGCCCTGAGAGTGTCTATGCCGAGGGGGCTCCCATAGCGGACCCAGCCCTTTTCTTCACGGGGGTACCGGTCCTCGGTATCTGTTACGGGCTGCAGGCAATGGCGGTCGCCCTCGGCGGCGTCGTTGGTCGCACACAAAAGGGTGAGTTCGGGCGCACGGAAGCGCACATCGAACCCACCTCCGAGCTCTTGCGCGGGCTTGGCGCTCGCCAGACGGTCTGGATGTCGCATGGCGACGCCGTCGTTGAGGCGCCCGACGGTTTCCGGCGCACCGCATGGACGGAGGGTTCACAGATAGCGGCTTTCGAGGATCCCGAGCGGCACCTCTATGGAGTCCAGTGGCATCCTGAAGTCGTCCACACCGAACAAGGGCAGCGCGTGATCGAGAACTTCCTGCACCACTGCGCGGGGATTGCGCCCACCTGGACGACAGGGAGCATCATCGACGAGTCCGTCAGGCAGATCGCTGCCGCAGTGGGCGAGCACCCCGTGATCGCCGGCCTGTCGGGAGGAGTCGATTCGGCTGTGGCCGCAGCGCTTGTGCAGCGGGCGGTCGGTGACCAGCTGACCTGCGTGTTCGTAGACCATGGCCTGTTGCGTGAGGGAGAGCGCGAGCAGGTCGAGGAGGACTACGTCAAAGCGACGGGTGTAAGGCTGCACACGGTCAACGCCAGGCGCCAGTTCCTGGACGCCCTCGCCGCCTTGCCCGACCCTACGGATCCGGAGGCGAAGCGCAAGGCGATCGGCCGCGAGTTCATCCGGGCTTTCGAAGGCGCTGCCGAAGAGATAATCCGCGCTGAGCCGGCTGGTTCGGCGAGCGAGGTGCCGTTCCTTGTCCAGGGCACTCTCTACCCCGACGTCGTCGAGTCCGGAGGTGGCGAAGGGGCGGCGAACATCAAGAGCCACCACAACGTCGGCGGCTTACCCGAGGATCTTCGCTTCGAGCTGGTCGAGCCCCTCCGCAGGCTGTTCAAGGATGAGGTGAGAGCGGTCGGCGAGGAGCTGGGCCTCCCCAAGGACATTGTCTGGCGCCAACCGTTCCCCGGTCCCGGGCTAGCGATCCGGATCGTCGGCGCGGTGACGGAGGACCGCCTACGAGTTCTCCGCCACGCTGACGCAATTCGCGCGAGGAGCTCTCGAAGGCTGGACTGGACCATGAGATCTGGCAGTGCCCAGTGGTGCTGCTCGCCGATGTCCGTTCGGTAGGGGTCCAGGGCGATGGGCGCACTTATGGCCACCCGGTCGTGCTCCGCCCTGTCAGCAGTGAAGACGCGATGACTGCCGACTTTTCACGCCTTCCTTACGAGGTCCTGGCCCGGGTTTCCACGCGTATCACCAACGAGGTCAAAGAAGTAAACCGTGTCGTCCTCGACATCACCAGCAAACCGCCCGGCACGATCGAGTGGGAATGACTATCCGTTTTGCGCCGCCTCGAGGAGAGCCACGACGAGCGGGTGCGGAGAGGACACGGTGCTCGAGTCGTAATCACCGACTACCCCCACGCGCAGCACGCTGTGGAAGGTAGCCCGTATTGCAGCCCGCTCAACCTAAATAGCGGGTACCAGGGCCCGTCCCAAATTGTGGGCGCTGCCACTAGCGATATAGACCGATGAGGTGGGCCCGCTTTCCGCACTAGCCATCGCCGGCGCGGGTATGGCTGCCGGATTTATCAATGTTGTGGTCGGTTCGGGGACGCTGATCACATTCCCAACGTTGCTCGCCGTCGGGTTCTCGCCTCTGGTGGCCAACGTGTCCAACACCATCGGGCTCGTTCCCGGGTCGCTCAGCGGTGCTCACGCCTACCGCAAGGAACTAACCGGTCAACGCCGCCGGGGAGTGGTACTGGGCACCTGTTCTTCGCTGGGTGCGGTGATCGGTGCGTTCCTCCTGCTGGAACTGCCCGGGACTGCGTTCCGCGACGTCGTCCCGTTCTTGATCCTTGTTGCCTGCGTCCTGGTTGCCTTCCAGCCGACCCTGTCACGCTGGCTCGCCCCTTCCGGCCAGCCTGCCCGGCGCTTCGGGAACCGGGGCCAGTTGCTGTACGCGGCTGTCTTCGCGACGGGTATCTATGGCGGTTACTTCGGCGCGGCTCAAGGCGTGATCCTGATGTCACTGCTGGCCATCTTCATCAACGAGCGCCTCCAGCGGCTCAACGCCTTGAAAAACGTCCTGGTCATGCTGGCCAACCTCGTATCCGGGGTGATATTCGCGCTGAGCGGCCATGTCTCGTGGGAGGCGGCGGGCCTACTTGCGGTGGGGTCGACCGTGGGAGGCCAGATCGGGGGGCGGTTCGGGCGCCGGCTCCCGCAGCCCGTCCTGCGCGTGGCTGTGGTCGTAGTCGGCACCACGGTTGCGGTGCTCCTTCTCGTCTGAGCCCCGTCTAAGCCGGCAACTCGCAGAGCCCTCGCCCATATCAACGCAGCGGTCCTACGATGCGCCAATGAAGCTAGATCTCCACATCAGCGACTTCACCTGGGCAGGCGGGCCTCCCCAGCTCGCCTCCAAGCTCGGCGAGATCGCTCGCCTTGCCGAAGACGTCGGGTTCGACCGAATCTCGGTAATGGACCACGTCTGGCAGATCGGCAACATCGGGCCGCCCGAGCACGAGATGCTCGAGGCTTACACGACGCTCGGTTACCTGGCTTCCGTAACCCAGCGCGCCAAGCTCATGACCATCGTCACTGCTTCCACGTACCGCACCCCCGGCTTGCTGGCAAAGATAGTCTCGACGCTGGACGTCCTGTCCGCCGGCCGTGCCTGGCTAGGTATCGGTGCAGCCTGGAACGAGGATGAGGCGAGAGGTCTCGGGCTGTTCTTCCCACCGCTTGCCGAACGCTATGAGCGGCTCGAGGAGATCCTGCAGATATGCCTGCAAATGTGGAGCGACGATGACGGCCCCTACAACGGGCAGCATTACAACCTTGCCCGGGCCCTCAACTCGCCCCAGACGATAACCCGCCCCCATCCGCCGATCATGATCGGCGGGGCCGGCGAGAAAAAGACGCTGAAGCTTGTCGCCCGCTATGCACAGGCGTGCAACATCTTTGGGTCGACGGATGTCGCGCACAAGCTCGAGGTGCTGCGCGCCCACTGCGAGACCGAGGGCCGGTCCTACGACGAGATCGAAAAGGGTGTGATACTTCGTTTCGATGTCGGCGAAAGAGGCGAGCGAGCGGGCGAGCTCGTCGAAGAGCTGGAAAAGTACGCCGCTCTCGGGGTTCAGGCCGTCTCCGGCACTCTCGCACGTGTCTCCGAGCTCACCCCTCTCGAGGTGATCGGCAAGGAGGTCATCCCGGCGATCGCCGACATGTGACCGCAAGATAGGGCGCTAACGGCCCTAAGTCGCGGCGCTGCCGAGGTACGCGGCATCTCCGTAGGCGTAGACGTCCCCGGAAGTGTCGGCGAGGTAATAGCCTTTCCCGTCAACACTTGGGGCAATGGCGCTGATCGGTGCTGGCGGCCGGTCGGCACCGAAGCTGCCGTAGAAAGGTGTTCCGAACGAGAAAATGTTCCCGTCGGCGTCAACCATGCGGTACCCGCTCCCGTTCGGCGTCGTTGTGAAGCCGACTATCGGGCTGTCCAGGTCAGCGTTGCCCATCGACCCGCGGTATGTGGCGTCGCCGAAACCGAATACCCCGCCGTCTGAGGCGACGAGCCAGTAGCCGCCTCCCCTGGCAACAGCTGCGATCCCGACGACTGGAGCGTTCAGGCGAGCCCCGCCCAGTGAGCCGTAGAACGTGGCGTCGCCGAAACCGAATACCCCGCCGTCTGAAGCGACGAGCCAGTAGCCGCCTCCCGTGGGAGCGGCAGCAATCCCGACGATTGGGGCGTTCAGGTGAAGCCCGCCCATCGAGCCGTAGAACGTAGCGTCACCGAACGCGAACACCCCGCCGTCTGAGGCGACCAGCCAGTAACCCCCGTAGTCCGGGGTGGGGGCGATGCCAACTATCGGCGCGTCCAGGTGCGTCCCCTCGAGCGACCCGTACGCAACGGCAGAGCCGAAGGCCGCGACATCGCCGCTCCGGGTGACCACCCAGTAGCCAGCGCATTGGCCGCTGTCGCCGCCGTCTGTAGCCGGGGCAACCAACACTGAAACAGTTGCTATTGACACGACGGCCCCCTGGACTGCCTGGTTGGCGGGCTTCACGCAGGCAGCGCCCGGTGTAATCGCACCGGGCGCCGTCGTCTCGGTCCCAGTGGTCGTGGTAGTAGCCGTCCCGGGCCCGGTGGTCGATGTATTGGTGGTCCCGGGCGTTGTGGTGGTCCCGGGCGCTGTGGTCGTGGTGGGCGCTGTGATCGTGGTGGGTACCGTGGTCGTGGTAGTCGTCGTAGCGGAGGTGGTGGTCCCGCCTGGTCTGGCAGTTGGCCCGGGCGGTCCGCAGAGCGCACCGGTGGAGAGGTTCACGCCCCCGAGGTAGCCAAGGCCGCCAGCCATTGAGTACGCGCCCGAGGCGGAGGCCTCGTACAAGCCGAAGTTGGTGCCTGTGAGGTCGTTGTTGCCCGAGGTGATGGGCCCCGTCAGGCCGGAAGGCTCGCTATAGAGGAGAGGGTTGAGGAAGCCGAGCTTGGTGGAACAGAACTGGGCCGACAGGATCGCCGCTGCGCCCCACGAAGGTGCGGCCAGGCTGGTGCCGCCGAAGCCCACCCAGCCCTCTCCGGTGCCGCAGACGCTCAAGGAGCAGAACTGCGAATAAGGGTCCCCTGCAAGAGCGGACACGTCTGGTATCTCGCGGCAGCCCTGCAAGCCCAGTTTGCATTCCGGCGACTGAGCGAGGCTTGCGGGCTGATAACTCGGGCGTGCCCACACCGTGCTGGCGCCGCCACCTGAAGCGCCATCGCCGGCGCACCCTGTCCTCAGGCACCCGAGCGGATTGGGGGAACGGCTGTTCCAGATGTACTGCGCCCCGTTCGGGGTGTTGCTGGCCGTCCCGCCGACCGCCGTTACGCCGGGTGTGGTGGCGGGGTCGTCAACCGCCAGCCTTTTGCTGCGAGATTGGTCGAGGCAGCCCTCTGAGCCGTCATCGCCCGAGGCCACAAAGATCGTCTGGCCTTGCGTCGCAGCCTCGTCGAAGATCGATTCTTCGGTCTGGTAGTAGGAGCTCCCCATCCCGGTGTCAGGCTCGCACGAACCCCACGACGAGGTGATGACCTCTGGAAGGCCCCCCGGGGCGCTTCCTGAGACCGCCAGCTCCCAGGGGCCGAGGCCCGTGCCCTGCTGGTTGGACTCGTATACGACCACTGTCGCTTTCGGGGCCAGCGCTGCGATGACCTCGATGTCGGCTGCCACCTCGGCGTCGGTTGTACGTGGGGGCGCACTCGTAGGGACGTAGTCGACCGTAAGTGAAGCGCCCGTACAGCCCTCGAACGTCGTAACGGCGCGTGTGTCTGCCAACGCGTACTCGATCAGCCCGATCGTCTGCCCCTGACCTTGGTAGCCGCTGTTGTAGAGGCCTGAAAGCCCGTACACGCTCTGGAGCTGGGCCGGCGAGAGCCCGTTGCCGGCCAAGCCACTGCAACCGGCCCCTTCCTCTTGCCCGCTCAGCCTGTGAGAGGGGAAGCGGACCAGGTCATTTGACTGGCTGACCCACGGGTCGAGGCCCTCGATGTAAGACACCGAGCTCGCCAACCGGCCTGGCAGCTTGGGTGCGAGAACGGAGCCGACCACCAGGCTGCCCGTTCTCGTCCTCAAATTGGTTAGCGGGGTGGCGAAGGCATGTTCAAAGCTGCCAACGCTGCCGCCGACGTCCTGGGCTAGGTGATTTGCAGAAAGTGGGCCGACTGACAGACCCTCTCCCTGCAGGTACCTGTCGACGGTCGCCACGCGGGCGGAGCTCGGCCCGAAACGGGCAGCGAACTGCGAGACCGTAAGAAAGTGGTGGTAAACGGCGGTGCCAGGCGTGGATACCGCTGTAGCGAGGGAGCCGAGCTCGGCGGGATTGGTGGGTTGGAAGAAGACCTGTAGGTGCAGCGGCGCCGAGAGCGACGCCGCGCCGAGCACCTTTGCCCCGAACAAGGCGGGTGATGGGGGTACGGCCCCGGCCAGCATCACAAAGTGGCGAGAGAGGCCGGGCACCCTGGCCGGGCTCGTGGGTGTTGCTGCGGCTAGGTCCGGGTTAATCGCTGGCAAGCCGATGGCACCCGCCGTCAGGGCTACCGCAGCAGCCCCCGTGCCGGCGACGACAGCCCAGCCTGCAAACCTGGCGCGCCTAGACCTGCGACGAAATGTGAAAAGCCTGCACCGCCTGTGTTGATGGGCCGGGTTTGCGCGCCCGCTCTCCCCCCTGGTTAAACGTGTGGCCCAATGTGCTCCCCTGCTGAGTTGACAACCTCTATACTGACTCGCACCGTCAGGCTAGATTGCGGCGGTGCCCAGTAACTGGGACCTGTG
>CAWAYZ010000017.1:0-21097 GCA_963786345.1 uncultured Acidimicrobiaceae bacterium | reverse complement strand
GAAATAGCCAAAGCGCCGGAGCAGCTCGAGCCGGATACCGTCCGGGTGCGCGTTGACGTCAACCGTGCCGGCGAACTCGCGGAGGCGCGGGTACACGTCCTCGCCACGGACATCGAGCTTGAGGAACCACGTCATGTGGTTGATCCCCGCGGCTTGCCAGGTCAGCCGCTCCGTTAGGTCGAGATCCAGGTAGCGAGCAATGTCGACCGCGGTGTGCTCCGTACCGTGGCAAAGCCCGACATAACGAGGAAAACCGCTTCGCGCTATGCCCATTACAACCATCGCCATCGGGTTGGTGTAGTTGAGCAGATAGGCATCCTGCGCGTGATCGGCGACGGTACTGCAGATCTCGAGCACCGGCGGCAGGGTCCGGAGCGCACGTGAGATGCCCCCGATACCGTGGGTGTCCGCGATCGTCTGGCGTACCCCGAACTTCTCAGGAAGATCGAAGTCGATAACAGTCGACGCCTTGCCGCCCACCTGGACCGTGTTGACCACATAATTACAACCACGAACGCCCTCCGCACAATCAGTCGACGCAACCATGGGGACGGAGCGGCCGCTCGCCATTCCTATGGCTTCGACAGCCTTGAACGCCTCCCCTAGCCGCTGCTCATCAATGTCCACCAGGTGGATCTCGGCATCAGCGGTGGCCTCTTGCTGCAACAAGTCGCTGACGAGGGCGCGTGTGAACACCAGGCTGCCAGCACCGACAATCGCGATCTTCGTCATTGGCCCCCTCCTGAGCCGATTGCGGCCTCTGACCGCAGAGCTAAGGCACCAGCACCGACCAACGCGGAATCAGCATGAAAATGTGCAGGCTCCACTTCTGGGGGGAATACCAAAGTCTGCTCGAACACCTTCCGGACCCTGGCGCACAGGTCAGACGGCGAATGCAGGAAACCGCCCCCTATGACGACGCGTTGGGGGTCAACGACGATGGCTACGTTGGCGATCCAAACGGCAAGCTCACTAAGGATGTCCTCCATCAAGTTGGCGGCCTTGTCGTCGTGGCTGCTTCGCTCGGTGAGCTGTTCCATGGTCAGCGCAGAGCCGAGCTCCGTCCTGGTTCGCTCGGGGACCGCCCGCCCACCAACGAGTTCCTCGAGCGGCGCAGGGATATCCTCGCCAGTTGGCACTTCGTGCTGGCGTCGGCTGAGCACCTCCGGCCCGGTCAGGAGGTAGCCAATTTCGCCAGCTGCCCCATGCGCACCCTGAAGGATCTCTCCGCCGACGACGATCCCGGCCGCGATGCCCGTCCCGAGGTTCATGTAGACACCGTTCAACACCCCGCGCAGGGTACCCCAGGTCAGCTCGGCCAGCGTGGCCGCCTTCACGTCGTTCATGATCGAGATAGCCAGATCAGGGAACCGGTCCCGTAGGCGTAGCGGGATCCGCAGGTTCGACCAACCCGGCATGCCAGATATCAAGACCCCGTCGTCCCGAGTAAGACCCTTGGTGGAGACACCCAAGTCCGTCAGACGCTGGTCTGACGTCTGCTCCTCATAGACGCCAGCGGCCAGGTCAAGGGCGCGTGCAAAGACATGTTCCGCACCGTCTTCGGGCCTGGTGCTGATCTCCCGGCGACCTCTCACGTTGCCGTCGGCATCAATGACGGCAGCAGCAAGCTTGGTCCCGCCGATATCGAGCGCCAACACGGACCTCACGCCCACGGCGTAGCAACGGCCCTGGCCCAACGACAGGCGCCTCTCATCGCAGGACCACCGACCGCTTCACATCGCATACCTCTATGCTCCTCCACCGCGCCTCCGCGTGCCGACCGTCACATCAGCACGATCGAGCGGGAAAGCCGGCGCGGCCGGCGCGGGTCGATGCCCTTCAGATGGGCCAAAGAGATGGCAGCGAGCTGCGCCCTCACGAGTTCGACCATCGGGTCCCCATCGGGGCTCGGGACCTCGAGCGTTGCTCCGCTGGCCAGCACATCCTCGTCGAGCCCGACCGGCAGCTCGTTGAGGGCCCAGACAAGACTGTGCGCTTCGAGAACGCTGATCGGCCCGTGACGAAGTTCCATAGAGGGATAGGCCTCCGTCCAAGAGAGCGACGCTTCCCGCAGCTTCAGAGCAGCCTCGTTGGCCAATCCCACACCTGGCCCTTGCCCCAGGAAGACAAACTGCTTGTAGCTGTCAAGCCGGTCGGGCAACGGGGCGAGCAGACTTTCTCTGGCGAGGTCGGCGAGATGCTCGACATCGTGGCCAAAGTGGCTTCGCCACAAGGCCATGGCACTCGTCGCGAAACGAGTCTGGACCACTGATTCTTCGTCGGCAAAAGACAGGGAGATGTTGCGGGTCGCCGCTTTGGCGACGGGCGTCGAATCCGCCCCGGTGATGGTCAGGACATCAGTACGTGACGGAAGGGCCTCCATCAGACGGAGGACCTCTGTAGTCGTCCCGGAGCGCGAGATCGCGACAACGACGTCATAGCTGCGCCCGAGAGGCATCTCTGAAGCGGCGAACGCGTCACTCTCGCCAAAGCCCCCTTCTTCGCGCCAGGCCGCGATCGCTTCCGCCACGTAGCGCGACGTACCGCAACCGACGAAGGCGATCCGACTCTCGTGCTCAGGGAGACCGCCTTCAGCGGCCGTCTGGCCCGCGCGCAACCAACAGGACGGCTGACTGTTCACTTCGTCAATGAGACTGTCCGCTTCTGCGCGTAAGTGAGTCACATCGAACTACTATAGTCTTGCGGCGTGTGGGGATGTCAAAAGTGCTCGGCCGCCTTCGCACGGCACCCCGTTCGGCTCGGAGCCACAGGGCTGGGCGGGGACCAGCACCAGTCCCCTTGCCGCTGGTGGCAGGGTTGCCCGACGTGGCGACCACGCCGTGAGCCCGCTCGCCGTACGCCCCGAGCCCCGTGGCCTGGCCTTTGACTTGCCAGAAGAGCCGGAACCAGCCCTGGCTAGCCCGGCCTCCAAGGAGGCCCACGCTCTGTCTCACAGTACAGTACGCCGCGTCGGTCCGAGCTGAGAGAGGTGCAAGGTGATCAAGGTCGTAACCCTCGGTGAAGTCCTGGTGGAGGTCATGGCACAAGAGGTCGGGCACGGCTTTCGCAGTCCGTTGCCACTGCTGGGCCCGTTCCCGAGCGGGGCGCCGGCCATCTTTATCGACCAAGTCGCCAAACTCGGCCAACCGTGCGGCATTGTCAGCTGCGTGGGGGACGACGACTTCGGCCGGCTAAATCTAAAACGCCTCGCCGACGACGGTGTCGACACCCGTTCCATCGAAATTAGCTCGGAGTACGTGACCGGTAGCGCGTTCGTTCGCTACGCACCGGACGGTGATCGCGAATTCGTGCACAACATCAAGCATGCCGCGTCCGGGTATATACAGCTCACTGACGCGGCCCTTGAATTGTTGGGAGAATGCAGCCACCTCCACGTATCTGGTTCGACGCTTTTTTCTACCCGCATTATTGAGATGACAAAGCGGGCAGTCGCGTTGGTCAGAGGCAACGGGGGCTCGATCTCTTTCGACCCGAATATCCGTGCCAACGCTGCGAGCGACCCCGAGATGCGGGGGGCCCTCGAGTGGATGTTGCGGAACTGTGACACCTTTTTGCCCAGCGGGGAGGAATTGGCCATGCTCACCAAGGCCGCCGGGCCACAGGCGGCCACCAACGAGGTCCTGGGCCTCGGGGCCGATTGCATCGTCGTGAAGCACGGGATCGCAGGCGCAACCTACTACGACGCCAATGGCAGCCTGAGCGCCCCGGGCTATGAGGTGGACGAATTGGACCCGACCGGCGCTGGCGACTGTTTCGACGCCACCTTTGTCACCTGCCGGATCCTGGGCCGCACGGTGGCTGAAAGCCTCGCCTATGCCAACGCCAGCGGTGCCCGAGCGGTCTGCTTTAGGGGCCCCATGGAGGGTACTTCCACGTTTGCCCAGCTCGAGGAGTTGACGTCCCGAGAGGCTAAACGACACATCAGTGGCCTGCACGCCCTCATTTCAACTGTCGCGGGGCCTCGCCCTGGTGCCGCACAGGCTGCCATAACCTCGGTGTGTTCAGCCCATCCGATGGTCATAGAAGCAGCCATGCGCCAAGCGGCCGCCGATGGCGTGGCCGTTCTGATAGAGGCCACGTGCAACCAGGTCAACCATCAAGGCGGCTATACAGGCCTGACTCCGGCGGCGTTCCGCGACGAGCTTTACCGTATTGCCCATCGGACCGGGTTCCCACCGGAGCGTATCCTCCTGGGCGGCGACCACCTCGGGCCCAACCCGTGGCGGCACCTGCCGGCCGAGGCCGCATTGGCGCAGGCTGAAATGATGGTGTCCGCCTATGTCGCCGCCGGGTACCAGAAAATCCATCTCGATACCAGCATGGGGTGCCAAGGTGAGCCCGAACACCTTCCAGACGAGCTGACCGCGGCGCGCGCCGCGCGCTTGGCGGTGGTCGCAGAACAGGCGGCCACCGACGCCGCCCGGAAACCGAGTTACGTCGTTGGGACCGAGGTGCCGGTCCCCGGCGGGGCGTCAGCCGAGATCGACCATCTCGAAGTAACACCGCCAGAGGCCGTCCTTGCCACCCTGGAAGCGCACAAGCATGCCTTCGCCTCGGCCGGGGTGCCGGCCGCCTTCGAGCGTGTGATCGCCGTTGTTGTGCAGCCTGGCGTGGAGTTTGACAACCAGAAGGTTATTGTCTACGAACCAAAGCGTGCGCGCCAGCTCAGCGCCACATTGGCCGAGATGCCGGGGCTGGTGTTCGAGGCGCACTCCACCGACTACCAACCGCCCGACAGCCTCGCTCAACTGGCAGCCGACGGCTTTGCCATCCTGAAGGTGGGACCAGGTCTCACTTTCGCAATGCGGGAGGGACTTTATGCACTAGATCAGATCGCCGGTGCATTGGACCCTGAGTGGTGCGAACACTCATTAGTGGAAGTTATGGAAAAGGAAATGATTGTCAATCCCGGTTATTGGCAGCCCTACTATCGAGGTGATCCTAACCACCAGCGCATTCTTCGCCATTTCAGCTATAGCGACCGTATCCGCTACTACTGGGCATTCCCGACACCAAAACTGGCAGTCCGACGCCTCATGGACCACTTGGACCGCGCCATTATCCCGGAGCCTTTGATCAGTCAATTCATGCCTACCCTTTACCCACGTGTGGCTGGTGGCGTACTTGACCCCATACCCAAAGCGCTGGTGATCGAACTCGTTAGTGACGTGCTCCGGACATACGCTGCAGCGTGCGGCAATTACGAGGCCTTGGCCTAGGACGTAGCCCGCACCCATCAGACTGGGCAATGCTCTGCTTACGAGGTCGCGCTGCACGTAGCCACGTGTCTAGCGAAAAACGGCGAGGAGGCTGTCCGCTTCTGCGCGTATGTGACCAGGTACACGCAGGTATAGGTCTTCCGGCCACGTGATGCCGCCGTGTGCCGCCGGCCTTGCGTGCTCTAGCGAACCGTTGCATGCGGTCAGAGTGGTGCTGCGCGCGCACGGCGTAGGCGCCTCTTGGCCGCCCTTACGCAGCAGAAAACACGATTCCTTCGGCTGCTAAACATGCGGAGATGCGGCCCGAGGCCTCGGCAGGTCTCCTAGCCAGGGTAAACGTGGCCTCGGTGCACATGGTGCGATCCCGTGTTGACTTCTGCTCGTTACCCGCCTATTGTGCACAAAAACGGACTGGTCCAGGTGGCTAGTGAGCGTTGTTGCTGCGAGGGGTCGCCAGAGGTCCTTTGACCGCTGAACGTGCTGATCTCAACGCTCAACGTCGAGCTTTGGTTCTTTCCGGTTCGATCATGGTTGACAATAGACGGTTGACAATAAAGGGAGTGCGACGTTGACACGAAGGAGTCCGAAGATGACACGAGGGACGAAGCGCCTGACCACTGCGATGACGGCAACGCTGATGATCTCTGGGATGGCCGTAGCCTGTGTTGCCGGCGTTGTTGCAAGCGCGTCCACGGCCCAGGCGGCGACCGACTACGCGACGGGTACCGTCGACAACGCCGACGCCACTCCGGTGATGGGGTGGAGCAGCTGGAGCTTCACCAGGTTCGCAGGCGACCTTGCGCTCGACGAGGCTGAGGCGAAGGCGATGGTCAGCGATGGCCTCACCTCAGTCGGCTACAACTACCTGAACATCGACGACGGCTGGTACGAGTGCCCGACTACCGCGGGCCCGCTCGCCGACGCGTACGGCCGGTGGATCCCCTGGAGCAGCCCCGAAGTCATCGGCGGGACCACCTATCCAGCCCCGTTCCCGGGCAGCGGCTCGCTGAACGGCATCCAGATCCTTGCCAACTACGTCCATAGTCTCGGGCTGAAGTTCGGCATCTACGAGACAGGCGGGATCTCGAAGAACGCCGTGTCCGCGGCCACCCCGATCCTCGAGCCGGGGCAAACCGGTCTATCCGGGAGCCAGACCACCGTGCCCGGCGAGACGGCCGCCACCATTATCGTCTCTCCTGCCAAATCCCAGGCCAACTACAACTGCGGCAACCAGGACGAAATCAACTACACGGGCTCTGGACTTACGGGCGCCGCGGCTACAGCGGAAGAAGCGGCGGCACAGGACTACACCGACTCCGTCGTCGACGAGCTCGCCTCATGGGGCGTGGATTACATCAAGCTCGACGGCACGTCCAACTCCAACGGCCCCGACACCGAGGCGTGGCAGGCCGCGATCGCCCAGTCCGGCCGACCGATCGTCCTCAACATGACCCAGGGCAGCTTCACCGGGACGCTCGCCCCGACGCTTAGCGAGTACGCCAACCAGTGGGAGGAACCGGGTGACATCGAGATCAACGGTCCGAGCGAAGGCTCCGCTAGTGCCTGCAACGTCGGGTCAGGGTTCCCGTTGTATGCCCAGACTTTCACGGGCTGCACAGACGTCTTCCCGCTGACGAGCTATTCGCACTGGGACAACCGCTTCGCCTTCTTTGGTGGCAGCAGCAGCAGCGCCAGCTTTGAATGGTACGGCGGCCCGGGCAACTTCAACGACGGTGACTCGATCGAGGTCGGGAACGGCGCTGGCACCGGCGTCAGCACCACTAGCAACTCGGGGATGGCGCAGTCCGCTGAGGAGACCCAGCTCGGCCTGTGGTCAATGGGCTCCGCCCCGCTTATCTTAGGCGGCGACCTCTCGTCTTCCATAAGCAACGGCTACGGGACCAATTCGTCGCAGAACAGCTCCGGGCTGGCGCCGTTTGACCAGAGCCTGTTGCTGGACAAGGAGGTCGTCGCCGTCGACCAGTCCGCCGAAGACGCGGTGCAGGTCTCGACGTCCGGCTCGCTCGCCTCAAGTAGCGCCGCCGGCAACCAGGTCTTCGCCAAGGTGCTGCCGACCGGGCAAGCGTACGTCGCACTGTTCAACACCTCCGCGTCGACGAGCACTCCAACCGCGAGCCTCTCGACGACCGTGTCCGCCATCAACACCGCAATCAGTACCTTCAACTCGAACATCACCACCAAGACGGCGGGCGCTACATACCCGCCACCGCAGATGCCCGCACTGGCCGTCGACTCCAACGGATACGAGCTGCAGGATCTCTGGGGCACCGACTCGTTGGACACCGGCGGTTCGTTAGCAACGGGTCAGTACGCGGGCACGATCCCGTCCGCCGGGACGATCAGCGCGACCGTCCCGTCCGAGGGCGTGGCTCTCTTCCTTGTTACCCCGCTTTCCGGGGCTACCCTCACCGCGCCGTCGATCACCTCGAATGCAGCATCGACCTCCTACTACGGGCCCCGAGCTCGGTAACCATTCAAACATCGGGCTATCCGACGGCTGCAATCACGGAGTCTGGGACGTTGCCGACCGGCATGTACTTCGCCGACAACGGCAACGGCACGGCGAGCCTTTGGGGTACACCGGCGTCAGGCAGCGAGGGGACATATGACCTCACCATCAACGCTTCGAACGGGACTTCGCCGAATGCCACCCAGCCCTACGTCCTGACCGTCGACCAAGCGTCCCAGACGATCAGCTTCCCGGCCCCGTCTTCGGGCTTGGTGGGCACCCCGGGAACTCTGTCCGCTACCGGTGGGGCTTCGGGCAACCCTGTTGTCTTCACCGTCGACCCATCGAGCGGGGCTGGGGTCTGCAACGTGCCAACAGGCACGGCGACCGTCAATTTCACGGCCGCCGGCACCTGCACCATCGACGCGAACCAGGCCGGCGATACCGACTACGCTGCGGCTCCCCAGATCACCCAGAGCTTCACGGTGAACCAAGTTCCCTCCATCACGTCGGGAGCATCCACGACCTTTGTCGTCGGGGTTCACAAGACCTTCACCGTGCAGACCACCGGGAGCCCGACCCCAAGCATCACCGAGACCGGAGCGCGCCCGAGCGGTGTGAGCTTCAGCGATAACGGCAACGGAACGGCGACCATTGCGGGCACCCCATCATCGGGCAGCGCTGGGACCTACGAACTAACCATCAATGCCTCGAACGGACTAGCTCCAGCGGCGAGCCAGTCGTTCACACTGACGGTGCTCGCCAACTCGCCGACACCGACGACCTCGGCACTCACGGGGCTGGTCACCAACGCCTCGGGCGGGGGGGCGCTCGCCAACATCTGTGTCTACCTCTACCCGGTGGGCAACGGCTCAACAGCGTCGTACGCCACCTGCACCCTGGCCAACGGCAGCTACGAGTTCGACGGGGTGGCACCGGGCAGCTATGACGTGGCCTTCGCCGACCCGGCCGACGCCTATACCACCCAGTGGTACGACGGAGCGAGCGGCGGTGCCACCACCCAATCGGATGCGAGCACCGTGTCATTGAGCGCCGGCGGAGCTACCACTGGTATCAACGCCGCCATGTCCGAAGCGGCCCAAGGCAACATCACCGGCACGGTGACCGATGCCGTCAGCCAGGCCGACTTGGCCAATATCTGTGTCTACCTCTACCCGGTGGGCAACGGCTCAACAGCGTCGGCCGCCACCTGCACCTTGGCCGGCGGCGGCTACAACCTCGGTGGCGTGGCTTCGGGCTCCTATGACGTGGCCTTCGCCGACCCCTCGGGCGCTTACGCCACCCAGTGGTACACCGGCAGCGCCGGGGGTGCGACGAGCCAATCGGGGGCGACCGCGGTCACGGTGCCGACCGGCAACGGGACCCTGTCGGGTATCAACGCCGCCATGTCCGAAGCTGGCCCAAGGCAACATCACCGGCACGGTGACCGATGCCGTCAGCCAGGCCGACTTGGCCAATATCTGTGTCTACCTCTACCCGGTGGGCAACGGCTCAACAGCGTCGGCCGCCACCTGCACCTTGGCCGGCGGCGGCTACAACCTCGGTGGCGTGGCTTCGGGCTCCTATGACGTGGCCTTCGCCGACCCCTCGGGCGCTTACGCCACCCAGTGGTACACCGGCAGCGCCGGGGGTGCGACGAGCCAATCGGGGGCGACCGCGGTCACGGTGCCGACCGGCAACGGGACCCTGTCAGGCATAAATGCCCAAATGGCGCTGGTCCAAGAAGGCAACATCACCGGCACGGTGACCGATGCCGTCAGCCAGGCCGACTTGGCCAATATCTGTGTCTACCTCTACCCGGTGGGCAACGGCTCAACAGCGTCGGCCGCCACCTGCACCTTGGCCGGCGGCGGCTACAACCTCGGTGGCGTGGCTTCGGGCTCCTATGACGTGGCCTTCGCCGACCCCTCGGGCGCTTACGCCACCCAGTGGTACACCGGCAGCGCCGGGGGTGCGACGAGCCAATCGGGGGCGACCGCGGTCACGGTGCCGACCGGCAACGGGACCCTGTCGGGTATCAACGCCGCCATGTCCGAAGTGGCCCAAGGCAACATCACCGGCACGGTGACCGATGCCGTCAGCCAGGCCGACTTGGCCAATATCTGTGTCTACCTCTACCCGGTGGGCAACGGCTCAACAGCGTCGGCCGCCACCTGCACCTTGGCCGGCGGCGGCTACAACCTCGGTGGCGTGGCTTCGGGCTCCTATGACGTGGCCTTCGCCGACCCCTCGGGCGCTTACGCCACCCAGTGGTACACCGGCAGCGCCGGGGGTGCGACGAGCCAATCGGGGGCGACCGCGGTCACGGTGCCGACCGGCAACGGGACCCTGTCGGGTATCAACGCCGCCATGTCCAAGCTGGCCCAAGGCAACATCACCGGCACGGTGACCGATGCCGTCAGCCAGGCCGACTTGGCCAATATCTGTGTCTACCTCTACCCGGTGGGCAACGGCTCAGCAGCGTCGGCCGCCACCTGCACCTTGGCCGGCGGCGGCTACAACCTCGGTGGCGTGGCTTCGGGCTCCTATGACGTGGCCTTCGCCGACCCCTCGGGCGCTTACGCCACCCAGTGGTACACCGGCAGCGCCGGGGGTGCGACGAGCCAATCGGGGGCGACCGCGGTCACGGTGCCGACCGGCAACGGGACCCTGTCAGGCATAAATGCCCAAATGGCGCTGGTCCAAGAAGGCAACATCACCGGCACGGTGACCGATGCCGTCAGCCAGGCCGACTTGGCCAATATCTGTGTCTACCTCTACCCGGTGGGAAACTCCACCTCGGCCGCCTACAGCACTTGCACCCTGGCCAACGGGACCTACGAGATATCGGGGGTTGCACCGGGGTCCTACGACGTCGCCTTTTACGACCCGAGCTTCACCTACACCACCCAGTGGTACAACGGGACCTCAGGCGGAGCGGCCGCGCAGTCTAGCGCCACCGCTGTGGTCGTCCAGGCCGGCAACGTGACTACATCGGGGATAAATGCCGCCATGGCCACATAACCTCCGGCCAGCGCACCTGGCCAAGAGGCGGTGGGCCGGCCCAGGGGCTGGGCCACCGCCTCTTTGGGGGGCGCCCGCTCAAGCCCCAAGCACGCCTTGGGCCGCAAAGCGGCGGGCGCCGGTACGCAAATGCACCACGAGCCGAAAGGAACGATCAGCAACATGCGGTCCGGTAGCCATTTGAGCAAGACCCTGCGGGCACTGGGGTCTTTTGTGGTGGTGTCGGCTGCGGCCGCCTACGTCGTGGCCCCCACCAAGGCGGTGCTGTCCATGAAGGTCACCAGCGGTTCAACATTACCGAGCGCGCTACCTGGCCAGCGAAACTTCGGCCCGGGGCAAGCAGGCCGGCGGCCCAAGGGAGACCAGCGCTGTCGTCTATGGCACCGCTAAGGGCGCCAGAGGGGAGGTGCCAGAGGCCGGTTCGGTCTCCCTCGACAAGGTGCTCCCGCCCCGCCCCCACCCCGGCCCCGAAGTTGGCCTCAGCCCATCGGGCAGCTTCTACACCGTGGTCGGGGCCCCGGCGGCCTACAAAATAATCGTGCGGGCCGAGTTTGCACGCCGGTGGTACGAGGCGGGCGAGGTCGTGTACCTCCGGCCCGGCCGTGCCTATGACATATCGGCGGTTCTTAGGTTCGAGAGCATTTTCACCATGCTCCCTGTGACAAGCTACTAGGAGTAACTGTGCAGCGGACCCGCCGATTTTGCCGTGGGTCGCTGATGGGCCACGCTGGTAGCTCTGGCGAGACCTCCTAAAGTCTCCTACTGATAAGGGTTGTGCTCCGGTTCCACACCAATCTCCCAGGTCTTGCCTGGTAATTACTATATCGATGACACGGGGCAGGAGGCTTTGTTACGACCGTGAGTAGGAGGTTTCGGTTGGCTAATTTCGAGTTGACAGCGGCTAAGTTCGGGAGTACGTGTGCTACGCTGGTTAGAGCAGCCGGGAATTGTTGTGCTTAGTTTGCAACCAAATACAAATACAAATACAAATTTGGCCCATCAGCACGTTGAGTACCGTGGCGGTCCGGCCGGCCCCATGGCATGTCAGCGACAGCTGGGTTTGAGGTAGTTCACCATGCTCCCGGTCACGAGCTTCTAGGAGGTACACGATGTCTGGTCCCCAGCTAAGGACAACTCGCCGCGTTGGTGCCGTTGCCGCCTCCGCCTTTGTGGCACTCGCCCTGACCGGTGCGGCGCCGGCACTGGCGGCGGCCAAGCCCACGGTTCTCGCGCGAGCCGTGGCCATCGCGGCTGACAGCCGTTCGCCCGTAGTTACACTCCATGACCTGGCCGTGAGCGTGGGCCAGGCCCACGGTCTGCCGGGCAACGTCGTGCATAGCTCCGCTCAGCACCTCGAGGTGACCTTCGCTTCCGAGGCCCAGGCGGCCCGTGCCCTCGGTGCCCCGTCTTCGTCGCCGACCGCAGCCCTGGCCTCCTCGCTGCTCGGCTACGACAGTCTCACCGCTCAGGTGGTCTCGGCCACCAGCAAAAAGGTGGCCTCGTTGTCGCCCTCCTTCTCGAAAGTCCTCCTCGCCAACGACAAGAAGTGGCTCGGAGCACTCGGGGCACTGGGTAAGGCCGACCACGTCAACCTGCTCAAAGAAGTCCCAACTCTCCTGTACCCCAAGCCTTAGGGCTCGGCGGCCAAACTGAGCCGGAGTAGGTAGGGTACGTGGGCGGCCAGTGACCCGAGCGGTCCTGCCGCTGGCAGTGGTCCGGGTGGATCTGACGTTCGCCAGTTATGCAATTCTGGTTATCGTCGTTTACTACGCCGCGCTCTTTCTCCTCAGCGCCGCTAAAAGAGTGCCGCCGGTACCCTCAGAGGACAGCCCAAAACCTCTTATCGTGCTCGTAGTGCCGGCACGTAACGAAGAGCTCGTGCTCGATGAGACTTTGTCGCATATCGGGCTCCTTCAGTACTCGGGGTCATACCGTGTGGTCGTCGTTAACGACGCATCACAGGACCGCACCGGCGAGATCGCCCATCGGTGGGCCGCAATCGACCCTCAGATCCGCGTGCTCGACCGCAGCCCGCAGGACGGCGGGCGCGGTAAAAGCGACGTGCTCAATAATGCGTACCGCAAGGTCGTCGAGTGGTGCGACGGGGCGGACGAGTGGCTCGAAGGACGTGCCATGGAGGACGTCGTCATTGGCATACTCGACGCCGATGGGAGGCTAGCGGCCGACTGCCTTGAGATCGTAAATCGTTACTTCTGCGATGCCACGGTGGGCACAACTCAGATCGGGGTGAGGATAGGCAACGCTGATGCCAGCACGTTAACCCGAATGCAAGACATGGAGTTTGTCGGCTTTAGCTGGCTGGTCCAGATCGCTCGCGACCATCTCGGCTCAAGTGGCCTGGGCGGGAACGGCCAGTTCACACGCCTCTCAGCATTGAACAGCCTTGGCGACAGACCCTGGGCGCCGGACGCACTCACCGAGGACCTTGACCTGGGCCTCAGACTGGTCCAAGCGGGATGGACCACCAGGTTTTGTCACCTTACCTACGTTGAGCAACAGGGATTGGACAAGTGGCGGCCCCTCTTGCGGCAGCGGACAAGGTGGATCCAGGGCCATTATCAGTGCTGGAAGCACATCCCCATGTTGGTACGTTCGAGCAAAAGCAACGTGTTCGGTCGGCTGGACCTGGTGCTGTACCTAGTGCTCGTAGTTACAGTGGTGCTTGTCTCGGGCACGATGCTTCTGAACCTCTTAGCTATCGCAGGTGTTATTCAGATATCTGATCGGTTCCTCGACTTCGTGCCCCCTGGCTTGGCTTACCGTAGCTGCTCGCTCGTCCTGTCCGTCTTGCCCGTAGTGGCCTTCATGTGGACCTACCAACGGCACAGCGAACACGCCTACCGCTGGTATGAGGTGCCGTTCTATGCGGTCGTGTTCACGCTGTACACCTACGTGTGGTTGCTCGCGACGACTCGCGCGTGGGCGCGCATCGCCTTACGTCGCAAGAGTTGGGTCAAAACACCAAGAGTGGTGCCCCAGGGCGTCCCCTGGCACGCATAGGTCCTAGGCACGGACGACCGCCTCGGGGCGCCATGAGACAGGTAGGTTTGCCGGCCGTTACGGGCTAACGGCGACCATGGCGGCGTTAATCCCCGAAATCGTAGGGTTGCCCGCAGGTACCATTACCGTCGTCGCCCCCGACTGGCTGGAGGCTCCCGCCGTAGTGCCGTTGTACCACTGGGTGACATAGTTCCCCGAGGGGTCGGCAAAGGCCACGTCGAAAGGGTTCCCCACGATCACCGCAGACAGTTGGTAGGTGCCCTCAGGGAACGTGCAGGTGGCGTACATCGCTACTGCGCTGGGGTCGACCGCGCTGCCGCTGGGGTCGACCGCGCTGCCGCTCAGGCCTACCGGCCCGCCCGGGACCGGGTAGAGGTAGACGCAGATATTGCCAAGGGGTTCACCAGTCGACGCCGAGGTGACGATGCCGGCGATGTTGCCCCGCGGTACAAGAGCCATGCTGGCATTTATCCCTGCGGCAGTCTTGCTGCCCGCTGGTACCGTCACTGCCGTCGCTCCCGACTGGCTCAAGGTCCCGCAGGCGACACCGTCGTACCACTGCGCGAGGTAGTCCCCCGAGGCGGCAGAAAACGCTACGCCGTAAGACCCTGCGGTTACGCCTGAGAGCTGGTAGGTCCCGTTGGTCAACGTGCAGGTGGCGTACGAGGCCGACGAGCTGTTGCCGACCGGGTATAAGTAGACGCAGACGTTGCCGAGCGGGTCGCCCGACAAACCGGCGATGACAGTACGCGATATGTTGCCCTGCGGTACAAGAGCCATGCTGGCATTTATCCCTGCGGCAGTCTGGTTGCCAGCCGGTACCGTGACTGCCGTCGCCCCCGACTGGCTGGAGGCCCCCGACCTAGTGCCGTTGTACCACTGGGTGACCCTTGTCTACGTCAGGGTCAAGAGCGCGAAGGGGGCAGTTCACCAGGCCGGGTCGGTATCACTACTGACTTCTAGCAACTCCCACGGAATATAGAGCCGTCGCGCCTCGTCCCCAGGGACTTGGGACGCGTCCATAGCGCGGTTCACCACCCCGGGTGACCCCGACGGGTGGCGCCCGGCGGACGAATCTGCGCCAGCGGTCAGGTAGGGCCGCGTCTCGGGTGGAAATACCGGCACCGTTACTTCATTTCGCCTCTCGCCTGCCGACTCAAGACGTAGGAGCAGAGCAACGTCCGTTTCCCGTTGCACATAAGTGCGCGGCGAAGAGCACAGTCCCGCCCAAGGCGTAGTACCACCGCGGCGAGGGCACGGCATTACCGGCTTATGGACTAACGCGGTTGCAGCTGCTCCTGAGACCCCACCGCGCAATCTCGGTACAAGGACGAAAGAGTAAATGCGCCACACAAGGTTCAGACCGACCGGGCCACGACGCAAAGCCGGGTGCGGGCGGGTCGCGTCGACGCTCGCAGCGGCGATATTGTTGATGCTCGATTACCCTGCGGTCGCGGCGGCGACACCTTTGCGCGGCGGAGCGCGAACAGCGGGCTCGTTGGCGAATGGGAACTCGGCAACTGGTGTTGGCGTGACAGAACCGCCGCCATGCCAAGGTATCACGACAAGCTCGTCCGGAGCTCCCATGATGCACAAGTGCACATCGAAAATCCTTCTGGGTGTTAGTCAGCCGCCATCGTCTCAGGACGCGGGAACGGGATTGACCGGTAGCGGCACCAGCGGGCTCACGGAGTTCGAAACTGAGGTTGGCCATCCGGTTGCGATCGCCGCTGATTACCAGGGCTGGGCTTACGAATCCGGTTTCAATCTTGCTCAGGCCGAAGCCGCTGTCAGTGCCGGCGCTATTGAAGAGATTGATTGGGAACCATGGAACTATGCCGCCGGGGTCAACCAGCCAGCCTATTCAGACCTTGCAATCGCAGACGGTGCCTACGATAGCTTCCTAACGCAATGGGCAGCCGGAGCGAAGGCCTACGGTAAGCCGATATTCGTTAGATTCGCTGCTGAGATGAATGGCGACTGGGACCCGTGGGATGTCGGCGTAAACGGGAACACGAGCGCAGGGTACGTTGCCATGTGGCGCCACGTGTACACCTCCGTGCGTACCCAAGGAGCACTTAACGTATCGTGGATCTGGTCACCAAACGTAAGTTTCCCGGGGTCGACGCCATTGTCCGACGTATACCCCGGGAATAACTATGTCGATGTCGTGGGCCTTGACGGGTACAACTGGGGTACCGCCAAGAGCGGGACGCAGTGGGAGACGTTCGACCAGATCTTTGGCCCAGATCTCGCCACCCTTCGTATTCTCGCTCCTAAAAAACCGGTGTGGATCGCCGAGACCGCTTCGGCCGAGCAAGGGGGCAACAAGTCCGCCTGGGTCGCAAACCTAGTGGACGAGGTCCTGGCACTGCCACAGGTCGTTGGGTTCGCATGGTTCAATTTCAACCAACCACCAACCGATTGGACGGTTAGTTCGAGCTCCTCGTCATTGGCAGCGTTCCAGGGGGCGCTGAGCGGCCATTAGGCGAAGTCTCGCGGCAGGTCGCCCCCGGAAACGACATGGCGCAACGCGGCAACCACCCTGGACGCAGCACGGCCGTCGCCAAAGGGGTTCTCTGCGACCATCATGGCTCCTAGGGCAGTTTTGCTGCCAAGCAGCCGCAGGACCTCCTGGGTGATCCTGGCTGAACTGGTTCCTACAAGCTTCGCCGCCCCAGCGGCGATGGCTTCAGGACGTTCCGTGGTCTCCCGCATAATTAACACTGGGGTGCGCAGCGACGGCGCTTCCTCTTGGACGCCGCCGCTATCGGTGAGCACGAGGTGCGCTCGGCGCAGCATCACCGCAAACTCTCGGTAACCAAGCGGTTCGACCAAGCGAATATTCGGCGCGCCAGCCACCTCGGGCACAATGGAGCCCCGGACGATCGGGTTTGGATGAAGAGGCACGACCACGATTACATCCGGTCTAGCGTGCGCAATATCTCGCAGGGCTCGACCGATCGATTGCATTTGGTCACCCCAAGATTCACGGCGGTGGGCCGTAACTAGAAGCATCGGCGCACCCTGCCCTCGCTCGTTGTCGAGGTCCGCAAGAGCGGGCTGGAGGGGTTGCCTGGGCCTCTCCAGTACCCACAACAGAGCGTCGACAACCGTGTTGCCTGTCACGACGATCCTGTCCCGGGGAACGCCTTCGGCCAAAAGGTTCGCTTTGGCTCCGACCGTAGCAGCCAAGTGCATCATCGATAGCTGCCCGGTTAGCCGTCGGTTGATTTCCTCCGGGTAGGGGGAGTAGGGCTTCCCGGTACGTAGACCGGCCTCGAGATGTACTACGGGGATGCGGTGATAAAAACCGCATAGGGCACCGGCAAAAGTCGTTGTAGTGTCACCCTGGACCAACAATGCCTCAGGACGGACATCGGCCATCACCCGGTCCAAGCTGGTAATGGCGCGTGCTGTAATATCGGCCAGGCTCTGACCCGGCTGGAAAATATTGAGGTCAAAGTCCGCAGTTAGACCAAATACATCGAGAACTTGGTCAAGCATCGTACGGTGTTGGGCCGTGACGGCGATTAAAGTGTCAAGGTCCGGCTCGCGGGCCAACGCTAGGGCAACTGGCGCCATTTTCACCGCCTCGGGGCGGGTACCGAACACGAGCATTACGGCGCCGCGCCCCATTGTCGTCCGTCAAGGTTCGCCTGCTTGAGCATGGCTCGTAGGGCACGCGCTCACACGGGACGCGCTCGCGCCGCCCGACATCAATTCTCGGAGGCCCAGCAGGTACAATTCCATCAGGGAAGGATTCAGATTCTACAGGGCCCGTGGACAACCGCCGGTGCCAGCTAGGTGCGTGTGGCAGGAGGAGGTCCGCAGCCACATGGCCTTCGCGCAAAGTCCACTAGGCGAACGACACCAGGGATTCGTCCTCGTTTTCGCGAGCGAACTCTGCAGGGAGCATCTCTGCCTGGGACATACCCGGCTCGGGCGCGCTGCGTCCTCGCCGGGGGATCGCCAGCGCGGCGACCACCGCAAGACCGACTATCGCGGCACCTGCTGCCACCGCCGGGACCAGGCCCCTAACGAACGCTTGGCCGCTCGCATAACTGCCTGTCGCCGTGAAGACCGAGGCCAGTACGGCTATGCCGAGCACACCGCCCATCTCCCTGATGGCGTTGTTGACTCCCGAGGCGATCCCTTCCTCGCCAGGTCCCACCGCACCGAGGACCGTGCTCGCCATCGGGGCGAAGAAGAGCGACATGCCGATACCGCTCAGGACGAACGCCGGTACCAGGTGGCTGTAAGGGACGGTCGGTGAGGCCACAACTGCCAGCCAGGCAAGGCCGAGCGACTGCAGCCCGAGGCCGACAGCCAGCACCGGGCGGCCCCCAATGCGTTGGGTGATGATGCCAGCAAGCGGAGCGATGAGCATCGGCATCGCCGTCCAGGGCAGGATGCTCAGCCCGGCCCGAAGGGGCGAATAACCCTGCACTATCTGGAGGAACTGGGCCAGCAGGAAGATGGCACCGAACATCCCGAACGACATCAGCAGCGACGCAATGTTGGAAGCCGTGAAGGCGCGGTTGCGGAACAGGCGCAGCGGCAGCATTGGTTCGGCGGCCTGGCGCTCGACGAGAGCGAACAGGACCATGAGAACCACCCCGAGCGCCAGCGGCCCGCTCACCTCGGGTGACGACCACCCCAGGCTGGTGCTGCGCACCAGGCCGAAGACGACACCGAACAGGCCCGCCGTGCCCAAAGCAACTCCGGGGAGGTCAAGACGGCGCGCCTTGCCTCTGCTCTCCTCGAGGCGGGCATAGGCCAGAGGGACCAGGACAAGTCCGATGGGAACGTTCAGCCAGAAGATCCACTGCCACGACGCCCATTCGACTATCGCTCCGCCGACCAGAGGTCCGCTGGCTACAGCCAAGCCTCCGATGGCGCCCCAGGCACCAAGAGCCAGGGCCCGCCGTTCCGGCGCGACAGCATTTGCGAGCAGCGTAAGTGTCAGGGGCGTAACGATCGCCCCGCCAATTCCCTGCATAGCACGGGCGGCGACGAGGGCCCCTATCCCCGGCGCGAGCGCAGCGGCAGCCGAGCCAAGGGTAAAGATCGTGAGGCCGGCGAGGAACATCCGCCTGCGCCCAAAACGCTCTCCGAGGCTCGAACCCGTCAGCAGAAGAGCCGCGAAAGGTGAGCGTGTAGGCCGCGATCGTCCATTCGAGCCCGCCGATCGTGGCATGCAGGTGGCGCCGGATCGTGGGGAGTGCGGTGGTTACGACGAGGTTGTCGAGGGCCGTCATGAAAAGGGCGGTCGATGTGACGGCAAATGTCCAACCTGCGTGCTTGGCGCTACTTGTTGTTGTCTCGGTGCGTTGCATTTAGTCCTCCTTTGTTTGGTTGCCGTAATGATTGGTTGATCACTTACTTCGATGGACAAAAAAATAGGGCTCACAGCCCCGCATATTGGCCTCGTTTACTCTCCCGCCTTTTCGCTCGGGGCCATCTGTTTAGCCCAGGGCTCGTCGAGTTCTGCGATGCCAAGGGCGGCGACCATGTTGCAGAACATCCCCATGGCTACCCAGTTGCGAAGAGCCTGGTCGCTCGCCCCAGACGCTCTGGCGGCGGTTTCCCACACCCTGCGCATCCCGCGCTGGGCTACCAGTCGGATCTCGAGGTCGCCTGCAGAAGCGGTGAAGCAGTGCATCTGGACGAGCAAGTTGACCGGGTCACGGATCAGTTCTACGTAGGCCTTGCCCATCGCGTGCAATGCCTCGTCGCCTGACAAGCCCTCTGCCGCCTTCGCGAAGGTCCTATCGGTGCGCTTGAAGCAGCCCTCGACGACCGCCAAGAACAGCTCCTTTTTGGAGCTGAACAGCCGGAAGATATACGGCTGGGAGATGCCGGCCCGCTCGGCCACGTCCTGGGTGGTCGTTCCCTGGTAACCACCGTCTGCAAAAGCACCGGCCGCCGCCCGCAGCACCTCTTCCCTGCGTTCCTCGGCGCTCATTCTGTGGACAGTGCTCACACGAACTATGTTAGTAAGTGATCAATCACTTGTCAACCTCTCGGCTTGTACCTGCGAGCCACTGTCCAGCACGATTGGGGTACGCCCGGTGCCACCCCAGCGAGCAAGTCCGCTCACGGAGTGCCCCACCGCCGAAGTTCAGGAACGTCACAACGCCCCCGGAGGTAGCCCAGCCGTGCCAGGAATGAGCACGGGGCTCAGCAGGAACAGCCCCGGGAACCTACGCGTGAGCAGGGGCCCTGCTGCGAGGACCGCAGCAGGCCTGGTGCTCGGTGCGATCTGCCTTGCTTCCTGCGGTGCGAGCGCCTCTCGTTCAGCGTCGGGCGCGCCAGCAGGTCCCTCCCTGCCGACGCCCCTCGCCACCTCGGTCGAGGGTGGCGGGGTGACCTGGGTCACGGTACCGATGGGCAACCTGAGACAACCGGCCAACACGTTTTGGCAGTTGTTCTTCCGGCGGGTCGGTCGCCACCTGGTCCAACCAGGTCGAGGCCACCGCCACCGCCACCAACGGCGGGCTCGTTCTTGCCGCCGGCGGCCACTCGCTGTTGGTCGGCGTGCGGCCCTCCCATCTCCTGACCTCACTCCTCTCATTTCGACCGCAGACGCCGGTCGTTCGTGGTCGACCGGGCTCATTTCCCAGGGGCTCTCTCGGGACCTGCCGCGTTGGCAGTGAACGAAAGCGGTGGAGGGCTCGCCCTCGTGAAAGGGAAGAGGCGGCCCGTGGTGCTCGCAAGCACCGCACCCTCTCTCGTGGGGAACTTCTGGCGACAGGCAACGAACTGCTCCTCTCAGACCGGGCCTGCGACCCGGGCGGGCTGACCGCCGTCGGATATGCCCCTGCTGAGCGATCTCGGGGGGCGGCGCTGTCACACCTTCCTTCCCGGTCTTAGGCAGAGCTGCCGCCGCCCTGGCGTTGTCGGGATCTTCGACCAGCTCAGCGGTACATGGCCCACCGTAGGGCCGGCGCTCCCACCGGTGTCCGGGCTGGCTCAGGTCCTCGACCCTTTCCCGGCCGGGGACAAGCTTGAACGCTGATCGGCCTTTCGGAGGCCGCTACGCCGGGAGCGGCGGGACAAGCCTGCTAGCAGCCTGGGCGATGATTTGAAAGCCCCTGGGCAAGCTCCGCCCCCTTGCTGCTAGCCAAGGGCGATCGCCTGCTCTCCTACGGTGCAACCCCCGGAGGTGGGATGTTCGTTCTGGTCGCCCAGCCAGGCGGCGAGAACGAACTTGCAGTCGTGTCCCCGACGGGCCACGCCTGGCGGCGGCTACCGCCCCCACCACCAGGCACAACGACGGTCGCTTTCGGGCCCGGCTCGGCGGTCGACGCGTTAGCTGCCGGCCCGCACCGTACTGACG
>CAWAYZ010000016.1:0-68267 GCA_963786345.1 uncultured Acidimicrobiaceae bacterium | reverse complement strand
CGGGTCCGGTACAGCTGTAGCAGCGGGCTTTCTCGGTGGTGGTACGAACGACGTAACGTTCGAGCTGCCGAACGCCTTGGCTGCGGGTGACGTCCTTTCGATCACCGTCAACGACGTCATTAACCCGACCACTTCCGGTAGCTACGACATCACCCTGGCGGCACCGCCGTCTTGGGGGCGCCCAGCGTCGTTTCGCCGACCTTCCCCACTGCCACTACTACCTATCCTGACGGCGGGATCGTCAACTTCGGTGGCACGTACTACCTGTTCGCTGGTGGCCATGCCTTCGGCATCCCGACGCTGGCAGTACTGCTCAGCATCGAGGTAATTGACCATGCCGTCGTGCTAACCGCAGCGACCGGTGCTACACCGCCCGTAACGACTCCTCTGCTGGGGACCGAGATCATCGTTTACAACAACCCGACGATCTACGTCTACGGTGCCAGCGGACTCAACGGGTTTGCCACCCCGGCTCAGTTCCTGGGTGATGGTTACGACCCGGCCGATGTCATCACGGTGCCCAACTTCGGCGGGCTCGCCGTGGGCGCAACTGTTGGCAGCGTAGGTACCGGCGATAACGCCCTCGGGACTGCATCCAACGGCGGCATCTTCGACTCGTCCGGCACTTTCTATGTCATCGCCGGCGGTCGCGCCTGCGGTATCGCCACCCTGGCGCAGCTTGCAGGCGTCCAGGCCGGCGACCAAGCTACGCCGCTGGTAGGTGCGGTCCCTTCGTCCTGGACCACGTCAACTATGGAGAACGGGACACTCGTAACCGTCAACAGTGCTGTCTTCGAGGCCGACGGTGGTGACCTCTTCGCCCTGAAGGCTCCGTCGCAACTTGCAGCCGACGGCCTCGGGGGCACGCCGTCCCTCGTCCTATCCAACTACTGCGGCATGCCGGTAGTCACCAGCTACACCGGCTCATAGAACCAAGCTCATCTGGCAGGCAGAAATGCTTGCTCTAAATAACTAGCCACAAATAAGGAGGGCGGCCCAACGGCCGCCCTCCTGCTTTCTGAGCCGGGCTCGACCACGCTCCTGTGTTCAGGCCAACAGGGAACGTCTAATTTGAACGAGGGGAGGGAAGAGCCAAGATGTCAGCCGTCGGTCCTTCGACGAAGGCGCCTGGACGGTCGTGGAGGCGTGGGAAGGCGGCGCTGAGCGCGGTCGTGCTGGGCCTGGTCGCCGTTGGCGTCGGGTGCGTGGGAGCCGCGTCACCGGCTTACGCGGACGTCACGACAGCGAGCTATAACATCGGGGCAGCCACGCCTTCGGTGAGCAGCCTTGTTGTTGCGCCAACCATCACCACTGGCGGTACTTCCACCAATTTCCAGCTCAGTTTTGTCGCGACCGTCGAATTGGCGACCTCGGGCACGATCACGGTGCGCGACTCGACGAGCGGCAATTCTGTCGTCGTGTCCACGTCAAAAGTGCAACTGAGCGATTCGGCCGGTACCTGCCTGGAGCCGGCTCCGGCGAGCGTGACCAGCTCCGGCGGCGGGTTGACGGTCACGCTCGGGAACGGCTGCAGTGTAAGCGGCGGGGACACTGTGACCCTGGACCTCACCGCCACAGCGCCGTCGTCCTCGGGCTCTTTGACCTTCGATGTCACGACGAGCGGCAATGCAACGCCAGCCCTATCCAACATCGTGACCTTGAGCACTGCGCCTCCCGCTGTTGCGGTTGCGTCTGCGGTCGCGGGCGCGAACACGACCTACTCGATCGCCGACGTGCCGCTAACGGGACTGAGCTCCGGCGGGGCTTCCCTGGTGTTGGTAGCCAAAGCCACAGGCGGGAGCGGCACGGTGGCCTGGTACAACGGCCCGTCCGGCTACACGGTTACCTTCGTTGCCTCGGGTGGGGGAGCCACCACGACGGACACGGTGAACGCAGCCACGGTCTCGACCACGGTGAACCCCGGCGACACGGTCACCCTGGCCCTGGCAACTTCGTTGGCCAGCGGGTATTCCATCGACATAACCGCCGAGGGTACGAACCCGACGGCGGTGAACACCGACGACTTCACCGTGACGGTAGGCAACGGGGCGCCCGAGACGACAAGCAACGACGTGGTTTATGGGAGCACCGTTACGAACGTGCTCGTGTCGGCATCCCCCTCGGTCGCGGGCGCATCAGCAACCTACGCAATAAGTTTCAAGGCTACGACTGCTGTCCCGATCGGAGATGACATCTTTTTTTCCGAACCGAACACCGACTTCTCCCATGTGACGGGGATCCTCGTGACCGATGCCAACCAGGGTTGGTACTTCGTTGGGACCGGTGCAGCGCTGTCGAGCGGCGGTGCGACGGTGCCGCTGAGCAAGCCCATCTCGGCCGGCGACGCGGTGACCGTCGAGCTGGTAAATGTCACCAACCCGCCCGCGGGCAGCATCAGTGATTTTGCGGTATCTACGACCACCGACAACTTGTCCGCCTTCGCGGCCCCCTACGCGATCGCTGCGAGCGGCGTCGCGGGCGTTGGCGTGGCCGTCAACCCGACTACCCCGGCGGCGTTGGCGACTTATACGGTTTCCAATCTCTCTGCCAGCGCGGCACTCGTTGGGGGCACGAGTGAGATAACTCTGACTGGGCCAACGGGGACCGTCTTCCCGAACAACCGCGACCTTTACGCTCTCGAAGACTCCACCAGTCTGAGCGGGTCAGGCATCGTTTCGGCCTCCCTGGTGGGGGGTGGTTCCAGCTCAGTGACCCTGATCGTCCCCAACTCCGTCAATGACGGGGACCGCGTGTCGTTGACGGTCCAGGACGTTTTCAACCCGGGTACACCGGGCAATTACACGATCTCCATCACGGGTAACGTGACGAGCTTGCCGGGGCCGCCTCAGTTCCCTGACGCCAACGTCGCGTACCCCGACGGGGCAATAGTGAGCTTTCCGGGCACCCTGTACGTCTTCGCCGGCGGCCACGCGTTCGGCGTCGCCTCGCCCACTCAGGCTCAGGGTGTCGAGGCCATCGACGATGCCGGCGTCGTGACCGCAATAGGCGGCGCTGCGGTGCCGACAACCGCCGCCGCACCGGGCACCTTGGTCATCGTTTATAACAACCCGACGATTTACGTCGTCGGGACCGACGGCCTGCTGCATGGCTTTGCCACGCCGGCCCAGTTCCTGGGAGACGGCTACGACCCGGCAGACGTCATTACCGTGCCAAACGGCGGCCACCTCGCCGTGGGTGCGACGGCCGGTTCTCTCGGGCTCACAGCCAATGCCCTTGCGACCGCTTCGAACGGCGCCCTCATCAACTCGTCGGGGACGTTCTACGTGCTCGCGGGAGGCAGGGCGTTCGGCATAGGAAGCCTGGCTGCGCTGCGAGCCATCGAGGCCGCTGATACCGCTAGGCCACTGTCGGGGACTGTCGGCCCAGCCCTAACCGAGGCGACTGTCGCGGACGGCACACTGATAACCGTCAGCGGCCAGGTCTATGTGAGCTACGGCGGCGACCTATACCCCTTCAAGTCCCCCGCCCAGCTGAAGGCCGATGGCTACGGTGGCACGCCCTCATTGCCCGTCCCGAACACCGGCCACTTGACCGTCGAGCTGCCCTATTCGGGTTCCTGAGCAGAGCCCCGACAAGGGTGTCAAGAAGCACTGCAACCGGGGGCCTCCACGGCATAAATCCACAGGTGTTCTGGGACGGCAAAGCCAAGCTCGTCATAGGTGGTTACCCGGAGCAGCCTTAGGCCGGGCTGAGGCGACGGGGAGCCGGTCACGAACGCGCAGTCCCGAAAACCAGCGAACAGCTTGTCGTACCAGGCTTCATACGCGGGGCCGGGTAGGAGCTGTAGCGCCCTGTTGGCGTCTTCGGAAGTGTGCGTCCCGACCCATTCGAAGCCGGCGTCGACCACCGAAGGTGCGAACCCGGCCCGGACGGCCAGCTGGCCTGCCTGCCAGCGGGCACCGTCGTAGGCGTCGGCGTTCAATGTCAGCGCAGCGGTGACCGCCCCGAGGATGACCACGAAGCCGACCGTCGCAGCCCCAACTGCCCGGCCAGCCCTCTGAGAGTCCCCAGCCCCGGTCCTCACTCCGAGAGAATGCGTGGGACGAGTGGCCAGACGAGAACGTAGGCAGCTGTGAGCGAGGAGCACGGCCACCGGGAAAGCGAGCTGGCTGAGGTACCGGTCAAACAAAGGTGCTTTCACCAAGAGCCCGTAGGCAAGAAGGCCGCCGGCGGACAGCAGCGCGAACCAAGCGACCAGGCTTTGGACGGTGCCACTGAAGAGCTGCGCAGCTGCCTCTCGAGTGGCAAGTGCTGCCACGGCGACGAACGCGAGCGCCGTTCCTGCAATCAGGGCGACGATCTGCAGCGCCAGCCACAATGCGCCGGGGAAGAGGTTCGGTCGCGCGCCGGACAGGACGGCCGCGCCGGTAACCCCTTGCTGCATCAGGTAATTGCCGATGAAGAGGCCCCACCCCTTC
The DNA here is from genome assembly GCA_963786345.1 of uncultured Acidimicrobiaceae bacterium. Taxonomy (GTDB): domain Bacteria; phylum Actinomycetota; class Acidimicrobiia; order Acidimicrobiales; family Palsa-688; genus Fen-671. The sequence goes on along the minus strand of CAWAYZ010000016.1, from coordinate 63,828 downwards.
GCCAAGCCGAGCGTCCCCAGCCCCAAAAATACGGCTGCGGCCACCGCTCCCGCCCGCCGCGGAGCCTGGTCGCGCCCGGGACCTTAGCGTGGCTCTCAGTGCCCAGGGCAGGACGGGCGAGATAACAAAGCTCAGGGTGAAATACGACGCATTGAGTTGGCGGAGCGACGTGCCGGTCGGCAGGCTCAGAGACTCGAGGTGGGCTCCCGGCAATTTCGCAGTCCAGACATAGATCGCGCTACAAGCCACCATCGTGCAAAAGCCGGCGAACCCGTAAGCCCGCCAAGCCCGCCGGTCCTGCACGGCAAGGACCACCAGGACTGCGGCGGGCGCCGCCAGGTCGAACTCGCGGATGCTGAACCCGAAGCACCCCGTGGCTACCGCGGCTGCCACCAGGGCCCAACGCCCTCGGCCGGAGCGGTGCAGGGCCGCCGCCCCGAACACAAGGCAGGCCACTTCGGCGGAAAATGCCGTCACGTCGGTCATGAAGCTCGAGGTGTTCAGCAAAATGCCCGGGACGGCAAGCGTCAGTAGCACGCACCCGGCCGCCCAGGCGCGGGGAAGCAGCGAGCGTGCCAGGGAGTAGGCACAGACAAGGCCGATCGCGGACGCAACGGCCACTGCGGCCCCGGGTACCCACTGGCCCTTGCCAAGGACCTCGACGAAAGGGGCCGTCCAGAACACTTGGCCGACCATGGTCATGCCGCTCCAGCCCACCAGACGGACGTGCCCCGTGCCGACGAACTCCCAGAGCACGCGCCTGTAAGACCAACTGTCGTTGCGCGGGATGTCGAAGGCGCCCAGCCATACGGCGATGGCGGCAGGCATTGCGATGCCGACAGCCAAGAGCGTTGTCACGATCGTCACGTCGCCCCTTGACGTGGGCCGCTTGGTCACGAGCCACACCGACGGCGGTCCCACGTGGCTGCCCATCAAGGCGCGCTTGCCTGCCGGCTCATCGGCACTGCCAAGAAGGTGACGCGCACGGCGCCCTGGCCGAGCGACCAACCGCCTCCCGTGACCTGGAGCTGGAGCACTGTCGGCGGCGCGAACTCGTGCGAATAGCCGAGGGAGGCAGGGACCGCCAGCACATGGGAGTCGCCCGCAGTCCCAGAAATGAAGCGGTAAGTCGTTGGTTTGCCCGTCCCTCGAGCCCACGTCGTCACCTGGAGTTGCGGCGGCTTGAGGAGGACTCCCTCGGCCAACGCCCACAGCGGCGAGCTGAGCGAAAATGTAGCCACTTCCATCTCACCCTTCGCCGCCGGGACTGTGAACGGCTGGCCAAAGGTGGCCTTCGCCACACCGATGACCCTCGCCTGGCCGCAACGGTCCGGCACCCGTGCCAGCACCTGCCATTGTTCGCTCACCCCAACCTGCTCGTAATGGCAGTACATCGCCTCGAGAGCGGCGGGCGGGTCCCAAAAAGGGTCACGCAGGTCGATCGTTGCCGGCCGGTAGAGGAGCCGTTGCGGGGCACGAGCCGAGGAGAGGAAGGAAGCGTCGAGGTCGTCAAGGTAGGTGGTGTAGGCGCTATAGGACTGGAGCACGGGTAGGGGGTCCCAGTGGAGCTGCGGGTAGGCGATGCTGAGGCTGTCTTCCCACGTTTCGTTTGCCACCGAGTACCCCCGCAGCGAACTGACCAGGTCCGACGCTAAGGCGCCGCCGGTCAGGCGGGTTTGTTCCCGCGCAACGGCCTCTTGATGGGCCCACCGCGATGGGACGACCAGGTCGCGCACTTCTTGGACGAGAGCACGGGCGGCCTCACGGGGAGAATGGAGCGAGGGTGGCGGCCCGCCATTGGCGGTACACGCCAGTAACGCGGCCAGGGCGATCGCGCCAGCTTGTACCGGCACAAGCGAGCGGGGGAGCCGGGCCAGGCAGAGCGCCACTACAAAGAGCCCGAAGAACGTCAAGTCGTGGAGGTCGTGGCGCACAAAACCCTCCTTCACTACCTCCCAGGCCCATCCCGCGAGCATCAAGGAAATGGCGGCCTTCTCCCGCACGGGTCTCCCGACGAGTGCCAAGGCGAAAACGGCTGCCAGCAGGACGACGTCCACCACTGCGTACCAGTCCTCGGCGTGGCGACCTCCCGAGGAGCCCATCGCCGGCGCATAGCCGAGCGCGACAGCGAGGGAACCACGGACATAGCTTGCGAAGTTGCTGACGCTTTGCCCCGCAGCGACCAGGGCCGTCCCGAGTACGACCAAAAAGGCCACTGCGGCGACCAAGGCCGCTCGTACCCGCGAGTGCTCACGCCACGCGCCAGGGCTCGCCTCGGTGGCTCCTGCGACCGTCAGGGCCGCCAGGGCCGCGGTCACGATGCCAACGTTTATTTCCACGAGGATCTGGAACCCGGCCAGTGCCCCGAGGGCGCCGAGCAGTCCGAGCCGTCCCCTTTCGCTCGTCGCCCTGAGCGATTCAAGCGCCAGTCCAAGGGCTGTCGCGAGCGCCAGCTCGGGTGCCTCGAGCAGGTTGGCCGCAATCGTCACGGAGGCCCACGCCACTATGCCCGCCGGCAGCAGCCCCCAGGGCTTGCGCAGGGTAGCCACGATCAGCGCTGCCAGGCCGCAGGTGACAATCAGGGCGTAGAGGAGGCCCAGGGCGGCGGTAACCCGGGACATGGCGAGGATGTCCTCGATGAAGCCGTACGGCCCGAACGTGAACACGACCTGCGGCCCCCACTGGAGGTGGTGCACGAAGCCGAACGCCAGGCCCTCCTGCCAGGAGCTGAGGCCGGCGAAGGCAGGGCGCCAAGGATCGGTCCGCCAGCTGAACAACGTTGCCAGGGCGCTCACCAACGCGACTGCCAGCCAACTGAGCGACCGGGCGGGCCGCCCCGCGAGCCCTCTGCCGGATGGCTCCTGGGGGGGTATTTCGAAATGGGCCCCCCGGTAGGTCTCTCGTTGCGGCGGAGCAGTTGGGAGCGCCACCTCCAAACGCTAGCAGCCCAGGTCTCGGGTACCACGCGCTCTTCCAGGAGCGTCACACGCTAACCTGAGTATCCCGTATGCCAAATAGCAATGGCGAGACGCGCGCCCGCCGTTAACGCGCCTGACCTGAGCCCTGAGGCCTTCCTGTACATCGAGAAGGTCCGCCAGACAACAAAGCGGCTGAGCGCCCGGGAGCCTGCCCCAGAGGACCTCAGCGGAGCCGTGCAAGCGCTGCGCGACGTCGCCACATTCGACGTAGAGGTCCCCGTGACGAGCCGCCGGCGCGAGCTGGAGCTTGTCAAAACAGGCGTGAAACGCCTATCGGTTTGGTACATGCGCTACCTCGCCGAACAGCTGAACGCCTTCGGGAAAAGCGTGTCGGACCTTGGAGACGCGCTCGCCAAGAGGACCGATGCTCTGGCCTCGGTCTCTGATGACTTAGCAGTTCGCCTCGGTGCGGTCGAGGAACGGCTGAAACGCCTGGAGCAGGTGCCAACCGCCCCGACGCCAACTGTTCCCAAGACGGCACCTGCGCGCACTAAGCCGGCGCCCGCGCGGGCGGCCCGCACCCCCAGCAAAACGTCCTCGAGGAAGGCCGAACAGTGAGGACCGAACAGTGAGGACCGAACAGTGAGGATCGACCAGTACCTGCCGACCTTTGCCCCGCACGACGCCATCGGCAACCACACCCTGCAGGCGCGCCGGGTGCTCCGCGAAGCTGGCTATAAGTCAGACATCTGGGCGGAGCACGCCCACCCCCCCATCGGCCGGGAGGCCAAGCCGTACCTGGAGGACTCCCGCCGCCCGGGCGAGGAGCGAGTGCTCCTCTACCACACCTCCACCAATTCTCCTATGGCGAAATGGCTCCAGCAGCGCGCGCAGGCTGGCGAGGCCCTAATAAGTGACTACCACAACATCACTCCCGCCTTTTACTTCGCTCGTTGGGAACCAGCAATCGCGAGCGCAATAGAGGACGCCCGCCAGGAGCTGGCGATGCTTGCGCCTAACATCCCGTTTTCCTTCGCGGACTCGGGGTACAACGCCGGCGAGCTGGTCGAATGCGGTTACCGCGAAGCAGTTGTCTGCCCACTCCTGGTAGACCTCGACGAGTACCACCGCCCGCCCGACCGGGCAACCCTTGACCGGTTGCGCCGGCGAAGCGACCATTCTGGGGCGCACTGGCTCTTCGTCGGCCGGGTCGCTCCCAATAAGTGCCAGCACGATGTGATCGGGGCTTTTGCCGTTTACCGCCGGGTGTTCGACCCCGGAGCACGCCTGACCCTCGTGGGCGGTGCCACGTCGCCGCACTATCTGCGAGCCCTCGAGCGGATGGTGGGTGAGCTGGAACTGGACGACAGCGTCGAGATCCTGAGCGGGGTCGGCGGAGCCGAGCTTTTGGCGCACTGGGCGGTGACCGATGTATTCGTGTGCCTCTCCGAACACGAAGGTTTTTGCGTACCCGTCCTTGAGGCGATGGAGCTCGGCGTGCCGGTGGTCGCCTATGCGGCCGCCGCCGTCCCCGAAACTCTCGGCGGCGCCGGTCTGCTTCTGGAAAACAAGGACCCGCTCGCTGTCGCTGAGGCCGTGGACAAGGCTGTGCGGCCGGGACCGGCACGGGAACACCTCGTACGCGCGGGCCGGGAGAGGGCTGAGAATTTTTCTCTGGCCAACACCTCCAAAGCGCTCCTCGCCGGTATAGAGGGCTACCTTGCGAGCTGATATTACGGTGCCAACTACGCTGGCCCCGTGAGCAACATCTGGGCACCGCCGGCTTATTGATGAAGCTGGCGTTCGTCCCGCCCCGTTTTGGCCCGGGCGTGCTCGGGGGCGCAGAGGCCGTCTGCCGTGAGGCTGCGTTCGGGCTCGCAGCCCGTGGTCACGATGTCGAGGTGATAACCACCTGCGCGATCGATCATTACACATGGGAAAACGAACTGCCCGAGGGGACTTCTGAAGAAGATGGCATGGTTGTCCGTCGGTTCCCTGTGTTGCGTCATTACAGCCGGCCGGCACTGAAGGCACAGCTTTCCATACACGCCGGCAAGATCCCCGACCTGGACCACCAGGTGAGCTGGCTAGGCTTTCAGTTCGGCGCGCCGTCGTTGTTCGAGTACATCTTGCGCTACGGCAAGCAGTACGACGCGATCGTCTTTTCCCCTTACATGTTCTGGACGACGAGCGTTTGCGTGCCATTTGTGTCGGAGCGAGCCGTAGTTATCCCGTGCCTGCACGACGAGCTCTATGCCCGCTTGGAAGTATTGCGGCCAGTTCTGGCAGATCCCCAGCTCGTGTGGTTCCTTTCGGGGCCGGAGCATTTACTGGCCCACAGGTTCGGCCCGGTCGCCACAAGGCACAGCGTGACTGGCGCAGGTGTGCCGGTACCTTCGCGCTACGACCCTGCCGGGTTCATGGAAAGGCACCGACTGGAGCGCCCTTTCGTGCTTTATGCCGGGCGGCGAGAACAGGAAAAGGGGACCGGTTTGCTGCTCCAGGCGTTCGCCGGCGCGGTCCGAGACGGTGACCTCGACGTCGACCTGGTGACGATAGGCAAGGGAAAGCTTGCAGATCTCGGCGTCCAGCAGCCACCGGCGGGACGGGTTATTGACCTCGGCTTTGTTAGCGATGATGAGCGAAATAATGCCTTTGCCGCGGCAACCGCTTATATTCAGCCGAGCCGTATGGAGAGTTTTTCACGCACGATCATGGAAGCGTGGCTGGCTGGTACGCCCGTGATCGGGCTCGCCGAGAGCGAGGTGGTCGCCTGGCATTGCGGTCGCTCTGGTGGCGGGCTCATGTTCTCCAACGCTAAAGAACTGGCATCCCAGCTCCGTTTTGTCGCCTCCAAACCGAAGGCGGCCACCGAGATGGCGGCGGCGGGCAGGCGCTACGTGGTCGAGAACTACACGTGGCCCACTGTGCTCGACCGCATGGAGGCAAGCTTGCACGCCGCTTTATGACTGCACGAAGAGCGCTGGTCGTCGGGAGCTACCCGCCCGTTCCCGGTGCCGCCGCCGCGGCGACGGTGGCGGCGGTGCGGCGCGCCTGGGACGGCGGAGCGGAGGTAGTCGTCGTGTCCCCGCGCCCGAGCGCTGCCCCGTTCGTGGTCCCGCTCGCGGGCGCAGCGCTCGCCCGTGAGCTTGCGAAACTACGCCTGGCGCACGCCTGCAATGAGGTAGTGCTGTGCATGGAGCCCGGTTGGCCCTTCGGCGCTCGGCGGAATGCAACCCGCACCGCGAGAGCGCTCGCTCACGCTCTTAGCGGCTTCGAGAGGGCAGAGCTAGTCGTAACGGGTGAGATCGGCGTCGCCCCTGACGTATTAGCGTTGCTGTGGCCAATAGTTGACTCCGTCACCGCGAGCTCCCAAGAGGCGGCTTCCGGGTTGCGCGCCGCCGGCGCTGGCACGCCCGTGGTGCGTACCGTAGACCCCTTCGCAGGCTCGGGCCTGCGCCGCCTCAGCGACGATGCCAGCAACCCTCAGCCCGTTGGGCCCCTCGAGCCGGTGGAGCTACTCGTAGTGGCACGGGGCCGGCGGGCCCTCGGCCTGGTCGTCCGGAGGTTGCTCGGTAGACACGCGCCGGCGGTCCGGCTGTACCTGCGCCGGCTCCTCCGGCCCAGCACGGGTGGTCCGCCCCGGTCGACAAGGCCTAGCTAAAGCTAATATCGCTAGTAAACAAGTACAGCCAAGAGGCCCAGAGAGCCCAATAGAAACGCCGATCGGTTCCGAACGCACACGTGGCTGCCAGGTGTACCGGGGCTCTTCAGGCGATCGGATCGCCAACGCTTGTCACGGCCTTCGCGCTTTACACACAAAGACCTTGCTGCACCATTAGTCCAGGCGCAGCACGGTTGACCAGACGTAGGACGGCCAGGCAGTGGCCAGAAACACATGGCGTCTGCGACCATCTTGATCTGCCCGGTGACGGCAGCTGGCAAGTGCCCTGACGAAGCCAACTGGCCACACATAGAGTGGCCACCGCCAATCCGGTAGGCGAGCGCCGATCCATTTGATATGGCGCGGAGGTTTCGCCTCATCTACCGATAGAAGCGCGGCGCGGTGACGGTCATTCCGTGCCGGGCCCAACGCTAAGTGGTCGCTCATCTGCGCCTTGGCATGGACGAAGAGCCGGGTCGCAACCAAGTAACTTTCTTCGAGCGCCTCACTTCTCGTCCGGAAAATTCCAACTTCTTATGTATTTTGGTCCCGTGCGCTGTAAGGTCCTGGCAGGAGCACTTCCTGGTGCCTCCCTCGTTGCTCCGGACCCCGCTGACGCCCTAGCGCTGAGCCGAGGTGGACCGTGAGCAAGAGGGTAACGCTATTTTGTTCGCGGCTAAGGACCTTCCGTCCTGCCTGGCGGGCCGTGACAGGTTCCGCAAACAACGGCCCAGCACTCGGAACATCCCGTTTAGCCACCCCAACGCCCACCTGGCGCGCAGCAAGATCGTAAGGACCCCCTAAACACCAGGCGGCACGGCTGGTCCCAGAGCACAAACAAAGAAAGGTTGAAAACGTTGCACACCGCTAAGCTACACCTGAAGAAGTTGCTCGCCGTCCCTGTCATCGTGCTACCGCTTGTCCTCGGGTTCGGAGGGATGGCCCTAGCCGCCAACCCCACCAACCCACCGCCGGCCCTGCCGTCGGACCAGATTGCCCTCACTGGCGTTTGCTTGTCGGCAACGCAGGTTACCGCAGCGACGCAGCAGGCGCTCAGCCAGTACGCTGTCGGAGACCAGCCCGCCGGTTTGATCATCAACGGCACCTGGATGCCTGCCTCGGTGGTTGCTAATACCGAGACGTATGTCGGCGGGTGCGCTGCCCCCCAACTCCCGACGAACAGCGCTCTCCTTCCGACTGACCAGATCACCGTTAATGGTTGCCCCTCAATAGCGCAGGTGGAGAGCGCGGCGCAGGATGCCATTGCTGTATACGTCGCGGGTGACGCGCCAGCCGGCGTGATCGTCAATGGGAACTGGGCTCCTGCCGGGATCGCCTCTAGTGGCGGGACCGTCGGCAGCAACGGGTGCGCTACCTCCTGATAGCACCGAATAGCGCCGCTTTTCGTGCCACCCGAATTTGGCGCCGGGATTTGAACGACCGGGGGGTCAGCCCCCCGGTGGTTCGTCGTGAGCGGAGTATCGAGTCCGCCTCCCCGTCTGTGAAGCCGCGCCGAGGATGTCACTTCTTTTGTTGAACTTCGGCGATGGCGAGCTATGGTTCAAGCGCTCACGACGGTCTTGTTCTCCTTCGGTAGTGCGGCCCCTCGGGCGCTCCACGGGGACATTCTCAGTTCGTTAGGGACTCGAGCAATGGCAGCGCCGTCCCATGACGATCGGTGGCGGCTGTGGCAGCGGCGGCGCTCGAATCTGCGGCTCGGCAGCCCTCGAGGTCGCGCGTCTTGCCACGTGCCGGACAAGAGGGTGGGCCGCCTGACCCCGCCGACCGGACCAACACCCCTCCCTGAGCGATGGATGAGCCGTTGAGTCTGGTCCCGGCCGCGAGGCAGAACACACACATGTACTTCCGACCGTCTCCCACACCCGCAACGCGAGTGTCTATGGCCGCGCAAGGCACCAACTTTCCCGAGATTTGCCGAGGCGGCGCCAGCCGGTGGCTCAGACCTCGCCTCCGGTCGTGCGGGAGTTGCACCCCGGGCGGCACGCATCCTGGACTGGCGGCGGACAGGCACCAAGGTCGCGCTTTCTCGGACTGTGAGGATTGTGTGAGGGGTCGGTCAAGACTTGGTGACGTACGGCTAAGCGGTCTCCGTCTAGGGGTAGGCTCAGGAATAGAACTAAACCGAAATATCTTCAGCGTCGCGGGGGGTTTATGGTCCGCGCATAATGCTGTCGATCTGCCGCTGATAAGACGAGGAGCTGCAATGTCACCTGGAGAGATGAAGACGACAAGCACAAAAAGAGCGGAATGGTCCGGCGGGTTCTTTTACCGGGTCGCGCGGAGGAGGGTGGCACAGTTCGCGTTGGTGATAGGAGTAGCTGGCGCTATGGTCGCCACATTGACGAGCACGGGTGTCGCCACAGCCAGTCCTAGCTCGAAGGGGGCAGACCTTCATATCGGTGGTCGGTACGGCTGCCAGTTCAACTGGGGCGGGCGCCATCACCGCAACAACTACCGCGACTGCACAGAGACCTTGACCGGCACCGTGACCACGCTGGGGACCAACAGCTTCACTGTCCAGCGAGGGTTTTCTGCCCCGCCCACCACAGCGTCTACAACCACAACCACGACTACCCCAGTCGCCGCTAACTGCTCAGCGTCGACCTCAGGCGAGACCCAGCTGAACGAGTCGTCCTTCGTGGCCGGTACCAACACCACCTCCAGCACCACGGACGCGCCCCAGAAAGCCATTACCAACGCGGTCAACGGCAACACCGCGGCCGGGCGGTTCAGCTCCGACGAGTACCAGGCCGTGAACTATGACTACGAGGTCAACATGGGCTCGGCCCAGACCTTCAACGAGATCGAGATGGCGGTGCCGAACTCGCCTACCGACCACGCCACCGGCTACGAGGTCAACGTGTCCTCCGACGGCACCACCTGGGCCACGGTGGCCACCTGCACCGGCAGCGGGACGCCAGAGATAGCCAGCTTCCCCACCCAGACGGCCCAGTACCTGGCGGTGGTGCTCACGGCCGCCGACACCAGCTACTACTGGTCGATCGACCAGTTCTTCGTCTACAACACCGGCGCCGCACCCACGACCACTACCACAACGACGGTGCCGGTTAGCTCCGGCCTCTGGACGGTGGACGTGTCCGGTGGGACCAGGTATATCGAGTCGTGCACAAGGTCGTCCGGGTTCGGGGACATAGCCGCCGGCGATATTGTTAGCGTATCTGGCTACCGGGCAGGGGCCGCCACCATCGACGCCACCTCGGTGACTATCAAGGCACCGTCTGGTACCAGCTGGAGTTCCAGTAACTGCCCTGGCCGGGGCTACCGGCGCGGTCACGGTAATGACCCCACAACCACCACGACCACAGCGGTACCGACCACCAGTACAACAAGCTGGGGCGGCGGTTCCGGTGGCGGCCATAGGCACCACGGGCGGTAACCAGACCAACAACCAACAACTTCGGTAAGGAGCCAGCCGGATCGCGGCGGCCGCAAGCTCCTCACCCTCGTCTATTACGGCCTGCGTGACGGCGAGATCCGCTGCCTGGCCGAGCGGGCGTGAGGGACGGCCCGGGCACAGCCAGGATGCGAGCTCGTCGAACGACGTGGCCCCTCATCGTTCGAGCGAGGCCGCCGTAACCGGATGAGCCCACCTGGCTGTGGCCGGACGCACACCATGCGCCCACCTCAGCGAGGCGCGCGCCCGTTCAGGGCTGCCGCCCTTTGGAGCGGAGCGAAGGTACGTCTGTGCACCCGGACCGGGTGCCCTGAGCCGGTGCTACCCAGCTCAACCAGTCGAGGACTTGCTCGGGTTAGAAAGGATTATCACCCTTTAGTTAGGTTAGTTAGGCACACGCGTCCGGTGGTCGAGGGAACCTTCGAGGGCGGCGCCTTCCTCCGGTTCGCCGCCCTCGTCTCTAAGATCCCGTGCGTGCACGGCCCAAATGCGGTGGATCCGAGAGGAACTTTGCGCCCCGGCCCCGGGACCTAGGTCCGTGAGAGCCCCGGGGCCGTTCGTGCGGGGCTCAGCGGCCACTCCACCGGGGGCCAGCTGGGCAGCCCTCCGGTGAACCCACCGACAAAGTTGGTCGCTCTTAGCTCTTTATCAATTACAACGCTGTAGAGTCGAACCATTAGCACTTAGTTGTGCGCGCTGCTGCCCCGGTCCCTGGTGATGCCTTAGAGCAAAGCCGAGGTCGACTGTGAAAAAGAGCGCAACTCAGGTCCTCCGAATAACGAGGTATGTCGCGCCGGTCCTGGCGGGGCCGAGGGTTCCCCTACCCGGGCGCCCTCGACCCCAACACGTCGTTGGGCCATGGCCCAACATCCCGCCGGCCGCGGGAATGCTCCCTCGGCCTCGGCCTCGGCCTCGGCCTCGGCCGCGGGCCGCGGCACGAAGTGACGGTCAGGGCAGTCGGCCTGGGGGCAGCCCCATGAAGCCTCCATACCACGATGTGCCTGACCGAAGTCTTGGAACTGTCCTCCTAAAGTCCTCCGGAACCCGCGGAGCTTAGGAGCGGGCCCATGTCCTCCCGACTGCTTTACCCACCAAGTAGCGCCGACATGTGGCGCAAGAAGGGCAGTCAATGAACAACCCTGTTGCACTGCTCGACAACCCGTCCGAGCTCAATACCCCCCGCCCGCTGCAGTGGCTAGAGCGCTCGAAGGTCATGGCCGTCGTGTGGACCGCCATGCGCGTCTGGCTAGGGGTCATGTGGATCCAGGCCGGCGCTTCCAAGCTGTGGGGGGCGGAGAACTCCGCGTTCATGCACGACAACGGCGCTGGTGTGGCCGGCTTCGCGGCCCATGGCGTAGCCGCCTATAGCTGGTGGGGGAGCTTCCTGCATGGCCTTGTCGTCCCCAACGCCGGCGCCATCGGCCCCTTCGTCGCCCTCGCCGAGTTCGCCATCGGCGTCGCCCTGGTAGCCGGGTTCTTCACCCCCCTGGCGGCGCTCGCCAGCCTGGGCTTGCTGTTCACCTACGTCATGTCCGGCACGGCAAGCGTGTGCGCTTTCTATGCCTTGTTCGCCATCGTGATCCTGGCAACCTGGAGGACCTCGAGCTGGCTCGGCGTCGACGGGTTTAGGGGTGGCTACCGCCAGCGCCGCCGCGACCGCCGGCTAGCGGGAGGCACGCCGGCCCACGCGATAAGCGTGGTCCCCGTAGCCGCTCAGGCGGCGTAGGGCACCAGTTGGGCAGAAGCTGACTTTTACGGAGAAAACGAAAGGACATTCCATCATGACCGGGCCCACAGATTTTAGGATTGGTAGCGAAGTTTCCTGTAGCGACGGCGTTTGCGGGGTGCTGGCACGTGTCGTCATCGACCCTGTTGCCCGCGCCCTTACCCATCTCGTCGTCGAGCCGGAGCACGGAGGAGGACGTCTCGTACCGGTCAACCTCGTGGCCTCGACGGCCGAGGAGGAGGTCACGCTGTCATGCACCACCGCTCAGTTCGAACAGCTCGACGCAGCAGAAGAGACGCAGTTCCTCCCCGGAGGAGATGGGCAGTGGGGCTACGGGCAAGACCAGATGCTGTCGCACCCCTATTACGGCCTTGGTGGCCCGGCGTTCGGGATGGGCGGTATGGGGATGGGCGGGGGGATGGGCATGGGGATGCCTGGTCCCCAAGTGGTCACAAATGACCGCGTGCCCATGGGAGAAGTTGAAGTACGCCGCGGCGACCACGTTTACGCCACCGACGGCGCCATCGGGCGGGTACAAGGACTGGTGATCCATCCAGGCGACCATTGCGTTACGCACGTCCTGCTCGACGAGGGCCACCTATGGGGCCAAAAGAAGGTGGCCATTCCGATAAGCGCCGTGAAAGACGTCGAGGATGGCGTCCGGCTCAACCTGTCTAAGGACGAGGTACGCGACCTGCCCGAGGTGGGGGGCCCTTGACTCGCCCCTAGGTAATGAGCAGAAGTGACTCGTGCGGGAGTACCGGGCCCAATAGTCGGCGTGCAACACGTCCTCGGCCGCTAACTGAGCGCGCAGCTCAGCCAGGAAAGGGCCGAGCCCGGACGCCGCCTCGGCTGATAGGCCAGCTAGCCAACCGGTAGACACGGGCGCCCCGCACACTTGGGAGAGCAGTGCCGATGTCGGGGCCACCGGGAGGCGTTGTGCCACCATCAGGTACACAGCGGTGGCCCGCACGACCGGGCCATAACAAGCCGGCGCGGGGGCCTGTTTTTGGGAACGCAGCTTTGGTGAGGACCCGGCAACCACAGCGCCGGGACTGCACTTGGTGCTCGGTCATTTCCAGGCGTAGGGCAGGCAGGTTAAATACTTGGCGGCTTTCGCTCCCCCCACCTTGGCGCCCTCCAAGCTCCACCCACAAGATCGGCACTGCTCGGGCACATGTACCACCGGATGGTCAGGACGGCCCACTCGGGCCAGTGCCGCGCCGCTCGTCCCGGGTTGCTTGCCGGGACGCCGTAGCACCCGTTCGGCCATGAACTTCTTTGCCTTTTCCTACATGCTGTCTAAGACAGAAAAGACCTGGGCTGCTGCAAGGGCACGCGCAGGCGCGCGCGCTGTGTCTGCGGGTGAGAACCGAAGTCGCGGCTATGCCGACGGCGCTGACTGGCTGGCCGCCGTGCAGGCACGGCGGTAGTGCAAGCGCGCTCTGAGATTGAAGCTGCCAAAGTAGTTGGCCGTGGCACGCGACGGGCGCCACCTGAAAGCCGAGCTACGACGCGCTCTCGAGCTTGGCAAGCCCCCGGTATCGAAGGGGTGGCCTGCGCCGACTACGGGTGCCGCTACGGCTTGGAGGGGGACCACGTAAACCCAGTCGCCAACAACGGCGAGACTTCAGATTCCAACCTCGAGGCCCGCTGCTGGGTTGCCATCAAGCCAAGACCGAGCGTGAGCGCCAAGCCGGGCTCCTCGGGCCAAGGGCGCCATGAGCGGCTGGCCCGCGCTGGCGGGCGAGCGGATGGTGAGGTTAGCGCCGCCTGAGCCAGCCTCAGGATGAGGTTGTAATCTGCATATATGAGCGTACCTTCCGACGTCGAGCTCGAGAGTTGTAGCACACGTCTCGTGGATCCCGGTCGGGTAGCCGAGGTGCTGGCGACCATGCCGGCCGAGGCCGAGGTGACCGATGTCGCGGATGTTTTTGGCTTGCTCTCTGACACGGGCCGGTTGCGTCTGATTGTGGCGCTGCTCGGGGGTGAGTTGTGCGTTTGCGACCTAGCAGCAGCAGTCGGCTTGAGCGAGTCAGCAACCAGCCACGCCCTGCGGATTTTGCGTGCTCATCGCGTTGTCAAGGCACGCAGGTCAGGGCGCATGGTGTTCTACGCCTTGGCTGACTCCCATGTGCGGAAGCTGCTCGAGCTCGCCCTGGCTCATGCCGCCCACACGAGTCTCGTGCATGAGGTACACGACATGCCCGGCGGTGGGCATGGGTAAGGGCCACGAGCACGACGCCAGTGCGGTTGCGACCGCAGACCGGCGCTATCTGGCGATCGCGCTCGGCCTTATCTGCTGCCTTATGGTCGGTGAGGTTGTGGCGGCGGCACTTTCGGGGTCGCTCGTTTTGTTCGCTGACGCCGGGCACCTGCTAACAGACGTGGGCGCGCTGGCTGCGAGCCTGTGGGCGGCGCGCCTGGCCGCCCGGCCCGCCAAAGGGATCTGGACCTTCGGGCTGAAGCGTGCCGAGATCCTCTCGGCGGCAGTCAACGGGTTGAGCCTGGCCGCGATCGCTGTGGTCATCGCCGTCGAGGCCATCATGCGCTTACTTCACCCGACCGCCGTCGACGGCCTCGTGGTGCTGGTTGTGGCCCTGACCGGAGTCGTGGTCGACCTGGCTGCGACGCTGGTGCTTGCCAGAGCAAGCCGTGCAAGCCTGAACGTCCGCGGCGCGTTCGTGCACATGGTCACTGACCTGTACGCGTTCGCTGGGACTGCCGTTGCTGGGCTAGTGATCATGCTTACCGGTTTCCGTCGCGCCGACGCTTTGGCGTCCCTGGTCGTAGTCTCCTTGATGGCGAAGGCAGCTTGGTGCTTGCTCCGCGACTCGGGCCGCATCCTTCTGCAAGGCGCTCCGGACCGCTTCGACCTCGGTGCCGTGAGGAGCCACCTGATGGAGGTGGAGCACGTGGTCGGGGTCCACGACCTGCACGCCTGGACTGTCACCTCGGGCCTACCCAGTCTTTCTGCGCACGTCGTGGTGGACGACAGCTGCTTCGCCACCGGGCACGCGCCCCAAATCCTCGACCAGCTCCAGGCTTGTGTGGGTGCCCATTTCGAAGTGGAGCATGCCACCTTCCAGCTGGAGCCAGTAGCCCACTCTGGTCACGAACCCGGCACGCACGGTTGAACGATTAGCCCGGCCCGATTTCCTCAATTTCTGGGATTTCCGGAAAATCGTCACGTTGTGAGGTCAGACCACTACGCCGGGTACGGTGCAGCGTGGCGACGAACCGCGCGCTCGTGGCGCACCTCTACCGTCGGGCTGGTTTTGGGGCGCTCCCAGCCGACCTCGACGAGCTGTCCCAGCACAGCTGGACCGACCTCGTGGACAATCTCCTCGCCGGCCTTAGCGGCCCGACCCCGCCGGCGATGCCGTGCCACTCCCGCACCTCACCAGCATCCCCGAGTCAAACGTGCCGGGGTACCAGTTCAACGGCTGGGAGGAGTACAACAACCTGATCGTCGTGGTGGCTGGAGCGGATGATCGTTACCAGCACCCCGCTCCGGGAGAAGCTGGCGCTGCTCTTGCACTGCCAGTTCCCGACGTCGTGGTCCAAGGTCGGCTGGGCCTACATGATGTACGTCCAGAACCAGATCTTCCGTACCCTCGGCCCTGGCAACTTCGAGACCCTGGTCCAGGCGGTGGCCAAGGACCCTGCGATGCTGATCTGGCTCGATGCTGACACCTCCCACCGGGACGACCCCAACCAGAACTTCGCCCGTGAACTGATGGAACGCTTCACCATGGGAGCGGGCAACTACTCCCAGGAAGACGTCGTCCAGTCGGCACGGTGCTTCACCGGGTGGGAGCTCGACAACGTCTCGGGGGAGTTCTTCTTCAACCCGTACGACAACGACGCAGGGGTCAAACGCTTCCTCGGCCGCACCGGACGGTTCACCGGCGAGGACATCGTCAGCATCGTCTGTAACGAGCCGGCTTCGCACCGCTGGGTGATCTCCCGGCTGTGGTCCTGGTTGGCTTACCCGATAACCCCGAATGCCCCGATCGTGCAGGACTTCGTCCACGGCTACTCCAAGGACCTCAACATCACCAACCTGCTGGCCGCAATGTTCAACCACCCGGCTTTCGTCTCGCCGAGGGCGGTGAACGGACTGGTCAAGCAGCCCGTCGAGTTGTTGGTCGGAGCGCTGCGCGTCCTCGGCCTCACGACGGCACCGTTTTCCCCAGGCCAGCTGGCAGGCCAGCTCGGCAACATCGGCCAGGTGCCGTTCACGCCCCCAACGGTCGGGGGATGGGGTTCCAACCAGTACTGGCAGTCGACGGGGGCAGCGGCTGGGTACATACAGCAGGCTTACTCGCTCGCCGGCATCGCCAACTTGACCGCTCTGGAAAACGGCGATGGTCATCCCGCCGACCAGGTGACCGCCGCTCTGTCGCTCATCGGGCTCCCGAAAGTGTCCGACCGCACCCACGCCGCGCTCACCTCTCTCGCTGTATCGCTGAAAACGAACAACGGCTCATGGCCGGCTCAACAGCTCGTGACGCTTGCCCTTTTGTCACCCGAATTCGCGATGAACTGATGGAGGCAACCCCGTGACGATCAACCGGCGCCAGTTCCTCACCGGCGTGCTCGGCGGTAGCGCCGCGGCCGGCCTTGTCCGCTTCAGTGGCATGAGCTCGTTGCTGAGCATGGCGGAGGCGTCCGCCTCAACTGTCCCTGAGAACGGCCCTTTTGTGCTCGTTACCCTGACAGGTGGGAACGACGGGCTCAACACGGTCATCCCGTACAGCAGCGGCACCTATTACGACTGGCGTGGCGAGCTGGCCATCCCTGCCGAACAAGTGCTCCACCTCGGTAGCGACGGGACGCACGAGTACGGCTTCCACCCTTCGCTCACCACGCTGCAAGCCCTCTGGAAGCAGGGCAAGGTCGCTGTCATCAGCGGTGTCGAGTACCCGGGCCCCAACTTCAGCCACTTCCAGTCGACTTACATTTGGCAGACCGCCCAGCTGTCAGGCGACCCGAGCACCGGTTGGCTTGGCCGTTGGCTCGATGCCACCGGGGCCGACCCGTTCCGGGCCCTGTCGATCGGCCCGAACCTGCCGCCCGTGCTCGTCGGGGCCAAGCAGCAGGCCAGCTCTCTGGTCGACTCGACTTCCCCTGGCGCTCAGCTCCCAGGCCAGAACCCGCAGTTCAGCGGCGCCTACCGGCAGCTCATGAGCACCTTCCCGGGTGAGGTGGGAATCCAGGCGGAGCAAGCGATCTCCGGCAAAAACCTGATGACCGTCGGCAGCAAGGCCGCCGCCGCTTTGAGCCATGAGAAGACTCCGGCGCCTGCTTCCGGCCGCAACTCAGGCGATATCGGCAACCAGCTCGACATAGTGGCGGACCTGATCAACTATGGGCTCCCGACGAGCGTGTACAGCGTCGATTGGGGCGGCTTCGACACACACTCTGCTCAGGCCGAGAACCATGCGGGGCTGCTCACCTCCCTCGACGCAGCGATCGAGAGCTTCATGAGCGTGTTCCCGACCGCGGCGCCGGGCAAGAGCCCGGTCATAGTGGTCTACAGCGAGTTCGGGCGCACGACCAGGGTCAACGCAAGTGCGGGTACGGACCACAGTTCCGCCAGCGTCGTACTCGTCGTCGGCCCCGGCGTAAAGGGTGGCTTCTACGGGGCCACGCCGAGCTTCACTCACCTCGACCCGTACGGCAACCTGATCTACACGACGGACTTCCGCAAGGTCTACGCCACGGTCCTCGAACGGATCCTCGGCATCGAGAGCCCCGAGTACGTGCTCGGTGGCTCGTTCAGGTCCATCGACTTCCTCTAGGCCGGTGTAGGCCCCCGCAGCCCCGCAGCCCCGCCGCCCCGCCGCTCCTGTTTGCGGGCGCCGTCATACGACCGCGACGCGTGCGGTCTCCCGCGCTCGGTTGTATGGCTGTATATGGGTCAAGAGCAATGTGGTCCCATGTCGAAGATGTTCTGAGGAGTCTGGTCTTTGCTAGATATTGAACCGGGAGGGCCTGTGGCTGTCGAGATCATCGGGATGGTAGGGACCAGGGATGCGTCTGAGACGCAAGGGCCTCTCGTCGACGGGCCGATAGCGGACTGGACCGATGGGCCAGTCATCGACCCCGACTACCTGGTCGATATCTCTAAAGCCCATGACGAGGCCGGCTTTGACCGCGTTTTGATCGGTTACGGCGCAGTTGGGCCAGAGGGTTGGGCGGTAGCTGCGACGGTCCTGCATCACACCAAGCAGCTGAAAGTAATGGTCGCGCACCGGCCAGGGTTCGTTCAGCCGGTCCTACTAGCCCGCAAGGCCGCCACGCTCGACCATCTCACCGGCGGGGGGAGGGTTGCCATCCACTTCATAACCGGCGGGGATGAAGCGGACCAGCGCCGAGAAGGTGACTTCGAGGCCCACGATGCCCGCTACCGCCGCACCGGCGAAGTCATGTCCATCCTCCGGCGTATCTGGTCCGAGGACTCGGCCTTCGATTTCGAGGGCGAGTTCTTTCGTTATGAGGCCGCTTTCAGTTCGGTTAAACCGACTGCCCCAGGCGCAATCCCGTTCTTCTTTGCCGGCGCCTCGCAACCGGCCATCGAGGTCGGGGCCGCCCAGGCGGATGTGTACGCATTTTGGGGGGAGCCCCGCGAAGCGGTAGCGGCTCGCAAGCAGGTCATCGACCAGGCCGCAGCGGCGCATGGCCGCACGATGCGCTACAGCATTTCCTTTAGGCCCATAATTGGGGACACCGAGCAAGAAGCCTGGGAGAAGGCCGACTGGGTGGCCGAGACAGCCACAGCCCGGATCGCCCTCGCAAAGGAGCGCATTGCCGGCTCCCAAGGTACCTATAAAGGATTGGGTGGCGAAAGCAGCCGTACCGTGTCGACGGACCGCAGGACCAATGCCACTACCTCGGTGGGCCGGATGAGGCTTATCGAGATGTCCGAACGCGGCGACGTCCTCGACGAGCGGCTGTGGATGAAGGTTGCAAACCTGACCGCGGCGGCAGGCAATTCCACGGCACTTGTGGGAGACCCTGAGCAGGTTGCTGGAGCCATGTTGCGTTATTACGACTTGGGCATAACGGCTTTTGTGCTCAAAGGCTTCGACCCCCTTAACGATGCGGTGGACTACGGCAAGCGCCTCTTGCCATTGTTGCGTGAAGGCGCGGCCCGGCGCGCGCCCACAGTGAACCGCTGAGCCCGGTCCGGCGTCCTCGAAAGCCTGCCAAACGAGTGACTGTTAAAATTGGTGAATGGGAAGCAGCTTCTGCGCCGGAAAGCCGTCTACGTGGTCGGGTACCGCTTAAGGCGCCAGCCCGACCGGCTCGGTAGCCAGCGTTGCCAGACCGTTAAGCGCGCAAAACGAGAAACGAGGCCGTTATGAACGTCACAATCGTCGTCGGGAACCCGAAGGCACGTTCTCGCACCTATCACGCCGCAAACCTGGTTGCTGAAAAATTGACTGATAGGCCTGCTGACCTTGTGATCGACCTTGCCGATGTGGGCGCCGTTCTGCTCGACTGGTCTTCTGTCGAGGTGGCCGACCTCGTTGACAGTGTTGTTTCGAGCAGCATGGTCATATTCGCGTCGCCCACCTTCAAGGGGACCTACACCGGGTTGCTCAAGCTGTTCCTCGACCGGGTTGGCACCGGGGCGCTGGCAGGCAAACCGGCGGTGGCGTTCATGGTCGGTGCGACCTTGCGCCACTCCTTGGCGCCCGAGGTCTTCCTGAAGCCCGTCCTGGTCGAGCTGGGTGCCAGCTGCCCCGCACCGGGCCTGTTCCTCTTGGAGGCCGAGTACCAAGGGTCGGCGGCGCTGGACGACTGGGCTCAGCGCGCCCGCCCGCTGCTTGCCCCGTGGACCATGGTCCTCTAACTCGTACCGCGCACCCCTTCGTCGCAAACAGCGATCGCCAGGCTGCCGCGTTCCAGCCGAAGCGCGGCGTAGCGCAGGGCCTCGCCCCTAGGTCCGCTCGCCTCGCCGCACGAAGCCGCCGTATCGTGCACCTCGAAGTCGAGCAGGAGGCACCCCTGGTTGCCAGGTGTGGCCTTGTACAGCGCCTCCTTGATGCTCCAGAGCTGCAGGAGCCCGTTGGGCGGTAATGGGCCGACCCGTTCGGCTGGCGCCAGGAACAAGTGCGCTGCCCGAGGGTCGACCTGCGTCCCCCACGGCTCGAAGTCGATGCCGATCCCCTCGCAGTCGTCGTCGGTGCGGACCGCCACCGCCAGTTCGCCCGCGTGGGTGAGGGAGATTGCCCGGTTGGGGAACTGCAGCCTCGACGTGTCATAACCGGGAGCGAGCACGGCTTTGAGGGCAGCCCGTCCTCGAAGCCAGTCAAGGCAAGCTGGGCCTGAGCGGAACTTACGGGACTGTCGCAGTTCTCCCCGCGTCAACGACTCGATCGGCGCGGGCACATCCGAGGTGGCCAATTGGGCGCGGATCCCCAACATCTGGGCGATGGCTTCCTCTGCGCGCCGCAAGCGAACATCCCTGGCCGGCCGCCGGCGATCTCAGCGTGCTGAGCGCTTCGGGAGAACCCAGCCGGGCCTCACGAAGTGGCAGGAGTAACCGTTCGGGTATTTTTGCAGATAGTCCTGGTGCTCCTCCTCGGCGGGCCAGAACGGCCCGGCGGCGGCGACCTCAGTGACAACTCTGCCGGGCCAGAGACCCGACGCATCGACATCGGCGATCGTCTCGAGCGCGACGCTCTTCTGCTCGTCGGTCGTATAGAAAATGGCCGACCGGTAGCTTCGTCCCAGGTCATTACCTTGGCGGTCCTTCGTGGAGGGGTCGTGGACTTGGAAGAAGAACTCCAACAACTCCCGGAACGAGATCACATCAGGGTCAAACAGGATCTCCACGGCCTCGGCGTGGTCGCCGTGGTTGCGGTAGGTGGCATTCGGGGTGTCCCCTCCTGAATACCCGACCTGCGTCGATATCACTCCCTGGCGCTTGCGCAGCAACTCCTGCGCCCCCCAAAAACAGCCGCCGGCAAGGACCGCTCTTTCGGTTGTCATCGTCTTCCTCTCCTTTTTGGGGCGTCTCCCGCCTTAGAACACGTCGGGCGCGGCCGATGTTCCGGCGCTGTGGCACCAACCGGGCCGGTAAAGTCGCGCTCTGCGCACCCGATGGTAAAAGGGTGCCAGTCGCGTCACCGCTCAGGTTGAGGCTATCGTGACCACCCCGCAAGAGGTGGGTGCGCGCCCGTCCAGCGATTATGAGGGGGCGGTGTGCGCGCTCCGCAGCGCGCTCGAGTCCAGCGAGGAACGTTACCGGGTGCTGGCGGAGTCAGCCCCTATCGGCATCGTGGAGAGCTTCCGGGGCGAAATAAGCTCCGCCAACCACCGGGCCGCCGAGATCTGCGGGGTTAGCGTCGAGGCCCTGATCTCGGGCGCTTGGACAGACGTCCTGCATCCTGACGACGTGGCCGGGGTGGTGGCGTTCTTCGACCGCGCTCGCCCGACTGGTGCAATCGCCGAGGTGACATTCAGGATCCAGCGCCCTGAGGGGGCTGTCCGCCACGTCCGTGTATGCGCTGCACCGAGGGGCGAGGATCCGGACAGCCGCAGGGTCACGACCATCTCGGATATCACCGAGGAGGTCGAGGCGCAAGACAGGCTCGCTCATCAGGCCTTCTACGACACGCTCACCGATTTGCCAAACCGGGACCTGTTCCTCGACCGTTTGGCTCAAGAGCTGGCGCCGCGCCGCGCCGAAAGTCCCAACATCGCGGTTCTCTGTCTCGACCTCGACCGGTTCAAGGTAGTGAACGACAGCCTGGGTCACGACTCCGGCGACGAGGTGCTGAAAAAGACGGCAGCGCGTCTTCGCCGGGCGCTGCGGGCGGGCGAGACCGTGGCCCGGTTCGGTGGTGACCAGTTCGTATTCATCATCCGGGAGGTAAACGAGGTAGCTGACGCCGTCAATGTGGCAAAAAGATTGATGGGGGTCGTGCAGTCCCCCCTTCGTTGTGGTGGTCACAACCTGACCGTGACCGGGAGCATCGGTGTCGTGGTGCCTGGTTGCAAGGCCGTGGCGGCCACCGTCGCTTGCGACGCCGAGGCGGCGATGTACCGGGCCAAAGAGGCAGGCCGGGACCGTTACGAGGTCTTCAACGATGACCTCCACCATCGCTCCGTCAAGCGCCTGGTGCTCGAGTCCGACCTCCGCCTAGCGTTGAAACGACGCCAGTTCGAGCTGTACTACCAGGCCGGGATATCGCTGCCGGACGGGATGCCGATGGGCGCCGAGGCCCTCATCCGATGGCACCACCCAAAACGTGGGATGGTCCCGCCTTTGGAGTTCATCCCTGTGGCCGAGGACTCGGGGATGATCAATGCCATCGGTGCGTGGGTGTTCGAGCAGGCCATGGCCCAGTTGGCATCATGGGACGCAGATGTCAACGGGCCTCGTCTAAACGTGCTCGCGGTCAATTTGTCGGCCCGCCAGATGGACGAACCCGATACCTCCGACGTGATCAGGAACGTGCTCGCCCGCTATGGGGTTGACCCTGCTCGCGTTTGTTTCGAGCTCACGGAATCCGCAGTTATGACTCAAAGCGCTTCCACCAGGGAGGCATTGACAACGTTCCGGGAACTCGGGGTGAGGGTGGCAATCGACGACTTCGGCACCGGATATTCGTCCCTCGCCTACCTGCACACCCTCCCGGTGTCGACGCTCAAGATCGACCGTTCCTTCATCGAACGGCTGGGCAGTCCGGACGACGACTCGGCACCGGTGGTCCAAGCTGTCATCGATATGGGCCACGCAATGGGCTTGCGAGTTATTGCTGAAGGTGTCAGCGCCGAACACCTGGCGGCACAGGTGTCTGCCATGGGCTGCGACGTCGGCCAGGGCTTCTACTGGTGCCGCCCACTGCCAGCCGAGGAGTTCAGGGCCTGGTGGCGGGAGGCGGAGCTAGGGACCGTCGCCTGGTCAAGCGCCGAGCAAGGCGCACTCCCGCCTTCGCGCCCAACCTTCTCACCTGTGGCGGGCTAGAGGGGAGCGTCAAGCAGCGCAAGGAGCGCCTCGGGGCTCATCTCGCCCGGTCTGGAGTGCTCCCAGGATTTCTCGTTGACGAGTCGCTGGAGCAGGATGTTGGCCGGCACCGGCACCCCGTGTAGCCGACCGAGCAGCACGACCTCTCCGTTTAGGTAGTCGACCTCGACTGTTCCGCGGGCAAGCAGGCTCTGCCACGTGGAACTCCCGCCCCGGTCGCGGCCGACGACGTCGGTGGGGTGCAAACGGTCGCCACGACGGGCACGGTCCTCCTCGTCAGACGCATAGTCGATCCCGGCTGCAACCAGGCAGGCCTCGCCTTCTCGGCGTGCCCTGTCGCTCACTTCGCTGCTCCGCCCGGCCGGGCCGCAGAGCGCGTCCACGGCATTTGACAGGTTCCTCAGCAGTTTGGCGTACTTCCACCGCATGATGTCGGGCCGGGCAACGGACTCCATAGTGCTTTCGGACAAGGCGTCGGCTATCGATCCAGCCGTGGCGTCCACTCCGCTCGGGTAGCGCCCGATATCGAGCAGCGCCGTGAGGGGCGAGGACTCAGCGACGACGACGCCCGGTTCGAGATGGGCAGCGGGGCACATGACGCAGATGCCGTAAACGTTCGGGAACCGTCGCAGGGCCGCTGGCTCGTTGGCCACACCGTTCTGAACGCATACAACGGTGACAGATGGCGGTGCGGCGGCACCCAGTTGGCGTAGTGCTTCTTCGGTGTCCTGGCTCTTGACCGCCATGAGGACGACTTCGTCGCCGCTCCAACGGATGCTGTCAAGCCTGTCGGTGGCGGGTACCGGCAAGGTCAGGACACCCGTGGCAGACGCCAGGGTTAGCCCGTCCTCCGCCAGTACCTTCCCATGTTCACCGCGGGCGACCAGCACGACCTCGTGGCCATGCTCGAACAGGCGTCCTCCCACGACGCCGCCAACGGCGCCGGCTCCGAGCACGATGAAACGCATAGCTCAGCCTCGCGCCGCACGACCGCATGGTGCCACTTCGGGGCGGGCTACCCCCCGGTCAAGGAGAAGTGCTGGTAGTCTGGCGAGCCTGTCCAGCGGCCGCCCCAGTACCAGCCCACCGATTTAAACGCTTCCACCAGTTGGCCACCCGGTACCGCCATCCCCGGCCTCACATCGCTGCGGTCCAGGTAAGCCTTACCCGCCGGCGGGATGATGACGGAGCCGTAAACGTAAGGGTTTTGGACGTCGTTCACATCTATAGCTTCCCCGTACGCGTGCACCGACCACTGCGGCGGGCCCGGGGCTACGGCGTAGCGGCAGTTGAAACCCGAGGTGTCGTCCGCCGCGGCAGCGGCGTTGTCGTTGCCGTGGTACTTGTCTTCGGGCACCATTTCCTTGATCGGGAACCGCTCGTCGTAAAGGGTACGGAACACTTGAGTGACGGCCGTCACCACCGATGCGTTGACCACCATGGTGCCGGTATGGGCTTTGGCGTCGAAGCCCCAATAGCCGAGGCGCAACATTCGCAGTGCTGAGGGGGCCACCGGGCAGCCCGGCCGCCAGGTGTAACGCACCTCAGCGGCGGTCACGGCGCTGACAGTGGCAGCGAAAGGCGGGGGGCCGGCCGTGCTCGCGGCCGCAAAGGTGCGCGGGACATTTGCGTGGCCTGAATAACCGGCTCCAGCCATCAGTAGCGCCGTCATGGCCAGCTTCAATTGGTAAGAGTGGAAGATGACCCTGAAGATTAGGTCGATCGCCGGGCGGCGCCAAGGTCGAGCGGCTCTAGCCGCTCTGTGGCTCCTTGCTTCCGGCACCGTCGCGGGGCCCGCTATCCCGGCCTGGGCAAGACCGGCGCCCCCGACCGAAAACGCTCTGGTGTGCCCGGCTAACCTGCCCACCAGGCTGGCGTCGACCGGGAAAGCCCGCCAATTGGTCAGCGTCGAGGCACCTAACGGCGGCACCAGTGTGGCGACGCTGCAACTGTGGCAGCGAACCGGCTCTTGTTGGGCCCCGGCGAGCCCTCCATGGAGGGCGCTGATCGGGCGGAACGGCTTTTCCGACCACCACCGGGAGGGCGACGGCACCACGCCCGTGGGTATTTTCGGGATCGGGCCGGTCGTATATGGCAACGCCCCCAACCCCGGCACCCAAGAGCCCTACCACCGTCTTGTCTGCGGTGATTGGTGGGACGAGGACCCCACGTCTGCGGGGTACAACACCTTCCAGCACGTACCGTGCGGCCAGCAGCCACCCTTCGGTGGCGACAGCGAGGCTCTGTGGACCGAAACGGTCGCCTACCCCAGCTTCGCCGTGGTCGACTACAACACCCACCCGGTGGTGCCCTACGCGGGCTCGGGCATTTTTATACACGCTGACATCGGCGAACCGACGACTGGTTGCGTGTCCGTTCCGCTGGGCGACCTGGACCGCTTCCTGCGTTGGCTCGACCCCAAACAGTCGCCGGTCGTGGTCATGGGCCCGGCCAGCCAAATCCGCAACCTGTAGCACTCTGTCACACGCGTTGGTCCTGCCCGGTCCTACGGCCTGCTGATCCCCCAATAGCCGTACTTCTTGCGGGGGCAGCCGGGTGACCGGCGCCGCCGCTAGGCGGGCATAGGGTGGGGCGTGGTCTCGACCGCCGATACCCTGGTCCTACTGGCTGCAGGCGGCATTGCCGGGGTCGTGGGGACGGCCGGCGGGATCACGTCGCTCATCTCGTACCCTGCGCTGCTGTGGGTTGGCATCGCGGCCGCGCCAGCCAACGTGGCGAACATCGTGGCCCTGGTTACCTACCTGCCAGGATCCGCCTTGGCTTCGCGCCCAGAACTGCGAGGCAAAGGCCCATGGCTCTGGCGCTGGGCGCTGTTGACCGCGGCCGGCGGTGGTGCCGGCGCTGTGCTGTTGCTGATGACCCCCTCGAAGTCGTTCGCCATCGTCGTCCCGTTCCTGGTGGCCGCCGGGTCGCTAGCCCTGCTCGCCCAACCGGTCCTTACCTCTTGGAAGCAAAGACGTCACCGTCGAGGTGAACGGCTCCTATTACCTTGTGGCCTGGTCCCGGTATCGGTGTACAGCGGTTACTTCGGGGCTGGGTCCGGTGTTATGGCCCTGGCCTTATTGCTGTTGACGGTCGAACGAGACGTTGTAAGGGCGAACGCACTGAAAAACGTGCTGGTAGGCGTGGCGTCTGCGGTCTCGGCCATCATCCTCGTTTTGTTCACCCCCGTCGATTGGGCCGCCGTCGTGCCACTCGGGATCGGGACCTTTGCCGGCAGTACGGTCGGGCCGTTGGTGGCACGTCGCGTACGAGGTGACGTCCTGCGCTGGGCCGTAGCACTGGTTGGCCTCGGCCTAGCCCTCCGGTTGTGGCTCGGCCCGAGTTAGGGCACCCGGGCCCCTCACCTCCTCAGTCGTTGCTGCTCAGTCGTTGCTGCCGTGGCTGCTACTCAGTCGTTGCTGCCGTGGCTGTTAGTCCCGGGTAGCAGCTCGATCCGCCTGGCGAGGTTGACGGCGTGGTCGCCGAGGCGCTCGTAGAAACGGCCGAGCAAGGTGACCTGGGCTGCCACCTGGGCCGGCATCGCCGAGGAGGCCACCTCGCTCGTTAGGCGCTCCAAGAGGATGTCGAGCTCTTCATCGGCCTCATCTAGAGCGGTACCGGCAGCGGTGCGCGTCACATAGCTTGCGGCGACCTCTCGCCACATCTCCAGGGCAACGTCGGACATCCGTTGGACGATGCCGCGGCTGATAGGGGACATGCTCGGCCCAAGGTGGGTGACGGCTCGCTGGGCAATGTGAGCGGCCAGGTCGGCGCTGCGTTCGAGCTCGGGTAGGACCGCCAAGAGCCCGACGAGGTGGCGGAGCTCGGCGTTGGCGGGGGCCAGGCGGTCGAAGTCTTCCCAGATCCGGCTGGTCAGCTGGGCCGTCAGCGCATCCACTAACTCGTCTGCAGCGACAACCCGGCTCGCCGCAGCCGGTTCTGCTGCCAGGAGGGCGTCGGTGGCACCGGCAAGGGCTTCGCTTACCAATGAGAACAGGTGGCTCACCTCTCGGTCGAGGGAGCCTTGGCCGCCGTCGTTCGCCATGGTCACGGTTTAGCCGCTCCGAGCAGCTCGGTCGTGGACCCGTTCGGGAAATCTTCCCCTTCCGTTCACCCCAGGTTCAATTTGGCTGAATCTTGACTAAATCCATCAATATTATCAAACTCATAGTAATCTCGATACTGACCGACGTGCGGCGACAACCAGGACCATCGACGGCGCGGCCAGTTCGGCCGCCTTCGGGCTAAGACGACGCTGTCTCAAGCCCGTGCGGCACTGGCCGACTCGGAGGCTTCTTGACCTGGCGACCGGTTACTCGGCACTCGTGGGACCATGGGCACAGACGTCCGACCTGCCGCTGCTGGAGCGTCGGTACGAGTTGCTCGACCGGACGACGGACTTCGAGGTGTGGCTCATCCACTGGCCGACCGACGGCGGCCTGGTCCTGCATGACCACGGCGGGTCTTCGGGTGCGTTCCACGTGGTCTGGGGCGCCCTCGACGAAACGAGCACCAATCGACGGCGGCCTTCGTTGCACGAGAAACGTCTAGTCCGGTCGCAGGGAAAGGCGTTCGGCCCCGACTACGTCCACAGCGTGGTCAATTCCGAACAGACGGTGGCTACAAGCATCCATGCCTACTCACCGCCGCTCACGTCGATGAACTTTTACCGGACGTCGCCGACTGGCCTCTTGCTCAGCCGGGTGGAAACCGATTGGGAAGGCGCGCCGTGACGAACAAGGGGACACCGGCGGAGACCTCCCCGAGCAATGTCGACCAACTTGTGGAGCGGGCTCGTGCCACCTACAGCCGCGTCTGCCCCTACGAGGCGGCCAGCGTTGGGCGCCGACGGAGGCCTTCTCGTCGATACCCGTCCGGCTGCGCAGCGCGCTGAGTTCGGTGAGATACCAGGGGCACTCGTGATCGAGCGCAACCTTCTCGAATGGCGGCTCGACCCGACGAGCCCGCACCGGCACCCGGCCGTCACGGGCCCCGACCAGCATGTGGTGGTCATCTGCCAAGCAGGTTACGCGTCCAGCCTGGCGGCGGCCTCCCTTCGCCAGTTGGGACTTACAAACGCGACGGACCTCATCGGGGGGTTCGAGGCCTGGGCGCAGGCCGGCCTGCCGATTGCCGGTCCCTCAACGGCCAGCCCAGCGGCTTTCAGACACGGTGTCACCGCGCTCCGGCTGCAGTGACCGCTACCGCCCGCATCCATCACCTCGGCGCAAATAGTGGGCCGCTAATATCGCATCACCCCTAAACGCTCGAAGATGGCCTCGGCTTCAGCGGCATCGGCCGCCGCCTCGTGCTCGTGGCCCAGCTGGCGGCGCGCCGGCCGAACGTGCCCTCAAGGCTTGGGCGAGTTCGAAACCTTCAGAAAGCGAGCGCAATTGCGCCACACTTTGGTCCAGTAGGTCTGAAGCCTCCCACATTTGGCCCCGGCCGGCTAAGGCTCGGGCGTGGAGCCGCAATGCTATGGCGGTACGGCGTTGGTAGCCGCGCCGGCCGGCGAAACGCTGCTCGAGCTCGATTGCTCTTTCCACTGTGCCGCTGTTCTCGCCCACGATAAGGGCGGCCTCGAGGAGGCGCAGGTCCGTGTCGTCGACGAAGGAGGTGGCATGCATCCCGTCGAATGCGGCGCGGGCCTCCTCCAAGAGCCCGACGCCTTCGAGCGTCTGCCCCATGCGCACCCCCAGACGCCCGAGGTTGTACGTAGCCAACGCTTCGCCGATACCGTAGCGCGTTGAGCGCCAAGTAGAACGGGCGCTGTCGAAATAGCGCTGGGCTTCGGTGTAATGCCCTTGGTCGGAAAGTATCTCGCCGATGTTGTTTTCCTCTGTGGCCGAGCCAACCAGGTGCCCGCTTCGCTCCCGGGCGTCCCTGCTGGCCCTGTAGTGGTCGAGGGCTTGTTCCCACGCGCCCCGGTACAGGGCGCTGATACCGAGGTTGTTCAAGGCATTTCCCTGCCCGACCAGGTCGCCTAGCTCGACGAAGATAGACAAAGCTTGGTGGCCAAGAGCGTCGTTGGGCTCGTTGAGGTAAACGGAATTGATATGGCGCAAAAAAAGCGAGTGGGCGAGCCCTTTGCGGTAGCCAGCCCGAGTGGCGTCCTCGGTCGCAGCTTCGGCCAGGGCCATCGAGTCACGGAGCCTGAAATGGCGGTGACGGACACCCGAGGCCGCCAGTTCGATCTCGCAGCGCTCGACCAGCTCGTCTGAGCCCTCAGTGCTGAGGTAGTGACCGGCCCGGGTATAACAGCGCAGAGCGGTGGCGTACCGTCCGCGCCGTTCGTGGAGGTCGCCTACTTTTCTCAACAGCCGCGCCTGGTCCACGTTGTGCTTTAGCCTCCGGGAGGCCTGTTCGTAGGCTGTCCGAGCGCGGTCGTAGGTCCCAGAGCGCTCGCAGACATCGCCTAATTGCTCGGCCACACGCGCCACCTCGACGGGGGGGAGCCGCCGCAACTGCCGGGCGGCGTCGAGCGCCCGGCGGAAATGGGTGGCAGCGTCGGAGTTGGCGTACAGGCCAGCCGCATGTTCGCCCGCCTGTCGGGAGCACTCCCATGCCCGGTCCCAGCGTTCAGCGGCGAACCAGTGCACCGACAGCACTTCCACAGGAAGGTCGGTGCCCTCGGAGCGTCTTTCAATGGCCTTGGCGGCCCGCGAGTGAAGTTCCCGCCGCCGGCGGAAGGCGAGGCCTTCATAGGCGGCGTCCCGCACCAGAGCGTGGGCGAACACCCGCTCACCGTCAACTTCGTGTACAAACTCAGAGAGGCGCTCCCAAAGCGTCGTCGACCAGAACGGGGTCCGCGACCACCGCAACTAGGTGCTCGTCTTGAAGGCAGCTGGCCGAGCACGGCCGCGGTGCGCAGGGCAGCGCGGTCGGCTGGAGCCAAGCGGTCTACGCGGGAAGCGAGGAGGGGCTCCAGGCTGTCAGGAAGCGCCTCGACAGAGCCGGTCGTCTCCGCCGCGCGGGCCAGTTCGAGGAGGAAGAGGGGGTTGCCGGCGGCCCGCTGGGCCAGCGCCAGCCTGTCGGTGGAGCTGAGGACCTGGTCGGTAAGCTGCCCCAAAAGGTACTGGGCGGCCGAATCATCCAGCGCCGCCAGTTGGACCACGGACCGGGAGGTGTGCGAGGTCTCCAGTGCGCTAGGGACCTCGGGCCGAGTGGTCGTCACGACGAGCCAGGCGTTGTGCTCGGTCTGCTCCGCCATACGCAGGACGACGCTGGAAGAGGCTTGGTCAAGGGCGTGAGTGTCCTCGAACACGAAGGCCGCGGCCGGGCACCAGCGTCGCCACCAGCTCGACGAAGACGGCTTCCAGCCGTCGGAGCCGGAAACGGGGGCCCAGTTCGTCCACCTGAGGGGTGCTGGGAATAGGGGCCTGAAAGACGTCGCCCAGAGCGGGCCCAGGGCAGCAACTCCGGTGCCCGCTGCTCAACCGTTACCAGCAGGGCCAGCGCCACCTGTTCGGCGGGGACGTTTTCGTCCAGGCCCAGTAATTGCCGTGCTAGCACGCCTAACGGCTCATAGGGCCGCCCGCCGCTGAACGCCTCGCAGGCCACCCTCCAGGTCGACAGGGGCCAGTTGTCGACCGCCTCTTCGATCAGGCGCGACTTCCCGATCCCGACGGCGCCCACGACCTCTACGACGTTGCCTGCGCCGCCGTCCTCCACGGCCATTGCTGCGGCCAAGCGCCTTCAGTTCCTCGTCCCGGCCGATGATGGCGGGGCGGGTGTGCTCGACCACGGCCGGTGAGGCGGCGGCCTCGCCTTCTACCGCGTAGCTGACCACGGGCTCGGACTTGCCCTTGGCCGCAAAGGGGTCCATGGGCCTAAGCGTGAACATCGAACGCAGCGCGAGCCGGGCCACCTCTGTACACCGCACCTCACCCGGTGCGGCAGCCGCCACTACCCGGGCCGCCAGGTTCAGGGCATCCCCGGTAACGGAGTAGATGCGGCGGCGGCCGACGCCGAGGGCCGAGGACACGAAGAGCCTTCCTACGTTCATCCCTGCCCGGACCGTCAGGGAGCTGCCAGCGAGGTCCCGCGCCGCCGGCCTACGATCCCTACCAAGCTGCGCAACAACCGGTCAGCGTCGTTGCCCTCCAGGCTGGGCACACCGGCGAAGAGCATGATCTTGAAACCATTGGCTGATATATCAGTGCCGAAGAACGTGACACGGTACTGTTCGGCGGCGTCCTGGGCAACCCGCACCACCGCTTGCAGGCGGTCGACAACCGCGGCTGCCCCCGCACCAGAGCGCTCGACAAGTACGTCGAGCCCGCTCAGCTGTACGAACCCGCTAGCCACCCGGCGGTGCTCAATCTGCTCCTCGCCCAGCAACAAGTAGCCCCGCAGGCGTTCCGACAGCAGCGAAGCGGCGCTGTCGCCGTCGGTGGCGGGCAGGCCCACCAGCGGCCTTTCTTCTGCTTGTGGTTCACCTCGCAGAAGAAAGCCCGGCCCGCAGGTTTCGCCGAGCACGTCTGGGTTTAAGAAAAGCACCGGTGGCCGGGCTCACGACGACCTGGCCTGCCGAGGCGGCGCTTTCCATCTCCACCGTGCGTGTGGCGCCCGGCCCGGCCAGCACGAGCTCTTGGAACCGCTGCCCCAACAAATAGAGCTCCAGAGCCCCGCTGTGCACCCCCACTGACACCTGGAGGTCGACCTTGCCGATCGAGGTCCGCAGCCGGCCCAGCCGGCGCATTGCCGTGGACATCAGCCAGGCGGCCCGAGCACCCCTGCGCAGAACCCGCACCCTCGAACAACAGCACCGCGGCGTCCCCGCCCCACTTAACAGGTCCGCGCCGTAAGCACCGGCGATAGCGCCCAGCTCCCGGAACGTCGAGCCGATGATCTCGTTGACTTCTTCAGCACCGGCCCGGCCCCGGCGGCCAAGCGCTCGGTGAGGGCGGTAAAGCCGGACACGTCGACGAACACCAGCGTCCCCTCGAGGCTCAGGTGGCTTTCAGTGGGGCGTTTGGCCACCCAGTCGATTGCCAGGGCGAAGAATATGATGCCAGGTGCTCGCCCTGCTGGGTGTCGAAGGCTCCCACGCTCGCCTCTGGCGCTGACATCCGAGCCGAGGCGAGCGTGTTCGGGTCGCTTCTCTACGGTAAACCTCAGCGGTTGGCAGCGTCGAGCCTTTGCCGAATGACGAGGCCGGCGGCCCTCAAGGCTGGTGTTGGTGGCTACTGGTCGTTGACGCATGTGCCCTTATCGTTTTTGCTGTTGGTGCCGTCGGGGCAGGTGGTGTTGGACCAGGTAATGCCGTTCAGATTGGCGCCCTTGGTGTTAGCGCCATCCATGTTGGCATTGGTGAGGTCGGACCCCGACAGGTTGGCGCCCGCCAGGTCGGTATTGGTCAGGTAGGCCCCCGAGAGTTCAGCGTCCGACATGTTCGCGCCCGAAAGGTTGTCCCCGGTGAACAAAGCGTTCGTGAAATTGCCCCCGGACAGGTTGTCGCCCTGGAGACTAGCCCCCACGAAGCTGTCACCGTTGAACGCGCCGCCTTGCAGGTTGTCGCCCTTCAGGTTGGCCCCCGTAAGGTTGCCCCCTGAGCCTTGACGCTGGACAGGTTATTTCCGGCCAGGTCGGCGTCGGTCAGGTTCGCTCCCGTCAGGATGTCCCCGGACATATCGGCCCCGGAAAGGTTGGCGTTGGCCAGATCCGCGCCGGTGAAGTTGACGCTGGAGAGACTGTCACCCGAGGTGCGTTTTCTGCCCGAGTTCGACAACGTCCTGTTGTCGCCAGTTACCCCGAAAGGTTGCGTTCTCCAGGTTGGCCTTGGTCAGGTTGCACCCGGTGGACCCGCCACAGTTGGCCAGGTCTCCGACCACCGCCGAGGCGGCGTGTAATTGGAGTCCCCGCTGTAGGAGGCCTTCACGGCGTACACGCCCACGGCTTCGGTGATCGAGCACGAGCCGGTGCCGGAGCTGCTGAGCGCACTAGTGGTACAGGAGCCGCCGGCGCCGTCGGTGATGGTCACCTTGCCCGTCGGGTTGGCACCCGGTCCCGAGACCACGACCGAGTAGGTGATGGACTTGGCCCCCGACATGCGGATCGCACGAGGATCATCAGCGACAACGATCGCAGACGTAATTCAGACCGATCTCGGTCACACCGGCCTTGCTCACCACGGTGGCCGTGAAGGTGTACGCCCCGGAGCTGGAGGTGGGCACGTT
Organism: uncultured Acidimicrobiaceae bacterium; assembly: GCA_963786345.1. Lineage (GTDB taxonomy): Bacteria > Actinomycetota > Acidimicrobiia > Acidimicrobiales > Palsa-688 > Fen-671. Next base: position 30,916 of record CAWAYZ010000016.1, on the reverse strand, counting down.
CGAGCCATTGTACCGCGATGCTGTTGGCATTGGCGGTACTAATGACATTGGCGGTACAGCCCGACACCCCCGAACCGCTGTCCGAGCACGAGAACGTGGCCGCCACCTTCTCGCCCAGGTTGTACTGGAGGTCCTGGCTCGGCGAGCTGACGACGACGGTTGGCGTGGTGAGGTCGACCTGGAAGCTGAACGGCCCGTCAGAGGCGCACTGGCCGAAGGCGTTGCAGGCCGTAACGGTGGTGCTGCCGCCGACGCTGGCTAGGGCATTGGTGGAACTGGAACCCGGGCTGACCGTCGTCCAGAGCTCGACCGTGGCCGAGGACGTCGAGTAGTTGCTGTAGACGTTGGTGTTCGGCGCGATGCCGGACTCGTTGTCGGTGGCGGCGCAGGTAACCTCCACTTCGCTCGTGAACCAGCCCTCGGTGTTTGGCGACGGTTCGGTGCAGGACAGGTTGGGCGCCTGGTTGTCGACGTCGACCGGCACCGTCTCGGTCACCGTCACATCGTTGGCGTCCGTGGCGCTGATCATCACGCTGGTGGCCCCATTGGCGGTGAAGCCGCTTATTACGAACGGCAGCGAGGCCCCTGAGCGGGTCTGGGACGTGATCGGGTTAGCGCCCGATGCCGAATAGGTCACTGAGGTGACGGCTGCCCCCGATGGGTCGGTCACATTTACCGTCAGCGTGGTCCCCGGTGCCACCCAGCCGTTGGACGGCATGGCGGAGGTGCTGGTGCTGATGACCGGGCCACCGGTGTCGATGACGAACTCAGACGTGGCCTGCAGGCCGGCGCTGTCCGTCACCACCAAGTTGTGAGTACCGTCACCGCTTATGGTTATCGGCGTGCTCGATGTCAAGGCCTGGATGGCCCCGTCGTCGAGTTGGTAGGTCATCGGGTTGGCAGTGCTCGGCAACGGGCTGACCGAAGCCGTTACCGGCCCGGTGTAATCACCAGTGCCGGCGTTCTGGCTCGCCCAGCTGGATGGCAGGCGGCTGCTCCGAGCTGAAGTCGGAGCCGTTGTTGTCGGAAACGCCCACGTTTCCGGCAGCGTCGACGGCTTCCACCATGTACTGGACGAGCTGGCCACCGGTGCTAGTCTCACTGCCCGTCCAGGAGCCGTTGCTCGGATTCAGTTCCAGAGACGTCCAGGTGACCGGGGTGCCCGAACCGGTGCGGGCCGGGGCGTACAAGACGAGGACTTCGTCGACGGGGGCAGCCACCGGCGAGGTTTGCCCGGGCAGGTGCCAACCGAAATGGGCTGGTGCCCGAAGTGGTGATGGCACTGCTGCTTTGCACCGTGGACGGTGTGAAATCGTCTGCCAGCAGGCTGTCCGGGGAGGTGTAGAACACTGGGCGCCGATGTTGGTGAACAGCCTCTGAGTGCCCTCGCCGGCGTGGACGAACTGGCCAAGTACTGTCCGGCGACGAGGTCGAGATGCACCGTCTGGGCCATGCTCGTGAGCGCGAAGTCCTCTTCAGTGGCCAATCTTTGGATGGTGCCCGGAAGGCAGAGCTGCTTGCCGCCGACGTGATCACGTCGGCCGCTTCCGGCTCGGAGACCGTCGGTGTGAAGGCGGTAAGGTCAGTCGACGTCAGGGCGGTGATGAGGGCGCCGTGGGCCACATTGCCCGGTTCGGTGACGTTGACGCTTGTTTGCGGCTCGATGGGCCGGTACTCGACAGATGTTGTCGGGTCGCTGGCCCCGTTCACCTGGAAGTAGTTGGCGCCGTTGGTGCCGCTCTGCTCCGATAGGTCGCCGTTTGTGGGGTCGGGCTGGCCCTGCTGGCCCGTGTAGGGCAGCGACACCGGACAACTGTGCTGGTGAGCCCGGTGTAGGACTGTCGATCTCGTGGGCAGGGGGTAACGAACTGCCCGACGTGGCGCTCGTGTTGAGCGTGCACATGGGCAAGCCGTAAGGTCGAATCCATCATGGATTTGAGCTCGTACGAGCTGAGCAACGTGTTGCCCCCGGCGTACTGCTGCTCGGCCACGGCCGGCCTGGCCGATGCTGACGGGCTGGCCGAGGTCGGCCGAGAAGTCTGTCATCAGCGCCACTGAGTAAGCGACGGTGTTGGAGTCCATGTAACCGTAGCCGGTGTTGGCTACCCACACGGCCCCCGCTTGGGCAAAAGTGGTTGCCCAGTCGGCGGTTTGGCCTATATCGCTCTGGGCCACTTCGGCCGTGTCGATGTCCAGGCCGGCGTGGCAGCCGACCGAGAACAGGAGGTCGCCTGCGTAAGCAGTCGGGTCCCCGGCGACGTCGTTCGTGGTGTACAGGTCAGAGTCGTCGTTTGTGTAGTAGCCGACGGAGGGCAGGGCGCGGCCAAAGTCGAAATGGGCGTTTGCTACCCGGAAGCGTCTTCTCCGCTGAATCGCAGAGGTCGATCGCTTGTCTTCCTCGTCCGCCACGGCGTCTGTCCGAATTGATAAGCAACTTCACGTCGAGCCAGCGTCTTATTTGCCGCTATTCGGTAGAACCGGCACTGAAGACGTTCAACTCCTCGCTAGGCAGTCCCCGGCGCTGATAACGCCGTGGCGTTGCTGAAAGTGGTGAGAGCAGTTTCGATTTCTGCCAGCGTCTCGATGAGCGCCGATGCGTCGTCGCAGTACATGTGCGCCTCCCACGCCCACGCCACGAACCGCGTAGTCATCGCTAAGTAGTAGCCCTCGCCCAGCGTCCGCCTCACGTTGTTCTCTCGCGAAATCTGCGAGCGTATCGCGCTCGTTGTTCCACCATCCCTCATCCCGAAGAGGGATTGTGTCTTCGCGCCGATGATAACGAGCTCGGATAGGCGGCGGTGCCACCGCTGTACCCGCGGCCCGATCGCACGAACCCCGTAAGCCGAAACACGCGTTGCGCGAAACCGAACAAGGTGCTGTCCCAGCCTGTAGCGGTCTGCACCGCCGGTAGTCGTCCACCGACAAGAGCTCCTGTACGCCGTTCACCGTGTTGTAGCGGAGAGTGAGACTCCACCTGCTCAATCGCCCGCATGTACTCGTCTTCGAAACGCTGGGTTTATGAGTAGAGAGGTTGGCCGCTATGCCGTGCGACCCCGTCGGGTAGCCCTGCCCGTCGCCAACAGCGTGAAAGTAAACGTTGCACGAGAGTGAGTTACCGCGCCACCCAACCCTGACGCAACAGACAGCTGGGCTGTAGCGCCGTTGTAGCCCACACCTACGATGTATCCCGCCACGGCAGCGTCTGTATTCTGCGTCCCCGCGTCCGTAATAGAGCGAGCCTCGTCGCCACGTTGCCCAGCGTACAGCTGCAGCCTTGCCCGTGCCGCTGCGGCAGTCGCCGGCGTGCGTCACCAGCATCCTAGCCGCGTCGCCTCTATCGCCTGTCGGTCCAGTGCTCAAGGGACTGAAGATGTCAACTCATCGCTATGGCAGTGCCGGAGTGGTGCTTCGCCGCCCGAACAGCTCATCGTCTTCAACCGGTAGATCGCTCAACAGACCCAGTTCTTGGAAGCTCCGGGTCAGCGGTTGTCTAGTTGTCGATATCGGTGGCGAGTCGATGTAGCCGAGTTGAGATCGTTAAGACGAGCGACGTCGGGTTGCCGGCGTGGTGTGCCCTGCTCATCGTCGCCACCGTCGCGTCGCCGACCCCGTCGACACCCATACCCGACGGTCTCCTGCCGTACGGAGAAGGAGACTGAAGAATCGGCCAATGTGCGTTGCGCCCACCCTGTGGTCGACGAGCCGTTGACGAGCACCTGCAGGAGCTGGAGCAGGTCGGCGCCGCCATAGGCAGGGTCGATAAGGCCCAATTGGGAGATGGTGGTAGTCGAGAAGCCGGGCGTCGTCGCCGGGTCGGAAAACGCGGCGTAGAGCTCGCCCAGGGTGAGCCTGGGCTGCAGCTCACGGTCGGCGTAGGCCTCGCCCAGGGTGTGACGAGCATTCGACGCATCACCACGTAGGACAGGTCGCCCTGGCTGATGAACGAGAGAGGCGTTGACGACAGCACTTAACGAAAGCTCGGTTGAGGAAAGCTCGATGCCCCCGAGGCCGGTGAAGAAAGCTCGGTCGAGGAAAGCTCGGTCCTCCTATAGGTGTTGAGCTGAGCTCTAGGTCCTCCAGAGGCGTCGAGGACAGCTCAGTCGAGCTGAGCTCGTGGAGCTCAGCTCGATGCCGTTGAGCGTTATGCCGCCGAGGTCCGTGGAGCTCAGCTCGAGGGCGTCTAAGGGAGTCGACGACAGCTCGGTGGAGCTGAGCTCGAGGCCGCTCAGGGAGATGTTGTCCAGCTCCGTTGATGAAAGTTCGGTCGAGGACAGCTCCGTCGTCGACAGCTCCTTCGAGGACAGCTCTTCGAAGACAGACTCGATCCCGGCCAGGCCGAGGACGAGGGGGGTGACGGACGTGCTGGTGTCGGTGGAGCTGATGCCGAACTGGCCACACGAGCTCCCCTGCTGGGCCAGAGCCGTGCACCACTCGGACAGCGGGTCAGTGGAGCCCGGAGTGAGTGGGATGTCATTGAGCGACGTGTTCCAACAGGACAGAGCTGATGGGCAGAGTCCCAAGGGCGGAGCCGCCAATGCCGAGGTCGCCCAGGGTGACGCCAAAGCTGTTGAGGTTGTCGTCGACGCTCTGGTCCATCAGCACCTCGCCCAGGGTCACGCTCTCCAGCGGTGCCACCGCATAGCTGCTGCCGGCCAGGATCTCGCCCCACCCCCCGCAACCCGAGGCCCCGGTGGCGGCGCTGAGCGAAGGCGTGCAGCCGGCCGGTGGGGTGAAGCTGAGGTCCAGCTCGGAAAGGGGGATCTGGTCGAGGTTCTGCGCTGCCGCTGCCAGCCCCGGGTCCTGGCTGCCCGAGTAGCCGGCGATGGTCGTAAGGGGCAAGTTTTGCAACAAGACTTGCCCTATCGGCGCCGTTGACAGCGGCGTGGAGCTCAGTTCCGCCGCCGTCGCATCGCCGGCGCCCGACGCGGGAGCAGCAGATAGTGCCGTCGCCGGCACAGCGCTGTCCGGCACGCTTTGGACTGCTGCCACTGTGTGGCTGCCGCCGACGTTGGTTGCAGAAATGGTGGCGTTGGCAACGGTTGAATTGAGCCCTGGGGGGGTAACGGCCACGACCGAGACGTCGTCGAGAAAATCGCCGTAACTATCGGCCGCGTCGGGTTCGTGTCGTCGAACTCGATCACGGTGCTGTCCGACCTGGCCGTCTCGGTGTACGAGGCGATCTGCCATGAGCCGGCCCCGCTGTCCGGGAGGCTAGATTGGCCCTGCAAGCCGCTCCCGTCTGCCAATCCGCCGGGCGTGATGTAGGTCCCGCCCCAGCTGACCGCCATCGTGTTCTCCGACAGGGCAGTGCCGGGCCATCCCCGGTAGGCGAAGCTGACGGTGTAAGACGTGCCCGGCACGGTGCTGAGCGTCTGCTCGATGCCACTGACGCAGTTCGACGCAAGTTCGACGTACTGGCTCTCGCCGTCATAGGGGGTTACCCCCTCGGTGCCTTGCGTGTCCAGCTCGATGCCGCAGCTTCTGGTCGGGTAGAGAGCGTCCACTTCGGACCAGGGGCCAGCGATGGGGCTCGGGAAGTCCTCCCACGTGTAGCCCTCCCACCCCGCCCCCGATCCGGCCACCGGGGTGGCGAAGGTGCCGTTGCCGACAAGCTGGTCGGTCGTCACCGAGACCGCCACCGCCGACGACGGCGGGCTCGACTCGTCCGAAACGCTCTGTTCGGCGGTCAGGCTGTGCGGGCCCTGGAGCAGCGTCACCAGCACGCTCCAGTCGCCATTGCTCTCGGCGGCTGTGGTCGTGGCGATCGGCGAACCTTGGTCGAACAGGGACACCGCCGCCCCGTCGGAGGCCGTGCCGCTGACGTCCACCGTGGGTGACGACAGCGTGGAGGGGTTGGCCGGGCTGGTGATGACCGGCGGCGGCGGGGCGGCCGCGGCAATGGGCGCCGGCAGGGCGTATAACCCGAGGCTGACCATGCTCGTGGCCGCCGCCAGCGCAGTTATTGTGGTTGCCAACCTTCGCCGGCCCAGTGCGGGAGCATGACTTGTAGCCTCCTAATTGCCAGTTGCCGCCTTCTAAGGCGACGAGTGGGCTGAAAACGGTATAAATGGGGCCATAGGGGCGAAAAAGCCTGGCCCTAGGTCCTTTATATGGTCAGGGCCGATAGTAGCGCTGGTGGCGCCAACGCCTGCCGGAGGCGGCGGTTGTACCGGCCTCACGATGACTTCCGGGTGCGTTCGGGACCAAACGCAGGCTTGCGAAACGGGTGCGCGTACTCTTCGGGATGCCGCCGTGGGCGTGGTGCCCGGTATTTCCGCGCTGCCGTCAGCCATGCCTAGGCCCGGGCCAGGCGGGCTTGCGCCGTCCAACAACCACCATGCGGGCATGCCCGAGGACACCGCCTCCAAGAAGGCCGGCCCTTTTATGCGGAGCGAGCGGCCCGGCGACGGGGCGGTGACGGTGGCCGTCCGCGGGATGTGGTTGATAAGACCGATTTCGCCAAAACAGTCGGCAGGGCCCGCCGTATTGACCTCGCGGTCTTCGCCTCCCACCCTGCATGTGCACTTTCATGGTGCCCGCAGGGCGATGCAAGCGGACAAGGTAGTTCGCGATATCACGTGAGCGTTGGCTACGCTTAGTGGCATCGCCGCGCACCCGCCAAAGTCAGCGATGTCGTCAGGCACGACATCGCCGTCGCGGCCTACGCTCGTCCAAGTGTCAGGGAACAATCCGCTCGTCCGCCGCATGCAGGGCTTTGGGACCACGATCTTCGCAGAAATGTCCGCGCTGGCCGTCGCCACCGGCAGCATCAACCTCGGCCAGGGCTTCCCGGACACCGACGGCCCTGACGAGGTCCTGGCCGACGCGATCGCCGCGATCCGCGAGGGGCACAACCAGTACCCACCCGGCCTAGGCATCCCCGAACTGCGTCAGGCGATAAGCGACCACCATCGACGTTGCTACCAGCTCGACTACGACGTCGAAAGCGAGGTGCTCGTCACCGCTGGCGCTACCGAGGCGGTCACGGCAGCCGTTCTGGCACTCGCCGAGGTCGGTGACGAAGTCGTCGTCTTCGAGCCTTACTACGATTCGTACGCCGCCTCGATAGCTCTGGCGGGCGCGCACCTCCGTACAGTCACGCTGCGCCGCGAGGAAAACGGAGACGGCGGGGGATGGCGCTTCGACCCTGACGAGCTGGGAGCCGCGGTCACGACCAGGACTAGGGCGATCCTGCTCAACACGCCGCATAACCCCACCGGCAAAGTGTTTACGTCGGACGAGCTCTCGGTGATCGCCGATGTCGCAGAGCGGAACGACCTTGTCGTCATCGCAGACGAGGTGTACGAGCACCTTGTCTTCGACGGCCGCCGGCACGTCCCGATCGCGACCCTGCCCGGCATGCGGCAACGTACGATCATGGTCGGCAGTGCTGGCAAGTCGTTCAGCGTGACGGGCTGGAAGATCGGTTGGGTGGCGGCGCCAGCGGAGCTCACGAGAGCGGTCCGCACAGTGAAGCAGTTCCTCACATATGTGAACGGCGCGCCGTTCCAGCCGGCCATCGCACGCGCCCTCGCCAAGCAACCGCCGCATTATGACGCGATCCGCGTCGGCCTTCAGGACCGGCGCGACCAGCTCTGTCGTGGCCTCGCGGCCCAAGGCTTCGACGTGGTGCGCCCGCAGGGCACTTACTTCGCCACCGTCGACATCCACCGCGACGCCGTGGAGTTCTGCAGGGACCTGCCCCGAGCCGTGGGTGTCGTAGCCATCCCGAGCAGCGTCTTCTACAGCTCAAGGGCCGGCGATAGCTACGTCCGCCTGGCCTTCTGCAAGCGCGCCGAGGTCATCGACGAAGCACTCGCCAGGCTGAAGGGGGTTGCACCGTGACGGCCGTGCGACATGAGGTCGAGCCAGCATGAGGATTGCCGCCATCCAGCACGACATCGTGTTCGAGGATGCCGTGGCTACCCGGGCTCGGGTTACCCCCATGATCTCCCAAGCGGCCGCTACGGACGCCCGGGTCATTGTCCTCACCGAGATGTTCGCGACCGGTTTCTCCATGTCCCCGGAGCGCATCGCCGAAGACGAAGGTGGCCCTTCCGAGCAGTTCCTGATCGACCAGGCTTGCCAGAACAAAGCGTGGCTGATCGCGTCGATTGCCCAGCGCAGTGTCGACGGTCGTTACCGGAACAACGCCGTCGTGGCCAGCCCTGACGGCAGCGTCATCCGGTACAGCAAGATCCATCCGTTTAGTTACGCCCACGAGCACGAGCACTATGCGGCAGGCACCGAGCACCTGACCGTCGACATCGAAGGGCTACGGACCACGATCTTCATTTGTTACGACCTCCGTTTCGCAGACGAGTTTTGGGAGACCGCTTCGGGCACCGACCTTTACGTAGTGCCCGCCAGCTGGCCCGAGCCGCGACGAGACCATTGGCGCGCACTCTTGCGTGCGCGGGCGATCGAGAACCAGGCCTACGTGGTCGGAGCCAACCGGGTCGGCGCGGCCAACGATGTAGTGCACCTCGGTGATTCAGCAATTATCGACCCGCTCGGGCGCACGTTGGCAGAGGCGAGCGTCGGCGAAGCCGTATTGACGGCCGAGGTCTCCGCTGAGACTGTTGCCGCCGTGCGCAGCGAGTTCCCGTTCCTTGCCGACCGCCGCGCCCGCACTTGCGATGCGCCCAGATAGCGAGGTGGGAACGGTGCCGTCCAATCCGCCGGTGGCCTTGGTGACCGGAGCAGCCCGCGGGATCGGGAGGGCGTGCGCAGTGGCTCTCGCTCGTGAGGGGTACGCAATGGTGCTTGCCGGTCGTGACTGCCAAAGCCTCGGTGCCGTGGCTGATGAGATCCGCTCGAGCGGGGGCACGGCCGAGGTCGTCCAGTGCGACGTCAAAGAGGAGGACCAGGTGAGGGCCCTCTTCGCCGAGATCAGGAGAATTTTCGGGCGGCTCGACTTGCTTTTCAACAATGCCGGGATTTCGACGTCAGCAGTCCCGCTTGAAAAGCTCACCTTGACCGATTGGTCCGCCGTCGTAGCCACCAACCTCACGGGTGTGTTCCTCTGCACTCGGGAGGCCTTTGCGTTGATGAAGGAACAGGAGCCTGCCGGCGGGAGGATCATTAACAACGGCTCCATAGCCGCACATTCGCCCCGGCCCCATTCGATCGCCTACACCGCGACGAAGCATGCTGTCACCGGGCTGACAAAATCAACCTCGCTCGAAGGCCGACCCTATGGCATTGCCTGCGGTCAGATCGACATCGGCAACGCAGCAACCGACCTGACCCGAGCGATGGCCGACGGCGTCGAGCAGGCCGACGGCTCGATAAGGGCTGAGCCCACCATGGACGTTATGGACGTGGCGCGAGCGGTCGTATTCATGGCCAGCCTCCCACTAGAGGCGAACGTCCAGTACATGACGGTGATGGCTACAACCATGCCGCTCATCGGGCGCGGCTAAGTCACTAGCGTCGAAGAATATGAAAGTCGTAATAACGGGAGGTGCAGGTTTCCTCGGGCAAATGCTGGCGCGACGGTTGCTCGCTGCAGGCCAGCTCACTGGCGTGTCAGGTGCACCAGAGCCCATTGACGAAGTGGTGCTGTTCGACCGCTCGATCCCACCCAAGCCGCTTCCCGGCCTTGATGGTCGCGCTGTGTTGTTGACAGGTGATGTTGCCGACGGCGCACGGCTGCGGGCGGTGGTCGATCGTGACGATATCTCGGTCTTTCACCTGGCTTCTATGGTCAGCGCCGAGTGTGAAGTGGACTTCGATGCCGCACTTACGGTCAACGTGGATGGCTGCCGCTCGGTGCTCGAGGCCTGCCGTGCCCGGGGCTCGCGCCCGCGACTGGTCTTCTCGAGCAGCATCGCAGCCTTCGGCGGCCTGGCCTCCTCGGACGTGGCCACGGACTCGACCAAGCTCACACCCGGTACCACATACGGCACGACCAAAGCCATCTGCGAGCTGCTCGTTAACGACTACACGCGCAAAGGGTTCCTAGACGGGCGCACGGCACGGCTCCCAACTGTCGTCATCCGCCCGGGCCGGCCCAACGCGGCCGCTTCTTCCTGGGTTAGCGGCATCTTCCGGGAACGGCTAAATGGCGAGGAATGCATCGTCCCAGTCGACCCCGGGACGCGCGTCCCGCTCGCGGGTTACAGGACGGTGGTTGAGAACCTTGTCCGTCTCCACGAGCTCGGCTCCCATACGCTGGGCCCGGACCGCGCACTAAATCTACCGGCGCTTGAGCTGACGGCCCAAGAGATGATCGAAGGCCTTTCGGTCGCTGTCCGACGTCCTCTAGGGCCGGTTCGTTTCCGTCCAGATCCTGCGGTGGAGGCAATCTTTGCCACTTGGGCCCAGCATTCATCGTCCGATCGCGCCGGCGAGCTCGGGCTCGTGCGAGACCGCGGGTTAGCCGAAATCGTGACCTCTTACCTGGAGGATTTTGGCACGGGAGCCGGGTAGCTTTTCCCCCGTCAAAGCCGGCACATTTGAAGGATCCCTCAACTTCGGTACGCATGCCAAGGGTGATCGACGTCGAGGACGTAAATCGTGTTGGTCTGCTCCTCAATGCGGTATCGAACGCGGTACTCCCCCCGACGAGCCCGCCATTGACCTTCGAACGGTTTCCGAAGCGGAGCGCCAACTCGTTGGGGATTTTCGGCGAGCGCACCGAAGATGAACTCCACGCATGCACGAACCACAGCCTCAGGAAGATGTTCAGCAAGTTGACGAGCAGCGGTTCGGGCCACGATGACCCGATAGGTCACTCCAGGGACCGCCCTAAGCGATTGGATAGTAGTGCGCGGACCGCCTCCTCATCGAGGACGGCGCCTTGTGAAATCTCCTCTTCAGCCCTACCGATCCGGCGCTGCGCCTCGGGATCACTCAACAGTTCCAGCGTTGCCTCGATCGCCGCCAAGTCCTCAGCGGCCAAGAGCACGTAGTCCCGACCGTTCTTCGTGATCTGGACGCGCTCATGGGTTGTCGCGACCTCCTCGGCGACCTCCGAAAGCCGCGCCTTCACTTCAGAAAGTGGAAGCGTCGCCTAGACCATAATTACAGTCCACCAACCTTGTACTAGCAAACAGCACCAGAGAGTTCTTGCGGCGCTGTCAGTGGCGGACCACCGAGTTCTAGGCGACGCCGACGACATTGAAGGCCGGCCTTTGAAGCACGGCGACAAAAACCAGGCCGGGGCCGAGTTCAACTTTGGCTAGCTTCGCCTACCTTCGACCGGCCCTACCGGGCTGCGCGGCGGGCACACCCGCCCGCTAACCCGGTCAGCCGGTCAGCCGGTCAGCCGGTCAGCCGGTCAGCCGGTCAGAGCATGGCGCACTGCCCGCTCTTGGTGGACGCCTTGTTGGTGCTCCCGTTGTCGGTCACCCCCGTGGTGTTGCCGGAGCAGGACAGTGGCCCGCTGATGGTGTTGCTGGACACCTCAGTCACCAACCCCCCAAGCTGTGGCGGCCCCGTGCCGGAGTTGTTGGTGACAGAAACCGGCCCGCTGATGGTGTTGCTGGACACCTCGGTCACCAACCCCCCAAGCTGGGGCGGTCCGGTGCCGGAGTTGTTGGTGACAGAAACCGGCCCGCTGATGGTGTTGGTCGCCACCTCCACGCCGGCGGTGTTCCCGGAGAGGGTGACCGAGCCAGAGATGGTCGACTTGGTACAGCCCGTGCCCCCGCCGATCAAGACGAAGCCAGTGCTCTTGGAGACCGAGACCGCGCCTGACACGGTCGCGCCGCACAGGGTGAAGCCGACCGCGCCGGTGGCCGTGATGCTACCGGACACCTTGCCATTCTCCACTTCGAGGGCACCGCCGCTATCAACCGTGATGCTGCCGGAGACCGAGCCCGTGATCAGGACTGACTGTTTCGAGAGGACCGTGAGGGAGCCGCTGGAGCTTCCACTGATTGTACTGGTGAACGTGACAGTGTCCGTGACAGCCTTGGACGGCGGGCTCGCGGAGAAGTTGCCGTCGCCGCCATAGGAGGCGGTGAGGCTGTGCGCGCCCGCCTGGAAGCCCGAGACGGTCACACTGACCAGCCCGCTCGCGGGGAGGCCGGCCGTCGCAATCACCGAAGTGCCGTCGAGGAAGGTGACGGTACCGGTAGGCGCGCTCGCCGCCGTGCCGCTCCCCGGGCTGGTCACGGCGACCTGGGCACTGAGGCTGACGCTCGTGCCGAACGCTGAGCTCGGCGTCAAAGCGGTCAGCGTCGTCGTGGTCGCCGCTTTGTTCACGGTATAGCCCACCTTGGTCGAGCTGCTGGCGAGGAAGTCGTCGCCGCTGGGGACGTACGTCGCCGACAAACTATTCGAGCTGACGGGCAGGCTGGCGACCGATGTGGTGGCCACCCCGCCGCTCAACGTGCCGGTGCCGATGACCGTCGTCCCGTTGTAGAACGTCACCGTCCCGGTGGGTGCGCCAGCACCGGGGCTGGTGACGCTCACGGTGGCGGACAAGTCGACGTTGGCGCCGTACGGACCGGAGGAGCCGGCGGTGGGCATGGTCAGCTGGGTCGACGTGGGCGCGCCCATGACGTCGAGGGCCGTGGCGCTCGCCGGGCTGCTGGACGAGAAGTTGTCGTCACCGGAGTACGTCGCCGACAGGTTGGCCTCAGCCACCGGAAGGCTCGAAGTCGTCAGGGAGGCGACCCCGTTGCTGAGGGTCACAGGTGAGCCGATCTGCGTCGAGCCGTCGGAGAACGTGACCGTGCCGGTCGGGCCGATGCCGTACTCGGTCGGGACGACGTGTGCGCTCAGCGTGACGGGTTGGCCGAACACGGAGGTTCCTGGTCCGTCCGGGGACGTGCCCTGGGGGGTGACGGTCAGGGTGGTCGTGGTGGGCGCTTCGCCGACGGTGACCGTGAGGGCCGGGTTGGGGCCGCTCGAAGCGAGGTATATGCCTGAGTCACCGGAGTAGCTGGCCGTGAAGGTGCTCGGCCCCACCGGCAAACCGCTCGGCAGCGGGCAGGTGGCCGTTCCGGGGACCGAGGACGACAGTTGTACGTTGGTGCAGACGGAGGTCGTCGTGCCGTCGTACTCTTGCGAGAAGGTGACAGTCCCCTGCCCGTTGGCTGGCGGAGGTGTCACCGTGGCCGTCAGTGTGGCGGGCTCGTCATACGACAGCGAGGTGGGGCTGATCGTGAGCCCGACCGTGGTGGGGTCTCCGAGCGGGTCGACGACTTCGATCGGGGTGAAGTAGGAGCCGTTGTTGTCGTCGAAACTCACCTCGCCGACGCCGTTGGCCGCTTGCACGATGAAGTCGCCTCCGGCGAGGATGTCGGTGTCACCCGTGGAGAATGTGGCGGTGTACTGGGTGGGGTCGCCGGGGGATCGCGTCAGAGGCACCGACTGCCACTCCGGGCTCGATGCCCCGCTCGGGGTGAAGCTTGGGTCCGTCCAGGTCGTCCAGACCTGCTGGACGCCGGAGACGTTGCCGAGGACCGTCGCCGACACAGTCACGACCGAGCCGTCAGCGGTCACCGATACGTTGGAGATGCTCGGTGCTGCCGCCAGGGCGGCGCTGCCGAAGTAGTCGCTGTAGAAGAGGGCGAACTGCGTGTCGCTGTACTGCCGTTTGATGGCGGTCCCCACCGCAGTGTCCGCGGTGTTGCTGATGTACTGCTCGGGTGTGATGCCGAGGTCCGTGTTGGCCCCGCTGTCGAGGGTCGGGAAGTAATTGGTGTTCGACAGCGTCTCGGGATAGAAGGTCAACGAGGCGAAGGTGGCGGCGGGCTCGTAGGTCTCGGTCACCGGGTCACCCGTCAGCGGAGTCACCACGGCGCTCGGGTCGGTGTCGGTGTACGAACCTCCCCAGAAGCCGACGCCGCGCAACACCTGGTTGACGTGGTTGTTGGAGTAAGCGACGTCCTCGGTCTGCACGGGGAGGACGGCCTGGCCCGGGTTGGCCACAACCCCGCTCGGACCGGAATCGTAGGTGAGCGTGAGCGTGGTACGGCACCGGCCTGGCTGACGGATTGCCCGGCGAGAGGGTGCCAGTCGGCACGGTGACGTCAGCCTTGTAGAGACCGAGCGCAGCGCCAGGACCTGTCGACACTGGGGACGGGTACATGAGGGTGGTCGCGGTCGAGGTGAGCGAATAGACGCTGGGCGTCGCCTGCTGGGAGTCCTGGCCGCCTCCCGTGCGACGTTGAGCATCGGCAGGCCGTACAGCGTGACCTCGAGGAGGGACTTTTCGGTGAGGCTGTTGAGGCCGTCTAGGTCCGCCAGGTACTGGTACTGGGATTGCAGCATGGCCGCACCCACCGAGACCGTACCGCCCTTGAGCTGGGCGGCGAGATCGACGTAGTACTGGTCGCTGTAAGCGGTGTAGTTGCTGTCCCCGTATTGGTAGCCGGTGCCGGCAATGAGCGTCGCGCCGGCGGATGCGAACTCCTCCGGCCAGGACGGCAGCCCGGTGACGTTGGGGACGGCGTCGTCGGGGTCAACGGCGTAACCCGAGTGACAGCCGGCGCTGATCACCAGGGAGTTTTGGAGGTTGCTACCGAGGGACAACTCTGAGGTCGACAAGGTGGACCCGTTGGCGGCCTCGACACCGTTTTCATTGAAGTGCGCCCCCAGGAACACCAGCTGGTGCGGTTGCTGCAGTCGCTCTGGAGCTGGGCGGCGGTCCAGGAGTTTTCGTCAACTCCGTTTTGGACTACGTCGAGGAGCGGGTCGTTCTTACCCGAGGCGATTACCGGCCTGAAATCGCGGCGATCGTGGTGGCGGCCTGCTCCATGAAGCTGTACCCGGTGGCGAGCGTCGAGATCGGCTTGATCGTGGGGTGGGCGAGATAGTCCTGGATGATGCCGGCGATCTCGGTCGTGGTGTCGACGAGGCGGCCGACGGGGACGTTCTCCACCGGCAGCGTCGTCGCGTCGAGCGACAGCTCGGTGGTGGCGCCGTACTGGTCGTCGCTGAGGTAGTAGTCATTTGCCAGGGCCGCGTCCGCCTCGGTGTCGGAATTGAGCGGCACCGAGTAGCCGTCCTCGGGGGCGACGGGCTCGGCGTCGGAGTACCGGAAGAAAGGGATCACGTCATCGTCGCCGACGATTACAACGTCCTGCAGGTTGTCAGAGCTCGCGTTCCGGAAGCTGTTGATGATGGCCTGGATGGCGTCGGCTTCGAGGTCGACCGCATAGACACAGGTGGGATTGAGGGGGCGGCCGCCTGTGCAGCGAGCTCCTGGACACCTACGCTTTGCCCGACGTCGACGACCACCCCGTTGGAGTTCTGGGCGAGGTTGTACAGCGTGCCCGCCGTGCTTCCCGCCGGGTTGCCTGGCGGGGTTCCCAAGATGCTCGCGACGCCTGGCATTGTGTTCGAGTCGTCGACGATGACGGTACTGTACGAGGTACCGGCGCCGTTGAGCGGCGTGACCGGCACGGCCGCCGGCGGAGCGACAACTTAACGCCGTCGGCGGGTCGTCCACGTTGGTGAACCAATCCTGCTCGAAGTAGGTTTGCAGGCCAGGCGAGCACAAGGTGCCGCTGGACGTCTCCGTCACCAGGAAGGGGTTGCCGGCCGAGAAGGCTCCATCCTCACCGTAGACCTCGATGTAATAGGTTGCGCTGGCCTCCCCGGCCCCCACGTTGTCGAACGTGTTGGCCGTGATCGTCTGGGTCGCCGCACCGACCGGACCGGAAGCCCCGAGGAAGCTCTGGGACTCCGCTTCGGAGGCCGAGGCGGAGGAGCCAAGCCCGAGCGTAGTGAGTTGCTCCACGTCGAACGCAGAGTTCTCACCCAGCCCCGAGTTCTCACCGAGCCCCGAGTTCTCACCGAGCCCCGAGTTCTCACCCAGCCCCGAGTTCTCCCCTAGGCCGGAGTTCTCACCCTAGCCCGGAGTTCTCGCCCTAGGCCGGAGTTCTCGCCCTAGGCCGGAGTTCTCGCCCAGCCCAGAATTTTCGCCCAGCCCTGCGGAGTTGGTGCCGGGAGTCTCGGCCGCGATGACCGGAAGATTGGATGAGGAGGTATCGGTCTGGTCGGCGGAATAGGCCTGACCGATGTCCGAGAAGAGCGCCATCTGCTCGCCGGGCGAGGCGCCGGAGAGTTGCACGGACAGCTGCTGCTCGGGATAGACGGTGAAGCTGTACCAGAGTGCCTCGCCCGAGAAGTCCAGGCTCTGGTTCCGGCGGGGTGGGCGGGTTGCCCGACAGTTGAGGGGCACCGCTGTGCTCCCAGGACGTGTTGGCGGGAGCTAAGGACGCGGTAGGTACCACCGAGACGGCCGTTAGCTAGCCCCCCTCCGAGTCCGACAAGTCCGTGTCCTGGTCGATGAAGGACAGCACGGTGCTCGCCGAGTTGGCCGTGACCGTATAGGAGGCCGGCTCCCAGGAGTCGTCGGGCCGCAGAGGTCGGACGCTTTCGCGCCATGGTCCCACCCCAGTCCACCTCGAAGTCGTTGTAGTTGCACCCCGGAAGAGTTGTCGTACGGTGTACCGGGACGTGTACGCGAACGTGAGCGTGTACTGCACACCGGGGACGGTGGGGATGGTCTGGGTTATCCCGTTGACGCACTGGAGTTGAGCTCGACGAAGTTGATGTCGTCTACGTTGTCGACGACATATGCCGGGAAGCCCGGGGTAGGCGGGGAGGCCTGAGGACGAGAGAGCCGTTGCAGATGTTGTCCCACTCGATGGTCGCGTCCGGGCCGTAGGGTTTGCGGTCGGGCAGCCGTTGGTCGGGAACCAGTAGCCGGGCGTGCCCTCGGACGGGGGGCCGACGGCGGGGACGAGGGTTCTGTTTGCGGGCAGACGAACCCGCTCGGCTCGGGCAGGTAGGGAATATAGAAGCAGTTGTCCGCCCGGCTAGCGCCGCCGAAGTCCCCGTAGGTCACCAGTTGATCGCCGGTTACGTCGACCGTCACCGAGTTCGACATCGTGCTGAGGTCACCGCTCGTGTCGATCTCCGCCGCCTCGAGGCTGTACTGGCCGACCAGCAGGGAGACGGGGACCGAGAAGGCGTTGCCGGAGCACGCCCCACCGGCGACCGGTGTGGTGGTGTCCTCGGTCGAGACTTCGTATATGACGACGTCATTCCGTTGTCGAGGCAACTGCCCGTTACGGTGACGGTGGGTATCGTCGAGGTCGTCGGCGACACGGGTGACACGATGGTTGGGGTACCGCTCGGGGGTTGGGCGCTAGCGGGGACCTCGCTTGCGACAAGCGATAGCCCGAGCAGGGCCACCGCCACTCCGAGGGCCGAAGCCCGGGACCTCCACGAGCCTTTACGTCCGGACGGTTTGTGCGCCACGCTTCCCTCCACCCCCGGACCGCGGCGGTGCCGCCCGGATCCCACAAATCCTGGCAGATGGTAACGGTCCGCGTCTAAGGCAACAAGAACGAATTTGAGCAATTCAGCCGCCTAGAGTCCGCTTTGTACCTTTCTCGTCCGCACAAAACCAAAAACCGGGAGAAGGCGCCACATAAACCGCCGAGCCGACCGCTATTGGTGCTTGCTCACCTTCCGCAGAGCCGCAGTGCAAGCTCGAGGGCAGCGTCGAATGTCAGCGCCCTTCCCTCCTCCTGTGCCGCAGAGGCATCGGTGCCCAACCGGCGACGGGCGTTCCCAAGCTGTTCCTCGATCCTCGCGCCGTCGGCGGCCAAGCGAGGCGACCCGATACCCTGGCGCAACGCATCGGCGGCCCCGACGAGCCGGAGGGCGTCGAGGGGATCGCCGCCGGCCAAAAGGAGGGCGACGGCCTCGTAGACCATGCACAACGACCGGCGATCGCCGAGGTCGCGGAACATTTCGAGGGAGGCGGCGTAATTCTCACAGGCAGACGTCCGGTCACCGGTCTCCCGGGCGATGTCGCCAAGGTTGTGGCGTGCGTTGGCGACCCCATAAGTGTCACCCACCTCGAGAAGGATGGCGAGGGCCTGCTCCTCGTGCGAGCTCGCCAAGGCGTACTCCTTGCGCAGGATCGCGTGGACCCCGAGGTTGAGGTACGAGAAACCGACACCCCAGCGGTGCCCGAGCGCCAACCACAGATCGAGGACCTGCTGGCCCAGGACAGCGGCCAGTTCGTAGTTCTCCTGGTAGACCGCGGTCACCGCGAGACTGTCGAGCACCCGCGCCTCGGCTTCCCGGTTGCCGACCGCCTTCCAGAGCTGGAGGCTCAGCTGGAGCTGCGTCGAGGCCTCCTCCAGCGCGCCGCGCTGGTAGGCGATCACACCCCGGACGTGCGCCACCCGGGCCATCCCGCGCGTGTCGGCGATGTCCTGGAAGTTCCTGGCTGCCGCGTCGAGGTCAGCGGCAGACTCGCCGTAGCGGCCCTGCCGGCGAGTCGCCACGCTGCGCCCGACGCGAGCCCACGCGGCCGCGCCTCCATCGCCGAGCGTCTCGGCCAGCTGGAGCGCCTCGGTGTACGCGGACTCGGACCCTGCCCAATCGCCTCGCAGCTCCAGCACGGACCCGAGCTTGCGGAGGACCTCCCCTCGCTCCTCGTCCGCGAGCAGCCCGGCGAGCCGTCGGTAGTAGTCGATGGCGGCGTCGTTGGCATAACTGGCCTCAGCCGCCTCGCCGGCGCGCCAGAGGTACTCGCGCTTTTTTTCCTCTTCGGTGCTGTGCCAGAAGTGATGGGCCAGGAGATCGAGGGCATCCGGGGACGTCAGCTCGAGCCACGCGCCGATGCGCCCATGGAGGAGGGAGCGCATAGAGAACGGCATACTTTCGTAGGCAACCTCCCGGATGACGGCGTGCCGGAAGGCGTATTCGTCGCCCCGAGCGTCCTCTTGGACGACGAGATCCTCGGCGCCAAGCCGTCGCAGGTAGCCGAGCACCTGTCGGCGGGCGCCGAGGTCGGGGTACGCCCGGGTGAGGACGTCGACGCCAAACTGCCGTCCCACGACGCTCGCCACCTTGAGGGTACGGCGCGAGGACTCGCCGAGCGTGTCGATGCGCGACAGGACGAGGGTAGCCAGGCTCGCCGGGAGGTCGACTGTTGCCGCCTTGGGATCGGACGGGTCGATGCCCTCGTCGTGGAGATAGTTGACAAGCTCCTCCAGGAAGAACGGGTTCCCTTCGCTGCGCTCCACCAGCCGGCGCACCATCGAGTCGGGCGGCTTCACGCCGGGGCCGAACTGCTCGACCAAGCGTTCGATCAGCAGGGCCCGGCTCGAGCCGGCATCAAGACCGTCGAGCGGGAGCACCGTCGTGTGCCGCAGCTTCGGCGCTCCGTAGGGGCCGGGCCGGTAGGTGAGCACGATGAGGATTGGAAGGCCGGCAACGGCGCGGGCGACCAAGTCGAGCAGGTCAGCTGACAAGGAGTCCATCCAATGGCAGTCCTCGAGCAGCAGGACGAGCGGGGCGTGCCCGGCACGTACCGTCAGGTAGCGCATCAGGAGCGACTCGAGGGCGCTCTTCCGGCGCTTCGGGTCCAGGCTCGCCGTCAGCTCGTTGTCTTCTATGGGGAGCCCGAGCACGGCGCCGAGGAGCGGGAGGCGGGGCAGGAGGGTTTCGTCGGCGGCTGCCAGCGCGTGCTCGATCGCCAGCGCCGAGTCGCCCTCTCCGCTCACGCCGAGCAGCGACGCCCAGATGCTCTGCCATGCGAGGTAGCTGGCGGCGGACCCGACAGAGGCCGCGGCCCCAGCGTGGACCGCGATACCTTCAGCCCCCAGGAGCTTCAGCAACTCGTTGGCGAGCCGGGACTTGCCCATCCCGGCCTCAGCCTCGAGGGCGATGACCTGGCCCCGCCCCGCCACGGCGAGGTTGGCGAGCTCGCGGAGCTGTGCGAGCTCCGCCGCGCGCCCGACCAGGGGGTGCACCGGGCGCTGCTCGCGGTGAGAGGCCCCGCGCTTCCGACCAGTGAGCCGCCGGACCGGGACAAGCTGCGACCTGCCCTTCGCCTTGAAGTCGGGGAGCGCTTCGAAGCTGAACCTGGGACCGGCGGCCCGGGCGACCTCGGCGGTAACGAAGGCCGCACCGGCCGGCGCGGCCGACATCAGACGGGCGGCGAGGTTGACCGGGTCGCCCAGGCAGCAAAACATGCGCCGGTAGCGGTGGCCGGTCGCGCCACTCCTGACGCGCCCGCTCGACAGCCCGATCTGCAGGTCGCGAGCCGCCGTCTCGTCTTCCATCCCCAGCACGTCCAGGGCGGCGGCGCACGCCCGAGCGGCATCGTCCTCGTGCGCCAGCGGTGCGCCGAAGACGGCGTAAAAGTAAGCACCCTTGTCCCCAACCGTGAGCGAGAGAAGGTTGCCGCCGTGGCCGTCGATCACCCACTGGCCCGAGACATGAAGTCGTCGAGGAGCTTCGGCGCGTCCGGGTCGTCGTCGTAGTCAATGCCGCCGAAGCGCACGAACATCGTCACCGCCGGTCGCAGCTCGGCTAGGAAATCGCCGTGACCCGCCCGCATACGCTCGTACACCGCCGGCAGCAGCCACTGTCGCACGATCGAGCGAGGGAGCGACGGATAAGGGGCGGGTGGTGGCAGTGGCCCGATCGGCTTGCGAAGGCCGCCCACGACACCGAC
Organism: uncultured Acidimicrobiaceae bacterium; assembly: GCA_963786345.1. GTDB lineage: Bacteria > Actinomycetota > Acidimicrobiia > Acidimicrobiales > Palsa-688 > Fen-671. The sequence continues at coordinate 10,467 of CAWAYZ010000016.1, read as the reverse complement.
CGAACCGCCAGGCTCGCCCCGGACCACGCTGGGCTCGATCCGGTCCTCGATCGCTGAGAAGGTCGATGCCTCGACCACGACGTCGCCTCGCTCGGCGTGGTGCTCGGCTGCCGCCAGGCGGTCCATCAGCGAGCCAGCCAAGACGTCGATGAGCTGGACGTCTGGGTCGCCGACGACGAACCGGCGGGCTTTTCCAGCCGCCACCGCGACCTTCATGCCGATCTGGAACGTCTGGCCACCCGGCGTGCGGACTTCGGGGACCGTGGCCATTGCCCGCTGCATGTCCAGACCGCACGCCACGGCGAGCGTCCCGTCGTCGCCGTCCAGCCAGCAGGTGACGGCGTCGCCGCTGAAGTAGACGACGCTCCCGCCGTAGCGGTGTAGCTCGCCGAGTACGGCGTCGAAAATGCTATCGAGGACGGCCGTAAGCTCCTCGGCCCCGCGTCGCGGGCCCAGCTCAGTGGCGAGCGCCTCGGTGAGGGGTGTGAAGCCGGAGATGTCGACGAAAAGCCCGGATCCCGTGACGCGGTCCGGGATGGTGACCCCGGACGCGAGTGCCCGCCGGCGGTCGCCGGCGATGTAGGCGTCCGGGTTGTCGGCGACGGCGCCTAACTGCCGGGGATCCGCTTCGGACACTTGCGGGCTCATTTCCCCTCCACGACCGTCCGAACAACGGCTGCAGGAGCGTAGGCCTCCGCTGTGCTGGGCCGGCTGTTAACCAGCGCCAGCTGCCGTCCTTTCATGGCGCCAGTCTGTCACGGGGTGCCGAGCGGCGCGAGAGCCACCCTTCCTTGCCACTCAGCCCGACCCAGCTGGCTAGCGACGCGTATTTCGTGCAGTTCATGTCACGTGTGCCAACGCTTGCCTGTCTTATAAGGGGAAGGATGAACCCTGCGTCGCGATAGGAGGACTTCGGTATGGCACGCATCCAGGGAGTTCCGAAGAACAAGGCTTCTTTAACCGTGAAGCTCGCCTACCGGTTCGGGCCCAAGATGATGAAAAAGCTGAGCGGACGCGCGCCGCAGGGCGGCAGCGGGATGGAGCCAATCGAGATTTGGGCCTATCAACCCAAGATGATGATGGGCATGGGCAAGTTCAATCAGGCAATCCGGAAGGGCGACAGTGTCGACGAGCGGCTCAAGAACCTGATCGAGTTGAAGGGCTCGCAGATGATCGGCTGTGAGTTCTGCGTCGACCTCGGCTCGCAGATCTGCCGTAACTCGGGTCTCAGCGACGAAGAACTGCTGGCGCTGCCCAACTACCGGTCCAGCAACCTGTTCACCGATCGCGAGAAGGTCGCCCTCGACTACGCGATCGCGGTGATGCGCACGCCGGTAGAGGTCACCGATGAGTTGTTCGCCCGAATGAAGGCGCACTTTACGGAAAAGCAGATGGTGGAGATCACCGCTCATCTGACGCTCGTCAATCTCGATCGGTTCAACGCCGCCTTCGGTATCGGGTCTGCCGGCTTCAGTGAAGGGATGGTCTGCCTTGTTCCTGACCGCCCAGTTCGAGTTCCTTAGTCCCCTCCGACCGCGGGGCGGCGAGCAAGGATGCCGCGGCGCGCTTGGCGTTAGCAAGGTGGCTCACCTGCCCGCTCACCCGAGCGAGGATCAATGCGCCCTCGATGAGGGCGAGAGCTACCGAGGCCGCCTCGGCGACCGAGTCTTCGGGCCAGCCTTCAGCCCGGAGCCGTGCGGCGATGAGGCCTTCCCATTGGTCGAAGCACCGCGCCGCGGCGGCGCGCAGGCGTGGGCTGATGATGGGTGATTCAAGTGCGGTCGGCGCGACTGGGCAGCCCGGGCATGGTGCCCCCGCAACCGGGCCCTCGGCAATGTCGATGAACCGGATGACGCCGAGTGCTGCGCTGGTCGCCCCGTCCAATGCTTCCCTGAGGGCGTTGGCGACGGCCTGGCCGGACGCCTCCAGCGCTGCCTCGGCGAGTGCTTCCATGCCCCCGGGAAAGTGGTGGTACAGCGACCCGTTGGACACGCCGCTCTCGGCCAGCAACTGCGCCCGCCCGGTGGCCGTGTACCCCTGATCGCGCAGCAGCCGCGCCATCGTCTGCACCAGGTCGGCCCGGGTGTCACGTTCGCGGGCCACCGCTTGACACTACTAGAGCGAATGGTCTAGAACGTGTGGAGCGATCGCTCTAGTGAGCGCCGTCGCTGCTCGTGGGCCGACCACGCTCATTCGACAAGGAGATACCTATGCCCATGATCGACGTCTACTCGGCACAGGGGACCTTTGCCGACAAGCATGCTCTAGCTAAAGACCTTGCCGCGGCGGTGATGCGGTGGGAAAAAGTTCCCGACTTACCCCTGTTCAGGAAGAACACCGCGGCCTTCGTCCACGACCTGCCTGCCGGCTCGATATCAAACGTCGACGGGGAGGGGAACTACGTCCGGGTCCAAGTCCTGACCCCGACCGGCGTTTTGGACCGCGACAAGCAGCTCGGGGTTGTACGGGAACTGACCGACATCGTTGCTACTTCAGCCGGCGACCCGACCCTAGCCGAGCGGACCTGGGTGTTGATCACTGAGTCGCCCGAAGGAGGTTGGGGGATCAGCGGGCATGCGAACACTGGGTCAGATATCGCCCAAGCCGCCCGGAGCCAATTGGCTGCTCTCGCGGATAAAGAGACGGACCGGAAATAGCCGTCCGGTTCTTGGTTTCAAGCTCGGCACAATTGGTCGTCATCGTTGCGTAGCGGCGCCTGCGGTTCCTCGGCATCGGGACGCGGGAAATGACGGCGAAGGGTGAAGGCGAACGGCGTAGGCCCGTGGGCACGCATGTACCGGACCCGCTCTTCGGCCTCCATCGTGCTCGGCCGGTGCCCTTCGGGGACCCACCAGCAAGCGAGGTACGCCTCAGCCATCTTTTGAAAGAACTCCCGGCGCCGCCGGAGGATAGCGCGGTGGAGGTCGCCTAGGACGAAGGCGGTGAGGTGCTCGACGTCAGTCCAGACCGACATGTTGATGATCATGCCGGCGCTCTCGCCGGCGTCCCAGATGAAGGCCTCGATGGAGGTGGCGTTGCCATCTTCGGTCTGCAATCGCCAGACGAAACCGGGGGCCCGCTCGGCCGCGGCGTTCACCGGGTCGAGCGCCTCGACGAAAGCCGCCAACTGCGGGTGGTCCAGAGGCTCCTGAAGTCTTCCAATGTTGACCTGCGCCAGCTGCCAGCCGCTCATGGCGCCCATTTTGTCATGGGCTGGTTGGCGCTGGCCAGTGGCCTGTATTTGCGAGCTTTGTCGTTGTGGGACGCCCGCCGCTACTTGAGCACAACCGATGCCTGCGCCGGCGCCGGGTCGGTCGATGTCCAAAAGACGATCGTGTGGCTTCCGGCGCCGGTGGCCACGACTGGTTTGACACTTATGGTGATTACGTCTCCGGCTGCGCCGTAGAAACCATCACCTGTGCTTGGCGTGGCCACGGCCGGTCCGGCCGCTGGTTGGAAGGTGTTCTTTCCGTCGACGGTGGCGTAGGCTGCGGCCGCCAAGTCCGTGGTGTCATCTGTAGCGTAGAAGCCATCGTTATCGCCTACGCCCGGCGTCCACGTGATGCCAGGGATGTTCATCGAGATCGACGACCAATTGGGGGTAAGCCCTGCACCGGCCACAAATGTAAGAGCCACGGTGGCATTTTTCTGGCCCGCCTGGTCGGGGTCGATGTTTAGCGCCCGCACTGCGGGGGCCACGGCCCGGGTCAACACCAGGGGCACCCCCACCGCCGCCGGGTCCCCACTGGTGAACAGGGTGATAGCGTGAGCGCCGGCCCCGGCGGGGTTCGTGGTCCCGTCAGTCGCGATGGTCACTAGGTCCCCTGGGGTAGCCCGGAACCCGTTGCCTGTGGACGGGTAGACGAGAGCCGGCCCGGAGTTACCGGTGCGATTGGGTACCGCCGGCTTGCCTGCATAGTAGGCGGAGCCTGCGCCCGCTAAACCAGTCGTGTCGTCGTAGACCATCCACCCGTCATTGTCACCGCTACCGGGGCCCCAGGTGGCGCCCGGAAGGGACAAGCCAATGGCCGAGTAGTCGGGCAACAATCCACCGGTGGCCCGGAAGGTAACTGCGTAGTGCACTTCGCTGGCGCCGGCGACCGTAGAGAGGGCCTGCCATAAAGGGTTACGCGGGGCGGCGGGCGGGGTCAAGGTGTAGGCGGGGGCCACCGTTGTCCCGCTCGACGCGCTGACTGCCAGGTGATAAATGCCCGCCGCCGGGGCGCTGACGACCGAGCGGGCCACGACCGCGAAGTAGTCACCAGCTTTGACCGTAAGATCGCCGCCAGCAATGATCGGGGCCACAGGCACCGTTCTTCCGGGGACGTAGGGAGCCGTGCTGGGAAAATCGCATGCGGCGGCGTTGGCCTCGGTACCGTTGGCCAGGTCGTAAAGCACATATCCGCTGGCCGGGAAAATGGTACCACTGGGCCCAGTGAGCGTGAGCTTGGTCGGTTTGGAAAAGCAGTTGGCGGCATTGAACGCGCTCTTCATGGCGAAGGTGGCGGCGTAGCTGACCATGGTCGCCTTGGACGACACGGAGTCGAGTTGCACAGCCGCAGAGGGTAGGACTGGCCCCGACGTAGGCAATGCAACGAGTGCGGGATCAGATGTCGTCGACACATGCAGGGTGCCGAAGGCCGCCGGGTTGGTGACCCCATTTATGACCAGAGCCATAACCGCGCCCGGGGAAGTCACCCCCAGCAGTGGCTGTATTACTAACTTCGATCCGCCGTCGCTGACCACGGCGGTCGAGACGCAATGGTCAATACCGTCGATCGGGTCTACAAACGTGTAAGTGTCGCTACAACCACCTTGGGGCGGGAATTTTGTACCCGCCGGAGCGAGGAGCGTCACCGATGAGTTCCCCGTCGCGGAGCTGAACCCAGAGAGGCGGTCCGGCGATACAAAGCCGACTGACCAGGTGACGTTTTTGGCTGAGCTGGCATAAGAGCTGAGTTGGACAAATGGGTGCGACACGGCCTGCCGCGGCACCAACGTGTAGCCGAGAGCTACGGCTTTGGGGTCAGCCGACGTCGACAGCGATATGGAACGGGCTCCGGCCGCCGGGGCATTTACCACTCCTCTGATAACCATGGTCAGCAGGTCTCCGGGATTGGTGCTCGGGGGGTTGACCGTCACGGTCGCGCCGGCCCGGCTCAGTTGGAACGAGGGCCCGCAACCCCCAGTCGAGGTCTCCGTGTCGTCGATAAACTCGTAGGCACCACAAGAATAAGTAGGAAAGAGGGTCCCTGCGGGGGCAACCAGAGTGATCGTCGGCCTCTGATTGTCAGTCGTTATGAAACGATCGGGCGACTTGAAGGTCACCGAATACGTCACCCGGCTCGCCCCCGCCGATGTCGAGCTCAGGTCCAGGCTGGTGTCGCCGACAGCCGTAGTGGGAGCCAACACAAAATGGAGTGGTATTGGTGCCGGGTCGGAAGAAGTTCGCAAGATGACCGTCTTCAGGCCGGCAGTCGCCGGGTTGATGACATCGTAAAGCAATACCGTCACCATGTCGCCTGGTGAGGTGGCGGAGGGGCTGGTGATCGTCACGCGCCGGCCTGTCACCGTGATGTTCCCGCATGACGCCGGCAAGGGGGCCGCGGTCGTCGAGCACTAAATCAGCGAAGTTGCCGCAGCTCGGCGTGATCACGGTCGCGTGCGACGGCAACACCAAGGTTATCGTCGAGGACCCTTCAGTCAGGGCGTGGACGGCTCGGAAGGTTACCGAATAAGTCACATGGGTGGCCCCAGCAGACAATGAACTGACCTGGAGACTGGCGTCGCTGACCGCACGGCCCGCAGCGGCCGCTTGGCTCAGGACCGAAGCCGCGGCGCTCGGAGGTACCAGGGAGCTCGCCGATAGCCACAGGAGCGCGGCGGCAGCAAACGCGGATGCCCCACGCCGCCCCGTGGCCGCCCACCGGCCCGTGTGCGCCGGAGCACGCAACATGCGGGTGGCACGAGTATTGAGCCGAGTCTCAGCAGGCGCTGATGTAGTGGCTACCAGGGGACGAGCCGCCCCGTTGTCATTTGCCCATAGGTGAGCCAAGGCATGCTCCTTTTTAAGAGATTTGCCCCGAGAGCTGCGGGTCGTGATGGAACACCGGTCAGGCTCCGGGGCCGTCAACTGGTCCCGTTGCAACCAACTATCTCATATGCTCGGCCCTCGATCTGCCCGCTGAGCACACCGGTTGCACTCGTCATCGGGTCGGGGAGCCGGGCAACGGCGGTGGACCGTCGAGGAAGTCAGCGGTCGGCACGAAGAAGAGACTTCCGCTAACAGCTCTCGAGAAGTCGAGAACCCGGTCGTAGTTCCCCGGAGGATTGCCGATGAACATGTTCTCGAGCATCCGCTCGATCACGCTCGGTGTCGCTGCGTAGCCGATGAAGTAGGTGCCGAACTCTCCCTGCCCGATCGACCCGAACGCCATGTTGTCGCGGAGGATCTGTCGCTGGGTGCCATCGGCGTCGACGATCGTGTTCAACGCGACGTGGGAGTTGCTTGGTTTCGCGTCGTCGGACAGCTCGACGTTGGAGAGCTTCCTCCGCCCGATCGCTGCCTCCTGGGCTTCGACGCTGAGGTGGTTCCACGCGGCCATGTCGTGGAGGTACTTCTGGACGATCACATAGCTTGACCCAGCGAAGGGACGGTCCTCGTCACCAACGACGACAGCTGCCGTCGCAGCAGGTCCGGTCGGGTTCTCAGTGCCGTCGACAAAGCCGAGCAGGTCGCGGTCGTCGAAGTACTTGAAGCCGTGGACCTCGTCGATGACCGTCACTGACCCAGCGAGGCGTTCCATGATCTGGGCGGCGAGCTCGAAGCAAACGTCGGTCTGCGCGGAGCGGATGTGGAACAGCAAGTCCCCGGGTGTCGACAACGCGCGGTGTCGTTCACCCTGGAGCTCCTTGAACGGGTGGAGCTCGGTGGGACGCTGCCCGGCGAAGAGCCGGTCCCAGGCGTCCGCGCCGATCCCCGTAACGAGCGTTAGCCCAGCAGAGGGCGCCCGGAACCCGACGGTGCGCACGAGCCCAGAGAGATCCATGAGGAGGTCGCGCACGATCTCTTCTGCCCCGCCGTTGATGGTCGCGACGAGGAACAGCGCGGCCGCAGTCAGCTGGCTGAGCACCGCCTGCGGTTCCTGAAAGCGCGCCGGCGAGTTGCGCGATGTTGGGCCAGTCACAGATGACAGCGTACTTATGCTTGCGACCCGCCAGCATGAGGCCCCGTCACCCGAGCCGTACCTCTCTCGGCGTTCCGGTCGAGAAGGCTTGCCGGAGCCGTACTGCGACCAACTTCGCCACTACGGACGCGGGCAGTGGCCGGTCAATCGGGAAGCGCAAGGCTCCGGTCGACTTGCGGTAGGTGGCCAGTTCGTCGGCCAGCTCGGGAAAGACCGAGCCGCTGTGGGGCAGGTAGCTCAGGTGGCTTTTGAAGGCCGCGAAGCCGGCGATCACTTTGCCGTGCAGTCAATGCCTCTCCGGTTTGAAACGCACCGATGGTGTTGACCAACACGTCCGGAGGGACCGAGCTCGCCAGCCGCGCCGACCACGATTGCCACGCGGCCCGCTGGGAGCCTTTCATTCGTCATGCGATGCACCTGGCTTTCTGAGGCGGTCGGGTCATATAATCGTCGAAATGGCGCGCAGTAGCGGTGTACTGCGTCAGAGATACATGAATTGCTTGGCGAAGCAAGTTATCGTGCAAGGCATGGGCACCCTCGAACCGCTCTCTGCAACCGAGGAAGTGCTCTGGCGCGCAGTGATGCGAATTGTCAAAGTCATCCCGCGACATCTTGACAGCGACCTGATCAGAGGTGCTGGCCTGACGGCGAGCGAGTACACCACGATCATGCATCTTTCCGAAGCTCCCAATCGCGAGTTGCGCATGGCCGACCTTGCCAGCGCGACTGACTTGTCGGCGAGCCGGATGACCCGCCTGGTGGACGACCTTCAGACGCGGGGCCTCGTGACCAAGACGGCAAGCTCCTCCGACGCACGCGGCAACGTTGCGAGGCTTACTCCCCGGGGCAGGGCCAAACTGAAGTCCGCATGGCCCGTTCACCTTGCGAGCGTTCGGCGTCGCTTCTTCGATTGCATCAATACAGCGGCCGTTGACGGAGTCGCGAGAGCCTTGGCAGAGGTTGCCGCCCACCTCGAGGACACGTCGGCCGAACAGCGAGGGCGGAGTTAGGCCCGCCGCCATTTTCCAGTCGGGAGGGCCCGGACAGCGAGGCTCCGAACGGCACAGGACCGGTCCAACCAACGCTCAGAGCCCTTTGCGGAGCCGAGAAGTGAGCACGTTGTCCACCACTTCGGGAACAGTTGCCGTCCGAGCCCAGTCGCGTTGCAATTCGCAGGCCAAGGATAGCTCTGGGATCGGGTCACGCATCGGTTCACTAGTCATGTTGGTGGGTCCTCTTGCGAGGCGGGCGAGTCCCTCCCTTTCGCTACTGAGCCTAGGGTAAGTTGCTTGCCCACGCAAGCAGCAATGTTGTAACATCCGTTGCCGTCCTAGTCGCCGGCACGACCGGGGGGTCGTGCCGGCCCGAGAAAGGAGCTACATGAGCTCAACTACTTCCAGTTCGCCCACCCGGCCGCTGCTGCCCGACTATGTGCCCGTCCCTCAGTCCGCGCTCGGTCCAGCCCTCAATGACCAGGGCTACTACGTCGGGCGCGTCGAGCGGAACCTGTTCTGGGTCACCGATGGGACCTACCAGTCAGCATTCCTCGCCACCAGTGAGGGGATCGCCCTGTTCGACGCCCCGCCGACTATAGGCCACAATCTCCGCCGGGCGGTGGACGAAATCGCCGAGGCCGAAGGCGTCGCCAACACCGTCACGCATCTCGTTTACTCCCATCACCATGCGGACCACACGGGTGCTGCCGACCTTTTCGGTAACGACCTCGTCCGGATCGGCCACGAGGACACACGACGCCTTCTCCTGCGAGACAACGACCCGACCAGGCCCGCCCCTGAGGTGACCTTCCGGGAAACCTACACCCTGAGGGTCGGCGGCGAGCGTGCGGAATTGGCCTTTCACGGGCCCAACCACTCCCCAGACAACATTTTCATCCACTTTCCCGACCACGACGCGCTGATGCTCATCGACATCGTCAATTCAGGTTGGGTGCCTATCTACAACTGCAACCTCAGCGAGGACATCCCTGGGTACATCGACGCACCCGCCACGGCACTTAGGTACCCGTGGAAGACCTATATCGGCGGGCACCTAGGAAGGCTTGGGACACGCGAGGACATCGAAGTTCACCAGGCGTACATCGCCGACATCGTGGCAAGCGCTCAAGGAGCGCTCTCCACAGTGGACCCGACCCCGTACTGGGTGAAGTACGGGCAGAACGTCTGGGCCGCCGTCAAGGGCTATCTCGACGCAGTGACCGACGCCGCGACCGCTCCCGTGATCACGAAGTACACAGGAGTTCTTGCGGCGGCCGACATCGAAGAGTTCACCCGGAGCACAACATTCATGATCCTTCAGTCCATGCGCCTGGACCAGGGTGCGGGGTCACAGGTCCACCCCTGATGTCAGCTCAGCGGATACCGCGACCGGCGAGAGGGGCGAACCGGAACGGGTAGAACTGGTGATCGTGACACCGACAGCACTAGGGGTCGCCTCCTCCTTGCTCGTCGTGGTCGCGCTCGCCGCGGCGCGCGGAGGGACGCGACGCTTCGCACATGTCGCGAGTATCGGCCCGGTGCCGTTGGTGAGGGTTCGGCTTCAGTACGGTCCGTACACCAGTACCTTGCCTTCTGACCTCGCCCGCGTCGTTGCTCTTTCCCTGACCGTTGACCGATTTTCTAACAGAGGTGCAAACATGACGAATTTCATCGATCCAGAGGTCCCACCAAGCGGGACCGGTTGCGTAGAGTGCCTCGAGTCTGGGGGTTGGTGGTTCCACCTACGACGGTGTGCGGGGTGTGGCCACATTGGATGTTGCGACAACTCGCCCAGCCAGCACGCGACCGCGCACGCCGACTCGTCAGGTCACCCTGTCATCCGCAGTTTCGAGCCAGGCGAGGATTGGTTTTGGAATTACAGGACAAACGAATATATCGAAGGGCCTCACCTGGCACCTCCGCAGCATCATCCGCTCAACCAACCCGTGCCCGGACCAGCCGGACGGGTCCCTGCCAACTGGCAGGACCTTTTGGTAGAGACGTGATCGCGCGATGGGCTCGACCGAGGTCTTGGCAAGGCGGCTCACCGGTCTTTCGAGACGTCGTGGGACCAAGGGCCATAATGCTTACCATCCCGGTAAACCCGTTCTGCCTCGTTTGAGCCCGGCCATGCGGATCACTGCTCTGCGTTCGCTGGACCTCAGGTTCCCTCTACCCCCAGGCGCCGGGAGCGACGCCGTTCACGTCAACCCTGTTTACAGCCTGGCCACCTGCATCCTGGAGAGCGATACCGGGCTGCGAGCGACGGGTTTCTCGCTCACACT
>CAWAYZ010000015.1:0-16490 GCA_963786345.1 uncultured Acidimicrobiaceae bacterium | reverse complement strand
TGCCGCCATCGTCCTGATGTTGCTAATTGGCGGTTTGGGGGTGCCGGCGCTCCGCCGGCGTTTGCGACGCTTGGCCCGCCACCAACTTGACGACCCGGCGTTGTTGGCCACCGGCGCCTGGCTAGAGCTCCTCGACGGCCTCTCCCGGCTCGGCGTCGAGGTCCCATCGTCGGCGACGAGCAGCGATGTTGCCGCCCAGGTGGCGGACCGCTTCGGTGAGGACCTAGGGCCGGCCGTGAAGCTCGTCGGGACGCTCGCAGACCAGGCTCTCTACTCCACCGAGCTGCCTGTGGGCCCAGAGTCCGCCCGGCTCGCCTGGGAGTCACAGCGGCGGCACTACCGGTCCCTGCAGCATTGAGTCCCGGGCAGGAACAGAGCACACGCTTTGCTGCTCGTCGGCACGGCCCCGGGACGCCCCGTTGACGAGGCCCCAGATGAGAGTGCGCAGATGAGGGGCCGCAGAAAGCGACTGCATCCGCCAGTGCGGCGACCTTCCCCGGCTACACGAACGTCGCGGAGCTGGCTAGTGGGGCATTCGCCACCGTTTACAGAGCTGTCGAGCTCGGGACCGGTCGGCCGGTCGCCCTGAAGGTCCTGTGCCGTGGCGGAGGCGTCGCCGCACCTCGTCGAGGTCTTCGAAAAGGAGCTGGGGAGCGCTCGCGCTGCTGAGCGACCGTCCCAACGTGACGACGTTATACGGGACTTTCTCTACGCCCGAGGGGCGCCCGGTCCTTGTGCTCGAGCTCTGCCGGGAGTCGCTCGCGTACCGGCCCGCCAAAACGGGGCCTATCGGCGCGCGAGGTTGTCCAGGTCGGTATCAAGATCGCCGGGGCTCTCGAGACAGCGCACCGCTCCGGTCTGCTGCACCGGGACATGAAACCGCAGAACATACTGGTGTCCCAGTTCGACGAGCCCGTGCTAGCCGACTTTGGTGTCCCTACAGTTCCAAGCGCAGGCGCAGTCGACAGAGGGGGTTTTCGGGTTCACGACGTTGCACGCACCGCCGGAGGCCCTGGAGGGCCTCCCTCTTTCTCCATCGGCTGATATCTACGGCCTTGCCTCGTCCATGTGCCGTACTCAGCTCCTTGTGGGCCGTGGCCCGTTTTCGTCCTACGAGGGAGAGGCTCCGGCTTCGGTCATCTTGCGTATCCTGCGGGACCCGGCTCCCCGGCACCGGAACCAGATCTCGGTCGCCCTTTCCGACCTCGCTGGAGAAAGCCCTGGCGAAGGACCCGGCCAAGCGGCCTCAGACCGCCGGGGATTTCGCCGAAACGCTGCGCGGGATCGAAGCGCTCGCCGGAGGGTGGCCCCGAGACCCCCTACGTCGTGTGGGGCACCAGTCAGGCAGCTAGCGGGCCGGGCGCCCACGACGGCCACCAGCGGCCGGCGGAGCAGGCGGGCCCTTCCCCGGAGCCCGGCGGCAGCCCCGCTTGTCCGAACTGTTACAGGCAGAGAGCGCGGCGCCCTCCCCGGCCTGTTCGACCCCGTGGCCCACTTGTCGCAGGCGAGGCCGTCGGTAACTGCCACTGCAAGCCGGCCCGCTCCGGCGCCAGCAGCCCAACAGGTGCCTGCAGCCTCACAGCTGCCACCATCCCGGGCCCGCCGTAGCGGCCCATCAGGGCCACCAGTGGAGGCGGACGGGGCACGGCCGAGAAGGCCCCCATCGTCGCCCTGCCCAAGCCGGTCGCCGGCGGCCCGGCCCGCGGGGACCCGGCCGCTCATCGCGCCCGAGTCCCAAAAGCGCTACGTCCTGGCCCCTCTCCCGGAGACGGCGCAGGTTCGCGTCGTGGCCTCGGCCGAACCTAACTCCGCTGTCCTCATTCATCCCTTGACCGGCACGCAAGGCGCAGCCGGGGACCGGCAATTGCGCCTTCGGCTCTACCTGCCCAACGGCGAGGCGCGACGACTGCAGCCGACAACGAGGCCAGGCGGTTCAGCGCCTCGCGGGGCCGGTCGGCACTTCGCATGGCGCTGTCCGCGGAAACAAACGCTGCCTTGGTGCCGCGCTGGGTCGGGGCCGTGGTCCTGGGCGGGGGTCTCGGTTGGGCCGCACTCACCCATTTGTTGTAACGCACTCCCCTTCTCGTACCCCTCGAGTTATTGGACCGGCGTCTCGCCCCGGGCGCGGGTACCCTGCTTTGTCGTGGAGACCGCCAAGACGTCCAAGAGGGTGCTCTCAGGGATCCAACCCACTGGCTCGCCCCACCTCGGGAACTATTTGGGGGCTTTGCGGTGGTGGGTCGACTTCCAGGACCGCTACGACGCCTTCTATTGCGTGGTGGACCTGCACGCCCTGACGGTGCCCGGCGACCCCGAGGAGCTCTCCAAGGCGACCCTGACCATGGCTAGCTTCCTGCTCGCTTGCGGGCTCGACCCGGGGCGTTGCACCCTGTTCGTCCAGAGCCACGTGCACGAGCACGCCGAGCTGGCCTGGCTGCTCGAGTGCACCGCCAGCATGGGTGAGCTGGCCCGCATGACCCAGTTCAAGGACAAGACCGGTAAGGGTGGCGAGGAGGCGGCCCGGCTGGGTTTCTTCGCGTACCCGGTTCTCATGGCCGCCGATATCCTCCTCTACGACGCGGACCTCGTCCCGGTCGGCGACGACCAGCGCCAGCACCTCGAGCTCACCCGGGACCTGGCTCAGCGCTGGAACACCCGTTACGGGGAGACCTTCACCGTCCCAGAGGCTGCCATAGCCCCCGCAGGGGGCGGGGCTCGCATCATGGACCTGCAGGACCCCGTCCACAAGATGTCGAAGTCCTCTGGTTCCGACGTGGGCGTCATCTTCCTTCTGGACGAAGCCAAGGTGATCGAGCGAAAGGTAAAGCGCGTGGTCACCGACCTCGACGTGCCTGGCCAGGGCGCAGTTCGCTGGGACCCACTGGCCAAGCCCGGGGTCTCCAACTTGCTTGAGCTGCTGGCCGCGTTAAAGGGTGGGAAACCCGCAGAGATTGCTGCCGGGTATGAGAACTACGGACGGCTGAAGGCGGACGCGGCGGAAGCTGTTATCGAGACGCTCCGGCCGCTCCAGGACCGCTATCGTGAGCTGGCCGAGGACCCCGCAGCGGTCCAGATGATCCTCGCGGATGGTGCGGCGCGGGCATCCGAAGTGGCCTCCGTGACGCTTGGGCGTGCACGTGCCGCGATCGGCCTGCTCGCGCGTTAACGACGCTTGGCAGCACAGGTGATGCAAAAGCGGGCCGCCGGCATCGCCTCCAAGCGAGCTGCGACGATCTCGCCCTGGCAGGACTCGCAGGTGCCGTAGGTGCCGGCCTCGATCCTTTCGAGAGCATGTTCTACGTCGACCAGGTTGGCCGTGAGCGTCGTCCCGAGCGCTTCGGTCTCGCCACGCTCAGCCGTCACCTGGCTCGAATCGGCGAAGTTCGGGTCGTAGGACAGGCCCTCGCTGCCATAACCGAGTTCCGCCAGCTCGAGGCGGAGCGAAGCACGCTGCACTTCGAGCTCCTCCCGCAACACGCTGGTCGTATTGGCCTCCATCGCGGGCAGTGTAGCCCTTGCGGGGGTACCTGCGACGGGCAACCGTCAAGTTCGCGCCCGACCAGCCGCGCGAGCGCGGGGGTGCGCCGACTCGTACGCTGCCCGGAGCCGTTCCGCGGAAACCTTCGTGTAAACCTGGGTGGTCGCGATCGAAGCGTGGCCGAGGAGTTCTTGGACGACCCGGATGTCGGCGCCGTGGTCGAGCAGGTGAGTAGCGCAGCTATGCCGCAGGACATGCGGGCTGAGCCGCCCGTCCAGGCCCACCCTCTGCCCGTAGAGCCGGACGATCCCCCAGGCGCCCTGGCGGGTGAGGGGTCCCCCGCGGAGGTTGAGGAAAAGGGCGTCCGAGCCGGCTCTCCGCGCCCACTTCGCGGGCACCAGGACGGGGCGGCCACCAGGGCCCGTCCACGCGGCCAGAGCTTCGCGGGCATAACGGCCCAAAGGGACCATGCGCTCTTTGCGCCCTTTGCCGACGACGCGCACGAGCTGGTCCTCGACGGCGAGGTCCGATAGCGACAGCCCGGTGAGCTCGGAGATCCGCATTCCCGTGCCATAGAGAAGCTCGAGGACGGCGCGGTCGCGCAGCTGCGGCGGTCCCCCGCCAGTGACGGCTGCCAGCAGGGAGCTCACCTCGTCCTCGCTCAATGCCTTGGGGAGGCCCTGGGGGACGGGCGGCGGTTTCAAGTCCAGCGTCGGGTCGGTCTTGCTGGTCCCCTCTTGGACGAGGAACCTGTGCAGAGAGCGCACCGACACCATAGAACGCGCAATGGAGGAGGGAGCCAAGCCGACGCCGCGGAGATGGGCCACGTACTGGGCCACGGTCGCCTCTTCAACGCTCGCCACACTCGGCTCGTCCACCCTCCCGGCCGACAACAGGGCGCGACTTCGTAGCCAGGTTTCGTAGGCAACGAGATCCCTTCGATAGGCAGCCAAAGTGTTCGGGCTGCGTCCTTTTTCGACGGCCAGCCAGCTGAGAAGTTCCTCGCCTGGAATGCTCAGGGCCGCGTTCACCCGGTGGCTGCCGGGGACCGCGCGGTTAGCCGCGGCGCCCCCCATTTCTGCTATCCCAGCTCCGCCTGAGCCAGGAAGAGCGCGACGATCGTCTTGGCATCGGTGATGCGACCGGAACGCACCAGTTCGCCCACCTCGGCGAACGGGTACCGCTCCACTGTCATGTGCTGTTCTTCGATCCCATGACGGGCGTCAGCCACCTCCTTCAGATCCCTAGCCAGGAAGCACCAGGACTCCTCGTCGGAAAAGCCGGGCGAATTATAAAAGCGCCCGATCAAGTCGAGACGGCCCGCCTCCAGGCCCGTTTCCTCGACGAGCTCGCGCCGCGGCCGTCAGCTCCGGAGGCTCGCCCGGGACGTCGCGCCTGCCGGCGGGCACCTCCAAGAGCTCGCTGTCCAGCGGCGCTCGGTACTGGCGGACGAAGACAACCTCGTCGGTGCGTTCGTCAACTGGGACCGTCACCACGGCACCGGGGTGGTGGACCAGGTCCCGCTCGAAGCGCTCGCCGCCGGGGCCTTCGAAGGTCCCCTGGGCCACGTGGAGGAGACTTCCCTGGTAGACGGTGCGCTCGCCAACCTTGCGGAACTTATCGGAGGGCAATGCCGGCCTCTTCGGTGGTGTCACGCGGCACAAGCGGCACGCTTCGCAGTTGATCGGGGTCGATCAGGTGCGGCTGTCGCCCTTCGGCCCTTTCCGATGCCGCTCCGACCAGCGCCCTGAAGAGGGGGTGCGGGCGGTCCGGGCGGCTCTTGAACTCCGGGTGTGCCTGGGTCCCTATCCAAAGAGGGTGGCTGGCCAGCTCGATCATCTCGACCAACCGCCCGTCGGGCGACTCCCCCGAACAGACGAGCCCAGCCTGTTCGAGACGGCTGCGGTAGCGGGGGTTGAACTCATAGCGGTGGCGGTGCCTCTCGAAGATGAGCATTTCTGGCGAGCCGTAGATGTCAGCCATCTGCGTCCCTGGCCGGAGCTTGGCCGGGTAGGTGCCGAGACGCATCGTCCCTCCATAGTTGGACTGGTTGACGATCTCTCTCTGGTCGTCCATCAGGTCGATGACCAGGTGGGGGGCGCTGGGAGAGAACTCTCGGGAGTTTGCACGCTCAAGTCCGGCGACATTGCGGGCGAACTCGATGACCATGACCTGCAGTCCGAGGCAAAGGCCGAGGCAGGGGATCTGGCCCTCGCGGGCATACCCCACGGCGGCGATCATGCCTTCTATCCCGCGTTCGCCGAAGCCGCCCGGGACGATCATGCCGTCAAGGTCCCGGAGGCGGCCTTCGGCCATCAGGCCCTCGACCTCTTCGGCCTGGACCCAGTCCAGCTGGACCTTCACGCCATGGGCATAACCGCCGTGGCGGAGGGCCTCCACAACAGACAGGTAGGCATCGGGGAGGTTGACGTACTTGCCGATCAGGCCGATGCGGACCGGCTTGGTGGCGGACTCCACACGGCGCACCAATGCTTGCCAGTGCGAGAGGTCCAAACGCCCGGAACGGGCTCCTTCCTCACCCTCCGGAGCGCTCTGGA
Organism: uncultured Acidimicrobiaceae bacterium; assembly: GCA_963786345.1. GTDB lineage: Bacteria > Actinomycetota > Acidimicrobiia > Acidimicrobiales > Palsa-688 > Fen-671. The sequence continues at coordinate 10,454 of CAWAYZ010000015.1, read as the reverse complement.
GACGCAGGAGCTCGCACACGTAGTCGTCGAGGCCCTCGTCGTGCAGGGAGAGGGGGATCTCGTAGAGGTTGGGCGCGTCGACGTTGGAGATGACTGCTTCTTCGGGTACGTCGCAAAGCAGCGAGATTTTGGTCTTCATGTTGGCTGGCACGGTGCGGTCGCTGCGCAGGATGATGACGTCGGGTTGCACCCCTCGGGAGCGCAGCTCTGTCACCGAGTGCTGCGTGGGCTTGGTCTTTTGCTCGCCTGAAGGCCCGAGGTACGGCACAAGGGTCACGTGCACGTAACAGACGTTGTCGCGCCCTACGTCCTTGCGGAACTGGCGGATCGCCTCCAGGAACGGGAGGATCTCGATGTCGCCCACCGTCCCACCGATCTCGGTGATCACGACGTCGACGTCTTCTGTGCCCAGGCGACGGATGCGCAGCTTGATCTCGTCGGTGATGTGGGGGATCACCTGGACCGTCTTGCCGAGGTACTCACCCCGACGTTCCTTGGCGATGACCGACTGGTAGATGGAACCCGTGGTGGCGTTGGAATCGCGTGAGAGGGCCTCGTCGATGAAGCGCTCGTAGTGGCCAAGGTCAAGGTCGGTTTCCCCGCCATCTTCTGTGACGAAGACCTCGCCATGCTCGAAGGGGTTCATCGTGCCCGGGTCGACGTTGATGTAGGGGTCGAGCTTCTGCATCGTCACCCGCAGGCCCCGGCTCTTCAGGAGCCGCCCCAGTGACGCAGCGGTAAGCCCTTTACCGAGTGAGCTCGCCACTCCCCCGGTCACGAAGATGTGCTTCGCCAAGATCTCCTCCATACTCGGCTAACGGTGGTGGCCGGTGGAGGCTCGTCTTCCTTCGAGATGTGCCTCGTGAGGACGGTCCCTGGTGGCCACCCCACCCTATCTCAGCCCGCAAGAGAAGTTGGTGGACCTACACCGGCTGTTCCTCCGACGCCTCCTCCACCGTTAGCTCTGCCGCGGGGTCGGCCTCGAGGCGCGCGTCGGGGATCGGCAGGCCACTTTTGATCGAGCGGCCGTAGCTGCCAGCGCGGAGGCGGGCTTCGGCTCGCTCGATCGCCTCGAGGCGGGCTTGCAACCCGGCCGCAACAGCGTCGTCGAGCCCTTCGGCAGTCAACCTCTGGGCGGGCCCTGCCATGTCGTCTTGCGCATTGGCTTCCTCCCGGTCCTCCTCCCCCGCCTCGACCGTGTCCCCGAGAAGCTCCTCGACGCGCCGCCGCTCGGTCTCCAAGGCCCTCTTCGCCCGTTCGTTGTCCAACTTGGCCTCCTCTAAGGTCCGGTTTCTGGTCCGCTCTCTAAGGTCCGCGCCTTACCTTTTTTGCCCGGCGCGTTCTGCGGCAAGGGTACTCCGACGCGGCCCGGGTGACCCCTCCCAGGCCACTCCAGCTAAAGACCCAGGAAAGGGGGCCGATCCGATAGGCATGGGCATAATCTCCGCACCTTCAGCAGCTCGCGCCAAGACGCAGTGGACTGCGACCGGCTCATCGTCAAACCCAGACGCCCACAGCGCAGGCGTCGAAGTGGCCTCAGCAGCCCTTTCGGGTGACGACGCCAAGCTCCTCGTCGTATTTTCGTCCGAGGCCTATGACCTCGCCCAGCTGCTCGCCGGTATCCACGAAGTCGGCGGCGAGGTCCCGGTGATCGGCTGTACTACAGCTGGCGAGATAGCCGCGGCAGGACCGGGGTCCGCTGGCGTCGTCGCGATGGCGGTGGGAGGGCCGGGGTTCGACGTGCGGACTGCCTCGGCCAGCGCCGAGGTCGGGCTTCGGGAGGCAAGCGCTGAGGTGGCAATGAGCGCCGCCCGGCTCGAGTCGAGCCCCCACAGGGTCCTACTGGTCTTGAGCGACGGGCTCGGCGGAGACCAGCAAGAAGTTGTCCGCGGGGCATACAGCGTGTTGGGCGCGCAGGTCCCGCTCGTCGGTGGGTGTGCCGGCGACGGTTTGAAGATGAAGTCGACCTGGCAGTTCTACGGCCAGCGCGTCCTCAAGAACTCCGTTGTGGGGGCGGCCATCGGGTCGCAAGGCGCGATCGGCATCGGAGTGGAGCACGGTTGGCGCGCCGTGGGAGATCCGATGGTCGTGACGGCCAGCGCGGGCAACCGAGTGTTGGCCCTCGACGACCAGCCCGCCCTCTCCGCATACCTCAAGCGCCTCGGAGCGCCCCTGGCTGTTCATGACGACGCGGATGCCTTCACCCATTTCGCAATGACACATCCCCTTGGGCTCAGCCGCCGAGGCGGCGACGAGGTCCGCTTCGTCGCCGGCGCAGACTTTGCGGACGGCTCGCTGAACTGCATTGCCGCTGTCCCCCAGGGGAGCATGCTCAGGATCATGGAGGGCGACAGCCGCTCGGTCCTCGAGGCCACCAACGTCGCCTGCGAGAGCGCGCTTTCCGGGCTCGGGGGGCGGGCACCGCTTGGGGTGCTGGCATTTGACTGCATCGCCCGAAAGGGTGTCCTCGGTGATCAGGGCATCGTTGCTGAGGTCGAGCGCATCGCCACCTATGCCGCAGGGGCCCCGGTGGCTGGGTTCTATACGTACGGGGAGTTCGCCCGTACCCACGGGTTGAACGGCTTCCACAACCAAACTCTTGTTGTGGTTGCTTTCGCATAAAGGATGTAATGAGCTCTTCGGACTGGGCGACGCAACAGCTCGCAGAGTTCCTCGCGGTCCTTACGACCGCGGCGGACGAGCACTTCGCGGTCGCTAACGCCCTCGAGCGTCTCGCAGAGTCGTTCGACGCCGATGGTGGCGCCTTTGTGAGGGGTCGTTACGTCATGTCGTCGCTTGGGTGGTCAACCGGGCACGCCCACGAGCCGGAGATCCTCGCAGTAGCTCTCGGGCACCGCACGAACGTCGACATCCCCGGCGCCGGGGTGTGCGAGACGGTCGTCATACCGGTCGACAGGGACGAGGGCTCCAAGCTCGTCTTGGCGCGGGCCGGTTACCGCTTCAGCGCCGAGGAGGTCGCCCTACTGCGCGGGATGGGCAGGGTACTGGCGCTCGCGCTCCGGTTGCTGCGCACGGTTGCGGTGGAACGAAGGCAGTTCGACGAAAACGCAAAGCTCGTGGCGTCACTGCGCGACCGGCAGGCGCTACTGGAGAGGTTGTCTTCGATCCAACGTCAGATCAGCTCAAGGGCGCTCCTCACCGACGTACTGCACGCGGTCACGGCCGGTGTTGCCGAGTTCTTGGGTGACGACGTCGTGGTGATGCAGCTGGTCGACGGATCTGATCCCGGCTTCACGCTGACAGCGTCGCTTGCCGGGGACGCAGTTCAGCCTGGCGCAGGGCTCGACCGTCAACCCGCCGGTGACGGCGTCGGTGGCCGCGCGATCGTCGAGGACCGATTGTGCGTCGCCGAGAGCGAGCAGGACTTGCCTCGGGTCGTCTGCATGCGCGGGGCGCAAACGCTCCACTCGGCCATGGCGGTACCGATCCGGCTGGAGGGCCGGCCTGCCGGCAGTCTTGTCGTGGCCTCGAGCGACCCCGAGCGCAGGTACGGCCAGCATGAGCGCGATGTCCTCACCTCCTTCGCAGAGCACGCTGGCCTGGCGCTAAACGACTCGAGCACGGTGCATGCAATGAAGAAGGCGCTCGACGATGCGAGGCACCAGGCGATGCACGACGAGCTAACCGGGTTACCCAATCGCGCCTGCTTCTACGACCGTACGGACCAGGCATTGCGTCTCGCCTCCCGCGACGGCACCTGCACGGCGGTCTTGCTGTTCGATTTGAACCGCTTCAAGGACATCAACGACACACTTGGCCACAAGTTCGGCGACAAGGTGTTGCGCGAAGTCGGGCCGCGGTTGCGCCGCGGCCTTCGGGACTCGGACACCTTGGCGCGCTTGGGCGGGGACGAGTTCTGCGTGCTCCTCCCGCGCGTCGAGGGCGTCGGCGACGCATTGGTGGTTGCAAAGCGCATTATCGAGCTGCTCGAGGACCCCTTCGACATTGACGGGATGACCATGCCGGTAGAGGCCAGCTGCGGGGTCGCCATCGCCCCCGTGGACGGCGACAGCGCCGATCTGCTGCTGCAGCGCGCCGACGTGGCAATGTACGTGGCCAAGGACTCGCACGCCAGCATCGTGACCTACGACGACGAGCTCAACATAAACACCCCTGCCCGCTTGGCCCTCCTGAGCGAGCTCAGGGCTGCGGTTTCCGGGGGCCAGTTCGTCTTGTACTACCAGCCCAAGGCGGCCCTGGGAGGAAGGAACGTGCACGGTGTCGAGGCCCTGGTCCGCTGGCAGCACCCCACGTACGGCCTCGTCCCGCCCAACGACTTCATCCCGCTGGCAGAGCACACGGGGCTGATCAAGCCCCTCACGACCTGGGTACTGAACACGGCTCTCGAGCAGCTCAGCCGTTGGCGGGAAATGAGCGGTAGCCCGGTCCCGGCCAACCTCTCCGTGGCCGTAAACGTATCCACCCGGAGCCTGCTTGACGACGACTTCCCCACAGAAGTTGCCGCGTCCCTCGAACGCTGGGCCATCCCTCCCCACCTCCTGGCGCTCGAGATCACCGAGAGCACGATCATGGCCGACCCCTTGCGAGCGCACCGCCTGCTGAGCGAGCTTTCTGCGACCGGCGTGCAGGTCTCGATCGACGACTTCGGCACCGGCTACTCGTCTCTCTCCTACCTGAAGAACCTCCCTGTCAACGAGCTCAAAATCGACCGTTCCTTCGTGTACCACATGCACCGCGACCCCAACGACGCGGTCATCGTCCAGTCCGTCATCGACCTCGGCCGCAACCTCGGCCTTCACACCGTGGCCGAGGGCATTGAGGATGACGAAACCTGGGAGCACCTCCGCCGCCTCGGCTGCGACAGCGGCCAGGGCTATCTCCTCGCCAGGCCGATGCCGGCCGAGAGCCTCGTCGGCTGGCTCTCCGAAAAGGAAGCCCGCACCGCTTAGCCTGACCGCCGCACAGCTAACCGCCTTCACCGACTGGTGCGGATAACCGCCGCACCGCTGAAGCGGTCGTATGCGAGGTCGTACAGCGCCTTGTCGAGGTCCTCAAAGGCGTATGGCCGCGTCGTCGGCCGGATACCGATCCGGTCCGCGGTGGCGAGGAACTCCTCGCCGTCGGCGCGGGTGTTCGCCGTCACACTCCGAAGCGTGCGTTCTTGGAACAGGTGCTGCTCATAGTTGAGGGCCGGGATGTCGGTCAGGTGGATGCCCGCAACTGCCAGTGTGCCGCCACGCCGGAGCGCACCCAGGGCGACGGGGACGAGCGTCCCGACGGGAGCGAACAGGATCGCCGCGTCGAGCTGCTCGGGTGGCTGGTCGGACGCTCCCCCGACAGAGGCTGCACCAAGCTGGCGGGCGAGGGCCTGGTCCTCGGCCGACCGCGTGATGACATGGACGGTTGCACCCTGGGCGAGGGCGACCTGGGCCGTCAGGTGTGCTGACCCTCCGAACCCGTAAAGCCCGAGACGGCCTCCCTCGGGGAGCTCGGCACGGCGCAGGGCACGATAGCCAATGATCCCGGCACACAGCAGCGGGGCAACCGCCTCGTCGTCGAAGCTGGCGGGGAGCCGGTAAATGAACCGTTCGTCGGCCACCATGTACTCGGCGAAGCCGCCGTCGATATCCCAGCCAGTAAAACGTGGCGCCGTGCAAAGGTTTTCGCGACCGCTGACGCAGTACTCGCACACCCCGCAGGCAGAGGCAAGCCAGGCCGCGCCCACTCGTTCTCCGATGGCGAAACGGCTCGAGCCTTCCCCCAATTTGTCGACGTGACCCACCACCTCATGGCCCGGGACCCCACCTGGGCGGCGCGGAAGGAGGTCGCCTTCGGCAAGGTGCAGATCTGTCCTGCACACCCCGCAGACCACGACCCGGATGCGCACCTCGCCGGGACCGGGCCTCGGGACAGCCCGCTCCACCAGGCGAACAGGGTGGTCCGCTATCGGAGCGGGAGCAGCCACCTCCCACGCCCGCATCGTCTGGCCGGCAATGTCTTGTTCAGCTGCCACGTTGGACCTCACCCGGTATTTCTTCGAGGGTAACCACATCGACATCGCCGTCCCGTACCGGCCCGGAGGTGAGGTCGATGCTGGCCACGAGGTCGATCCTTGCAGTGTCCCGCCCCGGCGCTTCCTCCGGTCCCGGGACTGCGCGCCGCTCCCGCCACCGTGTGGCGACGTAGGCCAGAAGGCCGAGCAGGGCCGCTAGGGAGATGGCCAGCCCGACGTAGTCGGCGAGGTCGCGCTGGAACCTCACCTCCAGCCGGTGCGGCCCGGCCGGGAGGGCTACCTGCAGCAAACCCTCAGGCGACTCTGTCAGCGGAACGGCTTTCCCGTCGATCGACGCGTGCCACTTCGGTGACCACGCGATCGCAAGGCTCGCTTGCGTCGCAACGGTTGCGTCGACGTCGATCACGTCATGTTGTGGCCCGCCGGCGACAAGCTTGGCCGAAAGCGTCGCCTGGGCCGTTATCAGCGCGGCCGGTGCCGGTTGGCCAGTACTTGGCAAGACCGCGAATATTGCGATCGGTGGAGAGGCCCAAACCTCATGGAAGCGAGGAGACGAAGCAAGCACTCTGGCCGACTGGACCGTAATAGTGACCACGTCGGTCACACCGACCTGGGCAAGGTCGTCGGCACTCTCGGTGGGGCTCTGACTAGCGAGGTTGTACACCACGTTCGACATACCAACGGCCTGAGCCGACTCGATATTGAAGGTGTCGAGCGTGTTGCGCTGTGAAGCCCACGCAAACCAATCGTCGGGGACCGGGACGCCGGTAGAATTATCGACCGACTGCTCCGAGGCGAAGCGAGCGGTCGGAGGGACGAGGGATTTTAGGAGCTGAGCCGCTTTGAACATCTGCGGTATCGCCTCAGGGGTCTGCTGCGCCTGTTGACGCTCGTTGCCGATCGGGAGGACCACTAAAGCCGCGGCCACAGCGACCGCCAGCACGTCTCGCAATGGGAGGTTCTTCGTGGCCCTCGCAATGAGCGCCGCCAGGGGGAAGGTCGCCAGTATTCCCGCATAACCCAACCCGCGGTTGGTTAGCTGGTAGGTGAGGATGTTCGTCGACCAGTAATGAAGCGATGCGTTCCCGACTATGAGGAGCATGATCGGGGCAGCGACCACCGCAAGTGCGAATGGTCTCCCCTTCCACATGCGGAAGATGCCATAGGCCGCGCCGGCGAGAAGGAAGGGGGCCATTCCTGGGCGCAGCAGGATGTTCCCCTGCCAGATCCCGAGCAGGAGCTGGCCGAAAGGAACCGTAGTCCACACGGAGGCCGGCCCACGAATGTTATCGTGAACAGCGAGCGGTACAAGCACGGCCGCGCTGAGAGCGAAGCCGAGGCCCGTCGCGACAAATACCCTGCTAATTGCGGGCCAATAGGCTCAGAGACGCCCGGTAGGAGGACCACGAACGCTGGTAAGGCGTGTCAGCTAAGGGCTCTACCAGGGCGCGTTTCGGTCGCACGCCCATGATTGGTACGCCCGCCGATGCTTCGGACGCGAGCTGGGCTTTCGCTATCTTTACGGCGCGTGCATAGAACGTCGTGGCGTTGGGCAGGTGCAACCCGATAAACCACAGCGGGATGATGATGACCAGCATGACGCCCAGCTCCATCACCGAGATGCCGTGCGTCAAGCACAGCACGGCCAGGCTGGCACCGGTGAACACGACCCAACGAACCTGTTTCTCGCGGATCACCCTCATGAACCCGCCTACTGTGAGGAAAAAGAACGGGGCGCCAAAATCGTTGGTGATCAACCCGTTGCCGAACATGCCCGACAGCCCGGCACCGCCGTAGGGACTGTTGATGAGCAGGCTCACTATGCCGGCGAGGCCGGCCGAGCGCCGGTTCAGGCCGAAAGAGCGGGCAGTGAAGGCGACGATCGGCGGAAGGACCGCAAAGAGCCGACCGCTATCACTTTTATGGCGCCGGTGAACGAGAGCGTGTCGAAGGTAAGGAGGCGTGTTAGGTACACCGCCCAAGACAAACCTGGGCCATCGAAAAGGAACTCCTCGTAGCCGACGATGAAACCGGGGTCCCAGCCGTCCACCAAGCCGTGGTTGATGATATGGCCTGACACGAATTGGGCACGCACGATGTGCGCCAGGGTGTCGTTGCCACCCGGAGGTCTTGCGCCCCAGTCCGGTGCTGTCATCCAGAGGGCGATCATGAGGCCCACGATGGGGCCGGCAACCATCAGGGGCCACCCGTCCGGAGCGGCCGCTCGCTTGTACAAGCCCCGGGCCATTCGGACGGCCGGCACCGATGACCAGTAACTGCCCAGGTCTGCGGTTTCCAACACGTGGCGCGCCGAAGTAACCGGCACCGTTCTGGGCGCGTGCCAGGGAGGCGCATCAACCCGACAGGGTCATTTCTTGACCAGGGCTGGCCCATCGCAGGACGGTATTTACCGGTACTTACTCGAGCGGGCTAACAGCGCTCGGTGGCCAGCCGAGCGCTCGGGGTGTTGGGCGCCACTCAGCAGGGAGGTTCGGCGTACGGCGTAGTCCGGTTCGTTGAAGGGCCACACCCGGGCAAGCCATTCACACACGAACGCATAAAGCGGCTTATCGAGATCGGCGTGATCGGCTGTCACCCAGGAACGGACGTCGACGTCGTAGCCGGGGCGGCGCGGCGGGTACAGGTACACGCAGCCGACCACCTTCGCCCGTTGCTGGATCGAGCACCGTATAGGTGAAGCCAGTCCGTTTCGAGAAGTCCTCGGCGTGGCGCGCCAAGTCCGTCTCGTTCTCCTCGAGAGAAAAGGGCCTGTCCGGCCACGGGCGACCGGCGAACCCGGGCGTCGCCCTTTATGGGCGATGCTCGAGGTCCAGGCTGCTAGGTCCGCAGCGTTGTGCTGGGGGCCCAGTGGCTCCAGGACGAAAAGTGCCGTGGCGGCCCCTGGCGGGACCGCGAAGTCGGGACGGACCAGAGCCATCGAATAGGACTCTCCCCTTTTCGCTCCAGGTCTTAGTCGACGTCGCTCAGCCGGCCCCTTGCCCGGTGCCCGGGGCCACGTCGTGCAAGTGGTGTACAGCATCGTGCGGAGCATCCACCACGACGGGGATTCGACTGTGAAGGTCGCGCCGTCGCTGCGCCGTCCGGGCCGAAACCAACCGTCCGTGCCTACTTGGTCGAAGCGGTCGGCCAGGGCACTTCCCGCCCTCTCGAGCTCGTCCGCGACCCTCCCGGGTTGCTGTTCGCCGTAACGGCCAGCCAGGGCGGTGTCGTCCTGGTCCCAGTTCTCGAAGAGCGGGTCATCTTCTTGGAGCATCCGCATTAGCCGGACACATCGGAGAAGATCCTGAACACGTCGCGCACGTGGCAGCCGTACTCGAGCGTCGACCACGTCGCAGGCCTCCGGCATACCAGCACGTACTGTCGCATGAGGAGGGGCCGCCAGGCTGGCTTGCCTTGGCGCAGCTCCCCGGAGACGCCCCGGCATGGGAAGTTCGAGGCGTCGAAACCGCACTCCGGGCATGGCCGCGAAAGGACCCACGTCCAGTTCTTCGTGTCCGGGATGATCGTCACCGGGCCGATGCTACGACGTCTCCCTCCCCAGGCGCAGGCCTACAAGTGAACGGTTGTTAGGCTGGCCAACCTGTCAAGAGGAGAGGTCATGGCAACTGGTCCAAACGCAGGCGGTCCACACGCACGAGTGCTTGCGGACAGCAACAAGATACCGCTGCTCGGGCTGGGCGTCTGGCAGGTGCCCGATGGCCCCGAGTGCGTCAACACCGTCCGCTCGGCGCTCGATCTCGGGTACCACCACATCGACACGGCCCAGGCGTACGGCAACGAGGAAAGTGTCGGGCGGGCGCTCGCGGAAAGCGGCGTGGCCCGTGAAAAAGTTTTCGTCACCACAAAGTTCAACCCCGGTGGAAAAAAGCCCGACGTCGAGGCTGAGCGGAGCCTCAAGCGGCTCGGCCTCGATTATGTCGACCTCTATATCATCCACTGGCCCCAAGGCGGTCCGACGTGGGCATGGCCGGGAATGGCAGGGCGCCCGCGAGCTTGCGTACGCGCGCTCCATTCGGGGTTCGAACTACAACGTGGACGAGCTAGAGAAGCTATTCCGCGGTCGCAACCATCTATCCAGTCGTGGACCAGGTCAAGTTCAGCGTTTTCGACTACCGCCGTGGGCTGCTCAACGCGGCTGAGGCCCGCAACGTCGCCCTCGAGGCTTACAGCCCGCTCGGGACGGGGAGCTTCCTCTCCGATGAAACCGTAACCCGCGTTGCTCAGAGCTGCGGGCGTACACCGGCTCAGGTACTCCTTCGGTGGTGCGTCCAACACGGGCTGCGAGTTTTCGCTAAATCGACTCACCGTGAGCGCCTTGCCGAGAACGCCCAGATTTTCGACTTCACGCTTTCCGAGGCGGACATGGCTGATCTCGACGCGCTGGACACCACGGGCCGCACCGATCGGGCTGTCGAAAATAAGTGGTGGTGAGAGGCAA
>CAWAYZ010000014.1:0-286798 GCA_963786345.1 uncultured Acidimicrobiaceae bacterium | reverse complement strand
GTGGCAGGTGTCGACGATCCAGGTTGACTACATGCTCCCGCAGCGCTTCGAGATGGAATACGTGGGCGCCGACAACGCACGCCACCGTCCCTACATGGTCCACCGGGCGCTGTTCGGTTCCGTAGAACGCTTTTTTGCCATCCTCATCGAGCATTATGCCGGCGCATTCCCTACTTGGTTGGCGCCGGTACAGGCAAAGGTGCTCCCCGTGCGCGACGACCACGAGGCCTACGCCAGTTCGGTCGTGGAAGCGTTGAGGTCTGCCGGGTTTCAGGACCTTGCCCCCGGACGAGCCGCTCGGGGCGCGGGTGCGGCACGCCAAGCTGGAAAAGATCCCTTACGTTCTCGTGGTCGGCGACGACGATGTGGCGGGCGGGACCATGGGGGTCAATACACGGGGGACCGAGCGGCCCGACCGCGGCGTTGCCGTCAGCCAGTTCATCGAGCGGCTGCAAGCCGACGTGGCCGCCGACGAGTCTTCCCTCCCCCAGGCTGGCTGACAGCATCCATGGGCAACCTCGACGTGCATACTTGGGCGGGCTGGCGCTCCGAGTTCGTCGCCGGCGCTGCCGAGGAGGGCAAAAGCGAGGCCAAACCAGGGTTCGTGCGTGTTCTGCCGGATCCTGGCAAGCGGGTTGGCGGACGAGGAGGCCCACGTCGTTTGGCGCCAGCCCTCCGGCCATGCCGTGGCGCTGCTCAACGCCTACCCCTACACGAGCGGCCATTTGATGGTGATGCCCACCCGCCACGTCGCCGACCTAGAGGATCTCGCGCACCGGATGAGTCAGGCGACATATGGGAAGGGGTTGTTGCCGGCGTCAGGGCCGTCAAGGCGGCCTACAAGCTAGAGGGGGCCAACCTCTGGGCCGACCTAGGCAGAGCCGGCGGTGCGGGTGTGCCCGGCCACTTCCACATGCATGTACTTCCCCGTTGGGCCGGTGACACCAACTTCATGACCTCGGTGGCGGACGCCCGGGTACTGCCCGAGCCCCTCTACGAAAGCGCCGCCAAGCTACGAGGGAGTTGGCCCGAGCGGTAGCCGCCTGCTTGTAACTAGTTACTGGGGGGCACCCCCACCGCAGCACCGCAGGGCACGAGGTATGATCCCTAGTAGTTGTGTGCCGGGTGGGCCAACGTCGTCCCGATCTGCACCAGGAAGACCGTAGGACGTTGGAAGACTACTTGGGAGGCGCACGCCACGATGTCGACACCGCACGGTTCCCAGCTGGGCCGACGGCGACCAGATGATGTCAGGCCACGATCAGGTCATGGCGCAACTGGGCTTTACAGGCCCGAGATGGAGCATGACTCCTGTGGGGTCGCGTTCGTGGCTGACATCCGCGGGCGGCCAAGCCACGAGATGGTCGAGATGGGGCTGGCGAGCCTCTGCCACCTCGAGCACCGCGGCGCCAAGGGGGCCGATCCCGAAACCGGCGACGGTGCAGGGGTCCTGGTCCAGGTGCCGGACCGGTTTTTACACGCCACTCTAAACCTAGAACTCCCCCCGCTCGGCTCCTACGCGACCGGGATCGCCTTCCTGCCAGCGGACGAACGGCAAGCTGGCGAAGCTTGTCGGCAGTTCGAAGCCCTGGCGCCGGAGGAGGGCCTATCGGTGCTCGGCTGGCGAGAGGTGCCAGTCGATGCCCACCTTCCGGGGCGAGTGCACGAGAGGTGATGCCGCGGTTCCGTCAGGTCGTTGTCGCCGCCGATGCGGGCCAGACTGGCCTGGAGCTGGACCGGCTCGCCTTTGTGTTGCGCAAGCGCGCAGAGCATGAATCCCTGGCATCTATTTCGCTTCTTTGTCGGCGCGCACCGTCGTCTACAAGGGGATGTTGACCGCGCCACAGCTCCCGAAGTTCTTCGTGGACCTGTCGGACCCGCTCTTCGAATCAGGCCTTGTGCTCGCTCATGCACGTTTTTCCACCAACACCTTCCCTAGCTGGCCGCTTGCTCACCCGTACCGTTATGTCGCCCACAACGGCGAGTACAACACCGTCCAGGGCAACCGCAACTGGATGCGTACGAGGGAGGCGATGCTGCGGAGCAAGCTGGTCCCTGGCGACCTGTCCCGCATATTCCCGATCGTTACGCCCGGGGGCAGCGACTCCATGAGCTTCGACGAGGTGCTCGAGCTTTTGCACCTGAGCGGTAGGTCGCTCCCGCACGCGGTGTTGATGATGATCCCCGAGGCATGGGAGAACAAGCAGGACATATCGCCCGAGCGGCGAGCCTTTTACCAGTTCCACGCCTGCATCATGGAGCCCTGGGATGGCCCTGCGGCCGTCGCGTTCAGTGACGGGACGCTCATCGGTGCCCAACTCGACCGGAACGGGTTCAGGCCGTTGCGTTACTGGGTTACCGACGATGACATCGTGATTATGGCTTCCGAGGTCGGAGTGCTCGACGTGCCTGCCTCGAAGGTGGTGCTGCGGGGACGTATCCAACCCGGGCGTATGTTCCTCGTGGACACCGCCGCCGGCAGGATCGTCGACGACGACGAGATAAAGGACGGTCTCGCCGCCGAGCACCCGTACGGGGACTGGCTCGCGGCGGCCCGTATCGACCTCGAGGACCTCCCCGTGCGCCGGGCATTGACGCCCCAGTACTCGCGCCTGGTGAGCTTCCAGCGCCAGTTCGGCTATACCGAAGAAGAGATCCGCCTGATCATTGAGCCAATGGTCAGGGCCGGCAGCGAGCCCGTGTCTTCGATGGGCGACGACACCCCTCTTGCCGTCCTGTCGCGCCGTCCGCGCCTGCTTTACGACTATTTCCGCCAGCTTTTCGCCCAGGTGACCAACCCACCCCTGGACGCGATCCGCGAGGAGCTCATAACCTCCCTTTCGTCCTCGGTCGGGCCCGAGGGCAACCTGCTGGAGCCGGGCCCGCAGTCATGCCATCAGATAATGCTGCCGGGGCCGATCCTCACCAACGACGAACTCGCGACCCTCCTCTACGTCGACGAGGACGGCCTTGTCCCGGGGTGGCACACTTTTGCGATCGACGGGCTGTTCCCGGCCAAAAGCGCGGACGCGACCGCCGGCGAGCGTCTGCGTGACGCCTTGGACAAAGTCTGCGAACAGGTCGAAGACGCCGTCGTTGCCGGGGCGAGCGTCGCCGTTCTGTCCGACCGCCATGCCAACGCCGACGCGGTCCCAATACCCTGCTTGCTACTTGTGTCTGCGGTCCACCACTTCCTCGTAGACAAAAAGCTGCGAACCAAGGTCGGCCTCATCGTCGAAACCGGCGAGGCGCGAACCGTCCATCACATGGCTTGCCTGATCAGCTACGGCGCCGCCGCAGTCAACCCGTACCTCGCCTTTGACACCGTCGTCGACCAGGTGCGGAGGGGCGCCATCACGGGCATGTCGGCGCGTAAGGCGCTCAATAATTACGTGAAGGCAGCCGCCAAGGGTGTCCTCAAGACGATGTCCAAAATGGGGATATCAACGGTGGCCTCGTACACCGGAGCTCAAGTCTTCGAGGCGGTCGGCCTGGCAAGTGACGTTGCCGAACGCTATTTCACAGGGACCGCCACCCAGATCGAGGGGGTCGGCCTGGGTGACATAGCTGCTGAGGCGCTTGCACGCCACCGCGCCGCCTGGCCGGACAGGCCGAGCGAGCTTGCGCACCGCGACCTCGACCCGGGCGGTGACTGGCAGTGGCGGCGTGAGGGCGAGTACCACTTGTTCAACCCCGAGACCGTCTTCAAGCTCCAGCATGCAACAAGGTCCAAGAGCTATAAGATTTTCAAGGAATACACGCGCGCCGTCGACGACCAGTCGCGCAACCTCGCCACCCTGAGAGGCTTGCTCGGCTTCCGCCCGGGCCACGAGACCGGCCGCCACCCAGTGGCCCTTGACGAAGTAGAGCCGGTGTCAGAGATCGTCAAGCGGTTCTCGACCGGTGCGATGTCCTACGGGGCTATATCGCAAGAGGCCCACGAGACCCTCGCCATCGCAATGAACCGCCTCGGGGCCCGCAGCAACAGCGGCGAGGGCGGGGAAGACCCGGTGCGCAACGTGCCGGACGAAAACGGGGACAGCCGCCGCAGCGCGATCCGCCAGGTGGCCGCGGGGCGCTTCGGGGTTACCAGCGAGTACCTCGTGAATGCAGACGACATCCAGATAAAAATGGCCCAAGGGGCCAAGCCCGGCGAGGGCGGACAGCTGCCGGGCAAAAAGGTCTACCCCTGGATAGCCAAGACGCGCTACTCGACGCCCGGTGTCGGCCTGATATCGCCGCCTCCTCATCACGACATCTACTCGATCGAAGACCTGGCGCAGTTGATTTACGACCTGAAGAACGCCAACCCGCGCGGGTGAACGTCAAATTGGTGTCCGAGACCGGCGTAGGCACGGTCGCTGCGGGTGTGGCCAAGGCTCACGCCGACGTTGTGCTCATCTCGGGCCACGACGGGGGTACCGGAGCCTCGCCGATGAGCTCCACCCGCCACGCAGGCGGCCCCTGGGAGCTCGGGCTTGCCGAAACGCAGCAGACATTGTTGCGAAACGGTTTGCGCGACAGGATCGTGGTGCAGGTCGACGGCTCGATGAAAACCGGCAGGGACGTGGTCATAGCGGCGCTGCTCGGTGCCGAAGAGTACGGTTTTTCCACCGCTCCCCTGGTGGTTGAGGGCTGCATCATGATGCGCGTTTGCCATCTAGACACCTGCCCGGTCGGCGTGGCAACACAAAACCCTGAGCTACGAAAGCGTTTCAGCGGGACGCCTGAACTCGTGGTGAGGTTCTTCGAGTACATAGCCGAGGAAGTTAGGGAATGGTTGGCGACGCTCGGTTTCAGGACAGTTGCGGAGGCGATCGGGCGGAGCGATGTGCTCGAGGAACTGGCTGCTGATGAGGACAGCAAGGCTTCGACACTCGACCTTTCCGCTATCTTGTACCCGCCTCCGCCGGGGGTGCCCCTCAGCTGTACCCACCAACAGGACCACCAGCTCGATCGCACATTGGATGCGAGGCTGATCGAGGCGTGCCGCCCAGCGCTAGAAGAAGGCCGACCAGTGTCGGGTTCGTGGCCCGTTGTCAATTCCAACCGCGCCGTCGGCACCATGCTCGGGTCGGAAATCACCCGGCGTTATGGGGGCGCCGGCTTACCGGAGGGCACAATCGAGCTCGAAATGAGCGGCTCAGCCGGCCAGAGCTTCGGGGCTTTCGTGCCGTCAGGGATGACGTTGCGCCTCTTCGGGGATGCAAACGACTATCTCGGAAAGGGTCTTTCTGGGGGCCGGATAATCTTGCGGCCCCCGTTGGACGTGCCCACGGGCTTTGTCGCGGAGGCCAATATAATCGCGGGCAACGTGATCGGTTATGGCGCTACGAGCGGGGAGATCTTCATAAGAGGGGTCGTCGGGGAGCGCTTTTGTGTTCGCAACTCAGGAGCCCTCGCCGTCGTTGAAGGCGTCGGCGACCACGCCTGTGAGTATATGACCGGTGGACGTGTCGTCGTGCTCGGCCCGACTGGGCGCAACTTCGCCGCTGGTATGTCTGGAGGGTTCGCATATGTCTACGACCCCAACGGGCGCCTGCCGGACCGGCTCAACAAGGAGATGGTCGAGCTGGACAATATGAGCGACGACGACGTTGCCTGGCTTCGCCACGTCCTCGGCCGTTACGTTGCCGAGACCGCCTCTCCGGTAGCCGAGCGCCTGCTCGACAACTTTCCCGCCCATGCCGGGTTGTTCGTAAAGGTTGTGCCGACCGATTACCGCCGCGCTCTCGACGCAGCCCGCCTTGCGGAGGGCGAGCCCGAGACAGCTGCAGCGATAATGATGGCCGCCGCGCATGGCTGACCCAGATGGCTTCCTGAAGCACCAAAGGCGCGAGGCCGAACACCGGCCGGTACACCTGCGCGTCCGTGACTGGGGTGAGATGTACGAGCCGGTCGATGTCGCGACACTTCGCAACCAGGCCTCGCGCTGCATGGACTGCGCCATCCCGTTTTGCAACAGCCTGGACGGTTGCCCCCTCGGCAACCTGATACCGGACTGGAACGACCTGGTTTACCGCGACCGTTGGCGGGACGCGATCGACAGGCTGCACGCCACCAACAATTTCCCCGAGTTCACTGGGCGAATGTGCCCCGCTCCCTGCGAGAGTGCCTGCGTGCTTTCCATAAATGACGACCCGGTCACGATAAAGCAGGTTGAAAACGAAATAATCGACTACGCCTGGGAACACGGATGGGTCACGCCGGTGCGGCCGACCTCGTTGACCGCCAAACGGGTAGCGGTCGTGGGCTCCGGCCCGGCCGGCATGGCCGCAGCCCAGCAGCTGACCCGCGCCGGCCACGAAGTCGTCGTCTACGAGCGCGACGATAGGCCGGGCGGTCTCATCCGCTACGGCATCCCGGACTTCAAGATGGACAAGGCCCTCCTGGACCGCCGGGTCGCGCAGATGGAGGCAGAGGGGACGGTCTTTGAATGCGGGGTCGACGTCGGCGTTGACCTTTCGGTGGAGGACCTGAGCTCCGGCCACGATGCCGTCGTACTGGCGATCGGCGCCCTCTGGCAGAGGGAGCTCGACATCCCGGGCCGCCACCTGGGTGGTGTCCACCTGGCCATGGAGTACCTCGTCCCCTCGAACAGGGTGCAGGCGGGGCTACTCGACCGGCCCCCCATCGACGCGGCCGGCAAGTCGGTGATCATCATCGGCGGTGGCGACACCGGCGCCGACTGCCTCGGCACGGCTCATCGCCAGGGCGCTGCATCGGTGCACCAGTTCGACATTCACGAACAACCTCCCGATGAGCGCCCCGAGAGCACCCCTTGGCCTCTCTGGCCGCTCGTGCTGCGGGGCTCGCTCGCCCACGAAGAAGGGGGAAAGCGCGTCTTTGCGGTTCAAACCGATGCCTTCATGGGCGACGAGACCGGGCATGTGCGCGCCCTGCTCGCGCACCAGGTGCGCGAGCTCGGGAGGCGGAACTACGAAGATGTCCCGGGCAGCGAGTTCGAGCTGGCAGCCGACCTCGTGCTACTCGCGATCGGCTTTCGCGGCCCCGACGGCCAGCTTCTCGACAAGCTGGGGACCGAATTGACCGAGCGGGGCAACGTGGTCCATGACGGCTCGTGGGGGACTACCGTGCCAGGTGTTTTTGCCTGCGGGGACGCCACGAGGGGAGCGAGCCTGATTGTCTGGGCCATTGCTGAGGGCCGCGCGGCTGCTGCCGCTGTCGACCGCTACCTGGTCGGCGAGACGCTCCTTCCGGCAGCGCTCTAGATCACCTGCAGCGGTTCGGGCCCGCCTCAGGATAACTTGGACGGCCGAAGCCGCGGGACCCTGCTTGATGGCTGCAACGGTCGGCTTCAACCGCCCAAGTCCTTCGGCGGTCCCTATCCTGCGTTGTGCACGCCGAGGTGGTCCATGTGAAGAGGTCGTCGCTGTGAGGATCGCCTACTACCCGGGCGAGTGCCCGGCGCCCCCGGAAGGCTCAGTCGTGACGATCGGGGCGTTCGACGGCGTGCATCTTGGCCACCGGCGGCTCATCGAACGGGTCAGGAGCACCGCCGCCGAGATCGGCGCAGTGTCGGTTGTCGTCACCTTCGACAAGCACCCCGCAAGCGTGGTGCGCCCGGGGTCAGCCCCACTGTTGCTGACTGACCTCGACCAGAAGTTGGCGCTCCTGGAAGGCTCGGGGGTCGACGTGGTCCTGGTCGTGCGCTTCGACGCATCACGCGCGACAGAGCCCGCAGAAGCCTTTGTCGACGAAGTCCTCGTCGACTGCCTGAACGCCAGGGCGCTGGTTGTTGGCCACGACTTCCACTTCGGTCGCAACAGGGAAGGCGATGTGGCGCTCCTCCAACGCATCGGGGCGCTGAAGGGTTTCGACGTGACGGGGATCCGGCTGGTCAGCTCCGGGAGGCACGGAGGGGAGGCCAACAGGACCGGCGAGCTCGGGCCGATCTCCTCGACGGGGATCCGCCGCCTGATCGCCAATGGTGAGGTCACGGCGGCCGCTCAGCTGCTTGGCCGCTGGTACCAGCTGCGGGGGATAGTCGGCCACGGCGAAAAGCGCGGCAGAGAGCTCGGCTTCCCGACCGCCAACCTAGAAGTCGACAAGGCCATGCAGGTCTGCGCGGACGGCGTCTACGCCGGCTGGTACCTGAGGCCGGACGGTACCCGCCACCAGACCGCGATCTCGGTTGGGCGTCAACCGACTTTCTACGCCTCGAGGCCCGTCTCGCTCGTCGAGGCCCACCTGGTCGACTTCCAGGGGGACCTGTACGACGAAGTGGGTACGGTCGAACTGGTAGCCAGGCTGAGAGGCCAGGAAAAGTTCGGCTCGGTGGATGCCTTGGTCGACCAGATGACCGCCGATGTGGCGCAGACAAGGCTTACTTTGGCGGCCGCGTCCCTCTGAGCCAGCACTTTTGCCACGGCTGAGCCGTGGGCGAGGGTGATACCGCTGTCCAGCTGCTAACATGAGCGGCGGCGTTGTGCCACGTAACTGCTCAGGCGACCGGGCCTTGTCCCGGGCGGGGAGCGGCCCTGTTTCACGGCGTCATTGTCCTGTTTTAAGCCAGCCCCATTCCAAGGACCTACCAGCATGGCCGAAAAAGCACCGACCATCGAGGCGTACCGCCTCCATGAGACGGACACGGGTTCGCCCGAGGTACAAGTTGCTCTGTTGAGCGAGCGTATTGCCCATCTGACCGAGCACTTGAAGGTCAACAAACACGACCATCACTCCCGACGCGGGCTGATGGTGCTCATCGGGCGTCGCCGTCGTCTTCTCGATTACGTGAGGAACAACGACGTCGAGCGCTATCGAGGGCTGATAGGCCGGCTGGGGCTGCGCCGCTGATCGCGAGAGCCGAGGGGCACGCTGTGGTCAGCTGCCAGTCGAGGGCTTCCCGCCGGGCGCGCTGCGCCGGCACCGGGAGGTCGTCAACTGACAACTGGCTCAGCTCCGCCCAGCGGCCTCAAGGGTCTTCATTGACTGAAGATCCTCTATCTGTGGTAGTTGGCGGTGCCGGCTGCCATGGGCCGAAAGGAGAACACCACCTCTATGGGGGAGCCTTTTTCTGTTGCAGCGCCGGTGTCTGGCACCGGCAAGACCATAAGTTTCGAAACCGGCCTATTGGCCCAACAATCCCAGGGTGCAGTCGTCGCGCGAATTGGCGACACGATCGTGCTGGCCACTGCCAACGCCGCATCGCACGCGCCCGAAGGAATAGATTTCTTCCCGCTCACGATCGATGTCGAAGAGCGGATGTACGCAGCTGGCAAGATCCCGGGGTCGTTCTTCCGTCGTGAAGGTCGGCCCTCCGAAACCGCCATCCTGACTGCGCGCCTGATCGACCGGCCCCTGCGGCCCTCTTTTGCCGATGGCTACCGCAACGAGACCCAGGTGGTCATAACGGTCCTGGGTGCTGACCAGGTCAACCCGCACGACGTAATTGCGATAAACGCGGCCAGCGCGGCACTAATGATCTCGGGGCTGCCCTTCGAAGGCCCGATCGGAGCGGTGCGGGTCGCTTATACCCAGGAAGGCAAATGGGTGCCCCATCCCACATATGACGAGGGCGACGAGTCGACCTTCGAGCTCGTGGTCGCGGGCCGGGCACTGCCTGATGGGGACGTGGCGATAATGATGGTCGAAGCCGGGGGGACCGAAAAGGCCTGGGCCTACTACAGCCAGGGAGCCCCGAAGGTGACCGAAGAAGTTATCGGCGAAGGCCTCGAGGCCGCAAAGACCTGGATCAAGGAGTCGGTGGAGCTTCAGCTTGAGCTCCGGGCGCGTGCCGGTTCGCGCGCGCCGCTCGCGTACGCACCCCGCCGCGACTATGCGCCGGAGGTCTTCGAGCGCGTGGAAGCCCTCGGGGCCGAGCGGATAGGCAAAGTGACCACCATCTCGCTCAAGTCCGAGCGTGAGGCCGCACTGGCGGAGACAGCTGCCTCGCTGATCGAGGAACTGTCAGAAGAATTTGCAGGGAGAGAAAAGGAAATATCCTCAGCCGTCCGCTCGCTTACCAAAAAGCTGGTGCGCAAGCGGATCGTCGAGGAAGGCGTGCGTATTGACGGCCGGGGCACTCGTGACCTCAGGCCGCTCAGTGCCCGGGTGGGCATACTCCCGACCGCTCACGGCTCGGGGCTGTTCCAGCGGGGCGAAACCCAGGTGCTCAACGTGACAACCCTCGGGATGCCGCGCATGGACCAGATGATCGACACCATCGGCACCGAGGAGAAAAAGCGCTACATGCACCACTACAACATGCCGCCGTCTGCCAACGGCGAAGTAGGTCGCGTTGGTAGCCCGAAGCGCCGCGAGATAGGCCACGGCCTACTTGCCGAGAGGGCGCTGCTGCCTGTGGTGCCAGCTTTCGAGGAGTTCCCGTACGCGCTCCGGCTGGTGTCCGAGGTGCTCTCGTCCAACGGCTCGACGTCGATGGCGTCAGTGTGCGCTTCGAGCTTGTCGCTGATGGACGCTGGCGTGCCGATAAAGGCCGCCGTTTCGGGTATTGCGATGGGCCTGGTCAAAGAGGGCGACCGGTACGTGACGCTGACCGACATCCTGGGTGCCGAAGACGCCTTCGGCGACATGGACTTCAAAGTGGCCGGCCCCGCTGACTTCGTCACCGCCCTACAGCTCGACACCAAGATCGACGGTCTCCCGGCCGCAGTACTTGGCGACGCTCTCCGTCAGGCTCGGGAAGCACGGTTGGCGATCCTGGAGGTCATGGAGGCGGCGATCAGCAAGCCGCGCGCGGAGGTGAGCGACACCGCCCCCAAGATCGTGACCCTCGAGATCCCGATGGACAAGATCGGCGAGGTCATCGGGCCCAAGGGCAAGATGATCAATTCGATACAGCAAGAAACCGGCGCGGACATAAGCGTGGACGACAACGGCGTCGTCGGTACGGTCACCATCGGCGCACGCGACGGCGCGAACGTGAAGGAAGCCCTGAAGAGGATCGAGCTGATACTCGACCCGCCGAAGGCAGAGGTGGGTGCGACCTACCGCGGCAAGGTGGTCAACATCACCAAGTTCGGCGCTTTCGTCAACATCCTCCCCGGCCGCGACGGTCTCGTGCACATCTCCAAGCTCTCCAAGTTGGCGCAAGGTAAACGCGTGGAGCGCGTCGAAGACGTGCTTTCCCTTGGCGAGGAACTCGACGTGCACGTCGACGACATCGACCCGATCGGCAAGGTTTCGCTTTCGATCGAGGACGGCTCAGGCACCTCTACGCCAAGCGCGGCCCCAGCTCCGCTTCGCTCGACGCTCCAAACGGTGCCGACGGCGAAGGCGGCAACGGCCTCAAGACGGTGTCGTTCGAAGACACCTGGGAACAAGAGGCCCGTTCGACCTTTGGCGACCTCGGCCCATCAACAGGCGCCCTCGAGCAAGCAAGTGGCCCTTCCGGGGGCCGAGGCGAGAGGGACAGAGCCGGGGAGCCGCGCGGTCAGGGCGGCCCACGCCGCAACCCCCGCCGGCGTCACTAGCTCACTGTCATGCCAGGGGAGAGCACAAAGCCGCGAGCGCGAGCTTCTCGGGGCGCCCGCGACGTCGTTGAGACGACAGTGGTCGACGGGGGCCTGACAATCGTCACCGAGCACATGCCCGACGTGCTCTCGGTGAGCCTGGGTTTCTGGGTCGGCACCGGTTCGGTCGACGAGCCCGAACCGATCGCCGGTGCATCGCATTTCTTGGAGCACCTGCTCTTCAAGGGTACCGCTGAGCGCGGCGCACGTGAGATCGCCGAGCTGGTCGACGCAGTGGGCGGCGACCTGAACGCGTTCACCACCAAGGAGCACACGGCGTTTTATGTCAGGCTCCTGGCTGAATCGGCCGACCTCGGCCTCGATATCCTCTCGGAGATTATCTGGGGGCCGGCGCTGCGCAAGGACGAGCTGGAAGCCGAACGGCAGGTGATCGTCGAGGAAATATTGATGCACAGCGACGAACCCGCCGAGGAAGTACACGACCTGTTCAATGCGGCTATGTACCCGGGTCACCCCCTCGGGCGCGACGTCCTGGGGTTGGAGGAGACCGTTCGCGCCACGACGCGCGACCAGGTCGCCGAGTTCCACCGCAAGCACTACCGGACCGCCAATGTCGTGGTGACCGCGGCCGGGAGAGTCGAGCACACCGCCATCGTCGAAGGCGTGGTGCGCCGGCTCGACAAGGCGGCTGATGAGATAGGACGGGATGTGCTTTTGGGTGGGGCGAGGCCTGAGCGCGTGGGTCCTTCCGCTCCGGCGCAGCGGCTCATGGTGCTCAACCGGCCAACCGAGCAGGCGCACATCATGATCGGGATGCCGGCGTTCGAGCGTGACCACCCGGACAGGCAGGTCCTGAACGTGCTCGACCACATCCTGGGCGGGGGCATGTCCAGCCGGCTCTTCCAGACGGTCCGCGAGGAAAGAGGGCTCGCTTACAACGTTTATTCCTACCGTTCCGGCTACCAGGGTGCCGGCGACCTGGCCGTCTACGCGGGTACCGCACCAAGTAGAGCTTCAGAGGTCCTGAAGATCGTTACAGAGGAACTGGACAAGATGGCGGCCAGCGGTCCGACGACCGACGAGCTGACAGCGGCGAAGAGCCACATCCGGGGTGCCACCGCCCTCGGGTTGGAGGACTCTGGAGCCCGGATGAGCCGCCTCGGGCGTTCTCAGCTCGCCCACGGCAGGGTGCCGTCGCTCGCCGAGCTCGATGCACAGGTTGCGGCCGTCACCCGCGAGGACCTCGCCCGCGTCGCCAAGACGGTCCTCGATGGGCCGCGAAGCCTTGTTGTGCTCGGGCCTTTCGATGACGACGCCTTCCCGGACTGGGACGGCCGGGCCAACGGTCACTGAGCAAAGTGCTCCGTGTCGGGGTCTTCGGGGCCGCTGGCCGGATGGGGACGGCGGTCTGCGAAGCCGTCGGCGCTGACCCCGGTCTCGAGCTTGTGGCGGTGGTCGACCCAGCCCACGCTGGCGAGAAGTTAGGGCCCTCCGGCCTCGTCGCAGCGACAGGGCCGGAGACGATGGCCGAGGCCGGGGCAGAAGTCGCCGTCGACTTCACGGTCGCTTCGGCTGCCCAGGCCAACGCGATGTGGTGTGCCGACCACGGTGTCCACTCCGTGATCGGTACTACCGGTTTTTCGCCCGCACTGCTTGCGGAGATAAAGGCCCGGTTCGAAGCCGGTGTTGCCAACTGCGTCGTCGCCCCTAACTTCGCAATCGGGGCCGTACTCATGATGCGCTTCGCCGAGCTCGCAGCACCCTTTTTCGAATCTGTCGAGATCGTGGAGCTGCACCATGACGGCAAGGTCGATGCTCCCTCCGGCACGGCGATCTTGACTGCGCAGCGCATTTCCGAGGCCCTGAAAGACAGTGCCGCAAAAAGCGGGGGACCGGTCGCGCCGGCCCCGCTAGCGGGGCTCGGTACAGGAACGGCGCGCGGGACAGAAGCGGCGCCGGGTGTGAGAGTTCATTCGGTTCGCCTGCGGGGCCTGGTCGCCCACCAGGAAGTCCTCTTTGGCACCGCCGGCCAGACCCTGACGCTGCGCCACGACTCCATGGACCGGAGCTCTTTCATGCCAGGCGTGCTCCTCGCGGTAAAAGAGGTGCCGCACCGGCGGGGCTTGACCGTCGGGCTCGACGCCTTGCTCGGCTTCTGACGTTGCCGGGCGCGCGGTCGGGTAGTGCTTCCTCCAGGAACGTTCTCCCCCTCTGGCGACTCAAAGACGGCGTTCGCCCCAACCATCGTTCATCAGCGCCAAAGCGGGCGAACGTTGCCTGTCGTGGCACTAGGCTTGCCGTACATGCAACCCTTTAGGGCTGGGTGGGAGAAGCTCTGATGCCGGTGCCCGGGCGCTTTGGCGCTGTCATCTGCGCCATGGTGACTCCCTTCGACGAGGATGGCCGCCTTGACATCCGCGGCGCAGTGAGGCTTGCCCGCTGGCTTGTTGACAACGGCAACGACGGCCTCGTCCTGGCCGGCACTACGGGTGAGGCGCCGGCTCTGTCTGACCAGGAGAAGCATGACCTCTGGAAAGCGGTGCGCGAGGTCGTAGGTGTGCCCGTGATCGCTAATACGGGCACGGCGAGCACCGCCCACTCGGTCGAACTGACCAAAATGGCGGCTGATGTTGGTGCCGACGCAGCACTGGTGGTAACGCCCTATTACAACAGGCCGTCGCAGGCAGGCATCGAGGCCCATTTCCGCGCCATCGCTGAAGCGACCGGGTTGCCCGTTATCGCGTATGACATACCCAGGCGGACAGGGCGCGAGTTGCGGGCGTCCACTCTCGCGAGGCTTGCGGGCGACGGGGTGATCGCAGGTCTCAAGGATGCGGCTGGTTCGACCGCCGCGACTGCGGCCTTGATAGAACAATCACCGCATAGCTTCGAGGTCTATAGCGGCGAGGACGCCCTCACCCTCCCGCTGGTAGCGGTCGGAGCTGTCGGGCTCATAAGTGTGGCCTCGCATTGGGCTGGGCCGCAGATCAGCGAGATGATCGCCGCTTATACCAAGGGCGATACCGACGCTGCCATGGTGTTGAACGCCCGGCTTGTCGAGTCGTGGGAGTTCGAGAGCACTGAAGATGCTCCAAACCCCGTACCGACCAAGGCGATGCTGAGGGCGCTCGGCTTGCCTGCAGGCGAATGCCGCCTGCCGATGGGCCCCACCCCTCCGGGCCTTGCCGAGCGCGCCAGGGAGGTCTGGGGCAACTTGCACGCCCAGCCTTTCCGGCAGGCTGTTTAGCCCATGCCAGAACCCGCTTCCCCGGTGCGTATCGTCTTCCTCGGCGGCCTGGGCGAGATAGGTCGCAACTGCGCCTGGTTCGAAATGGACGGCAGGGCCATCCTGGTCGACTGCGGCATCATGTTCCCCGAACCGGAAATGCTCGGTGTCGACCTGGTTCTTCCCGATTTCACCTACATAATCGAGAACAAGGACCGCCTCGAGGGTTGCGTGCTCACCCATGGCCATGAAGACCACTGCGGGGCTCTCGCCTACCTACTGCGCGAGCTGAGCATGCCGATCTATGGTTCCGAACTAACGCTTGGCTTGGCACGGAACCGGATCGAGGAAGCCGGCCTCCTCGACCGCACCGAACTGATCACGGTAACCGACGGCGAGACAAGGAAAATTGGCCCCTTCGACGTCGAGTTCGTCCCGGTAGCGCACTCGGTCCCCCACGGTTTCGCCCTCGCATTCCACACTCCCGTGGGCGTAATCCTGCATACGGGCGACTTCAAGTTGGACCTGACGCCGGTGGACGGGCGAAGGACAGACCTCGGCCGCATCGGCGCGCTGGCGGCCGGCGACGGGATCCGTCTTCTCCTTTCAGACTCTACGAACGCCGAGGAAGAGGGCTACACCCCCTCGGAGCGAGCGGTCGGCCGGGTGCTCGCCAGCCTGTTCGAGGCGCACCCGGAAAAGCGAGTTGTGGTCGCATGCTTCGCCAGCCATATCCACCGCGTGCAGCAGGTGGCCGACGCGGCGATCGCATCGGGGCGGTACGTTGCCACCCTCGGTCGGTCCATGGCTAGGAACGTGGCGTTCGCCCGCAACCTCGGCCTGCTGCAAATACCCGAGGACCGGCTTATCGATATCGAAAAGATTTCAGGCCTGCCCCCGAGCAAGATTTGCATTATCTGTACAGGTTCGCAGGGAGAGCCGATGTCGGCGCTGTCGCTCATGGCTGCCGGTGAGAACAAATGGGTAAAGGCGCGCGAAGGGGACCTTGTGGTGCTGTCTTCGCACGCCATACCGGGCAACGAGACAAATGTGGGCAAGGTCATAGACGGCCTCTGCCGCTCTGGAGCCGAGGTGGTGCACTCGGCGCTCGCTTCCGTACACGCCTCGGGCCATGCGATGCGCGACGAGCTCAAGCTGCTGATCTCGATTGCCAAGCCTCGGGCTTTCATCCCGGTGCACGGTGAGTACCGGCACCTGATGCACCACGCCCGCTTGGCCACCGATCTCGGGGTGCCACCAGAGTCGGTGTTGTTAGCCGAAGACGGCGACGTCGTCGAGCTCACTTCGACCACGATCGAGTTCGCCGGCGAGGTACCGGCCGGTTACCTGTACGTGGACGGGATCGTCGGCGACGTCGGGCGGGGAGTGCTCCGCGACCGCAAGCTCCTGGCAGAAGAGGGTGTCATCGTCGTGATCGTGACAGTGGACTCGCGCACGGGTACCGTCCTGACGGGCCCCGAGATAATCACCCGCGGGTGGGTTCACGCACCCGAGGCGGAGAAGCTGCTCGACGAAGCCCGTGAGGTCGTATTAGCAGCGATCGAGGCGTCCGAGCTCGACGAACCGACAAGCACCGACTTCGACACCCTCAAGCGCAGGGCGCGCTCCGCGCTCGGCCGTTTCGTTCAGGAACGGACCAAGCGCCGGCCAATGATCGTGCCCGTTGTGATGGAGGTTTAAGCCGGAGCCACTGTTGTTGGTGGGGCTGGTGTTAGTTTTGAGGTTGCTGTGGCAACGAAGACGACACGTGGCGGACCGACGGGACGCGGGCCGGCTGGATCTCGCACGGCCCCAGCGCGGGGCCGCGGTGGGAGCTCTGGCAGGTCCGGTGCTGCAGGCCAGCCCGCCCCAGCCCGAGCCGCCCCACGCTGGCGCCAAACCCTGTCGTCCATGGTCGAGGACCAATCGGACGACCTTTGGGGCCTCGCATTCTTGCTGCTTGCCGTGCTTGCGGGGCTCGGGATCTACGCCGGGGTCATCGGGCCGGCGGGCCACGCGCTGCGCACGGGTACGGCCGACCTCTTCGGGCTGGCTCGCTATGGCCTCCCACCCGGCTTTGCGGTGCTCGGCGGCTACCTGATCCTGCGACACGCGCGTTCCGAGCCTGGCCGTGTCTCAGTGGGGCTGGCGCTGGCTCTCGTGGCCGCAGCTGGCCTGCTCTGTGTCCTCACCGGCAAGGACACCCTCCGCCAGCCTTTGGCCGCGATGGGGAGGGCCGGTGGCCTCCTAGGCGTCGCTGAAGGGGTGCCGCTGCAGGCTGGCCTGGCGAGCTGGGGTGCCGGGCTCGTCTTCGGGGCAGCCGGCTTCGTGGCCTGTTTGATCATCACCGCGACCCCGGTGAGGGCGGTCGCAGCGAGACTTCGGTCGCTGTGCACCGCTGCGGCCCATGCCGCCCGGTGGTCCTGGTACGTCTGCAAGGACCTGGCTCGAGGCGGCCAAAGGTTGGCTTCGGCGGCTCGCCACCCGAGCGTGAGGGGCCCGGGCCTCGCCCGCCGGCCAGTCCCGCCGAGCCGTGACGTCATAGACCTGGCCGCCCCGGCGGCAGGCCCGGCCGGGCTCTCGGTTACATCTCGCAAACCTGATTGGGCGGCCCCGGACGGCCGGCATGACGCCGAGGACGACAATGCCCAGGACGACGGCGCAAGCGTGGACCGTAGCGGTGAGGAAGGCGTCCGTCGCGATGTGCTCCTGGAGGGCGTGGCCGCCGGCGGTAGGGCCGCTGCGACGGCGCTCGGGCAACCAGGCCCGCCACCGATCTCCATCACGGGCTTGGCGGGACGGGGGACGCCTGGCCCAGGCAAGGCCCAACAGCTCGCGATCGACCTCGGTCTAGCTCGCGAGGTATCGCCGGCATGGCGCTTGCCGCCGATGGCGCTGCTCAGGCGTAGCAAGCACACTGAGGTCGACCGGCGACAAATAGAGGTGTTGGGCCAGACCCTCGAGAGCGCTCTTGCAGCGCACGGCGTCGAGACCCGGCTGGTGGCCGCGACCGTGGGGCCGAGCGTTACACGTTACGAGCTGGAGCTCGGGCCGGGCGTCAAGGTGCAGAAGGTAACCGCGCTGCAGCGCGACATTGCCTATGCTCTTGCCGCCGCCGATGTGAGGATCCTGGCGCCGATACCGGGCAAATCAGCGATCGGGGTCGAGGTCCCGAACCGCCAGCGCCAGACCGTGACCCTCGGAGACATCCTTGGTTCACCTGAGGCCGCGGCGGCCCGGCACCCTCTCGAAGTCGCGGCCGGGCGGGACATCGCGGGCCGCCCAGTGCTCGTCAACCTCGCCGAAATGCCTCATCTCCTCATTGCCGGCGCCACCGGCTCGGGTAAGTCGTCTTGCATCAACTCCATGCTTACCTCGCTGCTGATGCGCGCCACCCCCGACCAGGTGCGCCTGATCCTGGTCGACCCGAAACGGGTGGAGCTGGGCCACTACACGGGCCTGCCTCACCTGCTCACCGCTGTGGTGACCAACCCGAAAAAGGCAGCCAACGCCCTGCACTGGGCGGTGCAAGAGATGGAGCGCCGCTACGACTTGTTGGCAGAGGTCGGGATGCGGGACATCACCGGCTATAACGCCGCCTGGGACAGGGGCGAGCTGTCGGGCGAGCTGTCGGGCGAGCTGTCGGGCGAGCCCGAGGGCGGCGTGCCAGCACCTAGCGACGGCCCGAGCGACCTTCCTGACGGCGGGCCTGGGGCGGGGCACGGGGAGCCCGCCGGCGCGGCCCACTACAGCCGCTTACCTTTCATAGTCGTAGTCGTCGACGAACTGAACGACCTCATGATGGTGGCAGCCCGCGACGTCGAAGAATCCATCTGCCGCATCGCACAGATGGCCCGGGCTGTCGGGATCCACCTCGTGCTGGCGACCCAGAGGCCGTCGGTCGACGTCATAACGGGCCTCATAAAAGCCAATATCCCCTCTCGCCTGGCTTTTGCCGTGTCTTCACTGGCTGACAGCCGCGTCGTTCTCGACCAGCCGGGGGCGGAGCGCCTGATCGGCAAGGGCGACATGTTGCTGCTCACAGCCTCGTCCTCACAAGCGAGGCGCATCCAGGGCCCGTGGGCTGACGAAGAAGACATCCGCAAGATCGTCGGCCATTGGCGGCGCCAGGCAGGCCCGTCGTACGTCGAAGGCGTGGACGGCCCCGACGCGACAGCCGGCGCGTTGGGCGAGGACGCTGACGACGACGAGCTCTTGGACTCTGCGATGCAGCTGGTCGTGCGGAGCCAGCTTGGCAGCACCTCGATGCTCCAGCGCAAGCTGCGGGTAGGTTTTGCTCGCGCCGGGCGGCTCATGGACCTCCTGGAACAAAGAGGGGTCGTGGGCCAGTCCGAGGGCTCGAAGGCTCGCGCGGTGCTCATGACGATCGAAGAGCTCGAGGGACGCTGAGCCTGGGACGCTGAGCGGTCCCTTTTGAGGACGCGCTCCGTCACCTACTAGAAGTTGAGGGATGCACCGTATCGCTAGAGCTCCCGCGTCTTCGGCCAACCTCGGGCCTGGCTTCGACACACTGGCCCTTGCTTTGGCGCTGTACGTGGAGGTGGAGGTAATGCCCCGCCCGGCCGGCCTGCTGGTCGTGGCAGAAGGGGAGGGTGCTGAGCTCCCCGGCGGCCAAGCGCACCTGGCGGCACAGGTTGCGACCAGGGTGGCGGGCCATGACCGGTTGGAAGTGCGTGTGCGCTCCGAGATCCCCGTCGCCCGCGGGCTCGGGTCTTCGGCAGCCATTGCCGTAGCTGCAGCAGCGGCAGCGGGCGCGATCGACCCGTTCGAGGCTGGATTTGCTGTTGACGGGCACCCCGAAAACGCTGCAGCGTCGGCGCTGGGCGGCCTGGTTGCCGCAGCGGTCGTCGATGGGCGCCCGGTTGCCCGCCTGCTCCGCCTCGACCCCGAGCTGCGCTTCGTCGTTGTCGTGCCCGACCGGGAACTCTCGACGTCGTCCGCCCGATGCGCTCTACCGCCCACGGTGCCCCATGAGGACGCGGCGTTCAACCTGGGGAGGCTGAGCCTGCTTATCGCCGGCCTAGCTGATCACAGCCAGCTCCTTGCAACCTCGGGTGACGACAGGATCCACCAGGGGCCACGCTCGGCACTGTTCCCCGAGGCCCCCGCCTTGTTGGACGGTTTGCGACAAGCGGGCGCGCTCACTTCGTGCTGGTCCGGTGCAGGCCCCAGCCTGCTCGGGATTTGTGCTGCTCCTGAAGCTGAAGCGGTGGCGGGAGGGGCCAAAGCTCTGATGGGTGAGCACGGTATCCCCGGCAACGTGCTCCTCCTCGAGGCGGATCTGATTAGGCGTCAATGTGGAGGAGATCGGCTGAGCGGCTGAGACCACAGCTGGTGCCCTGTACGCTTGGCAGATGGCTCCCCGGTACTGGTTGGAGACTCTTGGGTGCCCCAAGAACCAGGTCGACTCTGACAAGCTCGCGGGCTTGCTCGAGTCGCAGGGCTACGGGCCGGCACGGCGGGCCGACCAGGCGGA
Organism: uncultured Acidimicrobiaceae bacterium; assembly: GCA_963786345.1. Taxonomy (GTDB): domain Bacteria; phylum Actinomycetota; class Acidimicrobiia; order Acidimicrobiales; family Palsa-688; genus Fen-671. Next base: position 266,619 of record CAWAYZ010000014.1, on the reverse strand, counting down.
TCTTGTGGTGGTGAACACGTGCGCTTTCATAGAGGCTGCCCGGGAGGAGTCGATAGGGACCGTGTTGGAGCTGGCGGCGACCAAGAAAAATGGCGCCAAGCTCGTGGTCACCGGGTGCATGGCGGAGCGCTACGGCGACGAGCTTGCGGTTGCGCTCCCAGAAGTCGACCGGGTCGCCGGCTTCGGGGTGCCGGTCGATTTCGGCCGACGCGGCTGGCCCTGTCTGCGAGTGCCCCGGCAATTGGCCGGCCCGTCCCGAGCTTTGACCTTTTGAACCTGCCCCGGCCACCGGCCCGGGCGCCCTGGGCCTACGTCAAGGTCGCCGAAGGTTGTGACAGGCACTGCGGGTTCTGCGCTATCCCCTCGTTCCGCGGCCCCCAGCGTTCGCGCACGGCGTCTGACATCCTCGCCGAGGTTGACGCGCTCGGAGCGGCTGAGGTCGTCCTCGTGGCCCAAGACCTCGTTTCGTGGGGCAGGGACGTCACCGCTGCGGCCTCAGCAAGGTTGCCCGAAGTCGGTTTGGTGCCTCTTTTCCACGAAGTCGCCAAGCGCGTCGACCGCGTGAGGCTCCTGTACCTCTACCCGTCGGGACTTAGCCAAGAGCTCATCGAGGCGGTCGGCACGAGCGGATGCCCGTATTTCGACCTTTCCCTGCAGCACGTGTCGAGGCCCCTGCTCCGCAGGATGCGCCGCTTCGGCGACGGGGATCGGTTCCTAGGGAAAATATCCAGCATCCGCCGGGGTTTCCCGGACGCGGCACTTCGCTCGTCGTTCATCATCGGGTACCCGGGCGAGACCGAGCAGGACCACGATGCCCTCCTCCGTTTCCTGGAGGACGCGCAGCTGGACTGGGTCGGTTTCTTTGCGTTTTCCAAAGAGGACGGCACTTACGCCGCAGGACTTCCCGACCAGGTACCTTCGTCTCTCGTGGTGGAACGCACCAGGGAGTGCTCAGAACTGCAGGACGCGATCACCGCCCGCAAGAGAGCCGGGCTTGTGGGCACCACGTGCCAGGTCCTTGTCGACGCACCAGGCACGGCGAGGAGCCACAGGGAGGCACCCGAGATCGACGGCGTCATCCGCGTCCCGCGCGACCTCAAGGTAGGTTCGTGGGTGGAGACACGGATCGTAGAGGCCGAAGGGCCGGACCTCGTTGGCGTCCCGGTGGCAGCATGAGCGGTACTGCGACAGCCGAGGCGCCGTCGCCCTGGAGGCTGAAAACCGCCGCCAACGGCATCACCATGACACGTATCTTCGCGACGCCACTGCTCATTTTGGTCGTGCTGTGGGCGACTCCATCTTGGGGGGCGCTCCTGCTCTGGACGGCACTGGCTTTTAGCGATTTCGCCGACGGCTGGATGGCGCGCCGGCGTGGACCGAGTGCTTCTGGTGCTTTCCTCGACCCGCTCGCGGACAAGTTCCTGGTCCTCGGCGCCCTAGCCGCGATGATCGCCATCGCTGACGTCAGCTGGGCCCCTGTGGCCCTGCTCGGTGGAAGGGAGGTCGTGATCACCTCTTACCGGGTGATAGTGGCCCGCCACGGCGTCAGCGTCCCGGCCCGCGTGGTGGCAAAAGCGAAGACCCTGGTCGAGTTCGTGACCGTCGGCCTCGTTCTCTTGCCGGACAGGTCCTGGTCCTCCCGGTTGACCGTTGCGCACCTAGCCTTGTGGGTGGCCGTCATGTTGGCCTGGGCAAGCGCGGTGCAGTACCTCATGGACTCGCGCGGGCCGGCGCGCCGTAGCCACCGAAGTTTAGGAGAACACGCCCGTGGACTGCGAGGTCCTGGCCATCGGGACAGAACTCCTGCTTGGCCAGATCGTAGACACAAATTCCTCCTGGATCGGTGAGCAGCTGGCGGCGGTGGGGATCTCATGTTTCCAGCAGACCAAGGTGGGCGACAACCATGCCGCGGATTGTCTCGGCCTTACGGGCGGCCCTCGAGCGTACTGACGCCGTCGTTTGTTGCGGTGGCCTGGCGCCGACCCAGGACGACATCACCCGCGAGGCGATTGCCGAGGTGATGGGTGCGCCATTGCTGCGAGACCCGGCCCTCGAGGACCGGTTGAGGGAGCGCTTTGCCGGCCGGGATATCCCAGTCATCAATTACAAGCAGGCCGATTTGCCTAAGGGCGCAACGCCGATCCTCGCCGATGCCGGCACCGCTCCGGGTTTGACGTGCCCCGTGGGCGAGAAGGTCATTTACGCCGTGCCCGGGGTGCCCTCCGAGATGCGCGAGATGCTCGAGCGGTCCGTGCTACCCGAACTCGTTCGACGTTCGGGGGAGAACGCGATTATCCGCAGCCGGTTCCTGCGAGTCTGGGGGATGACGGAGTCGAAGGTGGCGGAGGTGGTAAGCCCCCGTGTAACAGCGTTGGAGGGGACGAGCACCACGATTGCTTTCCTTGCGAGCGCGACGGAGGGGGTGAGAGTGCGCATCACGGCTCGTGCCACTGGCGACGGCGCTGAAGCCGCCGCGCTGCATGCGCTCGACGCAGAACAGGCTGAGCTTAAAGCGTTATTGGGTGAGGCAGTCGGTGGGGTGGACGACGAGGGCCTCGAGGTGGTGGTTGGGCGCTTGCTTGCCGGGGCCGGGCTTCGCCTGGCCGTGGCGGAGTCGCTGACAGGCGGCATGTTGTCGGCTCGGCTCACCTCAGTCCCCGGCGCCAGCGGATGGTTCGCCGGGGCTGTCGTATCCTATGGCCAGGACGTGAAACGGGCGCTGTTGGGCGTGGGCCCGGGGCCGGTAGTCAGCGCACAGGCGGCAGGCGAAATGGCCGTCGGAGCTGCGAGCTTGTTGCACGCCGACATCGGGCTTGCCCTTACAGGTGTTGCCGGGCCGACACAGGCCGACGGCCAGCCGGTCGGAACTGTCTTTGTAAGCCTTTCGGGCAACGGTCTGGGCGCTCAAGGAGATCCGGGCCAACCCGAGGTAATCCAGCTTTCGTTGGGTGGAAATCGGTACTTGGTGCGCGAACGTGCGACAACGTCGGCACTTGACCTGCTACGTCGCAGGCTGCTCCAAAGGGGGGCCGGTCAGCCGAACCAGTGAAGAGCGAGCACCTCGGCTACATGCTGACGCAAACTTGCGCGGTGTTCGGTGAGGTGGTCGCGCTCTTCGCGCATATGGTCGGCTTGCTCGCCGGTCTGCCAGCTCATGGGCATGTCCAGGATCGCTTCGGCTTCTTGGTTGGAATAGCCGAACGGCTCCTGCTGCAAGGCAACTAGAGCGGAGTTCCGGTCCTGGGAGAACTGGATGAGCTGGTTTATCTGGCCCAACCTGGACAGGGCGTCCAGAAGCCCGTTGAGCACCTGAAGCCGTCTTTCTAGCTGCGCCAGCTCGCTCGACAAACCCGGTGAAGTCAAATCCAGGACAGCGCCCAAGGCTTCGTCGGTTGGATAAAACGTCGTCATAGGACCTCCGCGGGGCCAGCAAGCCGAACCGTTGTCGCTGACGACCTACCAAGCGAACAACTTGAAAACACAACTATTCAAGTATCGCACAATAAGGCGCGGAACATGAGGATCGTTGCGGAAATTTTTGGCAACTCTCTGACCCGCTCGGCCTGTATGTTGACAAAGAACAGCCAGGAAGACTGGGCTTAGTTCAAGACGTCAGCCTAGCGCCATGTGTGAGCGTGCACATGACATATGTGAGCGCGCACACCTTTGGTACCGCCCTGGGGAAACTAAGGAAGCTCCCCCAGGCGATGTCTGCGTACCTGTCGCAACCTCGGAAGCCCGGGACGCGGTCAGCTGGCCCCTGGTTGGCATACGGGCCCTGGGGCGGTCTCAGTCTTCGAGGACGAGAGGCTCGTCGTTTGCCTGCTCGTCGGCGGCGTCGGTACCGGGGATAGCGGTAGTACCGACTTTTTGACGCACCTTCTCGGAGATCTCGATCACCATCTCGAGGTTCTCTGCGAGGAAGGCCTTGGCATTTTCACGCCCCTGGCCTATCTGCTCGCCTTCGTAGGTGTACCAGGCGCCAGACTTGCGCACTAGGCCAAGATCGGTGGCTACGTCGAGCAACGTTCCCTCGCGGCTGATGCCCTTGGCGTACATGATGTCGAACTCGCACTGCTTGAACGGCGAGGCACACTTGTTTTTCACGACCTTGACACGTGTGCGGTTCCCCACGATCTCGGCACCGTCCTTGATGGACTCGATGCGGCGGATGTCGAGGCGGATCGACGCGTAGAACTTGAGCGCCCTCCCACCGGGTGTCACCTCGGGGCTGCCGAACATGACACCGATCTTCTCCCTGAGCTGGTTGATGAAGATGGCGATGGTGTTGGACTTGTTGAGGTTGGCGGTCAGCTTGCGCAGTGCTTGCGACATGAGGCGTGCCTGCAGGCCGACGTGGGTGTCGCCCATCTCGCCTTCGATCTCGGCGCGAGGGGTGAGAGCAGCGACGGAGTCGATGACTATGACGTCGAGCGCTCCGGAGCGTATGAGCATGTCGGTGATCTCCAGCGCTTGCTCGCCCGTGTCTGGCTGGGAAATGAGGAGGTCGTCGACGTTGACCCCGATTGCCCTGGCGTAAATGGGGTCCATCGCGTGCTCGGCGTCGATGTACGCACAGATGCCACCGTTGCGTTGTGCCTCGGCCACAACATGCATGGCCAGGGTGCTCTTACCTGACGACTCTGGCCCGAACAACTCTACGATGCGGCCACGAGGCAAGCCGCCTATGCCGAGGGCTATGTCGAGCGAAAGAGCGCCTGTCGAGATTGACTCGATCTGCATGTGGCTGTTCTCGCCCATGCGCATGATGGCGCCCTTGCCGAACTGCTTCTCGATCTGGCCCAGGGCCATCTCCAATGCCTTGTCTCGCTCCACCAGGACCGTCCTCTCGGTTTGTCTGTACGTGTACTGCATGCCGGCGAGCAACCTACGCGCCGGGTGTGACCGAATGGCCCGACCGGTTGAGCAGGTGCCAAAGCCCTATGCGCTTGACCGGGCCCGCTAGGGGGCTCGGTACGTGTTCGGTACTGTCTAACTCCACGCGTGTAACTCCTAAAACGTTACTACCAAACATATGTTCGGTGGTGGACCCTGGAGACCTGGAGACCTCGAGACCTGGAGACCAGCTGCAGACCTCGAGACCTGGAGACCAGCTGCAGACCTGGAGACCAGCTGCAGGGCTGGGACGGGTTGCCTGAGCCCCGTCGGCCGGGACGCACGACTGGGACGAGCCCGCCTAATGGAGCGGGCCCGTCTCACAGCCGCACGTCCGTCCGAGGTCCCTGCGCCCGACGCCGCTGTCGCCGATGTAGCCGCTGTGTTGGCTGAGCGAGGCCTATCTCGGCGTGGTTCGGCCTATCTCATATCTCGGCGTGGTTCGGCCTACGTGGCGTGGTTCGGCCTACGTGGCGTGCCACAAGCCCAAAAGTCGCTCCGTTCAGGCCAGGAAGCGCTGGGCACGCCGAGAAGCCCAGCGGCGCTCGTACCGACCCGGTGCCAGTCTGCTACCAGCTTGGGCCGAAGTCCGTCGGGCTGGTAAGCAGTGCCGCGGACCGCTCACTTAGGGACGAGCCCGCCTGTCGGAACGGGTTCGTCCCTAAGCTGCACGGCCCGCACCAGCGCACCAGCGCACCAGCGCACCAGCGCACCAGCGCACCAGCGCTATTTGGTACCGGCCCGCTCCCGCAAGCTCGCCTAGGGGAGCGGGGGTTCCGGTGGCAGGCCGGGGAACGGGAACTCGTCCAGCACCCGGTAGCGAGCCCCGTCGGGGTGGAGCTCGCTCTCGACGAGGGTCAGCGACGTGGCGGTCCAGGACAACGCCAGGGGGCTCAGCAGGTGTGTTTCCCGGCGGAGGTCCAGGCCTTGGCGGCCCCGGGCCAGTGTGACGTGGCCGAAAAAGCTCCGCGATGGTGGTGGCTTGCCGACCGTGGCGGTCAGGCGCTCGACCTCGTTGGCCAGCTGAGCCAGGCCGTCGACCGGCCAGATGAGGAGGCCCGGGCCAAGGAAGCGCGTGCCTGGCCCGCCGTTCGCTAAAGGTGCCTCGCCGGGACGGTCCGCAGCGAGAGCCAGCACAGCTGAAGCGTCCCTCACCGCTTGAGCGTCGATATCCCCGAAAAACCTGAGCGTGACATGCCACTGTTCCCTGGGCGACCACCGCAACCCGGCCATTGCAGGTCGAGGGAGAGCCCCAAGGGCTTCGACGACGTGAGGCGCCGGCCACAAGGCGACGAAACAGCGCATTACCTGGTCCAGGTTAGAGCGGGCGACCAACCGGTTTTCGACCGACCGTCGCGGTTGAGTCGTCCGTCGCGGTTGAGTCGTCCGTCGCGGTTGAGTCGTCCGTCGCGGTTGAAGCTACCAAGCGTTCGAAAGGAAAAGCCGCTAATTCAACTAGCGCTCACCAGCCGACCGCACCATCGATCAATTCGCGGATGAGGTCGGCGTGGCCGTTGTGGCGAGCATATTCCTCGACCATGTGGGTGTATATCCAACGGAGCGAAACGGCGTCGCCGCGTCGGATGCCGGTGTCGTCGAGGCTGTGGCTCGCGGCGGCTTGACGGCTGGTCTCGCACTCGGCTTTCCAGATGGCTAGGTCAGCGTCCCAATCGGCATCGTCGAGGGGGACCAGGTCTTGGTCGTCCCAGTCCTGGGTTGCGCAGTAGATGTGCGGCAGGTCCGGTTCGCGCAGAAGGGTGCGCCGGAACCAGCTGCGCTCCACCTCGGCCATATGCCGGACCAGACCGTGCAGAGAAAGCAGCGAGGTTGGTACCGGTCGGCTCTTGCGAGCGGCGTCGTCGAGGCCCTCGGACTTGAGGAGCAGGGTTGTTCGGTGGAACTCGAGCCACCCTTCGAGCATGTCGCGCTCGCCGAGAAGGTAAGGCGGCTCGACCCGACGGGGATCTTGCAGATCCTGTACTGCTGAGACCATCATGGCTCCTTCGCCTATTTCAAGGTCACCTCGGGAGCAGGCTGGCGGGGACCCGCTCAACCGAGGCGACCGGGCCCATAGTAGCCAATTCGTGCTAGTGGCGTCCTGCGGGTGCCCGTGAGCGCTTAGGCTTTGACGGTGACCTCAGAGCTCAAGAGCCCGCCCGCACAGAGCGTGGCTGAAACGCCGCGCAGCTACCATGTACGCACTTTCGGCTGCCAGATGAACGAGCACGATTCCGAGCGTCTGGCCGGCCTCCTCGAAGCCCAGGGTCTGGTCCCGGCGCAAGATGTCGAGGATGCCGACGTCGTCGTTTTCAACACGTGCTGCATCCGCGAGAACGCAGACAACCGTCTCTACGGAAACTTGGGCCAGTTGCGCGCGCTCAAACAACTCCGGCCCGGGATGCAGATCGCCGTGGGCGGCTGCCTTGCCCAAAAAGACCGGGAGAAAGTGCTGGAGAGGGCGCCGTGGGTTGACGCTGTATTTGGGACTCACAACGTCGGGCATGCTGCAGACCTGCTTGAGCGTGCCCGCACGAACGGCCCGCAGGTCGAGATCCTCGAGTCGGCTCCTGCAAGCGCGGAGGAGTTCGCTTCTGCTCTCCCCGTTCGTCGCGAGTTGCCGTTCGCCGCATGGGTGACGATCCAGGTCGGCTGCGACAACCACTGTGCCTTTTGCATTGTCCCGGCAGTCCGGGGCCCGGAAATCAGCCGGCCTTTTGCCGAAATCGTGGCCGAGGTGCGCGAGCTCGCAGCGCGTGGCACTGTCGAGGTCACGCTGCTGGGACAAAACGTCAACTCGTACGGTCGCGATCTCGCGCTCCAGGCTCGCAGTTCCGAGGATTGGCGGGCACACGGCTACACAACAGGTGACGAGTGGGCTTCGGCCACGGCTCCGCGCGCGCGACCTCTGTTCGCTGACTTACTCCGCGCCGTCGCAAGGGTAGAGGGCATAGAGAGGGTCCGTTTCACGAGCCCCCACCCCAAGGATCTGCGCCCCGAAACGATCGAAGCGATGGCAAGAGAGAAGGCCGTATGCCCGCACCTGCACCTGCCGCTGCAGTCAGGCAGCGACCGGGTGCTTGCCCTGATGCGAAGAGGTTATACAGCGAAGCGCTATCTCGAACGGCTGGCCGCTGCGCGGGCCGCCGTTGCGGATTTGGCCGTCACAACCGACATAATCGTGGGGTTCCCGGGCGAAACGGAACAAGACTTCACGCGCACTTTGGAAGTGGCTGCCGAGGCGGAGTACGACGGCGCTTATACATTCATATTTTCCTCGCGTCCTGGGACAGAAGCTGCGGCGCGCACGGAAGACAACGTGCCAGCCGAGATCATTGCCGAGCGCTTCGAACGCCTAAGGCAAGTGGTGGAGCGCAGCGCGTTGCGACGGCACGAGGCGCGTGTGGGGCGCACCGAGGAAGTGCTTGTCGAGGGACAGGCTAAAAAAGGCGGCCCAGGTGTGTACTCAGGTCGGACCCGGCAGAACAAGCTGGTCCACGTGGAAGCAACCGGTCTGCGGCCCGGCATGGTCGTCGAGGTGCTCGTCGAGTACGGCGCCCCACATTTCCTCAAAGGAAAATTCGCGCGAGTACTGGCGCAGCCTCGCCATCGCAACCTGATACCGGTGGCGGCCAGCTGAGCGCCACCACGGCGCCAGGGCCCTTCGCGTTGGTGGGGCCGACCGCTTCGGGCAAATCCGCGATCGGCGTCATGGTGGCGCTCCAACTGGGCGATATCGAGATAGTGACAGCGGACTCAATGCAGGTGTACAGGGGCATGGACATCGGCACTGCAAAGCCGAGCCCCGAAGAGCGAGCCGGCATCGCCCATCACATGATCGACGTAGCCGACCCGTCGGAGGCGTGGGACGTGGCTCGTTTTGTGAGCGAGTCCAACAAGGTCATTGCCGATATCGCGTCGCGCGGGTAAGCGCGCCCTTTTCGTTGGCGGTACGGGCCTCTACGTGCACGCGCTCGTCGACAGCTTCGCAGTACCGGGCAGGTGGCCCGAGGTGGCCGCGGAGCTTGAGCAAACCGGGAGCACCTCCGAACTGCACCGCCGGCTTGCCGAGCTCGACCCGCCCGCGGCAGCCCGCACCGGGCCGGTCAACCGCCGGCGCGTATTGCGAGCGCTGGAGGTCACAATTGGCAGCGGCCGCCCCTTTTCCAGTTACGGTCCCGGGGTGGGAGCTTTCCCTCCGACAACGTGGCGGCTCGCCGGTGTCTGGCTGCCGCGAGAGGTTGTGGCGGCTCGCATCGAACGGCGGTTCGCGGCGATGCTGAAAGCCGGGTTTGCCGATGAGGTCCGAGTGTTGGCGGGTAGGCCCGCCGGGCTGTCTCGCACGGCTCGGCAGGCCCTCGGGTACCGGGAGCTGCTTTCGCACATCGAGGACGGCGTGGCGTTGGACGACGCGGTCATACGCGCTGTGCACCGCACCCGCCAGTTCGCTCGCCGGCAGCGGATGTGGTGGCGTCGAGACCCCAGGGTGCGATGGTTCGGGGCACCCGAAAACCCCCTGGCAATACTGCCCGCGCTGCTGGGAGACTGGGGATGATGGCTAATGACCGAGGACAACACGGTGGCTGAGGACAACACGGGCACCCTGGGCACCCGGATGGAACTCGCACTTGCCAAGTACGAAGGGCTGGGCAACGACTTCCTTGTATTGGTCGACCTCGAGGGCCTTCTCCAGATCGACGCGTCGTTGGCGCGGCTTGCGTGCGACAGGCACCTTGGCTTTGGCGCTGACGGGCTGTTGCGGGGGGGGCCGGCCCCAAAGGGTTCTTCGGACGAAATGACCTTCGAGCTTCGCAATGCCGACGGCGGCGAGGCAGAGATGAGCGGCAACGGGTTGCGGTGCCTCGTGCATGCGGCGATCGACTCGGGAGCGGTCAAGGCCGGGCCGGGCGACATCTTGGGTGTTCTTACACCGGCCGGCCGCCGGGAGGTCCGCGTGCACGCGTTGGAGGACGGTTGGATGTGGGCGAGCTCGGAGATGGGCGAGCCGAAGGTCCTCGGCCCCGCAGACAACTGCAACGTGGGGAACGGTCAGCTCTTCGTGGACGTCGGCAACCCGCACCTGGTAGTCCTCGGCCCCGACCCCCGCACCGTCGACGTGGTGTCGCTCGGCCCTGCCTTGAGCGACGAGACAGGCACCCAGGGCGGGGTCAACGTCGAGTTCGTTGCCCTCGGCCCCGGGCGCGACGAGCTCACGATGCGCGTATGGGAGAGAGGTGTAGGCGAGACGCAGGCCTGCGGGACGGGTTCGGTGGCAGCTGCAGTGGCACTGCGCCACTGGGGCAGAGTCGGTACCAAGGTGACGGTGAACCAGCCTGGAGGGGCCGCTGAGGTGGAGCTCCGGGTCGATGGGACAGCAGTCCTCAGTGGGCCAAGCCGCCGGGTCGGGACATGTCGGCTCGTGCTGCCGGCGTTCGGCCCGGTCGAGGTTGACCAGCGCCGATGAGCCTGATCGAGCGCGGCTTCCGGGAAAAGATCGTCCTCGTAGGGGTGACGTTGCCGGGCAGTGACCATGGCTGGGCCGGCGGCCCGGCCGAGGCCGAGACAGAGCGCCATCTCGACGAACTGGCATTGCTGGTCGGTACCGCTGGGGCGGACGTGGTGGCCCGAGTCCTGCAGCGACGAGACCGCCCGGACCCCGCCACCTATGTCGGGCGAGGCAAGGCACAGGACCTCCGGACGGTGTCGGAATCGACCGACGCCGACACTGTGGTGTTCGACGACGAGCTGTCACCGGCGCAGTCGCGCAACCTGGAGAAGATCCTCGGGCGCACTGCGATCGACCGCACCGCTGTGATCCTGGACATCTTCGCCCAGAACGCCAGCAGCGACGAGGGCAAGGCGCAGGTCGAGCTGGCGCAGCTCCGCTACCGTCTCCCGCGCTTGCGGGGCCGGGGTCACTCGCTGTCGCAGCAAGCAGGTCGCATTGGTACCCGAGGCCCTGGTGAGACCCAGCTCGAGGTCGACCGCCGCCGCCTCGTGCGCCGGGTGCACAAGCTCGAGTCGGAGCTCGCCCAGCTTGAGCGCCGGCGCAAGTTGCAGCGCCGCGGCAGGCAGGGTAGCCGTCTGTCGTCGGTATCGATCGTCGGCTACACGAACGCGGGTAAGTCGACCCTGCTCAACGCCCTAACCGGGGCGGGAGTGGTCGCCGACGACCGGCTTTTTGCCACCCTCGACCCGAGGACCCGCCGCTTCGCTCTGCCGGGCGGGGAGCCCGTGCTCGTCTCCGACACCGTCGGTTTCGTGCGCAAGCTCCCTCATCAACTTGTCGAAGCCTTCCGGAGCACGCTCGAGGTTGTCAACGAGGCAGACCTGCTCGTCCACGTGGTGGACAGTTCGGCGCCCGAACCTGAAGGCCAGATCGAGTCAGTCCGGACGGTGCTCGGCGAAATCGGTGCCGCGGACCTCCCCGAGCTTTTGGTGTTCAACAAGTCGGACCTTGCTCCTGCTGAGGCTAAGGAGCTGTTGCGCCGGTACCCCGGAGCCGTGGTGATCTCTGCGGCGACAGGGCAAGGTATATCCGAGCTCCTCGGCGCCGTGGCCCACCAGCTCCGCCTGGCGAGCCGGGTGGTCGAACTGAGCATCCCCTACAGTCGCGGCGACCTCTTGGCAGCCCTCCACAGGGAGGGTGAGGTGTTGAGCACCAGCGAGGACGGCGAGTCGATGATCGTGAAGGCAAGGTTGCCAAGCGCGGCGCGGGCGCATTTCTCGGCGTGGGAGCGCCAAGGACATGACGGCTAGGGACGTGGCCGCTAAGGTGCGCCGCGCAGGAGGTCGCGAGGGCTTCCAACCCCCGCCATATCCGTATGGACGGCTTGGACCGTTGCGGGAAAAGGCCGCGGCGCTGCCTGGGGGCGCGGTCGACCTCTCCGTTGGCGACCCGTGCGACCCGCCGAGCCCGGCTGTTCTCGCCGCGTTGAGCTCGGCCGATGAAGCCCGAGCAACTCGCGGGTACCCGTCGTCGGCCGGTTCTCCGGCCGCTCGTGAGGCTGTCGTGGATTGGATGGGACGCCGTCTCGGGGTCAACGTCGACCCGTCCCTCGTAGCGCTGTGCATCGGCACCAAAGAGCTGGTCGCCGGCCTTCCTGGTTGGCTGCACCTGCGCGACCCGTCGCGCGACACCGTGCTTTACCCCGAGCTCGCCTACCCGACTTACGAGATGGGAGCTCTTTTGGCAGGCCTGAGGCCTGTACCGGTACCTGTCGACGAGCACTTCCGGCTGCGGCTGACCCCGGACGCGGTCAGCGAGGAAGACGTCGAGCGCGCGGTGCTGTTGTGGGTGAACAGTCCCGGCAACCCGGCAGGGCAGCTGGACGACCTTGCAGCCGCCGCAACGTGGGGCCGGCAACGAGGCGTGCTGGTCGCTAGCGACGAGTGCTACGCCGAGCTCACCTGGAACGGCCCTCCGCGAACAATTATCGGGGACGACGTGGGAGCCGGCGGAATGGACGGGGCCCTCGCAGTCCATTCCCTTTCCAAGCGGAGCAACCTAGCCGGGCTGCGATTTGGCTGGTACACCGGCGACGCCGAGGTGGTTGGGTTCGTGCGCGATGTCCGCCAGCATGCCGGTTTCATGGTGCCCGGGCCGGCGCAGCTCGCCGGGATCGCCGCTCTAGCGGACCAGGCGCACGCCGATGCCCAGCGGCAGCGCTACCACGAGCGTCTGCTCCGCCTGCGCGAAGTCCTGGCTGCGGTGGGGGTGGAGGCAGCGATGCCTGAGGGCGGCATCTACCTTTGGGCGCCAGCCCCGGGCGGCGACGCGTGGGCGCTGGCGGCCCGCTTGGCCGCTGAAGCCGGCCTTGTCGTCTCGCCCGGCGAGTTCTATGGGCCTGCCGGCGCAGGGCACATCAGGGTCGCTGCCGTGGCCCCGATGGAACGCATCGAGCTGGTCGCTTCCCGTCTCGGCGCGTAGGCCCGCCTCAGGATAACTTGGACGATCGAAGCCTCGAAACTTGGCTGTTGGTAGTCGAGTTCGGCTTCAACCGCCCAAGTAGTCCTTCGGCGGTCCCTATGCCGAGCTAGCATCCGCCACCTGTGGACCTGCAAAACGAGATTGATGCTCTTTGGGAACGGCGCGACCAACTTGGCCCTGACAGCAAGGCTGAGGCTGACCTGGTCCGCGAGGCGATCGGCTTGCTCGACTCGGGCCAGGCTCGTGTCGCCGAGCTTTCACCTGAAGGCACGGAAGTCACTGTCAACGAGTGGCTGAAGCGGGCGATCCTGCTGTTCTTCAAAGTTTCGGCGATCGAGGTTACCGAGCTCGGGCCCTTCGAGTACGCCGACCGCCTCCCTCTTAAACACGGCTTCCAGGAGGCCGGGGTAAGGGTGGTACCCGGGGCCTCGGCGCGGTGGGGCAGCTTCATTGGCCGGGGCGCAGTGATGATGCCCAGCTACGTCAACATCGGCGCGCACGTCGGGCCCGGGACGATGGTCGACACCTGGGCGACGGTAGGGAGCTGTGCCCAGATCGGGGCCGGCGTCCACCTCTCCGGAGGAGTCGGGATCGGCGGTGTGCTGGAGCCTCCGCAGGCTGCACCCGTGATGATCGGCGATAACGCGCTCATTGGCAGTCGTTGCATGATTACCCAGGGGGCGCAGGTGGGTGCAGGCGCACTCCTCGGCGAGGGTTGCATCCTCAACCCCGGGATCCCGGTCATCGATGCCGAGACGGGCCAGGAGCTCTCGCGGGGCGTAGTCCCGCCGTGGTGCGTCGGGATCGGGGCGACGCGCCCGCGTACTTATGCCGGCGGCACTTTCGGGTTGCCGTGCATCTTGGTCGTCCGCTGGCTGGACGAAGGCCAAAAGCACTCGACGGCCATCCTGAACGACATGCTCCGGGAGCACGGGGTGAGCATTTAGTGGCGGCAAGCCAGTGAGCGACCTGCTCGCAGCCACAGCCGAGCTTGTGGCCGTGCCCTCATTGTCCACTGAAGAAGGCTTGATCGCCGACCACGTCGAGGGCCTCCTGCGCCGTCACGCCTGGCTGGACGTGGTGCGCGTCGGCGACAACGTGGTTGCCCGCACCGATCTTGGCCTGCCGGACCGAGTGGTGTTCGCTGGCCACCTCGACACCGTCCCGCCAAACGGCAATGCGGTACCGAAGATCGACGGGACGACATTGTGGGGGCTCGGTTCGACCGATATGAAGGGTGGCCTCGCAGTCATGCTCGACCTGGCTGGCAGCCTGCGACGGCCCAATTGTGACGTGACTTACGTCTTCTACGTAGCGGAGGAGATCGCGCGGGAGCACAACGGGCTCCTGGCGTTGGCCCGTGCCGAGCCCGGCCTTCTCGATGCCAGTGCCGCGATCGTGTGCGAGCCGACCAGCTGCCGCGTGGAGGCTGGCTGCCAGGGAGTGCTGAAGGCCGACGTCGCCGTTGCTGGCCGGCGGGCCCACGTAGCCAGGCCGTGGACCGGGCGCAACGCCATCCATCGGCTCGCTCCTTTGCTCGCGGGTGTAGCGGGTTGGCCGGGGCGAGAGGTCCAAATAGACGGTTGCACCTACACCGAGTCACTGCAAGCCGTCGGCGTGAGCGGCGGCGTGGCGTCCAACGTGTTGCCAGATCGCGCGGTGCTCCAGTTGAACTACCGCTTTGCTCCCGACCGGGACGCCGCGGCAGCCGGCGAGGCGCTGAGAGAGATCGTTGCCCCGTGGTTGGAAGCCGGGGATTCTTTCACGGTCGCCGACAGCTCCCCCTCGGCGCCCCCGTCGCTTGGCCACCCGGTCCTCGCTCGACTGGTAAGCGCTGCGCGCGGCCCTGTGTCCGGCAAATTGGGCTGGACAGATGTGGCCTTTTTCGCGGAACGCGGCATCCCGGCAGCTAACTTCGGCCCGGGGGACCCGGAGTTGGCGCACACAGCGGGCGAAATGGTTACGCGCGGGTCGCTCGAGGAGGCACGCCAGGTCCTTGGCCGCTTACTCGGCGAATGAAAGTCACCCGCTGACGCATCTTCTAGAGCCGGCGCAGAACTGTGACCACCTTGCCGAATATGGTCACCTCTGACGCCGGGAACACCATCGGTCCCATCTTGGGGTTGGCTGGGAGCAGCACGATGTTGTCCCCCCGGCGGGAGAACGTTTTGATCGTCGCTTCCCCTCCGGGTATGCCGGCGGCCACGATCTCCCCGACATTGGCTTCGGGCTGCTGGCGGACCACCACATAGTCGCCGTCCAGGATCCCTGCTTCGATCATGGAGTCGCCGCGCACTCTCAGCATGAAGAGGTTGCCGCCGCCAGTGAAGTCTTCGGGGAGGGGCAGCAGCTCCTCGACGCTCTCCGAGGCCAAGACGTTGGTGCCGGCGGCGATGTCCCCGACGAGGGGCACGAGGCGTGCCCGGCCGCTCTCGATCGCGGCTCCCGACGTGGCGTCATAACGCACCTCCAGAGCGCGCGGCTTGGTCGGGTCACGCCGTAGGTAACCCTGTTTCTGAAGGGTGTTGAGATGGGCCTGCACGGTCGAGGTCGAGGCAAGGCCGACGGCCAAGCCGATCTCGCGGACGGAGGGGGGGTAGCCGCGCTCTCGCACCTGTCCGGCGATGAAATCGAGGATCTCTCGGCGCTTTCCTGTCAACAGAGTTTCGCTCATGTTGCTTGCCTCCCTTGTGGGGTCGCGGACCGGCGTCACGCCGATGCCCTGGCGTGCCCTTGTGTTGCCTGGCAGCATAGCCCCGCGAGCAGCGCGAGTCAAACATATGTTCTACTCGTCCCTGGCCCCCGGTATCGTCTTGACGACGAACACCCGTTCGTGTAGATCTGGTACCGTTACGAACGTACGTTTGTGACGCCCTTAGCGGGAGGCATGCGATGGTAGCGCTGAGATGGTGCGAAGAGGATGAGGAAGAGCAGCAGCAAGAGCTGGAGGACCGCCTTACCGTCGCGGGTGGCGGCCCGTCGGGGCGCGAGCGGCGGCTCCTCCAGCTTGCCCCGCGAGAGGTCCCGTGCCCGGGCGGAAGAGCGGGCTCGGTGGTTCGGCGAAGGCAGCGGACCTTCTTTTGGCGCCGTGTAATCGCCGTATCGGTGATCGCCGGGCTGGGAGCCATGGTTTGGTTGGCGACCGGCAGGCTCGTTTCAGCAGCGGGCGCCCAAGCGCCGCAGAGCCAGCGCTGCTTGTCGGGCGGTCTGCCGGGTGAGGCTCAGACCGCCGGCTCGTGCGGGCAGGTCTATGTGGCTCGGCCCGGGGATACGATCTGGGCGATCGCCGTGGCGTACAGCCGAGGCGGCGACCCGAGGCCCCTGGTCGCCAATTTGGAATCCGAGATCGGCGGCGGTGCGTTGCAGCCCGGCGAGCGCCTGGTCGTCCCTTAGCGAGCTCGCCGTGCTGAGCTCGGTCAGGCCGTGAGGCGGTGTTGCTGGCAGCAGGTTGGTGGCACGTGGGTTGTAGGGTCGGCGTTGGTGCGTTGCCCACGCTGTTCAGGAGCCGAAGACCGGGTCATCGATTCGCGCACATCAGAAGACGGTGCAGCCATCAGGCGTCGCCGGGAGTGCCTGGCTTGTGGCGGGCGCTTCACGACCTATGAGCGGCTCGAGGAGGTGCCCTTTGTAGTGGTGAAGAGGTCCGGTCAGCGAGAGCCCTTCGAGCGGGCGAAGATCATCGCGGGCATGAAGGCCGCCGCCAAAAACCGACCGCTCCCGCTTAGCGCGCTCGAGCAGATCGCTGTTGAGATCGAGGAAAGTCTGCGCCTCGTTGGCCCTGAGGTGGGCAGCCAACAGGTTGGCCTCACAGTCCTCGAGGCCTTGCGGGGCCGGGACCATGTCGCCTATCTCCGCTTTGCCAGCGTCTACAAGGATTTCACCGACGCAGGGGACTTCCAGCGAGAGGCGGGGCTGCTGACCAAGGTCACGACGCCTAAAACGGGAGCAACAAGGGCTCCCGACTGAGGGACCGCCGAAGGACTACTTGGGCGATCGAAACCGCATTCTTTAGCCAACTAGGAGAGAGTCTCAAGGCTTCGACCGCCCAAGTGTCCTGAGGCGGGCCCTAGAGGCCTGTGGTGGCACTGGATTAGGCAAGCGCTTACCTTTCCGGCTAGGTTTGGGCCAAGGACAGCGACAAAAGGGGGGTTCTCCATGCGTATAGGCATGCTGACAGGTGGAGGCGACTGCCCGGGCCTCAACGCTGTTATTAGGGCTGTCGTCCGCAAGGGAGAGACGAATTACGGGGACCAGTTCATTGGCTTCATGGACGGCTGGCGCGGCCTGATCGACAACTCCACGATGCCTCTTGACTGGGAGACGTGCCGCAACATCTTGGACAAGGGAGGCACGATCCTCGGCACCAGCCGCACCAACCCCTACAAGGTGGAAGGTGGCGTCGACAAGGTGCTCGCTACTCTGAAGGACCAGCAAATTGATGCCCTCGTTGCGATCGGCGGCGACGACACCTTGGGAGTGGCAAACAAGCTTCTTGCTGAAGGAGTTTCAGCCGTCGGGGTCCCCAAGACGATCGACAACGACCTGTCGGCTACCGAGGTGACTTTCGGTTTTCATACAGCGGTCCAGATCGCGACGGAGGCTATCGACCGGCTGCGCACGACAGCGGAATCCCACGGCCGGGTCATTGTTTGTGAGGTGATGGGCCGCCACGCCGGCTGGATCTCCCTCTACGCCGGCATCGCCGGGGGAGCGGCCGACATCTTGATACCTGAGGAGCCCTTCGACGTGGAGTCCGTCTGCGCCAACGTGGGATCGCTCACTGCTCAAGGCCGGCACGCCGCGATTGTCGTTGTGGCTGAAGGTGCAACACCGAAGAAAGGGTCGTTCAGCACTACTTCCTCCGAGGTCGACCAGTTCGGCCACGTTCGCCTGGGTGGGATCGGCAACGCGCTGGCTGTGGAGATTGAGCAACGGACAGGGCTCGAGACCAGAGTGGCGGTCCTCGGCCACATCCAGCGTGGCGGTACTCCAACCGCCTTTGACCGGGTGCTCGCCACGCGCTTTGGGATCGCGGCGATCGACGCGGTCCACAACGGCGGGATCGGGACGATGGTCGCTCTTCAGGCGGACAAGATTGTGCGCGTCGCCCTGAACGATGCCGTTTCTGAGCCCAAGCTCGTCCCGCATGAGTTCTACGAAGACGTAGCGAAGCCCTTCTTCGGTTAGCGACCCCCGTTTAGCCCCCTCGGTCAGCGACCGTGGCCCTCAGGGCTGCTGCGAAAGCCCGCGAGTGCGGCAGCATCTTGGGCCTCAGTTAGAAGCTTTACGAGGGGGCCGGTCAGCTCCGGCGTCGTTGCCAACAGGATGCTGCCAGGCAGCATGGTCAGTTCGCCGCCGGCCTCCTCGCAGATGACACTGCCGGCGGCCGAGTCCCAGTCGTTCAGGCCTGATTCGTAGAACGCGTCAAAACGACCTCCTGCTACCCAGCAAAGGTCGAGCGCTGCCGACCCAAACCGGCGGATATCGCGGACGGCCGGCACGAGGTACGGCAGGACCGCTGCCTGCTCCGCCCTCCGCTCGGGGCTGTAGCTGAAGCCGGTTGCCACCAGGGCCGTGGCCAGGACGCTCCGCCCGCTGGCTACGTGGCAGGGCGACCCGTTGCACCAGGCGCCGCGACCAACTGCGGCCGTCCATGTTTCCTGCCTGACCACGTCGACGACGACGCCCACGACCGGGCGGCCCTCGTACTGAGCTGCGAGTGAAACCGAATATGCAGGCACGTCAAAAAAGAAATTTGTGGTCCCGTCGAGCGGGTCGGCCACCCAGGACACCTCTGAAGTCCCTCTGTAGCAGGTGCCCTCCTCGCCGACGAATGAATCAGACGGCCGAGCGGACCGTAGCTCTGACACGATGTAGGCCTCCGACGCCCTGTCAGCTTCCGAAACGAGGTCGGTTGGCGACGATTTGGTCGACACTTCTCGGAGGCGCGCCGGCGAGTACTGGCGGAGTACCTGAGCGGCCCCAGTTGCCACCTGCATGGCGACATGCTGGAGCTCGTCGAGCAGGTCCGCCGGGACGGCGGTGGCGGGTTCGTTCACCCCACCCTTCTATCACGAGGGCGACAAGCCGTATAAGCGCTCGGGCCGGGTTACTGGTCGTTCCGGTCACAGGGCTGGGTTAGCGTTGGGCCGTGAGCCTCGACGCCGGCGACGCAGGGGCCGGGCAGGAGCTCGGCCCGGCACCACGTCGGGCCCTGGCGATCTACGCCCACCCCGACGACCCCGACGTATCGTGCGGTGGCACTCTCGCCCGTTGGGCGGCGGCGGGCAGCGAGGTCCACGTCTGCCTGTGCTGCGATGGGGGCAAGGGTTCCCTGGCCGGGGACCGACGAAGGCCAACTGGTGCGGGAGCGGTACCTGGAGGTCGAAGCCTCCGGCCGGGTGCTAGGGGTGACAGCCCACCACTGGTTCGGTTACCCCGACGGTGAGCTGGACGACAACGCCGAGCTACGGGCTCGCGTGGTTGCCCTGGTGCGCCAACTGCGGCCGGACGCAGTGTTAGCGCCAGATCCCACGGCGGTTTTCTTCGGCTCCAACTACGTCAACCACAGGGACCATCGGATGGTGGGCTGGGCGGTCCTCGACGCTGTGTCACCGGCGGCCGCCAACCCGCACTACTTCCCCGCCCTGGGCTCTGCGCACCAGGTCCCATTGCTTTATCTCTCGGGGACGCTGGAGCCGGACACCTGGATGGACATCACCGAGACGATAGATACCAAGGCGGCGGCGCTTGCATGCCACGCGTCCCAGATCGGCGCGGGGGGCGAGTGGCTGCGCAGTGTGGTCGGCCAGCGCGCCGAGGAGGCTGGCCAGGACGCCGGAGTGCGTTATGCCGAAGCGTTCCGCAAGGTGGTCCTCGGTTGAGCACGCGCTGGGTCCTGCACGTCGACATGGATGCCTTCTTTGCCGCAGTCGAGGTCAAGGAGGACCCGACGCTGTCCGGCAAGCCCGTGGTGGTGGGCGGGACCGGCCCCCGTGGCGTGGTTGCGTCGGCCAGCTACGAGGCGCGCGGGTTCGGGGTTCGCTCGGCTATGCCCGGCCGGGAGGCCCGCCGCCTCTGCCCGCAGCTGGTTTTCCTGCCCGCCCGCTTCGAGCTCTATCACCGTTACAGCGAGCTTCTCCACGCCGTGTTGCAGAGCTTTACACCGCTTGTCGAAGGCATCGGGCTGGACGAAGCTTTTCTCGACGTGAGCGGGGGTGCGAGCCTGTTCGGCACACCAGCAGAGATGGCCGATCAGGTACGTGAGCGTGTGTCCGCCGAGCTCGGTCTCACGTGTTCGGTGGGAGCGGGGCCTAACAAGCTCGTTGCCAAGCTGGCGTCCAAGGCCGCCAAGCCAAGAGCCTCCCAGCGCGGGCCGTCGCCGGGGCCGGGGGCTGTCGTGGTGACCGAGGACGAGGTGCTCGACTTCATCTGGCCGATGGCGGTTGAAGCACTTTGGGGTGTGGGGCCTGCCAGTCGCGAGCGGTTGCACAATGTTGGCGTGACTACGGTGGGCCAGCTTGCGGCGCTGCCCGAGGCCGCCGTCGTGGGCGCGCTCGGCAAGTCGGCGGGAGAGATGGTGCACGCGCTGTCGTGGGGTCGCGACCCTCGCGCCGTGGTGGCAGACCGGGAGCTCAAGTCGATCGGCCACGAGGAGACCTATCCCAGGGACGTGGTGGACCGGGACGAACTGGAGCGGCGGCTGGTCCTGCTGGCTGACTCCGTCGCCGCGCGCATTCGCCGGAACGGCGTAGTTGCTCGCACTCTGACGCTCAAGTTCCGCTATGGCGATTTCACGACCCTCACCAGGAGCCACACGTTCGCCACCCCGCAGATGAGCGGGCCCGGTTTGTGGACGGCCGCTAAGGAGCTTCTCGGCTCGCTCGAGCTAAGAAATGGTGTGCGCCTTCTCGGTCTCAGCGCTTCGGGGTTGGTCCCAGTCCAATCGGCGCCTGGCGAGCAGCTCCAGCTGGAACTGAGCGGAGCGGCGACAGGATCACAAGGAGATGTGGCGCCCCTCCAATCGCACGCTGCCGCCCAGGAGCCTAATGCGGTGAGTGCTGGCAGCGGCGCCGGCCCCGACCAAGCGGGAAGTGGCGCCGCGCCAGGCTGGGAGCGGGCCAGCCAGGCAATCGACGCGGTGCGCGCCCGCTTCGGCGAAGCCGCCGTTGGCCCAGCCACGTCTCTTGGTGAAAAGCGCCGCGCCCCTAGCCAGTACGATCGCAGCCCGAGCTCTCGCACTGCTAAGTAGGGGGTCGCTCCGGGGCCGCATTTGCAACTTGTGGGCACAAAGGGCTTGGCGTGGCCAGCACTTGGCTATAGGTTCCACGTGTGAGAACTGGGCGAGTGAGATCCGCTTCAGGCAGCTCGAGCAGGTTAGCGCTGCCTCGTTGGACCGTCGTCCTCGGCGCTGCGGCGTTAGTCGTGGCCCTCGCGGGCGCCCAGAGCCCTCAGCTCCCGCGCCCTCACCTCGGGCGCCCTCAAATCTCCTCCAGCGGGAGCCTGCCCAGAGACGAGACGCTCTACACCACCGGCACCGCCACGTCGTCGCCGAGCAACTTCAACCCACTGGACCTGAGTGGCGCTTACACGGGTACCCAGGGCTTGCTCTACGAACCGTTGTTCCTTTACGACCCGGTGCACGGCCGGTTCATCCCGTGGTTGGCTACCAGCGGATCCTGGCAGGGCCCGACGACCTACAAGCTGCAGGTCCGCGGGAACGTGGACTGGACGGCGAGCCCGAGCGGAGCACTAAGGGGAGCCCTGAGCGGGGCCGATGTTGCCTATACCGTCAGGCTGGCAGTGGGGGACAAGGACGATCCGTTCAACGCCGATGTGGCCAGCGTGACCACCGCGACGGCGGTAGGCAACACCGTCACGGTCCAGTTCCGGGAGCCCGTCGGGTACGCCCAGTGGCAAGATTTCCTTTGGCATTCGCCGGTGTTACCCGAAGCTGCGTGGTCGGGCCTGGCGCCTTCGGCCCGGCTCACTGTGGCAAACACAGCCCCCGTGTCGACGGGACCGATGCTGCTGCGTTCCACGAGCTCGACCGAGGCCTGCTACCAGGACAACCCCCACTGGTGGGGTAAGAACCAGCTCGGGCTGTCTTTCAAGTTCGAGTACCTGTGCGACACAGTCAGTGGTTCGAGCGGAGCGGGCCTGTCAGCATTGCTTCAGAGCCGTACCGACTGGAGCAACGCGTTGCTCGAGGGTGTCACGAACTTGGCTGGCGGCAAGACGGCTAGCTATGACATCAAGACCTATTACCCCGGAGCTCCGTACATGCTCCCTGGGGGGACCGCGTGGATCGAAATGAACACAGCCAAAGCCCCAATGAGCAACACGGATTTCCGAAAGGCCGTCGCTTTCGCGATCGATACTTCAAAGGTCATATCGAGCGCATATGCTGGCACCGTGAAGGCGGCCGACCCGACCGGGTTGCTCCCTTACCTGAGCAGTTACATAAACGACAGCACGGTCGACAAGTACGGCTTTCATTATTCGCCGTCTCTCGCTAAAAAGTTCCTCGAGGAATCCGGGTACCGCGGTCAACACCTCACGCTGGAAGTGCCAATAGGCGGGACCGACTGGATCAGCGCGGCGGGCACGATCAGCAAGCAGTTGGCCGAGGTCGGGATCCACGTCACCGCGACGGTGGTCCCTCCCGAGAAGCGTGATGCCGACATCGTCGATGGCAATTACGACATGGTGATCTACAACGCCGATGGTATTGGGCCAACCCCGTGGACATATTTCGACAACGTCTACCAATTGCCGGTAAACGCGAAGCAGTCCTCCCGCGCCAACACCGAGCGCTTCGTTGACCCGGCCGCGTGGGCGCTCGTGCAGCGCGCAGCGGCGACGCCCATCACCGACACGACCGTGCTGCGCCCGATATACGCTGAACTCGAGGCGGACTTCCTCCAGGATCTGCCCGAGGTACCGCTTTGGTACAGCGGCGCGTGGTTCCAGGCGAGCACGATGTACTGGGAGGATTATCCTTCGAGCACAGTCCCGCGGGACCAGTTCACTCCGATGATGGGGCCAGGCTGGTTGGGCTCGACAACCACCGTTTACGCCCTGGCGGAGCTCCGACCGCACAAATAAAGGCTGTCCAGCGCCACCACAGGCAACATTCCTGGAGGCAGCGTTACTGGGCGTAAAGCAGCTCGACCTCGTAAGGGGAGAGGTGTAGGGCGCCAACTCGCTCGCCGCTCGGCGACGACGCCAGGGATATCTGCTTGTCGGGCGCGACCAGGTTCGTACCGACGGTGTCTGGCGACACGTTCAACGCGAGGTACGCATCCCTTTCGCCTACTTTGACAGCCCCGATAATTATCCTCGGGTCGTGCACCCTGACCGGGCGCCCAACTCCGGCAAGCTCGGCGAGAGCGGAGTAGAGCTGCCATGTCGGCTCGGGGTTGGCCGCAGGCCGGGAAGCGGCCATGAACTCGAGTGGGTACGTGCAGAACACCATCGAACCGTCCCCCACCCGGTTGCGCAGTAGCGCAGGCCGGCCTTCGTGGTCGACCGCCAGGACTTCGGCGCTCGTGGGCTCCACTAGTATATAGGAGCGGCCGGGACCTTCGCCTGCAACTGGGAACTCGAGCCGAGAACCGCTCACCAGCTCCCCGACATCAGAGAGCAATAGGAACGTGACTTCCCGGCCCTCGATCGTGTCGGCGACGCCATAGCGGAGATGGTGGGCCACTCCGAAGACCTGCTCGAGCCACGGTGCCCAGGGACCGGGCTGCTCCCTGCCTGTCCCGGCGAAGTACGAAGCGTAGACGGTGGCGCCCTCGCGCGCGTGGGCCAACATCAGCTGAAGGCCTGGAGCGGTGATGAACTTGGCGCACGGCATGAGGTAGAGCTTGGTTTGCTGAGCTGGAGCGGCGTCCTCAGTGTTTTGAAGGTCCACACCCGTTTGAAGAAGGTCGCGCTCGTGTACCAGGTCGACGGGGAGGTCGGCTTCCCGCGCCGCTATGTAGGACTGGAAAAGGTTGGAACGCATGTCGGCTCGGTACACCGCCGACCAGGAGGGCTCTGTGTGCTCGAAATGCTCAGGCACCAAAAGCGCAACCTCACCGGCGGGACGGTACCACCCGGTGGTCGACAACTTGGCAACAAGGCCAGAGAACCGCGCCAGCTCGTGGGCTTGCGGCTTGGGGTGCCCAGCGTGGTCCGTGATGCCGAAGTGCATTTCGAAGGGGTGGTGGCGGTACGGGTCCTGGCCGGCCAGGTTGTCGAAATCACAGTTGTTCCACGCGAGCCACCCGCGCGCCCGGCAAGCAGGCTCGAATGGAGCACCTGGCGGTAATAATGGGCCGCATTTTCGCCTGAGGCCATGTCGGAGGAAAGGCCGAATTCCTCGAGGACCACCGGTTTGCCGAACGCGCCGCACAATTCGCAGGAAAACGCAGCCGCCAGCATTTGGCGAACAGCGTCATTAGACGACGGGTACACGTGTGGCCCGATGAAGTCGACGATGGGCGCGATCCGGCGTAGTGAAAAGCCATTGTCGTTGCCGGTCACCTCTATCCCCCAGGCCCCGTCCCCAGTACCGACGGGCTGGGTGGCACCGCCTGCGCGGAGCGCATGGACGAGCAGGCGCGTCCACGCGGTGACGGCTTCCTCGTCGCCGTTGCGGCCGTACAGAGGCATCTCGTTGCTGAGCAACCAGGCCGCGATGGCTGGGTGCGAAGCCGTCCTTCGGGCGACCTCGGCGACGAACCACGCTTGCTGGGAAACGAACCATACGTCTCGGTACAGGTCGCGGCCTGCTCGCCAAGGGGGGTCCCAGTTCTCACCCGACATGTGCCCGACGATGAAGGTCGGGACGGTCCAGAGCCCGGCCTGGCGGTGGAGCTCGAGGAAGTCGATGAACCGCTCCATAACCTCGTCGTCCAAGGTCTCGGGCTCGGGCATGAAATCGGGCCAGTAGCAGAACGAGCGCGTGAGGGTGCAGCCGTGCGCTGCCAGGACCTCGAGCTCCTCCTTGACGACGTCGCCGTCATAACGGGACCACATTCGGGGGCCGCCCGCACGCGACCAGAAGTTCGTCCCGACCCAAATTTGTGGGCCTGGTGGCCAAACTTGCGCCATCGCCAGCTGATCGCTCGTCGTGTTGCCGTCCTTTGTTCAGGCCCGCTGTCGGCGAGGCCGCCATGACAGGAGGGCGAGGGCAAAAACTGACCCGGTGGGTGTACCTTAGGCGAGGAGGCTTGACTGCCGAAACGAGCTGTAACGAGTGCCGCGATGGAAGAGCAACTAGCACCGAGAGCAGGCACGGAGGTATAGGGCTTTGCCACTTTCGGACCACGAGCAACGCATGCTCCGCCAGATCGAGCGCCAGCTACAGCACGAGCGAGGGCTGGCCCGTATCTTGCGCATGCCCGCGGACGGGCGCGAGGCGGCCCGCAACGCGCGGCGAGCGTCCATAGCGTTCGTTGCCGGTCTACTGCTGCTATCGATCGTCTTTTCTTCGTACTGGGTGATCGGCCTGGTCGGCTTCTTCGTCATGCTCATGTCGGCCGTGATCTTGGTGCAGAGCCTGCGTCGGCTGGCTCGAGACCGATGGGGACAGTCCCTGGCCGAGCACGACCTGAGGGCCGGGGCGGAGCCTCTGAGCGGGGGCGGCCCGCGGCCGGGGCACCCGCCGGGCGGCAAATGGTGGACGGGCAGAGGTGATCGCGGCCACGGATCCGACGAGGAGGGCCCTGGCGGAGCCTGAGCTGTACCGTGGCTGTCGTGAAACTTTATGTCCTGCTGGCCGACAGGGGCACCCATAACCCTCAGAACGGCACGCTGAGCCTTCTGAACGTGGGCTGGGCTGTCACCCAGCTGAGGCGCCACATGAACCAGGGCCCGCGGCCCCGGGCAACCGCTCATGACTGCCCCCTATGTGGTCGTCGTGTTCATGGAGGCCGAGCTCGGGATGTGCAACAAGACCCTGACCCTCGAGATGGAGCTGCTCACCGAAGACGGCGATGTCGTCGAGATCCCTGGCCCGGCGGGCGCTCAGGCTGTCCGGCTTGAGCAGCCGATAATGGTGCCGAGCCCGCCGGGTGTGCCGACCGGCTTCCCCGGCCACGCCACCGCGATGATGGAGCTGCCGACAGGCCTGCCGCTCCCGCCCGGTATTTACCGCTGGCAGGCCAGGGTAAACGGCAAGGAGGACGACGACTGGTCAGCCCATTTCTACGTGGCTGCGCCTCCTCAGCAGGCGACGTTCGGGTTCTCCCCGCCCACGGAGTGAAATGGCGGCCCGGATTGTGCCTCTCGAGAAGGGAGCGTTGACGGCCGTTGCGCGCCGCCCGGGGCTCTGGCCAACCGCTTTGGCCGAGCTGCGGGCGCTGGCCGTCCCAGAATGGTGGGCCAAGTGGCCGCCGTTGCCTCTGCCGTCGCCGGGTTACCTGAGGTTCCGGCTAGAAGCGATGTACGGGCCGCCGGGGGCCAAGGTGAGCGCTACGGAGCTGGTTGGCTACCTCGAGTGGTGTCGATGGATGCGAGCGCTTGCGCGCTAAGTTCATACAGTGCCTGTGGAGACAGTTGCAGCCAGTGACGGCAGCCCTTTCCTGATACCCCTCATACAAAGGTAGGCCGGGAGCATGTCGCGAGCCCTCGTCCTGAACGCTTCGTACGAGCCGCTCTGCGTTGTGCCCACCAGGCGAGCGTTGCTGCTCGTGCTCCAAGCAAAGGCTGAGCTGCTGGCGGCGACCGGCCATGTGTTCCACTCGGCCCGCGTGAGTGTCGACGAGCCGTCGGTTGTGCGTCTCGCATACTTCGTGCGCGTCCCCCACCAGGCCCACGTAGCTCTCAACCGGCGAGCGATCTTCGCCCGTGATGGTCACCGCTGTCAGTACTGCGGCGCACAGGCCGAGAACATCGACCACATCGTCCCGAGGTCGAAGGGCGGCCAGCACGCCTGGGACAACGTCGTGGCGGCCTGCCGGCGTTGCAACGCCCGCAAGCGGGACCACCTGCTGGAAGAGACCGGCATGAAGCTGCGCCACCAGCCGTTGGCACCGCGCGGCAGAGTGTGGGCGCTCGCCGCCCTTGGTGCCGTCCTACCCGATTGGGAACCGTACCTCGGCTTGCCCGCCCAGGTGGTGCCGCTGACAGTCCCCGAGGAGGGCGCCGCAGCGCTATCAGCGTGATGCCGTGGACGGTCGAACACCTGAGCGGGACTGTCCGGGAGCTGCACGAACGGTCTGCGGCCCTGCTTTCCGGCAACGGGGAAATGGCTCGCGTCGCGCGCGTTCTTCAGCCGGTAGACCAAGCACTCGTGCTCGGTAGCACTCAACTTCTGACATCTGTAGACCAAGGTGCCTGCGTCACGGCAGGGGTGGATATCGTCCGGCGCCGCAGCGGCGGGGGTGCGGTCCTGGTTGACGCGCCCTGTCTGCTCTGGGTCGATTTGGTCGTCCCCGCTGGTGACCCGCTGTGGTGCCCCGACGTCGGGCGTGCTGCTTGGTGGGTGGGGGAGGCGTGGTCGGAAGCCCTCTGCCGGGCCGGGATGGGTGGGACGGAGGTTTGGAAGGGCCCGATGGTGCGCAACCGTTGGTCGTCGCTCGTGTGCTTTGCAGGGCTTGGAGCCGGGGAGGTTGTAAGTGCCGCTGGGCAAAAGGTGGTGGGTATCTCTCAGCGCCGGACGCGCCATGGGGCCCTGTTCCAGTGCGGCTGCGTCCTGGACTGGGCGCCAAAGCGGTTGCTTGGCCTGCTAGCTCTCGACCCGGACGAGCGTTCCGCTGGCCTGGCCGAGCTCGGCGGAGCCGCGCTGGGTGCCGGCGTGCAGCGGGCGGCGCCGCTCCTGGTCGCCCTCGCTGCTGCGTTGCCCTAGCCGATTGGGCTGGGGTCAGTGATCGACGACACAGTCATCCATGGAGCTCTACAGCCGGGAGCTCGAGCGCTTGCTCGGCGGCGGCCAGCACCTGGACAACCTCGAGCCCAAAGTGGGCGTCGCAGCGATGGGCCCGTTCTCCCGACTCCACCAGGGCTACGAGCTCGCGGATGGCAACGCCGAAAGCGTCGACTGGGTCGAAGTTGCCTTCCGGACGGGCCGAGCGCCATACTCACCGTAGAGGACAAGCTGGCTGGTGGTCGCGGCCGCCGGCATCGTGAGGCTCATCGACAGGGTGCTCGTTGCTGACAGCGGCTCGTGGTTTAGCACGACTTGTACGGTATCGCTTCCCTTGGGGCCGCTCCGAGCCGCCACCGATGTCACCTTGCCCATAATGGGCAGGACGGCGGCCAGAGCGTGCGGGCCGATGTCCCACAAGGCTCCGTACTGTTTCCTCCACGCAGACGTGGCATAGGGGCTCCCGGCCCGTAGATGTTGGCGTAGTGCACCAGATGGGCGCTGTGCCAAGGCCCGGCCTCGGCAGATGCCTTCGTCCAGTCCTCCATATCGGGGCGAAAGCGTTGGGTGAAAAAGAGGATCGCCGCCACCCCAACTTCGTCCACAGCATCCACTACCGCCTGGGCCGACCTGACATCAAGGGCGAGCGGTTTGTCCATCATGAGGTGACAGCCTGCCCTGGCTGCACGGACGGCGAGGCTCGCTTGGATGTCTGGGGGGACGGCGATGGAGACGGCGTCAACCGAGCCCAACAGCTCATCGAGATCGTCATAGCCCTTTGTCCGCAGACGTGCCGCCAGGTCATGGGCTTTGGCGGGGTCGCGACCCCAAACTCCGTCCAGGCTCGCTTGAGGGGATGCTGTAAGGGCCGTGCCGTGGACGTGCAACGCCCAGTAGCCGGTGCCAAGGAGTCCAACGCGAAGTGAGGCCATCCACTCATCCTGCACCTTCAAAGCACCCTCGGGACTGCGCTTGTTGGACCACAGCGACCGGTTCGTGAGCCTGCGCCCTGATCTGTAGACCAAGAGCGGTAGGATTTGTATGTGCCACGAGCCAGGGAGGCGCAACCTCCAAGTACCAAGCCGCCTCGTGCCGCAGCGGCTGATGGCCGATCGGCAGGCAAGGGGCGGGGCCGAGATGCGAGTTCTGCCGGCCTGGGAGGCGACGTGCTCCATCTTTCGTGCGTGCTCGGGATTCCCGTAACTGGGCCTGACGGCCACAACGCCGGGAGGCTGGCCGACGTCATTGCCCGTTTGGCTGGGGCAACCGGCGAGAGTGCCAATGCCACCTGGCACCCCCTGGTCACGGGGCTGGTGGTCGATTTCGAAGGCGAGGAGAGGTTTGCCCACGCTTACCAGCTAGTCAGCCTCGACAACGAAAGTGCGAAGCTCGCGGTTGACCCGCAGGATCTGGGCTCCTTCGAACGCCGCCCGGGGGAGATGTTGTTGGGGCGCGACCTACGCTCCAGGCACTTGATCCATCTCGAGGGTGCTCGTCTTGTGCGGGCCAACGAGATCGAGCTCGCCAAAGTTGGCACGACCTGGCAAGTAATGGGCGTGGACACGGGCTCGCGCCCGGTGTTACGAAGATTGCTACCGAGGAGGTTGCGCCACCTGGTCAAGGCGGGTCGCGTGGTCGACTGGTCCGACATTGAGCCGTTCGTCGCTCACGTTCCGACGGCTCGCCTGCAGATCCCGTTCCGCAAGCTGCGGCGGATGCACCCGGCCAAGCTCGCAGATCTTGTGGAGGCAGCATCGCATGATGAGGGCGAGGAGATCATAAGAGCTGTCGGCGTGGACCGAGAGCTCGAAGCCGACGTCTTTGAGGAGCTTGACACCGAGCACCAATTGGAGTTCCTCCGAGCGCGGCTCGGACGAAGAGGCCGCCAGGCTGCTTTCCGTGATGGCCCCCGACGACGCGGTCGATCTCCTCACCGAGCTCGACCAGGAAAGACGCCTCCCGATCCTGCAGCGACTTCCACCGGTTTCCCAGGCCAAGCTCCGGCGCCTGCTCAGTTACAACCCAGAGACGGCTGGCGGCCTGATGAACCCCGATTTCATCGCGGTACCGGCCATGTCCACGGTGGGCGACGCCATCAAAGCCGTTCGGTCCTCGCCGACGCCTCCCGAAGCCGCTGGCGTGGTGTTCGTGACCGGCGAGGGCGGGCGCCTCGCAGGCACGGCCCTGCTCGTCGAGTTGTTGCGGGCCGATCCCGCAGACAGTGTTGCTGTAGCGACGAGGCCTGACCCCGCCTCGCTGCCGGCTGGCGCGGACATCCACGAGGTGGTCCGGACCATGACGGACTTCAACTTGGCAGTGGCGCCTGTTGTCGACGACGAGGGCCGAATGCTCGGCCAGATCACCGTGGACGACGTGCTCGAGTTGTTGCTCCCCTCCGGCTGGCGGCGCCAGTACGGGATGGCCGCGCCCGAGTAGGCGGGCGAGCCGGGCAATACCGCACGCCCGGTGGGGAGGCGCGGGGTGAAGGAGGGGGCCTGCGGATGAAAATGGAGGCGGCCTGCGCCGCAAACCGCAAACGTGGCTTCGCGATGGCCAGATCGGTCACGGAATGCGCAGGTTTTTTTCACCGGGGTCAGTGATGTGCACGATTGCGAGCCGGATCGGTCACCGCCGTGAAAAAGTTGGCGACCTGTGCCTGGGGCCATGAGTTGAAGCCGCCCCAAGGGGTATCGAGGACGGCTCTTTGGATGGCGGCCGAGCGTGCTCGTGAGTCAGCGCGCCCCGACCGACTGTTCTACGACCCGCTAGCGCGTCGGTTGGCCGGGGCCGACGGTGTCGAACTCATGGCCCGCATGGAGGCTGGGCTCCCGGCCAACCCCACGCTTTCGATCCGCACGCGCTTCTTCGATGACACTCTCACCCGCGTCCTGACCGACCACGCGATCGGCCAAGTCGTGATGTTGGCAGCGGGCATGGACACACGGGCGTTCCGAATGAGCCTTCCCACCGTGTTCGAGATCGACCATCCTGACCTGCTCGACGTGAAGAACGCTCGCCTGGCCGATGCGTTGGCCCAGCCTTTAGGTCGCAGGATCACCGTCAGCGCCGACTTGACCGGGCAGTGGGCGGACGAGCTGGTCCGAAGCGGCTTCCAAGCTGAAACGCCAACGGTCTTCTTGGCGGAGGGCCTCCTCGGCTACCTCGACGAACCGGAGGTCCATCGCCTCTTCGAGGGCCTCGACCTCTTGGCCACCTCCGGGAGCTTCTTGTTGACCGATGTCAGCGGCCAGTCCGCGCTCAACGATCCCTCCTTCACCTTCTGGCTTCAGCGCATGGCCACAAACAGGATCATCGGGGGCCGGTTCGGCACCGACGACCCAGCGGCACTGTTGGCCACACATGGATGGGACGCCGTGGTCAGCCAGTACGGAGACCCAGACGCCAACTTCGGGCGCTGGCCGTGGCCTCCGGTCGGTCCCAATGACCAAAGCGCTGCTCGCAGCTACCTCATCGTCGGTAAGCGATGAGCGCCTTCCACAGAACAAGGCCGTTCAGCTGACGAGAGACCTGGCGTAAAGCGCTCGGCCTCCTCCGAGGGGGCTAACGTCTGATGCCCAAGCCGGATGCTTCGTACACGGCGTCGATCACCCGCATGTTGTCTATTGAGTCCTGCCCGCCGGTGAGAGGGCGCTCTTGTCCCGCCACTGCCCGGCAGAAACTCCGCAATTGGAACTCGTAGCTCGACCGTAGGTCAACCACCTCGTCGACGGTTGTCCCATCGGCAAGGGTGGCGGAGACCCGGTGGCCCATTTGGGGCGCCATAGGGTTGAGGATTTCAAACCGACCAGCTTCCCCCCAGGCGCGCACCGTCATCGCACTTGGCCAGACCGACTTATCGGCCACCATGCTGGAGCTGACCACCGCCGGCAGCCCGCCCGGGAAGGAGAGCTCGGCCCGCATGGACAAGTCGATGCCTGGCGGCCCCTCGACCGCCTCTGCCCCGAGCACTTCGGGCTCTGAGCCCACCACCGTCCTTACCATGTGGACGCAATAGCAACCAAGGTCCATGAACCCACCCCCGGCCAGCTCCAACTGGAAGCGAACGTTGTCGCTCGGGATCTTCACGTTGAAATGGGCTTCGACTCGTTGTAGCGGTCCGATCTGCCGGCTCAGTTCGAGCATCCTGTAGGCGACGGGATGGTAACGCCAGTGAAACGCCTCCACCATCAGTCGCTGGCAGCGTTGGGCAGTTTGGACCACAGTCTCCGCTTGGGGTGCGTTGGAGGTCAGCGGCTTTTCGCACAGCACATGGCGCCCGGCTTCGAGGGCTGCGATTGTCCACTCGGCGTGCAGGGAGTTGGCCAGAGGGATGTAAACAGCGTCGAGCGAACTGTCGGCGATCAGGTCGGCATAGGTCGGGTAAACCCGCTCAATTCCCGCCCGTTGGGCAAGGGCCTCGGCGCGAGCCGGGTCGCGTGCAGCAATGCCGGCGAGCTGGACTTCGTCGACGAGCTTGGCAGGTTCGATGACCGCCTTGTCCGCGATGTTCGCCGCTCCAATTATGCCGAGCCGCAATTAATTCCTCCTCCAGACGCGCCGACCAAGGGGAGACCCTAACATGCCGGGCCGGCACAGGCCCCCGGTCGCGACCTCGAGCGATCTCCGGCAGATGGGCGCTTCCTCTTCAGGATTTAAAGCGGGTTGCCTCCTCCGACCCGCCGGTCGCGTCGCCAGGCTTGTAGGAATGAGCGCCCGTCCCGGCGAGCTCGCCACCTTGGACAATGAGGTATTCCTCTCGAATTGGCCTGTTCTCAAACCAGCATTCGAGGATCTCGCGAGTGCCCGCAGCGTAACGTGCCTGTGCTGACAGCGACGTGCCGGAGATGTGAGGAGTCATGCCATGATGCGGCATGGTCCGCCACGGGTGATCTTTCGGTGCCGGCTGCGGGAACCACACGTCCCCCGCATAGCCGGCTAGTTGCCCGCTTTCAAGCGCCCGAACAATGGCGACGCGGTCGCAGATCTTTCCCCGGGCGGTGTTGATGAGGTAGGCACCGCGCTTCATTGTGGAGAGCAGTTGGTCGTTGAACAAGCCCTCAGTGCCGGGGTAGAGCGGGGCGTTGATCGTCACGACGTCGCAATGGGGCACCATCTCGGCAGCGCTGTCGTAAAAGGTCAGCCCGAGGTCCCGCTCGACATCCTCGGGCAACCGGTGCAGGTCGGCGTAGTGCAACTTCACATCGAACGGTTGGACACACTGATGCTGTTGGAGTAGGTGACCTCGGCGACGGTCATACCCGCGGCGGAGGCAGCCGCCAGGTCGACGTGATCTGACCCGATCCCAGCGGTAATCGCCAACTTGAGCTTCTGCGCCTTCGCGATCCGCTGGAGCACGCAAAGCACGTTGGCCATGGCTCACTCCTGTCCTCGGAGGGTATGTGGTGTACAGCTCGTTTATCGTCCCACACCAGTTGATGGCCCACATCGCCCGGACGCCGAGAGTTGCCATTCGCGCCGTCTACGCCGAGCCGTCAGAAGGTGCCGCAGGTCGTAGTGAGCCGGCGAAGGCGGCGTTGAGGAGACCTACCGCTTCGGCGAGTACCCCAATGGCTGGTGCCCCGGCGAGCGACGTTGCCTAGCGAAGTGCAAGTCAAGCTCGTTCATGTAATGGCGGCCCAGCGAGCTCCGGTGCTCTTTGGCCCACTCCGAGAGCCGGACGACCCCGGTGCTCGGGGCGTCGGAATCGGCAAGGCCCTCAGCCATCGACCGGTACTCGTCGGGGGTGAGAAGCACATCGTGAAGAGCCGCACCGAGCACCTTCGACGTGGCGAGCAGAGCCGGGACGGGTACCCGGACGATACGAGCCCGGCTTCTTACCGCGGAACGGAGCAGCTCGACCAGCTCCAGGAACGTCGGCCGCTCGGGCCCCACAGCGTCCACGGTGCGGTCCTCTGGCCACCCTGCCGCTTCCAACGCCAAGGTGGCCAGATCCTCGACATGCACGGGCCGAACCCGGTAGCGGCCATTGCCGCCCACGGCGAAGACCGGGAGACGCCTCAGCAACCAGGCGATGTTGTTTATCAGGACCCCCCGCTCGTCAAAGAGGACCGATGGCCGCAAGATTGCGTAGGCGAGGCCGCTCTCGGCGAGCGCACGCTCTACGAAGGCTTTGCCCCGGAAGTACGGGTAGGGCGAAGTCGACGAGGGGTGCAAGATCGACACGTGTACGACCTTGCGGACCCCTGCGCGGCGCGCCGCTACGAAAAGGGTGCGGCAGTTCTCGACGGCCAAGGAGTGGTCGACGCTGCCCCAGGCGAAGCGGGCCCAGTACGTGTTGTAGAGGGTGGTAACCCCGGCCAACGATGTGGCCAAAGCCGCGGGGTCGTCAAAGTTCAGCGGGCGCACTTCGATCTCGCCCTGTTGGCCGGCTCTCTCGGGATGGCCGGTGAGGGTTCGGACCTGGCGGCCGGATTGGAGGAGATGCCTGGCGATCACGGCGCCCGAGTAGCTGAACGCGCCCGTGACCACGTCGGTCCCGGTGTCAACGCCTCGCGGGCCGGCCACCGTGACGGTTGTCCTCGAAGCCTCACGGGCACCCGGTGCGGTGCCGGTCATGAGCCCACCTCAGCAGCTGGGTGCGAGCGATCGGTGCCGGCCTGGCGGGGCCCGCCATCAGAGCGAAGAGCGGGGTGAGCCGACGGGCCTGGTCGAACAAGGCAAGCGCCGGGGCACGGTCACCGTCGAGATGAGAGAGGAGCTCGAGGCCAAGGTAAAGCGCTACCAAGGCGTGGGCGACCTCCTCGGGGGCGACCAGCGCCCCAATCGGAGAGCTGGCCAGCACGGGTGCTAACGCCGCCTGAGCGAACTGTGCCCAGGGCGTCATTCGGGCCTTCACCTCGGCGGCCAGGCCCGGCGTCGAGGCCGTCCCCGCGATCATTTCCACCAGCAGCTTTGCGTCGCCGGTGTCGAGGTCCTCAGCAAAGACCTGAGCAGCCAGCTCGACGAGCTGGCCAGGACCGTGCACCCCAGCCAGGGCCTGCTCGTAGCGCTGGCGGCGCTGGGTGCTCACCTCGTCCAAGGCGGCCAGCAACAGGCCCACTACCGAACCGAAGTGGTAGAAGACCAGACCCTGGTTGCATCCCGCCCTGGCCGCGATCGTCCGCGCCGTAGCTGCGGCGAAGCCCTGGTGGCGCAGTACGTCCACGGCCGCTTCGATCAGTGCTCGCCTGCTGTCGGCCGAGCGGGCCGCGGGGCGGCGCGCGCTCCCCGTTCTCATTTCCTCACCCAGGGAGATTGAGCAACTGGTTTGAGCATACGCTCAATATAACAGGTAGCAGGCTCGCCGTCTAGGTGCAGGTTGACAGGCTCGACGTAAAGTGAGATCAAGCATGTCCAACCCCCGTCTCCCAGTTCCCTCGATGAGCACACCGTGCTCGACATTGCCGCCCGAGTCGAACGGTTCACTTTCGTCCGCGTGTACGGCGGCTGGTGGGGTCGGGTCGTCGTTGAGGACGGAGCTGGCGCGATACGCCGCTCGGCAGACCGCTACGTCGCACGGATGCGCGGTGATCGACCAGGCGACACGACGACCGGCTCCCGCTAGCATCACACCGACCCGCGTATGGGCTTGAATCTCTTGGCGATCACCGGTGCGTCGCCCAACGAAGCCCGGAGTGTTGTAAGAATTGCCTGATGGCCCTCCATTTTGAGCATCTCGGTGTGTACAGCGACTGGGTCGAAGCAAGCCCCGGGCCCAAGGCACGGTCCAGCCGTCCTTCGGCCGGCCAGGTGCGTAGCCTTGTCGACCAGCTCATCGTCCAGCCCGGAAGGTTCCTCGGTCCGCACCTTGAGGACGAGGGGCCTGCCGATGTCCGCGTCGAGCGCCGCTTCAAGAGCGAGGGCCTCATTGGTGAAGAGGTCAGCTACAGCGTCGGCTACGGCCCGCGAACCGGGGCCTTGCTGCTGAAGCCAGAAGGAACCGACCGGCCGCTACCAGGTGTTCTCGCGCTCCACAGCCACGACGACTTCTTTTACTTCGGCAAGGAGAAGATTGCCGACGGGCCGGAAGGCAGACCTGCCAGCGTGGTCGACCTTCGTGAGACTTACTACGAAGGAAGGCCGTTCGCGAACGACCTCGCACGTGCAGGTTTTGTGGTGCTCGTGCCCGACGCCTTTGGCTGGGGAAGCCGGCGGTTCCCGTTCGAAGAGATGCCAGCCCTGATCCAGGAGCTGGCCGACCGCAGTGTCGATTTGCCGGACCCTGACGCTAACCCCGAGCTTTACGAGGCGGCGCGTTACAACGCAGCAGCTTGGCATCAAGAGAACCTGCTCGAAAAGTACTGTTCGCTGCTCGGCACCACGCTGGCGGCTGTGGTCGCCCACGAGGACCGAGTTGCTCTCCGCTACTTGCTCAACCGAGAGGACACGACCAAGGCGGTGGCAAGTGTCGGCCTCTCCGGCGGAGGCTGTCGCTCGGCACTGCTGCAAGCGACAAGCAACGACTTGAAGACCGCTGTGGTGGTCGGGATGATGGGCACCTACGACTCACTGTTGGATCACAACGTGCTCGGTCACACCTGGCTGTTGATGCCACCGAGGCTGCCCGCGAGCGCTGATTGGCCCGACGTCGCTGCCTCCCGGGCGCCCGCTCCACTGCTCGTCCAGTACAACCGCGATGATCCCCTGTTTCCTCTGGAGGGAGCCGAAGCCGCGCACGAACGCATCTCTTGTCACTACGCGGCTACTGGTACACCGAGCGCCTACAGCGGGGTCTTCTACGACGGCCCGCATAAGTTTGACCAGACGATGCAGAGCGACGCGTTCAGCTGGTTAGTGGATCGTTTGGTCTGACAGGGCCTCTGCGTGCGCGACATGGGCGGCAGACCCGGTCCCCGCCAACACCGCGGCTGAGCGCGCCGCTCAGTGCTTGCCGAGGCACGCCACTGCCGGCCCAAAGCGACCTCTTGGAGCTCGCCCTCCGAGGGTCCATCTCTGAGTCAATCTGGTTCCCCAACAGGTCGGATATCGGCCAACTTGGCATCAACCTTGTCGTCTACCGATCGCCCAAAACCGTTCCTTCATAGGCCTCGACATCCACAAACAAGGTGCAGTCGTGGTGGGTGCGTAGGGCCGAAGCAGGACAACCCTCCTCTATCGGGCCATCCAATGCCCGGCGAAGGGCATCGTGCCGAAGCCGGCCCGGTACCGCGCCTATGATCTTGCGGGCGGACAAGAGGGCCGGGATCGTCATCGTGAGTGCCCGCGAAGGAACCTCAGCAAGCGACCGGAAATGGCCGTCGTTGACGCTCTGGCGCCTCGATACCTCGCTGATGGCGACGATCCGTACCCACCGATCGTCGTCGAACCGTGCAGCGGGCGGGTCGTTGTAGGCGAGATGGCCGCTCTCCCCGATACCCAGGCAGACGAGGTCTATCGGGGCCACACGGAGGAGCTGGTCGTAGCGTATGCACTCGGCTTCCGGTTCCCGTCCTGGCTCCATCTTGTTCACCACTGTCGGCCTGACCTTGGCGAGCAGTTCGTGGTCCAAGAATTCGCTCAGGCTCATCATGCCTGGCGGCAGGTCGATGTACTCGTCCATCTGGAAGGTGGTCACACGCTCCCACTCGAACAGGTCCGACGATCGCAGGACCGCCAGCACCTCGCGCTGGGACTGCGCTGCCGCGAACACCACACAAGCCTGTTCCTGGGCCATCAGTACAGAGCGGATGGCTTCTTCAGCCAGCCGGCCGGCCGCCGAACCGGCCGAGGCCCGGTCACGGAACACGTGAACATGCACACCATCTGCGACCCGCTCGGTCACCTCTGCACCAGGCTCATCACTTTTGACCATCGTGCCTCCTTGTCGACACCCGGGCCTGTACGTCCACTTTTTCACCTAGGAAAGAAGAGACTCTGTCGGCGGGCACGCCGCTGGCTACGATAGCGGCACGCTCGCGCTCTCGGCGTCAGCCACGACCTCGACATCGGGGTGGTCGCGGACCAGCGTGACCGGGTAATCTACTGTCGGTTCGCTGAAGACGAGCTCGCGCAGGATCGTCCGCTTCCACGCCCCGCCCTCGCAGTAAAGTCGCATATGCCTGGCGGAAAGCAACTCGCGCATCCCGAGGGTGACGGCCATTGGGGGCACCGAGAAGACGTCGCCGCCGAAGGAGCGCTGCGCTGTGGAGATGATCGTTCCGGGCGTGATGGCAAGCACTCTCGTCTCGCTCTCCCGAAACTCCGACAGGCCAACTCTCACCCAGGGCGAGCACGGGGGCTCGTTGAACGCGATGTGCCCCACGAAGCCGATGCCACCATAGGTCGTCGCCACACCACCCCGCCGCTCGATCTCGCGAGCGGGTCGCGCAAGATCGCGCGGTGAGGGAAAGATGATGTTCTCTGGGTCAGGCCGAAGCGCGGCATCGACACGGTCGAGGAACAGCCGGTGGAACTGGCCCTCCAGGTTCGAAGGATGCTCGAGTGGGAACAGCCGTCCCTGCCAATCGAGCCAATTGTCCATGCCGAGGAATGTCACATGCGACAGGGAAAGCTGTTCACGGTTTATCCGCTCGGCGAGCCGCGGATAGTGGTTTCGCGGGCCGAGCGGCACAACGAGGAGCAGGTCCCGGCCCGCAGCGGCAGCGATCTCGTCGTACAAAGCTGTGGCGAAATCCTCGTACAGAGCCTCCAAAGTCGGCACAATTCGAAGAGGGAAGGGAGCATATTTCGGCAGCTCCTCAGCCGAAGCCCGGAGCCACTCATTGCGTTCCACAGGTTTTCCTCCTATGATTAGTCTACTGTAGCGTTGTCGACCGTAGCATTACAGCGTCGATTTGTCCTGCGTTCCAGCACCAGCGAACTTCGACATATTCCTACCCTTTTCCGGGCGCTTTCGTGCTTTTTCGGCACAGAAGGCAAACGAAAAGACCTAGGAGCTAGTGCACCGGTACCTCTTTGATCCGCTCTTGGGCTCACCCTCGCGAAGCCGGCTGGCCCGGCGACGCTGCGTCGCAACCAAGGCGAGGCTAACCTCACCCGAGCAACACCCGGTCAGCAGCGCTGAGCCGGTCGCGCACGCTCCCGGACTGGTGCCAGAGAGGGTAAGGGAGCGGGGAAGAGCTGACCTTGTCGAGCTGGCCCAGCTCGTCAGCTGAAAGCTTGAGATCTGCCGCAGGGAGCGTCCCGCCGATCTGCGCTTCGTCGCGTGCGCCTACGATTACGCTCGTGACACCGGGCCGAGCGAGCAGCCACGCCAACGCGACCTGCGCCGGCGGGACGCCGTGGCCGCTCCCCACGTCGACAACTGCGTCGATCACGTCGTGGACCTTGGCCTCGTCGTAGATTGGCGGCTCCCCCCAGTCCGTCAGGTGCCGGCCCTCGGAGGGCTTCGAGCCGCGACGGTACTTGCCGGTGAGAAGGCCGCCGGCGAGGGGGCTCCACACAAGGACCCCAAGGCCCTGGTCGAGAGCGGCCGGCACCAGCTCGACTTCGGCATCCCTGCCAATCAGCGACCAGTCAGATCTGCTGGCTCGAAAAGCGCTCCAAGCCAAGGCGCTCGGAGGCGGCCAGGGCCTTCATGATGTGCCAGGCCGAATAGTTCGAGCAGCCGATGTAGCGCACCTTGCCCCCTTTCACGAGCGAGTCGAGCGTAGCCATCGTCTCTTCTAGCGGCGTCTGGCCATCCCAGCCGTGCAACTGGTACAGGTCGATGTAGTCGGTACCGAGGCGCAAGAGGCTCGCGTCGAGCGAGCGCACGATGTGGTGCCGGGAGCTCCCCGCGTCGTTAGCGCCGCGCCCGGTCGGGAACCGGCATTTGGTGGCGAGCAGTAGCTCTTGCCGTCGCCCCTTTACGATCTCGCCCACGATCTCTTCCGAGGTGCCGTCCGAGTAGATGTCAGCGGTGTCGACGAGGTTGACGCCTGCTTCGATGCAGCGATCGAGTATGCGACGCGCCTCGGCCACTCCTGTGGTGCCCACGCTGGAGAACTCCCCTGTCCCCCCGAAGGTCATTGTCCCCAGCGAAAGCACCGAGACCCGCAGCCCGCTCCGGCCCAATTGCCTGTATTCCATGTTGTTGTGCCATCCTTTTTTGATGTACTAGCGCCAGCTGTATTGCCCTCTATATTCTTCGGCCAGCCGGCGCACTGGGCCGTAGACGGGCTTGGAACTCGGCCCGACGCGGGGTCACAGCACTACGCAGCGCCTCCATGTTTCGAGGTCTAGGAGCCGGCTGGAGCCACGATCGAGAACCAGCGTCGTGTCTTGGTGCTCGAGGAGGACCGAAGCCGGCAGCTCGGGTACGGGGCCAACCGCGGCGAGAAGACGCTTCACCGCCTCTGCCTTTGCTGCAAAGGGGACGGTCGCGATGATCGCCTTCGACCGCATGATCGCTCGGACGGACATTGTGACGGCCATTGTCGGGACCTCGTCGAGGCTCGGGAACCAGCCCTCGCCGACCTGCTGGCTCCGGCAGCGCTCGTCGAGCTCCACCTCGATGTAAGGCTCCTCCGTGACGAAGTCCGCGGGCGGGTCATTGAAGGCGATATGCCCGTTCTCTCCGACCCCGACGAGAGCCACATCGATCGGGGCGTCGTTGAACAGTGCAGCGACATTCCTCATGACCTCGGTCGAGTTCGGGTCAACGTAGTGAATGGTGAGCGGGACGAGGTCGGCGACGCGCTCCTTCAGGTAGCGACGAAAGCTCGCTGGGTGCCCCGGGTCGAGACCCACGTACTCGTCGAGGTGAAAAGCCTGCACCCGCTCCCAGTCCACCGCTCGACGGACCAGTTCCTCGAGCTGCTCGACTTGGGATCGGCCGGTCGCCAGCAGGAGGCGGATCCGGTCTTTCCGGGCTAGGGCGTCGTTCAGGCGGGCAGTCGCCAAGGCTGCCGTGTACCGGCCTGCAGCCGCTGAAGACTCACAGATCACCGTTTGCATCGGGCTCTCCTCGTCACCGTCATCGCGAGGTAACCATGTTCGTCACCCGACGGTTGACCCGGCGAACATGCCATGCATGAAGCTCCGCTGCGAAAAGAGGAAGACGACAACTACAGGGAGCGCGGCAAGCATGCTGCCCGCGGCGAGGGCGCTGTAGCTGTTGCCATGCGCGCCCTGGAACGTGGACAAGCCCACGGTCACGACGTAACGGGCAGGATTGGACTCCACGACCAAGGGCAGCAAGAACGAGTTCCACGTCCAGAGGAACACCAGGGCCATCATCGTCCGGATCGCGGGCCCGATGTTCGGGACCAGCACGCGCCACAGCAGGCCCCACCGGGACGTCCCGTCCATGAGTGCGGCCTCGGCCAACTCCTGAGGGAGCGACCGGAACGCCGTCACCAGCCAGATCGTGCCGAAACACACCGACTGGGCGACCTGGGGGAGGATCATCGCCCAGTAACCGTTCAGTAAGCCCAAGGTCCGGAACTGGTAGTACCAGGCGACGACGAGAGTTTCCACAGGGAGCATGAACCCGATGGCACTTACGTACAGGACGACTCTGCCGCCGAGCGGGCGGAGCCGCGCGATGGCATAAGCGGCAAGGATCGCTACCACGGCGGAGATCACCATCACCGAGACGGTGACGATGGCCGTGTTGACCATGTAGGTGGAAAAGTCGCCGACCTGCCACGCGTAGCCGAACGCACCGACCGACAGCGGGTGCGAAAAGCTGATCGAGCTATTGCCCGTCTGGTTCAGCGGCTCTAGCGAAGTACTGACCAAGACCGCGAGCGGGTACAAGGTGATGATCGAGACGACGAGAAAAATGGCGAGCGTGGCGATGCGTTCTCCACGCGAGAGCACTACCGCTCGCCTCCCATAAGTCTCAGGGGCGCAGTTCGGCTGCGTCGGGTGCCCACCTGCGCGCTCGGGTCTGTCCCGCTCATACGGCCTTTCTTTCGAGCAAGGCGCGGGTGCCGAGCGTAACGGCGGCAACGAGCGCGGCGAGGACGACCGCGAGGGCGGCAGCGGTACCGACCGCACCGAGCTGGAAGGCATCACGGTATATCAGGATCCCTGGCACCATCGTGGAGGTGCCCGGCCCACCATCGGTCGCTACGTAGACCAAGGCGAAGTTCTGCAGGGCCATGACGGTCGTCACAATGAGCACTGTCCCGATCTCCCGCCTGAGGAGTGGAACGGTGATGTGGACGAACTCGCGAACGAGCCCAGCCCCGTCGACACGCGCTGAGTCGTAGAGCTCGGGCGAGATCCGCTGAACTCCCGAGAGGAACAACAGGAAGCACAACCCGAAGTCGACCCACAGCGCGACTAGGCCCAGCGAGATGAGCGCCGTGTTGAAGTCCCCGAGAAACGCCGGCCCCACCGTTGGTCCGAGCCCGAGCGCGTGGATGATGCCGTTGATCGAGCCCGTCCCGCTCGGTGCCAGCAGCCACGTCCACACGATGGCGATGACGACCGTGATGATCACCTGGGGTAGGAAGAAGATGACGCGAAAGATGCCCATCCCCCGCAGGCGGACGCGACGGATCAAGCTCGCGACCACGAGGCCCAGCCCCGTCGGAATGATCGCGAAGAAGACAAAGAGCACTCCGATGTGCCCCAGCGCGCTGCTTTCGGCGGGCTGCGAGAGCTGCTCGTAGTTGCTGAACCCGACGTATGTGGCTTGGCCGACGCCATCCCAGCTCTGGAAGGAATATTGCATAACCTTTGCGAGCGGGTACACGATAAAGACGCTCAAGAAGACCACCGCTGGCAGGAGGTAGAAGTACCCGGCGAGACGGTCTCTTCGTCGCCATGCCGCCATGCGACGCCCCCTTCTGCGACGCAGGCTGGGCAGGTTCACCCGGGCGGCCAGGTCCCCTGTACTAGTGGCACGGACTGTAACTTTCGTCACCGACACGGGACCCTCCCCATGTCGTCGGACCGTCTAGAGCAGGACCAAGGAACGTGGCTCTCGCTGCCGTCGTGACGAAGCATCAGGCAACCTTCGTATCGTCCTGATGGTGCTGGAAGGTCTCGACCGCCAACCCAAGGCGCTCTGCTATGTGCCACGCTAACACTTGGAGTGCGACGACAGCAGGCAGCCACGAAAGCTGGGTTTGAAGGCTCGGTACCCTGAGCACCAGCATGCCGGCTTCGGGCTCGACGGCCGCGTCGGTGACGAGAAGGACCCGGGCACCGGCCCGACGGAGCGAGCGCGCCAGGGCCACCTCTCGCCCGTTCCCGACAGCCACCAGCACCGCGCCGGGGTGCACAGCCTCGACCGGCCCATGGAGGTACTGGTAGGTGTCGTAGCTGGCGGCGTGCATACGGCAAGCTTCGCGGACCAAGAGGGCGCCCTGGGCAGCGGTGCCGGCGTCGCTGCCGGTGCCTACGAAATCGATGCTTTCGGGGCAAGGGCCGTCCCCTAGGAACGCGTCTGCGGCTCGCTCGGCGGCTTGGGCCAAGCCTCCAGCTGGTCAGGGAAGGCATCCGAGCTCTGAGCGGGAAGGGTCGCCCCCGCCAGCGCCTCGGCAATGAGAAAGAGGCCCTGCACGCTTGCTGTGTAACCGACGACGCGCACAGCACTGTCTTCGGGAACGGAAAGATCGACGGCGGCGTCGAGCACAGCGCCGATCGCAGCACCTGGCTGAGCTGTGAGGCCCAAACGAGCCCCCGTTGGACCGCTTCGAAGCGACTCCACGACCTCACGGCTCTGGCCCGACTGCGAGACTGCGATGACCGCCGTCTGCTCGGCACGTGGTACCGGCCCTCCCCCGAGGAGGTCAGAGGCGAGGACCGCCCACACGGGCCTGGCGAGGCGGATTCGATAGAAAGGGAGCACCGTTAGGATCGCGTTGTAGCTAGCGCCCATCCCGCTGAGCACGAGGGGGCCGTTTCGCCATGCAGTCAGGTCTTTGAGGGCGAGCTGCTCCGTGATGCTGGCGCGCGAGGCGACCAGGCCGGTGCCCTGCGCGTGGACGGCATCGATGTACCTCAATCCTCGGTCGCCCCCCCGGGTTGTTTCAACGGTCCACCCCTCCACGGCGATAAAGCTGGCGGTTCATTGGTCGCCGGTCCGCTCTCCAGAGCTCGCGAGCCCGATGGCTAGAAGGTCGTCTTCGACCTCTTCGCGGCGAGCGTAGGCAAGCAACGTGCCGGCGCGCGTGACCGAGCGCGCCGCGTAGAGGACGCCGAAGCGCACGGCTTCGAGAAGGGGCCGCCCCTCGTGCAATCGGCTCGCCAGCGCCCCGATAAAGGCGTCCCCGGCGCCGGTGGTGTCGACCACGTGCACGGACGGAGCAGGGACGTGGTCGACGCGGCCGTCGCTGCTGGCGAGGAACGCCCCGTCGGCGCCTGCGGTCACGATGACTGCCTTCATCCCTAGCTCGCGCTGCAACTCGAGTGCGAGGTCGGCTAAGGGCGCGTCGTGCCCCGCGAGCGTGGCTGCCTCGTGCTCGTTTGGGACCAGGACGTCCGTGAGGGCAAGGAGGTCGTCGTCAAGATCAGCCGCTGGAGCCGGGTTCAGCACCGTGAGCACCCCAGCGGCGCGCCCGATGTCGAACGCCGCCAGCGCGACCTCCTGCGGTGCTTCCAGCTGGGCGAGCACGCACGAGGCTTCCTGGAGTGCGGGGGCGGCCAGCTCGACAATTGCCTTGTCGACCAGGCAGCTCTTGTCCACAGCGGTC
This sequence comes from uncultured Acidimicrobiaceae bacterium, assembly GCA_963786345.1. GTDB lineage: Bacteria > Actinomycetota > Acidimicrobiia > Acidimicrobiales > Palsa-688 > Fen-671. The sequence continues at coordinate 222,347 of CAWAYZ010000014.1, read as the reverse complement.
ACGATCGCGGGCACGCCGCTCTTGGGCAGGATGTTGAAGCCGATGTCGGTTGGACCATGTATGACGACTGCATAGCTGAGGTCCACTCCCTCCTCCAACAGGTAGCGCCGGATGCGTTCTCCACGCTCGTCGTCACCGAACACGCTGACGAAGCTGACCGGGACCCCAAGCTTTGCTGCCGCCACGGCCTGATTGGTCGCCTTGCCACCGTCGAGGGGTTCTTCGACCCCCCACCCGAGGACCGTCTCGCCTTCCTTAGGCACCTTGTCGACGCGCACCCACAGGCTCTGCCCGTGCGCGCCGACGACCACTACGTGCCGACGGCTAGACAAGGCGCAGAGTCTGGGCTTCCATCATCAAAACGGCACTGGTCAGCGTCATCGATGTCAAGCCCGTCGGGACTGTCGAGCGCGCTCGCTGCCTCATCACCCCTTCTTGTAATGGGAGGAGGCCCAGCTCGCGTACCCGCTCTGCAGGGAGCTCACAAACGATGACGGCGAGACTCTGCCGGCCAACAATTCGCCGACACCAGCGGCAATGTCGTTGAGCAGCGGAGGAGCTGCCCAGTCCATGAACGTGACCAGCTGGTTGCCGTTGACGAGCTTCTTCCACCCGGTAGCTGCTTGCTGGGCGATCGGCGGAACAGCGGCGAGCGCTTTTGCGGACACGGCAGTAACCGGAATGTTGCCGGCCTTGAGCTGCATCGCCTGGGCCTGTGGGCTCACGACCCAGTTGATCCAGGCAGCGGCAGCATTCGGGTTGGTCGACCGGCTCGGGATGGACCAGCCCTCGCCCACGCTGCCCGTGGCCTCGGGCGGGACCCAGAACCCGGCCTTGGGCCGAGCGCCGCATGCACCGCGCCGACATGCCAGTTACCCTCGATGAAAAAGGCGGTCTTGCCACTGTCAAACATGTTCAGCGCTTGGGTGTCAGAGGTGCCCTGGTAGCCCGGGTTGAAGTAGCCATCCTTCGCCCAGCTCACGTAAGTCTCGGCGGCCGTGATGGCTCCTGCGGTGTCTACCGTTGGGTTCGCCCCCAGGTGGTAGATCCAGTCGGTGAGCTGCTTGGCGGGGACGTACTCATCCAAGAGGAACTGGAGCTGGTGCTCAGGTTGGTATTCCGTCGGCTGACCACCGCCGAAGGCGAGAGCGACCTTGCCCGCTTTGTGCACGAGGGCCAGGTCCTGGTTAAAGCTGGCCCAAGAGGTGGGCGGTTTCGCCCCGACCGATGCGAGAATAGCCTTGTTGTAGAAGACCCCGACCACTACTCCCGTCCAGGGGACGCCGTAGTAGTCTCCCGTCCCGAACTGCACCCCGTCGGAGGAGAACGACTGGGTCTGTATAGGCAGGCGCCCGACCTTCGCAGACCAGTGGTACAGCTTGTCCCACGGGTTCAGTGGCAAAAGCTCCTTGTCAGCTACGAGGCGGCCCATGGAGCCGAAACCCTCGTTCGTCTGGCTCACGATCGGGGTGCTAGACGCTGTCGCGAAGTCGAGCGGCAGCTTGTCAGTCTGTTCTTCAAGGGACATCGAGGTGTTGAGCACCTTGATGTGCGGGTACATCGCCTCGAAACCCTTGATGACTTGAGGCAGGATAGCGGCGGAGTCCGGGCTGTCGGCCACCGTGTCCCAGTTCCACTCGGTCATCGTGAGCGAGGTGTTCCGGCCGATCTGGTGCGGGACCACCCCCCCGGTCGAAGCCGACGCATCCACTGGGGCTACGGCCATGCTCAGCGGGGCTACCGCCCCGAGCACGAGCACTGACTTGACGACCGCAGCGCTCCCCCCAAATAGCCCTACGCGTTTCCGGTGACGCATGAGCCGAGCCATGTTCTCCCCTTTCTCGGCGAATAAGCTCTGGTCCTTTTCCCCTGTTCATCAGATAGACAAGAAACTTCCTTAACACATAACATCGCAATGTGGACGGTGTCAACCCGGTAACAGCCGGGGGCTCCCCGAGCCTGTTGCGGCAGATCAACTCTGTCGCTGTCCTGCGCGCCGTCCGCCAGCGTGGCCCGGCGGCACGGCCGGAGATCGCCCGGCTCACCGGGCTATCCCGGCCCACCGTGAACGGCATCGTGGAGTCGTTGTTACGCGACGGCTTTCTGTACGAGAGCCCTCCCGACGGGAGCGCTGACGCGCACCGGCCCGGCCCCAAGCCCCGCTTGGTCGGCTTCTGTGCGGACCTCGGCTACGTGCTCGGGCTCGATATAGGCGCCAACAAGCTCCTCGCCCTTGTTGCAGACCTCGATGGCCGTCTGCTCGCCTCGGAAAGGCGCCGGGTGGTCGGGCTTGGCGACGCTGACGCCGTGCTCGCGGTGGCCTCAGAGGCCATTCGGGCAGCGCTTGGGCGGGCTGGCATAGCCACAAGCAGGCTCATGGCTGTCGCGGTCGGCACGCCCGGTGTGGTCGAGGTACCCAGTGGCCGCCTCAGGCTCGCGCCCCAACTGCCGGGCTGGGAGGGCCTCCCGCTCGCCGCGCGCCTCGAAGAAGTGGTTGGACGGTCGGTGTGGGTCGACAACGAGGTCCATTTGGCTCTCCTCGCCGAGCGCTGGCTGGGCGCCATACAAGGGGTCGAGAACGCCCTGTACCTCCAGGTGGGCATCGGAGTGGGCGCGGCGATACTCATTGGTGGGCAGTTGTACCGGGGGGCGACCGGCGCGGCAGGCGAGATCGGCTATTTGCCATTGCTGGCCTCGGGTTCCGCATCCCCAGACGGTGTCGGCCCGTTCGAGCATTTGGCAGGAGGGAGAGCCTTCGCCAGGCACGGCCGCCGCGCGGCTGCAGGGCCAGGGGGGGAGCTGTTGCGCGAACTGGCAGGGGGTGCCCCGGAATTGGTTGACGCCGAAGTCGTCTTCGCGGCAACCCTCCGAGGAGATGCCGCAGCGCGACGCGTTGTAGACAAGGTGGTCGGCCGGCTGGCACGGGGCGTAGCTGCTGCCACAGTCCTGCTCAACCCGGGTGTAGTCGTTGTCGGGGGCGGGATTTCGCGAGCCGGTGAGGTGCTCTTGGAGGCCCTCGAGCCTGCCGTCTGCGACCTGGTGCCGGTGGCGCCACGCTTTGTGCTCTCGGCTCTCGGTGACGAGGCGGTCGCGCTCGGCGCGGTGAGGACAGCGCTCGACGCGGCCGAAGAACACCTCCTCTCTTTCGCCCGGGAGCCGGCGTAGGTGCGGGTGCTAGCGGTCGGGGCGCACCCCGACGACCTCGAACTGCTCTGCGGGGGCACGCTCGCCCGTTTCGTGCGCGATGGCCACCAAGTTGTCATGTGCCACGTTGCGACCGGCGATAAGGGCAGCTACGTGCACTCCTCCGCGGAGATCTCGCGGATCCGCACAGAGGAATCCGCCAAAGCAGCACAGATCTGCAGGGCCGAGCACACCAGGCTCGGTCTCTCCGACGGGGAGGTCATCGCCGCCGACGCCGACCAGCGTCGCCTCGTGGTCGACCTGGTCCTGGACGCGCGGCCCGACCTCATAATCACCCACTCGCCCAACGACTATATGGCGGACCACAACGAGGTCTCGAAGCTGGTCTTCGACTGCAGCTTCCTGGCTACGCTCCCCCTCTTTGTGACGGGGAAGGCCTACCACCCCAAGGTGACGCCGCTCTATTACATGGAGACACTGTCGGGTCTCGGCTTTCAACCGACAGAGTTCGTTGACATCTCCGAGGTGATCGAGACCAAGGTGGCGATGCTCGAAGCCCACGAAAGCCAACTCACATGGCTACGCGACCACGACGGTGTGGACATAGTTCAGCAGATGAAGACGGCGGGCGCTTATCGCGGCCAGCAGTGCGGTGTCGCTTACGCAGAAGGCTTTGCCGTCAGCCTTACCTGGCTCCGGTGCACGACTCGCCGGCTTTTACCCCAAGGAGGACCAAAGGATGTCATCAAATATGGATGCTAAGTCGGTACAAGAAATGTCGCCCTTCGGCTATGGCCTGGCCAGTTTCATCCCCTTTCGCGACCTTGAAGTTTGCGAGCGCGTCCGCAGGATCCCACGAACGGAGATAACAAACCACCCGAGCCCCGATTTCAAAATCCGGGTCATCGAGGACCGCCAAGCCTTCTACCAGGCCTTCGCCGACGACCTGGTGGGGCGTATCCGCGCCGCTCGCGACGAAGGCCGCTCGTTCGTCGCGATCGTCCCGGTTGGCCCGACGCCCCAGTACGAGTTGGCCGCGCAGGCCATCAACGCAGAGCGGCTCTCTCTTGCCCACGTGCACACGTTCAACATGGACGAGTACGCCAACGAGGACGGGGTGACCGCACCGGTATCGTGGCCCGGCTCGTTCGAACGTTCGATGCGCGAACAGTTCTTCGGGCTGATCGACAAGGAGCTACGCCCCCCCGAGGACAACATACATTTCCCCACCAGGGCCGCTATCAACGACTACGGCACGATGATACAAGACCTGGGGGGTGCCGACGTGTGCTATGGCGGGATCGGCTGGTGCGGCCACATTGCCTTCTGGGAAGCTCACCTGGGTTTTGAGTTCGCCGGGGACCTTGAGGCCTTCAAGCGCGCCGGCCCGCGCCTCGTCGAGTTGCACCCAATGACGATCATGCAGAACGCCCTTCACTCGTTCAGCGGGGACTGGTCCTTCGTGCCTCCCAAGGCCAACACAGTCGGCCCACGGGAGATCCTGGGCGCGCGTCACCGCAGCTTCTGGTTGGACGGCGACCTCGGCGGCGGTGTCTCGTGGCAACGCTTCATTGCCCGGCTGGTCGCCCACGGGCCGGTGTCGGAGTTTGTACCTGGTTCCATGTTGCAGACGGTGAGGACCGACTACACGATTCTCGGAGGCGTCGCTGACGACGTCGTGGTACACATGGCCTGACGCGGTGTTCCTCCCCAGGGACGGCGCAAGCTCCTCAACGGCCGGCCGGCTGGCGCGCCCCGGCGCTTAAGCACCGGCTCTGGCTCGCTCCCAAGCGAGATGGGCACCATCTAGTGCTCTGACTGTGAAGGTTGACGCTTCAGCGGCCGCTTGAGAGCTGGTGGGTGTTGCTCTCGCCGCTCATCCCCCTCCGGGGTAGCAGGCTGCCGGGCCTTGAAGCCAGGACCCCGGCCCACCCCCTTACCTGTGGGCGGTCTGAGTTGACCACCTTGCCGCAATCGTCACGCGGCGTTCGATTCTCGATCGCCGTCAAGGGCCGGCCTTCCCTCATACTGCGGCCAGCTGACCTTTCACCGGGCGAGATATTCTCCAACTGCTCGCGTACAATTCCCAAAGGTCCTTGTGTGCGATCGGTGTGTCCTTCGTGTGCGTTGCAGAGATCGATGCAGTTTCTCATGTGGCAGCCACCGTCTTCGCAGTGCGACCAGTACTTGCAGTTCTGCGCGGAGATCGCTATGGCGCTCTCGAGAAAGGACGCCCCTAGATCCGTCCGAGTCCCGTCACTCCGTCGGAGCAGGTGGTTCCAGGGGGAGCTCCGTGAGGCTGGAGGGATGCCGCCCAACCGCTTGGCCCCATTGTGTCCCCATTACGTGTCTTTCGTTGGACGGGAGGAGATTGCGATCCTAAAGGCCAAAGGATTCGGCGTCCGGGCAATCGCGCGCCACGTGGGTTGCTCAGCGTCGACCAAGCGCCCAGCGGACTCAGCATTGAAGCACGCTAAGGCAGCGCCGGCCTCAAAAGCAGGGCGGAACCTAATCCTCGGAACTCCTAACCATCAGGTAAGCGCCGCGGCTTCGCGAGCGCCCGGATGCAGCGCTATTCACGCTGCTGACGACATAGGCTGCCTCTCACATGCAGTCGGCCGACGCTCGCACGCGCGCGCAGAGCACTCATGCCATCCTCCCCGGTCTTGGCGCCGCCACCGCAGCCATGCTCATGTGGGGTTTCTCCGGGATCCTTGTCGCGCTGACCACCCAGCCAGCCCTCGTCGTCGCGATGGAGCGGTTGGTGCTCGGCGTACCGCTCGTCGCTGCCGTCGTTGCCATCAACCATCGTCGGCTCACCTGGCAGGTGCTCTGGCGATCGGTGCCGGGGGGACTCCTGCTCTGCGGCGACATCGCAATGTTCTACAGCGCGGTCAAGCTGACGAGCGTCGCCGACGCCACAGTAATCGGTGCCTTGCAGCCGGCACTCGTGCTTTTCGTTGCGCGGCCGCTGTTCGGCGAGCGCGTCAAGCTGGTCCAGGTGCTTTGGACTCTCGTGGCTATCTTCGGAGTGTGCGCTGTCGTGGCCGGAGCCGGAGATACGGGCAGTGACCCGGTCCTCGGCGATTGGCTCGCCGCGGGTTCGCTGTGTTGCTGGACTGGCTACTGGCTCGTCTCCAAGTGCATGCGCACGGCTCGCGTTGGCAACTGGAACAGTGCGTTTTTAGCGCCTGGCGAGGCGCTTGGCTCCGTCCAGTACACCACCGGCGTCATGCTCGTGGCGACAATTGCCATCGTACCCGTGACGCTCTTATCTCGCGAGCGCCTCACCTGGGGTACCCCAAGTGACTGGCTCTGGATGGGGCTGTTGGCGATCGGTCCTGGTAGCGCTCACCTCCTGCTCAACTGGGTTCACGGCACCGTCGGGGTTTCCGTCTCCTCGGTGATCGTGTCACTCAACCCCGTCGTGGCTGCCGCGGCAGCGGTAGTGGTCCTGGGGCAGCCACTGGACGCCGTCCAGGTCGTCGGCGGGGTAGCAGCCCTCATCGCGGTATCGATGGTGGCGAAGTGTGCACTGTCGAGTCCGCACCTAGTGTCCTGAGGCAATCGCCATGTCCGCGGTCTTTAGGGTTTGGCGATCTTGTCGCACTTACAGTTGCGGCGCCGTCACTCGCGGGGCATTCGGTAAACCGATCGACGTTGTTCTTGGCGCACCGAGCCAGGACCTTCTTGGACTTGTGGGCCGACAGATTGTCCAAGATGACACAGACCCGTTCGCCGAGTGCGGCAGCTCTTGATGGCGGCGAAAGAGTTGGCCGCGCTCTTGAGCCCGCGCACCACGGCCCAGATGGTGTCGTTGGCGCAGTCATAGTAGCCGTGGAACTGGCTTACGCCGCGGTTCGTCTTGTAGTTAGCCCGAGATCTCCACCCCGCGGCCGGTGCCGGCGACCAAGATCGGCTCCGGTCCATCTTCGTGCAGTAAGCAGAGTGTCTCGCCTCCATACAGGTTGTCCGGTATGCGTAACCGCGGACTTGGCAAGCGACCCGCCGTGAGTCTAATGCTTGCTTCGGTCGGTCGTCTGAGCAAAGACTTCAACGATCTGTTGGCGGTTACGCCCCGCACCCAGGAGCAAGCTCAGTAAGAGGCGCGCCTTGAGGCCATTGAGGCACCCACCCCAGACGAGGCCCGCCTCCAGGAGTTCCCGCTCCGAACCGGGTAGATTGCTCGTAAACTGCAAGATTTCACCCGCGCCTGTGCGCGAAACGAACACCACCGGCATGGCGGCGGCTGAAGAAATGCCGGCAGAAACCATTGCGTCCTCGATGTTGCCAAAGCGACCGGGGAAGGTCGGCGGCCTGCCTGCTCTCCCAGAAACTCACCTGTCCGAGTCGTCCCGAGTCAGGTTCGTGGCAGTACTCAGTCGGTGAGCCACTCTCCATGACCGGAGCGCCGCGCTCAGCGTCCGGGCACCCGCGGCGGTCGCCGATGAGGGCGTACACGGGCTGGGTCGGGGCCACGTTCACCTGATAGGCAGCTCGGGCGCGTCGACTTCGTCGACGTCGAGCCGCCGGGTCAAGCGGTCCCTGGGCGTGGTCGAGGTGGTCCTGCCGCGCACCCCGCCCTGTGAGTGCCGAAAACGTCGTCCGGGGCTATCGAGCAGGCCTTTCGTTGGCGTGACTCTCATGACGAGGATGGAGCGTGGCACTCTCTTTCCTCTACATCGCGTTCGTCCGGCTCCTCCAGTTGGTCCGGCTATCACGCCGCCCGCAACAGGACCTTGCCGTCGAGGTCGTCATGCTCCGCCACGAGGTCGGGGTCTTGCGCCGCCAGGTCACTCGTCCGGCTCTGCGGCCATCGGACCGGGCGGTCCTCGCGGGCTTGAGCCGCTGTATCTCGGTGGCTCGCCGGGGACGTCTCTTTGTCCGGCCTGAGACCCTCCTGCGATGGCACCGCGACCTGCTTCGACGGCACTGGACGCACCCGAGCCGGCGGCCCGGGCGGCCGGCGCTCCCTGCGGGCACGGTGTCGGTCGTCCTTCGCCTGGCGAATGAGAACCCCACCTGGGGCTACCGGCGCGTCCAGGGGGAAATGGCCAGAATGGGCGTCAAGCTCGCGCCCTCGACGGTATGGGCAGTACTCCGCAAGCACGGTATCGATCCTGCCCCCCGGGAGATCTGGCCCCACGTGGGCGGAGTTCTTACGAGCACAGTCGCAGGCGATGCTCGCCTGCGACTTCTTTACCGTCGACACGGTGCTCCTCCAACGCCTCTACGTGCTGTTCTTCATCGAGCTCGGCACCGACCGAAGCGGTGAACAACCTGATCAAGCGGGTGAAGCGGGCTGCCTTCGGCTTTGCGAGCTTCGAGAACTACCGCATCCGATCACTGCTCTATGCCGGCAAGCCCAACTGGGCTCTCCTCGCGACGATTCGACCCCGCTGAAATCCGAAGAACCCAGGAAGCGAACGGTGCCAAGCTGCAGCGCGAACCCCAGCCGGTGAGCAGGATCACGCCAACGCCCCACTACCGCCAGGTCGTCAAGATGAAAGAAACGGTCAAGCTGCGGCGGAGATGGCTCCTCGGCGAACCGGCCGTAGTGGCGAGCCTGATCGTCCGAAAGGAACTCCACGGGCATGATCAGGCTCTTGCACAGAGCGGGCCCTCACGCCTTAGCCTCAACCGCGTCCGCGGAAACGGTTCCGTTACTTGTCAGACCCCGTAACTTACTATAATCGGTTTAGTGTCAACCGGGCCCGCCCCTGACGTTGGTTCCGCGTGCTCCCGTCGGGGCACCCAGACGTCAGGTGCGCGCCGTGCCACCCTGCCGCCGACCGGCAAACGACGGCCCGGGCCGGCGGGCGTCTGGGGCTTCGTTTGCCTCGGACACCGAGGTCAGGCGGGGTGCGGGCCTCGCGCCTTAAGCCTCAACCGCGTCGCGGAAACGGTTCCATTACTTGGCAGACCCCGTAACTTACTATAATCGGTTTAGTGTCAACCGGGCCCGCCCCTGACGTTGGTTCCGCGTGCTCCCGTCGGGGCACCCAGACGTCAGGTGCGCGCCGTGCCACCCTGCCGCCGACCGGCAAACGACGGCCCGGGCCGGCGGGCGTCTGGGGCTTCGTTTGCCTCGGACACCGAGGTCAGGCGGGGTGCGGGCCCAGTGCTCTGTCGAGGGGTCAGCTTGCCGCGCAGCGATTCGACGTCACCGGGAGCGGCCCCTTCGACGAGCTCCAGCAGCCGCGCGCTCGCCAGCGCCCCGTAGGCTGGGATGTCCCGGGTCACCGCAGTCAGTGGGGGATGGACGAGCCGGCAGTATGGCGAATCGTCCCAAGCCACGAGCGATACATCGTCGGGGACGACAAAGCCCATCTCGTGTGCCACGCCGAGGCCGGCCACCGCGAGGACATCGCTGTCGTAGACGACAGCGGTCGGTGGCACGGGCTCCAAGAGCAGCTGGCGCGTCGCCTGGGCACCGCTTTCGGCCATGAAGTCCGTTGTCACGACGAGTGGCAATGGAAGTGAGAGGGTCCTCGTGATCTCGAGAAATGCCTGTGTGCGCGTTACAGTGTGGACGAAGTCCGGTACGCCGGCCACGCGGGCGATCCGTCTGTGCCCGAGAGCGAACAGGTAGCGGACGATGTCGGCGAGTACGGCAGCCTCGTTGTGCCAGACCGCAGGGAACTCACCGCCGGGGAGCTGGCCCCCGACGACGAGTGCCGGGAGGCCAAGCTGGACGAGTTCGTCGATGCGGGGGTCGTCGGTGCGCAGGTCGACCAAAAACACACCGTCTACTCTGTGCTCTGCCCACCATCGGCGGTATACGGCCACTTCGGCGCGGACGTCCTGGACCACCTGGATCGTGAGAGCGATCGAGCGGGCCGAGAGCTCCGCCTCTATGCCGGCGAGCAGCTCCATGAAGAACGGTTCGGAGGCGAGTGTTGTCGTTGGTCGCGCCAGCACGAGGCCGCAAGCGTTCGCCCGTGCCACCGAAAGGGCGCGGGCGGCGCTGTTGGGGTACCAGCCGAGCTCGTTCGCTATCGACAGGATGCGCCGCCGGGTTAGGTCGGAGACACCGGGCCGGTTGTTCATGGCATTGGAAACGGAGCCCTTCGAGACACCGGCAGATTGTGCGATATCTGCGATCGTGATTCGGCGGCGAGTGATCCCCTCCTCGGGCAAACCCATCTCCTTTGATACGTCCGTGGCGGCGAGCCAGCGATCCGAACCGTAGCACGGGCCGGTCGAGAGGGGCCCACACAGGCAGGAAGGAGTGGAATTGCAATTGTCAAACCAAGCGCCGTCGGAGCCGGGTCTCCACGAGGACTGGGTGTTGGGCCCGTTTGTAAAACAGGATGCCGCTAACCCGATCCTGGGGGCCTGTTTCGACCGGCAATTCGTATGCCCGGTACGTAACAAGCTGGTACGGTGGCAGGCCCGTGCCTTAGTGGGAGCCGCTGCCGTCGTGAGGGACGAGCGTCTCTACCTCATCTATCACGCTGAGGACACTGAGAGCGGCTACGCCGGACTGCGTGGCAGCCCGGGCACGATGCGTCTGGGTCTGGCGGAGAGTGAAGATGGTCTGCACTTTTCCTGCCGTCCCGAGCCGGTTCTCTACCCTGGCGAGGACTTCATGAAAGGCGCAGAGTGGCCGGGTGGCTGCGAAATCCCACGCCTGGTGGAAGGACCGGACAGGACCTATTACCTCTATTACAGTGCCTGGAACAAGACGGTCACGCGCCTAGCTGTCGCGACGAGCACCGACCTCGTGAACTGGGAGAAGCGCGGGCTCGCTTTTGGCAAGGCTGCGGGCCGCCGCTGGCGTAACCTGTGGAGCAAGGCTGGCGCTGTTGTCACCAGCCTGGAGAACGGGCGCTTGGTCGCGGCCCGAATTAATGGGCTGTACTGGATGTATTGGGGTGAGTCCGACATATTTGTCGCGACTTCAACCGACTTGATCGACTGGACCCCCGTCACCTGGTCGGAGGTTGGCCCGGCCCGGAGCGAGCTGGGCGCGCCCACGTTGACGCCGCTCGCCTCGAGGCAACCCGGGACCTGCGCGTCGTACAGGCACCGAGAAGCGGCATGTTCGATAGTGGCTTGGTCGAGGGCGGCTTCGCAGTGCTGACCGAAAAGGGCATCCTGCACATTTACAATGCCGGTGACGCCAATTCACCGGCGGCGGAGCACTGGAAGAAAGCGTCGCAGGTTTATTACAGCGTGGGGCAGGCCCTCCACGCTGCGAACGACCCGACGAGGCTCCTCGATCGTTCGGACAGTCCTATCCTGGTTCCCGATCGCGAGTACGAGGTACTCGGCGCGGTGCCGAATGTCGTCTACTGCACCGGGCTTGCTTATTTCAAGGATAAATGGTGGATTTACTACAACGGCGCCGACTGGGTAGTGAGTGTGGCTGTGGCCAACGGGATAGCGACAGGCGGCGCATGAGATGGGCAGTAGCGACTCGCGTTCGAGCAGCCCAGCGAGGCGCGAGCCGTTGCGGGCCGCCGCTGCGGCCAAGCAAAACTTTAACTAAACCGGTTGACTTCACGCCTGCCTGGACCTACAGTAAAGAACTGGTGCCTACGAAGGCTCGGACCTCGAACCGGTCGAGGAACGCGCCAGGGAAGCGCGGCCACGAGTAGGTAGTTCGCAGGAGGAGGAGGAGGAGGAGGAGGGGAGGGAGCTCCCGGTGCCCGGCAGGATCGTTCCTGGCGGTTGGCAGGTCTTTCTAGTGGGGGGGCCACAGGTGCTCGCGTCAGTCCGCGTCCACAGCCGTACCGCCGGACCGGTTACCGCCGAAGCCTCGTCGGACCCTTTGCGGTGGCCAGGGACGGTTTGTGAACTGCAACTGAACCGATTTGGTACAGGCCTCCGATTCTTTGGCTCGAAGGCAGGCCGCTGCTCATCGCTTTTTGTAGTTACGACCACGAGTGAAAGGAAACCGAAACATGAGAAGCTATCGCCCTTCCAGGGCTTGGAGGTGCCGGGTGCTCGCCGCGCTCGGCCTCGCCGTAGCCCTCTCCGCCGCGGGCGACGCCGCCGCCTCGGCGACTAACAGCAGCCAGAAGGCCAGTTCCGTCGTCTATGGTGGCGACCTGACTACCTCCACGAACGACGAGGGGCCATGGAGCCCGGTCTTCAATCCCTTCTCGCCTAGTTACAACTGGGCCATGGGCTTCGGCGCCATATATGAGTCGCTTTTGATGGCGGACCCAAAGACCAACACCTACACCCCCTGGCTCGCCACGAGCTACAGCTGGGGCGACGGTGGCGACGTGCTCAAGTTCCAGATCCGCAACGGTATTAGCTGGTCGAACGGCGAGCGCTTCAAGGCCAGCGACGTGGTCTTCACCTTCAACCTCGAAAAGAGCATCACAACCGAAAGCGGGGGCACGAGCCAGTTGCTTTCGGCGACCGCGAGCGGCAACTGGGTCACCCTACATTACGACAGCCCTCAGTACGTGAACTTCGACACCATCGCACTGAACACACCGATCGTCCCGCCGTTCACCTTCTCGGGGGTCGGAGACCCGCTCAAGTTCGAGGACTCGCACCCGATCGGGACCGGTCCGTTCGTCTTGGCGTCGGTGTCGCCGCAGTACATCACCTACACGAGGAACCCGAACTACTGGCAGAAGGGCAAGCCTTACGCCGACGAGGTCCAGGACGTTGCGTCGGACAGCAACTCCACAATGGAGGCGCTGCTGATCACGCACCAAGTCGACTACTCGGGCGTGTTCACCTCGGACATCTTCAAGACCTTCGTCGACCGGGACCCCTCCAAGAACGTGGTTTACACGCCGCCGGACGGCACGGTCAGCCTCGTGCTCAACGAAACCGACGCTCTTTTCCAGAACGTAAAAGTGCGTGAAGCGATCAATCTGGCGGTCGATCGGAGCTCGCTCAACAATATCGGCGAGTCCGGGGCCGAACCGCCAGCGAGCCAGAGCGGTCTCTCGGGCTCGGCGACGACGCCGTTCATCCTGAGCCAGTACCGCCCGGCGCTCCAACAGGACATCGGAAAGGCCCGTTCGCTGCTCCAATCGGCCGGCTACACGCTGTCCAACGGCAAGCTGCGCCCATCGGGCGGTGGTAGCCAGGTCGGCTTCTCGCTGCAATTCCCAGCCGCCTACTCAGACTGGATGACCGACTGCTCGATCATCGAGCAGAATCTGACGCACATCGGCATCGCCGTGAACTGTGACGGTGTCCCCGGTCAGTCCTTCAATGCGAACCAGAGCGACGGGGAGTTCCAGGCGAACTTCGAGATCTTCGTTGGGCCCACGCCCTACGACGAGTTCAACCCGGTCTTCGCCGTACCGTCGAGCGGTCTTCCTGCTATTGGCAAGCCGAACGACAACCTGGACACCGAGCGTTTCGTCAGCCCCCAGGCCCAGTCGGAGCTGAAGGCGCTGCAATCGATGAACCCGGCGGACGTCGCCGCCCAGAAGGCGGCGGACACCGTGTTAGAGAAGATCATGGTGAACGACGTGCCGGTCATCCCGCTCTTCGAGAGCACCTACCACACAGACTTTGTGAACGGCCCGTTCTACGGGTGGCCGTCCAAGAACAACCCGTACATGTGCACTTATTGCGGTGCTTACCAGGAGCAGCTCCTCCTGGCCGCGCACGAACGATGAACACCCCCGTGCGAGCACGCGGCAGTCCCCCGGGGCCGTCGGGCCCGGGGGCACCGCTACCAGCCCAAGCCGACGTTCAGGGAGGACTGAGGACGGTGCCGTGGCCCGGATCCTGAGGAAATCCCTGCCGCTGTACCTCGTCACCGCTTGGGTGGCGATAACGCTCAATTTCTTGATCCCGAGGCTCATGCCAGGGAACCCCGCTGAGATCCTCATGGCCCGGCTACAACGGCAGGGCGCCGTCCCGCTGCTCAGCCTTCAGGCGATGGAGGCGGAATTCGGGGTCAACACGCGGGCGGGATGGCTAAGCCAGTACTTCGCCTACCTCGGGCACGTCATCCATCTCAATCTCGGCGTATCCGTGAGCTATTTCCCCGAGCCCGTGAGCCAAGTGATCGCTAGCACGCTGCCCTGGACCCTCGTCCTGGTCACCCTCGGTGTCGGGTTGAGCTGGGTGATCGGGATCGCCCTTGGTGCGATCGTCGGTTGGCGCCGTGGCTCGCGCCTTGACAATGTGCTCGTCCCGACGAGCACTTTCTTCACCTCCGTGCCCTTCTTCGTGGTCGGCCTCCTGCTCGTATGGATCCTGGGCATCGTCCTCGGCTGGATGCCGATCGATGGGGCGTACGGCTCCACGGTGACGATCGGCCTGAACTCTGCGTTCATCCTCAGCTGGCTCCAGCACGCGGCACTCCCGCTGTTCACGATCGTCGTCAGTTCCTTCGTCAGCCACATGCTCTACATGAGGAACATGATGGTGACGACGCTCGGCGACGACTATGTCCGCCTGGCTCAGGCGAAGGGATTGTCGCAACGCCGGATCAAGTACGCCTACGCGGGCCGGAACGCGTTGCTGCCGAGCGTTGCTTCCTTTGCCATTTCGCTCGGCTTCGTCGTCGGGGGGTCGGTGCTCGTCGAGACCGTGTTTGCTTATCCCGGCATCGGGTACGCGCTCTACCAGGCGGTCAACAACGAGGACTACGCGCTGATGCAGGGAATTTTCTTGATCATCGTCATCGCCGTCCTGGTCGCCAACCTTTGCGCGGACCTCCTCTACGCCGTCCTGGACCCAAGATCCCGACGGCAGCTGACGGCTTAGATGCATGATCCCAGGGGGACGCTAGAGGTCAAGGCCCGATGAGTGCCCTGAGTGCGCAGCCCGTGGGTGCGGTGGAGAGCCGTTGGGAGGTGGTGGCCAGAGCCGGGCGGCTCCTGCTTCGGTACCGTTCGGGCAAGATCATCGCCGGCCTCGCGATCCTGGTCGCCTTCGTGCTGCTCGGGGCGATCGGGCCGCACCTGCTGTCTCGGGACCCCACCGCGCCGAGCGGCACGTCCCTGCTCGCCCCCTCCGCCCGCCACTGGTTGGGGACGACGTTGCAGGGCCAGGACGTCTTCACCCAACTGGTGGACGGGACGGGCAGCTCGCTCGAGGTCGGTTTTGTCGCCGGCGCCATCGCCACCCTCGTCGCGGTCGTCATAGGGCTGGTCGCGGGTTACATCCGGGGAGTCGGGGGCGAGATTTTCTCCGCACTGAGCAATGTCTTCCTGGTCATCCCGTCGCTGCCGCTCGTCATCGTTCTGGCCGGCTACCTGCCAAAGGCAGGTGTCCTGTCGATCACCCTGGTGATCGCCGTCACTTCCTGGGCCGGCGGCGCCCGGGTGATCCGCGCCCAGACCCTCGCCATGGTGCACCGTGACTACGTCCAGTCGGCGCGGGCCGTTGGCGAGCCGAGGCGCAGAGTCCTTTTTTCGGAGATCTTTCCCAACATCCTGCCCATCGTCATGTCCACCTTCCTTTTCGCGGTAATCGGTGCGATCGCGACCGAGGCGGGTCTCGCTTTCCTGGGCCTCGGCGATGTCAACCAGGTCAGCTGGGGCTACATGATCAACCTCGCTGAGGCCAACGACGCGCTCTTTGGCGGGGCGTGGTGGTGGTGGCTACCGCCCGGGCTCTGCTACGCGCTCGTGGGTGCCGCGCTCGGGCTCGTCAATTTCGGTATCGACGAGATCGGCAACCCTCGCCTGCGGATGGCGCGGCTTGCGGCGAAGGCGGCCGCGTTCCAAGAGCGGTCCCGGACCGCCGCCACCGTCCCAGTTCGACCAGGGAACGAAGAGCAATGACAGACGTGGCGCACCGTCACGGTGGTCCGGCGCGCCCGGACGGGGCGACGTCCGTCGTCGGCTCGACCAGGGCACCGCTGCTCGACGTGCGCGGCCTCGAGGTCGGCTACCTGACTGAGGCCGGGACGGTGGTAGCGGTGCACGACGTCAGCTTCGCGCTCGGGCGGGGTGAGATCCTCGGGATCGCCGGAGAGAGCGGCAGCGGGAAGTCCACGGTGGCCCACGCCGTGGCCCGGCTCATAGACCCTCCCGGTATCATCCTCGAAGGCTCGGTCTGGTACCACCGCCATGGCGTGCAACGCCTTGCCGGATCCGCTCCATCGGCAGCCGGTGAGCCCGAGCCCGTGGACATCCTGGGACTTTCACCCGAAGTGCTTCGGGCCTGCGCTGGGACCAGCTCGCGATCGTCTTTCAGAGCGCGATGAACGCCTTGAACCCTGTGCTATCCATCGAGGCTCAGATCCTGGACGCGATCGCTGCGCACCGGCCGCTCACCTCGAAAAGGGAGGCGCGCGCCCGGGCCAGGGAGATGCTGCAGCTGGTTGGCATCCCACCGGACCGGTCGCGCAGCTTCCCCCATGAGCTCTCTGGTGGGATGCGCCAGCGGGTGACGATCGCCATGGCGCTCACGCTCCAACCGGACCTCGTGATCCTGGACGAGCCGACGACGGGCCTCGACGTCATCGTCCAACGCTCCATCCTCGAGCGGCTGCTCGCGCTCCGGGCTGAGCTCGACTTCTCGGTCATCTTCATCACCCATGACCTTTCTTTGCTCCTGGAGATTTGCGACTCGGTGATGGTCATGTACGCCGGCCGGATGGTCGAGATCGGCTCGGCCGCTTCTCTTTACCGTAGGCCCCTCCACCCCTACAGCCAGAGGCTTCTGGACGCCTTCCCGGCTGTGGTGGGCCCGAGGCATCGCCTGGAGGGGATCCCGGGCTCGCCGCCGGACCCGTCGCGACCGGTCTCAGGGTGCCCATTCCACCCACGCTGCGACCGGGTCTTCGGCCCGTGCGCCGACGTCTTCCCGGAGCTGCTTACCGTCGGTGAACAGCGGGTCCGCTGCCACCTCTACGATCAGTCGTTGGCCGCACCCTTTTCGCCCGTACCCGAGGCGACGGCCCATCGGCCAAGTGTGCCCGCGCTGAGAAAAGCCGCCGACGAGGCGTCGGTTGCGGACCAGGTCCCCGTCGCCCCCCTCCTCGAGGGCCGCCGGCTCGTCCGTAACTTCCGCTTGCAGCGCGGTCGCCGCAGGATCGTCCACGCAGTGGAGGACGTTTCGCTCTCGGTCCGAGCGGGCAGCATCAGCGCGATAGTCGGCGAGAGCGGGAGCGGGAAATCGACGCTGCTGCGGCTCCTGGCGCTGTTGGACACACCGACCTCAGGCGAGCTCTTGTTAGATGGCGACCGGATCACGCGGACGATGGTGGGCCCGTACCGCTCGAGGGTGCAGCTCGTGTTTCAGGACCCGTTCGCATCGATGAACCCGACCCGGACGGTCGGCTACCACCTGGAGCGGCCACTGCGGCTGCATTGGGCGGCCATGGGCCGTTCAGCGCGACGCGAGCGGCCCGTCAACTGCTGGAACGGGTCAGCCTCGTGCCGGCGCAACGCTTCGTTGACCGCTATCCCCACGAGCTGAGCGGCGGTCAACGCCAGCGGGTGATGATCGCCCGGGCGCTAGCTGTCGGACCGTCGGTACTGCTTGCCGACGAGCCGGTGTCGATGCTCGACGTCTCGATGCAGGTCGACATCTTGAACCTGCTTTCCGACCTCGCCACCGCCGACCGGCTGGGCATGGTCTACGTGACCCACAACATCACCAGCGCCCGCTACCTGGCCGACACGATCAGCGTAATGTACGCGGGCTCACTGGTCGAGGCCGGACCGGCGAGTGCCGTCGCCGACGAGCCCGCTCACCCCTACACCCAGTTGCTGCTGCGTTCGGTGCCGCGTCCGGAGTCCCGCTTCGGTCCCCAGGCCGGACCGGAGCCGAGCGAAGACGACGCCGGCGAGCCCCCCGACCTGGCGGCGCTCCCGACTGGCTGTCGTTTCCACCCGAGATGCCCAAGCGCCATGGCAGTCTGCAGCCAGCTAGCACCGCCCCCAGTGCAGGTAGGCGCCGACCACTGGGCCACCTGCTGGCTGCTTGCGCCCGAGGAGCGCGCTCGTTCGGACGACCTCGCGACGTTGCCAATTCCAGTGGCTCTTCGTCGCCCATCGCGTTCCAGTGCCGAACCGCCACCACGCGGTCTCGCACCTGAGCAGTTCCCGAGCCGGAAGCCGCCTCTGGCCTGAGGCCCGAGCGGTGCAGCGAGAGATTGTCAGCTCCGACTCATCATGAGGAGAAATAGTGCACCCCGAACAAATTGACGACCCCACCTTTCCGCTCGGCCCGTTCGTGCCCCTCGCCGAGAACCCGATCATGCGCCCGAGCGCCGCCCCTCACGAGGCAACGAACGTGTACAACCCTGCCGCCATTGTGAGGCATGGACAGGTGTGCCTGCTGTACCGAGCCCACGGCGCGGACCTCGTCTCCCGCATCTGCCTAGCGCAGAGCTCGGACGGGATCCACTTCGTGCGCCGGCCCGAGCCGGTGCTTTTCCCGACCGAGGCTTACGAGTCCAGCGGCTGTGAGGATCCGAGGGTGGCGGAGGTGGAAGGCACCTACTATCTGACTTACACGGCTTACGACGGGGAGGTGGCCGTGTTGTGCCTGGCGACCTCGACCGACCTCGTATGCTGGGAAAAGCACGGGCCGCTTTTCCCAGAGTTCAACACCTACGCCCTCGCAAAGGCGCCGCCTCGCTCGATGCGGAGGGTCCCCTCGACGTGGAGCAAGGCGGGCGCGATCTTGGCGACGCCCATCAACGGCCGGTACCTCATGTACTTCGGGGAGGGCTGGGTGTACTACGCCTGGTCCGAGGACCTGATTCACTGGGTGCCGGGCCCCGAGAGCGCTCCCGTACTCTCTCCCGAGCCGGGCACCTTCATGGCGGACCTGGTCGAGGTCGGGCCCAGCCGGTCATCACCGCGAACGGCCTGATCCTGCTGGTGCACAACGCCGCGGTGTACCACAACGACGGGTCCGTCACCTACAGCTGCGGCCAGGCACTTTTCTCGCCGGAGGACCCAGGCGCGGTGGTTGCGAAGATGGTTCAACCCTGGCTCGGCCCACAGACCTACGAGGAGCACCACGGGCTCGTCCCCCACGTCACCTTCGTCGAGGGGCTGGTTAATTTCGGTGGCAGCTGGATCGCCTACTACGGCCAGAGCGACACTACGATCGGCGCGGCAGTCAGCCCGGCCGGTGTCCGCTACGGAAGGACGGAAAGGACCGCAAGTGACCTAGAGGTAACCAAGGCTTAGCTCGACGAGTAGGTTCCGCCGCGGCTGGCGTTGTCGGCGCAAACAGCTGCGCCAAGAAGCGCCGAGCTCTTGGGGTGCGCCGCTGGGGTAATTGTGAGGGCGGATGAAAGATCGGGCGACGTGGTCACCAACCCGTTACTCAACGGTGGTGCAATGAGCTCCCAGGACTGCGCTATGCCGCCGCCGAGGACGAGCACATTTGCGCCGAACTCGCAGAGCCAGGGTGCGAGCACTGCGCCGAGGATGTTGAATGTTTGCTCGAGGACCCGCCGGGCAGTCGCTTCGCCGTTGCGTGCGCGGTTGGCGACATCGCGGACGTCCCGGGCCTCACTGCTGCCACCGCCAGCCGCATAGCGTGCGAGGATGCCTCGGCGAGAAACTGTCTCCTCCAGGGGTGCCCCGCCATAGCTCAAGGTCCACGCCTGACCACCTCTTGGGATGCCCGGGCCGCCGTGGACGAGGGCGCCATCGATGAGGAACGACGAGCCCACTCCGGTGCCGAGCGTGATCCCTACGGCTCGGTAGTGGCCGCTCGCCGCCCCGCGCGTCCACTCACCTAGCAGGAACGCATCGGCGTCGTTGATGAAGGCGATCCCTCCAGGAGCCGGCTCCAACTGCCGTTGCAGAGCGCCGGCCAAGTCGACCCCGTGCAGCGACTCGAACTTGCCGATCCCAGCGAAACGGCCGATGCCACGCTCGTAGTCGAAGGGACCAGGAATAGCTATACCCCACCATGTAGCTCTGCGGGCATTGAGGCCCCTCGCTGACATCAACAACGAGGCGATGATCTCTTCTGCTGAGCCGGCGGCATCGAGAGCTTGACGCCGTCGCGTCGAGGCGACGACCCGACCATTGAGGACGTCGACCTGGGCGACCTCGAGATGGGTGCCGCCCACCTCTATGACGGGGATAAGGCGTCTCACACTACGAGCGACTTAACCAAGCGGGCCTGCTCGCCGCCGATGTTGTGCAACCGGTAAGGCCCAGATGACGCCGGCACGAGGAGCGTCTCCCACCTGTGGAGCACGTGGTGGCGACCGGTGTTCGTCTCCAGCTCGACCCCGGCCCCGTCGACGAGGTTGAGGACGTGGAAGCGCCCGGCCGTGTCGTCGGGGACGCTCACGTCGCCCCCGAGCACGACCCGCCGCACTTCGAAGAAGCAATCGGGCAGCCGCCCGAGACGTTCCTCGTGCCATCCTGGCCCGGTCTTGACCAGGCGGGGCTGTTGGACCAGGTCCTGTCGTACCCGGTCTCCGGCACGGCTCGAGTCCAGATTTCCGAAGGCGTGATCGACGTGTACCGGACGTTGCCTACCAGAGCTGTCGTGCCGCAGCCAGTCGTAGAAGCGGAGGGAGTAGAGGTAGGGCGTGGCGCTCACCTCGAGGATGACGTTGCCCGACCCGCTCCCATGGGGCGTGCCCGCGGGCACCATGAAAAGAGAGCCCGGGACCGCCGGAAAGGTTTGGACGTACTGCTCAATGTCAAAGGCGCGCCCCTTCTCGTCAGCATCGTGGGCGTCGCGTGAGAAGGCGTCCAGGTCGGCGTCGGCTCGAAGACCCAGGAAGATCTTGCTGCCCTCCCCGCCGGCAACGACGTAGTACGTTTCGTGCTGCGTGTAGGGCCAGCCGAACGTCTTGCGCATGTACCCCGACTGCGGGTGGGTGTGGACGGACAGGTGCCCGCCCCCCACGGTATCGAGGTAGTCGAACCGGATGGGGAACGACGTGCCGAACGTGGCGCAGATGTCCGAGCCGAGCAGGTCCTGCGAGTGGAGGGCGACGAGCAGGCTGAAGGGGACCTCGACGCTCACTGAGGGGTCGTCACCGAGGAGGACCCCGCTCTCCGGCGCGATCAGCTCGTAGCCGAGCGCCGTGCTCGGAGCATGCCGGTTGAACCCGAGCACGTCCTGGCCCCAGTGCCCCCCCCACGGAGCGGTGTTGAACGTCGGTTGCGTCCGGAGCGGGCCCTGGGCCAGGTGTGCGAGGGTACCCCGGAGGGCCCCGCCATCTATCGATGTCGGTCTTACGCCGTCACGCAGGTCGACCCATCGGTCAATGCGGTTGGCGATCCCATCTCGGTGCCGGTCAAGCAGAGGCCAGTCGACATAGAAAAGACGCCGAGCGGTCCCCGGCCCCCGGTCCTCGGGTTGACCGAGGTTTACGGCCCCACGGGTTAGCACCGCCTGCTCGGCGAACCGCTTGGGAAGGTCCACGTACCACAGGACATCGTGCTCGACGAGTGCCGCCCCCGGACCGTAGACGACCCAATGGCACGACCGGTCGACACGCGGTGCCGGCACGACGACCAGGTCAGCCAGGTCGCCAGAAGGAAGCTTCGCGAAGTTCGGGTCGTTGGCGAGCCCGCCAGCTTCGGTGCGTAGGATGAGCTCCTCCCAGGGGACGAAGGCATGCGCCATCGACTGGAGCCTTACAGGTCGTCCCCGCCGACCCCAGGCGGTGGCGAGCCGGTGTACGGCGAGCTCCCAATCGAGCACGCCGGGCCCATCGAGAGCGAGCACGACGGGGCCGTCCGGCAGCGTCGCCACCATCTGCTGCCATCCGACCTCGACATGACCCCCGACCGGGGCATACCGAGGTCGTGGGTCGTAGTTCGCAACGAAAGCCGGAGCGCTGGTACCTTCGGGAGCACTCATCGTTTAGGGAGGCCCTGTCGTGCCCTGAGAGCGCTCTCGGCGACCCTCAGGAGAGCCTCGAGAGGACCTCGACCTCGAATGGTGCTAGCTCGAGCTGCTTGATGTCCTCGGCGGGTCCGGCTCTCCTCCGCCCGTATGACGCGTTTCCAGGTGTCGTAAGGTCCACCTCGACCGACTCCGCCGAGGTGTTGACGAGCAGCGCTAAATCCCCGGTTGAAGTGCGGAGGTGACCGGTGAGCACACGAGGGTCGCACACCATCAGCGGACGGCAAACACCCGCCGAGACGGCGAGGGCGGAGTACAGGCGCCAGGTGTCCTCTGGGTTGACGCGCGGAGTGCGAGCGGCCATGTGCTCGATCGGGTAAGTGCCCAGGACCACTGCGCCGTTGCCGACCTCTCGGCGGAGCAGCGCCGGGCGATCGCGCCCGTCCACCGCGAGTATCGTCGCGCCCGTGGGCTCGACGGGCAAGAACGACCGTGAGCTCTTGCTTCCTGCCACGCGAAAACGTAGCTCACTGCCGGCTGCGATGTCCCCGAGGGGCTCGACGAAGGTAAATGTCACCTCGTCATCTTCGATCGGGTCGACCAGGCCGTACCAGAGGTCGCGGCGGACCGCGAAGATCTCTTCGAGCCACGGGACCCACGGGCCTCGCTGAGTGGGCGTGCTGCCCGAGAAGTAGGAGAGGTACACCGTCGCTCCTCCGTCCGCCAGTTCGAGGAGGTGGTCGGCGGTCGGAGCCATGAGCAGTTTCGTCGAGGGGAGCAGGTAAAGCTTGGCGTCTTCGCGGAGGCCGTCGCGCTCGCGAGTAAAGGCGACCGGTAGGTCCGCCTCCCGGGCGGCGATGTAAGCCTGAAGCATGTTCTCCCAGATATCCTTGCGGTACTCCACGGTCGTAAACGACAGGGCTCGCTCAAAGTGCTCGGGAACTACGATCGCCACTTCACCTGCGATCGGTTCCCAACCCGTCTGGCTGAGATCAGCGATGAGACTGGAGAAGCGGGCGATCTCGGCCAACTGTGGCTTGGGTTTGGCGGCGCGGTCGGTGAGACCGAAGTGCATCTCAAACGGACGGTGCCGGTAGGGGTCGAGGCCGCGCAGGTCGTCGTAGTCGCAATTGTTCCAAGCGATCCAGCCCGTGGCCCCCGCGAGGAGGCTCGTGTGCAGTACCTGACGGTAGTAGTGGGCTCCGTTCTCGTCGTCAGCAAAGTCCGAACTCACACCGAACTCCTCGAGCACAACTGGTAAACCGAACGACGCTGAGAGCTCGCAGGTGAACGCTGCGGTCATCGATTGGCGCACGAGGTCGTCCGACATCGGGTAGACGTGCGGCCCTACGAAGTCTACCAGCGGGGCCAGAGCTCGGAGCGAGTAGCCATTGTCCTCCCCGGAGACCTCGATGCCCCAAGCACCATCACCGAGCGATACCGGCTGGTGCCCGCCGCCGGCGCGCACCGCCTGAACGAGGATGCGGGCCCAGGCGGTGACCTCCTCGACAGGGGCCGACCCGCCGTACACCGGCATCTCGTTGGAAATCAGCCAGCCGACGATCGATTCGTGACTGGCGAAGCGACGTGCGATCTCGGTGGTGAACCAGGCCTGCTGTGAGACTAGCCAGACGTCACGGTAGAGGTCCCTGCCCCCCCGCCAAGCAGGGTCCCAGTTCTCACCCGACATGTGCCCGACGATAAGGGTCGGGATCGTTCCGATCCCCACTTCAGCATGGGCGTCGAGGAAATCGCTGAACCGCTCCATAACTGACTCGTCGAGCTGCTCGGGGGCGGGCACGAAGTCCGGCCAGAAGCAAAAAGAGCGGGTGACGTTGCAGCCGTGTTCGGCGAGGAGGGCGAGCTCTTCGCGCACTACGGCCCCGTCGTAACGGACCCACATCTTGGGGCCGCCAGTACGCGACCAGAAGTTGGCGCCGATCCAACAGCCGTTTGACCCTGTCTTTGCCACGCCCGCTCCCTCATACCTCGGCACCGGCGCTTGGCCAATGCGGATTTACCAAACCGTAGACATATCTCTGTACTGCTCTTCTACCGCTCAAAGGCATTAAACTACTGTAGCGGTTTAGTTGTCAAGTGGCGGGCTACCGCTCGCTGAGCCAGCCGAAGACTGGAAGACGGCGCCGGTACGGCGCCCTGTGCCACAACCGGGATGAAGACTGGGCGCGCCCTAAAGGCGCGTGTCGACGCCGCCGGGCCCCGTTCCGGTCCTAGGGCTCTGGCATAACGAGACGATGACATCGGTGGGCTCAGGCTCGGCCACGAGGTGGGTGGTAGTCCGCGATACTGAAGGCGACCTCACGCACACGCTCGGCCATGCTGGAGGAGGTGCTGTTGCTGCTCCAGCCCGTGGACGAGAGCGAATTCGCCCTTCCCAACGCGGGGCCAGACGAGCTGCACGCGCTGCAGAACATCTGTCTACGGCTCCTGGCCGCCGAACGCTTCGGCGCCCCCCGGCCTGGGTCTCGGGAGCAGTTCGCCCGCATGGCGCGAACAAGCGTCGACTACGTACCAGCGCCCAGCTCGATGTCGTTGGCCGCGTAGTAGTCGTCCCCATGGACGGCGGCGACGTCGAAGTCGGCCTCGACGCGCGGGTAGGCCTTCGACAATGGCGGGCGCTCGTAGGGACGGGCCGCCTCATCGCCGAGCAGGACCACCCGGCCGTCGAAGCCTTCCGTGCGCAGGGTCTCCGCCGCCTTCGCCCCTGCCAGGCGTGGAGAATTCCGTCATGTGCTCACCTCACTCACGCCACGGGGCGCGGGCCAGCTTCGAGGATGTGGGGCGCACGGCCGGCTCACGGGCCAAACCCAGCGGATCACAAAGATACTCCTGTGCCCCCTGAGGAATTCCTTCCGTGAACCGACAGAACGGTCGGCGAGAGCCACCGGCGTCCCTGCCCTGCTGGCCCACCTGAGACAGCAGACAGCCTGCTGACCGTCGGTGCAAAATCAGCGCCATCGACCGTCGACGGTAGTATCCTCACCGCATCGAGCACGAGAAGCTCACTGTCGCTCATATCCACGCACGTGATCCTCGCAACGCGACTTCGCCGGAACGCGGGAGGCTCACGTCAGCGTGAACGGAAGAAGGATGGCCTGGGGGAACAGTAGTCGGTTTGCTCGGGCTGCTCTCAGCGTGCTCTCTAGTACGAGTTTCGCTTTTGTGCCAGCCGTGACGACTTCCCCCAGGCCCGGAGCGGAGACCAATGTTTTCGTCTTCAGCGGTGCTCTCATGGGAAAGCTGAAGGTTGTTCAGGGTTCCGACTGTAACCGCGCTCTTCCCCACGGGGTGACTCTCAACATCAAAGGCAAGCTGAGGGGCTCGAGATCCAATGACTGGGAGATCCAGGTAGTGAGCCTAAGGGATGGGACCTTTTCCCTCCCTGAAGGCGAGAACGTGGGGATCGTCGTCTCCTCCAGCCCGCAGGACCAGGTGTGGGGGTCCAATTCTGAAGGCACCGTGAGTGTGAGAGGTGCTAAAGGGAGTGTCGACGTCGAACTTTGGAGCACCGATGCAGGCATGATCCATCTAGCGGGCGCGTGGAACTGTCCGCCGACGTGAGCAAAATACCGAACCCGCGCCGCGCACCCTTCCCCATTCGAGGTGGCTCGCGTGGATCTCGCCTTCGGCCCCGCGCATGTCGGTATAGACATCTTTGAGGATGCGGAGCGCGCGAGGCTTGCCGAGATAACGAAGGAGCACCCTGTCGCCGGTGTCGTCGACCATCGAGCCGTTAACGGTGATGAGGCTTTTTGCACCGACCTTTTCGATGGCGGCGATGATGCTCCGGGCGCTGTCGGCGAGGACTGCCATCGGGCCTTCGCACAATGAGTCCTCTGGGGTTTTCAAGGCATATTCAGACGTAGTACCCGCGACGTTCGTCAGCAAAGTAACGCCGAGCCAACCTCGCACCCTGGAGTATGGCCTTCGGTCATTACGCCACCGCAGCACGGGCATACGAGATGAGCCCAACAAGCGGGCTCGCCTGCGCTATCGTCCTCGACTGTGCTACCGCTCAACGTCTCCGGCATTTGATCACGACCGAGGGCCTCGTCACCGGACGCTGAGCCGGACTCCACTAGGCCTCCTTCATGACGAGCCGGCAGCCCGCCTTGTGCGGATTTTTTGCCACCAAGTCCTCCACTTCCACGCCCCCGATCCCCTCGGCGAGGCCTTCGGCGAGGCCGAGGTGGAGGCTGCAAACGGCACCGGCGTTGGCGGCAGCGGCGCTCTCGAACGGGCAGCGCTCCAGCACCAGCTCTACGCCCCGCGGGCGCTGCCGACGCACGGGCCGAAAGCCACGGCGTGCCATCTCATGCTCCATGGCCCCGAGAGCGTCAGCGCGAGGAGCCGCTCGGGACAACTCGCCCGCCCGCGTCAAGCCTGCTTGCCGGCCTACCTCCTGCGGCGCCTTACCGGTCCGCAGTGCCTCGGCAAGCAAAGTCGCCAACTGCTCGTAGGGACCAGGGGTACCCCAGAGCCCTGCGGAGTCGGGAGTGGCCTCGTAGAGCAAGCGCGGCCGCCCCGGCCGCGTACGTTCCTCGAGGGTCTCAGCGACTAGTCCGGCAGAGGTCAGGACATCGAGGTGCTGGCGGACTGCGTTGTGGTTGAGCTGCGTATAGTTGGTCAGCTCCGCCACCGCAACCGGGCGGGCAGCTTCGAAGACGTAGCGGAAGATGCGAAAGCGCGTGGAGTCGCCAAGGGCCTTGGCCTGAACCTGGACGTCATCGGGGACCGTGCGGGGCCGCGTACTAATAAGTGGGCTCATCTCTAAACCAATCTACCACTTAGTGCTGGTACATAGGGCAAGACTAACTTGTAGTTCTGCGCTTGCACAGAACTACAAGACACCATATAGTTCCTGCGTGGTGCTGCGACATCAAGGGGACGGTTTGGTTGCCGACAACGGTTTGGTGCGCGCCGCACGCTACATCCAGCGGGGTGAGCCGTCCCCAGACGCCCGGGAGCTGCACCGAAAAGGTGGCCGGCAGGCCGAGGAGTTCTACCGGGAGCGTTGGCGCCACGACAAGGTCGTGCGCAGCACCCACGGGGTCAACTGCACGGGCTCATGCTCATGGCGGGTGTTCGTCAAGGACGGGATCATCACCTGGGAAACCCAGGCCGTCGACTACCCCTCGATCGGGCCGAGCTCCCCCGAGTACGAACCGAGGGGGTGCCCTCGAGGGGCCTCCTTCTCCTGGTACACGTACTCGCCGGCCCGCGTCCGCTACCCCTACGTGCGAGCCGTGCTGCTTGAGGCGTACCGGGAGGCGCGTTCACGCCTGGGCGACCCAGTGGCCGCCTGGGCTGAGCTGACCGGTGACCCCGTACGGGCCAAGGCTTACAAGTCGGCCCGAGGACAGGGCGGGTTCGTACGGGTGCCCTGGCCCGAGGTGCTCGAGCTCGTGGCTGCCGCCCACGTCCACACGGTGGCGGTCTACGGGCCGGACCGCACGGCCGGCTTCACCGTGATCCCGGCCATGTCGATGGCCTCCTACGCCGCCGGCACCCGCTTCTACTCCCTGCTCGGCGGGGTTGTGCTGTCCTTCTACGACTGGTACGCCGACCTACCCCCGGCCTCGCCTCAGACCTTTGGCGACCAGACCGACGTCCCCGAGTCGGCGGACTGGTGGAACGCCTCGTACCTCATCGTCTGGGGCACCAACCTCCCCATCACCCGCACCCCGGACGCCCATTTCATGGTCGAAGCCCGCTACCGGGGCCAAAAAGTGGTCGTCGTCTCGCCCGACTACTCGGACCACACCAAGTTCGCCGACGACTGGCTGGCCGCGGCCCCGGGCACCGACGCCGCCCTGGCCATGGCCATGGGCCATGTCATCCTGTCCGAGTTCTACCGGGACCGGGCCGTACCCCGCTTCGAGGAGTACGCCCGCACCTACACGGACCTGCCGTTCCTCGTGACCCTCCGCCAGCACGCCGACGCCTGGGTGCCCGACCACTTCCTCACCGGGGCCGACGTCGTGGCCGACGACCCGAGTGGCCGGGAGGTAGCGGCCGGCACCGAAGGGAGCGACGGCACGGAGTGGAAGACCGTCGTGCTCGACGAGGTCACGGGCGCCTGCGCCGTCCCCAACGGCTCGCTGGGGTTCCGCTGGACAGACAGTGGCAAAGGCCGCTGGAACCTCCGCTTGGAAGGGATCCGGCCGGCTCTGTCGCTCTACGGCCGGCCGGAAGCCGGGCACGCTGGCCGTGGACCTCCCCCGTTTTGACGTCGCCGGGACCGAGGGCGCAGAGCCGGGGCAAGGCGGCAGCCAGGGGGGCGGGGTGCTACGCCGGGGAGTCCCGGCGGTGCGGGCCGGCGACCGGTGGGTGACAACGGTGTTCGACCTCGTGATGGCCCACTACGGCGTGGCCCGCCCCGGCCTGCCGGGTGACTGGCCGGCGGGCTACGACGACGCCGGTTCGCCGTGCACGCCGGCGTGGCAAGAGAAGGTCACCTCGGTCCCCGCCGCTGCGGCGGCCCGGGTGGCCCGCGAGTTCGCCCGCAATGCCGAGGTCTCCGGCGGGCGCTCCATGATCGCCATGGGGGCGGGCACCAACCACTGGTTCCACTCGGACCTCACCTACCGGAGCTTCCTGGCCCTGCTCATGCTGTGCGGCTGCGAGGGGGTGAACGGCGGCGGGTGGGCGCACTACGTCGGCCAGGAGAAGGTCCGCCCCTTAACCGGCTGGTCGACCCTCGCGTTCGCAGCCGACTGGGTAAGGCCCACCCGCCACATGGCAGGGACCCCGTTCTGGTACCTGGCCACCGACCAGTGGCGTTACGAGGGGGCGCACGCCGACGCCATGGCGAGCCCGCTCGGCCAGGGCCGCTTCGCCGGCAAGAGCGCCGTCGACCTCAACGCCTACGCGGCGCGCCTCGGCTGGCTCCCTTCCCACCCGGCGTTCGACCGCAACCCGCTGGAGATCGCCGACCAGGCGGACAAGGCGGGGAAAACAGTCGAGGATTTCGTAGTCGAGGAGCTGGAGGAGGGGAGGCTGCATTTTGCGGCCAACGACCCCGACGACCCGGCGAACTTCCCCCGGGTGCTCACGGTGTGGCGCTCCAACCTGCTCGGCTCCTCGGGCAAAGGCCACGAGTACTTCCTGCGCCACTTGCTCGGGACGGACAACGCCGTGGGGGCTGAAGAATGCCCCCCAGGGCCCGGCCGGCGGAGGTCGCCTGGCGCGACGAAGCGCCCGAGGGCAAGCTCGACCTGCTCGTCAACATCGACTTCCGGATGACCTCGACGAGCATCTACGCCGACGTGGTGCTGCCGGCGGCCACCTGGTACGAGAAGCACGACCTGTCCTCCACGGACATGCACCCGTTCGTGCACAGCTTCAACCCCGCCATCGCGCCCCCCTGGGACGCCCGCAGCGACTTCGAGATATTCGGCGACCTGGCGGCAGAAGTCTCCCGCCTCTCCGAGCGCCACCTCGGCTCGCGCCGCGACGTCATGGCCGTCCCCCTCCTCCACGACACGCCCGACGAGTGCGCCCAGCCCGGGGGCCGGGCGCTGGACTGGCGGGCCGGCGAGTGCGAGCCGGTCCCGGGCCGCACCATGCCCCGCCTCGTCGTGGTGGAGCGCGACTATCCCGCACCTGGCGGAGCGGTGGCGGGCGCTCGGCCCGCTTGGTGGACACCCTGGGGGCGAGCGTCAAAGGGGTGAGCATGCCCGTGGGCCAAGAGGTCGAGTACCTCCGCCAGCGCAACGGCACGGTCAGGGGCGGCGTGGGCGACGGCCGGCCCCGCCTGGACCGGGACGACCTTTTCTGCGAGGCCATCTTGGCCCTCTCGGGCACCACCAACGGCCGGCTCGCCGTCGCCGGCTTCGAGGAGCTGGAGAAGCGCACCGGCGTGGAGCTGGCCGACCTGGCCCACGAGAGGGCCGGGGACCGCATCACCTTCGCCGACACGGTGACCCAACCCCGCACCGTCATCTGCTCGCCGGAGTGGTCGGGGGCCGAATCAGAAGGCCGGCGCTACTCGCCGTTCACCATAAACGTGGAGCGCCTGAAGCCCTGGCACACCCTGACCGGTCGCCAGCATTTCCTGCTCGACCACGAATGGGTGGCCGAACTGGGCGAGATGCTCCCGGTCTACCGCCCGCCCCTCGACATTGCCGGCACCTTCGGCGACCAGCGCCGCCCCGAGCTCGGCGGGCGCCAGCTCGTAGCCCGCTTCCTGACGCCGCACTCCAAGTGGTCCATCCACTCGGAGTACCAGGACAACCCCCACATGCTGAACCTGTTCCGGGGCGGGCCGGTGATCTGGGTCAACGACCTCGACGCCACCCGGATAGGAGTCTCCGACAACGACTGGGTGGAGGCGTATAACCGCAACGGCGTCACCGTCGCCCGGGCCGCCGTCACCCACCGCGTCCCCCAGGGCACGGTGCTCATGTACCACGCCATCGACCGCCACCTGCAGATGCCGGTGTCGGAGCTCTCGGGCCTGCACGGGGGCACGGACAATTCGCCCGACCCGCGTGGTCATGAAGCCGACCCACATGATCGGCGCCTACGCCCAGCTCTCCTATGGGTTCAACTACTACGGACCCACCGGTTCGCAGCGCGACGAGATGGTCGTGGTCCGCCGCCGCTCTCAGGAGGTCAGCTTCTGATGAGGATCATGGCCCAGGTGTGCATGGTCATGAACCTGGACAAGTGCATCGGCTGCCACACCTGCTCGGTGACCTGCAAGCAGACCTGGACCAACCGGCCGGGCACCGAGTACGTCTACTTCAACAACGTCGAGACCAAGCCTGGCCTCGGCTACCCAGCCCGCTACGAAGACCAAGAGCAATGGAAAGGCGGGTGGGAACTCGACAAGAAGGGCCGCCTGCGCCTGCGGGGCGGGAGCCGGTTGAAGCGTCTGCTTTCCATTTTCTACAAC
This sequence comes from uncultured Acidimicrobiaceae bacterium, assembly GCA_963786345.1. GTDB lineage: Bacteria > Actinomycetota > Acidimicrobiia > Acidimicrobiales > Palsa-688 > Fen-671. The sequence continues at coordinate 191,554 of CAWAYZ010000014.1, read as the reverse complement.
CCCGACCTGCCCACGATCGAGGACTACCACGAGCCCTTCACCTACGACTACGCCCGGCTAATAAATGCCCCGGCAGGCACCAAGGCCCCCTCGGTCTCGACCCGCTCGGCGCTCACCGGGCGGGAGATGAACCCGACCTGGGGCGCCAACTGGGAGGACGACCTGGCCGGCGCCCCGGGGCGCGCCCTGGAAGACCCCAACATCAAGGCCATGGCAGAAAAGGTCGTGCTCGACTTCGAGTCGGTGTTCATGTTCTACCTGCCCCGCATTTGTGAGCACTGCTTGAACCCCTCGTGCGTCGCCTCGTGCCCGTCGGGGGCCATGTACAAAAGGGAAGAAGACGGGATCGTGCTGGTCGACCAGGACCGGTGCCGGGGCTGGCGGTTTTGCGTGTCGGGGTGCCCCTACAAGAAGGTCTATTTCAACCACCGCACGGGCAAGGCCGAGAAGTGCACGCTCTGCTTCCCCCGCATCGAGGCCGGCCTGCCCACTATCTGCTCGGAGACCTGTCCGGGGCGGCTGCGCTACCTCGGTCTCGTCCTCTACGACGCCGACGCCGTCACCCGGGCAGCCGCTACGCCTGAGCTCCAGGACCTCTACGAGGCGCAACTGTCGGTCTTCTTGGACCCCTCCGACCCGGCCGTGGCGGCGGAAGCAGAAGGCCAAGGAGTGCCCCACGACTGGGTAATGGCGGCGCGACGCTCGCCGGCTTACGCGCTGATCGCCCGCCACCGCGTGGCCCTGCCGCTGCACCCCGAGTACCGCACGATGCCCATGGTCTGGTACATCCCGCCGCTGTCCCCCGTCGCCGACGTGACCGCCGCCGCCGGCTACGACGACGCCGACCCTGACGCCGTTTTCGCCACCATCGACGCCCTGCGGGTGCCCGTCGAGTACCTGGCCAACCTGTTCACGGCCGGCCAGGTCGAGCCGGTGCGGGCTGCGCTGCAAAAGCTGGCCGTGCTGCGGGGGATGATGCGCGCCCAGCAACTGGGGGTGCCGCTACGGCGGGAGCCGGGGCGCGGGGGGCTCTCCGACGCCGACGCCGAGGACCTCTTCAGGCTGCTCGCCATCGCCCGCTACGAGGACCGCTACGTGGTCCCCCCGGCCCACGCCGAGGACGCCGGGCGCCTCCTGGCCCAGCACTCGCTCTCGGGCTGCTCCCTCGAGTCAGAAGGTGGTCCCGGCATGGGCGGCACGGGTAGCTTCCACCTCACCAAGAGAGACGAGAAGGGCCGGCTGCACATCCCCGTGGCCGGGGGCGGCGCATGAGGAGGCAGGTGGCCAGCACCGTGTTCGGCTGCGCCTCGGTGCTGCTCAGCTATCCCGAGGAGGAGAGCTTCAGCGCCGACCTGGCCGCCGTGGAGGGTGCCCTCCGCCGGCTCCCCGCAGGCTCGGCGCGCTCGCACCTGGAGAGCTGCTGGCGCTGGCTCTCCAGCCTGACCGCCATGGGAGCCGCCACTGCCTACGTGGAGGCCTTTGACCTGCGTCGGCGGCGGAGCCTGTACCTCACGTACTACCGCCACGGTGACACCCGCGAGCGGGGCATGGCCCTTGCCGCCCTGGTCGGCGCCTACAAGTCGGCCGGCTTCATGCTCGCCCCGGGGGAACTGCCCGACTTCCTCCCCGCCCTGCTCGAGCTGGCCGCTTCGCACCCAGATGGCCAGGCGCTTCTGTCCGAGCACCGGCCGGCGCTGAGCGCCCTGCGGGCGGGACTGGAAGAGGCTGGCAGCGCTTACGCCGGGGCCGTGGCCGCCGTCACCGGCGCCCTCGGCCCGCTGGACCGGGCCGGGCGGGCCGCCCTCTCCCGCTACCGCGAGCAGGGCCCGCCCTCCGAGCGGGTCGGCCTGGAGCCCTTCGCCCCACCAGAGGTCCTCCTGCCCACTGACGGTGCCGCGGCCGCAGTCCCGGTCCTGTTTTCCCGCAAATGACGGGTATCACCGGTTTCCAGCTCTTCTGGTGGGTCATCCTTCCCTACCTGGCCCTCGCCACCTTCGTCATCGGGCACATCTGGCGCTACCGCTACGACCAGTTCGGCTGGACCAGCCGCTCCACCGAGCTCCAGGAAAAGAAGCTCCTCAAATGGGGCAGCCCCATTTTTCATTACGGCACGTTCGCCGCCATCTCCGGCCATGTGATCGGGATCCTGATACCGGAAAGCTGGACCCGGGCGGTCGGCATCCCCGAGGTTGCCTACCGGTGGTTCTCCGCCGGGGCGGGGACGGTGGCTGCGGTACTGGTCGTCATTGGGGTGGCGACGTTGGCGGTACGGCGCATCTTCGTCACCAGGGTCCGAGCCACCACCTCACCGGTCGACTGGGTGGCCCTGATACTGCTCGCCGTCGTCATCGCCCTCGGCATCGCCGAGACAGCGGGCGTCAACCTGCTCGGGGGCGGCTACGACTACCGCCAGAGCGTGGCCCTCTGGTTCCGGGGGCTGTTCGCCGGCAACCCCGATGTCAAAGCCATCGCCCACGCCCCGCTGCTCTACCAGGCCCACGCGAGCGCAGCCTGGGCTGTCATCGCCGTGTGGCCCTTCAGCCGGCTCGTGCACGCCTGGAGCTACCCGGTGTGGTACCTGTGGCGGCCCTTTGTCGTCTACCGCAGCCGAGTGGCCGCCCCGCCCAACGAGCCAGGCACCGGCGGCCGGCGCTGGCGCAAGATCGGTACCCGCTATTGAGGCGCGACCAGGGCCGGTGCCGGCGATCTTGAGGCCACCGCAGAGCTTGGTGGGAAGGGCGGTGGCCACCCTCGACCCGGGTTATTTCGCCTGGGTGATGGCGAGCGGGATCGTCTCGATCGGCACCGACCTGCTCGGCTACGCCGTGCTCTCACGGGTCGTCCTGGGCTTCACTGTGGCCGCCTTCGTGGCCTTGACGCTGGCCTATTCGGCTCGCGCCGTGTTCTACTGGGCGTCCTTCCGCCAGAGCCTGCGCGACCCGACCACGGCCATGGCTTACTTCACGGTGGTGGCCGGCACCGACGTGCTCGCGACCCGCTTGTCGATGGCCGGGCACCCCCTGGCGACGCTGGTCCTGGGCGGGGCCGCGTCGGTCGTATGGCTGGCCCTCACCTACGGCCTGCCCTGCTCGATCGTCGTGGCGGCCAAGCGGCCCGTGCTCGGCGAGATCAACGGTACCTGGCTCGTCTGGGTGGTCGGTACCCAGTCCCTGTCGATCGTCGCATCCGCGGCGGCCGCGGCGGCCCGGCCCGGCCCCTTGCGGGAACAGCTGCCCGCGGTGGCCATCAGCCTCTGGGGCGTCGGCGTGATGCTCTACATCATCCTCATCGTGGCCATATTCCTGCGCCTCCTGCTGGTCGAGGTCACCCCGGCCGAGATGGGCCCCGCCTATTGGATCGCCATGGGGGCGACAGCCATCAGTGCCCGAGCCGCGGCCGGCATCGTTGTACTGCACGGTCTCGGCACCACCGCCCTCGTGGCCAGCCTGCGGCCCTTCCTCGTAGGCTTTTCGGTCGTCCTGTGGGCGTTCGGGACGTGGTGGGTCCCGCTGCTGGTCCTTTTCGGCCTGTGGCGCTACCTGGCGCGGGGCTACTCCAAGGCCTACGAGCCTCGGCTGTGGAGCGTCGTGTTCCCCCTCGGCATGTACACCGTGGCCTCCCTGTCGCTCGGGCGCGCCGGCGGCTTCGGGTTCATGGTGGCGGTGGCTCAAGCCTGGGTGTGGGTAGGTGTAGCTGCCTGGGCGGCGGTCATGCTGGCCATGTCGATGGCCTTGGCCAGGGCGCTCAGCCGGCACACGCGAGGTCAGCCGCCCTCCCCGGCGCCCTTGGCTGAGGGGGACGAGCAGCGTTTATCGAGCAATAACTAGAAATAGTCTGTAGGCTCGGCGGTGCTATGTACCCAGCTCTCAGCGCTGAGCGGGCCCCGACAGTCGGGACCGGTCCGGGCTCCCGGGCCAGACTGGCCGTGATGCCGTCAACGAGGCCGAGGGTCGTGGTCGTGGGTGCCGGCTTCGCCGGGCTCGCCGCCGCTCGGCGGCTGGCGCGGGCGCCGGTCGGGGTCACCGTGGTGGACCGCCACAACTTCCACACGTTCCAACCACTGCTGTACCAGGTCGCCACCGCCGGCCTGGGCCCTGGCGACGTCGCTTACCCCGTGCGGACCATCTTCCGGCGCTTGCCCAACGTGCGCTTCCTGCATGCCCTCGTCACCGGGGTCGACCTTGAGCGCCGGCGCGTCGAGCTCGCCGGTGCCGGGCCTCTGGACTATGACTACCTGGTGGTCGCCACCGGGGCCACCGCGGCGTCCTTCGGCGTGCCCGGCGTCGCCGAGAACGCCTTCAGGCTGTACACACTGGAGGACGCCCAGCGGCTGCGGAACCACGTGCTGTCGGTACTGGAGAGGGCCGACGCCGCCGGCGGGAGCCAGGAGGGGGCCGCCCCGGTATTCGTCGTGGTGGGCGGCGGCCCGACCGGGGTCGAGACGGCCGGGGCCCTGCTGGAGCTGGTTAGCACAGCCGTCCGTCACGACCGCCTTCGCCTGGGCCCGAAGGGCGTACGGATCATCCTGCTGGACGCGCTCGACGAGCTCCTCGCCGGTTTCCCGGCCCGGGGCGGCCAGTACGCCCAGGCGGTGCTGGAGGCCCGGGGGGTAGAAGTGAGGCTCCGCACCCGGGTGACAGAAGTCCGACGCGGCGGGGTACGCCTCAGCGACGGCGAGGAAATGGCTGCGGGCACGGTGGTGTGGGTGGCCGGTGTGACCGTCGATGGCACGCTCGCCTCGGCCCTGGCCGGGGAGCCACGCCCCGGCCGAGGGGCACGGGCGCCGGGCGGGCGGGCCGAAGTCGACGCTGATCTCTCGCTGGCCGGCCACCCCGAGGTCTTCGTCGTGGGCGACGCCGCCGGCATACGCTCCCCGGGCCCGCCGGGTGGTGCCCCCAGGTAGCCCAGGTGGCCATTCAGTCCGGCGCCCACGCGGCCAGGCAGGTCCTGCGCCGGCTGCGCGGCGAACCGGGCGAGGCCTTCACCTACAGGGACAAGGGGATGATGGCGACCATCGGCCGGCGGGCCGCGGTGGCATGCCTGCGCAGCGGTCTGGTGCTGCGCGGCACACTGGGCTGGTGGGCCTGGTTGGGCCTCCACCTCGTCTACCTGATCGGCTTCCGCAACCGGGCCGTAGTGCTCGTCAACTGGGCCTGGCGGTACTTCAGGTGGCCCTCAGGGCCGCGCCTTATTTTCGGCAACGAAGAGCCTGGCCCGGCCACCCCGCAGACCACTGCCTCTGACGTCGGCTAGGCCGGTCCCCATGCCCGAGATGCTCGAGGTCGAGGCCTACCGGCGGCTGGCCGAGCAGGCGGGCCTGGGGAGGAGGATCGCGGCCGTCAACGCCCCGGACGCCTGGTACCTGAAGCGGGGCCTGCAAGCTCCCGCCCTCGAGGTGTTGGTGGGAAGCCAGTTCGTGGCAGCCCGGCGCCTGGGCAAGCTCCTGCTGCTGGAGACCGAGACGGGCGACGGCGACGCCGGGTCGGTGCTCGGCCTGCGCTTCGAGATGAGCGGCCGCCTGGTCATCGACGGCACTGCCGGCGTGGCCGAACTGCGGCATTCCTCCAACCACCCGCTCCCGAAGTACGAACGCTTCGGAGTGGTCTTCTCCGACGGAGGGCACCTCGCCGTGCGGGACCCTCGCCCTCTCGGCGGAGTAGAGCTCGACCCCGCCGAAACCGCTGCGGCGGGACAAGGTAGGGGGCCGTACGACCTGGTGGTGCCCGGCCCACCAGCGCTGATACCGCGGCCGGAGGAGCCGCCCGCCAGAGCAGCCGCTGGATGAAAAAAAAACAAAGGCCTCTGGCCGACTCTTTATTCTATGATAACCTAGAGAAACATCCAACTTTGGAGGAGGGTATGAGCGAGACCGGGGCCCTGAGCGAAGCGGGCGTAAGGACCTTCCAAGCCATGGTGCAGCAGCACCGGGCCCTCGGGAGCCGCTTCACGCTCGTCAACGACCATGACCCCGAGCCGCTCCGCTACCAGCTCGAGTCGAGGCACACCGGTGAGGTCATATGGGAGGTGCTACAAGCAGGACCGCCGGTGTGGCGGGCCCGCATCGGGCGAGCGCCTTGTGGGCGATGCCACAGCGATCTGAGACCGGTGCCAACGCAGTAGTTTCTATGCCGGTGTTTGTCTAGTTTAGACTAGATATAGATCCAGAGACCTGGGTGCGCCCCGCCGGGGTGCCGCGCAAGAACAGGAGTTGGCCGTGACGATCACCGAGACCGAAGCCTTCGAGGCGATGCTGGCGCACCACCGCAGCTTGACCGACGGGGTCGCGAGGCGGGTAGCCGTCCTACAGTCCACCGTCGACAGCACCAGGCCCTTCGCTCCACCCGTCGCCGAACTGGTGGCCTTCTTGGCCGCCGAGGTGCTCCCGCACGCGGCGGCCGAGGAGCGCAGCGTCTACCGCGCCGCCGCTATCCACGCCGACCTGGCGGCCACGGTGAAGGAGATGACTGCGGAGCACGCAGAGCTGGCGGTGCTGGCAGAGGTGCTCGCCGTTGCCCCGAGCGGGGCGGACGCCCTGGCGCCGGCAACGGCCATCGGTTCTCTCTTCGCCGCACACGTGGCCAAGGAGAACGAGCTGCTGTTGCCTCGGCTCCGGGCGGACGAGGAAGTGAACCTGGCTGAGCTCCTGGGTGAGATGCACCGCCTCACCGAGGATGGCCAGGGTGACGCACCCACAGGCCTGGGTGCCGCTGCGGGCTCCGCCATCTCCGCTCCCGACCCCGAAAGGGCGCTTTTGAGCTTGCTCCTCCAAGCCGCTGACGATCTGTCCGCCGCCGGCCAGGGGGACCGGGCGTGCCGACTGGTGGCGTCGGCGTGGGGGGCACTGCGGGCACCACGCCCGGACCTCGCCGTCCGGGCGACGGCGGCCCTGCACCGGCTGGTACGCCTGGTCGCGGCCGAGCCGGTTAGCTTCAGGAGTAGCGCCCCGACCGTTCAGGCAAGCCCCGGCCCACTGCTCGACGTACGGGACCTGGCCCCCGCCCAGCGCCACGAGTCGATCTTCGCCGCCTACGAGGCGCTCGGCGCTGGGTCAGGGTTCGTGCTGGTGAACGACCACGACCCCAAGCCCCTGCGCTACCAGTTCGAAGCCGAGCACGCCGGGGAGTTCACGTGGGACAACCTCGAAGCCGGCCCGCAGGTATGGCGGGTACGCATCGGCCGGGCCGCCGCAGTGGGGGCCCAGCCATGAGCACGCTCAACGAGCTCAGCGAGCTCGCCAGCCGGTACGCCTACGGCTTTGTCACCGACATCGATGAGGACCTGGCCCCGAGGGGCCTGAGCGAGGAGGTCATCAGGCTCATCTCGGCCAAGAAGGACGAGCCCGACTGGCTCTTGGAGTGGCGCCTGCGCGCCTACCGGCACTGGCTCACCCTGTCCGAGCCGACCTGGCAGAACGTGCGCTACGGGCCGGTCGACTACGACGACATCATCTACTACGCCGCCCCCAAGCGAAAGGCCGGCCCGGCCAGCCTGGACGAGGTCGACCCGGAGCTGCGGGCCATGTTCGACAAGCTCGGCATCTCCTTGGGCGAGCAGGAGCGCCTCAGTGGCGAGGCGGCGGCGGTGGCCCACTACAAGTTCCAGGACGAGGACGAAGCGGCGTGCACCTCTCGTCGCTCGAGGTACGCCCGGGCCGGGCCAGCCGGTTTTCCTCGCTCCTGGTGGCAGCCGGCGCCCGCCTGGGCCGCCATGAGGTCCAGGTGCGCCTGGAGGAGCGGGGGCAGCCGTAGAGCTTGATGGCCTCTACCTGCCCAGGGGCGACCAGCACCACGACAACCCCGTGCTGGTGGACCACGATGCCCCCGGCTGCGCCAGCCACCAGCTCTACAAGGGCATCGTCGCCGACGCGGCGAGCGGGGTGTTCAACGGCCACGTCGTCGTGCGCCCGGGGGCGTTCGGCACCGACGCCCACCAGGTGAACAAGAACCTGCTCCTCTCCGAGCAGGCCGAGGCCTACACCCGGCCCCGACTGGAGATTTTCGCCGACGACGTCGCCTGCACCCACGGCGCCGCCGTGGGTCACCTCGACGAGGACGCCTTGTTCTACCTCCGCTCCCGCGGCATCCCCCTGGTGCTGGCCAGGGCGCTGCTCGTCAGGGGCTTTGCCCACGACGTCCTAGAGCGGCTCCCGCCCGGGCCCCTGCGAGAGTACGCCGAAGGGCTGGTGGCGGGCCGGCTAAGGACGAGCGACGGCTCGCTGCGCGCGGTAGCGGCTCCTGCGTCGGCAGGCCACCTCGCGGCCAAGGGCTCTGAGCTGTGAGGGGCCCGGCACCTCGCGCCGGCCGGTCGAGCTCTTGCCGCGACTGCCCGGCGGTCCTGGTCCCGAGCGGGCAGCGTGCTGTCCTCAGCCGCGGCCAACAAGTCGTCGTCGTCCAGCAGCTCGGCGGGAGCTTCACCGTCGAAGTCGCCCACGGTCTGCTTATGCGCATCGACGGGGTCGACGCAAGCGCGCTCGGCCTCGACGCACCTGCCGGGGACGGCGAGCCCGCCAAGAACGGCGATTTTGACCTCGACCAGGTGACAGAGCGCCTGCGGACCGTGTACGACCCTGAGATCCCCATCAATGTCGTGGACCTCGGCCTCGTCTACAGCTGCGAGGCCAGGCTGCTCAGCCGCGGCGGCCACCGGGTGGACATCAAGATGTCGATGACCGCACCGGGCTGCGGCATGGGCGACGTGCTGCGGGAGGAGGCACGGGCCAAGGTGGCGGCCCTCCCCGGGGTAGTCGAGGTGGACGTGGAGCTCGTCTGGGACCCGCCCTGGCACCTGGGGCGCATGTCCGAGGCGGCCCGGCTCGAGCTGGGGATGATGTGGTGACGAAGGAGCTTTGGGTGAGCGAGGCGGGGTGGCGATGAAGGTCTGGATCGACCAAGACCTCTGCACGGGGGACGGCCTGTGCGAGGAGATCTGCCCCGAGGTCTTCACCCTCCTCGCCGACGGGCTGGCCTACGTGAAACAGGATGGTACGGCTTTACGCGACCCCGGGGGGGCCGAGAGCGTGGCACTCGTGCCGGCGCGACTCGAAGACGCCGTCCGGGAGGCTGCGGAGGAGTGCCCGGGCGAGTGCATCTTCATCGAGGGGTAGCTGGACAATCTAAATTCTAGTAGAATGAGGAAAATCAATCGGGGGCCGCCAGGCTGGCGCCCCGGGAGGGAGGAGACGATGGCCACCGTAGACGCCAGGCCGATCATCGCGGCCGGAGGCGAGCCGTTCGACACGATCATGTCGGCAGCCAGTTCCTTGGCCGAGGGCGACGAGCTCGTGGTGCTGGCGCCGTTCGAGCCGGTCCCTCTGGAGGGGGTCCTGTCCTCACAGGGTTTTTCCTACCAGGCGGAAGACCTCGGCGGAGGCGACTGGCGGGTCACTTTCCGCCGGCCGTTATGAGCGGCGCCGGCCCTCTGCCCGGACCGGGCGCGGCACTCGGGCCCGACTGGCTCAACGTCACGGCCGAAGATGCCCTCGAGGCGGCGTGGGACTCGTTGAGGGGCGTTCACGACCCCGAGCTGTACCTCGACGTGGTCTCGCTCGGCCTCGTCTACGACGTGCGGGCCGAGGCCGGCGCGGTCGTGGTGGAGATGACCATGACGACGCCGGGCTGCCCGGCGTCGGAGAGCCTCCCCGGGATGGCCCGGGGCTCCATCGAGGACGCCCTGGGCGGTGCCGTCCCGGTTGATGTGCGTGTCGTCTGGGACCCGCCATGGGACCCGTGCATGATGGACGACGAAGCCGCACACAGGCTCGGCTTCCGGACCGGCTAAGAGCAGTGACCGAAGCAGCGGTCGGGGGCAGCAGCGGGCCCGGAGCTGAGCCGGCCCGCTGCTTCGAGGTGGGGGTAGCGGCACCGTTCCGTCTCGACCTCACCGTTTGGGCCCTGCGCCGTCGACCGCACAACGCCGTCGATAGCTGGGACGGTGCCTGGTACCGCCGCACCCTCGTCCTAGGCAACAGGCCGGTGGAGGTGGCCGTCCGCCAGTGCCCCGGGGCCGGCCTGGCGCGGCTGGCCGTCGAGCTGAAGGCGAAAGGCCGACCCCCTGGCCCCAGGGCCGCTGTCGAGGCCCAATGCCTGCTCGAACGCTCCCTCGGCCTCGGCATCGACCTCACAGGTTTCTATGACATGGCTGGACGCGACCCGCTCCTGGCCCCGCTGGCCCGGAGGTTCGCCGGCATGCGTCCGCCCCGGTTCCCAAGCGTGTTCGAGGCCATTGTCAACGCCGTCGCCTGCCAGCAGCTGTCCCTCACCGTCGGGGTCCACCTCCTCAACCGGCTGGCCCGCCGCTACGGCCCCGTCGGGCCGGACGGGGACAGCCCGGCCGGGTTCCCGAGACCAGAAGCCTTGGCCGCCGCTGACCCTCGGGACCTGCGCTCGCTCGGGTTCAGTGGGGCCAAGTCCATCGTTATTACCAGTCTCGCCCACGCGGTAGCAGAAGGGTCAGTGGACCTCGGCGCCCTCGAGGGTGCCGACGACCAGGTCGCGATGTCCGTGCTCACGAGCCTGCCCGGGATCGGCCGGTGGAGCGCCGAGTACACGCTGCTGCGAGGCCTCGGGCGCTGGCATGTCCTGCCCGGCGACGACGTCGGGGCGCGCAACAACCTCTGCCGGCGCTTCGGGCTCGCCCCTGAGGCGGGCTATGCCGAAGTCAGCAAGCTCTCCCGGTCCTGGTGGCCCTATGGCGGGATCGTGTACTTCCACCTCCTCCTGGACGGCCTGGCCGGGGCCGGGCACCTCGGAGCCCCGGTGCCGAGCTAATTTGGCGCCCGGTAGCAGCCGAACGGTCCCGAGCCCGGGGGGCGGAGAGGGACCAACCGGCAGGCTCATCCACCTAGGCGCGCGCCGTCTCAATGCTCCTAGCTCAACCAACGCCCTGCCTGCTGGCGACGATGTGAGAGAGGAGCTCCGATGACATCGCTGAGCCAACGCGACGAGATTTTCGACTGGGCAAGGGTGGTTGACTACTCAGCCCGCTACGCACATTCGCTGCCCCAGACCCAGTACGAGCTGCCTGGGGTCACCGAGGAACTGCACGAGGCGCCGTGTGCCGGCGGTGGCGACCACGACGGGGTGCCGGTGGCCGTTGTCCCCTTGTGGCATGCCGTGGAGACCGCCAGGCTGACCGTGCCGCCCGGGGACGAGCAGGCCCTCCACGAGGCCCAACGCCGCCTTGACGCCGCCCTCGCCCAAGTGGAGGAGCTCTACCCGGTTTCTCCTGCCGGCATCTTCGTTCAGGTCGCCTGGGGCCTTCCCTACTTCCGGCGCTACCTCCCCGAGGCGCTCGTCGACGAGCCCATCGCCAAATCAGGCCGCCCTGGCAGCGAGGGCGAGCCGGCACTGGTTGAAGCCGTCCGGTTCCCCCGAGACCCGCAGGACGTCGTGATCGAGCACAACGACGTCTACCTTCCAGGCCCAACGGGACGACGACGCCGGGCAGTTCGGTTTGGTTGGCCACAACGAGCAGATGCAGTTCCTGTCCCGGGTCGAGACCGAGACCATTTCGGCCTATGGCCAGAAGCTCTTGCGGGGGACCACGTTCTTCCTCCGCCAAGACTTCGACACGGTCGACAACCCCTTCGAGTTCTCCCTGGACGGCCCGGTGAGCACCGTCCGCCGGGCAGGCGTCGGCGTCGGGCCCTCGGCCCAGCACTTTGAGCTCATGCGCCGGGAAATGGACAGCCCGGGCCTGGCTGAGAGGCACCACCTCCCTGACGAGAACGTAGGTTTTACCGACTTCCTGGTCAACACGCATCGCCAGAACTACTGCTTGCCTCCCCGCGCCCACCGCTCCTTCCCCTTGGCCGAGCTGCTCTGACCACCTCGAACCGAGGGGCCGCCGGCATAGCCAAGATCCGGGTCAAACACATCGAGCGGGCCGCTCATTGGTCTCGGCGCTAACAAAAAGCTGATCGCTAAGCTCAACATTACCTGTTGGCTCGTTATACTAGCTCCTGATAGAGAAAACTACCAGATTAGGAGGAACCTCATGACGATCCAGTTAGGGGACACCGCGCCCGACTTCACGGCAGAGACCACCGACGGGCGGCTGAGCCTGCATGAGTACCTCGGCGATACCTGGGGCCTGTTGTTCTCTCACCCGGCCGACTTCACCCCCGTATGTACCACCGAGCTAGGGGAGTTCGCTCGCCGCAAGGAGGACTTCACGGCCCGCGACACCAAGCTGATCGGCGTGAGCGTAGACCCCGTCGAGTCACACCGCCGCTGGTCCGCGGACATCGCCGAAACCCAGGGCCAGGGCCTCAATTACCCCCTCGTCGGGGACGAGGACCGGCGCGTCGCCACTCTCTATGGGATGATCCACCCCAATGCCAGCGAGACCGCCACAGTGCGCACGGTCTTCATCATCGGCCCCGACAAGAAGGTCAAGCTCACGCTTACCTACCCGGCGTCGGTCGGGCGCAACGTGGACGAGATCATCCGCGTCCTCGATGCTCTCCAACTGAGCAGCCGCTACCCGGTCTCCACTCCGGTGAACTGGGCCGACGGCGACGACGTCATCATCTCGCCCGCCATGCCCGACGACGTGGCAAAAGAGAAGTTCCCACGCGGCTTTAGGACATTGAAGCCATACCTGCGGCTCACCCCGCAGCCCAACAAATAGCCGCTGAAGGAGAAAGGCCGAGGTAGCAGAGGTCCCATGCTGGGGTTTCCAGACGGGCCAAGTAGGCGCTGATGTCCCGATGTGACGTTGCCGTCTGGTCGGTGACGCCGATAGGCCCTGGCCTAAAGGGGTCCGCGGCGACGTACCGGCCCTGGAATATTTATCCGCCTTAAGCATTATATCTAGTTGGTACTGTATTTTCGAACCAACGGAAGCAAGGGACAACCATGGTTGAGAACAAGCTCGTTTACCCACCAGCAACGGCCGATATCGGCCGACGCCGCCGGGAGCTCGCCCCTGAGATCAACGACGCCTTCGAGAGGTTCAGCCGGGCCGTGTTCAGCCCGGGTGCCTTACCGGAGAAGACAAAGCAACTGATCGCGGTGGCTGTGGCCCACGTGACCCAATGCCCCTACTGCATCGCCGGCCACTCCCAGTTGGCCCGGCACAAGGGCGCCAGCGACCAAGAGATCATGGAAGCCATCTGGGTGGCGGCGGAGATGCGAGCGGGCGGGGCGTACGCCCACTCGACGGTCGCGCTGCACGCGCTCCACGACGGGGCGCAGGAGGCGAACCGATGAGGGCGGACGAGGGGCCTCTCCTGCCCGGCGGCTCCTGGCTCGTGAGCCCCTCCTGACCAACCCAGCCCAGCAGCTCCAAAAGGCCGGCCAGAGCCTGTGGCTAGACAACATCAACCGGGCCATGTTGCGCTCCGGTGCTTTGACCCGCTACATCAGCGAGCTGGCGGTGACCGGCCTCACCTCCAACCCGACCATCCTCGGCCACGCCATGGCCGGCAGTCCTGACTACGATGGCTCGTTGTTGGCCCAGCTGCGCGAGGGCCTCTCTGATCCCCAGGACCTGGTCTACGCGGTCGCCTTCGAGGACCTGGCCGAAGCGGCTGCGCTCTTCCGCCCAGCCTGGGAGGCCACCGAGGGCGGCGACGGCTACGTGTCGGTCGAGGTGCCCCCCGACCTCGCCTACGACGCTCCCGGCACGGTGGCGCTGGCCCGGCGCCTGCAGTCCATGGCCGGCTTCCCCAACCTGCTGGTCAAGATCCCCGGCACCCCTCAGGGCCTGACGGCCATGGAGGAGGTGGTCGCGGCCGGGGTCGGCGTGAACGTGACGCTGCTCTTTTCCGACGCCCATTACCTGCAGACGGCCGAGGCCTACTTCCGGGCTCTGGAACGGCGCCGCGCTCGAGGTCAGGACCTGGCGGTCCCGTCGGTGGCGTCGGTCTTCATCTCCCGTTGGGACAAGGCGGGCAACCCGCTGCTAACGACGACGCTCCAGGACAAGCTGGGCCTGGCCGTGGCCCAGAAGGTGTACAGCTCGTACCGGGGCCTGCTGGGGAGCGATCGCTGGCGGGAGCTGGCCGCCGCCGGTGCCCGGCCGCAGCGAGTGCTGTGGGCGTCGACATCGGCCAAGGATCCCGCACTCCCGGACACCTATTACGTGGAAAAGCTGGCGGCGCCCGGCACGATCGACACAGTCCCAGAAAAGACCTTGCTGGCCTTCGCCGACCACGGAGCGGTTGGGGAAATGCTCCAGGCCGATTACGGGGAGGCGGTGCAGGTGGTAGCCGCGGTGGCGAACGAAGGGGTGGACATCGACGCTCTCGGGGAATGCCTCCAGCGCCAGGGTGCCGGGGCCTTCAGCGCTGATTGGGCCGCCCTTCTCGACGCGGTCGCGGCGAAGACGGCAGCGATCAGACTAGGGGTGCGGTAATGGGCGCGGGACCGCGGCAGACCAGGCGGGGTATGCGTCGCCAAGTAACCGGCCTCCGTTTCGCGGAGGCGGTGCCCTGCCGAGGCGACCGCCGGGAGCTGAGGCGGCGACTTCGAGCCGTGGCCCGCGACGCACGGGCGGGGCAAAAGCAACAAGTGACCTCGGCCCTCGGGCGACTGGCGACGCGTCACGTGCCGATAGCCCGGGTGGGCCTGGACAGATGGGCGACGAGGTCGTCGAGTTTGCCGACGGCACCCGCCTGGACCTCGACGTCCGCGAAGGCAACGACGCCTTATGGCACCTGGCCAGGCGGTCGGCGCTCCCGGTGGCCTACCTCGGCTACACCGAGCCTTGCTTCGGCCACTGCTGGTACTGGCTGCACTTTTGGGGGGCGGGCGAAGAGAACTTCGTGGTGCGGGCCCCGGTGGACCGTTTTCAGTCCGCAGGATCGGTCTTCTGGTTACCTCGTGGGCCTTGGTGGTCGCGTCACGCCGAGGCAATGGGGTGAGGCCCGGGGACCAGGGCTCGAGCCAGCTTCAGGACGGACCGCCCATCCTCCCCGCTTGGACTGGGGACGCGATCGGCCTGGACGCCAGGGAGTGGGCGGCGATTTCTCCCAGGCACGTAAGTCCCGAGGAATGGCAGCGCTTTGAGGGCTACATGGACGAGATCTTCGCGGCCCTGGGCATGCCCAGGGGTAACCCGTCCACCAATGACACGCCCCGCCGTTTCCTCCGTGCCTTGTTCGACGCCACGAGTGGCTACGAAGGCGACGACAAGGTGGTCACCGCCTTCCCCACCGAGTGCCGGGGCGGCCCCGACTGCCGCATCAGCCAGGTGGTCCAGGGCCCGATACCGTTCTTCTCCCTGTGCGAGCACCATAGCCTGCCGTTTTTCGGGCAGGCCTATATGGGCTACGTCGCCCACGAGAACATTCTCGGCCTGTCCAAGCTGACCAGGCTGGTACGCCTCTTCGCCCGCCGGTTCTCGGTCCAGGAACGGATAGGCCAGCAACTGGCCGATGCCCTGGATCGGATCCTGGCCCCCCACGGGGTGGCCGTGCACCTGGAGGCCGTGCACCTGTGCACCCAGATGCGCGGCGTCCGGGAGATCAAGTCTTCGACCCGCACCACCTGCTGGCGGGGCCACTACGACGGCGACGCCCAGCGCCGCCGCGCCGAGCTGGCGGGCCGAGGCCGCCACCTCCGCCCCGATCCACCCGGCCCCGACGACCACCACCTGGGCGGCGGGGTTTATGGCGCTGCGCAGGGCATCGGCGTCGGCCGCCGTACGCAGGTAGTGGATGCCATCAAGCTCGGCGCCGGGCACCGTCAGGCGGCGCGGGGCGGCCCCGGTGGTGAGCAGCAAACGGTCGTAGTGGGCCCGCTCACCCGCCGCCAGTACGACCTCGCTCGAGCCGAGGTCGAGGCCCGTCACGGTCGTCCCGGTGTGCAGCTCGATGCCCTGGGCGTCGTAAAAGGCGGCGTCGTGGACGGCGGCGTCGTCGAAGACCTTCTCGCCCCTCAGGTACTCCTTGGAAAGCGGTGGCCGCTCATAGGGCCGCACCGGCTCCTCCCCGAACAGCAGGACACGGCCCTCGAAGCCCTCGGAACGTAAGGTCTCGGCGGCCTTGGCCCCGGCCAGGCTGGCCCCGACAATGACGAAAGTCTCCTCGGACGGCACTTGGTCCCTTCCATCAACTCGAGCGGCGAGCCTGCTTGGCCCCGACGCCCGCAACCGTGTCTAGCAGGGCTCCGGTCCTCACGGGGTGGCAGCTCTGGGTCGGCGGTGCGAGACGTAGCCGCCGACCGGCGACCGAAGGGAGATGGCGAAGCGGTTCCAGCCATTGATGGCCACCACCGCCAGAGTGAGCGCGACGACCTCCTCTTCACTGAAGCAACCGGCTAGCTCGTCGAAGAGCCCGTCGGGCACGTCGTTTTCGGGAAGGCGGGTGAGCGACTCGCACCACGCCAGCGCCGCCCGCTCCCTACCCGTGAAACAGGGTGCTTCCCGCCACACCGCCACCAGGTGCAGGCGTTGTTCGTCCTCACCCATGGCCTGGGCGTCCTTGGTGTGCATGTCGACGCAGTACGCGCAGCCGTTTATCTGCGAGGCCCGTAGCTTCACCAGTTCGAGCAGCTCCGGCTCCAAGCCGCTCTGGTGCACCGCTTCCTCCAGGCCGGACATGGCTTTCATCGCCGCCGGGAAGACGTGGCTGTAATCAACTCTCATGACTGACCTCCAAGGTCGAAGTGGAACGTGCTGACAAATGGCTAGACGCGGCCACGGTGCTCCCGCGTAACTCCAGACGCCCGGACAGCGCTACGGGCTTCGGCCGCGGATGGCCCGCGACCCAGTGACGCCCCGTCCAGGGGGGCGTCATAGACGAGGAGGCCGGTCTCGGGGTCGGGCCTAACCCCCTCAGTCAGTCGGTGCGGCTCTCGGTGGCCGGCGTGGTCGAGATGGCTGACTTCGGCGCCCAAAAGCAGTGCCGCAGCGTCGGCGATAAGGCGCCGGTGGCACCGCCACCACAACGTCTCCGCGCACATCACCGTCGTCGCCTTCTGCGCCGCGTCGTCGAGCACTCGGCGCAGAGCCACGGCGAACGGCTCGGTCATCATGTAGTCGGCGTACCCCCGGAACGAGGGATGGCGCAGGGCGAGGTTGGGCGAACTCGGCGATGGACGGCGAAAGCCCCCGAGGTCGGGGTCCCAGCGGTAGGAGATGCCGGCCTCCGGCAACCAGATTTCCAACTCCTGACGGGCGAACTGCGGGTGCCGGCGACTACCTGGCGCGCTGCGCACGTCTACGACGGCCACTATCTTGGCCGCCACCAACAGGGCCGCCAGCCTGTCTTGGTTTTCGGTGCCGTGGCCAACGGTGAACAGGTGCAGGCCCGACGTCACGCCGAATGGTCGTACACGCTGACCCGGCACCCCCCCTGCAGGGGGACCGCGGGCACCAGATTCTACGGTGGCGCGCTCACCGAAACCTTCCGCTATTCCCTCGACCATGCCCAGATGCAACTGGCAGATTGCCGGGTCACCAGCGGCGACCGCGGCAAAGGCACAACGCTGGAGCACGAACTCGCAACCGAGGGCACCCGAGCCGGCCCGAGGCCGGAACCCGCCGGCAACCAAGTCCTGGCCGAGCGCTGCCACCGTGCCGCTCGCCGCCATTTCGAGGGCACGCTCTTTCCCGACCCGCCTACCCACCTCACGCGGGGAACTGTGCGTGCGGGCGGCTTCACTCAGCAACGCCGCCAGCAGCGCGTATGGTCCGTCGGTCTCCCACGTCCCCCGGGCCTCGGGGTTGAGCTGGTAGAAGAGGCGGGGCCTTCCGGGCCGGGTACGGGCTTCGACCTCCTCCAGGACCAGGCCGGCCTGCCTCAGGACGATCAGGTGCTGGCGCACGGCGTTGTGGTTGAGCCCCACGAGCTCGGTGAGCTCGGCCACGCCCACGGGGTGGTGAGCTTGCGCCACGTACCCGAAGATGCGATGGCGCGTGGGGTCCCCGAGGGCCCGAGCCTGCGCCTGTCCAGGCGTCGCCGCCCTGGTCGAAACCCACTCCTGGCGGCCCGGCGCCGTGGCACCCGTACCAGCAACGACTGCGGCCATGGGTCGCTCGGGGCAGGCGGCAGCCGACCCGACTGGTCCCCTCCGCTCAACCGGCCTGGTCAATGCGGCGATGGTCAATCCTCCTGTCGCTCCCGTGACAGCCCCCCAGCCCGGCCCTCCTTCGATGGGCCTAGGTTGTCATTATTCTAATATAGTCCAGATTTATAGTGCGGCCCTCCAAGGGCGCCCGGGCCAGCGCAAACATGTGCTTGGAGCGCTGCCTAGAAAAAGAGAAGGTCGGCGACGGCCCCGTTCACCGCTGTGTTGTCGGGCTGGAGGCGGCAAGCTCGAAGAGTTCTAAAAACCCTTGCCGCGATGCGAGACGCCCGATTAGTATTATCAGTATCTACTAGAAATAGGGAGAGATATGGCCTACGCGGTTGACTGGGCGATCGAGGCAGCTCCCGTGCTTGCGCTGGTGACGAGGGAGATGAGGGCCGACGAAGAGCTCCCGGGGACGCCGGGAGGGCTGTGCGTGACGGCCTCCGGCAGTGTGGTGGTCAGCGAGCCCGCAGCAGACAGGGCACGGCAGATAGGACTTCGCGGCACCTCCGTCGTGTTCGGAGGGGCCCGGGCCTCCGGGACGGCGCTCCCGGGGAGGCCCGTTTCCGGCGCCCTCTCGGGCTTGCCGCCAGCCCCGACGGCTCGGTCGTGGTTGCCGACACCGACAACCACGCGGTCCGGCGCATCGACGCCAACGGCCGGGTGACCACCCTCGCCGGAGGCACCTACGGCGCGCTCGACGGGCTTGGCCCCCAGGCTCGCTTCCGCTACCCCCAGGGGGTGGCCGTAGGCGCGGAGGGTGTGGTCCTAGTGGCGGACACGGTGAGCAACACCATCCGGCGCATCGGTCTCGACGGCGTGGTGACCACCCTCGCCGGCGACCTTTACGGCCATGGCGACATCGAGGCTGGGCCCCCGTCGTTCAGGCGTCCTGAGGCAGTGGCAGTCGGCACCGATGGCAGTATCTACGTCGCCGACACCGGCAACGACCGGGTCTGCAGGATCGACCCCTCGGGGAGTTGGAGCCTGGTGGCTGGGCGACGTAGCAGCGGCTTGCCAGAGGCACCTGCGCCAGACTTGCGCTGGCCGACAAGCTTGGTGGTGGCCCCCGACGCCACGGTTTATGTCACCGACGCCGGGAACAGCCTCGTCCGCCGGATCAGCCCGGACGGGACTACTGCCGTCCTCCCCGGGGACCCGGCCTGGCAACCCGTCGCTCTCGGCATGTTCCCAGACGGCAGGTTGCTCGTCGCCGAGGCCCACTGGGCACCTAGGCGCTCGGTCGGCCGGGTACGCACCGTCGCGACGCCGGTGGCAACCTGGGCACAGGGCCCCCACAGTGATGCGCACCGCCACTGAGCTGGGCAACAGCAATTGCAGTTGCTGACTGAACAACATGCTCGGCGACTTGGGTCGCCAAGTCGTGGTCCAGGCTGTCCGCTGCAGGTCAATCACCCGGGCAACGGTGGCTATGGCGGTCACCGTGGCTCATATGGAAAGTCCGCGCCGCCTCGGGCAGGCAACGGAGGTCAGGCTTCGGAGACTGTCACGGCTAGTGTTCATGCTGAACCAGTTATGGCTCTGTGGTGCTGGCAAGGCTTTGTGGCCGAGATGGATCCGGGAGGTGAAAGCGACCGTCGAGACAGTCGGTGGCCCGCATGCCTTCTTGAAGGAGCGGCCGCGGAACCGGTCGAGTGCCTGGGGGCACTACCGGTGAGAGCATCAGTAGCTTGGATCTCGGTCGCCCCTGTCAAAGGCTTGGGTTTGGTCCACCCCGAAGCCGTGGAGCTCGACAGGGGCGGGGCGAGCGCCAACCGCGCCTTCTACCTCGTCGATGAGCACGGGCAGATGGTCAATGGGAAGCGCATTGGCTCCTTGGTTGCCATTGCTCCCGCTTACGACACGGCACGGGAGACCCTCACCTTGGCGTTCCCCGACACGACGGTAGTTGCCGGGCACGTCACACTCGGCGCCGAGGTGACAACGTCGTTCTTTGGGCGGCCGGTCGCTGGTCGCGTCGTCGAAGGACCATGGGGCGTGGCTCTAAGCGCCTACGCCGATCGCCCCCTGACCCTCGTGAAGATCGCGCACGCTGGCGACGGGGTCGACCGCGGCTCGGGTGCCGCCGTGTCTCTGCTGTCCACCGGCTCTCTCGGTCGCCTGGCCGTGGCGTTGGGTGTCGGGCCGGACTTGGACCACCGCCGGTTCCGGATGCTGTTCGGGGTGAGCGGGGTGGCTCCTCACGCCGAGGACACTTGGCTCGGCCGGCACGTCCGCCTCGGGGGGGCGGTGGTCGCCTTCGGAGGCCGCGTGGGGCGCTGTCTTGTCACTAGCCAGGACCCTGGCACCGGGACGGTGGACCTGGACACCCTCGGGGCACTGCGCACCTACCGCCAGCAGCCCGAGACGGGGGAACGGCTCCCCTTCGGGGTCTGGGGCGAGGTCGTCGAGCCCGGGAGGGTGTGCCTGAGCGACATGGTCGAGCCTGTGTCGCTGAGCTGACTCTGGCGCTGTGGCCATCAGCGGCTCGGACCACCTTGGGGCTGCGCTCTCCGCTCGGCAGCTACCCAGGCGCCAAGTGCCGGGATAGCCAACAGGGCCCGCGGCTGGCCTAACCGGCTACATGGGGTTCGGGGTAATTACGCGGCCGGGACCGTCGCCGCGACGCGCATTGGCGAACAACCGGTTCGCCACGACCGAGAGGTTGGCGACAGTGACCAGGCCGGTTGCCGCCAGGAGGCCGCCCCCGGCTGCGATCACCCCGGAAAGGGACAGGGCAAAGCCGGCGCACAGTGCGGCGACCCCGGCTGTCACCAGCCCGTAGGTGACCGCCGCCCACCGGTGGTCGTAGAGGTCGGCGAACATGAGCTGCCTGCCTGCGGGGCTCTTGTCGATGCCGCGCGACCGGGCCACCGACCAGACGATGAAGGGGACGACCTTGTGGGCGTGGCCGACGAGGGCGATGAGAAGCCAGCCACCGAAGGCGACGAGGGCGGCCGCTACGAGCGCCATCGCCACCACGTAGTCGTGCGGCATCACCAGCGCACCGGCGAGGGAAAGCCCGGTACCGACGAGGAGCCAGAGCGCCGCGGTCAAAACGAAGACCAGGTGCAGGTCGGCCTTGCGCCGGCGGTACCGGACATGAGCCGCTAGCGAGACGAGGTGGGCGCCGAGACCAGCGGCAACGACTACCGCGCCGGCCCAGGCCAAAGCGGGCCAGTTGAAAGCCAACCCAGGGGAGAACAGCGCCACGCCCAGGGGGATCCAGCAGACCGCAAGCCGCCCGGCCCGACGGCGCCCGGGGACATGGGCGAGGAAGAACATCGGCCACAGCTTCTCCGCCACCCCGACATAGGTGACCCCGAGCCAGCCGAACAGGCCGATCACCCCCATCGTGAGGTCTACGTGGCCGGCGAGGTCGAACCAGTTGGCTTGGCGGTCGGCGACGAAGGCGACCCCCAGGAACCCCGTCAGTACCGCGCCGGCGAGCGCGAAACGCAGCGCCGTGACCGGCGGCCCTTTGCCCCGGACCGAAAGAGGCCTGATGAAGTTCACTACCAGGAAGGTGATGGCCAGGCCGGCGAGCGCCCCGCTGATGGCCGTCACTGCGAGCTGCTCGGTGGCGATCCCAAGGGGCAGCATCCACGATGCCGCCAGCCAGGTGACGAACGTGGCGCGGGCGAGCCGGACCGAGAGCAGCGGTCGGCCCGTGATGACGGGGCCGAACTGGTGCATGGCCCCCAGCACGCCCATCGCCAGGGTGGCGAGCACCCCGAAATGTGTCGCCGCCACTACGGGGTCGGAGGTCGGATCGGGGATGCCAGCACTGCGGGCCCAAACGAAGGCTCCCCCGCAGGCGACAAGCCCGAGCGATGCCGCTGCCAGGAATGCAATGGGCACCGACGGTGGTGGGACTGAGGTCGGCGCACCCGCCGGGCGTCCCGCCCAAGCACCTGTTGCCTGGGCAGTGGCGACGAGCGGCACCCCAGGGTCAGCGGCCACCGTTACCACCACCAAGGAGGCGGACCATGGCCACGGCTAGGGCGGCTACGGTCATGTCCGGGCGGACCAGCTCGGGGCCCAGCTCGGGGCTTAGCAACGGCCCGTCGAACTCTTCACATGCGGCTGCCCACAGGTCCGCTACGACATTGGGGTCGGCCCCGAGCTCGGCCAAGGTCCTAGCCCCAGGTTCGAGGTCGTCTCGATCGCGGTCACCGAGCAATACGCGAAGGAGTGCTGCCACGCGCTCGGCATCGACCTGCGCTCCGGACTGAGAAGTCTTAGTGGGCATCTGGGTTCTCCTCCTGGGCGGCCCGACGTCTACCGAGATATAATTCTAGTACTATACCGAAGAACAGTGAACTAACTGCTCTGTGGCTGCACGATGTAATCGATGCAGGCCGTCGATGTCTCCGGGTACCGGCCGGCGGGTGCCCCCCCCAGCTGCCCTTGTATCTCACAGTCATACTAGAGAAATGAGCCGGCACAGCAGAGCCCACGATGGCGGCGTGCCGCATGCCGCCTCGAGGTGCGGTGCCCGAGGGCTCCGAGAGCGTAAGACGGGCGCCGGTTCGGCCCGGTTCCTCGCCCGCCAGGCACGGCCCTTACCCTGTTAGGTAGGATCGAGGAGAGGACACGGTGGGATTCCGGGTTCCCAGCCCTGTGGCGCTGGCTCATCGATGGTGCCGATCTGGGCGTGACTCTCCAGCCACTCCAACAGCTTCGCCAACTGGAGCCATGCTGTAGCGGTGCAAGACCAGTGCCTCTTCGTGGCTCGGGTAGCGGGTATGCTGCTCACCGGGGGCCGAAGCCGGCGCATGGGCTTCGACAAGGGCTCGATCTTGGTCAATGGGACACCTATCGCAGTGCGCACCGCTCAGGCGCTGCAAAGGGTCGTTGGCCCTGTTATTGAGGTCGGACCAGGCCTCTCGGGACTGGCGTCCGTTCGCGAGGAGCCCCCCGGCTCTGGGCCACTAGTGGCCATCCGCGACGGGGCTCATGCATTGTGGGGAGCCGGGCACTCCGGCCCGGCGCTCGTACTTGCCTGCGACCTCCCACTTTTGACAGACGCCGCCCTGCGGATGCTCGCAGATTGGCCGGGCCACTGTTCCGTAGTACCTGTGGTGAACGGGCGGCCGCAGCCGCTGTGCGCCCGATGGTCGGTGGAGGACCTGACGGTGGCCGGCAAGCTCGTCGCCGCCGGGCAACGCTCGATGAAGGCCCTCCTCGCCCGACCCGAGCTGGTGCTGGTCGACGAGATAGGCTGGCCCCCAGAGGTGGAGGCAAGCGCGTTCGCCGATGTCGATACTCCCGGCGATCTCCACAGGCTGGGGCTGCGCTTGCCCCCGGGGGGGTGCGGTGCTGATCGGGCGGAGCTCTAAGAGTTCCTCTAAACCATCGTCGGGTAACTGCTCTGGACGTAGGCCCTCCCAGCCGGTGCCGACTGGACAGTTAAAGGGGAGGCCCTTGCCGGGGGAGGCCTGGGGGTTGTGAAGGTCTCCGCTTCTCATAGGGCCGAAGCCATGGATGCTTTTCGGTTCCGGACCGGTGCGCCCAGGGCGTCGGTGACCATCTGGAAACAGCGAGACGTGGGCTGCCGGTTCTGGCTGAGGGCTCTGCGGGCAAGACGGGGTCGATGTGGAACACGGCCGCGACCGCCCCGACGATCTCTCCTCGATCGACGCGGAGATGGTGTGAGCACATGGGATCTGGCCCAGTAAGCGTGGGCTCGGCGATCTCTGTCGCGGAGGCGCGCCGCTTCGTGCTCGCCCGCTGTTTGACGCCGTGCCCCCTTCCTCGCGCCATCGGGGACGCCGCCATGCTCGTGCTTGCCGAGACCGTCCGCGCCCCACAGGCCGTCCCGCCGTTCACCAACTCTGCGATGGACGGCTACGCGGTCCGCGCCGCGGACACGGTAGGAGCGCCGGTGCGGCTCCACGTCGTCGCTACCGTTATGGCTGGTGACGACCCCACCACTGTCGTGGGCAACGGTGGTGCAGCCCGCATCATGACCGGCGCTCTGATGCCTCCCGGGGCCGACTCGGTATGCATGGTCGAGCGCACGCGTTGCGAGGCCGGTGGGTCGGTCGTCATCGTCGAAGAGGCCGTCGCCCCTGGCACGAACGTTCGCCGGGCCGGCGAAGACATTGAGAGCAATACCGAGGTCTTCGTGCCAGGAACGTTGCTTACGGCGCCCCACGTCGGGGTGCTCGCCAGTCTCGGGATTAAGACTGTCCTTGTTTACCCGCCTCCCCGGGTCGCCGTGGTCTCCACCGGCGATGAGTTGGCTGCGGCATCGGGAGCACTTGCGCCCGGGAAGATCCACGACGCAAATCGCCCGGCCCTGCTTGCGCAGCTCCGAAGCGACGGGTTCGAGGTGGTTGACCTCGGAATGGTTGGCGACGACAAGACCGCCTTGGCGCAGGTCCTCGAGGATGGCGCCGCAACTTGCGACGCCGTGGTGGCGACCGGCGGTGTGAGCGTGGGCGACCGCGATTTCGTGAAGGTTGTTCTCGAGGACCTCTGCGCGCCTGCGGTGTGGTGGATGCAGGTAGCGGTCAAGCCCGCCAAGCATTTTGCCTTCGGGACGTTCGCCTCGACCCGGGCGCCGGTGTTCGGGCTGCCGGGCAACCCGGTAGCATCCCTCGTTTCCTACGAGCTGTTCGTCCGACCCGCGCTGAGAGCCATGGCTGGGTACCGCGCCCTCGACCGGCCGTGCCTCAAGGCCACCACCGAGGCAGACCTCCCTCGACATCGGGACGGAAAGCTCCACCTTTTGCGGGTTCTGGCACACACTGGGCCCGACGGGGTGCTCCGAGTTCGGCTCTCGGGCGGTCAGGGCTCGCATATGTTGCTGGCCATGGCCGAGGCCAATGCCTTGGCGGTCTTGCCAGACGGTGACGGCGTACCCGTCGGCGGGCAAGTCGACGTGCTGCTCCTCGACAGTGAGCGCTTGCGTCCGCTGGGCCAGGAAGGACCGTGGTGAGCGCACTGAGGGGCTCGTTTGTCGGGGCGGTTGGCCGCGCTCCGGCGGCCTCGGGGACCGGCTCGAACCGCCCCAGCGAGGGCCCGCTCAGCCCCCGATCATCGACATCGACCGGGCGGGCTGGAGGAAGCCGGGTTCATTGATGCCATGGCCCGGCAGTTTTCCCCAGACCGAACGTCGCAGCGCGAGGGCCAGATCTTCGTCGCTCCCCTCGTTGCGCAACATCTCCCGCACTGGGACCTCGTCGTCGGAGAGCAGGCAGTTCCTGATGGCGCCGTCAGCGGTGAGGCGCAGCCGGTTGCAGGTGCCGCAGAACGGGCGGGTGACGCTGGCGACCACGCCGATCTCGCCACCGGTGTCACGGAACCGGTAGCGGACGGCGGGTGCCGGGTCAGTGCCGGGCGCCTCCACCGCCTCTAACGGCCAGCGATCGTTGATACGGGCCAGGACCTCGGCGCTCTCCACTACCTGGCCTCGGCGCCAGTCCCCCTCGGCGCCGAGGGGCATGTACTCGATGAAGCGCACCACCCGGCCGTGATCACGAGCGAAGGCGGCGAAATCGACGACCTCGTCGTCGTTCAGCCCCGCGATCACGACGACATTGACCTTGAGCGGCACCAACCCGGCGGACTCGGCCGCGCCCATGGCGGCCAGGACGATCCCCAGTTCCCCCCGCCGGCGGATCCGGGCGAAGCGTCGCGGCTGGAGCGAGTCGCAGCTCACGTTCACCCGGTGCAACCCCGCCCGGGCCAGGGCGGGGGCGTAAGCGGCCAGCGCGGTCCCGTTGGTGGTAAGGGCGATGTCGTCAAAGCCGACCGTCGCCAGCTGGCGCACCAGTTCGACCAGGCCACGGCGCATAAGCGGCTCTCCGCCAGTCAGCCGGAGCGAGCTCACACCCAACGAACGCGCCACCCGGGCCAGCCGGGTTATCTCGTCAAAGGACAGGATCTCGTCTCGGGGCAGGAACGGTACACCTTCTTCGGGCATGCCCGGGTCCCCGCAGCCCGGGTCATTGCAGCCCACCGTGCATATCGTGCGGGAAGCCTCTCGCCGGCGACCTCGTCACAAGGGTCGTCGCGCGGCGCCTCGCCGCTTCATACCCCCAGATCGCTGGCCGTCTGGAAAGGAAGACCGCTGTGCCGACTGCCTGCTCGTCGGTCAGGGTACGGCCGACCAGGGCCCACGGTCGTAAACCGTCGACGGCATAGGTGCCGCTTCAGCTTCTCGTCCCGATCTCCTCGGCGAGCTGCCTGCCGATGCTGCAGGCATGGCTGGGCTCGACACCTGCCCGAGCGGCGAGCCAACAAGAAATAGGGGCCGCAGTCCGCTCGGACGCGTGCGCGGCAACGCCGGCGAGGTCGAGGAGCTGTTTCTGCTCTTCCTCGTTCGGGGCGACTATGCCGAGCCTGTGCGCAAACTGTTCGGTCCATTCTCCTACCGTCACGGTCATGACGATTGACCGTAGCCGACAAGCGCGGCTTTACACCCATCCCGCAGTGGCGGGCACTATGTAGAGGCCGAAGCCCATCACCACCAGGCACATCCCGGTGGCGACCACCCGGTAAGCGCCGTGCATCCGGTAGGCCACCGGCAACGCCTTGGCTACCGGGATGCGCGCGCGGATTGCGCCCGCGACATCCCCCGACAGCGAGTCCCCTATGTGCAGGACATCCTCTCGGGAGGCACCGAGCTCTTCCAAGGCCCGTTCGAAGATCTGGGGGCAGGGCTTGTAGCACTTTTTCGCGTCCTCGCTTGTGACAATGTGATCGAACACCAGCCCGTGGTAGCCGACAGCGGCTTCGATGTCTGACCGGTCGATGTTGGAGACTACGCAAATAGGGCTGCCGATGCGCCCAAGCAGACAGACGGCATCTTCGAACAGTTCCGGGCGACGCCACTAAGCGAACTGAGCCCTCTACAACCTGGTCGGGGCCCTCCGGCGAACCGAGCGCCTCCAGGAGCTTCACGAGAGATGCGCGGGCGGCATCGCGTTGGGTCTTGAAGGCCGAGCCTATCGAAGAAGCGCACTCGTCGGAGAACCGGGCGGACCATTGCCTGGCGATGTCGACCACTGCGACCGGCCGAGGCAACGTGGATGCGACAAGCTCACAAATAGAGCCGATGACGGCATTGTCGTCGTGAACCACGGTGCCATAGAAGTCGAGCATGACCGCGCTAACCATGGTGCTGAGTCTGCCAGCCGCGACCTCTGGAGCCGAGGGAGGTCGGGGGTCCCACGGATCCGGCGTTAGGTGATGTTCTTCCCGTGCCGGTCTACTGCGCGTTCGGGGGGAGCTCGCGGTGCACGTGGAAGTGCCCATCGCGAGCTTGCTGCGCCGGCGACTAGGTTCGCCAGACAGGAGCGGCCCGTCATCGGCGGCTGACGAGCAGCTCGCCTACTACCGGGCTGTTGCCGATGAGTCCCAGGGCGGCACGAAGGCCTCGTTATGCGTGGCCGAGAAATGCCCAAGTTTCAAGATGAATCGGCCCGTAACGATGGTTCTTTTCGTCCTGGCCCGCATCGAGGTCCGCCACTCTGCGTGAGCAGTGGAGCCACTTCGACTTGTCGCGGTGCGGCTAGGTCGACCGTCATTCTAAGCTGGCCCCCAGACGTTGGACCGGCCAACCTGGAGGCACTTTCGGCAGAGGCCAGCCCCGGCGGCCGGAGACCTCGTGGCGGTTCAACAGCACCAGGCGCCTCCCGGTGGAGGCGACCTGGCGGATGGTCGGGGTGGCCACGATGGGGAGGCGGGTGTGGTAGTCCAAGCGAGCTTCGTCGTGGCCCGCCCTGGCCTCTCCGTCGAGGGCCAGCCACTGCTCTCGACGGAGCTCGGGCGGGGGCTTCGGGTCGGCGCCTACGAAGCGCGCCCATCCCTCCTTGGTGGTGAGCGGCTCATGGACCGCCTCCCCCAAGGGACCGCTCATCCGTAGTCGCCCTGGGCGTCGGGGTCGAAGATGCCGAAGGGCACCACGCCCCCCTCGTCTTCGGTGCGGATGGGGACGATACGCGCACCCTCGTCGCTACCTTCTTCGACGGACGCTTCGGGGGCTCGCCGCAAGGGCAGGGATGCCGCAGAGCGCTCCCTGGCCAGGGCCCTGGCGACCACCCGCTCGGTGGGCTCCGGTCCTTGCCCGGCACGGTGCAACAGCTCGTCCAGGATCCGGGCCAAGCCGGCCTCATCGCAGGGGTCCCCGCCGCGCTCGGCAGCGACGCGACGGGCCTGGCGCCAAGTGAAGTCGGAGTGTAACGCCGTCGCGCTTCCCGTGGGGAGGTCTTGGGTTGAGGGTCGGCTGCGTGCCGCGGCCTAGTGCTCGTGGGCGGGATTCAAACTGAGCCACTACCGGGTTTTGTCACTGTGACGTAAGGCGTTAGAGCCCTAGCACCAGGCGCAGCGAGGCATCGACGCCGCGGAGGTCGCCGGGTGTTAGGTCACCGAGCACCGGACCCAGCAGGCGTTGCTCCAAGACGAGCAAGCGTCCAGCCCTGAGCACCGATGGGAGCCTGAGCCCGGCGGCACGCCAGCCCCTTAGGGCAACATCACCTCGCCCGGGCTGCTGGATGCGAGCGCTACTGCTGGTGACCATTGCAAGGACCACGTCTGGGCTCTGGTCGTTATAGGGCCGCGCCGAAACGACACAAGCTGGACGACGTTTGGAGCCACGCAGATCGGAGTACGGGAAGGGGACAAGCACTACTCGGCCCCGCTCTATAGTCGCGATTACCCACCTGCGCCGGGAGCTTCGTTGTAGACGGCGTCTTCGTCCGAGAACCAGTCGGCGACAAGGGTTGCCCCTGGCGCCCAGGCCGGCCGGGGCCAATGGAGGACCTCTTCGCGCACCTGCCATAGTTCCCGCTCGGCCGCCTCGACCTCCGCCTGGGCAAGCGCGACCTTGTCAAAGTCGTGGGCGGGAAGCGGTCCACCCATCTTGAGAGGGCGGCCGATGAACTGGTCGTACGCGCTTACTGCTTCACGCAGGCGACGGTGGGCGTTCTCCAGCCGGGCGCGTTCGTCATCGGTCAGCTCCCCCTCGGACCGCGTCGGCGTCGCACTCACTAGTCCCATGGTAACCGTCCTTACGACGAGCGTCGCGCCCTCGATGGTCCCCGTGAGCTACGCCGCACCGACCTTGCTGGGCCGACTGGGCGCGACCCCGTTCCCGATCATCCAGTCATCCTGGTGGCCAACGCGGCGAGAAGGCTCTCACCGCCCACCGATCTGAGCTGGGCTCGGATCAGGTAACGAACACGCCGTACAGACAGGCCTCCAGAGCAAATCGGAATCGGTGGATAAGTGCCATTCTCTTTACCTGAGTGAGTAAAAGCCTAGGTAGGACGGTACTTGTGCGTCGTGGACATGTCCCCGACGATCCTCAGGGCCGGGTAGCATTGTCTGCTCGTTGACCGCTGGGGCGGCGAGCGCGCTGGTTCGTTGAGGGCACGGTTCGGGTCGACGCGGGGTGCTGGAACGCGTAGATCGACTGGCGAGCGAGTAGGTTCGCTTCGCTTCGGTACTGGTCGCTGCGTAGGAAGGCAGGGTCGGCCCATCTATTGCGCCCGTGCGCCGCCACGACACCCAAAGTTACTTGGAGGCCGAGCCAAAAAGGCGAGCCTTGCTCTTGGGACCGGTCCAGTCTTGGGTACGGGGGCAGACCGTGCGTCCGCGAGACGGGCCACGTTCCGTTAGGCGGGCCCGTCCGCGGACGTGCGGCCTCCCCCGGTAGCCCGCGCTGGACACCGGTCTGGCCCTGAAGCCGGAGTGGTAAAGTGATCACGTAAGGCAGTTCCACCTCGCCGGTACGGCGGAGGTGTGCATCGGGCCACCTGCCTCATTGAGGCCAGCTCCCGGTTTGCCCGGTCAGCCCGCCGGGCATCGCAGACCTTGGTGTGACTGCACGTTGGGCAACGAAAGGGAGCAACACTGAGCGCCGACAGAGGTTCGCCTTACCAACCAGAGGCGCGCATGTTGGTACCGGGCAAGGCCGCCTAGCCGGGGCCCGGGCTGGCGTGGGCGCCACCGATGAGCAACGCGTCCGCCCTACAAGCCCGGAGATCCATCGGCCATGGCCAACGACACGCGTGACGGTGCAGCGACTGCCGCTTGCCCCAGCGCCACCACAGCTGTCCTCGACGAAGCCCACATTGGGGATATTCGTGGCGCCCTCGGCACGATCGGCCAGCACGATGTCGGCGCGCGCAAAGGTTGGGGCGCACGTCTGCTCACCCTCGCTGCGATTATCGGCCCGGGGATCATCGTCATGGTGGGGGACAACGACGCTGGGGGGGTTGCCACCTACTCCCAGGCGGGCCAAAACTACGGCACCAGCCTTTTGTGGGTGTTGCCGCTGCTCATCCCGGTGCTCGTTGTCAACCAGGAAATGGTCGTCCGGCTCGGCGCGGTAACCGGTGTGGGCCATGCCCGGCTCATAAAGGAGCGCTTCGGCCGGTTCTGGGGGATGTTCTCGGTGGGCGACCTGCTGGTGCTCGATTTCCTCACGATCGTCACCGAGTTCATAGGCGTCGACCTCGCCCTTGGCTATTTCGGGGTGAGCAAGTACATTTCCGTTCCTATCGCGGCGGCGGGGCTGGTCGCGATGACGGCGACCGGCAGTTTCCGACGGTGGGAGCGCTTCATGCTGCTGTTCGTCGTCGCCAATTTCCTTGTCATACCGCTTGCGATCTTCAGTCACCCCCACTCAGGCCCAGTCCTGCACGGCTTGACCGTCCCCGGGATAGCCGGAGGTGCCAATTCAACCGCGGTGCTGCTGATAATCTCCATAGTCGGTACGACCGTCGCCCCGTGGCAGCTTTTCTTCCAGCAGTCCAACATCGTCGACAAGCGGATAACGCCGCGCTGGATCAATTACGAGCGTGCCGACACAGTTCTCGGCTCTTTCGTGACCGTTATCGGTGCGATAGCCATGGTGGTCACCTGTGCTTTCGCTTTTGCGCACAGCCATTACTTCGGCAACTTCACCAACGCGGGCGGGGTAGCGAAGGGCCTCGAGCACCAGCTCGGCCACGCTGCCGGCCCCCTTTACGCTCTCGTGCTCCTGAACGCGTCGATCATCGGGGCGGCGACGGTGACCCTTGGGACTTCCTACGCGGTCGGGGACTTCTTCGGGGTACACCACTCCCTCCACCGGAACTTCTTCGACGCGAAGGGCTTCTATGCCAGCTTCGCTGGGCTGGTCGCGGTGGCGGCCGCTATCGTCCTCATCCCCCACGCCCCCCTCGGGCTGATCACCTTGGCCGTGCAAGCTTTGGCTGGCGTCCTCCTACCTTCGGCGGCCGTGTTCTTGTTGTTGCTTTGCAACGACCGCGACGTCCTCGGGCCGTGGGTGAACCGGCCCTGGCTCAACGCCATAGCGTGCTCGATCATTGGCATATTGCTCGTCATGTCGCTGGTCCTCGTGGCTACCACTGTCTTCCCGCACGTAAATGTCGGGGCCCTGTGCCTTGTGCTCGGCTGCGCTTTATTGGGCGTACTGGCCGTCGGTATCGCGATGGTCATGTTGCGCAGGCTGGTGGGGCCAGCGGGCCAGCAGGCCGCCGTGCCTCGCGATCACCGGGAGAGCTGGCGTATGCCGCCCCTCGCTTTGCTCGGGAGGCCTTCGTGGTCCCGCGGCCGCCTCGTCGGCATGTGGGCGCTGCGCGGCTACCTGGTGGTAGCTGTCGTGTTGCTCGTCGTGAAGGCCGTGCAGCTCGGCAGCTGATAGGGGCCTTATGCTCGAAGTCAATGCCAGTAACCCGCCGTCAGGGGGAGGACCGGGTCCTCACAGTTCCCAACGGACTGACAGCTCTGCGCCTAGCTTGCCTGCCGGTGTTCCTTGTGCTGCTCGGGCAGCCCCACCGGCGAGATCTGGTCGCAGCCGCATGCATGCTGGGTGCACTGGGTGTCACCGACGGCCTCGACGGCTACGTTGCAAGGCATTTTCACCAGGTGAGCTCGCTCGGCAAGCTGGCGGACCCCTTTGTGGACAGGGCACTCGTGCTCTCAGCAGTGATCGGGGCCCTGGCGATCGACGCAGTGCCTGGGTGGCTCGTGGCGATAGTCCTGCTGAGAGAAGCTTTGGTATTGGCAGGCGCCGTGGTACTCGCCCTGGCGGGCGCAAGGCACCTAGAGGTGAGCTTGGCGGGCAAGGTGGGTGCTTTCGCGATGATGGTGGCGCTCCCACTTTTCCTTTTGGGCCGTGCGCCGTTCCGCTGGCATGAGCTCGCCGACGCGGCGGCGTGGGTTGCGGTTGCCTGCGGGCAGGTTTTTGCCTGGTACGCGGCAGTTCAGTACATCCCGACCGGGCGTGCCTTCCTCGCCGACGCCCGCAAGGGCCCGGGTCGCGGCCAGGACGAGCACCTTGTCGCCCACTCCAGGGAGGGCCGCGGTGATGGCAGAGAAGTTGCCGAACAGCCCCCAGCCAGGATCTCTACAGAACGTACTCCCGTCGAGCGTCTCCGGCCAGTATGGTCTCCACCGTGAACGTTCCAGATGACCTTCGCTACACCTCGGACCATGAGTGGGTGCGGCTCGAGGGCGAGCGTGCCCGGGTTGGGATCACGGACTACGCCCAGGACGCCTTGGGGGACATTGTCTATGTCCAACTGCCGGCGGCCGGGGCCACGGCAACGGCGGGCCAAGCGCTATGCGAGTTAGAATCCACAAAGTCCGTCTCTGATATATACGCTCCGCTCGACGGCACCGTCGTAGAAGTCAACAGCGAGCTTGTCGATGCGCCTCAGCACGTCAACGAGGAGCCCTACGGAAATGGTTGGATTTGCGTGATAGAGCCCTCCTCGGCCGGGGCCTTAAAGGGGTTGCTGAGCGCCGCCGACTACCGGAAGCTTCTCGAGGCCTAAGGCGTTGTACTGCAACCGCTGCGGGCATCGCAACCCCGTAGGGGCGAATTTTTGCTCCTCCTGTGGGGCCCCCATGGAGCGCCGGGGCACCGCTGTCGAGCCCGACGCCCCGGAGCACCAAACCTCGGCGTTACCAGCAGCTGTGTTGTTGCCTGGTGATGGGTCGTCGGAGCCTTTCCTGCTGGAGCCCAGCGACCTACTCCACGGGGTACCCCCGGGCGGTGCGGTCCTCGTGGTGACCCGCGGGCCAAACTCCGGCTCCCGGTTCGTCCTGGGACCGGAGAACGCTGTAGTCGTCACGATCGGCCGTCACCCCGAAAGCGATATTTTTCTTGATGACATCACCGTTTCGCGCCGCCACGCTGAGGTGCGCTACGACGAGGGCGCCTATCGGGCCCACGATATCGGCTCGCTCAACGGCACCTACCTCAACCGCGAACGGATAGATACCGCCCCCCTCGCGAGCGGGGACGAGCTTCAGGTGGGCAAGTTCCGCCTGCTGTTCCTCGCTCCTGGCCACGGCCCCGGCGCCGGCCATGCAGCTGGCACCGCTTGATCGACAGAGGGCTTGAGGGCGACGCCATGGTTGGCCGCGCGCACCTTTCGATAGGGGAAGTACTGTCGCTGCTCCACGAGGAGTTCCCAGACGTCACGATCTCGAAGATCCGTTTCCTGGAAAGCCAGGGCCTCGTCGACCCCGAGCGGACGCCGTCGGGGTACCGGAAGTTTTACGAGCCAGACATTGAGCGTTTGCGCTGGGTCCTGCGCCAGCAAAGGGATGCCTTCTTGCCCCTGAAGGTGATCAAGGACCGCCTCGAGGAACAAGGAGACCCCGACGCTGATGAGCCTGGGGCCGACGAGGGGCTCGTCGAAGAGGGCTACGTGAGGGTCGAACTCGCTACGCAGGTGCTCTACGGCAACGGCGGTGGCCCGGCAGCGACCCCCGGCCAGCTCTTTGACCTGGGCCCTACCTCTGGTGGCTACATCGGCCCGAGCAGCGGGAGCGAAACGGCACCCGCGAGCCGCCCGAGGGCCAGCCGCGCGCTCGCGGCCGAAAGCGCGACCCCCCCGGTCCAAGCATCACCGGTCCCCGCCGCCGCCGAAGGGGAGCCAGCTGAAGGAGCCGTTGGCCCGAAGTCATCGCGGCTTGGGCGCCCGCGGGAGGCAAGGGGCCCGGACGACGACGAGCTGGCGCTGGCGGAACTCGTAGCCGAGGCCGGCGTGGACGTCGAGACTGTTAGAGATCTCGAGCAGTACGGGCTCATCACCCCGAGGGTCATCGGGGGTGCGCCTTATTACACCCGGGATGCCGCAGTGATCGCACGGCTGGCGTGGGCCTTTGCCCGCCACGGTGTCGAGTCTCGTCACCTCCGCGCCTACAAAGGGGCGGCCGAACGGGAGGCCGGGCTGGTCCAACAGGTGATAATGCCGCTCCTGCGGCAACGCAACCCCCAAGCCCGCGAAGCTGCTGCCCACGCCGTCGACGAGCTGTCCGAGCTGGGCGCCGAGCTGCGCGCGGCGTTGCTCCGCGCAGCCCTTGCCGACCTTCGCTAGGCCGGCTCCGGGCGCGTGCGCGCTTTTCCTGAGGCCCATGCTCGCCTTGCCTGCACGACCCTAACCGCCTGTCGGGTTGGCCGTCCGCGGTTGTAACGTTCAGGCATGGTCGAGATGCACCTCTCTGCCGTCCGGGTCGAGCTCCCTGCCAACACCCCGATCCTGTTGTTGCAAGAAGCGACGGGCGACCGGACCCTGCCCATCTATATCGGGCGCCCCGAGGCCGAAGCGATCGCGGCCGCCCTGCAGGGCGTCGTCACCAAGAGGCCGATGACCCACGACCTGATGCGCGACCTCCTCACCGAGGTCGGCGTCGTGCTCGACCATGTGGTGATCACCGAGCTAAAGGACCAGACTTTTTATGCGGAGTTGCGCCTGCGGCGCGGTGGGAACAATTACGTCGTCTCGGCGAGGCCGTCCGACGCGATCGCACTCGCAATACGCGCGGGGGCGACGATCTACGCCGAGGAAGCCCTGCTGGACGCCGAGGGCATAGTGATCACGCAACATGACGAGCTCGACGAGGCACCTGAAGGTGAAGAGCTGGTGGCTCAGTTCCACGAGTTCATCGAGGGCATCAGTCCGGAGGACTTCGAGAAGTGACACCGGGGGCCCCAGGCGAGGCTCCGCCGTCCGGCCAGCTCGCCTCGCGGGCCCATCGCCTGGTCAGTGCCTGTAACCGGGCGCGGTTCTTGCGGGGACGGCCCCGAAGGGCCACACTGGTGTAACTACCTATCTGTTACATCTGCCGAGGAGGGCAAATGGAGCGTCAACAAACCGGGCAGGCATCGCCGCCGGCGGAAGACGGGCCTGAGGAAGGCTTCAGAGGGCCGCAGGTTTGCAACATCGTGGGGATCACCTACCGCCAGCTAGATTACTGGGCTCGCACTGACCTCATGCGGCCCTCGATCAGCGACGCACGGGGGAGCGGGACGCAGCGCGTTTACGCCTACACGGACTTGTTGCAGCTGAAGGTCATCAAGCAGTTGCTGGATGCCGGGGTGTCGCTGCGGTCGACGCGGAAAGCCATCGAATGCCTGCGCGCTTCAGGTACCGACGTTGCCAGCGCAAGCCTGGTGATCGCCGACGACCAAACTGTGTTGGCCAATTCC
Source organism: uncultured Acidimicrobiaceae bacterium (assembly GCA_963786345.1). Lineage (GTDB taxonomy): Bacteria > Actinomycetota > Acidimicrobiia > Acidimicrobiales > Palsa-688 > Fen-671. Next base: position 156,073 of record CAWAYZ010000014.1, on the reverse strand, counting down.
GGTGAAGAGCTGTTCGATTTGCTCCGGGGTGGCCAGGGTGTGCTCTCCATAGTGCTCGGCATGGAGAAGATCGTTTCGGAGGTAGATGCCGGGATCACCGAGTTCACCGGCGCGCGTCCACAGGGGCACCCGGCGAGCGGGGCACCTGCTGGTGCCGGCTCTCCAGGTAGGACAGGGCCTAATACCAGCTCACCTAAAGGCCCCCCGGGGCCGGCAAAGAGGCTCGCCCGCTGAGACGTCACTAGTCTTGGCCCGATGAGCCTTGGCCCGGTGAGCGCGCGTTGACTGGGCACCCGGAGCCGGCCGAGGTACAGGTGCCGCGCTATAGCCCGCTGGACGCCTGGCACCGCAGCAACGGGGCGCGGATGGTGGCCTTCGGCGGCTGGGAGATGCCCCTCGAGTACGAGCACGGCACCGTCGCCGAGCACATGTCTTGCCGTCGGGATGTCGCCATTTTCGACGTGAGCCACCTTGGCACCGTGCGGCTAGCGGGACAGGACGCCAAGGCCACGCTCCAGCGGGCACTCACCAATGACCTCGACAAGATCGCCCCCGGCAGAGCGCAGTACACCCACCTGCTCGACGACGACGGTTCGGTGCTCGACGACCTGATCGTCTGGTGGGCCGGCGAGGAGACCTTCGACGTCATGCCCAACGCCTCTAACACCACCCGGGTGCTGGGCGCGATCGGAGGCACGGACATCACCGCCCGCAGGGCGGTGCTAGCGGTGCAGGGCCGCAGTCGCGCAACGCCCTCCGCAAGGCCTTCCCCGAGGCTGCCGAGGTTGGCCGCTTCCGGGTGGAAGAGCTTCACTGGCAGGGTGTCCCCGTGACGGTGGCAGGCACGGGCTACACCGGCGAGGACGGCGTCGAGTGCTCGGTGCCAGCAGCACGTGCAGCCGACCTCTGGGAAGCGCTGGTGGCGGCGGGCGCCTCGCCTGCTGGCCTCGGAGCACGTGACACGCTCCGGCTGGAGTCGGGCCTTCCCCTCCATGGCCACGAACTGGGCCCGGGCATCACCCCGCTCGAGGCGGGGCTCTCGTGGGTCGTGGCTTGGGACAAGCCCGGCGGGTTCACGGGCCTGGACGCGTTGGTTGCCCAGCGACACGAGGGCTTGACCCGTGTGCTGAGGGGCATAGCCGCCGACGGCAGGCAGCCTCTCAGGGCGGGTTATGCGGCCCGGCTGGACGGGGTGCTCGCCGGTGAGCTGACGAGTGGTAACTACTCGCCGGTCCTTGGTTGTGGGATAGGTATGGGCTTCCTCCAACTCGGGCTGCCAGATGGGGCCGAGCTCGAGGTGGACGCAAGAGGCCGCTCCCTTACCTGTCACATCTCCCGCCTACCATTCGTCAAGAAATCCGGTACAACAAACTGATGGCTCACTTCGTCCCCCACACAGACGACGATTTCGCCCGGATGCTTGGTGATTTGGGGCTGTCCAGCCCAGCCGAGCTCTTTGAGTGCATACCCGAGGCGCTGCGACTGGCCGGTGGCCTCGAACTCGCCCCAGGGATGTCCGAACCTGATGTGGCCTCCGAAATGTCCCGGCTGGCAAGACGGAACCGGGCTGCCAGTGAGCTCGTCTGTTTCGCAGGCGGGGGGGCTTACGACCACGACGTGCCGGCGGTGACGCGGGCGCTCGGGGGCCGCTCCGAGTTCGTCACGTCCTATACGCCCTATCAGCCGGAGGTGGCTCAGGGAGTCCTCGAGGCCCTGTTCGAGTACCAGACCCTCGTCTCCCGGTTGGCTGGGCTGCCTATTGCCAACGCCTCCGTCTATGACGGCGCGACCGCGACCGTCGAGGCGGTCAACGTCGCGATTGCGTCGACGGGCCGCAGGACCGTCTGGGTGAGCGCAGGTCTCAACCCGCGCTGGCGTGAGACCCTGGCGACCCTGAGCGCGGGCGGAGGTACGCACCTAGTGGACGTACCCCTAGTCGAGGGCCGTACGGCATGGGAGGATGCAGCGGCCGCCCATCTCGCAACCGGTGGTGCAGGCCCACAAGACGGTCCCGACGGGCATCCGGCCGCCTTGGTTGCGGCTTGCCCGAACTACCTGGGTTGCATCGACCCCCTCGGGCCGGCGCGGACAGCGGCGACCAACCTCGGCGCCCTTTTGGTCGCCGTATTCGACCCCGTAGCCGCTGGCCTCCTGCGGACACCGGGTGAACAGGGAGCAGATGTGGCGGTAGCCGAAGGCCAGCCGTTCGGCATGCCGATGGCGTTCGGCGGCCCGTACCTCGGGATGTTCGCCGTGGCGAGCGAGCACACCCGGCGATTGCCGGGGCGCCTGGTGGGCCGCACTGTGGACCCAGAGGGACGGACGGCCTATGTCACGACGCTGCGTGCCAGAGAACAAGACATACGCCGGGAGCGTGCCTCCTCCAATATCTGTACGAACCAGACCCTGATTGCCATCGGGGCAATGGTCCAGATGGCGTGGCTAGGCACGTGGGGCCTGCGCGAGCTGGCCCTGCGGTGCGCCCGCGGTACCCGCTACGCGAGGGACGCCCTGAGCGCGCTACCCGGCGTGAAACCCCTCGTTGAAGCGCCCGTTGTGCGTGAGTTCGCCCTCGAGCTGCCCCTTCCGGCTGACCTGGTCATCGAACGCATGGCCGACGAGGGCTTCTTGGCCGGCCTACCCGTAGAAGTTGGGGACCGCCGCGGCCTGCTCGTAGCAGTGACCGAGAAGCGCACCCGCTGCCGAGATCGACGCTTACGTGGATGCCATGGAAAAGGTCGTCTCGTGAGTGGGCTTAGCCGTAAGGCTGCGCCAGGGGGGAAAGCGAGCTCAGCACCGCTGCTCGGCCACGACGAGGAACCGACGATCTTTGATTTCTCCGTGCCGGGCCGCCGTTCCGCTTCGTTCCGGACCACCGGGGTCCCCGAGTGGCCGGCCGAGGAGCTGCTCCCGGCCGACGAGGTCCGCCCCGAGCCGCCGGAGCTGGCCGAGATTCTCAGAGCGCGACCTCGTCGCGGATATGACGCGCCTATCCCACAGGCAGTACTCGGTCGACCTCGGGGCCTACCCTCTCGGGTCTTGCACGATGAAGTACAACCCCAAAGTGTGCGACGAGGCGGCGGCGTTGCCCGGCCTTGGCTACGTGCACCCGGCCACGCCAGCGCCTTATGCCCAGGGATGGTTGGAGCTCCTGTGGGACTTGACCAACGCCCTGTGCCGCATCACGGGTATGGACGCCGCGACCCTTCAGCCGCCCGCCGGGGCGGCCGGTGAGCTGACCGGGCTGCTCATAATGCGTGCCTGGCACCACCAGACGGGCCGCTTGCCGACCAAGGTGCTGATCCCGGACTCGGCGCACGGGACCAACCCGGCCTCTGTAAGCCTCGCCGGCTACACCACCGTCAGCATCCCTTCTGACGAGCGCGGCCTCGTGAGCCCGGCAGTCCTGCGGGAGCACCTCGATGGTGACGTGGCGGGGATCATGCTGACAAACCCCAACACCCTCGGGCTCTTCGAGCAGGACATCGCGGAACTGGCGGCGGCCGTGCATGACGAGGGCGGCCTGCTCTACTACGACGGCGCCAACCTCAATGCGATCCTCGGGGTAACGAGGCCTGGGGACATGGGCTTTGACATCGTGCACTTGAACCTTCACAAGACCTTTGCCGTGCCGCACGGGGGCGGGGGGCCGGGCGCCGGCCCGGTGGCGGTTACCCGGGCCCTTGCGGACCTGTTGCCCGGCCCGGTCCCCAAGCGCCTCGACGACGGCAGCTTCACGTGGGAAGACCCGTCCCGCTCGATCGGCAGGGTGCACGGCTGGCACGGCAACGCTCTCGCGCTGGCGCGGGCCTGGGCCTACATCCTGTGCAACGGTGCCGATGGCTTGCGCAAGGTTTCAGAAGCAGCTGTCTTGAACGCCAACTGGTTGCTCGCCCAGCTCCGCGGGACCTACCGGATCCCCTACGACCGCCCAGCTATGCACGAGGTGGTTGTGTCTACCCACGGCGCACCGGGCACGGCCCACGAGCTGCGAGCCCTCGACGTCGGCAAACGCCTTCTGGAGAAGGGTTTCCACGCCCCGACCGTGTACTTCCCCCTGGTGGTGCAGGAGGCGCTCATGATCGAGCCGACCGAGACGGAGAGCCCAGAGACGGTCGCCGCGATTGCGGCCGCCTTGGTCGAGATAGCCCACGAGAGCCCCGAGATGGTGGCAGGCGCCCCCCGGACCACACCGATAGGTCGTGCCGACGAGGCCCGCGCTGCCCGTTCGCTGGTGCCGACCTGGGACGCGATCAGCCCAGGCTGAACTGCAGGTTGAGCGGCACTGCAAGCGCAGCGCCCGGGACGGGCATCCGCGTCCCGTTTACCCTGACTGACACCTCTGGAGGGTCGCCCACGCGAAGCCACGCGGGGCCGGTCACCGAGGACTGTTGGCCCGCCTCGAGGATCCCCTCGTAGACGATCTGGCCGAGCGGGCTGTTCGCCCTGACTTCCAGCCAGCAACGGCCTTTAGCCCTGACGACAATCGACGCGGAAGGTGAACTGAGCTGGTAGGTGGCGGTGCCCCCGCTGGAAGAAACCAGGACCGCCGGGTAGGACGCGACGGTGACGGGGGGCGTCGTGGTAACCAGCAGCGTGGTCGGCGGGCCCGCCTTGGGCCTTCGGACGGGCGGCGTCGTGACTGGGGTTTGCCGAGCTGCGGTCTGCAGCTGTGACCGGCTTTGGCTTGGCACAGACCGCAGGTCGAGTGCGATCCCTACCGCTGCCACAGCCACCGCGACGGCTGCCGCCGCCAGCACGACACCCGTGATCGACGGGCGGCGGCCAAAGTGGCGAGTTGCCAGGCGGAGCTTGTCGAGGCGGGGAGAGCCGGCCCCCTCCCTCGCAGCTCTTCCACGCGGGGGACAGGTCGTCGAAATGGAACACCTGCGGCTGGACAACCGGTACTGGCCTCGTCGGTTCGCCGGAGAGCCCCGGCTCTGCCAGCCTGTTTTCGCCGGACAGGTCCAGCTGCGGTGGCAAACCTGGCAAGGTGGCCTCGGCGGGCTCATGGCCGGGCAGGGGGCGGGCCGGGCGCCCCGGGCCGCTGCGCAGTACCTGGGTACCAGGCGAACGCCCGACATTGGCTGAGGTGGCGACGGCGTCCATGGCCGCGAGCGAAGGGGCTGTCCGGGAGGGCCGCCGGAAAGGCGAAGCGCTGACGCCGCCCGGCGACGAAAGTGCGCGAGGTGGCGGCAGGGCCACGCCGCTGCCGGGTGAGATATGGCCTGGCCCGATCAGGCGGACATGAGCCTGGTGGTCCGTGGGCTCTTCAGGCGAACCTTGAGGCCCGTCTGGCCGTTGCGTGATATCGGCCAGAGTGCCCAGTGCTTGCTGGTGGCGTTCGACGGTTCGGGAGCGCGGCGTGAAAGCCTCGCGTGGCGTAGGTCACCGATGCCAACGCGCAACCGATCACCAGGACGATGAGCAACGGGTCCATCTGTGCTCCTTAACGTCGGTTGAGCCGTCTGGGTTTAACAGTACGGTAAAAGTGGCGAGTTTTGGCGTATCCTCGCGGCCGCGACGTCCAACGGTCGTCGGAGGAGTTCCTACCCGTGCCTGACGAAATGCAACGTGAGCGAACGTGGCCCGGCTTCGCTCGCTGATCGCTGTTGCGGCGGGGTTTAGTGCGGGAGCCATACCTTTGTCCAACATTGCGGCGCGGCGTCGGGCTGGGGTGGATCTACGGACAGTGGGCAGCGGCACGGTTTCCGGCAGCGGGCTGTACGCGGTTGCCGGGACCGGGCCGCTGATTGCGGTCGGTCTCCTCGAGTTGGCGAAGGGAGCCGTTGGGCCGTTGCTCGCGGGGCGTCGCCACCCCGGTGCCGCGGCATTGGCGGGGGGTGCTGCCGTCATTGGCCATAACTGGTCGCCCGTCCTCGGCGGTGCCGGGGGCCGCGGGATTTCTCCGGCAATAGGCGCCCTATTGGTGACCGCTCCGGCCGGGTCCGGCATCCTGTTGGCCGGCCTGGCGCTCGGCAAGATTGCGGGGGAGACAGCGATCGGTAGCTTCGTTGCCGACGTCGTCTTGGTACCCGTCGTTGCCCGGGTACATGGACGGGCGGGCTGCGTAGCCGCATCTGCTGTGCTCGCACCGATCATGGCCAAAAGGTTGATGGGCAATGCTCCCCCTCGCCGACCGGGGCCTTCTGTGTACCTCAACCGATTGCTGTTGGACCGTGACACCCGCGAAAAACCGAGCGGGGACCGGCCACGAGAGGCCACAAGCTGAGCGTCGCGGTAGTCACCGACAGCGCGGCGTCCTTGCCCACATCCCTGGCGGAAGCCAACGGGGTGACTGTGGTGCCGATGTGGGTGACAATCGGTGGCGAGCAGTCGCGCGACACTGATCTCGACATGGCAGAAGTACTTGCAAGGCTCGGAGAGGGGCTCAGCACTTCAGGCCCTGCGCCGGGTGAGCTGGTCGATGCGGCGAGCCGGGCCGACCAGGGCGACGGGGTCGTCATCCTCACGATCTCACGGCACATGAGCAGCTCGTACGAGGCGGCACGGCTGGCGGCGGGCCTCCTCGAAGAACAAGGTGCCGGGAGAGAAAGGGTAGCCGTTGTGGACACTGGGACCGCCGCTGGCGCAGAGGGCCTAGTGGTGCTGGCCGCCTCCAGGGCTGCACGTTCGGGTCTTCCAGTCGACGACGTCGTGGCAGCGGCGGAGGGTGCCGCACGGAGGGCAAGGTTGCTGGCCACGCTGCCTTCCCTGGAGCACCTCGCTCGCAGCGGGCGGGTGCCGGGGATTGCCGCGATGGGAGCCCGCTGGCTCGGCCTGCAACCCGTTTTCGAGTTCAGGCAGGGCAAGGTCAGGCCGCTCCGACCGGCGCGTGGCCGGCGGCTGGCATGCCAGAGGATCGTCGCCCTGTGGGCAGCCGACCTGGACCAACAGCTCGTCCGCGGGTCAATGTTGCACGTGTCCGCCATGCACGCCCTCGAACCCGAGATAGCCGACGAGCTGATGCGCCAGGTCCGGGCCTACGTCCAACCGGCGACCGCCTTCGTGGGCTCTTTCAGCCCGGTTATGGTCGCGCACACTGGCCCCGGCCTGGCAGGCCTCGCCTGGTGGTGGGAGGACAAGTCGCCGCAAGAGCCGGACGGCTCCGGGCAGTCTGGTGCGCCCGGCGCGCTCTCAGACAGCGGCGGCGGCTAAAGCTACTTGAGCCAATGGTCGGGCTGGGGCCGATTGCTCGTCGGGCAGGTCCGCGCCGTGGCGGCGCAAGCTGCGCCGGAACCACCATGACGACAGCAGGATCCCGCCCAAGGTGAGAGAGCACGACACACCTGTTTTTGCCGCCAGGTAGGTGGCAATAGGCACGTTCAGTAGCAGGGTGATCGTGGCGGCCGCGTTGATAAGGCTGACAAGCGCCCACAGCAGGCTGATCTTCACGAAGAGCTGACGGACCTTGGGCCCTTTGAAAAACGCTGGAGGCATCGGCACGAAATCGTGGGCCAGCTTCTCAGCGAGCGGGCGACCGAGCGGGACCGAGAACAAGAACGCGCCGCCTACCAAAGCGGTTGCGAGAGAGGGCTGGAGAAAATATACGAAAAGGCCGCTACTGCCGCTTGCCAGCGCTACGACCGAACGAGCCGTTAGGCCAAGAGCCGCGATCACCAGGACGCCTGGGAGGCGTTCACGCCGCCAAATCCTGCGCAAGAGCGCGAAGTAAGTCCAGCCGAGCGCAGTACATATCGCACCCTTTGGCCCGAGCGCCCAAAGAGCTACATAGAAAAGGCCGAGCGGGATGAGGGTGGCCTCTATGACCTGAGGCGCGGCCCGCTTGGCTAGCTCTCGCAGTCGCGGCAGCTCGATGTGGTGCTGGTGGGGGTCCACACTATTGGCTCGGCGCAAGTGGCCGTGCCTTGAGCGAGTGATTGGTGCTCTGGAGTTCCCGGGGGACATAACTGCTGGCAGGCTCATACAACGATCTCGGTCATGGTTTCGGCGCGCGTGTCCATCCGTGCGCTGTTTTCGGCAGATGCAGCACCCACCAGAAATTGGTGAGCGGGGAGTGCCCCCAACTTATACCCCGCCTTCGGCTCTCTACCCATCAGGCGCTGGCTCGAGGCGTGGGGAGAGCTACCCAAGCGGAACATGTCCCGGGGTGGTACTGGCCCGGCGCTAGCGTGCGTGTCGTAGTGCTTTCCCCGCCCGCCGAAGGTGTTGGGGACCCGGATCCCCGCGGAAAGGGCCCCGCTGGCCAGCATCTTGCCGGCGGGCAAGTGCGCGCGGTCCCTCGGCGCACCCGGCGTGTGAAGGTTGTCCGCTTTTTGGTAGAGGTTGCAGTCCTGGCCGGCGGTGCATTGTTCGTCATCCGCCGTGCGGGCGATATGGCCGATGTCGCCGCGACCTTCGACCGGTTGCACTGGCACTGGCTGTTCGTCTCGGTGGCCGCCGAGTGTGGCTCGATCGTGGCGCTGTCGTGGTTACAGCAAAGGTTGCTCCGGGTCGGCGAACTGCCTGTCGGTGTACGTGACCTGATCCCTGTCACGATGGCGAGCAACGCAGTGGCGCAGTCACTCCCAGGGGGGACCCTGTTCGCGGAGGGTTATGCGTTCCGCCAGTACCAGCGGCTGGGCGCGAGCCGCGTCCTTGGGATTTGGGCAGAGCTCTCGGCTGGAGCCCTTGCCTCCGCCGCTCTTGCCGCCGTCGCGGTGGCCGGCGCGGTCGTCGTTGGCCCGGCCTCCGGGTGAAGCTCTTGCCCGGTCTCGCGGTGGTGCTCGCAGGCGCGCTCGTGGCAGCGGCTCTGTTCCGCCGCGCCCCACTGCTCAGCGATCTCATCTCACGCGTCTCGCGCCGCTTGGAGCGCCGTGTACCCGCGGGCCTTATCGATCATCTGCACTCAGCGCAGGACGCCACCCGCCAGATGGAGAAGTTCAGGCCCTCGACGCGGCTTTGGTTGCTCTGCCTCGCCGCCGCCGCCCTCAATTGGGGGCTGGACGCCATCGTGCTGACGATGGGCCTGCTGACCGTGGGCGGCCCGGTGCCGTGGAGGGGCCTGCTTCTTTGTTACGCCGCCGCCCAACTCCTGGTCGAGCTGCCACTAACGCCAGGAGGTTTGGGCCTCGTAGAAGGAGGCCTGGTGGAGGTCCTCATCCGGTTCCACGTGCCTGCGTCACGAGCTACCGCCGGGACGCTCATGTACCGCGCCGTCAGCTACTGGTTCCTGCTCGTAGTGGGCTGGGTAGCGGTCGGGTTCCTCACGTACCGCAACCGGCGTACCGACCGCCTCGCCGCCGCCGCCTCGGACCGCCTGATCGCGGGCAGCGACACCTAGCGACCACGGAGCCCGCACCGCCTTCATGTCCTACGGAACGATGAAGGCGTTGTGGCACCGCGTCCCTCCCTTGCCCCCAGGCATCGGATGGTCACGGCGGGGTATGGCGGGGTGTGGCTCGGACGCGCGGGGGAATGGAGGCGGCCTGCGCCGAAAACCGCAAAGGTGGGCCCGCGATGGCCCGATCGGGCACCGAAAGCGCGCTTTCTTTTCACCAGCGTCAGTGATGTACACGTTGCGGAGGCGGATCGGTCACCGCCATACAAAATTGGCGACCGTCTATGTGCCACGAGTGATCGGCTCGAGCAGCTCGACCAGAGCCGGCTGGTCAAAGTAGCGGGCCCAGCCGAGCGGGGTGGACTTGTAACGCTTGTCGGCGATGGTCGGGTCGGCCCCGAGCTCGAGGAGCCTGTGCGCAAGCGTGAGGTTGCCGTTCTCGGCGGCGACGTGCAGCGCGGTGTGCCAGGGTTCGTTGCTCGGGAGGTCGCTGCGGCCGAGCACGTTGACGTCGAAGCCAGCCGAGACTAGAAGCTCGACGGCGTTGGGTGCGCCCTGTGCCGCTGCCCAGGTCACTAGCCCAGGCCGCTCTCGTCTTACCTCGGCGACGACCTTGGTGGGAGTTCGCTGTACTGCCTCGACATCGCCCGCTAGCACGGCCGCAACAAACGCGTCATTCGGCCTTAGCCGGGGTGGCCGCGAGCCGAGGGCCCGGAGCTGGTCGGCGAGCTCGCGGTGACCGTTGATGAGTGCGACTTCCACCGGCGTGCCTCGCCTTGGGCTGCGTTGCTCGGTGAAAGGGCTCACGATGTCGACGCCGTGCTCGGCGAGCAGGGCGACCCGGTCGCGTTGGTCATGGATGATCGCCCATGCCAGCAGGCTCCGTAGCATTTCGGTGGGCGGCTCCAGGGACTCTCCGAGCAGCCGCTGCCAGGGCCCTCGGGTGTTACGCCCGAGGCCATGTTGGAATAGCAGTACGAGGTGGTCGTCGTTGCTGCCGAACATGCGGTTGTACAGGGTCTGCCCGTCGTTGGGATCGGCGCCCGACTCCAGCAGCAGCCGGGCGAAGGCGACGGCGTGGGGGTGCCAGGGCTGGCGGCGTTCGCCGTAGCCGAGCACGCCCGTGAGCACGGTGAACGGGGTGGGCAAGGCGTGCCAGAACCGGCCGTCGTTCGGGTCGGCTCCGGCGGCAAGTAGCAGCCTTGCTGTTTCGAGTGTGGCGGCGAACTCGACGCCGGGGTTGTGGCGGGCGTATGCCTGGTAAAGCAGCGGTGACCAACCATACGGCCGCCCGTCGAGCTGGCCGCATCCGGGCGCCCCGCCAAGTGCCGGCGCACTTCGTCCGCGTCTGCGCACGCCGATGCGACGAAGAGGCTGTGACTAGGCAGCTCGGGGTGCTCGGCCAGGAGCTGCGCGGCAGCAGCACGGTCGGTCGCGTCGTCGTCGCTATAGGTCAGGCAAGCCAGTCGAAGGAACCGGTCGGCCAGCGGCTCGTGGCCGGTGGTGGTTGGCTGGGGTCCCAGGCGTGGGCCGTCACGATCTGGACGTACCGGCGGCATCCGGGCCCAACTGGCGAAACCGTGTTCGCGAGCCAGGACCAACTGGGCTCCCGTCAGGGGGAAATTTTCGGGCTCGGGCGGTCCGGGGTGCCATTTCGTAACCCGGGCGAGAGCTGCTTGCGCGCCGCTGCGAGCAGCGCGTTGAAGCTCTCGGGCCTGCGTCCGAAGCTGGTCGAGGTCAGGGTCTTGGGGTAACGAGGCTGTTGCCATCGCAATCTCCTTTCGCTCTACCGGCCGGTCCGCGGTGCCGGTCGAAAGGAGGGTGGCCAAAGATTACGCACTGCGCACCGCGGAAATGGGTGGGCTCAGCCCTTTCCGCGGACCTAGCGGCGCCCCAAGCGCCAAAGCGATCATAGCGGCGTTCAGAAGAATGCCCGAGGGGGTGGTAGTACCACGTAGGCGAGTGCAGCTAACAACCTCGGCGGCTCCAGTCAAAGGAACCAGACTTTCGCCTGTGACGCCACTACCTGTGCGAGCTCGCAGGTCCTGACGGGCATGAGCCAGGTCCTTCCTGTCGCCTGGTACCGCTTCCGGGCCACCTTCGCCCGTCGCTGGGGTGGCTACCTGAGCGTGGTTCTGCTGATCGGCTTGGTCGGCGGGATCGCCATGGGCTCGATCGCCGCCGGGCGCCGGACCCAGTCCTCCTACCCGACGTTCCTGGCGAGCACAAACCCATCAGACATGACGATCCCGGTCTACGCGCCGAACTCGCCCAGTGGTGCAGTCACCCCATTGACGGCAAGGATCGCTCGCCTGCCGGGTGTGAAAAGGGTCAGGCCCCTCGTGGGGCCGGACTTCGTGCCACTGGGCCCCAACGGCACCCCCCGCTTGAGCACGCTGAACGACCTCTTGGTCCTGTCGAGCTTGGACGGCGGTTTCTTCGAGCAGGACCGTCCGGGCATCGTGCAAGGTCGGCGGGCGGGCCCTGATAATCCGAACGAGATGATGATGACCGCCAGCGCGGCCCGGGTCCTCGGCGTGCGCCTCGGCGAGGTCGTGCCCTTGGGCTTTTACACCGACGCCCAGGAGGCGCTGCCGGCCTTTGGGACCCCAAAGGTGGCCCCCCGGTTCAGGGCCGGCGTGAAGCTGGTGGGCATCGCCGTCTTCAACAACTCTGTGGTCCAGGACGACATCGACGGGGCCTATGGCTTTGTGCTCTTGACCCCGGCGCTGGTCCGCGAGGCCGTAGCGGTGTCGCCTGCCGCGGGGGCGCCCGAGGCTTACGCTCTGCAGCTCGACCACGGTGGCCTTGATGTCCCGGCGGTGGAGCAGGAGATCCGGGGAGTGGTCCCGCCTGGGGCAACGGTCGAGTTCCATGTGACTGATCGTGTCGTGACCGAAGTGGAGCTCGCCGTCAAGCCGGAGTCGGTTGCTCTGGGCGGTTTCGGAGCGATCGCCGCCCTGGTTTGCCTAGTCCTCGGAGCACAGGCTGTTTCCCGCCAGGTCCGGTGGGGCGACGACGACCGCCGAGCGATGCGGGCACTCGGGGCCGCTCCCTCCGTCACGGCCGCCGACGGGCTGATCGGCATCTTGGGCGCTGTGGCCGTCGGTTCTCTGGTGGCGATCGGCGTAGCGATAGGGCTATCGCCCCTGTCCCCTTGGGCCCGGTGCGGCCCGTCTACCCGGACGGCGGGATCGCTTTTGATTGGACGGTGTTCGGAATTGGCCTGGCGGTCCTGCTCAGCGTGCTAGGGGCTGGCGCTGGCGCGCTGTCCTATCTGGGGACGCCTCACCGAGCACCTCGGGCCGCGGCGCCAACGGCTCACAGTTCGGTCGTCGCCCGCCGAGCCGAGTCGACGGGGATGCCCGTGGCCGGTGTGGTCGGCATCCGTTTTGCCCTGGAACCGGGGCAGGGGCGTACCGCCGTGCCGGTGCGCTCTGCGTTGGTGGGTACCATCGTCGCCGTCGCCTTGGTGGTGACCACCCTCACTTTTGCAAGCAGCCTCAACACCTTGGTCTCGCACCCGGCGCTGTACGGATGGAACTGGAACTACGCCCTCAACCCCTCCAACGCTGTACCGCCAAAGGCCCTGGAGCTCCTGAGCCACGATCCTGACGTTGCCGGATGGAGCGGGTTCGACTACAACGACGTGACTATCGACGACCAGACCGTTCCTGTCCTCATGGCAAGCGCACCAACCGAGGTAGTGTCGCCTCCGGTCCTGTCCGGCCACGGGCTTGAGGCCAGCAACCAGGTTGTTATGGGAGCAGCCACACTCGGCGTGCTGCACAAGAAGGTCGGGGAAACGGTGTTCTTGAGTTACGGGAACCCGGCAGACGCGCCGCTCTACATACCGCCGACCCCTTTGACGGTCGTGGGCACGGCGACGTTCCCGGCTGTGGGTTTCGAAAGTCTGGTCGCCGACCACACCTCAATGGGCACCGGTGCCATGTTTTCGGAAGCCATTTTCCCTCCGGCGTTCCAGCGGGCGGTTGAGAGCCGAGACCCGAACCTCAACGGGCCCGAGCTCGTCTTCGTACGGCTCCGGAATGGCGTCAGTCCCGCTGTCGGCCGAGCCGACCTGCAACGGATTGCTATTGCGGCAGACAAGGTTTTGGCTGGCGACCCCCACGCCTACGGTGCCAACGTCGTCGTGCTGGGTGTCCAGCGCCCGGCGCAGATAGTGAACTACCACAGCATCGGGTCGACGCCTGTCATCCTGGCGGTCGGCCTCGCGGCAGGGGCCATCGCCGCTCTTGGCCTCACGCTCGCCGCTTCGGTCCGCCGCCGGCGGCGCGACCTGGCTCTGTTGAAGACGCTTGGTTTCACCCAAAGACAGCTGGCGGCCGCGGTTGCCTGGCAGGCGACCGTTGCCGCGCTTACCGGCGTCATCGTGGGGATCCCTCTTGGCATCGTCATCGGACGTGAGCTGTGGACGCTGTTCGCCCACAATCTCAACGCCGTCGCCGATCCCAGCGTGCCGGCCATACCGGTGACCCTTGTCGCCGTGGGGGCTCTCGTATTCGCCAATTTGGTGGCGGCGCTCCCCGGACGTAGCGCGGCGCGGACCCCGACGGCGTTGGTCCTACGGGCGGAGTGACCGGGCCAGGTCATCTGCCCGCGGGGGGCTTTCTAGCGCTCCTCGACAAGGGGGAGGACCGTGACCAGGGTCTCTGACCCGTCGGGCCCCACGATCTGCACGGCGAGAGGCAGCATGGGCGGCTTCGAGTCCGTGCGGATTGAGGTCGGGTGCTCGATTGAGTGCCGGAGCACGACCGGGTAGCGGCCGTCCCGCCCGCCCACGCCGACCGAAGCTTCGTCGGAGTGCTCGTCGTACTCCAGGTAGGCGAGCGGCATCCGCTCGGCCTCGAGCTCGTCGCCGAACTCGGCATCCAGCAGCTCGATGGTGATGTCGTCTCCGGCCCGCGCCTTGGTGAGATCGTCGAGCAGCTTGTGCCAGTGTTCCTTGGGGTGCTCGTCGACGATGTCGGGGCGCCGTCTATTCGTGTTCTTTGCCACGCAGTCATTCTCGCGCCGAGCGGACCATAGGGCCCGACAGCCGCGCGAGGCGGCGACGCGCGGGGAGGAAATGGAGGGGCATTGGCCGAAAACCGCAAACGTGGGATCGGGATTGCCCGATCGGGCACGTAAAGCGCGCTTTCTTTTCACCAGCGTTAGTGATGCACACGTTTCGGAGCCCGATCGGTCACCGCCATGAAAACGTTCGCCGTCCCGGCAGGCCTCGTCTGGCCGCTCGAACTGAGTAGCGCCTGTTTGACAGCGGGCCGGGCGATACCTAGACTGTCGAGGTATGCGAGGGGAGGGCACTCAGGGCCACCTGGATTTGGTCCTTATGGGGGTGCTGGCTGCTGGCCCTGGGCACGGGTACGCCATAATCACTACTTTGAAGCAGCGCAGCGACGGAGTCCTGGCCCTGCCCGAGGGCTCGGTCTACCCGGCGCTTCACCGGCTGGAGGAAATGGGCTTGGTCTCCAGCGACTGGGCAGAGGCCGGGGGGCGCCGCCGCCGGGAATACCGCTTGACGCCCAAGGGGGCGACTGCCTTGCACTCGCAGCGGGCTGAATGGTCGAGGCTTTCTGCGGCCATCGACGCCGTACTGGCCGGGGCGCCGGCCCGGTTGGTGACGCCATGAACGACGGCCCTATCGAGAACTACCTGGACAACCTTTTCGTCGAGCTACGGCGCAACGACCCGCGCGGTGCCCGTTCGATGTTGAACGAAGCGGAGGCCCACCTTCGCGACGCAGCCGACGAGGCGGCTCGGGCCGGCATGAGCTCCGAGGAGGCAGAAGCCGAGGCGGTGCGCCGTTTTGGCGAGGCACGGCTGGTGGCAGCCGCCGACCGGGTGCGGGGCCGGTTGTGGGTGGCGCGTGGCACGTTCATATCCGCTTGGTCATTGGGAGCCTGGGGAGCGGTCGCGGTGGGGGTCAGCGGCTTGGTGGCTGGCTCGATGCGGCTCGCCGGGGTCACAAACCGGTTCCTGGCCGGGCCTTGGCCTAAGCCGGGCATAACTGCGTCCGACTGTGCCCGCTGGCTAGGCAACTACCCGCACGCCGGTTCGTGCGCCCGGGCCGCGATGGCTGACTGGGCCTTTGAGACCGTGGCATACCGGGTGGCTTTCGGCGTCCTCGGGCTGGCCGCTTTGGCTTGCCTATGGTTCGCCCGGCGCCGCTGGCTTCCTGCTAACCGCTGGGCACCGCTGCCCGCAACCGTGGTTGACACCGTCGCCACCACCATTTTCGGCTTGAGCGGTGCGTGGCTGGCCGGCTTGTGCGTAGACACCTGGGTCGTGAGCGCGGGGCACGGTTCGGGGCAATGGTTGAGCGCGGCGCCGGTGGCCCTGGCAGCCGCTGCCGTGTTCGGCACGCGCCTGCTTCGGGACTTGCAGGCCGCCAGCTGAATCGACTGTTGGAACTCCCATTTCAACAGTGTCGCTGCGCTCTCACCCAGGACCACCGAGGTGCAGCTCCGCGTGGGTACTCTACGTCTAGAAACAGGTAGCCAAGCGTGAGTAAGGGGAAACCATGACCACACTCGAGAAACGGCCGAACACCGCGCTCGTTGTCATCGACGTGCAGAACGGCGTCGTCAAGGCGGCTCACGAGCGCGACGCGGTCGTCGCCAACATCGCCAGCCTTGTCGACAAGGCGCGGCGCGAACAGGTCCCCGTCGTCTGGGTCCAGCACTCCGACGAGCAGCTGGGGAGAGAGAGCGACGAGTGGCGGATCGTCCCCGAGTTGGCTCCGGGAGACGCCGAGCCGCTCGTCGAGAAGAACTACGGCGACGCCTTCGAGAGCACCACCCTCGAGACCGTGCTGTCTGGCCTCGGAGTCGGGCGGCTCGTCGTCGCCGGCGCACAGACCGATGCGTGCATCCGCTCGACGCTCCACGGAGCGTTCGTCAGGGGGTACGACGCGACCCTTGTCAGCGATGCCCACACGACCGAGGACCACACGCAATGGGGGGCGCCGCCGCCCGACCAGGTCATCGCCCACACGAACCTGTACTGGACCTACCAGACGGCTCCAGGACGCACGGCCGGAACGGTCGCGAGCAGGGACGTCGACTTCGGCGAGGCGTCCTGACGCCTGTGCGACGCCGATGTGTGCGGGCTCGCTCGTCCGCAAGACTTGCTATCGCTATTGGTGCGGTCTCGCTCGTGCGCTGGGGCTCGCTAGCGCTACGGGGTGGGCGAGTGCTCGTGCGAGAGCCCCTGCGCACGCCGTTTGCGGTCGCGGGAGTTGAGGACGGCAGCTGGCACAGCGATCAAACCGACGAAGACAAAGCTCGCCGCCGCGCCCAGGGCCCAGTCGAGTGGAGCGTTGTCGGTGACAGCCAGAATTCCCAGGACGTCTGCCATGAATGTGAGGCTAGCCGTTTTGCAGGAGCCTCTGCCGCGGGGTGGCAGGGCTAGACGAGGGTGCCGTGGCGGCGTGGGGTTGTTGGCCGAGGGGCGCGAGGGCGGCCGCGACCAGATTGGCATATAGGACCTGGCCTTTCGGGTCCGGGTGCACGGCATCAGGCCAAAGGACGCCCGGAGCCGCTGAAGCGCTGTACCAGTTGACCACTGCGATGCCCGGCTCGCCCGCGACCGCGGCGAGGGATGCATTGGTCTCGGACTGCCAGGGCAGTGGGACGCGCACGTTGACGAAGATAAGGAGCGGCACGCCGACGCTCAGCGCTCGAAATTGCTCGACGTCTTGGGGGGTCATCGGGCCGTTCGTACCGAGGTCGATGATGATTGCCTTGAGGCCCACGAGGTCGCCCGCCGCCTTATAGGCCGCCAGGCGGGAAATCCCGCTCCAGACCTGGCGCCCCACGACAGCGTCGATGGTGATGTCACCGTGTAGGCGCTGTTGCAGCGACGTCGAGGCTGCCACCAGCACGGAGTCGCCGATCGCCAGTACGTCGTGGCCCAGTTTGGGGCGGCTGGGCCGAACTTTTGCCGGGCGGTGAGGCAACGGGACCTCGCGGGGCGTCGGGACCTCGTGAGCCCGCACCGCGGTCTTGGCCGAAAGCGTCGCTGTCGCGGTCGTGGTCGGCCTCTTGGGCGTCGGAAGGTTGCCGTACCAGATCGTGGGCGGTAGCCCGCTCAAGTTGAGCACCCTGATCCCGGCGGGCACGGCGGTGCGCACCCCGGTACCGGTCACCCCGGTATTGGTTACCCCGGTACCGGTCACCCCGCTACCGGGCAACGTGAGCAGCGTTGTGGTCTTCGGGACCGTCGTGGTCGGGACCGTCGTGGTGATAGCGGCCGCCGTGGTCGCAGGCGGAGCGGTGGTAGCGGTGGTAGTAGTCCGTGACCTGACGCTGCCCGCCAACCTCTGGGTCAGGCCGTGGTTCGCACCCTGGCCCGAAGCGAGGAGCGTGGCACGCGCTGCGGGCGTCGAGCCGATCAGGAGCGCAGCGGGGAGCGGGGGTGGGTTGACCACTGCGAGGAGCACGACAGCGGTTACGCCGCAGAGCCCGACCGAGCTGACAGCAGCGGTCCGGCCGGCGCCGGACAGGGAGCGCAGGGTCGCCTGGGCACGGCCGGTGCGGAACGGTTGCTCGATCAGCCTGTAAGACGCTTCGGCGGTGAGCCCCATCAGCGCTACCCGCAAGAGCAGGAGCGGCCAGCCCGAGATGGGTACGTCGACCCCCGGCCGCGTTAGGCAGATGATCGGCCAGTGCCAGAGGTAAAGAGAATACGAACGCTTGCCGAGGTAACGCAGCGGCCCGCAACCAAGTGCTTTTTGGACGGTGCCGGGTTGCAGGGACACAAGGACAACAAGGCCTGTCAGAGCGGAAGCCAGGAATATCCCGCCCCTGTAGGCGAAGGTGGCATTGGCACCCATGAGCGCGAGGAGCGTGGCCAGGCCCGCAAGGCTGAGCACTCCGGTCCAAGCCCTGGGACCTGCCCCGGGCGCGCTGTGGGGCAGCCCACCGGGACCGGTCGGTTTGAGCAAACGGGGGCGGTTGTGAACTGCCCCGGCCAGCGCCGCCCCGATCATGAGGCCTGAGCAGTGGGTGAAGGTGTCGTAGTAGACGCTTGAAGGGTCGTGGCCGGGAACGAAAAACGCCGCCATGAGGAACGCTGAAAAGACTGCGCCCGCCCCGGCAACCATCGACATCGCCCTTTCGGGCCGGCGCGCCAAACGCAAGATGGCCAGAACGACGAAAGGCCAAGCGAGGTAGAACTGTTCCTCGACGCCGAGCGACCACAGATGGAGCAGCAACGGCGGGCGTCCCATCGACTGGAAATAGCTGTCGTGGTGGAACAGCAGCTGCCAGTTGGCGACAAAGCCAAGTGCCGCAGGGATATCCGCCCTCAAGAGCGGTATCGCGTCCCGTGCAAAAAGACTCGCGAACAGCGCCACGCACAAAATGACGGTGACGAGCCCGGGTACCAACCGGCGGGCCCGCCTGAGCCAAAATTGGCGTAAGGCCGGTCCGATCGGTCCGCCGGCGCTGAGTACGTCGAACAGGAGCCCGGTGATCAAAAACCCTGATACGACAAAGAAAATGTCTACACCGAGGTAGCCACCAGGGAGCCAGGAAGGGTCGAGGTGGTAGACGACGACAGCGGCAATCCCGATACCCCGGAGGCCGTCCAGGGCCGGCACCTGGCGCCCAGCGCGCTGAGCGCCAGGACCGCTCCGGGCGAGCGTCACCGCCCCGTCGTTATTGATGTTTTGCCGCGTCGCCTGGTTCATCACCCACCACCGAGGAAGACACCTGGGCGACGCGTTTGGTTCCGCGATGATCGGCTGTTGCTCGTTTGGACATTCGTTGCCGTGCTGACTCGCCCAACGTTCTTTGTGGTCGTATGATTGCTCTACGTGGTTGATGGGTACGAAGTTCCCACGGCTAGTTACCAACAAGAACAAACAGGCAGGCGGGAAGAATGGCGCCGACCCGTCCCCGGCGCGCCAAGCGTGGGAGCAGGGCCTGGTTTGGCCATGGTGGACGCAGGCGGCCGCGTCGTTTTCGCGAACCTCGACCTTGCGAGCCTCTTCAACCAGAGCGTTGACGAGCTAGTCGGCCAGGATATTTTCCGCTTCGTTGACGAAGCGGAAAGGGCCGCCGCGCGACAGGCTCTGCGACGGGCAGTCCGCACAGGCAGGGCGCCTCCCGCTATTTGGCGAGTGAGCGTCGTTGGTCGGAGATCTTTCCACGTAGCCCTACAGGCGCGCCCCCTCGAAGCCAGTGACGGCCAGCGGCTTTATGCGATAACAGCGCGTGCCCGGCCACATCGTTCGGGGCCGGTCCACCGCCAGCAGCTGCTGGCCACGATCGCAGAGGAATGCGACGAGGCGATCCTGACCACGGGGCCGGGAGGCGTCATCGAGATCTGGAACGTTGGTGCCGAAGAGCTCTTCGGCTGGACCGAAAAAGAGGCCGTCGGCTCGCAACTGGACATCCTCGTGCCGTCCGAACGCCGAGCCGAGTCGTCGGAGCTGTTGGAGCGGGTATGGGCTGGCGAAGTCCTGACCCGGGTCGAGACTGTCCGGGTCTGCAAGCACGGCTCGCGTGTCGAGGTCTCGGTCAGCCTTGCGCCCCTTCGCGACGGGATGGGGCAGGTGACCGCGGTCTCCCAGGTAGTCCGCGACATCACGCAGCAGAAGGCCTCCAAGCGGGCGCTTGCTCACCAGGCCATGCACGACCACCTGACGGGCCTGCCCAACCGCGCCCTCCTGGAAGACCGGATTGGCCACGCGCTGGAACGGTGCCGGCGTGAAGGAAAAGGCATCGGGGTCGTCTTCTTCGACCTCGACCACTTCAAGACCTTGAACGACAGTGCGGGCCACGATGTCGGCGACAAGCTGCTGCGTGCAGTGGCGCAGCGGCTCAGGCAGTCCGTGCGCTCCACCGACACGGTGGCGCGAATGGGAGGCGACGAGTTTGTCGTCCTTTGCGAGGACATCACCGACGACTCGCAGCTGGATCTGGTCGTTTCGCACATAATGGCTACTTTTTCCCAGCCGGTGGCGCTGCCCGACAGGCAGCAGTGGGTGAGCGTTAGCGCCGGGGTGGTGAGAGGTGGGCCGTCTTCCTCGGTGGCGGCGCTGTTGAGCCAGGCCGATGCCGCGATGTACCAGGCCAAGGGGCGAGCCCGAGGGAGCGTCGCCCGCTACGACCCGAAGACCCGGCCCGATCTCGAAAGGCGAGCTGAAGGGTCTCGCCTGTTCAGGGAGGCGCTCAGGGGTAACTACCTGCTGCCCTATTACCAGCCGATCGTCGACCTCCACACGGGCCACCTCGTGGGGGCGGAGGCCTTGGTCCGCTGGGAGGACCCCAAGCGCGGACTTGTGCAGGCAAAGGATTTCATGCCGCTGGCCGAGGAACTGGGCCTGGTGGCCGAGATCGGCGACATCGTCCTCGCTGACGCGGCACGCCAAATGAGGTCCTGGCTGCAGGTAGCGCCAGCGTTGAAGCTGGCCGTCAACATCTCGGCGCTGCAGCTGCGCGGGACCGGTCTTCTGGGCAGCGTCGGCGTGCTGCTCGAGGGGGGGACCAAACCGAGCTCGATCGTCCTGGAGGTCACCGAGACGGCGCTCATGGAGGACGCGGCGACGAGCAGGTCTGTACTGAGTGAGCTCCGCAACGCCGGCTTCGGCATCGCCATTGACGATTTCGGCACCGGTTACAGCTCCCTCGCCTATTTGAAACAGCTGCCGGCGACGGTGATCAAGGTCGACCAGACCTTTACGTCCCAGCTGCCCGACCCCCACGACCTGTCGGTGGTAATGGCCATACTTGCTATCGCCGACACCTATGGGCTGGAGGTGGTCGCGGAGGGGATCGAGACGGCGCAGCAAGCTGACGTCCTCAGGTCGCTCGGCTGCGAGCTGGGGCAGGGTTACCATTACGGCCGACCGGTCCCGCCGGCACAGTTCTCCCGCCTGCTCGAACTCGGCAAGTTGCCCGAGGTCAGCTAAAGACGCGAGCGCCTGCGACGGGACCGGAGTGGCCTATCATTCTGTCCGCGATGGCCGCTGACACGCTCCGTTCCCGGACAAAGGCAAACCGTCGGCGGGCGGTGGCGTTGGTCATCGTTGCTTCCATCCCGCTCGGCGTGGTAGCTGGGCTCCTGTTGTTGTACTACTCGGGCTGGGTAGCCGGGATCGCAGCGCTAGTCGGCGGCACGGTCCTGTTCGGCATCATCATGTGGTGGGCGGCCGAGCCCGCAGCACGCAAAGCCCTCGACGGCCGCGCGGCCGACCCCGTTACCGAAGCACGCCTGTTCAACCTTGTCGAAGGGCTCTGCGCCACCATCGGCGCCCGCAAGCCCGAGCTCAGGGTGCGCGACGAAACGACACTCAACGCCGCAGTCTGCGGGCGCCGCAGGCGCACCGCCACGCTCGTAGTTACCGCCGGCCTCCTGGCTGAGCTGACGCGTGTCGAGCTCGAAGGGGTGATCGCACAGCAGCTCACCCGGATCCGCTGCCACGACATGTTGCCCGCGACGGTGACGGTGGCGACGATCGGCTTTTTTGCCACTCTGCTCTCGCCGCCCGAGCCGGTGACCGCCATGGACCGGGCGGCCGTCAGCTTCACCCGCTACCCGCCCGGGCTCATCGGGGCGCTCGAGAAAATGGAGGCCAAGGGCACCGAGGTCCGCGGCGGCTCCCGAGGCACGGCGCAGCTGTGGTTCGCGGGCCCCGGCGGTACGCGGGAGCCGCTGACCAGTCTCAAGGACAGGATCGAGGCTCTCCGCGAGCTGTAGGGAGCCGGCTGTACCATTGGAACGAGCTGAAGATATGGGTGAGCGCCCGGTTACGAGCGAAGAACCCGGTTATGAGGGAAGACGATGTCAGGGCACTCCAAATGGGCAACGACCAAGCACAAAAAAGGTGCTTTGGACAAGGCCCGCGGCAAATTGTTCGCCAAGATAATCCGCCAGGTCGAGGTGGCTGCGCGAGAAGGCGGCGGGCACCTGGACGACAACCCGACGCTGCGGACGATGTACCAGAAGGCCCGTGACTCATCGGTCCCGATGGAGACGATCGAACGTGCGATAAAGCGCGGTACTGGCGAGCTCGAAGGTGTCCGCTACGAGCCCATCGTCTACGAGGGTTACGCGCCCTGCGGGGTGGCGGTCATCGTCGAATGCCTCACTGACAACCGCAATAGGACGGGTGCTGACATCCGTGCCACCTTCTCCAAGAACGGTGGCTCGATGGCAGAGCCTGGCGCGGTCGCGTGGCAGTTCGAGCGAAAAGGTGTCGTCACCGTCCCGCAGGACGGCAAGCTTTCCGAGGACGACCTCATGCTCCTTGCTGCCGACGCGGGCGCCGAGGACGTGCGTGACGACGGCGACAGCTGGGAGGTGCTGACCCCTCCGAGCGAGCTAGCGGCGGTGCGCTCGGCCCTCGAGTCCGGCGGTTGGCCGGTGTCCTCGTCCGAGCTGACGATGCAGCCTTCGCAGTCGGTGCCGATCGATAGCGAAAGCGATGCCCGCAAGGTCCTGCGCCTGATCGATTTGCTGGACGAGCACGACGACGTCCAGAACGTCTATGCGAACTTTGACATCCCCGACTCGGTAATGGAGCTCGTGGAGGTCTAATACTCCAGGCTGCGGCCGATCCACCAGGTCTCGGGCCCGGGTGGTAGAGTACCGAACTAATGTTCGTATTGGGCATCGACCCCGGCCTTACAAGGTGCGGTTATGGGGCGGTGCGTCAGGAGAACGGCCAACCCGTTGCCGTCGTGTCGGGAGTGCTCACGACGCCGATGTCAAACCCTCTAGCAGAGCGTCTGGCCGAGCTGTTGCGGGAGTTCCGGCTGCTTTTTGCGAGGCTCTCTCCTGAGGTCGTTGTGGTCGAACGTGTGCTCTTTCAGACCAACACCCGGACCGCGATGTCGGTCGGCCAAGCGAGCGGATTGGCCCTTGCCGCCGCGGCCGAGGCCGGCATCCCCGTAGTCCAGTACAGCCCCAACGAGGTGAAGCAGGCGGTCACAGGATGGGGCAACGCCGGTAAGGACCAGGTGCAGCGAATGGTGCAAGTCCTGCTGGACATGCCCGAGAAGCCTTCCCCTCCCGACATCGCTGACGCCCTGGCGCTTGCGCTATGCCACCTGGCCAGCGCACCGCTCATGCGCGCCGCAGCCGCCGCCAGGGGGGGCGCTTCTCCCACCGCTCAGCCCGCGGGCGCCGCCCCCAAACCGGTGCCGCGCCTCGAGCAGCCTGGGCCACGTGAGGTCCCGGCCGCCGCCGGAGGTAGGCGGTGATCGGGTCGCTGCGGGGGACAGTGCTCGACCGCTTGCTCCGCGGCGACCACCAGATGGAGCTGCTGGTCGAGGTCGCCGGCGTCGGGTACAGGGTGCTCGTCCCGGGAGGTTGTGCCAGCCGCTGCGGCCAGTTGGGTGCCCCGACCTTCTTGCACGTCCACACCCATGTCCGGGAGGACGCGATGGTGCTCTACGGTTTCCCGTCGCGCGAGGAGAGGGACTGTTTTGAGCTGCTGCTGGGCGCGCATGGGGTCGGCCCGGCTGTGGCGGTGGCGCTGTTATCGGTGCTTTCGCCCGCGGCACTGCGCCGAGCGGTGCTCAACAACGATGAGGACACTTTGACCCTGGTGCCGGGCATCGGGAAGAAGACCGCTGCGCGCCTGATCATGGAGCTGGGCCCCCGTTTCGAGGCGGCCGTCTTGGCGGAGGGCAGTGGCTCGGCTCACCCGGTGTTCGGGCCTGGGGGCGTCGGCCCAGCCGGTCCCCACGAAGCGAGCGCGGCGGACCGTGCGGCGCAGCGCGAAGAGCTGAGGGCAGCCCTCGGGTCGCTCGGTTACGGCAACGACGAGGTGCGCCAAGTGCTGGCGCGCCTGCCTGTGGAAGGTTCGACCGAGGAGATGCTGCGGTACGCGCTGAGGGAGCTGGCGGGTAACCCGTGAGCGGCTCGGGCGAGGACCAGACCAGCCCTGAGCTCCGACTATTGGCCCCAGCAGCAGACCCGGTCGAAATCGCGGAGGAGGCGACTCTACGGCCGCGCCGGCTGGCTGAGTTCGTCGGGCAGGCGCAGCTGAAGGAGCACTTGTCCATCATGATCGAGGCGGCGCGCCGGCGGGAAGAGCCTGCGGACCACATGCTGTTCGCCGGGCCGCCGGGGCTCGGCAAGACGTCGCTCGCTGGGATAGTTGCCAACGAGATGGGTGCATCGTTCCGGGTCACATCGGGCCCGGCGCTCGTCCGTGCCGGTGACCTGGCGGCGTTGCTGACCAACCTGTCGGACGGTGACGTGCTCTTTGTGGACGAGATCCACCGTTTGGCCAGGCCGGTGGAGGAGATCCTTTACCCCGCAATGGAGGACTTCCAGCTGGACATCGTCCTCGGAAAAGGCCCCGCAGCGCGGAGCCTTCGCCTGGATCTGCCGCGCTTTACCTTGGTCGGCGCGACTACCCGGACCGGGCTCATCACGGGGCCGTTGCGCGACCGTTTCGGCTTTGTCGCCCGGCTCGACTACTACGAAGTGGCCGACCTCGAGGTGATCGTCCGTAGGTCGGCGGGCGTCCTTCGAGCGGTGCTCGACCGGCCGGGCGGGGCCGAGATCGCGAAACGCTCGAGGGGCACCCCTCGCTTGGCCAACCGGCTTCTGAAACGGGTACGCGACTACGCCGAGGTCCGGGGCGACGGGACGATCAATGAGGAAGTGGCGAAGCGCGGCCTGGAGCTGTTCCAGGTCGACGAATTGGGCCTCGACAAGGTGGACCGGGCGATCCTGGAGGCGACATGCCTCCGCTTCCGTGGTGGGCCCGTCGGCCTCAGCACGCTTGCTGTTGCGGTGGGGGAGGAACCCGAGACCGTCGAGGACGTCTACGAACCGTTCCTCTTGCAGCTCGGCATGCTGATGCGGACGCCCCGTGGCAGGGTGGCGACGCCTCTGGCGTGGGAGCACCTCGGCCTTAACCCGCCGGCAGGCCCGCTTGCCCCGCCCGGCGTACAGGTCGACGGGCACGAGGGCGACGGGACCTCTCCGACCCTTTGGGGGTAGCGAGCCAAGGTAGGCTCCGGCGACACTAGTCAGTGCAGCCTCCGCGAACCTCGGCTCGCTTGCCGGCCGGGGATCTAACAGCCGTCAATAGGACCTGTCGCCGACAAGCGGGCCAAGGTAGGCTCCGGCTGCACTGCCGATGGACGTCCCCAGCTACGAGCTCCCTGAAGAAGCGATCGCCCAGGTGCCTGCGGACCCACGGGATTCGGCGCGCCTGCTCGTCGCTCTGGGCCCGGAGCCGGCGCACCTCAGGGTAAGGGATCTCCCAAGCCTTCTCGGGGAGGGGGACGTCCTGGTGGTGAACGACTCGAGGGTGGTGCCGGCCCGGCTGCAGCTGAACAAGGCTACGGGCGGAGCAGCCGAGGTCCTCCTCTTGGAGCCGTTGCCTGAGCGGCCAGGCAGCTGGGAAGCTCTTGTGCGCCCAGGCCGAAGGCTGCCGCCCGGGATCTTGCTCTATGCGGGCGACCTTGCCGTGGTGGAAGTTGGGGAAAGGGTGGCGGACGGGTCGCGGCGAAGTAAGGAGCCTCGTCGATGACCTTTGCGCCTTCGGTTCGCTTGCGCTACCTCCTTACGTACACAGCCAGCTTGCCGAGCCGGGCCGCTACCAGACGGTTTATGCCGACCGGCCCGGCAGCGTCGCAGCCCCAACGGCCGGGCTGCACCTGACCCACGCGGTGCTGGCGGATTGCGTGGAGCGCGGGGCCACGGTGGAACGCCTCGAGCTGGCCGTCGGCCTCGGGACGTTCCGGCCGATCAAAGCCGGGCAGGTCGAGGGCCACCTCATGCACTCCGAGCGGTACTCGGTACCCGAACGGACCTGGGACGCGTGCAAGCGGGCCAAGCGCGTCGTAGCGGTCGGGACGACGACGGTGCGAGCCCTGGAGTCTGCCGCAGCCACCGGGGCGCTCGAAGGCCGGACGGAGTTGTACATAAAGCCGGGCCATGATTTCTCGGTCGTGGACGTTCTGATGACGAACTTCCACCAACCGCGGAGCACCCTGCTCGTCATGCTTGAGGCATTCGCCGGGCCGCAGTGGCGTGGTCTGTACGACACTGCACTGGCAGAGGGCTACAGGTTTTTGTCCTTCGGCGACGCGATGGTGGTTGGCAGGCATGTTCCACGTTGAGGCCACTCACGGCAAGGCCAGAGCGGGGTGGGCCGCGACCTCGCGGGGCCGGATCCTGACGCCGTGTTTCATGCCGGTTGGCTCCCGGGGTGTCGTGAAACTGCTCTCGGCCGAAGACATGGGCCGAGTCGGGGCGCAGGTCCTGCTGGCGAACACCTACCACCTGATGCTCCGGCCTGGCGTGGACGTGGTTGCCGAAATGGGCGGTCTGCACCGCTTCACCAGCTGGCAGGGGCACTTCCTGACAGACTCCGGGGGTTACCAGGTGATGTCCCTGCCGTGCTCGGTGGACGACGACGGGGTTACTTTCCGCTCCTCCTACGACGGCTTGCTCCAGCGCCTCACCCCCGAGAGCGCTGTCGCTGTTCAGGAGGCCCTCGGAGCCGACATCCAGATGGTGCTGGACGTTTGTACCGAGCTGCCAGCTGGCCGTGACGCGCTGGTGCAGGCCGGTGAGCGCACCTTGGCCTGGGCTGGGCGGGCCCGCAAGGTGCACTCAAGGCCTGACCAGTTACTTTTCGGGATCGTGCAGGGCGGCGTGGAACTCGACCTGCGCGCCGAGTACGCCGAGGCGTTGGTCGGGATCGGCTTCGACGGCTACGCCATCGGTGGTCTTTCCGTCGGGGAAAAGCCGGCCGAGATGCTGGCGGCCGTCGACGCGGCAGTCCGGCGCCTGCCGCCAGACTGCCCGCGGTACCTGATGGGGGTCGGCGACCCGGCGGCCATCATTGGCGGGATCGGGCTCGGGGTGGACATGTTCGACTGCGTGCTGCCGACACGCCTCGGCCGCCATGGCACGGCGCTCACCAGCGCCGGGCGGTTGCCAGTGAAGGCAGGCCGTTTCGCCAGAGACGCCTCCCCGATCGACCCCACTTGTAAGTGCGAGGTCTGCGGACGGCACAGCAGGGCCTATTTGCGCCACCTTTTCAACGTGGGCGAGCCGAGCGCGGGCCGGCTTGTGAGCCTCCATAACCTCTCGTGGCTGGCCGACTTGGTGGGCCGGGCTCGCCAAGCGGTGCTGGAAGGGACCTTCGGCGAGCTCTCCGCCGAGGTCGCCCGCACATGGGGGCATGACCTGCCCGTGGTGGGGCAGGCGGAACCGCTAGGCTAGCGCTTTGTCCTTAGTCGAAGGGCCCGCCTGATGGGCCCAGGTAGCGATCGCCGGATGGGCCCCACCTTCATATGCATCTCATAAATAGCGTCTCAGTTCTCGTCGCATCGACGACACCGACTACCGCGGCCAAGGCCACCTCTTCGACTTCTTCGTCGGCTTTTCTGTTCCTGATCGTCATTGTGGCGGTCGCCTACTTCGTCCTCATCCGGCCCAGCCGTAACCGCCGCATGGCGGCCATGCGGGCGAGCAAGACCTTCGACCTCGGTGACGAGGTCATCGCCGGGGGCATGGTCGGCCACGTGGTGCGCCTCGGAGAGGGCGACGTCGACATCGAGGTCGCCGACGGCGTTGTGGTCACCTTCGTCAACGGGGCCGTTCAGTCCCGTACGGCCTATGAGGCCAGGCTCGCGCCGAGGGGAGGCGCCCGCGGCTTCGGCGGCTTCGGCGGTCTCGGTGCCCGTACGGCGCCTACGACCACTGACGCCCAAGCGTCGCACGAAAGCGACGCCTGGGCGTCAGACGGCGCTGATGAGGACGCCCACGAAGCTGGTGATGAGGATGCTGGCGGGTCGGCCGATGCCGACTGGGCCCACGGGGACGGCGGTGCCGAGCCCACGGGCGGGGACAGGTAGCGACCGTGCGCACCCGCTCGCTTGTTTATTCGTTTGTGGCGATGGTCCTCATTGCGGTGCTGAGCATCGGCGCCACGGTCCTCACTGGTAAGACCCCCCTGCTTGGGCTCGACCTCAAAGGTGGCGTGTCGGTCACAGAGAGGCCCGAGGGCGCCGTCAACTCTAATATCTTGCAAGAGGCCGTCGACATCATGGACAGGCGCGTCAATGGCACAGGTGTTTCGAACTCGAGCGTGACCGTGCAGGGCAGCGACATTGTGATCGAACTGCCAGGAGCGAAGAACGACACCCAGGTGCTGACCTTCCTCGGCGAGACAGCTCAGCTGTTTTTTCGCCCCGTCGACTGCATAATCCCGGCGCTTTACGTCCCACCTTCGACCACGCCCAGCCCTACGCCGACGGGTACCACCACGACCGTCCCCGGCGCAAAAGCCAAAGCCACCTCAAAAGCCAAGTCCAAGACGGCGCCCGCGGGGAGCACTTCAACGTCGAAGCCCGCCAAGGCTGCCGCAGGCTTCGCTGGCCACCTTCCGCTCGCCCATTTGGATGCCCACCTCGCGTCCGCTAGCTACCCTGTCGCCGCCGCGGCCAGCCACACCTCGGTACCCTCACCCAAGGGGGCCTCGACCACTTCTTCGACAGTCGCGAGCACCACAGTTCCCAAGAGCGCGGCGGCGACAACCACGACAACGACGACCCCGGCGAATGTCTGCAATGCCAGCGCGACGGCTCAAGCGGAGTACGACCCGCCGAACGGCAACCGGTACGGCGTGACGCCCTCTCAGGATGACAACGCTAACGACACCGTTGTGCTGCCCAACTACAGCGGCTACTCAGCGGGGCGCTACGTGCTGGCTCCGGCGGAAATGTCGGGGAACATAGTAAAGAGTGCCACCGCCGACCTCGACTCGCAAACCGACGAATGGGAAGTCGTCTTGGACTTCACGGGTGCTGGCTCTACGGCGTTCAACAAGTACGCAGCAGCTCACTACGCCTGTTACAAGCAGGACGAGAGCAACCCTCCCTACTGTGCATTGCAGGCGATCGAGCTCGACGGGACCGTTGAGTCTGCGCCTTCGATCGATTCCAACAATTTCCCGGGCTCTGCTGAGATAAGCGGTTCTTCGTCGGCCCCGTTCACACAGCAGGAGGCGCAGAGCCTCGCCCAGGCGCTCAGCTACGGCTCGCTGCCTGTGCGCTTTGTGGCCCAGGACATCGACAACATCTCGCCTCAGATCGGGACAGACTCGCTCAAGGCTGGCGCCATAGCCGGCGGTATCGCGGTGCTCCTGGTGCTCATCTACCTGATCATTTACTACCGGGCGCTAGGGCTCGTCGTGGTAATGGGCATAGCCGTGTCGGGGGCAATGCTGTACTCGATCACAACTTTGCTCAGTTACACCGACAACCTCACGCTGACACTTTCGGGGGTGATCGGCTTGATCGTGTCCGTCGGTGTTACCGCGGACTCCTGCGTCGTCTATTTTGAACGCCTCAAGGAAGAGATCCGTGCCGGGCGCACGGTGCGTACCTCGGTGGAAAAGGGCTTCAAGCGCGCCTTCAGGACGGTCCTTGCAGCAGACTTCTCTTCTTTCATCGGTGCGCTGATCCTGTACACCCTCACAGTCGGCGACGTCCGCGGTTTCGCTTTCTTCCTCGGGCTCGCCACCTTGCTGAACGTCGTTACGACGTATTTCTTTACACGCCCGCTCGTGGTCTTGATCGGCCGGAGGTCGTCTGTCGGCGATGCCGGGTTCCTGAGTGTGAGCCGCGGCCTCGGCGCCGGTGCACTAGCCCAATGAACATCGAGAGCCAATGACCACGACAACCCAGCACGCCCCGGGAGGCTCCCTCGACCGGCCCATCGGTCGCGGCCCGTTCGCCAGGCTCTACAGAGGGCAGACCCATTACGACTTCATAAACCGTTGGCGCTACTGGTTCGCGCTATCCGGCACCGTCATAGCTCTTGGGCTCATCGCGCTCGGCGTCAGCGGGCTGAACTTCAGCATCGACTTCAGGGGCGGCACGGTTTGGGAAGTGCCCACCACAGCGTCGGTGGCCACCGTGCGGGCGGACCTCAACGGGATCAGCCCGTTGGTCGCCCAATCGCCGATCGTGACACTTACGAACCGCCAGACAGGGAAGACCAACATCGAAGTCGAGGCGGCGTCAACGATCACGGGTAACGCCAAGCTCGTTGCCGATGTCAGCAATGAGCTGGCCGTTATTGCCCACACTTCCGTCGACTCTGTCACGATCCAGTCCATCGGCCCGTCCTGGGGGAGCGACATCTCGGAGAACGCGATCAAGGCGGTGATCGTGTTCCTCCTGCTCATTTCCGTGTGTATCTCGATCTACTTCGAATCGAAGATGGCGGTCGCCGCACTCGTGGCCCTCTTGCACGACATGTTGGTCACGATTGGCATTTACGCGCTATCGGGGTTCCAGGTGAGCCCGGACACCGTTATCGCCTTCTTGACGGTCCTGGGCTACAGCCTCTACGACACGATCGTCGTGTTCGACAAGGTGAAGGAAAACACGATCGGCCTGGCCTCGACTAACCGCGTCACGTACACCGACGTGGTCAACCTGTCGATGAACCAGGTGCTGGCGAGGTCGATCAACACGTCTTTTGTGGCGATCATGCCGGTGTTCTGCATATTGGTCATCGGTTCGTGGATCCTTGGGGCCTCCGCCCTGAACGACTTCGGCCTGGCGTTGTTCATCGGCCTCATGAGCGGCGCGTACTCATCGATCTTCATAGCCTCGCCGATACTTGCGCTCCTGAAAGAGCGTGAACCGCGCTACACCGAAATCCGCAAGCGTTTGGCCGCGTTCCCCCAGTCGCGCCAGTTCCTCACCCCTTCGACGGTGGCCGGCGGGATAATGTACGGCACGAGCAAGGTCGTACCACCTCCCACCTCGGGACGTGGCTATGGAAAGGCCGGGGCGCCTCGTGCGGGGGCTGCCGGGGCAAGCGGCTCGGCCCGTGCGGGGGCTGCCGGGGCAAGCGGCTCGGCCCGTGCGGGTGGCGGCAGCCGGACCAGCCTTGGAAGTGGCCGCAACGCAACGGGGCAGGGCAACGGAGCTCCAGCGGTGGCGGACGCTGCGGGGACCGGAGGGCCTGGAGTCGATTTTCAAGGCCCTGGCGATGGAGGTGGCGGAGGCCCTTACCCGGGGGATATGGAGGAGCTGAGCGACGAGCCGATCATCAACCCAGGCGCGTCCGAGGCCAGCGAGCCGGCCGTTCGCAGCGCATCCAGCGCATCCAGCGCACCCAGCGCACCCAGCGGCGCAAGGCGGACGCCGCCACGGCCGCGCAAAAAAGTGCCCCGCCGGCGCTAGATCGTTTAGTCGAGCCGTCGAGCCGTCGTTCCTCGAGCCTCGAGCCGTCGAGCCTCTCTCGGCGTAGCCAGGCCTTGATGCAGCGTTTCTCGGTGTGATTGGCGTTTCTCGGCGGGGCCCAGCGCTTCTCGGTCTGAGCGGGTCGATGTTTGGGCTGGTGGCACGCCGAGATGGATCGACCCACGCCGAGGTACCGAAACCACGCCCGGTTAGCCGAGAGCGTGAGCATTAGTAGGGGTGCGTGAGCATTTAGTAGGACATCGTTAGCGTGAGCGCTGAGTGCCGAGAGGGCCTGACCAGGGTCGTTGCTGTCGCCACTAGGTCGACGGGCCGTCGAGCCCCTGACCAGGGCGGCATCGGCTGGCCGGGACGGCGCAGTACGCTGGATACATGGAGTACGAAGTCGCGGCGCTGAAGCACCTCATCAGGGAGATCCCCGACTTCCCCAGGCCTGGCGTCGGGTTCAAAGACATCACGCCGCTGCTTGCAGACCGCGCCGGCTTCGCAACCTGCGTCGACGCGTTGGCCGACCGGTTTTCTGGCGAGCGCATCGACAAAGTGATCGGGGTTGAGGCAAGGGGCTTCATAATCGCCTCCCCAGTTGCCTACCGCCTCGGTGCGGGCTTCGTGCCCGTTCGCAAAGCTGGCAAGCTGCCCTTCGAATTGCTCTCCGTAACCTACGAGCTGGAGTACGGTGCCGACACCCTTGAGGTGCACGCCGATGCCCTCCAGCCGGGGGAGCGGGTGCTGGTCCTAGACGACGTGCTCGCAACCGGAGGTACGGCTGCGGCTACCTGCCGGCTGGTGGAAAAGCTGGGGGCAGTAACCGTTGGTTT
The DNA here is from genome assembly GCA_963786345.1 of uncultured Acidimicrobiaceae bacterium. Lineage (GTDB taxonomy): Bacteria > Actinomycetota > Acidimicrobiia > Acidimicrobiales > Palsa-688 > Fen-671. Next base: position 123,749 of record CAWAYZ010000014.1, on the reverse strand, counting down.
TGGTTGCATCATCGAGCTTGGTTTTCTCGGGGGTCGCCGCCGTCTCGAGGCGCTACCTGTCGAGGCGCTTGTCACGTACGAGTAAATGGGGACCTGAGGGACGAAAGGAAAGGACATAGCGTGACCACTGTCGAGCGGGCCCCCCGGGGCCGAGCCGCTGCAACGGTGGAGCGCGTCCTGCCCTGGAGGCGGCAGAGCCCGGCCAGTTCAGACGTATTGGGACCGCTGCTGGCGGCATATCGGGAGCGCCACCCCAAGGGTGATGCGAGCCTGATCCTGAGGGCGTACGAGACGGCGGTGCGCGCTCACGAAGGCCAAGTCCGCCGTTCCGGTGAGGCTTACATTTCCCACCCCGTGGCCGTGGCCACTGTCCTTGCGGGCCTAGGGATGGACGACGTAACTCTTGCAGCAGCCCTGCTCCATGATTCTGTCGAGGACACGGCGGTGTCGCTGCCCGAGCTCGAAGCTAGCTTCGGCCCCGCGGTGGCCCAGATCGTAGACGGCGTCACCAAGTTGGAGCGCGTCTCTTTCGACTCGCGCCAAGCAGCGCAGGCAGCAACCATGCGAAAGATGCTCGTCGCGATGGCTAAGGACCCAAGAGTCCTTCTCATAAAGCTGGGCGACCGGTTGCACAACATGCGCACGGTGGCAGCCATGCCTGAAGCGAACCAAAAGCGCACAGCCCAGGAAACCCTCGATATCTACGCCCCGCTTGCGCACCGCTTCGGCATCGCCAGCATCAAATGGCAGCTGGAGGATCTTTCGTTCGCCGCGCTGCACCCTCGCCGGTACGCTCAGATCGAACAAATGGTGGCCTCTCGGGCGCCCGAGCGTGACATTTACCTGGCTCAGGTCGAAGAGCAGGTCCAGGAGCGCCTAATGGCAGCCCGGATCGAGGCGCAGGTCACCGGCCGGCCCAAGCACCTCTACTCGATATACGAGAAAATGGTGTTGAAAAACAAGGAGTTCGACGAGATCTACGACCTCGTCGGTGTCCGGGTGATCGTCAGCTCGGTGAAGGACTGTTGGGCTGCCCTCGGGGCTATCCACGGCACGTGGGCGCCCATCCAGGGACGCTTTAAAGACTATATAAATACGCCGAAGTTCAACCTTTACCAGTCTCTGCACACGACCGTGGTCGGGCCACAGGGTAAGGCCCTCGAAGTCCAGATCCGTACCTCGGAAATGCACAACCGGGCGGAGCGAGGCATTGCGGCTCACTGGGGGTACAAGGAGAACGCCTCTTCTGCCGACGTCGCCTGGCTGCAACGGATCGTGGACTGGTCGGCCGAAAGCACCGACCCTGCGGAGTTCCTCGAAGGGCTAAAGCTCGACCTCGAGACCGATGAGGTCTTCGTGTTCACCCCCAAGGGCGATGTCGTGGCGCTGCCGATCGGTGCCACCCCGGTCGATTTCGCCTACTCGATCCACACCGAGGTTGGCCACCGCTGCATCGGCGCACGCGTGAACGGGCGGCTCGTCCCGCTTGACTCCAAGCTCACATCGGGAGACAGCGTCGAGATCTTCACGTCGAAGGTGCCTTCCGCGGGGCCGAGCCGGGACTGGCTTAACCTGGTGGTCACACCGCGGGCGCGCAACAGAATCCGCCAGTGGTTCAGCCGGGAACGGCGCGAAGACGCCATGGAGAACGGACGGGAGGAGCTCGTCAAGGCGTTGCGAAAGGAGGGCCTCCCGCTACAGAAGTTGATGGGCAGTGAGCAGCTCAAGAGCGTGAGCGACGCCATGCATTACGCCGACCTGGAGGGCCTGTACGCATCGATAGGCGAGGGCCACGTATCAGGGCAGGCCGTCGCGCAGCGCCTCGCGAGAGAGCTGAGAGGTGGCGACCAGGACGTCCAGCTCCCTTCGACGGTCCGCCAGCCGAGGCGTGCTGCAAGCCGTCAGGGCATAGGGCTGCACGTCGAGGGCCTCGACGACGTCATGGTGCGCCTTGCCCGCTGCTGCACACCTGTGCCGGGCGACGAGATCATCGGCTTCGTGACGCGCGGCAGGGGTGTCAGCGTCCATCGCAGTGACTGCGCTAATGCGGCAGCGCTCGCGGCAGGTGAGGTGGGCCGCCTCATAGAGGTCGAGTGGGACAGGGACCGGCCGGGCAGCTTCCTGGCCGCCCTGGAGATAAAGGCCCTCGACAGGACTCGCCTCGGGGTCGACGTCTGGAAGGTCCTTTCGGACCACCACCTCAACATCTTGCGAAGCGATACTCACACAGGAGCCGACCGGGTGAGCAAGATGCGCTTCGAGTTCGAGCTTGCCGACCCGGCCCATCTCGAGTCGGTGCTCGGCGCCCTGAAGCGCGTGGACAGCGTCTATGACGCCTACCGGGCCCTGCCGGGATCCGGCAATGGCGGGCGAGGACCTAGCTGACGGCTGAGCGGCCAGACCTTTTCCAAGCCGCAATGGAGCGGCGCCTGGCCGAAGGTGGCCCGCTGGCGGCCCGTATGCGCCCGCAGTCTCTCGACGACGTGGTCGGCCAGGAGCGCCTGCTAGGGCCAGGGAGACCTCTGCGGGCGCTGATCGAAGCGGACCGTTTGAGCTCGGCCATTCTTTGGGGACCTCCCGGAACAGGCAAGACGACGATCGCACGGCTGATAGCTGGGGCGACGAAGCGTTCTTTCATCGGCCTGTCTGCGGTCTCGGCCGGAGTAAAAGACGTGCGCGAGACGGTCGAAGGAGCGCGCAGGTTGCTCGGCGACCAGGGGCGCGGCACCGTGCTGTTCCTCGACGAGGTACACCGCTTCAACCGTGCGCAGCAGGACGCGCTGCTGCCTTCGGTGGAGGCGGGCGAACTGACCTTGATTGGTGCTACCACAGAGAACCCGTTTTTCAGTGTGAACGGGCCGTTATTGTCCCGCAGCACCCTGTTCCGCCTGGAGCCGCTGTCGGACAACGACCTCATCGTGCTGTTGAACAGGGCGCTCGTACGCGAGGGGGGATCGGTCGAGGATGGTGTGCTCGAATTTTTGGCGGGCCTCGTCGAGGGCGACGCGCGGGCTGCCCTGAACAGCCTCGAGGTGGCCCTTGCCCTGGCCGAAGCGGGCGGTCGTGGAGCCGTGAGCATGGCCGACGTCGAGGCCGCCCGCAGCACCCGTGCCCTGCGCTACGGGGAAGACGAGCACTACGACGTAATCAGCGCGTTCATCAAAGCCATCAGGGGCTCGGATGCCGACGCCGGCCTGTACTGGCTGGCACGCATGCTTGAAGCCGGTGAGGACGCCCGCTTCATAGCCCGTCGCTTGGTCATACTGGCAAGCGAGGATGTCGGGATGGCAAATCCGCAGGGCCTGCTCGTCGCTGACGCCGCGGCGCGTGCCGTCGAGTTCGTCGGGTTGCCCGAAGCGCAGCTCAACCTCGCCCAGGCCGTGGTCCACCTTGCCAATGCCCCCAAGTCCAACTCGGTAACTGCCGCTCTCGGGAGAGCTAAGGACGACGTTGCGTCCATGGCGGTGGGCGCTGTCCCCAAGCACTTGAGAGACGCCCATTACCCTGGCGCAGCCCGCCTCGGCCACGGCAAGGGCTACGTGTATCCCCACGACGAGCCCGGGGCATGGGTCGATCAGCAGTACCGGCCGCCGCACCTGGAAGGCCGCTCCTACTGGGAACCGACCGGACGTGGGCAAGATGTGCGACGCCAGCTGCGCGCTGAGCGGGATGTACGCGGTGGGCGGGATGAGCCTGGCGAGCCCGGCGTAGCACCCTAGCCTTGGGCCCGGTGGTGGGAGCCGGTCGCTGGTCCCTAAGCTGGCAAGATCATGCAACTCGCGCTCGTGGCCACAGGTACCGACAGCGTTGCGGTAGGCGTCACGGTGGTCGCCACCCTTCTCGTGGTGGCGATGGTCGTTGCCCTGGGGTACCTCCTGAAGGCCGTACGAGAGATGCGCCGCGAAGCCCAAGGCCTCGCACGCGAAGCGCAGGAGCTGCTCGACGAGCTCGGTATCACCGTCCGCCGAGCCGGTATGGAGGTCGAGCGGGTCGACCGCATGGTGGGAAGCGCCGAAGCGATCAGTGACGCCGTCGGCTCGGCTTCCAAGCTGGTCGGCGGGGCCATGGCGGGACCGCTCATCAAGTTGCTGGCCTTCAGTTCAGGGCTGGCTAGGACCGTCCGGCTCGTGCGCAGGGGCCCACCGGCGGCCCGCGATGCTGGCAAAGCGGCCAAGGATGGGCGCCGGCGAGCGCGCTCGAGGGGTAGGGCTGCGGCGCGTGCTGCCGCCCGTACCGGCGGCCGCGGCCGCAGCGGCCTCAAGGCAAGCTGATGTTCCGCCGCTTGACTTGGTTGGGGGTGGGCGTGGTGGTGGGGCTCGGCGCGTCCAAGTGGGTCGAACGCAAAGCCCGCCAGCAGCTGGCCCGGTACTTGCCGGTGAGCCAGCTGCCTTTGCGGGCGGGGTCCGAAATGGCAGACAGGGCGCGCGACAGGGCCGCCGGCAGGATTGTCGACCTGCGCATTGCCGTCCAGGGCGGCCGCAGCGCGATGGCGGCCAAAGAGGCCGAACTACGCCGGCAGCTTGGGTTTGGGGAGACCCCCGGGCCAGATGGGCTAACCCATGGACATGACGATGAAGGCCGTCGAGGCGAGCAGCAGGACCGCCGCCGCCAGTTCGACCGATAGCGCAAGGCCCGCATAAGGAGCACTCTGCGGGTCACGCTGGTCCCCAAGGCCGGGAACACCCCCACCACCGCCTGCATCACGGAACGTTCTGATTGGATCCATTCCGTTCGCCTGGACGTATTACCTGGGACCTGGCTCTAACGGCCAAGGGCCCAGCCTGAGGCGGGGACCGCGGGCGTGGCGCCAGGGCACGCTTGTCACCACGAAAGTCTCGGCTAAGCAGCACTACAAAGGAGTAACCATGACTAGTAAGGCTCGCAGCTCCAGAGAGGCGCTTTTGGATCTGGGCAAAGACCAAGAAGGCACAGGCCGGTCCCACCGTGCTCTGCTCGCCCGTGTAGCGGCGACGACCGCGACTGTCGCATTGGCCTTCGGCTCTCTGGTGGGAGCTGCTCCGTCGAGTTCAGCGGCGCCGGTAAGCGCCCATGACCCGGCGCTGTTGCAGGCAGCGAATGTTGCCGGGTTTGGCGAGATCCTCACCAACGCCCACGGGTTCAGCCTCTACGGGCTCTCTGACGAGTTCGGGGGCAAGCTCGCGTGCAAGGGGCAGTGCCTGCAGTTCTGGCCGCCCGTGCTCGTGAGCACGAGCGCGACCAAGGTCTCGCTCGGTGCGGGGGTGGCAGGCGAGATCGGGTTCGTGGCCCGGAGTGCCACTACCAAACAGGTCACCTTCGACGGCTACCCCCTTTATACCTTCCTGAAGGACAGTGGAGCGGGCCAGACGCACGGTGAGGGTGTGGCCGCCTTCGGCGGCACCTGGGGGCTGCTACGGGCATCGAGCCTGATCCTGCCGGCCAAGGGGGCAGCGTCGAAGTCGACCACGACCACGACTGCGGCATCCGGCTACTGAGGCTCACCCGGACCAGCCGGTCCGGGTGAACGTCCTACATTCGTTCGGCGCTCGGTCTGCCGTTCGCGGCTGCTTGAGGACGGCCAGGCTCCAATGCGGGGCCTGCTGCGCGCATGAAGCTGCCGTGCTACGAGGACCGGTCACGGCATGGTTGCGTCGCGGGCGGGCCAGCGGCCCCAACCCGGGCGGGTTTGAGGTACTGGCCTATGACCGAGCGCTGCGTTTCGAGGTACCCATGGCGGGAATCGGCCGCAATCTCTTCCGGGGGTTCGGACGTAACCTCCTTGTGTGCTTCGGAGAGCTACGGCTGACGCGGGCGTGAGCGACGACGCGCTCCTTGCCGGTATGGGCGTTGGCGACGAACGGGCGGGCGTGGCCTTCGTACGGCGTTACCAGCGGCGGGTTTACGGTCTGGCCCTCAGCATGGTGGGGGACCCCGTGCTTGCCGAGGACATCGCACAGGAGGCGTTCCTCCGCGCGTGGCGCCACGCCCTGGTCTTCGACGGACGGCGAGCCTCGGTCGGGACATGGATCCTGACGATCACAAGGAACCTGGCAATTGACTCGTTGCGGCTGCGCCGTCCAGTGGTCACCGACCCCGCCGACCTCATGTGGGTGAACCTCGCCAGTCGCGGCCCTCTTCCTGACGAACACGCCGAGTCCTCTGACACCCGGGCCCGGCTCGTGGGCGTCCTGGCCTCGTTGCCGCCCGAGCAGAGCCGTGCGCTGGTCCTTGCAGCGGTTTACGGCTACACAGCCGCCGAGATCAGCGAGGTCGAGTCGGTCCCGCTCGGTACCGCCAAGACCCGGATCCGCCGCGGGCTGGCCAAGCTCCGCGCTCTCAACGCGACCCACGACCTGGCTGGTGGAGGTGCGCTGCGTGACCGCTGATATGGGCGAGAGCCTGCGCCCCGAGTGCGCCGCCGTGGACGAGGACCTCTTGGAGCTTGCCCTCGGCTCTCTGACAGGCGAACAGAGGGTTGCCGCATTGGCACACATGGAAAGCTGTGCGCGCTGCTCGGCTGAGGTCGACGAGCTCTCGAAGGCTGCTGACCAGCTCCTCCATCTCGCGCCGGCGTCGGAGCCGCCGATCGGCTTCGAGGCGGGCGTTTTCGAGCGCCTCGGCCTTGATCCGCGCCCGCCCGGCTGGCGGTCGTGGCTAGCGGCGAGGCCGAAGCTCGCCATGGCCATGGCAGCGTGTGCGCTGGTGGTCACCTTCGGGCTCGGAGCTGTGGTCGGTCACAGCAGCGGCGGAGCGGGCGACCGCTATGCCCCGACCGGGCCGAAGCCGCCGATCGAGGCCGCCGCGCTCTACTCAGGCACCCAGATGGTCGGGCGGGTCCTCGTCTACGCCGGCAACCCGACGTGGCTGTTCATGTACATGGACGACCCCGCCTGGCAGGGCGCGATCCGCTGCGAGGTAGTGGTCGACCAGGGCCCCACGGTGGACCTTGGGAAGTTCTGGCTGTCCGAAGGCAAGGGTGCATGGGCGGCCAGCGTGGACCAACCTGCCGGGCGCCTCAGCCAGGCACGCATCGTCGGCGCAGACGGCAAGGTGCTCGCCTGGGCCAGCCTGTCCTGAACCCCCCTGCCCTGGCTGTGGCCGGGGCCAGGCATGGCCACGAACGGGGGGGATAATCTGGCAGGCGATGGATGCGAATGGGCTTCGCCGCGCCTTTGTGGACTTCTTCGTTGCGCGCGGCCACGTGGAGGTAGCGTCCGAGGGTCTGCGGCCTCACCACCCCCGGGCGCCCCTTTTCACGAACGCGGGCATGAACCAGTTCCTCCCCTATTTCCTGGGCGAGGAGGTGCCCCCGTACAAGCGTGCCGTGAGCGTGCAGAAATGTGTACGGGTCCGCGGCAAGCACGACGACATCGAACAGGTTGGGCGAAGCCCGAGCCACGCGACGTTTTTCGAGATGCTCGGCAACTTCAGCTTCGGCGACTATTTTAAGGCCGAGGCGATCCCATGGGCCTGGGAGCTGCTGACAGAGGTGCTCGGTTTCGATGGGGACAGGCTATGGGTGACCGTTTACACCGATGACGACGAGGCGGCGGACATTTGGGTCGACAAGGTCGGGTTCCCGAGGTCGCGCATCCAGCGCACAGAAGAAGATAATTTTTGGGAAATGGGCGAGACCGGCCCCTGCGGGCCGGACTCTGAGATCTACCTGGACCGTGGCCCGCAGTGGGGTGCTGACGGCGGCCCCGTGGGGGGCGGCGAGGCGCGCTTCGTCGAGCTTTGGAACCTCGTTTTCCAAAGCTATGACCGCCAAAGCACAGGCGAGCTCGTCCCGCTGCCAAAACAGGGCATCGACACCGGTGCTGGGTTCGAAAGGATGCTCACGATATTGCAGGACGCGCCGTCTGTTTGGGAGACCGACGTCCTGCGCCCGCTCGTCGCCCGGGCCGAACAGCTGACGGGGCACAAATACGGTGAGGACGCCGAAGCCGATGTGGCGCTGCGGGTGATGGCGGACCACGCCCGGACGATGTCGTTCATGATCTCGGACGGCATTTTCCCATCGAACGAGGACCGCGGGTACGTGCTGCGCCGGATAATCCGCCGGGCCGTCCTGCGGGCCAACATGCTCGGCACCTCACGCCTTGTCTGCCCGGGAATGGTGGAGGCCGTCGTGGACGTCATGCGCGACGCGTACCCCGAGCTGGCCAGGAATGCCGACTTTGTTTCGAGCGTGGCCGGCCGGGAAGAGGAGCGGTTCCGCTCCAATCTCCGTTCGGGGATGGCGCTTCTCGAAACCGAGCTTGCCGGCGGGAGCGCCATCGGCGGGGAAACAGCGTTCAAACTGCACGATACTCACGGTTTCCCGGTCGAGTTGACCCGCGAAATTGCAGCGGGCCGCGGGGCCGTGGTCGACGAGGCCGGCTTTGCCGTTGCGATGGGACGCCAACGTGAGCAGTCACGTGAGGGTGGGAAAGGAAAAGCGGGTGCCGGTCACGCAAACCTGGCTGAGTACAAGGAGATCCTGGAGCAGTTCGGGCCGACCAGTTTCATCGGGTACGAAGCGCTCGACGGTGGCGCGAGGGTGCTCGCTGTGCTCGAGCTCGACCAAAAGGGCCACGTGGAGATATTCCTCGACCGGACGCCCTTTTATGCGGAGTCCGGCGGGCAGGTTGGCGATACGGGTACCATTTCCACTGCTACCGGACGCGCACGGGTTCTCGACACCACGCTCGCGCTCCCGGGGCTCCACCGCCATTTCGCCACGATTGAGCACGGGTATATCTCCCCTGGGGAGGAGGCGCAGGCTTCAGTCGATGCCGAAAGGCGAGCCGCCATCCGCCGTAACCACACCGGGACTCACCTTCTCCACTGGGCGCTGCGGCAGGTGCTCGGCAAGCACGTGAAGCAGCAAGGCTCTCTTGTGGCCCCCGACCGGCTCCGCTTTGACTTCACCCATTACGCGCAGGTAAGCAGGGCCGAGCTCGACCAGGTCGAAGACCTCGTCAACACCCAGGTACTCGAGGACATGAACGTGATGACCGAGGAGCTGGCCCGTACCGAGGCCGAGGCGAAGGGGGCGATAGCGTTCTTCGGGGAGAAGTACGGCGAGCGTGTCAGGGTCGTGCACGCCGGCGAGCTCTCCGTCGAGCTGTGCGGCGGTACCCATGTCGCGCGGCTCGGCATGATCGGCCCAGTCGAAGTGATCTCCGAAAGCTCGATCGGCTCCAACCTCCGCCGCGTGGAGGCCCTCACGGGGACCGCTACTCTCGAGCGCCTGCGTTCCAACGAGGCCCGCCTCGCTCACGCCGCGGGGCTGCTCAAGTCCTCTCCCGAAGATCTGGCTGCCGCCATCGAGCGGCGGCTCGCTGAGCTTCGTGAGGCGCAGGACGAACTGCGGGCGGCCCGCCAGGCGGGCCTGGGTGGCGAGGCCTCCACCCTCGCTGCGAGCGGGCAGGGCGGCGCTGTCGTGGCGCGCCGCGACGGCCTCAGCGCCGATGGGTTGCGGGAACTGGCGTTGGCCGTGCGTTCCCAGCCGGGAGTCCGTGCAGTCGTGCTCGGCGGTTCCCCCGAAGAGGGAAAGGTTACGCTGGTGGCCGCGGTCGAGAAGGGCTACCCGCTGGAGGCCCCTCAGTTGGTGGCGCCGGCCGCCCAGATGCTCGGCGGCGGCGGGGGAGGCCGTAACGCCGAGCTGGCGATGGCCGGCGGGCGTGATGCCAGCCGCCTGGACGAGGCGCTGGAGGATGTCCGGGCCAAGCTCGCCGAGGTGGGTCGGTGACCTGGGAGCCGGACGAGCAGGTCGCTGCCTCGCGTCCAGAGGGCCGCGTGCTCGGGGTGGACCTCGGCAGCCGCCGGATCGGGCTGGCCGTGTCGGACGACCAGCGGCGGGTCGCGAGCGCTCTGGTGATGCTGCCGCGGGGCGGGTCCCGTGAAGGGGACCACGCCCGGCTGGCGGCGGTGGTGCTCGAGACGGGCGCCAACCAGGTGGTCGTGGGGTTGCCGCTTTCCTTGTCGGGCGGGACAGGGCCGGCAGCACGGGCCGTGGAGGCCGAGGTCGAAGAGCTGCGCCTAGCGCTATCGGTTCCGGTCGAGTGCTGCGACGAGCGCTTCAGTACGATTATCGCGCGCCGGGCGCTCGTTGCCGGCGGCCGTCGGCCCGCCGCCCGCACGGCCGTAGTGGACAAGATGGCCGCGGCAGCGATCCTGCAGACCTGGCTGGACCGACGGCGGTCCTGGCCTGGGCCGAAGGAGCCCCAGGCAGGCCCGGCCAGCCCTCAGTGACGAACGTCGGGCCGAGGGGCCAGAGGGCCCGTTGACACAAGAGGTCGAGCCAGTCGAAGCCGGTCCAGGGGAAGATGTCGGTCAAGTAGAAAAGGTCGAGCCGTCTCACGGGGCCGGGCCGGTTGAGGCCGGCGAGCTGGGTGAAGGGGCCGAGCCCGAGCCCGAGGACGCCGACGACCTAGCGGGCCCGGCATTGGGCGCGACCGACGAGCCCTACGACTACCGTCGCGGCGGCCGCGGTGGCCGGCGCCGGAGATGGCCGGCGATCCTCCCGGTGGTGCTCGTAACCGTGGTGGTCGTCGCCGTGCTCGGCTTCCTCCACGTCAACAACGAGATCAACCCTTCAGGAAAGCCGGGCCGCACAGTGATGGTCGCAGTGCCGACGGGGACCTCGACATCCCGCGCCGCCGACCTGCTCGCCAAAGACGGGGTCATCCACGGCTCGACAGTGTTCGAGTGGTACCTGAAGCTGAAAGGCGTCGGCACTCTCGTCCCGGGCACCTACCAGATGGCGACCAACGAGCCCTACTCGACGGCTCTCTACATCCTGCAAAAGGCCCGCTCCCGGTGACCTACCAGGTCGTCGTGCCTGAGGGCTTCACGGTCCGCCAGATAGCGGCTGCGGTCGGCCACCTGAAGGGCGCCGGTATCTCGGAGCAGGCCTTCCTCCAGGCGGCCACCGGCGGCCAGGTCCGTTCGCCCTACGAGCCAGCCGGGTCAAACGACCTGGAAGGGCTCCTTTTCCCAGCGACCTATCCCGTCCAGCGGGGCGAGACGGCGGACGAGCTGGTGCAGTACATGGTCGCCACCTTTGATACCCACTCGGCCGCACTCGGGCTCACGGGCGCAGCTCAGCGGCTTGGTTATAGCCCCTACCAGGTCATCACCGTCGCGTCCATCGTCGAACGGGAGGTCAAGTTCGAGGCCGACCGCGGCGGCGTCGCCAGCGTCATCTATAACCGGCTTCTCCGGGGTATCCCGATAGGTGCCGAGTCGACGCTCCTGTACGGGCTCGGCGACCCCAAGGGGCCGGTTGTGATCACTACGCCGAACCCCTACAACACTCTCGTCAACAAGGGACTACCGCCCACCCCCATCTCCAATCCCGGAATACCCTCGCTGGAAGCAGCCATGAACCCTCCCAAGACAACTTATCTTTACTGGGTCGAGGTCAACCCCGACGGCGCGACTAGCTTCGCCTCCACCGAGGCCCAGTTCAAGCAGCTCCAGGCCGAGTGTAGAGCCGTGCGACTGGGGTGCTGAGCTCACCGGGACGCCGTAGCCCGCGTCCGGGTGGACGCCTCGGTACGTGGCCTGCAGCCACGACGGTGGTCGCCGGCGTGATCGGCGACCCGGTCGGGCACTCGCTGTCGCCGGCGCTCCACAATGCCGCGCTGGTAGAACTCGGCCTGGACTGGGCGTACGTAGCGTTCCCGGTCCCGGCGGGTAGCGGCCAGGCTGCCGTGGCCGCCATGGTCGACCTCGGCATAAGGGGCCTATCGGTGACGATGCCCCACAAGGCAGGGGCAGCGAAGGCTTGCCACCAGTTGAGCCCGCTGGGGGAACGTCTCGGAGTGGTGAACACGGTGACCAATGTGGACGGCCAGCTGGTGGGCGACAGCACCGATGGCCCCGGCTTTATTGACTCGCTGGCGGAGTTGGGATGGTCGCCAGCCGGGAAGCGTTGCATGGTCCTCGGAGCAGGTGGTTCTGCGCGCGCCGTCGTGCTTGCGCTCGGCGCCGCCGGGGCGGAGCGCGTCGAAGTCGTCGCCCGCCGGCCCGAGCAGGCGCTCGAGGTGGCCGCGCTGGCCGGCGAGGCTGGCATGGTCGCCACGGTGGATGCTGCCGACGGGGCCGATCTGGTCGTGAACGCCACCCCGGTCGGGATGGCCGGGGTACCGGTGGACGGCAGCCCCGGGGTACCGGTGGACGGCAGCGGCGAACTTCCTTTCGGCCTCGACCCGAAGAGGTTGGGGCCCGGCCAACTTGTCGCGGACTTGATCTACGCGCCGGACACGACCCAACTGCTGGCCTCGGCGCGCGCACGTGGAGCCGGGACCTGCAACGGCCTGGGCATGCTGGTCCATCAAGCAGCACGCCAGGTGACGATCTGGACGGGCAGGGACGCTCCTATCGAGGTGATGTCGGCGGCCGCGCTGCTCGAGCTGGGCAAGCGTGCCGAGATAGGGAAGTTAAGAGAGCTGCCTCCGCGGGGCGAGACCGGGCCGCCCGGATAAGGGCCCTTCAAGGTAGAGGAGGTCCCCCCCGGTTGCCAGTTCTCTCAACTTTGTTGGCGAAGATGCCGAAGTACTGGCCATAAGAACCGGAGGTTGCCGTGTCGCTTGAAGGTACGCTCGAGACAATTGCACTACCCGACGTCCTCGCGCTTCTTTCCGTCACTGCGAAGACGGGGGAGCTGCGGATCGAGTCTCGCGGGGGCGTCGGCAGCGTGTGGTTCGACGCCGGACGTTTAGCAGGTTTCGACGTCGGTACCCACACCACCGCTGTCGACTCGCTGTTTGGCCTGCTCCGAGTGGACGAGGGCCATTTTAAGTTCTACACGGGCACGAGCCCGCTCCACGCCGTAGAGCCGCAGGAAGTTGCCCCGGCGCTGGAAGAGGCTGAGAGCCGGCTGGTGCAATGGGCCGGGATCGCCGCCGCCGTACCGTCGATGTACTCACAGCTCAGCCTTCTGGGCTCGGCTGAGGGGCCTGTGACGTTGAGCGCCGACCAGTGGCAATTGGTCGCCACCATCGGCGGTGGTAAGTCCGTCGCCGACGTCCTCACGACGCGGGGCTTTGGCGAGTTCGACGGTTGTAAGGCTGTCAAGGAACTGGTGGACCTTCGCTTGGTCCACGTCGACAGCTCCGACGTGCCTCCTGCACCACAACTGCTCACCCCAATGGCTGAGCGCTCGCCCGAGCAGATCTCCGAGCACGGCTCCGAGCACAACTTCGAGTTCTCAGACCACACCGCGGACCAAGGCTCCGACCACTCCCACAACGGCTCCGACCACACCTCCGACGACACCTCCGACAACGGCTCCGACCACTCGGCTGAGCTCGCGGGAGCTTCGGGCGAGACCGTCGGGTGGGCCGGCGCGGGTCAGGAAACCACGCAGGCCGACGAAGTCGCCGACCTCTCTGAGGTCTGGCACGAAGACGACGTGGAAGTCGCCCCCGAGGAGGAGCCGGTCGAAGCCGTCGCTGCGCCTACACCGGAACCGGTCAACCGCGGCCTCCTGCTCAAGTTCCTCGGCTCCGCGCGCAACTAGTCCCCGGCGCCATGTGCCAGCGCTGCCCCTGGAGGGCGCGCGGCACCGTGCGGCCGAGGTAACCGTGGCAGATATCAGGCACCAAGTCGAAGTCCACATGCGTGCCTCAATTGCGGGCCGCCAGATGCCGACGATCAATCCGATGGTGGATACGCGCTCCGGGGGAGGCCATGGACACACGAGTGCGTGACCGGGAGGGAGCTCTCTCCGAGGACGAACAGCTCGGCGTAGTGCTGGTCAAAAGTGGGATCATTACCATTGACCAGCTCGGTCAAGCCTTGGGACGTGCCAAGGAGCGCGGCGTCAACCTCGCCAGGGTACTGATCGAGGACAAACTCCTCACCGAGGAGCAGTTTGTCGGCACTCTCGCCGAGCAGCTGGGCCTCGAGTTCGTCGACCTGGCCACTTACCCTGTAGACCCGGCTGCTGCCGCGCTCGTGAGCGAGTCTCTCGCAAGGCGCTACCTGGCGATGCCGATCGGTTGGTGGGAGGGCAGGCTCATCGTCGCGATGGCCGACCCGTCCAACGTGTTCGCCATCGACGACATCCGCACCCTCACTGGCGCCGAGGTGCGCCAGGTCGTGGTTACCGCCGAGGCCGTCACCGCGGCGATCAACAAGTACTACCGCAAAGACAGTGAGGCGGAGCATGTCAGCGCCGAGGCTGCGGCCAACAGCGCGCCGATGGAGGACGATCGCGATCGCCTCACAAACATCAAAGAGGTCCGCGAGGACGCGCCGATCGTACGCCTTGTCAACCTCCTCATCAGCCAGGCGATCACCGACCATGCCTCTGACATCCACGTCGAGCCGACCGGCAAGGACGTACGCATCCGGTACCGGATCGACGGTGTGCTCCACGAGGTAATGCGTTCGCCGCGGAACATCCAAAACGGCATGATCAGCCGGCTCAAGGTGATGGCCGACATAAACATCGCCGAGCGCCGTATACCCCAGGACGGCCGGATCAGCACGACCATCGACGGACGGCCGGTGGACCTGCGGGTCGCCACCCTCCCGACGGTCAACGGCGAGAAGGTCGTCATGCGGATCCTCGACAAGAACCAGGCGGAACTGCGCTTGTCAGAGCTCGGCTTCCAACCCTCAAACATGCGCCGGTACGAGGAGTCGTACAACAAGCCGTACGGCACCATACTCGTCACCGGCCCCACGGGCTCGGGCAAGACGACCACCCTCTACGCGACTCTCAATATCCTCAATCTGCCTTCCAAGAACGTGATCACGGTCGAGGACCCGGTCGAGTACCAGCTCGACGGCATAAACCAGATCCAGGTGAACAACAAGGCAGGGCTCACTTTCGCGTCTGCCTTGAGGACGATCCTGCGGTCAGACCCCGACATAATCCTCGTCGGGGAAATAAGGGACCGCGAAACGGCCACGATCGCCGTCGAGGCTGCGTTGACCGGTCACCTCGTGCTTTCCACTATCCACACCAACGATGCATCCACGACGCCTAACCGCCTCATCGAGATGGGGGTCGAGCCCTTTCTGGTGGGGAGCGCGCTCGACTGCATCGTCGCCCAGCGCTTGGCGCGCAAATTGTGCGAGCGCTGCAAGCAGCCATTCCCGGTGGAAAGGGACACATTGGCGGCAATGGGCTGGGATCTGAGCATGGTAGAGATCCCGGAGCAGCTCTTCCGTTCGGTTGGGTGCCAGGTCTGCGGCAAGACCGGTTACGCGGGACGGTTCGCTGTCCACGAGGTGCTCAATGTCAACGAAGAGATAGAACGCATGATCGTCGAGCACGCACATGCCGACGAGATCAGGAAATCCGCGATAGCGGACGGGATGCTGACGCTGCGCCACGCCGGCCTTATGGGGGCGGCAGCCGGTATTACCTCGCTCGACGAGGTCCTACGAGTGATCGCCTAAATCAGTGGTATGACGGACGAGGGCAGTAATACTGCAGCGATGTGGCTGTGAGCACGTTCATGGTCGGCCGCCAGCCGATATTCGGTACAGAGCTGGATGTCCGTGGCTATGAACTTGTTTTCCGGGGCCCGGGCGCCAAGAGCCCTGGAGGCGAGACGATAACCGCCGACGTCATCGGGCGACGTGGGCTGGAAGGCGGCCTGCAAAGCATCGTCGGGGACAAGCTCGCTTTCGTCAAGGTCAGCCGGCCGTTCCTTGTTGGCGACCTGGAGATCCCCTTCCCGCCGGAGCAGACCGTCATCGAGTTCTTCGACAGCCTCACCGACGACGCGGAGGCGGTAGCCGGTTGTCGCCGCATTGCGGAGCAGGGCTACACCCTGGCTCTGGACGCCCACGGCTACGTCGAGCCCAACGGCCCTCTGGTCGAGCTCGTCTCGACCGTCAAGCTGGACGCATTCGCGCTGTCAAAACTGCAGCTCGCGCTGAATGTCGAAAGCTGCGCCGCGCTCGGTGTGGACCTCATAGCGGAAAAAGTGGAAACCCATGACCAGATGAACTACTGCCGGGATCTCGGCTTCGAACTGTTCCAGGGGTACTTGCTCTCACGGCCGGAGGTCGCCGAGGGGCAAGGTCTCACTCCGGCCCGGGTTACCTGCTTGAACGTGGTGAGCCAGCTCTCAGACCCAAACGCCGACGCGAACGACATCCAGCGCATTGTGGAGACTGACCCCGCACTCAGTTACCGGTTCCTGCGGCTCGCTGGCCAAGGCGCAGCGGGTGGCATGTACCGGCGGATCAGCTCGGTCCGCGAGGGCGTCGTCTTGCTCGGCCACCAGCGCCTCCGAGCCTTGGTGACGCTAATGCTGCTCTCAGGCACGGGCGGCGGGGCGACCGAGCAGCTGCACATAACGATGACGCGTGCGCGCATGTGCGAACTGATGGCGACGAAGGTGGCTCCCAGGCTTTCGGACTCGGCGTTCACCGTGGGCCTGGTTTCCGCCCTCGAGCTCCTCCTGGCCGCGCCCATCGCTGGCATCGTGAGCACACTGCAATTGGCCGACGAGCTCGTCGACGCCGTGCTCGAAAAGGTCGGGCCGCTCGGGGGCATCCTGGCTGACGGGCTCGCCTGGGAGACGGGGGCCGGGGACCTCCGGCTCCGTTGCGGGCTGAGCCTCGAGAGCCTCGAGCGCAGCTACCTGGGAGCATTGGCTTGGGCAACCGAGGTGTGCGGGCTGCTCGAAGACAGCGACCTCTCCGCCGCAGGCTAGTAATTCCGCCGTCTCGCGCTCCGCCCTGCCTCGCACGGGCCGGCCTGTGTTGTGAAGGTCGATCTTCCCAAAAGGGACGACGTCTATCAAGGTCATCTGCAGCGGAGCCGACAAGACAGTGATGCAGACTGCCTCGCGCAAAGTCGGCGAGTTCCTCGTGAACCGCAAAGTCCTGTCCAAGGACGCTCTTGAGTACGCGTTGTCGAAGGAGTCCGAAACCGGAGTCCCCCTAGCGAAGATCCTTTCGACCGAGGGGCTGGTAAGTGAGCGTGACCTGGTGGCGGCTGTCGCCGACCAGTTGAACCTTCCCTTCTGGGACCCGACTACGACTCCGGTGTCGCCGCTTGTCGACGGGGTGATCCCAGCTGACGTCGCTCGCAAGCACATGGTTGTCGGGTTGTCGTTGGACGGCGAAACCCTGCTCGTCGCCACGGACAACCCTCTCGACGACGCTGCTCTCACCGTGGTCAGCCAGGTGACCGGCTGGAAGGCTAAGGCTTGTTTGGCGACCCGCTCCGACATCAACGGGGCGCTCTCGGCGATGTACGGGCCCAATCCGGCGACATCGGCCGCCACTTTCGGCGGTGGGCACGACGAACCGAGCCAGTTGCACGTGAACCAGATGCTGGTGAAGGTCATCGAGCTGAGGGGCTCGGACCTCCACCTCGCCGCTGGACTACCACCAACGGTCCGAGTGGACGGGTCCCTCAGGCCGATCGAAGGATTTGAAGTCCTCACGCCGTCAAGGACGCGCGACCTCATTTACGACATCCTTTCGCAGCGCATGCGGGAGCGGTTCGAGACCGAGCTGGAGCTCGACACCTCCCATGTCGTGCCCGGCGTAGGGCGGTTCCGGTTGAACGTGTTCCAGCAGCGTGACGCCGTGGGTGCCGTTTTCCGCGCCATCCCCTTCGAGATCATGAGCCTGGAGCAACTGGGGGTACCGCTCCAGGTGCGCCAGTTCGCCGAACTTCCCCGTGGCCTGGTGTTGGTGACCGGCCCAACGGGTTCGGGCAAGTCGACGACGCTGGCCTCCCTGATCGACATCATCAACCAGACCAAAGCCTTGCACATCATGTCGGTGGAGGACCCGATCGAGTACCTGCACCACCACAAGACTGCTCTGGTGAACCAACGAGAAGTGGGTGAGGACACCAAGGGTTTCGCCACTGCTTTGAAGCACGTGTTGCGCCAGGACCCCGACGTGATCCTGATCGGCGAGCTCCGTGACCTCGAGACGATCTCCACCGCGTTGACTGCCGCCGAGACCGGCCACCTCGTCTTCGCCACCCTCCACACCCAGGATGCCCCACAGTCCATCGACCGGATGATCGACGTCTTCCCAGCGCACCAGCAGCAGCAGATCCGCACGCAGTTAGCGACGACGATACAGGGCATTATGACCCAGCAGTTGTTGCCAAAAGCGAGCGGCAAGGGCCGTGTGGTGGCCTGCGAAATCCTCGTTGCCACCCCCGCAGTCCGCAACTTGATCCGCGAGGGCAAAACGCACCAGATTTACAGCGCCATGCAGGCCGGGGCCAAGCACGGCATGGTGACGATGGACCAGACATTGGCCCAACTCGCCAAGAAGGGTTTGATAACGCAGAAGGACGCGATCGAGCGATGCTCCAACCCCGAAGATCTTCGCCGGCTCATCGAGGCCTTATGACGTTGGTCGCTCGCGGCGAAAGGGAGATCTAATGGCTCAGACGACTTACGCGTACAAGGTACGCGACACTAATGGCAAGGTGGTGGAGGGCACCCTCGACGCGGACAACCAAACCCTGGTGGCCAGTCGCCTGCGGGAAATGGGTTACACGCCGGTCAACATCAAGGCCAAATCAGCCGGCGGCATGAACATGGAGCTCCGTATTCCCGGTTTTGGTAACCGGGTCCCGCTGAAGGAGGTCGCTCTTTTCAGCCGCCAGTTTGCCACGCTTATCAGCTCCGGCCTTACGCTCATTCGGTCGTTGACCATACTCACGACGCAAACAGAGAACCCTGCCTTGGCCAAGATTGTCATCGACGTGCGGGGCCAGGTGGAACGGGGCGTCTCGCTTTCTCAAGCCCTCGCCAGCCACCCGAAAGTCTTCGGCAGGCTATTTGTCGCCATGGTCCGAGCCGGCGAGGCGAGCGGTGGTTTGGACCAGTCACTTGTCACCCTGTCGTCCATGTTGGAAAGGCAGGCGGCCCTGCGCGGGAAAATCAAGTCCGCCATGGCCTACCCGGCAACGGTCCTCTGCCTGGTCTGCTTGATACTGACGGCAATGATCCTGTTCATCGTCCCTGTGTTCAAGAACATCTATGCGAGCCTCAACGCCAAGCTGCCTTTCCCTACTCTAATACTGATAAAGGTCTCCGATATTGCCGTGAAGTTCTCCATACCGATACTGGTCCTCGTTGTCATCGGCGTTATTCTGCTGAAGCGGTGGCTCAGGACACCACAAGGCAAGGCGGCTTGGGACATAACAATACTCAAGCTCCCAATCTTCGGGAGCCTGATGCGCAAGACTGCGGTGGCCCGGTTCTGCGCTACCTTCTCGTCGCTCCTGCGCGCCGGCGTCCCCGTTCTCGAATCGCTGGACATCACCAAGGAGACGGTCAGCAACATTGTGGTCGCTCGCGCCGTCGAGTCCATGGCCGAGGGGGTGCAGCGCGGCGAGACCATGACGGCGAGGCTTTCGCAGCACCCGATCTTCCCGGCGATGGTGTCGCAGATGATGTCGGTGGGTGAAGAGACCGGCGCCCTGGACGCCATGCTCGGTAGAGCTGCAGGATTTCTCGAAGAGGAAATCGAGCGCACGGTCTCCGCTCTGACATCGCTGCTGGAGCCTCTGATGATCGTGATCCTGGGTGGGTGCGTTGGCACCATGGTGATCTGTCTCTACCTACCCATGTTCAAGGTGGACACGCTCATCAACGGCAGCAGCTAGCCGAACGGGAACGGGCACCGGTGTAAAACGGGCACTGGTGTAAAAACGGGCAATGGCGGAACCCGTCGTTCAAGTCTGAGACCTCGCTGCCGACAACCACAGCAGCGAGGACCAGAGCAAGGCGAGCCCGCCAATAGGGGGGTGAGTCGGGCAGGCAGCCCAGCGTCGTACGACGGGGGGTCGACTGGCCGGTCTGGCTGAAATTCCGGCAATTGTGCCGGCTGCCCACGGGCTGAAGCTCGCAACCAACTATTAGGCATTATAGAAAGGAAAAAAGTGCTCAAGCACCTGTCCGACAAGCGACACCGAGGTGGCGACGAGGGCTTCACCCTCATCGAACTCATGGTCGTTGTACTCATTCTCGGTATCTTGATGGCTATCGCGATCCCGACCTTCCTAAGCACCACCAAGAGCGCCAAGGGCGTTGCTGGTGAATCAAACGCAACCAACGCGGCCACGAGCGAAATTTCCACCTTCTCCACGACCGGGACCTTTGATTCGTCAGCGTATGCGGCCGGCGCCGCTCTGCTCGACCCGGCTCTTCCGTGGAACACCGCCAGCGCTGTTGGCGTAACGAACGAGGTGCTCGTACTAACAGGTAACACGTACGCCACGCTGAGCAACGCTGCCACGCAAACCGGCACCATCATGGTGCTCGAGTCGCTGGCCAGCAACGCCAACTGCTACGTTGTCCTCGACGACCAATCGAACACCGCCAATCCGGACGTCGGGTATATCGTTTTCACCGGTGGCTGCCCGGCGGCACCCTCAGCCGCCCCCCTCCTACCGGCCACGCCGCCGACGGCGGGGAGCGCTTCAAAGTCCCCCGTTACGGAAGCCAGCGGGTGGCCTGCTGACTGGAGCGGTCTCTACAGCAACTTCTAGGCTGACTGAGCCGCTTTGCTAGCCAATTAGACCAATCGAAGGCCGGCCCTTTAGGGCCGGCCTTCGGCGCGCGTTGTGAGCAATAGCCGTTACAGGATCGGGGATAAGCGGCCGATAAGTACCCGTGGACATAGCTCGATTGGACAGGTGCGTTTGTCATGCCTAAGACAGTGAGTGTTGGCCTCGACATCGGATCGTCGGCAGTGCGTGCCGCCGAAGTGCTGATCGATGGCGATAAAAGGACGCTACGCAGGTTTGCTCAGGTGGGGCTCCCTACCGGTGCCGTGGTGGAGGGCGAGGTACGCGACCAGGCGGTCGTCGCCACCGCGCTCAAGCGGCTTTGGCAGCACGGGCGCTTCAGCACCAAGTCGGTCGTGGTTGGTCTGGGCAGCCAGCGGGCGATGGTGCGCCAGGTTGAGATGCCGCCGATGTCGGATGCCGAGTTGCGTTCCGCATTGCGGTTCAAGATCGGCGAGTTCTTGCCGATCCCGGTCGAGCAGGCAGTGGTCGACTTCTCGCCCCTGCCCGGGGGTGACGCCTCGAGCGGTAAGCGCCGGGTCCTACTGGTGGCGGCCCAGCGAGATGTGGCGCTTGACATCGCCGCGGTCGTGGGGGCGGCCGGGCTACGTCTGAGGTCGATCGACGCCTCCGCCCTTGCGCTCCTGAGAGCAGTGGCGCCTCCGAGAGGGCCCGATGGGCACAGCGGCCCTGGAGGCGGCATGGAGGCAGTGGTCGGCGTGGGCGCGCAGCTCGTAACCGTCGCCGTGCGCGAGGGTGGTATCCCACGCTTCGTGCGCACCGTGGCGTTACCGGAGGAGGCGATGATACGGGGCTCCAGTGAGGCGCTCGCCACCGTACCCGGCGCTGACCCGGCGAGGCACGCGGTGCGACCGGGGGCACACGTCGGCTCCGCCGTTGACACGCTGTACCTGGAGTCGATCGTGTCTGAGGTGCGCAGTTCCCTGGAGTACCTGCTGTCGCAAAGCCAGAGCCAGAGTTTCGAACACGTGCTCCTGACCGGCGGAGGAGCAATGGCCCCCGGGCTCACCGAGGCGCTCAGCAGGGCCCTCAGCCTCCCGGTCAACTTCGCTGAGCTGGGCTTCGAGATCGACCACAAGGAATTGGGCTTAGATGCCCAAGCCCTGAGTGACGCCTCGTACCGGTGGCTGACGGCCGTGGGCCTGGCCCTGTGGGGGACGGATGTTTATGGGAAGGCGTCGTTGCTACCGGCGGAGATACTCGCGAAACGCCAGCAACAGAGGATAATGGTCGGCGCGCTGGCGGGCGTCGCTGTAGTGGCCGTCGCTTTGGGAGGCGTCTCTTTCGCCAAAATTAATTCGGCGCACAGCATCAGCAACCAGATCCGCAGTTCGCAGACTGAGGCTAGTGCGCTTACGCGCGGGATCGACAGTCTGGGTTACGTCACCAAGGTGCCGGACGAAGTCAAGCAAACACGGGCGTTGGCAGAAGATGCTTTGTCCGGGGACATAAGTTGGACTGCGCTGTTGCGGCGCATCAGCGAAGCGCTTCCTCCTTCCGTGACGGTTCAGTCGATCGCGCTCACAAAGACGGAAGCGGCTTCCCCGACGAGCGGGGAGTGGCTGCCCCTCTACGGCGATGTGGTCGGCACGGTCCAGATGACCGCGGAGACCACCGGCGGCGCGGCAACTGTGGCGCAGTTCATCGACAGAGTGTCGCGAGTGCGTGGTTTGCAGGCGTTGTGGGTCACATCAACGATCCATTCCACGGGGTCGACGAGCTTGCAGGCCAACGCTCAGGTTACCACCGCGGCGCTCAGCACTAGGGCGGCGGCATTACCCGGAGGTGGCAAGTGACACGACGCATCTTTATTGGGGCTGCGCTGGTCTTGGTAGTGATTTTGGTGGGCTGGTTCGAGGGTTTCTCCCAACCAGAAAGCCACCACGTTGCCAACCTCCAACAACAGGAGCAAGTTGCCTCCGGAAAGGTCACGCAACTTGACGCTCAGTACAGTGCCCTTCTGCACAGTGAGAAAAACCTGCCTGCCGAGCGCGCCGCTCTTGCTGCGTTGAGCGGGTCCGTTCCGGATGGCCCGGAGCTGGACAAAGTGGTCAAGTCACTGTGGGCGGCCGCGGACGCCTCTGGGGCCCAGATCGCCAACATCGCGTCCCCCCAGCCTGCAGACTTTGGGGTAGCCACGCCCGCGACTGTCTCTGGCCCGGCCGAGATAAATCTCACCATCAGCGTTGATGGCAGCTCGGCTCAGGTCGAGTCCCTCGTGAACCACCTCGACTCCGAGCGCCGCCTGTTTGTGGTGGACACCTTCAGCTTGCAGGGCCCTACCGCGAGCTCGACGAGCGGAGCCGCCAAGGCCAGCAGCTCAGCGACAGCAGGTGGGTCTTCGATAACGCTCCGCGCCTTTTACGCCTCCGCCTCCTCCGATAACCCCGCTTCCTGAGGCGCGCGAGTGCGTCGTTTTCGGCTTTCGGCGGTGATCGCCGAATGTTCAAGAGACGGTGAAATTGTGCCGATGACTCGGCGCGTGGTGAGCAATGCGCCCAATAGGCGGTCCATTCGTGCCCGCCATCGCCGTATGTCGAATAATACGGTCGCGCGTCGGGGCAGTACGGAGGCCGGGTTCTCGTTGATCGAAGTTGTCCTGGCCCTGGTAGTGCTGGCGGCGATGCTGGCGTCGACAACGAGCCTTGTCATCAACGCGATGCATGTGAGCCAGGCCTCCCGGCTGAGGCAGATAGCTACCGATATTGCCGCTGACGAATTGGACTGTGCCATCGCATCGCTCAACGTCGTTCAAGCATCGTCATTCCCCACACCCTGTGGCGAACAGGCAACACTGTTGAGCGAGCAGGGTTTCAGCGGTCAGCTTGATGTCCCTGCCATTCCGACGCTGACGAAAGCTAACACCAAGTTCTCGATAGAACAAGAAGTGCAACCCGGCAATGGTGCGTGCGTCGCCCCTAGCGGGGGAGCGCCACCGGAGCTGGAAGTCACTGACTGGGTGACGTGGGCTGGCGGCGTCACATCAGCCGCACCCGACTGGTGGACGAACCAAGCCCTTGCGCCCAAGTACGTGCAGGAGTCGACGCTCGTTGCCGTCCCGGCCTCCGCGCTGAACCCTAGCGACGGCTCTATCCTCGTCAAGCTCACAGATGACGTCTCGAACGGCCAAGGAGGGGTCACTGTCAACCTGTACTCGGGAGGCCCGCCGGCAACGGGTTCACCTGTCACAGACCCTCTGACTACCGGTCAGTCCGGCTGTGCGCTTTTTACCAACCTTGCCCCTGGGCAGTACACCGCTACTGCGTCCGAGACACGTTGGATCGACTCGAACAACGACTTGACGTCCGGAGTGCCTGCAGCGCTCGCGGGTACCGGTATGACGGGCAATGTCGTCGCCGATGGGACCTTGACGATGCCGACTAGCGCTCCCAGCACCCCCCGGTACTACGCACAAGCCAGCGACGTGACCGTGAACTACACGGCGCCCGCTCCTTATTCCACGCCGTCGGCTTCCAGTTTGAGCCAATTGCCGTTGTCGTTTTACAACAGCAGCGGTTTGGTCACTAACCCTGACGTCGCAGCAGCCGCTACTGCGGCACCGGGCGACCCGGTCTTCCCGTTCCAAAGCAGTTCTCCGAGCTACTACGTCGTTGCCGGCAGCTGCGGGTCAGACAGCGCGCCTAACGGCTATGCGACGGACGGAGTGGCAGTGCCGACGTCCGGGTCGCTCACCCCGGGGGGCACGGCAAGCGCAACCATCGTGCTCACACCGGTCACGGTGGTCGTGGCGAACACCGGCGGGCAATTAAACGGAGCGGCCGTGACCGCGAACGCCTCGTCGCCGACGGGTGCCCAGGACTCGAACTGCCCTTCGTCGGGATTTGTCATGCCTGCACTGGGGCTCGGCACGACCTCGGCCGCGACTCAACCTTCGCCAAGCTCGACCACTACTACCTTGACCTCCAGTTCCAACCCGAACGTATCTGGGTCTGTGACCTTCACCGCGACCGTGGCCCCTGTGGCGCCGGCGACCGGCATCCCCACCGGGACCGTTAATTTCATAGTCGGAGGTACCTCTTCGGGACCGCAGACCCTCGTCAACGGAGTGGTCACCTATTCGGTGACCGGCCTCACGGCAGGCACGGACAGCGCGGCCTACTCGGGTAGTACCGGTTTCTCCGCGTCAAGCGCCTCGTTGTCCCAGACAGTGGGCAGCACCAAAAATGCCACCACAGTCGGCATTAGTTCCAGCTCCAACCAGAGCGCATCGGGGACGGTCACCTTTTTCGCCACCGTCGCTCCCGTAGCAGCCACGGGTACTCCGACGGGAACCGTTACTTTCGTGGTCGGTGGCACCTCTTCCCCGGCCGAGAATGTCGTGAACGGTGTGGCCAGCTATGTGCTGAGCGGCCTATCAGTGGGTAACCACATTGCGACTGCCTCCTACTCCGGTGATGCAAACTTCTCGTCCTCGACCGCAAGCGCGTTCACCCAGACGGTGGGCTCCACGAAGGACGCCAGCACCACCGTTGTCAGCTCGAGCGCCAACCCGATCATCTCGGGCTCGCCTGTGACCTTCACGGCCACCGTTACACCCAACTCACCTCGCAGCGGCATGCCCTCAGGGACGGTTACCTTCACGGTCGGTGGTACCACTTCGGCACCGCAGACGCTTGTCAACGGTGTGGCCACTTACACCGTTAGCTCCCTAACCGCGTCCACTAATACTGTTACTGCGCAGTACGCGGGCGATCTCAACTTCCTCACCTCGAACTCGACCGCGTTCACTCAGCAGGTCGTCGTGGACGACGTACTCACGTCGCTCCCGTACGGCCAGTTCTTGTTGGGGGCGACCGACGGGGCGCAGAACTCGACGAACAATGCGCCGGGATCGCCGACGGCCACCGTGGTCGACGTGGGCTCCACCGGCGTTACGGTCAATAAGTGCACCGGCGGCAGCTACTCCGCGGGTTACTACACCGGCGGAGCCTGTACTGTACAGCCGTCCGGTGTCATAAACGTGAGCGTCCAATGAGCCGGTCTCCCGCACGCGAACAGGGCATGACCTTGGTGGAGACGGTGCTCGCGATGTTCCTGATGACGCTGGTCTTCACGACGGTAGCGACGTCTGTGAACCTTCTGGCGGGCACGTCTAACTCCTTGGGCCAGCAAGCACAGGCCATCGACCAACTGCAGCTGGCCGAGCAGACCATCGTCCGTGACGTTCACGCCGCGACCTGCGCCACGGCGCTTACCATACCGACGTGCCTCCTCACGGTGGCTACTGCGGATGAGCTCGAGTTCACCGCCGACTTGAACGGCGGCGCCCAAACCGTTGAGTTCCTGATCAATACCGGCACCGATAACCTCACGGTGTCGAAGAACGGTGGCAACCCGGTGACGATTGCCACGACTTTGAACACCACGCTGAGCAATTTCAACGCCCTGACCGCGCAGTGGACCGTGGGCAGCCCTTCGGTCACATATTCATATCAAACCATGGTGCAGGTCACATTGGTGAAGGACAGCCCCAAGGTGTCCGCGCACGCCGGTCTAACGACCGTGTCGGACCCGAGCATCGAGGTATGGAACATCGAGGACAGTTGTCAGTCGGCCTGGCAACAGGACCCGCCGAACGCAGGGACTACTGACCAATGCTGACAAAAGGTGCCAAGCGCTCAACAAAGACGAAGCCGCCTCGGCAACGACCCTGGCACCGCCGGGCCGAGTCTGGCCAGGTGATGTTGATCGTCGTCGCGATGATCGCCCTTATCTCAAGTGTCCCGATCGTCGTGCTGTCGACGGCGGTGAGCCAGCTGTCCCTTACTAACGAGAACCTCTACTGGAACGCGGCCTACGAAGCGGCCGAGGCGGGCCTCAACGACTACACCCAACAGCTGGACGCCTCATCGGGTTTCGCCCAGTGGGTGAACACGAACTCCAGCTTCAGCTGTACGTACTCCCCACCGGCCCTGCCCACCGACTCGGCGGGCGACGCCGCTTTCTGCGGTTGGGTACCTGTCGGGTCCACCTCCAGCAACCCCCCGGAGTGGTACGAGTACTCCCTTCCGAGCCTCGTCCAAGGTGCACTTACCCTGACGGTGAGCGGGAAAGCCGGGACCGGGGTGCACGCCGTCGTAAGGACCTTCACCTACAACGTCGTCCCCACATCCAGTTTCTTGGACAACATATATTGGTCCAATTACGAGACGACCGACCCGACGCTCAACCCGTCGTGTGCTAGCTCCCTCGGGATCCCAACGGGCACGACCATGAGCGCTTACAGCGGCTACGCCTCCTACTTTGCAACGTCCGGGCCGCCGGCAGTATGGACCGGGACTGCGGCCCTGAACAAGTTGAGCACAACCGTCACCGTCACCTCGACCGCCGGGATAGTCCTCGGAGGAGCGATCGACGACACTGCCGGTTCAATCCCCAATGGCACGACTGTCACCGGTTTTAACGCCACGACCATCATATTGTCCGCCAGGCCGCAAACGAACGAGCCCTCTGACACATTGAACGCAGCCGCAGGGACAGTCGCGCCGTACTCGCAGCAGCCCTGGCCATCCCCTAATCAGTGCTGGATCTGGTTCGCCACTGGGGACGCCGTCGATGGCCCGCTGTTCTCCAACGACACCTTGCGCTTTAGTGGGACGCCCACGTTCTATGGGAGCGTCTACAGCGCTGCGGCCGGGCGGACGGACCCGCCGAGCGGCGCCGACCAGGGCACTGGGCTCCCGGAGTGGCCGTGTGTCAACACTGCGTACAACGAATGCGCGTCGCCCAACACTCCCCCAACGTACCGGGGTGACGAGCCGCAGCCCACGACTGGCGCCGACCTCCAGCCGGCCCAAGTGGTGGGTTGCTATATAACCGGCGGGACATCGAGTGGCTACAACTCGAGCCCCGCAAACATAATGATGAGCCTTGCTGCGTCGGCAGGTACTACCAAGATCACCTGGTCGGGCCTTGGGTACGCCTACGTGCACAATGCCGGCACCAATACCAATAGTTGCGGGTCGAGCGGTAACACCGGCCTAAATGGGGGGACCATCACGGTTAGCAGCCTCGATGGTGGCCTCATATATGTAAACGGAAACGTCACTATTGCCGCCGGGAGCACTTACCAGGGGTTCCTCACAATTGTGGCGGGCGACAACAGCAATGTGGGTCCCGTGGAGTGGGCGACGATCAGTGGGACCCTCAGCGTGGGCCAGAAGACGGTGATTGGTTTGTCGTCAACGGGGGGGTTAGTCGTCGGTGACCCGATCTCGGACAGTGCGGGTGATATCCCCTCCGGTACGACGGTGAGCGCGATCTCGGGGACGACCCTCACTATGTCCCAGGCCGCGAGCCATAGTCAGTCGTCCGACGGATTGGCGCTGTCTGTAACGGGAAATGTGACAAACGGTAGCAAGACGGTGACAGGCCTGTCGTCGACGACGGGCCTCGCCGTTGGGGAGCCGATCGCCGCAGATAACGATAATTTGGTCCAAAACGGCACTACCATCAGCGCGCTTTCCGGGACGACGCTCACTATGTCACAGGCTGCCGTGGGGAGCCAGTCTGGCGACCAGTTGTACTTCTCGCCAGACACCACTGCGGGGGACATCTCCTTAGACGGCTCGATAACGTCGTCGGGGGCCATAACGACGACGAGCACGGACTGTCCGCTCGCCAGCGGGAGCCTCTCGGCCTGGAACCCGTGCCCGGAGACCGATGGCACCGATGCTCTTGGGTTAGTGGCCGGGTACTTTATCGACCTTCCGGAGGCGCCCGGCGGTAGTTGCCCGAACCCGCCGGTCACGGTCGAGGCTGCGCTCCTGGCGTTGTCCGACTCGGTCTATGTCGGCCCCGAGTTCACCGAGGGCTGGACGAACGGTGGGCAATGCAACCTGCGTGTCTTCGGTTCGATAGCGCAAGACTTCCGAGGACCGGTCGGAACTATTGGCGCGACCGGCTACGTCAAGCAGTACGTTTACGACGCTTCGTTGCGAGTACTGTGGCCGCCCTATTACCTTTCTGCCAGTAGCGCGACCTGGGCTCCGGTGACCTACGAAGAGGGCACCCCGGGGACGACGTCCCGAGCGTTGGCAGGCGACAGCGGCACCTGCGGGACGCAGTGTTAGCACAGCATTGAGCAAAGGGCTTTGCCGGCCCTAGGCCGTGGGATGGGGCCGAGCCGGTATTGTAAGTAGTCGTGCTCCGTTTTCTCACCGGTGGAGAGTCCCACGGCAAAGCCCTCGTCGTCATCGTCGAGGGCCTGCCGGCCGGCCTCGCCGTCAGCGCTGAGTACATCTCAGACGAACTGGCCCGGAGGCGGCTCGGCTACGGCCGCGGCCCACGGATGCGTTTTGAGGCCGACGAGCTCACGTTGCTGGGCGGTATCCGCCACGGGCGTACTCTCGGCTCCCCAGTGGCCATCGAGATCGGGAACTCCGAATGGCCGAAATGGACCGAGGAGATGTCCCCGGCGCCAGGCCAGACGACCAAGCCGCTGACCCAGCCGAGGCCCGGCCATGCTGACCTGGCAGGCATGCAGAAGTACGGTCTGGCCGAGGCCCGCGACGTGCTCGAGCGGGCGAGCGCCCGCGAGACCGCAGCAAGGGTGGCGGCGGGGGCGGTGTGCAAATTGCTCCTGCGCGAGCTCGACATCGACATCGTGAGCCATGTGGTCCAGCTCGGGCCGGTGTTAGCCAAGGCCGGTCGCCGGCCGACCGCGGGTGACCTGGAGGCGGTGGACCTTTCCCCGGTCCGCTGCTTCGACCCCGAAGTCGAGGCAGAGATGATCGAGGCCATAAAGGCTGCCTCCAAGGACGGGGACTCCCTCGGGGGCGCCGCCGAGGTGATCGCCTATGGTGTGCCGGTTGGCCTGGGGAGCCACGTCCACTGGGACCGCAAGATCGACGGCCTGCTGGCCCAGGCGCTCATGAGCATCCATGCCGTGAAGGCAGTAGAGATCGGCGAGGGCATCGAGGTGGCCGGCCTGCGTGGCTCGGTGGCGCACGACCCGATCGAATGGGACCCGGCGGGGCGGACCTACCGGCGCCCCTCGAACCATGCTGGCGGTGTGGAGGGTGGGATAACCAACGGGGAGCCGGTCGTGGCCCGCTGCTACATGAAGCCGCTCTCAACCCTCAACCGGCCCGTGCTCAAGACGGTCGACGTGGTGACCAAGGAAGAGACCGTCTCGTTCAAGGAACGCACGGACCACACGGCGGTGCCCGCCATGGGCGTTGTCGCAGAGACGATGATGGCCTGGGTGATCGCCTCGGAGGCGTTACGGAAGTTTGGCGGCGACTCCGTGGCCGAGCTCACCCGCAACAAGCACGCTTACCTGGCGAGCTTGCTCCAGTGAGCAACGTCCTTGGAGGCCGTCTTAGGTAGCTGGTCTATTTAGCCGGGACAACGCTCTCGTCGGGCGCGGCGGGCGTCGTATCGATCTTCAGTTCGGTGGGCGAGAGGCCATGTGACCAGCCCGTGCCGAGGACGAGCAGTTGCACCTCCATTAGCACCATCTCCTCGAGGGGGTAGTCCAGTTCCCCGTTCAACCATGACTGGAGGAGCGCGATATGAGCGCCGGCGAACACCCGAGCCATCACCGCTTCTGAGACAAGAGGGGCCCGCCCGAGACCGCGGCTGCGATCTGAGAAGTTCGCCTCGACCGACCTGACGAGGGCCTTGAAGTAGGCGTCGCGTGCCCTGCCGTCACCGGCCCCGCTCAGGCAGACACGGTAGAGGTCACGCAGCACGTCGGCGTGGCGGTAGGACTGTTCGACCATCCGGGTGCGCATCGTGTCCCATGGGCCTACGCTCAGCGTCAAGCGGCCCATCACGTCGTCCACGAGCTCGCTGAACACTGACGTCATGAGGTCCTCCTTCCTGGCGTAATGGGCGTAGAAGGTGGCACGTGCCACGTCTGCTCGGCTGGTGATGTCCTCGACGCTGACCTGGTCGTAGCCGCGCTCCAGCACCGAGCGCGATGAACGCCTCCTTCAACATCCGCTCGGTCCGGCGCACCCGGCGGTCCCCTGTCCCTGAACGCGGCTCTGGCATGGGTCCTCAGGATAAGCCGGCCTGTTGGGCAGCCCGGCTCACCTGCCCCCCGGTCGACGCGGAAAGGACTACTTGGTCCATGTAACAATATCTTACAGTTTGACTGTTACCAGATCAAGTGTATGATAATAGACATGATGTCCAGTAGTGAGGCTGCACCGGCGGCTGCTGTATACGCGCTGCCCGGCGGAGAGCCTCCGCTGAAGGGACGCCGTCAGGATCTGGGACGCCGCCTCCTCGCTTGGACAGACCAGTCGAGGTCATTGGTGCTGACCGGAGCGTTGACGGGCGTATTTGCGTTGGTGATAACCACCCGGCTCCTCGGGGGTAGGGCAACGATGGCCGTAGACGACGGAGGCCAGGCCCTCGCAGCACTTGCGGCCAGCGTTGCGACCGCAAACGCAGCCCGGAAGGCCTCCGGCACCGCCCGGCTCGGCTGGGCCTTCATGGCTGGGGCGGCTGTGGTGTGGGCCTTGAGCGAAGTCGCACGGACGGTGGCTGAGGTCGTCCTCAACAACCACGTCGGCGCGGGATCCATCGTCACGACGGGGTTCTTGGCCGCGGCTCCGTTGGAAGTCGCGGCGGCGATGTCGCTGTCGGCCGTCGCCCGCCGCAGTGACGCAGTGTTGACGTCGCTCTTGGACGGGCTGCTCATCGTCGCCTCAGTGCTCATAATCGTGTACTTGCTGGTCCTGCACCGGCTGCGCGTCCAAACGGGCATCTCGAGCCTCACCGTCGCCGCGACAGTGGCGCGTCTGGTGGCGGAGCTGGTGGTCGCGACCACGGTGTTGTTCGCATTGAGCCGGGCAACTGCGCCAGCCCGGCAGGTCTTGCTGGTCCTGGGGGTAGGGTTCGCTGCGCTGGCGATCGGCGATGGCCACTACGTTCGAGATGCTCTTTCTGGCTCGTTCCACACAGGCGGTTGGGAGGATACCGGTTGGTTCGCCGGGTTCCTCCTGATGACTGTCTCGACGTTGGCGCCGCGCGTTGCCCGGTCCGACCGGCGCGACCAGCTGGAAGGCCAGCTGCAGGCTGTGGTGCCCTATATCGTGCTGCTCAGCGCTGTGGCGGTGGCGGCCAACTATTTCGCGCGTGGAGGAGCGCCCAGCGCCTTCGTGCGTTGGACCTCTATCGCTTCGTTCGTAATCGTCAGCGCATGCCTGATCGCTCACCGGGAGGAACTGCTCAGGCTCATGAGGTTGAACGGGGTCAGCGAAACTGTCTTGCGCGAACACCGGTTCCGGCTGAAAGAGGCCGAGCTCCATTGGCAACTTGCCTTCGACCACAGCCCGATCGGCGCCGCCATCCTGGACCCGAGCGGCACCATTGCGCGTTGCAACCAGTCCCTTGCGGACATGCTGGACCGAACACGCGCCGAGATCGAGGGGCTCAACTTCGCCGAAGTCCTCCAACCCGACGACGCCGCAGCACTCAGCTTGTTGTTCGACGACCTCACCGCAGGCTCCCGTGAAAGGCTCATCCTGGAAAGGCGGTTCCAGCGCCGGGAGGGAGGAGGGCTCTGGGCGCATATCGAGGTGGCGGTCGCCCGCGACGAGCAGGGGGTGCTCAGGCGCATAGTCGCCCAAGTGCAGGACATAACCGAACGCAAGCTCGCCGAGCAGGTACGTGCCTACCAGGCGCTCCATGACCCGCTCACCGACCTGCCCAATAGCGCCTTCATAGACAACTACATCTCTGAGCTGCTGCGCGTCAACCGCTCGTTCGGGGTTGCCTACTGCGACCTCAACCGGTTCAAGACCGTAAACGACAGCCTTGGGCGGGGAGCCGGCGACGAGCTTCTGCAGGCGGTCGCGAGGCGCCTGGTCAGCAGGTTGCCGAGGAGGTGCACCCTCGGCCGGTTCTTCGGCGACGAGTTCGTCCTGGTGTGCCTGGATTCCTCGGACCCTGCAGGCTTGCGCCAGATGGCGGCGTCGGTGGCGTCGGTCCTGGCCGCCCCGTTCAACGTCCGCGGGCACCAGCACGCTGTGGGTGTGAGCGTCGGCGTCACAGCCAGCAAACCGTGGCACCGCCACCCGGACGAAGTGTTACGGGAAGCCAACGAGGCCATGCTGCGGGCCAAAGCGAGGGGACGGGGCCGCGTAGAGGTGTACGACCCGGCGCAGGACAGCCCGGCCACGGTCGCCGACCTCAAGCTGGAAGGTGAGCTCCGCTCGACCCTGGAGAACAGGCAGGGACTGGTGCCGTTCTTCCAACCCATCGTCCAGCTTTCTGACCTGAGCGTCGTCGGCCACGAAGGGCTGGTCCGTTGGCAGCACCCGCAAAGGGGCCTCGTGGCGCCGGCCGATTTCTTGCCGCTCGCGGAGCGCTCAGGCCTCATCGTGCCGCTTGGCTGGTGGATGCTGGACGTGTGTTCCCAAGCTCTTCGTTCAACCGAGCGGCCCGACGGCGTTCCCCGTTTCATGTCCGTCAACGTCTCGGGGAGCCAGCTCGGACGTGGCCAGCTGGCGCCGGCAATAGAGCGGGCTGTCCAGGCGAGCGGGATCGACCCGTCCAACCTTCACCTCGAGATAACCGAGTCGGCACTTGTGGAAACGACGACGACGGTCTTGCGGGAGCTGGCGGAAGTCACCCACATGGGAGCGTCGATCGCCCTCGACGACTTTGGGACCGGCTACTCGTCGCTTTCGATGCTCCGGGACTTGCCGGTGAGCGCAGTGAAGATCGACCGGAGCTTCGTGGCACCGATCTCACACGACCAGGGCACTACTGCGATCGTGCACCGCGTGGTCGAGCTGTGCCGCGACCTCGGCATCAAGTCGATCGCCGAGGGCATAGAGACCGAACAGCAGGCGAACGTACTGCGCGACCTCGGTTGCACCCATGGCCAGGGTTATCTATTCGGCGTCCCCCAGCCGTGGGATTGACGCCCACTCATTGACGGCTCCTGCTCCAGCCGGTCATGGCACCACAAACCCGCCCCGCATAAAAGAACGGGACGTGTTTGTGGAGACCACGCCCGTCCATTGCCCGCCAGTCTCGTCGGTGATGGGGCGTATGGCATGCTGCGAGGGTGACGGCGCCTGTTCGAGCGGCCCACCGTGGCTCGCAGCGTGTAGTTCTCGTCGGGATGATGGGTGCCGGCAAGTCGACGGTGGCAAGGTTGCTCGCCGAGGCGTTTGGGTGCCCCTTCGTCGACACCGACGAGATGGTGGAGCGGCGGGCTGGCCGCACGGTTGCGCAGATGTTCGCCGATGTGGGCGAAGAGGCGTTCCGAACGGCCGAGAGCCAGGCGATCAGTGAACTTGGCGGTGTCACCGGGCCGTTGGTTGCCAGCGTGGGTGGCGGCGCAGTACTGAGCGGGGCAAACCGGGCCGCT
Organism: uncultured Acidimicrobiaceae bacterium; assembly: GCA_963786345.1. Taxonomy (GTDB): domain Bacteria; phylum Actinomycetota; class Acidimicrobiia; order Acidimicrobiales; family Palsa-688; genus Fen-671. Next base: position 89,883 of record CAWAYZ010000014.1, on the reverse strand, counting down.
CTCCGCTCCCTTGGCACAGTCGTATGGTTGCGTGCCATGCCAGCCACCCTCGCCAGGAGAGTCGGCAGGGGCGCCGGGCGCCCCCTGTTGAGACGGGGCGTCGCGGGCCCGCTCGAGGCTTTGGCGCAGATCGCCGAGGAACGGCAGGCCTACTACCAAGAGGTTGCAGACCTGGTCGTTGACGTCGATGGCCTTTCCTCTCGGCAGGTGGCGCGCGGGCTGCTTGAGCTGCTGGCGCCGGTCTGACGCCGGGCCGCATTACCGTTGGAGTTGCTGTGAGAGAGCTGACGGTTAACCTGGGAGAAAGGTCTTACCCCGTGCTCGTGGGACCTGGTGCCCGGCACGGGCTGCGAACGGTGGTCCCGAGCCGCTCCACGAGAGCCGCGATCGTCACCCAGCCTTGCGTGGGCGTGGACGTCGACTCCGGCGTAGAGCAGCGTACGTTCGTCATTGACGAGGGCGAAAAAGCCAAGTCCATGAGCACCGTCGAGGAGCTCTGCAGCGGCTTTGCGGAGTTCGGCCTGACAAGGGCAGACATCGTCGTGGGTGTGGGTGGGGGAGTGGTGACCGATGTCGCCGGGTTCGCGGCCGCCGTCTACCACCGTGGCGTCGCCGTCGCTCACGTCGCCACGACGCTGCTCGCCCAGGTGGACGCTGCGATCGGAGGGAAGACAGGGGTCAATCTGCCCGAGGGCAAGAACCTGGTGGGAGCGTTCTGGCAGCCGGTCGGGGTGATCTGCGACACCGAGGTGCTCTCCAGCCTGCCTCCGCGCGAGTACCGCAGCGGGCTCGGGGAGATGGCGAAGTACGCCTTCCTCGGAGTGCCGGGGCTTGCCGAGATGGAACTCGAGGACGCAGTCGCATCTTGCGTTGAGTGCAAGGCCAGGACCGTAGCCGGCGACGAGCGGGAAACAGGGGGAGGAGGGCGGGCACTGCTCAATTACGGCCACACCCTGGGCCACGCGCTCGAGAAAACGGGCAACTACGACCTGCGCCATGGTGAGGCCGTTGCGGTGGGCCTGGTTTTCGCCGCCCGTTTGGCGCGACAGCTCGGCAGGATCGGCGACCAGCGGGTAGCCGAGCACTACCGCGTGGTGTTGGGGTACGACCTTCCTTCCTCGCTCCCGCCTGGGGCCGACTTTGCAGCGCTCTTGGCCGCAATGGGACGTGACAAGAAGGTCACGGGCGGCGGTTTGACGTTCGTGCTCGACGGCCCGGCCGGTCTCGAAGTTGTGCAAGGTGTACCTGCGGAGGCTGTCCTGGCAACTTTGGCCGAACTGCAATAGGCCCGTGAAGCGCCCGATTAAGTCGCCGAGGGAAATATGCCGATCACCAGTGGTATGAAAGTGTCGTCCGTACGCGCTCAGGGCGCTCAGGGCGGCCTCTGATGCTCCTGGCATCGGGGGCTCTAGCCGCTCTAATACTCGGCGTGTTCGGCTTGCTGGTCGGGTCGTTCGCCAACGTCGTCATCTACCGTGTCCCAGCCGGGCGTTCTATTGTAAAACCGCCCTCGGGCTGCTTGAGCTGTGGAGCCAGGGTGCGCTCGTTCGACAATATCCCCGTCGTTTCGTGGCTGGTCCTGAGAGGGCATTGCCGAGCCTGCAAGGCGCCAGTCTCGCCCCGCTACCCGGCCGTCGAGGCGCTTGTCGGCGTGATTTATGCCGTGATCGGGTTGCGTTTTGGTATCTCGTGGACCGGCATTGGGGAAGCGGTACTGGCGGGAGGCCTGGTAGCTCTCGCGTTCATAGACTTCGACCACCTGCTCCTCCCGCGCAAGGTCGTTTACGCGACATTGACCATCCTTGCGGTGGTCCTCGTAGCCGGCACCGTAAGTGGGAACCAGTGGCACCGGCTTTTGATCGCAGCGATCTCGGCGGTCGTGCCCTGGGCGCTGTTCTTCGCTATCAACTTCGTTTCGCCCAAAGCGCTTGGGTTTGGCGATGTCCGCCTCGCACTGCTGATCGGTTTCGGGCTCGGCTGGCTGGGAGCGGGCTATGCGTTCTTGGGCTTCATCATCGCCAGCGTGCTCGGTTCGGTGGTGGGCGTGACGATGATCGCGCTCGGCAAGGCGGGCCGCCGCACCCCGATCCCCTTTGGAACTTTCCTGGCAACCGGGGCCGTTCTTTCAGCCCTCTGCGGCGCTCCGGTCGTCAATTGGTACGTGTCGACGATCCAGGTCCACTAGTCCTCTCGCTCGACTAACCCTGGCGCTATCCTGCGACTGTGAGTAGAACTGCGAGCGGGACCTTCGAGGTCAACCTGGCGCCCGCTGCAGCTCCACTAGGACCTGGTCACGGGCGAGCGCCGGGACCAAGACCCATTTGCCTAAGATGCTCGGGCTCGGGCAGGCGTGCCATCCACCCGGTGTCTCACGCCGGCGGGCCACACGTTTCTCGGCGTGGTTAGGTGTTTCTTGGCGCGGTTAGGTGTTTCTTGGCGCGGTTAGGTGTTTCTTGGCGTAAAGGGGCGGAGTTCTGGGCTCGTGGCACGCCGAGATCGACAAGCCACACCGGGAAGCGCCTGGCCGGTGGCTCTGGAGGGTGCCCCGGTCAGGCTATGAGGGGGACTTGGCGGTGAGGCGGGCGACGAGCAGCTCGAGCAGCACCAGCAGAGCGTCCCGGCATGAAGCCTTGTCGCGTGCGTCCATCTCGAAAACCGGTGTGCCCCCCGGGATACCAAGGGCTTCACGTATCTCGTGCAGGGAGTAGTGAGCGGCGCCGTCGAAGCAGTTGACACCGACGACGAAGGGGAGCTCTTTCTTTTCGAAGTAGTCGACTGCAGCGAAGCAGTCCTCGACCCGGCGCGTGTCGACCAAAACCACAGCGCCGAGCGCGCCGTTGATCAGGTCATCCCACATAAAGGTGAAACGGCCCTGCCCTGGCGCTCCGAAAAGGTACATGACAAGGGACTCGTCGACCGTGAGCCGCCCGAAGTCCATAGCGACGGTGGTCGTCAACTTGGTTGTCTGAGCCACGGCATTGTGGTCATCGACCCCGGTTGCCACGACCGTCATAGCCGCCTCGGTCGTGAGGGGTTCCACCTCAGAAATGGCACCGACAAATGTCGTTTTCCCAACACCAAAACCGCCGGCGATGACGAATTTGACCGCCATGATATGGCGATTGGACGTTTCAGAGAGCACGGACACGTTCTATCATCCTTGTTAGGGCGGACAGTTCGATCTCGACGGGGTCTGTTTGGTGGATCCGGATAGCGCCAGTATCCAGCAGGTCCCCGACCAGGATGGCGACTACCTGGGTCGGCAGGTGCATATACGCTGACAATTCGGCAATCGATATGGGCCGTCCTGCTAGCGATAGGACCGTTCGCTGCTCTGTGGTCTTGGCAAGCCTGGACCTGTCGCCAAGGACCTCGATGAGGGTCTCCCAGCGCAGCCCGGGCCGGGTCGTGGCGGTACGGCCGCCCGTCATTATGAAGGGCCGGATGAGACCCAGCTGCCTTGGTGAATCTTGTCCGCTCACTGCGGCCCTTTCGTGTCGCTCAGTGGACTAGAACTTGTGCGCGCAGCTGAGCGATGAGCGCGGGGGTCAGGAGTGCGCCGATCTTTTCCAGGAGCAGGTTGGTCTGGTAGCCGACGAGCCCGATGTCGCAACCCGCGTTTGCGACCACACCGAGGTTGCTGCCGTCGGATATAGAGGACACGAAAAGGTACCCGCCGTCCATTGCAATGATGATCTGCTGAACCGGGTGCCATCCGAAAGCCTTTGCAGCGCCTCGGGAAAGGCCAACCATCCCGGAGATGATCGCGGCCACCCGTTCGGCCCCGGCACGGTCGAGCGTATGGGACATGGCCATGAGCAACCCGTCCGAGGAAACCGCTACGGCATCACAGACACCGGCGCTGCTCGTGACGAAATTGTCAAGCAGCCAGTTGAAGTTTTTGACGTCCGTGCTGAGCGTGTCTGAGCTCATCTTGCGTTGTGCTCCTTTTCGGGCCGGCCCTCATTAGCGGTGGCCGACAGGTATTGCGACAGGGCTCCTGTCAGCCCAAGGGGGTTGCGGGTGGTCGATGTTGGGGTGGGCCGCCGTAGGGAGCCGTCCTCTTGGGGGAGCGATGCACCCGGCACACGCCGGGTTAACCGGCGGAGACCGTCGGCAGTGTTGCGAGCTTGTTCTGCGGGCCCGATGGCGTGGTCGCTGGCAGTTGGCGCACCTTCGCGTGGAGGCACGGTGTCCCAGGAGGCTGCAGCCGTCGGGGGCGCTGGGGCTCCAGCGCCCGTCGGGACGATGGGTGTCGCGGAGGTCGGTGCCGAGGCGGGCGTTGCCGGGAGCGTTTGTCCGGGTGCCGCGGGCGGCGCCGGCTGGAACCCGGCGTCGACGGTGGGCCCGGTGACGAGCGGGGAGGCTACGCCGAGGTCGGGCGTTTTCGGCGCGAAACTTGCGGGGCTGATCTCGGCGGGAGACCTTGGCGTGAAGCTTGCTGGGTTGATCTCCGAAGAAGCCCCGCCTGCCAGCGGCGCAGTTGGAGCGGCTGGGGCCCAGGCTCCAGGTTCAGGAGCTGGGACGGCAGAAGCGATCGAAACGCCGTGGTCGATCGAGGAGAGCCAGGAAGGCTTCGCCGGACCGGTCCCGGTGGAGGCGGTCGACGGCTCATTGTCAAACGGGTTGCTTGTGTCCTTCTGGGTCACCATCGGGTCCCAGGCGTCCGGGACCGGGGCCGCCGGGACCGGGCTGGAGGCGCCGTTGGAGCCGGCGGCCTTCGGGGGAGCAGGGCTATCGGTGGCAGCGAGTGCCGCCCAGTCGAAGGGTGCAATTGTTGGGGCTGCGGTGGCGTCGCTGGCGCTTGTGGCTTGGGCGGCATCTTCCTCGAGCTCGGTTTCGCCGTAATCCCAGGCAGGATCGGAGATCTCTCCGGCCCAGTCCGGGAGGTAACCGGACTGCTTGTCACTGCTGGCCGCGGCGCCTACGGCGTGGTCGTGATCCTCTTCCGTCGCCTCTTCGGCTCGGTAGCCAAATTCGCCGCCAACCTCGAAATTGGAGGCCGTGGCCCTTGAGGGGGGAGCCTCGGCGACAACCCCGTCTGCGTCTTGTCCGGCGGCAACTTTTTCATCGGGCTGCTGCCCAAATCGGCTGGCAAGAGTGGGGGGACCTAAAGCGCTGGCGAAAAACGGGCCCGCCGGTGCAGTGTCGCTCTCTACGGAGGGAGCCGGCTCTGGTGAGCGCCTCGCGGCTTCGAAATTTGCCAGAGCTTCGAACACGGCCGGAGTTTCGTAGGCGGCGTGAGCTTCGTACGCCACGGGGTCTTCGACCGCCGGCGGGGTTTCTGACACAGCAGGAGTTTCCGAGACGGCCGGGGCCTCCGACACGGCAGGAGCTTCAAAAACGGTAGGAGCTTCGAACGCGGGCGGAGCTTCGAATGCGGCTGGAGCCTCGAACACGGGCAAAGCTTCGAACGGCGATGGAGCTTCGAACACGACCGAAGCTTGGGCCGGGCTCTCCGCCTCCTCGCGGTTCTCGACCTCGTCGGGGGTCAATGGGACGAACGGGGACTCGAAGACCCTGTCCTCGAACGGGGTGGGAGGCGCCGGTGCGGCCGGCTCGTAAGACGGTGGCAGCGCCGAACGGACCTCCGCGACGGCTGAAAGGTCGGGTACGGGCTCCTCGATCAGTGAGGCGGGGATCTTGACGCGGGCGACCAGGCCGCCGGAGTGTGAGGACTGCAGCGAGATGGCGATGCCGTGGCGAGCTGCCAGGCGCCCGGCGACGAAGTGGCCCAGATAGCGGCCCGGGACTTCGCTTTCGGAGCCCTCGCCTCCGAGGCGGTGGTTCGCGAGGTCGAGGTCTTCAGCCGACATCCCGATACCGGAGTCCACGATGACGATCACGTAGCCGCCTTCGAGGAACCGGCCGTAGACGTCCACAGGGGACCCCGGGGGCGAGAAGGTGAGCGCATTTTCGACTAGCTCGGCCATGATGTGCACGAGGTCAGTAGTGACGGCCCCGGTCATCATCGCCGGGTCGAAGTGGTGCAGCCGCAGGCGCTTGTAGTCCTCGACCTCAGCCGACGCTGCGCGAGCGACGTCCATTGCGGGGACGGCGGCGCTCCATTGGCGAGCCGGGCCGCTCCCGGCGAGGATGAGCAGCGACTCGGCGTTACGTCGCATGCGGGTCGCGAGGTGGTCGAGGCGGAAGAGCTCCTCGAGCGATTCGGGGTCCGCCTCTTTGAGCTCGATCTCGCTGATGTACTCGAGCTGCCTGGTCACCAGGTTCTGGTTGCGACGCCCGAGGTTGACGAAGGCGTCGGCAAGGTTGCGCCGTAGGGCGGCCTGGCCAGTTGCCAGCTCGACGGCAGTCTTGTTGACCGCCTCCAGGGCCCTTGCCATTTCCGAGACCTCATCACGGCTGTTGACAACGACCTTTGGCGGCTTGGGGGGTTCCGCACCTGAACTGGCGGCCTCCAAGATTGCCTTGACGGTGGCGGGAAGGGTCTCGGTGGCTAGCTTGTCCGCCTGGTTCGCGAGGTCGATGAGAGGCTTGGAAACCGAGCGGCTGACCAGTGCAATGAGCAGGAAGCCGAGGATCGTGCCGAACGCCCCGAGGACGCCGAACTCGATCGCCGCTATCACCGCGTTGTTGTGCAGCGTGTTGGCACGGTCGTTGACGATTGCAGCGATCTGGTTCTCCCCGAGCTGGGTGAACGTGACGTTAACCGTCGATGCAGTGTCGCCAGCGGGCGCCGTGAATGCGTCCAGCACGCTGGTGAGCAGCGGGATGGCACCTGTCTGGATGAGGCCGATGTCAGACGCGAGAGCACTGCCGACCTGGTCCAGGCTCAGGTTACCGATGGCGGTTTGGAACGTGCCGGTGCCGAGGGAGGCGAGGCGCTGACCCCACGAAAGGTCGGCGCCCCAGTCCTCGTTGGTAGTGGCGAACTGCGCGGTCTGTGCCGAGCCCTTTTCCCATGAGGCGACGACCAGATCCTCGACTACTTGCCAGTCAGACTCGGTCTTTTGCAGGCCTGTGTAGAGCGCTTCGACGCCGGTACGCAACGTGGTGTCGCTGATGAGCAGGGGCACCTGAGCTGTGGCGTCGACGAGCGCGTCGATCATTTTCGTGTAGCTCTGGTAGGTCTCTGTCGCCAGGCTCCTGTAATCGACGATATTGGTGGTCTTGGTCGTGACGTCTGTTGCCGCCTTGGCCCAGTAGCCGCGGGCGGTCGACAGGGCTGTCAACGTGCCGAAAGCGCCGGTGTAGATCTGCTCGGCCTGCGGACCGGAGTGGTCCACGGTCGAGCGGAAGCTGCTGAGCGCGGCGTCGGTTTGTTCGAGGATCTCAGCGGGTGCCTGATTGAAACCGCCCGCGGACGGCGACAACCCGACCAGCGCTGCAGCCGGCTTATGTGCGGCAGCGAATATCGAGAGCTCACCGAACTCCCGCTCTCTCTGCAGTGCCTGCACGACGCCGCCGGGCCCTACCGACGCTGAGGCGAGGGCGGTCTGTTGGTCGACGCTGTTGACCTGACCGAGGGCGGATACGGATTCCAGCCCGGCGACCGCAACCAAGATGGCAAGCGGCACGGCGAAGGCGGCAATTAGTTTGGATCTTATGTGCCGGAACACGTTTGCCTTTCCTGGTAACTCAGATGTTTTGTATCTGGAGTGTTTGCTGTTAAGGGTGGTTAATCGCTAACCAGTACTGGCTTGCGGGCACGGGAGTTGGTTATCGTTGTAGCGCCGCCCGCTTCGTGGGGGAGACCGATCGCCCAGCCGAGCACTTCGGCGTCCTCTGTGAGATAGATCACCTGGCACCCGCGCCCGGCGAGGATCGTGACGAGTGCCGCCACGCCTTCTGGGTCGAAGCGGGCAAAGGCGTCGTCGGCGAACACAGCGTCGTCCTGGTTGAAATTTTCGCCGCTCACCCATTGGGCGATCGTCCCCTGGGCGTCAAGTTGCACGGCGCCTAGTGGCGTCGAGAGCATCGAGGTCATTGCGTTCGGTTTCGAGGCGGTTCCTGGCGGCGCGCTCTACACCCTTGGAATGCGCCTCGGCCGCTTGGGTACCGGCTACCGCGGCCGCCAAGCGGTCGCGGAAGTTGGCGACCAGGCCGGGCAGCGGCACACCCGGGCCCGATCCGGAGCCCGGAACTGATTAGCGCCATCCCGCTGCGAAGCGCCGTGTGGGCCGTCTCCAGGGTCACAAGCGCGTCGCGGCTGGCCGCTCTAGCTGCTTGGGACGTGTCGTCTGCCTGTTGAACAGCCTCGTGCTTGTCGGCCTCGGCCTTTGCCAGCGCGGCCTGAAGGTTCATGGCTTGCTGGAGCACGGCCTCAGGTACGCCGCGGTTGTCACGGGACTTGCGCGCCTGTTCGAGCGAGGTGCTCGCACTGTGACGTTGCCCGAGGATCCTGTCCAGTTCACCGAGGGCCGCGGCGAGCGAGCGGGCGGCTTCAGCATCGGCTCGCACCGCAGACTCGTAGGACTCCTCTGCAAAGGCCAGGCGGCTGGCCAAGTCGTCGAAGCGAGCAAGGTCGGCGGTGGCGACTGTGGTTTCGCGGGCGGTGGCTTGGGCAGCGTCGCTTGCCTCGGTAAGCGCGTTTTCGGCCTCGGCGACTTTGCCCTTCTTCTGCTCGACGGCGGACTCATGCTGTTCGACCGCGGTCACCGCGGCCCGCTTCAGTTCGTCCTCTATGTCCGAAGGGCGCAGGACCTTGCAACCCTTCGTCGACACCACGGCCGTAATTGCAGCGGCGCGTGCCGCGGGACCTGCTGCGACAACTGCGATAGCGGGGTGCAGGCCTTGAGCGAGCACGATCCCGTCTACGTCGCGAAGTTCTTGGAAACGCACCTGGTGTACTCCGTCTGCTAAAGGGCCCGCCGGACCGAGTGTTGGCTCTGACCGGCCTTTGGATAGCTGGATGTTCTCCCGTCTGTAGTCGGCTCGGAAGAAGACGAACTTGAGTGCAAAGGCTCCAGCAAGGGCCCCGACTTGCCCACTTAGTGGCCTACAGTGCTTCGGCCAAAAGGGCTGCGTACTGGGGCTCTGGTTCTGCTAGGCAATTAGTGCCCGCCTGCTCAGCACGCATAGGAGCCTGATGCCTCCCCAGGAACCGCCCGCACGACCGGAGCTCACAATCGTCACCGGGACAGCTGACACGGTGACCGAGTTGACCGGACGGCGCCAGGAAGAGATCCCTGAGCGGCTCCCTGACGCGATCGTGCTGCTGCTATCCGGGCCGAACCTCAACTTGCTCGGCCAACGCCAGCCGGAGATCTACGGGCGCGACACCCTGGCCGACCACGTCGCCAAGGCCACCGTGGCGGCGGCTGAGCACGCCCTCGCGCTCGAGCACGTCCAGTCCGACTACGAGGGGGCGCTCATCGAGGCGGTCCACGAAGCACGCGGGCGCGCCGCCGCGATCGTGGTCAACCCAGGGGCGCTCACCCATTACTCGTGGTCGCTCCACGACGCCCTGGCGGCTTTTGAAGGGCCGATCGTCGAACTGCACATCAGCAACCCCAAGCGCCGGGAACCCTGGCGCCACGTTTCGGTCGTTAGCCCGGTGGCGACCGGCGTGATCGCAGGCTTCGGCGGCGATGGGTACCGTTTGGCGATCGAAGCTGTTGCGGCGATCCTGCGGGCCGGGCGTCACAGCAGGTAGTCGGCCGGTAGCAGAAAAATAAGCAAGGACGAATGGGACCAAATTCGCTGGGTAGGGAATCATCATGCGTCTGAGCTATAGCAACCTCGCTTGCCCCGAATGGCCTTTCGAACGCACCGTAGAGGCTGTGGCGACGTACGGCTTCGATGGCATCGAGATCCGTCTTTTCGATGGCGACGTGGTGACACCCTTGCTCAGCCACTCCTCCCGCCGGCGGGCCGAGGCCGCTCTGCGCTCGAGCGGTGTGAGCGTCGCAGCCCTCGACACCTCGCTCCAGCTCGTCACGTCGGACAGGCACGCCTTCCTGTACGACCTCGACGCAATGGCGGAGATCGCCGCTCAGTGGGGAGCGCCTTTGCTGCGCGTCTTTGGCGGTTCGCTCCCGGAAAGCCCTGACATGAGGCGGGACGCGATAAAGCAGGCGGCGGAACTGCTGGCGGAGGCGGCTCCGTTGGCCGGGTACTACGGTGCCCGCTTGGCGCTCGAGACCCACGACGACTTCTCGAGCGCTCATGTTGTGGCGGAGGTGCTGAACTACGTCGGTGGGAGTGCGGGTGCTGTTTACGACTCGCTTCATCCCCACAGGATGGGTGAGCGCCCCCCGGAGGTGCTTGAGACTCTGGGCCGCCACATTTCGTTGGTCCAGGTGAAAGACGCACGCCGCGACCCGAGCCGGCCGGACCAGTGGCAGCTGGTCCCAATCGGCGAGGGCGAAGTGCCGGTGCCCGATCTGTTGAGCCTTCTGCGCTCAGCCGGGTACGTGGGGTGGGTGTCGCTCGAGTTCGAGAAGAAATGGCACCCCGAACTGGCCTCGCCCGAACAGTCTCTCCGCCCCCAGGCGGAGACCCTTCGGAGATGGATGCAAGCTCTTCCATGAGCCCTCCGCTCGGTTAGCCTCCACCTTTGGTGGCTGAGCGAGGGCGATGGACGAAGGTGGCGGGCACTCAGGTCGGCTTGGACGCACCCCCCAGGCCGGCCTGAGTGGCAGTACTTCCTGGTACCGGGCCGTCCAGCCCCGGGCTAGGTGGTCGCGAGCTGGTTGGTCGCGGCCCGCTCGGCTTCGGCCTTGTCGGCTGCGGGGCCATCGGCGCGACCTACGCTGCCGCGTTCGACGGGCTGGCGGAGGCGCGCCTGGTCGCCGTGAGCGACCTCGATAGCGCCCATGCGGCGCGCTTTGCCGATGAGCATGGCGTCGTCGATGCAGGCAGCGTCGAGAACCTGCTGGCGATGACAGAAGTCGAAGCCGTCTGCGTCTTGGTGCCGAGCGGCTTGCACGCCGAAATGGGCCTTGCCGTAGCCGAGGCCGGCAGGCATGTGGTGGTCGAAAAACCGATCGATATCTCCCTGGTGGCGGCGCGCCGGTTGATCGACGGCGCAGCGGCTCGAGGCGTCAGCCTCTCGGTCATCTCCCAGCAGCGCTACAACCCTGGCGTGCAGCGCGCCAAGGCCTTGCTCGCCAGCGGCCGCCTGGGCCGGCTCGTCGAGGTCTGGGCGAGCGTGCCGTGGCATAGGTCGCAGGCCTATTACGACAGTGCGCAGTGGCGTGGGACGTGGGCGATGGACGGGGGAGGGGCTCTCATGAACCAGAGCGTCCACTATGCCGACCTCGTTTGCTGGCTCTGCGGCCAGCCCGAGGTGCTCTCGGCCCACTGCGCCACCCTCGCCCATGACATAGAGGTCGAGGATCTCGCGCTGGCAGTGCTCCGCTTCGAAGACGGGGCGCTCGGGATGTTCGAGGCGAGCACTGTGGCGTTCCCCGGCTTCCCGACGACGCTTCGGGTTAGCGGTACGGAGGGGACCATCGTCTTGGAGAACGGGGCGTTGGTGGCGGCCAAGCTCCAAGACGGCGACGAGAGCCCGACCGAGGGCGACGTCAGCGCCTTGGACTTTCCCGGCGGCCACCGGGCACAGCTGGCCGATATCACCTCGGCCATCGTCGAGGGCCGGCCGCACTCGGTGAGCGGTGAGGACGGCTACCGGGCGCTCAAGCTCGTCCTCGACGTCTACGAAGCTGCCGGCTGGGGGCCGTCCTAGGTGGGACCTCTATAAGCTCGCCATTCCCCATGCCTGGCGCAAGATCTCTGTCCAGCGCTCAGCTGTCGAGCACTGAGGCCCGCTGGTTGGCCATAGCTGCCCAAGGGCTCAGCGCGCCACGTCCCGCCACGACCGGGGTCAGGGGCACGGCAGCAAAGACGAAGGCTCAGCTGCTCGGGGTCATGGGCCAGCTCGGCACCATACAGCTCGACGCCGTCAACGTTCTTGCCCGTACCCAGTTCTTGGTCCCTTTTAGCCGTCTGGGGCCGTACGACCCGGCAGTGCTGCGCAGCCTCTCCGAGCCGCAGGGTAGCTGGCTGGAGTACTGGGGCCATGCCGCTTCGCTCTTGCCGGTGGAGCTGCACCCGCTGTTCCGTTGGCGCATGCAACGCTGGCGTGATGACCTGGTCGACAGCGCAGCGGCCCAAGAAAGGCGTCGCGCTTGGCGAGCGGCTCACTCCGCGTACATCGCCTACATCCTGGCCGAGGTCACCGAGCGGGGCCCGTTAGCTGCCTCCCAGCTCTCAGATCCCCGGCGCCAGACGGGCGAATGGTGGGACCGTCGTAGCACCGGGCGCCGAGCGCTCGAGCTCCTTTTCGGCGATGGTGTGTTGTCGGCCTGGCGAAGCCCAAACTTCGAGCGCATTTATGACCTGACCGAGCGAGTGATCCCGGCGGCCGTGCTGGAAATGCCCACACCCGCAGACGAGGACGCTCAGAAGCAGCTGATCGCCCTGGCCGCTCGCTGCCTAGGTGTCGCCACTGAGGCTGACCTCGCTGACTATTTCTGGTTGCGGCCCCAAAGAGCGCGGTTACTAGTGGCGGAGCTCGTGGGAGAAGGTCGCCTGCTCCAAGTCGCTGTCGAGGGCTGGCCTCAGCCTGCTTACATCGCGCCGGGCCTGCGCCCTAGGCCGCCAAAACGGGCGAGCGCGACTCTGGTCTCCCCGTTCGACTCGCTTATATGGACGCGTCCACGCGCTGAACGGCTCTTTGAGTTCCACTACCGCATCGAGATCTATGTCCCAGGGCAGCTCCGAACGCACGGCTATTACGTCATGCCGTTGCTACTGGGGGACGCACTAGTCGCCCGCTTAGACCTGAAGTCCGATCGGAAGGGGGATGGCTTGTTGGTCGTGGGCGCCTTCGCCGAACCGGGGCAGGCGACCGGTGCAGTAGCCGAGGCGGCCTTGGCCGAGCTACACCGCCTTCGGGAATGGCTCGGGCTATCGAGCCTGCTGGTCGGTCCGAAGGGAGATCTCGCACCTAGGCTCACCGACTTGGGACGTCCACCAAAGAAGGCAGCGCCCCGCCGCCCGTAACCTGGTCTCTAGAAAACCGTTTGCTCTGGGACCCCGTCCGCTTTAGAACACCGTCCGCTCTAGAACACCACCGTCTTGTGGCCGTGGACGAGGACACGGTCCGTCAGGTGGAGGCGGACAGCCCTGGCCAGTACAACGGTCTCCAGGTCCCGGCCGGTTTGGGCGAGGTCGCCCACCCCGTCACGGTGCGACACGCGTGCAGTGTCCTGTTCGATTATCGGGCCTGGTCGAGCTCGGCGGTCGCGTAATGCGCCGTGGCCCCGATCAGCTTCACGCCGCGGGCGTGGGCCTGGAGGTAGGGCTGGCCGCCCGAGAAGGCCGGTAGGAAGGAATGGTGGATGTTGATCACCCGGGAGGGGTAAGCGTCGATGACCCGTTCCGATAGGACCTGCATGTAACGCGCCAGCACCACCAGCTCGACGTTCGCATCGGCGAGCGCCTCGAGCAACAACTCCTCTTGGTCGTCCCGCGTACCTTTGATGACGGGCAGGTGTTGGTATTCGATCCCGAACCGGCTCACTAGCTCGGCGTGGTCGCGGTGGTTGGAGGCCACGAGCACGGGCCGACCGGGGAGCTCGTGGGCGTACCAGCGGCCCAGCAGGTCCACCAGGCAGTGAGGCTGGCGCGAGGCGAGCACAGCGACGCGCCGCTCCTCGTCGGAGTAGCGGATGGACCATTTCATTTTGAGGGGGGCGGCCACCTCGGCCAGGGCCTGCGAAAGCTCCTCGCGCGAGAGCTTGATGCCGGCGAGGCGGAACTCGACGCGCTGGAAGAACATCTCCTCTTCTTCGTCGGTGTGCTGGTCCGCCTCGGTAACGTCCCCGCCGTTGCGGTAGATGAACTCGGCGATAGACGCCACAAGCCCAGGGCGGTCAGGGGCCGAGAGGAGGAGCCGGGCGGTCGGCCCGCGCGTCGGCTCGCGCGTCGGCTCGCGCGTTGGTTCGCGCGTTGGTTCGCGCGCGTCGGCTCGGTGGCCGAGGCGCTGGGCTCGTGTTCGCTCATCGGTTGACAAGCGTGCCACGATGGCGGAGGTGAGCGCCCGTCCACCACGATCTGTGCCGCAGGCCGGTGGCCCCCGCGGCCCGGCTCGCAGCGACCTGGCCACGATGGAGGTGCCCGGTCGCATCGCGCGGCTGCGGGAGCTGCTGGACGGGGCTGGCTGCGAGGCGCTCCTCATTTCCAGCCACTCCAACATCCGCTATCTCACTGGCTTCACCGGTTCCGCCGGCCTCCTCATGGTGCGCGCTGACGACGCAGTCATCGTCACCGACGGGCGCTACGGGGAACAGGCGCCCGCGGAGTTGGCCGTCTCCGGTGCGCCTGCCCGTACGGAGGCCCTGGGAGGCGCCGAGCAGGTGGAGCTATTGGGGGAGCTCGTCAAGGGCATCGGGCGGCTCGGCCTGGAGGGCGAGCACATAAGTTGGGCGCGCTTTGGGAGGTGGTCCGAGGGTTGGGCCAGGGACGTCGAGCTGGTGCCTACGAGCGACCTCGTCGAGGGTCTCCGGGTGCGCAAGGACGCCGGCGAGATAGCCCGTATCGCTGCTGCGGCCGCCATCGCCGATGCGGCGCTCGTGAGTGTGCGCCGGATGCTCGGGGAAGGCCCGACCGAGGCCGAAGTGGCCCTCGCCCTTGACACCGAGATGCGGCGCCTGGGGGCCGAGGAGCCTGCCTTCGAGACGATCGTGGCTGCAGGGCCGAACGCTGCCGAGCCCCACCATCACCCTTCGTTTCGCAAGATCGGCAACGGGGAGCTCGTGGTCGTCGATTTCGGGGCGAGGGTCGACGGCTACTGCTCCGACATGACCCGGACCATCCCTATGGGCCGCGCACGTGACCTCGCCCCGGAACTGGCGCGGGTGGCCTCGGTGGTGCTCGCGGCTCAAGACGCCGGACTTTGCGCAGTGCGCGACGGTGTCGCCGCCGCCGAGGTCGACAGGGCGTGCCGGGAAGTCGTCGACGCTGCCGGGTTCTCCGAGCTGTTCGTGCACGGTACCGGGCACGGCGTGGGCCTCGACATCCATGAAGCGCCCGCCCTGGGAGTGCGGTCGGAGGATATACTTTGCTCTGGTCAGGTGGTTACCGTCGAACCCGGCGTGTACGTCCCTGGGCTCGGCGGCGCACGCACCGAGGACACCGTCTTGGTCACCGGCGCCGGTTGTGAAATCCTGACCCTCTCGCCAAAGGTGTGAGGACCACAAGAAGTTCCGGGCGACGCGAGTTCGAAAAAGGGGTTGCCACCAAATGGCTGCTGTATCTACAAACGATCTGAAGAACGGAATGACCCTCAACCTGCCTGAGGGTTTGTTCTCCGTGGTTGAGTTCCAACACGTGAAGCCCGGCAAAGGCGGCGCATTCGTGCGCACAAAACTGAAGAACATGCGCAGCGGCGCCGTCATCGACCGCACCTACCGCGCGGACGAAAAGCTCGACCAGGCGATTATCGACAAGAAAGAAATGCAGTTCCTTTACACCGACGGCGGCGCGTATGTGTTCATGGACAACTCGGATTACGAGCAGCTGACCTCGCCGCGCGAGGCGCTCGGCGCCGCTGCAAACTTCTTGAAAGAGGGGGACTCGGCCCTTCTCCAGTTTTACGATGGCGAGATAATCGGCGTCGACCTGCCAGCAGCCGTGGAGCTGACTGTCACCCAGACCGAGCCGGGCGTGCAGGGCGACAGGGTGTCCGGGGCCCGCAAGCCGGCCGTACTGGAGACGGGGATAAGCGTGCAGGTCCCACTTTTCGTAAACCAGGGCGACAAGGTCAAGGTCGACACTCGCACTGGTGAGTACTTGACTCGCGTCGGGAGCTAGAACTGTTCGGCTTGGGGGGCCGGCGAGGGGCGCGAGAGCGCGCTCTCGAACTGCTCTACGAGTGCGACTTGAAAGAGCAGGCCGTCAGCGACCTGTTGGCAGAGCTGCCGGTGGCTCCCCAGCCCTATGCCACCACGCTGGCGAGCGGTGTCGAATCCCACCAGGCCCGGATCGACGAGCTGCTCGCCAAGCACGCCATCGATTGGTCGCTCGAGCGCATGCCGGTGGTGGACCGGGCGGTGCTGCGGATGGCTACCTTCGAGCTGGGCTGGTGCCCCGATGTGCCCACAAGCGTCGTGATATCCGAGGCGGTCGAGCTGGCGAAGGAGTACTCGACCGACGAATCGGCAGGTTTTGTAAACGGGCTGCTCGCGACAATTGCCCACGAGCTACGGCCCGACGAGGATAAGCTGCCTGTTCGACCGTAAAGCCAGTCCTGTGAGGCTGGCACGGGAGAGAGGAGAGGTTGTGGGTCAGCGCGAGCGCACTCTGGTCTCCCCTGCCGGGGGAGTATTCCGGGGTCGTGCCGTTGTGATGGACGCTGAAGACGTCCGGCGGGCCACCTGGCGGATAGCTCATGAGATCCTCGAGCACAACCGTGGAGCCGGCCACCTTGTCCTGGTAGGCCTGCAGACCGGCGGAGTGTGGATCGCTTCGGCCTTGGCTGACGTGGTGCGTGCCGTGTCGGCCACCGATGTGCCCGTTGGAGCTCTCGACGTCGCCTATTACCGGGACGACATCGGGCTGCGGCCGGTGCTGCCGGTGGCGGTGACCGAGATCCCTGTCGACCTGGGCGGGGCGGTGGTAGTGCTCTGTGATGACGTGCTCTTCACCGGTAGGACAGTTCGGGCGGCACTCAATGCGCTTTCCGACCTCGGCCGGCCAGCAGCCGTCCAGCTCGCCGTGATGGTCGACCGTGGCCATCGTGAGCTGCCCATACGTCCCGACTACGTCGGCAAGAACCTCCCCACCCGCCGGCTCGAAATGGTCGACGTCAGCCCCGAAGGTGTCGTGCTCGGGGACATGGTTGCGCTGGGGGGCACAGTTGCGCTGGGGGGCACGCTCGCGCTCGGGGACGCTGTCGCGCCGGACGGTGAGGCCGTATGACGCCGCGGCACCTGCTCAGTGTCGCCGACCTCGGGCTGGATGGTATCGACGAGGTGCTCCGGCTTGCGGACACCTTCGTCGAAGTGGGCCGCCGGCCAATACCGAGGGTGCCGGCGTTGCGCGGCAAAACGATCGTTTCCACCTTCTTCGAGGATTCGACCCGGACCCGGCTCTCGTTCGAGGCGGCTGCCAAACGGCTCTCTGCGGACGTCATGACGTTCACCGGTTCGTCCAGCTCGCTCAACAAGGGCGAGTCCCTGCGGGACACCGTGCTCACGCTCGAAGCCATGGGCGTCGACGCCTTCGTCGTCCGCCACTCCTGCGCTGGCGTGCCGGCGCAGGTGGCCGGGTGGCTGGAGAGCGCGGGAGGCGCCGGTGGCGTCGGCGGTGCGGGCGGGCCACTTGGCAGCGGGGCCTCGGTCCTCAATGCCGGCGACGGGGCCCACGAGCACCCGACTCAGGCGCTCCTCGACTGTTTCACGATCAGCCGGGAACGGGAGCGGCGTCTCGGGTACTCGCCGGCGAGGCCGGCGGTGCTGTCGGGGCTGCGCATCGCGATCGTCGGCGACATCCGGCACAGCCGGGTCGCCCGCTCCAATGTGATCGCCTTTTCGACGCTTGGTGCCACCGTGACCCTGGTGGCGCCGCCGACACTGTTGCCGCCTTCGCTCGAGGGCTGGCCGGTCGAGGTAAGCCACGACATCGATGCGGTTGTGGCCAAATCCGATGTGGTCTACCTCCTGCGTCTCCAGGCCGAGCGCATGAACGAACAATTCCTTCCCTCCCTCCGGGAGTACACGGCAACCTTTGGCCTCACTGCCGAGCGTGCCCGGTTGCTCGGCCCATCTGCGCTCGTCATGCACCCGGCCCGGTCCGTCGCGGTATCGAAATCGCAGCCGAAGTTGCCGACAGCCCCGTCTCGGTTATCACCACCCAGGTGGCTAACGGCGTCGCCGTGCGCATGGCCGTGCTCTACCTCCTACTCGGATCGGGGGCCGCGGTTGGCGCGTGAACGGCAGGTACTGGTGCGGGGCGGCACGGTGGTGGACGCCTCCGGGGCCCGGCGAGCCGACGTGCTGGTGAAAGGTGAGGTCGTGGCCGCTGTCGAGCCGGGGCTGAGCGGCGGCGGGCCTGGCACCGTAGTGCTCGACGCGGGCGGCTGCATCGTCGCCCCCGGCCTGGTTGACCTGCACGCCCATTTGCGGGAGCCCGGGGCCGAAGAAGCCGAGACGATCGAGACCGGAGCTCGTGCCGCGGCGCTCGGCGGTTACACGGCGATCGTTGCGATGCCCAATACCCAACCCGCGGCGGACTCCGCTGCGGTCGTGCGCCAGGTCCTCGACCTGGCCAAGGGCGCTTGCTGCGACGTCCGGCCAGCGGGGGCTATAACCGTCGGCCGAGATGGCAGGCTGCTGGCGCCGATGGCGGAGATGGCTGCTCTCGGCGTGCGGATTTTTACCGACGACGGCAACTGCGTTCAGGACGCCTCGGTCATGCGAAGGGCTCTCGAGTACGCCTCTGGCCTGGGCGTGGTCATCGCCGACCACTGCGAGGAGCCCGCGTTGGCCGGCGCGGGCTTGATGAACGAAGGCGAGTTGTCGAGCCTCCTCGGCCTGCCTGGCCGGCCGGCGGTGTCTGAGGAGATCATGGTCCGCCGCGACCTGGCTCTCGCGCGCCTCACGGGCGCCCGCCTGCACCTGTTGCACCTTTCCTCCGCGGTGGCGCTGGCAGCCGTGCGTGAGGCACGGGCCGACGGGGTAGCCGTGACAGCCGAGGTCGCCCCGCACCACCTCGTCCTGACCGAGGAGGCGGTGCGGTCCTACGACCCGGTGTTCAGGGTCAACCCGCCTCTGCGCACTAAAGCCGACCTGGTGGCGCTCCTTGCAGGGCTCGTGGACGGCACGATCGACGCCATCGCCACCGACCACGCGCCGCACCCTTTGGAGGCCAAGCAAGTGGCGTTTGCTGATGCGGCCCCCGGGATGGTGGGCCTCGAGACCGCCCTCGGGATCGCGCTCGGCGAGCTCGGGTTGCCAGCCGAGCGGGTGCTCGCTCTCATGTCCTGGCAGCCGGCCGCCATCGCAGGCCTGTCGGGGTCCCACGGGGGGCCGGTCGCGCCGGGTGCGCCGGCGAACCTCTGCGTGATCGACCCGTCCCGGCGCTGGAGGGTCGTGGCGGCCGCCCTCGCGAGCCGCAGCCACAACACTCCCTTCGCGGGCCGGGAGCTCACGGGCAAGGTACGGCACACGATCTTCGCCGGGGAGCCCGTCGTAATTGCCGAGGAGGCGCAGCGATGACCGGCGCCCCGGCTGGCGCCTCGCCCGGCGTCAGGGGAGCGGGTGTTCCCGAAACGGCCTGGCGAGAAGGGCTGCTCGCTCTGGCGGACGGCTCGGTGTTCGAAGGCGAGGTACTGGGCTTCGATGCGGCCGAGGGCGGAGCTGCGCCGGAGGGCGAACCTGCGCCGGAGGGCGAACCTGCGCCGGAGGGCCGTACCCCTGCCGCCGCCGGCGAGGTCGTCTTCAACACTGTCATGACGGGTTACCAAGAGGTGCTCACGGACCCCTCCTACGCCGGCCAGGTGATCTCGTTCACCTACCCCCACATTGGCAACTACGGGGTCGCGCCGGATGACGACGAAAGCCGGCGCCCCTTCTGCCGCGGAGTTATCGTGCGTGAACTGACCGGCCGCCCCAGCAACTGGCGCGCCGTCGAGCCCCTCGCCGGTTTCCTACGCCGCCATGGCCTCCAAGTGATATCCGGCGTAGACACCAGGCGCCTCACCCGCCAGCTCCGCGACGGCGGAGCGATGCCCGGCGCGTTCGGGCCGGTCGACGCTGGGCCTGGCTCTTACGACGAGGCGAGCCTGCTCGCTGTCGCCCGGGCCGAACCTACGACGGAGGGGCGGGACCTCGTGGCGGAGGTCACCTGTTCGAGCGCTTACCGGTACGGCGATGGCCCGTTCGAGGTGGTCGCCTACGACTTCGGTATAAAGCGCAACATCCTTCGCAACCTGGCTCGCATAGCCACCGTCACCGTTGTCCCGGCGAGCACGCCGGCGGGCGAGGTCATCGAAATGGCCCCCGACGGAGTGTTCCTTTCCAACGGCCCCGGCGACCCTGCGGCCGTCGCGGGCGCTACTGAAGCGGTCCGTGGGTTGCTCGGCAAACTGCCCGTGTTCGGAATATGCCTGGGCCACCGAATCCTTGCCCAGGCCCTCGGCGCTTCTACCTACAAATTGCCCTTCGGCCACCACGGTGGCAACCATCCCGTGCGCCGCATCGCTACTGGTGCGGTCGAAATAACCAGCCAGAACCACAATTACGCGGTTGCCCCAGGCTCCTTCGGCGAAGCCGTAGAGGTGAGCCACATAAACCTGAACGACGGCGTGATCGAGGGCTTCATCTGCAGAGACGTACCGGCGTTCTCGGTGCAGTACCACCCCGAGGCTGGCCCGGGGCCCCACGACGCCCGCTACCTCTTCGGCGAGTTCGCCGAACTGATGCGCCGCTGCGGCGCTACCGCAGCCGCGCAAGGGAGCCTCAGTGCCTAGGCGCGACGACATCTCATCGATCATGGTTATCGGGTCCGGCCCGATCGTGATCGGCCAGGCATGCGAGTTCGACTACTCCGGGACCCAGGCCTGCAGGGCGCTGTCGGCTGAGGGCTACCGGGTGGTGCTCGTAAATTCGAACCCGGCGACGATAATGACGGACCCGGAAATTGCGGACCGCACTTATATCGAGCCGCTCGTGCCGGAAATCCTCGAGGCTGTCATCGCCCGCGAGCGCCCAGACGCCCTTTTGCCGACTCTCGGCGGCCAGACCGGCCTGAACCTGGCGATGAAGCTCCACGACATGGGGGTGCTGGAGCGCTACGGGGTGGAGATGATCGGCGCAAATGCGACAGCTATCGCAACCGCTGAGGACAGGGGCCTGTTCAGGGAGGCGATGACCGAGATCGGCCTGGCCGTGCCCGATTCCGGGTTTGCCAAGGAGCTCGAGGAGGCGCTGGAGATCGGGGAAAGGGTGGGTTTCCCTGTGATCGTCCGCCCGTCTTACATATTGGGCGGTGGTGGCACAGGGATAGCGACGGACATAGAGGGCCTACGCCTGGCTGCGGCAACCGGCCTTGATGCAAGCCCGATAAGAGAGATCCTGATCGAAACTTCAATAGCAGGTTGGAAAGAGTACGAGCTCGAAGTGATGCGCGACCGGGCAGACAATTGTGTGATCGTGTGCTCGATAGAGAACTTCGACCCGATGGGTGTCCATACGGGCGATTCGGTGACGGTCGCCCCGGCACAAACCCTCTCCGACGTCGAGTACCAAAAAATGCGTGACGCCGCGTTCGCGTGCATCCGTCGCATTGGGGTGGAAACTGGGGGCTCCAACATCCAGTTCGCTATCAACCCGGTCGATGGCGAAATGGTCGTGATCGAGATGAACCCGAGAGTTTCGCGCTCGAGCGCTCTCGCATCGAAAGCCACAGGGTTCCCGATCGCCAAGATCGCGGCCCGCTTGGCCGTCGGCTACACCTTGGACGAGAATCCGCAACGACATTACGGGCGAAACGCCGGCCAGTTTCGAGCCGACGATCGACTACGTGGTGACAAAAGTTCCCCGCTGGGCCTTCGAGAAGTTCCCCGGGATCCCCGAGGCCCTGGGGACCCGCATGCAGTCGGTCGGCGAAGCGATGGCGATCGGCCGCAATTTCCCCGAGTCGTTGCAAAAAGCGTTGCGGTCTCTCGAAACTGGTCGAGCGGGCCTCAATTGCGACCCGGCCGAGGAGCTCTACACACAGCTCACCGACGAGGAACTGGTGGCGAAGGCTGCGGTGGCAACCCCCGATAGGCCGTTCCACTTGGAGGCGGCGCTTCGCCGGGGTGTGACCGCCGAACGGCTCCACGCCGAAAGTGGCGTCGACCCGTGGTTCTTGGACCAGATATCGCGGATCTCCGACGAGCGTGCCCGACTCGACGCCCTCGGCTCGCCTGCGGCGCTCGGCCGGCGCGACTGGCGTCGCGCTAAGCGGCTCGGGTTTTCCGACGCCCAGCTCGCTTATCTGTGGGGGACGACCGAGGCCGAGGTGCGCTCGGCGAGGAGGGGCCTCGGTGTGCGGGCGACCTTCAAGACGGTCGACACCTGCGCCGCGGAGTTCGCCGCCCGGACCCCTTATCACTACTCGACCTACGAGGACACCGACGAGGTGCTGCCCTCGACGAAGCCCAAGGTCGTGATCCTTGGGTCCGGCCCCAACCGGATCGGCCAGGGTGTCGAGTTCGATTATTGCTGTGTGCAGGCGAGTTTTGCGCTCCACGACGCAGGTTTCGAGACAGTCATGGTCAATTGCAACCCCGAGACCGTCTCGACGGACTACGACACGAGCGACCGCCTGTATTTTGAGCCGGTCACACCCGAAGACGTGCAAAACGTCCTGGACGTCGAGTCCGCCTCCGGGCACCTGGCTGGGGTAATAGTGGCGCTGGGCGGCCAGACACCGCTCAAACTTTCTTCGGTAATACCTCCCGAGCTTGTGATGGGTACCAGCCCGGCGTCGATCGACCTGGCAGAGGACCGGGAGCTGTGGAACGCACTTTGCGAGCGCCTCGGCATTCCGCAGGCGGCGGGGGGCACGGCAACCTGCGTGGAGGAGGCGCTGGTGATCGCGGGCAAGGTTGGCTACCCGGTGCTGGTCCGCCCGAGCTACGTGCTCGGCGGCCGGGCCATGGAGATCGCCTACGTGGACGAGGACCTGGAGCGGGCGATGGGCGCCATGGCGGTTTCGGGGTCTCTCGGGCGGGAGGGCGGCCTGTCTGCGGAACGGCCGGTGCTGGTCGACAAGTTCCTCGAGGACGCCATTGAGGTCGACGTGGACGCAGTGCGTGACGCCAGCGGCGAGACGCTCATCGGCGCCGTCATGGAGCACGTGGAAGAGGCGGGGGTACATTCCGGGGACAGCGCCTGCGTGGTGCCGCCGCCGACGCTCGGCCCGGCGACTATCGGGGTCATCGAGGGCCACACCCGGGCCATCGCAGACGCTCTCGAGGTTAGGGGCCCGCTCAACGTGCAGTTCGCCGTGCAGCGGGGCCCGGCGGGGCAGCCGCAGGTATTCGTGATAGAAGCCAACCCCCGTGCAAGCCGGACCGTGCCGTTCGTCTCCAAAGCCACCGGCGTGCCGCTCGCAAAGGTGGCAGCACGGGTGATGGCCGGCGCCACCCTTGCCTCGCTTCGAGCGGAAGGGCTGCTCAGGCCCCCCGTAACCGGCTATGTGAGCGTCAAGGAGGCTGTGCTCCCATTCGACCGTTTCCCCGATGCGGACAGCCTGCTCGGGCCTGAAATGCGCTCGACCGGAGAGGTCATGGGGATCGACAGGACGTTCGGGCTTGCTTTTGCCAAGAGCCAGCTTGCGGCCGGCGACAACCTGGCCGACGGCGGCACTGTCTTCTTCTCCGTCGCCGACCGCGACAAGGCGGCGGGCCTCGAAGCGGCGGCCCGCTTCGTGGCGGCGGGGTTCACTATCGCTGCTACCTCTGGGACCGCGGAGTACCTCGAGAAGGCCGGGGTCCCCGTGGGGACAATTGTGGGGAAGGTAACTGCGGACGCAGTTGGGGGCGCAAGTGGCCCAGCTGCGCTCGGGGAGGCCGTGGACGTCGTGGACGCGGTGGAGCTGATCCGTTCTGGGAAGGTGCAGCTGGTGGTGAACACTCCCCGGGGCCGCGGGCCTCGCGCTGACGGCGCACGGATACGGCGGGCTGCCCACCAGTACAAGGTCCCCCTTCTCACTACCGTCGCCGCCGCCCGGGCCGCAGCGGCCGGCGTCCTCGAGCGCGCCAAGCAGCCCTTCGCGGTCAAGTCCCTCCAGGAGCACCACGGCCGGGCGGGCGGCGCACCCGTGGCTCACGCCGCTAGCGCCGCTAGCGGCGCACCCGGCCCTTCCGGCGCGCCCGGCTTTTCCCGTCACGGGGAAGATTGAGGGGAATGGCGACCTCGACCGACATGGCCGCACGGGTGGGCGCATTGGCCCTACCGAACCCGATCATGACCGCCTCGGGGACCGCTGGCCACGGCGCTGAGCTGGGGGCCTACTTCGACCTTTCGGCTCTGGGCGCCGTCGTTGTGAAGTCACTGTCGGCCGAGCCATGGGGCGGCAACCCAGCCCCCCGCCTGCTGCCGGTCGCTGGCGGGATGCTGAACAGCATCGGGCTCCAGAACCCGGGGATCGACGCCTGGGCGTACGACGACCTGCCGGCGCTCGCCAAGGCGGGGGCGAGGACCGTCGTGAGCGTCTGGGGACGCAGTGCTCGGCAGTACGCAGAAGTTGGCCGGCGGCTGGCGGAGGCTTTGGCTGGTGCCCCGGCCGAACAGCGCTCAGCAGTTGTGGCAGTGGAGGCCAATATCAGCTGCCCGAACATCGAGGACCGCCAGCGGATGTTCTCTCACTCTGCCGAGGGGGCCGCGGCGGCGCTCGGGCCACTTATCGAGGCGTTGAAGGCGACGGGTTTGCCCGTATGGGCGAAATTGAGCCCCAACGTTACGGACCTAGTCGCCATCGCTGGCGCAGCGCTCGACAGCGGCACGGGCGCGCTGACACTGGTGAACACGCTGATGGGCCTCGCGGTGGACCCCGCCACCGGGCTACCGCGCCTCGGTGGGGGTGGCGGGGGGCTGTCCGGGCCGGCGCTCCACACGGTCGCCGTGCGGGCGGTCTACGAGTGCCGCCGAGCGTTCCCGGCGGCGGCCATCGTCGGCGTCGGCGGTGTGTACAGCGGCTACGACGCTGCCGAGCTGCTCGCGGCGGGAGCCGACGCGGTCCAGGTCGGCACCGCCACCTTCGTCGACCCGAGGGCCTCACTTCGCGTACTCGAGGAACTGAAGGTCTGGTGTTCATCGCGGGGTATTGCGAGCATCTCAGAGGTGACGGGTGGGTACGCCGTCGGCGGGCCCGCTGCCTCGTCGTACTCCGATGATGCGCCTGCGGCCGGCTCGAACGGGGCGAACCGAACGAACCAACCGGGGGCCGTGGAGGTTATCAATGCAGGGAAGTAGGGACCGAGGTTGTGACAGCGGAGGTGCACTTTGGATAGGTTCGGCCAAATGAGCGAAGACATCCTGATAGATATCCGGCAACCGGGAAAGGCTGATGTGATCGAGGTGGGGACAACCGGCCCGGCCGTGCCGGGCGAACTGGAACAGTTTCGCCAGCGGCTGGTGCTGGCCCTGGACGTGGACGACTCAGTCCTGGCGATGCGGTGGGCTGCGCGGATGCAACCCTGGTTCGGAGTGGCCAAGGTGGGCCTGGAACTGTTCAGTGCAGCCGGGCCGCAGGTCGTGGCCGAGCTGTTGGAGGCCGGCTTCAGGGTCTTCGTCGACCTGAAGGTGCTCGACATCCCGACTACAACGCGCAAAGCAGCGAGGGTGCTCGGTGCCCTTGGTGCCTCGTACCTCACCGTCCATGCCTCGGCCGGGCCCGCCACGCTGGCCGCAGGGGCGGAGGGGCTGGCCGAAGGCGCCGCCAGAGCTGGTTTGCCTGCGCCGGCCGTCCTCGCGATCACGGTCCTTACGAGCGAAGCCGAGGCCCCGGCCGACCTGGTGCGTGCTCGGGTTGAGGCAGCCCGCGATGCGGGGTGCGGTGGCTTCGTCTGTGCGGCTTCCGACCTCAGTGAGGCCAAGGCCGTCGCGCCCGGCTTGCTCGCCGTGGTGCCAGGGATCAGGCTTGCCGGGACCGGGAGGGACGACCAGGGCCGCGCCGCCACGCCTGCCGAGGCTCTCCTCGCTGGAGCGGACATGTTGGTCATCGGGAGGGCGGTCACCGCTTCAGCGCGCCCCGAAGCCGCCGCCGCCTCGATCGTCGAGGAGCTCGCCGCCGCCTCCGCAGGCGTTTAGCTCCCTGAACCCCCGAACGCCCCTGAACGCTCCCCAGCGGCCCGAGCGGCCCCAGAAACGCCGGCAAGCGGCTCGAAAGCGGCTCGAAAGCGGCTCGAAAGCGTCCAAGGTGGCCTGAGAGCAGCCCAAAAGGGGCTCCGGTGGGCCTCGCTGAAGTTTTTGGGCCAGGATTTCACAACCTCGCGATGCAACGCGCTAGGGTGCGCACCATGCCTTTGCCGCCCACTCTTTCCCCAGAACAACGCCAGGCCGCCCTGGAGAAGGCCGCTGCCGCTCGTAAGCAACGAGCTGAGCTTAAGGACCGCCTCAAGATGGGCTCTGTTTCCTTGAAGGAGCTTCTCGACCAAGGACAGAACAACGAAGTGATCGGCAAGATGAAGGTGCTTGCCGTGCTCGAGAGCCTTCCCGGGCTCGGGAAGGTCAAAGCTCGTCGCGTCATGGACGAGGTCGGCATCAGTGACACCAGGCGAGTTCAGGGCCTGGGGGAACAGCAGCGCCGCAAATTGCTCGAAAAGCTGAGCTAAGACCCGGCCGGGGTGGTCCCATGCCCGCGCCCGCGGGCCAGTTTCCACCGTTACCCTGTCCTGGACCGCTCGGAGCCGTCCCTGCGCGGATCGTTGAAGGCTGCGCCGTCGGTGCGGCCGGCCCCCAGAGGCGTTTCGTGAACCCCCAAAGCTGTGCCTCGTGTCCCGAACGGGTGCGAGCCGACCGAAGCGCACCGCCCGCCTCCCTGCCGTGGATGCTCCTTTGACCACCACCGGCCCGCCTGATGAAGTGAAAGCGGATGAGCCACGAAACCCGCTTATTTTCGTCATTTTTGGAGTAGGGGGAGTTGGAAAGGGAACGCTCGTCGCCCGGCTCATGTGCCTCCGCGACGGCCTATGGTTGTCGCGGTCGTGGACGACCAGGGCCCAGCGGCCCTCGGAACCCGAGAGCGCCTATGTTTTTACGACCCGCCAGGAGTTCATGGACCGCGTGAGCGCCGGGGGCTTCGTCGAGTGGACCGAGTACCCCGGCAACGGCCGGCTGTACGGCACCCCGACGCTGGAACCACCCGGAGGCAGCGATGTCGTCCTGGAGATCGACCCGGACGGGGCGTCGCAAGTGAAGCGCAGGTACCCCGAGGCTGTGCTCGTCTTCATAGCGGCACCGTCGGTCGAGGTGCAGGCGGAACGCTTGCGCCTGCGCGGCGACGACGAGGCCAGTATCGAAAAACGCCTGCTGGTCGGGGCCGAAGAGGAGCGCGTCGGGCGCGAGATGACTGACCATGTCGTAGTGAACGATGACGTAGAGCGGGCTGCAGCCGAACTCGCAGGTATAATCGACCTCTGCCGCCAGGTACCCCGCTGACGAGACTCGCTGAGCGATGTCCCGCTGGCTCGATATCTAGCTGAACCCGCATGTGGTTGACCCGATAGGAGCTGGGCTTAATGGCTGAACGAAGGCCGACGATGATGGATCCGCCGATCGAGGCGCTGCTCGACAGGGTCGATTCCAAGTACACCCTGGTAAGCCTCGCGGCGAAGCGTGGCCGGGAGGTCAACTCCTATTTCAACCAGCTCGGCGAGGGCCTGGGGTCCATCGTCCCGCCGCAGGTGACCTCGATCTCCCGCAAGCCGTTGTCCATCGCTCTGGACGAGGTCGCCGCCGGGAAGATCACCTACCATCGCATCATCGACCCGGACGCCGAGGTCGAAGAGGCAGTGGAGGACGGGTCGGCCGTCTGAGCTGCCCGGACGGATCGGCCGTCTGAGCTGCCCGGCGGGCTAGCCTGCCAGCGATGAGCACGGCCATGTCGCCACTTTCGGGGTCGCCACTTTCGGGGTCGCCACTTTCGGGGTCGCCACTTTCGGAGTCGCCACTTTCGGGGTCGCCACTCGCAGGCAAGCGGGTCGTCCTCGGCGTGTGCGGGGGCATCGCCGCCTACAAAGCGGTGGAGGTGTGCCGGCGCCTGAGCGATGCGGGGGCTCTCGTGAGCCCCGTCCTGACGCAGAGCGCGACCCGTTTTGTCGGGCCGCTCACTTTTAGCGCCCTTGCGGCCGAGCCTGCCCGGACCTCCCTGTTCAGCGAAGAGCCGGCTTCGGGGGCCGGCGCTTCTGGGACGCTCGAGGCCGGCGCCACGTTCGGCAACGTAGTCCCGCACCTCCAGCTCGGCCGGAACGCCGATGCGATAGTGGTTGCGCCCGCCACCGCCCGCTTGATCGGCTGCTACGCGGCAGGTATCTCGTCTGACCTGCTGAGCGCTACCCTGCTCGCAACTCGTGCCCCGGTGCTCGTCTGCCCGGCCATGCACACCGAGATGTGGGAGCACCCGGCCGTGCAGGACAACATCGCAACGCTGCGCCGGCGGGGCGTGCACCTTCTCGAGCCGGCCGAAGGCCACTTGGCGGGCGGCGACTTCGGCATGGGCCGCCTCCGGGAGCCGGAAGAAATCGTCGCGGCGCTCGCAGCAATCCTCGGCCAGGCGACGGCAACGGCAACGGCGGCCGCGCAGGCCGAGGCAGAGGCAGAGGGGCCGTTCACGGGCGTCAGGGCCGTGGTCAGCGCCGGCGGGACCCGTGAACCGCTCGACCCGGTGCGCTATATCGGCAACCGGAGCTCGGGCAAGCAGGGCTACGCCATCGCCTCGGAGCTGAGGGCCCGTGGAGCGCAGGTGACATTGGTGACTTCGAGCGACCTGGCAGCCCCGGCGGAGGTCGACGTCGTGGAGGTCGAAACCGCCGCAGAAATGGCCACCGCCGTGCTCGACGCCGCCGCTCAGGCTGACGTAGTCGTGATGGCAGCTGCGGTGGCGGACTACCGGCCGGCGGTGATAGCGGAGAGAAAGCTCAAGAAGTCCCCCTCGCCGCTCGCTGTCGAGCTTGTACCGACCCTCGACATTCTGGCCGAGCTGAGTGCTCGCCGCCGGCTTGGCCAAGTCCTCGTTGGTTTCGCTGCCGAAACAGCCACAAGCGCGGAGCTTGCCGAGCTCGGCAGGCACAAGCTCGTTTCCAAAGGGGTCGACCTGATCGTTGCGAACGACGTAACTGCTCGCGCCCGGTCCGGTTTCGGCCAGGACAGTAGCGACGCTGTTATCGTGTCCGTCGGGTCGAGCGCTGAGCTCGGTTTGGCTGACAAGCGGGCGGTTGCAGCCAAGCTGGTCGACGCAATCGGAGATCTGTTAGGCACTAACGGCACCCTGTCGCAGAGGAAGGGAACAGCAGGATGACACGCTGGGACTTTACGTCGGAATCGGTTACGGAAGGCCATCCGGACAAGATGGCCGACCAGATTTCCGACGCGATCCTTGACGCCATATTGGACCAGGACCCGATGGCGCGCGTCGCCTGCGAGACGCTCCTCACGACCGGTTTGGTCGTTGTCGCCGGCGAAATAACGACAAGCGCCTACGTCGAGATCCCTCAGATAGTTCGCGAGGTGGTCTCCGGGATCGGTTATACGAGCTCGGAAATGGGGTTCGACGGGCTGACGTGCGGTGTGGCGGTCTCGATCGGCCAGCAGTCCGCAGACATCGCCATGGGTGTTGACACTGCTTATGAGGTCCGCCAGGGGACGAGCGGCGAGGACGCCCTTTTTGGCCAGGGCGCCGGCGACCAGGGGATGATGTTCGGCTACGCGTGCGACGAGACCGACGACTTGATGCCCGTGCCGATATGGTTGGCCCACCGGCTGGCGCAGCGCCTGGCCCAGGTGCGAAAGGTCGGAGTCCTTCCCTATCTGCGACCGGATGGGAAGACCCAGGTCACGTTCGAGTACGAAGACGGGCGGCCTGTTCGGCTGAAGACCGTGCTCGTGTCTACCCAGCACCGGCCGACCGTGGACCTCGAAACGTTGCTGAAGCCGGATCTCCGCGACCACGTCATCGCCCCGATCGTGCCCGCACAATATGCCGACGACGCCTACGAGGTCCTTGCCAACCCGACCGGCCGCTTCGAACGCGGCGGGCCCAGCGCCGATACCGGGCTGACCGGGAGGAAAATAATCGTGGATACTTATGGAGGGGCGGCCCGGCACGGCGGCGGGGCTTTTTCCGGCAAGGATCCTTCCAAAGTCGACCGCTCCGGTGCCTACGCCGCGCGCTGGGTCGCCAAGCACGTTGTGGCTTCGGGGGCGGCCAAACGCTGCGAGGTCCAGATCGCATATGCGATCGGGGTCGCCCGGCCGGTGTCGTTGATGGTCGAACTGTTCGGGACTGAGAAGGTGGCCCCCGCCAAAGTAGCCAAGGCGGTGGACGAAGTTTTCGACCTCCGCCCGGCGGCGATCATCCGGGACCTCGACTTGCGGCGCCCGATATACCGGCGCACCGCCACTTATGGACATTTCGGCCGCCCGGACAAAGATCTCACCTGGGAGGTGACCAGCCGGCTGGCCGAGTTCAAACAGGCAGTCGGCCTCTAGTTGGTCCGGTGTCGGTCTTTAGCGAATTGCCTCCGCCAAAATGGTATCCGGGGACTAAACGCGCGATAGGCAACAAAAAGTGCCCACAGAATGCCGCACGAAGTGCCTGATTCGTCCGGGGTGATCGGGCTGCCCGACACGCCCGACACGCCCGACACGCCCGTCGCTCTCGTCGCTCTCGTCGCACGGGTGCTGCCCGACGTCGCAGGCTTCGAGCGGGAGCTGGACTATGCGGTCCCGGCCAAGTTCGCCGCTGAACTTCGGCCCGGTTCTATCGTGAGGGTGCCCCTGCAGGGGCGCGCTGTGCGCGGATGGGTGGTCGCCTACCCGGTGGAGCCGCCCGAAGGCTTGGCACTGCGGCCGATCGCCAAGGTGACAGGTTGGGGCCCCGAGCCGGAGCTGTTCGAGCTGGCCGAATGGGCCGCCTGGCGTTGGGCGAGCCGACGCCGCTCACTGCTCTTCACTGCGTCGCCGCAGAATGCTGTGCGGGCTCTCCCTCCGCCGGCCAGGGCCCTTCTCTGGTCGGGATAGAGCCGGGAGCGACAGCGCAGGGAGCGAAAGGGCTGGCAGGGGCAGGGGCGGGGGGCGGTCCAAGGGCTGGTCGAGGAGGCCTGGAGCCCGGGCACCCATCTGTTGCGGTTGCCCCCGGTCTACAGCGCCACCGAGGTGGTGATGGCGGCCGCGGGGCATGGGCCGGTGCTCGTTGTTGCTCCCACGACGGCGAGAGCGGAGGCTGGGTGCGCGGCACTACGCAGCCGGGGTGCTCAGGTCGCTCTGCTGCCCGGGGGCTGGGCGCAGGCCCGCGCCGGAGCGGACGTGGTGATCGGCACGAGGGCCGCTGCTTGGGGGCCATGCCCAGGAGCGGCATCGATTGTTGTCCTGGACGCGGACGACGAGGGCCTGGTCCAAGGGGCGGCACCGACCTGGGACGCGCCGTCAGTTGCCGCCGAACGCGCCCGCCTCGCAGCAGTGCCGTGCCTCTGGGTAACCCCTTGCCCGACGGTGGAGCTACTCGCGGCGGCAGACCAGGTGCACGTAGCCAGCGTCTCTTCCGAGCGGTCGGGTTGGGCTGCCCTCGAGGTCGTGGACTGCCGGCGCGAGGACCCCCGGACGGGGCTTTACTCATCGGGCCTCGTCGCGGTACTGAGGAGCGATTACCGGGTCGTATGCGTGCTGAACAGAAAGGGCCGTGCCCAGTTGTCGGCCTGTGACGCCTGCGGGGAGCTGGCTACCTGTGAGCAGTGCGGTGCAGCGGTCGCCGTTGTCGGCGAGGGCATGGTCTGCCGGCGTTGCGGCACGTCCCGACCGCTTGTGTGCGGTTCGTGCGGCTCAAGTGTCTTGCGGCTGCTGAGAGCCGGGATCAGCCGGGCAAGAGAACAGCTCGAGGCCCTCTCGGGCCGCCCGGTCGGGGAGGTGTCCGCCGGTACTGGTCCGCTCCCGGCGGCGCCCGTACTCGTTGGCACAGAGGCTGTGCTGTACCGGGAGGGAGAGCTGCGAAAGGGCGGGGGAGTGGGGGCCGTGGCGT
Organism: uncultured Acidimicrobiaceae bacterium; assembly: GCA_963786345.1. Lineage (GTDB taxonomy): Bacteria > Actinomycetota > Acidimicrobiia > Acidimicrobiales > Palsa-688 > Fen-671. Next base: position 58,191 of record CAWAYZ010000014.1, on the reverse strand, counting down.
TCCTGGACTTCGACCAGGAGTTGCTGGCTCCCCGCTTCCGGGCCGGCGAGGAAGCCCTGGCTCTGCTCGCACGGGCCTCACGCCTGGTCGGCGGCCGCCAACGCGCCGGCAAGGTCCTCGTGCAGACCAGAGCCCCGAGCCATCCCGTGATCGAAGCAGCCCTGCTCGCCGACCCAGGCCGCCTTGCCGCGTCGGAGGAAGCGGTGCGCAAAGCCCTCCGGCTCCCTCCGTTCTCCGCGCTGGCTATCCTCTCAGGCCCCGGTGCCCGCGAGCTGGCTAGTGCCCTTAGGGGCGGCTTCACCGGCGACCTGCCTGCCGACCTGCCTGCCGACCTGCCTGGCGATCGAGTTGAACTGGGCGGAGTCTCGGCCGGCGATCTTTCGGGGGAGCCGGTTGAACTGAGCGAGTTGGGGGATGACCGCTGGGTCGTGCGCGCGGCAGACCACGGCAGTCTCGCCGACACGCTCGCAGCGGCCGGCCGGCCCAGCGAACGGGTACGGATCGACGTCGACCCCGTCCGGTTCTAGCTCCGGCTCATTCCGATCGGAACACGATCGCGGCCGGGGTACGTGCGGCGATCCGTCCGGGAACGGTAGCCACAAGATTGGCAGCACTAAGGCGCCGACGACGACGAGGACCAGCGATAGCAAGAGGGTGCGCGGAGGGAGGGCGGCACCGATCTCACGTTCCACGGCGGAGACGCCGGCAGCGCCGTGATCGAGTTGAAGGCCATACTGGGCCCAACCCTCGGCCCCCAAGAATGAGGTCAGCCTGTGAAATCACCCCGTGCCAGCACCACTTGCTTGTATCGACTGGAACCTGGCCCGTCACCTATTGACTGGAAGCTGACCCGTCATGGACATGATGTCGGTTATCAAGCAGCTCGAAGGTACACGACGCCAGCCCTTCCCCTGCTCCCGGCGAGGTGTGGTGACGTATGCTCGCTGCCACCGACAACATAAGGGGAAAGAACCATGGACAACGAAGCAGCACTGCGACACTTCTTTGAGCAGATAAATGCCGGCGACGTCGACGCGGCCGCTGAGCGACTGGCTGACGGCTTCGTCGAGCATGAGGCGATGCCTGGCCTCGAACCGAACAAAGAAGGCACCAGGCAACTTTTTCGGATGATGATCGCTGCGTTCCCCGATTTGCGCTTCGACGCCGAAGATATCCTGACGGCCGGCGACAAGGTTATTGCTCGCGCTCGCGTTACCGGGACCAACAAAGGCGAGTTCATGGGCATGCCGGCGACCGGCAAGAGCGTAAACGTGCAGGCCATCGACATCGTGAGCTTCGGTAACGACGGTCTCGCAGTTGAACACTGGGGTGTCATGGACATGATGTCGATGATGCAGCAGCTCGGCGTTGTACCGCAGGGCCCACCGGCGTAGACCGGGTGCAGTGGGGCCGTCCCGAAGTGTGTGACCACCGCCGGGCGGCGCGCTGCGGCGCAACTTCTCGCAAGGCGAAGCTTCTCCGTAAGCTAAAGCCACGGGGTGCCTCGGGCCCTCTGGGGGGACGAAGTCTCCTTTACCCGTGCCTCGACCAGGGCCCAGCCCTTGGTGGTCGTCAAGGCGTGGTGGTAGCGGCAGAGCCTGTCGAGCGGTCCGAGCGCGGTGACGTGCGCGCGGACGCTGTCCTAGTTGGCGCCCGATGCTGACCCCGGGCGCCTCGCCCTTTGAACGTTTCCTCGGTTCCTAGCTGAACGAGACGGTACCGGTGCCTACGATCGACCCATACTGGCCAATCGGCTGGGTGTTGTTGCCCTCGTTGCACTGGCCCTTGTCCTTGCCGCTCGTGAACTGGGGGAGGATGAAGGCGTAGGTTTCGGTGATGTTCACCGTCCCGGCAATTCCTGTGTAGAGACCAGTGCCATTGAACACCGTCACCGGAGCAGTTACAGAAAGAACCGCCGAACAGGTTGCCTTGTTGACGGTCGGCTGAGGGCGGAGCCGCCAACGAGCATCAGACCTCCGAGCACGACGACACTGACGGCTGCTTTGGCTACTCGCACATGGACCTCCTCGGTGGGACCGTCGCGTACTAGGCCGGCGGTAGTTGATAGGGCGTCTGGTCGTAGAACTTCGTGAGGTCTACTGACCGCACTGTCGCGCCGCGATCGCCAACGATCTCGGCCGTGTTCCCAACAGCTTGGCCTTGTTGCCGGCCCCGCTCAAGGAGGCCAGCCGGTGTAGACATCCTCGTGCTAGCACCTGGCTTGTCCAGAAGGGCGCCTATCCTCGGCGTTAGCCCCGCCAGTCGAAGATTGGACGAGTCCCCCCTCCGACCCCAGCCCTCACCTAGGAGCGACCTTTACGAACTGTGACATGACCGACCGACATCTCCTTGAGACGCTGGCCACGTGTGGCGCCGTCCAGCAACCCGAGCCGACCGCGTCGCAGCTTCCTGTGTTCAGCTCCCTGGCGGTCGGTAGGTCGATGTCTTGGAAGCGGCGGCGTCGATCTCGGCAGCTGTGAGGAGAACTACCGTCCGAGCCGTAGCCCCGCCTCCAGCGGTCACCGTCTGAGCGGCTGCTGCGGCAGAAATATTGTCAGGAAAATCAGCGACAACGTAGACGTCAGTGTCACCGAAGGCAAAATAGAAAGAGTCGAGCTTGCCGCCGACGCTTTCGATCAGCTCGGATGCCGCAGCGACACGGGCGGAACCACCCTGCGCCTTGACTCCCCGGACGCCGTCCAGTGTGTATTTGACCTCAAGCAGGTACTTTGACATAGGGCCCCCTTGCGGCCGTCGGCCGCTTCGCGCACTCTAGCCCGGTCGGTTACTGGGTGGCTCGGAAAATGTCGTCAACTTGAGGGCGCTCCGGTGAGTTAGAGGTCAACCGAGCAGGGCCCGTGAGCGTGCCCCCAGGAGCCGAACAGGTCGATACCGGGCCTTCTCCGGTACCCGTTGGGCCCGGCGACCTCTCCACTCAACCTAGGGCTGGTCGACTAAGCGACAAGGGATCGAGGCGTCCTCGTCCAAGTACCAGCTCGCACAAATCCGGTGGTACCCGTCAGCTATCGAGAGCGGAGCGCCTCGGGAGGCGTCGCCGGCAACAAGGAGGACCGGTGACAGCAGCTGGCCCTTCTTGACCTTGGAGAGGTCCTTGGCGACGTGGTAATTGTTCTCGGGTAGGAGAGGCAACGCGCTGGCACGGAGCAGATCCTTGGCCTCCCTGTGAAGCAAAGGCGCTTTTTTGAGCGCTTCAACGAGGCCGTCCGCCGCTGCGGGCGACATAACAAGCGTTAGATAGTCGTGAGCCGCCGGGTAATCGTGCTCGTCAGGATCGGCCTTCCAATGCTCCTTGCGGCTCATCGCTCCAACCCTACCCGCGATTGCGGAGCGAGCGGGCCTTACCCGCGCGGGCGGACTGTCGGGTGGGGGAGCAGCGCTCCGGAGGCCTCCCGGACCTCCAAGTATGGCGCCAGTAGAGCGAAAACGGCCGGGCCAACCATTGCACACAGCTCGTCTTGCATCTGGCGCCATACCGGCGTACCGCCGCGGAACGCCTCGGGCGCCTCCGTGCACCACCAGGCAAATTCCTCGCCCCCGTGGCCCCAGTGGACCCTGTCCCATTCACCGACCACCGATGTCACAGAAGCGTCAGGATGGACCGTGTCCTCGCGCCGCAGCGGCAATTGCCAGCACACGTCAGGCTTGAGGTCCATCGGCTTTTCCCCGCGTTCGAGGGCGGCTCGGTGAAGGGCGCAGCCCGGGCCACCCGGGAAACCGGGTCTATTGAGGAAAATGCAAGCGTCTTCCACCAACCTCGTGACGGTGACACCTGCGGTCCCGCGCCGTGCAACCCCTCCACGACGCCCTTGGTCAGCGAACTGCCACTGGTCGTCAGTCAATGTTTTTGCAGCTGCCTTCACGCGGGCGACGTCCTCACCGCCGGTCATATGCGCACCGTACGAACAGCACCCCTGCGCCAGTTCAGGTGCCGGAGCTGTCAGAACACCCTGGCAGCCGTTGCCATAAATGCATTCCCAATGTGACAGGAGAAATGTCACGTCGAAACGCCATGTCCGTGCTTCGGTAGGGTCCTCGAAGCTCACCCATTCGTGAGCGTCGGCCGGGCTGAGGCGCCAACGCTTGGCGCTATGTCCATTGGCGCTATTACTAGTCGCGCCACTGCCATTCCCACTCTTGCCATTCGCGGCGTTCATCCCCGGGACTTTGGCGGCACCGTTCTCGGAGCGTTTGTCGTGACGTTTGCTGTGCCCGTCCCGGCTCATTGGCCGACCTTCAAGGTGCCGAGGTCGAGGAGAAGCTCCCCGGCCGCCAATACTCCCCGCCACAGTTGGTCGAGCTCCAGGCGTTCATTGGGCGCATGGAAATTGTCGCCAGGGAGCCCAACGCCGAGAAAAGTGACCGGTGCCCCAAGCACTCTGCCCAGTGCTTCCTCGGGCCCGCTTCCACCGCTCCTGGTAAACAGCGGCTTCTTGCCCCAGACGCGTTCGATGGCGCCACAGAGCGTTTGGACCGCGGGATGGTCGAGCGGTGTGAGAAGGGGCGCCGCCCCGCCAAGCGGCGTCACCGTAACCTCGACGCCGTCTGGGATGTGAGCGGCGAGCCAAGTGCGGAACAACGCCGCTATCTCTTCGGGGCTTTGGTCCGGCACGAGGCGAATCGCGACCTTGATATTGGCCGTGGCGGGCACGATGGTTTTCATACCCGGGCCGCCGTAGCCGGCGTGGAGACCGGTGACCTCGGCTGTGGGGCGAGTACCTGTGCGTTCGTAAGGGGTGCGGCCCGCTTCGCCCTCGAGGTAGCCAACGCCGGCCTGGCTGCAGAACTCGGCCTCGTCGAAAGGTACCGAACCGAGCGAGCGTGTTTCCTCTTCGCTAAGTTCCCTGACGCGGTCATAGAAACCGGGCAACGTCACGCGGCCGAGCCCGTCGTGGAGGCTAGCCGCAAGCTGTGCAGCCACGAGGGCGGCGTTGGGGACTGTCCCTCCCCAGAGCCCGCTGTGGAGGTCGGACTTCGCCGTTCTGAGGGCTACGTCGAAACAGACGAGCCCTCGCATGCTAAGCGTGGTCGACGGGATATCGGAGGCGACCATCGTCGTGTCCGAAACAACGATCACATCGGTCGCAAGCCGTTCACGCTCGCGCTCGAGCAGGTCCTCGAAGTGAGGGCTGCCGACCTCCTCTTCGCCTTCGACCAAGAACTTCAAGTTGACAGGCAGGGCGCCCATTTCGCCGAGCAGGCCGCGTACCGCCTCGGTCTGCATGAGGATCTGGCCTTTGTCGTCGCACGAGCCGCGCGCCAGGAGCACGCCATCGACAACGACCGGTTCGAAGGGAGGTGAGGTCCACTCATCGAGCGGGTCGACGGGCTGGACGTCGTGGTGGCCGTAGACAAGCACTGTCGGGGCGCCCTCGCCGGCCCCGAGCCACTCACCATAAACTGCCGGCGCCAGGCCGGCGCCGTTCACCCTGGCGGCGTCTGCGGGGATGATCTCTACCTCATGGAGCCCGGCCTCTCTCAACAGGCGGGCACAGAACTCCGCCGAATTGGCGACGTCACCGGCATGGGCCGGGTCGGCGGAAATGGACGGGATCCGGAGCCAATCGCACAACGTGGCGAGGATGCGGTCCTTGGAACGTTCGAGGTAGCCGGCGAGGGCGAGGTCGTCCACGAGTTGACACTAGTTGCCAGGACCGGAAGTAGAAAGCGGCCGACGAGTTGCTTGCCATCTGGTTCACGCCGGGCCTACGATTGGCGCAGGAGTCTTATCTTGACTACTGGGACATGGCCTGGGTCAACTACTGAGCCCTCCGGCTGCCGACCCTATCGGTACCGACCAAGTCTGGCGACGGCGGGCGCACGCGAAGCAGACTGGTTGCCATGGGTGACGACCGTCTGGACGACTTGCGCTCGAGGCTCGACGAAATAGCCGAGGAGCTCGCAGACATCGGGCTCGACAAGCTGAAGGAGGCCGTGAGGGAAGACAGCGCGCACGCCGCGGCGGAGGAGCGCCGTCTCGCTCGCGCCCGGCGCGCTGTCATAAAAGCTGCGGCCCTTCTCGCCGGCGCCAACGCCGAAGGCGGTAGCGATTAGGGGCCCACCGGGCCTATAGGTCCTACCAGGTCCTACCAGGTCCTACCAGGTCCTATCAGGGTCCTATTAGGGTCCTATTAGGGTCCTATTAGGCGGCCGGCTTGACCTTGACGGCCTCGACCTCGAACTCCAGGTTCACCTTTTCGCTCACCATGACTCCGCCCGCCTCCAGGGCAGCGTTGAAGCTGACGCCCCAGTCCTTGCGGTTGATGGTGGTCTGGCCGTCGAAGCCGATCCGGAAGTTGCCCCAGGGGTCGACGACGCTCCCGTTCAGCTGGAAATTGACAGTCACTGGTTTGGTGGTGCCACGGATGGTGAGGTCCCCGGTGACGTAGTACTCGTTCTCGCTCGCCTGTTCTACGCGGGTGGAGCGGAAGGTGATTTCGGGGTACTCCTCCATTGCGAAGAAGTCGTTGCTCCGGAGGTGGGCATCGCGGTCGGCGTTGCGGGTGTCGATGCTGGCGGCCTTGATGGTGATCTCGACCTTGGAGTTCGCCGGTTCCTCGGCGTCGAGGAAGACAGAGCCGTTGAACTCATTGAACTGCCCGCGCACCTTTGACACCATTGCGTGACGGGCTGAGAAGCCGATACGCGTGTGCGCAGGATCGAGGGTGTAGTCGCCAGTTAGAGTCTCTTGGGTTACAGATGTCGCAGCGATGGTCATTTTGAGCGATCTCCTTGGGTCAGTGGTGTACGTGTCACCTACTTTATCAACATAGGGGATATGTCCACTATTCCGGGTATGGTGAAAGATCATGAGCGAAGTCAGATGGCTAGACGAGAGGGAAGAGCGCGCGTGGCGCTCTCTACAGCTCATGCAGATGCGCCTCAACGCGCAGCTGGCAAGAGACCTCGCCGCGCACTCTGAGCTCAGCTACCAGGACTACATGGTCCTCGTTGCTCTAACGGCGCAGCCAGAGGGACGGATGCGGCTCTTCGAGCTGGGTCACCAGTTGGGCTGGGAAAAGAGCCGGCTTTCCCATCAGGTCACCCGCATGGCTGACCGTGGGCTGGTCGAAAAACTCAAATGCGCCTCTGACCTGCGTGGGGCCGTGGTCGGCGTGAGTGCGCGCGGCCGGGCAGAGATCAGCGCGGCCGCCCCTGGCCACCTGGAGGCAGTGAGGCGCCTGTTCATCGACCTGCTGGCGGCCGAACAGCTTGAGACCATTGCCGAAGTCTGCGAAAGAGTGTTGACGGCGGTCGCCGAGGAAGAGCTCCGGACATGCCCGCACTGCACTGGGCTCGCCGCTGAGACCGCCGATAGGACCTCCGAAGTGAGGGCCCGCCGGTCCGAGGCGGGCTCAGCGCTCGCGAATTAGGTGGCGCGGCGGGACCGGTAGCCCTGCCGCCGGCGGGGGAGCGCTTGGGAGGGCGTTTAGAGCGTCTATCAGCTGGCGAAGGTGGCTGTAGGACGTCCGGTCGAAGCGTAAGGCGATCCGCGGCAGGTCGACGTGGTCGTCTTCGCGAACCTCGCTGGGAAGAGCGCCGGGGAGGATCTCGATCGCCCCCCGCAAGAAAATGTGGCCGAACTCCTCGGACAGGGCGGCCATCTCTCCGGGGGTCGGCTGCGCGAGCAAGCGGACCACGAGGCGGTCGCCGATCCAGCGGAGCGAGTGGTAGTTGCGGTAGAAGCCGAGGATCTCCGCGGCCGCCTCGGCGACGTCGTCAGTGATCAGGTAGAGGCTCGCGTCCCCCGGCGAGATGAGGCCCCGGGCTTCTACTTCTTCGGTCACGAAATGCTCCCATGCCTGCCAGTAGCTCCCTCCGGGCACTTCCAGCAGCACCACCGGTGAGGGCTCAGCCTTGCCGGTCTGGAGAAGCGTGAGCAGCTCGAAGGCCTCGTCGAGGGTGCCGTACCCTCCGGGGAGCACCGCGTAGCCGTCGGACTCCTTCACGAGCAGCAACTTGCGGGTGAAGAAGTACTTCATCGAGACCAACTTCGGGTCAGACGATATGAACTGGTTCGCCTCCTGCTCGAAGGGGAGCCGGATGTTGATCCCGAACGTGTGCTCCGGGCCGGCGCCTTCGAGGCCGGCCGCCATTATCCCCGGGCCAGCCCCCGTGACGGTCGACCAGCTCATGGACGACAACAGCGATGCGAGGTCGCGTGCCTGGGCGTAGAGCGGGTCGGTTGGCAGCGTGCGGGCGGAGCCGAACATCGTGATTTTGCGGACGTCCCGGTAGGGGGCGAAGACCTCGAAACCTTCCCGCATCTCGCGCAGGGCTGCGCTGGCGATCTTGAGGTCGAGGCGGTCGGGGTGGCCCTGGGCGAGGCGGACCACAGAGATGAGCAGCTCGCGGACCTGGTCGCGGTTGGCGGTGACCGCGAGCTCGTCGAGCAGGGAGTCGAGGCGGGTGTCCAGTTCCGCGTCGCCCGTGGTTGCCCCGCGGCCGTGGCCCTGATGTGAAGCGGGCCCAGGCGAGCCCACGGGCCCCGAAGAGGTCACAGGTTCACCAGAGGTCACAGGTTCCGGGGAGCAGCGTCCTTGTCGACGAGCCACAGGACGCGGCCCGCCCGGACGTGTGCTGCCGGGATGTCCTTGCCGGCAACAAGTGCCTCCATTGCGGGGCGCTTGGCCTCGCCGGCGACTGTGAAGATGACGAGCCTCGCTCTGGCTATGGCGGAATAGGTGAACGTCATCCGGGGGTGGTTGCTGAGCCCGTTCGGGTCCTCGCTGAAGGTGACCAGCTGGCCGGGGTCGGCGTCCAGGGCCGGGGAGCCGGGGAAAAGGCTGGCGGTGTGCCCGTCTGCCCCCATCCCGAGATGGACCACGTCGAGCTGGCCGATCTCGCCTATACGCAGCTGGTAGGCGTCGAGGCCTTCATCGCAGCGCATTGGGTAGACAGCGTTGGCGGCCCCGACTCTTTCCAGCAAAGCTTGGCGCACGAGCAGCTCATTGGAATCAGGGTCGTTGGGCGGGACGCAGCGTTCGTCGCTCCAGTAGAAGTTGACCACGAGCCAGTCGATCTCCTGAGCACCCTCGACCGAGAGGCGCTCGTAGCAGGCCCGTGCCGTCGGGCCGCCCGAAAGCGCAATGTCAAACTCCTCGCCAGGGCGGTTGGCGAAGGCAGAGATCACCTCGCTGGCGAAGGCGCCGGGGAGGTCATCGGTTACAACAAGCGCTCCGTTCACGGCGTAGACCCTAACGCCTAGGACGCGAGGGCTGCGGCTGCAGCCAACGCGCGTTCCCATACCCGGTCTGCCCGGAGGTTGGCTATCGCCGCGGACAGCGCCGAGGTAAGGGAGTCGTCGGGCAGTGGCATGGCCTGGCCGTGCGCCATGCCGCCGGACAGAGAAGCGTTCGCCCACACGGCGCGGGCCCCTTCGTCGCGGCTTACCTGGAACTTGCCCTCTTCGCCGTTGTAGGAGGCCTCGAGGGTTATGTCGACGTGCTTGGAATCGGTCAGGACGAGCTCGCGAGCTCGCAGGTCGAGCTGGGCCATGAGCCAGCCGCCGAGCATGTGGCGGGGGCCGGGTTTGCCTTTCACGGAGGCGAGGCGGACGCCCTGAAGAAAATGCCGGCTGTGTTCTGGTTCGAACAGGCTCGCCAGCAGGTCCCGCCAGGGTTGCAGGCGCACCCACGACAGGTCCACGACGGGCTGGTGGTTGGCGAGCTCGAGCAATGTCCGGTAGGAGTGGCCGATCTCGGAAAGCTCCGGCCCAACCAAGCGCGTGTCGACCATAAGGACCGAAGCGAGCCGGAGCAGCGGGTCAGTCGGGTCGGGGAGCTCACCGGGGAACCACATGGCAACGGGGAGGTCGGCCAGGATAAAAGGCCCGACGATTGACGAGAGGTGGGAAGCCGCCTGACCTCCGACGTGCAGGTGCAGCTCCTCGAAGAAAGTTGGGTGCCCCTCGGCTGCGGCCACCGAGGCGCGCCACAGCGTGGCGCTGGCGTCGATGACCGGGGTGCTGTCGGGGTCGGCGCGCAACACGACCGCACGGCATGGGTGGTGGGCGCCGAGAGAGCGTACCGATTCGGCGCAGGCGACCGGGTCGTCCTTCGGCCCGATCACCATGACGATCGTCAAGACGGCGGTGCGAGTGGCGGCTTCCCGGCCGTTGGCTGCGCGACGTAGCTCGGGTAAGGCCGCTACGACCTCGCCAATGCTGACGTCACTCTTTTCCCAGGTGTGGGCCACGACAGGGCCGTCTGCTCCTGGGCTGGCGCCGGCGAGCTTGCCCGGTTGGACCGGTTGGACCGGTTGGACCGGCTGGCCCGCAGCGGCCGGGTTGGGCGGTGGCGCTACGGCGTTCGCCATTGCCGTCCGTCGCGCTCTATGAGGGTGTCAGCCTGGCGGGGCCCCAGGATCCGGCCGCATAGCCGGCGAGAGGAGCCCCGTCGTCGGCCCAGGCGTCGAGCAAGGGCTGGACTATCCCCCAGGCAATGTCTACCTCGTCCCTGCGTATGAACAGGGTGGGGTCGCCGACCATGGCGTCGAGGAGGAGCCGTTCGTAGGCGTCCGGCGGCTCTTCCAGGAACGCAGCCCCGTAGGAGAAGTCCATGAGCACGTCGCGCACCATGAACGCCTGCCCTGGGACCTTCGCACCGAAGCGCAGCGTGACACCCTCGTCCGGCTGGATGCGCATAACCAGAGCATTAGGGTTGAGGCCGGTCGCCGCCGCCTTGGGGAACGCGAGATGCGGCACCGCCTTGAACTGGAGGGCGACTTCGGTCACCCGTTTGGGCAGGCGCTTCCCTGTGCGTATGTAGATCGGGACGCCAGCCCAGCGCCAGTTGTCGACGGCGAGCTTGAGCGCCACGTATGTCTCGGTCTGGCTGTCGCGGCTCACGCCGTCCTCCTGGCGGTAGCCGGGGACAGCGTGGCCCTCGACCCAGCCGCTGTCGTACTGAGCGCGCACTGCGATGTTGGCCACCTGGTCCACGCCCGGCACGACGACAGAGCGGAGTGCCTTCACTTTTTCGTCGCGGATGCCGTTGGCGTCTATCGAGCCAGGCGGCTCCATAAGGGTGAGGGACAGGACCTGCATGACATGGTTCTGCACTATGTCGCGCAGCGCGCCCGCCTTTTCGTAGAAACTGCCCCGCTTTTCGACGCCCACCGTCTCCGCGACGGTCACCTGGACGTGGTCGATGTAATTGCGTGACCACAAAGGCTCGAATATCGCATTGGCAAAACGCAAGGCGAGCACGTTCTGCACGGTCTCTTTGCCGAGATAGTGGTCGATGCGGTAAATCTGGTTTTCGGCGAAGACCTCATGCAGCGCAGTGTCGAGCTCGCGGGCACTTTCCCGGTCGCGGCCGAAGGGCTTTTCTATAACCAGGCGCGAAGCACCGCCCGGCTCGGGGTGGTTGAGCCCTACCTTCCCGAGCGCTGCGGCCACCTCTGCGAACACGTCAGGCACTGTGGCGAGATAGAAGGTCCGGTTGCCACCGGTCCCGAGGGCTTCGTCAATGCTCTTCAGGCGGGACTTCAATTGCTTGAAAGTGTTGGGGTGTGAGTAGTCGCCGGAAAGGTACGCGCTGTTCTTGATGATCTCGGCCCATCCCGGGCCGGCATTGGGGACTGCCTCGGCCATCAGGCCCTTGAAGCCGTCGTCGGACATCTCGGTACGTGCGACGCCAACGATGGAAAAAGCAGCGGGCAGCAACCGCCGCCGCGAGAGGTGTTCCAGCGCGGGCAGCAATTTGCGATGGGTGAGGTCACCGGACGCGCCGAATACCACCAGGACGCCGGGCGGGGCACGGCGGACCGTTTCCATCCCCTCGGCGAGGACGTTGACGGGCAAGGTGGCGTCGGTCACGACTGGTTGTCAGCCTTGTGCTCGTTGGCTTTGTCCTCGAGCGCCTGGAGCAGCTCGTCGAAGCTCTTGGAGAAAGCGGCTACGCCCTCTTCTTCGAGCTTGTGGGAGACGTCGGCCATATCGATGCCAACCTGGCCGAGGGCCTCGATTTCAGCACGAGCGTCGTCTGCTCCCTGGTCCACCGTCTGAGCCACCGTCCCGTGGTCCATGAACGCAGCGACTGTCGCGTCCGGCATCGTATTGACGGTGTGCGGGCCGATGAGGGTGTCCACGTAGAGAAGGTCCGGATATGCAGGGTTCTTGGTGGAGGTGGAAGCCCACAGTGGTCGCTGGACATGTGCGCCCTTGGCCTTTAGAGCTTCCCAGCGAGGCCCGGAGAAGCGCTCGAGGAACAACTGGTACGCCAATTTCGCTTGAGCGACAGCGGCTTTCCCGCGAAGCGAAAGTGCCTTGTCGTTGTTCGAGGCTTCAAGGCGGCGGTCGACTTCGGTGTCGACGCGGCTCACGAAGAAGGAGGCCACGCTGTGCACGTGGGAGATATCCCCGCCGTTGCTGGCAAAGGTCTCTAGCCCAGAGATGTAAGCCTCGATAACAGCGTTATACCTGTCGAGGCTAAAGATCAGCGTGACGTTTATGTTGCGGCCCTCGCTGGTCATCTGGCGGATCGCTGGTACTCCAGCCTCTGTAGCAGGGATTTTTACCAGCAAGTTGGGCATCGCAATGCGCTCGTGGAAAATTCGGGCAGCTTTGATCGTGCCTTCAGTGTCATAGGCGAGGCGCGGTGAGACCTCGAGGGAGATAAAGCCGTCGCCGCCACCGCTTTGCACGTAGAGGAGATGGAATATCTCCAGAGCGGCTGTTACATCGGCGGTCGCCATTTCCCAGAAGGCCTGCTCGACCGAGCCGCCTTCGATGAGGCGGGCGAAATCGGCGGAATAGGCGTCTGTTCCGGTCATCGCTTTTTGGAAAATTGTCGGGTTGGAAGTGACACCACGGATGCCGTCATCGACCATGTTAGCGAGGCGCCCGGAGCGTATGGAATCGCGTGAGAGGTTGTCTATCCACGGGCTTTGGCCAGCCTCCGTGTAGAGCTGATGGAGAAGCGTCATTTATTTTCCTCCTGGTCTTCGTCAGTCTTTCGGAGCAGGGCCCGGGCGTTGTCGGCCACGTTTTCGGGGGTGAAGCCGAAGTGGGCCAGTACCTCAGCGCCGGGGCCGGAGGCGCCAAAGTGGTCTAGGGAAACAGTGGCGTCCGCCCAGCGGGACCAGCCGAAGCTGGTGGCGGCTTCGACGGCGAGCACGGGTGCGCCGGCGCCAAGGACTTCGTCCTGATAGTCGTCGTCTTGCTCCTCGAAAAGCTCCCAGCTAGGCATGGAGACGACCCGCACCCTCAGGCCGTCAGCTTCGAGCAGCTTGGCGGCGTCGGCACAAACCCACACCTCGGACCCTGTGCCCACGAGCACGATGTCGGGCCCGGGCTCGTCCCCATAGAGCGTGTAGGCGCCCCGCTGCAACTGCTCTGCTCGCTGTGCAGTGCCCTCGAGCACCGGTATGGCCTGACGGGACAGGATGAGCGCCGTCGGGCCATCGTGCTCAATGGCCACGCGGACCGCCTGGGCGGTCTCGTTGGCGTCGGCGGGGCGGATGACGCGCAGGTTGGGCATGGCCCGCATCGCGGCGAGCTGCTCGACCGGCTGGTGCGTCGGGCCGTCTTGGCCCAGCCCTATCGAGTCGTGGGTCCAGGAAAAGATGACCTTTGTGTGGGAGAGGGCCGACAGCCGCACCGATCCCCTCATGTAGTCGCTGAACACGAAGAACGTGCCGCCGATAGGCAGGATCCCGCCGTGGCGGGACATGCCCACCATTGCGCCACCCATCCCGTGCTCCCGGACCCCGTACGCCATCAGGCGCCCCTCCGGGTGTTCCTTGGACTGGACCGGCTGGCCGTCGAGCATCGTGCCCGTGTTGCCGGTCAGGTCGGCACCACCCGAGACGAGGCCGGGTACGTCGGGGAATATGGCGTTGAGGGTCGACTTCAGGGCGGCCCTCGTGGCGATATTCGGGCTCCCGGCCTGCCAGGTCGGCAGCTTCTGCTCGAAACCGGCGAGAGCCTGACCGCGCCATTGGGCGTCCCAGCGTGCCCGGGGGGCGCTGCCGGAGGGCAGGTGGGCCTCGAGCTGCTTGGCCCACGCGTCCCGGTCGGGGCGCCCGCGGGCGCCGGCGGCCCGGTACATCGAGAGGACTTCGTCAGGCACCCAAAAGGCCTCTTCGGCGGGGAGACCAAGGATTCCCTTGGTGGCCTTGATTTCCTCAGGCTCGAACGGGTCGCCGTGGGCTTTAGAGCTGTCGGTCAGGTGCGGAGACGGCCAACCGATGTGAGAGCGGAGCTGGAGAAAACTGGGGCGGTCTTCGACGGCCATCGCCCGGCGGACGGCGTCCTCGAGTGCCTGGGTGTCGTTCGCTACCTCGCCGAGGTCCTCGGTGTGCCAGCCGTAGGCGTCGAAGCGCTTTATCGCGTCGTCGTTGAGGGTGATCTCGGTGGCGCCGTCGATGGTGATGTGGTTGTCGTCGTAGATGTAAATGAGCCGCCCGAGCCCGAGGTGCCCGGCCAAGGAAGCGGTTTCGTGGCTGATGCCTTCCATGAGGTCGCCGTCGCTGCAGATCACAAAGGTGTGGTGGTCCACGAGGTCTGGCCCGTACTGGGAGCGGAGGATCCGTTCGGCAACGCCCATCCCCACGCCGTTGGCGAAGCCCTGCCCGAGCGGGCCGGTCGTAACCTCGACGCCTTTGAGCTCGCTCGACTCGGGGTGGCCCGGCGTCCGGGACCCGAGCTGGCGGAACTGGGTGATGTCATGCAGGGTCAGGTCGTAGCCCGTGAGGAACAACATCGAATAAAGAAGGATGCAAGCGTGGCCACAAGAAAGGATGAACCTGTCGCGGTTCGGCCAGTCAGGGTCGGCGGAGTCGTAGCGCATTATGCGCGTCCACAGGACATGGGCTAGAGGCGCCAAAGCCATCGCGGTGCCGGGGTGGCCGGAATTGGCGGCCCGCGGCGCGTCCATGGCCAACCCGCGGATGACGTTGATGCCCAGTTGTTCGGTCGGGGATGCGGGTTCTATCGGCACCTAGACCTGCCGTTTGCCGGCTGGCCCGCCGGCTTGTCGCTGCGCAGGAGGGGCGCCCTGAGTGCCGGCGGAGCGGCGGTCTGGGTCATGCGGCCCAACCTACACTGTCTTCGAACGTAGGCCTTCGCTTCGAACCTGGCCCTGCCGGGCTAGGCCCTCGAAGCTAGGCCCTCGATCCTAGGCCCTCGAAGCTAGGCCCTCGAAGCTAGGCCCCGAGTGGAGCGAGCATCGTCAGCGGCACGGTTGTCGTCTGGCCGTCGGGCAGCAAACGGCAGTGCGCCTCGATGGTCCCGAGTTGTTTGTACTCCAGTTCGCCACGCACGAGGCGGTAGGTGAACTTGCCTGGTTCGACGTTGAAAGGCGAGACGTTGCGGGCGACCTGTTCGCCTGCTTCGTCACGGAAGACGACCTCCAATATCCCGTTCGGCGGGTCGTCCCGCCTCGAACGGATGAGCACGATTAGGTGCGGCGTCACCGTGACGGGCGGGGTTTGCGGCGCCGCCATGGAGAACATGACGCCTGAGATGTCCACCCGGGTAGCCGGGCCTGCGACTTGGCGCAGCTCGAAGCTCTCGATGAAGAGAGCGGAAACTATGTCCATTGCGACAAGCCGGTGGCGAGGGTGAGCTCAGACAAGCTCTGGCTCGGGCTCGCGTTCATCCGCCGAGGGTAGCGGTCCTTGGCCCCCGTGCCCGCCCGCCTGTGCGGCGGCCGTCAGGTGGATATCGGTATGACGGACCTGTAACCAGCCGAGCTTTTTGAAAAAGCTGATGACGAGCCAACCGTGGTCGAGTTCGCGGCGGGTGAAAGAAAAGCGTGCAGAAGTAGGGGCGGCGTGGTGGTTCGAATGGAGCCCCTCGCCCCATGTGATCAAGGCCAACCATTGGTTATTGGTGGAGAAACCCGCGTACTTGGCCTTGCCGAAGCGGTGCCCGACGGCATTGATCGCGGAGTTGAGGAGCAGATAGCTGACGACATGCACCGCCGCAGCCACAATTGCCAAGCGCCAGCCGAAGATCGCCCAAAAAACGCAGTACCCGAGGCCCAGGCCGACAAAGCCGCGGTCGAACACGAACTTGTCCCACTTGTCGACCTTGATGTCGCGGCTGTACTTGCGAAGCGTCTCGGCGTCCTTGGCGGCCTTTTTGTAGAGGCCGACATTGTAAATCTGCACTTTCCAATAACCGTCGAGGACGGGCGAATGCGGGTCCCCCGGAACGTCGGTATAGGCGTGATGGCGTCGGTGGACGGCGGCCCATTCACGCGGTTTGATGCCGGTGGAAAACCAGACGACAGCGCGGCAGGCAAAGCTGAGGCCAGAGCGCATTGTCATCGCGCGGTGCGTGACAGTGCGGTGGAGGTACATGGTGGTGAGCAGTAGGGCGAGCTGGGATGTGAGCAGGCCCGCGAGCACAGCGAGCAGGACTTTAGGCACGGGCCAACCATACCGTACTTCCCTGCTGGGAGCAGGACCCCTGGGGTCTGAGTGGCGCGACTTTCTGCGCAGTTAGGCGGCGGCGTACCGTGCTGTGGTGGGCTCCCCCTCCGCCTCGGCGTCCGGCTCCTTGTCCGGCTCGTTGTTCGGCACAGGCTCTCATTGGTCCTCCCGCTGGTCCTCCAGTTCGGCCTCCCGGGCGCGCCGAGCCTCCCTCGCCGCGGTGCTTGCTGGCCTAGCGGTCATACTTCCCGTCGCGAGTGCGCCGGCTTCGACCGCGCCGGCCTCTACCGCGCCGGACACAGCGGGCATCTCGCCGACTTCGAGTGCGCCCGCCTCGGGCCCCCCTGCGCCGGCCTCGGCGCCCCTGCGCCGGCCTCGGCCCCCCTGCGCCGGCCTCGGCCCCCCTGCGCCCGCGGCTAACTCGCCGGTGCTGCTGGCGACGCCGCTTCTATCGCCGGCGCGCATCCCGATCACGCTGCAATCCCTAACCGCAGGCCAGTCGCTGAGCGCCACTTTGGCAGTGGCAATGTCTCCCAAAGCGATCGGAGCCCGAGCTGCGGCCGCAAGTTGTGCCGAGGTGGCCCAGGACGGCGTTGTCCTCTACCAGGACCACCCCGACCTACCGGTGCTGCCGGCCTCCAACATGAAGCTGCTCACCGCCACGGCGCTCCTGGACGAGCTCGGCCCCAACTACACCTTCACGACGGCACTGCGGGCGTTGCAGGCGCCGGTAAACGGGGTGATCGAGGGGGACCTCTATTTCGTCGGGGGCGGTGACCCCCTGCTGCGCGAGCCGAGCTATGCCGCGTCCGCATTCCCCCCAGGTTCCACCGAAGGTAAACCGGTCTTCACGAACGTCACCGAGCTGGTAGGGGACCTGGAGGCGCGGGGGGTTCACGAGGTGACAGGAGGGGTGGTGGGCGACGACGCCCGGTACGACTCGCTCCGCTCGGTGCCCGGGTGGCCTGCTCGCTATGTGGCGGAGGGCGACGCCGGCGCCCTGTCGGCGCTCGGCATCGACGACGGCTTCGCTGAGGCTGGGCCTCCCGTGCCCGCCGGCGCACCGCCGGCGGTGCAGTCCGCGGGAGTGCTCACCGACCTTTTGCGCTCGGCTGGCATCGAGGTCGACGGCGCCCCTACGCAGGGCCCTGTTCCCGCCGGCTCTCGCTTGATCGCCGAGTTGGCTTCGCCCCCGCTCGGCGAGATCCTGGGAGAGGTGCTCCGCGAGAGCGATAACACTGCCATCGAGCTACTTACCAAGGAGCTAGGCCTGAAAGAGTACGGGTCAGGTTCGACGGCGGCCGGGCTCCGGGCGGTTAAGGCGGACCTGACCAGGGACGGGCTCCCGCTTCAGGGCTTCGTCAACGCTGACGGCAGCGGGCTCTCACGGTCCGACAGGGTCACGTGCGCGCTGCTCCTGGCCGTCCTGCGCCGAGCCGGTCCCTCCGGGCTGCTGGTGCGCGACCTCCCCGTAGCAGGGCGTTCCGGCACGCTCGCTACCGAGATGCTGAGAACGCTTGCGGCGGGCCGGGTGCGAGCCAAGACCGGCACCCTCGACGACGTGAAGGCCCTGTCAGGCTGGGTGGAGACAGCGCCCGGCCAGGGGGTGGGCAACCCACAGCTGTCGTCGCCCGTCGTTTTTGCGACCGTGTTGAACGACCTGGCCACGACGTTGCCCCAGCCACCGGAATCGCCAGCCGACCTGACTTCGCGCGTGGCGCTGGATATCGCGGGCTACCCCAAGGTGCTGCCGCTGGCTCGTTTCGGCCCCTGAGCGCCTTCGGCCGCCGCGTCTGGTCCATTTCTATTCGAAAAACGCATAAAAGTGGATCAGACGACATGCGAACGCATAAAAGTGGCCCAGACGGCGCCTCTTTCATCGCCGCTTGGCGCGACTTTTAGCGCTTCAGGGGCGCCGGGGCCCGTTCGCGGCCCGGCGGCGTTCGGCCGCAGCCCGGCGGTGCCGGCGCCGTTCGTTGCGGCGGTGCATTTCAGGGCCCGGGACCCGGCAGGCAAGGGACCGGGCGTCGGTGAGGGTTACCGGGGCTGAACCGGGCGACTTAGGCGTGCGTTCCCGACTAGCAGCGGTTAGCTTCTAGGGATGCCTGGTCGCAAGCGTGAAAGTGGGCGCCGGAAAGCCGGCGGCGGCGCGAAGGACGGTGCGTCGGACCTGCTCCAGCTCATAATCGCCTACGCCAAGCAGGAGACGCTGGACCCTGTCCTCCGCCAGCTCAAGAAGCTGGGCTGGGGCGTTGCCGGCGGTGCGTGTATGGCGCTGGGCACGGCCTTCCTGGCTCTCGGCTTTGTCAGGGCGCTGCAAACAGAGTTCGGGACCTCACGGCAGCCGGCCCTCGCCGGCTTGAGGGCCCTCTCCTCGCCGCCGACGGTCGTCCACTCCTCAGCCGTGTCTGGCAGCTCTGTGAGTTTCCAAGTAGCGGTGCCGAACAACGGCTTCTTCATCAGGTCGGGCTTGGTTTCACAGTTCGGCACCGGCGCCCATCTCTCGGGGGACTGGTCGTGGGTGCCGTACATGGGGGGCGTGCTGTTCTGCCTGCTCGTGGCGGGCTTCTGCGTGTTGAGGATCGTGAAAGGGGTCGCCCGGTGAGCGCCGACAAGCCGATGGGCAGCGGACCAGACGGGCGTGTCACCCCCGAGGACATCCGTGCCAAGGCCGAGGCCGTGGCTGGCGGTGTCGAAGGGTCTGTCCAGTCGGCGAAGCCCCTGCTCATGTACGCCGCAGTAGGCGGAGCCTTGTTGGTTGTTCTCGTCTCCTACTGGCTGGGCCGCCGAGGCGGGCGCCGGCGATCGACCATCGTCGAAATCCGCCGCGGGTAGGGCGAATGGCGCGGGGATGAAGAGCCTGCTGGGGTGGGCGATCGGTCGGGGCTGGCGGCGCGGCCTGGTTGGCGGCGAGAGGATCTGGCTGGTAGTCGGAGCGGCTGCGCTGCTGTTGCAATGGGGCCTGAAGGCGTTCCGCAAGGAGGACGAGGTGGTCTTCTCGGAGAAGTTAGGCCTGGGAGAGCAGCTAATCATCACTCACCGCGCTCGCAGCGGCCACAATGGGCGGCGTGAAAGTCCTGCTTCGCAACCCTAGGCGCGAGGTCGAAGTCGCCGGCCCTGTCGGCGTCCTGCCGCTGCTCAACAAGCTCGGTTACAAGCGGGAGGCCGTTCTCGTGATCGTCGACGGCGCGCTCGTGACGGGCGACAGCACCATCGCCGAAGGTTCGGAGGTCGAGATCCGCCCCGTCATCTCGGGAGGGGCTGTGGACATCAGCCCCGGCGACCCGCCGCACCCCTCAAGCTCATGAAATGTCGGGTTTGCCGCGAACCGGCGGTCATCGAGGTGCGCCGCCACAACGCCGGGTTCTGTCAGGGCTGTTTCCTGACCCACTGCCGTAACCAGGTCGAACGCGTCATCAAAGAGCACTCGATGATCGCACCCGGCGACCGGGTGCTCCTAGCCGTTTCGGGCGGCAAGGACTCGCTGGCACTCTGGGACATCCTCCTGCGGCTCGGCTACAGCACCGATGGGGTCTACATCGGGCTCGGGATCGAGGGCTACAGCGAGGGCTCCGGAGGCTATGCCAAGCGTTTTGCCGCCCAGTACGGCGCTCGGCTCGTGGACGTCGACCTGCCCCGCGACTACGGCTACGACGTCAAGACCGGGGCGGCCGCAGACCACCGGGTGCCGTGTTCTGCCTGCGGGCTCTCCAAGCGCCACATCTTCGACCGGGCAGCGCTCGACGGGGGCTACGACGTCGTCGCGACGGGCCACAACCTGGACGACGAGGCCGCCGTGCTCCTCGGCAACGTGCTCCACTGGGACTTGGCCTACATGGCCCGGCAGCGGCCGGTCCTGCCGGGCGGCGACGGCTTCCCCCGCAAGGTAAAGCCTCTGATCCGCCTCGGCGAACGGGAAACGGCCGCTTACTGCGTCCTTTCCGGGATCGACTACCAGGTCGAGGAATGCCCGATGTCGGTCGGCAACCGTCAGCTCGGCTACAAGGACGCCCTCAACGCCATCGAAGAACGCTCACCCGGTACCAAATCAGCCTTTTACAGCGGGTTCCTCGAGCGGGGCGCCGAACTGGTGGCGCACGCCGCCGTGGACGGGCGCGAAAGCCTCCACCCGTGCTCGAAATGCGGGGCCCCGACTACGTCGCGCGAGGTGTGCGCCTTCTGCCGTCTGGTCGAACGGGCCACGAGCGAACGGCGCCGGCGGCTCCCGGTGGGCACCCCGTGAGCCCGGGGCAGCGGCCCTTCGAGCCGGGGGAGAGAGTGCTCCTTTTCGATACCAAAGGTCGGCGGTACCTGGTCTCGTTGGAAAAAGGAGGCGAGTTCCACAGCCACACGGGCACGGTGGCTCACGACGCGATCCTCGGCCAGGAAGACGGGTCCACGGCCCGCTCGAGCCGCGGCGCCCGCTACATAGCGGTTCGACCGACGCTGGCCGAGGTGGTACTCAAAATGCCGAGAGGCGCGCAGGTCATTTACCCGAAAGACCTTGGGCCCATATTGGTGATGGCCGATATATTCCCCGATGCGCGTGTGCTCGAAGCCGGACTGGGCTCAGGCGCCCTGTCAATGACACTTTTGCGCGCGGGTGCCGATGTCAGCGGGTACGAAATCCGGGACGATTTCGCCGCGCGCGCAGTGGCAAACGTGACGAGCTTCCTAGGCGAGGGCGTGCTGAGCCGTTACCACGTGCAGGTGCGCGATGTCTACGAAGGCATCGGCGAAAAAGGCCTCGACCGTGTGCTGCTGGACCTGCCTGAGCCGTGGCGCGCCGTGAAGCATGCTGCTGGGGCGTTGCGGCCAGGGGGCATTATTCTTTCCTACCTACCTTCGGTGCCACAGGTGATGACATTGCGCGAGGCCCTCGACGACGCTGGTTTTGCGATGGCGGAGACGGTCGAGGTCATGCAACGTTCCTGGCACATCGACGGCCAGGCGGTCCGGCCGGACCACCGCATGGTCGGGCACACCGGCTTTCTGACCTCTGCCAGGTTGTTGGCGCTGGCCCCGTGAACCTTTTCGACATCGGCATCCTCGCTTGCGCGGCCATAGCCGCCTGGGCGGGCTGGCGAATGGGTTTCCTGGCGCGAATTTTTTCGTGGGTGGGCCTCGCCGCCGGGTTGTACCTGGCGGTCGTGTTCATGCCCAACGTCTTGGATTCTTTGGGCCTGTCGTCCGCCCGCGTCCAACCCGCCAGCTCGACAGTCCGTGACGCCACCATCGTGCTGGCGGTAGTGCTGCTGCTCGGGGGGGCTTTCGTCGGCCAGGGCGTGGGGCTGTTCGTGGGGGCGAGGTTGCACTCGGTGCTCCCGTTCGGGGGCGTGAGGACCGCGGACCGGGCTGTCGGCGCCTTTGTCGGCATCCTTGGGGTTTTCACCGCCCTGTGGCTGCTCGCACCGTCCCTCGCCTCAGCGCCACCGTGGATTTCCCAGCTCACGACGCATTCTGTGATCGCGCGCTGGGTCAGCAACGAGACCCACGACCACGGCCTGAGCCCGCCCAACACCCTCCAGGCTCTCCGGCGCCTCGTGGGTGAAGACGGGTTCCCGCAGGTCTTCAATGTGATCGTCCCGGCTAAGAACGTGGGCAAGCCCCCGTTCTTGGACCCGCTTGAACGCTCTGTGGTCGGCCTCGTGTCGGCCTCGACGGTCAAGGTCGAGGGGCAGGCCTGCGACCGGATCCAAGAGGGGAGCGGTTGGACTGTCGCCCCCAACCTCATTGTTACGAACGCCCACGTCGTTGCGGGTGAGCCGGCCGGGGACACGAGCGTGCTGCTGCCCGACGGGCAGATCAGAGAGGCGACGGTGGTCCTCTACAACCCGGACATCGACCTGGCCCTGCTCTCGGTGCCCGACCTCGGCGAGGCATCGCTGCATATCGGCAACGGGACCGTCGGCAACAAGGGCGCGGTTTTTGGCCACCCGAACGGCCAGGATCTGCTGGCTGTGCAGCCCGCGCAGCTAGCCGAGGAGGTCACGGCGGTCGGGGAGGACCTCTACAACGACCACAGCACCCAGCCGCGACGTGTTCATCCTGGCGGCCGACCTGACCTATGGGGATTCGGGGGCTCCAGTGGTCACGACCGGCGGCAAGGTGGTCGGGATTGCCTTCGCGATAGCCCCTGACCGGCCCACCACGGCCTACGCGCTGAGCACCTCTGAGCTGCTCCCGCTGCTGTCAGACCCGCATTCGCAGGCTGTTTCAACCGAAGGCTGTGTCGACGGCTAGGGCCTGCTGCCGGCTGAGTGTTGCCTGTTGCCGGCCGAGTGTTACCGGCTGAGCGCTACTCCTCGATGAAGATGCACTCCCCGGGGCACTCCTCTGCGGATTCCCGGGTAGCGTCTTCCATGTCCTCGGGCACCAGCGCTAGGCCGGCATGCCCGCCCGGGTCGCTGAAGATCTTGTCGCCCTCTTTGACGTAGGACAGGCCATCGTCCAGCAGCGTGAAAACTGCAGGGGCAATCTCCTCGCACAGGCCATCGCCTGTGCAAAGATCCTGGTCGATCCAGACCTTCATGCTCTCTCGGTTCCCTTTTGGTCGTTCGAACGGGCGTACTGCTGGTCCCACGGTACCGGCGGGCAGGCGGAAGTGTCAATCACACGCCGGCCCCCAGCGCTGGGAAAAAGCATACGCCAGGTTCGCCCCCACGCGCAGTAACGTCAGAGTCCAAGCCGGACCAAGCCAAAGTTGTTCACTTTTGGCCGCGGACCGGACGATGGTAGTTAGAAGGAGGTGGTCCGCTTGGCCGAGCACAACGAGCCGCCCGCTCCGGGGAGTGCGCAAGAGCGGGAAATGGCTGAACTGCGTTCCCAAGCCGGTTCGCTTGAAGCACAGGTAGCAGCACTGGAAGAAGAGATCGCAGCGCTGCGCCGGCGCCTCGCCGACGCACCCAAAAGGGTCCGGACGCTCGAGGAGCGTCTGCTGGAGACCAAGGGTCAGCTGCAGCAGGCCCTGTCGCAAAACGAGAGGCTCACCTACACCCTGCGTGAGGCGCGCGAGCACATCGCGTCGCTCCGCGAGGAAGTCGACAAGTTGACCCAACCGCCGTCGGCCTACGGGACCTTCCTGAAGCTGAACGAGGACGGGACGGCGGACGTGTTCTCGGGCGGCCGCAAGATGCGGGTCGCGCTCCACCCGGGCCTGGAGTCCAACGCGCTGAGCCGTGGCCAGGAAGTAGTGCTGAACGAGTCGTTGAACGTGGTCCTGGCGCGGGGGAGCGACCTCTCCGGCGAGGTCGTCACGATGAAATCCGTCCTCGAAGACAACCACAGGGCGATAGTCGTCGGGCGGGCCGACGAAGAGCGTGTGGTCGAGATCGCCGAGGAGCTTATGGGCGAGAAGCTCCGGTCTGGGGACTCGCTCCTCATGGACTCGCGCTCGGGCCTCCTGCTAGAGAAGCTGCCGAGGCCAGAGGTGGAAGAGCTCGTGCTCGAAGAGGTGCCCGACATTTCCTATGAAGACGTCGGCGGCCTGGACTGGCAGATAGAGCAGATAACCGACGCGGTCGAGCTCCCGTTCCTCTACAAGGACCTGTTTACCGAGCACAAGCTGCCGGCGCCGAAAGGGGTCCTTTTGTACGGGCCGCCTGGTTGCGGCAAGACCTTGATCGCCAAAGCCGTTGCCAACTCGCTCGCCAAGAAAGTCGCCGAATCCACGGGCGATTCCAACACCCGCAGCTATTTCTTGAACATCAAAGGCCCCGAGCTGCTCAACAAGTACGTTGGCGAGACCGAGCGCCAGAATCCGGCTCGTTTTCCAGCGGGCCCGGGAAAAGAGCGAGGAAGGCGTGCCAGTGATCGTCTTCTTCGACGAGATGGACTCGCTTTTCCGGACCAGAGGCAGCGGTATCTCCTCCGACGTCGAGTCGACCATCGTGCCCCAGTTGCTTGCTGAGATCGACGGCGTCGAAGCGCTCAAAAACGTCATAGTTATCGGCGCTTCCAACCGGGAGGACCTGATCGACCCGGCGATCCTGCGGCCCGGGCGCTTGGACGTGAAGATCAAGATCGAGCGTCCCGACGAGATCTCCGCGGCGCAGATATTCTCCCGCTACCTGACTTCCTCGCTGCCTCTTGACGAGGACGAAGTGCAATCGCTCGGTGGCGGCGACAGGGACAAGACCGTGCGGCTGATCATCGAGCGGACCGTCGAGGAGATGTACCGCGACGACGAGGCGAACCAGTTCCTCGAGGTCACCTACCAAAATGGTGACAAAGAGATCATGTTCTACAAGGACTTTTCCTCGGGAGCCATGATCGAGAACATCGTCCGCCGCGCCAAGAAGTTATCGATCAAGCGACAGATCGCCGGCGAAGGCAAGGGGATCCGGACCCAGGACCTCATCGACTCCATCAAGCAGGAGTACAAGGAACACGAGGACCTGCCCAACACGACCAACCCCGACGACTGGGCGAAGATCTCCGGCAAGAAGGGCGAGCGCATCGTCTACATCCGCACGATCACATCGCAGGGCGACCAGACCAAAGGTGGCCGTTCGATCGAGCGAGTCGCCACGGGGCAGTACCTGTAGGCTTTACGTTAGCTGGGTCGGGGCCGGCACGTCTGACGGCCGGCTTGCCCAAAGGAACGGGCATGTCCCTCAGACGCACGGCCCGCCACATAGGGAAATAAAGCATTCCGCAGGCGAGGACAATCTTCTCGTCAGCTTGAGCCGGTGACGGCGAGCACGGTAAGTGCGGCGGCCATCGACAGTGGCACTGCGACAGCGCCAATGCGGCTGGCTTTGGCGATCGACGGGTCTGCTGCTGCCGAGCGAGCAGTTCGTAACCATAACAACCAGGCCAGTGACCCGCTCACGAACAGGTTTGGCCCGAGGTTCAGCCCGACGAGCAAAGAGAAAGGGTGTTCGGGCGCGCGGGCGGACAGCAGGGATGCCGCAGGGAGGTTGTTGACTACCACGGAGGCTACAGCGGCGAACAAGGCCGTTCCCCACGAGTCGAGATGCGACAGCAGGGTGGCCGGCCCTGACCAGGCTCGTCCCAAAGTGCCGAGAGCGACGGCTACGCCGAACAGGCCAACCAGCACCGGCATGCCGAGCACCTGGGCGACGTGGCGGAGTCGTTCCTTCTTGCGGGCGAGGCGGATCCCCACGGTCGCCCCGCCGACAACGGCCACGGGCAAAGCCGGAGAAGACAGGACCACGACGAGCACGATGGCGAGCCCGACGGCCAGAACTCCCAGACTGAGCACCGGTGGTTCGGGTCGCTTCAGTTCAGTGGCGGTCACGCGAAAGCAATCGCGCTCGAAGACTGCGACCACGACAGCGGTCACCACAAGCGCGGCCAGCGCAGGTGCCCACATCCGCGCCAGGAATGCGCCACCGCTGAGGTGCAGATGACCGAGCACGATCAGGTTCGTCAGGTTTGAGCCGGGCAAGAACAGCGAACCCGCGTTGGAGAGCAGAAGACATCCGTACAGGAGCGCCGGTTCACCTCCACCGCGGCTGCGGGCCGTGTAGACGAGCACAGGAGTAAGGAACGCTACCGACGTGTCCAGGTTCAACACTGCCGTCACAAGCCCGATCATGATGGTGGCCCCGAGGAACAGGATGCTCCCATTCGGGGAGGCCCGGGCGAGCTGGTGCCCAGCGGCGGCGAACAGGCCGTCATCGTCAGCGACGAGACCGATAAGTAGGAGCCCGGTCACCAGCACGAACGGTGACCAGTCCTGAGACGCTGCCGCCCTAGCGTTATCGGGTCTGGTCACAATGGCCGCCACCAGAGCGATAACGCCAACCACTGCGAGCACCCGATCGAGGCGAGCGCCAACGCCGCCTCCATCACGATGTCTCATCTAGTCAGTCTCGCCGACCCGGAACCTCTCGAGCCGTGAAACCGGCCAAATATCGAACGTTCCGTCTGCGGGGCCGGAGACCGAACTTGACAACAGTTTATACACTGTGCACAGATTGCGATCGATGATAAAGCCAGCTGAGGTGGTCAACTGGCGCATCGCGCGCCGACAGTCAAGCGCGCGATGCGATCCTCCATGCCGCCTGGGAACTCGTGAGGCAGGAGGGGTTAGCTGGATTGTCGGTGAGGGACCTGGCCCGCAGCGCGGGCATCACCCCGCCGACTGTGTACGCCTACTTCGAGTCCAAAAATGCCATCTACGATGCGATGTTCGGCCAAGCGGCCACGCAGTTCGCCGAAAGAATGGAAGATCCGTACGACAATGAGGGCGCTCGGGAGCTTCTCAGGGCGAGCATTCGACGGTTCTTCGAGTTCTGTACAAGCAACCCGGCGCGCTACCAACTGCTGTTCCAACGGACACTGCCCGGGTTTGAACCGACATCAGAGTCATATGCACCCGCGGTGCGGGCTCTAGCGGGGGCACGCCAACTGCTAGCCCTCAACGCCGTTTCTGAGTCGCAGCACCTCGACATGTGGACGGCCGTGTTGACGGGGTTGGTGGACCAGCAGGTCTCAAACGACCCTGGAGGAGACCGTTCGGCCCGTCTGATTGATGAATCGATCGACATGTTCCTCGCCCATTGTTCCCGCACCAATGCTCTCACGTTGCTCCGCTCGCTCGACGACGCCGCGTGGACGGCCGCGACTGACTGTCCGGCCTGGGACGTCCGGGCCATGTGCTAACACGTGTTGGGCGCGTGCGAGGCGGGAGCGTCCATGACCGAGAACGTCCACCAGATACGCCGGGCAAGAGCGTACCGCCGGCGCCACGGCGGGGGAGGCCCGTGCCTGGAGGAGCTCCAGAGCCCCCGCCCGTCGCCCTCAGGTGTTCGAGGGGACCTCTCCGGTGTCTACCACGTACTGGGCGATCTCGCGCAGTTTGATGTTGAGGTGCTGGGAAGCGTGGAGCAGGACCCCGAAGGCCTGGTCGGCGGTGATGCGCTCGCGCTCGATCAAGATGCCCTCGGCCTGGCCGATGACCTCCCGGGAGGCCAGCGCCCCCCGCAGGTTCTGGACCAGGTCGACCTCGCCCTGAAGAGAGACGGCGGCGTCTTCAAGCGCCTCGGCCGCCCCGAGGGCGATGCCGGCGTGGGCGGCGAAGATCACCGCCTTGGTCCGGTCGATGAGGCCATAAGCGCCGGGCAGGCGGGCGTAGAGGTTGAGCGCCCCGAGCGTGGCGTCGCTGAACAGCCGGCACGAAAGCAGGCTCCGCAGGCCGAGGGCTGCAGCACGGGCCCCGAAGGCGGGCCAGCGGGGGTCCTCGGCCAGGTCCTGGGCGTAGACGACCGCCTCTCCCCTGACAGCATCAAAGCAGGGGCCCTGTCCCGCCTC
This sequence comes from uncultured Acidimicrobiaceae bacterium, assembly GCA_963786345.1. Lineage (GTDB taxonomy): Bacteria > Actinomycetota > Acidimicrobiia > Acidimicrobiales > Palsa-688 > Fen-671. The sequence continues at coordinate 30,510 of CAWAYZ010000014.1, read as the reverse complement.
GTGCTGGGCGGTGTCGGCCTCTAAGGCGAGGGGCTCCGAGTACACGGGCGTAGTGACCTCAGTCCCGGTTAAGAGGAAAATCGCGGCCACGTCACAACCCTCGATGGTGGCCACAGCAAACTCGACGATGCGCTGGAGCGTCCCTAGCACCGTCGGGTCAGACGACAGGGAACGGGCGATCCCGACGAAGGTATTTGCCAGCTCTCCGTAGGCCTGCTCGGTCTCTGTCATGCCCTCCTCCAAGGGGCCTGGCCCGGTGCGCCGTGCCTGTGGCAGCTGCGCCCAGTGGCAGCACAATTATGCCTTCTACGGCCAGGAGCCAGTGGGTGCCCCGGCGCCCCAGCCTCGGGAGCAGGGACTGTGCGCTGCTTCCACTGCTTAAAGTGTTGGGTCCAGCGCCTCGAGTGATGCCCGATTTGCGCTGTTTTCCTGAGGCGGCCAAAGCCGTATGCCCGGGGCGCCTGGGGGTAGCATGAATGAGCCTTCTAAAGCGAGGGACCAGTGGGTGCCCCGCGGCGCCCCAGACCTCGAGGAAGGGCCCTGTGCGCTTTTCCACTGCTTACGGCGGTGGGCCGTCTGTCCCCGAGCTGGCCGCGCCTGGTCTTCGCCGTCTCCCAGGAGGCGGCCAAAGGTCGTGCTGCGTGTCCTTCCGACTTTCACCGGGGGCCACTGGGATCGATGAACACGTCGCAGCAACCGCCCTCTCGGAGCGGTTCGTCCCCGTTACCTTTAGAAGGAGCCGCACCAAATGCAAATACAAAATCCTTGCGAGCCTAGGCCCAGACCTAGGTTGGGCCGTGCCCGGTTGGCAGCCGCTGCCGTCGCCCTGACCTCTGTTGCGCTTTGTTCCGGGCTGATGACCACCGTTGTGCCCGCCTACGCAGACGCGCCTACGCTGTCGGCGGCCTCGATCAGTTTTGGGGCCAGCACGACCTACACCATAAGTAATGTGCCGGTGGGCAGCCTGAGCGCCAAAGGGACGACCGTCGTGCTGAGCGCCGGCGTCACCCGCGGCACCGAAGCGCTCGCTTTCTATAACGGCGCGTCGGGCTACTCGGTCAGCTACACACCCTCGGGTGGCTCGGCCACCGCCGACGCGGTGGACGCCGCCGTCGCCAGCGGGGCCAAGGTGACCTTGACCCTGGCTACCACCCTGGTCGGGGGGGATACGCTCAATATCACGGCCAAGGGGACCAACCCCGCCTACAGCACCGCCACCCAGTCCAACGACATCACCGTCACCCCCGGCAACGGCACCGCCGAGACGACTGGTTCGGTCACTTTTGGCAACTCGGTGACCGCCATCACCGTTGTGCCTGCGCCACTGTACGCAGGGGCGCCGGCGACCTACACCGTCAGCTTCAAGGCCACCGACGCGCTGGGCATCGGCGGGGACATCTTCCTGTCCGAGACCGCCGGCCCGACCAACTTCAGCCCCGTCACCAGCGTCGAAGTGAGCGACAGCACCCAGGGTTGGGACTTCGCCGCCCCGGCCAGCGTCCTGGCCAGCGGCACGGCCAAGGTCCCAGTGAATGTGGCCATCAGCGCCGGTGACTCCGTCCGCATCGTGGTGGCCAAGGTTACCAACCCCCCAGCCGGCACCGTGAGCGACTTCGCCGTGTACACCACAGCCGACATCGTGCCCGCCGACGCTGCCCCTTACACGGTCACCACGACGCCACCCTCCACCACCACCACGACAGTTCCCACCACCACGACACAGCCCACACCTGTGCCGGCGGTGGCGGCACTCAGCACAAGGCCTACCGTGTCCGGCAACAAGGTCGAACTGAGACTGCGCTGCAGCGGGGCCACCTGCCGGGGCACGATCAGGCTCTATGAAGGCGGCGCCCTGCTCGCCACCAAGAGCTATGTCATGTTCGCGGGTACGACGTCCAGCTGGGGGGCCTACTTGAACAGCAAAGCCCTCCTGCTGCTGGTCAACTCCAGGCACCACACCCTAAATGCCACCGAGGAAGTCACCGTGAACGACGGCCCGACCGTACAGAAACAAATAACCCTGGTCGGCCCGGCGGCGACCGCGCTCACGACAAGGGCGGCCGTGTCCGGCAACAAAGTGGAACTGAAGCTGCACTGCAGCGGGGCCACCTGCCAAGGCACGATATGGCTCAATTACGGGAGGTCCTCGCTCGCCAGGAAGAGCTATCGCATGGTGGTGGGCACCACGTCCACCTGGACGACGTACTTGAACAAGGAAGGCATGCACCTCCTGGCCAGGGCCACGTACCACACCCTCAATGCCACAGAGACAGTCACCGTGAGCGACGGCCCGACCGTGCATCGACAAATAACCCTGGTCGGCTAGGGCCCATCTGACGAAGCGCCCGGGCCCCTCCTGGTTAGTGACCGGAGGACGCGCAACACGATGGCCGTTAACCCCCAAAGAACATATGACGGTACACCCTAAAGAAGAGGAAAGTCCCGAAAACGAACCCACAAAGTACTTATTCGGGCAGCGGCATTACCGGAGCAGGAAAACAACGATTTGGCGTGTTCTTCCTGCTCACGGGGTGAGGACCGCGTCGACGAAAGACGGCCGCGACATCTCAACGTCGTGGAACCGAGTCACCGGCCTGCCCGCTAACGGCGAACGGTGACCGGTCTATGACGAAGTCACGGCGAGCGCCTCAGGCACCACGGAGGCGTTCGGGACGGGGATCTGCAGCACCTGTGCGGAACCACTGGTCCGAGCCCGAGAGGCGCACGTCGACGGCAACCGAGGACACCCCACGGCCCGCGGTGTCCATGTCCACTATGGTGTACTGCTCGGCTTGGCCGGGGTCAGGGGGACGGAACTGGGCTCGGGGAGCTGCCACGGCCAGGGTGGGTTTCGGCGAAGGAAAGCTACCACTAGCTCCGGCAGTGGGCTTCGTGACGGCTTGCTAGGACGATATCGAGTAGGTGGCTGACACCGGCACCGAGACGACCTGCTGGATCGTACTGGTGTCATAGTCGCCGCTACCGATATTGACCGACCCTGGCGCGTCCACTGAGAACTGGCCCACCGAGATCGAAATCAGCCTACCCAAATGGCCATTTCGGCCCAATGCCGCTCGGGCGCGCACCTTGGCATCTGCGGTCGCCTGAGCTGTCAGCACCGGTCGCAGCCGTTTCAGACCACTGAAGATATACTCCGGGCCCTGAGCGATAAACGGCACGTTTTTGCCGAGAAGTTCGTTGCTGACGCTTAAGACCTGCCCCATTGCGGACAGGCGACTGGATTGCACTGTTACGGACTGGCTCTCGGTGAAACTGGTGACATCGCCGCTTTCGGCGGTATTGGGTTGAACTGTCACCGAGCCGAATGTGATTTCATTGTCGTGGGCGCCAGCGTTGTCCAGCGCGGCCCGGATCTGGGCGGTCCACCGATTTAGCTGCGCGAGTGCCGACGCAGTAGTCGGTTGAGTGCTTGCCACGGAGGCGTCCCATTGAAACGTATCGGCCTTGACTGCTTGTTCGGCAGAACCGGTGACAGTCACCTGATCGCTCTGTGGCGGCTGGTTCCGGCTCCGTAGCCCAGCGTCCACCGAGAGCGAGCCGATAACTAATGCCACCGACAGGATGACTATCCCGATCAGTTGTTCGTGTGGCCGGGCCGACCAATTCCTCCCGGTGGCGGCCTGCCGTGCGGGACCCTCCCGGCCTGCGTCCCCTTCCCGGATCTCCATGCCTGGGATACTCGCTCCGCGGTCCCTAGGTTCCACATCCCCCGAGGTCGAAGTCGTGTATTACTCGCGAGGCCTCGTCGGGCGGGAGTTGACCGCGAACAGGTCGGGCTCTCCTTCAAGGTCGACACCGTCGACACGAGCGCCTATCGACTGCCCGTCGGTTCGATCCATAGGAACTCATTGACCCGTTCCCTTGAAGTTCAATATCACGGCTTCCACGGCCGGCAGTTCTGAGGCGTAATCTCCTGAGTTGGTCTGGAAGGCTATCCAAAAAGCGCTGCTGCCGCGTACCGCGTAAAGCCAGAAGGACGTAATCGCAAGGCCCGGCGCGTTTTCCAGGGGAGTCGGCCTGGTCCACTCCAGCCCGGGAGCCCCGTCGTCGAGAGTGACTAGCCCGCCCGAACCCGGACCGTGCGTCCTGAGATATTGGAGCGTACCCGACAAGTATTGCGTGGCCATCTCGTCTGGCGCCGGCCCGGATTTCAGCCTTGCGATCTGAAGGAAAGGCTTGGACGGCCCAACCGTGGGGCCTGGGACCTTCCACGCCTGCAGGAGTGTGGCCCCACCGCTCGGAAAATTCGTCACCCTGATGATTGGCCAACCCTGTACGCCGCCGTTGAACCAGGTATTGCCAGCGATCCTGTTGTACGTGGGCAGTGCTATCGCAACCAAACCGGCGATTACTAAGACCACGGCAGCGATCACGCCGGCGATAATGAGGCCGGTCCGGGACTTTTTGGCCGCTTGCGGTAGGCCCGGCGAGTAGATGACGCCTGGGCCGCCGTGCCAGACGGGGGAGCCTGGACCGCTGTGCGAAGCGGGGGAGCCCGGACCGCTATGCCACGCGGGCCCGCTCTGACCGCTTTGCCAGACCGGCGTAGCCGGCGAACCTGCGGGCGGCGTTGGCCACAGCCCCGGATCTGGTTCAGCAAGGGCGCCCCCAACGAGGCGTGGCAAAGAGCCAGGTTGGTCCCAGTAAGGGGGCTCAGGCTCGAACCTCGGTGATGTGTGGTCGGTCCAGGTTGCCCCGTCCCAGTACCTTAAGCGCGAAGCCGGCTCGCTGGGGTCGGGGTACCATCCGGCAACCGGGTTGGAAGGCCCGCTCATGAGGGGCGACGCTAGCGAGGTGCTCTACCTCTGTAAAGCACCTCGCTGTAAGCGGCGCGCTGTCCGGCACCTCGCTGTAAAAGCACCGTGCTGTACAAGCACCGCGCCGTCAAGCACCGCGCAGCCCGACTAGGCCTGGAAAATGGCGAAGCTTCCGCCCTGGGGGTCCATAAGCACAGAGAAGCGGCCCATGTTAGGTATGTCCGTCGGGGGGACGATGACGGTGGCACCCAGTTCCTTAGCCCTCTGGGAGCCTGCGTCGACGTCAGGCGAGCCGAAATAGATGAGCCAGTTGTCTGGCACCTCTGCCGGCATTTCCGGCGAGCGCTTCATCAGGCCCGCAACCGAACGGCCCCCCACTTGGACCTCGGCGTACTCGGGTGCCCCGCCCCAGGCCCATCCGAAGACGTCGGTATAAAACTGCTTCGATTTCTCGACGTCCGAACTGTGCAGCTCGCTCCACGTGAACGAGCCGGGCTCGTTGACAAGTTGCGCGCCAGCGTGGTCCTTGGCCTGCCAGGCCGAAGCGACCGCCCCGGTGGCATCGGCGAAAACGGTCATCCGCCCGGCGGTCATTACGTCCATTGGGGCCGCCAGGACGCGCCCTCCGGCCGCCTCCACTGCCTTGGCGATCGAGTCGACGTCATCAACGTTGATGTACATAGTCCACCGTGGTGGGCCGGGGTCCTGTGCCGGGCCGATCCCAGCAACCAACTGCCCGCCCTTGGTGACCATATGGTAATGACCCGCCTCCTCGCCCATATCCTGGCTTTCCCAGCCGAAGAGCTCGCTGTAAAAACCCAGGGCTGCGTTGTAATCGGGTGCTCCCATGTCCACCCAAGAAGGCACTCCGTGTTCGTAATTAGTCATTTCGGCCAAGGATATCTACCTCCGCTAGTTCCTAAGGCCACTCTTGTCGAACTCTGCCCAAGTTGCAAGAGGTCCGTTCGGGTCATCTTCTGGTCAAACTGGTGGGGCAGGGTCGTACTGAATGCCGCGCCGGACCGCTCGGGAGGCCCACGCTTGTCCCCAGGCAAGTTGCAGCGATCAGGGCGCATAGTAGGCCCGGGACTACGCCACCGGCGCTCCGGCCGAACATGAGCGTAGAGAATGCGTTCTTCCTGGATGCCAACGCTTCGGAGCTAGGCCGAGCAGGACGACCGGTGCCGCGCGGTCTGTTCAGCATCACCTTTTCCTCGCAGTCCCAGCCATGAGCAGTGTCGGAGACGCCAGAGTTGCACAAGGCCGGGACAAAACCGCAGGGTTCACTCAGAAGACAGATGGAGTTCACCAGCGCGTCCGCGCGATGTCGGCTCCACGTCACCGGCAACACGGCTCGCGCTCGGAGCCCAGCACGCGCCGTTTGTCCCCGGGCCCAAACGCAGATCGGCAAACAAGGGCGCGAGTACCCTGGCCAAATGTGTGAGTTCAGGCTCGAGACCGCGCGCCTTGCCCTCCGGGACTGGCATGAAGCGGACCGGGCGCCTTTTGCGGCGATGAACGCCGACCCCGTCGTCATGGAGTTCTTCCCCAAGCTCTTCACGGCCGCGCAGAGCGACGCCCTTGTCGACAACTTCCAGGCCGAGCTCGAAGAGAGCGGCTATTGCCCTTGGGCGGTCGAGGAGCTCTCGACTGGGGCCTTTATCGGGTTCGTGGGGCTCCACGCTGTTCCCGCCTACCTGCCGTTCGCGTCGGGGGCCGAGGTGGGGTGGAGGCTGGCGCGTCCCTATTGGGGCCGGGGCTACGCGACCGAGGCCGGTGCCGCGGCCGTCGAGTTCGGCTTCGGCCCGCTCGAAATGGACAGGATCCTGTCGTTCACTGCCGTAGTCAACCTGCGCTCACGGCGGGTCATGGAGCGACTTGGGATGTCTCGTGACGAGGCGGACGATTTCGACCACCCAAATATCGCGCCTGGTCACCCGCTCCGCCCCCACGTGCTCTACAGCCTGTCCAGGGCGACCGGCGCCGGCGGTAGATAGGGCGGCAGAGCGCGCTGCTTTTAGTTCATCGGCCTGGTGCGGGATAGGCGGCCACGTGCCACGTGCCCCCCGCGTCGGTGAGGACTGAAGGGGCCGAAGAGCCTGAGCCCTGCATCATGAACGCTGGGCCCGCGCTCCCCGGGAAGGTCACGGCTTCGAACCAACCACCGGAGGGCGTCTGGAAGTAGTTCAGCGACTGCGGGACCCGGTCCACCTGGCCCTGCTTTACCCAGGCCGTGCCCGACCACCGGTAGACCGATGCCTCGGCGCGCGGTGAGGCGCTGTTTCCCGTCGGCCTCTCCGCGACGTACCACTGGGCACCATCTGCCGTAATGACGCCGTTTACGTACAAAAACCCGGTCATGGCCGGAGAAGCGATCAGTGCAGCCGTCGCCAATGCCGGTCTCAGCCCCGGTCCCAAACCTGCGGCCAACTGCTGAAGCAGAGAAAGGGGGACATCGTAGATGCCTGGCCCCGAGCCGAGGCTGTCCCCGTTATCGAGCTGGACCGCGCTCCACTTGGACTTGCCCGCCTCGAACAACCCGACAACCTCTCCCGTGTAGCCGGCGCCGGTGCCGACCGCCAAGGCCCATCCATCGGCGCAGGCGAACTTGTCGAGCTCCAGCACTGCCAACTCTCCGGGGTCAGCGGCGAGCTGCAATGCCGACAGGTTGCACGGTGCGGACGGACCGGGGGGCGCCGCCGGCCGGAAGGCACCGTCTCGATAAGTCTCGTACATGGCGGTGGTCGGCCCGCCAGCGGAGCTGCTGGCATCGACCTCGGTGTAGACCCCGTGGGCTGCCGGGTTGCCGTTCACCACCGTCGTGTCCGAGTACCCGTAGTCGAAGGGGACGAGGTGCCAGTGGCCGTTGACATCGGACACGATCGAGAGCCAGAGGGTGTCTGCCGCACCTCCGCCGGTCAATGCGAAGTCGGGCTCGGGCGATCCTGTCAGGAACACAGCGGCGATGCCGCAGCAACCTCCGATTGGCCCGACCCAGCCGCGCACTGCGCCCTGCTCCGTCCACCCCGCTGACAGCCACCGGTAGACGTCGACCGTGCCGTCCGGGTAGGGGCTAACGGTGGCACTGCCGTTCACCAAATCGGGGGAGTCGGCGCCCGAGAGTACAAACCAGGCCTGACCGGCGGCCCTCAGTACAGGGCTCGCCTGGTATGCGCCGGCTGCCTTCAGGATCGCCTCATGTCCAGCGAGCTGGTCGGCCAAAGCGCCGGCGTCGACCAACTGCCGGACCGAGAGCCAGAAGGGGCGAACAAGCTGTTCGAGCAGCGCAGGACTGATGCCCACGGCGGCGAACTCAGCGGGGCTCGCGGCACTGAGCCCGTCAGGCGACCCCGTGTTCACCACTGCCCAACGGCCCCGCTCTTGGCGGAACAGGTCGAGGTACTTAGGCCCGGCGGCCAGGCCCCAACCCTGGGCACACTCGGTAAGGGTGAAGCCGGTAGCCGCCGGTTTGCCCGCCGCCCGGTCGAAGTCGGAGACCGTGCACGAAGCGTCGGTAGCAGCGGCCGTAGAGCTATCGGGTACGGCCGACAACCCGATCGGCGACGCAGCAACTGCGAGGACCGGCGCAGCCGCGACGGGTGTCTGTTCGCTGCGGTGACCAGTGGTGCGGTGGCCGATAGCCGTTACGGCCATCGGGCCCATGGCGATGAGCGCCGCCACCAAGACCATGGCATTGAAGACGGCGAATCGACTGTGTGCCGGGACCATGACGCTCTCCTCCTCACACGCCCTGCGGTTCGAGCGACGGGCCCAGACTAATGGGGGATCGATCACTCCGACCGCTGAGCGGGAGCGGCGATGAAGCCCGAGAGCCTGGCGTCACCTCGTTCCGGGGACCTGCGGCTTCTCAGGATGCGGGGCGGTACCGCAGGTAGACCACGCCGCTCGTGAACCGCCGCACGTCGATTAGGTCGAGAGCGATGCTCACGCCGTCGGGTAGCCAGTGCTTGCCTCCGCCTACGACGATGGGGACGACGAACAGCTGCAGCTCATCGACAAGGCCTGCCGTGAGTGCCTGGGCCGCCAGGTTCGGCCCCCCGACGGTCATGTCCTGCTCGGAGGTCGCCTTCAGGTGCCGGACGGCGTTGGCATCGAAGTTCCGTTCGATCCGTGTCTTGGCGCTTGAGACCGACTCGAGTGCCCGGGAGTAGACGACCTTGTCCGCCGCTTGCCAAACCTCGGTGAAGTCGCGGGCAACAGCAGGCAGGTCCGGGGCTAGATGGGCGGTTTCCCAGTAGAGCATCGTCTCGTACATTCGGCGCCCGTAGAGGTATGTCCCGACCGGCCGTTCCAGCTCGGTGACGAGGCTGAACACCTCGTCGTCCGGGGTTGCCCAGTCGAACTTTCCCTTTTCATCTTCGACATAACCGTCAAGAGAGGCGATCGCCGAGTAGATGAGCTGGGACATTGGGGGTTCCTGACAGCGAGCCTATCGACCAGCTGCGCTGGCAAATGACCCGAAGCTGAGGCCGACGTCGAGGCCTCCGCTGCGCCCGAGATGCCATCGCGGGGTTAAATTGGCATCTCGGGATTAACCGCGCGATACGCAACAAAAAACGTCAGTAGAACCGCCTGCAGACCAGTCGGCGTCGCTGAAGTCCGCTGGAGCCCGCTCAAGCCCGCTGGGATCCGCCCCCCAAGTGCTCGCTGCGTACTGGACCGAGGAACCCATGGAGCTCCGATCGTGGTTGGTACCACTGGGAGGTTCGTAACAGATGCGCACACTTTCGATGGGCACGCTTGGTGTCCTGGCCGCGCTGACAATTTCCGGACAGCTCGCAAGCGGCCAGGCTCACGCTGAGGTTGCCGCCAGCGCAACCATCGCGCCCTCCTGTGAGGTATCAGCCCCGGAAATTACGGGACCGATCCCGTCGCTACTCGACACGGAACTGCCGGACGGCACCGTGGTGCTCGGCGGCTCTTACGTGAAAGCCGGGAGGTTGGTCACGGTCTTGCAGGCCGTCTCGCCTAATTGCCAACCGGCGGAGGGCTTCGGCGTGCACGGCACGGCGACGGTCATCTTGGCCGTGCACTCCGCTTCGGCCGTCATCGACGTCATCGAAGCGACCACGGACGGGAAGATCCTCCTTGGTGGCGGGATTGGCCCTGACCTGGTCGTCGGCAGGCTCATGGCGGACGGCCGCGTCGACGCCGGCTTCGGCACCTCCGGCTGGGCCCGCCTGCAAGCACCGGCGAAACCGCCCCCGGGGATGTTCTCTGGGTACGCCATAAGCTCCCTCGCCTTGGGCCCCGCCGGGACGATCTACCTGGGCGGCAACGACGGGACGGCCCATTGTTGCGTGGAGGATTTCGTCGGGGCCCTGAGCCCAAGTGGCCGGACCGAGCGATCCTTCGGCAACGATGGTTGGGCGATCCTGTCCGCGCTGGACGGTTCGTACGACACGGAAATTTTCCCAGGGGTCAGCGGGATCTTGGTCATGGGGTTCGTCATGTACACCGGGTGCGGCGGGCCCGTGCTCGCTCGCCTGGACGCGCGCGGGCGGCTGGACGAGACCTTCGGCTCCAACGTGCGGCATTCGCTTGCCAGCGCAACCGCTCGCTATGTACTGATCGGCCCGGCCCTGTACCCGCGCCCGGCCGGCGGTTTCGCCTTGGTGGGTGACCTCATCGCGTCAGGTTGCCAGTCGCCGGTCGCCAAGCTGGCCGGGAAAGGCCTTGCCCTCGGGTTCCGCTCCAATGGCGACATCGACCCGTCTTTCGGGACGGCCGGCCGGACGGGGTTCACATACGACGGCTCTTCGGGGACCTGGGCGGTGCCGCTCCCTAACGGTTCCACGGTCGTCGTTACCGAGCAGGTCCCGGCGGGCGCTTACGGCGCGCCACGCGCCCTGGAGGTCCGGGAGCTGTCGGCGGCGGGACGTTTCAAGTCGACGCTATGCCTGTCGGGTACTTGCAGTGTCAATCTGTCATGGGCAACAGCGACTAACTCGTACCCCGCCGTCGACGCGATGGCTGCTCCGGATGGCTCGGTCGTCATGGTCGTCGTGGCCAAGCAGCGGGCGAAGATCTACCAGGTGTCGCCTTAAAGGGGGGAAACTTGGCCGCCCGCCGTGGCGACGACCTAATCAGGGTGACCTTGGTCGGTTATCGGCGAAGATAGTGGCATGGCAAGCACGATCCAGGAGCTTGAGGAAGTTCTCCGAGAACGTCGGGCTGAGCGTCCGGCGGGATCGTACTCGGCGGAGCTGTTTGACGATCCCGAACTGGTCCAGCGAAAGGTGATGGAGGAGGCCTTCGAAGTTTGCCTCGAGCTGGGCCGCGCCGACTGCGACAAGGAGCGCGTCGTGGCCGAGGCGGCCGACCTGGTCTTCCATCTGGTTGTGGGCCTTGTCGGATGTGACGTGACCTTCGACGCGGTGCTCGACGAACTGGCAAGGCGGCGACGATGACTGCACGGGTTGCCGTACCGTCCCGGGGACGGCTTCGCGACGACGTGATGGTCCTGCTCGACCGGGCAGGCTACAGCACCTCCAAGTTCCGGGGTGCCAGTGCCCGGGTAACCATCGATGACATCGAGTTCATCGAGATGCGCCCCGTGACGCTGCTGCGTGGCTCGCCGCCGGCCGCGTCGATGGGGCCTTCATCTCAACCGATATCGTGCTCGAGGAAAGGCTCGAGCAGTTGGCCACCATCCCGCTAGGGGTGGCGCTATCCGAGCTCGTGGTCGCTAGCCGGGACGACGACGGTAGGACCTCGGTGGACGAGCTTGCCGGTGCCGTCATCGCAACCCATATGCCGAGGGTCACAAGTGCATGGTTCGAAGCCCGCGGGCTGAAAACCACAGTCGTCACCATGGGCGGCGCATTGGAGGGCGTGTGCGCGGCCGGTATGGCGGACGCCATCGTCGACCTCCGAGAAACTGGCACCAGCCTCAGCCAGAACCGCCTCCGTGTACTTGCAACGATCACAAGCTGCGAGGCCCTCTTCGTCCAGCGCGATGACGCTGGCCTCGAAAACATGGCCCTCCGGCTCGGGGCAGCGCTGGACGCTCTCCAGCAACGATATGTGATGTTGCACCTGCCACGAACCGAGCTGGACAGGCTCGTCTCGATCTTCCCTGGGCTAGCCGCCCCGACGGTCCTACCGCTGGCGGGGCGCGACGACCTTGTTGCCGTGCATTTGGTAGTTGAAGCGTCGTCGTTTTGGGCTCAACTCGGCGAGATCCGGGCTGCCGGCGCAAGTGGCATCGTTTCTATTACCCCCGACGCTCTTCTCAGGTAAAGGCGTCGTTAGCCCAAGAACACCGGCAGAGCGGTCGCCGCCTTTTGCTCGATAGCAACATGGCATATGACGTGGTGCCGTCCCCGGTTGTCCTCGATCGACAACACGTCGGTGAGGGCGTCGACGACGATGAGACCCCGGCCGCTCTCAGCCATGCCCGTGTCACCGCGAAACTGATGGGCCTCAGGAACGGACCGTTGACCAATGGTGACGACTTCGATCGAGATCCCCTTATCGTCCTTTGTGAGGTAAAGCTCGATATCGTCGCCCCCATCATGGATGACGCCGTTGGTCACGAGCTCGGAGACAACCACTAGGACGTCATGGGCACGGTCACCCCGGTAGCCGGCTCCGGCAAGCCAGTCCAGGACTGTGTGACGGACAGAGCTCAACATTTCTGCGGTGGGCGGAACGGATAGCGCAAGCTTCATTTCGAGTCGCTACCGTCGGTTAGGGAAGGTTTGCGCCGCTCCTCCCATATGCCAGTATCTCTGAGCGCCTCATACCGCCGTTTGTTCTTTGCAGGGGAAGATTTTTCCGGCATTGTTAGCCCCCTCGTACAAGCTTTACTGGGTAGACCTTCCCAATAGGCCTACGCCGCAACCGTCCAGCCGGTGTTTGGTCGGTTTTTAAGGGGCGCGCGGGAATGCCACGCGCCGCTCACGACCTCGTAATTGCGGCAACCGGGCGCGCAACGAGGAGCCTCAACCGAGGAACGACGCGAGCCGGTCCAGGAACGCACTCTCCTCCTGGAACCAGAACGCGTGGCCGGCGCCCGCGTACAGCGCCAGCTGCGCACCTTTGATGAGCCCGGCCAACTGCTTGTCGTTGCTGACGGGGTCGAGGGCATCGTCTGTGCCGTCGGCCACCAGTGTCGGCACCTTCACCGAGGCCACCTCGCGCCCCGCAGCGTCGGATCCTGCGAACCATTGGAGGATGGCGCTCCCCTGCGCGGCCTTAACATCTGGCGTCACTGTGTAGAAATCCGGGTACCGGAGGACGCTGAACGCGTACAGCTGGGCTGCCGCGCTCGCGCTGGCTGGGAAGAGCACGCTCAGGACGACGCTGGGGTTGTCACTACTGGCAGCGTCCGAAGCAGCGGCGCCCGGAACTGCCGCCTTGCCCGTCCCCGACTGCGTCGCCGCCAGCACGAGCCTGCTGACCTGTGATGGGTGGAGCACGGCTAGGGCCTGGGCGATCATCCCTCCCATGGACCAACCGAGCACGGAGGTCGGGCCCAGGTGGAGCGTCGAGATCAGGGCGCTCGTCTGGTCAGCCATGCCGGTGATGGTGAGAGGCGGGGAGATGGCGGCCGTCTTGCCTACGCCGGCGTTGTCGAAGACCACGACCTTGTGCGCCGCCGCCAGGGCATCGACGAACGACGCCGACCAGTTGTCCATCGTCCCACCGAAGCCCATGATGAGTAGCAGTGGCGGCCCGCTGCCTAGTTCTCGGTACCCCACGTCCCCGTCGTCGGTGACAGCGACGCGGACCGGGACGGCGAGAACGTTGCGGCCAGGCGCAGCACCAGGGGTAGCGGCGTTGGGCGCCGCAGCCGCGGCCACGGCGACGGCCGGTCCGGCGAGGGCAGAGACGGCGAGGGCAGAGACAGCGAGGGCAGAGACAGCGAGCGTGAACACGCCGGCCGCCGCCACGAACGCACGCGCAACCTTCACCATGAAACCTCCTCCACCGCCGGCCTCTGAACGGCTCACGGACTTCTCGCTCGCTCCGCAGAACAGGTTATTGGCACGAGGATGCCGAGCGGGAGCGGGGCAATCAGGCGTCTGCAGCCGCAAGCACGCACGCAAGGACGCACGCAAGCACGGCGCTAAGGGGCCTGGGCGCACCGGGCGTTGGACAGGCAATTAGCTAAGTGCCACACTAACGGCGTGGTCGACGGAGAGCTCTTGAAGGCCCTTGCGAGTGACAAGCGCCTCCTGGTCCTTGATTGGCTGCGCGACCCCGAGGCCCATTTCCCACCGCAGCGTGATGGCGACTTGGTCCAAGACGGAGTTTGCTCCCTACTGTTCGCCGAGAAGCTCGGCGTGAGCCAACCCACCTGTGGCGAGCACCTCCGCGTGCTCAGCGACGCTGGCCTGCTCCGGTCCAAGAAGCTCAAGCAAAGGGTTTTCTATCAACGCAACGAAGCCCGCATCGCCGAGGTGAAAGAGATGCTGCATAGTGACTGGTGAGATGCGATTGACCCTGCGGGGCCCCATTCCGGCCCGGACTGGTCCAACGGGGTGCCTCGGCAGGGTTTGGTTGGAGAGCGTCGTCAAGCTTGCGCCGTGAGGGCCGCGAGCGCCGCGAGCGCGTCTACCGCTCCCGTGGTGGGTGCGATCGCGACGAGCCCGTGGTAGAGCTTGACGATTGCGGCGCGATCGAGGACTCCGGTCCGTGCCCGGTCGCAGTGTGCGGACTGGATCGCTGCCTCGAGCTGGAACCGCCCGAGGGGCGCGCCGAGTGCGTGCGCACGCCGCAGGAGCGCTTCGCCTTCGGCAATGAGCGCGCGGTCCCACAATGCGGTGTCCTGTTCGTCGAGGGGCGGCCACGGCGTGCCCGTTCGGGCAGGTGCCCGTGACTGTGCGAGCGTGAGCAGTGCGGCCAGGCCCCAGGCTTCGGGCTCGGTATCGAGCAGGCTCGCAGTGAGCACGGCGAGCCACCGGGCCTCATCTGCGATCGATTCGCGGATTCGGTCGTGCTGGTCGAGCCAGTCGATCGCATAGGCGCCGTAGATGCCTTCGAGCACGGCGGGCAGCCGAGCAGGCAGGTCCGCTCTCGTAGGCACCTGGAACGGGATACCGGCGTCGCGGATCCGGCGCTTTGCCCGGACCAGACGCTGTGCCATCGCGGGGGGCTGCACCGCGAACACCCGAGCGACGCGCTCGGCGTCAAAGCCGAGCACGACTTGGAGCATGAGCGGGGTTCGCACCGCGGGGTCGATGCCCGGGTGCGCGCACGCGAACAGCAGCTCCAGCCGCTTGTCGGGGATCGCGCCCGAGCCGGGGTCGGCGAGCGTGGCCGCGATATCGACGTCCAGTGGCGATGTGGTGCGTACGGCCGCTGAGGCGAGAAGGTCGCGGGTACGGTTGCGGGCTACGGTCATGAGCCACCCCTGCGGGTTTTCGGGGATGCCGTTCGTCGGCCAGGTGCGCAGCGCCCGCTCGAAGGCGTCAGCAATGGCGTCTTCGGCGAGCGCGATGTCTCGTGTCGAAGCTGCGAGCAACGCCACGAGCCGGCCGTATGACTCCCGCGCGGCACGCGCCGCGACCGCGTGGGAGTCGTTAGCGGTCACTTAACTGGCTGTGCGCCCTGCCACGAGCCGTCTACGTAGCGGGTGGCGGTCGGTCGGATCTCGACATGGCCCCACGACACCGACGGCGCGCGGCTCGCCCACTCGATCGCCGCGTCGAGGTCCGGGACGTCGATCACGAACGTGCCGCCGAGCTGCTCCTTCGTGTCCGCGAACGGCCCTCCTGTACGACAAGCTCACCGCCAACGAGCGTGACAGTGGTGGTCGCGTTCGACTGCTGGAGGACCTCCGCGCTAGTGAGCACACCTGCGTCGTCGAGCGCTTTAGCGTACTCACGGAAGGCGCGCATTCCCTCAGCGAGGGCTTCGGGGCCGAGCTCTTCCGCCGTTGGCTCGGGATAGTGGAGCAGGAGCGTGTAACGCATAATTGCCGTCCTTTCGGGTCGATTTTCGATTCTGACACCGAAGTGACGAACGAACAGCGGCGAAATCGACACGGACCTCGCTTCGGAGCCCACAGAACTTGTCTCGGAGCCAAATGCTGACGCCCGCCTCCAGTTCATCGACCCAGTCAGTAGATGGGCCCAAAAAGCCGATGCGAGGAACCGTCAAGGGGGAAGGGCGCCGGCACGCCGAAGCGGACCTCCTTGGGCAGGTCGCTTGGTAGCACTGGCCCGAGCTCATGGTAGGCGCAGCGGCTCCCTTCAGGCGCCCGGCAATTGACGGCCCCACAGTTCAGGGCCCAGTGCTGGCCACCGTCGATGCCGAGAGCCCCGTCCACGTCGAACAGCATTGGCAGTCTAAGCGGATGAGGCGTGTCCAGGCCCTGGTCCACGCAGGCCATGGCGAAGGTCAGAGCCAGGCCGTCGGTATTGGTGAAGTCTGGGCGCCGCCTCAATTTCCGGTTATCAGGCTTGCGATTGGCCAGGTGCCCGTAGGCGTGCGCACTGAAATGCTCGAACTCCGAGGACGAGGTGAATTCGCGCCAGAGGAGCGATACCGCCGACGACGGCATCTCGAGCTCTTCGGGAGCGAGCACGTGCAGACGGAGCCATTGACGTAACGCGTTTTTGGCCGGGGCCAGAGAGGCACCAGGTGAGCAACGTGGGCGCAAGTCCCGTCCGAGCCTGGCCGGCACCACGTAGGTCGCGACGAACTTCTGCCTGCGGTAGTCAATGCTCAAGTGCCCGACCATGATGGTGATGGTAACCGCCGACGTCCTCGAGCGACGTCCTCGAGCTACAGCTTCGACCTACGGCTTGGACCTACGGCTTCAACCTGCGTTTTCGACGAGCGCCTCTTTGAGGCCGCGCCGCGATTGGCCTTCTAGTCCTGTTGTAATCCGTGCCGCTCTCTGAGCCACGACCCTGCGAGTGCTCTATGGGTTCACGGTCATGCCGAACGCTTAAACTCGCGGACATGGCAGCAGGTGGCATTGCAGCGCTGGTCATATTCGTGGTCCTCGTCATGCTGCTCCGGGGTATCCAGTTCCGGCGGTACGAGAAAAGGATGGAACGCCGGCGCGAGATGAGGGACCAATACAAGCGGCGTTCCCAGTTCCGCGGGCGTTTGGATGTTGAACTGGAGCAGGGCCCGCCCCGGTCAAACAAGGACGTCTGGCCAAAGTAAGGCGACTGTTCTCACCTGTCTCTCAACTGTCCATCCGCATACAAGCGCCAGGTTCATCAGCCCTCCCACCCCACGCGTGAACATCGCAAGGACTCCTCCGGGAGCCCCGAGTGCCACGTGGGTTTGGGAGCGCGCTCTTGACCGCTCCTCCAGAATATGATATCACTTTGATATGGGCAGGATGGCCGACACCACAACTTTGGGAGGGATCCCCTAGAGGCACTGAGTGAGAACCCCGTTCCACTGCGATCCGTCCTAGTAAAACTTCTAAGGAGGGCACACCGATGCAAAGTAAGAATAAAAACGCCAGTGTCGTGAGCGGGGCCCGCTCACGACACATCCTTCGGAAGGGAGTTCTTCGCAGCGCCGTCGTCGTGGCGCTCGTAACGGCAGGTTGGTCCTCGGTGAGCCCAGCCGCGGGCGCGTCCAACAGGGTGCCGAACGGGGCGGCGAGCCCCCTCTGGCTGTGCCGGCCCGGCCAGGCCGGAGACCCCTGCGCCTCTAGCCTCACCGTGACGGCGGTGGCAGGCCACCTTGGCGGTACGGGCCCGGCGTGGGGCTACCACGGCTACGAGTACGGCCTCGCCCTCGGCAACCTACTCCGAGACATCGCTGGTGAGGAGGCGGCGTGGGAGTCGCGCCACTGACGCCCCAGTGAAATTGGCCCCGCCGGCACGGCGACGACAGCCCCGATTGGAGCTGTTGCCAGTTGCGACAATAGATGATACAAAGTGTCTGTGCATTTGGTTTTGCTCGACCCTGCCTCACCAGTCCCTCCCTTCGAACAGGTCCGCTCACAGGTGGCCGCTGCGATTGAGAGCGGGGAGATCCCTCCCGCATCCCAGCTGCCGACGGTCCGAAGTTTCGCGGGCGACCTCGGGCTGGCCGTGAACACCGTCGCCAAGGCGTACCGGGAGCTGGAGCTGGCGGGGCTGATCGAGGGTCGCGGCCGGCATGGCACTTTTGTCGCCAGCAAGCCCTCAGTGGAACGCAGGCTGGCGACTCGAGCGGCCAGAGAGTTCTCCGACCGCATGAAAGTACTGGGGATCGGCGAAGCCGAGATGTTGGCCATCCTCAGGCGCGAACTCGCGCGGGCCGAGGAGCGATAACCCTGGCGGAGCCAGGTCCGTGAACTGGCTCGGCTTTGCCGTGCTTCTTGGGCACCCAGGCACGGTGCCTGGCCGCTCGTACCGATGAGTACCGTTGAGCGTGTTTGGCAGTCTTCGACGAGGTTGCATACGATCCTGCCGTGGACGCGGGAGGCGGTAACCCAGGTCGCTTCAGCGGTTTCGCGGGCATCTACGACGCCAACCGGCCATCGCCCCCAAATGAGCTAGGACCGCTGTTGGCCAGCTATGCCAACGTTGCGGCGCCTGTCGTCGTCGACCTTGGCAGTGGGACTGGGCTTTCTTCTCGTTGGGCCGCGACCTGGGCTGCGTCCGTGGTGGGCGTGGAGCCGAGCGACGACATGAGGACCGTGGCTGAGTCCCGCCCGACAGCGGGCGTTACTTTCCGGAAGGGCTGGTCTCACAGCACCGGGCTCGCCGAACGGTCGGCTGACGTGGTCTTAGCCGTCCAGGCTATGCACTGGATGGAACCGGGCCCCGCCTTGGCTGAGGTAGCTCGCGTCCTGCGAACTGGTGGCGTCTTCGCCGTCGTGGACGCCGACTGGCCACCGGTGAGCGGGGTGGCCAGGGCCGAGGAGGCCTGGGCGGCACTGCACCGCCGCATCCGGGTGTTTGAAGCCCGGGCCGCGGCCGGGGAGAGTGGGGAGGAGCTACGTCGTCCTATACGTGACGACGACCCGGCCCTGGTGGATGAGGATATGGCCGACCCGCACCGCAACCGGGCCATGCCGGGGGGAGCACGCTCCTGGTCCAAGGGCGGCCACCTCGAGCGGATCATGGCATCGGGCCACTTCGGGTTCACCCGAGAGCTCATGTTCAACCAGGCCCTGCCCGGTGGTGCCGAGCGTTTCGTGGCGCTGATGGCCAGCCAGGGCAGCTACCAAGCGCTAAAGCGCGTGGGCCTGTCCGATGGAGAAATCGGTGTGACGCAGTTCCGCCATGACGTGGAGGCGGCCTTCAGGGAGTCAGTGTCCTCCCCGGGCCTATCGTTCTCATGGCGGGCCCGCCTCGGAGTCAGGGCTTAGGGCTGGCCGTCACGCCCGAGGTGCGCAACGCCCCAGGTCTCGGTCGGCCGAGCCACTGTACGAGTCGTATGCCGATGTCCATGCCCTCGGGCGCCAGATAGAGCGCGCCAGCAGCGAACGGTCCTCATCGCCATCGGCGCGCTCCTGCTCGCCAACGTCGTTGCTGCCGTCCCCGGTCGGATTGCGTCTCGGGCCCCGACTGCTCTGGTACTTAGAGCGGAATAACCACGTTCGCGCATTAGAAGTGTAGGGCCGGACCAACTAGCGCCCGTCAATTGGTAGCGGTCAACGGCCGGCCAGAGGGCGCGCGCCTTAATGCTGGCCCTTCTCTGCTGCT
The DNA here is from genome assembly GCA_963786345.1 of uncultured Acidimicrobiaceae bacterium. Taxonomy (GTDB): domain Bacteria; phylum Actinomycetota; class Acidimicrobiia; order Acidimicrobiales; family Palsa-688; genus Fen-671. The sequence goes on along the minus strand of CAWAYZ010000014.1, from coordinate 11,096 downwards.
CCCCGCGTTGCCCGCCGACCATGTTGGCTCCGTTGCACATAACAGGCATGACAGTGCCTCGCTTCTTTGGTTGTTGTTGGTTCCTTGCTCGTGAGTGCGAGCCCTAAGGGCATTTCGTCGGTTGCAGCCATTGGACCTATGCGCCGCCGCTGTCGCGCCACTTATGGCTGACCGCACCTACGGCGGCCCAGCCACTCATGGCGGATATGGCGGGGCGGGCCCTTTGCTAGTGCGCCCGGGTCCGCTGGTGCGCGCAGGCCGGGATGTACCGTCGCGGTCATGAAGCGCGGGGTCATAAGGAGAGCCGGGCTCCGCCGCGGTCTGCCGGTTTCCGTCGGGACACTGGCCGCCTTCGTCTCGGTCATGGCCATAGCCGGCCCCGCAGTCGGGGGCAGCCGCCGCCTAAGCCCAGCGGAGAAGAGCCGCCTAAGCCCAGCGGGAGAGAGCCGCCTAAGCCCAGCGGGGGAGAGCCGCCTAAGTCCTCAGGGAAGCGTGTCTGTGACATATGCCACAGGGACCCTGCGGTCGACGGGCGTCGTGGTGCCGCTCACCGTCAAGATCTCGGGTGCCTCGCGCACGTCGACCTGCAGCCTTTCCTACAACTCCTCGAACCCATCGCCGGTGTTCGTCAGCGTCTCCCCGGTAAGGGCAGTCAACTGTCGCAGCGGGCGAGCCCAGTTCAAGGTGACGCTGGGGTCAAACCTGGCCCCGGTCGTGACCTCCGTCCCGCTTCAGTTCAGCTTCAACGTGAGCACGATCCTGAGCGAGGTCCGCGACCTCTCCCTCCAGGTGGCGGCCGGGCCCGCGGCCGGACCGCCAGTGCCTCCGGCGGGGAACGGCTACCTTGGGGCGTTCGTCGACCCAGAAGGCCCGGGCAAGGCCGAGCCGTCGCAGGCCGAGGCACTGGACACCTCTATCGGCCGTCCACACGGCATCGGGATCCTCCATTGGGCTGTCGCGTTCGGCTACTCCCCAGCCAAGGTGAGGGCCGCTATCGCCCAGCTCGTCAAGCCCCCGCTGAGCGCCGTCCCCCTTCTTGACTGGTCGCCTGCCACCTCGTGTGGGCCATCGCCGAGCAAGGACGCCAAATGCGTCTCGTGGCTCAAGGGCGTCGCGTCCGGAGCTGACGACCGCACGATCAAGGCTATGGCGGAGGCCCTGAAGAGCTTCGGTAAGCCAACGTTGCTGCGTTTCTTCGGGGAAATGAACCTGGACCTACTCCCGGGGAGCGGGCAGTATTTCGTCGGGGCCTGGGACCACATCGTGGGGCTGTTCTCCAAGGAAAATGTGGCCAATGTGGCCTTCGTCTGGGCCCCCGGCCTCGCTAGTGGTCTGGTCGGCAGTGGACTTGGCAGTTTCTTTTCGTTCTATCCGGGCTCAAGCGAGGTCGACTGGATAGGTATCGATGCACTCGATCACCAGTCCTACGGCTCTGCTGGGTTTCGGATGCTCTTCGAGCCCTGGTACGCGCAGTGGAGCGGTCAGGACCGCCCGATGATGATCTCGATGACGGCGGCGCGCACTGGCGGCGTCAAGGTGGGCACCCAGAAATGCCCCGCCCCCACTAGGGTCGGTCGGACCGGAGACGAGCAGGCGGCCTACATCAAGAGTATCGGGACGGCGCTCAACCCGACCTCGCCCGGCCGTTTCCCAGTACCCCGATGTCAAAGCCTTCATCTACTGGGACTCAGCTGGCGCTCTGGGGCCGTACTGCTTCGACAAAGGCGGGCTGAGGGCGTTCAAAACGTTGGCGCAGGAGCCATTTTTCTCATTCATGGCGCCCAACCAGTAGTCGCCGTCCCGAGACTGCAAGTAGCCCGATGAATTGGCAGCCGCCAAAAGCCCGGCGGCGCCGCTTCCTCGGCGCGTAGGACCAGACCCGTTGGGGTGCAGGCCGCGCTGCGCCCGGGGAGTGCAGCTACGACGTTGGCGAAAACGAGAGCGCCTATGACTACGAGGAACACAGACAGGGCAGGTGCCGTCGGGTCGGGCACCGCGTCGAGGTTGTGTGCGAACCATATCCAGAGTTGTCGTCCGATGATGATCCCAAGAGGCGCCCTACGACGACGCCGATCACCGCCGCGACGGTTGCTTGCCAGGCGATGGCGGAGCTGCCGTTGGGTGAACCCGAGGGCTTTGAGCAGGGCAAGGTCGCGGCGCCGGCGACGGACGGAGGCGGTGAGCGTGAGACCGAGGGCGAGGACCGCCCCGGCGGCGAGCCCTGCGGCCAGGACCAACGGGGTGGCCCCGATGGTGCGGTAGTTGACGATCTGGGCCGGGCGCTCGACTCCGACGACGCTTACGCCGTCGTTGCCGGCAGCCCGGGGGTCGGCGTTGATGGCCTGGTTCGCATCGTCGGCGATGTGGTTCAGCTTGGCCAGGCCGCTCTTGGCGCTCACCCCTTTAGCCAGCCGCACGAACACGTACTGCGGGCCATTGAGGATCGGGTCCGGGTTCGTCTCTGCCCGTTGCCAGGCAGGCGGCTCGACGGCACTGGAGAACATGGCCCCGGTGCCCATGGAGGGCTGGCTGGCAATGATGCTCGAGTAGCCGATGGCGGGGAAGGTGGCGGTCCCGACGACCACGAGGGGAGTCGGCGGGATGTAGAAAGGTTCGCTCCTGGGGGTCCCTTCGCTCAGGTAAACGGTGTCGCCGACGTGCTTGTGCAGCTCGGCCAGGGTGGCGGAGCCCACCACGATCTCGTTATTGGCGTTCAGGCCGTGCCCTGACAGCACTGGCGGGGCCACCCGGGCATGCGGGCTGGCCACGACGCAGGGCACGAACTGCCCGTCGATCTGGAACGGTATGAGGTCGGCGCCCGGACCATGCGGCGACGTCGGGGTCGTGGTCGAGCGTCTTGAGGGACTCAGGCGGGACGTCGTTGGTCGTGTCGAACATGTAGTCCCAGTTCCACCCGTACAGCGGCGGGTGCGATACCAGGGTGTTCAGGCTGGCGCCGAACGTGAGGGCAGATACCACCACTGCCACCGCAAGTACTGTGCCCACCAGCACTGACCGGACGGGAACCGAGGTACGGCCTTGTCCCGGTTCGAGGGCGAAGCGCACCCCGACCACGCCGGCCACCGGGCATCCCCGCCGACTGCGCCCGGCGGGCCAGGCTGGACGGGCGAGCCGCCGCCTGGCCCGGGCGCCGGACGGCGCGGTGCGGTGCCCTCAAGAAGGCGAGCTCGACGGCCGCGGCCCCGAGTACCCCGACGAGCACGGCCATGCCGACCCCGAGCACCGTCCAGTCAAAGGCGATACCGCGGTCGGGGTATACCGGGCGCACGGGGCCGAGCGGCGAGAGGGGCGACAACGCCACGGCCAATGCCGCCGCCAGCACAGCACCGACGACGACGGCGGCCAGCACGCCTATCAGCCCGTCACCGCCAGCCACTGCCGGTCCCGCCCCTAGTGCCCGCAGGGCTCGGCGGTCCTCGTCGTCCCAGCGCAATTAGTCGAGAGATCGCCTGGACGCCGATCAGCAGTGCGACGAGACCTGCGATGACCCCGAAGGCGCCGAAGGCGACTGACTCCGGTTTGTTGGCTAGTTCTACCTGGGCCACGACCCGTGAAGTGGCATTGAACAGGAAATCCGCCCCCGGCTTACTGGCATTGACAAATTCCTGTTTCAACGGCGGGTACATCACGGCAGCCGTGGTCGAGCTGTACCCCGTACAGAGTGGGCGCCCGGGGGCCAGCGTGACCTGGCCGCCTGGCGAAACCGCGGCTCATAGCCCGGACCAACGCCGGGCTGAAGATCAAAACCCGCTGGCGGCGGTCAACGTCGTCCTCCACTACCTGGCAGGTTGAGCAGGACGACGCCCACTATGCGGATGTCGATTTTCAAGGCCGGCGCCACCCTGGGTGTCCCGAAACCCTTCGAAAGCTAGCTGCGCCGGGGTGTAGTAACCCATGGTTAGCACCTGGCCGACACCGCCCCCCCGCCACCGGGCGTCACCATCGCTTCATCGGCCCGGTCGGGGTTGGCCATGCGGCCCTCGATGACCGTAACCCGGTCGAGGTCGGTCCACATACCATCGGCGCTCCCGACGCCCTGGACAGAACCGCCCCCGTCGCTCAGGTCGGGCGCCCCGTTGGCTGAGTACTGGGATGATCGCCGGGGAGATGAGGGCCGCCACCCGTTTCACGTGGGGCAGGCGGGCGATCACGGTCACCGAGCTCGGGCCGAAGGGACCGGGGCTGAGCCGGTGGGCAAAACTGAAACTGTGAGGTCCGAAGGGTTCGTGCTGGCCAGGAACGTGGCGTAGGAGGACTGGGTCCTCCGCCCAGCCTCGACCGACGTCATGGCGACCCCGCCGATCAAGCCGATGAGCACGACCAAGCTCACGTACCCGCTCCGACGCCTGGCGAACGTCGTCCCGAGCCGGTACCACATGACGCGGAGGACCTGGCTCATTCCACCAATGACGTCGGGAGAGGCTTGGACCGGTGCGTGATCCTCAGTCTGGATTGCCAGATGCGGGCCGTCGAGGTGGCTGGCCGCACTGTTTTCGCCCCGTACTACCACCCCTGCTCGGGGAGACCCTGAGGCTCAGCGCTCGAGAAATTGCGAAGCGAGTTTCGGCGGGGCGCAGGCCAACCAGCCGTCGACCAGTGCTTCTTTCACGGCTGTCTTGGTGGCCAACTTCAGCTGGACCAGGACGGCGGAAAACCCGTCGAAATGGGGGATAGTGAAGAAGGCCTTGGGGTTTGCCGCTAGCACGGCTTCCTTTTCTCCCAGGTCCTCAACGCGGACGGCGAGGATGGCTCCGTCGGGTGGAGTTGCGGTGCCAAAGCGTTTGATGTCTGCCTTGCTGAACGGACGCTCCCAAGCAAAGCACTTGCCCCCAACGGCCCAAGTGAGCGTCCCGTGCCGCTCATCCTCGACCACCTCCGGCAACTCCAGAGCCATCCTGGACACGTCTCCGACGGTGACCACGTCCGCCAGCTTTGCACATGGCTTCTTGCTCGCGGCGTACCCGAAGGAGCACCACAGTCGCGCGGCGGCCGGCTCCAGGCCGATGCCTCGGCATCGCCCCATCAGCGTCACTGGCATCGCCCCATGAGAATCGTGGGCCACATAGGATCACTCTGAAATGACGAAGCGGTCGACTTCCACTTCGGCTTTCGGGGCGTCGAAGCGCGAGAGCCACGACGCCAGCGGCTTTTACCGTCGGTTCACCCCGCCGGCTTTGTCGCCAGAGTCGGAGGTGGCCGGTCACCGAGCGCTCGACAAGCTGATAGTGGGCGACGCGCGCCGGATGGATGAAGTCCCCGACTCCTCCGTGGCCCTCGTTGTCACCTCGCCGCCCTATTTCGCCGGCAAGGAGTACGAGGAGTCGCTCGGGGAGAGCGGCGTCGCCGGCCACCTACCTCGAGTACCTCGACCTCTTGCGCGAAGTCTTCGCCCAGTGCGCCCAAAAGCTGGAGCCAGGGGGCCGGATCGCCGTGAACGTCGCGAACCTCGGCCGGCGGCCGTACCGGTCGCTGTCTGCTGACGTGGTGGGGATCCTGCAGGACGATCTCCGTTTGCTTCTTCGAGGAGAGATCATCTGGGTAAAGCAACGGGGCTCGTCCGGGTTCGTGTGCTTGGGGGAGCTTTCAACGCCCGGGCAACCCAGTGTTGAGGGATCTGACAGAACGGGTGATCGTTGCCAGCAAGGGCCGCTTCGACCGTGCCCTACCAGCAAAGGTCCGAGCCGGTCGGGGGCTGCCTTCCGAGTCGTCGATGACGCGTGAGGACTTCATGGAGAACACGCTCGACGTTTGGGAGATCCCCGCCGAAAGCGCCACCAGAGTCGGGCATCCTGCCCCGTTCCCGATCGAGCTCCCGGCTCGCCTGATCGAGTTGTACACCTACCGTGGCGATCTGGTTCTCGATCCCTTCGCTGGGTCCGGGACGACTGCGGTGGCGGCGGTCAGGGCAGGCCGGCACTTTGTCGGCTATGACCTCGATGCGACGTATATCGAGCTCGCTGAGGGCCGAGTTGAACAGGAGCGTCGAAGACTTTCAACTGAGCTATGTCGCTCCACCCAGGGTCAGCCTTCCCGCAGCCCCGGCTCCAGCCGTAGAAGATGAGGATGTCCGGGCTCGGGCCGTTCGCGAGGGATGGGCGGCGAAGGACATTGCGAGAGCGGTAATCGAGGCTGCTGGGTTCACCGACATCCGGAAGGACCAGCGCCAGCCAGGTGGGGTAGAAGTGAACTTTACGGCACGCGATCAGCAAGGCACGGCTGTGGTTATTCGACGTAACGGGGAGTTTCACAAGTCATCGCTCGGGGCTGAAACGCAACGACACATTGTGGAAGGCGCTCGGGAAGGCGGCCGTACTGCGCGAAGCGGCCAGCGCCCCCCTTGTCCTGCTTACAACGGATATCCCGGTGCGCGGCAGTGCTGGAGCGGAGGCGCTGAAGCACGTGACGGGGCCGAGAAAATCGGTTTACGCAGTCATCGAAATGCTGGCGCAGTCGGGCCTAGATAACCTTCGCCTCCTCTGTAACGGCGGCAAGCCTTAGCGCCACGAGCCGCCCCCACCGGGGCCTACCTGGCCGCCGAACGGCGCGGACGCAAACGGGGGTTTCCCGGGCTTTCGTCGTATAAATTGGCAGTGGTGAAGCATGCCGGTGCAGATGCGCTCGAAGAACTCGAGGGCCTTCTCATGCAGCTACGAGGGCTCGGCTGGCTCCGGGAACGAACTCCGGGCCACTTCTATTGGAAGTCGCGGGGCATCTTGCACTTTCACGAGGATCCCACCGGCTTGTACGCGGGCAGCCCTTCGTGGTCTTCGTGGTCCGCGGCTGGGTCGTGATAGCTGTGTAAGGTTCGGGAATGCAAAGAACCCGTTCAATGATTGCCCGAGTGGCGGTAGCGCTTTTGCTTCTCCCTGTCGAGGTCGCCTATGCACAGCCTTTGCTGGCTGCGGCGCAGGGTACCATCAGGCCCGCCAGTGCTCGCAACTTGGCGGGCGCACGAACCGACGTACTCTCGCCGCAGCTCACAATGGCCCCCAACGTGGTCGTTGTCAGTGCCGCAATGGTGGCCGCCGACCTTCTTAGCGTATCGTCCGACGGCAGTACCTTCGTGTTCAAGAGTGCTACCGGAACTCTTGGCCAACTGGCGCCTGGCAAGGTGATGATGCTGCAGGGCTACACCGCGGGTGTGGTTGTCTCGGCGAGCCGTTCCGGGCCCCGCCTTACCGTGGTGGCTCAGCCTGCCGCGCTCACCAACATTTTCCAGAACGCCGACATCAACTTCTCCCAGCCCATCAATTTCAGCAACGCATTTGGCGTGGTTTCGCCTGGTGCTCCCGCGTCATCGTCATCTGACCTCGTCCAGCCGGGAGGCACCGTGCGCCCCGACGTCACGATGCGCTCCGACGTAACCATGCGCCACGACGTGACGACGCGCCCCGCCATTGCCGCACGCCCCGCAGGTGCCGTGGTGCCACCTGTCGGCCTGTACTATTTCGGAAGAGGTCCGGGCGACTTCTCATACTCCGTGTTCGCTTCCCCGTCGCTGTCGAGGCTCAACTGGGAAATCCAGACGTGTGTCGGCGCAGCCCTGGTCCCCAAGACGAAATCGTGCAACGGCGGCTCGAGCGCGGCTGGGCTGTCGATCGCCGCTACCATTTCTGGGTACATCGCCAAGGCAAACCTGTCCGGTAATTTTGACATCGCCAACGGCAAGAACGTGCGTAGTTCGTTCTCATTCCTGTCCGTCGGCGGCGTCACCGTTACTTACCAGATACTCGACCCGAATAAGGGCACTTACAAGCTACCGGTCCTGCGCTTCCCGGTGTCGTTCAACATCCCGTTCGCGGTTGCCGGCATCCCGATGCAGCTGAAGATCTCCTTCGCCGTGCTCATAAACGTGGCAATGTCGAGCAAGAACGACACCATCCATGGCGGCACGACGTTGACCTATAACGCTAACGAAAGCGCGACTCAATCCGGGACCGGGGACTCGGCGCCGCAGAGCGTCCCAAAGATCGTCGGTAACTTTCTGACGAGCAAGCCCACCATAACCCTGGGGTCTGCCGCCGTCGAGATTGCCGCGCAAATGAAGGTTGGGTTCGGGCCAGGTATAGCGGTGGCCAACATCCTCGGCTACGGCGACGTGATCGTGGCTATCGGCCAGCGGACGGGCTCGCTTGTGGCGGGGCTGCCGTGCTCGGCGTTCTATCTGACCGTCTCGGGCCACGCGTATATGGAGTCCCAGATCGCTATTTGGAGGATCACGTCCAAGCCGGTCGACCTGTTCTCCAAGAGCTATACCGACCCGAAAGCGGAGTGCTGACCCTCCTGGCGACCATCGCGGCCCCGGTCTGCCAGAGCTTCGCCCAGTGCTCGCGCCCGCGACAGCCCGCGAGATCAGGCCTTCAGCAAACCCCTCAGGTCCCACTGGTTCTCTGTCCAGGCGATGGCGTCGTACGGCGTCACGAAAGCATAACTGTCGTAGTAGTAGCCGTTGTAGGTCAGCACCACCTCGATGCAAAGATCGGGCTGGATGCCGGCCCGCAGCACAACGGATGTACCGGGGTCATTGGCGTACCCTGGCTCGCAGTAGCCTTTTGCCGGGTCGCACGTGGACACTTCGTACACTTTGAGCTTGATCCCCCAGTCCGAGAAGTCGATATCGTCGTGCGGGACCGATTTGTGGTTTACGAATATTGGGCCGTGGTTGGGAGCATCGATTTGGCGCAACGTGTTGGCGAGGTCCCACCAGGCGCCCGCGACGCCGTAGTGGAACGGTAAGGCAACGCTTTGGTTAACGAGAAAGTCTGAAAACTGCACACGGAGCAAGCTTTCGACGGATGACTCTGAGGGATCGTCGCCCAGCCCGACGTCGCTTAAATCGGTTGCATACAAGAACTCGACGACCATGAAATGTCGCTCCCCGAGCGCGGTGAAAAGGTTGATGGGCGCCCCCCGACGCTATGTCGGCTAGTTCCCCCGGCGCTTTCGAAAAGGACCGCTTCGAACAAATAGCGATCGAAGCCCAGATCCGTGGCTATTCAGTGCCGGACAGAGCACTGGAAAATTGCGAGGCGTAGAGCCGGGCATAAGCGCCGCCGGCGGCTAGGAGGCTCGCGTGGGTGCCCTGCTCGACGATCTTGCCCGCCTCCATCACCAAGATGAGGTCAGCGTCGCGGATCGTTGACAGGCGGTGAGCGATGACGAAGCTGGTCCGCCCAGTCCGCAGGGTGAAACCCGATCCGATAAACCCACCGATTCATCGGGTTGCTTGGGTCTGGAATATATGGCAGGTGGGGCACACGTTAATATTGCCACTTCAGCAGCCTAGGGAGCCCCTTAGTTGGTTTGCGCTTGATCCTGGCGAACTGCGGGCCTGTATGGTCCCGGCTTGCGTAGCCGGTTCCCCGGAAGATTATGCGCCGCGAGTTCGGTGTCCAAGACCAGCCTGTCGACGGCACACGTAGCCGTTATGGCGGGCTCGCCGTGCCGGGACCGATCGGTGTTCGGGGCGACGTTCTGTTTTACGCAAGCGCCCCACTCAAGCATGGCACTTCGAGGCCACCCTCGGCACTGAGTGGCTGTGTTTAGGGGCCACCTCCGACAGCGCTACACGCCCGGCGCCCCGAAATACTGCAGCGTCGCAATGAAACCGTCGGTGTTGCCCGCGGCGACATCAGCAGGTGATGCACGTCAAGGTGACGTGGCTCGTAGCCGGCCTGCCCCCTGGTGGGGTCCATGTAAATTGCGCCGATGCCGATTTTGTGGATACAAGCGGTATCGAGACCGGCCGCCCGTAGCCCGGCATGCTCAACAGGAAAGGAAACGTGAACGCATTGTGTTGGAGCCTCCCCGAGAGGGTATCGGGTCCCAAGGGGAAGGGGTGATAGGTGCCGCAGCTGTCCGCGATATTGGCTGTTGCGTGTGATGTGCCGCTCACTGCGCCATTGCCTGCTACGACGAAATCGATGGTCTCGATCACCGTGCTCGTGCACCCACTAGTGTCCAGGTGCGAGGTGGACGTGCCCTCCCATGTGTTGCCGGTGGGGAAGCTGGCTGAGAGCGGGGCGCTGACGTTGTCGGCGAGGGCGTAGGCGGTGAGGGTGATGACCGGCGGCGGGTTGTTGGGGACGGTGTAGGTGGCTGTCAGGGTCTTTGTGAGCCGCGATGTGTCGCAGGCGACCGGTTGGTAGACGGCTTTGGCGACTTGGTGATCCTGGTCAAGGAGCTGGATCTCGCGGATACCGCCCTGGGGCCCCTTATCGGTCGGTTCGGTGGCCGTGATGTGCACCATGATCGTCTCGCCCGCGTGGACCTCGGTGCCGTGCGGCGGCGTCGACCCGCCGCGCAGCAGCGGCGACGCCTTCGTGTCGGGAAGGGTGCCGTGGTAGATGAACTCCTTGGTGGGAGCAGGCTTATAGACGACGACTTCGTAGGTCAGCTTCGCGCCGGGAAGATCAGACCCGCCCGGCAGCTCTGAGCACGGGTCGACATAGAAGCTGCCGTTAAGATCGTCCGGCGGGAAAAAATCGAGGTGGCCGACTCTCGCACATCCAGGGCGGACGTCAGCGTCGGGGTCATCACCGGACTTCTCCACACAGAGAACGCACCACGCCTGAGGCGTCGGGAGTCATGCCCGGACTTCAGCAAAAACCAACCCCGAGATCGGTGCCCAGCTCTATATCAGCGCCCGCACCGTCTAATGGCACTTACGCAACCGTGTTCATGAAGCTCGGCATCACCTCGCGCAGGGGCCTGCGCGATGCGTTACCCAAGCGAACCGGGCCAGTAGAGAGAATTGAGATCCGGCAACCGGAAAGGGCGCACCTTATCCTTGGTTGCCAATTCCACTTCGGAGGCGAAGCTCTGTTGCACCACGCGCGGCCTGGCTCGGATGAGCGGGCGTGGTCGCCGTAAACCGTCCTGTTCTTCTCGGCAGGGGCGGTTTTACGGTGCCACGACCCGCGCTCCGCTAGCGGTAACTGGACCGACAGCGCTTTAGACGAAACGGACAGCGCCCCCCGGCGCTATATCGGCGACTTCGCCGGCGCCGTCGAAAAGGACCGCCTCCAGCAAGACTTGATGAGACGAGCCGGGCGCAAGGAGTGCCACTCGTTCAC
>CAWAYZ010000013.1:0-197247 GCA_963786345.1 uncultured Acidimicrobiaceae bacterium | reverse complement strand
TTCGTAAGTGTTACGCTACTTTCGTGGCCGAGCGTGTTCTGAGCGACCCCGGGGTTGCCGCCTCCCTGGACATCGAGACTTGGCGGCGTCCCAGCTCGCCCGTCGAGGAGCGGGTCACCGATTTGTTGAGCCGGATGTCCCTCAGGGAGAAGGTTGCGCAGCTGCGCAGCCTGTGGCTGGGGACCGACACGTCGGGCCAGGTGGCGCCTCACCAACATGACTTCGGGTCGTCCTCCATCGACTGGGAGGAGCTGATCAAGGATGGCCTCGGCCAGCTCACCCGGCCTTACGGCACTGTCCCGGTGGAGCCGGAGGTTGGTGCGCGACGCCTTGCGCTGATGCAACGGCGCGTGATCGAGGCAGGGGCGTTTGGTATCCCGGCGATGGTGCACGAGGAGTGCCTTACGGGCCTCACCGCCTGGAAGGCGACCATCTACCCGTCGCCGCTGTGCTGGGGAGCGAGCTTCGACCCCGAACTGGTCGAAGGGCTGGGCGCTCAGATCGGGCGTACGATGCGAAGGCTCGGAGTGCACCAGGGGCTCGCCCCGGTCCTCGATGTCGTGCGTGACTTGCGCTGGGGCAGGGTCGAAGAGAGCATCGGCGAAGACCCCTTCCTCGTAGGCACCATCGGGAGCGCGTATGTCCGAGGGCTCCAATCGGAAGGCATAGTGGCGACTCTGAAGCACTTTGTCGGCTATTCCTCTTCCCGCGCTGGGAGGAACTTCGCCCCCGTCTCGGTTGGGCGCCGGGAGCTAGCGGACGTCCTTATCCCGCCGTTCGAAATGGCGTTAAGGGACGGGGCTCGCTCGGTGATGAACTCCTATAACGACATCGACGGAGTACCTGTTGCGCTCGACAAGACCCTGCTGACGGGCCTTCTGCGAGATTCTTGGGGGTTCACGGGGACGGTGGTTTCCGACTATTACGCGGTCGGTTTCCTGGAGACCCTGCACCATGTCGCGCCAAACTTGGGAGAGGCGGCCGCGTTGGCGCTCGAGGCCGGCATCGATGTTGAACTTCCCAACGTCAACGCCTATGGGGAAGTGCTGGTGAACTTGGTGGAGGCGGGAGAGGTCGAGGTGCTTGTTGTGGAGCGCGCAGTCAAGCGAGTCCTGACGCAGAAGTGCGAGCTTGGGCTCCTCGACCCTGACTGGTCACCGGAACCTCCTGTCTTTCAACACGAAGCGGCACTTCTTGATGGCGGAGCGCAGCGCGAAATGGCGAGGAAGTTGGCCGAGCGCTCGATAGTCCTGCTCTCCAACGACGGCTCCCTGCCTTTGCGCCCGGGGCTCCGCGTCAGTGTGGTGGGCCCTCTCGCTTCAGAATCCTCACGCGATGCTCGGCTGTTATTCGTTCCCCATGCACGTCGGCGCGCATCACCCAGAGCTCCCGCTCGGAGTCGATGTGCCAGCATTGCTCGACGTAATGACAGCGGACCCCGCGGGTTACCGAATCTCTTACGCGCAGGGCTGTCCCGTGGTCGGTGGGCAACCCGACGAGGTAGCCACCGGTCTACGGGAGGCAAAGCAGGTTGCAGCCGGTTCGGATATCTGCGTTGCAGTCCTCGGCGACCGCGCAGGCCTCTTTGGCGGGGGCACCTCCGGGGAAGGGTGCGATGCCGTGGACCTACGGCTCCCTGGTCACCAAGAAGAGCTCTTGGAAGCACTGTTGGCCACAGGCACGCCGGTAGTGCTGGTGCTGCTTGTCGGCCGCCCCTACGATATCTCTCGACAGGTAGACCGTTTGGCTGCCGCCGTGTGTGGCTTTTTCCTTGGTGAGGAGGGCGCTCCAGCCTTGGCAAATGTCCTGAGCGGTCGTACAAATCCCTCTGGCCACCTCCCGGTGAGTTTCCCGGCCCCCGGAGGGAGCCAGCCCGCAACGTACCTCGGGCCCGCTCTTGCCCAGCGCAGCGAAGTGAGCAGCGTCGACCCCACGTCCATTTTTCCCTTCGGCCACGGGCTTTCTTTCGCCCCCCCGACGTGGCTGCGCGTCGAGCGCCGCTCGGAGGAAACCTGGGCGACCGACGGCACGGTACGCCTCTCTGTCACACTTCACAATGACTCAACGGTGTCGACGGCCGAGGTTGTGCAGGTGTACCTCCATGACGCCGTAGCCGAGGTAGCGCGCCCGACCCAGCAATTGATAGCCGCGCAACGGGTGGAGCTCGGACCGGGCGAGGTGCGTAGCGTGTTGTTCACTCTTCACGCCGACCTGACCTCCTACGTTGGCAGAGAGGGTCAGCGGATAGTAGACGAAGGGGACGTGGTCTTGCTAGTGGGGGCTTCGAGCCGGGACACACGGTCCTCCCTGGCCTTCCGCCTCGAGGGAGAACGGCGCTACGTTGGGTTCCAACGGGTTGTGCGGCCCGAAATTACGGTTTATGCAGGGGAATATCCGGAATACGGCACGGGCTAAGCGATAGCAGCACGGCCTAATCGCCGGCGCTGGTGGCGCGTGCCTTCAGTGCCTCGGCCATGGGCGGCGCCGTTGACTCCCTCACCAAAAGGCTCGTCGCGAGCTCGATGCTGCGCGAGTCCGTTGGCTCGCCTCTCTCCTCGGCGAGGACTAAGCGGACGGCGGTCGCCGCCATTTCGGCCAAGGGCTGGCGGACCGTGGTCAGCGGCGGCGAAGTCCAACTCGATAGCGGCAGGTCGTCGAAACCGACGACACTGAGCTGGGACGGGACCCGTATGTGCAGTATCCGCGCCGCTTCCAACACGCCCAACGCCTGGAGATCACTGCCGGCAAAGATTGCTGTTGGCCGGGCAGGTAGAGACAGCATCGCCATGCCCTCCTTGAAGCCCCCGTCGACATGAAAGTCCCCCCATTGCATTAGATCCGAGTCGAGCGGGAGCTCGGAAGTCTCCATTGCCGAACGGTACCCGTCCATACGGGCTCGGCTGCAAAGAAGGTCGGCCGGGCCGAGATCATCCCGACCCGCTTGTGCCCGAGCTCGAGAAGATGGCGGGTGGCTGCGTAACCGCCCGCCCAGTTGGTCGCCCCGATTGTGGTCACGCTCGGGTCGGGAGCGCCCCGGGGGTCGACGACGACAAAGGGTAAGCCACGTGACCGGAGCTCCGCTTTCTCGCGATTGCCGAGCTTGGCCAATAGGAGTATTACCCCGCGAGTGCCCCGCGAGCCTATGGGGTCAAGCCATGACCGCTGGCCTCCATCGTCAGCAAGCGACGTCAATGCGACGGTCATTCCCGCTTCGGCGGTCGCCTCGACCGCCCCGCGCACAATCTCCATCGCCCAGGGGCTTTCGAGTTCTTGGAAGACGAGGTCGACCAATGGAGGGGTCGCCTTTGTCGCAGAGGACCTCCGCTGGTAGTTGCGCTCTGAAAGGAGTGCCTGGACACGTTGGCGAGTGGCCGTCGAGACGTCGTGGTTGCCGTTGAGGACCTTAGAGATGGTGGAAGCCGCCACACCGGCCTCACGGGCGATCTCATTTATCGTGACGCGCTTTCGGGCCGTGGTCGTCACCGGCATCCTCATTTCGGCAAAGATAATCCAGCGGGCACGGCCTGACAGCCGTCCGTAGCTACCAGCTTACGAATAGTTCTGCGGATGGAGCGAATTCTTCCGAGCCCAGGCCGCTCGCTCCGGGCCTAGCTGCGCTACGAGGCGACGAACCGTTCCAGCGCTTCGACGATCAACGCGTGGTCGTCCTCTTGGGGTAGGCCCGAAACCGTGACCGTACCGACGATCCCGGCGCCGACGGCTCGGACACGCAATGGGAACGAGCCCCCGTGGGCGGCGAAACGGTCCAGGTCGAGGCGCGACGACTCGTCAAAGGTGGTACCCCGGGCCCGGAAGCGTGCGCCCACCAGGAACGAGCTCGCACCGTAACGCTCCACGACTCGTCGCTTACGATCGATCCACGCGTCGTTGTCGGCGCTCGACCCCGGAAGGGCGCAATGGAAGAGCTGCTGCGATGCGGAACGGATATCGATCGCAACTGGGGCTCCTCGCTCACGGGCCATTTCGACCAGGAGCGTCCCGAGGCGCCACGCGTCGTCGTGGGTGAAGCTCTCCAGGACCAGGCGCGTTTCCTGTTCCTCCAGGACAGATATGAGTTCTTCCGCGCTCTGCGAGGTCATGGGCTCAGAAAACGCGACCGGCTAGCGCGCACCGCTGTCGACGACGGTCCACGCGCCGTCGCTCGCCGCGCTCGACCCCACGGCGGCGAGCACACGTTGGACCTGTAGCCCATCGACCAGGCTTGGCTCAGGATCTGTGCCGCCAACGATGGCCCGCACGAAGTCCGCGATCTCGTTGGTGAACGTGTGGTCGTAGCCAAGGGGGTGCCCGGGCGGCCACCAGGCCGACATATACGGGTGGTCGGGCTCGGTGGCGATGATGCGACGAAACCCGTTCGTGCTACGGGGAGCGTTCGCATCATAAAACGACAGTTCGTTCATGGTCTCGAAGTCGAACGCGAGCGAGCCCGCGGAGCCATTGAGCTCGAGGCGAAGCGAGTTCCTGCGCCCCGTCGCCATCCGGGTCGCTTCGAACGTGGCGAGCGCGGGGCCGACCTCACCGTGGAGGACAAAGGCGTCGTCGACCGTTACTTGCCCGGTTCGCGAGACCCCACTGCCTCCCGGTGCGCCAGCTCCCCCGGTGGGAAGCGGTCGTTCGGTCACAAAGGTCCTCGTCCGCGCGCTGAGCCCAGTGAGCCGCTCACCGGTTAGGAACTGCGCAATGTCGATCACATGAGCACCGATGTCACCGATTGCGCCGGAACCAGCCAGCTCGCGCCGCATCCGCCAAGCGAGCGGTACCGCCGGGTCGACCAGCCAGTCCTGTAGGTAGGCTCCGCGTACGTGGCGCAGCTCGCCAATACGCCCGTCCGCGACCAGCGATCGCGCCAACCTGAGCGCGGGCACGCGACGGTAGTTGAAGCCGACCATCGAGCGTTGGCCTGCCGAACGGGCTACTTCAGCCGCCTCTGCCATCGTCTCAGCCTCGGCGACCGAGTTGGCGAGGGGCTTCTCGACCAGCACGTGTTTACCGGCCTGAAGCGCCGCCACCGTGATCGGCATGTGGGTATCACCCGGGGTACACACGTCAACGATGTCGATGTCGTTGCGGTCGACGACCGTACGCCAATCCGTGGCAGTCTCGGCAAACCCCAACCTGGCGGCCTTCTGTTCGACCGCCGCTCGGTCGCGTCCACAGAGCACCGCCAACACGGGGCCCGCACCGAGGTCGAAGGCCATGCTTGCTGCCCGCCAAGCGTAAGAGTGAGCGGCGCCCATGAAGCCGTAGCCGATCATCGCCACCCGTAGCTGCAACGGCTTGCCCGACATTGCGTTAGGACCTTATCAAGAAGCTGGCTAGGGTCGGATAGGCCCACGGCCCGGCCCTTCGCTATCGCCACGCCTGCGTAGGCTGGCGCTCGTGGCAACGCTGACCGAGATCGCTGCACGCGCTGGCGTGTCCGTCTCGGTGGCTTCGCGAGTCCTAAATGGCGACCCGGTGGTGCGAGTGCGAGAGGAAACGCGCCAACGCGTGCTGCAAGCAGCAAAAGACCTCAATTATTCGGCCAACTATGCGGGACGGGCGCTGCGAATGGCCCGCTCCCGGGCGCTCGCCCTCATCGTGCCAGGGGTGAGCAGCCCGCTGTTCGCCGACCTTTTGGCGGGCGCCGAGGAGGCTGCCGACGCCGCCGACTACACCTTGTTGATCGGCCGGTCTGACCGCGTGACCGTTGGCGGTGACACCATCCGGCGCCTGGTCGGCGAAGGCAGGGTGGACGGCTTCGTGCTGCAACGATCGGATGACCTGAGCGATCAAGCCCTGGAGAGCCTGGTGGCTAACGACGCCCGGATCGTCCTGGTGACTTCGCGGACCCCAGGCCGGCGAGGGTCGGTGATCCTGGATGACGTCGCAGGTGCCAGGGTCGCCACCGAGCACCTGATCTCGCTGGGCCACACCCGCATCGCCCTGGTTGGCGGGATCCCCTCCAGTGACATCGGCCGCAGGCGCGAACAGGGCTACGCGCTGGCCCTGCACGACGCAGGCCTCAAGCGCCGGGAAAGCCTGGTCCGGCGGCTGGGTTACTCGCCCGAGCAAGCGGCCTATGCCATCGACAGCCTCCTCGACGGCTCCCCTCGCCCTACGGGGATCGTCGTGGCCAACGTCAACGGGGCCATCGGGGCTCTCACCGCGCTACGACGCCATGGCGTCGAAGTCCCTGGTGACATGTCCCTTGTGGGCTATCACGACGAATGGGTCGCCGAACACACGTGGCCCCCGCTCACGACGGTGAAGATGCCCTACTACGAAGTGGGCGTCCAGGCGGTGCGCTCCCTCGTCGCCCAGCTGGCGGGCAAACCGAGCGAAGACATCGTCGTGCGCGACCCCCCTCCATTGTTGGTAACGCGCTCGTCAACGGTGCCGCCCCCGGGTTAGCAACGCCTCCGCAGGGACCCCTGTCGCACAGCTCTAATGGGAAGACCTCCCCTGAACAAACGATTGCTCAAAGGGGCATCGGTTCTGTACGATAGTTAAGGCAATGACAGTGAGCACCAATTCCGGAGGCGGTACTGGCACTGTCCGCGCTGGCAGCCCGCGAGGGCTTACCCGTCCACCTGCCGCTCCCAAGGCCGGCGGGCCGGGCCCAGGACCTGTAGCGCGTTTGCGCGCGTCGACTATCGCACGCAGGCTCAGAACCCCCCCTGACCTGGCCGACGGGGCCGTACTGGCTGGCCCGGCTACCCCTTCCGGGACCCCCGGCGGCGCTCCACAGGCCAGCGCGTCACGGGCGCCCTGGCTCGTCTTTGGGATCGTCTCGATCGCCCTTTTCATGTCTTCCCTCGACGGCACCATCGTTGCCACCGGTCTTCCGATCCTGCGCCGTGACCTGCATACTGGGCTGAACTGGACGGCCTGGACCATAACGGCCTACCAGCTGGGCATCGTCGTGGCTATGCCGATGGCCGGGCGGGTGGCCGACAACCTGGGCCGCAAGCGGGTGTTCGTCGGCGCCGCCATGTTGTTCACTACGAGCTCTCTGCTTTGCGGCTTGGCCATCAACATCGAGATGTTGATCGGCTTACGTGTCCTCCAGGCGGCTGGGGGCGCAGCATTCATGCCAGCCGCGAGCGGGATCGTCATGGACGTCTTCGGTGACAACCGCCAACGCGCCCTGGGCCTTTTCTCCAGCATCTTCCCGCTCGGGGCGCTGGTCGGCCCCATTGTCGGCGGCATCATCCTGACCCACTGGAGCTGGCGAGCGGTGTTCCTGGTCAACGTGCCTATCGGGTCCGCCTTCACGATGCTGGCCTGGAAGTACCTGCCTTCGTCCGGGGGTCGCCATGGGCGGCCGGACGTGGCGGGCGCCCTGCTCATGGGCGGCGGGGTGCTCGGCCTGATGCTCGCCATCACCGACCTGGGCAGCCGCACAGTCGGGGTCACCTCCCTCCCGTTCCTGGTGCCATTTGTATTCGCCGTTCTATGCGGGTGGGCGTTCCTGCGCCATTGCGCCACCGCCGCCGACCCCGTGATCCCGTTCCAATTGCTTAGGGGCCGAGCGTTCGCCGCCAGCAATGCGATCAACGTTGTGTGGGGTGCGTGCGCCATCGGCTTCGGGTCACTGGTGCCGTTGTTCGCCGAAGACCGCTACGGGCTGACTCCCCTGTCGTCAGGGACCCTTCTGACGGCCAGGGCAATCGGGGAGATCGTGCTGGCCATCTCTGCTTCGGTCCTCATCCACCGGACGGGGTACCGAGTACCCATTGTCGCCGGCATCGCCTTGATCGCCGGGGGCATGGTCATGATCGCGACGCACCCGGTCCTCGGGGTATCGCCGTACGTATGGCTTGCCCTCGGGGCCACAGTCACCGGGCTTGGTACCGGCATGTCGGCTCCAGCGGCGAACAACGCCTCCATCGAGCTCGCCCCGCACGACGTCGGGGCAATCACCGGGCTCCGGGGCGCGTGCCGCAACGGTGGCGCGATCATCGGCATTGCCATAGCCACTTCAGTCGCCGCTCATTCCGGCAACGAGGTGGCGGCGCTGCGGAACGCTTTCTTCGTGCTGGCCGCGTTGCTTGTCTGCATGGCACCGCTCGTGTTGCTTATCCCCGACGGCGATAGGCACGTGCGCCTACCACGCGCCCTTGCGTTTATGCGGTCGGGTCGTCGGTCTTTGCGTCGCTCGGCAACGGGGGCAGGCACCGCAGCAGCTCAACTTCACCCGTAACCCGGACTTCTCCGGATGCCCATGGCACCACGACGGTGCTCCCCCGCTTCACCGGCATCTTCCAGGTGTCACCTTCGAGGGACCCAGCACCAGCGATGACCAGCACAACCGCAAACGACGCTTCCAGGCTGGGAGCGCCCCGCCCGAAAACGCGTTGGGCACGGAAGTAGGGGTCGGCGGCGGCCGGCATGACGTCTTGGACGACATGATCCTCGCTCGAACCGCGTTCGGCCGCGTGCCTACGGAGCCCATCTATTTCGCTGGAGCTGAAGGCCCGCCGCCTCACGCTCGACACGGCAAGGTCTCTGCCCAGACCTAGGTCTCCGCCGGCCGGGTCGATGTCAAACCCTTTGAACTCGAGCATTATCGAGAAGTCAGTGGGCTCTTGCAGCTCGGCGGCGAAAACCCCCTCGCCAATAGCGTGCGGCGTCCCCGCTGGTACCAACACCGCGTCGCCCGGTCCAACCGTCAGCTCGTGCAGCTGGCCGAGCATCGTTGCGGTGTCCTGTTCGGCCACCCAGCGGGACAGCTCGGCCGCCTCTATATCCCGTGACCAGCCTACATAGACGATCGGGCTCGCCCCACGGACGCCGAGCACGACCCAGGCCTCGGTCTTGCCATGGCGCGAGCCAAGGTGACGGTAGCCAAAAGACCGATCGGGGTGTACGTGGACCGGGAGGCGCTGGCCTGCATCGAGGAACTTGACGAGGAGCGCAGGCGAGCTACCGAAGTACTCGGCGTGTGGGGGCCTAGCCAACTCTCGGAGTCGGCCTCCAGCGCGTCGCGCAGGTACCTTCCGTCCGGAAGCCTGGAAAGGCCGTCTTCATCCATCCCGAAGCGGGGAGTTGCGGAACCGACCCAGTCCTCGGGCCGGTAGCCGTCGCCCTCGTTCAAGCCGCGCAGCTCGGCAATGGCTTCGCCGCCTAGATAAAACTGTCTTGGCTGATTTGGGCCCAGCTCGATTGGTTGCATCACCTCGCGTAACCTAGCAAGCTGTGCGCCTCGAGGGCTTGCCGTTCAGCTTGAGATGGGTAGGAAAGCCGTTAACTCGGACCGTCGAAGGCGGCACCCTGACCATCGCGTCCGGGCCGCGCACCGATTGGTTCGTGAGCCCTGCGGGGACCGAGCCAAGCCTCAATGCGCCGGCTTTGCTCGGCAACCCCGAAGGCGACTTCGTTTTGAGCGCGCGTGTCGAAGTCGACTTCGAGCAGACCTACGACGCCGGCGTCCTGGCTCTCTGGCAGGACGGCACCACCTGGGCGAAGCTTTGCTTCGAGTACTCGCCGCAGGGACACCCGATGGTCGTTTCCGTCGTCACGCGCGGTGTCTCCGACGATTGCAACTCGATGGTTGTCGCCGGTACGAACGTGTGGTTGCGGATCGCCCATATCGGCCGTGCCTACGCCTTCCACTCCTCCACCGATGGCGCCTTCTGGCAGTTCATCCGCCATTTCACATTTGGAGAAGGCGCCGTGCTCTCGGCTGGCTTCGAGGTGCAATCCCCGCTCGGGGAGGGTTGTACGGCGCGTTTCACCGATGTGCGCTTCAGCCCGACGACGCTCGCCGAATTACGCGACGGTTCGTAATGACCGTTCAGCCTCAGGCCAGCACGGCGGTGATGCAGTTCATGAACGGCCTTACCCGACGGAACCCTGGCGAGACCGAGTTCCATCAGGCGGTCCAGGAGTTCACCGAGACCGTGATGCCTTTCGTGCTGGAGCACCCCGAGTACCAGCAGGCCCAAATCCTCGAGCGCATGACGGAGCCAGACCGCATCATTATCTTCCGTGTCTCGTGGGAGGACGACGACGGCAACGTTCGAGTCAACCGGGCCTGGCGAGTGCAGTTCAACAACTCGATCGGACCGTACAAGGGTGGGCTGCGCTTCCACCCGTCGGTGAACCAGAGCATCCTCAAGTTCCTCGGCTTCGAGCAGTGCTTCAAGAACGCACTGACCGGGTTGCCGATGGGCGGCGCCAAAGGTGGCTCGAACTTCAACCCCAAGGGCAAGTCCGACCGTGAGGTGATGCGGTTCTGCCAGTCGCTCATGGTCGAGCTCCACCGCCACATCGGCGAAGACACAGACGTGCCAGCGGGCGACATAGGGGTAGGGGCTCGCGAGATCAGCTACTTGTTCGGTCAGTACAAGCGCATGGAGAACCGTTTCACTGGGGTCCTCACGGGCAAAGGTCTTGCGTTTGGCGGCAGCCTGGTGCGGACCGAGGCCACGGGCTACGGCGTCGTCTACTTCACCCAGAACATGCTCGAGCATCTCGGTCAGGACCTCGAGGGCAGACGGTGCGCCATCTCGGGGTCGGGCAATGTCGCGATATACACAGCGGAAAAGTTGACCGAGCTCGGGGCACGGGTCGTCACCATGAGCGACTCCGACGGCACGGTCTATGACGCCGACGGGATCGACGCGGAGAAGCTGGCGTTCGTGAGGGACCTGAAGGAGCAGCGGCGCGGGCGCATTGCCGAGTACGCCGAGCGGTACGGCTGCAACTATCTCGAGGGGCAACGACCGTGGTCTGTCCCCTGTGACCTGGCGTTCCCTTGCGCCACACAGAACGAGCTCGACGAAGCCGACGCCAGGTCCCTCATTGCGAACGGTTGCGTGGGCGTAGTGGAAGGGGCCAACATGCCGACCGCCCTCCCGGCGGTGCACCGGCTGCTTGACAGCGGCGTGTTGTTTGGGCCGTCGAAGGCGGCCAACGCAGGAGGTGTCGCAGTCTCAGGGCTCGAGCAGAGCCAGAACGCGCTTCGGATCTCCTGGGGCCGTGACGAGGTCGACCACCGGTTGCGGGACATCATGCGAGCGATCCACCAGCAATGCGCGGAGTGGGGAGCAGGGCCCGATGGGCGCGTCAACTACGTGCGGGGTGCCAACCTCGCCGGCTTCACCCGGGTTGCGGCAGCAATGCTTGCCTACGGGATCGTCTGATCCCGCAAAAGTGCCTGGGGGCCCGACGGTGACTTACAGGAGGGGGCCCGAGAGCATCCCGCGCTGGAAGACCCGTTGGCAGGCAAGGAACAGCACCAGCGGGGGACCGATGGACAGCCAGCTGGCGCTGAGCGAACCTATCCCACCGGTCCCGGTCAGGCTTTCTCCTCAATAGCTCTCTCCCGAGGGGCGATCGGTGCGAGGTCTACGGAACGATGAATGGGTGCACTGAAGAGCTCCCCGAGAACGATGCAGGCGGCTCCGCGTGCCCAGGAAACGTCGTCGGTCGAGTCGACTACGAACTCGACGTCTCGGTCGAGGTCAGCAAAGGTGCGCTCCTGCATCGCAGCGAGAGCCGCGTCCGAGCGTAGGGAACCAGCCAGCGTGCCCTCACCAGAAAGGATGACCAGCCTCGGGTTGAGCAGGTTGACAAGGGTCGCAATGCCCACACCGAGGGCGTGGCCCGCCTTCTCCAGAGCCCTGGAAGCAACGGAGTCCCCGGACTCGGCAGCCTCGCGCACCTCGTTCATAGTCAACGAGGAGATGTCGGGACGGGCCACCGAGCTTGTCTCGCCCCGCTGGAGAGCCTCGTCGATGTAGCGCAGGACAGCGTAGTCAGAGCTGAGAGCCTCGAGGCACCCGCGCTGGCCACATCGGCACCGGACGGTCGACCCGCCGACGGGGAGGTGGCCGATCTCGCCGGCCGCACCCCTGGCACCGCGGCACAGCTTGCCGTCGATAACGAGGCCGGCGCCGACCCCCACCCCAACAGTGACGACGACGAAGTCGTCAACCCCGTGGCCGCGCCCGAACCACTGCTCGGCCACGGTGAGAGTGTTTACGTCGTTGTCGACAAGGACCGGACGGCCGAGGCGTTGCGCAAGCGGGCCGGCCACGGCGACATTCCTCCAACCGAAGGCGGGCGAGTAGCGACAAATCCCGGTACCGGCCTCAACGAGGCCTGCAAGACCGATCCCGATACCAACGACCTGGTCGAGACCGACGCCAGCCTTGCGGACCGCATCGGCAGTGGCAACACAGAGCTGGTCGAGCACCGAGGCGGGGTCTACCTCGTTGGCGCGAGACGAACCGAAGGGGTGCCCGCTCAGCTCTGCGGCCCCGAGCCCGTCCAGCTCGACCAGCTCTGAATGAAGCACCTCGGCGCGGAGGTCGGTCACAGCTATCGAGATGTCAAAACGAGTTACCTTCAGCCCGACGACGTAGTTCCGCTCGTCATCGATGCGCAGGAGCAGGGGTGGCCGGCCGCCGCTCGACTTGCCCTCGCCGACCTCATTGATGAGCCCGCTCTCGACGAGCTCGGAGACTATTGCCGACACTGTGGTGGGGCTGAGACCGGTTGTCCTTACGACGTCGGCGCGTGAGGCTGCGCCGGTACGCAGCACGTTGAGGACCAGGTTGCGGTTCATGTCGACCATCAACTGGCGGTCGCCGCGGCGGATGCCGTGCCTGGAGAGCTGGCCGTCCCCAGTGCCGTCCGGGCTGTCGCCCGGGCGCCGTGATCGCCGTGCGGTCATGGGTACCGCTTCACCCCCTCTGGCTGACTACTGGCGCTTTGTCGCCTGACTACCTTTGTCCTAAGGACAAACTAAGTGGCTTCTAACTTTGTCCTTAGGACAAACTAACTTCCCCCGTGACCGTTGTCAACGCACCCGGCAACGATCAGGCGACATCCCTCGACCAGGGGCCATCCGGTTTATTGTCGCCTCAGGCGGCCACGGTCAAATGGCGTCAGCCGATCGGGGGATGAAGCTGGGCGACGAACTTGTAGCGGTCACCGCGGTAAAACGACTGCACGTACTCGACGGGCCGTCCCTCGCTGTCGCGGCTGTGGCGGGTGAGCAGCAGCATCGGGTAACCGACGGTGGTGTTGAGCAGCGCGGCCTCCTTTGGGGGAGCAGGCACCGTCTCGATCGTCTCTTCCGCCTCGGCCAGGTGGACGCCGAACTCGGTTGCGAGCATCGCGTAGAGGGAGACCGAATCACCGAGGCGCCGTGCCAGGCCCGGGAAACGGGCAGCGGCGAGGTGCGTGGTCTCGATTGCCATCGGCTCTTCGCTGGCCATCCGGAGCCGTTCGACGCGAATGACCCGCGCTCCATGGCGCACGTCGAGGCGCCGGGCCAGTTCGTCGTCGGCGCCAACCTGGCCGACCGCGAGCAACTGCGACCGGGACGCGAGCCCGCGCCGGCGCATGTCCTCGGTGTAGCTCGTGAGTTCGAGCGGCTGAGCGATCTTCGGCAGAGCAGCAAAAGTGCCGCGCCCTTGCATCCGGACGAGGCGCCCCTCGATGGTGAGCTCGTGCAGAGCCTGGCGGATGGTGGTGCGGCTTGTGGCAAAACTCTCGGCCAGGGAGCGCTCGGGGGGCAAGGCCTGGCCGGGCGCGAGCCCGGCCAGCATGTCGGCCAAATGGCCCTTGACCACGTAGTACTTGGGGTACTGCCTGCTCAGTTGGTCCTCGGCGCCGGCGGGCGCCGACACGGAGCCGGCCTCGGCCGTCCTCATGGGTTGCCTCCTGGCCAGCCCAGCGGCTGGTGGTTGAGTGAACCTGTTCGATGTTAGAGATGCGACTGGACATCGTAGGCCGTTTGCGCGATCATCTGGTCTAGACCACATTGGTCTAGACCAGATTACCCGACGGCCACGAGGGCGCGCACCAGACCTGAGTGGACCCGAACAAGCACAAGCATGCTCACGTCGCTCGGCTTCAACTTCAGCAACCACAACTGGTTCGGCAGCGAGATTGGCGCCTACAGCATCATCGTGGCCAACATCGTCTGGGGAGCAGTGCCCTTCGTATCCCTCATGATGTACTCGGCTCTCACGCTGGTACCTCGCGACCTGTACGAGGCGGCGGCGGTTGACGGGGCTACCGCTGCTATCACGTTCCGCAAAGTGACCATGCCCATCGTGCGCCCCATTTTCGTCCTGATGACAGTGCTTTCCATCATCTGGGACGCCAACGTCTTCAACCAGGTCTGGTACCTGACCCAGGGTAATGCCCAACTGCTCAACGTCGTCCCGCTCGGCGTCTGGCAGTACATAGAGGCGTTCTCCAGCACGCAGTACGGGCTCGGCGCCGCGGTCGCCGTCATTATGATCCTTCTCCTCGTGGCCGTCACTGGCTACTACATCCGGCTTATGGTCCGCACAGGCCAGATCAGGGCGGAGACGAAGGCGTGACGTCACCGATCAGCATGGCCGGTACGCGGACGGCGCGCTACAGGTACATGACCTGGGTCTGGCGGGCAGTGGCGATCGCGTTCGCCGCGGTCACCATCTTCCCTGTCTACTGGATGGTCCAATCCGCGTTCGAGCCGAACAGTGACATCACCTCGCTCACCCCGAACTTCTTTCCCGTCCACTTCACCTTCCACAACTTTGTCGACGCCGTAAACCATACGGCTGGCGTCGGTACGGCGTACTTCCTCGACGACGCTCGCAACAGCGTGATAGTCGTTACGTCGGCGACAGCCATCACGCTGGTGTTCGGGTTCCTGGCGGCGGCAGCAGTGAGCCGTTTCCGCCTGAGGGGAGCGTCGGGGTTCCTAGTGCTGATCCTGGTGGTGCAGATGGTGCCGGGCACGGCGCTGATAATCCCCGTGTTCCTAATGCTCGACAATCTCCACCTGACCGACAATTACTTCGGCCTCATCCTGGTGTACGCGGCATCGACCCTGCCTTTCACCGTCTGGGCGCTGAGAGGCTTCGTCCGTGGCGTGCCCATCGAGCTAGAGGAGGCGGCTATGGTGGATGGAGCCACCCGGTTCGGCGCCTTCAGGCGCATCCTCTTGCCTCTGGTGCTGCCCGGCGTCATTTCCGCTGGGGTCTTCGCTTTTATCACGTCTTGGAACGACTTCCTGGCCGCGGACGTCATCATGCAGCAGAACAACCACCAGACCTTGCCTGTTTGGCTGTACAGCTTCACCACCAACACGGGCACCGATTACGGGGGGCTGATGGCCGGCTGCACGATAATGGCCCTTCCGGTAGTGATCTTTTTCCTCCTGGTCCAGCGGCGGCTCGTTAGCGGCCTTACGGCCGGAGCCGTGAAAGGCTAACCATGACGATGGCAGGGCCCGGCTCCCGCGACCACCAATTGGGCAGACTGATGGCCTCCGAAATGGCCGAGCAGCCCGCCCGACTGGCCTCGCTGCTCTCGCGGCGTGAAGAGATCGCAAGGGACATCAGGTCGGTAGTCCCGCCCCATTTGGAGGGAACCGTGCTCGTCGCACGTGGCTCGTCCGACCATGCCGCAACCTGTGGCGCTTACCTTCTCGAAATGGCCACCGGGAGACCAGTCTCCCTCGCCTCCCCCAGCGTTCTTACGTTATACCGCCACGAAACCGATTACTCGGGCCACCTCCTCATAGCAGTAAGCCAGTCAGGCCAGACGCCTGAGATCGTCGAGGTCCTGCGGCACGCCCGCGCGGGTGGCGCGCGCACGGTCGCCATCACGAACGACGCAACCAGCCCGCTGGCTGAAGCGGCAGATTTGCCAATACTGCTCGGTGCCGGCCAAGAACTCGCTGTCCCAGCTACAAAAACGGTAACCGCGCAGTTCACCGCGTTCGCCATAATCGCTCAGTCGCTCGGCGAGGTCGGCCTGGGCGACGAGGTGGCCGACGAGTTGCCCCGCCAGGTTGCCGAGGTGCTCGCCGACCCGAGCCCGGCCGCCGCGCTGGCAGAATGGCTCGCCGATGGCGACCGTCTGGTCACGTTGGCGAGGGGCCTCCTGCTCGGCGCAGCGCGAGAGGCCGCCCTGAAAATTGCGGAGACTACGTCGATGCTTACGACGGGGTTCTCCTCGGCGGACCTCCGGCACGGGCCAATCGCGATCGC
This sequence comes from uncultured Acidimicrobiaceae bacterium, assembly GCA_963786345.1. GTDB lineage: Bacteria > Actinomycetota > Acidimicrobiia > Acidimicrobiales > Palsa-688 > Fen-671. The sequence goes on along the minus strand of CAWAYZ010000013.1, from coordinate 181,240 downwards.
CTCCCGCAAGCCACCGTTCATTGCGTTCGCTCACCCGGGCCCGGCCAGCCCGGACGTGCTGGGTGCCGTGAACGAGCTGAGGGCGCGCGGCGCCAGTGCCCGTGTAGTGGGACCGGTCGAGGGGAGCGATATGGGCTGGCCGGCGACAGTCCCGGAGATCCTCGCCCCGGTCCTGGCTGTCGTGCGCGGCCAGCAGCTTGCACTATCGCTCGCTCGGCTTCTGGGGCGCGACCCGGACGCGCCGGCAGGTCTGTCGAAGGTCACATCTACGTGAAGCGCTTCGTGCTCGTTGCAGCGCGCGTTGCCACCCCCACTGAGCTCCTCGAAAACGGGTTCGTCGCCATCGAGGGCGGCTCGGTGAGCGAGGTCGGCTATGGGAGCGCCCCTACAACAACCACAACTGTGGACCTGGGCGACATGTTGATCGCACCAGGCTTCGTCGACGTGCACGTCCACGGCGGCGGCGGCGCCCAGGTGAACTGCGCGACCCGCGAGGAGGTCGAAGCGTCGGTGAGGAGCATGGCGCGTTTTCACGCCACTCACGGCACGACCGCTCTGCTCGCGACAACTGTGTCCGACAGCCCAGAGGCACTGCGGGCAGCGGTGGAAGGTGTCGCCGCGGTTGCATCGGCACCGCGCAGGGACCAGGGAGCCGTCGTGCTCGGCTCCCACCTCGAAGGCCCCTGGATCGCCCGTTCGAGAGCGGGGGCCCAGTTCGTCCCGGCACTTCGCCCGCCGTCTCTGACCGAGCTTGACGACCTCGTGGCCCGCGGCGACGGCACGGTGCGGCTTGTGACGATCGCGCCGGAGCTCGAAGGTGCGCTCGACCTGATCACCGCGGCTCGATCTGCGGGCGTCGTCGTCTCGATCGGACACACCGACGCCGATTATGCGACGACGAAGCTGGCCTTCGACGCCGGAGCAAGCCACGCCACCCACCTTTTCAACGCAATGGCGCCGGTCCACCACCGCCGGCCGGGCCGATCGCTGCAGCTCTCGGAGACGAGCGCGTCTCGCTCGAGATCATCGCTGACGGCGTCCACATTCACCCCGCGCTGATCGCGCTCGTGGCCACACTGGCGCCTGAACGGCTCGTCCTTGTCACAGACGCGATCGGGGCTACGGGCGCAGCCCCCGGCCTGCACCGCCTGGGCCCGCTTGAAGTGCTTGTCACAGACGGGCGCGCCGTCCTGGCCGGCAACGCAGAGACTGTCGCCGGGAGCGTCCTTACGATGGACAAGGCCGTGGCACTGGCAGTAGACGTTGCACGCGTGCCGCTGCTGACGGCCCTCCAGGCGGCCTCGCTCCACCCGGCCAGGGTTCTCGGGGAACATCGCAAAGGCCGCCTCATCCCCGGTGCCGACGCCGACCTCGTCGTGCTGGACCGACGGCTCGATCTCGTCGCGACTGTCGTCGGCGGCCAGGTCGTCTACGACCCGACCGGCCTGCTCAGTTCCCTCGGGCACGGTTCCGTGAGGATCCTGGCCGTGCCCAGTTCGGACGGGGCGACGGAGCCCGCGCCCACGCCGTGACAGCGGTCCTCGGCCTCGATGTCGGCGGTACCCACAGCCGGGCACGGTTTGTGCGGGACGGGGCGGTTGTGGGGGAAGCAAACGGCCTCGAGCGCGAGCCTGGCAGCGGCCGGGCGAGATCGAGCCGGCGCCGCCGTCCGGGCACTCCTCGATGAGCTTGCTCTCGGCCCTGGCGCAGGTCTCGACGCAGTGTGCGTAGGTGCCGCCGGGACTGGTGCTGCCGAGTCCGACGCCTTCTTCGTCGAACTGCTTCTAGCTCTCCAAGCCGCGTCGGGTGCCGTCGGGCCCTGAGGCTACCTGGGCTTCTCAGGGAAATCCCAGCTTGGCGCAAGCCGACACGGAGGCGCGTGCACGAGAGTAGGTCCATGATCTACCTGATCAGGTCTAACGTCGCGGCCGTGCCGAGCGCCTCGTGTGGGAGAGGGACGGGGGCCAGGTGACGCTCAGGACGCGCCTCGTAGCGGGCCTGGTCGTATTGATGACCGTCGGCTTGGCGATCTTCGGGGTCACCATGTACGAGCTTTACTCCAGCTCGCAGTACGACCAGCTCAGCTCCGAACTGCAGGCCTCGGTGCCCCTGGTGACCCTCGAGCTGTCCCGGGCCGCGGGGGTCCACCTACCGGTCGGGGGTCAGGGAGGAAACCCGGGAGGTGGCGGCACAGGCACGAGCTACAACACCGGGGCGGCGCCGGGCGGGGCTGTGGAGGGACGCCCACCGCCCGGAGGCGGCCCAGGCGGACCGCAGGTGCTCGTGACACCGGGGACCTATGGCGAACTCGTGGACAAGTCGGGGAAAGTCCTGAGCTACGTGCAACAGGTCAGCTCGTCGAGCCCCCAGCCTCGTCTTCCCGCCGCGCTGGTTTCGAAGGGCACCCGGGCGCAGCTCGTCCACGTCGGCTCGACCGAGGGCGGGACCGGGTGGCTGGCTTACATCGGCGCCCGACTGAGCAACGGTGACCGGGTGATCGTCGCCCTGCCTTCCAATCAGGTGACCAGTTCGTTGCACCACCTCATCGTCATCGAACTGTCGGGTGCGGTCGGGGTGCTCCTCGTGCTCTCGGTGGGATCCGGGCTTGTCCTGCGACGCGGCCTGTCGCCGCTCGAGCGAATGGCAGACACGACAAAGGAAATTGCGGCCGGTGACCTCAGCCAGCGCGTCCAGGTGAGCTCATCAGGTACCGAAGTTGGCCAACTTGCAGTCGCCTTCAACACGATGCTCGACGAGATCCAGGCCGCTTTCGCCGAGAGGGACGCCACTGAGGGCCGGCTCCGCCAGTTCCTCGCGGACGCTTCGCACGAGCTGCGCACGCCGCTCACCTCGATCCAGGGCTTCGCCGAGCTGTTCCGCATTGGCGCGGACAACGCGACCATTGGCACCGAGACGATCATGAGGCGGATCGAAGAGGAATCTGCCCGGATGAAGGGGCTCGTGGAGGACCTTCTGCTCTTGGCGCGCCTCGATCAGATGCGCCAGAGCGAACGCTGCCCTGTCGACTTGTCCGTCCTCGCCGCCGATGCCTGCAGCGACGCCACAGCGGCTGCGCCGGGCCGGCCAATTACCTTGAGCGCGCCCCAGCCCGTCGTCGTCCTTGGCGACGAGGCCCATCTCCGCCAGGCGTTGGCAAACCTGCTGACCAACGCTTTGTCTCACACCCCCGCCGGCAGCTCCATCGCCGTGGCGGCGCGCCTCGAAGCTGGCGAGGCCGTCGTCGAAGTGCGGGACAAGGGGCCAGGTCTGGATGACGATGCGCTGGCGCACGTCTTCGACCGCTTCTGGCAGAAGGACCCAGCGCGCTCAGGTACCGGGGCTGGGCTCGGGCTGGCCATCGTGGCTGCCGTTGCCGAGGAGCACAATGGCTCTGTGACGGCCGACAACGCCCCCGGAGGTGGCGCGGTCTTCACCATCCGCCTGCCGCTGGTGCCGAAGGCCCGGTGAGGCCCCTGGGGACATCCTGTGCTCACCTGGGCTGCCTGCCTGCGGCCAACCGGAGGCTGTAGCCGACGCCACGCACCGTATGGATGAGAGGCGCGCCTTCCGGGTCGACCTTCTGGCGCAGGTAGCTGATGTAAGTCTCCAGAACGCTGGCATTGCCAGAGAATGTGTACTGCCACACGTGCTCGAGGATCTGGTCCCGGGTCAGCACTCTCCTTGCGTTGGCCAGCAAATAGTGGAGAAGTTTGTACTCGGTCGGGGTCAGCTCTATCAGCCGGCCGGCACGCCAAACCTCGCGCGTGTCGAGGTCCATTTCCAGGTCTTCGAAAGACAGGCGGTTGGAGCCCGGCCCGATGCCCGACGACCGGCGGAGCACGGCCTTGACGCGCTCGACGAGCTCCTCGATGCTGAACGGCTTGGTCATGTAGTCGTCGCTGCCCAGGCGCAAGCCTTCGATCTTGTCTGCGGTCGTATCCCGGGCGGTTAGGAAGATGACAGGGATCCTCGTCCCAGACCTTTCCGTCTGGCGAAGCCGCTTTGTGACGTCGAAGCCGTTGAGATCTGGCAGCATTACGTCGAGAACGACAAGGTCAGGATGGTTTTTTTCGATCGCCTCGAGGGCCGCCCGCCCAGACGATGCCCGTTCGACCTCAAAACCGTTCATGGACAGGCCCATGAACAGGAGCTCGGTTATGTGCTCCTCGTCGTCAACTACGAGTACCCGAGGAGCGCCCTCTGCCATCGGTACCTCCCGGCCCAATCCTACGCCGCGACCGGTTCCAAGCCGGTGCTGCCGCAATTCGGAGGGAACGCCAAGGCTTGATGATCATCATCGAGTACATGGCTATTACCACGCTCCAGCGGGGAACCGAACACCCCACCCCTACTGACTTAGGTGCCCCACCCGCCGGGACCGACCTCGAGCCGCGCCGGCATCCCCGGCGCCCGGCAGAGGCGCTCCGTTCCCTCGCCCGTGGCCCGGCCAGTGACCCCGCGTGGGTAAGGCCGGCGTTGCTCGTCCTGCTGGCCGTGACAGCAACCCTGTACCTGTGGGACCTCGGCGCGTCCGGATGGGCCAATAGCTTTTATTCGGGGGCCGTACAGGCCGGCACCAAAAGCTGGAAAGCGTTCTTTTTCGGCTCGTCTGACTCTTCCAACTTCATAACGGTGGACAAACCGCCCGCCGCGCTGTGGGTCATGGAGATATCCGCTCGTATTTTCGGGCTTTCTTCGTGGAGCCTCCTGGTCCCTCAGGCCCTCGAGGGAGTAGCCGCCGTCGCGGTCGTGTACGCCACCGTGCGTCGTTGGTCTTCCGCCGGAGCCGGCCTCTTGGCCGGGGCCGTGATGGCGCTCACCCCTGTGGCGGCCCTGATGTTCCGCTACAACAACCCGGACGCCTTGCTCGTCTTGCTCCTCTGCGGGGCCGCCTACGCCACGACCCGTGCCACCGACAAGGCGTCCACCCGTTGGCTCATCTTGGCTTTTTCCCTTGTCGGGCTTGGATTTATCACCAAGATGATGCAAGCGTTCCTGATAGTGCCGGCGTTGGCTGGCGCCTACTTCCTGGCTGCACCTACCACGCTGTGGGCGCGGCTCCGCCAGCTCGTTGCGGCGGGTGGCGCAATGTTGGTTGCGGCGGGATGGTGGGTGGTGGTCGTCATGGCCGTGCCTGCCGCGGACCGCCCCTACATCGGCGGGTCGCAGGACAACAGCCTGTGGAACCTCATTTTCGGGTACAACGGGTTCGGCCGGCTCACGGGCAACGAGTCCGGCAGCGTCGGTGGCGGCGCCGGCACGAGCGGCCGTTGGCCCCACCGGCCTGACCCGTCTCTTCGGCTCAGAGATGGGCAGCCAGATCTCCTGGCTTTTGCCGGCGGGACTGATCCTGCTGGCCGTTGGCTTGGTGATGACCCTGCGGCGGGCCCGTACCGACCGCACACGCGCCGCGCTGGTCCTTTGGGGCGGGTGGCTCCTGGTCACCGGCCTGGTGTTCAGCCTCGCTCAAGGCATTATCCACCCGTACTACACCGTTGCCCTGGCCCCAGCCATAGCCGCCATCGTCGGGATAGGTACCTGCGCGCTGTGGTCCCGCCGCTCGGCGCTTTGGGCCAGACTGGCAATGGGTGCGACCGTCCTGGCAACCTCGGTGTGGTCGGTGGTCCTCCTCGACCGGGTACCGACCTGGCACCCTGAGCTGCACCCGGCCATCCTGGCCGCGGGCTGCGTGGCGGCAGCACTGCTCGTTTTCTCTCCGTACATCGGGCACGCATCACGAGCCCGGCTCACCCAGGCCGCCGCCCTCGGTGTCGCAGGTGTTGCGGTCCTAGCCGCGCCGGCCGCTTATACCCTGGCGACCGTGGCAACCTCCCACTCGGGCGCGATCCCCTCAGCTGGGCCGGCTTCTGCCACTGCAGCCGGTTCGTTCGGCAATGGCGGCGGGGGCTTCGGGCCTGGCCAAAGCGGCAGTGCCGGGGCTCATCGTGGCCTACCTCGGGGTGGGCAGTTCTCATCCGGCGGGACCGGCGGAGGGAACGCCTTTACAGTGCCGTCCTTAGGTGGCGGGGTTCCTTCAGGCTTCCCAACTGGCGGCCAGCCGGGAGGTGCAAGCGGTCGGGGCAGTGCCGGCGGCAACGTCGGTGGGCTGCTCAACTCGAGCACGCCGAGCAAGGCCATCACCGCAGCGCTGAAAGCGGACGCTTCGACGTACACCTGGGTCGCAGCGGCTGTCGGGTCCAACGAGTCGGCGGGGTACCAGCTGGCCTCGGGACAGGCCGTGATGGCCATCGGGGGCTTCAACGGGACAGACCCGGCGCCTTCTCTAGCCCAATTCGAAAAGTACGTGAGCGAAGACAAGATCCATTATTTCATCGCCTCGGGTGGCTCGTTCGGGGGAGGGCCGGGAGGCTCCAGCGGATCGAGTGACGATGCGTCCCTCATTACCTCGTGGGTCGAAAGTCATTTCACAGCCACGACTATTGGCGGTGTAACGGTCTACAACCTGACCACCGGTGCGAGGTAACCGGCCATGACCCTCACCGTGGGACCGTCGCTCAGCCAGCTCACCGTCGACGTCGAGATCGTCGTGCCGGTGTACAACGAACAAGAAGCTTTAGCAGCCTCCGTCCACCGGCTTCACCGCTATCTCACGGAGAAGTTCCCGCTTTCGTGGACCATCACAGTGGCCGACAACGCCAGCAGCGACAACACGTGGGGCATAGCGTGCAAGCTGGCCAAAGAGCTGGATTGCGTGCGTGCCCTGCACCTCGAGCAGAAAGGCCGGGGCCGCGCGCTGCGAGAGGCATGGCTCCAAAGCAGCGCTTCGGTCGTCGCATATATGGATGTCGACCTGTCGACCGATCTCGACGCCTTTTTGCCGCTCGTGGCCCCGCTCCTCACAGGCCACAGCGACGTTGCGATCGGTTCGAGGCTTGCACAAGGTGCGAGAGTGGTACGGGGGCCAAGGCGCGAGCTCATTTCGCGGTTGTACAACGTCGTCCTAAGAGCTGCATTGCGCAACCATTTTTCTGACGCTCAATGCGGCTTCAAAGCTCTGCGAGCCGAGGCTGCGCGCGAGTTGGTCCCACTCGTGGAAGACAACGGATGGTTCTTTGACACGGAGCTCCTCGTGGTGGCAGAACGCAGTGGCTTGCGGATCCACGAAGTCGCCGTTGACTGGGTCGACGACCCTGGTTCCACCGTGAACATCGTGAGGACCGCCAGGGACGACCTGAAAGGCATCGCCAGGATGCTGTTCGAGCCTCCCGGCGCCAAGGCGGTGCTGCAGCGGTCAGGTCATCGGGCTCGGACCGCGAGGCCTCGACCGAGCCCTGCTGGGCAACTCGTGCATTTCGCGGGAGTGGGGCTCGTGAGCACCATCAGCTTTGCCTTGCTGTTCGCTCTCCTTTACGGTCCCCTCGGACCGGTGGGCGCAGACCTCGTTGCCCTCGCTCTGTGTGCTCTCGCGAACCTGGCCGCCAACCGTTCCTTTACGTTCTCGGGAAGCGGCCCAGAGGACCGTAGGCACTACTATTCGCCTGGCTTGTTCTTGGCATTACTGCCGATGGCGAGCACTCTCCTAGCTTTGGCAGGTACCTCTGCCGCTGGCATTTCGAGCCTGTTCGCCAACCTGTTGGTGTTGACAGCAGCCAATCTTTGCTCGAGCATCGCGCGTTTCCGCTTCCTCAGCGGCTCCGCTGCTTGGCCCCTATAGGGTGGCCGCTTATGGCAGGGACCGACCTACAAGGTTTCACGGTGGCTGTGACGGCCGACCGGCGCCGCGACGAGCAAACCGTCATGCTCGAGCGCCTGGGAGCCGAGGTCCTGATGTTCCCGCTCCTTCGCACCGAGCCTGCCGACTTGGGCGCCCTGCAGGCTCTCACCGAGGCGATCGCCGGGGCCCCGCCCGACTACTTCGTTGCAAACACGGGCTACGGCATACGCACTTGGCTCCAACTAGCTGCAGAGTGGGGCGTGCAAGAAGCCCTGGTCGAAGCGCTGAGCGCGGCCTCGACCATCGTCGTAAGGGGTGCCAAGGCTCTCGGCGAGATACGCAAGGTCGGGCTGGACGCCGTTTACAAGGCCCCGGGTGAAACTCTCGAAGAGGTCGTCGACCGTCTCGGCGAGGACGACTTGACCGAAGCGTCAGTCGTTGTGCAACTGCACGGGGAACCCGCCGGCCCGGTGCTCGCGAAGCTGGAACAAGCGGCGGCTAAGGTCAACTACTTGCAGGTCTACAGGATGGGCGGAGGTGGCAGCGACGCAGCCGGGGCCCTCATCGACGCTCTCGTCGAGGGCCGGGTCGATGTCGTGACTTTTACGGCTGCCCCTCAGGTCCAGGTGCTCGCCAGCGTGGCCGAGGCACAAGGTCGCCTCGGAGCCGTGCTCGACGCCTTCAATGTTGGCGGGGTAGTAGCCGCCTGCATCGGGCCAGTGTGTGCGCAAGGGGCACGCCTCGCCGGGATCACGCAGCCACTGGTGCCGGAACATTCGCGCCTCGGCTCATTGGCAAGCGCGCTCGGCAACTACCTCGCCGAACAAGCCGAAACGGCGGTCATCCCTAGGCGGTTGCCATTGCCACGATCGGGCTGGTGACGGCGGCACCTTGGGCGTTCCCTGCTACCGGGGCGCCACCAAATGACAACACAGCCCCATCGGCACGAAGGAGGTAATAACCCGGCGCGTCAACCGGAGCGGCGATGCCAATGGTAGTGCCCGGTGCTGTACCACCTGCCGGGGCGTAGGACTTGGCGTCACCGAAAGACAGCACGGTCCCGTTTGCGGTCACGAGCCAATAACCGTTCCCGTCGTCGGTCCTTGCCATGCCGACCACCGGCTGTGTGAGGTGTGGCTGGACGGTAGGGCCATAAAACTTGGCGCTGCCATAGGAGAACACATTGCCGTCCGCAGTCACCAACCAGTACCCGCTCCCGGACCGCGCGGCGACGATGCCCACGACCGGTCGGTTGAGGTGACTAGCAGCCGTAGGGCCGGAGAACCTGGCGTCCCCAAAGGAGAAAACGTTGCCGTTGCGTGCTACCAACCAATAGCCCTTCCCATCAGGCGTGACGGCCATGCCGACTATCGGGCGCTGGAAACGGTAATTGGCGGCCGAACCGTGGAACTTTGCATCGCCGAAGGTGAACACGCCACCGTCAGCAGCCACTTGCCAGTACCCGCCGCCGTCTTGGGTCGCCGACATCCCGACAACGGGCTTGGCCAGCTTGAACCCGACGGCTGAGCCGCGGAACCCTCCGCCGGCGTAGGCGAAAACCTCGCCCTGCTTGGTCGCCTCCCAGTAGCCATGTCCGGCGTAGGCGTTGACACCCACCTCCTCGGAACGGTCCGCGAGGTTCACGGTGACCGTGGCCGCAGCTGGACCAGCTTGTGCCGGGACGAATGTGACAACCAGGTGGCATAACGCTCCCCGGGACCCGTTACAGAATGGCGTGACGGACCAAGCCCCGCCATCCCCGCTCACAGAAGCACTTGCCTGGAAGGAGCCGCCACCGTTCCTGACGGTCAGCACGGCGCTGTTCGGCACTCCAGGCGTCGTCCCGATCTCGAGGGCTCCGGGGACTACAAGTTGGCTGTTCGCGGTGGTCGGCACGGTGTAGTCGAGCTCTCCGGGAAGGGCCCGACGTAAAGAGCTCCGTCATCGAGGTGACGCCCTTCATCATCGTCATGGCCGCACCCATGGCCGGACGCGGCCCGTAGTTGCCGAGGACGTTGCGACGATGGTCCCAACAGCCGTTGGCAAGGGCGTTCGTGCAGTCCATATTGGGCGAGCCCGGCCCGTCGTCATATACCCAGTCGTAGTCCGCGAGAAGGGCCGACGCTTCGCCGCCGGCCCAGTTCGAGCCCCACGTCGTGCCGGACGGCCCGTTAGGGTCATTGCCCGCCAAGGCGGCGCTCCGGGCGAGAGTGTCGAGTTTCGAAGACAGGCCTATGAACCCAGGCAGACCGCGGTCTATTCGTTCCAGGTTGGCCAGGACGAGCAGCTGCTCGGCAGTGGTGATGCTGTCGAAATTGGCGGGGAGCTCGAGAGGGCCGATCCCCTCGGCCGCGCGGGCCTGGTCGATCGCCTGCAGGACTGCTTCTTGGCAGGGCTCCGGGCCGTTGCTGCAGGCGAGCGCCATTGCCCGCGTGCGGGGCACGTTTGCGGGCGGGTCGGTCAGAGCCGCGCGGCTAACCTGCGCCTGGGCTACAGGCGCTAACCACGGCACCGCGCTAGCGGCCACCAATATCACTAGGGCGGCCCCAAACGCGCGCTTTGCCCGGCGCGTTGGGGCGCGCCTTGCTAAGGAGAAGCCCATCGTTTGTTTTGCCCCTCCAACTCAGGGAGTTAGGACTTCTGTGGTGTCGGGCCGGCGGAGAGGGACCTTTAGCTCAGCTAGCCTTCGCGGTGGTTAAGCTGGTCGAACCCAGAAAAATGGGACTAAGAAGGGCCGCCAGAAGGTTTAATACTTCAGGAGGAGGACTATGCGACGGGCGCGCCAAGGGCGGCATGTGGCAGACAGGGCACCGCAGCCATGGAGGGCCCGCAACAGAGGCGCGCTTATCGGGACGGCCTGCGTTGTACTGGTCGCGACCGGGGGGATCGTGTCAAGCGGGAACGGTAAGCAAGCCCAGCACCTGATGGCGCTCGGGTCGCACAACATCGACCCTGGGGCCGGACCGGTCACCACGACCCTGCCGCCGCCCACCACGACAACTACCGTGCCTCCGCTCGATGTCTTGTCCATATCGCCTGCTCAGGGGACACAAGGCGTCGCATCCGGTATGCCCGTGACCGTGGTCCTGTCGGGCCCCGCCCGCGCCGGCGCCCCGATGCCGGCCCTGGCGCCGGCCGCCAAGGGGCAATGGACGGTGAACGGCTCGACACTGACTTTCACCCCCTCGTTCGGCTACGCCCCGTGGTCCACGGAGCGCATCGTGGTCCCGAAGGCGCTTGCGGGCCCCGAGAGCTCCCGCTTTCATGTCGCAGGGGTCCCTCTGCTCCGCGTCCAGCAGTTGCTTGCCGAGCTGCGGTACCTCCCGCTCGACTACGGCCCGACGCCAGGTGTCTCCGGCCTCGCCGCGGCCGCCCCGATAGCGGCCCTGGTCTCCCCGAGGACGCTGCCTGGCACGTTCACCTGGCGCTTCTCGACGACTCCTGCCTCACTCAGGGCGCTGTGGACGCCAGGTAAGGACAGCGTGGTGACGACCGGCGCGCTCATGCATTTCGAGGCGGTCGAGAACTTGCCCGAAGGCAGCCCGATTGACCCTCAGCTCTGGGGGGCACTGAAAGAAGCCGTCGCTTCGCGCGCAACCGACCCCGTCGCTTACGACTATCTACTGGTGAGCGAGGCGCTCCCAGAACAGCTCGTCGTCTGGCGGGACGGAGCGGACCTGTATAAAACCCCCGTCAACACCGGCGTCCCGGGCGCATGGACGGCCACCGGCACGTACCCCGTTTACGCCCGGTTCTGGACGACCACGATGATCGGGACAGATGTTGACGGTTATCACTACGACGTGCCTAATGTCCCCTGGGTCGCCTATTTCAACGGCGGCGACGCCGTCCACGGTTATTGGCGATCGAGCTACGGCTACCCCCAGAGCAATGGCTGCGTCGAGCTCCCGATCGACAATGCGCAAGTCGTTTGGTCGATGGACCCGATAGGTACCCTCGTCAACGTCAGCGCCTGAGCATTGGTGCCCCCGGCGGAGGCTCGGCGGGCCAACCGGCTAGCGCTGCTTCTGCTCAGTGGCGTATACCTGGCACTGGCACTCCCCTACTCTTTACTAACCAGGGCTTGGGAAGCTAACGACGAGCTCGACCACGCCACTTATATCGAGTACCTCGTCCGCCACGGTGCGCTCCCAAGGATCAGTGCCCTCAATGGCCACGAATCGCACCAACCTCCCTTGTATTACCTCCTCGCTGCTGGGTGGCAGAAACTTCTCGGGATCCCTGCCTTCAAGGCGTCGGTAGTGCCCAACCCGAACGTCGCTGCGGAGTCCAACGCGGGACAGCGGTTCCTGGAGCTGCTGCATAACTACACTCCCGTGCAACACCAAGATGCTGTGTACCTCCACGAGCTTCGCCTGCTGTCGGTCCTTTTCGGGCTGGCGACGGTGCTCCTCAGCTACGGCTGCGCACGCCTCGTTTTCGACCGGGCCGAAACGGCCCTCTCCGTGGGCCTGCTGGTGGCGCTCCTTCCAAAACAGCTCGTCGTCGATTCGGTTGTTACCAACGACACCCTCGTCATTACCCTTTGCGCTCTGGCGCTGTTCATATTCCTCCTGTCCGAAAAAGCCCGCCAGGAAAGCGAGGAGCCGCGCCGGCGTTGGCTCATGTTCGCTTTGGGGGTAACCCTGGGGCTGGCCGCAATTACAAAATTGAACAGCCTCCCCCTGGCGGGGCTTCTACTTTCCTTGACCGCCGTGCCTGCCTTACGACGGCGGCGCCTGCTCGTGGACTGCGCTCTCGCCGTTGCCGGGGCTCTCGCGGCCTCGCTGTGGTGGTTCGTACGCAACAAGGTCATGTACGGCCAGTTCCTGGCGTCGCGGGCAACCCTTGCGTACCTCAAGGCGTGGCTCCCGCCCCTCGTCGTCCCGGTCTCGTGGACAAACACGGGCCGCTTCCTTCACTTCGTACCGTCGCAGCTCTTCAGGAGCGTTTGGTACGACGGCGGCTGGAACCAGTTCGACCTTCCCAAATGGATGAACCTTGTCCTTTGGGTCCTCGCAGCGCTCTCGATGATCTCCGCCGCCATGGTGCTGCGCTCAAGGGGGTGGCGTGGGGCGTTACGCTCTTCAGTGAGCGGTCTAGCCCTTTGCGGTATTGCGGGGGTCGTCCTGGCAGGCATCGCCGCGGTGCTCGTAATCGCTCAGACGACAACTCAAGCCGAGGGCCGTGTCGCGTTCGTCGGCTTGGTCGGCTTCGCCATACTGCTCGTGCTGGGCACCGCTCCCGGCACAACGCGAAACCGTCTGGCGCAACACGCAGTCTTCGCCTGGCCCGCCATCCTGGTCGCGGTCAATATCTACGTCTTTTCTAACTATTTGGTCCCCTTTGGTGGCTTGTGACAGGATGCCGGCGATGGGAACATTCGCTCTTGGCACGCTATCCGGCACCCCGGCATCCGAGCGCCCCGATCTGCTTGCCACCCCGACACAGGTGGCGCTGGCAAACCTGGGCCTGCTCGATTTGGTCGGGGTCGTCGAGATAGACCCGGCGGTTTCGGACACCGCGGCGACGCAACAAACGTACGGCCTCGACTCCGACATGCTCGCCAACTGCGTGGTGGTGGGCGGCAAACGGGAAGGGACCGAGCGCCTCGCAGCATGCGTGGTGCTCGCGTCGACCCGTGCCGATGTGAACGGCGTGGTGCGGCGCTACCTGGACGTCCGCAAGGCGTCGTTCCTGCCAATGGAACGCGCCGTCACTTTGACAGGCATGGAGTACGGCGGGATCACGCCAATCGGCTTGCCGGCCGACTGGCCGCTGTTGGTCGACCGGCGCGCCTCGGCCCAAGCCATGGTCGTGATCGGCTCCGGGGTACGCCGCTCCAAGATCCTCCTGCCCGGCGAGCTGCTGGCGCAGCTCCCGGGCGCCAACGTGATCGACGGGCTCGGCGTGCAGCCCTCAGGGGAGCGTGCCGAGACGTGGTACCTCAAACCGTCCGCGCCTAAAAGAACGGCGACGGTTTGAGGCAACCACGCTCGCTCCGGGGATCTCCCGGTCGGCGGAGGGAGTGGGATTTGAACCCACGGTGGGCGTGAGCCCACAACGGTTTTCGAGACCGTCCGATTCGGCCACTCTCGCATCCCTCCAGGAACTGCTCACCTGCACGTCGGTAGCCTAGGCGACCTGCTTGACCGATGGCTCGAAGCGACTGCGTCGGACAGGTCGGCGTACACAGTCCACGAGTACACCCGGATGATTAATCGCAACATCAAGCCGGAGCTTGGCGATGTCAGGCTGGACCGGCTCACTGCGCGGCACCTCGACGCCTTCTACGGGAAACTCCGAGGTCGTGGACTTTCGGCCACCAGCGTCCGCCGGCATCACGCGTTGCTCCACGCCGCCCTAGAACCGGCGGTCCGCTGGGACCTGCTGCTGAAGAACCCAGCCGACCGTGCCACGCAGCCCCGCGCCGTCTTATCGACAATCTCGACGCCCACCGACGAGCAAGTCGTTGCCCTCGTCGCCGAGGCGGAGCGGAGCGACCGCTCCCTAGCGGCGGCGATAGTGCTGGCATCAATCACGGGCGCTCGAAGGGGGGAGCTGGCTGCGCTCCGTTGGTCTGACATGGACCTTTCGGGCCAGAGCCTGCGGATAACACGCTCGTTGACGGCCGTCAAGGGTCAATGGTCCGAGCGATCCACCAAAACACGCCAAGCGAGGAAGTTGAGCCTTGATGACACGCTCGCCGCCTACCTTGCCAAGCCCCAGGCGGACCAGGAAGCCTACGCACAACGGGTCGGCACGTCACTCGTAAAGGACGCTTTCATATTGAGCCCAGTGGCCGACGGCTCGGCTCCTTACATGCCAGACAGGCTGACCGATAACTTTCGCAACCTGGCCAAGCGGGCCGGACTTCGCGCGCATCTACATCAGCTCCGTCACTACAGTGCCACCGTTGCCATAGCTGCCGGGTCAGACGTGAGGACGGTCGCGGGCCGCCTCGGCCATGCCAACGCTTCGACGACGCTCAACATCTACGCCCATGTCGTCGAGGCCCGCGACCAGCAGCTCGCCGGTCTCCTCGGCCGGACCGTGCTCGGCGCGCCGGCCGGCTAATTCAAGCGGACACGAGTGCTCACCCTTAGCCGGTCTAATCTCCACAAATCGGGAGGAAGCCGGAGCAGATCCCGCGAACGAACGCTTGGCCGCTAGGACCCGTTGTGGTCACTCCGCTCTGAAAGCAAGGGCTGTCGGAGTACGGGCGGCGATGCGTCCCGGGGCCGCAGCGACCAGGTTGGCAAGTACTAGGGCGCCGATGGCGATCACGACCACGGAGAGGACAGGGGTGCTGGGGTCGGGTACAGCGTCTATTTCCCGAGCGAACAGGTCCCAAAGCGAACGGCCGAGCGCGATACCTAGCGGTACTCCGACGACCGTACCCATGGTGACGGCCACGGTTGATTGCCATGCGACGGTGGCGGCTAGTTGGCCGTTTGTGAAACCCAGGGTTTTCAGCAGGGCGAGGTCGTGGCGCCGACGCCGCACCGAGGCGACCAGAGTGAGGCCGAGAGCGATCACCGCCCCGGCCGCCAGCGCGCCGCCCAGCAGGCCGGGCGTGGCCCCTAGGTTGCTGTAGCCGATGACCTCAGCCGGGCGCTGAACGCGCTGGACTGCGGCGCCGCTGAATTGTGCTTGGAGCTTGAAGATAATTGATTGGAGCGACTTGACCACCGCAGCCTGGTCCGCTCCCGGCTTGGTCCTGATGAGGATGGCGTTTGGGCCTGGGGCGCCCTCGAAGAGGTCCCTCTGGCCGGGAGGGATCAGTTGGTACGACAGAAGGGCACCACTGCCCATCTCTAAGTGAGTACTTCCTCCGACTCCGATCGCCGGAAGGGTCGCCGTCCCGACGATCCGCAGCGCAGTAGGGGCGCTGTCGGCGGCGCGCACCTCGACGGTCCCGCCTACCTTTTTGCGCAGCTCGGCCAGGGTTGCCGCGCCGAGCACTACCTGATCAGGAGTATCGACGGCGTGGCCCGACAGCAATGGAGGGGCAACGCTCGCTCTGGGACCGACCCCCATGACCGCCACGTCCTGGCCATCGATCGACAAGATCCCGAAGTAGACGCCTGACCAAGCGGTCACATATGGGTCCTTGTCGAGCAGCGTGGCGGTTGCCTTCGCCGGGAGGTCACCGAGGCCGCCACCTCCGTTCAACTCGTAATTCCAGTTCCACCCGTAGAGGGCTGGGTGCGACACCAAGGTCCGCAGGCTGGCCCCAAAGGTGATGGTGGCGGTGACAACCACCACTGCTACCACCGCTCCCAGGATCGCGGAACGTACCGGCACTGTGTTGCGCCCGGCGCCGGGTTCGAGAGCGAAACGGAGCCCGGCCACCACCGGTATTGGCAGACCGGAGGCGGCGGCCGCCTGGGCCGTCGCCGAGCGGCGGTTGGACGACCACTGGCGCCGCTGTGAGATGCGCTGGGGCGAGCCCCGGTAGGCGACCACCACTGCCACCGCGCTGAGACCACCTACCAGGACCACCACCCCGGCGCCAAGCACCGTCCAGTCGAAGGTCACTCCGATGGGAAGATAGGGCCGGGCCGGGCCGAGGGGGGCGAGCGGGGAGACTCCCAGGGCGACCAGGACGGCCAGTACGGCCCCGGCGACCACCGCGCCGAGTACGCCGACCAGCCCGTCGAGGGCCGTCATCGCCGGGCTGGCCCCTAGGGCCTGCAACACCGCCAAGTCATCGGTATTGAACCGCAACCGTCGGCCGATCACCTGGCTCGCGATCACCAGCGCAGCTAGCGCAGCGATCCCACCGAAAACTCCGAGAGCGATGGACTCGGGCCTGATCGTGAGCTCCGCTTTCGCCTCGAGGACCGAGCCCAGCACGAAGTCACGGGGCACCCCGTTGGGCAGGACCCGGGCCACCTCGTTCTCGACCTCTAGGTCGTAGCGGCTACCCCCGTAGAGCTGGACTGCGCTCAAGCTGAGGTTGGTACAGCAGCCGAGTAGTGGGTCGGTGACGGCTGGGGTGAACAAGACAAAGCCCGAGTCATTGGCATCCACGTCGTCCTGCACCAGGTTTTGGACTTGAACGACCCCGACGCCTACCAGCTTGGCGTTTACCCGGCGGTCTCGGGAAAGGACTTTCAGGGCCTGGGCTGGGGGCAACTCTGACTGAGCATTGGTTTGAACCGCGAAGGTGACCTCCTCGCCTAGGTGGAACCCCAGCTGTCTCGCCGTCGCCGAGTCCATGATGAACTCGTCCCGCCGGGGGTCGGCCATACGGCCGTGGGTGACAATGACCCGGTCCTGATCGAAGAAAAGACCGTCTACGCTGCCAGAGAACCCTATCCCGGCAGCCGCCATGTCGGGCTCTCCATCGGCTTGCAGCGGGACCATGTCGGGTTCCACTTCGCTCTCCACCTGTTTTACGTGAGGGAGCCTGGCGATAGTGCGGACCAGTGCCGGGAGGTAGCCGGCGTCCAGGCCATTGGCCGGGTTGTACACGCTGTCCACGACGGACAGGCCCGAGGAGTCGGTCCGGGCCGCGAGCTCGGGGAACGAGGACTGGGTGCTCCTAGCCGCGGCGCCCGCCCCCATCGCCACACCGCCCACCAGCCCAACCAGGAGCACGATGCTCAGGTAACCGCTCCATCGGCGACCGAAGGTGGCGCGGAACCGGTACCAGGCGACCCGGTACGCCCCACCGCTCATCGCTAGCCGCCCCCGGGGCAGTGGTTGCTCACTTGACTGTTGATCGCCGCGGGCACAAACGGGGGGCTCACAGTTGAAGCCTGACCTCTTTGCGGGGAAGCTTCAAGGTGGATGACCCCACTCGATCACCTCGTGCTACCACCCCTTCGTCCTCCCCAACGACGTCGCCCGGGCCTGTGGACCGAGCGGTGCGGGCAGCTCCCACCCGTACGCAAATGCCAGGGCCCGTGCCGACGCCTCCACCGCTGTTGGTCCCGGCCCTGGCCGCCTCTCGCAACATCCGCTGCGGTTCTCACCCTGCTGAGTGTTATCGGGTGCGCGACTCGTCTCGTTCTCGCGCTGTCAGAGTGACCTCCAATTGGCGGCCCCTCCGGGTGCCATCCCTTGTCAGGGTTGTGCTGCGATGGCCTCGACCTCTACGAGCTGGCCCTCATAGCCGAGCATCGTCACCCCAACCAGAGTGCTCGGCGCGTCGTGACGGCCGAAGTGCCTCCGGACGACGTCCCAGGCGGCGGCCAGGTCAGCGCGGTCGTGGCTGGCCACGTACACGGTCGTCTTCACGACATCTTCAAGACGAGCACCCGAGGCCTCAAGCGCCACGCTCAGGTTAGACATCACCTGCTCAGCTTGGCTCTGGACGTCCCCGACGCCGACAATGGCGCCGGTCTCGTCGAGGGGGCAGGCACCAGCAGTGAAAACGAAACGAAAGCCGCCAGCAGCGACTGCTGAGTACGCGTAGGGGACGCCGGTCGCAAGCTGAGGCGCACGCACCAACTCGACGTGTCGGTCGTCTCTCATCGCTGGAGATCGTGTCACATTCAGGTCCCCGGCGGGTCGCGCGCTGCGATAGTGATGGCAGGCGCGGAGAAGACACCGATTACCAGCACCACCGGGCCCCGCACAGGCCGACGACACGTATCCTCGATTACCGGCAGAATCGGCATATGGACCTTGACGCCGTCGCCACCGAACTCTACGGGCTTGCTCCGGTCGCCTTCACGAACATACGTGACGCGCGTGCATCTGAGGCCAAAAGGGCGGGGGAGCGAGAACTAGCCAGGGCCATCGGAAAGCTCAGGCGGCCGAGCGTTAGCGCCTGGCTGGCGAACGTCCTAGTCCGAGAGCGTCACGACCAACTGAGCCCCGCTGCGCATCGCCAACTCAACGGCTCGGCGGACCAGCTACGCGCGAACGCCGAACGTCCAGCAACATATAGTTGTCCGCACGACTATGGCTGGCAGGTGTTCTGTGCTGCGGGCGTTTGGCATGACGGCTGTGCTCGGCCTGACCCTGGTAGCCCCCGCCAGCCCGGCAGCGGGCACTGCGCCCCCGGCGGGGCCCGCCCTAGTCCTGTCGGCGCGGGCGGTGCCCTGGGTACTGCCCGCCAGCGGGGGGACCGTGACGGTCACCGGGCGCGTCAAGAACGCCAGCTCCTGCCAGCTGGAACTGCTTTCGAGCTATGCAATCCCCGTGGTGTACTCCCGCCTTTCGACACCCTGCGGCGGCGGCAACTTCAGCACTCCGGTCACCTTCGGCGCCAATCTCGCCTCCATCGGCCGCACAGTGAGACTGGCCCTGGTCGCCCGCAGCGCCACCTCCATGTCGAGCGGCCGGTTCTACGTGCACCTCGTGTCGGGCTACCAGGCAGTGGCGCCGACCCCCGTGCTCCCCGCCGGGGCGCCTTCGGTCCCCGTAACCGACATCAAGAACCTAATTTGGTCCGGTTACGTCGCGGTCGGCGGGCCGTACAGTGCCGCCAGAGGTACTTTCACCGTCCCGGCGTTGGGCCCTGGTGACCCGCGCAGCGCGGAGACGGCCGAGTGGGTCGGCGTCGACGGCCTCACGAGCTCGGGCACCTTTGTCTATCCTCCCCCCGAGGGCACCTCGCTCATACAGGCGGGAGTCGATGAGACGCCGGACCCGAGCAGCCCCGATGGCTACGACGTGCAGCCCTGGTGGGAGGCCTTCCCCGGGGCCACGACCTACATCACCGGCCTCGGTGTCAGGGCCGGTGACAAAATGACGGTGGCCGTCTGGGAGGCGGGGTCGGACTTGTGGAAGATGCAGGTCGCGGACGACACCAACGGCCTCGCCTTCACGACGCCTCCCGAGCCTTACGCCGGCCCGGGGGTGAGCGCCGAATGGGTAGTCGAGAGGCCGTCGAACTGCCCCGGGCTGAATTCCTCCTGCCGTCCTTTAAAGCTCGCCGCCTACTCGCCCTCTGTCAGCTTCAGCGGTATGGGGATTGCGGGCGGCCCTCAGAAGGCGCTTTGGCGCATGGTTATGGTGCAGGGCGGCCAACAGGTGGCTAAGCCATCGGCGTTCAGCCCAAAGGGCTTCTCGGTTAGCTACACAGGGCCCAGGCCGGCTGGCGGCGGCCCACACACCTGACGGCCGACTGCCGGCATCGCCCGACGATCCCAGCGGCCGAGGCCAGCCCCACCCTTATAGAGGAAGGAAACGGTCGATGTCACTCGGCGACATCGGGCACTCTCTTCGCGGCATAATGTCCACCCGATAGTCCGCCCGCACTTCGAGTAACAAGCCGCGCCAGAACGGCATCACTTCAGTTGTCCCCAGTCCCAGGTTTCAGCCGGCTTGTGGGCGACATCGTTATCGGGCGCCCGGTAAGTGCCGTTATTGTGCGGGCCGCTGGCACCCCCTTGGTCCCGTCAACAGCCCCGCTTCGTGGGTGCTAAGGCGCAACGCGCGGGGCGCCGGGGGGCGGCAACGTTTGGGGAACGCGGCCGCCACCGGGTCAGCGGCTTGGCTCCCTTGGTGGGCCGAGAGCCCGAACTATCGCTACTACGTGATGCCTTGGTAGCAGCTGCCCACGCTTAGGCGGGGGCAGCTGCTCCCCTGACCTCTAGCTGCTCAAGATTGATTTGATCGTCGACTGTGCCGTGTTCAACGCCGATTGTACGGACTGAGAACCCGACAATGCAGCCTGGATAGCGGTCCATACGGCCAAAGAGACCTTCGGGTACTTGGTGCCCAGCCCCAATGTGCGCGGATGGGCGTAGAGGGTTTGGTTGGCGTAGACGCTCCACGCAGCGCCTTCCTGCTGGACGTAGGTTTTCGCGACGGCTTCCTTAGGCGGTAGGTAGCCGAACAACTTCGCGAGCGCCAGCTCCTGCGAAGGCGTCTGCATGCCCTGGATCCATTGGAGAGCCATCTGCTGCGCAGCACTGCCACCACTCTTGCTTATCATCCAGTCCTCACCGCCCAGCGGCACGATCACGTGTTGCCCAGCCACCCGGACCGGGACAGGGACGATCCCGAACTGCTTGCCGTAGTACATGTGCGCCAGGTTGAGGCCCGAGAAGTTCCAGGGGCCGTTGACCATCATCGCGGCCTTCCCGGCCTCGAACTGGCTCGAGGCGGCCGGGGTTTGGCTCCAGTTGAGGCAGGCCTTGGACGCCGAACCATCGGTGACAAGCTCCTTCCAGAGGCTCAAGGCTTGTACGCCTGGCGCGGAGGCGATGTTAGAGAAGTTAAACGCGCCTCCGTTGCTCCAGAAGAACGGCTCCCACTGCCAGGTGGTGTCTTCTGCAGCTTCACAGGTCAACGCGATCCCATAACGTTGCGGGGTCGTCAGGGCCTTGGCGTCGGTCACGAGCTGAGCCCACGTAGCCGGCGGGGTGATGTTCGCCGCCTTCAGCATGGCGATGTTGTACATAAGGGCGATCGAGTTGGCACCCGCCACTGGTAAGCTGTAGTACTTGCCACTGGACAGCCCTTCGTCGATGATGGCTGGGAAATACCCTTTGGTGCTGAAGCCACTGGAACCGCTCAGAGGCACCACTTGGCCAGTCGTGATCATGGTTGACACGAAGGGGTTGTCGACAGCCAAAAGGTTGGGTAGGTCGTGGCCCGCGGCTTGCGTCAAGAGCTTGGTGTCCAAACTGGCGAACGGCACATAGATCCTCGTTATCGTCACACCGGGGTGCGCGGCCTCGAACTGCTTGTCGTACTGGGCCAATGCGGCGGTTTGACCGGGCGTGTTGAAGTAGTCCTCTTCTGTGAGGGTTATCGTGCTCGCTGCCGAAGTGCTCACCTGCGACAGCCCGATCGCTGCAAACGTTGCGGCCACCAGGGCTGACAGCCCCCGCTGCCGCATTCTCTTCAATGATTTCACGGTGCTTCTCTCCTTTATTGTTGATGGCGGACAACGAAGTCAGCCGAGGTTTATGAGGCAAAAGGCTTGCGTGGCAAACGGAGTCAGCTTGCCGTCTCTACTCCATCTATCACCCCCTCGCTTTCGCGGACAGTGGACTTGCGTGTCCCCCACCCCCTCTGTTGCAGCGGCGAGACCGGCCTCATCGCTACCCCACCACCGATCCCGCCGTGAGACCACTAGCGATATAGCGCTGCGCTACGACCAGCATTACCGCGGCCGGCACCATGGCGAACGCCGCCGAGGCCATCACTGCACCCCAGTCCGTAGAGTAGTTCCCGAGATAGGTGTAGATCCCCAGTGTGATCGGCACTATCGTGGCTCCGTTTAGGATCGTCAATGCAAATATGAAGTCTCCCCAACCGTTCAAGAACGCGAACACGGCAACGGTTATCACAGCCGAGCGTGCAAGCGGGATCACGATGCGCTGGAACGTCTGCCACTCAGACGCGCCGTCGACTCTCGACGCCTGCAGCACCTCGTCCGGCAGGCTGAAAAAGAACGCTCTCAGCACGAGGATGGCAAAGGGGATGGCGTAGGTGCCGTCGGCGATAATGAGGCCTGGGTACGAGTTCACCAAGTGGATCCAGTGGAAGATGATGAACAGCGAGGTCGCCAGGACAATGGAGGGGACTATCTGCGCCACGAGCAGGGCGCTGACTACGACAACGGTCACCCGCAAGCGGTACTTCGAAAGGGCATAGGCTGCGGGGACGGCGACGACCAAAGCGAGCAGAGCTGTCCCCACGCCCACGATGAGGCTCGTCAGCACGTTGCCCGACTGCGCCTGGATCACCGTCTGGAAGTTGTCCAGTGTCGGAGCGTGCGGCAGCCAATAGTACGTGCCGCTGAAGAGGGTTTCGGTGGACTCGAACGAACCCACGATGACCGCGTAAATCGGGAACAGCACTATTACGAGAGCAGCCGCCGTCGCGAGCGTGCAAAGCCATCGCAGGGCCCTCGACCTTTGTAGGCGGCTCATTTCCCTGCTCCCGAGCTGCGCCTCAAGGAACCCCGGCTGAGCAACAGGTACAACGGCGAGCAGATCAGCGCCAGCACGAGCAGCACATTGTTGAGCGCGGCGCCTTCGCCGAAAGAGAACTCCTCGAACGAAAGGTTGTAAGACCAGGTCGTAATGAGCTGCGTCGCGTTGGCCGGGCCTCCCCCAGTAAGGGCGACCACGAGGTCGAACACTTTGACGGTGAACACGAACCCGAGGAGAAGAGTGATCTCGATAACCGGCAGGATGATGGGGACGATGATGAGACGGAGCCTTTGCCAAGGGCCGGCACCGTCCATAAGGGCTGCTTCCTTCACTTCCACTGGCACGTCTTGAAGAGCGCTGTAGAGCAGGAGGGTGAAGAAGGGCACCCCGAGCCAGATGTTCGCAATAAGTACCGTCAGCAGAGCAAGATGCGGGTCGTCCAGCCAATCAATTGGCTGGTGAGCCACGCCGACGTCCATGAGGAGTTGGTTGACTGCGCCACCTTCGAGCTGGAAGAGGAACTTGAAGATGACCCCGGTCACGATCAGCGGCAGCAGCCAAGGGACGATGATGAGCGAGCGCCCCAGCGTCCTGCCCGGGAAGCGGAGGGTGAACAGCAAGGCGAGCGCAAAGCCGATTATGAACTGGCCGACGAGCGACCCGGCTGTGAACTCGAAAGTGTGGACGATGGCGGTCCGGCTCGTGGGGTCATTGAGGACGAAGCGGTAATTTGAGAGCCCGGCGAACGGGGCTGTGAGATCGGCGATCGTCGCCGGAGAGGTCTGTTCGAAGCTAAGCATCACGTTGTAAACAATGGGAAGGGCGAACGCAAAGAGCAGGTACAAGATCGCGGGCGTGAGGAACAGCCAGCCCGCGAGTTGCCGACGCTGCCGACCCGACAGGCGTGTGCCGGCGGGTTCCGTCCGGTCAGGCCGGGCCGCTCGCTTTGGCGCCGCTCCTGCCGTTTGCGTTTCAGCGCTTGGGTCTGTTTTCATGTTGGCCGAGCCAACCTGGCCCCCCCCTTGCCAAGCATCAATGTGCGACCGCCCTCCCCTAGCTATTTGTCTCTATGGATAGGGTTTTCAAGGCGCCGCCTTGCCGTAGGAACACCGGTATGCGCTCCAAGGGTGCGGCTGCGGTGACCCAACCCGTCGTCTTGACCGGCTCGCCGGTCCAGGCGTCCGCCCAGGAGGCCCCTTCCGGCAGGTAGACGTCGCGTCTCTCGCGCCGAACGAAGTGACCGGCGCGACCAGCACATCGGGGCCGAACAAGTACTCGTCTCCCACCTCCCACGCCGGCTCCTCTTCGGGGAACTCGAGGAACAGGGCCCGCATGGGGGGCAGGCCAACGGTGCTGGCGGTGACCATCTGGTCCATGACGTAGGGCCGCAACCGCTCTCGCAATTCGAGCTGCTCGCGAATTATCCCGTAAGCCTCGTCGCCAAAGGACCACACTTCGTTTGGCCCCCCGGTCTGGCCCGACCCGACCATGGGCCCCGGCTCGCGGACCCCATGTAGCCTGAACAGGGGGCAAAAAGTCCCGAACTGGAACCAGCGCACCACGAGCTCCCTAAAGTATGCAGATGCTGGGTCACCCCCCTTGAAACCGCCTATGTCGGTAGTCCACCAAGGGATCCCCGATATCCCGATGTTCAAGCCGGCAGGGATTTGGGCAGCGAGTGCCTCGAAAGTGGAGTCGATGTCGCCCGACCACACGGCTGCTCCGTACTTTTGGCTTCCAGCCCAGGCTGACCGGCAAAGAAGCAGCAGCTCCTCCTCACCGCTGGCCCAGAGCCCCTCGGCGAACCCGCGGGCGTGCTCCCGGGGGTAGACGTTTTGGACCTGCGAGCCCGGGCCAAGGTGGAACAGGTTGCTCTCTGGGTCCTCCGGGCGCATCTCCGGTTCGCAGGCGTCAAGCCAGAAGGTCCGGATCCCGTAACGGAGGTACCCCTCCGTCACTTTCTGCCAGATGTAGCGACGAGCCTCCGGATTGGTCGAGTCATAGTAGCGGACGAATGTCTGGCCGTCGAAGCCCTTGTCCCAGAAGGGAAGGTGTAGGGGCAAGGAACGTGTATTGCCGACGAGGAGCCCGCGCCCATCCATTTCGGCGTAGTTTGCGCTGGTGGGGTTGACGGTTGGCCAAACCGAGACCATGAGCTCGACGCCGAGCGCCCGCAATTCGTCCACCATGGCCTGAGGGTCGGGCCACTCGGAGGGATCAAACTTCCACTCTCCTTGCCGTGTCCAGTGGAAATAGTCGATCACGATGACTGAAAGAGGCAGTCCCCGGCGCTTGTGCTCGCGGGCCACACCAAGAAGCTCGTCTTGAGTCTGGTAGCGAAGCTTGCACTGCCAGAAGCCTGCGGCCCACTCGGGGAGCATCGGCGGCAGCCCGGTAGCACGCGAGTACCGGCTGACGATCTCTGCCGGCGTCTTACCGGCTGTCACCCAGTAGTCGACCTGGAGGGCGTCCGCGGCCCATCTCGTGTGGTTGGTACCGAGCTCTACCCGGCCCGTTCCGGGCATGTTCCACAGGAACCCATAGCCGCGGTCGGAAAGCGCGAACGGCACACAAACCTCTGTGTTCCGCTGGATGAGGTCGATCACCGCGCCCTTTTGGTCCAGCAAGCCGTGCTGGTGCTGGCCGAGGCCGTAGATCCGCTCTCCGCGGGAGGCGTTGAAGGTGACCTCACAGTGATGAGGGTCGCCTGCGCCGCGCGTGTAGCGCCGCTGAGGCGGCGACGCGAAATGAGGGATGCGCTCGCTGAATAGTTCCTCCCCGTTCGAACGCAAGAACCTCACCAAAGGTGGGGCCTGGAGGAAGAACTCTCGACCACCGTTGGTCGCCACCTCGACTACCAAGTCACCGTTGCGCAGGCGGGCTCGGTCATTTGCTATTTCGATGTGGGCTCGGCCGGGTGGCGCTTCGCCTAGCGCGCTTCCCGGTGTCTCCGTTATAGCTGCGCGCAACGTGGACCGCACGCGCGCGCTGTTCTCACCCCACGCCTCGACCTGGAGGATCTCGTTGCCCTCGTACACTGAGAAACCCAAGTCACCGCCGACAAAAGTGGCCACTTCGTTGCGTCCTCACTTTCGCATAGAGCCGGGCTGTTCGGCTTCATCGTCCCGCCGAGCAGCAGGAAGCCAAACTCGCATCGTCCCCGACACCCGGTTGCTCCGGGAGAAATAGGGCACGAAAGTCAGAGGAAGCGGCTCGGTCTCGAGCTCGCTCCCTCCCGCTTCGCTATAAAGCTGCCCTGGCCCCTCGGCACCCTGCCCGGATGCGGCCACGGCTACCTCCACATAGCCTCGGAGACCGGTAGGGACGTCATGGGTGGGCTCGAGGGGACGAGCCAGGTCCAAGAACACATCCTCTACGGCGGTACCTTCAGCGAGGTCATCCGCTTCCAGGCAGTAAACCAGAGGGCCGCGTTGGACAGCCACGCAATTACGTACTGCGTCCACCTTCCAGTGCGGCCTTAGTACCCGCACAGGCATCGAGTTGTGGACCTGGAGGCGGTCCCCTGGGTTCCAACGCCTCGTCACATGGGCATAGGTGCCATCCCAGGAGACTTCGGCGGGACGCCCGTTCACAGTCATTGTGGCGCTCTGTCTGCTGGCCCACTCAGGACAACGCACCGACAGCGCCCAGTGCTCAGTTGAAGTGCTACGGGCAATCTCGATGTCCGTGGTCCCCTCCCATGGGTGACCTGCATCGACCGTGAACACCACCGCCCCTCCCGGGATCCTCGTGGAGACGCTCCCCTGGAACGGCATGTGCACCTGTACGCCATGGGCATCGCGGGTCACGAGGTAGACCTGAATGCTCGCCATTAGACGAGCGAGGTTCGGTGGGCAGCACGCGCACTTGTACCAGCTGAGGCGGTGAAGTGGGGAGTCCTCGTCGATGCCGGAGTGGTCCGTCCGCAGGTGCAAGCTATTGGAGTAGAAGAACTCCGTCCCGGGCCGGGACACGGCACCGGCGATGGTGTTCCAGAACACGACCTCCATTGCCTCCGCATAGCGAGGCCGACCGGTTGCCAAAAGGAGCCGCCAGTTCCAATGAAAGCTTGCGATCGCCGCGCACGTCTCCGCGTAGGCGCGGTCGCCCGGGAGCTCATAAGCGTCACCGATCGACTCGTCACGGTGGCGCGAACCATGCGCGCCGGTAACGTAGGTCTTCGTGGCGAAAAGGTCCTCCCATATCATCTCTGAAGCCCCCAACAGCTCCTCGTCCCCGGTCTCGACCGCCACGTCCACCGCGCCCGCCTGCAAGTAGAGCTCCCGTACTGCGTGACCGGTGGCCAAGGTCTGCTGGCGGACGGGGAGGTGGTGGAGGAAGTAGGACAAAGGGAAACGGCTGTCACCGAGCAGCCCGGAGGACGGCAAGTCGACATCTGCCCGTCCCCGCAGGTCTACCTGCCGCTTAGCCAGCTTGAGCGCCTGAGAGTCCCCTGTAAGGCGATAGAACTCCACCAAAGCGGTCTCGATCTCAGGGTGCCCGCACACCCCGAGCAACCGCCCGTCGCCGTCCTCCAGGGAAAAGGTCTCTAGCAGCTGAGCGACAAGCTTGCTCGCCACGCCGAACAAGACGGGGTTGCCGCCGGTCCGACGGCTCGCCACCGCTGCTTGCAGCAGGTGACCGGCGCAATAAAGCTCGTGGCCCCAGCGCAAGTCCTTCCAAACCAGCTCCGGGTGCTGGCCCTGGAACCACGAGTTGAGGTACCCGTCAGGGCGCTGAACCCTCGATAAGAGACCCGGCACCTGCTCGGCGAACTCCTTCACCCCGCCGCTAAGGCCGCGGACGCTTTCCCAGGCAGCGGCTTCGAGGACTTTGTAGACATCCGAGTCAGAAAAATGCATACCGTTGTGGGGCCGACGCGGCCCGTCCTCGAAAACGTTCTCGAGGTTGCTGACTGCGCCCGAGGCCCGCACTTGTTCGACACAGTGAGGCAGTGTCTGGGCTCCGTTGCGCCCCTGCCAATCGCCGAGGGCCCCGCCCCCGGTCAGCACCACTTCGCTCAAGCCGAGAGGGTGGAGGCGACCGATGGCGGCACTCGTCGGGTTGACGGGGCCGTCGAAAACACGGGCCGGTGCCGTGACCGTAGTGCCCGAGGGCACAAAATGGCTGCTGTCTTGCATGGCGGTCCCGTGCTTTCGAAACAGTTCACTGTGGTGCCGGCAACCAAAACAACCTTCCCAAGCACCCTCCCCTTACGCGAGGAAACGCTACCCCAATGCGATCACGCCAGTCAAGGCAACATTGCCAGATTTCTCACCGTGTCTGTGACCCTCAACACGCAGATTTGCGGAAGCGCTTCCCCCTCCGTCGACCACGACTTTTAGCGCCACCAGACGACCCTTTCGGGGCCAGATCTATGCTTAAGGCGTGCAGGCGGGTCGTCCACCTACGTTGACCGAGGTTGCGAGGCTCGCGGGGGTGTCGCTAACCACCGCGTCCAAGGCGCTGAACGGACAGGACCGGATCTCGGACGCGACGCGCGAGCGGGTGCTCAATGCGGCGACGGAGCTTCGCTACACCCCCAATCTGCTGGCCAAAGGGCTGGCCAGCGGGCGGAGCAGCGTGATCGGGGTGCTCCTGCTGAACCCCATGGTCCAGCGCTTCGCCATGCCGCTTGTGATAGGCGCCCAGTCGGCGCTCGAGCAACGGCAGCTGGCCGCGATCATCGCTGACGCCAGGGGCATGGGCGACCGCCTCGCGGACCTGGCGATCATGCTCCGCCAGCGCAAAGTAGAGGGCTTGCTCATCGTTGGCGACAACCAGGGAGAGACGCCCTCAATTACCGCCTCCGCCAAGCTCCCCACCGTCTATGTGCACGGGCCGACCACGAACTCGCGCGACGTCGTTCACTTAGTCGACGATTTCGCCGGCGCGGTCGGGTTAATCGACCATCTTGTGGACATCGGGCGGTCTCGCATCGCCCACATAACCGGCCCCGACTACTCCCCGGCGGTCCAACAGCGTGTCACGGGGATCAACCACGCCCTTCAAGACCACGGTCTCCGCCTCGTGAGCGGTACCAGGTACTGCCAGTGGTCCCGCCGCTGGGCGAGCCAGGCGGCCCGGGACGTCCTGGAGGATGTACCCGACGTCGACGCCATCGCTTGCGGCTCTGACCAGCTCGCCGCTGCTGTGGTCGAGGCGGTGACTTCCTTGGGCCGCAAAGTGCCCGAAGACATCGCCATCACAGGGTACGACAATTGGGCCATTTTCGCCGAGGAGACCGACCCGCCTTTGACCACGATCGACATGGACCTGGAGCACTTAGGCGCGGCCGCCGTCAGCGACCTTTTCGCCATTATCAGCGGTACGCGAGTGGGCTCTGGTAGACGCTACCACGAGGGCACGCTGGTCGTCAGGGGATCAACCGTCAAGTGACCTCTTCGGTCGGCCCTCACTCTTGTCGAATCTTCGCCCCAAGCCTCCAAGCGCAGCCGCTCGTGACCCGAGGAGTACTCAAGCGATACTCCTGTGTCGTTGGGCATTCCGACATCTTTCTATATGTCGTCGCGGGTTTCACGGGCGCGGCGCGTAGACCCGCTGATAGCAACGTCGGCTGTTGGGAACGGCTTCCTCTGTTACTCCTTGGTCGAGCCGGCCAGCATCCCGGTGACCAGCGCTCGCTGCGCGAAGAAGAAAATGATGAAGACCGGCGCAATCGCCACGAGCGTGGCCATCGCCAACTCGGGCCGCAGGACCGGGCTGGCGGCCGCGGACGCAACGGGGTTGAAGGCGGCCGTTGAGGAAATGAGGTAATCCAGGCCGACCGGGAGCGGGTACTGCCTGTCGGTATAGAACATCACGAAGGGGAGGAAGAAATTGGTCCAGTCCGAGACGAAGGCGAAGAACCCGACGAGCGCCACTATTGGCCGGGCCAAGGGCAACGCCACGTGGCGAAATACCCCCCACTCGTTGCAACCATCGACTCTGGCCGCGGCCAGGAGTTCCTTGGGGATCGTCGATGAGAAAAAAATGTAGGAAAGGTAGACCCCGAACGGGAAGAAACCAAACGGCAGGACCACCGACCAAGCCGAGTTCGAGAGATGCAAGAGGTTCATCTCCAAGAACAGCGGGAGCACGAGGGCACTGGCGGGCATGATCATCACGATCAGGGTGATGCTGAGGAGCACCTTCCGCCCGATGAACTGCGTCAGCGCCAAGCCGTAGCCCGCAGGGACCGCGCAGGCGAGCGCCAATAACACGCCGCCGACAGAGTACCGGGCCGAGTTCCACAGCCACACCAGCAGCTCGTGCGCCTGGAAGGCGTAGATCTCGTCCCATGTCCGAAGGAAGGTATGGAAAGACCCCAACGCCAGCGGGTTCCAGTAAACCAACTGGTGGTCCGTCTTGGTGGGCGCGAGAAAGAGCCAGATCACCGGGACCACGAAGAAGCCCGTGAAGGCCAGCATCACGATGAACCAAGCCAACAAGGCCCCCACACGGCGGCTCGGTAGCCGACCGCGTCGACGGGTGGGCCTGGCAGCCTGCGCCGCGCGAGCTGCCGGCTCCTTTCTCAGCGGTTGCGCATTTACGTGAGCCATAGGGTCGACGCGCCTTTAGTCGAGCTGGAACAACTTGGAGCGGAACACGAGCAAGGTGGCCGCCATCAGGCCGACGATCAGGAGGTCGACCGAGATCGCGGCGGCGTAGTTGAAGTTGCCGTTTTGAGTGGCGAGGTAATAGGCCAGCTGGTTGGGCGACCAAGTGGGGCTCACCATGCCCAAGCTGGCTGCGCCGAGGAGCTGGGGCTCTACGAACAGCTGCGTCCCGGTAGCGAACGCGAGGATCAACATGAACACGACCCACCTCTTGATCAGAGGCAGCTTGATCCGGATGGCGAGCTGCCAGGCGTTGGCGCCGTCGATCTTGGCGGAGTCGATCACCTCGTCGGAGATGTTGTTGAGGGCCCCGTTCATCACCACGATCCAGCCACCTGCGCCGGTCCAGAAAGCGATCACAGCGAAGATGGCCGGCAGGTGCCCCGGTGCGATCGTTTGGGGCATGCTGGAATAGTGGAGCCACGACAGCGCAAAATGCCAAGGGCTGATATCCGGGTCGAGCATGAAGGCCCAGACCAGGACGCTCGCTGAGCCGGCGAGCGCACCGGGAAGATAGAACAGGAACCGGAAAAAGGGGACCGTCCGTCTTACCCCGCCGTGCAGCAACAGAGCCAAGGCCAGCACCAGCACAACTAGCACGACGAGCCAGATCACCAGGTAAAGCCCGATGTGCTCGAAGGCGGGCAGGAACCGGAAGTCTCTCCCGGTGGTGAAGAAGTTGGAGAGGCCGGCCCACTGGGCAAAGCTGACCGGTCCCACACTCACACGTCTGCCTGCGGCCTTGGTAAAGGCCAGGTAGATGGCGTAGGCGCTCGGTAAGACGCCGAAAAGAAGGAGCAGTACTAGGTAAACGGCTACGAACGCGTAGCCGGCGCGGTGGCGACCACCAGCCTGCCCGCGCCCGGTGCGGGCCTGGGCTCGCGTCGGGACGGGCAGGAAGGTGGTATCGCTCACTGAGGGAGCTACGGCTTAGTTACGACGGTGAAGCCGTCGCTTTGTGCGTAGTTCGAGATAGCCGCCCCCAAAACAGGTAGCTGGGACGAGACGCTGTCGCCCGCTGTCAGGTTCGGCAAGACGGAGTCGGTCCATATGCCGATCGTGTCCCAAGGAGTCTCGGTCCAGCCGCTCCAGACCTCAGAAACGGCTGTGGCGAAGGCCGGTGCCAGAGGAGTGGCCCAAAACCCACTCGCGTCTTGCAAGGCGATCCACGATTTCGCAGCCGGGATGTAACCCGGGTAACCCTGTGACAGGTTCTGCGACACAGGCGAAGTGGCCAGTCCGACCAACACCTTCGCGACGGCCTGCGGGTCCTTGGTGTGAGACGACATGATCCAAAGGCCACCGCCCACGTCGCCCGTATAGGTCTTGGGGCTGCCCGCCCAGTGCAGGGGTGGGTATGCGGCGACAGTCCCCTTTAGCTCGCCCAGTTCGCAGGTGCCGCAGAATATGGCGCCCGAGTACCATGCCGGGCCGGGCATCATGAGCACATGGCCGTTGGGGAATGAAGATGACACACCGTACTGCTTCCCATAGGTGCTGGCGAAGACGTAACTCGGCGAGAGCGCGCCATGTGCCTGCAGCGGGTCGAGCAAGGACGCCATCCCGGTGCAATTAGGGTCGGCCGGGTTGTCGAGAATGGTGTAGGGCTTGATCTCGTCGTTGATCGGGCACTGCGCCGCCTGGAGGTAGATTTCGTCGTCAAAGTCGTCGCCGATGCTGCCGACTATGTACCCGGGGTGGTTCTTGGCGACGTCCTCGCCGATAGCCTGCCACTGCTGCCAGGTGGTGGGGACTGTGTAGCCGAACTGCTTCATGAGCGCGACGTTGACCCACAGCACGTCGAACGCGACGTCGTTGCGGAGGCACTCGAGCTTCCCGCCGATGTAGCAGTCGGCGAGCGTACCCGCCGCGTAACCCTTGAGGAGCCCATTCGGGAGAAGCCCTCCCTGGTTGAGCACCGCGGGGAAATTGAACGGCGGAGTGCCCAGCTTTTGGACGTCGTTGGCCTCGCCGGAGAACACGATGTCCGGCCAGCCGTGGCCAACGCGGTTGAACAGGCTTACCTTGCTCTCGATGCTGCCAGAGCCGTTATCCCCGCCGTCGAAAGTCACGAGGTCGATCTTGATGCTGGGGTTTGCCTTCTCGTAGGCCTTCACCTGCGGTACGCGGGCGGCGTCGACCCAAACCACGATCGGCGCGGAACTTGCCTGGGCGGGAGCGGCACTGGTGATGTTGGTACCAATCGTGGCCATCGACACGGCCAACCCGGTTGCTGCGAGGGTATTGAACAAGCGGCGCGGGCGGCCCAGCAGGGCACGGCGCGGTGACGTTGAGTTGTCTTTCATTGTCCTCCTTATTTTCGTGGTTCGTTGGTTTCTCAAGGTTTCAAGCGGCCTGGCCGGCCCAGGCGGTCAGTTGACTTCGGCCACAACAAAGGGCATGAGCGCCTCTGGGTACTCGGGCCCCTCCGGCAGGCCAACACCGGGAGCAGTCGGAGCGGGCACCATGCCCCGCTTGTCGATGCCCCGTTCCCGGCGTACGGGGTTGCCCCAGACCAGCGACTCGTAGTACGTGCAGTTAGGGATGGCCATGCACAAGTGCCGGCAGGTCAAGGTTGGGCCATGGGGTTCGGCTCGCAACTGGTACGCGTCGGCCAGGTGCGCCGTACGCATGGCGCCGGTGAAGCCGCCGCGCAGCTCGACGCTGGTGCGGACGAAGCTCGCACAGCCCGAGGAAATGAAGTCTGCAGTGTTCATGTGCGCACCGTCTGACGTCTCGCCGACGAGTAAAGGCACCCGGGTACGCTCCGCCAGCCACTTGTAGGCCGTGACCGAGAACTCGCGGATCGGCTCCTCGTACCAGAGGTAACCCGCGTCGGCCAACGCGTCGCCTAGGTAGACGGCGTCCGGCAGGTCGAACCCGGCGGAGCCGTCGTACATGAGCGGGACCGCGCTCCCCACGTGCTCCCGCACGGCCTCGCACAACCTGGCATCCTCCCGGGCGTCTCCGAAGGCATGCAGCTTTAGGGCCGGGTAGCCCAGCTCGGCGCACTGGTCAGCCACGTCCAGGTACTCCTCGACGGTGGCGTATGTAACGGTCGACGCATAGGCGGGGATCTCCTTGCGGAAGCCTCCAAGCAGTTGCCAGGTGGGCATGCCTGCCGCCCGCCCGGCCAGGTCCCACAGAGCTGTGTCGACCATGCCGAGCAGGTAGAGCGGGATCTCCTCGACGCGGTCGAGC
Source organism: uncultured Acidimicrobiaceae bacterium (assembly GCA_963786345.1). Taxonomy (GTDB): domain Bacteria; phylum Actinomycetota; class Acidimicrobiia; order Acidimicrobiales; family Palsa-688; genus Fen-671. The sequence goes on along the minus strand of CAWAYZ010000013.1, from coordinate 147,896 downwards.
TCCCACAGCTTGTGCCACAACCATTCCCGCTGAAAGGGATCCTCTCCGACCAGCACTTCGCGCAATGCGCGGTCAACGATGTCGGGGAGCAGCGCGCTAGCGGCCCGCCGGGGCTGAAAGGCCACACCATCCCAGCCCGCGTCGGTCTGGATCTGGAGCACGGCACCGTACCCCTCGGCCGGGCTGCCGGGCAGCCCGCGCCGCCAAACAAACGGGGGGTCGGGAGCATGGACCAGGGCCCGATGGACCTCAACGGCGGTGATTTTCATGGGCCTCCGTGGTCAGACATAAGACGACTGTTGTATGATGGCATATGGCCAATGCGGTGCGCAGGTGCGGCCCGCGGCCCGGGATGACCACTTTTCGCGCCCGCCGGTGCTGGTCGCGTAGGCTCACGGGATGGAGATGTGGAGGGGTTATGGCCCGCACCCAAGCGGACCGGTCGTCCCCGAGCGCGAGTGCCAACCGCTATGACATGGCCGGTGGCCGACACGGCGATACCTTGGCGTCGACGTCCCGCCCGCTTGGGCGAGGCGGTAGTCGCCTCCTTGATCGACCGGATCGTAACCGGCGAGCTCCCGCCGGGATCCCCATTGCCGGCGGAACCCGTTCTGTGCCAAGACTACGGCGTGAGCCGCTCCGTCATCCGGGAGTCGCTCAAGCTCCTCGAAGAAAAAGGCCTTCTAGTGGTGAAGCAAGGGCACGGCACAACGATCTTGCCGCGCGAAAATTGGAACTTGCTTGACCCGCTGGTGTTAAAGACAGTCATCGGGAGTGACGACACCCTCACGATCTTCGATGATTTGATCGACGTCCGTGCCGCGTTGGAAAGCCAGATGGCGCAGCGGGCTGCCACCAAGATCACAGACGCGCAGTTGGGTGAGTTGCAGTCTCACATCATGAAACTTGAACGGATGCTCGACGACACCGATGGGTACGCCGAAGGAGACATTTCTTACCACGACATGATCTCGCGTTTCTCAGGTCACCAGCTAGCACGTTCGATCCTAAGGTCCGTCCAGCCGTTGGCCCTTACGAGTACCTACTACAGCCGCACCCACCGGGTACCCGAGGACAACATTCGGTCCCATCGGGGCCATGTCGCCATATACAAACAGCTGGCTAAGCGCGACCCCGAGGGCGCCGCCCGTGCGGTCAATGCTCACATTCTCAGCTCCTGGCAGATCTACAAGAGCCGGGCACAGGCGTCTCTCAGGTAGCAAGAACCGCCTTCGGCCCGACTATGGACTCACGCTGGCGAAGTGGCATGGGCACGCGGTGGACCTGTCCCTCCCGGAGCGGCTCATAGTTGCCATCCAAAAGAAGCTCAATGGCCCTTCGCCCGAGCTCGTAGTGAGGGATGGCGATGCTCGTCAGTTGTGGCCGCAGCCAAGACGCAACAGGCTCGTCGTCGAACGACACTACCGATACGTCCTGGCCCACCTTCCTGCCCGAGTCCTCGAGCGCATTGTACGCACCCACGGACAGCCGGTCGTTGAAGCAGATGAGTGCCTTAGGCTCTGGTTTCCGCTGGAGGAACTTGCGAGTTGCTTCGTAACCGACGGTCGGCTGCCAGTCTCTGAGCGACACGCCGCCCGCTAGTCCAACGCTGGCGGCGTCGAGGACCTCCCTTATACCTGCCAACCGCTCAGCTGCGGCGACGACTCCCTTAGGTACCTGGTTCAGCGCTGGCCCGGCACCCACCACGTAGATACCATCCGTGTGGCCTGCCTCGAGGAGTGTTCGTGCCGCGGTGCGGCCTGCTTCTAGTTCATCGGGAATAACTGAGGCGATCGCGCACGGCTTCGCCGGGAGCGCATTGAGGAGCACACTGGGGCCGTCCAGCAGCCCTTTCGGGATTGCAGCCCAGCGGGTGTACATGGAGGCAAGCACGATCCCGTCGACGCCACGGTCCCGCATAGCCTCAATCATCTCTTTCTCCAACTCTGGGTCGTCTTCGGCCTAGGCCCCGCTGCCACGGCTGAGGTCCTGGTGGGGAACGCGGAAGTGGCGATGAGCCGAGCCAAAGAGACATGCGGGGCCAAGGTGGTGGCCTTCGAAGAGCGCGACCTCGAAACCGTGCGCGAACGCCTGGCACTGGAGACCGACCTCCGTCAGGCGCTCGGGGAGCGCCAGATCCGAGTGGCCTACCAACCGGTCGTGCGCACTGACGACCACCGGGTCATCGGGGCAGAAGCGCTGGCGCGCTGGTTCCACCCGCGCCATGGCGAGGTCCCGCCCGGAGTCTTTGTCCCAGTAGTGCAGGCGCTGGGCTTGTCGAGCGAACTGACCTCGCTGGTATTGCGCACCGCGTGCGCGCAGGTCGTCCGCTGGAAGGCAGAAGGCAAGGTCGCCGGCGATTTCCGGGTCGCAGTCAATCTTTGCGCCGACGACCTGGTAAACCCCAAGCTGGTCGAGGAGGTTGGCGAGGTCCTTCGGACCTCTGGCTTGGAGCCAGGCTTCCTGGCCCTGGAAGTCACGGAGACAGGCCTCGTCCGGGACCCCGAGGCGGCCCTCGAATGCCTCCGGGCCATCAGGCGCTTGGGGGTCCATTTGGCCGTAGACGACTTCGGGACGGGGTACTCGTCGCTGTCGTACCTGAACATGTTCCCGGTGGACGTGGTCAAGATCGACAAGAGCTTTGTGTGCGGCCTGGGTGCTGATGCCAATGCCACAGCACTGGTGCGTGGGATCCTCTCGCTCACCTCTGCCCTGGGGTTGACTGCAGTCGCCGAAGGTATCGAAAACGACATCCAGCTCGAAGTCCTGCGCCAACTTGGCTGTAAATTTGCGCAGGGCTTCTTTTGGAGCCCTGCGGTGCCCCCCGAGGAGTTCCCGAGCGCATTCGACATGCCTCCGGGCCCCGATGCCAGCGGGTTGCTGACGCTCGCCGGCCCTAGCCCTCGAGTGACCGACCAGGACCAACACGTGGGGTGGGCGGTGTTCGACGCACTCCCGACGGCAGTGGCCGTCATCGGCGCCGACGGCACCGTCCTGGCCACGAACCCGTCATGGAAACGCTTCACCTCGAAATATGGGCGTACCGCGTCCAACTATGCCGTCGGCACCAACTATCTAGCCTTTTGCGACTCGGCGCACGGCCCGCTCGCCGCGGACGCGGCTTTGGCCGGAAGAGGTCTGCGTGCTGTCCTGGCCGCCGACCGCGACTCGTTCAGTCTGGAGTACCACGTCGCGGACGGCGATGGGCCACGCCGGCTCATCATGCTTATCTCACCCGTCGCTTCACAGGCGGGTGGAGCGGTCGTCGTCCACCTCGACATCACGGCGCTGGAGGCGGCCAGTCACCACCACATAGCCAATCAACGACAACTGCAGCCGTCCACGAGTGGTTGACGGTCCCCGGCACCTCACCCGTATACGGCTCGTATGTACCAAGCGCCCCGGGCTCGTGGTCCTGCGACGTCTGTTCGGCGCCTTGCCGCCGGCCTCCCTGACGGGTAGCGTCGAGGTATCGATGCAGGCTGACCGCACCGAAGGAGTTGGCGGAGATGATCGACGCGTTCGGCCCATTGATGCTGAGCGACGTGCCGCGTCACGCGGCCGACCCGACGTGCTCAACTGCGCCGCCCGCTGAACGCCGCGCCCACTAGGTCAGCATGACGGCGGACGCCCAGCCTGGTCTACGCGGCTTCCACCACTCTCAGTTCGATGCGAGAGTGCTCGCACACGCGAAGGATAGGGCCTCGATCTCGGTGTGCCTGCCCGCCCGGGATGAAGAGGCCACCGTAGGGCTCATGGTGGCCACCATCCGGACCGAGCTGGTCGAAAGTACTCATCTCGTGGACGAGATCATCGTTGTCGACGACCGCTCGGTCGACGCAACAGCCGAAGTGGCAGCCGAAGCGGGAGCCACTGTCGTCCCGACGGCCTGCCCGCCTGCGAAAGGAGCTGGCAAGGGAGCGGCCATGGCCACTGCCCTGGATGTGAGCGCCGGCGATGTGATCGTGTTCCTCGACGCTGACGTCGTCAACTTTGCCGCCCATTTCGTCGTCGGGCTCGTAGGCCCCCTCCTCACCGACCCCAGCCTCGGCTTCGTAAAGGCCACCTACCGTCGTCCCCTGGCGGGGATGGTCGGCGAAGGTGGCCGCGTAACAGAACTCACGGCTCGGCCCCTGCTCGCGGCGCTTTTCCCGGAGCTGGCACTTTGGGGCCAGCCCCTAGCAGGAGAATGCGCAACGCGCCGAGAGGTCGTTGAGCCGATCCAGCTAGCGGTCGACTACGGGGTCGATGTGGCCTTGCTCATCGACGTTGCCCAGCGCGTCGGCCTTGGGGCCATGGCTGAAGTGAACTTGGGTGAGCGTGTCCATCGCAATCGCCCGCTCGAGCAGCTCGTCCCGCAGGCCTCTTCCGTGGCGCGGGCCATTCTCAGCCGAGCTGGGGTGACCGCCGCCGGGGACCGGCGCGGCTCGCAAATTGCCCTTGATAATCGCCGCTGATGGGTACGAGCACCCATCGCATGGCGCGGTCCCATGACGCGGAGGTCCCCCCTGGCGCAGATGCTAGACCGCGGGACGTAGTCGTCGTTTCGTACCGTCTGGGTGGCGCTGATGGCGTTTCGGTAGAGGCGGCAAAATGGGTAGCCGCGTTAGGAAAGCTGGGGTGCTCGGTAACTACCGTCGCGGGCGATGGGGAGGCCGACCACGTGGACCCTGGCCTTGGGGCCGGGAAGTACCTGACCGGGAAAGTCCCGCCCCTGCCTGACGAGGCTTCACTGCGGTCCATCCTGGCTTTAGCAGACCTCGTTGTGGTGGAGAACCTCTTCTCATTGCCGCTCAACCCTGCCGCGGCGGCCGTCGTCGCCGACGCCCTGGCTGGCCGCCCAGCACTGATCCGCCATCATGACTTGCCGTGGCAACGGGCTGCCTTTAGGGCCGCGCCCCCGCCTCTCGACGACCCCGCCTGGTGTCATGTCGTCACCACCGAGCGCTCCCGGCTCGAGCTCCTAGCGCGCGGCATCGACGCGGTGACAGTCCACAACCTGTTCGACCCTTTCCCCCCGCCGGGCGACAGGAGCGCAGCTAGGGGCCTCCTCGGAGTTGGAGAAGGCGAGCTGCTCGTCGTGCAACCGACGAGAGCCATTGCTCGCAAGAGCATCCCGGTGGCGATCGCCCTTGCGAAGGCGTTAGGTGCCCACTACTGGCTGGTAGGCGACGCGGAGGAAGGCTACGCCCCCACTTTAGAGAAGCTGTTGCAGAACGCCTCTGTCCCTGTCCACCAGGGCCGGCTCCCTAGGCTCATGTCGGCCACCACGGGCATCGAGCACGCCTATGCCGCGGCGGACCTGGTGGCGTTCCCCTCTACAAACGAAGGCTTCGGCAACCCCCCCATCGAAGCAGCCCTGCACCTACGGTCAGTTGCGACCGTGGCCTACCCGGTCGCGGACGAGCTACGCGCGATGGGTTTCCGGTGGTTCGATGCTCGACAGTGCCGCCATATACGGCGGTGGTTGGCCCGGCCCGACGACGGGCTGCTCCGCCACAACCAGCGCGTCGCCCGGCGGTACCTCAACCTCGATGATCTCCCGGGACGGATTGCCGAGCTGATGGAGCGCGTCGGCCAGAACTCCGCTAGCCGGCGGGGAGTACGCCGATAGCACACGCGCCATCGAATGGCAGCTCGCTTTCTCAGTGGCGGTGGGACGTGCCGGGTAGGCCGGGAGCAAGGACGTCCAGGCTGCCGTCCGGGACGGTTATGGCCTCGGCCACTCGCCGGTGCCACCACTCCCGCCAGGCGGCTTGACGGCGATCGGAGGCTAGTTCGCTCAGGATTTCGCCTTTGCATTCGGCGAACTGGCGGACGTACGCAGGCCGGACGGCATCGACGACGAGCACGTGCCAGCCGAAGTGGCTCTCGACCGGGCCGTAGACCCTATTGGGCTCCGCTGAGAAAATGGACTCCTCGAGCGCACCGGCGAGCTGGCCGCGCTCGACCCAGCCGAGATCCCCGCCGTGGGCCTGTGTCCCGGCGTCGAGGGACTGCGCCGCAAGGTCGGCCAGTTCGCCCGCGCCAGTTGCCTCCTGGTACACGCGTTCAGCCTTGTGCCGGTCGCTCAGCAGCACATGCCGCACGCGCCGTGCCTCTGCCACCCGGTAGCGGTAATTATTGGCCCGATAGCAGCGGAGGGCCTCCAGTTCGCTCGGTGGGCTCAGGCGGAGCTCACCGGCCGCCTGGAGACACTCGACCCAATTGTCGGGAGAGCCAGGCCGGGCGACGCCAAGCCGGGCGGCCTCCTGGGCAACCAACCGGTCCAGGAGGAGCGAACGCGTGCCCCAGGAACGAATGGCATTGGCCCTATTCTGTCCCGCATCCGCGACGATCTCGTCGGGGCTCGGGCGAAGGCCAAGGCGCAAGCCCACCGTGGAGGCGGCGAGCTGAGCCAGGTGTGCAGCAAGTTCTGGCTCCGCCACGACGGCTCCTCCGACCGACCCCGGGACCGCCGCCTCGGCGGCATCCTCAGTCACGGTGGCCCGCAGCGACGGACTTCGCTTTGCTCGGGCTACGGCCCAGGCGCAGCGAGACGGCTGGGGAGTACCAAAGCCTGCCGAAGTAAGTGACCTTGAATAACGCCCAGGACACGAGCCAGCCTTGCCGCGGGCCCCGCACCGCCACCTCTGCCCGGAGTTGTTGACCAGGGGCGAGGTGGACTCCCTGCACCCAGGGGCCGGTCAACGGCCACGTCTCGAGCGGGGAGAGCAATTGGACCTCAGCCCGCAGCTCTCCTGCGGTGCGATTGGTGAGGCGAAGAGCAAGAGTTGCGCTAGCCCCGGGCCCTACGACGATCTCGTCGGTGTCGAGGTCGGCCTCGAGCTCTCCTCCCAACTGGCCGCTCGGATGCCCGAAAGGAGCCGGGGCGAACAGGAGCCCGAGCTCGGCGGCGCCCGCTTTGCCGTTGAGCCCTTCAGCCTCCGCCAGCGGGGGTAGCACGTCGACTGTGACCACATCTTCTTGAACCTGACCGCTTCCGTCCCTAGCTCTCACGGACAGGAAACGGCGGCCCGGACGGCAATTTTCTGGGGCACGGAAGCGGACCGGCACGCGGAGGAAGGCCGCGGGGGCCAGCGAGAACAGTTTGCTCGGGGGGTCGACCTCCCAGCCTTCGGGGCCGAGGAGCTCCAGCTCTCCCGAGTACGTGCCACGAGCAGCGCCCGAAGCGACCTGAGCGATGAACTCGCCTTCGTCACCGGCACGGACGACGAGCGCCGTAGCCAGCGCGTGTACGGCCAACGCTTGGTTGCCCATGGGGGCGGCCCCCTTGTTATGGAGCCAGTACCGGCTGAAAACGGGTTGTGCAGGTTCGGTCGCCAAGGGCTCGGTGGCCGCCAACGAGCCGACTTTCAGCTCTGGCGGACGAGGAACGGCGAGGCGGACTGTTGCCAGTTGCCCGGGCTCCATGGGCACGGCCGCGCCTCGGCTCGGGGGATCTCCGTTAACTAACCGCAGGTCCTCCCCGGCCCCTCCTCCAGGAGATTGACCGACCGCGCCCCCGTCAGGCCAAAACGGCTCTCGAGGGTGACATCGGTGCCATGACCTTCGCCCTCGTACAGGCGAACGGTAAGTTCGGCTCCCGCGTCAGGCACACCGCCGGCGGGGCCGTGCCCGCTCGAGGCCAGGTGGTTGCCCGCCGGCTTCACCGCGGCTAGGACGGCCTTGCCAGGCCCTTCCGTCTGGCGAACGCCGAGGAGGCGGGCATCGCGGGGCAATACCCCAGGATGGGGCTTCGCGTACGTCCCTGTCAGAGGTCGGTTGTAAGCCTGCGCTTCGGGTACACAACCGGCCTGACGCCAATCACCGGGACCGACCACAAGGGCGTGGTCGAACACGTGGCTCCAATGTTCGAGCTCGAAGGCGGACCGGTCCGGCGCCGAACGGCGAGGAGGGTCGATCCACACCCCCGACGGCCAGCCGCTGCAGGCTCGCAGGAGAGACACGTAAAGACTGCCTGATGAGTCGACGGCAAAACCAGGGGTCCCCCTGTTGATGATTGCCACGGTCCAGCCCGGCAGGTCCTCGCGCCGGGGAACAAGTGAAGCCGGCTGCGCGACACCTATGCGCCCCGTCACTATCTCGGTCGCCAGAGCGGCGGCTGCGGCTGCGGTCTTGGTCTCGTCGCTCGCCGCCACCACTAGCACTGGCAGCGCCCTGGCGTCGCGGAGGTCAGCATTTGGCTGCCAGCGCTCCTTCAACGGGCGCGTCGGGGGGACCAGGACGCGGGCCCAGCCCTGACGAGCCAGCTGGCCCTCGAGCTCAGCTTTGTAAGCACGTCCGGCAGCTCCCAAGACCTCAGCCACGAAGGAGTTCTCCGCCGGGCCTCCGATGGCGACGCGGAAGTCCGGCAAGTTGGAGTCGCCGTGGAGCGCCCCGTAACGGTTGCGCTGTGCCTCCGAGCAAGTGGCGGTTACTCCTTTTTGGATAAGCGCAACCACCAATTGCCGAGCCCAAGGCTCGGCGCCCCGCCCGGGGGGAGTAACGATCTCCGCTACCCCCACCGCGTGGCGGTGGTAGGCATTACCGGACTCGGACGCCTCCACTACCAGGGTGGTGGAAAGGCCGAACCACTCCGCGGCCGGGTTGTCCAATGTCCACGGCGCCGTAGCGGAGTCGACGTCGAGCAGGGCGAAACCGCGTGCCACCACGGCGTCCCCGACGGCTGACACGGGCGTAGCTCCAGCCAACACCGTAGGGAACCGCAGGCGCAGTAACCGGTCCTTGGCCGCCCAACCATGGATCTCCGTGCGCATCTCGGCGCGGCGGATCCCCCGCCACAGCGTTACAACCTGGCGATAGACAAAGCCGTCAGTGCCGCCTCCTGCGTCTCCGCCCAGCTCCATCCGGCCGTCGACGACCAAACGTTCTCCTAGGGCGGACGTTTCCCGCTGGACGATCGCCTGGCCGGAGCGGGAACGGGCCGGCGCTCCGAACGGCAGCAGGTGCCAGGGCCCTTCGCCGAAGGCTGGGTGGTCCGGGTACTCGGGGTAGACGACAAGCTCGTTAGCAAGTTCTCCTCTCGGCACGAGCTCGAAGCCACTGGCTCGTTCGGTTATGCGTACCAGGCCCCCACCCCGAGCGGGTTCGCTGACGATCTCGAAATACTCATTGGCCATCTCGGCTCCCGGCGCCGGTGCCCACCCGCTTCCCGTTGTAGCCACGGCTGTCGGGTGGCGGAGGCCAAAACTGCGGTACCCGACTCCGGGAACGTCGGGCGCCAGGAAACGGAGCCTGACGGTGGCTGGGCTATCAGCATCTTCGACAAGGACCGGCAGAGCTTGCCCGGCACTACCGATAACCTCAAGCGCGTGCCCAGCCGGCGGGGCGGGCACCTCCAAGCAAACCAGGTCGGAGCGGTCTTCGCCCGTAGTGTTGGAGACAACGACGGTATTGGAGACAACGACGCCTGTGTCCTCGCCACTTGTGTCTACCGCGGCAACGAGTTGTTGCCGGCAATGCTCCTCGACCTGACTGGCCAGTTCGAGGGATTCGCGCCAACCAGCAAGGAGATCCAGGTACACCTGGTCCGACTCCGACCCGGTGATCCCGTCGTGGTGGGCACCGAATACCAGTTGACGCCAGGCTTTGTCGAGGGCCCGGTGCGGGACCGCCGCGCCCAGGACGTGAGCCAGAGCGGCCATTGTCTCGGCGTCGGCGAGCTTGCTCTCGGCTAATCTCTGCGCCTGTTTTGTGTCGATGAAGGAAACGTCCTTACCGGTGTAAATGGGGTTCATGTCCCGGCTTTGGGGCGACGGTGCCACACCCCGGCGTGAGAGTTCGTCCCGGACCGCAGCAAAGAACTCACGGGGCAGGCCGACCTCGAACCGGGGCCACGCATAACGAGCAGCCCAGGTTTCAGCGATATCGGAGATGAAGCGGCTGGGAGGGGTGTAGTCGGTACCGACCGGTAACAGCGTCACCTGGGTGGCCGACACTTCGGCCAGGTCGCAGAAGAGCTCGTAAGCCCTCCACATCGAGCCTTCCAGTGAAGTTGCCCGCTCGAGCTCCCAGCCGGATGAATAGTGGTTCGGCATGTAGCTGGTAAGAAGCCCGCGGCCGTTTGGGGCAACCCACTCGAACTCGGACGGGAACTGCATCCACGAGGTCGAGCCGGTGTGGTGGTGCGGCCCCCACTGGTGGAAGGGCGCCCAGGCCGCCGAATCCAGGCCGCAATCGGCCATGATGCCTGGGAACTGCGGGTCGTGCCCGAACACGTCCAGTTGCCAGGCGCTGCGGGGCTCGGCACCCATCACGTCGCGTTGGAAGCCGATGCCGTATACCGCAGCGCGAATGGCCGTTTCCGCGCCCGTCAGGTTGGTATTGGGCTCGTTGTACGTGCCGCCCACAATTTCCAACCGCCCCGCCTGGAGAAGAGCCCTCATTTCGGCGCGGCGGTCCGGGTAAAGATCCCAGAACGGCTTCAGGTAGTCCACTTCAGCGAGCACGAACTTATAGCGAGGGTCGACGCGCGCCCGTTGCAGGTGCGCCTCCACCAGGACCAGCCCCGTGTGTTGGAACGATTCGCGCTTGTCCTGCGCCCAGAGCAGTTCGTCCCAGCCCGAGGTGTAGCCGGCCTGGGTGTTCCACCAAACAGGGTCATAGTGGAAGTGGGAGACCATTAGCATCCGCCAACCGGGCTCGCGAACAATCACGTCGGCCTCGGCCGAGGCCCGCTCGGAGCCGGATTCGGCCACGGCTCTGACCCTGACCACGCTGCCGGAGCGCTGATCGGGCCCCATCACCATGGGCACTTCGACTACAACGCCTTCTGGTAGCGACGGTCGCGGAGCGTACCTCCCGGGGCCGGCCAGCCCAGGATCGTTGTTGGGCGCCCAGGCCGGCCCGCCCTCCTGACCCGCTCGTTCGGGGCCCAGCTGCCCCCGCCAAGGAGTCGCGGCTAGCAACTGCGGTCCCTCGAGGCTGACTTTGGCACTCGTCCCCGCCGGAGCTTCCGCCACCACGACCCTGACCACCTGGGCCAATTGGTCGCCGATCAGGACAAAGCAATAAGTGGACGAGACGGAGGTGACCCGCACGTCCTATCGCCCCCCTTGGAGCTTTCGGCTCCGCTGCTGTGACCCGGGGCCGCCGTAGGGATAGTCAGCCGCCCCGGGGTCGCTCACCCGCTCCAACGTCACGATCTCTTCCGATGTGAGGTCGAGGTCGGCCGCCCCCAGGTTGTCATCGAGCTGCTGGACAGTCCGGCAACCCAGGATCACCGAGCTGACCGTGGGTCGCTCCCGCAGCCAGCTCAGCGCCACCTGAGCCATGGAACACCCTCGCCCACCGGCAATAGTCTCCAGCGCCGCCAATACTTGCCAGGTCCGCTCCTGGGGGCTGCGGCGCCCGTATGCCTCCACCCCTCGCTCCGGGTCTTCGCCAAGGCGCGTGGCGCCAGTCGGCGGCTGGTCGCGCCGGTACTTGCCGGTCAGCCAACCACCTCCGAGCGGGGACCATGGGAGCAGGCCCAGCCCTTCGGCCTGGCAGGCGGGGATTATCTCCCATTCGATTTCGCGCGCCAACAAGTTGTACTGCGGCTGGAGCGTAACCGGACGGCTGAGATGAGATGCCTGCGCCACATCAACTGCTTTTTGGACCTGCCAACCAGTGAAATTCGACAAGCCCACATAGCTGATCTTGCCCATACGCACGGCATCGTCCAGTGCCCGCAGCGTCTCGTCGATAGGCGTGAGGGGGTCAAAGCCGTGGACCTGGTACAAGTCGATGCACTCCACGCCGAGCCTGCGTAGGGACGCGTCGATCGCGCGGCTCAAATGCCGACGGGACAGCCCGAGGTCGTTGGGGCCAGGCCCCGTCGGGAACCGGCCCTTCGTGGCGATCACCACTAGCTCCCGGATCTCCGGCGACTGCTTCGCCAGCCAGCGACCGATGATCGACTCCGACCTTGTGCCGCTATAGACGTCGGCAGTGTCGACCAGGTTCCCACCCGCCTCGAAGAAGCGGTCAAGCTGAGCATGGCTGCTGGCCTCGTCCGATTCGGAACCAAAGGTCATGGTGCCCAGGGCCAGGGTCGAAACGGCGCAACCACTGGCGCCGAGAGTACGATAGCGCATCAAAATCGCCTTCCTTCTTTCTCTGTCTTTTCGTGGGCCCACCCGTTAGGTGACGATCTTTGAAAACCTCTGTGCTGCTTGGAAAACGTCTATGCCTGCCCGCTCGTCAGCGCCACCGCTCATAGCAGGTCAGGGTCGGGCGTCATTGCGTCCCGCACCAGCGCGGCGAGGTCGGCGGTTGCCCGCAGGAACTGGCGTAGGGTGCGAAGGGTCGGCCCGAACGAGTCCAGATCTTCGTATGCCAAACCGTCCTCGTCGTAGGCTTTGCGGAAGTCCGGGAAACGCCTGGTCAAATCGGCGATTATCGCCGGTGCCACCGGGCGGTCTATGGCTACCTCTACGGGGATGTCGCTGGCATTGATCCGCACCTGCCAGGCGTGGGGCGGCGAGATCACGATCTCGCCCCCGATGAGCTCGCTCCAGTGGAAATGGTTACGGAACGCGGCCGAGAGCAGCCGCGCGCGGTACCCCCGCTCCATGAAGATCTGGTACGCCTTTTTGAACACGGCCACGCCAGCCCATTCGAGGTAACCGGGGTCAGTGAGGATACCCTCCTTCTCTGCCCTTGCCTTGAGCCAGTCGTCCAGTCTCCCAACCATGATCGTGCAAACCGGTCCCATGCGCGATACGTCTTTGCCTTCGGCTTCCCTGCGGCGCAGTCCCCGCTCGACAGCTTCGCCCACCATGACAGCTTGCGAGACTGTAAAGCTCACGGTGGCGTTGATGCTGATGCCGGAGTAAGTGGCTTCCTCGATAGCGGGTATGCCTGCGGCCGTGGCCGGGATCTTGACAATCATGTTGCTGGCCAACGCGTTGAAACGACCGGCTTGGGCCAGGATCGCTTCGCTGTCGCGGTAATAGCGGGGGTCCGTCTGGATAGAAAGACGACCATTGCGCCCCTTTTCCTCTTGGAAAATAGGGGCAAGAAGGGAGGCCGCGTTCTTGGAGATCTCTTCCACCAGCATCCAAGCAACCTCATCCTCGGTGGCCGTCGGGTTAACCTCGATGAGCTCTTGTAGCCGCGGCAACCAAGTGGACCGTTCACGCTGGGCGACGCTGAGCACGATAACCGGGTTGCAAGTAGCACCGACGGCACCGTTATCAATGGCGTAGGCCAACTCCGAAGCGGATGCCGAATCATTCCACAAACATGTGGGAGTCGTCTGGGTCATCTCATACAAAGGGCTCTTGTACGCGCCGTTCCTGGTTGTCCGCATTCAGCTCACCTGCCGGTTGTCGACGTCGCTGTGGTCCCCGTCCCTGACCGTCGCCGTGGCGGCTGCCGGCGGCTGGTAGCCCATTCGGCGCGATATTTCGGCGGCACCGTTGGTCACAAGCTCTACCGCCCGTTGGCCCCCTCCATACCCCAGGATCGCCGACCGCATGCCGCCCACTGATATGGCGGCGTGGGCCCGGCCGCTATGGTCGAAGATCGGAGCGCCCACAGAAGTGATGCCCACGGTAACGTCCTCGTCGCTGATGGTATAGCCGAGGTGCCTTGCCTCCTCTAGAAGCGCCACGATGCCCGCCTGGGTCGTCGGCGTCCGAGGTGTACGCGGCTCGAGCTTCACCTCGGCGAAATAGTCGTCCCAGTACTCGCGGGGCTCGAACGCGAGCAGCACGCGCGGGCCAGCACCCAGGTGTAGCGGCAGGGCGCCGCCGAGCTGGAGGGCCATCGAGCGGATGTGAACTCCCTCGATCCGGTCTATGCATACCGCCTCGTGATGGCGGCGGACCACGAGATAGACGGTCTCTCCCAGTTCGGCATGAATAGTGTTCATCACCGGCGCTGCCCGCTCACGCACATCGAACCTCAGCCCGACGAGTGAGCCCAGCCGGAACAGTTCCAGGCCGAGACGGTAGGTACCAGGTCGCGGGCCCTCCTCTAGGTACCCGAGCACAGCCAGGTCCTGGATAAGCCGGTACACGGTAGGGCGAGGCTCGCCTAGGCGCTGTGCCAGGGACGGCGGCGTCGAGTCGGGGAACTCGGCCAGTACCTCCAGCAAGCGAGCCGCCTTTGCCAGCACCTTTATACGCGGCGAACCCATTGATTACCTCTCACATTGTGAACAAGCGTCCAAATCGTACATCGGTGACCCGAGAGGAGCAAGGGCCTGCCACGACCCGGCCGAGCGCCCCTCTTCAGGCCCGCGCGTCCCCGCCGGGACCTTGACAACTCCTCCTTGAGCGACCTAATCTCCGCTCGAAAGTGGGCAACTGTTCATAATGTGGTCACCGCCGCGGTACTGGCCTACCGGGTGCCGGACGTGCCCTACCCATAACCAATGTGACGAGGACTGACCGATGAAAGCACCTGCCGGCGGTGTCGAAGAGCGGCTCGCCGGAGCTCCGATCTCATGGGGCGTCTGCGAGGTCCCGGGTTGGGGCATCATGCTGCCGCGCGAGCGGGTCCTTTCGGAGATGCGGGAGCTTGGCCTGAAGGCCACCGAGCTCGGTGCCCTCGGCTATCTGGGGGACCAGCCCGGCGAGATCCAAACTTTGCTATCGCAGAACTCCCTGGGCGCTGTAGGTGGCTTCGTGCCTCTGAGCCTCCACGACCCGGCGAAGCGGGCGGAGGCGGAGCAGGACGCTGAACGGGCCGCGCGACTATTGGGCGGCGCGGGAGGCTCGTACTTCGTGACTGCGGTCGTGGTCGACGAGGCCTGGTACACGCCTTTTGAGCTAGACGCTCGGCAATGGGACGAGGTCGCCGCCCAACTGGCCCTGGTCGACCGGGTCTGTGCCCGGCACAACCTGCGCCAGGTGCTCCATCCCCACGTCGGTACCCTGATCGAAACAGCCGAGCATGTACAAGAGGTCCTCTCCCGATCGGATGTGTCCTGGTGCCTTGATACCGGCCACCTTGCCATCGGCGGAATTGGCCCCGTTTCGTTCGCGACCGACCATGCCAACCGGGTCCAACTGGTCCATCTGAAAGACGTCGACCTTTCCCTCGCTCCAGCCGTCCTGCGCCATGAAATGTCCCTGCTCGACGCGACCCGCTCAGGCTTGTTCCGCGCTTTGGGCCAAGGCAACGTCGACGTGGCAGCCGTCGTGGCGGCGCTCGAAGCGCGGGGCTACACAGGATGGTACGTGCTCGAGCAGGACACGACCATCGAAGGCACCGATGCCGGGTCGGCCAACCCCTCGGCCGACGTAAAACTGAGCATCGATTATTTGCGCGGGGCCGTTCGCCAGCAGGTGAAGTGAGCGGGCCGGGCCACGGGGCGCACCGGAGCCGCTGCGCGTCGGCCTGATCGGTTCCGGACGGATCGGCAGGATGCACGCGGGGCTACTGGCCGCCGAAAACACGGCGGTGATCATGCTCCGCCACGAGAACGACTGCCTGACGGTGATCGACAACAGCCGCCAGGCAACCTACGGGTACGACCAGCGAGTGGAGGTGCTCGGGGCCAAAGGCCTGACCGGCTCCGACAACCCGCTCACGACTACGGCGTTCACCTGGGACGCGAGCGGGACGCGCGCGGCGCCGCTGCCGTACTTCTTCATCGAACGCTACCGGGAGTCGTACTTGCGACAATGGGAAGCCTTCATCACCTCGGTGGCATCCGGGACGCCGCCTCCAACCTCGGGGGCCGACGGTCGTGCTGCCCTCGTCCTCGGCCTGGCCGCCAAGCGGTCGCTTTTGGAGCACCGCACAGTGCAAACCGCCGCAATCCAACCTCAGGTAGAGACCGGACGGCCCGAAGTATGACCGGCGACGCTGAGCCGGAGCCGTCGCGTCCGCTGCTCTTGCACCGGCGCGCCGGGACATTGGCCAACGGCCCGTGGGCGATCGAGCTCAGCCAATCCGAGGCCGGTTGGTCGTGGGCTTCTCTTCGTGTTCTGAGCCTCGGGCCGGGCGCTTCGCACACATTCACCACTGGCGACGAGGAGGTGCTCGTCATGCCTCTCAGCGGTTCTTGCACCCTGTCGTCCGCTGGCGTCGAGCACCTGCTCCGCGGCCGTGCCAGCGTCTTCGCCGGCCCCACGGATTTCGCCTACGTACCGGGCGGCTCGACGGTCCTGGTAACGAGCGCGCAGGGTGGGCGGTTCGCCGTCCCTGGGACCAAAGCCGAGGTACCGCTACCGCTGAGTTACCAGCCGGCCAACCAAGTCGCCGTCGAGTACCGCGGAGCCGCCAACTGCTCGCGGCGAGTCGTGAACTACTGCATGCCGGGCACGTTCCCGGCCGACCGGCTCCTGGTTTGCGAGGTGTTCACTCCCGGCGGCAACTGGTCGTCCTACCCGCCTCATAAGCACGACCAGAGCGGCCCGGATGAGACAGAGCTGGAGGAGATCTATTACTTCGAAGTCGCAGGCGGCCCATCGGGTGAACCCGGCCTCGCCTACCAGCGCGTCTATGGCACGCCGGCACGCCCGATCGAGTTCCTCGCCGAGGTAGGCACAGGTGACGTCGTGCTTATCCCCCACGGTTACCATGGGCCATCGATGGCCGCTCCCGGCTACGACCTCTATTACCTGAACGTCATGGCGGGGCCAGGGCAACGGGCATGGCGGGCGACTGATGACCCCGCTCACGCGTGGGTCCGGGCTACGTGGGCCGGCCAGGTCGTCGACCCACGGGCCCGGTCGACGGTGGCGCCCCCGGCGGACGGGGAGTAGCGCATGAGCACAACTTGTCTGACCGTGGGCCAAGCGGTGGTCCGCTTCCTACCCCAGCAGTTCACTGAGCGCGACGGGCGTGAACATCGGCTAATAGAGGGCTGTTTCGCAACGAGCAGGGGATGGTACATGCCGCCGCCGCCTTTGCTCGTATGCGGGACCGCCTGTCGACCTTGGCGTGCACGTCATCAATCGGGCCGGGGGCCACCAACATGGTCACCGGTGCGGCACTAGCCACCATCAACCGGCTCCCAGTCCTGCTGCTCCCTGGCGATATTTTCGCCACCCGGGTGGCGGGCCCGTACTTCAACAGCTCGAGCACACGGGACATAGAGACGTCTCGGTAAACGACACCTTCCGCCCCGTGTCCCGTTTCTTCGACCGTGTAGCCCGGCCGGAACAGCTACCCGATGGCCACCAGCGGCGTTACCTGTAGGCCTTACTGCCCTGGGGGAGAACGAGGCTGTCGACATTTTCGGGTGCGCCTGAGGCGGCGTACAGGAAGCCCTGGGCACGATCGCAATCGAGGTCAATAAGGACCTCGCGTTGGCTCTCTTGCTCCACCCCCTCGGCGACCACGGTGAGGTCGAGCGCATGCGCCACCACGATGATGGCGGAAACAACGGCCCGGTCCCTCTGGTCGGTAACAAGGCCATCGATGAACGATTTGTCGATCTTGACAAAGTCGAGGGGGAACTGGCGTAGGTAAGCGAGCGAGGAGTAGCCCATGCCGAAGTCGTCCAGGCCAATCTTGACGCCGAGGGCTCGCAGGGAGCGGAGCCCGGTCATAGCCGAATTGGAGGCTTCCATGAGCACCTGTTCGGTCACTTCGACTTGGAGGTCACTAGGAGGCACATTGTTGACCTTAAGGTGGTCGACGACTGCCTGGCGGAAATCGATATCAGCCAGGTGCCGGGCTGTGACGTTGACGGCGACACCGCCAAACTTGGTCCCCATCCGACCACGCCACGCCCCGGCTTGTTTTACGGCGTCGGCGAGCACCACCTCGTCTATTGGGATCAACAACCCGGTCTCCTCGGCCACCCCGAGGAACGAACCCGGCTGCCGCAGGCCGTGGTCCGCCTCACGTATCCGGACGAGGGCTTCGGCACCCAGGGGGTAGCCGCTCTTGATGTCCACCATCGGCTGGTACTCCACCACGATGCGGTCCTCGTCAAGGGCGCGCCGCAGCATGCGTTCTGTGACCATGCGGTCGACGGCAGTGGTGCGAAGTTCCTCGTCGAAAACGGCCACCCGGTCCCGGCCCTTGTCCTTCGCCCGGTACAGGGCCAAGTCAGCCTCGGAGAGCAGTTCCACGCCACTGCGCTGACTATCGGCGGTGCAGGCCACGCCAATGCTCATGGTGCAGCTGAACTCGTCACCATCGAGGTGGAACGGCTTACGCCCATCTTCGATTATCCGGTTGGCCAGTGTGATAGCCGCGGCCTCGTCGGTGACCCCTTCGGCCACGAGCACGAACTCGTCACCACCCAGGCGGGCCAATGTGTCAGCGGGGCGGAGGTGGTGCGTCAGGCGCTCGGCTATCTTCAACAGCACATCGTCACCAACGCGGTGGCCGAGCGAATCGTTGATGACCTTGAAGTGGTCGAGGTCCAGGTAAAGGACCGCCAGCATCCCTTGGCTGCGGCCGAGCCGGCGGAGGCCCTGGTGCAGCCGGTCCATCAGTACGGTCCGGTTCGCCACCCCGGTCAACGGGTCCGTAGTCGCTCGCAGCTCGAGGGCAGCGGTGTGCATCTGCCGCGCTGTGATGTCGCGCACCGTGTTCACTACGACTTCAGCGTCTCCCATTTTCGCGCGCCGTGACGTTGCCTCGACCCAGCGGTAGGCGCTGTCTTTGCAGCGGAGGCGGTAGGTGGATGTCACGGGCTTTCGCAAAGCTCGCGCCGAGCGGCTCGCCCGTATCGTCGGCCCGTCGTCGGGGTGGACGAGATCGTCCTCCGACATGCCTATGAGCTCGTCTGGCCGCCAGCCGAACATCTCTTCAGAGGCCGCCGAACAGTACAGGTACCTGCCGGCAAGGTCCACCACCGTGCTCAGGTCACCTGATGTGGCCACAACGCCTGGGTAGTCAAGGCCCCTCGACTTGCCCTTGCCATCCTCGTTGCCCTTTGGCTGGCTCACCGTGCACCGTCACCTTCGGCGAAGATATCGCCAAGATCCGGCGGCGCGCATTCTGGACCGCAGCTAGTCCTGTGTCCTAATACTGACTAGACAGCTTACCACAAAAGCACGCAGAGCATTGGTGCACCTACGCTACGAGCGCCCGTTCGCGTTCAAATCAGGAGAATTACCGAAGCGCGGACGCTCGACCAGGACTACTGAGCGGCCCGTTGGGCCACGGCCAGCAGCTCTTCGGTTACCCGGCGGCGCGTAAGGTCGGCCATATCCCATGTCCCCGCTCGGCCCGTGGAGTTGCCGCCGGCGCCTCGCCACATGTCACCCTCGTCGACCTGGACTTTGAGCGCCTCGACATCGGCCTCCAATAGCAGGTACGGGTAGCGGTCCAGGTGCGGCTCGCCCACTATCTCGCCCTTCAGTGACATCCACAAGGCCAAGCGGGGGTTGCGGAAACGCGCTTCGCCGCCCGGGTGTTCTTCGATCAGGCCGCCGCCGCCCAGTTGGCTGAGCCGTTCGAGGACGGCTTTCATCGCCGGTTTTGCCTCAGTCTCGCAAGCTGTAACAAAGTCCTCCAAGAACTTTTGGCCGGCTTCCCGGCGGTCGGCGGTCAGCTCAGAGGACCTGCGGTCGCTCTCCGCAACTGCCGCCACGATCGGGCCAAGCGCAGCCAGCGGGTCATTATCCGCACCCAGTCCTGCAACTTCGACCGGGGCCGCAACGACGGGCACCGCAGCGCTTTTCGCTTCGTCAACGGGACGAGAAGACGTCGGCGCTGAAGATGTAACTGCCATGGGGAACCCTTCGATCCGGGGCCGTGCCGTCAGACCGAGTGTGGGACGTGCGCGGGCACCTACCAAGATCGTACCGTCACATCATACGGTAACTCGGCGCCGGCGGGGAAGGGCTCACGAGGCTCCTCGAACGGGGTATGCTCTATCTACCTCGGTCTGGTCCCTGCAGGGGACGTTTTTCCGTCCTTTTTGTAGCACTGGAGATGCGATCAACCGCTGGAGCTCATTTTCCGAAATTCGGCGCGCAGTGGGCGCGCGCCGCCAAACTAACGCGCAGCAGACGGGCCCAGCCGCGGCGCCGCCGACCAGACGGCCCCCGGTGCCGGCCCCGCCCCCCCTGCAACGGTGGCGGTATTGGGTCATGGGTCTCGTCGTTGTCATCGCTGCGCTGGTGTTGTTCCGCGTAGACGGCACAGGGGCCCGACCCAACACTTCAGTTACACAAGCTTTGTCAACGAGGTGACCACCAACAAGGTCTCGACGGCGACTATTAGCCCGACGGGTTCTGTTAGCGGCAAGCTCGGCAACGGGGCCGCCTACACCTCGCAGATCCCCGTAGCCCTGGACGATACCTCCCTCACTCCGTTGCTACTCGATCACAAGGTCCAGGTGACGGGTACAAACACGGGCAGCTCGTCGTTGGCGGGCTTCGTCGAAACCCTCGTCCTGATCGGCCTCATGGTGGGCGCGTTCATCTGGTTCGGTCGCCGAGCCCGCAAGCAACTGGGCGGCGGCCTCGGCGGGATCATGGGCGTTGGCCGGTCAAAAGCCAAGCTCTACGACGAAGAGAAACCGACGACGCGCTTTTCCGACATCGCTGGCTACGAGGGCTCCAAGGCCGAGGTAATGGAGGTCGTGGACTATCTCAAGCACCCTCAACGCTACGCCGCTGCTGGTGCGGTCGGCCCCAAGGGCGTGCTTATGGTAGGCCCCCCAGGTACTGGCAAGACGCTCATGGCTAGGGCCGTCGCGGGCGAGGCGGGCGTACCGTTTTTTGCCCTCTCAGGGTCGAGTTTCGTTGAGATGTTCGTAGGCGTCGGCGCGTCGAGAGTACGGGACCTTTTCGCCGACGCTCGCAAGCGTTCTCCGGCCATCATCTTCATCGACGAGATCGACGCCATCGGGGGCCGGCGTGGCCCCGGCGGGTTCGGGTCCAACGACGAGCGCGAGCAGACGCTCAACCAGCTGCTGTCGGACATGGACGGGTTCGAACCGGGCGCCAGCCTGGTCGTCATGGCGGCTACCAACAGGGCCGAGATCCTTGACACGGCTCTCCTGCGCCCCGGCCGCTTCGACCGGACGGTGGAGATCCCCCTACCTAACAAGTCCGAACGCACCGCCATCCTCGCCATCCACGGTCGAGGCAAGAGGTTCGGCCCAGACGTCGACCTGGACACCGTGTCGCGCGGCACGCCCGGGTTCTCGGGGGCCGACCTCGCCAACCTCGTCAACGAAGCGGCCATCAACGCTGTGCGAGATCGACGCGAGGTACTCACCGCAGGAGACTTCGGTGCGGCTCGGGACCGGCTCCTGATCGGGCGGCGAGACAACTCGAACGCGTCTGTTGCCTGAAGAGAAAAACGCCGTTGCTGTCCACGAAGCCGGCCATGCCCTTGTCGCGGTGCTCTCTGAGCACGCGGACCCCGTGGCCAAGGTCACCATCCTGCCGCGAGGCGCCGCGCTCGGGGTAACCGAGCAGCTGCCCCTCTCTGAGCGCCATCTTTATCCCAAGAGCTACCTCACCGCCTCCCTCACCGTCCGCTTGGGTGGGCGAGCGGCCGAAATGATCGTCCTCGGGGAACCCTCCACTGGCGCGTCGAACGACCTCGCCGGCGCCACCGATCTCGCCACGCGCATGGTCAGAGAGTGGGGTTTTTCTGCTGAGGTCGGCCCCATCGGTTATGGGCCGGAAGGGCCAACCCGCGACAATCCCTTCGCCGGCCGTCCCTACGCCGAAGAAACGCAGCGCTCTATAGACCAAGCGGTGGCCGGTCTGCTGCGCGAGGCTGAGGTCGCAGCAACGAAACTGCTCCGCGACCACCGCGTCGCACTTGACCGTGTGATCGATCTCCTGTTAGAGCGCGAGACCATCGACGGCTCGGAGCTCGACATCATCACCGGGGTGCCGAAGCACCCCGGGCCACGAGAACTTGTCTTGTTGCACCGAGCTGTTGGCCTCACGTCCGCAGTCGACAGATGCGACCCAGCCGGGCCGGTCTAATTGGTATTGGCGGTGCCTAGTACTTCAACCGTCAGAAAAAAATAGGGGTAGGCGCAGGTCACGGCCGCACTCATCTTGCGGGGTTATCTTAAAAGGACTACAATGGTGCTCGGCACGATAACAACCCCGACGTGCCAGGCCAGCCCTCACTGGCCGGGACGGTGCTCCAGACCCTGGTGACGTGTTGTTTCGTAGTGCCAGAGTTAGGAGAACGCCATGGCACGTGCCGGCTCTTCCTTCTTCACCGCCACCGATGGACCGCCGCCGCTAGGGGCGGCGCCCAAGACAGGTCCCACTATCATCTGGCTCCGCGGTGAGCACGATATCGCAACAGACGGGGCTCTGCGCCGCACATTGGAGCGCGCGTATCGCGCTCAACGACGCTGCGATCGTCGTCGACCTGAGCAAGGTGGAGCTCATGAGCGCATCGACGATCGGGGTAATCCTTGCAGCTCGCGACACCCTCCGGAAGCAATCACGGTCGTTGACGATGCGTGACCCCTCACCCCACGTCCGGCGCGTCATCAACATTTGCGGCTTGCAAAACCTTCTCATTCCCCGGGAACGAGACGAAATAGCAGGACTGGTAGAAGGGGCGCTCGGTTCCTGGGTGGAAGTGGGCGACACCACACCCGCCGGTAGGCAGCCCGGCCCGTCCACGCCTGCGGCAAATCGGGTCCCGGTACACGCCGGCCAAGCGGCGGCCTGGCGCGAAACCGGTCCGGACAAAATGCCAGCGTAATTCAGGCATAATATGGCAAACAATTCGCCACGTCGTGGCGCCCTTTTTGACGTAACGTTTGCGGATCTCAATGAGTGGGTATGGGAAACCCTTGAGACCTGCGACCTTGGTGGTTGCGAGCCACACAAGGCCTCTTAGTGAAATGGGGACGCAATGTCTAGGGGAACTGGGACCGGTCTGATCGGGCTCGGGATCGTGCTGGTGGTTATCGGTGCCATCCTCAAATTTGCCGTCACGGTTACCACCACCGGTTTCAACATAAATGCCGTCGGGGTGATCCTTTTGGTAGTGGGTATCTGCTCAGTAGTTATCGGTGCGGCAATTTTCGCAATGGGTGCCAACCGGCACACGACGACCCGGGAGAGCATGCACAACACGCCCAGCGGCAGCGAGCGCGTAGTCGAGCAGCATGAGGTAATGCCGTGAGGCGCCCTATCTAGCGTCCTGGTGGGAGCGGGACAACGGGTGGGGTCGTTTGGAGCGACGGGAGAAGGATGTCCGCGCAGGGCGGGCAGAGCGCCCAATCGGTCTGAAAGAAAAGGGCGGGGTCCCCGTCGAACTCGCACTGGCATCGACCGCAGCGTCGCTTTGGCAACGGCACGCCACCAGCTGGAGCGGCGTTCATTTCGGCGGTCCTGAGATTGCAGCTTGGCCCGCACGGGCCCCTCGATCCTCCCCGTTTGACGGGGGTTACTTTCACCCAATATTTGAGCCTATTTTGAGCCTATCACCTTCGAAGGCATAAAGCTCAAGGACCACACGTAAGCTCGAATACGATCGTCTCCTCGAAATTGTCTCCGGGGAGGAGAGCCGTGGAGGGAAAGTCAGGCCAGTGCGGCGAGCCCGGGAAGTGCTGTGCCTCCAGCGCGAAGCCATCGCTCTGGCGATAGGCACGCCCACCCCTGCCCATTAGCGCACCGTTGAGGAAGTTGCCTGAGTAAAACTGCAGCCCTGGTTGGGTTGTGCGCACCTTTAAAGCCCGGCCCGACTTGGGATCGACCACCGTTGCCGCGAGCACCAGTGAGCTTGGACGGGCCCGGTTCACCACCCAATTATGGTCATACCCGTGAGCGATGATCATCTGCGGGTGACCGTCCCTGATCCTTTCCCCAATAGCCCTTGGCTGACGGAAGTCCAGGGGGGTCTCGGAGACGGTGAGGATCTCCCCGGTTGGCACTAGCGCCTCGTCCACCGCGGTATATCTATCCGCGTTCAGGGACAGCAGCTGGTCGTACACATCTCCGGACGACTCGCCTGCCAAGTTCCAATAGGTATGGTTCGTCAGGTTTAGGAACGTCGGCGCATCCGTCTCCGCCTGCAACTTCAGCTCTAGGCGGTTGTCGTTGTCCAAAGTGTAAGTGGCGGCAACACGGAGCGTGCCTGGGAACCCCATTTCCCCCGATGGGCTGAGGTACTCGAGCCGTACCCCGACCGCGCCGTCGCCTCGGACCACCGTTGAGCCCCACACTTTCTGGTCAAAGCCCACGTCCCCACCATGGAGCGCATTCGTCCTGTCGTTGGTCGGTACCCAGTGGCGCTGGCCGCCGATCTCCAAGCGTCCTCCGGCGATGCGGTTCGCGTAACGGCCGATCAGCGCGCCAAAGTAGGCCCCCGCACCTTCCGGGGTGGCGGCCGTTCGAGCCGGGTTGTACTTGACGTACTCCTCTAACGTCTTGAACCCGAGCACAATATTCCGTCGTTCGCCGAGCCGGTCCGGGAAATGGAGCGACTCGATTATCCCGCCGAACGTGAGGATCGCAACCTCCGTCCCGGCGCTGTTCGCCAGGAAATAGCGCAGGACTTGCTCTCCCCGGACCTCACCGGCCGGCTCAAGCCTGACCTCGGGCGAAGACGTCGTCACAGAAGGCACACTCAATGTTGCCCGATCCGCGTTGCCCACCGCAGGACCTCGCGTTAGGCCATGGCCGCCCCTCGCAGGCGCGCTTGAGCCACGATGCCGGCGGGTACGCGGAACTTCAACAGCCGGTCGCGGCAGAAAGCGCACGGCACGCTTGCGCCATCCGGTGTGTTGACAACGTGGTCACGCGTCGCCTGAGAAATTCTCGTGGGAGCGTGTGGATATTGTCGAAGTTGACGACACAGTCAGTCGGTACGCCGTCCTCCTCGGTGGTCAGCTCGAGCTCCGATATCAGCCCTCGCCTTCTGCGGGTGATCGCAGCGACCACCAACGAACCGATCCGGTCCGCTACCGGGTCGCGGGTGAGCACGACCACCGGACGATCCCCTCCCGGGGTCGCGGCGAACCAAACGTCACCGCGTTGCATCGGCCCAGTCCGCCCAGTCCTCGGCGGGCCCCCAGTCGCCGATGTCCGAGAAAGAACGCTCACCCTCGTCGAGGGGCTTGTCGATCCACGTCTGAAGGTCGATCTCGCTCGCAAGGCGCTGAAGGTGCCGGCGCAGGGCATCGCGCAGGAGCTCAGAACGGTCCACGCCGAGCCGCTCGGCCCAACTTTGAGCCTGCGCTGCTTCTTCGTCATCGACCCGGAAGCTGATCATTGTCATACAAACAGTCTACCGCGTATGACACAGTCCTCCAAGGGCTCCGCGAGGGCTGTCCCACCTCTCGGCTGGTGGCAGGCCGAGACATGTCGAGCCACGCCGAGGTAGCCAAACGACGCCCGGTTTGCCGAGAACATCGAGAGGGCTTAACCAGAGTTACCACAAGGAGCGGTGGACGTACTTGGGTACACCTCCGTCGCCGTCTTCCCTACGAGGACCGGTACTCGTTCCAGCGCCAGAAATCCGACCGAGCTGCAGGCCTATTGGGTCTCGGTCCAGGTCGGGAACTGCGTTCCCGGCCCCGCCGGCGCGGCCGGGTGTTCCGAGGCCCACGCCTCGGCGACTGCGCCAGCAACCTGCTCATGGACCCTGGGCTGGAACATGGAAGGCACGATGACCCCGAGCCCCAGCTCTTCGTCGGTGACACAGGCAGCTATCGCACGCGTGGCCGCCTGCTTCATTGTCGCCGTCACATAGGAGGCCCGGACACTCAAGGCACCTCTGAAAAAACCTGGGAAGCAGAGCGAGTTGTTGATCTGGTTCGGGAAGTCGCTCCGGCCGGTCGCGATGACGGTGTCAGGTGCGAGCTCTTCGGCGAACACCTCGGGCTCGGGGTTGGCCAGCGCGAACACCATCGGTCTCGGCGCCATACCGGCCAACCACGCCGGGTCGACCGAGCCGCGCAGCGCCGTCCCGATAAACAGGTCGGCGCCGCTGAGGGCGGAATGCAGCGTCTTGATCCCGCGGGGGTTGGAGCGCGCTGCTATCCGGGCGTGGTGCGCAGCTGACCCAGGGTTTTCGCTCAGGGCCCGTCCCGGTCGAACACGATCAGGTCGGGCACCCCTGCGTCAAGCAAGGCTTCGGCTATTGCAGTTCCAGCCGCCCCGCAGCCGACCAGGACGACACGCAGGTCCCGGATGCCGCGGCCGGTGAGGCGGCACGCGTTCAACACTGCCGCCATCACGACGATCGCCGTCCCGTGCTGGTCGTCATGGAACACCGGGATGTCCAATCGGCGCTGCAGTTCCGCTTCGACCTCGAAGCAAGCGGGCGCTGCAATGTCCTCGAGGTTGATGCCGCCGAAGCCGGGGGCGACGGCGGCCACGGCGTCGATGAGCGCTTCGGTTGAGTGGGTGTCGAGGCAGATCGGGTACGCGTTCACGCCGGCAAAATGCTTGAAGATCAGCGCCTTGCCCTCCATGACCGGGAGAGCCGCGAGGGGGCCGAGTGCCCCCAACCCAAGGACCGCACTGCCGTCCGTGGCGATCGCCACCGACGTACCCTTTGCCGTAAGGGCCCATGCGTCAGCAGGCCGGCGGGCGATGGCGCTGGCCACGCGCCCGACACCCGGGGTGTACGCAAGGGACAGGTCCTGGCGGGTGCGGACGGCCACCCGCGGCGTCACTTCGATCTTGCCGCCGAGGTGGTACAGAAAAATTCGGTCGGAGACATGGCGGACCCGGGACTGGCTCTCCAGAGCCTTCGTGACCGCTTCGACGTGCTCCTCGCTGGATGCCTGCAGGGTCAGGTCGACCGTGGTGCCAGCGGCGGCCACCTCTACCAGGTCCATACCGACCAGTACCGCCCCCGCCGACGTGACCGCCTGGGCCAGGCGCGACAGCAGCGCCGGGTGGGGCGGCGCCAAGACGCGGACCGTTACCGTATAGCTGGCGCCCGGCGGGACAGAGCCACCGACTGGTGAGTTCGCCACGTCGCTCAGTTTGCCACCGTTTGTGCCATCTTGTAGAGGAGCTGGTGTAGGATTTGTTGTTGATGACGACAAATGTGGTTGGTCACGACAAAATATGGAGGCACTGATGAGCGATCCCTTTTTGCCGAAGCGAGAGGACCACTTCAGTTTCGGTTTGTGGACGGTCGGTTGGCAGGGCCGGGACCCCTTCGGTGACGCCACCCGGGCACCGCTCGACCCGGTTGCGGCGGTGCACCGGCTGGCGGAGATCGGTGCGTGGGGGGTGACATTCCACGATGACGACCTCATCCCGTTCGGGTCGGACGAAAGCGCTCGGGAGGCTGCTATCAAACGGTTCAGGGCCGCTCTCGACGAGACCGGCATCGTCGTGGAGATGATGACCACCAACCTGTTCACGCACCCGCTGTTCAAGGAGGGGGCGTTCACAGCCAACGACCGTAGCGTGCGACGCTTTTCGCTCCGCAAGACCATGCGCAACATCGACCTGGCCGCTGAACTGGGAGCGCAGATCTATGTCGCCTGGGGAGGCCGTGAGGGGGCGGAGTCCGACGCCGCCAAAGACGTCCGCGCCGCTCTCGACCGCATGAAAGAAGCCTTCGACACGCTGTGCGCGTACGTGCTCGACCGCGGTTACCCGATGCGCTTTGCGATCGAACCCAAACCAAACGAGCCTCGCGGCGACATCTTGCTGCCGACGATCGGCCATGCGCTTGCTTTCGTCAACGAGCTCGAGCACCCGGAAATGGTGGGCCTGAACCCTGAGGTCGGCCACGAGACCATGGCGGGCCTCAATGTCATGCACGGGTACGCACAGGCTCTGTGGTCCAAAAAGCTCTTCCACATCGACCTGAACGGCCAGCACGGGATGAAGTACGACCAGGACCTTCGCTTCGGGGCAGCCGACGTGAAAAGCGCCTTCTTCCTGGTCGACCTTCTCGAAGCCGCCGGCTATGACGGGGCCAAGCACTTCGACTTCAAGCCGCTCCGGGCCGAAGACGTAGAAGGGGTCTGGGTATCGGCCGCGGCTTGCATGCGGACCTACCTGATCCTCCAGGCCAAGGCAAAGGCCTGGCGAGCCGACCCGGAGGTCGCCGACGCCATGGCTGCAGCCGGGGTGCCCGACCTTTCCCGGCCGACGTTAGCTCCCGGAGAGACCCTTGCTGACCTGCTCAACGACCGGTCGGCCTTCGAGGATTTCGACGCCGAGGCGGCCGGCAAGAGGGCAACCAACATCGAGCGGCTCGACCAGCTCGCTCTCGAGCACATCTTCGGCGTTCGCTGACAAGTCCGTCCTGGTGGTGGGAGCACCCGGCCCGGTCCTACGCTCCCCCCGCCGCGAGTGCCATCGGGCCCGCAAGAAAATCGGCGAAGGCCAGCTCGGCTGCGCCGAGTAGGACAGAGTCCGCCCCCAGCCCAGCCGCGACCACGGCCGCCTCCGCGCCGGCTTGCGGAAGGACTTGGCGGTGCAGCTCACGTCCAACGACCGCCTCGGCGGCCAGGTACACATTTCGGAGCGCCCCTCCGAAGACCAGAAGGTCCGGGTTGAAGATATTGATCAGATTGGCCGCGCCCCGGCCCATCCATTGGCCGGTCTCCCTCACTGCTTTCGATGCCTTCGGGTCGCCGGCCTGGGCATCCGACAGCACCCGGGAGACGCCGGCCCGTACATCAGAAGCTCGTCGACCGGCCCGCCGTAGCACCGCCGTTGCCCCTATCTCGCTTTCCCAGCACCCACGAGCCCCGCAACGGCAGCGGTGACCGTCCGGGTTCACCTTCATATGGCCAACCTCGCCGGCGTACCCGGACCGTCCGGCGAGCAGAGCACCGTCAACGACGATGCCGGCTCCGACCCCGGTATTGCCCGAGACGTATATGACGTGGCGGTGGCCGACCGCCGCGCCTCTGGCGCATTCAGCCAGCGCACCGAGGTCCGCCTCGTTGGCAACAAGCACATTGAGCTGGCTCGGGAGGTGCTCCGACAGGATTGCGCCGAAGGGTACGTTTTGCCAAACGAGATTGGGCGCCAGGTGCACAAAACCCTCACCGCGCCGCACGATCCCCGGGATCGCGACGGCAGCCCCGACGAGCTGTGCGCTGGCTGGTACGTGGGCCATCAGCTGACGAGCAAGTCTGCCGATGGTGGCGGCAGCCTCGCCCGGGGCCAACTTGCTGCGCATGTCACGCGGCTGAGCGAGACGCTCGTGGAGCTGGCCTCCGGGGCCTACCCGGGCGACGACAAGAGCCTCAGCGCCCAGCTCGACCGCAAGCACCCAGACCCGCTCGGCGTCGAGCCTGACAACCAGCGAGGGTCGCCCGGTAGCGCCGCCGGACGGCGATGGGCTCTCACGTACGAGACCGATGGACGCGAGCTCGCCGACCAGGCCCGCAACAGTGCTCCGGTTGAGCCCTGTCCGGGCCGTCAGCTGGGAACGCGTGAGCGGCCCGCTCAAATGCAGGTTGCGGACGAGAGCGGCCAGGTTGTTGCGCCGCAGGTCCTCGTGCACCGCCGCGTGAGTTCGCGGCGCATGACTGTGCGACTGTTCTGCGAGCGGGCGTGCCAAGCTGACCCGAAGACTACCGGCGCCTGCCGTGGGGCACGTCGGGAAAGGACGTACCATGCCGCTCGTTGCGGGAGTTGATTGTTCGACGCAATCGACAAAGGTCCTCGTGGTCGACCTCGATGACGGCCGCGTCGTGGCCTCGGGGGCTGCTAGCCACGAAGTAGAGGGCGATCGCGGAGCACGCGAGACCGACCCCCTTGCCTGGGAGGTGTCCGTGGCGACTGCCCTCGACAAAACGGGGTGCGCCGCACAGGTTGCGGCGATATCGATCGCGGCGCAGCAGCACGGCATGGTCGTGCTGGACGGCAACGCCCGGCCTCTTCGCAAGGCGCCCTTGTGGAACGACACCAGAGACGCTTCGGATGCCCGAGCGCTCGTGGCGGCGTTGGGCGGGCCAGAAGCTGTTGCAAGGCGCGTCGGATCGGTACTTACCACCTCGTTCACCGTTGCCCATTGGGCATGGCTCCGCAGGACCGAGCCCGAGGTTGCGGTCGCCGTCCGCCGAGTCTTGCTGCCCCATGATTACCTGGGCCTCCGGCTCACCGGGCATGCGACCACGGACCGAAGCGATGTCTCCGGAACAGGCTGGTGGAGCCCAGCAGACGAGACGTATGCGACCGACGTGCTGGCCCTCGACCTGGTCCAATTGGATGCTGCGTACTTGCCCACGGTGCTTGGGCCCGATGGCCTGGCCGGCCATGTCACCCGCGCCGCGGCCGAGAGGTTCGGTTTGCCCGCCGGGACGCCGGTGGCGTGCGGTGCGGGCGACAACGCCGCTGGTGCTCTTGCGCTCGACATAGGCCCCGGTGAGGCCGCCTTGTCCCTGGGTACTTCGGGGACGGTCTACGCTCCCACCGGGGCACCGACCGCCGACCCAACGGGGACCATGGCCGGTTTTGCAAGCGCTGACGGCCGTTATTTGCCACTTACCGCAACCCTGAACGCCACCGTGGCTATCGACCGTGTCAGCGACTGGTTAGGGGTCGGGCGAGAAGACGTGCTCCCTTCGGACGGGGTCACGTTCTTACCATGGCTGGGGGGGGAACGGACGCCCAACGTCCCCAACGCGTCGGGGATGTTGTCCGGGTTGCGTTACGACACCGACAAACGGTCCATTTTGCAAGCCGCCTACGAGGGCCTCGTGGCCACTCTGCTGGAGGCGATCGCGTTCCTGGACCAGTGGGCGCCGCAAAGCACCGATGCGCCATTGCTCCTGCTGGGCGGCGGGGCTCGTGGTACGGCGTGGCAACAAAGCGTGCGGCGGCTTTCAGGCCGCCCCGTGCTCGTGGTCGAAATGGGCGAACTTGTCGCCTACGGAGCCGCCATTCAAGCCTGTGCGGCCCTTACCGGCGAGACCCTAGGAACTGTCGCCAGGAGGTGGGACGCCCGACGCGGTCTGTTGCTGGAGCCAGTCACCCGCGACGACGAGGTACTGGAAAAAATCGCCGTTTGGCGCCGTTTTGTCCTCGACCTGCTCGAAAGCAGCCCACCGGCGTAAGGCAAGAGGCCTAGGCTGTCGGCTCAACCATGTGGACCATGAAGATTGCCTGCACAGTGCTCCTGGTAGGTGGGGCCGTTTCCTTCGGCACGGGAGCAGGGGCGACAGCCGCCCCGGTGCCGGCACATTTCGAGCCAGGATCTGTCAGCTTTGTCTCAGCTTCACAGGGTTTCGTCCTCGGCACTTCGCCTTGCACAAACCAGCCGTGCACCACCCTTCTGACAACCGCGAACGGTAGCAAGACCTGGGCTGCGACGGCACCACCGCCTGCACCGTTTGCATCGGCCTCGTCGACGTCGTCGGCTTCGGTCAGTCAAGTGCTCTTTGCAAACGCCAGCGATGGGTGGCTGTACGGCCCGACGTTGTGGGCCACCTACAACGGAGCAGAGAGCTGGGCCAGGGTAAAGCTGGGTGGGCCTGTTTATTTGCTCGCCACTTCGGCCCAGGAGGTCTACGCGGTCGTGGGGAGCTGTTCCCCTAGCGCCCACAACTGCCCAACGCCAACCCTTAAGTTGGAGCGGGCCGCAGTCGGTTCAGCAGCCTGGCATACAGTTCAGGGCGTCTCGGGCTACGGCACGACAGCGGTGCTCACAGCGAACGGCGCTAACGCGTGGGTGTCCTTTCCGCCAAAGAGCGCCGGGGCCGTCATGATCTGGAGGAGCTCCAACTCCGGCAGCGCCTGGCAACGGCTACCAAACCCCTGCTACCAGCCTTCCCAGGCCACAGACCTCGCAGGCATGGCCTCGCCGGGAGGCAACCTCCTTTTCGAATTGTGCGCCGGCAACCCGGGCGCCGGCCAGGAAGGAAAATCCCTTTGGTCGTCGACCAATGACGGGAAGAACGGGCACGTCGTGAGCCAGCTGCCGCTGGGCGGTCTTGCGTTGAGCATCGCCGCTCCGAGCAGCAGCGACATCGTTGTAACAGCCGTCTCGGGAGCCAGCTTTGTGTACCGCTCGACCAACGGTGGCAGCACCTGGGCAACCCATACCTTCGCCGACGGGGGCGCAGGGTTCTACGATTTCGCTTTTGCGACGCCGTCTTTTGGCAATACGGTCGAGGGGAGCCCGGTCGATGGCCCAAATGACGACAGGCTGCTCGAGACCTCTGACGGCGGCGCCACCTGGTCGCCGGTCCACTTCTAAGCCTGGCAACTCGACATTGCCCCAGATGCGCTACAGCCGTCTGGCAGCGAACCACGCCGACAAGAGGCGGGACGCGTCCTCCCGGAGCACCCCCGCGTGACGGCTAACTCGTGGTTGAGCCTGGGATCTCCACAGAGGTTGTAAAGCGACCCGCAGGACCCAGCCTTGGGGTCGGGCGCAGCGAACACCACCCGGCTCACCCTGGCCGCGACCAGCGCGCCAGCGCACATCGGGCAGGGCTCGAGCGTGACGTACAGAGTGGTCCCCAAAAGACGCCATGACCCGGTGACTTTTGCAGCGTCGCGGAGCGCGAGCACTTCGGCGTGAGCTGTCGGGTCCCGGGTCGCCTCACGGCTGTTGGCGCCCTGGGCTATGACTTCGCCCCCGTTCACGACCACCGCCCCTACAGGGACCTCACCGGCACCGCCCGCCTTTGCCGCCAGGTCAATCGCCAGGCGCATAAAGTGCTCGTCCGCCTGGGCCTCCGCAGCGTTCACGGACCCCTGCGCCGGCTACCAGACAACGCCGCGATCACGTCGTCATGGACCAGGCCGTTGCTCGAGAGGGCACTGCCACCGTCGAGGCGCCTTGTCCCCGCGAAATCCGTGAACTTTCCTCCGGCTTCTTCGACGATCACCTGGAGGGGCGCGATGTCCCAAACCGACACGACCGGGTCGAGACCGACCTCGCACGCACCCTCGGCTACGAGCATGTGCGACCAGAAATCGCCAAATCCACGGTCCCGCTTTACTTTCTGGGCCAGTTCTACGAGGCGCTCGGGTTCGGGGAAATCGGCCATGCTCGCCGACGAGATCCCCGAGCCGGACAGGGCCGCCATACCAGAGACGTGAATGCGTTCAGCTCGGCCTTGCGGAGCGGCGACGAACGCACCCTCGCCCCGCTCTGCCCACCAGCGACGCCCAAGCGCAGGGGCCGAAACGGCGCCGAGCTGCATGAGACCGTCCACCTCCAAGCCCAGCAGGGTCGCCCAGACCGGGATCCCACGCACGAAGTTGACCGTCCCGTCGATCGGGTCGATTAACCAGCGTCGGGCACCGCTCCCGGTGCTGCCCATTTCTTCGCCGAGCACCGCATCTTCCGGCCGTTCACGGGCGATCAGCTCACGGATCGCGACCTCCGCCGCCCGGTCGGCTTCAGTGACCGGGCTCGAGTCGGCTTTGGTCTCGACCGCCAGGGACGGGCGCCGGAAGGCCGAAAGGGTAATGCGGTCGGCCACATCGATGGCCTGCAGGGCCAGTTCCAGGTCGGCGCTCATGAGTTCCCGACGTTATGCGACCGGGGTAAGCCGCGCCCTCGCAGCGTCCTCCGCCTGCCTGGCCACCTCGCTCAGGGGTAGCCCGAGGTGGGCGGCGGCCCGCGCGCAGTCGTCGTGCTCGGCCTTGAGCTGGTAAGGGCCTGCCTTAACGCGCACCCGCTCGCCACTGACCTCCACCTCGAGCAACTGCCTGCTCAGGGCGGAACGGGTTACGAAGTGCTCCCTGAACCCAAGCGTGCCAGTCTCTTGGGTGAGGACCGTGGCAAGTCTGGCAGCCGCCGCCGGCTCCGCCAAGACGCTGACTATGTGCGCCGGGCGCCCTTTCTTGGCGACCACGGGGACGAGCCATGCGTCAAGTGCTCCGGCGCGCATGAGGGCGCCAACAGTGTGGGCCAGCACCTCCCCGGTGACGTCGTCCACGTTGGCTTCGAGCACAACGAGGTCCTGGTGAAGCGGGACAT
Source organism: uncultured Acidimicrobiaceae bacterium (assembly GCA_963786345.1). GTDB lineage: Bacteria > Actinomycetota > Acidimicrobiia > Acidimicrobiales > Palsa-688 > Fen-671. The sequence goes on along the minus strand of CAWAYZ010000013.1, from coordinate 114,128 downwards.
GCTCAGGTGCTTCAGTTTCGAGCTCACCTATGACCACCTGGAGCACGTTCGGCATGCCGTCGAGGTCACGGCTGCCAGCGCCGTAGCCGCTACTTCTTATTTTCATTTGCGGTACCGGCCCGAACGACTCCGCCAGGCCGGCAAGCAGGGCTGCGCCGGTAGGAGTGGTCAGCTCCTCTTCCCGCGCAGCACCCCGGACGGGTGCTCCCGCGAGGAGCTCGACGACAGCCGGAGCTGGGTTGGGCAACAGCCCGTGGGACCCGCGCACCGTGCCAGTGCCGAGAGCGACAGCGCTTGACCGTACCGAACCGACGCCGAGGGACTCCAGCGCCAGGCACGTGCCTACGACATCGACGATCGCGTCGAGGCCACCCACCTCATGGAAGTGGACCTCATCGGGGGGCAGCCCATGCAGTCGCCCTTCGGCGGCTGCCAGCCGGCCGAACACTCCCTGGGCACGCGTTCTGGCGCGTCCGGGCAGACGGGGGGCTTGGTCGAATAACCGCCCTGATAGCTCCCCAGGTACGTTCGGTCCGGTCCGAGGCCGGGTCGACGTCGACTCGCAGCTGGGTTGCCGCCAGGCCTGCCCGGGTCGTTTTGGCGACCTCGATGTGCCAACCGGTGACCGGGAGCCCTTCCAGGCCGGCGACGACTTCGTCGAAATCAGCACCAGCGTCGATAAGGCTCCCAAGTGCCATGTCGCCGGCGATGCCGGCAAAGCAGTTCCACCATGCGACCGTCGTCAATGGGCCACCAGAGCGTCGTTGTGAGCAGCCCCGTCCAGCCCGTGGCTCCTCTTCCCAAGGATCCTGGCTACCGCCCACGCCGCACCGAAGCCGTTGTCGATCCCCACTACGCAAACGCCCGGAGCGCAGCTCGCCAACATCGCCAGCAGTGCAGTTACCCCCTCGAGGGAGGCGCCGTAACCGGCGCTGGTCGGGACGGCCACCAGGGGTGCCGGCGTGAGGCCGCCAACCACGCTGGCCAGGGCCCCCTCCATCCCGGCGATCACCACCACGGCGTCGGCCGACTCAAGGAGGTCGACATGCTCGAGCAGCCGGTGCACGCCGGCCACACCGCAGTCGGCGACGAGCGTGGGCCGCAGGCCGAGCGCACCCAGCGTGGCCATGCACTCCTCGGCGACGACGAGGTCGGCCGTACCTGCCGCAAAAACAGCCACACGCTCTGGGTGGGCAGCAGCGGGGCGCCAGACAACGGTGGAGCCGTGGCGCTCCCCTCCCCGGTGAGCGTCAAGTGCTGCCGAGGCCTGCTCTTCGTTCGCCCGGGAAAGGACAACCGGCCCCCCGTCCGGTTCGGCGAGAAGCTCCCCGACTATCGCGACGCATTGCGTCACCGATTTGCCCGGCGCATAGACGGCCTCTGGCAGTCCCTGGCGCAAAGCCCTGTGGTGGTCGACCCGCGCGAAGCCAAGGTCGGCATAGGGCAGCCGGCGCAGCCGGCGGACGACCTCGTCCGGGCTGACGACGCCGGCCTTCAGTTCCTCGAGAAGGCGGTGCAGGGAGGCTTCGTCCATCGCTGCCCATGCTGCCACGCTTTTCGCGGCTCGCTGTTGGTGGCCTAATTCGAGCGCGTGGCCGACCGCAGGCCGTCGCAGATGACCGCTACCAGGCGGGCCGTACATTCGGGGCGCCCCTGCTGACCGGCTGCCATGCAGGTACCCATCAACAAAGTGGTGAGGTCCACGATGTTGACGTCTTGCCTTACGGCCCCGGCGGCCTGCGCACGTTGCAGGAGCACCTCCACCCGTGCCGTGAGCTTCTCCTTGACCGGCGCAGCCAGCTGTTCGCTGGTCACCCCAGCCCGAGCAAGTTCATCGTGTATGTCTTTTTTTTCTACTGCGAGTGTGACAAGGTCGTCCACGAAGGCGAACAGCGCCGCGCCGGCGTCGATGGAAGTGCACAGTTGTTCCGCGCGCTCGATGAGGCCCTCGAGACGGGAAACCACGATCGCCTCGAAAAGTGCCTCCTTGGTGGGGAAATGCCGGTAGACGGTGCCAACACCAACCCCCGCTCGGCGGGCCACCTCGTCGATCGGCACCGCCAGGCCCTCCGCCGCGAACACTTCCTCTGCGGCTTGGAGGATCTTCGCCAGGTTGCGGACGGCATCGGCCCGTGGGAGGCGCGCTCTGGGGTCGGGCTCCGGCGCGCCAGGCCTCTCGGCAGCGGTCGTTGTCACATCAGACGACACTGAATTGTCCATCAGACGACATTCAAAATCCCTTGACAAACGGAACCATAGTTCCGTATAGTGTGAAACGGAAGCCCCGTTCCGTATCATATCAAGATCGCAAACGGAAGCAAAGTGGCCACAGGATGACCGGTTTGCTCCGTAAGCATTACAGCTCTAGCTAACAAGTCACCCAAGCACGAAGGAACATCTCTATGGCAACTGCAACCTCGGAACCTGCGACCCTCTCATTACCCGGTGCCGACGCGCTCGACCCGAGGCGCTTTCGCGCCCTCGGGATCATCGCGATCGCCCAGCTCATGATCGTGCTCGACGCGTCTGTCGTGACCATCGCGCTTCCCTCGGCCCAGCGTGCGCTGCACATATCCGTAGCCAACCGCCAATGGGCTCTGACCGCTTACACCCTGGCTTTCGGCGGTCTGCTGCTCATCGGCGGGCGCCTGGCCGACTACCTGGGCCGCAAGCGTATGTTCGTCATCAGCCTGCTCGGCTTCGCCGCTGCCTCGGCGCTGGGTGGGGCCGCCCAGGACCAGGCGATGCTCTTCGGGGCGCGCGCACTTCAGGGAGCTTTTGCTGCAGTGATGGCCCCCGCTTCGCTGTCGTTGCTGACCGTGACCTTTACCGAAGCGAAGGAGCGAGCAAGGGCCTTCGGTGTCTACGGGGCCATATCAGGCGGTGGGGCTGCGATCGGGCTAGTCATCGGCGGAGCCCTAACGACGTACGCCTCCTGGCGATGGACGCTCCTCATCAACGTGCCGATCGCCATCATCACGGCAACAGTTGCTACCCGCGAACTGCGCGAGAGCCGGGTGACAGGCGAGCACCACTACGACATCCCTGGTGCCTTGGCCGTGACCGCAGGCCTGCTGTCGCTCGTCTACGGCTTCACCAAGGCACAGCTCGACGGGTGGGGTTCGACGACTACGGTCGCGTTCCTGGCGGTTGGAGTCGTCCTGATCACCTCCTTTGTCCTTTGGGAACGCCGTACGGCCACTCCCCTGCTCCCGCTGCGGGTCGTCATGGACCGCAACCGGGGCGGCTCCTTCCTCGCCGCACTGCTGGTGGGCATCGCGCTGTTCGGCACCTTCCTTTTCCTTACCTACTACCTGCAGGGCACCCTGCACTACTCCGCCCTGAAGAGCGGCTTCGCGTTCCTGCCGTTCTCCGGGGGGATCATCTTCTCCGCGACGCTCGCTAGTCAACTATTGCCCCGCTTCGGCCCGCGGCCCGTGATGACCGGCGGCCTTACGATGGCGGCGCTCGGCCTGGTCTGGTTCACTCAGATCGGGCTGCACACGAGCTACGTGACCCACGTGCTGCCTGCCGAGCTCATCGTCAGCATCGGGCTCGGGTTTGCATTCGTCCCCTTCAGCAGCACCGCTCTCATCGGTGTCGCTCCTCATGACGCAGGTGTCGCAAGTGCGCTCGTCAACGCGACCCAACAAGTCGGCGGGTCACTCGGGACGGCGCTGCTGAACACGGTGGCTGCGTCAGCGACCGCCAGCTACATCGCTGCGCATCACCCCGGGACGACGTTCTCAGCGCTTGGCAACGTGCACGGGTACACGACCGGCTTTACCGTCAGCGCAATTGTCCTGTTCATCGCTGCCGTTGCCGCCGTCACGCTGATCGGGGCGTCGCGCCACGACCTGCCCCCCAGCGACCCGTTCGCTGCCCTGGAATTGGAGATGGCATAAAAACCGGCCGCCCTATGCTTGCGGGATGCGGGTCACGCCCACCACGACCATCGCCTACCTCGGGCCGGCCGGCACCTTCACAGAAGAGGCGTTGCTGAGCCAGCCCGACCTGGCGGCCGCCAAACGTCTAACCCTCGGGAGCTTCTGGGACATCCTCGATGCTGTCGACGGGGGGCGGGCCGATATCGGGCTCGTGCCGATCGAGAACTCGATCGAGGGCACCGTCAACGTGACGCTCGACCAGCTGATATTCGCCCACGACCTGTGGATCGTGAGGGAGTTCCACCTTTCGGTGAGCCAATGCCTCGTGGGGCTGGCCGGGGCACGGCTCGAAACGGTGAAGAGGGTCATCTCGATACCTGTGGCCACGGCACAATGTCGGACCTGGCTCTCAGAGCACCTCTCCGGTGCCGAAGAAGACTCCAGCCCTTCGACCGCGGACGCTGTACGCCGAGTAGCTGAGGCCCAAGACCCCCAGGTCGCTGCTATCGGTACCAAACACGCCGCTGAGATTTATGGCTTGGAGACGCTGGCATCGGGGATCGAGGACCATGACGGCAACACGACACGCTTCATCGTTGTCGCCCGACCGCAGTGGGGCATCCCAGCACCGACGGGTCACGACAAAACGAGCATCGTCTGTTTCCAGTCCTCGGACCACCCCGGCAGCCTGCACATGATCCTCGGGCAGTTCGCAGCACGCAATCTCAACCTGACCAAGCTCGAGTCGCGGCCAACCAAAAAGGCGCTCGGCGAGTACTGCTTCGTCATCGACATCGAAGGTCACCTGGCGGACGAGGTCCTCGCTGACTGCTTGCGAGACCTTCATGCGACATTGCCAGGGGTGAAGTTCCTGGGCTCGTACCCCGCCGGCGGGGCGCACGGGCAACAAAGGCGCGAAGCGGCCAGCGAAGCCTGGCTGGCAGCGGACAACTGGATCCACGGCCTAAGGGAGCACTTCGGGCTCTGAGAACTGCTGGGCGCGCACCGCCTCCGGGCCGTTTGAAGTGCAACGATAAGATCAGTTCGCAGCCCCTGGAGGGATGGCAGAGCGGCCGAATGCGAAGCTCTTGAAAAGCTTTGGGATGCTGAGTCCCCGTGGGTTCAAATCCCACTCCCTCCGCTCCAATCCCTCCGCTGCTAAAGGGCACTTTTCGCTGCGCTGGAAGACCCCTCCTGAGGTGCGCGGTGCGCCCTCACGCCCTTCACTCTGGTCAATGCAGCAGTCTCCGGGAAGTAATCGTCGAGCACCGGCGAGGTACCCAGAACCGGGAGAGGTACAGTCTGACGGTGACGGCAACGGTGCACCACATCGACGAGCGGTGCAAGAAGCTCGAGATATTGCCCAGCGCGGACTACTGATTTCGCGTCCCACGAGGTCGGCACACTTGACCCAGCGCGCCTGGCCGATGACCCTAGCCTCAGCCCTTACTGCATCGACTTTTTGCAACGCAGCGTGCTTTTTGCCCGCACACCGCCGGAGGTCGAACTGTCGGGAGCTCCGTTCCTCTACCTGACCCAGTACCGCTATGCCACTGAGCTCATGTCGGTCCCGTTCGCAGAGGTACGCCGAGTAGCGGACGCCAGCCCAGTGCCTTCGGAGCGCATCGTGCAAGTCCATTCCACCGGGCGCTGCGGGTCGACCCTGGTCAGCAATGCGGCCGCCGCAGACGACGTGATCTCCCTATCGGAGCCCGACGTCTATTACCAGCTGCACCAGCTCCGCGACGGGGGGGACCCCGAGTTCGAGGCTCTGCTCAAAAGTTGCACGACGTTGCTGTGCGCCCCGAGACCGGCGCGCACGTGGGCCATCAAGTTCCGCAGTATGAACATCGAGTTGGCGGAGCCCCTCTCGCGGTGCTTCCCAACTGCGAAGATGGTTTTTCTTTACCGCCAAGCTGGCAGCTGGGCCCGCTCGGCCGCCCGGGCCTATGGGATTTTCCGTCCTGAGGTCATCGCTAACTGGGACCGCATATACGAGGCACTGCCGCGCCTTCGGACCCTCGTCGATGCCCCCATATTGTGTTCCTGGCCAAGCCCGGCCGAGATGTTGAGCTGGACGTGGTGCACGAGCATGGTCAGGGCGGTCGCCCTCCTGGAGTCCGGGGTGCTCATGTTTCCTTGCCCGTTATGAAGAGATGAGCCAGCGGCCAGCGGAGGCGTTGGCCGCTCTGCTGGCATACTGCGATGTCCGGTTTAGCCCCGAGCGCCTGGCCGACGTCATCGCCCGCGACTCCCAGGAGGGCACTGCGATCTCGCGGGCGACCGCCCAAGAGCCGGACAGCGACCTGACCGAAGAGCGACGGGCGCGCTTCTTCAAGCACTTAGCCGAGCTCGCACCCGGATTGAGCCCTGACGTGCTCCTGCCTGGTACCTTCGGGGCTTGAGCGGCCGACGGGCGTGCTCAAGTTGTCGAGCCCGTGGAGCCAAGCTTTGGGATGCTGAGTCCCCGTGGGTTCAATCCAACTCCCTCCGCTCACTGCGCCCCTGAGGCCGGGCTGGAGGCAAGGGCGACGCCCGGGCCGCCAGGGGTCTCACCGTGCTCGTAAACCTCTGATGCGGGGCCAACAATGAGCGGGTCGGGGGGGCCGACGATGCCCGCGTCCTGATTCGGGTAGTCGAACATCCCCAGCACGTAGCGCATCGCACCGATGCGCGCCCGCTTTTTGTCATTGCTCTTGATCACCATCCACGGTGCCCACGGCGTATCCGTCTGAGCGAACATGGCTTCTTTGGCGGCGGTGTAGTCGTCCCACCGGTCAAGAGATGCCAGGTCGGTGGCAGACAGCTTCCATTGCCGGACCGGGTCGATGTGCCGGATGAGGAAACGGGTGCGCTGCTCAGAGCGGGAAACGGAGAACCATAACTTGATAAGGGAGATGCCGGACTCGGTGAGAAGCCGCTCGAGCTCCGGAGCCTGGTGCACGAACAGCTCGTACTCGGCATCAGTGCAAAAACCCATTACCCGCTCGACGCCAGCGCGGTTGTACCACGACCGGTCGAAGAGCACGATCTCTCCCGCAGACGGCAAGTGGGCTACGTACCGTTGGAAATACCACTCGCCGTGCTCGCGTTCGCTCGGCTTTTCGAGCGCCACCACGGTCGACCCGCGGGGGTTCAGGTGCTCCGTGAAGCGCTTGATGGTCCCCCCCTTGCCGGCAGCGTCCCGTCCTTCGAACAGGATGACGATGCGCGTCCCCGACTCTTTCACCCAGTTCTGCAGTTTCAACAACTCGATCTGGAGGAGGCGTTTTTCGACCTCGTATACGGGCCGGGGCATGCGTTCGTCGTAGGGGTAGCCCTCGCGCCATGTGTCCACCATGCGCCCGTCTGCCCATCGCAGGACTGGTTCGTCGTCGTCATCGGTCTCGTCGAGCGTCAGCTCGTTCAGATGGTGGGAAAGGTCGACGTCGAGGTCGAGCGGGACCGACCGCAGGTGGGAGCCACTCACCCCCCAAGAATAGCGACACCGCCTCCAGGGGGGCCCTCATGCAGGCTTGTGGACGGGTGCCGCGGCCCCAGTCCCGGCCAACCAAAGCTTGAGGCCTTCCGCGTTGCTGTGCAAGCCGTTCAGCGTTTCCATGCGGCGGCGCTGGTCGGGCTCGATCGCCTCGAGCTCGCCACCAAAGCGTTCCCGAAGTGCCTCCTCAACATCTCGGCCCGACCGCCACGCCGCCTCGGCGACCCCCGCCCAATCGCGAAGGGCAGTGCCGGCCTCCGCCAAGGCCTCGACCGCATCGCCCGGCAGCAAACCGTAATGAGCGAGGGCGAGGGCACTGGGGCGGCGGCCGGCAAAGCGTCCCAGGCTGTCGAGGGCCTGGTCGAGGTCGAAGTCGGCGGGCGGGGTCGCGGGGCGGAGGACGCCGGCGTCGGGCAACCGGACGCCCACGGCGTCGCCGACAAAAAGCGCTCCAGTAGCGCTGTCATGGAGAGCCAGGTGGTGCTTGGCGTGCCCCGGTGAGTGGACCGTCGTCAGGGAACGACCGCCGCCGATATTAATTTCCTCGCCGTCGTCCAAAGCCCTCACGCGTGCGGGGTCTGTAGGCTCCAATCGGCCGTACAGCGAATCGAGCGCGCCACCGTAGACCGTTGCAGCAGACGCAACGAGGCGACGAGGGTCAGCGAGGTGGCGCGCACCTCTTGGGTGGACCAAGACAGTCGCCTTGGGGAACGCTCTGGCGATGTCACCGACACCGCCTGCGTGGTCCAGGTGGATGTGGGTAACGACGATCGCAGCGAGGTCCAAAGGGCCGAGGCCATGGTCTGAGAGAGCCTTCAGCACAACCGGTACGGAGCTCTGGCTACCAGTTTCGACCAGGACAGGGGAAGGCCCTTCGACGAGATAGCCCGCCGTGACCCGGTCCCAGCCACCCAGGCGGGTGTCGATCTCCAGCAATCCGGGCATCACATAGCTGCTCATGCCGGAACGATATCGCCCGCCGCAACGTTGGACTGCGGAGGAGCCCGTGCCGAGAAGGCCTCACTACGGAGGTTGGGAGATTGTTATCTAGGATCAAAACGTAAGACTGCGCCCGGTTGAGACCGTCCACAGCGAAGTCTCGGCGTTGGTGGACCGCGTTACGACCCGGGTGGGTGGGCCGGCGCGCCTGCGTGTCGTCCTCCTGCTCGCTGGAGTGCTCAGCCTACAAAGTGCCGACATAGGCACGATCGGGGCCCTGGCCGCCCAGCTGGAGAAAGCGCTCCGGGCGGACAACACCCAACTTGGCTTGCTCACCACGGCCGCTTCCCTCGTCGGAGCGGTCGCAGCCCTGCCTGTGGGTGTGCTGGCGGACCGCGCCAACCGCGTGAGGCTACTCGTGTGGGCAACCGCAGCCTGGTCGGTGGGCATGGCGGCTTCGGGCTTCGCTGACGGGTACATGATGCTCCTGCTCACGCGGCTGGCGCTAGGCGCGGTCATTGGAGTTTCAGGTCCCGTGGTGGCGTCGCTGACCGGGGACCTCTTCCCAGCCAGAGAACGCGCGCGGATCTACGGCATGGTGCTCACAGGTGAACTGGTCGGCTCGGGTCTCGGGCTCGTCATCTCGGCCGAACTCGGGGCAGCCGCTGGCTGGCGCGCGCCATTTTTCGTGCTGGCTATCCCGAGCCTCGTTTTGGCGGTCTTGTTGCACCGGCTGCTACCGGAACCAGCCCGCGGGGGCCAGAGCTGGCTCTACCCCGGGGCGGAGGAGATCAAGCCCTCCGCCGAGACGGTCGCCGCGGAGCCCAGCTCGGCCCCCCTACCCCCGTCGGCTGGGACCGGCCAGGACCTCGGGCTCACGCCGCCGTTCGGAACTTCAGAGGTACGTCGTCACGCTCAAGAGCGAGAAGATGTCCAGCCAAATCGCGAGCTGGTGCTACGCAAGGACCCGGCCCAGTTATCACCTTGGGCAGCTGCGCGTTATATCCTGCGGATCCGGAGCAACCTGGTGCTAATAGCCGCCTCGGTGCTTGGTAATTTCTTCCTGGCAGGGATCCAAGCTTTTGCCCTGCTCTACGTCGAGACTCATTTCGATGTCAGCCAGGCGCTTGGGACCGTTGTCCTCGTCGGGATCGGCGCTGGCGCAATCGTGGGGACCCTCTTCGGCGGCCGCTTAGCCGACCGCCTGGTCGGCAGGAAGATAGCCGACGGCCGCGTCCTGCTCGCCGGCTTCACATTCGTGGGAGCCGCCGTGGTTTTCCTCCCCGGTCTGGCGGTCAGCAGCCTGCTGGTGGCGGTCCCATTTTTCCTTATTGCAGTCGTGTTTGTTTCTGCACCGAGCGCCCCGCTCGCCGCGGCACGCCTCGACGTCGTCCCATCGGGGCTGTGGGGCCGCGCCGAGGCCGTGCGCACTTTTGCCCGCAGTTTGCTTCAAGGTTTCGCGCCTTTGCTATTCGGCTACGTGTCGTCACTGTTGGGGGGACCTCACGCGAACCTTGGCGCCGGGCTGAACATCGTCCCCCACCAAGTACAGGCTGCCGCTGGAAGAGGCCTGGGGTACACCTTCATGATTATGCTTGTCCCATTGCTGGCCGCCGGCGCGCTCTTGTTGTTCAGCCGCCGGACTTACCTCGTAGACGTGCTCACAGCCGATGTTTCGGAGCGGACCGTAGCGCGTGCGGCTGCGAACAACACGAGTGCAAAACCCGTGCCTGAAAATTAGGTGCTGACTTCACACCTTTGGCATTACATGTTCGGCTACAAGATCCAGGTGGCCCAAATCTTGTAGGTCGTTGAACTGCATGTAGAACCGTGACACGCCCATCGCCTCGTAAAGTTTGAGCCGCTCGACAACGTCGCCTACGGTACCGACAAGCCCGGCACCGGCGCGCAGCGTGGCGAAATCAGCCCCGCTCGCCGCAACTCGCCGGCGGGCTTCGGCCTCGTCGTGCCCAACACCAAGCGTCCCAGCGACGGAATAGACGATGGAGGACGGGTCACGACCAACCTTGGTGCACGCGGCGCGCACCCGTTCGATCTGCTCTCGTCCCGCTTCAACCGACTTGAACCCGACGTTGAACTCGTCGGCATAGGTGGCCGCCAGCTCGGGTGTCCGTCTCGGCCCGCTGCCGCCGATGATGATGGGCGGGTGCGGGCGCTGGGCCGGGCGAGGCAGCGCCGGGCAGTCCTCCAATTGGTAATGCCGGCCCTTGTATGAAAACCGCTCGCCCTCGGGGGTGCGCCAAATCCCCGTGATGATGGCCAACTGCTCCTCGAAACGGTCGAAGCGCTCTTCTACACCGGGGAACGGCACCCCGTACGCCGCGTGCTCGGGCTCGAACCAGCCTGCTCCGAAACCGAGCTCCACGCGCCCTCCGCTCATGGCGTCCACTTCGGCCACCTGGACGGCAAGCATCCCGGGCAGACGGAAGGTCGCCGACGTCATCAGCGTGCCGAGTCGTATACGGCTCGTCTCACGAGCCAGGCCCGCGAGGGTGACCCACGAGTCGGTCAGGGCCCGGGCCGGGGTCGCCCCCACCCATCCGCAGGAAGTGGTCGGAGCGGATGAAGGCAGCAAAACCGAGCTTCTCTGCGTGCTTGGCGACCCGTAACTGGTCTTCGTAGGTTGCGCCCTGCTGGGGTTCGACCATGATGCGGAGTTCCATCCCAGCATTCTGCCCGCTACCGCCTACTATCGCCGCAATGAACCGGGCGGGACGATAGACGTGGTCCCCAGCAGCTACATCCCGTACTTCGCGGCGGTCACCGGCGCGGCTGGAGCACTTATTGGCCTGTTGTTCGTATCGGTCAGCTTGCGCCCGGATACCGTGTTCGGAGACGCTGCGCCAGAGCGAGGCAGGAACCTCGCGGCGTCTGCGTTCACCGGCCTGGTCAACACGTTTTTCTTGGCGATGTTCGCTCTCTTGCCAAACACCGACCTTGGCTACCCAGCCGTGTTCCTTGCCCTCGCCAGCCTCGCCAGCACCTTCAGCTTTCGTGGCAAGACTTTCCCATTCCCGCACCCAGCAGGCGTACCTCCTTTTGAGCACGACTGCGTTCACGTTCCAAGTCGTCGAAGGCGTCTACCTCATCGTCCAACCCCGGGGAAACAGCGGGGTCGAAGGCCTCTCCTACTTCCTGATCGGCTCTATGGTCCTTGCGCTCGGAAGGGCTTGGGCATTGCTCCAGGGCAAGCACATCGAGGATCCGCAGAAGGCGGCAACGGCGGCGCCCGCGGCATCTGTTGAATGACAAGCGGCACGTGGTACCGCAAACTGTCACCGCCAGAAGAACGGTGACAGTTTGCGGCAACCACGTCCGCCCGTCCTCATCCGGATGTTGCCTGAGACCGCCCTCGCCGGCGGGTTCGGTGGCCCGCTGCGGCACCGCTGTGGCCATGTTTATTCGAAAAACGACTAAAAGTCGCGCCAGGCGATCGGCGAACGTAGGTAACTGGACCAGACGGCGCCTATTTCACAGGCGCTTGGCGCGACTTTTGCTCGCTCGCAGCTAGCGCTGAGCAAGGCCACGGGCGGATGCGCCGGGCGTCATGCGCCGGCGGGTATAAAGGGACGATATGACGACGAAGGTAATAACGGGGCTGGCGACATCGCTGGACGGCTTCATCGCTGGAGCTGATGACAGCCCAGCACAACCGTTGGGGGTAGGCGGCGAGCGGCTCTTCGACTGGTTCAGGGACGGCGACATGCCGAGCCGCTTCTACGAGTGGATGAGGATGTCCGCGATGTCGGCGGAGTTTTTCGACAACCACGCCGCCCGCGTCGGTGCGGTGATCACGGGACGTCGTACTTACGACATATCCGGGGCGTGGGGAGGCTCGGGGCCCTTACCCGGGGTCCCCCTCTTCGTGATGACCCATCAGATCCCTGAAACGGTCCCGGCAGGCGAGCCGCCGTACACGTACATCACCGGCGGCATCGAGGAAGCCGTCTCGCAAGCCCGGAGAGCTGCCGAGGGGAAAGATGTGAGCCTCATGGGGACCACGATCGTGCAGCAGTGCCTACGGGCGGGCCTCCTCGACGAGCTGACAATCTCTCTCGTGCCGGTCGTGCTCGGACGCGGCGCTCGCCTGATCGACGGGCTCGAGGCTGGCAGTGTCGAACTGGAACTTGCCGGCGTCGTAGACGCTCCGGGCGTCACCCATCTGACCTACCGGGTCGTCAAGTAGCGGAGCTTCGCTCGGGAGCAGCTCGTCCTCCCTGGTAACCGCCCTGCTGAGGGGAGGTGGGCTCAGTGGGCCATTGCGACGGGTCAAGGGTCTTCTTCCAGCGCCGGGCTAGTCTGGGCGGTTAGCGCCCGCTGAGGGAGGTGAGGACCGGGATGTGGAGGCACAAGGCACAGAACACTGCCCCCGAACTTGTGCATTGCTCTTTCTGCGGAAAATCCCAAAACGAGGTCAAGAAGATCCTTGCCGGTCCTGACGTATTCATCTGCGACGAATGCATAGGGCTGGCGGTCGACGCCCTGGAGGAAGAAGGCCTCCCGCTCGGGTCCGCGGACCCCGATAGGCATGTTTACGTCCAGATCCCGGTGCCCGCGCAAAGGTCAGCTGTCCCGACGGACGCCCGAATAGGCGAGCTCCTTTACCTGGTGGGGGTCGACTCGGAGGGAAGAACAGACACAGTGCCAGTCCGGCTGCTGAGGCGCGAACCCGCGGACGACGAGGGTTGGGTGCTTCTACAGCTCCGCTGTATCAAAGAATCGGCGGTCGTCATCGCCGGACTGATCGGCAGTTCACGGCCCTTCACGATCCTTCGGGTACTAGGCCAGCCGGAGTCCGACGGCCTTTTCGCTCGTGTCACGGCACCCCCTTCGCTGCCGGGGGCGAGCGAAATCCGGCGGCCCAAAGAACCTTGGTCCGCGGAGCCTTGGCCGGAAGACCCTTTCGCTGCAAACGCGTCGCCTGAAGAGGCCGGGGCCGAAAAGGCCAAGCCTAAAAGGGCCGATGCATCCGTCCGAAGGCGGACGAGCCGAAAGAGGACAAGGCCGCTGCCGGAGCGCCTAATGGCCCCGCGCCGGACGACACCCCGCCTCACGGGACTGCCCGGGTCGAGATTTCCCCTAAGTGGAGCTCTGCCTAACAGAGCAGTGCCGGCGGCCCTCAGCCTTCATGGGGCTCACGGCGTTCCTCGCTCTCCGATGACGGGATGGCCGCTACCGTTGCCGCGATGAGCAGCAGGAGTGCGCCGATCAACCCGAGCCTGATCTCGTGCGGCAGCGAGGAGGGTTGGGGGGGAGGGGGCACCCTGTTGAGCGGGCTTGTGACGGTTTTGGCAGGGCCGTGAACCGTCTGGGTGGCGCTGCCAGAGGACATGGTGAGCTCGAACGGCTGAGAGTGTCAACGGCAGTTCGACCGTGGCGGCGACCGGCTTGGCCCCGTCGAAACGGATCTTGGATACTGCCGTGACGCTAACCGTGAGCGTACCGGTATAAGTCCCGGTGGATTCGGACACCTGAGTGGCGATGGCCTGGATCCGAGCCAGGTCCAGTGTGGCGACCAGTTCGAGGTGGCCAGCCTTCAGCGGAGTGGTTGTAACCAAGGGAAGACTGATCTGCCAACCGTTCTCCCCTGATACGATAGCGGCCAGCCGGACGGTGCCGCGCACCCTAGACGGAGGAGCATCAGTCGAGTAGAAGTACGAGATGCCCAGCCGGTCGACCAGCTTGAGGAATACAGGATTACCCGTAACGATCCGGCCGCTCGGGTATATGGCGCTGGGCGGGGTACGGGCGTGGTACGCCAGCACCTCGGTCTGGGTAAACGTCGGAGGGGTAGGCGCAGGCGGCGGCGACCCGACGAGGAAGGACAAGGCGAGCACGATCCCGACTAGCACCGTCAGGCCGCCGAAGATCTGCCAAGGGGCGGGGGCGCGGCGTTGGGCTACCGGGCCTGATCCCGCTACAGGCGGGGCAGGTGTGGCGCCAGGTGGCGCACCTCGGCCAGGCGTCGCACGGGCAAGCGCCGAGCCCATGGACGAGCGGAGCAGTGGGCTGACGGTCCCCACCCAAGGGCGCGAGGTCGAGGGGGGCAGCTTCGTTCGCGCGGTACCGCCCCATATGCCCGCGCCCGACGGTCGCAGCAGCGGGCTCACGACAGATCTCCCAACCCCTCGGCCCATCAAGGCCTGAGCTGGGGCTGCTGGAGTGCCACGAGGCTCCGGACCGGCCCGCGGTGCGGCTCCAGGGCGGGCCTGCGACGAGGCTCCACGAGCAGGCTGACCAGGACAACGATGATGACCAATGCGAGCAGCGCCCGGATCTCGGGCGAAGTGATGAGTTTCCCCACCTTGGGGATATGAAGGATTGCCCGCCCGATCACCTGGCTCGCCTTCGGGTGGGTGGGGTCGATCGAGTGGTTATTGTCGCCCTTGATGAGGAACCCTGAGATGGCGTTACCGCCGACGATGCGGTGCAACACGACCAGATTTCCGTCCAGGTCACCGTGATAAGCGACGATCTCTCCGACGTGGTAGGAGCTGGCCTGGGCGATGACCACCAGATCGCCCGTGTGGTACAGCGGTTCCATGCTGACTCCGTGGGTAACCACGTACCCCACCCGCCCGGTGAGGACTGCTCCCGCGCCGAGCAGGACCACGAGCGCCAGAATGGCGCCCAACAGGCGTCGCGCCGGCTTGGACCAGGTCGAGTGACGTTTCATATCGTGGCAGTTAAATCGACGTTCGATGCCGTCCCATTGAGCCGTTTCGTGTGTCCCGTTAAGGCCCAGTGGCCCGTCCCAACGGGACGGGCCACTGACTGAGTTCAGCTACCGAAGACGGTTAGGCAGCCGTCGTGGTGGTCTCGCTCGGGGAGAGGGGAGGAACCGTGACCGTGATGCTGTTCACGAGATTGGCATAATCCTGTCCGCTTGCGAGGGAACCACTGGGCGAGCAAGTCGACGTCCCACCGGTGAAGGGGCCACCGTCTGGGGTGCCTGCGATGTCGAGGCACGTCCAGGCCGTGTACTCGTCGTCAACGGGAGAGCTGTCATCACCGGTGAACGAGATCGTCGGGAGATATCCCACGGAGTTGGCGTCGGCGAAGTTCAACGTTACAAGGTTGACCTCGGTGTCACTGGGGTACCCGGGATCGGGCGTGGGGTTGGCATAACCGTATACGACGCTACTGAGATCTGTGCCCACGGCATTCTGGACTATGGTGCCGCCGACAAACTGCGCCACGCCCGCGGAGTCGCTAAGGCCAGCTCCAGTGAATGCGGCGCCTCCGGCCATGACGAGACCCAAAAGGGCAGAAACGCCGGCCACTACCTTGACGCGCTTGGATAGGTACATTGGGTAAAACCTCCTCTGTGTAGTAGACCGGCAGACACGACGGCCCGTTTGTTCTTGGGACTGATCGTCGCCTCTTACAGCGCTCTTAGGTAATGGCTGGCCACTACTAGGGGATTAGGCCCTAAAAGGTGCTCCACGGAAATCTGGGAACATTACGGGCCGCCGCCACCGGGATACAGCCGAAATACAGGAATTCACGCCCACGTGAATTTGCTCGACGCAGGTTCCGGACCTGCCGGCGCGCGACAGATCGCGCCTGCGTCGGGCGCGCCCTGCCGCCCTCCTGGGTCACCCCGCTCGACGTCCGCCCGGCCGCGCCCGCATAGCGCGCCAGGGGCGGTCCTGGCCACCAGGCTGTTGGATTAGTATTCGGCGAACCACTCAGCGCCGAGGGTGCCTGACCTGGGTCATTGTGGCGACGCTCCTGGTAGCGCCGCCAGACGGTCGACCGTCAGTTGGGCTGCTGAGCAATAGGGCAGTAGCGAACAGAGCATCAGGTAACGGCAATCCCGAAGGGCCCAATATGAGGAGGAACGATGAGCAGTTATGACCGTGACGTGGCTGGGAGGAACCGGCGTAGCGTCTGGCTCCGGCCCACAGCAATGCTGTCGGCGGCCGCCATGGCAGCCACTTTGAGCGTTGTTGGAGGCGCCACAAGTGTCGGAGCGAGCACCGTGAGGGCGGACGCGAGCCACGCGAGGGCGGATGCGAACAGCAGCTTCCTGGCCTGCGAAGTAACCGACACCGGGGGTATCGACGACCGGTCGTTCAACGCCTCGGCCTACGCCGGGTTGAAGGCCGCGGTGGCAGTGGACCCGAACATCGTGCCCAAGTTCCTCTCGTCGACCTCGACGAGCGACTACACGCCCAACATCGACGACTTCCTGAGCGAGCACTGCGGCATCATTGTCACCGTCGGTTACGACATGGCCGCGGCCACCCAGACTGCCGCCAAGGCGAACCCGAAGCAGGACTTCGCGATCGTCGACTGCCCGGGCGGAACTTCGGCGGGTTGCCCCGGCTTCACGCCTCCGAGACGACCCTGCCGAACATCGACAACCTCGCCTACGACACGAACCAGGACGGCTTCCTCGGCGGCTACCTCGCCGCCGCGACGGCCAAGTCGAACTCGATAGCGCCTGACGGCGCGGTGGGCGAGTTCGGCGGCGCCGACATCCCGACCGTCACCATCTATATGGACGGCTGGGTGGCCGGTGTGCGCTACTACGACCAGGTGAACCACAAGTCGGTGAAGGTGTTCGGCTGGTACCCGACCTCCAAGGGCCGGACCGCCGACAACTATGCCGGCACCGGGCTGTTCACCAACAACTTCACCGACGACGGCCTCGGCAAGACCGACACCCAGACCCTCATCGGCGAGGGCGCGAGCGTGATCTTCTCAGTGGCAGGCGGCGTCGGCCTCGGCGCTGTGGCGGCTATCCAGTCGGCCGACTCCAGCAGCCCGGGCTCGGTACTCGATGGAGTGGGTCGACACCGACGGCTGCATCTCGGACCCGAGCGGCTGCAAGTACTTCATTACGAGCGTGAGAAGGGCATCGTGCCGTCGGTCGCGGCCGCGGTCCTGGCCGCGGCCAACGGCACCTTCAAGGGCGGTTTCTACGTCGGCAACCTCGCCAACAAGGGCGTCGCCCTGGCTCCGTACCACGACTTCGCCAGCAAGGTCCCGGTGGGCGTGACGTCCAAGCTCAACACCATTAAGGCAGGCATCGAGAGTGGCAAGATCTCGGTGAACCCTGCAGCTACCCGGCCTCGGCTGCCACACCCGCCACGTCTGTCTCCTCCTCCTGCCCGGGGTGACGAACCACCTCAACTGATACGGAGCCGGTAGCGGACCAGTCTGCCGTCAATGGACCAGCAGGTCCGGTATAGCTCTGGTGACGTGATGGGACCGGGCGGGTCAGCTGACCCGCCCGGTTCCTCGTGTGAGCCAGGAGACGCCCGATGAAGCTCGAACTCATCGGCATCACCAAGCGCTTTGGCCGCTCGTCGCGAACGACGAGGTGAGCCTGACCGTCGAGGAGGGCGAGGTCCACTGCCTCCTAGGCGAGAACGGCGCCGGCAAGACGACGCTCATGAACGTGCTCTTCGGCATGCTGCGGCCGGACAGCGGGGAAATCCGCATCGACGGCGAACCAGTCCGGATCGCCGGCCCGGGCGAAGCCGTCCGGCCAGGATCGGCATGGTCCACCAGCACTTCATGCTGGTACCTGTCTTCACGGTCGCCGAGAACATCGTGCTCGGCTTCGAGCCGACCCAGGGCAAGGTCTTCTCGACCGTCGCAAGGCCGCCGCGAACATCCGCCGCCTCTCGGTGGACTACGGCCTCGAGGTGGACCCCGACGCGGTCGTCGAGAACATTCCCGTCGGTGCCCAGCAACGGGTCGAGATCGTCAAGGCCCTGAGCGCGACGCCCAGGTGCTGATCCTCGACGAACCCACTGCCGTGCTCACCCCGCAGGAGTCCGAGGCCCTTTTCCGCGTCATCCGCTCGCTTGCCGGGTCGGGGCGCTCGATCCTGTTCATCACCCACAAGCTGAAAGAGGTGTTCGCCGTGGCCGACCGGATCACGGTCATGCGCCTTGGCAAGGTGGTGGGCAACACCACCCCCGCGAGACCAGCGAGGCCGAGCTTGCCACGATGATGGTCGGCCGCTCGGTGGAACTGGTGGTGAACAAACGTGAAGCAAACTCCCGGGCAGCCCGTCCTCGAGTTAGGGACTCACGCTCACCGACGAGCGCGGCGTGACGGTGGTCGACCACGTCTCGCTCACAGTCCGCGCCGGCGAAATCGTTGCCCTGGCCGGCGTCCAAGGCAACGGCCAAACCGAGCTGACCGAGGCGATCACGGGTTTGCACCACGGGAGCGTCACTCGGCAGGCTCGACCGCTCGCGGGACAGGACCTTACCCACGCCTCCCCTCGCCAGGCGCTGCGCTCCGGCATCGCCAACATCCCTGAGGACCGACAGGTCGACGGGCTCGTGCTCTCCATGTCGATCGCCGACAACCTGGTACTCGACGTTTTCAACCAGGAGCCCCGTACGCCGGTCGGTGCTCGCGACCTCGGCCGGGTCAGGGAGACGGAGAGCGCAAGCTGAAGGAGTTCGACATCCGCGCCCCCTCGGCCGAGGTGGCGGTAGGGTCGTTGTCGGGAGGCAACCAGCAAAAGGTCGTGGTGGCGCGCGAGTTGTCCAGGCCAGTGACCCTGCTGGTCGCTTCCCAGCCGACCCGCGGGCTCGATGTCGGTTCGATCGAATACGTCCACCGGCGCATTATCGACGAGCGCGACCGGGGCGCCGCGGTGCTCCTCGTGTCGTCCGAACTCGACGAGGTTATGGCACTGGCGACCGGATCGCGGTCATGTGCCGAGGGCGGATCGTCGGCGTGGTCCCCGAGCATCGTCGCGAGCAGATCGGGCTACTTATGGCCGGCGTCGGGCAGGCCGGGCCGGCCGGCGACGCCGGAGCATCGGTCGCCGACACAGCGGAAGCAGGGGCAGGCTATGACCACCTCCTCCGCTCCCTCGACTTCCCTAACTCGGACGTGCCCGCGAAGCCGGGCAGTCGGGCGACCGATCGCCGTGGCGGCGTTGCGGGCTTCGACCTTGGTGGCTGGCGGAAGGCGAACCTGGCTCTGGTTACGTTCCTGGCGGTGGTTGTCGGCCTTTTCGTAGGCGCCATCCTCATCATCGTCACCACGACCGCCTCTGCACGCCTGGGGGCCAACGTGTGCCCCCGGGCACGCGTTCGGCGTCACCTTCTCCACGCTCGGTCACGCCTACGGGGCGCTTTTCACCGGTTCTATATTCAGTCCCCACGCGATCTCAGGGTCGGGTGGACATGTCTTTACCCCGATATCGGAAACGCTGGTGTCGGCGACCCCGCTCATACTGGCAGGCACAGGCGTCGCGCTCGGGTTTTCGACCGGCGTGTTCAACATCGGAGGCCAAGGCCAGTACATTTGCGGCGCTGTGGCAGCTACCTACGTAGGTTTCGCCGTGCACCTACCTCTCTTGTTCCACCTGCCACTCGTGGTGCTTGCAGGTGCCGCCGGCGGGGCTGTCGCCGGCTTTATCCCCGGCATATTGAAAGCGACGACAGGGGCGCATGAGGTGATCGTGACGATCATGCTCAACTACGTCTTCCTCTACTTGCTGGACTACTTGCTCACTACCGCTCCTCTCCAACAACCCGGGCAGAGCAATGCCATATCGCGCACCATCCCGCACTCCGCCCAACTGCCGCACCTGTTGGGCGGAGGCCTTCGGGTCAACTTCGGCCTTATCATCGCTCTCGCCGTGGCCGCCGGGATGTCCTGGTTCATGCGCAGGAGCACGCTCGGCTTCCAGTTCAAGGTGATCGGCTCCAACCCCGCGGCAGGACGGACGGCGGGGATGGACGCCCGGTTGGCGACCGTGCTCGTGCTCACGATCTCGGGCGCGCTGGTCGGGTTGGCCGGGATGACCACGCTGGCCGGCACGGACTTTTTCGTCTCGAGCGGCTACGGCGGCAGCAACGGTTTCAACGGCATCACGGTCGCCCTCTTAGGCCGGAACCGGCCGCTGGGCGTCGTGCTCGGGTCGCTCCTGTTCGCCGCCCTCAGCACTGGTGGACGTTATATGCAGGCGACGACCGGTATCCCTATCGACCTGACCACGGTCATCCAGGCCGTGATCGTTTTCATGGTGGCAACGCCGGCGCTGGTGCGTGAGATCTTCCACCTCCGGCAGGGCCGAACAGGCAAGATCCTCCTCTTTACCAAGGGGTGGGCAGGGTGAGCGTCCTCGCCCTCAGCCCCGAGGCTGCTGAACTAGCGAAACCCGATGGGCGGATCGTTTCGTCCGCCCGAGTGCCGCGGAATGGGGATCTTCCTGCTCCTGCTCGCCCTGGTGATGGTCGGCCCCCTCGGCCTGAGCGTTCACGATCATGTCGAGGCCACGTTCCTGCTCAACGCTCCTCCGGCTTTCCACGTCGCACCGCTCGTTATGCCGGTGCGTTGGATCGGGGTCGTACTAGCCGTCGTCTGTGCAGGCCTCGGCACCACGCTGTGCATCAGGACGCAGGGGCGAGGGAGCTACGTCCTGCTCAGCCTGGGTGTACTGGTGTTCCTGTGGGCGTTCCTGGTCTGGGTGGCGCGCGGCGCCGACTTGAACCTTGTCGACCTACTGGCGGAGTCGCTCGCGTACTCGACGCCACTTCTTTACGGGTCGATGTCAGGCATGATGTGCGAGCGCTCGGGGGTCGTGAACATCGCGATAGAAGGCCAGTTCCTCTCGGGCGCCTTCTTGGCGGAGATGGTCACCAGCGCGACGAACAACCTATGGCTCGGCGTGGCAGCGGGCGCCGTTGCCGGCGCCCTGTTTGGCTGGCTGCTGGCGTTCCTGGCCCTGCGCTACGGGGCGGACCAGATCATCGTCGGCGTGGTGATCGTAGCCTTCTGCACCGGCTTGACCAACTTCTTGACCGAGCAGGTGCTGAGCCCAGACCAAAACCTGAATTCCGGGCTCGGTTTTTCGTCGTTCGGGATCCCGTTGCTGGACAAGATCCCTGTCGTCGGGCCAGCGCTTTTCAACCAGAACGACTTCTTTTACGGAGCGATCATTCTTCTCGTGGTGATGCACATCGGGTTGTTCAAGACGCGATGGGGCCTCCGCTCGAGGGCAGTGAGCGAGCACCCGAGGGCTGCTGAAACCGTTGGTATCCACGTGCTTTCAGTGCGCTACCGCAACGTGATATTGGGCGGGGTAATCGCCGGTATCGGCGGTGCGTGGTTCACGGTCGGCAGCGGTGAAGAGTTCTCGGCCGGCATGACAGCAGGGCTCGGCTACGTTGCCCTGGCGGTGATGATCTTCGGGCGCTGGCGTCCCTTCGGGGCGCTCTCCGCCGCGCTGCTGTTCGGCTTCTCCACGGCTCTCCCGAGCTACCTGGAGGTGCTGAACGTGAGCATCCCCGCCCCGTTCTTGTCGATGGCGCCGTACCTGATCACAATCGCCGTCGTCGCCGGCCTCGTCGGGCGAGTCCGCCCGCCAGCAGCGGACGGCGTCCCCTACAGCCGCGAGTAAGCGGACCGCGAGTAAGGGGACCGCGAGTAAGGGGGGCGGTGGCCCGCCCCTCAGCTCCAGGAGCGCGCGCCGGGCGCGGCCACGACCCGTGCGGCCGCGGCAAGCCCGGCCCGCAGTGCTGGCTCCGGCTCGTCGCCGGCGAGGCGCCGGGCCAAGAAGGTCCCCGTGAAGGCGTCGCCGGCGCCGGTCGTATCGGCCACATCGACCTGGTCGGCGGCACAGTAGACGAGCTCGGTGCTCGGTCCCGAGAACACCGCACCCCCGGGGCCGAGGGTGAGAGCCACCTCGCGGAAGTGCCGACGTAGCCCGGCCAGGACCGCTTCGGGCTTCTCGGCCCCGGTGAGCGCCCTTCCCTCGTCGAGGTTGGCGCAGCACCACTCGATGGCTCCGGTCCAGGACAGGAACGCAGCAGGGCCGACGGCAGCGAGCGGTCCCGCCGAGCAGGGGTCGACCGAGCGTGTCATCCCGGCGGCGGCGGCAAGTTCGAGGGCCGCCAGCCCAACGGGCCGGGTTGCCTCGTCGAGCAGCACGTAACCCGAGAGGTGGAGGTGCCTCCCCCCCACAAACAGAGCGGGGTCGAGCGTGTCGGTGTCAAGCCGCAGGTTGGCACCCCGATCGGTGAGCATCGAGCGCTCCCCCGAGGAGTCGATAAGGGCGACGACCACACCGGTGCGCTGCCCTGGGCACACATGAAGGTGAGCCTGAACCGCAGTCGTAGCCAACGCGGCGGCGGCTGCGCGGCCGAACTCGTCGTCACCGACCGCGGCCACGAGGTGGACTACGGCGCCTGCAGTGGCGAGCGCCACGGCCTGGTTGGCAGCCGACCCGCCGGGGGAAACGACGACCCTGGAAGGTGTATCGCTGCCCCGGTTGAAGGGCCCAAGAGGAACTACGACGACGTCGACCATGACGTCGCCGATAACCACGACCACTGGTTGTTGCACCGGGGGCGCCATCGTTGGGCAGCGTAGTCACGGTCGACGATGAGTAGTGTCACCAACGTGCCAGCTCGAGGAGACCCGTATCGAGGAGACATCGGGCCGGACGAAGACCCCGGCCAGGTTGCTGACTGGGGCGTGCTCCGGCGGGCCGCCGACGCGGCAGCAGCCCATGCCTACGCGCCTTACTCGGGGCTGCGGGTCGGCGCGGCCGGGCTCGGCGAGGACGGCACCGTGGTCAGCGGGTGCAATATCGAGAACGCCTCGTTTGGCCTTACCCTCTGCGCAGAATGCGGGCTCGTCTCAGCCCTGGTCGGCGGCGGGCACGGTCGGCTTGTGGCCGTGAGCGTGACGGCGGGGGACGGCCGCCCTCTTGCGCCGTGCGGCCGCTGCCGGCAGCTGTTGATGGAGCACGGGGGCCCGGGCCTGCTGGTCGACGGGGGGCCGACGGCGCCACCACAGCCGCTTAGTGAACTGCTCCCGGGTGCGTTCGACGCTGCCGATATCGTGTCCCGCGGGAGACAGGACCATGACGTTGGATAGGCCGGCGCCGGGTAGCCCGCCGCCGGGTAGCCCGCCGCTAGGTAGCTCACCAGCCCGCTTCGACGCGGTCGACCTGGTGCGCGCCAAGCGCGACGGCGGGGAACTCACCGATGAGGAGATCCGCTGGCTGATCAATGCCTACGTCGCTGGCGCCGTCCCGGACGAGCAGGTCGCCGCCTTGTTGATGGCTATCTACTGGCGGGGGATGTCACATAGGGAACGGGACAGTCTCACACTCGCCATCGTCGCCTCCGGAGAGGTCATGGACCTGTCAGGGCTTTCCCGCCCAAGCGTGGACAAGCACTCCACCGGGGGTGTGGGCGACAAGGTCTCGCTCGTCCTGGCGCCACTGGTGGCGTCCCTCGGGGCGGCGGTCCCCCAGCTGTCGGGCCGCGGGCTCGGCCATACCGGGGGGACCCTCGACAAGCTCGAGGCTATTCCGGGATGGCGATCTCAGCTCACAACCACCGAGGTCCTCGACCAGCTCGAGTCTGTGGGCTGCGTGATATGCGCGGCGGGCGCCTCGCTGGCCCCAGCGGACCGCAAGCTCTACGCGCTGCGCGACGTCACCGGGACGATCGAGTCGGTCCCGCTGATCGCCTCGTCGATCATGTCCAAGAAGATCGCCGAGGGGACCTCCGCCCTGGTTCTCGACGTGAAGGTGGGTTCGGGCGCGTTCATGACCGAGCGCATCCGAGCCGCCGAGCTCGCCGCGGCCATGGTCGAGATCGGCCGGAGCGCCAACATGAAGGTTGCGGCGCTGCTCACCGCGATGGACGTCCCCCTTGGCCGGGCAGTCGGCAACGCAATGGAGGTCGCAGAGGCGGTCGAGACGCTGGAGGGCAATGGCCCTGACGACCTGGTCGCCGTGACGGTGGCCCTGGCGGAGGTGATGCTCGAACTGGCCGACCTGCCCGGGGACCCGAGCCGGGCGCTCCAGGACGGCTCGGCCCTGGCGGTCTGGCGGGCGATGGTCCGCGCCCAAGGCGGCGACCCCGATGCGCCGCTCCCACGGGCCGGCGTGGTCGAGCCCGTCCTTGCCGAGCGCGACGGGTTCCTCGCTCGCATCGAGGCCCGCTCGGTCGGCGTAGCGGCCTGGCGCCTCGGGGCGGGGAGGGCCAAGAAGGAAGACCCGGTGCTCGCCAGTGCAGGGGTCCGCTGCCTGGTCAAGCCCGGGGAGCCGGTAACGAAGGGCCAGCCGGTCCTCGAGCTGCACACCGACGACCGGGCCCGCCTGGAGCGAGCCAGGGAGGCGCTCCGCGGTACGCTCGAAATCACGGAAGAGGCACCTGGCGGCGCGCCTGGCCCGCTCGTAATCGAGCGAGTCGGGTGAACCCCGGAACTAGTGCGGTTGGTAGCGTACGCGTATGCCGGAGACCCAGCTGACCCTCGAACAAATCCGCCGCGCGCCCAAAGTGCTCCTTCACGACCATCTCGATGGCGGGCTCAGGCCGGCGACAGTTGTGGAACTGGCCGACGCCATTGGCTACGAGGATCTCCCGGCCAAGGACCCTGACGAGCTCAGCCGCTGGTTCGTGACCGAAACACCGCGCCGGAACCTCGTCCGCTATCTCGAGGGCTTCAGGCACACGGTCGCCGTAATGCAAACGGCAGAGTCGCTCGAGCGGGTCGCTCGCGAGTGCGTGGAGGACCTAGCCGACGACGGGGTCGTTTATGCCGAGGTCCGCTTCGCACCTGAGCTCCACACCGAGGCCGGCCTCCGCCTGGAGGCTGTCGCAGAGGCGGTGTTGGCCGGCTTCGCCGCTGGCATGGAACGCGCCCGCGGAGCTGGGGCCCCAATCGTGGTGCGGGCGCTGTTCACGGCCATGCGCACAGCCGCCCGCTCGCTCGAGATCGCCGAACTGGCGGTGCGCTACCGCGACGTCGGGGTCGCCGGCTTCGACGTGGCCGGGCCTGAGGTGGGGTACCCTCCGAGGCTCCACCTCGAGGCGTTCACGCTTGTCCAGCGGGAGAGCTTTCACGCGACCGTGCACGCAGGCGAGGCCTTCGGGCTCCCGTCGATCTGGCAAGCCCTGCAGTGGTGCGGCGCAGAGCGATTGGGCCACGGGGTGCGCCTCGTGGACGACATCACCGTCCACGACGATGGCGGGATAACTCTCGGCCGGCTGGCGAGTTACGTGCGGGATTGCCGGGTCGCCCTTGAACTTTGCCCGACTTCCAACGTCCACACCGGCGCTGTCGCCAGCCTGGCCGAACACCCCATCGGGATGTTCCGGCGGCTTGGTTTCCGGGCCACCATCAACACGGACAACCGGCTGATGAGCGGGGTGAGCCTGTCGTCGGAAATGGCCCGTTGCGCCGAGGTTTTCGGCTGGGACTGGGCCGACCTGCGCTGGCTTTCGATCAACGCCATGAAGAGCTCATTTTTCGACTTCGACGAGCGCCTGGCGCTGATCAACGGCGTGATCAAGCCCGGTTACGATGCCCTGGCCGCCGAGTCAGCTTTCCGGGTTTCTGCCCCCAGCATCGCTGGCGTGGCGCCACACCAAGCCATCTGAGAGGCGCTGCGCGCCCACTGGGCCGCCAGTTCCGGCGGCACTAGCATGTCGCCGTGGACCATCCTGAGTTGCTCGAGCGGCACCGGAAGGTCCTGCCGTCGTGGCTAGCGCTCTACTACGAAGACCCTCTCGAGCTCGTCTCTGGAAAGGGCTGCGTGGTGACCGACGCCGACGGCAGGGACTACCTCGACTTCTTCGGCGGGATCCTCACGACTATGACCGGCCATTCGGTGCCGGAGGTCGTAGAGGCGATCCGGGAACAGGCCGGCCGGATGCTCCATACTTCGACGCTCTACCTCATCCGCCCCATGGTCGAGCTGGCGGAGAGGATCGCCGCCTTGTCCACCGTGCCGGACGCCAAGGTGTTCTTTGTCAGCTCCGGGACCGAGGCCAACGAGGCCGCTCTCTTGTTCTGCTGTACAGCGCGCCGCTCCAACCAAGTGCTGGCATTGCGCAACAGCTACCACGGCCGTTCGTTCACAGCGATGTCGGTGACCGGCAACCGCTCCTGGTCCGCCTCCAGCCTGAGCCCCCTACAAGTGAGCTACCTCCACAACGGGGACCGCCAGCGCAGCCCGTTCGCCCACCTCGGCGACGAGGACTTCAATTCCGCCTGTGCCGCAGACCTGCGCCAGGTCATCGACACGACGACCGCCGGGGACGTGGCCTGCATGATCGCCGAGCCGATCCAGGGGGTGGGCGGCTTCATTATCCCGCCCGATGGGTTCTTCGCCGCGTTGAAGCAAGTGCTCGACGAGCACGCCATCCCGTTCATCTCCGACGAGGTGCAAACGGGTTGGGGCCGTACCGGCTCACACTTCTGGGGTTTCCAGGCCCACGGGATAACTCCTGACCTTCTGACCTTTGCCAAGGGCCTAGGCAATGGCATGGCTATCGCCGGGGTTGTAGGCCGCGGCGACCTCGTCGACTCGCTCCAAGCAGCCTCCATCTCGACCTTCGGTGGCAACCCTCTGGCAACCACCGCCGCGTTGGCGAACCTGGACTACCTGCTCTCCCACGACCTCCAGGCCAATGCCAAGGTGGTCGGCGACTTCCTGCTAGAAGGGCTCCGCCGATTAGCGGAGCGTTCCAAAATGGTCGGAGACGTCCGCGGCAAAGGCCTCATGATCGCCGTGGAACTGGTGGAACCGGGGACAGCGACACCCTCGCCGCGAGCGGCCGGGCGGGCCCTCGAAGAGACCAGGGCGCGGGGCTTGCTTGTGGGCAAAGGCGGCCTCTATGGGAACGTGCTGCGCATAGCACCGCCCCTGTCAGTGAGCATGCAGCAGGCTGAAGAGGCGCTCGCATTGCTGGGCGACGCCCTTCGGGCCGCCGAGATCTGAACTTCAGAGAGGAGGACAAACGATGTCCGAGATCGTGCGAGCGGCGCTTGTCCAGAGCATTTGGACCGGCGACAAGCAGTCGATGATCGAAGCCAACGTAGAGCTCGCCCGCGAAGCCGCTGCGCAGGGCGCTCAGGTGCTCTGCTTCCAGGAGCTGTTCTACGGCCCGTACTTCTGCCAGGTCCAGGACTCCCAGTACTTCTCTTTCACCGAGGCGGTCCCAGGCGGCCCGACCACCGAGCTGATGTGCTCCCTCGCCCGCGAGCTCCGCATGGTGCTCGTGGTCCCCGTCTTCGAAGAGGAACAGCCGGGCGTGTACTACAACACCGCTGCGGTTATCGACGCCGACGGCACCTACCTCGGGAAGTACCGCAAGACCCATATCCCACAGGTCCAGGGGTTCTTTGAAAAGTACTATTTCCGCCCCGGCAACCTCGGGTACCCGGTGTTCCAGACCGCCGTGGGCCCGGTCGGGGTCTACATCTGCTACGACCGCCACTTCCCGGAGGGCTGGCGAGCGCTCGGCCTCGCCGGGGCCCGCATCGTGTTCAACCCCTCGGCCACGAGCCGCAGCCTTTCCCAGTACCTGTGGCGGCTCGAGCAGCCGGCGTCCGCGGTCGCGAACGAGTACTTCGTAGGCGCCATCAATCGGGTTGGCGTGGAGCCGCTCGGTGATGACGACTTCTATGGGAGCTCGTACTTCGTAAACCCTCGCGGTCAGCTCGTCGGCGAGGCGGCGCCCGACGACAAGAGCGCGGTCGTGGTGTGTGACCTGGATATGGATCTGCTGGCCGAGGTTCGGCAAACCTGGGCCTTCTACCGTGACCGCAACCCCGCCGCGTATGCACCCCTCGTCCAACCTTGAGCCGGGGGGCCCCGTCACCACGGGCCCGCCATCAAAAGCACGGGTGGGTGGCACAGCGGTGACCAGCTAGCCGAAAGGAGCCGCTCGTGCGCATTCTGATCTCCGGGGGGACCGTTGTCAGCCCTACCGGTACGCAGGCAGTAGAGGTCCTTGTGGACGGCGAACGCATCGTTGCGCTTGCGGCGCCTGGATCCGACCTCGCGAACAGCTTCGCCGAGGGGGGGCGCCGCGTGGACGCGTCCGGGCGTCTCGTCATCCCAGGGGCAGTCGACGTCCACACCCACATGGAAATGCCCTTTGGCGGTACCAGATCTGCGGATACGTTCGCGAGCGGGACCCGGGCAGCAGCCTGGGGAGGCACCACTACCATCGTGGACTTCGCGATCCAGCGCAAAGGGGAAACGCTCGGCTCAGGGCTCGACGCGTGGCACCAAAAGGCCGAAGGCCACTGCGCCATCGACTACGGGTTCCACATGATCGTTTCGGACGTTAACGAGCAATCGTGCAAGGAAATGGACCAGCTCGTCGGCGAGGGGGTAACGAGCTTCAAGCTCTTCATGGCTTACCCGGGGGTCTTCTACTCGACCGACGGGGAAATCCTTAAAGCCATGCAACAGGCCAGGGATTCGGCGGCCACCGTGATGATGCACGCCGAGAACGGGATCGCGATCGACGTCCTAGTCGCTCAGGCGCTCTCCCGCGGGGAGACTGCTCCCCGCTTCCACGGGATTACCCGGCCTGACCGGCTCGAGGCCGAAGCGACCGGCCGTGCGATCGCTCTCGCCAAAGTGGCGGGTGCCCCGGTTTACATCGTGCACCTGTCCACGACCGGTGCCCTCGAGGCGGTCGCCGAGGCACGCGACCAGGGCCAGAACGCTTTCGCCGAAACCTGCCCGCAGTACCTCTTCCTTTCGGCGGACGACCTCGCCCGCGAAGGCTTCGAAGGAGCAAAATACGTCTGCTCCCCCCCACTGCGGGCCAGGGAACACCAGGCCAACCTATGGCGCGGGCTCCGCACAAACGACCTGTCGGTCGTGTCCACCGACCACTGCCCGTTTTGCTTCAAAGAGCAGAAGGAGCTTGGCACCGGGGACTTCTCCAAGATCCCAAACGGCATCCCTGGGGTCGAGCACCGCGTCGACCTCACCTTCCAAGGTGTGCTCGCTGGAGAGATCACCATGGCACGCTGGGTCGAGGTCAACGCCACCACCCCCGCCCGGATGTTCGGCCTTTATCCCCGAAAAGGAGTGCTCGCACCGGGGTCGGACGCCGACATCGTGGTATACGACCCGGCGGCGAAGCAAAGGATCTCGGCAGCGACGCATCACATGAGCGTTGACTACTCGGCCTACGAGGGCAAAGAGGTCACTGGCCGGGTCGACACCGTGCTGTCGCGTGGCCAGTTCGTGATCGACGCGGGCCAGTACGTGGGTAGCGAAGGGCACGGCAAGTTCCTCACCAGAGGGGTCAACGACTACCTGGTCTGACGCACAGAGCCACCGCGAGGCAACAGGCATGGCGGGCCGGAGAGGCCCGCCCGACTAGAAGGGCGAGCGATTTTGAAATTCGGCGTGGTCTTGCAGACCGATCCTCCTGCGCGGGACGTGATCGAGTTGGCCCAGCTTTCGGAGTCGCTCGGCTTCGAGTATGTCTGGACGTTCGACTCGCCCGTCCTATGGCAGGAACCGTTCGTTATCTACTCGCAGATCCTCGCCACCACGAAGTCGGTGATCGTGGGGCCGATGGTCACCAACCCGTTGTCCCGGGACTGGGCGGTAACAGCGTCGCTGTTCGCGACCCTGAACGAGATGTACGGCAACCGGACCATCTGCGGGATCGGCCGGGGCGATTCCGCTCTGCGCTTCATCGGGCGCGTTCCTGCCAATCTGGCCACCCTCGGCCAGGCGATAACTGCCATCAGGGATATGGCCGAAGGCCGCCCGGCCCAGCTGGGCGAAGCCTCCGTCACGATCCCCTGGGTGCAAAACGGTCGTCTGGAGGTGCTGATGGCCGCCTACGGGCCCGCGCCCTGGAGCTTGCAGGCCAGTGCGCCGACGGCGTGATCCTCCAGATCGCTGACCCCTTCGTCGTCGGATGGGCGGCCGGCGTAGCCCGCGCCGCCGCCGCCTCGGTCGGGCGCGACCCCGCCGCGTTCAAAGTCTGCGTCGCCGCTCCGGCCTACGTCGGTGACAACCTAAAAGCCCAGCGGGATCAGCTGCGCTGGTTCGGAGGGATGGTCGGCAACCATGTCGCAGACATCGTGGAACGCTACGGCTCCGTTTCGGGGGTGGTGCCCGAGGCACTGACGGCATACATCGCCGGGCGCAAGGGCTACGACTACAACCACCACGGCAAGCCCGGGAACCCCTCAACCGAGTTCGTACCCGACGAGATCGTCGACCGTTTCTGCGTCCTTCGGCCCTGGCTGCTCACGTCCAGCGGATGAACGAGCTCAAAGCCATCGGAGTCGACCAGTTCGCCATCTACCTGATGCACGACCAGAAGGAAGCGACGCTGCGCGCCTACGCGAGCGAGCTCCTGCCGGCCTTCGCTCGGTAGATCCGGGCCCGGTCGTGCTACCCGGCGACCTCGGGCCGCCCGGCGACCTCGTGGCCCGGGCCGAAGCCTGGATAGCCGAGGATCCAGACCCGCAGACGCGCGCTGAGCTGGCGGATCTACTGGAGAGGTCAGACGAGGCGGGGCTGCGGGAGCGCTTCGGCCATCCGTTGGAGTTCGGCACGGCGGGCCTTCGCGGCCAGCTCGGAGCTGGCCCGGCCCGCATGAACCGGTCGGTCGTCCGCCGGACGACCGCCGGCCTGGCTCGCTACATCCTGGACCAGTCCCTCCTACATCAGGCCGACCACCCGGCCGGGACCGGGCTTGGAGCCGTCGTCGGCCATGACGCCCGGCACCGGTCGGCGGACTTTGCGGACGACACCGCTCGGGTACTCGCGGCGGCGGGCCTGCAAGTGCTGCGGTTCGAGCGCGCGCTGCCGACGCCCATAACCGCCTTCGCCGTGCTCCATCTCGGCGCTGCAGCGGGGGTCGTGGTCACGGCCAGCCACAACCCGGCTCCCGACAACGGCTACAAGGTCTACGTCGGCGACGGTGCACAAGCGCTGCCAAATGATGCCGCGGCGATCACGGCGGCGGCGGCGACAAGTGCGTTCCCGGATGACGCGGCCATTTCCGGCAAGCTCGGGGGCCGGCTCGCCGACGTCGACGAGGCAGAGCTGCTCGCGGCCTACCGTCGCGCCGTCCTGTCGGCCATCGGCCCCTCCGGGCCGCGTCGGCTGCGCACCGTCTACACCCCCCTTCACGGGGTTGGCGCCGCCGTGCTGCCGGGTCTCTTCGAGGAGGCGGGTTTCGACCCACCAGCGCTCGTCGCCGCGGCAGGCTCGACCAGATCCGGACTTCCCTACCACGCCGTTCCCTAACCCGGAAGAGCCAGGGGTACTCGACCTCGCCCTGGCCGACGCCGAGCAGGCGCGGGCGGATTCTCGTTCTCGCCAACGACCCCGACGCGGACCGCCTGGCCGTCGCCGTGCCGGCCCCCGGGCGCACCGGGTTCCGGGTGCTGACGGGCGACGAGCTCGGGGTTCTTATCGCCGATCACCTCATCTCTACCAGCACGGGAGCGGACCGTCTTGTGGCGACCACAGTCGTCTCCTCTTCAATGCTGTCGGCCCTGGCCGAGTTCTGCGGGGTCGCCTATGTCGAGACGCTGACGGGCTTCAAGTGGATCGCCCGGGCGGCTCGGCTGCGGCCAGGCCATCGCTTGTTGTTCGGCTACGAAGAGGCTCTTGGGTATGCAGTCAGCGCCGCCGTAGCTGACAAGGACGGCCTCTCCGCTGCTGTCGTTGTGGCCGACATGGCGGCCAGGGCCAAGCACGAGGGCAGCTCGTTGCTGGGGCGGTTGGACGCCCTGGAAGCACTCGTTGGCGTGCACTCCACCGCCCAGTGGTCGCTGCGCCTGCCAGGTAGCGATGCTATGGAGGTCATGACATCGCTGATGGCACTTTGGCGCTTGGCACCGCCGGGCCACTTGGCGGGCCTACAGGTGAACGAAGTTCGCGACCTGGCCCAGGGAGACGGCGACCTTCCTGCGTCGGACGTCCTTGTCCTAACGCTGAGCGGGCTCGGCCGCGTGGTCCTGCGGCCGAGCGGCACCGAGCCCAAGCTCAAGGTGTACCTGGAGGCGACGACCGGACCGTGCGCCCTAGAGGATCTCCCTGAGGCCCGGCGGGCGGCCCGGGCCAGGCTGCAGGAGCTCCGCCGAGAGGTCGCCGGCTACATTAGGGCCCGATGAGCGCACCTACCGGCACCGACGGGGCCCGCCACCAGAGTTCAGAGGTCGCCCAAGCACAACGGGACCGCAAGCCCATTGTCGCTCTGGAGTCCACCATCATCGCTCACGGCCTCCCCCGGCCCCGCAACCTGGACGTTGCCCGGGAGCTCGAAGCCATCGTCCGCGACCAGGGGGCGTGCCCTGCGACGATCGCCGTCCTCGACGGCACCCCCCACATCGGCCTCGAGGATGACGAGCTCGTCCGGGTGGCCGGGAGTACGGAGCTCCGCAAACTTGGCCGGCGTGACCTACCGGTGGCAATGGCCCTCGGAGCGAGCGGAGCGACGACAGTTTCCGCCACGGCATGGCTGGCTACGGCAGCTGGCATCCGGGTCTTTGCTACTGGCGGGCTCGGCGGCGTACACAGGGGTTTCGTTGAGTCCTTCGACGAGTCGGCGGATCTCGACGTGTTGAGCCGAACCTGCATCACCGTTGTCTCGGCCGGCGTGAAGTCGATCCTCGATGTCCCGGCGACTCTCGAACGTCTGGAGACATTGAGCGTGACGGTGGTCGGCTTCGCAACGGGCTCGTTCCCGGGGTTCTACCTGCACACCTCGGGGCGCCCGCTCGATTGGACGGTCAGCTCAGCGGCCGAGGTGGCAGCGATCATGCGGCGCCAGGACGCGCTGGGTATCGCCTCGGCCGTCCTGGTGGCTAACCCTGTACCCGAAGCGGAACAGCTCGACCCGGAGCTTCACGACCTTGCCCTGGCGCAAGCCTTGGCCGCGGCTGGCAACGAGGGTGTCACGGGCCAGCGACTGACGCCCTACCTTCTGGCCGCACTGGCGGCCGCCACGGAAGGTGCCTCGCTGGAGGCCAACCTGGCCGCCGTCAGGGGTAACGTGCGGCTCGGCGCAGAGATCGCCATTGCGTTCTCTTCAGGGCCCTAAGCCCTTTCAGTGCTTTCAGACCCCAAGCGGGTGCCAGACGGTCTTGATCTCGACAAAAAAGAGCATCCGTTCCGGACCTGGCTCCGCAGCCCAATCAGGGGCCGGTTGCTCTCGCCGCAGCACGCGCTTCACATTGTCTGCGGCTGCCTCCTCGAGCCGAGCGTCGAGCCCGTCGGGTGCTCCGGCGAGGTCGATCGCCTCGACGTCGCGATGTGCCGCCATCACAGGCGCCAGCTCAGCGCTGCGCCCGCTCAGTATGTTGACCACCCCTCCCGGGAGGTCGGAGGTCGCCAAAACTTCGGCCAGGTCTAGGGCTGGTAGCGGGTGGGCCTCACTGGCGACCACGACAGCCGTGTTGCCGCTCGTTATCACCGGGACGACCACGCTTACGAGGCCGAAGAGCGAGGACGCCTGAGGAGCGAGAACGCCCACAACGCCAGTGGGCTCGGGGATGGAGAAATTGAAGTACGGCCCGGCCACCGGGTTCGCCGAACCGGCCACCTGCGCCAGCTTGTCCGCCCACCCGGCGTACCAGACCACGCGGTCGACCGAGCCGTCCACTGAAGCCGAGGCAGACTCCACGCTAAGACCCTCTCCCGCCACGAGCGCTTCGACGAACTGGGCGCGGCGGCCTTCGAGCATCTCGGCAACCCGATATAGCACCTGGCCCCGTAGGTAAGCGGTGGCCGCCGCCCAGCCGGGCTGCGCCTTGCGCGCCGCTACGACAGCGTCACGCAGGTCCTTTCGCGATGCGAGGGCGGCGTTGGCGAGGGGATTGCCGTCCGGGCTGGAAACGACGTAAGAGCGACCGGACTCCGAGCGCGGGAAGGTTCCCCCGATATAAAGCTTGTAGGTCTTGCGGACGGCCAGCCGGCTCTCAGAGGCCCGGCTCTCAGGCACGATCGCTCCCGAAGGCGCCCTTCAAGTAGGCCGCTAACCCGTGGCGCCCGCCCTCCCTGCCAAAACCGGATTCGCGATAGCCACCGAAGGGGCTGGAAGGGTCGAACCGGTTGAAAGTGTTCGCCCAGACCACTCCGGCCCGCAACCGGGAGGCCATATAAAGGATGCGGCTGCCTTTTTCTGTCCAGACCCCGGCGGACAGCCCGTACGTGGTGTTGTTGGCCTTTTCGATGGCTTCATCGGGTGTACGGAACGTCAGCACTGAGAGCACGGGCCCGAGATCTCCTCGCGCGCGATCCGCTGCGCTGGGACCACGTCGGTGAACACTGTCGGAGGGAACCAGTACCCGCGCTCGGGCAGCGAGCAGGAGGGGGACCAACGCTGTGCACCTTCGGCCTCGCCAGACGCCGCGAGCTCGCGGATCTTGTCCAGCTGCTGCATAGAGTTGATGGCACCGATATCGGTGTTCTTGTCGAGCGGGTCGCCCAGGCGTAGCGTCTCGAGCCGCCGCTTCAGTGCTTCTACCAAGCCCTCGGCAATGCTCTCTTGGACCAGCAGGCGTGACCCGGCGCAACAGACTTGGCCCTGGTTGAAAAAGATGCCGTTGACGATCCCCTCGACTGCCTGCGACAGCGGGGCGTCGTCGAACACCACGTTGGCTGCCTTGCCACCAAGCTCCAAGGTCAGCCGCTTGCCTGTGCCGGCGAGGGTGCGCTGGATTTGCTTACCGACCTCCGTGGAACCGGTGAAGGCCACCTTGTCGATGCCCGGGTGGGCGACCAGGGCTGCGCCGGTACCCCCAGCTCCGGTGATGATGTTCACGACCCCGGGCGGGAGCTCGGCCTGCTGGAGGATTTCGGCGAGCAAGAGCGCCGACGAAGGGGTCGTCTCAGCGGGCTTCAGGACGCAGGTGTTACCCGTGGCCAGCGCCGGCGCGAGCTTCCACGCCGCCATGAGGAGCGGGAAGTTCCAGGGTATTACCTGCCCGACAACCCCGAGAGGCCGGGGATCGGGCCCGAGGCCGGCGTACGCGAGCTTGTCGGCCCAACCGGCATGGTAAAAGAAGTGCGCAGCAGCCAACGGAATGTCGACGTCACGGGACTCCCTGATCGGCTTGCCGTTGTCGAGGGTCTCCAGGACCGCCAGCTCCCGTGACCGCTCCTGGAGTATGCGAGCGACACGGAAGAGGTACTTAGCCCTCTCCTTGCCGGGCATGGGCCCCCAGACCTGCTCCTGAGCTCGTCGCGCCGCCGCAACCGCTCGGTCGACGTCGGCCGGGCCTGCCGCGCTGACCTCTGCCAGTACCTCCTGCGAGGATGGGTTTTCGGTTTTGAAGTGGTCGCCGTCGACAGGCTCGACGAACTCCCCGTCGATGAACAACCCATAGGAAGGCTTCAGGTCGACGACCGCGCGGGACTCGGGCGCAGGTGCGTAGGTGAAACGGGCCATGGGAGCTCGGTCTACTCGATGCTGAAATCCTGCGAGCCGGCGTAGGCCCCGCGCTGTTGTTTGTACCGCTGCATCAAGAGGTCGTTTAGCAGGCTGGACGCGCCGATGCGGAACCGCTCCGGTTCCAACCACGCCTCACCTGCAACCTCGTTGACGAGGACTAGGTACCTGATGGCGTCCTTGGTGGCCCGGATGCCGCCGGCCACTTTGACCCCGACGGAGCGGCCCGACGCGTCGGCGAAGTCCCGGACGGCCTCGAGCATCACGAGGGCGACCGGCAAGGTGGACGCGGGGCTGACTTTCCCGGTCGAGGTCTTTACGAAGTCGGCCCCGCCGATCATGGCCGTCCAGCACGCGCGCCGGACGTTGTCGTAGGTCGCGAGCTCGCCTGTCTCGAGGATCACCTTGAGGTGCGCCCGCCCGCAGGCGGCCTTCACCGCCCGGACCTCTTCGAGCACCAACCCGTAATGCCCGGCCAAAAAGGCGCCCCGGTCGATGACCATGTCCACCTCATCGGCCCCAGCAGCGACAGCGTCGGCAACGTCGGCGAGCTTGACGGGCAACGAAGCTCGGCCCGAAGGGAAAGCTGTGGCCACCGAGGCGACCTTGACAGGGCTGCCAGCAAGAGCGACCTTGGCGTACGGGACAAGGTCCGGGTACACGCACACCGTCGCTACAGGCGGCACACTCGGGTCGTCTGGGCTCGGTCGCCTGGCTTTGCCGCAGAGGGCTCTCACTTTCCCCGGCGTGTCGGCGCCTTCCAACGTGGTGAGGTCGACCATCGAAATAGCGGTGTCGATTGCCCACAGCTTGGCACCGGCTTTTATCGAGCGGGTTGCCAAGCCGGCGGCGCGTGCTTCGGCCCCAACCTGGTCGACGCCCGGCAGGCCGTGTAGGAAGCGCCGCAACGAGATCTCCGAGCGGGCGAGGTCGGCCAGGTCGGAACCGCCGACCCGTTCGGGCATGTCCCCGGGCTCTTCGTGTAGCCGTCTCTCGACGACCCTTACCTGGCCACCAGTCTGAGCGCTCATTTGCACTGGTCACTCTAGGCGTTCAGCGGCCCCGGAGCAGTTGCTCGGACTCCTCCGGCGTAGGGAATGAGGACTGCGTGCCCCGGCGGCTCACGCTGAAAGAAGCACATCGCAGCGCAAGGGCCATGGCGATGGCGGGGGCGAGCCCGCTGGCAAGCCCGTAGCCGAACGCGCCGACAAAGGCATCACCAGCACCCGTCGTGTCGACTACTTGGCTAAGGGGCGCCGGCAACCGAATTGCCTTGCCGTCTCCCACCATCAGGGCGCCCGCCTCCCCAAGCGTCACCAGCAACCGGGGTGAGATGCTCGACGCGAGGGCCAGTACATCGCCGTCTGTAACGGCGCCGACCTCGGTGCCCGGGCTCGACGTCGCCAGGGACACGAACTCCGTCTCGTTCGGGATGAGCCAGTCGGTCACTGCCAGGAGGTCGGGGTCGATCTCCGCCGCCGGGGCGGGGTTGAGGATGGTGATCGAACCGGCACTGCGTCCCGCGCCGAAAGCAGCCAGCGTGACGGGTTGCGGGACCTCGAGTTGGCCGATCACGACCTGGGAAGGCTGGGCGAGGAGGGTCTTGGCCACCTGTTCGGGATCCATGTCATCGTTCGCCCCTGGGATGACGGCGATCCGGTTTGTCCCGTCGGCTTCAACCCAGATCGGCGCCACGCCCGTGGCTGCGCGGGAACGGTAGACGAATTGCGCGTCGATGCCCTGTGCCACCAGGTTTTCTACTGCCTGGTCGCCAAACCCGTCAGTCCCGGCACAGGCGATCATGCGCACCGAGGCGCCCAGCCTCCGGGCCATCACCGCCTGGTTGGCGCCCTTTCCCCCAAAGCCGATCTCGAAGCGGCCCCCGATGAGAGTCTCGCCAGGTTTTGGCAGGCGCGGCACATAGCTGATCATGTCGATCATGATGCTGCCGACAACGGTGATCGTCGGCTGCCTGGCCATCGGCCAAACGCTATCGCGTCAAGTGGCCGCGGCTGGCGCCCTTACTGGCCGCCTCAGGCCCGGAGGGCCCGTCCCTAACGATCGATCTTGGTGAACTTGTACTCGTTCAGTTCGGGGAAACCGTCGACCAGGTCCAGAACCCGGTCGATAGTCGACTCGGCGACCTTGGCGTCGCCGTCGGGCCGGTGCATCAACCTGACAAACACTGCCCTGTCGCCGGTGATAAAGGTCGGGACACCGAAGACCTCCCACCGCTGTACGGCCTCGTCGTGTTCGGCCCGGGCGCGCTCCGCCGGCCAACCGCTCACTGCCTCCTCGACCACCGCGGCGCCGTCCACGCCGACGCCATCTAGGACATCGACGATGACTTGCCTGTCACGTAAGTCGAGGCTCTGGTCGTGACGTGCCCGAAATAGGGCGACGTGAGCGTCCAAGAAACGGGCGGGCTGCTGCTCCCTGAGGACTATGCCCGCCAACCCGGCGAGCACGCCCGAGTGGTCGGCGGGTGAACTCCACACCTCACGGTCGCTTTGGTGGGCCTGGCTCAACGAGAAAAAGCGGAAATGCACGTCCCAGTCGGCTCCAGCCTGCAGCCCGACGGCAAGATGCTCGTGGGCGTTGCGAGCGAAGGGGCAGAGATAATCCCAGGTCACTTCAAAAGAGCTGCTCATACCAGGTACAACCCAGGCGGTCGGCTCGTTGTTCCGCGGTCTCACCAAGGCCTGACCTTGCCTAGCCGGCCCACGCCAAAGAGTATGGCAAATGCCACGGCGAGTTGGACGAGCGCCAAGACCATCGCTTGCTCGTGCGAACCGTAGAAGACTGCGTCGTAGAGCGCTATCGGCATCGTTGTCGCCAAGGGTACCGATCCCGCGACGATCATGGTCGCTCCGAAGTCACCCAAGGCCCGGCCGAATGCCATCGCGACACCTGCGACGAGCCCGCGCCGCGCTAGCGGCAACGTCACGAGCAGCGCAGTACGCCATCGAGACAGCCCCATGGCGCGAGCGGCTTGCTCGAAGCGCGGGTCGACACCGGCGATCGCTGCTCGTGAGAAGCGCAGGCAATACGGGAAAGATTCGATGATCTGTGCGGTGACGATCCCGTTGAACGTAAAGGTCAGCGGGTGGCCGAAGAGGCGCATCTCTGCATTGCGGATTGGCCCGGGCCCTCCCATTTGGGTGAGGAGGTACCACCCCACGACGGTGGGCGGGAGCGCCATAGGCAGGCTGCACACGGTCTCGATCGCGTCACGCCCAGGGAAGCGGCCTTTCGCGAGAAGGAACCCGAGCGCGCTCCCGGCGAGGGCGACGACGATCGTCGCCTCGAAGGCCGCGTGCAGGGAAACCGACAGTGGGCTCCAGGCCCAGGGCGGTATACCGAGCGCGTTCAGCCACGAGCGTGGGGCCAGCCCGGTCACATTGGTCCGGTGCTCTCCCGCCCCCCCGGCGGAGGCTCTGGGCATACGGGTCGCTCGACGACGCGCGTCCCGGTCACCCGCCCATGGTTGTAGGCGATTATGACGTCACCGAGCTCCTCCGCTTCCTCGGCGTCGTGGGTCACCAGCACCGCTGGGACACCCGACGAGACGATCACCCCTCGGATCAGCCTTCTCAGCTCACGGCGCACTGCGGAGTCGAGCGCTGAGAGCGGCTCGTCGAGCAACACAAGGGCCGGGTCCCCGGCAAGTCCACGTGCCAGCGCCACGCGCTGGCGCTGGCCACCCGAGAGGGAACCCGGTCGACGCTCTGCGAACCCCTCGGCTCCGACCCGTTCGAGCCAAGCGCGGGCAACCGCGCGCCTCGCCCGGCGCCCACTGGCCTGACGGACGGCGAATGCCACGTTGTCGAGAGCAGAGCGGTGCGGCAACAGCAGGCCGTCCTGGAAGACCATGCCGATGCGACGCTTTTGGGTGGTGACGTAGCTACCGCGGGCACAGTCCGTCACGACATGGCCGTTTATCGCGATGGTGCCGGCGTCGGGACGCATGAGGCCTGCGATGAGCGCGAGGGTCAACGTCTTCCCGGCCCCTGACGGGCCGAACAGCACCGACATCCCCGACTCAACTGTGAAGGCCACGTCGAGTTCGAACTCGCCAATCTGGCGAGCGACCGCAAGCTCGAGCGCGGGCGTCATCCCCGGCTCCGACCGAGCAGCCCGACGCCGGTCATTGCGATGATGGCCATCAAGACCAGGATTACCAACATGGTGTCCCGCTCGGGTGTGGTGAACGAGTCGAGGACTGCTAGCGACAGCGTGCGCGTTTTGCCGTTAATGTCCCCACCTATCATGAGCGTGGCCCCGTATTCGCCGAGCGCACGTGCGAACCCGATCGTGAGCCCGGCTGCGATCCCGCGTCGAGCAAGCGGGAGCGTGACCTGTAGCGCGACTCGCCAATTGGGCAGGCCCATCGTTCGCGCAGCCTGCTCGAGCAATGGGTCGACCCCTTCTATGGCAGTACGCGCCGCCCTCATACAAAACGGGTACGCGGCCACCGCCGCGGCAATTATGCACCCCGACGTGTTGTAGACGAACACGTGGCCGGTCACACGGGTCAAGAACCCCCCCTCACGGGTGCCCGGGGAGAGTACCT
This sequence comes from uncultured Acidimicrobiaceae bacterium, assembly GCA_963786345.1. GTDB lineage: Bacteria > Actinomycetota > Acidimicrobiia > Acidimicrobiales > Palsa-688 > Fen-671. The sequence goes on along the minus strand of CAWAYZ010000013.1, from coordinate 74,048 downwards.
CGAGCAAGTAGTAGCCGACGACCGTGGGCGGGAGGATGATCGGGAGGCTCCCGACTGTTTCGAGCAGGTCCCGGCCCGGGAAGCGGCCCTTGGCAAGCACGTACCCAGAGGCGACTCCGGTGGTCCCAGCGATTAGCCCCGCCGCAAACGTAACGCGCAACGAAAGCAGGAAAGGGCCAGAAACGATATCCCAGTAAGCGATGTAGCCGGCCAGGAGGTGGGCGGCAGCGAACCCGAGCCCAAAGCCCACCAGCACGACGACCGAGATGACGGCAGCCTTTTGCTTGTTCTCCAAACCTTGCGCCGTCTTGTGCTCCCGCTTCATTCGCGGCAGGTTGTGCGTCAGCTAGCTGATCGGGTCATATCCGAAGGCGGCTAACACAGCCTGTCCCTTGGCGGAGAGCAAGTACTGAATGAACGCACGGGCAGATTTACCATCCGCGCTGGTGAGGTCGGTTGCCGCGCTCTGACCTTGGTCGTCGTTTTCTACGACGACCCACTGCCTGATCGGCTGGTAATACCCGTGCTCACCGACCAGGGTCTGCGGGCTAGCAATGCCATCTTTCCCGAAGTTCTCGGAGCTGATCCTGGCAGCAACGTTGTCATGCATCCCTGCGACATAGTCCCTATCGGAACAAGGCTCGGCGCTCGCGATATGGGTCGTCCAGCCATTCCCTACGGTCGCGCTGGAGGGCTCCGCCACACCGCATTCCGGCACCTCTGCCCAAAAGTCAGTGTCGTTACCTCCAGGAGAGACCTCGAACGACTTCGGCAGAAGCGCGATCTGCGAGGTACCGGCGACGACACTGTCCTGCGTGTAGCTCACGTTGTCGCCGAAGATGACCGGCAGCGAGGGATCGGAATAGTTGCCGTTCCCGTCCTGGCCTCCTGACGAGGGGCTCGTGGTGTTGTAATTATCCAAGTCGGAACCCATATCTGTCATACGGTCGATCTCCACGCATGCCTGATCGGAGGCCGTCACACCTAGGGCCTTGTCTGGGTTGGCGTGGTAGTGCTGGGTGGCAGCTACGTAGAGGGCCTCCATGCCTGCAAGCCCGTAGGGCGCGTTTGGCGCGACCCGCGACGGCCCGCAGCCAGTGGCTGCGAAAACCCAGCCGTTCTTCGGGTCCGCAATTGCAAGGTACCCACCGACATTATGAGCGGCTGTGCCCCCGTAAGATTTTTTCGTGTGGTTGAGCAGATCGCTCCAAACCTGGGCCATGGTGTAAGGGGCCTCTGTCAGACCGCTTTTGGTGAAATAACCACTAACGGGCTCCGCGCATGCAGGAGCGCCCTCTGCCGGCGCCAGTGTTTTCCCACCCTTCCTGCACGAGAAGACCGCGAGGCGCCCGGTGGTGTACTGCGCGCGGGTCGACCCGATACCAGGGCAGGACGTGCCGTCGTTATTACCGCCATTTGCGGAAGAGTACGTAGCTGAATGCGGGTCGATGCATTGGCCGTCGCTGTACTTCGGCACCGCCCCCGCGTTGGTTGCAGCAGGAGTGCCCGAAGGAACCGTACTGTCGACATTGGCCTCATCGGCCGATGCGAACAAAGCATCGCCGGCAGGCGAGTTGCCGGCACCGTCCGATGCATAATCCACCCCGCCGTCGAGCTCTCCGGCGAGGTGGCCCGAGCCGGCGAAACTGAACGTGACGCTGTCGCCCCCATTGGCCGTCTGAACGAAGTTCTGCGCCATGAAATCGAACGCCGGTTCGGTGTTCGACGCTGCAAGGAAGGTCGTGCCGGTCGATTGGGCCGAGACCGAGCCGGCACCAACCCCTACTGCACCAGGTAGGACTACAAGGACCATCAACGATGCACCTACGGGCCCGGGCAATGAGAGCTTCTTGAGCAACGGATTGTCCCTTCGAACTGTGGCCCTACGCGCGTCAGGTCGTCCCCGAGCTTAGGTACAGTCCCTGCCCTGGTCAAGGCAGGTCGTAGCGTTTTCGGATATTCAGGCGGCAAATGAGGTCTCAGACCCACGTTTCGCAGGCAAATCGGGTCCTGGTGCGCCGCCCTGAATGAGGGGGTGCGACGGCCTGACCGAGGCGCGGCACTAGCCCGGGCTGACAAGTAGTCCCTTCAGCCAGCCGGCGACTGGTAGGCAGGCGAGCCGACAACGATTGTCCCGCATCCCGTCCCAGGCAGGTATACAACCGAATTGTAAACCGGCTCGAACGCGAGCAAACCATCCTTTCGTAGCATCGAGATGGACGCGTATTTGCCGTACCTGGAACAGCTCGCCTTCTCCGCCCTCATAATCGTCGCGCTCTCGGACCCGATGGCGCGTGTCGTCCCTTTGTTGGTGGTGGCACCAGACAACACGTACACCGCAAAGCCAATGATGAAGGAAAGCGCCAGCACGGCGCCAAGAAGGCGACCAAATGAGAGTTTGTGGGACATCAGACCGGTCCTCTCAATCACCACGCGGCTGCTCGCGCCCTGAGGGGGATGTTATCTGCCGCTTTATGAGGTGAGCCTAATGATGGGGAAGGCTCTCACTCGAAGATCGACGTGACTTTCGCATAGGTTCTGGCGTGGGCACTCGACGCTCGTTTGGATGTCCTCCGTACCCGCGTACTACCTTGACAAGCGCACCGTTAAACGTCTAGTATAATTCGGTACTCTGGACCCTGGTACGCGACGTTTGCAGCGCCTGAGGTAGGAGCACGCTATGGCCCTCGTCGGGTCTTCTATCGTTTTGGACCGACATCCGCTCGACCTTTGGTTGGCCGCGCGCATGTGGTCCCGGCTAGCGCAAGGGGCCCGGCCAACACTGTGGCCGGAGCTTTGCCATCACTAGCCTTAGAAGGGCAGCGTTGAGGCAAACGCTCACAGAGCTCGCCCCGACCGAATTCCCAGGTCGGAGGAGGCTCTAGATGGCTAGGGCTCGTCCGGCACGCCACTGGGCCAGCTGGCGCCTAACTCGAAGGTTTGGCCGAACCGGGAAGCGACTGGTCCGTCGAAGGAGGTCGATTTCAAGCTGACACGAGGCCCGATGGCCAAACAGGTCCTGTTCACCAGGGCGATGGTGGAGCTGGCGGACACGCTGGTGGCGGACTTCGACGTAGTCGAACTGCTGACCCGGCTGGCAGACCGCTGCGTCGACGTGCTCGATGTGGGTGCCGCCGGTCTCATGTTGGCTGGGCCCGACGGCGAATTGCGGGTAATGGCTTCTTCTAGCGAGGCGATGCGGGTGCTGGAACTTTTCGAGCTGCAGTCCGAGGAAGGTCCCTGCCTTGATTGTTACCGCAGCGGCAAGCCGGTAAAGAACAAGAACCTGGCCATAGCCAACAGCCGGTGGCCCCGGTTCGCAGCCGAAGCCCTCGCGGCCGGGTTCTGTTCTGTGCAAGCCTTGCCGATGCACCTGCGGGGCACGGTCCTCGGCGCTCTCAACTTGTTCCACCTCGAGCCAGGCGAGATGCAAAGTGACGATATCGAGGCCGCCCAAGCCTTGGCTGACGTCGCCACGATCGCCATACTCCAACACCGCGCCACCCTGGAAGCCCAAGTCGTCAACCAACAGCTCCAGAACGCGCTCAACAGCCGGGTCGTCATCGAGCAAGCCAAAGGAATGGTGGCCGAGAGACAAAACCTCGACATGGAGCACGCGTTCTCGGCCTTGCGTAACTACGCCCGCAATCACAACCTGCGGCTCGCGGACGTTGCGCAGGCGGTCATCAGCGGCTCCCTGTCTGCATCCGTCTTTGACAGGTTGGCTCAAACGGGACTGGTCCCGCCGAGGAGGTCGATGACGACGTAACCGGCCGTTGACGGGGTACAGCCAGTTTGGGGGCATAACACCGTGGTCGTGGTAAGGTAAGGTGGTCAGCGTTGCTCCGGGCCCCGGCAGCGCATGCGGTCGGAGCATGCCTAGAAGGTTGGAGTGACGCGATGCTTGTTTGGATTATCTTTGCTGTTATATCTATCGTCGTCCTAGGTATTGCCCTTGTCGCTTCCAGGGGTAGAGCCAGTCGGCGCAACAGTACCTCGGAGGTGTGGTCGGAGACAGAGGTCGACTACAAAGCCCGCAGCGACCGCATCCCCAACCTCGAGGAGACTCTAAAAATCTACGCCTTCCCCCAAAGAGATGGTTCCGAGACGCACGCGACGCCATCACTTCAGCCCGTTAGTGTGGCAGCTATTACTGCCCTGCCGCCTGCCGCCCTAAAAGGTGTAGCATGATCGTGACGCGCTAACAGCCCCAGACGTGTTGGGCCAGTATTGGCTGGCTGGGGGCGGTACTCCGGACTTCGGTAGCGACATTGCAACGCACGAGGTAGGAGCGTCCCATGCTACGTCGGTTCTCGTTTTTCTCCATCCGAGGTCAACCTGGGTCTTTGCCAGGAAGCTCTGAGGGCACGCCCATCGCCCTGTGCCCCCAAGCGCGACAAATCGTCTGAAAAATGTCCGGGAGCCGCCGAGAATGAGCCGCGCTCTCAAATCCGCCGTTCCCGTTCTTAAAGTGCTCCGTTCTCTAATGTAAGCCGCCGCGGCGCTCGCCCCGGACGGAAAATATCAAGCAGCAATTTCGACACCGACCAAAAGGAAAAGATGACTTATAAACGGCAAGCTGCGCCCGGGACCGCTATAGTGGCGACGCTCGCCGTTGTAGGCGGCTTCTTGGTTTCCACCATTTCACCCGCCCTGGCGGCGACGACAGCAACCACGACGACGACGGCACCGCCGACAACGACCACTACGGCCGTGCCTGGTTCTAACTGCGCTGCAGCGGCCAGCGGTACCGCACTGAGCCGTACCGGCTGGTCGGCCACCACCGACGCTCCCTCTAGCAGCGCCGATGCGCCAGATAACGCTCTGGACGGCAACTTCAACACTCGCTTCAGCACGAACGAGGACCAAGCCTCCGGTTTGGCCGTCCGAGTGGACCTGGGTGCGGCCCGGGCCTTCGACGAGCTGGCCATGAGGGCGCCGAATTCGCCCGACGACTACGCCCGGGGCTACGACGTATTGGTCTCGACCAACAACAGCTCCTGGACCATCGTCGCCGCCTGCACAGGCACGGCTAACCCCGAGATCGTCAGTTTCCCCACTCAAACGGCACAGTGGGTCAGGGTGGTCCTGACCGCAGCGAGCACCACCAACTGGTGGTCGATCGACGAGCTCGACCTCTACGGCCAAACCGCGGCCCCGACCACGACGACTACGCCTGGCATAGCGGGTACCACGGCGTCATTGTCCTCCTCGGCCAACCCGGCGTCGGTGGGCCAGGCCATCACCTACACCGCCAAAGTCCTCCCCGAACCGACCGGCGGCACTGTCAACTTCTTCAACAACGGGGCGCCCATAGCCGGTTGCAACAAGGTAGCGCTCAGCGCCTCGGGTGAAGCAACCTGCGCGGCCATGTATTTCTCCGGCGGGCACCAAGGCGTGCAGGCCTTTTATTCGGGCGTAGCCCTCTCGAGGCCCTCTGGCTCGTCCATTTACGCCGAAGTCATCAACCTACCCGGGGCCGGCTACTGGCTTGCCACCGGGAACGGCCAGGTCTTCGGTACTGGAGCGGCACAGTCGCTCGGGGGCGTAGCGACCTCGGCCACGACTGGCGCGGTCGTGGGCATAGCCGCGAGCCCAAGCGCCAAGGGTTACTGGGTCGTGACCGCCAATGGTGGCGTTAGCGCCATGGGCGACGCCAAGTTCTACGGCGACTTGCCCGACCTGGGTAAGCACGTCACTGACATCGTGGCTATCGCCCCCACCACCGACGGCCTGGGCTATTACCTCGTGGGCGCCGACGGCGGCTTTTTCACTTTCGGTGATGCCAAGTTCCACGGTTCGCTCCCTGGCATTCACATCCGGGTCAAAGACGTAGTCGGGATGGTTGCCACCCCCGGCGGGGGCGGGTACCTGCTGGTCGGCTCGGACGGTGGCGTCTTCACCTTCGGGGCCACCCATTTCTATGGGTCGCTACCCGGCCTGGGCAAGCACGTACACGATATCCGGGCTATCCTGCCCTCCTCCACAGGACGGGGCTACATCCTCGTGGGCGCCGACGGCGGCGCCTTCAATTTCGGCTCCGGAGCCAAGTTCCACGGCTCGCTACCGGGAGAAGGGATCAGGGTCGCTGACATAGTGGGCCTAGCCCTCAGCCCCGACGATGGCGGTTACCTGATGGCCGGTTCCGATGGCAGGGTCTACGGCTTTGGTGACGCACAGGCCGGCGGGATCCCAGCCGGGGTGGCTTCCAACCTGCCGGTAGCGGCAATAGCGGGCACATAAGTTGCATGGCCGCTCAGCTCTACTGGCTGAGCGGTCCCGAGTGAGAAGCGAAGGCCCTGGAGCGGAGCGACGTGCTCCCCCAGGGCTCTTGGCCCTGAGGTTTTACATGTGTTTGTCAGAAAACGAGGAGGCTGGGGTGTCCGAAACCGATCATCACGCCAAATGGAGCGCCGCCCAATGGCATGGGAAAATGCTCGTCGACGAGGGTGGCGACAAGATCGGCAAGCTCGAAGACGTGTACGTCGACGTGGAGACCGACGAGCCCCAGTTCGGCACGGTTAAAGAAGGCTTCATTGGCCGCCACTTGACATTCGTGCCGCTAGCCGGAATCCATGTCGGTCCGGACAATCTACAGGTCACGGTGACCAAGGAGCAGGTCCGCGCCGCCCCGGACATCGAGATGCACGGCGAGGAACTCTCTCAGGACGACGAGTCGGCGCTGTACCACCACTTCGAGATGAACTACACGCCGCCCAACACCCCGAGCGGGCGCCGGCTCGCCCGACGCTGACGTAGCTAGCGCATCGCGGCCCTACTTGGCTTACGGTCTGCCACCCCGAGCCTGTTTTGATGCGCCCGCTCCGTCCAGGGTGTACGGTTGGAGAGACACGACAAGAGCCCCGACGTGCCGGGCCGGCCAGAGCCGGCTGGGGGCGGTACTCCAGATCCTGGTAACGCGAATTTTCGCGCTGCCTGAGGCAGGAGTGCCATGAACCTTGTCGGATCGTGTTCCGTCACCGTCGCTGACCGAAATACCGTGGCCCAGCGAGGGACGGAAGCCAGTCCTACCATCGTGTGGCTCCAGGGTGAGCACGACCTGTCCACTGACGACGCCCTATGCATGACCCTGGCACGTGCCATCGCCCTCGATAGTGCCGGGCTCGTCCTCGACCTGAGCGAGGTCGCCTTCATTGCCGTGTCCAGCCTCAGGATGATCGTGCGAGCTCAGGAGTTCCTGCGCGACCGCTCGCGGTCGTTGACCGTGCGGTCGCCGTCGCCTTGTGCCAGGCGGGCAATGGATGCCTGCGGCGTGGACAATCTCCTCAGCACCGGTCCAGAAGAACTCAGTACAGAATTGCCGGGTGATGAGGAAGGGAAGGCGCTCGGCACCTGGGTAGAAGTGCCGACCGCCCAACGCGGCGACCGCGGGGCCGTCCCGTCACCCCAGGTGCCCGAGCCCGTCCCCGTCCGGGGCGGGCAGACCATGGACCTGGCCTCCCAGGGCGTGAGCTTGGAGCGGCCGGGTGCGAGCAGATGACGAAGGCACCCGAGGGCGGGGGCGGTTAGCGAGAAGTGAGCGGTAACCGGCGAGAACGGATCCTCGGCCTACTTGTTGGTGGCACGGACGGCGGCTTCGGCACCAAGCGGCTGTGCCAGGTGTGCGCCGAGGTCACCGCCATGAGCGGCGCCGGCATCATGTTGATGGCGTCCGACGTACCCCAAGGTTCGCTGTGCACCAGCAACGCCATGAGCGACCTAATCGAGCAACTCCAGTACGCCCTAGGGCAAGGGCCGTGCGTGGACGCCTACAACCATGACTGGCCGGTGCTCGAACCCGACCTGGCTGATCCCGACACGCCGCGCTGGCTGGCTTTTGCGCCTGCGGCCGTCGCCGGCGGTGTACGGGCCATCTTCGGCTTCCCGCTCCAGGTGGGATCGGTCCGCCTGGGAGCTCTCAACCTCTGCAGTGACAGGGCCGGGCCACTCAGCGACGACCAGCACGCCGATGCTCTCGTCATGGCGGACATCGCCGCGCAGGCCGTCCTCGTGATGCAGGCCAACGCGCCGGCCGGCAAGCTCGCATCCGAACTCGGAGCCGGCGCCGACTTCCACTACGTCGTGCACCAGGCCTCCGGAATGGTCGCCGCTCAGCTCGGGGTAAGCGTGCGCGACGCTCTGGTCAGCTTGCAGGCTTACGCCTTCGGCAACGACCGCTCTCTTTCGGAGGTGGCGAAAGAAGTAGTGGACAGAAAGCTCCGTTTCGACGGCGCCAGCCTCGAAAATGACAACGATGTGTGAGATCGGGCCGTCTGTTAACGCCCCACAACGGCGGCCAACACGCCACAGGGGTACAATTTGGTGTTCAGCAGCTCTCCCAAGCCAGGGAGGAACGAGGACATGATCGAGGGCCCTCGTCGTAGGCTCGGCGCCAGCACCATCTGAGCGCGTTGAGCCAGTCACGCACAGTTGGGACTTCTGCGCTGCTCACTGAGCTCGCAGAAGTTGTTGTGGTTTGGACCGTCTTGGCGCAAGTGCCGGTGCTATAGCCAGCAAGTTGGCCGCGACGAGGGTCCCCAGCACGATTGCCACCAGAAGCCATGGATCTACTACCGAGACCGGCACCACTCCAAGGTTGTTGGCGAACGCGCTCCAAACCTCCCGCCGGAGCACTATCCCGAGGGGGACGCCGACGACGATCCCGACGCCTACCATCGCCGTCGCTTGCCAGGCTACGGAGGCAACAATTTGGCGGTTCACCAAGCCGAGTGCCTTCAGAAGTCCGATCTCGCGTCTGCGGCTCGAGACGCTCACCACCAGCAAATGGACCAGTGTCGCCGCCCCTGACAAGGCCAATACCCCACCGAATATCAGTGGGAAGTTGACTGCTTGGCAGCAGCCCCACTTCGTAGACGAGACCGGGACCGGTGGACGGCGGCGAGATCTTCACGACCACCTCGCGGCCGTCTTGGAGGCGCGCCTGGACGCCTGCGTTGTACGTACCACCTTCGAGACGAGCGTAAGCAGCAATGGTCCCGACCTCGGCCAGGACTTCAGGAATCATCCAAGCCCGTCAAACTCTAATGATTATTTTGGCTATTTTTCCCACAGCCTGTCGATTGGGAGATCGGAACATCAATCAACTAGCCGGAGCCAAACAAGGGCTCCCTCGAATCTCAGCGAGAAGAACGTGACTCACCGCCTTGACAGGTCCCACCCCGGCTCGCAACATCGAAGCTAGTCACGGTTCTCGCGGTCGGAGTCTTGCCGGTCGTCGCCTTGCGTCGTTTCGCCGGCTCCGGGCTAGTTCGTCTCCGGCGGATTGATTGCATTAAAGCTGTCGGCGACGCGCTGCTTCAGTAATTGGCTGACCGCACCCACCTGCGGACAGCGACCAGGCACCAGGTACCCGGGGATCAGCAGTGCGGGTGGAGGCGGACGGGCGGCGCTGGGCGTAGGACCGGTGCCCAGGACCTAGGCGGTCCCGCTCGCTCCCGGCGTGGCACCAAGGGCCGCGCTCCGCCCGAAGATCCAGTACGCGAACGAGTTGCCCGGGTTCAAGATGATGAACACGCGCCAGGTCTTCTTGTTCCCTCGGACCTGGTCGTTGCTTCGCCAGCCCAAGTCACGCCAGGCGAGCACCGCGGAGATCACCTGTATCAGCACGAGCCCTCCGAGCAGCAGCTTCTTCGGCTTCCCCTTCATGCTTCAGGTCTATCGCGTCCATGACCGCCTCGCGGCCGCGGCACTCCGCTAAACCACTCTGACCTGCGCAAACCGGCCGAGAGGATGCAGGCGCTTTCGAACCCGCCCAGCACTTTCCTGGGGCTCGTCGAGACAGTTAGGCGGCGTACCGCCTGACGCAGCGTCGCTCCCTTAGCGCGGGCCGGGCCTGGGGGACCGCGAGGACATTCTCTGGGCGCTGTAGGTGGTGGCGACAGACAAAGCGGCGCGGACGTTAGGGAAGGGGCAGTCGACGTCTTCTCGGCCTTGCTAGCTCCTGTCCGAGAGGACTGGTACCGTGGGCGGGACCAGGATCGGGCGTCCTTTGATCGCGACCCATCGTTCTGCACGAGCTTGCGGCCCGCCCTTGTTGCTCATCGCCTGGCCCGCCGGTCGATTGCCTCCGTCCCACCGGCCAGGCTCCTAGGTTGAGCATGATCGAACAGGCCAGGCCTCTCATACGGCGATGACGATCTTGCCGCGGGCTTTGCCCTCATTGAGGTACCGGATAGCCCCTGATACCTCGATCAGCGGGAACGTCCGACCGACGGCCGGCACAACGTCCCCCGATTCCAGCATGTCCCGGAGAACCGACAGGTCCGCTGCGTTCTCCTTCGCGCCGAGGATGCCAAGCTTCTGGCTCACCAGCGGGGACAACAAGATCGCGCGAATCTGGCGGTCGAAGCCGCCCAGCCACCGCCCGTCGGTTTCGCCTCCGACGATGACGAGCCTTCCACCAGGGGTAAGAGCTCGACGTAAGTGGGATAACCGGCTGTTGCCGCCGATGTCGAGGATGACGTCGTAGCGCCGCTCGCCGCCTGGGAACTCGTCGCGCCCGTAGTCGACAACATGATCGGCGCCGAGGGCCCGGACGAGGTCCATCTTGGCCGTGCTGCAGACGCCTGTGACCTCAGCACCCAAGGACTTGGCGATCTGGACGGCGAAACTCCCAACACCGCCCGAGGCACCGATGATGAGGACCTTCTCCCCGGGTTTCACCTGGGCGCGGTCTCGCACACCCTGCAACGCGGTGACCCCAGAGACGGGGATTGCCGCCGCCTGCTCGAAGGAGAGGTTGGCCGGCTTGAGGGCGAGGAATCCCACTTGAGCGCGGACATACTCAGCGAAGGAGCCGTCACAGGTGCCGTAGACCTCGTCGCCGGGCTTGAAGTCGGTCACGTGATGGCCGACGGCCTCGACGGTGCCGGCCAGAGACCGCCCCGGGTTGGCTTGCTTGGGCCGGCGGAACCCGAAGCCCATGATGCGCATGAGCTTGGGGAGGCCGGTCATCAGATGCCAAGTGCCCATATCCACACTTGCGGCACGTACCCACACCAGAACTTCGTCGCCGCCGATGGTGGGCCTAGCGATTTCGTCAAACAGCAGGACCTTCGGCTGTGGAGCCGTATTCGGTTTGGACGATCGCTTTCATCGTCTCTGCGCCAGCGGGCTTGGGCGGCGGCTCGATCGGGTGATCGAGCGCTGCGGTCTTGATCGCTTGACTTTTCGAGGTCATCGTGCCGCTCCCATCGAGTCGACGTGAGACCCCAAGTCGTCTAGCGCGATGCGACGTCCCCGGATCATAAGCCAGAGTGCGAACACGAACTCACCCATGCCCGTGATCGCAGAGACATCGGACGAGGAGCCTTGCACGAGTGCCCGGACGACGGTGTCGAAGATATAACCGAAGCCCGCGATGGCGAGAAGGACGGCCAGCAGCTTCGGGACATAACCAGAATCTATAGGCCATGTAGGCCAGGACAAACAGGTTCAGACCGAAGAGGACGAGCCCAGCGTCCCAGATGTTGGTGAAGCTGCTGATGTGCGGCAATGCCTGGGTGTGCACCCGGAGCGCTTCTACGAGCTGGCTGATGGCAACCATGAAGACCGTGGCGTAGGCGATGCGGAGCCCTGCAGCGAGCCTCGAGAGGCCTGCGCTCACTGGCTTGAACAGGCGGTACAGAGCGCATGCGACCACGACATCGAGCGCGGCCACTAAGTACAGGCTCAGAATGCCGAACCCGAACAAACCCTCGTGGCCCGCGAGGTTCGTCGACGTCCGTGCGGCATTCGCAGGAGCGACGACCCCCTTTACGGCGAGCAGGTACCCAAAGGCAGAGAGCACCGACATGGCCAGGAGTCCGGCTCCCGAAGTGGTGGTTGCCTTGCAGACCGAGTGGTTCGTCTCCGCGAGCCTGTTGGCCTCGCCAACTCGCAGGGCATCGACGGGTGGGGAGCCCAGGTCGTGTCGGGCAACCGACATCGTGCAGGCACCGAGGGACGCTGTCGTCGGGGCGGTGGGCCGGTGGGGCGTTGCTGTCTTCATGATCTCTCCAAGGGTCGGTAGCTTACGGTGTAAGTTGATTGTATACTTACGGCGTAAGGAAGTCAAGGGCATCAACGGGAGGACATCAGATGGCTCCGAAGACCAAGCCGGCCACAAAGCCCCGAACCCCTCTGAGCAGGGAGAGAGTGCTGCTTGCTGCCGTCGCCTTCGCCGACGAGAGCGGGATCGCAGCGCTCAGCATGCGCAAGCTCGGCGAAGCCCTCGGGGTCGAGGCCATGTCGCTGTACAACCACGTGGCCAACAAGGACCAGCTCCTCGACGGCATGGTCGACCTGGTCTTCGGCGAGATCGACCTGCCCGCGGGCGGAGCCGAGTGGAAAACGGCGATGCGGGACCGGGCCGAATCCGCCCGCCAGGCGCTGCGGCACCATCCGTGGGCGATCGCCCTAATGTCGACGCGGACCTCACCCGGCCCCGCCACGCTGCGCCACCACGACGCCGTCATCGGAAGCCTCCGTGCGGGCGGCTTCTCGGTCCCGATGGCCGCCCACGCGTTCTCCGCCCTTGACAGCTACATCTACGGTTTCGCGCTGCAAGAGGCGACCCTGCCTCTGGGCGAGAGCGAAGAGGAGACCTTCGAGGTGGCACAGATGATGATGGCGCAGGTTCCCGCGGATGTGTACCCCCACCTCACCGAGTTCACCACCGAGCACATCCTCCAGCCCGGCTACGACTATGGCGACGAGTTCGCGTTCGGGCTCGACCTGATCCTCGATGGCCTCGCAAGAGCCCGCGACTCGACCTGAACGCTGCACCCGTCCCCGCCTATGGGCACCCTGGCCCGCTACCAGGGAGTTTCGGTCCGCCCTCGAGCTGTCGCACACCTTTCGGAGCCGCCCTTGCCAACCTTACGGCGTAAGTGTAAGGTGCACTTACACCGTAAGTTCACGAATGGAGTGACCATAATGACAGCAACCCTCGACCGATCCCTGGAACAGACACCCGCCTCGTCCGTGGCGGCCATCGTCGCTGCGACGCCGACCACGACATCGCTCAGCAAGACCGCAGTCCATGTCGGGCTCTTCTTCCTCACTGCCACTTTCACCTTCGCGATCGGCAACGCGCTCATCAGCTCGTACTTTTCGAGCGCGACCGCCCATAGCGCCCTCATCGTCGGAGCGTTCCTTCTAGGTTGCTGCGGCTTCGCGGTCGCTGCCAACGGTGCAGCGATGCGGCGGACCCTCATGCCGTATACACCGGTTCGCTCGCGGGCCTACTTCGTCCTGAGGATGACGGAGTGCGCCACACTCGTGGCGGTGGGCGTGTACTTCTTGACAAGCCATGGACGGTGGGATGCGTACGTGCTTGCCGTCTATGCGGTTTCTGGTGCCGCGGGTCTCGTCCTATCGTCAGCCTTGCTGATATCGAGGATCGTGCCGAGGCACCTATCCATGCTGGGTCTCATCGGCTATCCGGTCTTCTTGGTAGGAAGCATCTCCGCCATGTTCAACTTGATCGACATCACACACGGCGCAGGGATGCTTGCGCTGGTCCCCGGCGGCCTCTTCGAGTTGGTCCTCCCGATCTGGCTTTTCACCAGGGGGTTCACTTCCCACCAAATCGGGGGCTGATCGAAGCGCCGCAGTCCGAGGTGCCATCTCCATCCTCCCTGTCGCCGCTTGGTACACCCCACGGCGTCAGCCGATGCCCAGTTACACCTAATCCACCAAAGGAGTCCTTGTGCCCACGTCCGCCCCTTATCCTCTCCAGCTGGAGTTCCAGGCCGCCCGGAGCATCACCCGGTGGCGCCCCTTAGTGCAGTGGCTACTGGCCATCCCTCACCTGATGATCGCCTGGGCACTGCGTTCCCTCCGCCAAGTCCTGACCCTGATCAGCTTCTTCACGGTGCTGTTCACCAAGCGCGTCCCGCGACCGATCTTCGACGCCATCGTCATGACCTACCGTTACGAGTGGCGGGCCATGAGCTACGCCATGTTCATGCAAGAGGACTACCCCCCGTTCGACTTCGATCTCTCATCTGAAGACGACGGGGTGGAACCCCACACGTCGCTACGTCTCGGCTATCCCGAGCACCTTGAGCGGTGGAAACCGCTGTACAAGTGGTTCCTGGCCATTCCCCAGTACGTCGTCGTGATCATTTTGGCCATCGCGGCCAGCCTCGGCGTCATCGCCGGCTTCGTCGCCGTGCTTATTACGGGGGAGTACCCCGAAAGGCTGCGGGGCTTCCTCGTCAGCGCCTATCGCTATGCCCTTCGGGTCGAGGCCTACGTCGGCTTCCTCACGGATCACTACCCGCCCTTCAGCCTCGCTGCTTGAGGCAGGTTTCGACATCGCCATCTCTGAGGCAGAGGACAGTTCACGCCCACTCTGACCGTTGTCCATGCCGACATGCACCACGAGCACGATGGCTCTCAGCAGGGTCGTCGGATCAGTTCCGCCTCCAGAATTCCATGCACACGGAGTCGCACTCGATCTCGGCAGCGGTCATGGCACAGATCAGGGCGTCGCGCGTGACCTGCGTCAGGCCACGCCACGGGTCGGCGAGCAGGAAATCGCCGGAAACCGTGTGGCCATAGACGACGACGCTGTGGGTTCCGATGGTCCCGTTGGTGTCGTCGGGGATCTCCCGGCCGGGCAGCGCCTCGGACATCCTTCCATGACCGTAGAGCGGAGCCGTGCACACGCTCACACCGACGGGGCCATGCCTCAGCTTCTCGTAGATGCTGTCCGAACTGACGTGGGGGAGGATGACGAGCTGGCCGCCTGCTTCGAGGTACCGAACGTACTCATCAACGTAGGTTCGGGACAATGCCCTGCCGAGTGAGGGCACGTCGCGGGTGTCCCTTACCGCTGTGAGGCGAGCGACGAGCGCGGAACCGTCGAGGGACGCCCAGGCCAAATCCATGATTAGGAAGTCGAACGTGGTCAGGCGAGCCTCGTAACCCGCCCCCAGTGCCCAGGCCGCGAGCTGGGCTGCAAGGCTCGCGGAGCGCTCGACCCCGTCTTCCACAATCCGCGGAGCCGAGAGGTAGACGTCCTCGGGAGTCAGGCCGGAACCGTAGTGCGAGAGCTGCATAGCGAGAGCCGTGTAGCCGCAATTCACCTCCGCCGTCTGAAAGAAGTGCGTGAGGTCGTGTTTCACAGCCTCCATGCCTGCTCCCCTCCGGGCCTAGCGCCCTGCACCGCGCATCACAAAGCGGAGGCTATGTCCACCAGGCGCAAGGAGCGAGTCGGCCGACATCGTTGGAGGCACGAAGACACGCCATATCGTTCCATCCGACCTCGGAGAGGCGGCGCTCTTCCGGTCGGTCATGACGCCAAGGATCGGCAACGGCGCCACTCAGGCGTACCGAGTCACCCGAAGAAGCTCGCTGGTCTTGACCACTAGGGCGTTATCGCAAAACAGACCCTCAGGAAGATCTCGAACAATAGCTCCCGTTTGGAACGGCAGACGGACAGCCGACTGGAATAATGGCACGGCTGGCCTCAGATGCGATTTGCCTGAACACCTCCCACACTTCTTTGCCCGTCACGTGGTTAACCGTGAAGCCGGAGCCGAGTCAAGTTGCCATTACCCGTATCGTCAGGCCGAGGGCACACTTCGGGCCCGGTGGGTGTTAGAGCGTCACGGCGGCGAATGGTCGTTCAAAGAGCCCAAGTCACGGACCAGCCGGCGCACCATCCCCTTGCCACGAGTGCGTCGATCAGCTCATCGCCCACAGGCACCGCCAGCTGTTCGAGCGCCGCAGCGCCCAGGTTTGGCAGGACGACGACCTGGTCTTCTGCACCCAGACCGGGACGCCCCTTGACCGCAGCGAGATGTCCCGGCGCTTTACCCGGCTCCAACAAGCCGCCGGCGTGGGGCACCATCGCCTCTACGACTGCCGGCACACGGCGGCCAGCTTCCTCCTGACCCAGGGGGTGTCGCCTCGGGTCGTAATGGAGGTGCTCGGCCACTCGTCCTTCACCCTCACAATGGAAACCTATACGCCTGTTTTGCCGGCGCTAATGCGCGACGCGGCGGACGCCATGGGCCGCGCTTTGCGAAATGACCGAACGGCCCCGGATGGCAGTGCTGACGCGAAAGTTGGCGGTCAACTTGGCGGTCAGTTTGGCGGTCAAACCCGTCCGACGGGACCCAAACGCCCCTGACGGCAGCCCACCACACCACCTCTGACCTGCGCAAACTGGCGGAGAGGGTGGGATTTGAACCCACGGTGAGTTTCCCCACACACGATTTCCAATCGTGCCGATTCGGCCGCTCTCGCACCCCTCCAGCGTCCAGACACGCTAGTCTGAAGAGACCGCGTACGCTTGGGCCGGGCAGCAGAAGAGCCTGGTGCCGGGCGCGGCGGTCGGGTCCTGCGCAACGGGGCGCCGCAAACCGGGTCAGGGCCTGACGGCAGCAGCCCTCAGTGGACCGCGCTGTGTGCCGTAGGAAACCTGACCGTCGCGCCGGGCACCAGGCCCCCGCCCGAACGCTGGTGATACCTCCCAAACGGGCCTTTGTCAAGGTTACGGCGCGTTTTTCCGATGTTTCGGGGAGCATCCTTTTCACCGCGGAGATTAAGAGAGAGCAGGGGCGCGGATGGTCTGCCCGAACTGCGGAACCGACGCCAGCCAGTGTGAGTGCGCGCTGCCTGACGTGCGACAGTCGCGCGCGGTCACACCGGCTGCCACTTCACCCGTAGACCTCTCCTTGGCCGCGAGTTGGCCTGACGAAGCACCCCCCGCTAGTGGTGCGGATGACGATCGAGCCGCCCTTTTGCAGTTCCTTCGTGACTTCACTTCCTCCGCACCGCCGGTGGAACGACCGCCTCCAGCGACCCCCAAGGCTCCCCCTCATCCCGTCGACCCCCTCGATGCATTCATGGGACGGGGGTACGCGGAGGACCGGCCGACCACACCGCCACCAGATCGGGGGCACCCGAGCAGGTCCTCACCAGCCGGGACGCCTCCGCCGGACGTCCCGCAAGCCCGTCCACAGGCCCACGTCGGCCCGGGCGGCTTCACCGAACCTGGGCCAACAGCGGGTAGCTGGCCCTTGACCGGCCCTTCGGTTGCGGCGGATCCCACCGTCACATCACAGCCAGCCCTGCCCGTGCCTGGGGCCCAGTTTGGAGGTACCTGGACCAGCCCGCAAACCTTTCAGCCGTCAGAGCTGTTAGCAACCGGGCCGGGCTCTCAGGGTCGGAAGAAGCCGGCGTTCATGGTCGGTGCACTCGTTGTCCTATGTGGGCTAGTGGCCGGTGGGATAGTCGCGGTCGGTTCACGAGGGGCTGCCGACAAGGCCAAGACGGTACCAAGCCGGCCGCTGATCTCACTCCCGGCCAGGAGGCCGGCATCGACAGCCACGCCGATGCTCCAGCCGACTGTTGCGCCGCGGAGGGCATCTGCGAATAGGCCGATCGTCGTCCCGACGAGCGCGCCGATAACGAAGGCGACGGTCCCGCAGAAGGTGGCTGCGACAGAGCCGACGAGCGCGCCGATAACAAAGGCGACCGTCCCGCGGAAGGTGCCTACGAAGGAGCCGACGGTCGTGCGGACGACAGCACCTGCGACAAAGCCGACCGTCGCGCCGCGGACGGCACCTGCGAAGAGGCCGACCGTCGTCCCGACGAGCGCGCCGATAACGAAGGCGACGGTCCCGCGGAAGGTGCCTGCGAAGGAGCCGACGGTCGCCCCGACGACGGCACCCGCGACGCGGTCGAGGGCCCCAGCCCCCACCACACCCGTCGCCATCTCGAAGGCCAAGCCGGCGCAACCAACTTCGCTGCTGTCGCTCCCGGCGACGAACGTCATCGAAAAGGCCTTGTCGGACGGGAACAAACTCGGATGGGCAGAGGTGACGGTGACCGCAAGAGGGCGATCACTTCCCGAGCCTCTTACTGTGACACAGGTATCGGGGCCATCACTCGGGATGCAGACAACCGAAGGGGACGGGCTTCACCAGGTGATCGAAGTACTGCCGGGAGGAGGCGTCTACGTCAAGGCCAACTCCGATGGCCTGAACAACATAATGGGCCTTCCCGCTGGCGACACCTCCCTCCTATCCGGTTGGTGGCTCTCAGTCGGCCCTTTGGACAACAACGATTCCAGTTTTGCCGATGGTATAACGCTTCCTTCCAATCTTTCCCAGTTCAACTTTGCGGGCCCGCTCACTAAGAGAGGCCCGACGAGGCAAGATGGGCATAAGGTTATGGCCATCACCGGGCACAACCCAGGGCCAGGCGGTAAAGAGGAACCGGCCACCCTGTTTGTGTCGGTGTCCTCCGACCCAGTGCCCGTTGAGGAAGTCGGCGGCGATGGCTACGGAGACACGATCGTGGCAGTGTTCGGCCATTGGGGCGACGTGACCAACATCTCCGCTCCAACGAACGCAATTCCGCTGGCATTCGAAGGTAACGGGAATTTCCTGCCGGTGCCGGCCGTACCGGATCTCCCGCACAGCCTCTGCTTGGCTAAGAGCCCCTCGGGAGCCTCGCCGGCCGTGGTAGCGTACGTATCCTCACTGAACGCGGTAGTACCGCAATGGATCTCGATAACTCAGTCGCTCGCGTCAAACGGCTACGTTGCTCGACCTCGGAACTTCGTTGCGGAGGTCTCCGCTGATTCCGAGCTTTTGAAAGCCCTGGAACTGGACGACTTCCCGACCCACGACGTGGTCCCTGCGGCCGGCTTCGAGTCAGCCCTTCAGCAGTACATCGCCGAACTCGAGCCGATAATCCGCAATGGGGCAACACCGGGAGCTTCGGTGACCTTGGGCCAGCTTCAGATCAGGCTTGACCACGCGACGCGCCTAATGCGCAAGACGCTCGGAATGAGCGGCACCTACAACTGCCAGTTCGCCAACCCGATGGTCACGGCCAGCCCGAGCGTCGCGCTCCACGTCGACCGGTTCGGGGTGATGTCCCCAGCGTGACCGATGTGGTCTCGCGACCCCTGCATCGGTCACCAAACGAGGGCATTTTTTGCATGGGCGTAAGTGATGTGCCATTTCGAGAGGCACATTTGCGGTTTTCACGCTAGACAGGTCCCGCTTGACTCCTTAACCACAGAGCCTCTACGCATGGGGATCCCCTCGGCCGCGGCGACCGCAGCTAACACGCCGAGGCCCAGCCACAGCGTAGGCTGTACGCCCGTGGCTGAAGACGTCCCTTTCTCCACCGAAAGCCAGCCCTACCAGGCTCTTTACCGGCGATACCGGCCGCGGCGCTTCGCCGACGTCCGCGGCCAGGAACCGGTCAGCCGCGCCTTGCTCAATGCTGTGCGGGAAGACCGGGTGGCTCACGCTTACTTGTTCAGTGGGCCGCGCGGGACCGGGAAAACCTCAACCGCGCGCATCTTGGCCATGGCGCTCAACTGCGAAGCCCCCGCAGGCGGCGAGCCGGACGGTACCTGCGCGTCCTGCATGGCCATTCGCGCCGGGTCGTCGATGGATGTCTTCGAGCTGGACGCGGCTTCCAACCGCAAGCTCGACGAAATGCGCGACCTGTTGTCACGTGTCGCTCTCGGGACCCCCGGTCGCTGGAAGGTCTACATCATCGACGAGGTCCACCAGCTCACCTCGGACGCGGCAAGCGCTCTGCTGAAGACCCTCGAAGAACCGCCAAGCCATGTTGTCTTCGTGCTGGCCACCACAGACCCCCAAAAGGTGCTCCCGACGATCCAGTCGCGGACACAGCATTTCGAGTTCCGGCTACTCGACGGTGACCTGCTCACGGACCTGCTGAGCGGTATCAACCAGGACGCTGGGCTCGGTTTGACCCCAGAAGCCGTCGAGCTCGCGGTCCGTCGGGGTCGCGGCTCGGCGCGGGACGCGGAGTCCGCTCTCGAACAGCTGGCAGCGGCGGGCGGAGGCGAGGACGACGGTAGCCCGCTGGTCGAGCTGGTCGACGCCCTAGCCGAACGAGACGTCTCCCGGACGCTCCAGGCCGTCGCGAGCGCCATTGCAGCTGGCAGAGAGCCCCGCAGATTGGGGAACGACCTGGTAGAACACCTGCGCAACGCCTTCTTGGCGGTCCAGGCGCCATCTCTTGTGCTGTTGCCCGGCGCCCTCACGGCCAAGCTTGCCGAAACCGCAAGCCAGATGGGCCTTCCGTTCCTCGTCCGGTCGATGGAAGTAGTGGGCCAGGCCATGGTCGACATGCGCGACTCCGTAGACCCGAGAGTCACGCTCGAGGTCGCGCTCATCCGCCTCGCCTCCCCTCCTCTCAGCACGAGCCTGACAGAGCTGCTGGAACGCGTGGAGCGGCTCGAAAGGGCTACCTCGGAAAAGGCGCCAGCGGCGCCTACACCTGGCGCGGCGGCGCCCGCGCCTCCGGCTACCCGACCTAGCCCGGTCGAGCCTGGGCCCGCTGCGGCCGAGGGAGTTGGCCAACCGGCACAGGCTCACCAAGCTGCTGGCCCCTCCCAGGCCAGGGTCGCGCTCGGGGCGTACCTGCGCGGCGGCTCTCCGTCAGCGAACCCCCAATCAGCGAGCCCATCGCTAGCGAACACTCCGTCAGCGAGCCCTCCGTCAGCGAGTTCTTCCGCCTCGGCCACGGCTCCAGCAAGCGATGCTCATCCAAGCTCGCTACCGAGCCGGGACGAACTGACCAAGGTGTGGGGCGACGCAGTCCTCGACAAGCTCTCGCGCCCCGCGAAGGTGTACATGGCTAATGGCCGGTTCGTCGAAGTCAAGGATGGGGCGGCGGTCTTTGCCCTCCCCGATGCTGGGCTGCTGGCCAGGGCCAACAACTACCTGAACGAGACCGAGGGCGCTCTTACAGCTCACTTCGGGCGCCGGGTCCCGCTTCGCTTGGTCCTTGACAACGGAGCGGCAGCCGCCGAGCCACCCGGCGGGGCGACGCCTGGCGACGAGGAGACCTATGACCTCGACGATGTAGCCGACATCGCCGACGCCCCCACGGTCCCTGCCCTACCCGTGGAAGAACGCATACTCCAGGCGTTCCCAGGCTCTGTCCTCGACGTCTGAACCAAATGTACGCAGCCCCCGTTCAAGACCTGATCGACGAGCTCGGCCGCCTCCCGGGTATCGGTCCAAAGTCGGCCCAGCGCATCGCTTTTTATATCCTTAAGTCGCCCGCCGAAGATGCCGCCCGCCTCGCGGCGTCGATAAATTCCGCTAAGACAAAGGTCACCTGGTGCCGGCGTTGTTTCAACGTCGCAGAGGGCGCCGAGGGCGCCGAATGCGGGATCTGCACAGACCCCAGACGGGACCCGTCGGTCCTGTGCGTCGTCGAAGAACCTCGCGACCTCGTCGCGGTGGAAAAAACTGCTGAATTCCGGGGCCGCTACCACGTGCTGCAGGGAGCGATCAGCCCTATAGACGGGGTCGGCCCCGAGCAACTGCGCGTACGGGAGCTCCTGGCCCGGCTCGAGATCGAGGGGGTGCAGGAAGTGATCTTGTGCACCAACCCGAACATCGAGGGCGACGCAACGGCACTGTACCTCGCGAGCCTCCTCAAGCACCTCCCGCTCAAGGTGACGAGGATCGCGAGCGGGCTCCCGGTCGGGGGCGACCTCGAGTACGCGGATGAGCTCACATTGGGAAGAGCCCTCGAGGGCCGGCGCGAGCTTGGCTAATTCCTGATGAAGGCCCATGTTGTAGACGGCACCTACGAACTGTTCCGCCACTATCACGGGGCACCTCCTCACGAGAACTTGGCCGGTGAAGAAGTGGGGGCCACCCGGGCGGTGCTCGGTTCGCTCCTCGGGATGCTCGAAGGCGGGGCGACCCACGTAGGCGTTGCCACCGACCACGTCATCGAGTCGTGGCGCAACGAAGAATGGCCTACCTACAAGAGCTCAGCCGGCGTGCCAGAGGACCTGCTCAGCCAGTTCTCGCTATTCGAAGACGCACTCAAACTTATGGGCCTCATCGTGTGGCCCATGACCGACCTGGAAGCCGACGACGCATTGGCGAGCGCGGCAGCGGTCCTCAGCGAAGACCCTCGGCTTTCGCAGGTCCTTATATGTACGCCTGACAAGGACCTGGGCCAGTGCGTGCGAGGGAGCAGGGTCGTCTGCCTGGACAGGCGAAAAGGGGTGATCGTCGACGAAGTCGCCGTGCGAGAACGCTTTGGCGTCGGGCCCGAGTCCGTGCCGGACTGGCTCGCGCTCGTGGGAGACAGCGCGGACGGCTTCCCGGGATTGGCCGGTTGGGGCGCAAAAGCCGCTAGCGCTGTGCTGGGCCGTTACGGCTCCATCGAGGCTGTCCCGCCTGTCGCGTCGGCCTGGAAGGTGGACCTGCCTGCAACCCGCGCGGCCAGCCTGGCAACAACGCTCGAAAAGGACTACGAGCGGGCGATGCTTTTCAAGAAGCTGGCAACGTGCGTCGTGAAGCGGGATATCCTCCCTCCCGGGGTCGCCGCCCTCGACAGCCTGGCCTGGAGAGGACCGACTGCGGGCTTCGCGCCAATGTGCGACCGCCTGGAAGCCCCGAACCTGGTGCAGCGCACCGAAGTACTAGTCGCGCGAAGGCCTCAGTCCGTGCCAAGCGACAGCTGAGGAAGGTCGACCGCCTCGCTGAGCAAGTCATGGTATCGCGCCCGGCTGACCGGTACGGCGCCCAGGCTGGCAAGGTGCGGGGTGAGCCACTGGACGTCGAGCAGCTGCCCGCCTCCCGCTCGCATGGCCTCGACTAGGGCGACGAGAGCGACCTTGGAGGCGTCGCGTTGGCGGTGGAACATCGACTCCCCCGCGAAGAGCCCGCCGATAGTCACCCCGTAGAGCCCTCCAGCCAGCTCACCGTCGGGGCCCCAGGCCTCCACGCTTTGCGCCCAACCGAGCTCGTGGAGGCGGAGGTAGGCGTTCCTCATCCGACGGTTGATCCACCCACCCGGCCGGATTGGGTCGGCGCAGCCTGCCACGACGTCGTCGAAAGCCGTGCCGAAGCGGATCTGGTAGCGCCGGCAGGACTTCCGAAGCGAGGCGCGCACCACCAGACCGTCCAAAGGTATGACGCCTCGCGGGTCGGGCGACCACCACGCCACCTTGTTGGCCACCGGCATGGGGAACAGCCCGCAACGGTAAGCGGCCAGCAGAGTGCCCGGTTGCAGGTCAGCGCCGACTCCCACTACCTCGCCGGTACCCGCCACGCTCGCCTGGGCCTCGGCTGCGCAGGGGAACTGCCAAGTCGACGGCGGAGGCTGGACGGGGCTCGGCACGACAGTAGTCTGCCAACCCGACTGCCCCCGCAGAGAGTTACGCGGACTTGAGAGCTATCGGCCCCGGCCCAGCAGCCTCGGGTGCAGTTATGGGGGCGTGGAACGCGCCTGACGACGGCACTCCAGCGCTCCCCACGCCTTGGCCCGCGTACTCAGGGAGCATGTCGCGAAGGGCTCGGAGTGCCCGCGCAGCGGAGCTTTTCACGGTGCCCGGGGCACAGCCGAGCCGGGTGGCGATCTCGGCCTCGGAGAGGTCTTCGTAGTAACGCAGCAGCAGGACTTCACGCTGCCGGGCGGGCAGGCGGTCGAGAGCTTGACGTACCAGCTCCCTGTCGTCGACGGTATCTGTCCCGGCTTGTTGGACCAGTTCGGGCATGTCCCCAACCGAGACCCTTGCGCCCCATTTCCGCCATCCGGAGCGACAAGTGTTGACAACGATCTGGCGGACGTAGGCCTGCTGGCGCCAACGTTCCTGCCCGGCCACGCGCTGCCAAGCACCCATCGCTTTTACCAACGATGACTGAACGGCGTCTTCGGCGTCCTCTCGACGCCCCGTCACGGCATAAGCGGCCCGCACTAGAGCCGGCCTCGCTGACTCAGCGAGCTCTTCAAAACCAATGGCCTCTTGGAGAGTGGCCGCCTCAATTGTTCCGGCCTCGCCGGGCCCGGTTGTACGCACTTAGTCTCCTCACCTCAGGTTTTCCCTACCCAGGCCTACCACCAAGTTGACCCCGTAGCGGTGCAGCGTCCATGGGGAGGGCTTGCCATGCGCCCGCGGCCACTAGCCTTTCGTCCGTGGTCGACCGATCGATGAAGGAGCGCCTGGAGGAGCTCGAGCGGCGCCGCGGGGAAGCGTTCCATGCGGGGGGCGAAGCGGCTGTCGAACGTCAACACTCCCGGGGCAAGATGACGGCCCGCGAGCGCATCGACTATCTACTCGACGCGGGGTCCTTCCAGGAGCTCGACATGCTCGCCAAGAGCCGCTCTCAATGGACGCCGGAGGACAAACGGGCCTACACCGACGGCGTCGTAACGGGCTTCGGCACTGTCGAAGGCCGAAAAGTGTGCGTCTTTTCACAGGATTTCACCGTGAACGGGGGCACCCTAGGCGAGGTGTCCGGAGAAAAGATCCACAAAGTCATCGACCTTGCGACGTCTCTCGGCGTCCCGCTCATCGGGATCAACGACGGAGGAGGCGCCCGGGTCCAAGAAGGTGTCGTGGCACTTCATTATTACGGCGGGATATTCAGGCGAAATGTCGCGGCTTCAGGAGTGGTGCCTCAGATCAGCGTCATCATGGGCAGCTGCGCCGGAGGTGCAGTCTATAGCCCTGCGATAACCGATTTTGTGTTCATGGTCCAGGGGACTTCGCAAATGTTCATCACAGGGCCGGACGTGGTGAAGACCGTGACAGGCGAGGACGTAACCCAGGAGGAGCTCGGTGGGGCGCTCACGCACGCTACAAAGTCTGGAGTGGCCAGCTTCGTGGCCCCGGACGAAAAAGCATGCCTCGACCAGGTCCGTGAGCTCCTCGCTTATCTCCCCTCTAATAACCTTGGCCATCCTCCCGTTTCGCCCGCCGAGGACACCGACGACCTAGTGGGCGAGCTCGCCGAACTGGTACCCGCTTCCTCCCACCAGCCTTACGACGTGAAGCAACTGCTCCACGCGGTCCTCGACGGCGGCGAGCTGCTGGAGTACCACGCCCTGTGGGCGCTCAACCTCGTCTGCGGTTTTGGCCGCGTCGGAGGCCAAGTCGTCGGCGTAGTTGCGAACCAACCCCAGGTACTGGCGGGAGTCCTCGATATAGACGCTTCGGAAAAGGGCGCCCGGTTCGTGCGGACTTGCGACTGTTTCAACATCCCCATCGTCACCTTCGTCGACGTCCCAGGTTTCATGCCGGGGACCGACCAGGAACACGGGGGCCTTGCACGACGTGCGGCCAAGCTGCTCTACGCCTATTGCGAAGCGAGCGTTCCAAAAATCCAGGTGATCGTGCGCAAAGCCTACGGTGCCGGATATGTGATCATGTGCTCCAAGTCGCTCGGTGCCGACCTCGCTTACGCTTGGCCGGGCGCCGAACTGGCCGTCATGGGCCCCGAAAGCGCCGTCGACCTCTTGTTCGCGCCGGAACTTGCCGGTGCAACTCCCGAGCGTAGGGCGGAGCTGGTCCAGCTATACAGGGACGCCAACACCAGCCCGTACCTCGCGGCCGAGCGCGGGTACCTCGACGACGTCATAAACCCGGCCTCGACCCGCCAGGTGCTCCGCCAAGGCCTCGAGATGCTGGCGGGCAAGCGCCAAGAGGTCCCGGCCCGCAAGCATGGCAACATACCCCTGTGA
Organism: uncultured Acidimicrobiaceae bacterium; assembly: GCA_963786345.1. Taxonomy (GTDB): domain Bacteria; phylum Actinomycetota; class Acidimicrobiia; order Acidimicrobiales; family Palsa-688; genus Fen-671. The sequence continues at coordinate 48,542 of CAWAYZ010000013.1, read as the reverse complement.
CCGGGCGCCTGTGACCGGGGCCCTGTGACCGGCCCCCTCGGGCTCCGGGTAGAGGTGCGGCTGAGCGACCTTGCCCGTGCCCCCTCGCCAGCCGAGGTGGAGGCAATTACTCGCGCCATCGCGCAGGCGCTCGCGCCAGCCGCCCCTGTGGAGGCAGCAATTTCGCCCAGCGACTGGCGATTTTCGGGCCGATGGTGGCGTCAACGTCCGGGGGCACCGGGCTCCATGGCGTGGTTCGCAAAAGCGCTCGAATAGGTCGAAAAGCGAGGTTTTCCCCCGCTGTGGATGAACTGTGGAAAAGCTAGGGCCGGCTTGGGGACTACCTGAACAAACCCTGACAATTGCCTGAACGCCAGGGCGCTAACCCGTTGCGTCCGCAGCTCGGGGCGCTCAGGCGGGCGCCTGTTGCATTACGCACCGGCCTTTGCCGGGTGTCAATTTGCCGACGGTGCTGGCACTGAAGCCGAGGTCGGCAACTATCGAGACCGTTTCGGGCGCGTATTCGGGCGGCACGGTCACCACCATGCCCAGGCCCAGGTTGAACGTCCGCTCCATCTCGGCGGCACTTAGACGCGCCGCCTCCTGTACTTGGCCGAAGATAGGCGGCACTGGCCAACTGCCGACCTGCAGCACGGCATCGAGGTCGGGGGGAAGGGCACGGGGCACGTTGCCGGGTAGCCCGCCGCCGGTGATGTGGGCCACAGCGCGGACCGGGACCTTGCGCAGCAGGGCGAGCACAGCGGGCGTGTAAATGAGCGACGGCCGCAAGAGCTCGTCGACCAGGGAATGCCCGGCGCCCGGCCAGGCTTCGTCGTCCAACCGGCGCCCGGCGCGGTCCAACAACGCTGCCCGGACCAGCGAATAGCCGTTGCTGCGCAGTCCATCAGAATGCAAGCCGACCAGGACATCGCCCGCCCGGGGTGGGTTGTGCCCGCGTGGGCCGATAAGGCGGTCACGTTCGACAACGCCGACCGCGAACCCCGCCAGGTCCATCTCACCCACGGGCAGCTGACCGGGGTGCTCGGCCAGTTCGCCACCGAGGATCGCGCAACCGGCCTGCCGGCAGCCATCTGCAATACCGGCCATGACGGTGGCCACTGCGGCGGGGTCAAGATGCCCCCAGAGCTGGTAGTCCAGAAGAAAGAGCGGTTCGGCACCCTGACAGACGAGGTCGTCGACGCACATCGCAACGAGGTCTATTCCGATCGTCCCCAGCCTCCGGGCCTGGACGGCGACCGCCAGCTTCGTGCCTACCCCGTCTGTAGCGGCGACCAAGACGGGTTGGCGGTAACCAGTAGGCATCGAAAAGAGGCCCCCGAAACCACCGATGCCGCCGATTACCTCCGGCCGGACCGTGCTTTCGACCGCTGGTCCCATGAGGCGGACGGCCTCCTCGCCGGCGTCGATGTCCACCCCGGCAGCGGCGTAAGTAAGTGGAGCATCGAGTCCCCTGGACGCTGCATCGGGGCCGACGGAGGGGGCATCGCGGCCCCGGGGCGGCGCCCCCTCAGAGGGCATGCGTGGGAAGCTCGAGGACCGTCTTGGAAAGCCTGTCCGGCACGGGCACCGGGTAATTGCCGGTGAGGCAGGCGTCGCAAAAGCCGGCCCCGGGCACGCCGGTCGCCTTCTTGAGAGCGTCGAGGCTCAGATAAGCCAGGCTGTCAGCGCCGAGGTAGTCGCAGAATCTCGCCGACCTCCAGGTCGGCCGCCACCAGTTCGCTACGGGTCCCCGTGTCCAAACCGTAGAAACATGGCCAGCGGTACGGGGGCGACGAAATGCGCAGGTGCACTTCCTTGGCCCCCACTTCTCGCAGCATTGCGAGCATGCCCTTGGTCGTGGTGCCGCGGACGATCGAGTCGTCGACGACGATCAGGCGCTTGCCGGCGATCGCGTCACGCAGCGGGTTCAATTTGCGCCGGACGCCAGAGGCGCGCTGGCTCGGGTCCGGGTTGATGAATGTCCGCCCTATATAGCGGTTCTTCACCAGGCCATGACCAAAAGGGATTCCACTCCTGCGGGCATAACCCTCGGCGGCGGGCACCCCGGAATCGGGCACCCCGACGACCATGTCGGCGCTCACGGGCGCCTGTTCAGCGAGCAGCTCGCCCATCCGGGCACGGGCGCCGTGAAGCTCCTGGCCGTACAGGCGGCTGTCGGGACGAGCGAGGTATACGAACTCGAACAGGCAGAGCTTGGGTTGTATACGCTCAGTCGGCCAGGGATGGAAGCTCTCGCAGCCGTCGGCGCTTATCACGAGCACCTCGCCGGGCTCCACCTCCCTCACAAAGTGGGCGCCGGAGATATCGAGCGCTGGCGTCTCAGAGGCCAGGACCCACCCATCGTCCAGTTTTCCGAGGCACAGCGGCCGAAAACCGTTCGGGTCCCGCACGCCCACCAGGTGCGCCCGGTCAGCGAGGACCAGTGAGAAGGCCCCCTCCATCTGCGGCAACACCGCTACTAGAGCGCTGACGAGCGAGGCGGTGCCGTTCGGGCTGGAAGGGGCGGCGCGGTCCATCTCGCGGGCGACCAGCTCAGCCATGAGGTCCGAGTCACTTGTTGCCATCCCCGGCAGCATCCCGATGGACGCCGCCAGCTCTTCTGTATTGGTGAGGTTGCCGTTGTGGCCGATGGCGAACTCTGTCCCGCCCGCCTGGCGGTACATCGGCTGAGCGTTGTGCCACGAAGACGACCCCGTAGTCGAATAGCGGGTATGGCCAATGGCTAGGTGCCCCTCGAGGCTGGCGATCTTGTAGTCGTTGAAGACCTGGGTAACGAGGCCCATGTCCTTCATCACCATCATCGTCGACCCGTCGCTCACCGCCATGCCGGCCGACTCCTGCCCGCGGTGCTGGAGCGCGTAAAGGCCGTCGAAAACGACCGGGGCGACGTTACGGCCGGGGGCGCAGATGCCGAAGACACCGCACGCTTCCCTCGGACCGCTCACCAAGCCATTCTCTCACGTGGTGCGCCACCACCGGCGAGATGGCCCGCAGAAGGCGAGGAGTTCCGGGCTACCGTGGCCTGGTGATCGACCTCCATACCCATTCGACGGTCTCGGACGGGAGCGACACCCCCGAAGAGGTCGTTGCTCTCGCGACCAAGGCCGGCCTGTCGGCGCTCGCCCTTACCGATCATGACCGCCAGGACGGCATCGCGGCTGCGCGCAAGAAGGCTGCCGAAGCGGGCATCGAGCTGGTAGCGGGTGCCGAGATCTCGTGCAACCACACCGGCACCATGCACATGCTCGTCTATTTTCTGGAGCCCGGCGAAGGCCCACTACAGGATGAGCTGTTGCGTCTGCAGGTTGCCCGGGACAGCCGCAACGACGAGCTCATCGCCCGCCTGGCAACCCTCGGGCTCCCCGTGACCATGGAGGAGCTCGAAGCAGAGTCCGGCGGGGGCGGGGCCGGGCGGCCGCACGTCGCGGCCGTCCTCGTCCGAAAGGGCCTTGCCAGCTCCGTCCAGCACGCCTTCGACCGCTGGCTCGCCAAGGGCCGTCCGGCCTACGTAGAAAAGGAACGCTTGGATCCCCTCCCCGCTATAGCGCTCGCGCTCCAGTCGGGTGCGCTCCCGGTCCTGGCACATCCACTGTCCCTTGGGCTTTCGCCGAACGAGCTCGAGCGAGCTGTCGGCGAGCTGGCCGACGCGGGCCTGGTGGGCCTCGAATCGATCTATGGGCGCTACAGCCGGGAAGAACGTGCGTCCCTGGCAGTAATGGCGGCCCAGGCCGGGCTCGCCATCACCGGTGGCTCAGACCACCACGGGAGCTACAAGCCGGACCTCATGATCGGTACAGGTCGGGGAGATCTCCACGTGCCCGATGGTGCCCTCGAGGCGCTGCGCAACAGGCTTTCCACGTAGGGGGGCCAGGGTGTTGCCGGCACGCCTGCGAAAACAGCTCAGCTGGTTGGCTCCCCCGGCGCTCCAAGCCGCCAAGACCGCTGTCGCGGCCGGGCTCTCCTGGTTCATCGCAGCCGACGTCATGGGCAACAGCATCCCCGTGTTCGCGCCGCTCGCGGCCCTTCTCACGGTTCAGGTGACCATATGGGACTCGGTGGCACGCGGGCTGCAAAGGGTGCTCGGCGTGGTAGTGGGGGTCCTCGTCGCGTACGGTTTTGCCCGGCTCGCCGGGATAAACGCCTGGTCGATAGCGCTCGTCATTTTCGTCTCCCTCCTCGCCGGCCGTGCTCTGCGCCTCGGCCAGCAGGGCTCCATCCAGGTCCCCGTCAGCGCACTGCTCGTCCTGGTGCTCGGGGCAACTACGGGCGGCTATGCGCTCGACCGGGTCCTTGACACGGTGGTGGGAGCCGCGACGGGCATCCTCGTCAACCTCGTGATCGTGCCCCCGACTCAGCTCGACGTCGCTCGCAGGGAGGTCAACGCTTTCGCCGCAGCCCTCGCAACGCTGCTCCGCGGCGTCGGCCAGAGCTTTGTGCTGCCCGGTACCGACCTGGCCGCACACCTCCAGCAGGCCCGCCGGCTCAGCGATGATACAAAAGCGGCTTCCGTAGCAGTGGAGCGCACCGAGGCCGCGACCCGTTTGAACCCAGCGGGTAGGCGCGACCGGCCGGCCGTCCACAAATTGCAGGTAGCCGTGAGAACACTCACGGTCGTAGAACGCGCAGCCCGCGGTATAGCACGAGCCCTCGCTGACGCCCCGTCCGGCTGGCGCCCGCCTGACGGGCTCGGCAAGCTCGTCAGCCAGCTGCTCGTGACCGTGGCCAGGGAGCTCGACGCATGGGGAGCGCGGATAACTTCGGAGACCGCACCTGGCGGGGCTGCATCACCCGAGGCGGTCGGGATCGAGGCCGATGTCCCGGGCGGTCCAGCCGTCGAGGAGCTCTACCACCAGGTCCTCGTTGCTACCCGCGCTCGCGACGTAGAGCCCGAGACGGCGGCAATCGTGGCAGCCATCGCCCTCGACGCGCACCGCATCAGCCAGGAGCTGCGGGGCGCTCTTGAGGCGCCGCCAGCCACCCTCCCGAGCTGGCGCGCCTTGTTCGCGCCTTAGTCCCCGACCAGGGCAAAAGCAGCCTCCCGGGTCGGAAAGCTCTCCATCTTGACGACCTTGCCGTCGCGGAACGTGAAAACGAACGAGCGAACACCGCTTGGGGGATCGAGCTCGGTGCCGGTTGGCCACCAACGGGAAGTCGGCGCTGCTGGCTATTACGACCACACGGTCGCCAACCTCTTCGGCTTCGACACGGGTGACGCGCGTGGAACGGGGGCCTTCCGAGAACGTTGAGTACTTGACCACGGCCATTACAGACAAGTTCGGGCAGCAGTCCCTGCCACACCACGCCCTCGTCCAGGAGTGATGCCAGTTCCTCGGTGCCGCCCGTGCGAGACATGGCGGCCATGACCGAAAGGACGAGGTTCAAGTTGGCGCCCGGCTTGCTCATTCGGTGACCGGCGTGTAAACGGCTGCACCGGACCGGACGAACTCGTCCGATTTCGCACGCATCCCTTCTTCGGCTTCGCGCTCCAGGTCGATCGCCTTCTTGGTCGCACGCAGGTCGTGGCTGATGCTCATCGAGCAGAACTTCGGGCCGCACATCGAACAAAAATGGGCCTTCTTCGCCGGAGCGGCCGGGAGCGTCTCGTCATGGTACCCGCGCGCTGTTTCGGGGTCGAGCGAGAGGTTGAACTGGTCCTCCCAGCGGAAATCGAAGCGCGCTGCCGACAAAGCGTCGTCCCATGCCTGCGCGCCGGGGTGACCCTTCGCAAGGTCCGCTGCGTGGGCGGCGATCTTGTAGGCGATGACGCCTGCCTTGACATCTTCACGGTCCGGCAGGCCGAGGTGTTCCTTCGGCGTCACATAACAAAGCATCGCCGTGCCGAACATCCCGATCATTGCCGCTCCGATCGCCGATGTTATGTGGTCATAACCTGGTGCAATGTCCGTCGTCAGGGGGCCGAGGGTGTAAAAAGGCGCCTCTTTGCACCATTCCATCTGCAGGTCGACGTTCTCTTTGATCTTGTGCATCGGCACATGGCCGGTGCCCTCGACCATAACCTGCACGTCTTGAGCCCATGCCCGCTGGGTCAGTTCGCCGAGCGTGCGTAGTTCAGACAACTGGGCTTCGTCGTTCGCATCGGCAACAGAGCCCGGCCGCAGCCCGTCGCCGAGCGAGAAGGCGACGTCGTAGGCAGCAAATATCTCGCACAGCTCATCGAAGTTCGTGTAGAGGAAGTTCTCCTCGTGATGGGCCAAGCACCAAGCAGCCATCACAGAGCCTCCGCGGCTCACGATGCCGGTGACTCTTTCGATGGTCAACGGGATGTAGCGCAGCAGCACGCCTGCGTGGACGGTCATGTAGTCGACACCCTGTTCGCACTGCTCGATAACTGTGTCCCTGTAGATCTCCCAGGAGAGCTCCACGGCGCGCCCGTCCACTTTTTCGAGAGCCTGGTAGATGGGTACCGTGCCGATGGGGACCGGCGAGTTGCGGATTATCCACTCGCGTGTGGTGTGAATGTCAGCTCCGGTCGACAGGTCCATCACCGTGTCGGCGCCCCAGCGCGTTGCCCAGCGCATCTTGTCGACCTCTTCTTCGATCGATGAAGTCACCGACGAGTTCCCGATGTTGGCGTTGACTTTCACGAGGAAACTGCGGCCGATGAGCATCGGCTCGCTCTCCGGGTGGTTGATATTGGACGGCAGGATGGCGCGCCCTCGGGCCAGCTCCTCGCGGACCAGGTCGGGATCGAGGTTCTCCCTCACGGCGGCAAAGTGCATCTCCGCTGTTAACAGGCCGCGGCGGGCGTAGTGCATCTGCGTCACCGTCTTACCCGGCAAGGCGCGGCGGGGCGGCCGAGTAGCAGGCAAAGCCGGCGGCTCCGCCAACAATTGGCGCCGGAGAGCAGCCCGCCCGTCGTCTCTCGGCTGGCGCGCCCGGCCCTCGACCTCGGCAGTATCACCGCGCCCTTCTATCCATCGCGCGCGGAGCGCCGGTAGGCCCGTCGGCGGGCCATCGGGCGAAGGGCCGCTTGTGTCGTACAGGTAAACGGCGTCGGCTCCACCGTCTATGGCGACCTCCTGGAACGGCACTTCCACACCTTCGGGGCCACCCTTGAAGACCTTGCGGCGGGCTGTACCGAGTGAAATTGTTGTCATTTCTCCTCTTCCTTCCATCCAAAATGGTCGAGAGGGCCTGCCCCTGCGCCTAGGCGCCAACTGGCACTGCCCTGAATTGCCTGGTGAGCAAAGGTGTTCGCGTGCTCGATCGCGTCTTTTACCGACAGGTGCCGCGCCAGGCCAGCGGCGATTGCGGCCGAAAAAGTACAGCCCGCGCCGTGCGTGTTCCTGGTGTCGATCCTCGGCTGGGTTATTTCCCAACTGAGCTGGCCGTCCCACACGACGTCCACCGAAACGCTCGGGTCATTGCCGTGGCCGCCTTTCACCACCACGACAGGGGCAAGGTCGCCGAGACGGCGAGCGGCCCGGCGCGCATCGTCCAGGGTCTCGAGCTTCTCTCCCAGAAGCACGCTTGCTTCGAGAAGGTTCGGGGTGGCAACGGCAGCGGCCGGCAGCAACACTTCCCGGTACACGCGCGGACCGCGCCATCGTCGGTAAGGCGCCTTCCGGTGGAGGCGACCAGGACCGGGTCGACGACCAGCGCAGGCAGGCTCGGCGCGAGCGCGGCCACCTCCCTGACTATCTCCTCGCTGTACAAGACGCCGGTTTTGGCACCTGAAACCGTCATGTCCTCGATGACAGCTTCTATTTGCGCTCGCACGAAAGCTGCTGGCAAGACGTGGACCGCGTTCACACGTGCTGTGTTCTGGGCGGTGACGCAGGTTATTGCGGTGGTCCCGAATACCCCCAAGGCGGCAAAGGTCCTCAGGTCGGCCTGGATCCCAGCTCCGCCGCCGGAGTCCGAGCCCGCGATGGTGAGCGCCACTGGCGGCGTCATCGCTGCACCTCGTCCAGGCGGTCCTGGATCTTCGCGAACGCGGCCGCCGGGTCGGGGGAGCGCAGGACCGCTCCCAGGACCGCTACACCGGTCGCACCCGACTCGAGGCATTCCGCCGCGTTCCCCGCGTCGACCCCCCCAAGTGCCCAAATCGGCAAGGGGCCCCTGCGAGAGCAGCCGGTCCGAGCGGTGGGCCGTAGCCGGGCTTCGACGGGGACGGGTAGATGGGCGAAAGAGTTGCCCACTGGCAACCTTCGGCACTGGCTCTCGATAACTCCTCGTGGCTGTGGCAGGAACGCCCGACCGCGACCTCACCAGCCCCACCCGGCCAGAGGTCGGCCGCTCCGAGGTGGACGCCGTCCCCTGCCTCCATCCCGGGGCCCGGGCTCTCTATGAGAACGCCACCGACTGCGTGGAGCATCTCCGCTAGGTCCTCGGCCAAGTGCCTCCGATCGCCCGCGGCGGCGTGCTTGTCCCGCAGCCACACCGCACGCGCCCCCCCAGCCACCGCCTCGCGCACCACCGCCAGCAATGGACGACCGCCTGTGTACGCGCTATCGGCAACGACGAGCAACCTCGGGAGCGCCAGCACTGGGCGCGTTGGATGACGCACTGCATGAGCAGTAGTCACAGGCGAGCTCAAAGCTGCGGCATCCCGTCGGAGGTTGTGCTTGCCTGAGCGTAAAGCCGTCGTGGGATACGGCCCGCCAGGTAGGCGAGGCGCCCGGCTTTCACAGCGTGGGCCATCGCCTTGGCCATGACGGCTGGTTCCCGGGCACGGGTGACCGCCGAGGCGACCAGGACGGCGTCGCAGCCCAGTTCCATCGCTATCGCAGCGTCGGAAGCAGTCCCGACACCCGCATCGAGCACCACGGGCACCGCCAACATGTCCCGGATGAGTGCGATGTTGTAAGGGTTGCGGATGCCCATCCCGCTACCGATCGGTGACCCGAGCGGCATGACTGCTGCGCAACCGGCTCCGGCGAGGCGCTGTGCCACGACGGGGTCGTCGTTCGTGTAGGCCAGCACGGCGAAACCAACACGGACCAGTTTCTCGGCTGCGTCCAGTGTTTCGATGGGATCTGGGAGAAGTGTGCTGTCGTCCGCGATCACCTCCAGCTTGACCCAGTTGGTCTCGAACGCATCTCGGGCGGCCTCCGCCGTCCTCACGGCATCGCGAGCCGTAAAGCAACCCGCGGTGTTGGGCAGGACGCGCACACCCGCCCGTTGGCAAACCTCGAACACCGAGCCGCCGGCCCCAGGCACGATACGGCGCAGCGCCACCGTCACCAGCGCCGCGCCCGATGCCTTAATTGCCTCCTCGAGCTCGGACATGCTTGCTGATCCGCCGGTCCCCAAGATGAGACGGGGCCCTATTTCCTCGCCTGCGATGACAAGTGGGTCGTCCCGCTCACCGCGCGGGCCAGAGAGCCCTTGGTCGGTCAACTGGTCAACGCTCATTGGTCAACCTCCTGCAACGGCGTGGAGCACTTCCACGCTGTCTCCTTCGGCCAGCTCGGCGGTTGGCCATTCGTCTCTGCGCACCAGTTCGGAGTTGACGGCCACGGCGACTCCCCGCGGCCCACAGCCAAGGCTGCCGACCACGTCGGCGACCGTCGCCCCCTGGGCAAGCTCAAGCGGCTCACCGTTCACGTGGAGCTTCACGGTACCCGTTGCTCATAGGCTCGCTCGCCGACGCCGAACCGCCGGAGCGAAAAAGCTGCCGCAGCGCCGCCGATATCTCGTCCCGAGAGCGCGTCGAAGAGCGCGTCCGCGGTAAGCGGCGCCAGCAAGATCCCGTTGCGGTAGTGCCCGGTGGCGAGGAAAAGGCCAGGCGTCGATGCCGGCCCGAGGATGGGCCCATTGTCGGGCGAGCCCGGGCGCAGCCCCGCCATGGCTTCGTTCAGTTCGAGCTCGGCGACCTCGGGGACCACGGCGACAGCCGCGCGGAGCAGGTCGTATACAGCGCCTGCGGTAACTGTCGTGTCAGCGCCTCGCTCCTCCACGGTGGCGCCGACCACCACCTCGCCATTGGCCCGGGGGACGAGGTAAACGGAGCGGCCTTGCGCCATCGCTCGGATGGCCCTGCCGATCACGGGCACGGACGGATCCGAGCGAAGACGGAGGATCTGGCCTTTGACGGGACGCACCGGTGCGACATCGCCGTGGGCCAGGCCGCCGAGCTGGCCGGAGCGCCATCCTGCAGCCACCACGACCCTGCCTGCTGCCAGCTCTGTCCCGTCATCGAGGACGACCCCGGCTACTCGCTCGGCGGCCGTGCGGCGGACTTCTCGTACCGCAGAGCGCAGCAATTCCACGCCGCGCAGAGCAACCGCTTGGGTGAGCGCCCGCAGCAATGCCCTGTTGTCCACCTGATGATCGCCAGAGCTCAGCACCCCACCGGCTACGCGAGGGTTGAGGGACGGCTCCAGCCGGCGGCAATCCTGCCCCGTAAGCAGCTCGACATCACAACCCAGTTCGCGCTGGACCGCGAAGGACTCCTCCAACGCGCGGTAGTCATCGGCATCGAGGGCGACGCTGAGGGTGCCGTCCCTTCGCAGCCCCACAGGTAGGCCGCTGTCGTCCTCCAGAGCGGCGGCGTAACCCGGCCACGCGGCGGCCGAAGCTTGGGACAACGCCTGCAGCGTGCCCTCACCCCAGCGCCCTTCGGTCGTCGGCGCAAGCATGCCCGCCGCCGCCCAGGACGCCCCGTGTGCGGGTTCCGGGTCACAAATGGCGACGGTGAGGCCTTCCTGAGCTGCACGCCACCCGACCGACAGACCAATGACGCCGGCCCCGACAACGGCGACGTCTACGGCGCGGGAGGTCACAGGCGGCTCGGCACGAGGTTGGCCAGGAGCTGTCGAGCAGCCCCGGCGGGGTCGCTGGCCATTGCGATCGCGCCGACTACGGCTATCCCATAGGCGCCCGCCTGGAGCAGTTCAGGGATGCGGTCGGCCGTGACTCCCCCGATCGCAAGGACGGGCACAGCCACAGCGGCGGCGACGACCGCTAGCCCGGCAGCACCGATGGGGGTGGGGAGACGGTCCTTTGTCGACGTCGGGTAGCACGGGCCGACGCCGAGGTAGCTAGCCCCAGCGGCGACGGCCTCGCGGGCGACTGCGGCTGTTCGCGCTGAGGCGCCGAGGACGAGCCCCTCGCCCAGCAGCTGCCGTGCCACCCCGACGGTTAGATCCTCAGGCCCGACGTGGGCACCGTCGGCTCGCACCGCCAATGCGATATCGACGCGGTCGTTGATTATGCAGGTGGCGCCGGCCTCGTGGCAGAGCTTCACGGCCCGCTCAGAGATTTCGTAGCGCTGCCGGTCCGAACAGTCTTTGGCGCGAACTTGCACGCAAAGCACTCCGGCGTCGAGCACAAGGGAGATAAGAGCGAGCGTGCGGGCAGGCTCGTCATCACCCTTGTAGCTTGCGATGTAGTGAAGACGGCCTAGCACGTGTGCTCCCTTCGCCGGTATGACCCGGATCAGGTTCAACGGTCGAGGGCTCCCAGCCCCCCTCTCAGCCCGGTCCCACCGGGCTCCCGTGTTACTTCCTGCCTACCCCGGCCAGGGAGCGGTGTCAAGTCAAAAACCAATCCCGCACTGCCATCTGGGGATTAAGTGCGCGATAGGCAACACAAAATATCCCCAGAACTGGGGATCGTCGGCGCTGGCGTGGGAACCAAACCACCGGGCCGCCAAGTCTTCTCACGCCGCCAGCCCGGCCTGGCGGGCTAAGGCGCCGCGAACAGCGCCGGCAGTGCGCCCCTCCAGGCTGCAACGGCCTCGTCCACGCTCAAGTCGGCAAGACCGTCGATAACGACCCGGTCACCGCCGGCCAAGCCAATCTCGGCAATAGGGGTACCGGCTGCACGGGCACGTTCGAAGACCAAAGGCAGGTGTGCGGGTACCACGCTCAGGAGCACCCTGGAAGGCCCTTCGCCGAAAAACTCTTCGTGACCGCCGATCCCGCTTATCCGGCACCCGGTCCCACTTTTCACGGCCATTTCCGCCAGCGCCACGCCGAGGCCGCCATCGGAAACGTCGTGGATGCCATCGACTAGGTGCTCCTGTACCAGGGCCGCCACCAACCCGAGCAGGCGCGAATGCAGTCCCAGGTCGAGTGGCGGGAGAGTACCGCCGGAGTGGCCCCGGCGTTCGGTCGCCCAGCGTGACCCGGCAAGGGACGTAGCGCCCGGGCCGCTCGGGCCCAGCAGCAGCACCCGGCTGCCTTCGTGGAGCGAGGGGGTGGGGATCCCGGCTTCGAGCTTGTCGATCAAGCCAAGCGTGCCGACCACGGGAGTCGGGTCGATATCGGTGCCCATACTCTCGTTGTAGAGGCTGACGTTGCCGCCAACCACAGGGATACCGAGCGCCTTGCACGCCTCGGCCATGCCATCGATGGCTTCCGAGAGCTGCCACATCACTGCGGGGTGCTCCGGGTTGCCGAAGTTCAAGCAGTTGACCAGTGCAACCGGTCGCGCACCCGCACAGGCGACATTGAGGGCAGATTCCGCCACTATGAGGCGGGCCCCTGCACGCGGGTCGAGAGCGCACCAGCGGGAGTTCCCGTCGGTGGAGAGCGCAATCGCGGGCGGCGGCCCCCGCAGGCGGGCGAACACCCGGGGCCGAGAGCCTGAGCACTGCCGCATCTGCTCCAGGCGCAACGACGGTGTTGCGGAACAGCTGGTGGTCGTACTGGCGGAACGCCCAGGAGGGGTCGACAAGCATCGCCAGGAGATCCTCGACCAGTTCTTTAGAAGAAGCTGGGCGTGGCAGCTTTGCCGGGTCATCGGCGGCAAGCCTGTCCAAAACGGGAGGGCGCCGCATCGGGCGGTCGTAAATCGGTGCGTCTTCATGGAGGCTCGCGGCCGGGACATCGGCCAGGACCTCGCTGTCCCACCCCTGCAGGACCCGCAGCCGCCCCGAACCAGTGACTCTGCCTATGACGGTCGCGCGCACTTCCCAACGCCCGCAGACCTCCATCACGGCATCCAGCACCGTGGGTGTAACGATCGCGAGCATGCGCTCCTGGCTCTCGCTCGTCATCACCTCGAACGGCGCCAGGCCCGGCTCGCGCAGCGGCACGGCTTCGACGTTCACGTCCATGCCCACCCCGCCCCGCGAGGCCGTTTCGCTGGTGGCGCAGGTGATACCGGCGCCGCCGAGATCCTGGATACCGAGCACGAGGTGCTTGTCGAGCAGCTCAAGGGTTGCCTCGATCAGGCGCTTTTCCTCGAACGGGTCGCCGACCTGGACGTTCGGGCGCTTTGCCGCTTCGGCTTCCGCGTTATCCGTGAAGGCCGCCGAAGCCAGGACGCTCACCCCGCCGATCCCGTCGCGCCCGGTGCTCGAACCAAGGAGCACCGCCAGGCTCCCCTCGCCACCAGCCCGCCCAAAAACGAGGCGGTCCTTGGGGAGGAGCCCGCAGCACAGGACGTTGACCAGCGGGTTGCCCGAGTAACACTCAGCGAAGTCGAGCTCGCCCCCGACGGTTGGGACCCCGACGGCGTTGCCGTAGCCAGAGATACCGCTCACCACCCCGCTCGCGACCCAGCGGTTGCGGGCGTCGTCCGGGAGGCCAAAGCGCAATGGGTCCATCAGAGCGATCGGGCGAGCGCCCATGGTGAAGATGTCGCGTATTATCCCGCCGACCCCGGTAGCGGCCCCCTGATATGGCTCGATCGCCGAGGGGTGGTTGTGGCTTTCGATGCGGATCGCCACGGCGATGCCGTCCCCGGCGTCGACCACTCCCGCGTTCTCGCCCGGGCCAACCAGCACGGCCGGCCCAACCGTCGGGAGCCGGCGAAGGTGGAGCCTGGAGGACTTGTACGAGCAGTGCTCGCTCCACATCACTGCGTACATGGCCAACTCGAGGTGGTTGGGCACGCGGCCCAGGATCCGCTCTATAGAAGCGGCTTCTTCATCGGTCAGGCCGAGCTCGCGGTGCAACGTTGCCTCCATGGTCATCAAACTAGGCTGCGAGGGCAGTGCCTACCTGCCTGGTGATACAGCACCTCCCGCCCGAGGGGCCATACCTCATTGCAGAAGCGCTCGAGAATGCTGGCGTCGCGGTCGACCTCTGCCAGATATTCGCCGGCGGGCACCTACCAGCGAGCCTCGACGGTTACGGCGGCCTGGTGGTCATGGGCGGCCCGATGTCGGCATCCTCGGACGACGGCTTCGCGACCAGGACCGCAGAAATCGACCTGCTCGAAGATGCCCTGGGGCGAGGGTTGCCGGCACTTGGCGTATGCCTCGGGGCGCAGCTGCTGGCGATAGCCGCGGGCGGCAAGGTCTACCCGGGGGCAGAGGGGCCAGAGATCGGTTGGGCACCGGTGTCGCTTGTCGGAGAGGCGGAGCGGGACCCGCTCTTCAAAGATCTCCCCCGTGAGCTGACCGTGCTCCATTGGCACGGGGACACCTTCGACCTGCCTCCCGGGGCAACACACTTGGCAGTGAGCAGGGCCTACCCGAACCAAGCGTTCCGGGCCGGTCCCCGCGCGTGGGGCCTCCAGTTCCACCTGGAAGTCGACGGTGCTGCGGTCGACGCTTTCCTGGCAGCTTTCGGCGACGAAGCCGCAGGTTGCGGCGTCCCGCCCGAGGATATTGCGACGGAGGCGGGCTCGGCTATCGCTGAGATTGCACCGGCGCGTGACAGGCTGCTCGACCGTTTTGCAGCCCTTGTCCGCGAGGCATGATCTTTACGCCCTCTTTTCGGGCCTATTAACGGACTGTTAAGTGTGACAACAAGTGGTTGTCTGCCAGACAACCACCGTTTAGATTGACCGGCGATGGCCGCTGCCCAGCTCGCCAGCGAGCATGCTCTCTCCTCGATCGGCGAACGGCTGAAGGCTGCCCGGGAGCAGGCTGGCTACACGCTCGACGAGCTCGCTTCCCTGACAGGGCTCTCCAAAGCGCACCTTTCCCGCCTCGAATCGGCCGAGCGCCAACCCTCGATCGCAGCGCTCCTCACCTTCGCCGCAGCCCTTCGAGTACCCGTTGGCCGCCTTCTCGGGGAGGATGACAACGCCAGCAGCACACCGTTGAGCGTCTATTCCCGCGGCGAGGCGCCGCACGAGGTCGCCGGGTTGAACGTCGTGGCTTGCAGCGGCTACCCGGGCTCCGGCGCTCTGGAGGCCCTTCGCATGACCATCTCGCCCGAACGCATGCCCGGTACGCCGGCTCGCCACCACGGTGAAGAGTGGGTCTACGTTGTGACCGGCACTCTGGTACTCGACTACGACGGGCGGCCGTACAGGGTTGCCGCCGGGAGCTGTGCGCATTTCGACGCCGAACACCCTCACCGCCTGAGTGCAGAGAACGTGCCCACAGAGGTCCTTGTCGTTGCGGCGCAAGGGCCGAGGGGCCTTTGGAGCGCTCACCGATGAAAAACCCACCGCAATAACGCAAAGAAGCGGAGCTCTGGCATGACTACAACGACTTCAGCGCAGATAGAAGGCACCGGCGAGAAGTACAACCTGAACAAGTTGCTCGACATGCGGCTGCGGACCCGGCACGCTGTCTACAAGATCGCGGCCGGCATTAGTGCCGGCATGGTCGAAGAAGATGCTCGAGCCATGGCCAGGGACGTGCTCAAGAGCATGGGTATGCGGCGGGGGTGGCACCACATAATCACTCGTTTGGGGCCGAACACCACGAAGGACTTCATGGCGCAGTCTGAGCCAGGTGTGGTCCTGCAGCCAAACGACATTTTCTTCATTGATATCGGCCCAATTTATGGGGATACTGAGGGTGACGCCGGCGAAACATTTGTCGTAGGCGACGACCTTAAGCACCACAAGGCCAAGGTCGATGTGAGGGCGATCTGGGAGGAAGTGCGTGCCATGTGGTTCTCCAAGGGCGCCACAGGCCAGGAGCTCTATGAGTTTGCACAGCGAGCGGCAAGCCAGCGCGGTTGGGTACTGAACATGGACCTCTCTGGTCACCGGCTTTCGGATTTCCCACATTCGGCTCACTACGACGGTTCCCTGGCTGACATCAGTTTCAGGCCAAATCCCAACCTCTGGGTCCTGGAGATCGCTATCGCCCATCCTGAAAGGACTTTTGGGGCGTTCTACGAAGATCTTCTCCTCACAGACCAGTCTTTCCCGGACTGGGCACTCAGCGCTGACACCGTCACGCTCGACTGAACGAGCGCCTCACGTCGCCCACAAGTTCACGTTTAACGTAACGGTGGCGTAATAGCTCGGTATTAGTAGTGACCTACGTTCAAACGTAGGAACTTATGAGGTAGTCGCGGCCTCGGCAGCCCGGTCACCGATAGGTGCTCGGAGAAACCTGGAACGGGTGGTCGAGCAAGACAGTCGGCGGCCCGCTCTCATAAAGGAGGCTAATTGCGATGGCACTTACTCGAACGCGCCCGCCCGGGGCCAGTACCGGGACAACTACAGGCCCAATCGCCCCAGACCATGCCTTGCGTGCCAACGCCCTGGGTTTTCCCACGGTCTTGGCCGAATCTATCGGGGTCATCTCACCCACCATGACGGCGGTCCTCATCATCCCGATAGCTTTCAGTTACGCCGGCCAAGGCACCTGGGTCACTTATGCTTTCGGCACGGTGATGTTGATGTTCGTGGTCTTTTGCCTCAACCAGTTCGCCAAGCGAACCAACGGTGCAGGCTCTATGTACGCGTATACAGCTCGTGGGCTCGGGCCTACCACCGGCGTTTTCTCCGGCTGGTCCCTTATCTGGTCCTACCTCTTCATCGGCATCGCCGGGCTGACGGGTTTTGCCATATTTGCCCAGCAGTTCCTCGATGCTATCGGCGCGGGTTTTACGGCTCCCCCGATACTGCTGTTCCTCATCAGTGCCGCCGGGTGCTGGCTCGTCGCCTACAGGGACATCCATGTCTCATCGGCCCTCACCCTCGTCATCGAGGCGTTGTCGGTTGCCTGCATCGCCGTCCTGGCGTTCATAATCCTTTTCAAGCACGGCCTTACTTTCGACACTGGGCAGCTCAAGCTGAAAGGCCTCGATTTTCACGGGCTGAGCCTCGGGATCGTCATATCGATTTTCAGCCTCGTCGGCTTCGAGAGTGCCACGGCACTGGGCGGCGAGGCCAGGAACCCCCTCAAGAACGTGCCCAAGGCAGTCATCTGGAGCCTTGCCTTCGCAGGCGTTTGGTTCGTCTTCATGAGCTACGTCGAGGTAGCTGGCACTCACAACTATAGGACGGCCTGGCAGAACGCGCCGCTGATCGAGCTCGCAAGGGCCTACGGCGTAAGCGCCTTCAGGATCCCGATCTCCCTCGGGGCAATGGTGAGCTTCTTCGGCCTCACTCTCACGTGCCTGAACGCCGGGTCCCGCATCATCTACCGGATGGCGGGGCACGACCTGCTCCACACTCATCTCAGCCGGTCGCACCCTCACAACCGCACCCCGCACGTCTCGATCACCGTTTACATGGCGATGATCGTGACACTGCCGATAATCCTCGAGCACTTCACCAACCCCAACACCATGTTCGGCGACGCCGGCACCCTTGCAGCGTTCGGTTTCCTCACGGCGTACTTCCTCATTTCTATCGCGGCCCCAGCGTTCCTCAAGAAGCGGGGAGAGCTGAGGCCTGGGCACGTCGCGATCGCCGTTGCGGCTTTCCTCTGCCTGCTCGTGCCGACGATCGGGAGCTTCTACCCCGTCCCGGCCTGGCCCGTGTACACGTACCCGTACATCTTCCTCGGCTACATGATGGTGGGCGGGGCCTGGTTGTACGTAGCCAACAAGCGGCGAGCAGGCGTCCTGGGCGACATTGCCCTCGACCTCGCACATGACCCCGTCACGCTGCTCTCGGGCAGCATCGCCCACCCGGTCCCCATCTCTTCGAACGGCCACGGCACCTCGATTGACCTCACGACTGCCTGAGGCTTGCGCAAATTGTCAGCCAGCTGGGCTGGCCCGGGCCTTGACGGCCCGGACCAGTTGGCCGAGTGGTGGGACTTCGCCATACAAGCTGGCTAACTAGGTCCCAGCCCGGCACGCGACGCGACCGCGCGCCGGGCCTGGGCATAATGCAAGTCGTGGCTCCTCCCCCCGCTGGCCCAGCAATGTTCGCCCTGTCCGGGCGGGCTGCCATCGTGACCGGCGGTAGCGGGGCGTTGGGCCGAGCGATCGTGCTGGGCCTTCGCAGAGCCGGTGCCAACGTGGCTGTGCTGGCGAGGCACCCCGAGGCGGTCGACGAGGTGGTGGCCGCTCTGGCGCCGGGCCTGCCCGGAGAGACGGCCATTCCCGGAGAGGCCGACGTGGCCGGAGAGGTCATCCCTCTTGTCGCCGACGTGCTGGACGTCGAGTCGCTCGAGGATGCCAGGGGTGCCGTGATCGAGCGATGGGGACGCCTCGACGTGCTCGTCAACGCGGCCGGCGGGAACCAGGCCGAGGCCACGGTGCCGGTCGGCGGTTCGTTCTTCGACCTCGATGCGGACGGCTTCAGAGCGGTCCTCGAGTTGAACCTCATGGGGACGTTCCTGGCTACCCAGGTATTTGCGAAGACGATGGCGGGGAACGGGAGCGGGAGCGTCGTCAACATCTCCTCGATGGCTGCCTCGAGGCCCCTTTCCCGTGTCGTCGGCTACGGCGCAGCCAAGGCGGGGGTCGAAAACCTGACCCGCTGGCTGGCCGACCACATCGCCCGCCAGGTGAGCCCGGGCATCCGGGTAAACGCCGTTGCCCCGGGCTTCTTCCTCGGGGACCAGAACCGGGCCCTGCTCACCGAAGCCGACGGGTCGCTCACCGAGCGGGGCAGAGCGATAGTGAACCGCACCCCCATGGGCCGGCTGGGCAGCCCAGAAGACCTCGTCGGCACCGTGCTCTGGCTCGCATCCGACGCCAGCGCTTTCGTTACAGGGACCGTCGTCCCGGTGGACGGCGGCTTTTCGGCAGCGGCGGGGATATGAGCCAGGTGCCTGCATCCGTTGAGCAGGTGGTCTCGGCGACGGCCGAGCCCGGCCAGGCCCTTGGCCACGACGAGATAGCCGGCGTACTGGCTGCCGCTCTCGAAGACACCGTGGCGGGGGAGCGTGTCCTGGTGCTCGTCCCCGACCGGACCCGCAACCTGCCCCTGGCCGAACTGTTCCCTGTTGTCCAGGCAGCGCTCCACCGGGCTGCCCGCATCGACGTCATGGTGGCCCTCGGGACTCACCCCGCACTGCCGGAAGGTGACATCCGCGACCTCATAGGCCTCCCTGATGGGAATCTCGGCTTATTGGGGACGATCTCCAACCACGACTGGACAAACCCTGCGGCACTCCACCCGATCGGCACCGTGAGCGCCAAGAGGTTGAAAGAGGTGGCGGGGGCGACCTGGCACAGCTCTCTTGGCGGTGACCTCGTCGTGCGGGTCAACAAGGCGGCCGTGGAGGCGGACCGCGTGGTGATAGTCGGCCCAACGCTGCCTCACGAGGTGGCCGGGTACTCGAGCGGTGCCAAATACCTCTTCCCGGGGATCTCCGGGCCGGAAATGATCGACGTGATGCATTGGTTGGCCGCCCTGTCGGGCATCCTGGCCACCATCGGCCTCAAAGAAACCCCAGTGCGCGCTCTCATAAGGCAGGCCGCGTCGTTCCTGCCAACACCAGTGAGCACTGTCGCGCTCGTGACCGACGGCGCAGGCGGAGGCGACAGCATTGCGGGCATTTACGCCGGCGACCTCGAAGGCGCATGGTCGGCGTCGGTGGCGCAAGCCGAGCGGCTGCACACGACGTGGGTCGATCACCCGTACAACCGTGTTATTTCCTGTGCGATGCCGATTTACTCCGAGCTGTGGACTGCCGGGAAGGCGATGTACAAGTTGGAGCCAGCTGTGGCCGACGGCGGCGAACTTGTAATTTACGCGCCGCACCTTTCAGCGGTCAGCCTCGTTCACGGCGAGGACATATTCGCTGTGGGCTACCATGTGCTGGCGTATTTCCTCGACCAGTGGGAGCGTTTCAGCCACGTTCCCCTCGCGGTGCTGGCCCACAGCACACACGTAAAGGGCGCGGGCACCTTCGACGTGGCGACGAGCACGGAGTACCCACGCATAGAAGTGAAGCTGGCAAGCCAGATATCGCCGGAGGACTGCGCGCGGCTGAACCTCGGCTACGTCGACCCGAGCTCGGTCGACCTTTCCGCTGGCAGCTCGGGCGGCGGGGCCGGCGCTGGCAACGGAGGCGGCGGAGGGGGCGGGGGCGGCGGGACGCTCGTCGTACCGAGGTCCGGCGAGATGCTCTACAGGGTCAAACCGGCCACACTTTAGCCGTCTGGTCCATCTCTATTCGAAAAACGCATAAAAGTGGCCAGGGCGCGACGCCACTGCGCAAAAGTGGAACAGACGGCCCGCCGGCGAAGGGCGCCTGGTACAGATTTGTTACGGTTTTACGCCGGCGAGCCCGCGGCGGGGCCGCCAGCAACTTCGAGCCGGCTGTTGCCAGCAAGGCGCCGAGCAGGACCAGCCCGTCGGATGACCCGAGGAGCTCGCTGGTAGCCCGTTCGGGGTGTGGCATCAGCCCGACGACGTTGCCGCCCTCGTTACAAACAGCAGCAATGTCGTGTACCGACCCATTGGGGTTGCCAACATAACGCAGGACAATGCGCCCTTCGGCCTCGAGGGACCGGAGCGTCTCCGCGCCGGCCGTGTAGTTCCCCTCGAAATGGTTGATCGGCACCCGCAGCCGCCGGCCGACTTCCACACCCGCAGTCAACGCCGAACGGTCGCTTACAACCTCGAGCTCAGTCATCTGGCAAAGGAAGGTGAGGCCCTTGTTCTTCTGCAGGGCACCTGGGAGCAGGTGCGCTTCCGTCAGGACCTGAAAACCGTTGCAAATCCCTACGACTGGCCCACCGGCTTCAGCAAACTCGCTGACCGCACGCATGACGGGAGAAAATCGAGCGATCGCTCCTGGGCGCAGGTAGTCGCCATGCGCGAAGCCGCCAGGCAGCACGACAGCATCGAGCGAGCCGAGCGAGGTGGCGGCGTGCCAAACGAGCTCGGCCTCCCCACCCAGGCCTTCGACGGCCTCCACGACATCGTGCTCGCAGTTCGTCCCAGGGAAAACGACAATACCCACTCGCGAAGCCACGTCACCACGCTACCAACTGCGGTGCTATGCCCTGTTCCTCCCCCGTCCCGGGTCGGCCTCGGCCTCGGCCGACGTCTAGGGGAGGACCGAAACAGTGGCGTCTTCGATGACGGGGTTGGCCAGCAGCCGGGCGCAGAGCTCGTTGACTACGCGGCGCGCCTCCCCCTCGTCGGGAGCGTCGACGTGCAAGCGGAACGCCTTCCCGGCCCGGATCTCCACTAATACCCGAGAAGCCGAGCGCCGGCAGGGCGCGCTCTATCGTCGCTCCCTGGGGGTCGGAAATGCCCGGTCTCAGCTGTACTTCGACGAGCACTTCGAAATTGGCCATGAGATCTCCCCGGCCGTCAGCCGTCGGTCCCGGGCCAGTCAGCAAAGCTGAGCCCGCTGACACGCTCGTAGGCCTCCACGTAGCGCTGCCGCGTCGCTCCGATGACGTCGGGGGGGAGCCGCGGGGGCGGAGGAGCCTTGTCCCAACCGGCCGCCTCGAGCCAGTCGCGCAACGGCTGCTTGTCGAACGACGGCGGCACCGTGCCAGGCTGCCATCGGTCGGCTGGCCAGAAGCGCGACGAGTCCGGCGTGAGGATCTCGTCACAGATGGCTAGCTCGCCGTCGATGAGGCCGAGCTCGAACTTCGTGTCCGCGATGATGATCCCGCGCCCGGCCGCGTGGGCGGCTCCGCAGCTGTACGCCTCGAGGCATATTTCCCGAGCCGCTGAGGCCAATTTGTCACCGACCAGGGTGGCTGCCTCATCGAAGGAAATGTTCTCGTCGTGGCCGGTAGTCGCCTTCGTCGAAGGGGTGAAGACCGGTTCCGGCAACTGCTGGGACTGGGACATCCCGGGCGGCAGCGGTTGGCCGTGCATGGTCCCGGAGCGTTTGTACTCGGCCCATGCCGAGCCAGAGAGGTAACCGCGCACGATGCACTCGATAGGCAGCATCTCGGCCCGGCGGATCACCATCGAGCGGCCCTCGGCGAACTCGGGGCTGACCCCTACTGAGCCCAGGTCCAGGTTTGCGGGGGCGCCGACGGTGATCAGGTGCGTAGGGGCCACTTCTGACAACTGAGCTGTCCAGTACGCCGTCAACGCCACAAGCACCCTGCCCTTGCTGGGGATCGGCTCGGCCATCACGACGTCGAATGCCGACATCCGATCGGAGGTGACGAACAAGAGCCGTTCCTCGTCGATCTCGTAGACGTCGCGGACTTTCCCCGAATAGATGTGCTTCATCACGCACCTACGGTAGCTTCCGGGCCCACTGGGAGACCAACAAGGCGGCCGGGTAAGGCGGCCCCTAGGATCGCGCCCTATGCCGCCGAACTACGAAGCGTTGCGAGCGGCGGCGCCCGCACTCGCCCCCCATCAACGCCGTTGGGGGTGGGTGCTGGCGGCTGCCATCGTGGTACCTGGGCTGGGAGTGGGCGTATGGGCCGCCACCGAGGGCGGCCCGAGTGGCTCTTGCGTCACGGTTGTGCTCGCGGGCCCGATCGGCGGCGAGGATCTCCAGCACTGCGGCGCCAGCGCCCGAAAATGGTGCACCGCCCAAGCCGCTGCAGCTTCGGGAGACAACATCGCCTCGCAGATCCGGGCCGCCTGCAGGCGCTCCGGGGTACTGCCCCACTGAGCCGCCCAATGAGCGCACGCGGTCAGCGGTTTGCGAACTCGGCGCGGTAGGCGGCCAGGCGCTCAGCTACAGCCGGGTCGTGGACTGCAAAGATCTCGGCGGCGAGTAAGGCCGCGTTGGCAGCGCCGTCGATCGCCACCGTGGCGACCGGAAAGCCCTTAGGCATCTGGACGGTTGCGTACAGGGCGTCAACACCTGACAGGGCGCTCCCCGAAAGCGGTACCCCGATGACGGGCAGCGTCGTCCGGGCGGCAACCGCACCGGCCAGGTGAGCAGCCATGCCGGCGCCACAAATTATCGCCCCGTAGCCCAGGTCCCGCGCCTGCGCGGCGAAACCCGCCACGACCTCGGGAGCCCGGTGCGCTGACATGACTTCCTCGACGGCTTCGATCCCGAGCTGCCCGAGCATCTCGACAGCGGGTGCCATCTTGGTCTTGTCGCTGGCAGAACCCATCAGGACGGCTACCTTCATGAGAGGCCCCCAGCAAGTTCGGCAATGTCGGAACGGCGTACCATGCCTGGCCAAGAAACCATGTCAGCTGCACTGTAAGCAAGTCGGCGCGCGCTCTTCAGGTCGTCACCGAGCCCAACGACGTTGAGCACCCGGCCGCCCGAGGTCACCAGGGCAGTCCCACCCGGCTCTAGGCCGACGCCGGCGGCGTAGACCTGCGCGCCCGGAACGGCCCGAGCGTCGTCCAGGCCCTCGATCCGAGCGCCAGTCTCTGGGTTTTCGGGGTAACCGGGGGTCGCGAGCACGACACAGACAGCCGAACGCGCGGAGAAAGCAGGCGCGTGCTGGTCGGAGAGCGCGCCCGACGCCGCAGCGGCCAGGGTGGCGGTGACATCGCCGCTCCAGCGGGGGAACACGACTTCGGTCTCAGGGTCGCCGAACCGCACGTTGAACTCGAGCACCTTCGGGCCGTCTTCGGTCAACATGATGCCGGCGTAAAGACAGCCCCGGTAATTGATGCCACGCTTGTAAAGAGCGTGCAGGGTTGGCAATATCGCCCGCTCCATTACGTCGCCGACAAGGTCATCCCCGCCAAAGGGGACTGGCGAGTAGGCGCCCATCCCGCCCGTGTTGGGCCCTGTGCCGCCGTCGCCTACCCGTTTGAAATCCTGTGCTGCAGCAACAGGGTAAGCCCGGCGACCGTCGCACACCGCCATGACCGAGAGCTCCTCGCCAGAGAGCGCCTCCTCTATCACGATGCGGCGACCGGCGTCACCGAAGGATTTCCCGGCCAGCTTGGACTCGACATCCTTGGTAGCTTCACGGAGATCGTCGGTGACAAGAACTCCTTTTCCGGCTGCCAGCCCGTCGGTTTTTATCACCCAGGGGCCAGGGACAGTGCGGAGATATTGGAGCGCGGGCCCGGCTTCATCGAAAGCCCGGTAGCCCGCGGTAGGGACACGCGCCGCGACGAGCAGTTCTTTCATCCAGGCTTTCGAACCCTCGAGACAAGCACCGTCGGCTCCCGGGCCAAAACAGAGCCCGCCGCGCGCCCTCACCCGGTCAGCGATGCCGTCCACTAGCGGCGCCTCCGGCCCGATGACCCAAAGGTCGGCCTCCAACCTCTCTGGCGGCGCGTCTATCCGTTCGATGCCGTCCATACCGGGGTTGCCGGGGACCACCACCACCTCTGCGGTCGCTGACAGTGCCACCGCAAGGGCGTGCTCGCGCGCGCCGCTGCCAACTATGCAGACCTTCATGGGCAGACCTTCATGGAAAACCTCACTTGCCGTCGAGCCTAACGATCTCCTCGCGGCCCGGGCCGACGCCCACATAAGTTATGGGCACGCCGGATTGGGCCGACAGGAACTCGATGTAATCGAGAGCTGCTTTGGGCAGATCCTCCTTGTGGGCAGATCCGGAGGTTTCGGTCTGCCAGCCGGGAAGCTCCTCGTAAATGGGTGTCACCTCGTGGAGCACCGACTGGTGCCAGGGCAGCTTCTCATAGCGGGTGCCAGCAGACTCGTATGCCACACAGACCTTCACGGTTTCGAACGTGTCGAGGACATCGAGCTTGGTGATTGCCAGTTCGTCGAGAGAGTTCAGGCGCACAGCATGGCGCATCATCACGGCGTCGAACCAACCGGGACGGCGCCGGCGCCCGGTGTTGGTACCGAACTCATGGCCCCTCTCGACCATAGCGTCGCCCAGTTCACCAAAGACCTCTGTCGGGAACGGCCCAGCCCCAACACGCGTTATGTACGCCTTGGCGATCCCCAGGACTCGGTCGATGTGACGGGGGCCGAGCCCGGCGCCGGTGCACGCCCCCCCGGCGACCGGGTTCGAGGACGTTACGAAAGGGTACGTCCCGTGGTCCAGGTCGAGGAAAGTGGCCTGAGCACCCTCGAGCAGCACGCCGCCACCTGACGCGAGCGTTTCGTGGACAAGGCCGACGCTGTCGCCGATGTGGGGCGCCAGCCTTGGCGCGTATTCGTCAAGGTAGGACCGGGTGATGTCGTCAAGCGAAAGGGCCAGGCGGTTGTAGATCTTTGCCAAGACGAGGTTTTTCTCCTTCAGGACCACCTCGAGCTTCTGGCGGAAGATTTTCGGGTCGAGGAGGTCCTGCACACGCAGGCCGATACGAGCTGCCTTGTCCGAATAGGCGGGCCCGATGCCGCGTTTGGTCGTGCCCAAGCGGTTCTTACCAAGGTAACGCTCAGTAAGGGCATCCAGCTGCTGGTGGTAGGGCATGACGAGATGAGCGCTGCCCGATATGACAAGGCGCGAACAATCGACCCCGCGGCGCTCCAGAGCATCCATCTCCTCGATCAGGAACTTGGGCTCGATCACGACACCGTTGCCGATCACGGGGGTTATGTAGGGGTACAGGACACCGCTCGGGACGAGCTGTAGGGCGAACCGCTCCCCGTCCACCACGACGGTGTGGCCGGCGTTATGGCCCCCCTGGTAGCGCACAACCACCTGCATCTCTTTGGCGAGCAGGTCGGTCAGTTTCGCTTTGCCCTCGTCACCCCATTGGGTGCCTACTATCACAGTCGCCGGCACGCGAGTGCTCCTCCTGAGAAAGGGGCGGCACGGACGAGCATACAGGTCCGGGTGGGCGACAGGGACCGACTTCGGCCCTCTCAGTCAGTGCAGCACTCAGTCAGCGCAGCCCGCACTCATGGCAGCCCTCAGTCAGCGCAGCACCAGGCCGGCTCCCGGAGCTCCCTCCTCGCCAGCGGTCCCTCGGCCAAGGCCCACGAGCGCCCGGCTGGTTGGAGCAGGGGCTTGAGCACCCTGGCCGGTGACATCGACCGTAACGGTGTCCCCGTCGGTGTACTTGCCCTCCAGCAGGGCGAGAGCCAGTTGGTCCCCGATAGATCGCTGAATGAGGCGCTTGAGCGGGCGTGCCCCGTAGGCCGGGTCGTAGCCGGCCCGCGCGAGCCAGTCCTTGGCCGCGTCGGTGACGATCAAGCTGAGGCGGCGGGAGGCCAGGCGCCGCTCCAGCTCGCGCAACTGTATGTCCACGATACGGGCAATGTCGGCTTGGGTCAGCTCGTTGAAATTGACTATCTCGTCCACACGGTTCAAGAACTCCGGTTTGAACGCTTCGCGCAGGTCGCCGCGGTAATTCGAGGTCATTATGAGCACCGTGTTGGTGAAATTGACCGTGCGCCCTTGGCCGTCGGTCAAGCGGCCGTCGTCAAGGACCTGCAGCAGGACATTGAAGACGTCCGGATGGGCCTTTTCGATCTCGTCGAGCAGCACGACGGAGTACGGTCGGCGGCGAACAGCCTCGGTGAGCTGGCCCCCCTCCTCGTAGCCCACATAACCAGGAGGAGCGCCGACCAGGCGGGCAACAGAGTGCTTTTCCATGTACTCGGACATGTCGATGCGGACCATGGCCTTTTCGTCGTCGAACAGGAAATATGCGAGCGCCCTCGCGAGTTCCGTCTTGCCCACACCGGTGGGGCCAAGGAAGAGAAAACTGCCGATGGGCCGGTCCGGGTCCGAAAGGCCGCTGCGGGAGCGTCTGATGGCGTTGGCTACCGCCCTCACCGCCTCGTCCTGGCCCACCACCCTTTCGTGCAGGACGTCCTCCATTTTCACTAGCTTGGCAACTTCACCCTCGAGCAAGCGGCTGACCGGGACGCCAGTCCATTTGGCGACTACCTCGGCGACATCTTCTTCGTCCACCTCTTGCTTCAGCATTTTCTGGCCGGCCTGCAGCTCTTCGAGGCGCTTGGTGGCATCGTCGATGCGCCGGGAGAGGTCCGGGAGCCTGCCGTAGCGGATCTCGGAAGCTTTGGCCAGCTCGCCGTTGCGCTCGTAGCGCTCAGCTTCACCCCGGAGCACCTCCATCTCCTCCTTGAGGCTGTTGATCGCGGTTATGGCGTCCTTTTCCGCCTGCCAGTGACCTTTCATGCCGTCCGAGGTCTCATGGAGGTTGGCCAGTTCTTCGTCCAGCCGGGCCAGGCGTTCCTTGGATGCTTCGTCGGTTTCCTTCGCCAGAGCGACGCGCTCGATCTCGAGCTGGCGTATCCTCCGCTCGACGACGTCGATCTCGGTCGGCATCGAGTCGATCTCGATCCGCAAGCGGCTGGCTGCCTCGTCGATCAGGTCGATCGCCTTGTCGGGTAAGAAACGCCCAGTTATATACCGGTCCGACAAGACCGCCGCCGCCACAAGTGCCGAGTCCATTATCCGGACACCGTGGTGCACCTCGTAGCGCTCCTTCAGCCCCCGCAATATCGCGATCGTGTCCTCAACCGAAGGCTCGCCAACATAAACGGTCTGGAAACGCCGTTCAAGAGCGGCATCTTTTTCGATGTACTTGCGGTACTCATCGAGGGTCGTGGCCCCGATCAGCCGCAGTTCCCCGCGAGCCAGCATCGGCTTTATCATGTTGCCGGCGTCCATGGCGCCTTCCGCTGCGCCGGCGCCAACGATCGTATGCAGCTCATCGATAAAGCTGATGACTTCTCCGCCAGCGTCGGAAATCTCCTTCAGCACCGCCTTCAGGCGTTCTTCGAACTCGCCGCGGTACTTGGCGCCTGCGACCATGGCGCCGAGGTCGAGCGCGAGGACGCGCTTGCCGCGCAAGCTTTCTGGCACATCGCCCTCGACTATCCGGCGCGCGAGGCCCTCGACGATGGCCGTCTTGCCCACGCCAGGCTCACCGATCAGGACCGGGTTGTTCTTCGTTCGTCGCGAGAGGACCTGGATGACGCGCCGGATTTCCTCGTCCCGGCCGATGACCGGGTCGAGCCTGCCCCGGCGGGCCTCCTCGGTGAGGTCGCGGCCGTACTTTTCCAAGGCCTGGTAGCTCTCTTCGGGGTTCTGGCTCGTCACCCGGTGGCTCCCACGCACCTCGCGTAACGCCTCGAGCAGGTCGTCGTGGGAGGCGCCGACGCGTTGGGCCGACGCCAGGAGGATGTGCTCCACCGACAGGTACTCATCGCCCAGTGAGCTCCGTTCGCGGCCGGCCTGTTCGAGGAGCTCGCGTGCCTCGCGTGACAGCCCCGGGCCCTCGCCCCCGTAGCTGTGCGGCAATTTCGACACAGCGTCTTCGAGGCGGTTGCGCAACGGGAGCACGGCCACGCCGACGCGCTCCAGTACGGGGAGCACGGCCGTTCCCTCCTGGCTCAGCAGGGCCAGCAAGAAATGGTCAGGTGTTACCTCGGGGTTGTTGCGCCCGCGCGCGTCGGCTACCGCAGCGCTGAAGGCTTCCTGGGTCTTTTGTGTCCAACGGTTCGCATCAATCGCCAATGCACTCGCCTCCTTTTGACCACTCGGGCCTTAGCGTTGGGGGGCCCACCGCACCGGGCTCATGTCAAGCGGCACCAGGTCCCGCCTGTAATGGCGGTGCACCTGGTCCACCGCGGCACGGGCCTCGGCTCGCGCCTGGGCGACCTCCTGGCGCAAGCGCGCCACCTCAGCTTCGAGCTCTATCACGCGCTTTACCCCCTCCAGGTTGAGCCCCCCGGAGGTCAGGTCACCTATACGCCGCAACAGTTCTATGTCCTTGTCGCTGTAGCGCCTGCTTCCCCCCAGGGTACGAGCGGGGCCGAGAAGGCCCCTCCGCTCGTAGATCCTGAGCGTCTGGGGGTGGACCCCAGCCAGCTCGGCTGCAACGGAGATGACATAGACCGCCATGGCCTGGTCCCGTGCACCGGCACGCCGCGGCACTGCCCCTCGAGGGGCGCCGCTGCCTGCCGGGCCAGTGTTTGGTCCCTCAGAAGTCATTCGGTCTCAGCTCCCAGTTTCTCACGCAATTTGTGACCTGAACCCTCCGATGCGCGCGCAAGGGCCTCGAGGGCCCGCCGTTCGTCAGCGGACAGCTTCGCCGGTACGTCGACCTCGAAAGTCACGAGCAGGTCGCCCGGTTTCCCGGCTTTGGGGACACCATGCCCGGCGACCCTGAAGACGCGTCCCGACCGGGTCCCGGGAGGTACCTTCACGTTGACCGGCTTGGAGTTCAGGGTCGGCACCGCCACGGTGGTGCCGAGCGCGGCTTCGGCAAAGGTGATCGGCACTTTCACCGTGAGGTCCTTGCCCTTCTGGCCGAACACCGGGTGGGGAGCGATGTGCACGACGACGTAAAGGTCGCCTGCGGGGCCCCCATAGCGGCCGGCACCTCCCCGGCCTGGGACACGGATCCGCTGCCCGTCCTCCACGCCGGGAGGGATGCGCACCTTTACCTGGCGGGCGCGCCGCTCGGTCCCTCGGCCGCCACAGGTCGGGCAGGGGACCTCGATCTGCATACCCGTGCCGCCACAGGCAGTACAGGGGTGGCTGAAGGAAAACATCCCCTGATTTTCGTTGATCACGCCGCTGCCCCCGCACACCGGGCAAACACGCGGCGCCGTCCCAGGCGCGGCACCACTACCCCCGCACGTCGAACAGGCGGCCTCAGAGATCACGTTGACGGTCGTCGTCGCCCCTTTTACCGCCTCTTCAAACGACAGGTGCAGCTCGGCGTCGACGTCTTCACCTCGCTGGGGCCCAACAGCACCCGAGCTTGCCCGCCCCCGGCGGCCAGCTCTACCAAAAATATTGCCGAGAAGATCTCCCAGGTCGTCCACCCGGAAATTCGAAAACCCGGGGCCACCCCCAGCGGGAGCACCCGAACCTGCAAACGGGTTGCCGGCGAAGCCCTGCTGGCTCATGGTGCGGACTTCGTCGTACTCCTTGCGTTTGCCTTGGTCGCCAAGCACCTCGTAGGCTGCGTTGACCTCCTTGAAGCGCTCCTCCGAACCCGGGTGGGCGTCGGGGTGGTACTGCTTGGCCAGCTTGCGATAAGCGCGCGCGATCTCCTTGTCGGAGGCGGTCTTGGAGAGCCCCAAGATCTGGTAGTAATCCTTTTCGAGCCACTCGCGCTGGACGGCCACCCGCTCAGCCCCTCACTTTCACCATGGCCGGGCGAAGCGCGCGGCCCTTCCAGATGTAGCCCGCCCGCAACACCTCACTGACTTCGGGCTTATCGGGCCCGCCCGCTCCGTCCGCCGGCTCGTGGGCTACCGCCTCATGGTGCTCAGGGTCGAAGCGCTCGCCTTCAGGGTCTACGCGTTGAAGGCCCTCCTTGGAAAGAATGTCGAACAGGGCGCTTGCAACTTGTTTTACGTCCGCACCGCCGCCATGCGCGAGTGCCAGGTCGGCCGTGTCCAAGACAGGGAGCAGTTTTTTGACAAGGGCGGCGGCGGCATTTTCGACCGTCTCCCGCTGCTGGCGCTCGACACGTTTGCGGTAGTTGTCAAACTCGGCTTGGAGGCGGAGCAAGGACTCGAGGTACTCGTCGCGTTGGCGCGCCAGTTCGCCAGGCGCGGGCAGCGGCGGGTACTCGCCACTGCCGTCCGGGCTATCTGCCTCGTCCGTCGCGCCATATACGTCCTCGCCGCCTTCACTTGTCATGCTTGACCGCCCTCGTCGACGATCTCCGCGTCCACTACCTCTTCGTCGCTGGCCCCGTTGTCCGTGGCCGCACTGGTATAGCCACCGTCACCTCCAGCTGTACCTGTGCCGTTAGGACCAGGCGCAGCTGCACTGGCGGAGGCGGCCTCGTACATCCGCTTCCCAAGCTCCTGCACGCCGACTGCCAAACGCTCAGTAGCGCTCTTTATCGCGTCCAGGTCGCTTCCACCGATCGTATCTTTCAGCGTTTTGAGGTCGGCCTCTACGCGCTCTTTCTCCGAGCCACTGACCTCGCCCGCCTGGTCTCGTAGCATCTTCTCGGTCTGGTACACCAGGGAGTCGGCATTGTTGCGTACCTCGGCCTCTTCCTTGCGACGCCGGTCATCGGCAGCGTGCGCCTCCGCGTCGCGGACCATCCGGTCGATCTCGTCCCTGTTGAGCGACGACTGACCGGTAATGGTCATCGACTGCTCCTTGCCGGTTGCGCGGTCCCGCGCCGAGACGTGGACGATCCCGTTCGCGTCGATGTCGAAGGTGACCTCGATCTGGGGGATGCCGCGAGGCGCCGGGGGCAGGTCGACGAGCTCGAACTTGCCAAGGGTCTTGTTGTACATCGCCATCTCGCGCTCGCCCTGGAGCACATGGACTTGCACCGAGGGCTGCATGTCCTCGGCAGTAGTGAAGACTTCGCTCTTCTTGGTCGGGATCGTCGTGTTGCGCTCGATCAATTTCGTCATGACCCCGCCCTTTGTCTCAATGCCGAGCGAAAGCGGCGTCACATCGAGCAGCAAGATGTCCTTGACCTCGCCTTTCAGCACACCGGCCTGCACCGCAGCGCCGACGGCTACCACCTCGTCAGGGTTGACGCCCTTGTGGGGATCCTTGCCCGTCATGGTCCGCACAAGTTCTTGGATCGCGGGCATCCGCGTTGCGCCGCCCACGAGGACGACGTGGTCAATCTTTTCCTTGCTGAGCCCAGCATCTTTGATCGCCTGCTCGAACGGGCCACGGCACGCCTCGGTGAGATCTGCGGTCATTTCCTGGAGCTTCGAGCGCGTCAGCTTTACGTCCAGGTGTTGGGCCCGTCGCTGGTCGCCGTGATGAACGGGAGGTTTATCGTGGTCTCCTGCACCGCCGAGAGCTCGATCTTGGCCTTTTCAGCGGCTTCCTTCAGCCTTTGCAGCGCCATCTTGTCGTTTGAGAGGTCGACGCCCTCTGTGTCCTTGAAGGTCTTGATGAGCCAGTCCATTACCCGCTGGTCCCAGTCGTCGCCGCCCAGATGGGTGTTGCCGCTCGTCGCCTTGACCTGGAAAATACCCTCACTGATCTCGAGCACGGACACGTCGAAGGTGCCGCCCCCGAGGTCGAACACGAGGATCGTCTGCTCCTGCTCCTCTTTGTCCAGGCCGTAGGCCAGAGCGGCAGCAGTCGGCTCGTTTATGATCCGCAGCACCTCGAGCCCGGCGATCTGTCCAGCCTCCTTGGTCGCGGTGCGCTGGGCATCGTCGAAGTACGCCGGGACCGTGATGACCGCCTGCGTAACAGCCGTACCGAGGTAACTCTCTGCGTCCCTCTTCAGCTTCTGCAAGATGCGCGCAGAGATCTCCTGCCGCGTTATAAGCCTTTCCGTCAATGTCGATATGCCAGGAGTTGTCGCCCATGTGGCGCTTGACGGACCTGATCGTCCGTTCCGGGTTCGTGATGGCCTGGCGTTTGGCAACCTCGCCTACCAGGACCTCACCTGACTTGGAAAAACCGACTACAGAGGGCGTCGTCCGGGCCCCTTCGGCGTTGGCGATCACGGTGGGCTCACCGCCCTCCAGGACCGCGACTACCGAGTTGGTAGTACCGAGGTCGATACCGACTGCCTTAGCCATGAGAAGCCTCCTTGAACGGGCCGAGCCCCACTTGCCCGGTCCTCACGTTGTGGTCTACATCTACCGAGCGCATTGCAATGCGCCTGACTACATGGTAGCAAACTTGAGTCCCTACCTGTCAAGAAATCTGGCACGAGTATATGCCGGTTCGAGACCTCCGGTGCTGGCCGGATAGGCTTAAGCCCATGCCGGCACTTGTACTGGTCCGTCACGGTCAAAGCCTCTGGAACCTGGAGAACCGCTTCACTGGATGGTGGGACGTCGACCTCTCCGCTGCAGGTGAGGAGGAAGCGCGCCAGGCTGGCCGCCTCCTCGCCGACGAGGGCTTGCTGGCCGACGTAGCCCACACCTCGCTGCTTACCCGCGCCGTAAGAACGCTGAACATCCTGCAGCAGGAAACTGGGCGCCTGTGGATCCCCGTACACCGGCACTGGCGCCTGAACGAGCGCCACTACGGTGGCTTGACCGGCCTCGACAAGGCGGAAACCCGGGACAGGTATGGCGAGGAGCAGTTCCTGCTATGGCGGCGCAGTTACGACGTCCCCCCGCCGCCCATGGAGGCGGGCCAGAGCTTTGACGTCTCAGCTGACTCCCGCTACGTGCCGGGGGTGGTGCCGCGCACCGAGTGCCTCGCCGATGTCGTGGTGCGCATGCTCCCGTACTGGTTCGACGCCATTGCGCCCCAATTGCTCGACGGCAAAGTGGTCCTTGTGGCCGCCCACGGCAACAGCATCCGGGCCCTGATCAAGCACCTCGACCAGATGAGCGGCGCGGACATCGCCAAGCTGGAGATCCCAACGGGTGTGCCGATCGTCTACGAACTGGACAAGTCCCTCAGGCCTGTCCAGCCCGGCGGCCGTTGGCTCGGCGACCCCGAAGCCATCGCCGCCGCAGCTGAGGCTGTCCGCCGGCAAGGCCAGAGAGCCTGACAGCGCCAGCGCGGCCTGACCGCGCCGGCCCGGTCGGTCTCGCGCGATGGACCGGCAAGCGGGCTCCGCCTGGGCGCGGCCCCAAGCGGGCTGGGCCGGCAGCTAACTTCTGTGGAAATGACATGGCAGCCTGGCGGACGCCGGGTGGCTGCTGTTTTCGTTGCCTCGGCCGCCCTGGCTGCCTTGGTCAGCGGGTGCGGCCACTCCAAGCAAGCCGCCGTCCCCCCGGCGAGCACGGTGCCCTCGGGCAGCACTACCACCAGCTCGACGACCACTACCACGCCCCGGCATGCCCATCACAAGCCCGTTTGCCCTCTCACGGGTGCACCGCCTCGCACTGGCAAGGTCCCCCAGCGGCCTGCTCTCGCGGTCAAGGTCGAGAACCTACCGGCGGCCAGGCCCCAATGGGGCCTCGACAAGGCGGACATCGTGTTCGAGGAGCCGGTCGAAGGCGGGATCACCCGGTTCGTCGCCGTCTACCAGTGCCAGGATGCTCCGAGGATCGAGCCGGTACGGTCGGGCCGCTTCGTGGACGTGCAGATCTTGCAGCCGCTGGGCAAGGTGCTGTTCGCTTATTCTGGAGCGATCCAGCCTGTCATAGACGCCATCGACTCCCCGGGGTCCCTCCTCGAGGATGTCGGCGCGGACCGGGCCGGCGGCGCATACTTGCGCGACAACACCCGCCTCGAACCGCACAACCTGGAGACTTCGACGGCAGCGCTCTACTCCGCAGGGGCCACCTTCGGCTTCCCCCTCACTGACCCGCCACCGCCGTATTTCGATTACGGTCGGGCGCCTCTAGGCGGCTCGCCGGCGAGCGCGGTACACCTCTGGTTCTCCAACCTGGACGAGACCACATGGACCTGGGGAGTCAGGTCGCGGCGTTGGTTCAGGTCCTACTCCGATACGGGCCCGGCAATCCAGGGCGATGACGTGCAGATCTCCGCCGCTAACGTTGTGGTCCTGCGGGTGAACGAGTACCCGACCCCGTACATCGAGGACGAGACTGGCGCTCACGAGAACGAGCTCACCCTGACCGGGACTGGGCAGGCCTACGTGTTCCGTGACGGCTTCGAGCTGAAGGGGACGTGGGAACGGCCGTCCCTGTCGCAGCCGGCTACCTTCGTCATGGCGGACGGGGCGAAAATGAACCTCACTCCGGGGAACACTTGGGAGGAGCTGCTGCCTACGACGGCGTCCTACAGCGCGGCGGCCTTCTCCGTCGCGGGTTAGCGCCCGGCCAACAACTACTGCTACTGCTACTGCTGCGCTCTACTTCTGCTACTTCTGCGCCCTACTGCTTGCGCGGTGGTGGTACGTAGCTCATGTCCCAGGCGAGGTGACGTCGCCAGAGCACTAGCGAGAAAAACCCCCACGCACCGGTGATGGCGAGCCAGATCACGGCGAAGGCCGTGTGGCCGTCCAGGGTGAACGTTATGGCGAGCCCCAGGGCCACCAGGGTGAAAACCGCGAGGATGCGCCAACCCCACGACGACATGACTGCGACCCCGAGCTGCGGCGGCTCTGCCGGGCCGCCGGCAGTGCTCGAGACCGGCACAGCGGGCAACGGCCCGCTGGTGCCTACTACGCGGGAACCAGCCCCCCCACCAACTGTGGCAGGGGGGCTCTCGGTTCCACGCTTTGTTGCATACTTCCTACGAGCCATGAACTAACAAGTCTAGATGGCTCCAGGCCCGGTCTCTCCGGTGCGGATCCGGGTGACGCTATCGACAGACGTCACCCAGATCTTGCCGTCGCCGATCTTGCCGGTACGGGCAGCCTTGGAAATGGCCTCGACAACGTCGTCTGCCATCTCCGCAGCGGTGATCACTTCGAGCTTGACCTTGGGGACGTACTCGACTTTGTACTCGGCACCCCGGTAGACCTCGGTATGTCCACGCTGGCGGCCGAAGCCCTTGACTTCGGTGATCGTCATGCCGGCGATGCCCACAAAGGACAGGGCCTCCCGGACAGCGTCGAGTGCGTGCGGCTTGATAACGGCCGTTACGAGGATCATCGGGAAACACCTCCTGTGGTGGCTGCGGACGCTCCCACCGCTTCGTCGCTACGATACCCCGGGTCGACCCTATGAGCACCTTCAGGGTCGGGGTAACCCTCCTCGTCGTGGGCGGCTAGGTCACCTATCTCGCAGTCGGCATCCGACATCTTGAGCGAATGCGAGGGCATTAATGCCTTGATTACCTGCAAGATTATGAAGGTCACGGTCCCGTCCCAGAGGATGATCGTGATGGCCGCCAGGAACTGGATGAGCAATAACTTCGGGTGGCCGTACAGGGCGCCCTCGAGAGCAACCTTCGAACCACCAACGCTTTGGTAAACGACGACGCTCGGGTCCGCGAAGACACCGAGCAGTAAGCCTCCACAGAAGCCGGCGATGCCGTGTGTGTAAATGATGCCCATGGCATCGTCGACTTTCTTCATGAAGCTGGCACGGGACAGGTACGTCCAGCAAAGCCAGACGATCGTGGAGTCGATAGCCCCGACGAGCAAGGCACCGGCACCGTCGACGTAACCTGCACAGGGCGTAATGGCCACCAGCCCTACGACCATGCCGTTGATCGCCCCCAGGAACGTCGGCTTCTTGGCGGCGCTCGCGTAAGTATCCCAGAGCACCCAGGTCAGCAAGGCGGCAGCAGTGGCCATGTTGGTATTGATGACAGCTGCGGCCGCGTCGGCACTGGCGAAGTACGGGTCGCCACCGTTGAAGCCGTTCCAGCCAAGCCACACGATGCCGCCCCCTATGGCTACCAGGGGCAAGCTGTGCGGCAGGGCCTTCTCCCTGTCAGCCTTAATGCGAGGACCGATTACTGCAGCGGCAACAAAGCCGCTGACGCCGGCGGCCAGGTGGATGACATAGCCTCCCGAGAAGTCGGCGGCACCCTGCTGGGCCCAATAACCGCCGCCCCAAAGGAGCATGCAGTTGACGGCGTAGACACACGAGGTCCACAGCGGTACGAAAACGATCCATACCTTGAACTTGATGCGGCTGAGCACGCTGCCAAGGAACAGCAGCGGCGTAATCGCCGCAAACACGAACTGGAAGTAGACAACGCTCGCGCTGGGCAACGCGAATGTCGGCATCCCGGGGTCGACAAGAGGTATGTCGGCCTGAGCTTCGAGCCCCGACGCGCTGAGCGTGGTCCCTGGGTGGCCAACGAAGTTGGCAAAGAAGTTGGATATCGGGTCGCTGCTCGCCTTCCAGTTGGCCCCGTGGAGGATGGGCGCGCCAAAACCCATCTTGAACGCCCACAACACCCAAACGATGAGAACGGAGGCGAAGCCGGCGAACGTCATCAACATGGTGTTGACGACCCACTTCTTTTGGACCAAGCCGCCGAAGAGGACCGCCAGGCCCGGGACGCTCATCAGGGCGACAAAGGTGGCTGCTGTCAGCTGCCAGGCGTTATCGCCCGTGTTCAGCCATGCCTGGTCTGAACAACTTACGGCGCCCTGAGTACAAATGTTCGCTGCTGCTATTAAACTCAAAAGCCCTCCTCGGTAGTAGGTAAGCCTCGCCTCGCGACCAGGCGGCCGTAGGCTCCACCAGACCGTAGAGGGCGGTTGTTTCCGGGTCGCAACCGTTATGTTTCGGTTGTGTTACAAGTGCCGCTCGGGGCCGGTGCCCTCGAGCGCATCTTCGATGGCCGCACTAAGCCGTTCGGCCGCTTCGTTCCCCTTCAACTTCCGCCCGCCGGTTCGCACGTAAAAGGTGTCCACCACGGCGTTACCGAGGGTGGTTACCCTCGCCGAACTGATGTCGAGGCCCTGCGCTGCGATGGCGGAAGTCACCTTGTGGAGCACGCCCACGGCGTCCGGGGCGCGCACCTCCACGACCGTGGCGCTGGTCGCGGCGTCGTTGTCAATGATCACCCGCACTTCAGGGCTCGGCAGCGCGAGCGCGCGCCGCGACCGGGTGGGAGGCCGCCGCGCGAGCGCTTCACCGACGCTGAAGCGCTTTTCGAGCGCACCTTTGATGTCGCGCACAACCCGCTCCCAGCGCGGGTCGGCATGCTCGGGTAGATCGAGCGTGAACACCTCCAGGGCGTGGCCGCGTTCACTGTGAATGCGCGCCTCGAGCACCCCGATCCCGTGGAGCGCTAAGACCCCGGTGACGTCGCTGAAAAGCCCAGGCCGGTCGGCGGCTACGATGACCAGCTCACGCTGGTCCGGCAAGATTCTGAAGCCCCCCCAAGGCCATCAACTGGCGCTGCTCTTCCGAAGGGAACGCTGGGCCCGCTGGCACAGGCCGTCCGGCCAGGACGGCGCTCGCTCGCTCGACCAACTGGTCGACAAGGTTGGCTTTCCATGGCGTCCAGGCTGCCCGGCCGGTGGCCTCCCCGTCCGCCACAGCAATACCCCTGAGAAGCTCGAGGGTCGTCTCATTGCCCACCGTCTCGGCCACGATGTTGACCGTCGCAGGGTCGTCGAGGTCGCGCCGCGTCGCTATCTCCGGCAGCAGGAGGTGGAGGCGGACCAGCCGCTGCAGGATCCACCTGTCGTCGGTGGACAATCCCAACCGCTCGCCGACCCCCGCCGTAATGGCTTCACCAGCCTGTGAATGGTCGACGGGCGTCCCTTTCCCGATGTCGTGCAGGAGGGCGCCCAGGAGCAGGAGATCCGGCCGGCGCACGTCCCTCTGGTGACCGGCAGCGTTTGCAACGGTCTCGAGCAGGTGCCGGTCGACGGTCCAACGGTGGTACGGGTTGAACTGCGGCATGTTACGGACACGCGCCCATTCCGGCAGGTAGCGCTCCCAGACCCCGAGCTGGTCGAGGGTCTCGATCGCGTGGGTGCTGGCATGGCCCACCGACAGGAGCCCGAGGAACGCACGGGTAATGTCCTCTGTCCACGGGCTCGGCGGGGGTTGCACCTCCTGCGACAGGCGCGCCATCGTGGGCCGGGAAAGCGGCACCCCGAGCTCGGCGGATACGGACGCTGCCCTGAGGGCGAGCGTCGGGTCCTCGCCAACGCGGACAGACAAAGGCACCGCTACTTCGTTGTCCCGGAGCACGAGGCCCGGGCGGAGAACCTTGTCCGCCGAACCTCCCCTGCCACGCGGCCCGGCCAGCCAGGACTGCACCCTCCGCCAGGCGTCCTCGGTGAGCCACGCAACAGCGCGCCCGGCTCGCGCGACACCCCGGGCTACCTCCTCCCGGCCAGCTAAGCCCAGGGCTTCGGCGACCCGGTCCTGGTCTTCGAGCGTCAAGCGCTCGGTGCGACGCCCGCTCGGACGTTGCAGCTCAACCCGGACCGCGTGAAGGAAATCGCCTGCGCTCGCCAGCCGCTCATCCGCAGCCACAGCGGCCAGCACCGGGGTCACGGCTGCCATGAGGCCGAGCAGCTGCAGGTCGCGCAGGCCGCCGCGGCCCTCCTGCAGCTGCGGCTCGAGCATAAAAGCGACGTCGCCGTGGGCCTCTTGAACGTGCGCCCGGGACTCGATCACCGTGGGCAGCCACCTGCCGACCCGCTTCTCCCAGAGACGCCTACCTAACACGACCGCCTTCGTACCCAGCTCGGCATCCCCCGCCACAGGCCGAGCGTCCAGCAGGCCCTGGGCTACCCGCAGGTCCGACTCGGCGGCCTGGCTGATCTGAGAAAGGGTACGGACACTGTGGTCAAGCGGCATCGGGTCGTCCCAGATCGGGTACCAGAGCCGATCGGCCACCTCCACCACGTCCGGGCGGCCATCGTGCACGAGCAGCAGGTCGAGGTCGCTCCCGGGGGCCAAGTCTCCGCGCCCGAGGCTCCCGACAGCCAGGAGCGCCAGGCCCTTGGCGGGGTCTTCGTCGGTTACGCGGGCCCGCCGGCTGCGAAGAGGCAGCCGCTGTCCCTCTCGCGGCCCACGACCACTAGCCGCTGTCCCTGCCGTTACCGCCCAGTCGAAGACCTGGACCAGCCAGCTGTCGGTGAGTTCGCCGGCTGCCTTGCTCCAGTCACGGCCGCATAGCGATGTGTCTTCCCGCAGGCGTGCCCACCATTCGCTTAACCTGGGCAGCTCGCTGGGCCGTGTTACCTGGGCGGAGTTTGCCATTTCACGCACGGTAGCCGGACCAGAGCCGGGCTGTCAGCCCCGAAGCGCGCGCGATTGGGCGGCTCACAGCAGCCCTGACCGACTCTTCCGTGCCTACCAGCACAACACTCCGCCTAGCGCGTGTCACCGCCGTGTACAGAAGTTCCCGTGTGAGGATCCGGGAAGACGCGGGGGGCAGCAGCACTACGACCTCGTCGAACTCCGAGCCTTGCGCTCTGTGCGCGGTCATGGCGAAGGCGGTGTCGACTGCCGACAACCGTGACGGGCTAACCGTTACGATTTCGGCTCCCCGCCTGAAGGCAACCGTGAGCCCTCCGTCGGGCCGCGCTGTGACCACGCCGGTGTCGCCGTTGAAGAGCCCGAGGCTGTAGTCGTTCTGAGTCACGATCACGGGCCTGCCCACGTACCAGTCGCCCTCAGAGCTGACGGGGCCGTCTGCCAACCACCGCTCCACATGGGCGTTCCACGTGCTGGCGCCTGCCGGCCCCGCCCTGTGTGCGCAGAGCAGCCGGCGCTGGCCGAGAGCGTCCAGGGCACCAGCGCCGTCGCCGTGGCGCCCGGCGTCGGCGAGGAGCCTGCCCGAGGCGCACACCGCCGAGCGGACCGGCTCGAGAGCAGCATCGTCAGCGGTAGCTACGTCGACGGCCAGCCAACGGGTAATGGAAGGGGCCTCGGGGCCCTCTCCGGGCCGGCCGGGCCCTTCCGACAAGGCCGCTAGCACAGCGTCCTCGTCACCGGCCCGCACCGCGCTGGCCAGCTCCGCAAGCGGGCCGCGGAAGCGGTGATTGGTCCGCAGGACGGTGATGCACTCGCCGACCGGGCTGGTACCCGACGCTGCGGAGAGACCGGCGGCCGCAGGGCCGACGATGTCGCCCAAGACCGCGCCCGCCTCCACTGACGCCAATTGTTCCTGGTCCCCCAACAAGACCAGCCGGGCATCGTCCCGGACAGCCTCCAGAAGACGGGCCATGAGAGGCAACGACATCATCGAGGTTTCGTCCACGATCACGACGTCGTGGGGCAAGCGGTTGTCCCGGTTGTGGCGGAAGCGGTTGGCGCTCGCAGGATGGCGGCCCAAAAGCCGGTGCACGGTGGACGCGCCGAGCGTCAGCAGCCGGGCTCGCACCACCTCGTCCACGTCGAGCTTGCGGCCCTCCGCGTGGACCGCTTCGGCCATCCGGGCTGCCGCTTTGCCGGTCGGGGCTGCGAGCGCCACCAGCAACTGAGGCCCTCCGCTGGCAGCGGCCTGCTCCTCGAGGAGTGCCAGAAGGCGAGCGACTGTGGTCGTCTTGCCCGTGCCCGGGCCCCCGGCGATGACGCTGAAGTGGCGTCGCACGGCGATCTCGGCGGCCGTACGCTGCAGGCCTCCCAAGTCGTCTTGGAACAACCGTGCCAGCCCGTCGTAGAGCAGCGCCTCTACGGCGCTAAACGGCTCGGCGGTGGAACGGGAGATCAGGTCGGCGGCGACGGACACCTCGTCCCTCCAATAGCGGTCGAGGTAGAGGCCGGTCCCGACGAGGCGGAGGGGGCGGTCGTCCGGGCCGCCGTCGCCGACAGACACCGCTGGGCTGGAAGCGACGTGCTCTGCCCACAGCTCGAGGGCAGGCCACGGGAGCCCGGAGAGATCGGCCTCATCCTCGGCGTCGGCCGTAGCCGTTTCCCGGACCGTCGCCAAGTCGGCCAGCACATGTCCGACACGGGGGGCCCTTACAGCCAGGGCGGCCGCCAGCGCCACCAGCTCATCGACGTCCCGCCCCAGGCGGGCAAGCATTGAAGCTACATGGACGTCAGCCGCCATGAGCACGCCGGCCCGGTTGAACTGTGCCAGCAGGCCGTTGGGCGGCAGACCGAGGACCGATTGGGCGTCCAGCTGGTCAAGAGCCATCGGCACTGCTCCGGGGTAGCGTGCCGGCGAGAAGGTCCGATAGTTCGACCACGAGCACGGAGGGCGGCCGCCATGAAAAGACCCCGCAGGTCCGGCCCTCGACGGTTGGCGCGCCGGGCCCCACCATCCCTCTCACGAAGAGGTAAACGGCCCCCCCAAGGTGCTGTTCGGGGTCATAACCCGGCAAGCGCCAGCGCAGGTACCGGTGCAGCGCCACCATGTAGAAGATGGCCTGGAGAGGGTAATGGGCGTGGCGCATCTCTGCTTCCAGGGCGGCCGGTCGGTAATGCCATGCACTCAAGTCTTCCCCGGCGGGGGCAAGCCAATTTGTCTTGTAATCCGCCACGAAATACCGCTGCGCGCCCTCCTCGCCCAACCTGAAAACGAGGTCGAGGCTCCCGGTCAGGTAGCCGCGGAGGTTGGCCACCAGCTTTGGGCCAGCCAGCGCCAACGAGTACCCCGCCAAAGGGTCGCCCGCTGGCAGGTGCCTGTCGATCAGCCACGCCACTTCGGACAACAGCACTTCACCGGTCGGGTCATCACCGCCGGCGACGGGGAGCTCAAAACCGAGCTCATCGAGCCGGTCGGCCCGCGAGAGGTCGCGAAGCCGCGCTCCGCCGGCCCAGCCGTCGAGGGGCGTGAGGACTGCGGCTTCGAGACCTTCCGCCAGGAGCTCTTCGTCCAAGGGGCCGCCCAGGTAGCTGGCCCGATGGTCGTGAACAGCGTCTAAAAGCGCCGACCGAAGGTCGGCAGCCGAAAAATCGGTTTTTTCGAGGACCCTGTGCACGAAAGTGCCAAACTCAGCCCCGGCTGGCCCTCTGCTGAGCACCGGGACGACCGAACGCAGTTGCTCCTCTGCACTGTGCGGGGACGCTGGCGAGAGCTCAACTGCCACGGTCGCCAAAGGCTCGTCGATGGTGCCCGGCTCTTCAGGCTCGCTACCGACTACGTCCCCGCCGGTCTGGTCGCTACCGCCGAGGTGGCGGGCTTCGCCATCGTCGTGAGCGGACCAGCCGGAGTGGGCGAGCGCAGTGATGCTCGTGTAGGAGCTACGCCGCCACTCCAGGTCGAGGTGCCGGGCGAAAGACGCAGCGGAGAGGTCGAGCGGGAGGCCGAGGGAGCTGCCCTCGCCGAGACGTGCGGGTGCGGCCGCGGAACAATGTTCCAGGCTTATAAGACCCGGCGCGCGTCCCGCCAACCGACGCAGTTCGGCTTCTACGTCCTCATCTTTGGGCTCGCTCGGCCGCCCGCTGGCCTTTACGTCGCCGCTGGGGCCCCGCGCAAGCAGCAACCGCCCAAGCGCAGAATGCTGGCAGTCCCGCACGCCCGCCCACCAGATCACAGCCTGGTGCTTGGCCCTTGTGAGCGCGACGTAGAGATGGCGCAGGTCCTCGCCGCGCCTTTCCGTCTTGCAAGCGTTGTAGTGCAACTCGTAGGCCCATTCGCCAATGTCCCCGCCTACGTCCAGTTTGCGCCGGTCCCCATCGCTCGGGTCGTGGAAGACGACCGGCTCGCCCGCACGGTCACGCGAACCCGCGTCCCATAGGTACGGGCAATAGACGACTGGGAACTCGAGGCCCTTAGCCCGGTGGACCGTCAACACATGCACGGCGGCCGCGTCGGAATCGAGCCGCCGGCTGAGCTGCTCCGCCTCTGCGCCTTCGGTGCTCACCTCATCGACGCGGCGAGCCAGCCATGCTCGCAGCGCAACGAGGCCAAGCTGCGCCTGGCCCGCTTCAGCGTGCAGCAATTCAGCGATATGTCCAAGATCGGTGAGCCGGCGCTCGCCGTCCACCACGCTGAGCAGCCGCTCCGGGAGGCCCTCGGTGGCCGAGACGTGCGAGAACAGCGTTGCGACGCCGCTGTGCCGCAGGAGCGCCGACCAGTTGTGAAGTCGAGAATGCAGCTCTTCCCACGTCTTTTCGTCCGCTACCGCGAGTTCCTCGGCGGTCATCCCCACAAAGGGCGTCAAGCCAGTCGCTGCGGCGAACGAGCGTGAGGTCGGCTGTTCGAGCGCGCTCAGGAGCCTCAGCCAGTCGCGAGCCGCGGGCGTTGAAAGGACGCTCTGCACGCCCGCTACAACCACCGGGACACCAACGGCGCGGAGCGCCGACTGCACGACCGTCGCCTGGCGGTTGGTGCGCACCAAGACCCCTATGTCGCCCGCCCCGACCGGCCGCCGCCGGCGTTCAGCCTCCGGGCCGGATCCCCCCGCACCAGTTCCGCCCCGGCCCCAAGCAGTTTCACCACGTCGGCCGCGAGGTCCTCAGCCACAAACCTCACGGCGGAGTCCTTCTGGATTAGGCCTCTCCCAATTCGTTCGAGCCTGGGATCCCTGCGCGGCACGAAGCGCGCGCGCAATGGCGCCGGGACCGGCGCGCCCTCCAGGCCCGGCTCCAGGTGGGCTTGAGTGGCGTGGGCCGTCCTGTACTGGATCTCGGGGTGGCCGAGGTGAAGCGGGTTGAACAAGGCGTCGTAAGCAGCGAGAAGAGCAGCGTCGGAGCGCCAGTTCTCTTCAAGGGTGAACCGTTGCCCTGGACCGGCCTCCCTGGCGGCCTCGAGGTACGCGTAGACATCAGCCCCACGGAACGAGTAAACGGCCTGCTTCGGGTCGCCGATCAGCACGAGCCGCGTTACACCGTCCGCAAACGCCGTTTGGACCACCTTCCACTGGACGGAGTCCGTGTCCTGGAACTCGTCCACGAGCACTACCCGGTAACGTTCGCGCAGCCGGAGACGAGCCATCTCGCCCCGCTTTTCATCCGACAGCGCGGCAAGGAGGCGGTCGAGGAGCCCGTCGTAGGTCAGGAGATTGGCATCGAGCAGGCGCTCCTTGAGGTCTCGGCGCACGCCCTCCGCCAAGCGCCTGCGCAGGCCCGGGGGGCTGGAGTCCTGCATGTCCGGCTCGGGGTCCAGCGGTGTACCGGGGTTGTCAACCGCTCTAAAGGCAACTTCCAGCGCCGCCCTGCGCCGGAAAGGCGGTATTGCCGACCTGAGGGCGTAACGGACCAATAGGTCGTCTACCACGTCCTCGACCAAGTCCGTTTGGTCCTCGAGGAGCGCGGCACCGTCTGCAACCTCACCCCACACGCCGAGCGCCGCAAGGACCATATGGCAAAAGCCATGCGTCGTCGTAATTGTTGCGGTATCGAAGCTCCCGAGGGCGTCCGCCAGCCACCGCCGTCGCTCCGCCGTCGGCACGGGCCCACCTTCGGCTAGGAGCTGCACTACCTGGTCATCGGCGGGAAGCAGGCCTTCACCGTCCAGGTACCGCCCGAGGCTCACCTCGGCAGACACCAGCCGCTCTCGCACCCGGTCCC
The DNA here is from genome assembly GCA_963786345.1 of uncultured Acidimicrobiaceae bacterium. Lineage (GTDB taxonomy): Bacteria > Actinomycetota > Acidimicrobiia > Acidimicrobiales > Palsa-688 > Fen-671. The sequence goes on along the minus strand of CAWAYZ010000013.1, from coordinate 3,997 downwards.
TCAGCTCTCCGGTAGCCATCCGGGTGAAAGTGACAACCAGGATGTCCGAAAGCGGCACGCCTTCGGCTACCAGGCGGGTCACTAATGCTGCGACGGTGAAGGTCTTGCCGGTGCCCGCGCTGGCCTCGAGGATGGTCACCCCCGGTCCCGGGAGCGGCCCACAAACGTCGAAATGCCTAGGTCCTGTTTGCATTCGTGTGCTCAGTGCCCCGGGAGATGTTCATGGCTCAATAATGGGCCCCACAACCTCATCGCCAGGCGGCCGATCCTGCTCGGTTCGTCCATTGCCCAACCCTGCCCCTGCTCGTCAGGCCGTGGAAGGAGCTCAACAAGATGCTCGAAGGGGAACTCGGGACCTAGCACCGCCGCGTGCTCCAGGTCGGCGTCCTCACCAGGGAAGTCCTCCCAGTTGGAGGCCCATCGTGCTCGAGCCGCTTCGCGGGGGCCCTGGGTGGAGCCTGGGCTGGCCGCCGCGGCCCAAGCAGCCGAGGTAGCGCAGTAAATAGGAAGCGGTTCCCGCATGCCCCGCCGGTACAGGTCCACCAGCACCTGGAGCCATTCGACAGCCTGTGCCCTGCTGTCGCCTTCGCCTGACAGGAGCGGGTCGAGCGTGCTCACACTGACCCGAGGCCTGGCGGTCGTGCTCCCCTCAGCCTGGCCGATCGTGACCGCCGAGGGGAAGAGCTCCGGGTGTGCCGCGCTCAAGGCCAGGAACTGCGCCCAAGCCCTCAGGCGGTGCTTTGGCCGCAACTTCGAATAGGTACAGCGCAAGATGGTGCCCGCGTGGGTGCCGGGTACCGTCCCGACCAGGGAGAAGCCATCAGGCAGGGCGATGTTTACCTCGATGGTTGCTGCGGGCGCCTTGGCGCTCGGCAAGCCCTCGAACGCCGCCACCAACGCCTCCACTACGCCCTCGACCTCGCCGAGGGCGGCATCCCCCAGCGGGCCAGGTGGCAGCAGCCCCCTCCCTCTCTCAGCGGCGAGCGCTCTTTCCGAGCTGGCTCCGGCCAACCTTGTCTCGAGTAGCCGGTCCCCGAGCGCCCACCTCTCCAGGGGGTCAAGCTCGACCGGCAACGCGTCACTAAGTTGCGTGGCGAAGTCGTCGGCATAGAACCCGAGGCGCTCGCGAAGGAATGCCTTCACGGGGTGTTCGAGGAACCGGACGAGCGATGCGAGCTGTGCCGTCCTGCCTTCGACCGGGGGGAGCAGCTCCGGCAGGAAATCGGCGCCGGGGTGGCGATCAGCCGTCACGGCCTTTGCCCCGGCCAGCTCAGCCTCGTCGAACCGCCACGCGCTCGTGGTCCCGAGCTTGCCTGGAGTGAAATTGACGGGGTCGAAGGGTTGGAGCGGGTGCTGGAAGACAACCGCTTCACGAGCCGGGCGTTCCCTGTCTTCGAGGCGGACAGTCCTGTCAACCACGTCCAACAGTTCGGATACAGGCACGGCGGGCGGGCGCCGCTGGTTTAAGTGCTGGTCGCGACCCTCAAAGGTGATGACCAGGTGCTCGGTCGCGGCCAGCAGCGCATCGAGGAGGAGCTGCCGGTCCTCCCGTGGGACGTCCCGGTCCCCGACCTGCGGGCTTGCGAGCAATAAGTCGTCGCCGTCCTGCTGACCCGGCCGCGGGAAAAGGCCATCGTCCAGGCCCAGCAGGCAGACTACACGGTGGGGCACAGAGCGCATCGGGACCAACGTGCAGATCGTCATGTCGCCGGTCCGGAAATTTGCCCGCGTTGGGCGGCCCCGGAGCCGGTCGGCGAGCAGCACACGTGCTTCTGCAAGGTCGAGCTCTATTGCGGACGCGGGACCGGCCGCGAGCGCATCCTCGGCCACGTCATCGAGCGCCCGCCCCAGCTGTTCGGTTTGCCAAGCGTCACCGGGGGCGGCGACAGCGAGCCTGGCTGTCCCTTCTGCCAGCGCTTCCGCCCATTGCCGGGCGGTTTGGGGCCCCTTCAACTGGCCGAGGGTTACCCTCAGCCGTTCAACCAGCTCCGCAAAGCGCCCAGCCAGGTCGATCTCGCCACTTGAGATGTCACCGAACGGCAAGGTGCCCCCAAACAGCCGCTCGCCGTCCTCGCTCATGGCCACCCCCAATAAGAGGCGGTCAAGCCCGGCGCGCCACGTACCCACTTCCCCGGCGCTACGCAACTTCCATTTGGCGCGGTGCTCCTGGTCGAGCCCCCAATGGGTCCCTGTACCAGCGAGCCAGCGTTCGACCTGGGACAATTCGTCCCCGTCGAAGCCAAAACGGCGGCTTACTGGCCCACGTGACGCAAAGTCGAGGACCTTGGACGCAGTCGCCTTACCCCCGGCGATCTCCAGGAGGTGCGCCGACACAGCGAGCAATGGGTTGGTCTGGCGGAGCGAACGGTCAGCCAGGCGGGCCCGAAGCTCGGGTGCGCCCGCGAGGCTCGCGGCACCGAAGCTGGCCTGGACGAGTGGGGCGAACAGTTCTATGTCGGGGCACATGATGATCACGTCGCGCGGTTCGAGGGTTGGGTCCGCCGCCAACAGGTGCAGCACGGCTTCCCGCACCACCTCCACCTGGCGTGCACGGCCGTGGCATGAATGGGCCCGAAAGCTGTCGTCGCCCTTGGCGAGAAGGGGGCGGGGGTCGCCCGCGTCTGATGATTTCGCGAGGCCCGGCGGGGACCTGTCGGCTCGGATATCCGCCTGAATTAGGCCGAGCAGGGTGGAAGCCCGCTCCTCGACGGGCCGGTGCTCGCCTCCGGTCACCCCCTGGGCCGCCAGCACAAGCTGCATCTCTCGGGCGTCTCGCCCCCAGGAGCGCAGCAGCGGGTTGGACGGCACTCGGACCGTCGTGTCCCGCGCCCTGACCACGCCGACCGACGACGCATCCGACAGGGCCGGGGCCATTTTCTCCCAGAGGGCTCCGGAGGGATGAAGTAAGAAAAGGTGCACGTCTCTATGAGCCGATATCGCCTTCAGGACGCGGGAGATGGCTGGCCGGCAACCGCGTAAGGCCGAACACCGAGATCCGGTTCGGGATGTCGAGCAAGTCGGGCCCTGCCTCGATGAGGGTGGGCGCCGTCATGAAACGCTCAGCAGGGCTCGGGAACCCGAGCCTTTTACGAAGGTGCCGCCAGAGCTCTGCCTGCCATGCCATGTCTGCGGGCCGTGATGAGGCAGGGCCCCCTCGGCCCCTTCCTTCCAGGCCAGGAGCATCTCTGGGCGGTGCACTGCATAGCTGTCGAAGAGGTCGGCAATATGGCGGACCGCGGCGAAACGCCGCGGGCCTTTACCTGGGACAGTTGGGGACGAAGCGCGCAGATGGGCAGCCAACGGCCACATGAGCTCGTCATCAAGGTGCTCGTCCACCAATTGCAGCAGGGGCCAGACCGAGCGCTCAGGAACCCAGGGATCACGATCGTACTGGGGTAGCCCAGGCCCGAAGGCTGCTGTCATCGCCGCTGCGACCAGGGTGCCCGGGAACGGGAAATCGATATTGGCGCACACGCCGTCCCCCGTTCCGTTGCTGGCCCCGAGACGGTGTGAAAGGCGTTGGGACAACCAGCGCTCTACTCCCCTTGTGGGTACGGCAACGACCTCCCGGGCCATCGGGTCGGCCAACGGTTGGAGCAGGAGGTCCCCGAGAGCGTCGACGAGGTGGTCCGACCGTTCTGACCGGTGGAGGTAGAGCACATCGCCAGGCTAGGAGCCCGGTGGGACGATGGCTGGCCCACTTTCTACACCGGGACTCGTAGGCGGTCAAGTGGGCGCTGACTGTAGCCAGGCCCAGTTGTAGGCGAAGCGTGCAGCACCCGCGTGCGAGCACAAAGCTGACCGGGCCAGGTTTGTTGGGGCACGACTCGAAGCGGAAGGCTTGGTAAACGAGCAACGCCCTAATTCTCTGACGGGGTAGTGACCGTTATGACTTTGTTCTGTCAAGGTCGCGCTAGCGCCGGATGGGTGCGTCCGTGGAGGAAGCCTGACGCTGATGAGGATTGACGTTCGCTGAGGAACGGTTATCAACTCACGA
>CAWAYZ010000012.1:0-283602 GCA_963786345.1 uncultured Acidimicrobiaceae bacterium | reverse complement strand
GCATCTCCTCGTACACCGTCGGCCAGGAGCTGGGTGTGGATATCTACGCCGCCGGGGACAAGGTCGATGTCACCGCGACCAGCAAGGGCAGGGGCTTCGCCGGCGCCATGGAACGGCATAATTTCAAGGGGCAGGGGGCCAGCCACGGCAACCATAAGCACCACAGAGCTCCAGGCTCCGTAGGTGCCTGCGCAACACCAGCACGCGTCTTCAAGGGCACCCGCATGGCGGGGCGCCTAGGTAACGAACGGGTTACCACGCTCAATCTCGAGGTGGTTTCGGCAGACGCCGAGCGCAACCTGCTCCTGCTCAAGGGCGTGGTCCCTGGCCCGAGAGGGGGCCTCGTGATGATCCGGGACGCTGTTAAGGGGACCAAATGACCGCCGCTGTCGAGGTCCGCTCGCAAGACGGCACTGTTACCGGGACCGTGGAGCTAGACCCAGAGTTCTTCGCTGTGCAGCCGAACGTGCCGCTCATGCACCAGGTGGTGCTGGCACAGTTAGCGGCGGCTAGAAGGGGTACGCAGAGCACCAAGACCAGGGCCGAGGTTTCCGGGGGTGGCGCCAAGCCGTTCAAGCAAAAGGGGACCGGCCGAGCCCGCCAGGGCAGCACGCGCTCGCCTCATTATTCGGGCGGCGGCGTCGCCCTTGGCCCCAAGCCGCGCAGCTACCGCCAGCGCACTCCCCGAAAGATGGTCCAGCTGGCCCTCAAGGGGGCGCTTTCCGATCGTGCGGGCTCCGGGCAGGTCGCCGTCGTTGAGGTCTGGAACTGGGAGGTCCCGAGCACCAAGGACGCTCAGGCGGCGCTTTCGACGCTGGGTTTTACCGGCAAGGCCCTCCTAGTGCTGTCGCGCGACGACGAAGGGGCGTATAAGTCGTTCCGGAACCTTCCCGAGGTCGACCTGATCCTCGTCGGCGAGCTCGCTGCGTACGACGTCCTGTGCTCGGACTGGGTTGTGTTCACCCGCCAGACTCTTCCGGGTAACAATGCCTGGGGGACGCGCCACCCGCTGCGCCAAAGGCTAAAGCAGAGCCGAAGGCCAAAGCGGAGCCCAAGGCCGAGCCGGAGATCACCGCCGAGCCGGAGATCACCGCCGAGCCGGAGACCACCGCCGCGGCTACATCGCAGCCGGCGCAGCGCGAGGCCGCACCTGTCGAGGCGGACGAAGCACCAGATGCCGGCGAGGAGGCCTGATGGAAGATCCCCGTGACGTCATCGTCCGCCCTGTCGTGTCCGAAAAGTCTTACGCGCTCAGCGAAAAGGGCGTCTACATCTTCATAGTCCCGACTTCTACCAACAAGATCGAGATCCGTAGATCTGTAGAGCATGTTTTCAATGTCAAGGTCTCCAACGTGAATACTTTGAACCGGCCAGGTAAGCGCAAGCGCAATCGCAAGAAGGCGACTTACGGCAAGCAGCCTGACACGAAGCGGGCAATCGTCACGCTCGCTCCTGGGCAAACGATCCCATTGTTCGAGACGAGCTGAGGGTACTGATGCTGCGTTCCCGCAAACCCACCAGCGCCGGTCGCCGGTTCCAGACCGTCTCAGCGTTCACTGAGCTGACGACTGACCGGCCCGAGCGGTCCCTTACCGTACCCAAGCCAAGCACGGGCGGGCGAAACTCCTACGGCCGCATGACTGCCCGTCACCGGGGCAGCGGCCACAAACAGCAGTACCGAATTGTGGACTTCAAGCGCGCCAAGGACGGGGTGCCCGCGACCGTCGCTTCGATCGAGTACGACCCCAATCGCAACGCTCGTATCGCGTTGCTGAACTACCACGACGGCGAGAAGCGGTACATACTCGCCCCGGCCCGCCTGGCCGTCGGCGACGTGCTTCGTAGCGGCCAGGGCTCAGAAATCCGGCCTGGCAACGCGATGCCGATGCGCTTTATCCCGGTTGGTTCGGTGGTCCACAACGTCGAGCTGAAGCCGGGTGGGGGTGGCAAGCTCGCCCGCAGCGCCGGCTCCAGTGTCCAGCTCGTCGCCAAAGAGGGCGATTTCGCTACGCTCCGTCTCCCGTCGACCGAAATGCGCCGCGTCCCGATCGACTGCCGAGCCACCATCGGCGAGGTTGGCAACGCCGAGGCAGAGCTCATAAAGATCGGCAAGGCGGGCCGTAACCGCTGGAAGGGTGTGCGCCCGCAATCTCGTGGTGTCGCCATGAACCCAGTGGACCACCCGCTCGGTGGCGGCGAAGGCAAGTCGTCCGGCGGGCGGCACCCCGTTTCGCCCTGGGGCCAGCCCGAAGGCCGCACACGCCGTTCTCACCGACCTTCCGACCGCTTGATTATCCGCCGCCGCCGTGGTCGCGGCGCCAGGAGGTAACACGATGCCCCGAAGCCTCAAGAAAGGGCCCTTCGTGGACGGCCACCTGTTGCGCAAGGTGGACGACCTGAACGGGCGGAACGAAAAGAGGGTCATCAAGACCTGGTCACGCCGGTCGACGATCATCCCCGACATGGTCGGCCACACGATCGCGGTACACGACGGGCGCAAGCACGTGCCCGTGTACGTCACCGAGTCGATGGTTGGCCACAAGCTCGGCGAGTTCGCCCCCACGCGGACGTTCCGTTACCACGCCGGCCAAGAGCGGCAAGGGAAGCGCTAATGCCAGGCCCCAAGACCAACGAACGCGAAGGCACCCGGGCGGTGCTGCATTACGCCCTGGTCAGCCCGTACAAGCTTCGTCAGGTCATCGATGCGATCCGGAACAAGCCAGTTCATGAGGCATTGGACCTCCTGCGGTTCCTGGAGCGGAGTTCTGCCACGATCGTCGCGAAAGTGCTCCAATCGGCGGTGGCCAATGCCGTCAACAACGACGGCATGCAGGCCGACGAGCTGTTCGTATCGGCGTGTTACGTAGACGAAGGCCCGACCCAGAAGCGCTGGCGTCCGCGGGCCCGCGGTCGGGCAACGCGGATCCGTAAGCGTTCGGCGCATGTCACGATCATCGTGAGCCGTTTGCCAGAAGAGCGCCTCGAGCGGCTCCAGGCTCGCCGGCGCGCCGAGAACCTTGCAATGCGGTCGCGCCGTGTCGAGGCCACCCGGCGGGCCAGCGCTGAGAGCGCCGAGGGACAGAGCCGTCGCGAGCGACGACATCCGGAGGCCTTCCCGGCACCTGAGGAGACCACCGCTGACGACGAGGTCGCCGTTGCCGAAGATGACGCAGCTACCGAGGATGACGCAGCTACCGAGGACGCTACCGCTACCGAAGATGCGGCCAGCACTGAAAACGCGGCCGCTACCGAGGATGCGGCCAGAAATGAGGACGCGGCGCTTACCGAGGACGCGTCGGAGACCGACGAGGCATCTGCTGCTGAAGCCGACACCGTTGCTGAAGCCGACACCGTTTCGGATGCGCCCGGCGAGCAAGAGAAGGATAGCTAATGGGTCAGAAGGTAAACCCCTACGGGTTCCGCCTGGGTACTACCACCGACTGGAAGTCGAGGTGGTTCACCGACCGCGATTACCAGAACTACCTGATAGAAGACATTCATATTCGCGAGTACCTCAACAAGGAGCTCGAGCGTGCTGCGGTCAGCCGTGTCGAGATAGAGCGGACGCGCGACCGGCTGCGCATCGACGTCCACACTGCCCGCCCCGGGATTGTGATCGGCCGCCGCGGTACCGAGGCTGACAGGCTACGAACGAAGCTCGCCGAGATAACCAAGAACCCCAAGGTGCAGCTGAACATCCAGGAGATCAAGCAGCCCGAGCTCGATGCCGCGCTGATGGCTCAGGGCATCGCTGACCAGCTGGCAGGCAGGGTTAGCTTCAGGCGGGCAATGAAGCGCACCGTCCAGACCGTTCAAAAGGCTGGGGCTATGGGTGTGCGCGTGCAGTGCTCCGGGCGCCTTGGCGGCGCCGAGATGTCGCGGCGAGAGTCCTACAGGGAAGGGCGCGTCCCCTTGCATACCCTTCGCGCTGATATCGACTACGGCTTCCGCGAAGCCAAGACGACCTACGGGCGTATTGGCGTCAAGGTCTGGATCTACAAAGGCGACATCCTGCCGTACAAGACCTCCACTGAGGACAAGATCACGCGAGAGGCTGCCATGGCCGTCGGCGAGGCCTCCGGTCTCGGTGGCCCGCGCCGCGTCGTGAGCGCTGGCGGCGGCCGCCGTCGGCCCGAGATGGGCGAACCGGGCGCTGTGCCTGCTGTCGTGGGCCCTTCGCAGCTGGAGCCCGCGGCTGCTGCGGAACGAGAGATGGTGCCTGTCGACCCCGAGCTCGAACGGCTGCTTCAGGAAGAAGAAGAGATCGAGCGTCGCACACGCGGCGACCACCACGAGACCCCCCACTTCCCGAGGGATTAGCAGCCATGTTGATGCCGCGAAAGGTAAAGCACCGCAAACAGCAGCGTGGCCGGATGAGCGGCCTCGCCAAAGGTGGTACTGAGATCAGCTTTGGAGATTACGGCGTCCAGGCTCTCGAACCCGGCTGGATTAGTGCCCGCCAAATTGAGGCAGCTCGTATCGCGATGACCCGCCACGTTCGCCGCGGCGGCAAAGTGTGGATCCGCGTGTTCCCCGATAAGCCTGTCACGGCCAAGCCGGCCGAGACCCGCATGGGTTCGGGCAAGGGCAACCCCGAGTTCTGGGTCGCGGTGATAAAGCCGGGACGGATCATGTTCGAGCTGGCTGGCGTCACGGAGACCCTTGCGCGTTCCGCCATGGAACGAGCCATCCAGAAGCTGCCGATAAAGGCGCGATTTGTGACTCGCGCTCATCAGGAAGAGGTCGAAATATAGATGACCCGCCCAAGTGCTCTCAGAGAGCTGAACGATGAAGAACTTGCGCACCACCTTGTCGAAACCAAGGAGGAGACGTTCCACCTGCGCTTCCAGTTGGCGCTGGGAAAGCAGGACAACTCGGCGCGGCTGGGCCAAGTTCGGCGGGAGGTCGCTAGGGTGCTGACGCTCATCGAGGAACGACGGGCCGACGCCGCTCTACCCGTGATCCCTCAACGCGGGGCCGTTCAGCGGGCACGTAGAGCAGCTGCGCCCGCGGGTGCGGGTAAAGCGGCGGCGCCCAAACGTAAGGCAGTTCCGCCCGCTTCCAAGCAAGCCGCGCCGGCACCCAAGGCTTCTGCGCCGGCACGCAAGGCGACGGTGTCAGCTGATGGCTGACAAGACCCCCATATCCGACGCGAACAAGGCCGAAGAGCCTGAGCAGACGCAGGAGGTTGCCGCAGCGGCGGGACCTGCTGGCGAGGAAGAAGCTGCCAGCGAGGTCGTAACGCCAGAAGTCGCCGCACCTGCCAAGGCTGCTGCCACGACCAAGTCCGCCGCTGCTACGAAGGCAGCTGCGCCGGCCAAGGCCGCCAAATCGGCCGCGCCAGCCAAACCGGCTGCCGCCAAGGCCGTGGCGCCGGCCAAGCCGGCGGCGAAGACTTCCAAGGTGCCCGTGCGGCGACCCGAAGAACCCTCTGCGCCCGGCAGTGCTCCCGAGCCACGGACAGGTCGGCGCAAGGTGCGCGAGGGCATCGTCATTTCCAACTCGATGGAAAAGACTGCCGTCGTGGCCATAATCGAACGTGTCCGCCATCCTCGTTACGCCAAGACGGTGCAGCGCACCAAACGTCTTTATGCGCACGATGAGGCCAACGACACCAGGGTCGGCGACCGGGTACGCCTTTCCGAAACCCGCCCCCTGTCGAAGTTGAAGCGCTGGCGGGTTGACCAGGTGCTCGAGCGGGCTCGATAGGGACGCGGAAAATGATCCAACAGGAAAGCAGGCTCCGTATCGCCGACAACTCGGGCGCCCGGGAAGTGCTCTGCATCAAGGTGCTCGGGGGTTCGAGGAGACGTTATGCGTCCATAGGTGACATCTTCGTCGCCACCGTAAAAGACGCTATCCCCGGGGCCAACGTGAAAAAGGGCGACGTCGTCAAGTGCGTGGTCGTGAGGACCAGGAAAGAAAAGCGCCGGCCTGATGGTAGCTATATCCGTTTCGACGAGAACGCGGCTGTGCTCATCAATGATCAGATGCAGCCCCGCGGGACGCGCATATTTGGGCCAGTGGGAAGAGAGCTGCGGGATAAGCGCTTCATGCGCATCATCTCGCTCGCTCCGGAGGTGTTGTGAGATGAAGATCCATAAAGATGACAATGTGATCGTGCTGTCCGGCAAGGACAAGGGCAAGCGCGGTCAGGTGATGCGCGCCATACCAAAGAGCAACAAAGTGGTGATCGAGGGCGTACACCGCGTGAAGCGCAGCCAGCGCACGACGCAGATACGCAAGAGGGCGGGGATCATCGAAAAGGACCTCCCCGTGCCCGTCTCGATCGTGGCGTTGATATGCCCCAAGGAGCACACGCCCACCCGCATCGGGTTCAAGTTCTCCGAAGACGGCAGCAAGCGCAGAGTTTGCGTTCGTTGTGGTGAGGGTCTCTGATGTCGCCGGCAGGTAAAGGTTCGCCCGGCAAGGGCGGCAAGGCCCCCGCTGGCAAGGCCAAGGGCGGAAAGGGCGCGGCTAGGGGTTCATCGGTCCCTCGCAGGGCCGCCACACCCAACGCGGCGCCCCAGGCCAGGGGAGCCTCGTCGCGGGGGCCGGCAGCGCTAAAGGCGGCCCCGGGACGCCCGCCGAGGCCGAGCGAACGGCCACGCCTGCGTACCCGTTACGCCAGTGAACTGCGCGGCGCCCTTCAAAAGGACCTCGGGCTGCCGAACCCAATGCTCGTGCCGCGCATGGAAAAGATCGTGATCAACATGGGCGTCGGCAAGGCCGTCGCTCAAGCCTCCCTTCTGGAGGGTGCAGTGCGGGACCTGACCCTGATAGCCGGGCAAAAGCCCATAGTCACAAAGGCCAAAAAGTCGATTGCAGCGTTCAAGCTCCGCCAGGGCAACGCCATCGGGGCCAAGGTGACGCTGCGAGGCGACCGGATGTGGGAGTTCTTCGACCGGCTTATCTCCCTTGCGATCCCTCGTATCCGTGACTTCAGAGGGCTCTCGCCCAAGGGTTTCGACGGTCGAGGCAATTACACCTTCGGGGTCAACGAGCAGTTGATATTCCCCGAGATCGACTACGACAAGATCGACGCGCCAAGGGGGATGGACGTGACGATCGTGACCACCGGTCGGACCGACGACGAAGGTCGTGCGCTCCTGGACGCTTTTGGTTTTCCTTTCCGCAAAGAAGGTGCCGCTTGATGCAGCCCCCGATCGAACTAGTCCCGAACGAGTCTTAGGAGCAAGGACTACATGGCCAAAAAGGCTCTCGTCATAAAGTCGCAGCGCAAGCCGAAGTACAAGGTCCGGGCCTACACCAGGTGCCGGCGGTGCGGGAGGCCGCACTCGGTGCTGCGTAAGTTCGGGCTGTGCCGTATCTGCCTGCGTGAGCTTGTCCACGCCGGAGAGATACCTGGCGTCACCAAGTCGAGTTGGTAGGAGGTAACGGCACATGACTATGACTGACCCGATCGCTGACATGCTGACCAGGCTGCGCAATGCCAACGTTGCGCATCATGACACGGTACGGATGCCTTCTTCGAAGCTCAAGGAAGCACTTGCGGCGATCCTGGTCCGCGAGGGCTACATAACCAGCTTCAAGGTCACGAGCGACGAAAAGCGGCCAGGTAGCTTCCTGGAAGTGACCATGAAGTACGCGGCCGACCGCACCCGGACCATCTCGGGAGTGCGGCGCGTTTCTAAGCCAGGGCTTCGTGTCTACACTGGGGCCGACAAGTTACCGCGCGTCCTTGGCGGCCTGGGCGTTGCCGTACTGTCTACCAGCCAGGGCCTCATGAGCGACCGGGAGGCCCGCAAGCGCCGTGTCGGTGGCGAGATCCTCTGCTACGTCTGGTGACCCCCGGGCGCGGTGGAAATAGAAGTAGCGAGTTGTTGAGGAACAGTGGTGTTGAGGAGCAGCGGTTTTGAGGAGTGTCGTATGTCCCGAATAGGTCGTACACCGGTGCCGGTCCCCTCCGGGGTGAGCGTCGCGCTCGATGGCCGTTCCGTCACGGTCACCGGGCCACGCGGCGCGCTCAGCCATCAGGTGGCGGGGGAGATCACCGTCCGGCAGGACGGACAGGTGCTCGTCGTCGAGCGCCCCGATGACGAGAGGGTCAACCGCTCCCTCCACGGGTTGACCCGCACGCTGGTCAACAACATGGTTGTGGGCGTGACCACCGGTTTTTCGAAGGACCTCGAGATCGTCGGCGTTGGGTACCGTGCGATCGCCAAAGGCCCGGGCACCCTCGAACTTGCTCTGGGTTTCAGCCATCCCGTCATTGTCGAAGCCCCCCAGGGGATCACTTTCGAGGTGCCGGCGCCCACCCGGATAACGGTGCGCGGCAGCGACAAGCAGGCCGTTGGCGAGGTCGCCGCAAAGATCCGCAAGCTGCGAAAACCCGAGCCATATAAGGGCAAGGGTGTGCGTTACGCAGGCGAAGTGGTCCGGCGCAAGGCCGGCAAGGCTGCGAAGTGAGACGACTATGAGCAACGTGAAGGACAAGCAGAGCGCGCGGCCGACGCCACTACCGCGTTCGGAAAAAGGTGAGCGGTACAACGCTTCGCCCCCGGCTCGCTGTGTTCCGCTCCAACCGCCACGTCGTGGGCCAGGTGATCGACGACATCTCCGGGCGCACGCTCGCTGCTGCCTCCTCGCTCGAGGCCGCCGTGCGTGCAAAAGGGCCCACGGGTAACCGCACCGCGTCGGCAGCGGTGGGAAAGCTCCTCGCAGAGCGGGCCAAGGCTGCCGGCGTCACTAAGGTGGCGTTCGACCGGGGCGGTTTTATGTACCACGGAAGGGTTGCTGCTCTGGCAGACGCGGCCCGAGAAGCTGGACTGGAGTTCTAGAAAATGGCTGAGCAGCAGCAGTACCAGGACCGCACGATAAAGGTCAACCGCGTCGCGAAAGTCGTGAAGGGCGGCCGGCGCTTCAGCTTTGCCGCGCTAATGGTGGTCGGCGACGGTGCAGGGACGGTGGGCCTGGGCTATGGCAAGGCCAAGGAAGCCGGGCTTGCTGTCCAAAAAGGCATCGAAGAGGCCAAGAAAACCCTCTGCAGGGTGCCCCTGGCTGGTTCCACCATCACGCACCCTGTGATCGGTGAAGCCGGTGCTGGCCGGGTGCTCCTGAAGCCGGCTGCTCCTGGGACCGGCGTGATAGCGGGCGGTGCGGCTCGGCCGATACTCGAGCTTGCCGGCATCCACGACGTAGTGGCGAAGTCTCTTGGTTCGTCCAACAGCATCAACGTCGCGCAGGCGACGATGGCTGGGCTGAGGGCACTGATGCGCCCCGACGAAGTCGCACGCCGCCGGGGGCTCTCGCCGGAAGAAGTCACGCCCGCCGGGGTGCTGCGCGCCTACCAGGCCGCCCAGCAAGCCCCCCACGTGCCTTTTGAGGTCGCCTGATGGCTCCAGCAAAAGCTGCCGCCACCAAGGCTGCACCGACGGGAACTACCCAGGCTGCTAAGGCACCGGCGCGAAAGCGCACGGCCCACGCAGCTGAAGCCACTATCGAGATCAAGCAGGTCCGTTCGGGGATCGGCACCAAGCCGAAGCACCGCGGCACTCTCCGGGCGCTTGGTCTTGGCAGGATCGGCCGGACGCACGTCCTGCCCGATCGCCCCGAGAATCCGTGGCATGGTCGCGCGTGTTGCACACTTGGTAGAGGTCCGTACACAAGCCGAAGGGGCAGCTAAATGAAGATCCATGACCTGGCCCCGGCTCCTGGTTCTACCAAGGCCCGCCGCCGCGTCGGCCGTGGTATTGCAGGAAAGGGTGGCAAGACCGCAGGCCGAGGGACCAAGGGCCTCGGCGCTCGCGACACAATGAGGCCGGGTTTCGAGGGAGGCCAGCTCCCCTTGAGCCAGCGGATCCCCAAGCTGAAAGGCTTCAAGAACCCCTTCAGGGTCGAGTACACCGTGGTCAACCTGGACACTCTGGAAACGATGGAGGGCTCCGAGGTGAACCCGGAGGCTCTCCGCGAGGTCGGCCTGGTCCACAAAAAGGGCCTCGTGAAGGTCCTCGGGGACGGCCAGCTGACGCGCCGGCTCAATGTTTCTGCGCACGCCTTTTCTGCCTCCGCGCAGGCCGCGATCGAGGCCGCAGGAGGCTCTGTCCAGGTCATTCCCCCGCCCTTCGGGCACGGCCGCCCGCCCGCCAAGGGCAACGCGCTCACAAGCCGGTAGCCGCAATGATAGGACTGGGGACTGACAGTACCGGACAGGGACACTAGGACCAGGAGCAGTTCGAGGCCGCCGCTATGCCGATACCCACCAGCATCCGAAACTTAAAAGCAGCCTTCCTTATCGGGGACCTGCGCAACAAGATCCTGTTCACCCTGTTCATAATCGGGGTGTACCGGCTCGGGGACAACATCATCTGTCCCGGCGTGGACTTCAACGCCGTCCAGTCCCTGGCCGCGGCTGCGAACAAGGGCGGGGTCATCGCGTACCTCAACCTGTTCTCTGGCGGCGCCTTGACCAAGATGGCCGTCTTCGGGCTCGGGATCATGCCGTACATCACGAGCTCGATCATCATCCAGCTGCTGATGGTGGTCATCCCCAAGTTCGAGCAATGGCGAGAGGAAGGGCCGAGCGGTCAGCGCAAGTTGACCCAGGTCACCCGGTACATGACCATCGCCCTGGCCATAATGCAGTCGACCGGTCTCGCCTATGCGTTCCACAACGGCGGCGGCGGCTTGCTCGGTTCTTCCGTGCCGCTCAACGTGGACCTGATCCCCGATTTCACGGTGCCCCGCGTACTGCTCGTGGTGCTCACCATGACCGCCGGCACGGTCGTAGTGATGTGGCTCGCCGAGCTGATCACCCAGCGCGGGGTCGGCCAAGGTATGTCGGTGCTGATCTTCACCAACGTGATCGCGGGCTTGCCGACGCAGGGCGACGCCCTGCTCAAGTCCGCCGGCTGGCCCAAGTTCACCTTCCTTCTGCTGCTCGCCCTGACGTTCCTGGTGATGATCGTGTTCATCGAGCAGTGCCAGCGGCGGATACCCGTTACCTTTGCAAAAAGAGTCGTGGGACGCCGAATGTACGGCGGCCAGAGCACGTACATCCCGATGAAGCTCAACACCGGCGGTGTGGTGCCAATCATCTTCGCTGCGTCGGTGCTCTACTTCCCCCTCCTCATCTCCAACGTCTTCCCGAGCACGGGCTGGGGCAAGGACGTGCAGACCTGGATAAGTACGCACCTCGCACAGCCGGGCAACCTCGTCTATATCTCGATCTACGGCGTGCTCATCCTGCTCTTTGCCTATTTCTATGCGGGCATAACGTTCGACCCTCACCAGCAGGCCGACGTGATCCGCAAGCAAGGCGGTTACATCCCGGGCATCCGGCCTGGTTTCCCGACAGAGCGCCACCTTCAGAACATCCTCTATCGCATAACCCTGCCCGGTGCCCTGTTCCTGGCGCTCGTAGCGCTGTTGCCGTCTATTTTCCTGGCCCTTTGGAACATCCAGAACTACCCGTTCGCGGGCACCACGCTCCTCATTGCCGTCGGCGTGGCGTTGGAGACCATGAAGCAGGTCGACAGCCAGCTCATGCTGCGCAACTACGAGGGCTTCCTGCGCTAGTGCTCCCCGCGCGCGTCTGATGGCCGGTCCCGGGAGACAGACAGGGGTTAACCGGCCAAACCCGGATGGGACCGCCCGGATCGTCATGCTCGGGCGACAGGGATCAGGCAAGGGGACCCAAGCGGCGCGCCTGTCGAGCCTCTACGCGGTTCCCCACATATCGACCGGGGATGCCTTCAGAGCCGCCGCCCGCAATGGCACTGAGCTCGGGCGCTTGGCGCAGGGTTACATGGACCGCGGGGAACTGGTACCCGACGACGTGGTCATGGCGGTCCTGCAGGAGCACCTGTTGCAGGGGAAAACGGAGCCAGCTGGCTTCGTGCTGGACGGTGTCCCGCGCAACATCGTCCAAGCCGAGGCGCTGACCGAGATGCTCGGGCCAAAGGGCCTTGACGTCGTCATCAATCTCGACGTCAGCACTGAAGTGGTCCTGCGCCGCATCGCCGGCAGGCGTGTCTGCACGAGCTGCGGTGCAAACTACAACGTTGTAGACAACCCGACCAGGGTTCCCGGAACCTGTGATGCCTGTGGCGGGAAGCTTGTCCAGCGCGACGACGACACCGAGGACGCAGTGAGGCGGCGGCTCGAAATTTACGAGTCGGCGACCGCCCCGTTGGTGGACTGGTACAAGGACCAGGGGCTGCTGGCGACCGTTGATGCCGTCGGCGACCCCGACGATGTGACCGAACGCGTCGTCGAAGCCGTGGAGGCGGCCCGCCAGCGCAAGGCTCTTCGCCACTAGCGGTACCCTGGGGACATGAGGCGCCGGCCAGATGAGATAGCGAAGATGCGCAAGGCCGGGAGAGTCGTGGCCGAGATGCTGGAAGTCACTTCGTCGGCCGCACGCCCCGGGACTACCACGGCGCAGCTCGACAAACTGGCACGCGAGGTGCTCGAGCGCCGGGGCGCCCGCTCCAACTTCCTGGGCTACCACGGCTTCCCGGCCGTCATCTGCGCTTCGCCCAATAACGTCATCGTCCATGGGATCCCTGGGCCCTACGTCCTCAAAGAAGGTGACATCATCTCGCTCGATTGCGGGGCGATCATCCAGGGCTACCACGGTGATGCCGCGGTCACTGTCGCGGTCGGCGATGTGCCGGCCCTCACGGAAAAGCTGCTCCGGGTGACCGAAGAGAGCCTCGTGGCGGGTCTCGGCCAGCTCGCGGAGGGAAACCGCCTCCACGACGTCGGCCTGGCCGTCCAGACCGTGGCCGAAGGAGCCGGCTTCTCGGTGGTCAGGGGTTACGTGGGTCATGCGATCGGCACCGAGATGCACGAGGAACCGGCGGTCCCCAATTATTGGCCTGGCAACCCCGGCCCCAAGCTCCGTACGGGCATGGTTTTCGCCGTCGAGCCCATGGTGAACGTCGGCGCCGCCGAAACGGTACTGCTGGATGACGGTTGGACTGTTATCACCGCCGACGGGAGCCTGTCGGCGCACTTCGAGCACACGATCGCGGTCACCGACAACGGCCCGGAGATCCTGACGGTCCCAGACTGAGGCTCCGGCGAGGATGCCGCCCCAGGGCCCGTCGCGCATGGACGGTACGGCCCTGGGTGCGCTATCATATAACCCCGTCCCCGCGGGTCATTAGGTGTGTGCGCCCATCAGCGTTCAGCGCCTGCCGCGACGGGCACGTTCGCTCTAGTGGGTCTTCCCAAAGACCCGATAACCCGAGGTGCAGGAGCCTGTGAAAGTACGCCCGAGCGTCAAGCCGATGTGTGAGAACTGCAAGGTGATCCGCCGAGAAGGCGTGGTCATCGTGATCTGTAGCACTAACCCGCGCCACAAGCAGCGGCAGGGTTAAGGCAACCTATGGCCCGCATCGCTGGGGTGGACATCCCGCGGGAAAAGCGCCTGGAGATCTCGCTCACATACATCTTCGGCATCGGGAGGACGACATCCAACTTGGTCTGCTCCTCCACGGGGGTCAACCCCAACACCCGGGTCCGCGACCTCACTGAGGAGGAAGTCGCCAAGCTCCGGGCTTGGATCGACGCCAACCTGAAGGTCGAAGGCGACCTTCGCCGCGACGTGGCCCAGGACATCAAGCGCAAGATCGAGATCGGCTCCTACCAGGGCATACGGCACAGGCGTGGGTTGCCGGTGCGGGGTCAACGCACACATACCAACGCCAGGACTCGCAAGGGCCCCAAAAAGACCGTGGCTGGCAAGAAGAAGCTAAGGAAGCACTAGAAAATGCCAAAGCCGAAGCCCGGCGGGCGACGCCCCCGTCGCCGCGAGCGCAAGAACGTCGCCTACGGGGTCGCTCACATCAAGAGCTCTTTCAACAACACGATCGTGTCCATCAGCGACCTGGAGGGCAACGTCCTTGCATGGGCGTCGGCCGGCAACGTCGGCTTCAAGGGGTCGCGTAAATCGACGCCGTTCGCCGCGCAGCTTGCCGCAGAGGCTTGTGCCCGGCGCGCAATGGAACATGGCGTTCGCAAGGTCGACGTGCTCGTCAAGGGGCCCGGCTCCGGGCGTGAGACGGCGGTCCGCTCGATCATGAACGCCGGCATCGAGATCGCAGGCATCAAGGACGTCACGCCGATCCCGCACAACGGCTGCCGGCCCAAGAAGCGTCGGAGGGTCTGACATGGCCCGCTACACAGGCCCCGTTTGCCGCCTTTGCAGGCGCGAGAAGATGAAGCTGTTCCTGAAAGGGCCCAAGTGCGACTCCCCCAAGTGCCCGATCGAGCGCCGGCCGTACCCGCCGGGTGAGCATGGCCGTGACCGCGCTCGCCAGGGCTCTGAGTACTTGACCCAGCTTCGTGAGAAGCAAAAGGCCCGTCGCATATACGGCGTGCTCGAGAAGCAGTTCCGCAACTACTACGAAGAGGCCAACCGCCAGCAGGGCATCACAGGCGAAAACCTTCTCCGCATGCTGGAGCTGCGTCTGGACAACATCGTCTTCCGTGGCAACTGGGGCGCCAGCCGGTCCCAGGCCCGCCAGCTCGTGCGCCACGGGCACGTCCTTGTCAACGGCAGGCGTGTGACGATCCCCTCTTACCGTGCCCGGCGTGGCGATGTTGTCTCGCTCAAGGACAAGACCCGGAGCCTGATCGTTGTCCGCCACAACCTCGATACTCTGGGACGTCAAATCCCGCCCTGGCTCGAAGCCGGCGGGGAAGGTTTTGAGGTCACGGTCCGCGACTTGCCAATGCGTGAGCACATCGATGTGCCCGTGCGCGAGTCTCTGATCGTCGAGCTCTTTTCTAAGTAACGCCCGCGAGGAGGGCCGCCGCAATGCTTATTATCCAACGCCCAGCAGTCGAAACGCTCGGAGACGAAGAAGACAACCGCCAGCGCTTCGCGATAGGGCCTTTGGAGCCCGGGTTTGGTCACACCCTTGGTGTGTCGCTGCGCCGTACGCTGTTGTCGTCGGTCCCGGGCGCCGCCGTCACCCAGGTCCGCTTCGACGACGCGCTGCACGAGTTCACGACTTTGCCGGGTATCAAAGAAGACATCACCGACATCATCCTCAACTTGAAGGACATCGTCCTTCTAGTCGACACTGACGAGTCTGTAACGCTCCGGCTCGACTCGAGGGGCCCTGGTACCGTGACGGCTGGCGAGATCCAGACGACGGCCGATGTGGAAATCCTCAACCAGGACCTGGTCCTGGCCACGCTCAATGCAAAGGGTCGCCTGGCGTGCGACATTACGGTGGAAAGAGGACGGGGGTACGTGGCTGCCGAGCGCAACAAGCGGTCCTCCACGATCGGTATCATCCCGGTCGATTCCATTTTCTCCCCGATCCGCTTGGTCTCGTTCTCTGTCGAACCCGCTCGGGTCGAGCAGTCGACAAACTACGACCGCCTGGTCCTGGACATCACCACTGACGGTTCGATAACCCCGAAGGAAGCCCTCGCGTCCGCCGGGAGCACCTTGCGCTCGTTGCTGGGCCTGGTCGCCGAAATGAGCGAGGCCCCCCAGGGCCTGGTCCTGGGCGAGATCGCCGGGGCCGGCAGCGGCTCGCCCGACCTCGACCTGCCCATCGAGGAGCTCGACCTGTCCGAGCGGCCCCGGAACTGCCTGAAGAGGGCCCAGATCAACACCGTAGGCGAGCTTGTGTCCAAGACCGAGGACGACCTTCTGGCAATAACGAACTTCGGTCAAAAGTCCCTCGATGAGGTCCTCCAGAAGCTCGACGAGCGGGGGCTCTCGCTGCGCGGGAAGCAGGGGCAATAAGTGTCTGGCGTCCCGGGTCGTCCCAAGAAGGGCCGCCGCTTCGGCGGCGATGCCGCTCACCAGAAGGCCATGATGGGCAACCTCGTGGCCTCACTGATAGCCGGCGAAGGCCTCGTGACAACGGAGGCGAAGGCCAAGGCGCTGCGCCCGGTCTTCGAGAAGTGCTTGACGAAAGCGAAAAAGGGCGGCGTCGACCACCAGCGCCAGGTCGTGGCGTTCATCCGCGACAAGGACATGGCTCACAAGCTGTTCGCCGACATAGCGCCCCGTTACGCTGAACGATCTGGTGGCTATACCCGGATCCTCAAGCTCGGGCCAAGGCAGGGCGACAACGCGCCAATGGCCCGCATCGAGCTCGTCTGAGCCCATTGGGCTCGCAGCACCCCCGGGAGCAACGGAGCAGAGGCGCCGTCTTCGCCTGCTCGTCGCCTACCTCGGTGCCCCGTACCACGGCTTCGCACTTCAGGCCGGGACCTTTACGGTAGCCAGTGCCCTTGGCTCGACCCTCGAACGGGTCCTACGCCACCCGGTCGAGATGACCTGCGCTGGCCGTACCGACGCCGGCGTGCACGCCTGGGGCCAGGTGGTGACCCTCGACATCAAGGCCGACGCCGACCTGGCGCGCCTACAGCGGTCCGTCAACAAGATGCTGGCCCCGACGATCGTCGTGCGCGAGGCAACTTGGGCACCCGCCGGCTTCGATGCCCGGCGCTCCGCACTATCGCGCGTCTACCGCTACAACCTGCTGTGTTCTGAGTGGCCCGACCCCCTCAATGCCGCCACGACGTGGCATGTAGGAAGATGCCTTGACCTGCGCGCCATGGAGATGGCAAGCGACGTCTTACTGGGCGAGCACGACTTCTCCTCGTTCTGCCATGCGGTGCGCGGCAACCCAGCGCCCCTCGTTCGCCGGGTCCTTCGCGCTGAGTGGTCTGACCTAGGCAGCGCTCGACTGTGCTTCGAGATCGAGGCGGTCTCCTTCTGTCACCAGATGGTCCGTTCCATCGTCGGCCTGTTCGTCGAGGTTGGCGTCGGTCGCCGCAAGGCCGGTGAGCTCATGGCAGTGCTGGCCGCCCGCAACCGCTCAGCTGCAGGCCCGATTGCGCCGCCGCACGGGCTCTGCCTTTGGGAAGTGAAGTACCCGCCGGGATCGCTCGGCTAGGGACGAAGCCGCACGTCCGGGGACGGGTTTCGCCTAACGGAACGAAACCGTCCCTCGGACGCACGCTTCGCCCCATCACCCCGAGTCTGCTTGCAGCCAAGGCCGGCGACGTGCCGCTGGGCCTTTGGAGAGATCCCTCCGAGGCGCCCGAAGCACCAGGGCGTGTCGCCCCGGACGCAATCAGGCGTCGGGATCCCCGAGGCCGTACGCGTTGCAGAAGTCAATGTCTTCTTCGCGGTCCTGTGGAGCGCCAGGGGCTTCGGCCAGGAACCTGCGAGTGCCATTAGGGCCAAGCCATCGAGGAACGGGTGCATCCGCCATCGCTGCTAGGAACCTTGCGTGCTCCGACCACGGGCGGATGAAGTGCTCCTCGATCGCGACAGCGTCCTGTGCAGGAGGATCAAGGGATCTCAGTTCGGTCTCGATTTGACGAGCCATGTCCGCGAGCAACCTGATGGTCCGCTTACTACCCAGGTGCCGCCGGCCGATCTTCGCCATGTTGGCTTCTTGGATCGCCCTTGCGGCTTGCACATAATCGGCGTGGTCCACGGGTAGGGATCCTCTCACCCGAAAGCGACTAAGTGGGTGCGTGCCGTGCCAGTAGGCCCGGCCTTGGTGGGGTCGGTCCTGGCGGTCGCCGCCCTGTGCGCAACAGCGGTGTTCGGCGCCAGTCTCGCCCATCTAACCAGCACTCCCGCCCTCTACGGGGAGCCTTTCGACTTGGCCTTTCTCACCACGGGCCCCCCGAGCGCAACGCAGCTCGGCCAGCTCGTGGCCTGTCGCGGCGACGACGGGAAATCGGGCTGCTCAAGGCGCTCGGCTTCGTTCGGCGCCAAATTGCCTTTTGCGTTTCGTGGCAAACGACGACTGTTGCGCTCGTCGGGGTCGTCGTGGGCGTGCCGGCGGGTATTGTCATCGGTCGGCTGGCCTGGCATGCTTTCGCCGGCTACCTGGGCGTCGTGTCGGTGCCTGTCGTCGCCGCTCAGGACATCGTGGGAGTGGCCTTGGGGACGGTCCTGGTCGCGACTGTGCTGGGGATTGCTCCAGCCTTGGTCGCCTCACGATCGCGCCCGAACGTCCTTAGGGCCGGCTGAACGCTCGCACCCTCTTGATCGAGGATCTCGAGCCCGTGGGCTCGAGCTGCGTCCATCAGTAGCTGCACCTCCTTGGGCGGCAGATCTGGCGGCGGCATCGTCGCTGATGTCGCCGGGTGGCCACAGATGCGGGTGAAGTCCTCGAACCCGGCGGGGGTGACGAGGATGAGAAAGCGGGCCTGGGGTGATGTGACCTGAAACCGATGCTCGACGCGGCGCGGGCCGAAGACGAAGGAGCCAGGGCCGGCGAGGTGTCGAGTTCCGCCGAGGAAGAAGGTGAGCTCTCCGTCGATGACGTACCAGGCCTCGTCTTCGTGGTGGTGGAGGTGCTTGGGTGAACC
Source organism: uncultured Acidimicrobiaceae bacterium (assembly GCA_963786345.1). Classification (GTDB taxonomy): domain Bacteria; phylum Actinomycetota; class Acidimicrobiia; order Acidimicrobiales; family Palsa-688; genus Fen-671. The sequence continues at coordinate 265,272 of CAWAYZ010000012.1, read as the reverse complement.
GGTTCCTTCCGGCGCCAGCACCTCAGCTATGGCTAGCCGTCCACCTGTTTGGTCGCCGGTGGTCTTGTATGTGAGGAGCCCGCCGGAGAACCACAGCGCTTCGCCTTCGCCCCCGGCGAGGATATACGGGGGCTCCACCTTGAGTGTCACCGTTCGCTCGCCGGGCCCATCGCTGCCTCCGCAGCGGCCTTTAGCCGGGACAGCGTGTGGCGCATACCCTCTCGCAGCTCTCGTGCTCGGTTCGTCGGGATGTCGATGACACGGGCCCAAGCAGGAATGGTCTTCACCTCGTAGGACTCAGTGATGCGGGTGCCACCGTCGACGGGTTCCAACTTGTAGCGCCAGATCGTGGACTCCTTGCCCCCCTCTTCGGTGACAAACGCGAACTCCCGTCCGGGGTCGGCCGCTAGGACCCGACCGGCCCGCGACCACTTCATCAGTCCCCGCGGACCGCCACGGTTGTGGCCGACGAACCGAGCACCCACCGCCGGGGCGGCGGTGTCGCCGGTCCATTCGACCTGCTGGCATTCTGGGCTCCATTCGCCCATACGTGGCATATCAGCCAGGAGCTGGTAGACGCGCTCCACGGAAGCGGCGACGGACGTCTGCTCACTATCTTGTCTCAGCCACCAGCGGCTGCTCGGCTTGCTCATCTCGTCCTCCTCGTCTTACGGTACGAAGGTTAGGTTACGACCATTAGCCATAGCTGTCAAGCGCTGGTTCTGCTATGATTGCATAAGTGACAGTCGCCGAGCACGGGACGTCCACAACCGATGCGGCGCCAGCCCGGCCGCTGGACCGACGGGCGCGACGGCGCCGAGAGACGATCGACGAGATCCTTCGTATCGCCGCCGACGTGATGACCCAAGACGGTGTCAATGCTCTCAGCATGGCCGAGATCGCCCGCCGCCTCGGCGTGCAGCCCCCCTCGATTTACAAGTACTTCGACTCGCTGCTGCACATCTACGACGCCCTGTTCCAGCGCGGCCAACTCGAGCACCTCCAAGTCATGCGCGATGCCATGGCCAACGCTCAACCTGGCCTGCCCGCCTTGACCGCCGGCCTCGGAGCAAGCGGCCAATGGTGCCTAGTCAACCGAGCGGTCGCACAGCTCATGTTCTGGCGCCCCGTGCCCAGCTTCGAACCTTCGGCCGAGGCATTCGCACCTAGCATCGAGATGGTCAGCCTGCAGAAAGCCGCCATCGCAGACGCCATCGCCGCCGGACAACTCGGCCCGGCAGAGGTCGAACAAATCGTCCACCTCGTTTCGGTCTTCATCGTCGGTGTCCTCAGCCAAACGATAGCCAACGAACCCGACCTCGAGTGGGGGCACGGGCGCTTCACGCCGCTCTTCCCTCAACTCATGGCCCTACTCCCCGCGCTCTACCCGCCCTCAACTCGACAGGACCGACCCCACCCCCGCTGACCTCCTCGACCCACCTAAGGGCCGCGGTATATGCAACCGGCGGTGCAGGTTTCGAACACGACAACCTGGGACAGGCCGTGGAGCGAGCTAAATAGGAGGTCCCAGATCCAAACTGCCAGGCGCTCGCTCGTGGGGTTTTCGAGACCTTCGATCTCGTTCAGGTAGTTGTGGTCCAGACGTTCCAGGACAGGCTGGAAAGAGCTTGCAATATCGGCAAAGTCCATCACCCAGCCGGTGGTGCCGCCTATGGGGCCGTCGACGTGCAGCACCACCCGGAACGAATGGCCGTGCAACCGGGCACATTTGTGTTCTTTCGGGACGTTAGGGAGCCGGTGAGCGGCCTCGAAGGTGAACTCCTTGAATATTTCCATCTACGGGATCCCCAGGTACTTGTGCGTCTGAAGACTGAGACGCCAGCGGGGGTGCTCGAGGCAGTACTCAACGGCAAGGGCGGTGTTGGCATCTCGATGGGGCCCGTCCATTGGCTGCAGGAAGAAGTGCTCGAAACCGAGTTGCTCGACTTCGGCGGGGCTCAGGGAAGGCTGGGGGAATACGAGCTTGAGCTCGTTGCCGTGCCTTAGGACCAGTTGGGCGCCCGCCTTAGGGCTTACGCAGATCCAGTCGATGTCGGCGGGAGGTTCGCGTGTGCCATTGGTCTCTATAGCGATCCTGAAGCCACGGGCATGAACGGCGTCCACGAGCTCCTCGTCGAGTTGGAGCAGGGGTTCACCACCCGTACAGACGACGAAACGGTGCGCTGAGGACTGCGGGCGCCACATTGACTCGACAGCGCTCGCTAGGTCGGCGGCGGTCTTGAAGTGGCCCCCGCCGGGGCCGTCGGTCCCTACGAAGTCTGTGTCGCAGAACTGGCATGTCGCGACCGAGCGCTGCTTTTCGTGACCCGTCCAAAGGTTGCAGCCCGCGAACCGGCAGAAAACGGCCGGAGTGCCTGTGTTGTACCCCTCCCCTTGGAGGGTAAAAAAGATCGACTTCACCAGGTAGGTCATACAAGTCTATGTATTGACTGAAGCCGGCATCGACGAGGTGATCTGGTGCCAAAAGGCGTTCTGGGGAGAGAAACTGTCGCCTATCGCGCTTTTTGCTCCCCAGATGGCCTTCATGCGGCCTAGTTCCCGGACACGCCTCACACGTCGCTCCGGCCCCGGCCCCGGCCTCGGCCCCGCCTCCGGCCCCGGCCCGGGCTCCGGCCCCGATATGGCTGTCACTCGGGGAGCCGTTCGAAGGCGGTCGCCTGGCTGAGCAGGGCCAAGCAGCCCGCCTCCTCGGCCTGGGAGAGGTCTGGCGCAGACCTGACCGCCAGGGGCTTTATCGCGATGCCGCCGCGCGCTTTGAAATCGCCGTAGACACGCAGGTACCTGGGCGACAGCCTGGCGCAGAGGTCGTCGGCGACGCGGTTGACGCAGGCCTCGTGGAACGTGCCCTCGTTGCGGTACCGCATCAGGTAAAGCTTCAGGCTCTTGCTCTCCACGCACAGGCTGCCCGGGACGTACTCGACCCGGAGCCGGCCATAGTCGGGCTGGCCTGTCACAGGGCACAGCGTGGTGAACTCGTTGCAAAGCAGTGCCACCACCCAGGCCGATGTGGGGTACGGGTTGTCGAAGGTATCGAGCACACTGGCGTCGGGCTCGTTATAGCGGTACTCGGTGTGGTTCCCGAGAGCGCCGAGACGCGGTGCTATGGTCACTCGGCAAGCGTATGCGCCACGCTCGGTTGTCCGCCCTCATCCACGCCCGACCCGCTGACGGTACACGTCCCCGCCCCACGAGCACAGGCGTGGCGCGATTGGGATCGGGCCCGCAGCTTTGACTAGAAAGTAAGGGTCATGACAGCCATCACGACTGCCGGCCCCTCCTCCAGCTCTGCAAAGCCGCTGAAGCCCGCTGAGTACCGGCCGGCGCTGGTCAATGTCGGCACGATCGTGTGGCTTGCCTCGGAGCTGATGTTCTTCAGTGGGCTCTTCGCTGCTTACCTGACCCTACGTTCAGCGACGGTGGTCTGGCCGCCCTTCCACGACGTGGTGGACGCCAAGACCGTTGGCGTGGCCACCGTTGTCCTCGTGCTGTCGTCGGGCACCATGCAGTTCGCGGTAAGGGCGGTCCACCGCAACAGGCTGGGGGAGTTCCGAGCCTGGTTGGCGTTCACGTGGGCTCTCGGAGCGATCTTCGAGGGAATGCAGATCGTCGACTACGCCACCCGTAACTTCGCGCTCCAGCAGAGCGCCTTCAGCGGGGCTTTCTACGTCCTTACCGGTGTTCACTTCCTGCACGTCCTGGGCGGCCTGGCCGCCATGGTCTTCATGTACCTTCGTTCGCTCAACCCGCGGATCCGCTTCGGTGGGCACCGCAGTGCCCCACACGTCGAGATGCTTTCCTATTACTGGCACTTCGTAGACGTGGTGTGGATCGGCCTTTACGCAATGATCTGGCTCCTCCCATCGACCAAATGACCATGCCACCTGGATCACGACGGCCCACCCAATGACGACCAACAAGCTCGTGGCGAGCAGGCCCAAGAACTCTTCTCGCAGCCGGTTGCGCCACGCGCTCGTCGGGCCTGCAGCTCTGGTCGGGGCCGCCATGGCGATGTTCGCGGTGCTGTTCTGGACCGCCGCCGCTCCCGCACAGATGAAGCCCGTCACGCTGAGCCCCGTCAGCATTCAGGCGGGCCAGACGCTCTTCGACCAGCACTGCGCCGCCTGCCACGGTGTAGGAGGCATCGGTGGGAAGGGCCGGAGCTGCTCAACGTCGGGGCCGCTGCCGTGGACTTCTTTGTTTCCACCGGCCGGATGCCTCTCAGCTCGCCCAACCTCGAACCGACCAGCAACAGGCCATTTTTCAACAAGGCGCAGATCGCCGACATAGTTGCCTACGTCAACGCCCTCGACATCGAACACGGCACGCCCGGGCCAGGTATCCCCGACATCACGCCAGCTTGTAACAACGAGTCGCCCAACTGCCCGACCTTGTCAGAGGGCAACGCCTTGTTCATGATGAACTGCGCCCAGTGCCACGACGCCTCGGGGTCCGGTGGGCTCCTCAGCCACGGGTACGTGGTGCCCAGCCTGCGGGCGGCGACGCGCACCCAGGTCGGCGAGGCGATCCGGGTGGGCCCCGGCCGATGCCCGACTTTGGCCCCGGCCAGTTCACCGACCAGCAGGTTTCTGCGATAGCTGACTACGTCTATTACCTGGGCCACACCCCGGACCCTGGCGGCCTCGGGATCGCCCACTTCGGCCCGGTCCCAGAGGGCTTTGTCGGAGTGATCTTCGGGCTCGGGGTACTGCTCCTGTGTTCGAGGCTGATCGGGAACCGTGGCTAGGCGATGACTGCGACCGAGTCCCCAAAGATCTTCACAGGTACGCACGGGCCTGACGACGGTGCTGGCGAAGGCACCCCCTGGCCGGACGACGTCCCGCCGGACCAGGACGACACCTGGTACCCGCTGCGCGACGACCCGTGGCGCGCAAAGCGGATGGAGTACCTCATCGCCTTTCTCTGGGCAGGCGCGGCGCTGTGCGGCGTCGGGCTAGCGATCGTTTACTGCTTAGGCGGCCAAGCTCAGCTCGAGGGGCTGTTCCTGCTCGTCGGGTTCGGCCTCCTCGGGATCGGCCTGTTGCTGTGGGCCCGCAATCTGCTCCCGGGCCACGACATCACGGCCAGCCGAGGGACCGAGCACCGGACCTCCGACCCGGAGGAACGAGCGGCCGTCGTGGAGTCCTTGTCACGAGGGACCGACGCGATGATGTCCCGGCGAGGCTTCCTTGTGAAGAAGGTGCTCGTGCCGGTGGGCGGGATATTCGGCCTTGCGGCGATCTTCCCTCTCGCCTCGCTCGGTACCCGTCCTGGACGGGCTCTGTACCACACCAAGTGGTACAAGGGCGCGAGGCTCGTGACCGAAGACAACGTCGCCCTCCATGTGGACGACATCGTGGTCGACGGCATCATGACCGTGTTCCCCGAAGGGTACATAGACGACCCCACGTCGCCGGTTGTCGTGCTGAACATCGGGGGCGACCCGATCAAAGCTCGCGCCGGCCAGGGCGGTTTCGAGGTGATCTCGGGCGCGAACGGCATTGTCGCTTTCTCAAAGATTTGTACGCACGCAGGCTGCGCTGTGAGCTTGTTCAACGTCTTGTCGATGCAGCTGATCTGCCCTTGCCACCAGTCGACCTTCAACATCCTCCAGGACGCCGCTCCTGTGTTCGGCCCCGCGCCGAGGCCGCTACCTCAGTTACCTCTGGGTATCCGCCCCGACGGTTACCTGATCGCTTTGAGCGATTTCATCGAGCCCATCGGCCCAGGTTTCTGGAACAGGTCAGGGGACTGAAGTATGGGCGTCATACGGCTGAACCTGCGTCGGGAGCAGTCATGAGCACCGTCGCAGAGCGTTCGGCCGCCCGCAAGAGGGCCAAGCGCGAACAACAGGTACTGGACTGGGCGGACGACCGCCTCGGCTCATCGACGTGGGTGCGTTCAGCGCTCGACAAGATCTTCCCGGACCACTGGTCGTTCATGGTCGGCGAGATCGCCATGTACTGCTTCGTGCTTTTGATTGTGACGGGTATCTACCTGGCACTTTTCTACAAGGCGTCCGAGGCGGTCGTGATCTATCACGGGCCTTACAAACCCCTCGACGGCCAGTCCATGACCGAGGCGTTCGCATCGACGCTCAACATCTCGTTCAGCGTGCGAGCGGGACTCGTAATGCGCCAGGCACACCACTGGGCCGCGAACATATTTATGGCCGCAGTTGCGTTCCACATGTGCCGGGTATTTTTCACGGGGGCGTTCCGCCGTCCTCGCGAGATCAACTGGGTCATCGGCGTCACGCTGTTGCTTATCGCAATGCTCGAGGGTTTCTCCGGGTATTCGCTACCCGACGACCTTCTCTCGGGTTCCGGTCTGCGGGTGGTCTTCTCGATTGTGCAGTCGATACCCCTCGTTGGTCCCTGGCTTGCTTTCAACGTATGGGGCGGGGCGTTCCCGGGCACCGAGTTCTTCGCGAGGTTGTTCGTCATCCACGAGTTCCTGTTCCCATTGGCTCTCGCAGGCCTCCTCGGCGGCCATCTCGGAATTCTCTGGCACCAAAAGCACACAGACTTCGCCGGGCCCGGCAAGACCGAGCACAACATCGTCGGGAGCCGGCTCTGGCCTCAGTACATGATCAAGTCCACCGCACTGCTCATGTTCATAGCCGCCGTGATCTTCGGCCTCGGCGGTCTTATCCAGATAAACCCCATCTGGGTTTACGGCCCGTTCGAAGCGGCCCGGGGGAGCGCCGGCACTCAACCCGACTGGTACGTCGGGTGGCTCGACGGCGGCCTGCGGCTCTGGCCGCACTGGGAGTTCCGCAGCTTCGGCCACGAGATCCCTAACCCGTTCTTCCCGGGCATCGTCCTGCCAGGGATCGTCTTCAACGTGATATACGCCTGGCCCTGGATCGACAAGAAGCTTTTCGGCGACTATGAAGAGCACAACCTCCTGGACAGGCCACGGGACAAGCCGTTGCGTACTGCGATCGGCGTCGCGGCTCTCCTGTTTTTCTTCGACCTAACCCTCGCGAGCGCGACCGACCTCATCGGCAACGCCCTTCAGATGTCCTTCGAGCTGCTGATCGAAATCCTCCAGTACGGCTCCTTCATAGGCCCGATAGTGGGCGGCGTCATCGCCTACCGGACCTGCGTGCTTTTGAAGAACACCAATGCGCACCCGATCCAGCGGCCCGTCGGCGGGATCATGACCCGTGACGCGCGCGGGGGCTACCACACCCTCGGCGCCTCACACGACGGCCATGACGGTAGTGACGGCCACGTGGGCAACGGCCACGAGGGTAACGCGCATGACGGTAACGGCCACCGCGAGGCAACGACCCTCGAGCGAGCGGCCGGCGGGCACTCGGGCGAAGACTAACCAAACGCGTCGGCTTTGAGCCCGGGCTCTTTGCGGGCTCTTCAAGGCGACATCGGTGAAAGCCTGTCGAGCAGAGCCACTTCGTCGGTGGTCAGGGACCATCCCCACAGGTCGAAGTTCTCTTCGATCCGCTTCGGGTTCGATGACCTAGGGATGACCACCACTCGGTGCTCGATGTGCCACCGCAGCACAACCTGGGCCGGGCTCTTCCCGTGCTGCCGGGCCACTTCGACCAGGCGCGGGTCCTCGAGAGGCGTTGCGCGCAAGGGGCTGTAGCCCTCGAGGACGACCCCCCGCACGGAGCTTTCAGTGGCGAAGGCGGGGTTGTAAGTAGCCGGGCTCCAGCGCACCTGATTGACTGTCGGGGCGTCCCCGGCAGCTGCGATGAGCTCGTCAACCTGTTCCGTCGAGTAGTTGCTCACGCCGGCGGCTCGCGTCTTGCCGAGCTCGCGCTGAGTGAGGACCTGCTCCCAGGTCTTGGGGCTTGCGCGCCCGCCGGGCGGCCAGTGGATAAGCCACAGGTCGACGTAGTCCGTGCCCAGGCGCCGCAGGCTTGCGTCGATCGCCTGGGCCGGGTTGTCGGCATCGTCCTGTAGAAGCTTGGTGGTGAGGAAGATCTCATCCCTGCTGAGCCCACTGTCGCGCATGGCCTGGCCGACTTCGGTCTCGTTGCCGTACATGGTGGCGGTGTCAATGTGGCGGTAACCGGTGGCCAGGGCGTCTAGCACGGCCTCGTAACTGTTCCGGCCCGACAGGCGCCACGTACCGAAGCCAACGAGCGGTATAGCCCCGCCAGTCCGTAGCGGGATGGCTTCTTGGCTGGGCAAGGTCATGCTTCATTATTCCTGAACGTTGCCTGTCGTGGCACTAGCGTGGCGTTGTGGCGCGAGTGCTCTCCATAGTCCTAGCAGGGGGAGAAGGCAAACGCCTTCTCCCGCTTACTCTTGACCGCGCAAAGCCGGCGGTGCCCTTTGGCGGCCACTACCGTCTGATCGACTTCGCGCTGTCGAACCTGGCCAACGCTGGCCTGCTGCGGGTCGTTGTCCTGACGCAATACAAGAGCCATAGCCTCGACCTGCACATCACGCGCACGTGGCGCCTCTCGACTCTCCTCGGCTCCTACGTAACCCCAGTGCCAGCCCAGATGCGCCGAGGCCCGTGGTGGTTCTCCGGTTCGGCGGACGCCATCTATCAGAACCTCAACATCGTCGGCGACGAGCGCCCGGACTATATACTGGTGTTTGGGGCAGACCACATTTACCGGATGGACCCGCGCCAGATGCTGGCGCAGCATATCCAGACCGGCGCCGCGGCCACGGTCGCTGCCATAAGGGTGCCGCCGGCGCAGGCAAAGGGCTTCGGCGTGATCGAGCCGGGCAAGGGGACGCTGATCGAGCGTTTCATAGAAAAGCCGCCTGACCCCGTGGCTCTCGCCGCCGGGCGCCCGCATCTTTTTGCCTCGATGGGCAATTATATTTTCAACGCGAATGCGCTTAGTGACGCGTTGCGGGAGGACGCTCAGGACTCAAATAGCCGCCATGACATGGGCCGTGACGTCGTCCCGCGCTTCGTGGAGAGCGGCGACGCCCATTTTTACGACTTCCATGAGAACGACGTACCGGGCTGTGCTGACCTCGACCACGGTTACTGGCGTGATGTGGGCACCCTCGACAGCTATTACGAAGCGAGCATGGATCTCGTTGCAGTACAGCCTGTTTTCAACCTCTACAACACCGAGTGGCCGATTTTTACGAGCGCCCCCCAATTGCCTCCCGCAAAATTCGTCTTCGAGGAGCCAGGTCGTGCGGGGCTTGCCTACAATTCGATCGTATCTGGCGGTACAATAATTTCTGGCGGCACCGTGCGGGGCTCTGTCATTTCGCCGGGTGTCATTGTGCAACAAGGCGCCCTCGTCGAGGGCTCGGTTTTGATGGACAATGTCCGCATCGGTGAGGGTGCGGTCGTGCGCCGCGCCATCATCGACAAGAACGTGACGGTAGAACCCGGTGCTCAGGTGGGAGTGGAGCCGGACATCGACGCCAGCCGCTTCACCATTTCTGCGAGAGGCATCGTCGTAATTGGCAAAGGCGAAAAGGTCGTCGGTTGACCCGTGTTGCCCTTCTTACAAAGGAGTACCCGCCTGAGATCTATGGGGGGGCCGGCGTTCATGTAGAGCACCTCTCCAGGGAGCTTGCCAAACTTCTCGATGTAGGCGTGTACTGCTTCGGAGTGCCCCGTGACGACCCGCTTGTGGCGGGTGCGTACGAGCCCTGGGCTGTTCTCGCCCAAGACGGCAAAGGGACGGCTCTGCGAGCACTGTCGGCCGACCTATGCATGGCCTTTGATGTCGCGGCGGCCGACCTGGTGCACAGCCACACCTGGTACGCCAACTTCGCTGGGTACCTGGCGCACGTCCTCTACGACGTACCCCACGTGATGACCTCGCACAGCCTTGAGCCGCTGCGCCCCTGGAAGGCTGAGCAGCTTGGCGCAGGGTACCGCTTGTCGAGCTGGGTGGAACGCACGGCCGTCGAGAGCGCCGACGCCGTGATCGCAGTGTCCAGGGCGATGCGTGACGACGTCCTGCGGGTGTACCCGGCGGTCGACCCTGCGAAGGTGAATGTGGTGCACAACGGCATCGACACCGATGAGTTCTTCCCGGACCCGGGGACGGCTGGCCTCGAGAGCCAGGATATTGACCCTCACGTCCCCTACGTGCTGTTCGTAGGGCGAGTGACCCGCCAAAAGGGCATCACGTACCTCCTGGAAGCTGCCAGGTTCTTCGACCCGGCCGCCCAGGTCGTGTTTTGTGTCGGCGCCCCTGACACACCTGAGATCGAACGGGAGGTGCGAGCGCAGGTGTCGGAGCTGGCCGAGAGGCGCAAGGGGGTCTTCTGGGTCGAAGAGATGGTGCCCCGACCCGCTCTCGTGCAGATCATCAGCCATGCCAGCGTGTTCGTGTGCCCGTCGATATACGAGCCCTTCGGGTTGATCAACGTCGAAGCCATGGCCTGTTCCGTACCGGTCGTGGCGAGCGCGGTGGGCGGGGTGCCCGAGATCGTCGTGGACGGTGAAACCGGCTTCCTGGTGCCGTTCGTGCCGAGCGGGGACGCCTTTGGCACGCCCGCAGAGCCCGAAGCCTTCTCGGCAGCGATCGCGGAGAGGGTCAACCATCTGCTCTCGACGCCGACGCTAGGCAGGGCGTTCGGTGCCGCCGGCCGCGAACGCGTGCTCGCACAGTTCACTTGGAAGGCGGTGGCCCGCCAGACCGTCGACGTATATGCCCAGGTCACAGGCGTGTAGCCTGTTATCTGGGTTTTTGGCCGCTATGCTCGATTAGTGCCCATTGTTGGATCTAAAGCCGGCACATCAAACTTATGATCCGGTTCAACCAAGTCACCAAGACCTACAAAGGGACCGTCTCGGCTTTACGAGAGGTCTCGGTGGATATCAAGCGCGGTGAGTTCGTGTTCATTGTTGGGCCGTCTGGGTCTGGCAAGACTACGTTTCTACGGCTTGTGACAAAAGAAGAACGCGCTGATGCGGGTGAGATCTGGGTGGCAGGCAAAGAAGTTGGTTCGCTCGCCCCATGGAAAGTGCCCTACTTGCGCCGCAACATCGGCTGCATCTTCCAGGATTACCGGTTGTTGCCAGAGCGCACGGTGTACGAAAATGTCGCCTTTGCTCTCGAGGTCATCGGGCGCTCCAGGAGTTTCGTGCGTTCTCAGGTACCCCAGATCCTCGAGCTCGTCGGTTTGGGCACGAAGATGGAGAGCCGCCCCAATGAGCTCTCCGGTGGCGAACAGCAGCGTGTTGCCGTCGCGCGGGCATTCGTCAACCGCCCGTTGATACTGCTGGCTGACGAGCCGACAGGGAACCTTGACCCGGGTACAACGGCCGGCATAATGCGGCTCCTCGAACGCATCAACCTCTATGGCACCACGGTGGTCATGGCGACCCACCAGCAGGATGTGGTCGATGCTATGCGCAAGAGGGTCATCGAGCTCGACCGAGGGAACGTTGTGCGCGACCAGGCAAGAGGCGTCTACGGCATGGTCGACGCCTAGGGGCCCGGCGGGCCTGCGAGATAGGAAAAGGGGCAACCGATGACGATGGCGAGCCCGTATGTGCTGCGCGAGACGGGAGGCAACCTTCTTCGCAACGTGGTCATGACGGTGGCTGCGATCGTGACGATGGCCGTATCGCTCACCGCGCTGGGCGGGGTCCTGATTATGCGCCAGGCCGTCAACACGGCGACGGTCCAGTGGCAGGGCGGGGTCGAGATGATCATCTTCATGGAGCCGCGAGCCAGCGCCCAGGAGATAGCCGCCATCAACCACGAAGTTGGCAGCATGACCCCGACGGAAATCACGAGCTGCCGATTTCTCAACAAGGACCAGGCGTGGGCCCAGTTCAAAGATCTCTTCAATGGCCAACCGGAACTTGTCAAGGTAATGACAGCATCCGCGATGCCGACGTCGTTCCAGTGCGTGCCGGCCAAGGCCCAGAGCATCACCCAGCTGGCCAGCGAGTTCCGCGACCAACCGGGCGTTTACCAGGTCGGTTACCCGGGGCAAATAATCGCAGAAACCCTTGCCCATTTCTCGGCCCTAAGGACAGTGGCCTTGATCGTGGCCGGAGGTGTGATGCTGGGAGCGATCGCCCTCGTCGTGAACACGATCCAGCTAGCGATCTTTGCCCGCCGGCGCGAAGTCGCAGTAATGAAGCTCGTCGGGGCCACCAACTGGTTCATCCGCGTGCCGTTCATGCTGGAAGGGCTCGTGGAGGGGCTGCTCGGAGCCGTTATAGCTTTCCTGATCACATATTTCGCGCGGGCTACGTTCGCCTCGTTCACGGGCAGCAACCCGATCGACGTGAACCAACCCCTCTACGTCAGCTCCCACGCGGCCCTACTTACCGGGCTGTTCATCGTGGTCGTTGGCGCCCTGGTCGGGGCCCTCGGCTCCGGTTTCGCCGTGAGGCGCTTCCTGTCGGTTTGACCTCAGGCAGCGAGCGACGAGCTTGCGGCTGCTCCCGGCGCTGAGCGGGCCACCCTAGAATTTGGCGGCGTGAGCCAGAAGATCGAAGACTATGCCCTGATCGGCGATACCCACACGGCTGCTCTCGTCGGCCGTGACGGTTCGGTCGACTGGTTGTGCGTGCCGCGCTTCGACTCGTCAGCATGCTTCGCCGCAATCCTGGGTACTGCCGACCACGGCCGATGGCTGCTGGCACCGCAGGGCGGAGGTCCTGCTACGCGGCGCGATTACAGGGATGGCGCCCTCGTGCTCGACCAGGAGTGGGACACCCCGAGCGGCAGCGTGCGAGTGACCGATTTCATGCCCCCGCGCCACCACCGGCCCAGGGTGTTCCGGATGGTGGAGGGCCTCCGTGGGAACGTGAAGATGGTCACCGAGGTGGTGGTCCGTTTCGAGTACGGTTCCCAGGTCCCTTGGGTGCTCCAGACCGAGCACGGTATCCGGGCAGTGGCCGGCCCGGACGCGATCGAGCTGGAGAGCCCTGTCGAGCTGAAAGGCGCGGATATGCGCCACACGGCGGCCTTCACCGTCAAGGAAGGCGACCGGCTCTGTTTCATGCTGCGGTGGGCGCCTTCTTACGAGGACCCCGGGAGGGACTTGGACTGCGAGACGGCTCTGGCCGACACCCTGTCCTACTGGGGCGACTGGTTGCGCGGGCTGAACGAAGTGCACGGCGAGTGGGAAGGCATGGTCCAACGGTCCCTCGTGACCCTGAAGGCGCTCACTTATGCGCCTACGGGGGGCATCGTCGCCGCCCCGACCACCTCGCTGCCCGAAGCGCTGGGCGGCCCCCGGAACTGGGACTACCGCTACTGCTGGGTCAGGGACGCCACGCTCACTCTCAACGGTCTTATAGAAGCTGGTTGCCGGGACGAGGCCGAGGCCTGGCTGTGGTGGATGGTCCGCGCGGCAGCTGGCAACCCAGGGCAGCTTCAGGTCCTGTACGGGGTCGCGGGGGAGCGCCGGCTCCCGGAGCTCGAGCTCGACTGGCTTCCCGGGTACGAGTCCTCGGCGCCGGTCCGGGTAGGTAACGCGGCGTCCCTGCAGTTCCAGCTCGACGTGTTCGGGGAGCTGATGGAAGCGGTTCACATGGCGCGCACTCATGGGATTTCTGCAGCCGGCGCCATCTGGGATCTCCAGCGAGCCCTTGTTGGGTTTGTGGAGGCCCACTGGGACGAGCCTGACCAGGGCATCTGGGAGTTGAGAGGCCCGCCACAGCGCCTCGTCTACTCGCGTGTGATGGCATGGGTTGCGATGGACAGGGCCGTCAAAGCCGTCGAACTGCACGGGCTGGATGGTCCCGTGGACGAATGGCGCAAGCTGCGCGAGGTCATCCACGACCAGGTCTGCACGCAGGGCTACGACCCGGAGCTCCGCTCTTTCACCCAGGCGTATGGTTCCAAAGAGCTCGACGCCAGCCTTCTGCTGGTACCCGCGGTCGGTTTCTTGCCGGTCGAGGACGAGAGAGTCGTCGGCACCATCGAGGCGGTGAAGCGGGACCTGATGGTGAACGGGTTCGTCGCGAGGTACAACAACAGTTCTGGTGTCGACGGGTTGCCGGGTGGTGAGGCCACGTTCCTGCCCTGTAGCCTGTGGCTCGTCTCGTGCTTGGCGCGCCTTGGCCGCGTTGACGAAGCACGCGAGATTTTCGAGCGAGTGGCCGCTGTGGCCAACGACGTCGGGTTGTTCTCCGAGGAGTACGACACCGCAAGCCAGCGCCTTGTCGGCAATTTCCCGCAAGCCTTCACCCATGTCGGGTTCATCAACGCCGCCCGCTTGCTTGCCGCTGCGATAGAAGCCCAGCCCAAATAAGTGCCGAGGGGGGCGGCTTGGCGGGCGAGGTTACGCCATCCCTGGTTGCCTGAAGTACGCGTGAGCTTCTTTAACGCTGTCGACGATTGTGACGACCCGGGGTATGCCCACCAATTGGAGGACCCTGCGGACCGACGGCCTTGCGGCGCAGACAACAGCCCCACCACGCCGGTCGCGGATACGTCGCACGGCACCGATAAGGGCTCCGAGCCCCGCTGCATCGACGAAGGGAACTGCCGACAGCTCGAAGATGACCCTCTTCGTCTTGCTCAGGTGGGCGACAGCTTCCCGGAACTCACCCACGCTCGCGTGGTCGAGGTCTCCGGCCACGTGGCACACCACGCTTGCTTCGGTTTCGTCGCAACTGACTAACACCTCGGGCTCCTTTCGCCGGACCGGTCTTGGGTCGGCTCGTCGTTATTGCATGCTGCCCCGTCAATCTGAAGAGCACCGCGACTCAATCTGAAGAGCACCGCAACTCTTTGGAGCTCTGTACCGCTGGACTGCACGAGGCTCAATCGTCGGGACTGTTGACCATGTGGTTGGCAGCAGCCTCGAAGTAACTGATCAGCTGAGCTTTCTCCAAAGCGCCGAGGCGAGCTTCCTCCACGGCAGCGCGCATATGGCCCAACCAGCGGTCGCGTGCATCCCCGTCGATCTTGAACGGCAAGTGCCTGGCGCGGAGGCGGGGGCTGCCACGCTCGTCGTCGTATGTGCGCGGCCCTCCCCAAAACTGAGCCAGGAACCAGCACAGGTGGTGGCGCGGTCCATCGAGATCTTCTGGGTACATCGGGCGGAGCACCTCGTCTGCGGCGACGCCTTGATAGAAGCGCTCCGTGAGAGACTCGAAAAAAGGCATCCCCCCGAGCCGTTCGTACATGGTCGTTGCGGGCACCGTGCTGCTGATGTTAGTGCTGCCTTCCAAGGGACCCTTGCTCGTCGTGGCGCTAGGTGTTGATGGCTGAGCCACCCGGAGCAGCTCTCGCTAGGATCCCGGTCTGTGCCGTGGCGCCTGCCAGTAGCTGCAGCTTTGGTGGTCGCAGTCACAGCCGCGGGATGCGGCAGCCACTCCTCGACAAGCCCGGCCGCCGCTCAGGCATTTGTCAACTCCGTTTATAGCCAGGCTCCAGATATTGGTGGTTACCGGACGGGGCCTCAGTTGCTCACTTTGGGTCAAGCAATATGCGCCGACCTTGAATCCGGCGCCACCGTGGAGGAAGTGGGGGACCGTGTACCACTGCTCGAGGGGAACGAGCCGCTACCGCCTGACGACCTCGGGGTCGTAATTTCGGCAGCCGTGAACGAGTTGTGCCCTAAGTTCCACGACTTGCTCGGCCAATAAGCCGCTATGCCGAATGAGCCGCTAGGCCGAATGAGCCGCTATGCCGAATGAGCCGCTATGCCGAATGAGCCGCTAGGCCGAATGAGCCGCTATGCCGAATGAGCCGCTAGGCCGAATGAGCCGACGCGCTACGCCGGCCAGGCGGCCAGGTAGGTGAGCACCCTTCCCCCGCAGGAGATGTGCGAGCCGTCCGTCAGTTCCCGTTGCTCGTTGCGGCCCAACTGGCCCACCCCTGCGCCCGGGCCCCTGAAAGAAGGTCCCGCCGTCGGCTCCCCGGTCGACAAGGTAGGCGGACCAGCCTTTGGCCTGGACCTCTGCGTGCACAGGCGCCATTGGGTGGTCAGGAGCAGCTCGCATCGCGATTGGTTGTGCCGCGCCGGCCTGGACCTCTGCGGCTGACGTCGGTTCTGCGCCGATAATGCAGGGCCGACCGAGCGCCCAAATGGAACCGTCGTCAGCCAGGAGCACCCCGGCCGCAGGTCGCGGCCCGCTCACTTGAGGGCTGCCTGGCGGGACCGGTCTGCCACAGCGCATGCAGTTGGTCACTCGCGGGTGATTGAAATGCCCGAGCTCGCAACGTACCCCTTGCACCTCGGGTCGGTCTGGGCTGAACGCAGCGGCAGGGCTCGATGCGACCGGGAGCTGCGGCTGGAGCGCGGCGAAAACACTGCGCAGGTCGATCGCTCCCCCGCTGGGCGATGAGACGCCGACCGTGCCCGAATTGGGCGGCGCCTCGGCAACAGCTCCCACCGCGCTCGCGAGCGCACCGGGCCCCGCCGCCATGGTCGATTGGCCCGGCCCGGCGCCAACTCCGCCCGGCCCGGCGCCAACTCCGCCCGGCCCGGCGCCAACTCCGCCCGGCCCGGCGCCAACTCCGCCCGGCCCGGCGCCAACTCCGCCCGGCTGAGCTCCATAGCCGGGCTGTCCGCCGAAGGGCACCGGCCCTCCGGCTCCCGGGCCTGGTTGAGCGCCCCCAGGAGAAGTAAGCGACGAACCGGCGGCCTGGGGCCCCCCGCTCGCCTGCCCCGGTCCCGGCGGCGGGCGCAGCAGCACGAAGCCCGAACCAGGGACCGCGCCCGACAAGAGGTCAAAGGGGTTCCCTTGCTGGCTTTGGGGTGGAGGCGCAGCTCCGTAGGGCAGGATTATCAGGGGCCAGGGCCGGCCGATCGAAGTTGCCATCCAGCCGGGCACCGGCTGCGGCGCCAGCCAGCGACCGCTGTCCCAAGCCTGGACAGGCCCGTGCAGGAACAGGGCCAGGCCGTTTGCCCCAGGCCCGACGATTACAAAAGGCGCCTGAGGCTCCGGGTCGCCGCGCTGCAGGACGGCGATAAAGGAGCTGGCCAGCTGGTCCCCTGCATAGGGCCCCTGCCTCTGCGCTTCGCTCACGAGGTGCGCTTGCAACGCCGGCGAGCACTGTGGGCCGGCCCAGACGGCAACGTCGCCGAAGCGAGCAACCAGACCGGGGCCGGGGAGGACTTCGAGCTTGTCTGCCACGGGAACCAGTTACCTCCTCGAGATCCGTCGGCCATTAGCCGTCGACATGTCCGGCATTACCACTTTGAGGCTGCCTCGTCCAGGCGTTCGGCCACGTCGCTGGCAGTAGCGGGGCGGTCCGCCGGGTCGACCGACAGGCACTCAGAGACCACCTCCGATACGGCATCAGGCAAGTCGCCGAGCGTCGGGGCAGGAACCGACAGGAGCCTTGACAGCGCCTGGACGACGGGCAGTTCGTCGAGGCCGGGGAAGGGCACTGATCCTGTGACCGCCTGGTGGACCGTCGCACCTAGCGCCCAGATGTCCGACCACCGCCCACCTTCACCCCTCAGCAGCTGCGGGTCGATGTACCCCAAAGGTGGGTACCCTACCTGCGCCAGCGGGGCCTGACCGTTTGCGAGCGCGGGCGGCGAGAGCACTGCGCTCGCCGTCCCGCCGTCAGAGGTGTCCCGGGGCTCAGGGCCAGTTGCTTGGCTCGGCGAGCCGATCGCCACTAGGGCCACAGACTGCGGGCATATTGCTTCATGGAGTTGGCCGTGCTCGTGAAGGGCGTGGGCGCCTCGAGCCGCCGAAGCGATCGCACGCAGCCGGGCCGGCATATCGAGACCGGGCGGTGGAGAGGCGAGAGTGCCAGCGACCGCGGTGGACGCGCTCACCCAGACCACCGGTCTCTGAGCCCACTCGGCAATCCCGGCTTCGAGCCACGACGGCAGGTGATCATCGTGGACCGAAGCCACCGGTTCTAACCTCGCCCGGGCAGCCGCCCAGGACGTCCTTGCCAACGGGCCTAGGACCCAAATGGTGACCGGAGCATCGCCTCCGCCCAGCCGCTGAGGGCGGCGCGCGCGTAGGCATGGGGCAGTACGGTCCTCGACCACGGAACTTGTGATCTCGTAATCGGCCACCTGGCTAGCCAAGCGCGAGCCTCCTTGGGTGTTCTTTGGTGTCGGACGCTACAGCGTATTGCACCGCTCGTGCGCTAAGGAGCGAGGGTCAGGGTGGACAAGGCTTCATCTGTCGTGGCCGTAACAGGTGTCGCTATGAGCCACACCTCCGACTGCGTCCCGCTGACCCAGGCGAGGATGCCCGTCCCTTTCGTCCCGTCCGCCAGGCGGAACAGGTACCGCCAAGCCGCGGTGGCGTCGTCGAGCTCGAACGGGGTCACCGAGGTCACGATGTAGCGGTCCGTGAGGAAAGAGCCGACGATCGAAGGCAGAGGTCCCGTGGCCGAAGGCTCCTGGTCAGCTTCAGTAACCGATTCCCCCACGCCTCCAGCCGGGCCCGAGTAGTAGATGTCCGAAGCAGCGTCGCTCATGTAGGGCTGAAGCGACCAGTTGCCGGGTACGGAGAAACTGGCATAGATCCCCGGAACTGCCTGCCAGCCGCGAGGTACCGGCGGCTTGACGTTCGGGTAACTCCCGTTCCAGTTGACCGTGGCCCACACGAGCACGCCAAGGCAAACTGGTGTGAGCGCAAGAACTGCCAGCCACCATCCGGTCCTGCGCCGGTCAGCGCTGGTGGGTGGGTCGATACGGGGGTCGTGGCGGCGGGGCGGTGCTAGCGAGTGGGTCTCAGCCATCGCGTTGCCCCACCGCAACAGCGGAAGCCACCGGCTCCCCGGCCCCGGGGGCGCGGTCCTGGCAGTCCGAGCAGGCTCCGAGCACATCCAGACGGTGGTCGAGGCCGATGAAACCGTCGACGTTGGCCAAGCGGTCCAGGTAGTGCGACATCGCTTGTTCGAACGCCGGCGTAGGCGTGACGTCCAGCACCTTGCCGCAGCGGGTGCACAGCAGGTGGTGGTGGTGCTCGGTGATGTCTTCGGCCAGCTCGAAACGGAAATAGTCGTCGTTAGCCGAGACGCGCCGGACGACACCGGCTTGTTGCAGGTCGACGAGGTGCCGGTAGGCCGAGCTCCGAGGCAGCCGCGGCGCACGCTCTGCGATGTCTTCGATGCTGAGGGGGTGCCCGGCGTCGGCCAACAGCTCGACAACCTCGCGCCGCCCGTTTGTGTAGCGCTGTGAGATCCGCCGCAGCCGTTGTTGGACCAGGCCGTGTAGCGCTTCGTTCACCATGTCGACCCTACCGCGACCCTGCTCCGGCAAGCTCCAACGGCACAACGTACCCCGGTTTTCTGCGCCAACGTGCCAGGCAGCGCCCTATCACGTACCACACGGCGGCGAAGGTGCCCACGAAGAAGCCAATAGGCCAGTTGGACCAGAAGGAGGCAGTGATCGACACCCACACCGTTATAAGGCCGAGTGCCCCAGAAACGGCCATCGCCAGCGCGGGCCGGTCGGTCACGAAACGGGCAGTGGCCGGCGGCCCGATCATGAGGCTAAAGACGAGCAGGGCCCCCACGACCGGCAGCGCCATGGTCGTCGCGACCCCCACGGACAAGAGGAACAACAGCTCGATGCGTGCTGGGCGGATGCCACGTACTGCTGCAAGCTCTGGAGCTACAGAGCTAAGCATCAACGGACGGAAAAGTACAACGACCATAATGATGCACGCTGCGCCGAGTACGGCGGTCGGCAGCAGGTCAGAAGAGCTGACGGCAAGCGGTTCACCAAACAGCAGTGAGAAGGTCTGTTCTGCGTACTGCGTGCTCATGCTGAGGAAAAGAGAGCCAATACCAAGCAAGGTCACCAGCGACAGGGCCGTCACTACGTCATGTTGGCCCCGGCGGCCCCATCTTGCGATCGCTACCACGCCGAGAAGGGAGAAAGTTCCGACGCCGAGCAGGGTATTGGTCCCTATGAGTGCGGCGCCGGCCGCACCGGTGAACGCACCCTGGGGGATGGCGTGCGCCGCAAAGCTCGACCCGCGGAGCACGACGAAAAAGCCCACCGCGCCGGCCACCAGCGCCATAACGCTGGCCTCCAACCAGGTACCGACCATGAAACCGGAAAAGAGGCCGGACAGCACTTCCTCCTCCTAATCCCGCCGGGCCAGGCGACCGGTCAATTGCGCGAGCAAGTAAGCGGCCAGGACCAAGGAGACGACGAAGAAACTGACAGGCCACCCCTGCTGTGCGGGGGGCCAGTTGTAGCTGTCATAGGCGAGGATGATCCCGGCCCAGGTGGCAGCGACGCCGATCACGGCCGCACACGCGATGGCCCGGCCCGGGCTTTTAGCGAGCCGCAAAGCTGCCGCAGCGGGCCCGATCAGCAGGGCGGTGCTCAGGATCGCACCGATCGTAAGGGCCGACAGCGCCACCGACAGGGCCAGGGAGACCATGTAGACCAGCCCGACGACCCGGAGCCCGGGCCCTGCGCACTGGCCAGGTCGGGGTTGATCGAGCTGAGGAGCAAGGGCCGGTACACGAGCCCGACGAGGAACAGCGCCGTTGCACCGAAACCGATCACCATCGGCAAGGTCGAGCTGCTGACTGCGAAGATCGACCCGAAGAGCACTGTGACGGCCGCGCCCGTGGTGCTTTGTGTCGTCGTGGTCAAGTACAGCAATAACGCCGATAGCCCGAGACCGGCACCGAGCACGACCCCGGTGGCGAGATCCCGGCCTCGCTGGCGTTCGGCCCCGAGGAGCTCCGTTGCGCCTGCGCCAGCTAGGGCCATCACGACGAAGCCGAAAAGTGGGCTCACGCCGAGAAGGAAGGCGGCAGAACCACCCGTCGCGGTGACGTCGGCAAAGGCGTGGCCGGCGAACGACTGTCCCCGCACCACCGTGAAGACGCCCACTGGGGCGCACACCAATGCAACC
Organism: uncultured Acidimicrobiaceae bacterium; assembly: GCA_963786345.1. GTDB lineage: Bacteria > Actinomycetota > Acidimicrobiia > Acidimicrobiales > Palsa-688 > Fen-671. Next base: position 244,509 of record CAWAYZ010000012.1, on the reverse strand, counting down.
ACCGCCCCGACGACCGCTGCGTCCTGGACGGAGGAGTTTGAGAACAGGCCCGGCTGAAATATCGCGTGCAGGATGCTCACGGTTGCCCCCCGCGAGCACCCGTGGCCGCCGGCGACGGCCCACCCGGCCCCCCTTGGCGGTCGGGGCTCTGACGGTTGGAGCTCTCACGGTTGGGGCTTGCACGGTCAGCGCAATCGTCCGCGTCAAGTTCGCAGCCTTCCTCGCTGCGTTCTTCCCCCACAGACACAAGAACCCGCCCATGTGCATGGAATACGTCAACGTGGTGGCGGTATAAGGCGCTCAGCACGTCGCTTCGCACGACTTCTTCGGTCCTGCCGCTCACCGCGCGGCCTGCCGCCAGGTACACAACCCGGTCCATGACCGGCAGGAGCGGGTTGATGTCGTGGGTCGACAGCAGGACCCCGACCTTTCTATCACGCGCAATCCGGCCAAGAAGGCTCGCCGTTTCCTGTGTACTGCGAGGGTCGAGGCTGGCGAGTGGCTCATCGAGGAGCAGGAGCCGCGGCTGGGACGCCAGAGCGTGGGCGATCAGGACTCTTTGCTGTTCGCCGCCGGACAGGGCCCCACCCTGGCATCGGCGAGGTGGGAGGCGTCGACGGATCGGAGAAGTTGGTCGACCAGGGCGCGCTTGGTGCCCGACATTATGGGGATGCCCAGCCGTCGCCCGTCGATTCCGAGCTCGACGAGATCCCTTGCACGTACCGGAAGATCGGGGTCCAGAACTACCTTTTGGGGCACATAACCGATTGAGCGCCTGCTGAGATGCCCGCGCGCCACTCGCACCTTGCCCGACGAGATCGGCAGGAGGCCGAGAATTGCCCGTAACAGGGTCGTCTTTCCGGCACCGTTTTCTCCTATGAGGCCGGTGAGCGACCCTGCCGCAACCGAAAACGACACTCCCCGGAGGATCTCATGACCGCTCAACGAGACCGAGAGGTCTTTGACATCCAGCGCGAGATCTTCGCCGCCGAGCGTTGCTTCATCGGCCGAGGTGGGCCCTCCAGTGGAAGTCATCAGAGCTTTACAGTAGACATCCCAGTCAGCGCGAGTTTTAGGGCGTTTGTCTCGGCCATCATCCAGGACTGGTAGTCGTAACCGGGCGTGGGCATCGTCTCGTAAACGCCGACGACCGGCACGTGCGCCTTGGTTGCATCGGACAGGAAAGTGGCTGTGAGGCTGTCCGTGACCTGCTGGTTGTAGAGGAAAACTTTGACCTCGTGCTTTGTGAGCAGTTGCTCTTCGAGGGAGATAGCTTGCGGGGACGGGTCGGTGCCGTTCATGATCGCAGCCTGCAACGGGCCGGGGGTCTTGATGTCCGCGCCGGCTGCCTGGAGCATATAGTCGGCGACCGGCTCGGTTACCGCGACGGGTACCCCCGGATGGGCCTTTTTGAAGCTCGCGATCGCAGCGAACCAAGGCTGTAACGAGTGGTCAAAGGTCGTGACATTGCCCTTGAAGTACGCCGCGTGAGCCGGCTCGAGACCGGACAGGGCGCTCGCAACAGCACTCGCAACGGCGGGCATCGTGCGCGGGTCGTACCAGAGGTGAGGATTGAAAGAATCGCTCGCCACGCCGAGCAGCTCTTGTGCGACGATCACCTGGCGACCTGTGCGGTTGGTGGCTGACTCGATTTTGTTCATGAAAGTGTCGTAACCGACGCCGTTTTGGACGATGAGCTGAGCGTTGCTCACTTCCTCTGCGACGCTCGCACTCGCTTCGAACTCGTGAGGGTCGGTGTTGGGGTTGCTCATGATGGCCGTCACACTGACGAATGGGCCGCCGATCTGAGCTATCACGTTTGCGTACTCGTTCTCGGCACCTACGGCAAGGACCTTGCCCGGGCCCGCACTCGCTGAAGCTGCAGAGGTGCTTGCGAGCAGCCCGGCGGCTGCGACTAGCGCCACGGAGAGCGCGAGAGCTCGACGCTTGAACTGTTCACAGGTATACGAGGGACCGTTCATGGTCTAATTATAATACGAGACTCAGTCTCAGTTCAAGTCTTGTTTTTGGGGCGCTCAATCGGTGCCCGGGTATTGTTCACCATCCTCACGAGAGAGGTCGCCTTCGTGATCAACCCGGTACGGATCCGGCGCGTCGACGCGTTCAAGAACCGGTGCCGGGAGGTTGCTGCTTCCAACGGCTGGCAGCCCCAGTTCATGGGGACCGAGGCCGGCGAGACTAGCCCGCAGCTGCAAAGCCATCTGTCTAGGTTCGTCGCGGGCAGCGGCGACAGACTGGTTTTCGCAGTGGGCGGCGACGGGACGGTGCGGGCATGTGTTCACGCTCTCGCCTACAGCGGGGTCGCCCTGGCGATAGTCCCGCGGGGCACGGCCAACCTCTTCGCTCATGCCCTCGACCTGCCTTCCAAGCTCGGCCCAGCCTTGGCGGTCGGCTTCGGAGGGGACGAACGCCAGGTGGACCTGGCCGTTGCCGACGGTTCACCCTTCGTCGCTATGGCCGGCATCGGCCTCGATGCAGCAGTCGTGCGGTCCACCCCGCGCATGCTGAAGGACCACCTGGGCTGGGTGGGCTACGGGGTGGGTGCCCTGGCGCACCTGGGGAGCTCCACAAAGGAGATGACAGTGCGGCTGGACGGAGGGGAGCTCCTCGTCAGGAGGGCGCAGTCAGTCGTGGTCGGCAATATCGGGATCCTCCCGGGCGGCTTTGCGCTGCTCCCCGGCGCATGCCTGGACGATGGGTTGCTCGATGTGGGGATCCTGATGCCGAAAGGTTTTCTGGGCTGGGCGTCCCTAGCCCGGTGGGTGGTGGGGGGAAACATCACCCCGAGCGCCACTTCGAGCGCTACACCGCAAGCCACGTGGAAGTGACCACCGCGGCTGACCTCCCCCGCGAGATGGACGGCGACATCATCGCACCCGGCCGTTCGTTGGTGGTGAACGTCTGGCACCGAGCGTTGCTGGTACGCGCCCCGAGGCTGACCTCTGACGGGAATATCGACTGAGACCGCGCCGTTGGCTCGTAACCACGAGGCTAAGTTCGGTCAGCCAAATGCACGCCTTACAAGGAGGCAGCGATGCCCGCAGTGACGGTTGAAGACATCTTGGTGCTCCCACGCATACCCACACCGGGCCCGGGGGGCGACCAAGGGCGTCCAGTGCGGTCGGTCACGACCGCACCCAGCGGTTTGGAGGGAGAGGGCTTCCCCGTCCGGAGGGCTTTTGCCGGCGTACCTCTTTCAGAGCTGGACCCGTTTGTCCACATGGACCAGATGGGCGAGGTCGATTACGGCCCCGGCGAGCCAAAAGGGACGCCGTGGCACCCCCACCGTGGGTTCGAAACCGTCACGTACATCATCGACGGGATTTTCGTGCACCAGGACTCCAATGGTGGAGGCGGGCGCATCACTGACGGGGACACCCAATGGATGACTGCCGGTGCGGGGATCCTGCATATAGAAGCCCCGCCGGAGTCCCTCGTGCTCTCGGGTGGGCTTTTCCACGGTATCCAGTTGTGGGTCAACCTGCCCCGCGCCAACAAGTGGGAGCACCCTCGATACCAGGACATACGTGGACGGGAGGAGACTTTGCTCACGACCGAGGACGGGGGTGCCCTCGTGCGAGTGATCGCTGGTGAAGTGGCAGGCTACAGCGGGCCGGGTTCGACGTTCACGCCGATCACGCTCGTGCATGCCACCATCAGTCCTACGGCTCAAATGAGGCTGCCGTGGCGGCCGGACTTCAACGCTCTTGTGTACGTTCTCGCTGGCGAGGGCTACGCCGGTGAGAAACTTGCGCCCGTTCGCACGGGACAACTCGTTGTCTTTGGCCCAGGGGGCTCCCTGCAGATCGAGGCCGCACGATCTCAGGACAGCGCCAGCCCCAACCTGGAGCTCCTGGTGCTCGGCGGCCTCCCGATCCGCGAACCCGTCGTCCACTACGGTCCGTTCGTAATGAACACAAAAGAGGAGATCGCTCAGGCGATGCAGGACTACCAAGCCGGGCGTCTCGGGAAGATCCCGGCTGAAGCCATGCCACACCGTCACTCTTCTGACGTCGAGTTGCCCGGCGAGGCTGACTAGGACTGACCCTCCCTCCGCCTTTCGGTTTTTTCACCTCCGTCTGTACCCAACGGCGCTCCACCATCCTGACAAGACAGGGCAAGTCCAGAGGTGGGCGGCCACCGCTCGTGCTGCGTATCAACGACGAGCGTAACTACGCAGTCGGCCTCAAGATAATGGACGCGGCCTCTGGCGAGAGGAAGCTGGTGACCGTGCCGGTGTCGGCATGGACAAAGTCGTCGGGACAGGCATAGGTCTTTCGGGCCTTATCGAGCCGGGGACCGGGACTTGCAGGTATACGCCGCTCTTCGGGTGGACAGACGTACAGGTGGCGACCCCCATCGCCAAACGCTTGGACCGCCCGGTATTGGTAGAGAACGACTGCAACGCCCTGACCGTCGCAGAGCAGTGGTTCGGGCGTGGCCACGGCGTGGACGATTTCGTGGTAATCGCGGTCGGAGAGGGCGTAGGCGCCGGGATCGTCATCGACGGCAACCTCTATTGCGGTGCCGATGGCGCCGCGGGCGAGATCGGCCATGAGCATTGTTCGCCGGTACCGACCGAAATGTGGACTTTTTTGTCGGGTCAGTCGACGATGTCGCCTGGGCTAGAGGTGCGGTGTGCGTCGTGTTGGGCCAATTGTTCAGCTCGCCGGTCCACCGCTCAGTTGAGCTCACGCAGTTCCGGCCCAAGCGGGCTGTACTACTGAGTACTTGACATCGGGCCAAGAGGCGGTCAGTATCGTTGGAGTGGGCGTGCGGCGCGGTTTTGTGGCAATTGGCACGTCAATTTCGGCGGTGATCTTGGCGAGCGCGCTTGCCGCGGCGACGGCGATAGCGCAACCCACTACGACCACGAGTGCCCCTACCACCACGACCGCGCCTACTACCACCACCACGACAACCCCGCCGTCGACCACCACCACGGCCCCGTCCACGACGACCACGAGCGCGCCAACCAACCCGACGTTGCTGCTTGACACGGCCATTGCCGCGTTCCAGCTCGAGCGCGGGGCCGAGTGGTCGCTCAATTGGTCGCTCCTCGGCAAATCGGAGTCATGGGTGGCGCACAACGGGCAGTCGGACGGTACTGAAACCCGCACGCTCAAGGCTGGCGGCCCGACGGGCCACCTCAGCCTCGATCTGGACGGCAAGTTGTACGTCGAGGGGAACGCCGCTGGGCTCGGGAATTTCTTGGGCTTCACGGCTTCGGCGTCAAAGACAGAGACCGGGCACTGGCTTGGAGTGCCTAAGACGGCTGCGGTGTTCGACAGTTGGGCTGCTGGCCTCACCGTCGGGTCGGCTGCGTACATGCTGGATCTCGGCGGCAAGCCGGTCCTCGGGCCAACGACGACGATCCGCGGCCAGAGCGTCATTGGGATAAGCCAATCGACGAAGGCGGATGGTCTGACTATCAGCCAAACCGACTATTTGAAGGCCTCTGGCCCACCTCTACCGATTGAGATCGTCGAAAATGTCGATGGTCTAGTGATTACGGTCGTCTATGGTGCCTGGGGTAAACCACCGCACACGGTAATACACAAGGGCGCGGTTCACTTCCTCAAGAGCTGGCTGGGCAAGACTTAGCGGTTTGGATGTTGCCTAAACTGCGGGTGGAGCTCAGCAGAGTTAGGCGTCGGCCGCTTTAGCGAGTGCCTCGAAATTCTCATACAGCCTCGGCTCACCGACACGCTCGCGGTCGTGCTCGGCGGCAAGTCTCACGCGCTCCCATGCCCCGGCGGCCCACCAAAGGTCGAGCACCAGGTCCTTGTTAAGGACGTTCTGCTTGACCAGAGTGCCAACCACTTCCCCGAATTCGAGCACCTTACGTACAGCAACGTCGTCTGTGGACGCAATTGACGGCTCGAAACCTTCAGACAGCAACGTATGCACTGCCTCGCTGAGGCCCAGTTCCGTTCCCCAGCGAACGAGCTGCACCACCAGAGCGGCATCGTCGTATGTAGCTACCATCAAACCTCCTTGTAACACGCCAGTCAGGCGATACGACGACCCTACTGCTCACCCCGGCGAGAGCGGCAGGAGAGCGCACCTCCGCCTGGACCGGCAGAAAGTTGCCCGGCCGGTGGACCAGCTCAGCGGTTCGCAAGCGGCAGGGCGCCGGACCCTGCGTCGACAAAGCCGATAGGACGTTCAGCTATGCTTGTATTGGGTGCGCCGCGCTCAGGGAAGCCACGGCCAGCCGAGACTAAGCCAAGGAGGTCCTCAATGCGGAAGTCAGCAGTGCGTTTGAAGTGCTTCGCAGTACTAGCGACGACTGCGGCCGTTTTCGGTCTTGGGGTGCAGGCGGCATCAGCGTCGGTCACGTCCAAGCAGCGTGCCGAATGGACGAGTGTCGACGGGACATTCGGCAAGGCTGATTTCATATGGACCTCCGCCCTGACCACCATGAGCAACAACACGCCTGTATCGAAGCTGTCCAAAGCGTGCCTCGCGTTCGTGCCAGCAGTTAATACCTTCGACACAGCGTTAAAGAAGATCGGCTTCACGGGCAAGACCGGGACAGACATCGCATCCCTAATTAAGGTGAACACCAAGTTGGTCCCAATACTGAGCCACATAACGAGCATCAAATCGTTCGAAACTCAGTTTTCAGCTTTAGACTCTCAGTACATGGCCCTTCAGGCTGCCTTGAGCAAGGATTTGGGCATCGAGGAAGCTGAGATCCAAGTTTGACCGTGCTGTTTTCCAACGCCCGTCGCGTGCTGACAGCATGCGCCTTGATCGCCGCGACGGCATTCGCAATCACACCCCCTGTGGCTGAAGCCGGCTCGGCTCCTGTTGCTGGGCCGTGCCACGCGTGCGGGCGCAACCTGATCGCCAACCCAGGAGCAGAAGCCGGAAAAGGTGCCGACGCCGATGTAACGGTAAAGGTGCCTGACTGGAAGCAGACAGGCGCCCTCACCGCAGCGCAGTACGCCTGGGATGCTGACCTGTCGACGACGACACCTGGGCCGACAAATCGCGGGAAGAACTACTTCTATGGTGGCCCTTCTGCGCTCCTGTCAACCGGGACGCAGGTGATCAAGGTTGGCACAGGAGGGATTTCGAGCGGGAGAGTGAGTTACGTCCTGTCGGCTTGGCTGGGCGGTTATAGCGACCAGCCCGACAATGCCCGGCTGATCGTCACCTTCGAGAGCTCAGCCGGCACTGCCCTCAAAACGGCAACGATCGGGCCCGTTACCGTTGGCCAACGTCACGACGTTAGCGGTTTGTTCTTGCGCCAGGGCACTGGCAAGGTGCCCGCGGAAACGCAGAAGATCAAGGTCGAGCTCGTGATGACATTGTTGGAGGGCGGCGACAATGACGGGCTCGCTGACAACCTTTCACTTGTCTTTTCCTACAAGTAACTAGTGGGGGTACCCTTCGAACATGGAGGGGCCGATCGAGGAGATCGATGACGGCGAAGTGGTTTGGCGCTTTGATACCGCCTTCCTCCGCTCAAACTGGACGTGCATTTGGGGCCGCGGGTGCCTTGGTATCCTGCCTGAGCCTTCACCCGAGCTTGGCCACGGGTGCTGCTCCATGGGGGCTGAATTCGAGGACGAGGACGAGGCTCGCTTGATCGGCGCTCTGGGCGCAACGCTCGACCCGTTGCGTTTCCAGTACCACGCTGAAGCGGAGGCGAGAGGCGTTTTCAGCGACGCAAGCCGGGCGAGCACAAGAGTCGTCGACGGCGCATGCATTTTCCTCAATAGGCCGGGTTTCAGCGGTGGTGCAGGTTGCGCATTGCACCTGGCAGCCTTCGACGCCGGTGAGCGGCCGCAGGACTGGAAGCCCGCTGTCTGTTGGCAGCTGCCCATCAAGGTCGATTGGGAGGCTGCCGACGATGGGGGCGAGATCGCAACCGTTCGTCGTTGGACGCGCGGGACTGGGGCGCTGAGGGGGCGACGATGGCGTGGTGTTGCACCGAAGGTGACAGGGCGTACGTCGGCGAGCGGCCAGTGATCGAGTCCCTTGCCCAGGAGCTGGAGGGGACCGTCGGTACCGAGGTGTTCGTGGAGCTCCGTCGCCGGCTCGCCTCTGACGACAGCTGACACCAGTCAAACCGTGTAGGCGTGGAGCTGCCGGGGCGCCGAGCCTATGATCGCGAGGTACCAGACAGAGGAGGCCCCGCAATGGACAAGCACACCTCAACTGGAGCCCCGGGTGCGGGAGGTGGTCGGGCCCGTACCACCCGTGGCCTGCCCGACTTCGAGAGTTCGCAGGGATGCACTAACTTTCACAGTCATGTCTTTCAGGTAAACGTCGGGTGAAGTAGTACGGGGCCGCCGGGGGCGGCTACTGCGACCTCCTACAGTGTCCGTCGGAACGCAAGGAGTATTTGGGTGTCGATCGGGTCCGTGATTGAAGTCAAGCCGAGCAACGTGGAGGCACCGCCGACCTTGGTCGTCGTGCCATCGGCTGCAAAGCCGAAGCGGAGCCGCATTGCCGTGGAACTCGGGTGGCTACTTTTTCTCGTGTTCATATACGACTGGCTCCAGGACCTGGCTCCTTTGCGGCGCAATCTGGCCTTCGTGAACGCCCGGGCCCTCTTGTCGTTCGAGATAAGCGCCGGGCTTGACCCTGAGAGGGCCCTGGACCACTGGCTTGCTCATCAACACGTCCTGGCTTTTGTTCTCTCGACCTTCTACTCAAACGGCATTTTCGTCGTCACCTTCGCCTTCGCTGCCTTCTTGTGGTGGGCCCGTCCCGACATCTACCGGCCGCTCCGCAATTATCTGGTGTTGACCAACCTCATGGGCTTTGCGGTGTTCTGGGCCTTCCCAGTGGCGCCGCCGCGGATGCTTCCTGGCTACATCGACGTGGTCTCGAAGTCGGGAGGCCTGGGGTCGTGGCACGACTCCCTGATCAAGCACGCCGACCAGTTGGCAGCCATGCCCTCCATGCACATTGGCTACGCCGTCTGGTGTTCGTTGGTGGCTTGGCGATTGGCCCGGAAGCATTCGGCCAAGGTCGCGGCCCTCGTGTTCGGCATCGGGTACCCATTGGTTACGGCGCTCGTCGTCATGGCTACGGGCAACCACTACCTGCTGGACGTGCTAGCCGGCGCGGCCTGTGCAGCGATTGCTGTCGTTGCCATCGAAGTAGCCCCGCGTGCGCTGCGCCGCTTCGTAGCAGGGAGCGCTGCAGGGTGGACGATGCCGTTCCAGCAAGCGGCATTCCAGCAAGCGGCATTCCAGCACACGGAGGGGCAGAGACAGGGAACGCCGCGCTCGTCGATCGCGGCCTCACGACCGAGCGGGACGCCGCTCCCCTGAGGCTGTGCCGGCCGTTACGGGTAGCCCGGCCGCTTCCCACGCTGCGTAACCACCCAGAAGGTCCGAGACGTCCACGAACCCGGCCTCGCGCAAAACGGTCGATGCAACATGCGAGCGGGAGCCACCGGCGCAGTAGGCGACGACCGGTGCGGTCCGGTCCAAGGCTGCGAGCGACCCGGCAAGGGTAACGAGGGGGATCTCACGGGCACCCACGATGGTGCCTTGCGCCGTTTCACTCTGGTTGCGCACGTCGACCAGTTGGATGTCCGGGCCTCGGCTCAGAAGCTCGGCGAGCTGTTCAAGCGTTAGGCGCGAGCTCGTCTCGTGGAGCTCCGGCCGGGCTGCGAGGACGGCGGTCGGGCCCTCGAGTTGCCCGACCACACGGTCAAGTCCAACCCGGGCGAGCCTGACTTTGGTTTCCAAGGCGCTGGCCGGGTCACCCACAAGCACGATGTCGCGGTTGGGCGATAGCACATCGCCTGCCCATTCGGCGAACCGCCCCTGCAGCCCGATGTTCACGGCACCGTGGAGGTGGCCGGCTGCGAAGTCAGCGATCTCGCGTGAATCGAGCAGCACCGCGCCGCGCTGTGCGAGGGCGAGCACCTCGTCGGTCCTGAGCAGTCGAGGAGGGCTGTCGTCGAGGAGGGGATGGAGCTCCCGGTTACGTTGCGCGTCGAACTCGAAATAGTGCGGTCTCGCCGGCTGGTCTTCGAGGACGACGCTGACAAAGGTGTCCTCGTCCATTGGTCGCAGCGCGTAGTTGGTCCGTCGTTGCTCACCGAGGGTGGAACTGGTCTCGCTCGACAGCTGCTTGCCGCACGACGAGCCCGCACCGTGCGCTGGGAAGACGCGCGTCTCATCTGGCAGGGCAAGGAGCTTGCCGTGAAGGGAGTGGTAGAGGCGCCGAGCCAACACGTCGGCCGAAAGCTCAGCATCGCTCGAGGCAAGAAGATCCGGGCGGCCCACGTCACCGACGAACAAGGTGTCGCCTGTCAACACACCGAACGGGACCTCGTCGCCGCGATGTTCGTACACAACGATGCAGATCGATTCCGGGGTATGCCCCGGCGTGGCGAGGACCTCGAGGGTGACCTCGCCCAGGGACAACCGCTGCCCGTCATGCAAGGGTTCGACCGGGAAGCCGACGTCGGCACCAGCTCCGTAGGAGATGATCGCGCCCGTCCGAGCCGCAAGCTCGAGATGGCCCCCGACGAAGTCGGCGTGGATGTGAGTCTCGATGACCCGTTCGACGGTCAGCCCCTCGGCTCTGGCTTCCTCGAGGTAAATGTCGACGTCGCGGCGCGGATCTACGACCACGGCTCGACCGGTGGTCTCGTCTCCGACCAGGTAGGACGCGTGGGACAAGCAACCTAGGTAATGCTGGGTCAGGATCATGGCCTCACTCGTCCTCGACGAGGCACCGCCCGCCGGCTAACTGGGTTGGGGCACGATCCGGATGTAAGGCTTGGGCTCTTCCCAGCTACCGAACATCTCCTTGGCCTGATCGTTGGACACTGAGCCCGCGATTATGACGTCGTCGCCAGGCTGCCAGTTCACCGGGGTCGAGACCTTGTGCTTGGCCGTCAATTGGAGCGAGTCGATGACCCGGAGCACCTCGTCGAAGTTGCGGCCCGTGGTCATGGGGTAGACGAGGATCAGCTTGATCTTCTTGTCGGGCCCGATCACGAAGACGTTCCGGACCGTCTGATTGTCCGCCGCGGTGCGGTCTGCAGGATCTCCGCTGACGTTTGCTCCCAACATCCCGTAGGCCTTGGAGACTTCGAAGTCCGCATCGCCGATGATGGGGTAGTTAGGCGCAGTTCCCTGCGTCTCCTCGATGTCCTTGGCCCATCCGGCGTGCTTTGCAACCGGGTCGACTGACAGGCCGATCACCTTCACGCCCCTGCGGTCGAATTCCGGCTTGATCTTGGCCATGTAACCCAGCTCAGTGGTGCAGACGGGCGTGAAGTTCTTCGGGTGCGAGAACAGCACCGCCCACGAGTCTCCCATCCAATCGTGGAACTTGATGCTGCCTTCGGTGGTTTCTGCCTCGAAGTCGGGTGCGGTCTCGCCAATTTGTAGTCCCATTGTGCTACTCCTGTCCATGTCGTGTTCTCTCGTCCGGCACACGACGTGTGCCAGCTGAACCCCAGATCGCCCACGATCCTACCGTCGCTTGCTTCACTAGGTTCGCTGGGCCCGCTCGAGGCGAGGAGCGTGACGCGCTCCACCAAAGGCTTGGGCTCCTGTGGGCACCGGCCTGTGGGCACCGGCCTGGCTGGCACTGGCCTGATAGGTACTGTGGACCATGGCGCAGCGCAACGTGCTCGGTGGCGAGCTGCAGGATTGCGGAAGCCAGCCTCTTACCGGCTTCTACCGTGATGGCTGCTGCACGAGCGGGCCGGAGGACCGTGGTTCTCACACGATCTGTGCCGTCGTCACGGCGGAGTTCCTCGAGCACCAGCGCCGGATCGGGAACGACCTGGTGACCCCGGCGCCGCACTACGGGTTCCCGGGGCTCGTCCCCGGCGACCGGTGGTGTGTCACCGCCGTGAACTGGCTGCACGCCTACCGGGACGGGGCGGCATGCTTCGTCGTCCTCAGCTCGACCAATGAGACGGCTCTCGAGATAGTGCCCCGAGCCGCTCTCGAAGAGCACGCGGTCGACGTGCCGTCGAGCCTCGACGGCCTCGAGGGCTGACCCGTGCCACTTAGAGGCCCACGGCCCACGCCAGAAGGATCTAACCGGCGAGGCTGCAAGCGATATTGCCCCGGGCATGCCAGTGAACTGCGCCCACGTTGCGTTATTTGACGCGCCCCATTCCCAGGTGGCCAGGTACCCGGGTGCTATTGTCAGCTTCGCCAGTGGCTGCTTGACGTGCCCGTGATGGTCCGGGCTTACACCGGCTGGACGTGGCCGGGATGCAAATTCCGCGTAGGCGCTGCACGAGAGGACGGGTTAAATGCGATTTGCAGGATTTAGGAGCAATTACCGGGGCCGCAATGTCCTGGCCGCGCTTGGGACGACGATGTTTTCGGTGGCGCTGTGCACCCTTTCGAGTACCCCGAGCAGTTTTGCTCAGCCCGCCAAGCTCGTGGGCGCGGGGAAGGTCGTCCGGTCACCGGACGGCTCCAGTGCAGCATCGAAACTGAAGCAAATCGCGGCTGCCGCGGCCGCTGAGTCAAAGGCGACGTTCAGCATCACTTACACCTCGACCGGATCAGGCAGCCCAACCAAGTTCACCATCGAACAGAAGCTCCCGGACCAGTTGTTCAAGTCGGGCTCCGGCGAGGCGATCTACAACGGCAAGAAGACCTATTACTGCTCGTCGAGCGGGAAGAGCACCACATGTTTTGTTTACGGCAGCATTGACGCAAGCCCGCTTGAGGCACTCGTCGATGTCTATAGCGCTGGCACCTACATTACGGTCATGCAGAGTTGGGAAACGATCCTTGCTTACAATATCGCCGGCGACCATATTTCTTTCACGGGTGCGACCTTCGCAGGTCAAGCTTCCCAGTGCGTTACCTGGAGCTACCAAGGTTCCGACGCCAAGTACTGCGTCACCGACAAAGGGATCCTCGCCTACGTAGGGGGCGGGAGCAAAGGTTCGAACTCGAACTTCGAGCTCACGAGCTATTCGTCGAATGTGAACAGCTCCGACTTCAACATCCCGAAGGGTGCGAAGATATCAGCGTCGCTCTGATGCGGCTCGCCAGCGGTGATCGGCACCCGGGTTTTCGCGTAGAGCATTACTGGGTAGGAGGCTGATATGAAAGCATTCGGTCATCAGATGGTAAGGCGCGGGCGCGCGCCTCGCCCTTCGAAGTTGTTGGCAACCACCTCGGTCCTGACCGGCACAGTGCTGGCTGCCGGGACGCTGGTCGGCGTCCTGGCCGTCACTGCCGTCCCAGCCTATGCCGACGTTACGACCAGCACCTACACCATTGGCTCCCCGTCACCCGCAGTGACGGGTGCCACGGCGTCCCCGAGCGGCGGGACGGTGGACACATCCACGAACTTCGAGGTCAGCTTCACCGTCAACCCCTCCCTGTCGGGCAGCAGTTCCGATTGGGTGGCTGTCGTGCCGTCCACCGCACTGGGTTCCACTCCGTCCAACATCTCCCTGGTCGGGAGCTCGTGCGTGCAAGCGGGCACAAACGGAGGTGCCTACTCTGCCACAGGGATTACCATCGATCTGAACGGTTCGTGCAGCCTGAGCAGCGGCACCAAGGCCGAAGTGGACTTCACGGGCCAGGCTCCCGCCGCAACCGGGACTTTCAGCTTCGCCGTCACGACTTCCAATAACTCGTCACCGGCTACGTCCAACACCATCACGGTGACGACCGCCGGCCCCGTCCTTACGGCTGCGACATACGCCTTTGGTGCCAACACGACCTACACGGTCAACAACGCCACCGTGGCCGGCCTCTCGGCCTCGCCTACCAGCCTGACGCTCACGGCCGCGGCCACCCATGGGACCGAGAAGATCGCCTTTGTGAACAGCGGGACGGGGGGCGCTGGGTACTCAGTGACCGTCACCCCCTCTGGCGGCACGGCCAGCGCTGACACCGTGACAAACGCTTCGGCCAGCGGAGCCACCGTTACCCTAACCCTGGGCGCAGGGCTAGCCAACGGGGACGCCCTCACTATCACCTCCACCGGGACCAGCCCTGCCTCCAGCGCGATCAGCCAGGCCGACGATATAGCTGTCCAACCTGGCAACGGTACGGTTGAGACCACCAACTCCATCGAGTTCGGTGGTTCCATGACCGCGCTGTCCGTTGCCCCTTCCACCCTGGTGGCCGGCGCGTCGGCTACCTACTCGGTCGGGTTCACCGCCACCGACGCCACTTCCGCGGGGGGCGACATCTACCTGACCGAGCGCGCGGGCCCGACGAACTTCACGACCGTCACCGGTATCGAAGTGATCGACACGACCCAGAACTGGCGGTTCGTCGCCACTGGTGCCGTGCTCACTAACGGGACGGCTACGGTCCCGCTCGCCGACTCAATCAATGCCGGCGACTCCGTCAGCCTGCTCGTTGTCGGCGTCACCAACCCGTCCTCGCCGGGGACAATTGGCGATTTCTCGGCGGCCACAACAGGGGACCCGGTGCCCGCTAACGCGCCTGCCTACACGATCGCTGTAAACGCCAGCCCGGGCGTAGTGGTCACCGTCAACCCCATTACGACCGCTTCCGTAGCTACCTACACGATCGCGAACGTCCGCGCCTCGGCGAGTTTGACGGGAGGGTCGAGCACCATAAAGCTCGAGGCTCCGGCCGGTACCGTCTTCCCGAACAACCCGGCTTATTACAGCATCACGGACTCGACGAACTCCGGCGGTTCAGGAACGGCCAGTGCCGCCGTCAGCGGTGGCGGCACGAACGTCGTGACTTTCACGGTCCCTAACACGGTCAACTCCGGGGACGTGATAACCCTGACCGTGGCGGACGTAGTCAACCCGAGTACCGCCAGCGCCTCGGACTCGATCACCATCCTCGGCGCCGTGACCGGTCCGCCACCGTCGGCAGCAACGACGACCACCACGGTCCCGCCCACCACGACTACCACCAAGCCGCCGGTCAAGAAGAAGGTCCAACACCCGACGATCGCTGACCCCACCTCCAAGGCCGACGTGTCCAAGGCACATCTCGTCCACGTGGAGCTGAAGTGCACCGTTGAGGCCTGCAAAGGGTATATAACCCTGACTGATGTCTCCACAGTCGTGGGATCCCAGCACTACACTCTCCGCGCTGGCAAAAAGGGCATCGTTGTGGTCCACTTGCGGCCCAAGGGCATCCTCTTCCTCGCGGGTGCCAAGCATCACACCATCAAAGTGACGGCCAAGGTCACCGTCACCGGCGGCAAGACTGTCAAGGAGAGGACAACGCTGGTCGCCTAGCCGCTCCTCACAACATGGGGGCGGTCACGCCATGGACGCGGCGAACTGCCGAGCTGCCCACTCGAGGTCGTCCAACATCGTTCGCACAGGCACCTGGTCTGCGATCGCATCGCGGGTCGCGGCCCAGACCTGGCGAACAGGCTGCTCGCCCTTCACTCGCCGGACGACGACTCCCGAGTGAGCGGTCGCCCCCAGCGCCAGAAGAGGGATGAGGGCCACGCCAAGACCGGCGGCCACGAAGCCCTGCGCTGTCGGGTACTCATCAGCCTCCAGGCCATAACAAGGCTCAAAGCCAGCCCGAAGACAAGCTTCGCTGACGACCTGCTGACAATAACCCGGGCAGGAGTTGACGCCGATCCACCGCTCACCGGCCAGGGCTCCAAGGTCGACCGTGCGACGCGCAGCGAAGCGGTGCCCGCGGGGGATCACCATGCGGAACGGGTCGGCAAGCAAGTGGCGGCGTGTGAGCCCATCAGAAGGAGCGTGCCCGGGCGCGAAGGTCTCTACAACGACCGCGAGATCGATCGTGCCAACGTGCAAGCCGGTAATCGCTTCATCGAGCTCGACCACCGTCACGTCGAGCGCTACCTCAGGCAAGTGGCGCTGGAAGGCAGCCAGCGCCGGTGGCACGAGTGACGACCCAGCGGTCGGGAACGTACCGACGCGGACACGGCCGCCGCGACCGGCCTGGAGCGCAGCGAGCGCCTCCTCGGCTTGTTGGACCGTCGCGAGGACCCGTCCTGCATGCTCGCAGAGCAGTAATGCCGCGTCGGTGGGCCTGATGCCACGACCCACCCTCTCCAGCAGCACGGTCCCCGTCTCCCGCTCCAGTGCGGTGATGCTCTGGCTAATCGCCGAAGGAGTGTAGTTGCGGTACGCCCCGTTGCAGTCATCGTGCTATTGGCAGTGCCATTTTTCGCGGCTGACAGCCGCGACGGCGCCGACTGGAAGCCCGTCGCTCTGAGGGGACCGGCACGCGGCACTCGTCGCAACCGGCCTTTCTCCAAGTCTCGAGGGGCATTGTTCGTCCGAACGGTGGCGTCGAGAGCTCTAGCCTCGCATCGCTCCATGAACCGACCAATAACAAGCGATTGCACAAGGCCCGGCCCAAAGATCGCCGCAGCGTTGACTGATCACGCAGCAGAGGGCTAAATGTCAGGTGAGGGTCGGAGGCTCGAAATCCGCCCCACGGGCCACAAGGTCCCAGTCCGCCCATTCCGCCAGGCGGTGCCGGTATACCTCCGGCGCCACATCGGCGGCGCGCTGGCCGAGCAACAGGCGGAGCGGTGGGTGCTCGCTACTCAGCACCGCCAGCAACGTCTGTGCCGCACGACAAGGGTCACCTGGTTGGGTGAAGGCGTTTTCGCCGGACAACATACTGCGCCGCTCGGCGAGGACGTCGTCGTAGGCAGTCATCGGCTCAGCGCGCTCCATGCTGGTCCCGTTCCAGTCGGAACGGAACGGCCCGGGTTCCAGGATGGTCACCTTGATCCCAAAGCCTTCGACTTCTTGGGAGAGCGACTCGCTGATACCCTCGACAGCCCACTTAGAAGCGTTGTACCCGCCCAAATTTGATGGGGCGTTCACCCCGGCGAGGCTCGAGAGCTGGAATATATGACCGCTCCCCTGAGCGCGCATATAGGGCAGGACCGCCTGGGTGCACCAGAGAAGCCCGAAAAAGTTCACGTCGAACTGACGCCGTACTCGTGCCTCGTCGAGTTCCTCCACTGCGCCGGCTAGGCCGTAACCGGCGTTGTTCACAAGGACATCTACCCTGCCAAAGTGCTCGACGCCGGCCGCGACAGCGCCGTTAACGGCGGCACGGTCCTTGACGTCAAGTACCAGCGGGAAGACAGCACTGCCATGGGTGGAGACCAGGCCCCGAGCGCCTCGTGCGTTCGAGCGGTCGCGATCACCGAGTCCCCAGCGCCAACGGCCGCTTCGGTGAAGGCTTGCCCGAGCCCGCGCGCAGCGCCGGTGATGAACCATACACGCGTCATTCCGGCACCCACCTCTCGATCCCGACATTTTTGCAGACGGAATAGAGATCATCGCCGGGAAGAGGCACCCTGTCAAGGCGAAGCCCGCCTCAGGCCGCACTTGGTAAGCTGATGGCGGCTCGTGTTCTTGTCTTCCCTCCGAAAGGCCCACCAATGACTCGCGTTCGCTTACGCCTCGGCATAATCGTGTTTGGTTGTGTGGTGACCACATTCGGTGGCCCGGCGGTACCGGCGACGGCTGCGACCTTGGTCAACGGCGTGCCGACGCCATCGTGCAACGACAGTTGGAAGAGCGCCGCAAATGGCGCCTGGAGTGTGCCTGCCAACTGGACCACCGGCGTCCCAGGCGGCACCAGTGATGTCTGCATCACGGTCCCGGGTACCTACACGGTGACGCTGGCGCCCTGGAGCGTGGGCACCGCGGATCCCAATCACAACGGCGACGCGGTAAATTCTCTAACTCTTGGCGAGCCAAGCGGGACTGGCACGCAAACCCTGGATATTGCCGGGCAGGGCAGCACGTCGGACAGCAATGAACAGCTCAGCACCGTCTCCTTGAACGTTGCAGCCACAAGCGTCATCACTGCTCACGGCCGCCTCGTTCTTGATTCGACAGATGGCGGTTCAACGCTGCCGGGGAACCCCTCCGGCGGCTACGCAGCCGTTACCGGGGCAAAAATCCTCAACTACGGGCGCGTCGATACCGAGGTGCAGGATCCTCGCAACAAGGACGCGAACTATACGCAGTTCGAAGCCCCACTCACCAACGAGAAACGGGCGAGCATCCACGACAACTCGGGGCAGCTGCAGGTGACGGCGGTCACAAACGACGGCACCTTCACGGTCGCGCCGAGCGCCTCGCTGAGCATCGTGCCGGGGTCCTTCGCGACCGCCGCCGGCTTTGCCAACAATGGGCAGTTCACAAACGAAGGGACAGTCACGGTCGACGAGGGCTCAGGCCCCACAACGTGGGCACAGGCCGGTGGCCCGATCAGAGGCCACGAGATCGTCCTGCAAAACGGAGCGACGCTCGTCGATAAATCGGGAGCCGGTCGTTTTCTCGTCAACTCCATAGGTGCTCAGCTGCGGGGCACGATCCCGGCCGGTCAGAGGATCACTGTGGTGGGGGAGGCCTACAACTCTGGTGGGGACGCCTACAACGGCACCACGCTGGGATTAGGCAACACAACCGTCACCAATGACGGCACGCTTGTGCTCGACGCTCAAGGGTCAGGCAAGACGAGCGGTGGTCCGGCGACCGTCACGAGTGGCACGATCCGGAACAATGGCACCATCGTGGCCGAGGTCCAGGATCCGGCGTGGACAGTTCAACTCCAAACCGGGCTTGCCAACGAACACAAGGGTGCATTGACACTGACAGGCGGCACGCTTACGGATAGCGGTGGCGCGGTGACCAACGACGGGACCGTGACATTGGGGCAAGCAACGACGTTCCTTCTTCAAGAAGCTGCAACATTCGCCAACAGGAGCGACGGCATACTCGTGACGGATATCGCGAACGTCAAAAGCCTTGGACAGTTCATCCTTACCGGCCCCTGCTGTGCCGGACCGGGGAAGTTCACCGCCGGCGGCAACCTTCTCCCCGAGCTCGTCGGCGGGCACACGCCGGCGGCCAACACGGATTTCCAGCTGCTCCTGCTCTCGGGCGGTACCTTCAGCGGCCGCTTCGGCCATCTTGGCAAGGGTTTCACGGCCGACTACGCCCACGAGTCGGCGAGCCCCCCGTTCGTCGGTGTCATCTATCGCCACTCGTCATAGGGCCGGCCCCTCCTAGCGGCGGGAGGCCATTGGTCGACGCGAGGCAACTACGATCGCGTAGTTCAGCGTCGTCGAGGGGATGACTAAGTGGGACGGTTCTTCCGGGTCGTCGGGGTTGTCGTCACCAACGGCACCGTGGCCCGGGTCTTGGCCGCTTTCGGGTTGTTCGTGGTGGCAGAGTACGCGGTGTGGATCGGGATGCTGGTTTACGCGTTTCACCACGGCGGCGCGACGGCGTCGGGCCTCGTGGCAATGGCGCAATTGGTCCCAGGCATCCTGATAGCTCCACCCCTGGCGACGGTCGCCGACCGTCGCTCACCGACACTCCTGTTAGCCGTCGGCTACGTTGCCCAAGTCGTGGCGATGGCTGGGGTAGCCCTCGCGCTCTTTGTGGGCGCCACTCCGTTGGTGGCATACGCGTTCGCTGTTGTGGCCAGCACGGCCATGTGCGCCACCCGACCAGCGCAGTCCGCCGTCCTCCCATCAACGGCCCGGGTTGCCCAGGAGCTGACCGCCGCCAATGTGATCGCGGGCTGGGCCGAAAACTTCGGGATCGTGTTTTCGGCCGTCATAGCCGCCATCTTCCTAAAGATAGGCAAGATCGACTTGCTGTTCGCCTTGAGCGCCGCCTTTGTGGGCATCGCTGCCATCCTCGTCGCTCCGGTGCGGGTGTCGGGGATCGCTCTGGCGGATGAGGGAGACGACCAGCCGGGGCTACACGGTCTCTTCGAGGGTCTGGTCGAGATCACCAGGGATGACCGTGCCCGGTTGCTCACCGGTCTCCTGAGTGCCCAGTATGTCGTCGTCGGCGCGCTTGACGTTTTGTTCGTCGTGCTGGCAGTCAGCGTGCTCCACCAGGGCCAGGCATGGGTTGGTTACCTCAACGCAGCCTACGGGATCGGAGCCGTGGCTGCCGGCATTCTTACGGCCCATCTGCTGGGTTGGAGGCTCAGCCAAGTTATCGGGACATCCGTTCTTGTCCTTGGGGCCGGCCTGGTCCTCACCGGTTTTTTCCATGAAGCCGTCGTAGTCGTCCTCCTGATCGGGGTGGTCGGTGCCGGCCGGGCCGTACTATTCGTTGCAGCTAGCACTTTGCTCCAGCGGGTCGTGCCGGCCCAGGTGGTCGGACGCGTCTTCGGCGTAGTGGAGGGGCTCTCCAATCTCGGGCTTGCAGTGGGGTCACTTCTGCCCGCGTTGCTCATCTATCTCGGCGGAGACCGACTAGCTGTGGTCGTCGTAGGTGGCCTGCTGCCCGCGGCGGCGGTCCTAGGTGTGGGGGCCTTGCGCCGGCTCGATAAGGGCAGGACTGTACCGCTCGTGGAGGTCGCCCTGTTGCGTTCCCTGCCACACTTCGCCGACCTGCCCGGGCCGGGACTGGAGACATTGGCGGGGGAACTTGAGTGCGTGCGAGTGCTCCCTGGAGAAGCGGTCATTAGGCAGGGAGAAGAGGGGGACAAGTTTTACGCCATCGCCGATGGGGAAGTCGCGGTTTCGGTTGATGGTCACCCTGTAACGACGCTGCGCCGTGGGGAGGGTTTCGGGGAGGTCGCCCTCCTACGGAGCTCACCTCGAAATGCGACCGTTACCGCCATCGGGCCCGTCACTCTTTTCGCCTTGGGTGCAGCGAGCTTCTTGGCCGTAGTGGGTGGGCACGCCGCGACCCGCCATCGGGCGGAGGATATCGCGGCCCGGAGGGACAACGCCGAGCCCAAAACCCAGAACGCCGAGCCCAAAACCGATAACGCCGAGGCCTAAACCGCACGGTGGTTCTCCGGGTCATCGGCACAGTCTGGCGAGGGAGTAATGGCTTCAGCTCAGGTCACTGCACGCCTGTGGAAGTTTGAGGCTCCGATAAGACATGAAGCCGACCAGGGCCGAACACGTTACCTATGAAGGTGTTTTCGGCTCCCTCTTGGCAGAGAGGACCCGTAATGGCCGTACAAGTAGGTGAATTGATCCTCGGATGAGCAGCGAGGCTGTATCTGACGGCGAAAACCGTATGGTCCAAAAGGCGAGGGCGGTGGCGCGGCCAAATTCACGCGAGCGTACTGCGGTGACAGCATCAACGATTGCCCTACGGGCCCAGTAGGAGCGCAGCCTATGCTGAAGTAATTCCAGATCAGCCGCGGCCTCGACATCCCCGGCCGCTCTGACGCGGTCCAGATTGGCGGCGACTACTCGTCTAGCGCCCGAGGCCATGGCACGGCTGTCTTGTGACCAGTTGTCGTCATGCGACCTCCAGGCCACCGTGACAACGTCTGCACGAACATGCGGGCTCTGGTCCACAAGCCTGTACACCAAGTCGAGGTCGTCGGCTCCGTCGAAAGAAGGGTCGAAGCCACCAGCGGCCGCCATCGCGTCGCGCCGGATCACCATGGTCGTGATCGATGGACGATTACCACCCGAAAGCACGGTATGACGAGTAACCGGTCCCTGCTGACGGTCGGTGCGGACGGGCTCTTTGGCGGCGCCCAGCACGACATCGTACGCAGCATAAGAGGCAACGGCCTCATGGTTATTGGCTAAGGCGCCTATCGCTGTCGAAAGGTGATTGGGGTACCAGATGTCGTCGTAGTCCAAGAACGCCACCAGCTCTCCCCGAGCGTGTTCAAAGCCCAGGTTGCGCGCCCGAGCGACACCTCCTCTGGTGCAACGAACGACACCTATCCGTGGGTCGATGCTGACCAATTTGCAAAGGGCGCCTGGGTCGGGGGACCCGTCATCGACCACAATGACTTCCCAGTTCGTCCATTCCTGGCCAATGACTGAAGCCAGCGTCTCGGCCAAGAACGGCGGTGCGCTGCGGTGCGTCGGGATGATGATGCTTACCAGTGGTGAAGGCGGAGATGTTGGGCTCACGCGTTCCTCTTCCTGTTGTGTGGCCTGCTGGTACGAGTGCTGCCGGGCCGTTCGAAACGGTCCACGGTTTCTCCCAACAGAGTCGCCTCCCAGCCTTGCGAGAACATGAAGAGACGGCTTCTCTTAGGGAACATCGCGTCAGACTTGTGGTCGGCTGTGCGACCGTGTGGGTTTCTGCTGATCATCGTCGGCGGCAAGAGATTGCGCGGGCTTTCCACATGTCCCCTCGCAGCGCGACTTCACCTTCCCTCCCGCTGTTCTCAGTCCCTGAGCGGGAGCCTTGGAAGCCAGCGATTGGCAAGCTCCGACCTCCTGCCCCGGTTGGTCGGTCCACGCCGTGGCGTGCCACTTGCTGGGCGTCGAAGCAGCAAACGTCTCGGCAAGGCGTGAGGACTGGAAGATCAGCCCGAAGCCTGGTGAGGACGCAGACAAATGGCTGGACGCCTTCAACCAGCTGTGGGTCGAGGCCGCAAAGCGCCTTAGCCCCTGCCGTGCTTGTCGACCTGCTTTCGGTGGCCGGGAGACGCTTTGAACGGTACGTCGCCACGCTCGACGTGGACGCCGTGAGCGGCCCAGTCGGCTGGGCGACCGGTACCGCTCCCGCGCCAGTTTGGCTAGATGTCGCCCGCGAATACATGGAGCGTTTCGTCCACCAGTACCAGATAAGGCAGGCCGTCGGGAAACCCGCGCTCGGGCCTTACTTCATGGCCCCGGCCCTGGCTACAGCGGTCCATTGCCTGCCGAGGGCACTTAGCGGTTTGGACCGCCCACCGGGGACGACCGTTGTATTCGTCGCCGAGGGAGATGGCGGCGGGGCCTGGAGCGTCCTGCGAACGGCTGACCGTTGGGAACTCGCCAGGAGTTCCCCACGGCGCCGGCGTGCCGAGTGAAGACAAGCGTCGCCCGCCGATTGCTTGACGTCGAGGAGGTGGAGGCTCCCGAGCTGCCGCTCAGCTGGAACGTCGCACCGACCCAACCCGTCTACGCCGTGGCGACCGGCTCAAGGGCAGGCGGAGGTTACGGGCTCTCCGCTGGGGCCTGGTCCCGAGCTGGGCCAAGGACCCCTGTGACGACGACCTGGGTCAGGACGACGCCGGCGGGTCGATGGCTTGAAGGTCCTGCCAGGGTAGGTTGGCAACGAGCTGGTACTCCGCCAGGTTGTCCATCGCGTTGTTGATCGGGTCAGTGCTGACGGGGTTGCCCTCTTCCTCCCACGGCCCCTCGACTGTGGTCGTGCCGTCCACCGAGCCGTTCATGTCGGCTTCGATAGAAACGGCGCCCCCCTGGTCGACCACGACCATGCCGTAGTTCAGGATGGCCTTGAAGACCATCTGCCCGAAGGGGATGAGGCCAGCCGGCATCTCCGTGCCCGGGGCGAACCGGAACCACTGCCCTTCGGCGGGGGCGCCTGCGATGTCATAGCCGCAGTCGGTGCGGTCGGCCGGGTAGAGGCCCCCGTGGGCCGACGTGCCCGACCAGTCGCATTCTTCGCCCAACACCTCGAAACCAATGGCGTGGTCGATCGAACCGGAAGCGACATCGGCCTCGGTAATCTCTGTGGCCAGGTTGCTGATACCCGAGGCCGTCTCACCGTAGGGATTGGGGAACACGCCGTTCGAGGTAGCCATATCGAGCTTGCCGCCCCAGCAGGCCGACCAAGAGCCGTTGGTGTCCGCAGCCCTCCAGAACTCCCACGCCCTATCGCTCGATGGCTGGTAGACGGTCAGGATGTTGTCTGTACTGTCACCGGGCATGGCGTATGAAGGTATCGGTGCCTTCTTCCCAGTGTCCACGGTGAAATCTTTGCAACCCGACAGCACTGTTACCGGGACCATTGCCTGGCCAGCGGGAACCTCGTAGACGGGCCGGTTGGTGTTCACTCCGACCTGCCCGTAGGCGCCCTGGTACTGGGCGACTATGTTGGCCACCAAGGCGGATGAGCTCGGGTCGACGGCCCAGCCGGTCACGTTGCTGTTGAAGATGCTCTTGGGCATGAGCGATGCCGGCGGCGTCGAAAAGGGAACGGGGGCCGTGCCCGCGGCGGAGCTCGCAGGTGGGGTTGCAGGTCGGAAGGCGACGGACTTGCCACCAGGGTAAATGACCCGGTACCCCGCGCCGTCGGAGACAATGGCTGAGGCGCCAGGGCTCGCATTGCCCAACTTGGGCGTGTACCCGAAGGGGTAGACCTCTCCCGTGGAGCTGAGCAGCCAGTAGCCGTTACCGTCCTGTGCGGCACACATCCCGACTATTGTGCGGGACTTGATCTTCTCGTCCGGGAGGGAGCCGTAAAACTCGGCGCCATCGTAAGAGAAAACGTCGCCGTCGGCCCCCACTTGCCAGTAGCCCCCTTGGGGGTCAGCGACCGTCCCGACTATTGGGGCAGACAGCTTGGCAGCCGGCGCCGCTGTGGGAGGCGAGCCTAAGGTGGCCCCGATCAACGCCGCTGTTACGACCACGGTAATTGCCCTTCTACCCTCCACCACTCGCTACCACGCTAGCAACTTCAGGGGAGAAAGCTCACGCGAGCCGGGGGAGAGGTAGCCGGCACAGGGGCCGCCCGCTCCCACCCCGGGCTGCCCGAAGATCGGTGCAAGGCTCATCAACGCCCGGTCAGAAACACTCGCGCAGAGGCGAGCGTTCCGGTCCCTTATCAGCACCCGCCGGGCATTAGTACCTGTCTCCGGTTCTATGAATGGCGCCGACCGGAACGCGGCTCACCGGCCAGCAAGCAGCCCTTCTACTTCCACCGGGCCGACGGCGACGACGTCCAGCACGCGGCGGCGCTGACCGTGCGACATCCGCTCGGGAACCCTCCTGTTCAGCGCGGCGTGCCCAAGTCTCTCTACGTGCTCAGGCTTGCTCCGGCGGCGACACCGTGGTGGGCGCGGCGCCCAATTACGCGCAAGCAACTGACGGAGCTCGCCGCCGCCGCCGTCCTGTCATGCCTCGCCTTCGTCGGGCTGTTCCCCTACCTGTACATGCTCGAAACAGCGTTCAAATCGAACTCGCAGTTCAACCGCAACCAGGCGACACCGACCCTGCCCCTCCATTTCGGCAACTTCGCCACAGCCTGGCGCGAGGTGGCTCCCTACCTCCTGTCGTCGATCATCGTCGCCGCCTGCGCCATGTTCGGTTGCATCCTGCTCGGCTCGGTGAGCGGCTTCGTGCTGGCGCGCTACCACTTTCCCGGCCGCAACGTCCTGTTCGGTCTTATCGCCCTGCTGCTTTTGGTCCCGAACCTTGCCGGCCTCATCCCGCTGTTCGTGCTGATGCGCGATCTCGGTCTGCTCAACTCGTACCCCGACCTGATCATCCCGCAGTTAACTACCCAAACGGTCTTCTCGGTGGTGCTCATGAAAACATATATCGAGCAGCTGCCGGAGGAATTGTTTGACGCGGCCAACATCGACGGAGCGTCGCCGGCTCGGACCTACTGGTCGGTCACCCTGCCGCTGGCGCGACCGATCATCGCAACCGTCGCTTTGTTCAGCGTGATCTCGATGTGGAGCGATTATTTCTGGCCCGAGCTCACCATTGTCAAGAACTCGCTGCGCACGGTGCCGGTCGGCGTCCAGTTCTTCCAGGGCCAGCTCACGACGTCCTACGGCCCGCTCTTTGCCGGCTACCTCATCGCCAGCGTGCCGCTTCTTATCCTGTTTCTGGCACTCACCAAGAATTTCCTTGCCGGTATTCGGGGCGGTCTGGCGGTGGACCGATGACCAGTCCAACGACGCAATTAGGGAGCACATATGAGACTACGAGCAGCAATAACGGGCGTTGCCGCCCTGCTGTCATTAGGAGCCATGGGGACGGGGAGCCTCACCGCCGGCGGGGCCTCGGCCGCACCCAACCACTTCATCGGAGGTGGGGCCGGCACCACCATCACCCTTGAGGGGCCTAACCAATGGACCCAGAGCGGGAGCAGCTTCGGACGCCCGTGGGACCAGGTCGTCGCCGAGTTCAAGAAGGTGACGGGCGTGACCGTCAACACCGACGTGCTGCCGCTCGCTACGTTCTCCGGCGTCGAGTCGGCCCAGCGTCACTTCTCTTCCTGCAGTTCGTGAGCGCCCCGCAGTACATCACGAAGTGGCTGGCCGAGACGGGCGGTATCGCCGCAGTCCAGGGCATCACCCCGCCAGCGTCTACGGCCGCCTACTTGGAGGGCCTCTTCCGCCAGGGTGCCGCGTACCTCGTCCAGAACGACGGCTGGAGCGGCCAACCCTGGGCGTCATCGCTACCCCGCTCGCCGTAGCCAAAGTCGGAGTCGGGTGAGCGCTCGATCCGGATGGTGACGGGCAACACACCCCGCCCGCAGCAGGCGCGTGGGCGCCAGGGTGGTGATAGCCCTGCCGTGCGAGGTCGTCTCGGTGCCGCCAAGGCAGGTGCGCTATCGACCACCTGGCGCTCGCGCCGGCCATCACAACAGCAGTCGCCTGGTACCGGGAAACCACCACCATGCTCGGGGCAGCCAGGGCCGAGCAGCGTTGGGTACCCAGCGAAGCCATCGAGGCCTGCTTGTGTCGCGGCTGCTGCGCAGATGGCTCGAGTTCCGAACCCTGGCTCTACCGGCCCGGACGAAGCTGGTGGCGCCGAAAGCCCAGATTTGGCGTGACCCGCAGAAGGTGCCGGGGGTGCAGGCACCGGTGCAGATCGACGCTTCTGGCGCTCGCCCGGCCGACGGACTGTCTTCACTCTCGGTGGCGACCTGGCCGTCAGTTGGCAATCGCCACGGCCGTCTCCGGGCAAATCTCGTTGGCCACCAACAATCATCGAGTTTTGGCATCCATCCAACACCCTTTGAACAACGACGACCCATGACCGATGCTCCGGTACCGCGGCGCTATCGTTCGGGCTGTGGCTGATGACCTCACGGCTCAGTCCGACAGGGACCCGCTCGTCTTCCTAGAGAAGTTCCTGGCCCTGCCCGATAGCGGCCGGTTTACGGCCACCTACAGGGGTGACGCACCACCGCTTCGTAATGCTCGACAAACGGGAAGGGGTCATAGAAGTGGTGAAGGAGCTTGTGCCACCGTTCGTATTGCTGGGACCCCCGGTTGATCTCGGTGCGCGCGATCAAGGACGCCCGCCGGTTCTCAGAGGGGGCTGTCTCAACCACGCGACGGAAGGGGCTAACGTCGGCGTCGCCCTGGCGGACAAACCAGGGTGCTCGCACGAGGCCGGGTACACGGGCTGGCCCCCTTGGTCGAGGCCGGGAACTAGGCCATGCTGTTCGGTGACGGCCGAGATCGTCGGTGATCGCGGCGCGACAGTGAGGGTCGGTAAACCTCACGAAGTTCTATGATCCCAAGCTCTACCAACCACCGCCGGCCAAATACCCGACGGTCCCGACCGAGGAGGTCCATGTGCGAGTAGCCAAGGCAGTCGTCAGTGTCGTTGTGCTCGGAAGTCTGTTGCTCGGTAGCGGGGCCGCCTTCGCGGCCACGACGCCAAGCGCCCCAGCCGGCGGCTCCGTGAGAGTCTTTGTGACACCCGGCAACAACGGCCAAGCCGGGACAGTCGTTATCGCCGGAGCGATCGGCGATTACGGCAAGACGCTCAATATCAACAAGAACGGCACGGCGGATCCCAATGGGAACTACGCCAAGCAAACGCTGCAAAAAGGCACGTTCGAGGTCAACAAGACGGCGCTCAATACGAAGATGAGCAATGCGCATCCGACGGTCAATAACATGGTGACCTGTTCGGCAGTGGTCTCCGGGACCGCTCCGGTGACGGCATTAGACGGCACAGGTCTCTACACGGGGATTACGGGAACGGTGAACGTCACTATCATCGAGGTCTTCATCTTCCCTCAGTACACGACCGGCAAGAATAAGGGCCAGTGCAACGAAAGCAACAGCGCCCAGCCAGTGGCCGATTACGTGTCAGTCATGGGCTCGGGTACAGTCTCGTTTAGCTAGGAACCGCACGAACGATCAGCGCTCGACGGGCCTGGAGCAGCATCGGGCGCTATGGTCGCCCGCTCCAGTCCTCGCCGGCTCCGTTCCGCCGGCTCCGGGCTGGGCGCCACCGGGCCGGAGGGGTGCACGCTCGCGATTTCGGCGGTCCGTGGGGGCGGAAATTCTTGCTAGGAGGGTTGACGACGTCGTCGAGCATGCCGACGCCGGTTCCTTACGCGCGAGACGAGGAAAATGGCTATGCGACTGGCGAAGCGCGCCTAGGGTCAGGCGGCGAGCCGGTACTCGTGCAGCAGCCCGCCGAGACGGTCGACTCGCTCGACAACGTCCCCACTTTCGAACTGCTGCAGCGCCAAGTTGGGGGCCGGCGGTTCGAGGTCGATGGCGCGGTGCGGGCGCTCCTGGTTGTAGTGGATGACGAATTCGCGCAGCACGCGCTCGGCATGGCGGTCACTGCGGATGAGCACCCAGTCCAGGCACTCGGCCTGGGCGGTCCGCACAAATCTTTCCGCGAACGCGTTCGCCCTGGGCGCTCGGAAGGGTGTCTTGATGACTCGGGCGCCGACGGATCTCATCTCCTCGTCAAAGGGCCCGACGAACTTGGTGTCCCGGTCACAGACGAGGAAGCGCACACCGCAGCCCTGGTCCTCGAGGGTGGCGACTAGGTTGCGGGCTTGTTGGGTGACCCAGGGCCCGACCGGGTGGGCCGTCACGCCCGCCAAGAAGACCTTCCGACGGTCGAGGTCGATGAAGAACAAGACATAGAGGTGCCGGAGCGTGACAGTGTCGACGTGAAAGAAGTCACAGGCAAGGGTGCCAGCGGCCTGGGCTCTCAAGAACTCCGACCACGAAGGACCAGTTGTCCGGGGCGCCGGTCCCAGACGGTGACGACGTAGGACTTTACGGACTGTTGTCGCCGAGACGGTCACGCCGAGCTTGCGGCACTCGCCCACGATGCGCAGGTAGCCCTAGCGAGGGTTCTCCCGGGCCAAGCGCAGGACAAGGGCGACGACGTCGTCCTCCAGGGCGTTAGGGGCGGAGCGGCCACTTCGAGGGTACGTCCAGGACCGCGCGACGAGGCCCCGGTGCCAGCTGGCAGCACTAAGACGCCAGGTAGCACGGCCTCGGTACTCCCCGACCGACCGCGCCGTGCTGGCCACTCTCGCACGATTGCTTAGCCGTGACCTTTGGGGCGTCTTCCTGGTCACACCGGCCACGCTGCTGCGCTGGCTGGTGGCGGAGCACCGCGATCTCGACGTCTTCCTGGTCTGGCGACGGGCCGAGCCGCAGGAGGTCAAGGAGCCGGCGGACGAGCAAGAAGGAGAGCGAGCAGCCCATGGCGACGATCTTGGCAGGCCGGCGTAGCCGCTGCTCAGACGCTGGATCCTGAGCGTGCACCCTTCAGGGGGAGCGCGGGAAGTGCCCGGACGCGCAAACCGCCGGCCCGAAAGCCGGCGGCGCACTGAATCGTGGAGGGTGGCGGAGCCACAAAGCGCCTCAGCCACCTGCAAGGAGGGATTTCGTGATCACAGTGGGACTAATTTCACGAACATCCCTTCGTTCGGTTCGTGCGTGTCGGTCGTGTGGGATGTTCACGAAAGACCCTGACCTCGATGTCCTTGGGTCCCGGCACGGTGGTCCCACAGGCTAAGGGTATGTGGCTTCACGGCTGTGCGATGACTGTGCCTTCACGCCCGGCGCCTCCTACGTGGGGCGATGGGACGATGGCACGCGTATAATAGACACGATTAGAGCACGCCTGAACGGCGTTGGTGGTGGATGCCGATGAGCGACAAGGCCGACCCTCGCGAGCTGATGCGGCGCTATTCGGGCAATCCGATCCTGCGCCCCCACGACTTCCCGAAGATGGTCAACGCCGTGTTCAACCCGGGCGCTACGGTGTTCGAGGGCCGGACGTTGCTGCTGCTGCGGGTCGAGTACCGCACTGGGCTGTCCTCGCTGGTCGCCGCGACGAGCGACGACGGGCTCACCGGCTGGGAGATCGACCCGGTCCGCGGGCTTCACCCGATGGTCGACGGCTTCGAAGAGCACTGGGGGATCGAGGATCCGCGCATCACCAAGGTGGGCGACGAGTATTTCGTAGTCTACGTCGGGTATTCGGCCGCGGGCCCGCTGGTGTTGTTGGCTACTACTCGCGACTTCACCCGCTGGGAGCGCCGTGGCGTGCTGATGTCTCCCGAGGACAAGGACGCCGCGCTGTTCCCCACCACGTTCGGGGGCCGGTGGGCGCTCATCCACCGGCCCGCTCCGTCCATGGCCGGGCTCGGCGCGCACATATGGCTGTCGTTCAGCCCCGATCTGCGGCACTGGGGGGACTCCCAGGTGCTGCTGCCGGCCCGGCAAGGCGGGTGGTGGGACGCCAACAAGGTCGGCCTCGGCCCGCCGCCGCTGCTCACCAAGCAGGGCTGGCTCGTCTGCTACCACGGCGTGCGGGTCACGGCGTCGGGATCGATCTACCGGCTCGGCCTGGCCCTGCTCGACCGCGACGACCCCACCAAGATGCTGGCCCGGGGCAACGAATGGGTCCTCGGGCCACACGAGCCCTACGAGCAGGGCGGCGACGTGCCCGACGTCATATTCTCCTGCGGATGGGTGCTGCGCGACGACGGCGACACCCTGCACCTGTACTACGGCGCCGCCGACACCGTCGTCTGCGTCGCCGAAACCAGCCTGGCTACCCTGCTCGACCACCTCGAGCAGCACCCCTGCAAGCCCGAGTCGGCTGGCGGGCCCTCATGGGCACCATCGGTCCGCCGTGATCCGGGTCGTCATGCTGGCGCCCATCGCCTGGCCGACCGTGCCCCGCGGCTACGGCCCGTGGAGCAGGTAGGCGCCACCCTCACCGACCTCGGCGTCCACGTCACTTTGTACGCCACCGGCGACTCGGCCACCCGCACCGAGCTGTGCTCGGTGGTCGCCCACGGCTACGAGGAGGACGACAGCGAGGGTGCGTTGGTTAGGACGCTACATGGCAGGCCGGGGCGTGCTCGTGGTCCTGGTGGAACTGCGCTGTGGCTAAGCGGGGCATGGTGAGAAGCGGGCCGACCGGATCGCCCGCCCTGCGGCGAGGACGAAGACCCGCCGGCGGCAGAGAGGGGGACCGCACCGGCACCGGTCCGTCTTGACTGGCGACGCTCGCCAGAAGGCGGAGCTGTTCGGTGAGCCAGTCGTGTACTGGTGGGCGTGCGAAGATCCAAACTGTCCGCTGTGCTAACGGTCTGCTCTCGGACTGGTGCTGGTGCGGTGTGCCGGTAACGCTGGTGCGCTCCTTGCGCCGTGGTGCCCAGCGTTAGGCCGATGTCGTTCCAGCTGGCACCATGGGCTCGAGCTAACCGGATGCAGTCTTCGACTGCGAGCTGTCCTGAACGCACGAGGGCTGCCGCGGCGCGGACTCTGTCGAGGTCGTGCTCTACCAGGGCTGTCGGCCAACGGCGAACTGTTTGACGCATTAATATCAAGTTTAGTTGATCGTCCCATGAATAGACAGGCCGTTTTCCCGTTGTGCCTAGGGACTTTGGGCCATTTTGGCGGCAAGGCGGTATGGGAGCCGAGGTCCACGACGTGGTAGCGTCCCACGGGCGGTGTAACTAGCTCGGGAGGCTCTGGTACGAAGCTTATGCGGCGGCTGCGACGGTTTCGCCGAGGCAATGCCGGTGTCGGACTGGTCGGCGAAGAGCTAGCGACGCTCCGTCGACAATCATCTGGGGCTCGCCGGCCCTCACCCTTGGGTGACCATCGACCGGCGGACGAGAAGTAGGCAGCAGTCATCACTTGGCTTTTGGCAATAGCTTGCCACGATGGCATCAGCGAGGTTGTCGAGGGGCAAGCCGGTCCCCGAGGCGAGGGCGGCCAACAGACGAGCAATACCTACGTCGAGAGGTTCGCCCCGGCGCTCGACAATGCCGTCGGTGTAAAGGGCGAGGACCTCACCAGGGCCGAGGACCAGTTCCTGGTCCTTCACCGAGGCCGGGCCAGGCTGAGGGGCGCCCAGAGGGGGCGCCAGCGGCCCGTCGAGCAGGCAAGCCCGGCCGTCGGAGGTAATAAGGACCGGTGGGAGATGGCCGGCGTTGGCCCATTGGAGCTGATTATCTTCGAGGTCGAGACGTCCATAGATGGCAGTAGCAAACGTATCTGCCCGGTCCATGCCCGCGAGACGTTGGGCGAGGTCGCCAAGTACTGTGGCCGGGCCCCGTCCGATGGCAGCGAGGGCGCGGGCGCCGTAGCGCATTTCCGCCATGGCCGCCCGCGCGGCCAACCCAACCACTGCGTCCACCACGCCGAGGTCCGGGTACAGGCTGGTCAACAGGCGTCCTACTCCGGACGGGATCGGCTCGGTACCCCTCGGTGGTACGCCCGCGTTTGGGGGACATCGACCTCCAGACTGAGCGGCTCGGCCTTCAGGTGCTCGGCGAGCTCGCGATGGCCGTCAATGGCCATGGCCACTGGACGCAGCCACTTCCCTTCAGCCAAGTAGGCGGTACACCAGTCCCCTAGGCGGGGCACCGCGAGATGGACGAGGTGGTCGACCACCTCGTCCGGGTCGACCGCCGAGATCATGAGCTGGGTGCCGGCGGCCAGGAACTCCAAGGTCTGGCGGGCCTCGTGTTCTGCGACGTACAACAAAGCTCGGTCCAATGCAGTCGAGCACAGCCCGCCGACCACATCTAACAGCGCCAGGCGTCGTCCCAAGTTGTTCTCGGGCTCCAGAGCCAGCCCGAGGGCGCCCACCGTCAGGCCCCGGCTTATGAGCGGGACGGCAACTTGCACGACCCCGTGCCCGTGCCCTTCACCCCTTCGGTCTGCGCCAGAGCTCTTCGAGGGCGGGCCCAGACTGCGCTGGCCGCGTTGTGCAGCTGCAATGGCAAACTTGCGGGCCGCGGGCGGGGGCGGCCCGCGTTGGCCAAACGGCGCCAGCTGACCGTCGATCTGCTCGACCAACCACAGCTACTGCCGTAGCCACCTCGTCGGGGGTGAGCGCGGCGGCCAGTGCCCGAGCCAGTTGGTAGAGCGGCCCAGTGCTGCCCGTTTACAAGCCGGGACCGACGACGATGTCGAGGGCGGCCTCGGCCCGGCGCAGGGCGAGCTCGACGTCCGCTGGCGTCGGGCCTCGGGCGAAGACGAACCCCAGGTAGCGGTCACCCTCGGGCAGAGGGACCACCGGTCGACCGGCGGGGATGCTGATCTCAAGGCCGACCACGCCGTCGACGGCCAGGGCCTCGGCCTGCCCGGACACCTTCACGAGCACCCCGGCAGCCCGGATGGGGAGCATCATCACCCCCGAGGCCTGGGCCTCCCGGCGCAGCCCGTCGAGCCCGGCGCCGACGGCGTGGCGCACGATGACCTCCTCCAGGCTTATCCCGGGCCCGAAACGCAACGCCCGGGAGCACAGGCCGCCGATGGAACGGGCCGCCACCTCGATGACCACGGGCCGACCATCGGCGCCGAGGCGCAGTTCGGCGTGCACCGGCCCTTCCCGCAAACCCAGGGCGGCGGCCGCCGAGGCCACAGTGGCGGCCAGCGAGGCCTGGACCAGCGCCGGCTGGCGGGACGGGGTGACGTAGATGGTCTCCTCGAAGAACGGGCCGTCGAGCGGGTCGGGCTTGTCGAACACGGCCAGCACCTGGAGGGCCCCGGCCACCAGGAGGCCCTCGACGGCGACTTCGGCGCCGGCCACGAAGCCCTCGACCAGGACCGGCTCGAGGGGCCCGACGATGGCCCGGGCTCGGTCGACTGCGGCCACCGCCTGGATGTCGTCATCGACCCGGATGACCCCTTGGCTCCCTGAACGCGACACCGGTTTGACCACGCACGGGTAGCCGACCTGGGCCGCGGCGGCCGCCACGCTCTGGCCCGGGGCGACGAGCCGGTAGTTGGGTTGGGCCACCGCAGCGGTGGCCAGACGGGCCCGG
This sequence comes from uncultured Acidimicrobiaceae bacterium, assembly GCA_963786345.1. Classification (GTDB taxonomy): domain Bacteria; phylum Actinomycetota; class Acidimicrobiia; order Acidimicrobiales; family Palsa-688; genus Fen-671. The sequence continues at coordinate 210,797 of CAWAYZ010000012.1, read as the reverse complement.
AGGACGGCCTTGTCGCGGGTGGCGGCCACAGCATCGACGGGGTTGTGGGCCAGCCCCAAGCGGGCCGAGGCGGCTGCCGCCACGGCCAGGCCCTGGTCGTCAACGGCCAGCACGGCGTCGAGGGACAGACGGTCATGGAGGGCGACAATGATGTCCACCGCGGCGTCGAGGTTGCCCAGGGGGACGACGATGGCCCGGTCGCCCATGGCGTCGGCCATGGCCTGGCGCCGCTCGGAACCGACGACGACGTCGACGCCGAGACGTTCGGCGGCGGCCAGGAAATCCTTGGCCCGGTAGGTCTCCGTGGGCAGGAGAAGGAGAACGCGGGGCATCACCCCTAGGATGGGCCCAAACGACAGGGATGTGACAGGCACACAATGACTGACGACCGTCCCACCGAGGCACCGGTGCTGACCCTGACGGGCAAGGCTTTGGCCAAGGTCCTGGAGCTGCGGGCCGATGAGGGCACTGCGGAGCCCCTGGCCCTGTGGGTCGAGGTCAGCGGGACCATTGGCGGCGCCTATACCTACGACATGTACTTCCAGGCAGCCAGCGATGCCGGTCCCGACGCGTGGACCGGGGTGCAGGAGGGGCTGACCATCGTGGTGCCGGCCGCCAGCGCCCCGAAAATGGTCGGCTCGGTGCTCGACCTCAACCAGGACCTCATGGGCGGCGGGATGAGCATCCGCAACCCGAACCGCCCCCCAGCGCCCCCGGCCAGCCCGACCATGACCGGTCCGCCTCCGGACCTGAGCGGGGACGTAGCCCAGAGGGTCATACAGGTGCTCGACGCCCAGGTCAACCCGTCTATCGCCTCGCATGGAGGCCGCGCCGACCTCGTCGCGGTGGAGGACGGGGCTGCCTACCTGCGCCTGAGCGGCGGTTGCGCCGGCTGCGGGATGGCCGCGGTGACCCTCAACCAGGGCATCGAGGTGGCGATCAAGGAGTCGGTGCCTGAGATCGTCCGTATCGTCGACGTGACTGATCACGCATCGGGCACCAACCCGTACTACGAAGCGGCCAAAAAGTAACCGGCGTTCAGCTCAAGGACCTCGGGGCCCCAGCGGCTGCCCGTCCCTACCAAGGACACTGCACCCGGGCCTACGGAGCTTCGGGGCGGACGCGATGGGTGCCCGACGGCCAACAGATTGACAACTTGAGAACCAGGAGGACGGTGAGCGTCATGAAGGTCTGGATCGACCAAGACTTGTGCACGGGTGACGGGCTATGTGAAGAGATCGCACCAGCAGTGTTCACGTTGCTCGACGACGGTCTGGCCTACGTGAAAGACGGCGACGACGTGAAGAGCAAACCCGGCGGAGCGAGCGGCATGGCGATCGTGGCCGAAAGCCTCGAGGACGCCGTTGCCGAAGCAGCCGAGGAGTGCCCCGGCGAGTGCATTTTCATCGAGTCTTAACCATGAGCGGGACGCCCTCCGGCAGAGGGCGACGTGGGCCCACGCAGATGGGGGCGGTCCCGGGTCTCGGCGAACGTCGTTGGTGGCCGTGGAGCACCTCGACCAGGTTGCCCCTCAGTGTGACCTCGCAGCTAACGGGACTAGCTCCCATGGCAGAGGCCTCTAAGCGGTCCGTAAGTGATCGCGCCCGGCCGCTCAGTGATGACAGGTATTTGACCGACAGCTTCGGGCTGACCCAACCCGAACCGACGAGCAAGGCGACATCGCCGTTGTCCATGACGTCGGCGAGCGTTGCGACACCATGCGTCATCCGGCCGACGCTGCAGTTGGCGTGGTCTCTGCGACGGTCGAGAACGTGGCCTCTGCTCCCGGGGCCAAAAACACAGCCCGCCGCGACGCCTCCAGTACGGCCGTCTTCGGCGGGCTCGCTCATCGGGGCATCGAAGCTGGCGACGCCTGTGCGACGCTGGGCGCTGAAGGTGATGCCGATGGGGGGCGTCGCGAGGTGCAGCGCCCCGCTCAGCGTTTCCGAGCCCACGCCAGTCCGTCACATCACCACCGCCATGTCGCTCTCCTCGTGCACTCGGTCTCGACCTCAGGCTCGCGCACCCCAGCCGTGCCGTCCATCCCGAGGCTCACATTCCTTGGGCGAACGAGCCCTTCGGGCGCCCACTTCACCCTGAACGGTGAAGCCCACGTGGCCCGGGCCGGTGAGACCGTCACTGTGCTTGCCGGGGCCTGGCTCGAGACGCTGGTGGCGATCCCGGGAGCGAACAGCAAGAGGGGTACGCTGGAGCTGCAGGAGCCCCAAAGAAAGGGCATGGATGACTTGCACCGAGAGCCGCGCAGCGGTCAGCGGGCGAGGTGGCCCCGGCCCGCCCAAGGTGCTCGGGGTGGGGAGCCCCGCAGCCGCCGAGGAGGCGGTCAGTAGTGTTTGAGCGCTTCACCGACCGAGCGCGAAGGGTATTGGTGCTCGCCCAAGAAGAGGCGGGCCTCCTGAACCACAACTTCATCGGCACCGAGCACATCTTGCTCGGGCTCATCCACGAGGGCGAGGGTGTAGCGGCCAAGGCGCTCGGGTCGCTCGGGGTCAGCCTCGAGGCGGTGCGCGAAAAGGTCGCGGAAAGGGTCGGCCCCGCCGGGTCGTCCACGACCGGGCCAGCCCCCTTCACCCCCCGGGCCAAGAAGGTGCTCGAGCTGTCACTGCGTGAAGCTCTCGGGCTCGGCCACAACTACATAGGTACCGAGCACATCCTCCTCGGCCTCGTCCGGGAAGGCGAGAGCGTCGCCGCGCAAGTACTGGTCAGCCTGGGCGCCGACCTCTCGCTGGTGCGCCAGCAGGTCATCGAATTGCTGTCCGCTCACCCGGGCACCGGCCAGGAGAACGCGACCGCGGGGACCGCCCCGAGCGGCCAGGAGGTGCGGGCGGGCAGCCCCGTACTGGACCAGTTCGGGCGCAACCTCACCCAGCTGGCCAGGGAGCACAAGCTCGACCCCGTGATCGGGCGGGAACGCGAGATCGAGCGCGTCATGCAGGTGCTCTCTCGGCGTACCAAGAGCAACCCGGTCCTGATCGGAGAGCCAGGCGTGGGCAAGACCGCCATCGTCGAGGGCCTCTCACAGCGCATCGTCGCCGGTGAGGTGCCCGAGACCCTGCGGGGCAAGCAGGTGTACACCCTGGACCTGGCGGCGTTGGTTGCCGGGTCCCGTTACCGGGGTGATTTCGAAGAGCGCCTGAAGAAGGTGGTCAAGGAGATCCGCACCCGGGGCGACATCATCTTGTTCATCGACGAGCTGCACACCCTCGTAGGGGCGGGGGCGGCGGAAGGGGCGATCGACGCGGCCTCGATACTGAAGCCGTTGCTTGCCCGCGGTGAGCTGCAGACCATCGGCGCCACCACGCTCGACGAGTACCGCAAGCACCTGGAGAAGGACGCCGCTCTGGCGCGCCGGTTCCAGCCGGTCAAGGTGGAGGAGCCCTCGCTTGCCCACACCATCGAGATCCTCAAAGGCCTGCGGGACCGCTACGAGGCCCACCACGGCGTCACCATCACCGACCAGGCGGTCGTGTCGGCTGCAAACCTGGCCGACCGCTACATTGCGGACCGCTACCTCCCCGACAAGGCCATCGACCTCATCGACGAAGCTGGGGCCCGGTTACGCATCCGGCGCATGTCCATCCCGCCCGACTACAAGGCCATCGAAGAGGAGATCGCCAAAGCGAGGAAGCACAAAGAGCTCGCCATCGAGAAACAGGACTTCGAGCAAGCCAAGAGTATGCGCGAGAAGGAGGAGGGGCTCCTCCGGCACAAGGCCGCCAAGGAGCAGGAGTGGCGCGCCGAGGGGCTCGACCTCTTCGACGTGGTCGACGAGGAAGTCATCGCCGAGGTGCTGGCCAACTGGACGGGTATCCCCGTTTACAAGTTGACCGAGGAAGAGACTGCCAAGCTCCTGCGCATGGAGGAGGAGCTGCACGGCCGCATCATCGGCCAGGACGACGCCCTGAAGGCCGTCTCGCAGGCGATAAGGCGCACACGGGCCGGCTTGAAGGACCCCAAGCGCCCGAGCGGGTCGTTCATCTTCCTCGGGCCTTCGGGCGTGGGCAAGACCGAGACGGCCAAGGCCCTGGCCGAGTTCCTCTTCGGTGACGAGTCGGCCCTGGTCCAGCTCGACATGTCCGAGTACATGGAAAAGCACACTGTGAGCCGCCTGGTGGGTTCCCCTCCGGGTTATGTCGGCCACGAGGAAGGGGGCCAGCTCACCGAGGCCGTCCGGCGCAAGCCGTTCTCGGTCGTGCTCTTCGACGAGATCGAAAAGGCCCATCCGGACGTGTTCAACGCCCTGCTCCAGGTCCTGGAGGACGGGCGCTTGACGGACGCCCAGGGCCGCACCGTCGACTTCAAGAACACCGTCATCATCATGACCTCCAACCTCGGTACTGCTGACCTGCGCAAGACGTCGGTCGGTTTCGCCAAGACGGACGAAGCGGTCACCCACGAGAAGATGAGGACCAAGGTCAACGATGCCTTGAAGCAGCACTTCCGGCCCGAGTTCCTCAATCGCATCGATGACGTGATCGTGTTCCACGAGCTCTCCAAGGACGAGGTCACCGAGATCATCGACCTGATGCTCGAGCGGGTTCGTGGCCAGCTCGAGGCTCAGGGCCTCGGCATTGAGCTCACCAGGCCAGCCAAGTACCTGGTAGTAGAAAAGGGCTACGACCCGACGATGGGTGCCCGCCCCCTGCGCCGGGCATTGCAGCGCATGGTCGAGGACCCCCTCTCGGAAAAGATCCTCTCGAAGGAGTTCCGCGCCGGCGACACGATCATCGTGGACGCCGAAAACGGTGAGGTCACCTTCCGGGTCATGGAGCACTTCGAGCCGCCGCCGGTCGAGCTGGCCGGGGCCGTCAGCAGCGACTAGCGCACGCCGGGCTACCTCGGGGTAATGGCTCTCGGGCACCGGGCTTTGGCTTTGGCGGTCCTGGGCGGTGCCGTCCTGCTTAGCCGCGTGCGGTACCAACTTTCGAGGTCAAGCTCAACGTCAACGTCGAGCGGTCTGCCCAGGGTTACGGGCCTTTGGTACATCGCTACCCGTACATGAGCGCCGCGCTCCAGCGCTTGCCGCGCCGTCGGCTACTCGGTCATCGACGAGGACGTCGCCAGGCTGTCCTCGTTCGTGTGCCGCCAACTGAACGTCCATGGCAAGTACTCGTTCCATTTGCCAGCCCAGGGGCCTCCGCAGTCTTCTGGGGGACCGGCACGCCGGCCTCCCGTGCAGCAGGGTATGTACGCCCGGGCCCCCCCTCGAGGATCTGTTCGACCCGGATGTCGTGGCTCCACTGGTCCACGAAGTCGTAGTCGTAGCGAAGCACTCAGTCGGGCGGAGCCCGAAGTCGGCCAGGCGAACATGCGGACCGTCGATGGCGTCCTGGCAGGGACATAGACGAGGAAGTCGTGTCCCTCCGCGAGAAGGGCGAGAGCTAACTCGGCCCGGGCCCTCGGGCTCAAGCGGGCCGTGGACCCACAGGCGCCTTTGTGCGGGGGGCACGGAGCCGTCCGGACGCGGAACGGGCAGCGCTGTCCAAGAGAGAGTCCCTGTGTCTCGACCAGCTCGAGAACCGCATCCGGAGCCGGGACGCCTAGGATCCGGTCAAGCTGGAGCGCCGGCCTTACCGCCCTCGAGGCTTTCCGCCAAGCGCTGGCGTGAGGCTCCTCGCATTGGGGCCTCACCTCGGCGGGTGGTAGGTCCAGCAGCGCCGCATCGGGGTTGACCAAATGCGTTGCACTAACCCACAAACTCAGGTTGGGGTGCCGATAAGGGACGTGGCACCAACCGACACGTAGGCCCCGCACTCCCAATGGCGTCCCCAGGGGCAAAATGGCTTTTATCTATCGTGAGGTACCTGGCCAGCGTCGTCACCTAGAGTGGTACCTGGCCTTGCTGTGGCTTTCGTCCCGATGTTCCTCATGCCGTTACTCCCTGGTAACGAAGGACGAGGCACCACCGAGCCTATAAGGGGTCGAAATGCCATCTCCGGGCACTCGCCCGGCTATTTGACGTGGAAGGAACGCTGGCCCACTTTGCACTTCCTGAGGGGCTTGGGGCCCGCAGCCTTGAGCGCACCCGCTGGGTCGCGGCAAACAACTACGCCGTCGAGCTCCTGGCTGGCACGTCCATCGCCGAGCGCGTGCTGTGGCCGAACGGCCCGGCCGGGCCCTGAGCCGCATAACCGCCTCCGATCGATGACCACGACCCGCGGAGCGGCCCCGTTGCGGGTGGCGGTCCTCGCCCCGGTCTCTTGGCGCACCCCTCCCCGGCACTACGGGCCGTGGGAGCAGTTCGCGTCCCTGCTCACCGAGGGCCTCGTCAAGCGGGGCGTGGACGTCACGCTCTTCGCCACCGGCGACTCAGTGACGGCTGCCCGTCTCGTGTCGGTGGTCCCGCACGGGTACTCGGAGGGTACCGACGCCGAACCTAAGGTCTCCGAATGCCTGCACATAGCTGAGGTTTTCGAACGGGCCGCTGAGTTCGACATTATCCACAACAGCTTCGACTTCCTCCCACTGACCTATTCCGGGCTGGTGCCCACCCCGGTGCTCACCACTATCCATGGGTTCTCGTCGCCGCGCATCCTGCCAGTTTTCAAAAAATACAACGCCCGTACCGGCTACGTCGCCATCAGCGACGCCGACCGCCGTCCCGAGCTCGACTACCTCGCCACCATCCATCACGGTATCGACACCGATGCCTTCACCTTCCGAGCTTGCGCCGGGGACTACCTGCTGTTCTTCGGCCGTATCCATCCGGACAAAGGGGCGGTCGAGGCCATCGCCGTCGCCGCCCGCGCCGGCCTACCGCTCGTGATGGCCGGCATCATCCAGGACCAGGCCTACTTCGACACTTGTATCTCGCCTCGTCTCGATGACAAGCGCGTCCGCTACATCGGCGCCGTGGCCGGAGCGCCGCAACGTCCTCCTCGGTGGGGCTTACGCTCTCCTCCATCTCGTCAACTTCGAGGAGCCCTTCGGCTTCAGCGTTGTCGAAGCCATGGCCTGCGGGACGCCGGTAGTGGCCTCCCGTCGGGGGTCGATGCCGGAGCTGATCGACGATGCTCGCAACGGCTTCCTGGTCAACGATGTTGACGAGGCCGTCCTCGCCGTCAGCCGAGCCGCCACGCTCGACCGTTGTGCCGTCCGCCAGGACGCGGTGGCCCGCTTCGGCCGCGACCGCATGGTCGATGCGTACCTCGAGGTTTACGAGCGGGTGGTGAGCGCTGAGCATTGACCCGGGCTCCATGGAGGCCGAGCGGGGGCCACCCCAGGGGTACCAGCGCACCGTGGGTGCCCCGTGCTCGATCTCGCAGTCGGATGACACCGCCAGGCACCCGGCCGTCCGGCCCTGGGACCGGCCGCAGTAGCGAGGTGAGGGCCCCCGGGGTCGCGGAGGAGTGAAGGACTGGCCACACCACTCGCACGCTGAGCTACCGCTGGCCGTACCCGGCGATCTAACCCGTCACGTGGAAAGACGGACGAGCCTTCCGACTGCGATGGGCCCATGGGCGGGCTGGGAGGGCTGCGCCACGGGTACGCTTTAGCTGCAGGAGCCCCGAAGAAAGGGCATGGATGTCAGCCTTTGGTACGCCGGGACAGCACCTGCATGACCCGCTCGATCTATCCCGTTTCGGAGAAGATCTTGTGGAAGGAGTACCGCGCGCCGGCGACTAGCGCACGCCGCGCTTACCTCGGGGTCATGGCTCTCGGGTGCCGGGCCTTGGCTTTGGCGGCGCTGGCCGGTGCCGTCCTGCTCAGCAGGTGCGGCGCCAACCTTCGAGGTCCAGGTCAACGTCGAGCGGTCTGGCCAGGGTTACCCGCCTTGGTACATCGGAACGAAAGAAACGACAAGCACTGGATAGCGAGGTCCCTGCTTTGAGGGCCTCTCCGGCCTCCCTGAAGCGCCTACGTATGTTTGTCGTTGAGGCCAGTCCGCCCCCCTGGTGGCCAGGCGGGGGGGTTATTCGTAGACAGGGAGTAAATCGAGTGCCCTGTGGTGCGGTCCTCTGCGGTGGGACCGGTGGTGTATACCCGCAACCACGGCTAGTTCAGTGATGCCGATATAGGCGGCCTCGGTTGTCCCAACGTCGGGATCGACGGCCCCGTGGGCGGACGAATCGCCAGCTCACAGCGTGTAAAGCAGGCTCCCTGTCAGCGGGCCCTGACCGTAGCTGGCGCACAGCTCGGCGAGGACGTCTTCGTGGCTGAACCCGATGTTGACGACGGTGTCGTTACCGGCGTAGTAGATAACGAGGGCCCCGTCTGCTCGACGGAGCATCCCACAGGAAAACACCACATGAGGGACGTGCACGTATGCGTCCTCGGGTGTGCGGCAGTCGGCGCGGGACGGGAAGAGCACCGGGATGCTCGACATGCGCACCCGGCGGGGATCGTTGAGGTCATGGAGGGCGACTCCCAAGACATAAGGGTTGCCGTCCATCGTGGACCGGACACCGTGGAAGAGGTTGAGCCAGCCGTGGGATGTCCGGACTGGGGCGCGCCGGGGCCGAGCTTGTCGGAGAACGCGCTTGGGCCAGCACCGGTCCGCATGATCGGTTCATCGTCGACCGTCCAGGGCCCGTACGAAAATCGTCGGTCTCACCAACGCGGATCTGCGTATAGTCACCGCCGACGTCGCGTTGGCGGTCATCGTTCGGGCGGAACAGGCCGATGTAGCGCCCGTCGAAGCGCTCGGGGAAGATGACCACGTTGCGCATGTCGCGGTCCAGCATGGGCCCTGGCGGGTGAAGCTGCGCAGGTCGTCGGTGGTCGCCAAAGCGACCCTCACTCGGTTCCTCACTCGGGCGTGGTAGGCGCTGTAAGTGACGGCGATCGTACCGTCGATGGGGTTGAGCCGAGCGTCTTCGACCCCTCCTGACTCCATGTCGACCATGTCGTCAGCGCTGACTGGCAGTCCGAATGAGTCCTTCAGTGTGGCCGGGACCAGTGCCGGTCGTGGGTCGACGCGCCAGTCCGTTACGCCGTCACGGCTCCGGGCGACACCCAGGATGCTCATCCCGCAGCGTAGGTGCGATCGGAACAGCAGTGCAGTCTCGTCGCCGACTATCGCGGCACCGGCATTGTGGACGGTCACGACCTGCAGGCCAGGGTCACGCCACACCCGGTTCACGTCCGCGGGGGTCAGGACCGGGTTGGCGGGGTAGCGCAGTACTGGGCTCGTGAGCGACACGGCCCCCTGGACGTCCCCGAAGTCGATGGTCCGCTCCACGCTTGCCTCCACACTCTCGGGCCGGCCTAGGTGCCAATGGCCGTCGCGTCGACCATAACGTCCTTCCGGGCCGGGCGTGAGCGGCGCCGGGAACGGACTGCTTTTGGTCTTTTGTCCCCCACGGGACGCAAGGGATCTGGACTTGGGTGCCCATTTAGCTATTGCCCGCCTTCGAGATGCGGATGCTGGCGGCACGGAGGGCGAGGACAAGCGGTGCTGGTGTTGCCCTCGGCCGGCTGATCGTTGTAGTAGAGGAGGGGGTACCGGTACCTTTGGCGCAAAAAAACGAGACGTTAACGAGCAGGCGCTGCCAGGCAGCTGCCACCCATGGCGGGATGCTGGTCGTCCTCGGTTGCTCGAGGAAGGCCGCACTGTCGGCCATAGCAACGCCCGTCTTCGGGCCCGTCGTTCTCCGAACGGCCCGGGGCCACGCTCGGGAGCGGACGGCCCGCTTGGCCTTGGGCCAGGTTGGGTACTGCCTCCTGACCATGGGGGCGCCAGCTGTCGCTACCCGGCCTCGCGCGACTATCGGTTCGAAAATTGGCGGTGGCCGGCCAGACAACTGGTATCTCAGGTCAAGGCCGCAGCTCAGAGTAGTGGTGGCGCGTCACCCGGTACCCCTCGGAGGCACTCACTGAGCGCTTGATGTGCGACGGGGGACAACAGCCCGACCTCGCGAGCGAAAAGCGCTTCTTTGTCATGACGGGACACGGCGTCGCCGTGCACGCCATCCCCGAGATCGGTGAAGTGACGGATGAGGCTGATCACGTGAGCCGGGACCGGCTCGGAACTGACGGCCATTGGTGTCGAAGAAGGTGTTTTACTTTCGGCGCCTTTGGTCATCGCATGGTCCCTTTCGATCAGCCTACCGTCGGGCTACTCGCACATGACCGGGTGCGCCCGGCCCGCCGCGTCGGCGTGACGGTCAGGGGGCCACGCGACTTGGTGGCAGCAGCACGAACGGCCCATCGTCGTCGTAGGCCGGACGGTCGCGTGCCTGCCGGTGTCATCGACTGCGAGATCGAGTACGGGGCACCCACGGTGCGCTGGTACCCCGGGCGTGGGCCCCGCTCGCCCTCGTGGAGCCCGGCTCCGCGGCTCGGCTCACGGCGAGGACGGCCTCGTCAACATCGTTGACCAGGGAAGCCCGTGCGAGTGTCGTCGATCAGCTCCGGCATCGACCTCCGACGGAAGGCCACGACCATTGACCATCAGCCGGAAGTCCGCAGCGACCAGGACCGGGTTGGCGGCGAAGCGTCGGAACAGCTCTCGGGGATCCGCTTTGCAGTCCATCCCCTCTTCTATCCGACTGTTTAACTCTGGCCGCTTGGTGACGAGTACATGACTAACAACGACCAGGAGATCCTCCGAATGGCAACCACGAGATGACTGTGCCGGCAGTCCTCCCAGAGCACGTTCGGCGATTGGCCGACCGTCCGATGGTCGGCACCGTTCCCGTGCCCGGCTACGGGGCCATGTTCAACGCCGGGGTGCTTCACCATGAGGGCGCCTATCACCTTTTCGCCCGGGGGGTGCGTTCGGGCTACCGCCGGAACCCGGGCCCTGGCGACCGGTTCCTCGACTACATCTCCGACATCGTTGTGTTCATCTCCGCCGACGGTCTGGGCTACGCGTTCCAGTACGTTCTGGCCCGAGGCGGGAGAGGGCACGCCGCCTGCTTCGAAGACCCCCGCGTCCAGCGGGTGGTCTCCTGCGGCGCCGAGCAGCTGGTGATCACCTACACCGCCCTACCTCCGGCTGGCAGCGGGCGCCCGTGGCGGATCGGCGCTCACCGGCTGGGCTGGGATGGGCGACGTTTCTTTCTCCGGCCAGGCAGCGGGCGGCTGCTTGGCCCTGAGGGTGTCCCGAACAAAGACGCGGTCATCTTCGCCTTGACCGACGGGCGGGTGGCCATGATCCATCGCATCCACAACAACATGCAGCTCGCCGTGTTCGACGATCTTGATCATCTATGGAAAGCCGGCCCCGAGTACTGGGACCTCTACCTTGCCGACCTCGAGGTCCACACCCTGCTGCGCCCGAGCCCCGGTGCGCTCGGGGTGGGCGCAGGCGCCCCGCCCGTGGCGACCGAGGAAGGGCTCCTGCTGTTCTTCCACGAACGCCGCGCCGATGGCTCCTACACCATGAACCTGGCGCTGCTGGATCCCAGCACCGGGGAGGCGGTGAGCCGTCTCCCTTCCGCCATCCTCGAACCGGAGCTCGAATGGGAGCGGCGTGGGGATGTCGACAATGTGGTCTTCGTCCAGGGCGCCCATCGCGACGGTGACCACCTGTACCTGACGTATGGCGCAGCCGACCGTTACGTCGGCGCAGCCACGGCATCAGTTGCTCATCTCCTGGATGCCTTGGCGGCCGCGGCCTGAGCCTGCCGGAACATGGGTGTTGCCTGAGTGGCGAAGTCGGCAGCGGCCGTCGGGCAACTTGAGTTTGTGGGCGCGAGTGCAACGCACTTGGCCATCCCCGAGGCGGCCGTGCTGGACCTGCTAGCCGCCGAGGTGAGGCCCAGTGCCGGGGTCGGCTACGGCAGCGGTGGCCGGCGCAGAGCTGCACGACGGCCTGTGTGGCCGGCTCGGCGCAACCCTGACGGCGACAGACCGCGGGCCGGCCTTGGGCACGGTTGGTAACGCTGGCGTTGCGTAGTTTGTCCTTCAACCAGCCACCTGAGAATAAAATCTTGGTGCCTCCTTCACTGCCTGATAATGCACGCCGACAGGGACCAGGGGACGGCGGTCAGCCGTTCAGCCGGCCTAGGAGCTCGGCAACGTCGACCAGGGCGAAGCCGACGGCGCTGTCGGAGAACCCGTACGGGAGGACCAGGACCTCACCGTGGAGGAGCGCCCCGCAGGAGTACACCACGTTTGGCACATATCCCTCCCGTTCGTCTTCGTTGGCCACGAGGAGCGGGCCCGGGAGCGTTGCGAGCACGCGGCGGGGGTCTTCGAGGTCAAGGAGGATCGCACCGAGGGCATATGTACGCATCGGCCCCACACCGTGGGTCAGGACAAGCCAACCCTCGGGGGTTTCGAGCGGTGACCCGCAGTTGCCCACCTGGACCAGCTCCCACGGTCGTGGTGCCCAACGTAAGGTGGCGGCCTCGGCCCACTCGCTACCGTCGTCGGACACCGTGACGGCCAAGTGCTCGCGGTCCCAGCGCGACAGGGCCACATACCGGCCGCCGACCTTGCGGGGGAAGAACGCCATGTCCTTGTTGGTGGCGAACGGCCCCGAGAGCTGGGAGACGACGAAGGTGCGGAAGTCGGTGGTCGTCAGCAGCTGCGGCGCGACGAGTGCCTGGTCGAAGGCGGTGTAAGTGGCGAGGTAGCTGATGGCGCCATCGCCGTCGACGAAACGTACGAAGCGAGCGTCCTCCATGCCGTGGAGCTCGGCCGGGCCGTGTGGCCACAGCACCCGCTTGGCGATCGTCGTGCGAGCCGGGAACTCGACGGTGTAGTTGTTGGCCGCCACCCAGCGGATCTGTTCAACGGCGTTCCTGACCGGCGCCCTGGACAGGAGGTCAGGGTGTAGTTCGGCAATAGCGGCATCTAACTGGGCCGCCCCGAAGTCAGCCCCCAGGCGGTCGAGGACGAGGGCGGCGGCGTTGTTGTCGCAGCCATGTTCGGCCAATTTGGTGTGAAAAAGGCGTCGGGAGTAGGCCCGGGCGAAACTCGGCCGCGTTCGAGGAACGTACCCGGGTCGTCCAGACGGGCGGCGCCGGCGGCGTCCACCGTGCCGGTGCGGAACTCGATGGACGAGGTGTGGCCTTCACCCACGGCCCGCAGGCTCATCACGAAACGCGTCTCACCTGCGCCCAGGCCGCTCTGGTCGGGGTGGGCGACGATGGAGGGATTGAACAGGGCCGCCGCCTCGGGCGACACTTCCCGGGTGAAATAGGCGCCGATGAGCAGCGCCCTGTCGGTGGGTACGTCATCGCTTTTCCCAAGGCGGCGGGCGGCGTCGCCGAAATGGCTTTTCCACGTGGCCTCGAGATCCCGGTGGCGATGGGCGAAGCGCCCCCTCAGGTTGGCGAGCGTGGCCGTGACGTCGGCGTCGTCCATGGCCAGGATTCGTTCGGTGACCGCGACGGCGTGTGAATCTCCTCCGGGCATCTCCTCGCCGGGGACGAACAGCACGGTAATGACCCGCCCGGCATCGGGACGAAGCCGGATCGCGCCCCGGGACACCATCTCAGGTGCATGCCCGTCGCCGGTCACGGCGCCATCCCGACCAGACGGCGGCCGTGCTGGAACGGCGAGATCAGCGAAAGGGTGGGCTCCGCGCCCTGGTTGAGCTCGGCGCCATCGGCGAGGAGGCCGTCGGCGAGGGTGGCGTACTGGCGGGCAACGGCCGGCCACCCGAAGGCGGGGGCGAGACGGGCCGCTTCGCGCGCCATCGACGCGCCAAGCCCAGGTTCGGTGAGGAAGTGGCGCAGCGCGGCGCCCAGGGCGGTGGCGTCGCGGTGGGGGACGACGATACCGGCCCCGCTCGACAGCAGCTCAACGGCGTGGGGGAACGCGGTCGCCACGACGGGCCGGCCGGCGGCGAGGGCGTCGACGAGCACGCCCGAGGTGACCTGGTCCTGGGAGTCGTAGGGCAGGACGACGACCGTCGCGTCCTGTACCAAACGGGTCAGCGAGGGCAGGTCCCGGTAGGCCGCGTCGAAGGTCACCGACGGCGCCACCCCCTTGGCCCAAGTGCGCGCCACCAGCATCTCCCGGTAGGCCTCGCCCTCCGATGAGACGACCTTGGGGTGCGTGCGACCGGCGACTACATAGCGGGGCCGAGGGTGCAGGTCTCTCAAGTCCATCATCGCGTCGATGGCCCACTCGATCCCCTTTCCCGGGCCAAGCAGGCCCCAAGTGAGCAGTACCGGGCGCCCGGAGCGGTCAGGGCGGTAGTCGGGAGAGGCCAGCGTGGCACCGTGAGGGATAGCCGCGACTTTGGAAGCGTCTACGTTGAAAAGGCTGCACAAGCGCTGCCGGGCCGTCTCGGCCATCACAACCACGGCGCTGGCCGCCTTGCAGACCGCCTCCAACACTTGCCTTTGATGCTCGGTCGGGTCGAGCAGCACGGTGTGGGCGACGACGATGGAGGGGACCGTAAGGCTGCACAGGATGTCGAGGAGCTCGTCGCCGTCGGTGCCGCCGTAAAGGCCGTACTCATGTTGCACGATGGCCGTGTCGCAACCATTTAGGGCGGCGGTCGCCTCTCTCAACGAGGCAGGCACGCCATTGTGCAGCTCGGCCATCACTCTGGGGTCGGACGACCGGGGCCCGTCCACCGCCCGCACGACACCCACGGCGGCGCCGTCCGCCTCCAGAGCGCGAGCCAGGGCAGCGCTAAAGGTCGCCAGCCCGCACGGTGTGGGCGGGTAGGTGCTCAGTAACCCGTAGGTGCGCCTCGCGCCCGGGCGCGCCAGAACAGGCGGGAAAGACCTTACGGCAACGCTCACGCACGAGCTCCTCCCTGTCGCTCGGGTGAGGTCGAACCTGCACGAGCGGCCGCCGCCGTTCAGCCCAAGCTAGGGCTCTCCCGAGAGGGTGTGGTTCACACTACCGTTGGGACAGGGCAATCCCAGTGGGCAATTTGCCTTTTTTGCCTACGTCATACGAGCGGCCTTGGCGAAAATTCCCCCGTTGCCGCTGCGCTCGGAGTTCGACGCCGATGACTTCCTGCGCAATATGGCCTCCGTCGCCGGTATGGCGGCGGGGTGCGAATACGCCGTCACTTTCCAGCGTTTTACTGTGGGCTGAGGCCGTGGGCACCAGAAGTGCTGGTCTTGAGCTAACTGACTGTGCCGGCACGGGTATCGGCACCCTCAGCCGGGGTGATCTGCCTAGAGGTCTTGGGGGCGGACCAAGGCCTCCAGCGTAGCGTCGACTTGGCCGAGCGACGCCCAGGGGCCGTGGAAGGTGAGCTTCACGAGCGCCCCCGTCGGTAACTTGTCACGCAAGCGGGCGAGCAGGAGGGGGTTACCATTTCCAGCAAGCGAGACAACGAGCTCTTGGAGGCCGGGGTTGTGGCCCACCAGCATCAGCGAACCGACGTCGTCGGGAAGGCACCGGAGCCTGGCTAGGAGCTCGGCTGGGCCGGCACCATATAGGCCGTCTTCGTAGCGGACCTCGCTGGCCAGTGACAATTCCCCAAGCGTCTGGCGCGCTCGCCGCGCTGTCGAACACAGCACGAGGTCCGGCACGACCGCCTCCCGGCTCAGGTGGGCGGCCATATCCCGGGCTGCCCGTCCCCCGCGGCGCGACAGGGGACGTGCGTGGTCGCCCAAGCCGGGGTCGTCCCAGCTGGACTTGGCGTGGCGGAGCACATAGAGGCTGCGGAGAACTTGCACGGGACACAGCCTTATCCCTCTGGCTGCGGAAGGCCAGGGTGACGTCGCCAAGCTCCCCGAGGTCTGGCCGGGGGAAAGGCCGGCGACTCGCTAGATCAAGGGTGGCAGCGGAGCCACAAAGTGCCTCCGCCATCCGCAAGGGGGGATTTCGTGATCATCGCCCGTCGAATTTCACGAACATCCCGTCGTTCGTTCGTTCGTTCGTTCGTCGTGGGATGATCGCGAAAGACCATGGCCTCGGAATTCGTTCGTTTTGGCATAGTGGTTTCACAGGTTAAGCGCGGGTGGCTTCACAGCTGTCCGTCGAGGCTCGACGGCATCCGAGCTTTTCCTCCTGCGGAATGTCTGGTTCGCTTCGTCGGCGCCCTGTGGTAAGCGCAGTGGCACTTGAGCCCGTCGATATTGCGGGATAGGCATCAGGGCTTCAGACCGTGCGTCCTGTGCCTTCACCCCTCAGCCTACGTCAAACCGACGAGTTCAGGTGTAAGAAGCTCTGCCGTGTATGTGCAAACCGACGAATCGCTGAACCAGAATCCATCGGCCCGATATCGCCCTTTTCAACTCGCCGCAGCCTCGGTGAACTGGCTGTTATATAGAGAGAAGTAGAAACCTCGGCGCTCGAGCAAGTCACTATGGCTCCCCTGCTCGACGATGTGGCCATGGTCCATGACGATGATGGTGTCGGCATCGTGAATCGTCGAGAGTCGATGAGCGATCACGAAGCTCGTGCGGCCCTGTCGGAGCGTCGCCATGGCCTCCTGGATGAGAACCTCGGTACGCGTGTCGACGTTGCTCGTTGCCTCGTCCAAGATCAAAATGCTGGGGTTGGCAAGGAAGGCCCTCGCAATGGTGAGCAGCTGTCGTTGCCCCGAGGAGATATTCGAGGCATCCTCGTCGAGGCGTGTCTCATAGCCGTCAGGAAGCGTTCGGACAAAGTGATCGACGTATGCAGCTTGCGATGCAGCAACGATTTCTCCATCTCCTGCTCCAGGCTTTCCATAGGCGATGTTGTCTCGAATCGTGCCAGCAAAAAGCCACGTGTCTTGGAGCACCATGCCGAAAGCTCCTCTCACTTCGTTTCGGGTGAGGTCGTTGTAGTCGATGTCGTCGAGGCAGATGCGACCGCTATCGATCTCGTAGAAGCGAACAAGCAAGTTGACCAGGGTCGTCTTGCCGGCACCCGTCGGGCCGACGATCGCCACAGTCGCACTGGGTGCCACCTCAAGGTTGAAATCCTCGATCAGCGGTTCATCGGGTGCGTAACGGAAATTGACGTGTTCAAGCTTTACAGAACCCGGACCTCCGGTCGGCAATGCGAGGCGCGCCTCCAGCGTCGGCTCGGCCGACTCTTCCTCCGCGTCGAGGAAGTCGAACACCCGCTCGGCCGACGCCATACCGGACTGCAGCAGGTTCATCTGGCTGGCGATCTGGGTGATCGGCATTGTGAACTGTCGCGAGTACTGGATGAATGCCGTTACGTCACCGAGCGATAGCAAGCCCGACGCCACCCGATAGCCACCGAACACGGCGATGACGACGTAGTTCAAGTTGGCGATGAACTGCATCGACGGCTGAATGACCCCGGAGAGGAACTGCGCCCGAAAGCTCGCCTCATAGAGGCGCTTGTTCTGTCTCGTGAACTCGTCGACCGTGGCCTTGCGCCTTCCGTAGACCTGGACAAGGGAGTGTCCGGTGTGGGTCTCTTCGACGAGACCATTCAGATCGCCGGTCTGATCCCACTGCAACGCGAATTGGACCTGCGAACGCCTCGCGATCACGAAGGTGACCACGACCGCGAGCGGGATCGTGATGGCGGAGACCGCGGCGAGGATCGGCGAAATCCAAAACATCATCCCGAGCACGCCACAGATCGTGAGAATCGACGTCAGCAACTGACTGAGCCCTTGCTGCACCGTCGTCGTCAGGTTGTCGATGTCGTTCGTGACCCGGCTCAAGATGTCGCCATGGGGATGGCTGTCGAAGTAGCGCAGGGGCAGCCGGCCGAGTTTGTCCTCAACCTCGCGTCGCAGCCCGAACATCGCGCGCTGCGCGACGCCTGCCAAGAGGAAACCTTGTCCATAGTTGAATGCCGCGCCCGCGACGTAGACGAGCGCGGCGAGCCCGAGAACCTTGCCGAGCTCGCCGATGTCCACGCCCTTGCCGGGCGTCACGTTCATCGCCGAGATCATGCTGGCGATCTGGCTCTCGCCGTGCAGGCGCAGCGAAGCAATCGCCTGGGTCTTTGTCGTCCCCCGGTGTAAGAGCTTCCCGACCACGCCGTTGAAGAGCACGTTCGTCGCGTTGCCGAGAATCCTCGGGCCGCTCACGGTGAACCCCACTGAGACCACCCCGAAGGCCAAAGCGACGAGAATCCGGAATCGGTCGGGCCCGAGACGGCGAAGGAGTCGGCGCAGCGTCCCCCAGAAGTCCTTGCTCTTCTCGATGGGTGCAGCGCCGCCAGCGCCCATCGTGCCCGAGCGCATCCCGCCACCAGGTCGCCGCATCATGCCGCGGCATCCTCTCCGAGCTGGGAGACGACGATCTCGCGATAGGGATCGCAGGTCCTGACCAGGTCCTGATGGGTGCCCATTCCGACGACTCGACCTTCGTCCAAGACGATGATCCGGTCTGCGTGCATGATCGTGCTCACCCGTTGGGCGACGATCAGCACCGCCGCATCACGCGTCTCTTCGCGAAGCGCCGTCCGAAGCCGCGCGTCGGTCGCCGCGTCGAGCGCCGAGAAGCAGTCGTCGAAGAGATAGATGGGCGGCGCCTTGACGAGGGCCCGAGCGATCGAAAGGCGTTGGCGTTGGCCTCCCGAGACATTTGTGCCGCCCTGGTCGATAGCGGCTTCGAGTCCGCCCGGCATGGTCGAAACGAAATCGCTCGCCTGTGCGATCTTGAGCGCGTGCCATAGCTCGAGATCGGTGGCCTCGGCGTTGCCGAAGCGGAGGTTGCTCGCGACGGTGCCACTGAACAGGTAGGCGGCCTGTGGAACGGGACCGAGGGTGCTCCATAGGTGCTCAAGCTCTTGCTTACGGACGTCGACGCCGTTCACAAGCACCGAGCCCGAGGTGGCGTCGAAAAAGCGCGGGATCAAGTTGAGGAGCGTTGTCTTGCCGCTCCCGGTCCCGCCGATGATCGCACTCGTCTCGCCGGGTTTGAGGGCAAAGGTGATGTCCGAGAGCACGGGTCGTTCGCTTCCTGGATAGCCGAAGCTCACGTCCTCGAAGCGAACGAGGTCCGAAGGTCGCGACGGTCGGATGGACGTCGGCGGGTCGACGATCGAGGGTGTGGTGTCAAGGACCTCTTCGATGCGCTCGGCGCTCGCCATCGCACGCGGCATGAGAATCGCCACCATCACCGCCATCATCACGGACATGAGAATCTGCAAGATGTAGGTGAGGAAGGCCGTCAGATTGCCGATCGGCATCGAACCCTCGCTGACGAGCCGGCCCCCGAACCACAAGACCGCCACGCTCGAGAGATTGAGGATCACCATGATCGTCGGGAGTGTGAGGGCAAAGACGCGGTTGACCGACAGCGCCGTCCAGGTGAGATCCCCGTTCGCCTCCGCAAACCGCTCCGCTTCGGGCGCGCCCCGCACGAAGGCGCGAATTACCCGCACGCCGGTGATCTGCTCGCGCAGCACCAAGTTGATGCGATCGATCTTCGTCTGCATGGAGCGGAACTTCGGCACGACCATCTTCAACACGAAACCGATGAAGATCGCCATCACCGGTACCGCGACGGCAAGCAGTGGCGAGAGCGCCGCACCCTCTTTGATTGCAAGAATCACGCCGCCAACGCACATGATCGGCGCGATCACCATGATCGTGAGAGCCATCTGCAAGAACAGTTGGATCTGCTGAACGTCGTTGGTGTTGCGGGTGATCAAGGAGGGAGTTCCAAAGTGGTCGATGTCGCGGGCCGAGAACGCCTGGACGCGCGTGAATACCGCCTCACGAATGTCCGCTCCAACCGCCATCGCGATCCGCGACGCGAAGTAAACCGCGACAATGGATACGACCCCGAGGCCGAGGGTGATCGCGAGCATGATCATGCCAGTGGTGACGATGTAATGGAGATTTCCCGTAATGACGCCGTCGTTGATGATGTCGGCATTCAGGTTCGGGAGGTAGAGGTTGCCCACGGTCTGGATGACGAGGAAGGCGACGACGACCGCGACAAGGCGCACGTACGGTCGAAGGTGCGCGCGTAATAAACGAATCAGCACGTCGTCCATCCTCCTAGGTGCAGGCTGGCAATGGGCTCAACACCCACTGCATTGATACTCAAGTCGCACCCTTCACTTCAGCCGATACGTTGTAGGCGTGTAGGGTGCCAGGTCAGGATCTGGTGTCTGAGCAGGGGTGACGCGCACCTGCCATGATCGTCAGGATGGCTTGTCAGATCACCTTCTTGATGGTCCGACGCGTGCTCGGCCTGCTCCGGCTCGGTCCGACGGCGGACGAAAAGGACGTGGAGATCGCCGTGCTCCGCCACCAGTTGGCCGTGCTACGACGCCAGGTGGCGCGGTCAGGTTACTCGCCGGCGGACCGGGCGTTGCTCGCGACGCTGGCACGGCTCCTCAGCCGGGAGCGGTGGGCAGCGTTCCTCGCCACGCCGGCGACGCTGCTGCGCGCGTCGGCGCCGCGTTGCTGATGCCGTCGACCCTGGCGATCATCACCGACGTCTTCCGCGACCCGGCCGAGCGCCAGAAGGCGATCGGGCTGTGGGCCGGGGCGAGCGGTGTCGGCTTCGCCCTCGGCCCTATGGTCGGCGGGTTGCTGCTCGCCCACTTCTGGTGGGGCTCGGTGTTCCTCATCAACGTCCCGATCGCCCTCGCCGCGGCGGTTCTCGCCTGGCGGCTGGTGCCCGACTCGCGCAACCCCGCCGCCCTGCGCCCCGACCTCGCCGGGGCGCTCCTGTCCGTCGCTTGACTAAGTCCCCATGGGACCAATGGCTCAGGTCCCCGGGGCCGCTCGGCCCTGACCGCGGACGGGCACGGTCGGGGATCATGGAGGCCAAGACGCCCGAGGAGCAGCCATGAAAGAACTTGTCGACCGGCACCGTAAGGGACCAGTCGACGCTGGGTCTGACGGTCGCAAGCCGAGCTCTATCGGAGTGACGGCCGTCGGAGGTCGGCGCGACACCCAGACGGGCCCTAGTGCCGTTGGCCCGGCCGGCGCCGGCCAGAGTGCTGGGCGGGCCACGGCTACTGACCCGCTCGCTGAACTCGGGCCGGTCCTGGCGGCGGTGGCCCAGCGGGACCGCGAGTCGGCCGAGGCGGCATCCGTGCGGGCCGAGCTCGGGCGGAAGTTCTTGAACGATTTTGCCAAGGCCTGTGTGCAGGAAATACGACCGGCGATGAGCGCGGTGCTTGAACGCCTCCAGCAACTAGGTGGCGACGGCGTCATCGAGGAACACGCGGGCGGCGAGGCGCGCTTTCAAAAACCCCGGATAGCCTTGTGGATGTCGCTCAAGGACAAGATCGTCGGTGAGCCTCGCCTTGACCGCCACCCTTACCTTCTTTTCGAGGCCGATGTCGAGAGCCAGAAGGTCCAGGTCGATGAGGGCGACATGTGGCG
Source organism: uncultured Acidimicrobiaceae bacterium (assembly GCA_963786345.1). GTDB lineage: Bacteria > Actinomycetota > Acidimicrobiia > Acidimicrobiales > Palsa-688 > Fen-671. The sequence continues at coordinate 189,646 of CAWAYZ010000012.1, read as the reverse complement.
CGGGGCGGGCGGCAACTTCAGCGGTCGCGTAGGGGTGTGGGAAGTAACGGAGCTCACCCACGACCGAGTAACTAAAGAGCTGTTGTCGATCGCGCACCGAGCTGCCGGGGAGCATTTTTCCTGATTAGCTTTTGTCGCCCGTGTTGTCGACGAACATCCTGGGCCCGGCCCGGTGAGCGGTGGGAGCAGTGCCGCCTCCAGCTCCACGTCGCCCATAAGCGCTTCGGTGTTGTCGTTGCCCTTGATCATCTCGACCTCGAGGTCGCCTGAGGCGAGGTGGTCGGCTACCTCGGCGCAACGGGGTAGGCAAGACGACCACGATCCGCCTGCTGCTCGGGCTCAGCCGCCCAACCGAGGGGCGAGCGGAGATCTTCGGGCTCGACTGCGAGCGCCAGCCGTGGCGACCCACCGCCGGCTGGCCTTCGTGGCCGGGGAGGCCAACCTGTGGCCATCGCTGACTAGGGCCGAGACTCTCGCACTCCTCGGCCTGACGAAGTTCGCCGGGCGCAGCCGTGAGGGGCGCCGCCTGTCAACGGCTATTCGCCTCATCTAGGTACTGTCTCGGCCCTGGCGAGTGGCGGAACACCGTCTTCTTGCAACTCTTTCGGGCAGGAAAGCCTAATGAGGCGAGGCGGGAGGGTCTCCTCTTGGGCGGTTGTCGTCGTGGTGACCTTCGGCACTACCGCAACAAATTCCTCCGGTGGTAGTACCTAAGAAAGCAAGTTAGGTGCACAAGAAGCTACCCCGTCTCTGGGAGACCAAGCGAGGAGGTTCGCGATGGGCGTTTTCATGTCCTACCTGCGGCGCTCGGACGACGATGCCCTCCCGCCTCAAGCCGGGCCAGCCCCGACGAGTGGAAACACAAAACACCAATTGGAGCCGAACCACGATACCGCCCTCGATGAACGGCGTGAGCGTTCACAACTATTTGTGACGGAGTGGTCATTCGTAGACAGCGAGGGTGGCCCCGAAAACTCAAGGCTCGTAGGTCAACCACTTGCGGGCTGAGGGTGTGACGGAGGGCAGGACGGGTCGCCGACAGCCGCGGCACCAGGCTCGGTCCTATCTCGCGGCAGAAGCGCTTTATTGTGCCCAGTTCACAGATCGCTGGCCGAAGTACAGAGGAGGGCCTTGGTGGCGCTAGAGCTAAAGCTCGCCTCAACTCGGAGCAGTCGAATGGGAGCCGGGCCCGCGGGCGACGACCGTCGAAATGCTCTTGACCAACCCGGAACGCCGGCTATGACACGAGGAGATTTCCACATGGCTATTGAAGGCTTAAGACCAACTCCCCAACACAGTAACCTTCACATCAGCGATGAGGTCGGCGCGTGGCTCGGGGTCCTGGACCGGCTGGGGTTGATGCAAGACTATGACCGCGTAGCCGAGACCATGATCGCCGATATCGACAACCTCCGGTCGTGCGGACTAGTTGGTGAACCGTACATTTACTACCCACAGGCCATAACGTTCCAAGGTTTAGTCGACGCCCTCGACAACGGGAACTTCCCTCGGCACGCATATCCGCCGACCGATATAAACCATAGAGTCTGGGGACCGGGTGAGCCCGGTGAACGCTACAGCTACCATCAACTGGATCAGCTTGCCCTAAAGGAACTATATTCTGACTGGGCGCCTCAGGTCCGACTAGCTGTCTATAACACCCACGCCACGCCAAAAGTGGACAAACTCCTACATTTTCTTGCCTTGCCTTTCGACGAACATAGTGGGACCCCTGGACAAAGAACTCAATTAGAAGCGATCGACGAGACAAGGGCAGCCTATCACTCCGAGCATGAAGGATTTGTCATGACGCCCTTGAACACCCAAGCGATATTGGCTATTGCATTAGGTCGGCGTCTTCGTCGGGTCAAGGGTGAGGCAATGCCAGTGTCGCGAGCTTACTTTCGGGATGCGACGCTACCGCGACTATATACTGACCCGCTACATCCTTCACAATCTCGGAGATTTAGGGAACCGCCTATTTCTCTAGTTGGTATGGTGTTCTCGGGTTCTAAGGGTGAAATGGTACTGGACTGGTCACGTGGCACTCCAAAAGATGACGTTGGTGTCGGGCTCGCCGTCGCAGCGGTGATGAATCCTCGGACGATTTAGTGCAGTTTACGCAGGGCCGCGGCAGTGTGATCACGGTGCCGCATAGAATGAAGACACCAAATAGCGCGAACACCAAGACTATCGCGAGGTAGAGCGTGATTATGAGGGCAGTAGTGGAGATGATAAGGGCTTCCCACATACGCCGCGTCATCACGCCCTTGCCTTCTATAGGCAACGAAGGACCAAGTGAGCCCGAGCAGCGATGCGACATTAGCTATCCAGACGAGAAAAGGAAATATAAGCCGTCGGAGGTCATGACTGGACTTCAGCAAACGCGGAACTGATCACGCCTGAGGCACCGAGGGTCACGGCGGGGCTCTGCACATGCGCCAGTGCGGGTTCGACCTTGAGGTCCCAGTCACCTACTCGACCTTTGGGAAGTTCACCAGCGTGGTCGGAGTTCAACGAGCAGACCGGCTCGGCCTGGTCCACGAGTACGCGTCGCCGCTTAGCGCTGCAGTCGTTCCGCGAATGCCGGGGCCAGGCAGGGTCCTGCGCGGGACGGGCTCGGACATTGCCCACGCCTCGGCGGTCCCGGACGGGTGGGCAACTCCTGGATAATCGGGATTGTCCCTATCCGAGTTGTCGAATCGAGAGGTTGCACCCTTCAAGGTCAACGAACCCGCTGCCCAGAGCCCAGATCCTGCGCTTGCGCCCTTCAGGACCTGGGATGACGGTCACGCTGCCCGTTTGTCGGAGCGCATGGACGGGCACCTCTGCCAGTAGGCCTCATCGCCTCGCCGCCACCGGTTACCCGGCCCCCGCCATGCCCCCCCGGGCGTCCCCATCGCCGCTCTTGCCGCTCTCACGGTGAGCGCGCAAGCCCCACGAGGACTGACTCTTCCTCTCCCGAGCGGACCAACCCGACGATCGCTTCCGCCACCAATTCGGGGGCGTGGGGCTCGAGGCCGGGTCGTCGTTCGGGGCGGCGCCCGGCCCGCAGTACGTCGTGGAACTCGGTGGCGGTCACGAACGGGTAAACCGTCGAGACGGCGATGCCGTCGGCCGCCAATTCGGCCCGCGCCGTCCGCGACATCATGTTGAGGGCCGCCTTGGTGGCGGCGTACGCGCCCGTGCCGATCGGGAGCATGAGCGTCGTGCCGCTGCTCACGTTGACGATGCTGCCGCCGCCGCGTCGGCGCATCACCGGGACCACGGCTTGCATGGCGACCAGGGGAGCGTAGAAGTTGAGCTCGGTCACCGCGACAAGGTCTGTAAGGGCGACGTCCATCAGTGCCTGGTGTAGGCCCTGGCCGGCGTTGTTGACCAGCACGTCCACTCCGCCAAAGGCGTCGACTGCGGTAGCAACCAGGGAACGCACCTGGCCCGGCACCCGCATGTCCGTTGTGACAGCCAGAGCCCGGCCGAGCTCGCTGGCGAGCTGTTCGATGCGGTCGGTGCGCCGAGCGGCCAACACCAGCGTTGCCCCTTCGGCGGCCAGGCGCCGCGCCGTAGCGGCGCCGATCCCTGAGGAGGCCCCGGTGACGATGGCAACTTTGGCCGCTAGTTCCATCGTGGTCTCACCCGGCCAAAGCTACCGCCGGGAGTTGCTCGCGGGGGACAGCCCGGCTAGAGACGACCGACGACATCGCTCGGCGACAACTCGTGCTTTTCGCTCGTACCTGCGGGTACTCATCGGGGAAAGGCGGTAGTGGACGACCTCATCGCTGCCAAAGAGGCGGGGGAGCGCAGGGTCTCGCTTGTGCGTCCGTGACCACTTGGCCTTGGAAAGCGAGCGCAAGCGACGACGGTGTCCCGGTGCACGTCGAGGCCGGCTGCCCGCTCCAATAACAGTTCCATTTTTTCACCTCCAGGTTGAGGGCCAATGCCACCCGGGGGCTTGGGTTCAGATGAGTCTGAGGTGCGTGCTCGAAGCAACAATCAATGGTCCCAGGACAGCCCCTGCGTCAGGCTTTTCTGCGGGCTTGTAAGCGCCAGGCGGCGGCGACGTCTGAGCGGGTGGCCCCACCATGATTTCATGCCACAAGGGTGGCCGGCGCGCGCCGACCATACGGGGCTTTTCCCAAAAATACCAGGTCTTTTTCCTGCTCGGCGACCTGGCGGCGCAACCTCAACAGCTCGGCGCGCTCGGCTGGGGTTAGCGGCTCTTCCGAGCTGCCCGCCACCGTATCCACCCGCCGGCGCTCATCGCGGACCCACCTGGCGAGCGAGCCCTTGTCTACCGACAGCTCGCTGGCTACCTCGACCACCGAGCGGCCCGTGTCGATGACCCTATGAGCGGCCTCGGTCTTGAACTCCAGGGTGAACTTCCGTCTCGTAGTTCCCATGATCGAACATCCTCCCAGCTGGCGCATAGGCCAGCTTGTTAGGTGTCCACTTATTCTGGGGATCCTCAGCGTGTGATTTCGCCCACGTCGACACGGTTCTGCTTCGCCGCGTCCACGTGTTCTTCATCATCAAGATTGGAACGCGACGTGTTCACCTCCTTGGAGTCACCCGCCACCCGAGTGGACCGTGGGTGACCCAACAGGCTCGGAATTGTCTTATGTCGCTCGATGAGCGAGTGGATGAATTTCGCTATCTCATCCGCGACCGGGACGCGAAGTTCACGAACAGCTTCGACGCGATCTTTGCTACCGCCGGGATCAAGGTGCTGAAGACTCCCCCGCAAGCGCCGAAAGCGAACGCTTATGCCGAACGATGGATTGGCACCTTGCGCCGCGAGTGTCTAGATCGAATGTTGATCTTCGGCGAACGATATCTATTGGTCGTTCTTCGCGAATACGTCGCGCACTACAACAAGCACCGTCCACATCGATCTCTTGGACAACGATCACCCGAGCAACGCCACACCTTCTCGGATCGGGCTGATCACGTCACGGGATACGCGATCGAGCGAAAGAGGGTCCTTGGTGGTCTGATCAATGAGTACCGTCGCGTGGCGTGATGAGCCACGCTCGAGGTTTTGAGCCCCACAGGGGGGCGCCCTGCAGTACTGACGCGCCACATAGCCCTCGACATCACTAAACCGGCCCGTTCCGCAGCTCTGCATAGTCATCCACGGCGGGGATCGTAGCTTTGTGCGGCGATATTATGGCACGACTAGGCGACGCCGGCAGTGTTGCCAGAGCCGTCCCTCGGGGTGGCTCGAAACGTGCTGGGTTCCGGAGACGGTTCGCCTGATAATGGGTGTTCGGTGCTGGCTCTACCTGGAGACGGCGCGCACGAATATGACGGTGTCCAGCGGCCCCGATGTCGACATCCCACCCAGGAGATAGGCGGTCGTCCCGATCGTGGCCACCGCGGCGTCTGTTAGCGGCTGAGGCAATCTAGTTACCAGCGAGGCAGAGGCCTTGGCCGGGTCAAACCGGAGCACCTGCCTGCTGGGCCCGTCGGGGTTGACCCGCCGATCACAAAGAGCCGGCCGCCGATGCTGGCGCCCATAGCGTGGGCCAATGGCTGAGGCAAGTGCCCGACGACTCTCGCTGTACCCGAAATGGGGACTACTTCCTGGATGTCAGAGGTGAATAAGCCGTTGTACTCCCCGCCAGAAATAAGCCCGCCAAACACGTAGACGTCGCTCCCCTGGACAGCCACCGCGGGGTAGCGCACAGGTTGGGCAAGGTGGGCCACAACCCGGAAACTCGTGCCGTCTGTGGTGGCCCATACGTCTCCCTGCGGCCCGTACCCATCGAAGCCGCCGATGAGCACGACCTCCTTGCCGACGCTTGCCGCAGTCGTGTCCGCCCGCACTCCGGGCATGTAGCCGATCACCTTCGTCGTGCCGGTCGCCGGGTCAAAGTCCTGCACGGTGTCGTGCACCTGCAGCGACGCGCCCCCGAACACGAGGATCTTCCCCTCTAGGACAGCGGCCGCCGCGCCGTGGGTTGGCAAGGCCAACGAGCCGGCGACGGCCGACTTCCCAGTGCCCGGGTCGAACCTGATAACTGAAGTGACCGAGCCGCCGGCGCTGTCATGGCCGCCGAGGACGTAGATCCGCCCCCCGCTGGCCACCGATACTGTGCGGTAGACCGGCGACGGGAGCCGCCAGGGCGTGCCTTGAACCGTGACCCCGGGGGAGCGGGCATCGTTCATAGGCATGGCCGACATCACCGCGGCAACCAGGCCCGTCGCCAAGATTTTGGCTCCCGGGTGCGCGTCACGGCTGCGCCGCGTATAACCGGGGGCGTCTCTTATGACCAGACCCTACCCCTGGGTTGCGAAAACCTGGGCGGATGTCGAAACAGGACGGGTGAGCACCTCGGCGTTGTTCCACGGCAAGGCACCTCAGGGCCACGCGGGGCCGGACGAGGCCGCCCGAAAAGTGTGGCGCGGTGTCACCCCAAGAGCTGCCCCGCGGCATCTTAGGAACGTGGAGGGCTCGGACGCCGAAGTGTTCGAGAAGTACGCCGAGGAGCTCACCCGCTTCGCGACCGGGATAGTCGGCTCGAGCGACGCCCAGGACGTCGTGTCGGGAGGCCTTCCTCCGTTGCATGACGTCCAGAGGCTGGCGGGACGTACAGGACCGCCGCGCTTACCTGTACAGGTGCGTGCTCAACGAGGCCCGCTCGCACCATCGTTCAGTCGCCCGCCGCCTCCAGAGGAGAGCCGGGCCGCGGAACGAGAGGGGGTCGGCCAAGGGACGCCGCAGCCGGAGGTCCTCCAGGCGGTGCAGCGCTTGAGCCTTCGCCAACGCGCCGTCGTCTTCCTCAACTATTGGGACGACCTGGGCCCCGCAGCGGTCGCCGAGCTGCTTGGCATCAGCGAGGGGGCTGTTCGGCGCCACCTGACCCGCGCCCGGGCCAGATTGAAGGAGGTACTCGATGGCCAGCACTGAAGACCTGGACAGGCAGATCCGAATCCTCGTCGCCCAGTTGGCCGGTGCCGCGCCGCCGGCACCACCGATGCCGAGCGAGGGCGCGCTCAAGCGTCGACGGCGGAGGAAGCGCCTGTCACTGGTCCTCGTGCCCGGGGATTTAGTGGGGCACGCCGGGCAGCGCCAGGTGAGGCCCCGTAGTGGCCCAGGAGCACCGTCCAATAGGAGAACCGCCCCAGCAAGGCAAGGGGCACCGCGAACATAGGCATGCCCCTTCACCCGCGGTAGCCTGACCGGGTGCTCTCCTCCAACATGACCGCAGGGTGCGGCAAAGTGGTTCGCCGGCAGCCCACCAAGACCACCGGCCTGCGTTCCCCATGGCGGTACGCGGCCGTCACTGGCACGGTTGCCGCCCTGGCCTTGGCGGCCCTCGCCGTCCCGGGTACCGGGCTGATCGAGCCCGTTGCGGCAGCCGCGACAGCGGTGCAGGCGGGGACAAGTACTGCGGTGCAGGAGCTGAAGGTACCGGCGGCTGACCTGGAGAGCGTCGGCATCCCTGGCGGGGTATCCGCCCCTGTCCTTCTCCCTCACCAGCCCGGCCTCACAGCCGGCGGCAAGGTCGAGGTGGCCTATGTCGGAGGAGGCTGGTGCCCGTACTGCGCCCTGGGCAACTGGCCGCTGCAGGTCGCCCTGTCCCAGTTCGGCACGTTTACCCAGCTCGGCGGCCCTCAGTCGTCGTCCCCGGCCGACGTTTACCCAGGCCTCAAGAGCTGGAGCTTCACCGGGGCCCGCTACGTGAGCAAGTACTTCAAACTGGACGCCTTTGAGTTGTCCCAGAACTCGTCACGGCCACCGCCGGCGGACCTGAACGCGCTCCTGACGAAGTACGACCGGGCCCCTATACGCAGACAGCAGGAGGGATCCCCTTCACCGACCTTGGCGACCACTTCCTGGTCATCGGCGCTCCCTCCAGCATCGCACCTCTCATGCACCTGAGCCAGGCACAGGTGGCAGCCGATTTGCGCCACCCTGACAGTGCCGTGGCTCGTAGTGTCGACGGGGCCGCCAATTACCTCGTGGCGGCCATGTGCCTGACACCCGGAGCATCCTCCGCCCCAATTTGCTCCTCCAAGTTCGCCCAGCGCCTGGACGCCAAGTGGGCGCCGAGCTTCCCCACGACAACGACCACCTCCACCACGACCACGACGGTGCCCACCACAACTACGACGGTGCCCACCACTACGAGCTCGTCAACGACTACAACGACCTCAGCAACTTCGACGAGCACGACGACCACCACTTACCCCTAAAGCACTGTTTGCGTCGAATAGGCGCGAAGATGGTCCGAGAACCACGCCCCTGACACCTGGTCGGGGGCACTTGGTAATGTGCCTGGCGTGCAGGTACGCCCCGTAGAACCGGACGAGTACGAGCTCGCCGGCCGGATCGTCCTTTCCGCCTACGAGTCTGTTCCCGGCAACCACATGACTGGCGGGTACGCCGAGGTGCTGGCCGACGTAGGCCGCCGGGCTGGTGAGGCCGAGGTGCTGGTTGCCGTCGGCCCGGAGCTCCTCGGCTGTGTAACGTTCGTTCCCAACGGCTCTTCGCCGTGGGCAGAGCTTCTAGGCCCCGGCGAGGCCGGCGTGCGCATGCTGGCTGTTGACCCGTCCGCCCAGGGCCGGGGGGTGGGCCGAGCCCTCCTCAACGCCTGCATCGAACGGGCGCGCCAGCTCGGCCGAGCAGGCCTGCTCCTCCACTCGACGCCGTGGATGGAGGCCGCCCATCATCTCTACGAGTCGGCCGGCTTCGTCCGGCTGCCCGAGCGCGACTGGCTCCCTGTACCCGAGGTGCCTCTGATGGCTTTCCGTCTCGCCCTTGCTTCGGACTGACGAAAGCGGGTGGAATATCGGCCTTATAGGTGGCCTTTCCCACGGGCCGAGCGTCACGGCTCCCCCACCAGTCGCCCCTGCACATGAGCGCCCCCCAGACGATGGCGGCCGTCCCGAAAATGCTGGCGGGCCCGGGTCGCCTGCTCCCCGCACCGAACGCGCAACCCCAAGCGCTGTCACCCGGATCGACTTCATCGCCCGGTACGGCACACCCCGGGCGCTCGATAACGCCGGCAGGGCATCCTGCCGGGAGCGCCGGTCAGGGGCGGTTACAAAGTGGCCAGACAATGGCGCAATCGCCATCCCAGTCCGCTCGGGGCCGCATTCCAGCACGGTCTACTGCCCACCCTGGCGTGCTTGCCGACCGCCATGCTCTGGTGGGCATGAGCCTGAGCGAGCGACAGGCAGAGTTCCGACCGGAACGAGTAGTTGCGATCGAGGCTGCAAAGCGGGGGTTGGAGGTGGCGTTGAGCAGGGCTGGAGCTGAAGACATCCGCTCCAATGGTGGCCGCGACCTCGTGCCGGCTACCGATATGGCAGTCGAAGACGCGGTCCGGTCTGTCCTCAGTGCCTGAAGGGTGCAAGCGTGCGATTTGACTGCCTGGAAGGGCGAAATTGGGTGATGACGCTTGACCACGCAGTCGGTCAGCGAGTAGCGATTTCCGGGATGAGCCGACGGAAACGACCGCTAGGGCACGCCGCGATACAGGCGTAGGTCGTCCTGGGCGAAGGATCAGGCGGCTACGCGGTACTCGTGGAGCAGCCCGCCGAGCCGGTCCGTTCGCTCGACTCTGGCACCGCCGATGAAACGGTGCAGGGTGGGGTAGGCGACTGGCGCCTGGAGGTCGATCCCGCGGTGCGGTCGCTGGTGGTTATAGTGCTGGACGAACTCCCGCAGGACCCGCTCGAGGTGGCGCTCGCCCCTAATGAGCACCCAGTCGAGGCACTCGGCCTGCCCGGTGAAGGTGATGCGGTTGGCGGAGCGGTCGACCGTGGCGTCCGGGGGGACCTCCCTGCCAAGCTGGGCTGCCGCAGAGGAGCTCACCCGGGGACCTGGGGCGTTGGCGAACAGCTCGCCCATGACCGTGCCGGGGTCGTGGCTGCGGCCCATCATGGAGGCAGGCAGAGAGCCTGAAGGGTGCAAGTCTTCGGTTCGAACGGTTCGGCACTGGGCAAGACCGATTATCCGCCCGTGGCCACGTTGCCACATCGGAACTACAAAGAGCTCAGGGCGTAGATGCAAGGAAAACGCACGCTGGTACGCCTCGCCCCGAGGCGCAATCGACGCGTTGCACTGATGGCAATATCAGGCGGCGACGCGGTACTCGTGCACCAGCCCGCCGAGCCTGTCGGTCCGCTCGACCCGTCCCAGGACGATGAACCTTTGCAGAGCCGTATAGGCGACAGGGGTGCCGAGATCGGTACCTCGATGTGGTCGCTCGTTGTTGTAATGCTCGACGAAGTCCCGCAATACCCGTTCCAGGTGGCGCTCGCCCCTAATGAGCAACCAGTCGAGGCACTCGGTCCTCGCTGTTCGCACGAACCTTTCGGCGAAGGCGTTCGCGGAGGCGACCGCACGGGTGCCCTGATCACCTGGGCGCCGATCGACCTGATCACCTCGTCGAACGGCCCCGCGAACTTGGCGTCCCTGTCACGACGAGGAAGTGGACCGCTCGGCCCTGGTCCTCCAGGGTGGCGGCCAGGTTACGCGCTTGCTGGGTGACCCAGGCCCCGACCGGGTGGGCCGTCACGCCGGCCAAGAACACATTCCGACGCTCGAGGTCGATGAAGAACAGCCCATAGAGCCGGCGCAGCGTGATCGTGCCCACGTGAAAGAAGTCGCAAGCCAATACCCCGGCTGCGGCGTCACGAGCAAGGCCGCCCAACGCTCCCGGCTGAGGAGCCGTGCGAGCATGGCCAGCACGGCGCGGTCGGCCGGGGTGTACCGAGGACGTGCCACCTGGCGGCGCAGCACCGCCAACTGGTGGCGCAGCACGACGATCTCAACGTCCTTCTCGTCGGGCGTCGGCCCGAGCCGGAGTAGGTCGAGCAGCGGACGAGCAGGAAGGTGGTCTGACAGACCATCGCGATGATCCTGGCACACGGGAAGCCCCGCTGGTCAGAGGTCAATTCCTGGGCTTGCAGAGCGCCGGGATAAACCGGCATGGAGAAGGAGATGAGAGAGCTCTACATCGAAGGAGTAGCGACCCACGGTGGCCCCGAGTCATGCGTCGGCGTCCGCAAGGGCGGCGGCGAAGCGTTGACAGGGGTACGTGCAGGCTGGGCTATTGAGCCGCGAAATCAAGGAGATCGGGGTGCCGACGCTGTTACAAGAAGCGGAAGGCAACATCGCTGGCGGCGCTATGCGCGAGCCGCCAGCGGACCCCGCGCGGTCGAAGAACCTGTGCATGTACGGAATCTCCATGCGCGAGAACCGGGAGATCCCACGCTCGCCCGTCCGGTTGATCACCGGACGGGCCGCTCAGGGAAGGCCAAGGCCGTAATCCTGAGATGCACGAGCGTGGGAAGTCTGACAGCCCCGTAGTACCTGCGAAGCCGCCGAACAAGGCCGGGCGACCGGTCGGCGGAGGTGGTGGAGGAAAGGGGGCTGGCCAAGGGGAACACGGACGGCCCAACACGTCCCGGACACAGTGCCGGACCAGACGTGTCAAGCGGGCTGGACCGTGTGCGTGAAGTAGCACGAAGGGACAAGGATGCACGGTTCACGCGCGCTGCTGCACCACGTCGACCTGAACCGCCTCCGGGCGGCCTACTGGGCGATCCGCCCGCAGGCCGCACCGGGGGTGGACGGGGTGACGTGGGAGTCCTACGGGCAGGACCTGGAGGACAACCTCCAGGGACCTGCACGCACGGGTCCACAGCGGGGCGCTACCGGGCGAGCCCGTCTCGGAGGGTGTACATCCCGAAGGCGGACGGGCGGCAGCGGCCGCTCGGCATCGCCACGCTGGAGGACAAGATCCTCCAGCGGGCCGTCGTCGAGGTGCTGAACGCCATCTACGAGGTGGACTTCCTCGGCTTCTCCTACGGGTTCCGGCCCGGGCGCAGCCCGCACGATGCGCTGGATGCGCTCAGCGGTCGGGATCGAGCGGAAGAAGGTGAACTGGGTGCTCGACGCGGATATCCGCGACTTCTTCACCAGCCTCGATCACGACTGGCTGAGCAAGTTCCTCGAGCACCGGATAGCGGACAAGCGGGTCCTGCGGCTCATCCGCAAATGGGTGAACGCAGGGGTGATCGAGGACGGGGAGTGGACGGCGAGCGAGGTCGGGGCGCCCCAGGGGGCATCAGCCTCGCCGTTGCTCGCCAACGTCTACCTCCACTACGTCCTCGACCGGTGGGTCCGGCAATGGAGACGTCAGCACGCACACGGTGACGTGATCATCGTGCGGTTCGCCGACGACTTTGTGGCCGGGTTCGAGCATCAGGCTGATGCGCAGCAGTTCCTCGCCGACCTTCGTGAGCGGTTCGCGAAGTTCGGCCTGGAGCTGCATCCCGACAAGACGAGGCTCATCGAGTTCGGGCGCAATGCCGCCCGGAACTCGAGCGGCCCGGGGCGACGGGAAGCCCGAGACGTTCGACTTCCTCGGCTTCACGCACATCTGCGGGAAGACCAAGAACGGGCGCTTCTGGCTGAAGCGCAAGACCATCTCGAAGCGGATGCGGGCCAAGCTGGCCGAGGTCAAGGACCAGCTCAAGCGACGCCGGCATCTGCCCATCCCGGAGCAGGGGCAATGGCTGGCGAGCGTGGTGCGAGGGCACCTCGCCTACTACGCCGTGCCCGGCAACACCGATGCGGTGGCGGCCTTCCGCACCCAGGTGACGCGGCACTGGTTCAAGGCGCTACGGCGCCGCAGCCAGCGCACCCGTGTCAACTGGGCACGGATGAACCGCCTCGCAACTCGGTGGCTACCGCCCGCCCGCGTGCAGCATCCCTTCCCGAACGTGCGCTTCGACGCTCGCACCCGAGGCAGGAGCCCAGTGCGGTAGTAGCCGCACGCTGGGATCTGTGCGGGGGGCCGCCCGAAAGGGCGGTCCCTACCGCGAACCCTTCACGTCCACCCGTTCCACCCCCTGGTCGGCCACAGCTTTGAGATTGTCGGCTTTACCCATACCTTGGGCGAGCACCGGGTGTTCTTCAAAAAGCCCGGGGACGAGCATGTCTGTTCGCTCCCAGCTCGCTGGACAGACGTCGAGGGGCCTGACCCCGTGGTCGTCATGGGGGCTGGCAGGGCACATTTCCCGGTTGCCGACCTGCTGGCACTGGCCCGGTTGCTGGAAGAGGTCGAGGAGGTGACCGTAAGGTGAATTATGCCCAACCGTTAGGCTCATTATGCCGGTGCTCGGACACCACAGCCCAGCTCCGGAGAGCCAAGGGAACCACGATATCGGTGGCACGCCCCGGTGCCAGCGGAGCAGGGTCGCCGGCCTGACGAGGAAGGTTGCCCACCGCTCCCGGCTGAGCAGCCGTGCCAGCGTGGCTAGCAACGCCCGGTCCGCCGGTGAGTACCGAGGCCGCGCCACTTGGCGTCGCAGCACGGCCAACTGGTGGCGGGCCGGCGATCTTGAGGTCCTTCTCTTCGGGCGTGCGCCGAGCCGGATCAGGTCGAGCAGGCGTCGGACGGCGCCAGCTTCCTCGTCGCGACCTCGCCGACCAGCCACCTTCGAGAGCACCTGCCGCCTCAGGAGCTCACCCCTTTACGGCTCCAGCCAACCGGCCGCGCACCAGGTGTTTCTGTAACAAGAAGAACATGAGCGCCATGGGGATTATGGTCAGCAACGAGGCGCCCAGTTTGAGGGGGAACTGGTTGCCCGAGGACAGGCCCCCGTTTACCAGGTTGGCCAGACCCGTGGTCAGCGTGTAGTACTTGGGTGAGATAGTGGCGATCAAGAAGAACTGGAACTGGTTCCACGACCCCTGGAACGAGATGATGGTAAGGGTGATGAGCCCGGGCCGGACCGCGGGCAGCACGATCCTCCAATAGATCTGCCAGGTGCTTGCCCCGTCTATTCGGCCCGCCTCTTCGAGGGCGACCGGGACCTGCAGGAAGAACTGGCGCATCAGAAAAATACCGACAGCGTCGCAGGCGATCGGGATGATCATCCCCGGGTAGGAGTTGAAAAGGTGAAGTTGTTTTAACACCAGGAACTGCGGGATCAAGAGCACCACACCGGGGACGGCCATCGTGGCCACGATAAACGCGAATATGAGTTTGCGGCCCCTGAACTCGAGCCGGGCCAGGGCATAACCGGCCAGGCTGTCCAGGACGACCCGGGCCACGGTGATCATCACGGCCACGAACGCGCTGTTGAACAGCCAACGCGGCACGTCGGTCACCGAGGCCGTCGACCCGATCCCGAAGATCTGGTCCCAGGCCGAGAGGGTCACCGGGTGAGGGATGGGGCTGAGCGGGTTCAAGGTGGCGTCACTGTCGGTTTTGAACGAAGTGACCAGGGTGATGACGAACGGGGCAATGAAGACCAGGGCGAAGAACACCAGCACGACGTAGCCCACCACACGCCGGGCCGCCACCTGAGGGCCAATGGGTTTCACTTGGTCAGGTCCTCCTTGATGAACCTGCGCTGGAGCACAGTCAAGAAGACGATCAGGCAGAACAACAAGAACGCCACTGCCGCTCCGGCTCCGAAGTTGCTGTCCTGGAAGCTGACCTGGTAGGCGAAGTAAGAGGGCGTGATGGTCGTGGGGTTTTGAGGACCAAGCAGCACGACCTGGTCAAAGACCTGCCAGGTGGATATGAAGCCGAGAGTCACGACGAGTACCAGCGCGGGCCGCAACATAGGCACGGTGACGAAGCGGAACCTCTGCCACGGAGTGGCTCCGTCAATGGAACTGGCCTCGTCCACTTCTTCCCCGATGGTCTGCATGGCAGCCAGGAAAAACAGCATGAACGTCCCCGACGTCGTCCACACAAGCAGGATGATGAGCACGCACATGCCGACGGAAGGCCCGGCGACCCAGTTCCAGAGGGAGAGCCCAATGAACATATGGTTGCCCCAGCCCGGGCTCGATACACCGAGAACGTTGAGGATGTTCGTGAAAACGCCGCTCTGGTCGTAGATCCAATCGGGCCCCTTGACGCCGAACCACCCAACGATGGTGTTGACCACGCCGTCACCTTGGAAGAGAAATATAAAAACGATGGTTATAGCGATCGAGCTGGTGACCGACGGAAAATAAAAGGCGGTGCGGAAAAACCCTTTGGCCCGCAGGAACCTGCCGTTGACGAGATTGGCCAGCCAAAGGGCGAGTACCGTCTGGAGGGGCACGGTGAACAGGAAGAAATAGAAGTTGTCGCGGATCGAGGTAGCGAAGTCGGTCTGGTACAGCCCGGGCCTGGTTATCAGCGTCCGGTAATTGGTGAGGCCGACCAACTGGACGCTGTGGCTGAACGGGCTGGTCAGGCCCGACCAGTTGGTGAAGCTGACATAGAGCGCCAGGAATATCGGGACGACCATGAACAGTACGAGGATGGCCACTGAGGGGGAAACGAAGAGCCAGCCGAACAGGTTCTCGCCCCGGCGTAGCCGAGACCTGCCGCTCTTGGGCCTAGTGTGTCCCGCCTTACGGGCTGCCTGGGCTTCGGCCCCGAGCTGCCCGCGAGTGGTGATGGGTGCTCCGGTCTGGGGAACTATCGCCATCCGTCCCTCCTAATAGAGGTGCGAGCGGGCAGCGTGGTACCCGGGCCAAGGTGCACGGGTACCACGTAGCCTTCGGTGGAGTTAGGGCTGCAGGAGCGCCTGGGCGTTGGTCTGCATGCTGGACAACATCTGTTGCGGGCTCGCACTGGCGAGACCGTCTATTTCGTTATTGAATGCGGTCTCTACCGTGGCGAAGCCCACGGTGGCCACTTGGGGCAGGGCGTAGGCGTCGCCTTGGACGAACGCGGACACATTGGGTGTCTCAGTGCCGGTGGCGATCGGCGTAGTGTGCTCCTTGGCCCACTCCTGGGCGACAGCTGGCCGTGAGGGCATCACGCCGAAGGCGTTCGCGAACCTGAGCTGCTGGGCCGGCGACGCCAGGTACTTGACGAAACTGACGGCCGCAGCTGTGTATTTGCTGCTGGCGGCGATGCCCCAGCAGTTGGTGAACACCAGGGTCCCGTGCTTGCCCGTGGGGCCGGCCGGCATGGGCACCACTTCGTAGGGGATCTTCGGGTAGTCGCTCTGCATGGCGCCGATGATCCAGTTGCCCTCGATTGTCATGGCCGCAAGGCCAGTGCCCAAGGCTTCGCCGCCCCATCCGGCGTCAACCCCATCGCCCGGCGTGAACTTCAGGTAACCCTTTTTAGCCAGGCCCTGCAGGTAGTTGAGAGCCTCGACGTCTTGGGGAGAGTTGAACGCGAAACCGGTGTCCGATTTGTTCATGTACGACCCTCCGGCCTCGGCGAAGAACGCCCCCACGCGGTCCAGGCTGTTGGACATGACCAGCCCGCTAACGTGGCCCTTGGTCAGCACCTTGGCATCGTAGGCAAGCTTGGCCCACGTAGTTGGCAGGTCGGCGTTGGTCAGTCCCGCGGCGTTCCACATATCTGTGTTGATCTCGATGGCTAAGGTCGAGGAGTCCTTCGGTACGCAGTAAAAAGTGTGGTTGTAAGTATATGCCTGCACGAGCGAGGGGTAGAAGTCGCTTGCCGGGTCTACCAACGGACCGCTCGGTAGGAGCTGGGCATTTTTCGCCATGCTCTCGAACATCGGTGTCTCGCCGTAAAAGACGTCGGGCGGGGTGCCGCCCGAGAAAGCCTCGGTGAGCTGCAGTGTCAGGTTTGAAGAATTGATCACGCTGACCTTGTTGCCTGTCGAGTTGCCCCATGCCGCGGCTGCCGCCTTGTCGGCGTTCGTTTCGGCAGGGCCAGAGGATGCGATCATGAAATTGAGCGTCACACCACGCGTTTTGCCCACCAATTTGGTTGGGCTTGACGCTGTTGCTGCACTTGCCGACATCGCTAGGAGGGCCGCTGATACGCCGAGGCCCGTTATCGCCTTCCATCGCTTCATTTGTGTTGTTCCTTTCTGTTGCTACCAGGTAGAGGGAGGACCTTTTTCGCCACGCCACCTTCGGTGCCGGAGTGGCGGAGCGCCGTCGTGCGGGGCTCCCCGCTGCTCTCCCGGGCCACCAACCAGGGCGTCAGGAGATGTTGGTACGGGCGCCGCCGCGTGCCGGAAATCTCCGCCAGCAGCACCTCGACTAGCTTGTGAGCCACATCTTCGATGGGCTGGCGGACGCTGGAAAGGCGCGGCCGGAGCACCGACGCCACCGGGCTGTCGTCAAAACCGACAACAGAGAGGTCACGGCCGACCATCAGGCCGCGGTCTTCGATGGCTCGCGAAGCGCCGACGGCCATGGCATCGCTCACGCACACCAGCGCGGTGGGAGGGTCGGCGGAAGCCATCAGCTCTTCCGCCAACGTGTGACCCGAAATTGTGCCGTCTTCGGCCCGCGCCACCAGGCCCGTTGCGGGTAGGCCGAGGGCCTCCACCGCAGCTTGCCAACCTTGGAAGCGGTCGTCACCCACTCCCGAGCCTTGGGGGAGGCCGAGAAAGCCGACCCGGGAATGACCGAGCTCGGCCAGATGGTGGACGGCTTGCGAAGTGCCGTTGGCACCGTCCACGTCGACCCAGGAGTGGTCTGGGCGCGCCACGCCCCAGGGCCGTCCGAAGGCTACGAAACGAGCACCCTGGTCGATCAGCCAGCCCGGACGTACGTCGCCGTGGTGGGTGTTGGCGAGGACGAGCCCGTCCACGGCATTCCGCCGCAGGAGGTCATCTAGGGTCCCGATCTCGTCGTCGTCGTTGGCAGCCGAGAAGGTGAGCACCCCATAACCCTTGGCCCGGGCGGCATCGCACAACGCATGTAGGAGGCGGTCAAGCACGCCACCGGTCCCGGCGTAATTGCCCGGGAGCAGGCGGCAACCGATCACCTGGGTGGCGCTGGTACGCAGCGACCGGGCGGCCTGGCTGGGACGGTAACCCAGCTCGTCGATGGTGCCGAGGACCTTTTGGAGCGTCTCGGGGCGGAGGCGGTGGGGAGCGTTGGCTGCATTGGAGACGGTCTGGCGCGATACCCCTGCTCGTTTGGCAACCACCTCAATCGTGGGCCGTTTCTTCACCCCGGCCAGCGGCTTCTTCACCTTCGCCACCCCGAGCAGCCCCCCACACCCGCTACTCGTACCCCGCTAATAACCATGCCGCACCCCCTACCGGCTTCACTTGATCGTTCAAAACTATACCCTTAAGGTCATATGAACGATCAAGTCACGCCCCGGAGGAGGTGAGCGCTTTGGGTCAGCCCTATCTGAACAACCTCGTATCCGCAGTGAGCGCCCCCGCCATGTCGCTGTCGGCACGCAGCGGCCAGATCCGGCCCGTCGGCGCCGAGGGGCTGTACGTGCACGACCTGCGGGCATTGAGCCGGCTCGAGGTGACCGTCGACGGCACCGAGCCTGTCCCCTTGGGCTACGAGCTTTGCGGAGGGGCCAGCAACCAGTTCGAGAGTGTTCTGCCACCTCACGAGGGTGATGGCCCTGCCTTCGTGCTCGTCCGGCAGCGCACGCTGGGTCCGGCCGGGATGGTGGAGAGCTTCACGGTCAAGTCCTACGCGGCGACAGCCAGGCACTTTCGCGTAGAAGTGGCCCTGGCTTGCGACCTGGCCGCCATCTCGACGGTGAAGGCCGGGCTGCGGCCAACCGACCAGCCCGCCATCGCCATCCGGGACGGGCTGGCCTGGGAGGTGCCCGGGCAGTGTTCGGTGCGAGCGTCGGCGTCCCCCCTACCCAGCAGCGTAAACACGGCCGGCGGGAGCCTCGGGTGGGACATCGCGGTCGAGGCCGGCCGTTCGGTCACATTGCAGCTGACGGTCGAGCTCAGCGAGGACCCCTCTCGCGCCGCGGTCCTGCCCCCGTCGCCGGGAGCACTGCGCGCAGTGCCGGCGCCGGAGGTGATGGCGCTCGACGACCGGCTGCGCCAGTGGGTCGAACTGAGCCTGGCCGACGTAAGCCAGTTACAGGTGGCGCTGCCAGACGGCCCCAGCGAGGTCTTCTTGGCGGCAGGCGTTCCGTGGTACCTGACCCTGTTCGGCCGGGACTCGATATGGGCCGCCCGCATGCTGCTGCCGGTTGGCACCGAGCTCGCTCTCGGCACCCTGAAGGGCCCTCGCTCGACGCCAGGGCCGTTCGTTCGACGCCCGGACCGGCGAACAACCGGGGAAGATGCTCCACGAGGTCCGGCGGCAGACAAATTACGACGAAACCTCCGCAAAACTGCACACCCTCCCACCTGTGTACTACGGGACTATTGATGCCACTCCGCTCTGGGTGTGCCTGCTCCACGACGCCTGGAGATGGGGCCTGCCCGAAGCTGACATAGCACCGCTTCTCGGCCCCATGCGCCGCTGCCTGGATTGGCTGGCCGACACCATGCGGGGCGGCGACGGCTTCGTGAGGTACATAGACGAGTCCGGCCAGGGGTTGGCCAACCAGGGCTGGAAGGACTCCTCAGACGCCATCCAGTCTCGGGACGGGCGATTGGCGCGGCCCCCCATTGCCCTGTGCGAGGTGCAGGGTTATGCCCACGAAGCGGCCGTCGCTGGGGCCGAGATCCTGGAAGCGTTCGGGCTCGACGGTGCCGAGCGCTGGCGCCAGCTGGCGGCGGAGCTGGCCGACCGCTTCCGCTCGCATTTCTGGGTGGCCGACGAAGAAGGCCCCTACCCTGCTGTCGCGTTGGAGGACGACGGTACCCCCGTGAACTCCGTGAGCTCCAACATCGGCCACCTGCTTGGTACCGGGCTCCTCAGCCCAGAAGAAAGCGCCGTTGTGGCGCGGCGGCTCGGCGGGCCCGACCTGAACAGCGGTTTCGGCCTGAGGACCCTGGCCACCTCCTCGCTGGGCTACAACCCGTTCAGTTACCACCGCGGGTCGGTCTGGCCCCACGACACCGCCATCGCCATTAGGGGCCTGGCCCGGACCGGCGGCGAGGAGGCGCAAAACTCCGCGAACCTCCTCATCGAGGGTTTACTGAGTGCCGCCGAGGCTTTCGACTACCGGCTACCGGAGCTGTACAGCGGGTGCGAGAAGGCGGGGCGCCGACGCCCGCTGCCGTACCCGGCCTCCTGCCACCCTCAGGCGTGGACCGCCGCGTCCTCCATCGCCGTCCTGGCCGCCCACCTCGGGATCAGCCCAGACGTGCCCAACCGTCGCATCGTGCTCGCTCCTCTCAGCGCGCCGACGGGGTTGCGCAGCGTGGACGGCTTTCGTACCGGGGCAGCCAGGCTTGGCGTGCAAATAGGCCCGGACGGGACGACCAAACTCAGCGGGGCGCCGGCCGGCACCGAGGTCCTCAACGCGAGTGGGCGAGGGAGGACTTGAACCCCACGTCCTTGCGGACACAGGAACCACAATCAATCTTCTCCACCCGAGTTTCTGGGGTGAGTCGCGGGCGAGGCGGCAACAGTGAGCAGGCGGCTGCCCTGGCTGCTGCATATGCACACCCCGTCTACCAGCCACTTTGTCGCGTCTGTAAACTAAAAGTCGCGCGATTGCACTTGACCCCCGCCACGAGTTGTTTTGTGGCTCTTCGGAATCTGGCGGGGTCGACTCGGTCATCGGATGACGATCGAGCCCAAGACACGCCAGTTCGGTCGGCCGGCGTACAGCCCGTTATCCACAGGTTTATCGGGGGTTTTTCTCGGGTCCTTCTCAAGTCTTGCGTAAGCAGCATACGCAAGCCGCACGACCCCTCAAGCGGCCCTCAGGCTGCACCTTTCCAGCGACGGTACCGGCAGTCGTCGCTCTGCATAGGGCAACGCCAAGCGTAGCCCTATGCAGTTGCCCTGCTCAATCCCCGTGTAAGCGATCTATGGCTCCGCGCTTGGATCCTCAATCCGACGAAATCCCTTACGTGAAGGCGCGGACCACGTCCTTCAAGGAGCCAGGCCCCGGCTTTTTGCCCTTAGCTGTTCGCCAGGCGGATTAGCTGTCCGGCCCGGCCGTCGGAGGTACGCTCAGCTCGTGGTACGTATGATCGCCGGCCACCACCAAGACGACGAGGGCGACTGGGTCGCCGAGATCTCCTGTGGTCACAACCAGCACGTCCGCCACCTGCCACCGTTCCAGCTCCAAGAGTGGGTGCTGGACGAAAAAGGACGGGTTGACAGGGTCGGGACAGCTATCGACTGCCCGCGCTGCGATCGCACCGAGCTACCCGAGGGCCTACGGTTGGTGCGCTCAAGCGCCGAGTGGAGTGAGCAGTCGATGCCCGCGGGCCTGCGCCGCGCCCGCCGGCTCGCCCGCGGCACGTGGGGCCGGGTGGCAGTACACGAGGGCAAACTGCGATTTGTGGCCGCCACCGCACCAACGCTCGAAATCGAGCTAGGGCCGGGCTCCACCCAAGCCATCCCCCCGGACGTCGAACACGCAGTAGAACCTCTCGGACAGGTGCGCTTCAGGATCGACTTTTTCGCCGTGGACGAGTCCCGTCGGGACGGAGAGGCCTCCGCGGCCGAGCCCGTGCCGCCTCTGGTCCAGCTCGTGGCGGACCAGGCCGGCGACCCCGCCTGCTGGGCCGGGCTGCTGTGCCCCGGCTGCGGGGTTGTCCTCGACGACGGGCCCCATGACCGAGATTGCCGTGTCAGTCCCCTGTGACGGACCTGGCCGGAGTCCTGCCAACTGGGGTACGAGGGTCCCTGTTCGGACCTGGGTGACCTGACGTGCTCGCTGATGCCACCGACATTGTCCGCCTCTCCCTGCACATCGCCGCCGCCACTGTCTGGGTCGGTGGCCAGGCGACATTAGCGGGGCTGGTACCGGCGCTCCGTCGGGAAGCGCCAGAGGCCCTGGCACCGGTCGCCCGGCAATTCGCCCGGCTGGCGTGGCCGGCTTACGGCGTCTTGGTGGTCACCGGCATCTGGAGCGTCGTCGCTGTGAGGCCGTCGAGTCAGGGCGCGGTTTGGCGCGCCGTACTGACAGTAAAGATCGTCGTGGTCCTCATCTCCGGGCTCACCGCCTGGCTGCACCAGCGGGCGACAACGACGCGTGGGCGCGCCATCTGGGGTGCGTTCACGTCGTTGAGCGCGCTGAGCGCGCTCGTGCTCGGTGTCGCTCTCGCCGGCTGAGGTCGAAGGCCTGGGACGGGCGTTCGCCCTTGACCCTGTAGGGTGCAAGCGCGCTATTCCGCAGGTTACAAGCGTGAATTGCTGTCCGGAATCGTGTCAACTCGGGTGACCGGTTCCGATTTGGCAATCTGGCAGGGCGATAACGCTTGGACGGAGCGTCGAATACGCCCTAGCGCATGGAGAGACGACATGCGGACGCGTGGAGATGAGAGACTGCCGAATGGCCCGGGAGAACCCGCGCTGGGGCTATCTCCGTATCGTCGGCGAGTTCAGGAAACTCGGTGTGACCGTCTCGGCCACCAGCGTGCGCAACGTGCTGTGCCGTCATCGGCTCCGTCCCTCGCCGCGGCCATCGGGGCCATCGTGGTCGCAGTTCATCCGAGCCCAGGCCGCCGGCACCCTCGCCTGCGACTTTTTCCACGTCGACACGATGATGCTCCGCCGCATCTATGTCCTTTTCTTCATCGAATTGGAGCGTCGGAAAGTCTTCTTGGCCGGCGTGACGGCCCACCCCGTCGGACCCTTGGTCACCCAGCAAGCCCGGAACCTCGTGGCGACCATCGAAGACCAGGGCCGGGCAGTCCGCCTCCTTGTCCGTGACCGAGATGCAAAGTTCGTCGGGCCCTTCGACGAGGTCCTGCGCTCGACCGGCGCCCAGGTCATCAAGACCCCCGTTCGGTCGCCTCGGGCGAACGTGTTCGCGGAAAGATTTGTGCGCACAGCCCGGGCCGAGTGCCTGGACTGGGTGCTCCGGGATACCTCCTCCGGGGGTCCACAGGCTTTCGAAGCCCGACCGAGCCGCCTCCCGCCCGGCTTCACGAAGCTCGTCGAACCGGAGGCCCAACCGACCATCAAGTCCTGCACCGATACGCATTGTCGCTCCCGACGTTGGGTCATTGGCCGTCGACGCTCTAGGTCGTTGGGCCAAGGTCAAAGGAATGGTAGGTTCCTGGGTGTTGGTGGTGCTCGTCAGTTCGTGTCGATCACGACATGGGCCCGAGCGATCCGCGCCTCCACGTCCGCCAGGAATTCGTCCAGAGCAGCCTGCTTGGCCTTCACCGTGTCGCGCAGGTGCTCTTGGAGGGCGAGGCATTCGCGAGCGAGCTCTGCTCGCTGTTCGACCCCGGTGCGCTCGTCGCGGTACGCCTCTCGGATTTCTGCCAATCGGTCGTCGTTGCGCAGTAAAACCGCGATCTCGTCGAGGTTCAGCCCGAGGAGAGACTGCAGCTCGCGGATCCGGGACACTCGGGCGAGGTCCTCCTCTGAATAGCGGCGCATCCCACCGGCTGTCCGTTCACACGGCGTGATGAGCCCAAGCTGCTGGTAATAACGAAGGGCTCGCTCCGAGACACCCAGGGCAGAGGCAGCGGCACCGATGTTGAGCAGTTCGCTTGGTTGCTCGGAGCGGGCTTCTTTCACCGGGCTGCCGTTCCCAGGGCCTCGTCCTCGACAAGCCCGGTGGCTGCTGCGCTTTCGGCGGCGCCCTCGGCCAGCTCGTCGGCCACTGAGCCCGCCTTGTGGACATAGCGCCCGCCACGTAAGGCGCTGGCTACAACAGCGATGAGGGTGGCGCCGGCGGCGAAATCGAATGCCAGGTGCAAGCCGTGCGAGAACGGCTGCTCGATCAGCTTGGGGAAGAACGAGCGGCCGGTCACGTAGGCCGCCTGGCTGGCGCTGAGGTGCGCCAGGGCGCCGGTTGGCCCGAGCAGTTCCTTCACGGGGTTGAACCCGAGGAACGCCGAGAACAGGCTGCCTATGGGGGGTTCGTTAGCGACCAGGTGGGCGGCGCTAACGGGGACGCCGGCGGCCGTCAAGCCCCGGAAGAGGTGCGTCGGCAGGTCGGAGGCCAGACCGAGGGTGACGATGGTGAAGAACAGGCCCATCGACAGCACTGTCGCCGAGTTCTGGAAGGTGTTGAGCATCCCCGAGCCGGCACCCCGCTGGTCGGGCGGGAGGCTGTTCATGACCGACGCCTGGTTGGGCGAGAAGAAAAGTCCCATCCCGACGGCGAAGAGGAATATCAGCAAGGCGAACCAGATGTAATCGAAGTTCATGGGCAGTAGCTCGAGGAGCAAGAAGGCGGCGCCGCTCAGCACCAAGCCACCGGTGGCCAGTCCTCGGGCGCCCAGGCGGTCCGACAAGATGCCCGACAGCGGCCCCATGATGAGGAACCCGAGCGTGAGCGGCACCATCGAGATGCCGGCCCAAAGCGGCGTCTCGCTGAAGCTGTAACCGTGCTGGGGGAGCCAGATCCCCTGCAGCCAGATGATCAACATGAACTGCAGGCCGCCCCGGCCGAGAGCACCGAGCAGAGCGGCGATATTGCCTGCGGTGAACGCTTTTATCTTGAACAAGCTGAGGCGGAACATTGGCTCGGGGACCTTGGTCTCGATGTAAATGAACAAGCCGAGCATGGCGATTCCCCCGAACACGCCCAGGAGCACCCATGGGTTGGTCCACCCGGTCGGGTGACCGCCGTAGGGGAGCAGGGAGTAGACGATGCCGGTCAACATCGCCACCAGGCCCACGGCGAAGGTGGCGTTGCCCAGCCAGTCGATCCGGGCCTGGACGTGCACGCCGTTGTCCTTGAGCTTGAGGTAGGCCCAGACCGTACCGAACAGCCCAAAGGGCACCGATACGAGGAACACGAGGCGCCATTCGATCGGGCCGAGGACGCCGCCCAGGACGAGGCCGAGGAACGACCCACTAACGGCGGCGATCCCATTGATCCCCATCGCCTTGCCACGCTCGTTCGATGGGAAGGCGTCGGTCAAGATGGCGGTCGAGTTGGCGAACAGGAATGCCCCGCCGACCCCCTGGAAGACCCGCATGACGATGATCCAAAGAGCCCCTGCACCGCCGCTAAGCCAGGTCACCGACAGCAGCACGGAAAAGAACGTGAAGACAGCGAACCCCAGGTTGTACATCTTGACCCGGCCGTAGATGTCCCCCACCCGGCCCAGGCTCACCACGAGCACGGCCGTCACGAGCAAGAAACCCATGAACACCCACAGGAAATACGACGTGTTGGAGGGGGTCAGGGGGTTGAGATTGATGCCCCGGAAGATGTCAGGCAACGAGATCAACAAGATGGACTGGTTGATGGTGACCATCAGCACGCCCAGGGTCGTGTTCGAGAGCGCTATCCACTTGTAAGGAAGGCCGCGCCTCGCCTCGTCCGGTGGGCCTCCAGAAACTGTGCGAGCCGTCGTCACCGCTCTCCTCCTCGTGGTCTTCTCCCGAACCCTATATATTAGCCTTGACGTCAACGTCAGATTCATCCAAAAAGGTCGCGCCACTCTGTCGGGGTGGAAGGCGTTCCGGTCCGGCGACAGGCCTCAGCCTCATCTTGGATGTCGCCTAGGTCCACCATGGTGGCTGCTGGTTCGGACGTGTTGGTGCCGAAAACGTCGTCCGAGCCTCTCGACCAGGCTTTCTTGGCGTGGCCATGATGACGAAGATGGAGCGTGGCTCCCTCCTTCCTCTACATCGCCTTCTTCCGTCTCCTCCAACTGCTTATTCGGGCCTTCTTTCTTAACTCGGCGCCCGAGAAGGGCCTCTCGCCTCGCTCTACGCGGCGCTCCTGGGCCGCTACGAGTCGTCCTCCAAAGAGGGGCCAGCTACGGCGCCGTGCCTAAAGGGCTCAAAACGCCTTGGTTCCTTTGACCTGGACCGCGAACCGGCCCTCATATGACCTCACAGGGGCATCTCGCACAATCTGGCCCTTTTTGGGGAACGTGCGTCAACGTGAACCTCAGCGCGGGCCGCTCTCAGCCGGTCGGTCCGGGGCATCGACCGTCCGGTGCCCAGAGCCGAGGACGAGGCCGGACGACGAGGCAGGATGGCGGGAGCGCCGGGAGACGCGGCGGATGCGGGCGGGCCGAAACGTGCGGGAAGGGCGCTGGGGCAGAGGACAGAGAGAAGCGAAAGGACAGCGCTCATGGCGGAACGCGATGTAGCCAGTCAAGTCCCGTATGGGCGAGTTACAGGGTACGGTCGAATCCGAGCCGTCTTTAGTAGCGGACAGGCTCGGAGGTTGGTCGGGGTAGCCCACTCGGTGACTGGAGCGCCTTCCCGGGTAGCCCACTCGGTGACTGGAGCGCCTTCTCGGCACGGTCGCGCCGTGGACCTCTCGCCTGAGCTACTTACCATAATGCATATTCGCTTTACCTGAGCGGCTAAAAGCCCACGTAGGAGACTACTTTCACGTCTTGCACGTGTCGCCGACGATGTTCACGGCCGGATGACATTGTCTGCCCGTTGGATCCCCAGTCGGAAGCGCGTCGATTCGCGGTCTCGCCACGCACCGGTGAGACTTTGTAGCTCACGCAGGGATCGTCACGACGGGGACCAGGAGCTCCTCGACGCCCAGATGGTGTGAGGGGCCCGAGCAACCGCCGGGAGGTCTTCCCGGACGACAGGCGTCAACTTGTGAATCGACGGTCCTTACGCGATAGGAGCCGGCAGGACCGGTGTCGGCGGGCTATGGAGCCCGGTGGAGTACCCGCTACCGGTTCAGCAACGGCGGTTGTCGTTGCGCGAGAGCGAGCGTCTCGAGTCCGGCGGGACGGCCGAGATAGTAGCCTTGGGCGTAACGCACACCGAGTTGTCGGAGCACCACCAGCTCGTCTTCTGTCTCGACTCCCTCGGCGACGATCTGGGCCCCGGTTTCGGCCGCGAAGCTGACGAGGGCGGCCGCGAGGGCACGACGCACCGGGTCCACGTCGATACCACTGACGAGGTCACGATCGAGCTTGATGAGGTCCGGCGCGAGCTTCAGGATGTGGGCGAGGCTGGAGTAGCCCGAACCGGTGTCATCGATGCTGATGCGCGTTCCCTTCTGGCGAAGGCTCCCGAGGGAGCCCACCAGTCCGGGGTAGTCGTCGATGGCGTTGTGTTCGGTGACCTCGACGATGACCCGATGGGCGGGGACACCAAGAACCGCCTCGTGGAACCCCGGAGCCATGACGGTCTCCGGCCCGGCGTTGATGCTGAGGGCCACGCTGTCGGGCAACATCGGTAGCTCGGCGAGAGCGTGGGTGACCGCCATCAGCTCCAGTTCGACTCCAAAACCGTTCTCGTGGGCTTCGTTGAACCACACGTCCGGCGACCGGTAGGGGGTGACATCAAAGCGTGCCAGCGCCTCGACGGCCACGACCTCGTCGTTGACAACATCGACGATCGGCTGGAACACCATCGAGAGAACTTGCGGACCGCTCAGGGCGGCGCGCAGACGCTGGCCACAGTCGATCCGGGCGACGGTGTCGGGACTGAGGACGCTCATTACGTAGCGGCTGGCTGCATCGTCTGACGTCGGGGCGTCGATGGCCGTCGACGAAGGCTCCCTCGACGGGGCGACTTCGAGCAGGTGCTTGTGGACGCGGTCGAGATCGCACGCCGACCCGATGACCACGCTCACGAATTCGGCCAACCGGGTCAAGATGGCGACATCGGCGTCGTTGAAGGCTCGGGCTCGCTTGGCATTCACTGCCAGCACACCGAGGGTTTCGTGGCCCCGGCGAAGCGGGACGCACATCAATGACGCCACCGAGAGCCGTCGACAGGCGGCCGCGTCGACCCGCGGGTCGACGCTGGTGTCATCGGACCGCTGCAGCTGACCGGTACGGACGGCGAGCCCGCTCAGGCTGGAACCCAAATCGACCCTGGTGCCGATATGTGAGATCCGGTGACCGGCGCCGCAGACGTAGGTAACTCCCTGGTCATCGGCCAGGCCGACCATGACGCCGTCTGCGACCACGATCAGATCCAAGGTGCGGTCCGTGACCCGCTGCATCAGGTGCATCGGGTCGATCGTCTGACCCATGGCGGCCGTGAGGTCCATCGAAGACGTCAGCTCCCTCGCCGCCGGCAGGGCCGTCGCCCTCATCAGGCGCGCCCGTGACACCGTCGCTGCGCGACGGGAAGGAGAAAGGCCCCCGGATCAAGGAGACAGAACACGCGCCTTGTGTATCGGCGGACTGGGCTCGTTCTTTAATCGTCGCGCGAAAGAAGAGTGAAGCGATGGAAGCCATAGGCATCCGTCTGACGGCTCCTACGCTCAATTCGATTCCACAAGAACTTTGAGTAGGGCGACTGCACAGGGCATGACCAGGGCGGTCCTACGCAGAGATCCAATGGCCGGAGAATCGATGTCTGGCCAGCGCCGGAGCTACGGTCGACCGCCGGGGCGCGGCCGCCTTAATGTATGGGTAAGGTCCACGGCCTAGCCGGGGGCCCGCGGTGCCGGTGTGATCGGAGATCTGATGCCCAGGGAAGCGCTGGCCAGGACGCCGCCTGAGCAGGCGGCCGACAAGGTCCGATGACCAAGTAGGTGTCATTGCAGCAGTCCAAGTAGGTGTCACCGCCTCAGTTACAGAGAGGCCGCGGCCCTCTCCTGCTCGCCCCGATGGCCCAGCTGGTGGTGGACCCTGTCCGTCAGCCCAAAGCCCAACGACGCCGGGGGTGTGCGTGCTTCGTAGAGCCCCCGGTTTTATACGTTCGATGCTATAGTGGAGGAGGTGGATGCCGGATCATTGGTTCGTAGCGCTCGGTTAGGCGCTGGCTTGACGCAGGCTCAACTAGCCGCGCACGCGGGAGTGCCACAGTCTTCTGTCGGCCGGATCGAATCCAAAGGTTCCGCAACCGTCGATACTGTCGCGAAGCTGCTGCACTCCGCCGGACTTCGTCTGGTGGCAGTCCCCACTGGCAGGCCGACGCTTGCCGAGTCCGCCC
Source organism: uncultured Acidimicrobiaceae bacterium (assembly GCA_963786345.1). Classification (GTDB taxonomy): domain Bacteria; phylum Actinomycetota; class Acidimicrobiia; order Acidimicrobiales; family Palsa-688; genus Fen-671. The sequence continues at coordinate 160,992 of CAWAYZ010000012.1, read as the reverse complement.
TTGCCATCCGCGAGCAAGTCACGGCCGGAGCCCGAGGGGCCCGGCTTTTCGACTTCTTGCCGAGGTCACCAACAACATCTTGGGGGCCGACCAGGCCCTGGTGGCGGTCCTGGTTGCCGCACCACCGCCGCCCACCGGCGACCGCCGCTACGACGCCTACCTCGCTGCTGTGGTCGAGCACCGGCTCGGTGAGGCTGCGCCCGACTGGGCCAAGAGCCCGCGACGGTCGGTTACCCCCGGGTGGGTGATCGGGTCGGGCCCGCAAAACCGAGAATTGGAGTCACTAATCAGAGCGGAGACGCCCCCTGCGTTCCGACGCCATGGCGTCTTCATCCATCCATCTGACCTAACAAGTGCCTGATGGCGCCGAGCGGTGGAGGGCGCGGCACGACACGGGTCGGCGACAAGTGGTATGTAAAAGGACGTTCCAAAGCCGTTCAGCAATCCGCTGAGGACCCCTCTGGGGCGGGACCCTCGCGCCGCGCCCCCGCAGAGGTCGGGACGCCCCAGCTGACCTCTCGGCTCACTCGGGAGGACATCCGATCACTGCTCGCTGAGCTTGCTGAACGGCTGACAACTGCCGGAGTTGAAGCCAGGGTGACCCTACTAGGAGGCGCGGCACTGGCACTTGGGCACTACGACCGCCACGGCACGGTCGACGTGGACGCGCTCATGTTCCCGCCCGAGGAAGTTCAGCGTGCCGCGTCCGAGGTGGCGCGTTCACGTGGGCTCAAACCCGACTGGCTGAACGACGCCGCGAAAATGTTCCTTCCTGTGGGCCGCGTCGAGGAGCCAAACTTCGTCGACCGCAACGGCACCCTCACGGTCGATATGGCTACCCCGAGGACTCTGCTCGCGATGAAGCTGCTAGCAGCTCGACCGGCCAGGGACAAGGATGATGTTGCCGTCCTTATCAGAACTTGCGGCATTTGTTCTGTAGAGGAGGCCGCGCAGATAGTGGAGGAGTTCTACGGCGTTGACCACGAGTTGTCCGCGACGGGGAGGGCGATAGTCAAGGAGGTACTGGGCCCGTACGAGATCGTCACAGCTACCGGGGGCACCTTGGCCCTAGCCGCGGTCAGCCCTCCACCGGCGCCTACGATCTGTGGGAAGTGGGTAGTGCGTGAAGACGCGAGGTGCGAAATGCCGGTGGGTCATACGGGGAGTTGCTCGGCCAGAAGCGCAAAAACGCCGAAGCGAGAGTGAGCGTCGATAAACCGGATCCGCTCAGCCGAGGTTCTCATGGATCGGTTCACGCACCTAGGTTGGCGGATCCACAATGACCACCCAACGTCGCCCTGCCAGGCCCTTGGGGCAGCAGCTCCTTTGTGGACTTGCTGCGCAGGTTAATGCTCCTACTGAAGGCGCGATCGGGACCCTAAAGTCGTGGACGAACCAACGGATCAGCGTGACGCTATACGGTATCGAAGAGAGTTCGCGGAGCCAAACGCGGAGCCATAGAACGCTTACGCGGGTGAACAGCTATGAACACGTCTGAACAAGAAACTCAGTAACCTGTCGGGCTGCTGCACGAATACCGGCTCGCTGCCTGACTCTAGGCTGGCTATGTCAGTCTTTGGTAAGTACGTTGAGTTCCTGCTTTCCCGCCTACAGCAAGCGGAGTTGGCATGCCCCGACGTCGTCGTCAACCCTCTAGGAAAGCATTTGCACGAGCTCTGAGTGCCGAATCGCGAGAGTGCACCCCTCAGGGTATGCCGTGGCTGCGCCGGAGCGGGCGAGCATTGCGGCCAGCAGGCCACTGCGTGCCGCGATCCCAGCTTGGATATACGGTTCCATCGTCCCATGCGCAAAGCCTTCACCGGCGATTTTGCCCCGCCCCGGCCCAGTTCTTGGGCTCAGAGGCCGGGCTGTCGGCGTCCACCGTCCAGCGCCTCACCGAGTCCTGGCAGGCCGAGCACGAGGAATGGTGCCGGCGCGACCTCTCCGGCGTCGACTACGTGTACTGGTGGGTGGACGGGGCCCACTTCAACGTCCGCCTGGAGGAAGACCGGCTGTGCTGCCTGGTGGTCGTCGGTGCCCGCCCCGACGGCTCCAAGGAGCTGGTCGCCCTGGCCGACGGCTACCGGGAGTCCAAGGAGTCCTGGGCCGGCCTGCTGCGCAGCCTCCGGGACCGGGGTCTGGCCGGCCCCGCCCTCGCCGTGGGCGACGGCGCCCTTGGCTATTGGGCTGCGATAAGGGAGGTGTTTCCTTCCACCAAAGAGCAAAGGTGTTGGGCCCATAAGACGGCCAACGCCATTGACGCGTTGCCAAAACGCCTGCAGCCGCAAGCGAAATCGGCTGTCCAGGCCATCTACAACGCCGGCAGCCGCACCGAGGCGCTCACTGCCGCCAAGTCCTTCGCCGACGCCTTCTCGGGTTTCCCCAAGGCGACGGCCAAGGTCATGGGCGAGCTGGACACCCTGCTCGCCTTCTACGACTTCCTCAAAGAACATTGGGTACACCTGCGCACGACCAACCCGATCGACTCGACTTTTTCAACTGTACGGCTCAGGACCAGGGTCACCCGCGGTGCCGGTTCACGCAAAGCCGCCCTGGCGATGGCCTACAAGCTGCTCGACGCTGCCCAGGCCCGCTGGCACAAGATAGCCGCTCCCGAGCTCGTACCCCTGGTGCGGGCCGGTGCCACCTTCATCGACGGCAAGTTGCAAGAAAGGAGGCCGACAGAGACCGACACGGGTACCACGGAGACCGGGTCCGTTGCTGCCTAACCGCCGAGGCCCGTCCACAACATTTGACAATTGCTCGCCCGAACGGGAACGAGAGCCGTGACTGTAACCGAGGACCGAGCCAATCGCGTGGATGCCCCGCTACGTCAGTTACGTCGGTCACACCCTCGAGATAACACGTCACCCACGCACCTGAACACCTGCGTCGGTTACGTCGGTTACACCGTGAAAAAGACTCTAGATACTCGGCGATATGGCTTGTCAGAGCCTATGTTCAAGCCACACATAATCCTCGCAGATAATTGCACGGTGCAAATGTTCTTGCAGTTTCGGGAAGCTCGACGTGGTGCCCCCGTAGGAGCTGGTTGACGTGACGGGCCGCAACATGTTCAGCCTGGTCCTTGGGCGTCGGCATTTGTAACGGTGGGGCGTCAGCTATGGTCTAGTCCAAGCACGGCTTGGCGGTCGCTCGGGTCCTAACGGGACGGGACCGCGGGGGAGGCGGTATGGCATCATCGAAGGTTTTCGACCCGACGGACCTTGTAGGCATGGGTGCGGAGCTGACCGAGGAGGAGCGGGCTGTCCAAAAGACTGTCCGGGCCTTCGTCAACGACCGGGTGCTCCCAGAGATCGACGGATGGTACGAGAGGGGAGAGTTCCACCGCCATCTGGCTCAGGAGCTCGGCCAGATGGGGCTCTTGGGGATGCACCTCGAAGGTTACGGGACAGCGGGCGCGGGACCGATCAGCTACGGACTGACCTGCCTCGAGCTCGAGGCGGGGGACAGCAGCTTGCGGTCCTTCGTTTCCGTACAAGGCTCGCTCTCCATGTTCTCGATCTGGAGCTACGGCACCGAGGAGCAGAAGCAGCGCTGGCTGCCGGGGATGGCGTTAGGGTCCACCATCGGCTGTTTCGGGCTGACCGAACCGGACGCAGGCAGCGACCCCAGCCGGATGACTACCTACGCTAAACGCGCGGGCAGTGATTGGATCCTCAACGGGACCAAAATGTGGATCACCAACGGTGGGGTAGCGGACGTCGCCGTCATCTGGGCGCAGACCGACGAAGGCATCCGGGGGTTCGTCGTCCCGCGGGGGACAGCTGGGTTCACGACCGTCGACATCGAACAGAAGCTTTCCTTGCGGGCGATCGTGACGAGCAAGCTCATTCTCGCAGACTGCCGGTTGGGTGCCGACGCCCTCCTACCTGGCGTTACGGGTTTGCGCGGGCCGCTGTCGTGCCTCAACGAAGCCCGCTTCGGCATTGTCTGGGGAGCAATGGGCGCGGCGCGCACCTGCTTCGAGTGCGCGCTCGCGTATGCGAAGGAGCGGCATCAGTTCGGCCAGCCGATCGGGGCTTTTCAGCTCACCCAGGCGAAGCTCGCCGATATGGCGGTCGAGCTGGAGAAGGGGCTTCTCCTGGCCCTCCATCTGGGAAGGCTGAAAGAGGCCGGACGTCTCGGGTTCGAGCACATAAGCATGGGCAAGCTCAACAACGTGAGGGAAGCCCTTGCCATTGCCAGGACGGCACGCACGGTACTTGGCGCAAATGGGATCACCCTGGGCTACCCCGTCATGCGCCACGCCAATAACCTTGAATCTGTCCTGACCTATGAAGGTACGAGCGAAGTCCACCAGCTGACGATCGGTCGTGCGCTCACCGGGCTGGACTCGTTCTCCTAGCCTCCGGAGGCAGTAGCCACAAGGGTCTGTAGCCATCAAGAGGAGAGGAGCTCGGGGGGCCGACTACGAGCGCCCTCAGTCCCCGCGCTTCCGCGCCGATGGCCAGATGGGGCGTCTGCGTTCGACAAAAGCAGCGATACCTTCGATGCGGTCCGGGGAGGACACCACCTCGTTCCATGCCGTTTCTTCGACCTCCAACGCCTCGGCCATGGGCCTGTCGGCGCCGAGCCGCATGGCCCGCTTTGCTGCCCGAGTGGCGACCGGGGAGTTACCCGCTATGAGCGTTGCCAGTTCAACCGCCGCCGCCCGCGCACCATGGCGAGGCACCACGCGGTCCACCAGGCCTATAAGTAGGGCCTCGCCCGTACAGACACGCCTGCCGCTCAGCACAAGCTCAGCCGCTTTACCGGTGCCGACCCGCCTGAGGAGCCGCTGCGTGCCCCCGCCGCCCGGCACGAAGCCAACTGCCACCTCCGGCAAACCGAGCTCCGCCCCTTCGTCGGCCACGATCACGTCGCAGCAAAGGGCCAGCTCGAGCCCACCGCCGAGCGCAAAGCCGGCGACCGCGGCCACGCTCGGTTGGGGTAGGTCGGCGATGGCGGCGAAGGTTGCTCTCATCAAGGGGCGTTGGGAGAGCAGGTCGGGCTCACCCAAGCCGCTCCGCTCCTTGAGGTCTGCGCCCGCGCAGAAAGCTCTTTCAGAGGAAGACGACAGCACAATGGCGGAAATGGACGCGTCGGCGGCCATAACGGCAGCGACCTCGATGATCTCGTGAGCCATGGCCGACGAAATGGCGTTGAGCGCCTCGGGGCGGTCCAGTACGAGCTCGGCGACCGCTCCCTGGCGGACGGCCTTTACCAGGGCGCCTTGATCGCTCACGGGGCTCCACCGGGGTGCTCGTTATTACATGTTGCGGCCACCGCTCACCTCGACGACAGAGCCGGTCATGTAGCTCGACAGGTCAGATGCCAGGAACAGGGCAACATTGGCGACGTCATCCGGTTCACCGATCCGCTTCAAAGGGGTCTCGGCCACCCGAGCCTCCAACACGTCACGGGGCATCGCTTCGGTCATCGCCGTACGGACCAGCCCGGGCTGGATGGCATTGACCCGGACGCCGAACGGCGCCAGCTCCTTTGCCGCTGCCTTCGTCAGCCCGATGATGCCGGCTTTGGCCGCGCTGTAATTCGTCTGCCCTACATTGCCGACTTTGCCCGACATCGACGACATGTTCACGATCGCTCCGCGGCCCTGTTCGCGCATGACGAGGCCGGCGGTACGAGTGCCGAGCCAGGTGCCCGTGAGGTGGACGTCGATGACCGCCCGGAAGTCGGCGACAGTCATCTTCCGCATGGTGGCGTCACGCGTGATCCCGGCATTGTTCACGAGCACGTCCACCCTGCCGAAAGCGTCGCGGCACCGCCCCACCAGGGACGCCATGTCGTCCTCGTCGGTCACGTTGCACGCTGTGCCGACCACACTGGAAGAGGCGCCGATCTCCTCCGCGGTGCGCGTCGCAGCCTCGCCGTGGACATCCCCGATCACAACCTGCGCCCCGTGTTGGACGAAAAGCCGCGCAATGGCCGCCCCGATACCCTGCCCACCACCGGTGACGATCGCTGCTTTCCCCGCCAGGAGCCCGTTCACCGCGATGTCACTCATCCCCGCTGGCCCATCCTTACTTGTTGGAAGTTGGTGCTACGAATCCGGGTCCCACCCGAGCAAACGTACCCGGCTGACGGACGTTAGATGTCGGCGGACGGCAGTGGCGGCGCGCCTTTGGTCACCGTCACGGACCGCAGCATGAATGGTCTGGTGCTCGGCGAGCGACCGAGCAGGTCGGTGCGCCTGCTTCAACGATTCGCGTCGGGTCTCGGCGATCTTCGGGCTCAGTTGGCGATAGAACTCGACAAGGATGCGGCTATGGCTGGCCTCCGCCATGGCGCTATGGAACTTGCGGTCGCCCTCCTCGCCGTGCTGTCCGGCGGCGACCTGGTCGACCATCTCGTCGAGGGCAGCAGCCATGGCCGCGAGGTCGTCGTCTGTCCTGCGTAGAGCGGCCAGCCTGGCCAGCTCGGGCTCGAGCGCCACGCGTGCCTCGATGATGTCGGGCAGCCGCTGCTTCAGGTCGACTAGGACGGCGATGGGCTCCACCACCAGGCTGGCCGTCCGTAGGTAGGTACCACCGCCGTGGCGTGTCTCCACGAGGCCCTGCACCTCGAGCACTGTCGTAGCTTGCTTGATCGAATTACGGCTGACCCCCAAGCGCTCAGCCAGCTCACGTTCAGACGGCAACCGGTCGCCCGTCTGTAAGCCCTCTTTCTCCACGTGGGCCCGGAGCTGGGCGAGCACCTGCTCGTAAAGACGGTGGCGTTCGACCGGCCGCAACTCGGACAGCGGGGGTGGCTGCAACCGGGAGGCTGGCAGCGCTTCGTGGGAAGCTAACTCTCCTGAGACACTCATGTTTGACACCGAGGGTACATGGTAGTAAACGTAGGGACCAGTGGTTCATCCTGTGAGCCACCGAGGCAGTTAGTGACGGGCAACGCCGCTCGGGGACGGCGGGACAGAGCTGGAGCGGAGGAGCCATAGATGAGCGAGAGTATGAGCAAGGAGGGGCTGGCGACTGTAACCGAGGCGGGCGAAGCTGTGCTCGGCCCGGCTCTGGAGGCCGTGCGTCACGAAGCTGGTGCAGTATCCGTCGTGGCCAAGGAGGTGGCGCGGGCGGTAATGGCCGGGAGCCGTGCCCTTGCGTTCGGAGCGGGCCATGCGCAGGCTTTCGCGATGGAGTTGTGCCATCGGGCCGGTGGGTTCGCGTGGTTCGTAGACATGAACCTGGAGGACCTCCGGACCGAGAAACGAGATTCAGCATGGCAACTCGGTGATTCGGCTCCGGAGCGAGACCCGGCGAACGGGCCGCTGCTGCTGGATTATTATTCTGTGAAGCCGGGTGATGTGGTCCTCATCGCGTCAAACTCAGGCCGCAACGGGGCGATCGTGGAACTGGCCCTGGAATGTCGACGTCGGGCTATCTACTCGGCGGCGTTCACATCGCGAACGCATTCGATGGCTGTCGAGTCGCGGCACCCGTCCGGCAAGCGGCTGATGGAGGTGGCTGACGTGGTGGTGGACAACCATTGCCCTCTCGGCGACGCCACGGTCGAAGTCGAAGGGATCGGTAGGGCCTGCTCGGGTTCGACCGCGTCGTTTGCGGTGTTGGCGCAGATGCTCAACATGGGCGTGGTCCGCGAGCTTGTCGAGCACGAGCAACCGGTCCGGCTGCTGCGCAGCGGCAACGTGGGTTGAGGCCGTGGGCCCATCAGGGCAAGGCGAGGCCAACGTCATCGTCGATATTGGGGGGACCAAGGTAATCGGGGTGCTGGCAAGCGAGGGTAAGGTCATCGACCGGGCACGACTAGTCAGCGCCGGGGTCAGGGAACCCACGGCGCTGGTGGAGAAGGTCGTCAACGCGGTGCTGGAGTTGGCCGGTCGTCATGAGGTGGGGGTCGGCCGTTCGCTAGTTGCGGTCCCAGGCACTATCGACCGCGCTAGCGGCGTTGTACATAGCGCGGCGAACTTGCCTTTCCGCAACTTTCCATTGACCTCGTGGTTCAGCCGCGGGCTGGGGGGTGTGGAAGTTCTCCTGGAGGATGATGCCAATTGCGGGGCGCTTGGAGAGGCGGCGTTGGGATCCGGGCAGGGGAGCAAGGATTTGCTGTACATAACCCTGTCCACCGGGATCGGCATGGGCGCCGTGGTGGACGGTCGGCTCGTGCTGGGTGCCCACGGGTTGGCCGGCGAGCTGGGCCACGTGGCTGTGGTGCCCGGGGGCCGGCTCTGCGGTTGCGGGTCCCGCGGGTGCCTGGAGGCCTATGCGTCCGGACGGGCCATAGCGGCGCGCGGCATGGAGGTGCTCGATGGCGGCGGCGGTGCTGGTTTGCGGTCTGTCACGGTCCCGGGGACCAGCGTGACGGCGGCGGACGTGATCGCTGGGGCCGAGAACGGCGATGGGGACTGCTCGGCCATCGTGGACGAAGCCGTCGAGCTCATCAGTGGTGCCATTGCCATGCTCCAGCGGGTCATCGACCCCGAAGTGGTGGTCCTGGGCGGGGGGCTGATGTCCAGCGACTTCTTCGCACAGCTTCTGCTGGAGCGGGCCCGGCGCCAAGGCGGTTTCGGAGCGCCGCCTGAAGTACGGCCGGCAGCGCTGGGCGAAGACAGCGTTATCGTCGGCGGCATGCAAGTCTTGGCCGGGGACCTGGAGGCTTATCACGGGGGCCAGGGCCGATGAGCTCCGACGAAGAACTGGTCGTCGACGCTGACATCGTCGCCGAGGGAACAGTAGTCCGGGACGGGTGGATATTGGTCGACGAAGGGGCCATCGTCGATTTCGGCCCGAAGGACCGTCGACCGCCCCGGGCGCGGAAAGTTACGAGCGTCGGGGGCGCTTCGGTGCTCCCGGGGTTCGTGGACATCCACGTCCACGGGGGCGGGGGGCACAGTTTCGGGGGCGGCCCGGCCTCGGACTTCGGCGCGGCTCAATTCCACGTCAGGTCCGGTACGACGGCGCTGTTGCCCACGCTGAGCACGCGTACGCCAGCCGAGATGCTCACCCGGGTCAGGCAGTTGGCCGAGCTACCAGAAGTTTTGCCGCCCGGCGGCCGCAACCTCGGGATCCACCTAGAGGGGCCCTGCATATCCAGGGCCCGGAAAGGAGCTCACGACCCGGATCTGGTGCGTCCTCCGGACCCGGCTGAGCTGGCCAGCCTTATCGACGCCGGCGGGGGCCGGGCGCGCTTGATCACGGCCGCACCGGAGCTGGCCGGGTTTGGTGACCTAGCCCGGCAAGCCGCAAGTGGTGGTTTGTTCGTGGCCGCTGGTCATACGGATGCCGACGGACCTCAGCTCTTGGCCGCCATAGCGGGGGGCGGCCGGTCGCTCACCCACACCTTCAACGGGATGCGCCCCATCTCCCATCGCGCCCCCGCCGTACTGGAGGCGATCGTCGACAGCCCGGTGTTTTGTGAGCTCATCTGCGATGGGGTCCATGTCCACCCGACCTTCGTCCGCATGCTGCGAGCACTGGCTGGGCACGACCGCGTGGTACTGGTCACCGACGCCGTGGCCTGGGCCGGGTACCCCGATGGGGAGTACCAGTCGCAGGACCGCCGGGTGGAGGTCCGCGACGGTGGCGTGTACCTGCACGGCACTTCCACCCTGGCGGGCAGCACTCTCACCATGGCCCAGGCGGCCAGGCGGTATGCAAGCTACACGGGAGCCGGTATGGCGGAGATTGCTTCGGTCACTTCGACCAATGCCGCCCGTGTGTTGGGCGAGGACCACCGGCTTGGTCGCATCCGGCGTGGGCACGTGGCCGACCTTGTGGTGCTGGACCAGCAATTTCGCTGTGTTGGAGTTATGAGCGACGGACGGTGGGCTCGCCCTGTGGGCGAGCAGCCCGGGACCCTTACGTTCCCCGGTGGCAGTGGGACCGGCGACATCAGCGGCGCGGTGGGCGAGTGCCAGTGCAATGGCACCACGGGTCCTTCTGTCGAGCCCGAGCCGGGCACGACCTAGCGGAGGAAGAATGACGACATTTTCCATTGGCGTAGCGACCGCCGACATCACCCCTCCTGTGGGCTGTGCAATGGGTGGTTATGGGGCACGTAAGGGAACTGCCAAGAGCGTGGCCATGCCGCTGCGCTGCCGCGCTTTCGTGTTCGGCGACGGGAGTTCTTCGGTCGCGCTGGTGGTCTGCGACCTGCTGTTCGCCACCTACGACATAACGAGCAGGGCCCGGTCTCTCATTACCGCGGAACTCGGGCTGCCGCCGAACTGCGTGATGATCACAAGCACGCACACCCATTCGGGGCCGGCGGGCCTGACCGTCCGTCAGGACCCGGTCTTTGTCGAGTCCGCCGGCAGGAAGATCGCCGGGGCGGTGATGGCCGCCTTCGAGCAACGGGAGCCGGCGGTGTTCAAGTACGTTGAAACCACTGTCAGTTCGATCAGCCAGAACCGGCGCGACCCCGACGGTCCCATCGAGACCACGGCCAGGCTCCTGGTTGCCGAAGCCCTCGAAGTGCCCAGGACGCTGGCCACGATCGTCAATTATGCGTGCCACGCCACGGTATTGGAACACGACAACCTGGCGTTGTCGCCCGACTTCCCGGGCGCCATGGTCGAGGCGGTCGAGCAGAGCGTGGGTGGGCAGGCGGCCTACCTGCAGGGCTGCGCGGGGAGCATAAACCCCGTTTGGATGCGGCACGACCACTCGGAGGCCCGTCGGGTGGGGAGCATCCTGGGGTTGGCGGCGGCGCGGGCCGTCCACGAATCGCTCCCGCTCGGCCGGGGGCAGTGGTCAGTCAACTTGAGCTTGGCTGCGGACGTCCCGAAGCCTCCGACGGGCTGCCGTGACGTGCCGGCCGGGCTCCTGGCCGGCGTCTCGGTGAAAACCCCGCTCCTGAGGCGCGCGAGGCCATCTGTCCGTGAGGCGGAGGAGGAGCTGACATCTGTCGACGCCAAGCTCGATGGCCAGGTCGCGCCCGAGGAGCGAAGCCACCTCCTGGCTCGACGAGCGGCCTTGCGGATGGAAGCCCACTTCGGCCGCCGCCCGTACCCCTACAACGAGCGCAGTGACCGCGGGGATGAAGAAGTTGCAGGTGATGACCAGGTAGAGGTCCAAGCACTTGTCATTGGCCCCGCAACGGCGATCGTGGGTATCCCTGGCGAACCGTTCCTCGGGATCGGCGAAGAGATCCGCCGCCGCTCCGCTGCTACGAACCTGCTCGTGGGCGGGTACGCCAACGAGGCCATCGGGTATATCCCGTTGGCCACGGACTTCCCGCACGATGGCTATGAGGTGGGTTGTGCGCACTACACCCCCGAGGCGGCCGAGGGCCTCGTCGTCGGCGCCCTCAGCGCACTCGACGCCGCCAGGGCGCAGGCACAAGGTGAAGGCCATTAGATGGTGCCCAATGTCGTGCCCAAATATGGCGACCTGCCTGGTGCCGACGGCGGAGCGAGGTCAGCGTGGGGGGTGTTCGGCCCACAGGACAGCGTGGGCCGGCTCAATTTGCAGACGGCGGACAGCATTCAGTCCGCCTCGCACCTCGTGCGTAAGGGCAGCGTGTTCCCTCTCGATGCTCCCTTGGGTACCTTCGACCCGCCGCTGTTTGGGCGCGGTGCACCCAAACACAAAGTGTTCGAGCACTCCGGCGGGACCCTCGACGATGCCCTGGACAATGTCTTCCCGCAAGCGTCCAGCCAGTGGGACTCCCTGGCTCACGTCGCCTATGACCCCGAGGGAGGGGCCACTTTCTACGGCGGCTGTTCGCTCGGGGACATCCGGGCCGGCGGGCGCAACGGTGTCGATCATTGGGCTCGCCGGGGCATCGTCGGCCGCGCCGTGGTCCTCGACCTCGAGCTGACGATGCAAAGCAGGCTGAGTTCTTATTCGCCCGGCGAGAGCATCGCCATAGATGTCGCGGATCTGGAGGCGGCCCGGTCAAACGCGGGCGTGGCCTACCAGAGAGGCGATGTGCTATTGATATGCACCGGTTTTGTCTCCTGGTACGGTGAACAGCCACGTGATGCCCGGGAAGGCATGGCGCACCGAGGCCAGCTACGGGCAGCCGGTCTTGCCCATTCCGAGCGCATAGCCGAGTACCTGTGGGACGCGGAGATCGCCGCCATTGGGACCGACTCTCCCGCGCTCGAGGTGTGGCCCCCGGACGAAGGCCGGTCGAGCTGGCCGTTCGGCTTTCTCCACCGAGTACTTATCGCGCAACTGGGCTTTGCCATCGGCGAGCTCTGGGCGTTAGAAGAGCTTTGCCGGGACTGTCGGCGCGATGGGATCTGGGAGGCGTTCTTTACGAGTGCACCATGGCACCTCGCCGGAGGGATCGGCTCTCCCGCCAATGCCATCGCCGTCAAATGACCCATGTAGAGGAGGTGGTGGTAATTATAGATAAGTGCTGTAAGGACGCCAGCGAAGCCGTGCGCGGGATCCCCGACGGTTCCACGGTGCTCGTCAGCGGGTTCGGAGAGGTCGGTGCCCCCGTTCACCTGATCTCTGCCCTCGTTGAACAAGGGACCTCGGAGCTGACCGTCATCGCCAACCATGCCGGTTCCGGCGACGCTGGTATCGGGGCACTGTTTAAGGCGGGAAGGGTGCGCAAGATCGTGTGTTCTTACCCCCGGTCGTCTGGGTCGGTGTGGTTCGAGCGCCGTTATTTGGCGGGCGAGGTGGAGCTGGAACTGGTGCCCCAAGGCACTTTGAGCGAGAGGATCCGAGCCGGTGGCGCGGGTATCGGCGCCTTTTACACCCCCACCGGGGTGGGGACCGAGATGGCCGAGGGCAAGGAGGTTCGTTGCTTCGACGGGCGCGAGTACCTGCTCGAATTGGCCCTACGGGCCGATGTGGCCCTGGTCCGTGCTCATGTCGCTGACCGTTGGGGTAACCTCACCTACCGTTCCGCCGCCCGGAACTACGGCCCGAGCATGGCCACCGCGGCCTCTCTCACCATTGCCGAGGTCGCCACGATCGTGCCTCTAGGGGAGATCGACCCCGAGGTTGTGGTGACACCGGGCATATTCGTCGACCGGGTCGTGGCGACGGGGGCTCAGCGTTGACGGCCCTGAGGAACTTCAGGCCCCTTACAAGAAGCGAGATCGCCAAGCGGCTGGCCGACGATATACCCGATGGCAGCTACGTCAACCTGGGCATCGGGATACCAACGCTGGTGGCCGACCACGTGGCTGCTGAGAGGGAAGTCGTGTTCCACAGTGAAAACGGTGTGCTTGGCGTGGGCCCGGCTCCCGCCGAGGGTGAGGAGGACCCTGATCTCATCAACGCCAGTAAGCACCTGGTGACCCTCCGCCCCGGGGGCAGTTTCATGAGCCATTCAGACTCGTTCGCGTTGATCCGCGGCGGGCGGCTCGACTTTTCCGTACTCGGGGCTTTCGAGGTGTCTTCCGGGGGTGACCTGGCCAACTGGGCCGTCCCGGGGGCGCTCCTGCCCGCTGTCGGGGGTGCGATGGACCTGGCCGTCGGCGCTCGCCGAGTATGGATAACGATGAACCACACGACCAAAGAGGGCGCCCCCAGGCTGGTCGAGCGTTGCGCCTACCCGTTGACCGCGGTCGGGATCATCGAGCGCGTCTATACCGATTTGGCCGTCCTCGAGGTCAACCGTAGTGCCAAGCAGTTCATAGTCTTGGATGTTGTGCCCGGTATGTCGTTCAGCGAGCTCGAAGCGCGAACAGGTGCCGCGCTCAGCCAGCCGTGAACCGAGCGTTCGTGGTCGATGGGGTACGGTCCCCGATCGGGCGCTATGGCGGTGCCCTTGCCCCCGTACGGCCTGATGACCTGGCCGCATTTGTACTTAGTGCCCTGATGGACCGTCACCGCTCCGTGGACTGGGCCGAGGTCGATGACGTCGTGTTGGGCTGCGCCAACCAGGCTGGCGAAGATAACCGCAATGTGGCGCGCATGGCGCTATTGCTCGCCGGCCTGCCTGAGACGGTCTCGGGGACCACGGTCAACCGTTTGTGCGGCTCGGGCGCGGATGCCGTGGCGATCGCAGCGCGAGCGGTACAGTCGGGACAGGCGGACCTGGTAATTGCTGGCGGGGTCGAGAGCATGAGCCGGGCACCTTTCGTAATCCCTAAGAGCGAGTCTGCCTTCGGCCGCCATCCTGAGATCTACGACACCACAATCGGTTGGCGGTTCGTCAACCGGGCATTCGACGCCGCCTACGGCACGAGCTCGATGGGCGAGACGGCCGAGAACGTTGCCATTGAGCGTGGGATCAGCCGGGAGGACCAAGACCTCTTCGCGTTGCGCTCCCAGGAGCGCGTCGCCAGTGCCCAAGCTTGCGGCCGGTTCGAAGAGGAGATCGTTGCTGTCCTCGTGCCCCATGGCAAGGGAGGCACTTTGAGTTTCGAGCGCGACGAGCACCCGCGCCACACAAATCTCGGCGCATTGGCCCGCTTGAAACCGGCGTTCCGCGAAGGCGGTACCGTCACTGCCGGCAACTCTTCAGGGGTCAACGACGGGGCCGCTGCACTTCTGGTCGCCTCCGAGAGGATGGTGGGACGCCTGGACGTGTCCCCACTGGCGGAGATCGTCTCATCCGCCACCGCCGGCGTCGCACCCCGGGTGATGGGATTGGGCCCGGTACCAGCCACCCGGCGGTTGCTCGGGCGGGCCGGCCTCACCATCGGCGACCTCGATGTGGTGGAGCTCAACGAAGCATTCGCCGCTCAGGCCTTGGCGGTCTTGCGCGATCTCGGTTTTCCTGACGACTGTGAGCACGTCAACCCCAACGGCGGCGCTATCGCTCTGGGCCATCCCTTGGGTATGAGCGGGGCCCGGCTGGTGCTCACTGCCGCATGCGAGCTGCGCCGCAGGAAGGCGCGGCGGGCGTTGGTGACGATGTGCATAGGGGTGGGGCAGGGCATAGCCCTACTCTGCGAGCGGGCCGCGTGAGCCGTTATGAGGAAGAGCAGCGATGAGCCGGGTACTGGGCATTGACATAGGTGGGACGCGTAGCCGCGCCCGGCTGGTAGTCGAGGCTGAGGTCATTGCCGAGACGGAAGCGCGCAGTGCGAGCCTTGCTGCTGAAGGGCCCGGCGCCGCTCTCGACGCCCTGGACGAGCTGGTCACCGGCCTCCCCTTAGCGTCGTGGTGCCCTATCGACGTCGTCTGCGTAGGGGCTGCGGGAATGCTGGGCGAGAAAGCGCAACAGTTGTTCAGCGACCGGCTGGGCAAGCTGACTATGAGCCCTACGGTTTTGGTCGTCAGCGACGCGGCCCTGGTGCTGCCCGCCGCGGACCTGTGCGACGGCATCGGCATCGTCTGCGGCACGGGCACCGCTGCCTTCGGGCGCCTGGGTGAGCGGACGTGCCTCGGAGGGGGATGGGGATATTTGCTGGGGGACGACGGTGGCGGGCACGGTCTCGTGCGGTCGGCGATAAGGGTCGTGCTCGGCCGTGACGACCGCGGCAGGCCCCTCGGGCCATTGGGGGACGACCTCTTGGAAGCGACGGGCACGGCCAGCCCCCTAAATCTGCGGAACGCCTTTTACGTGGGACACCGACCAGGCAAATGGGCAGCCCTAGCCCCAGTCGTCCTGGGCTCGCGCGACGAGGCCGTATCGGCGCTGCTGGAAGAGGCGGCCCGCGCCCTGGACGACATGGCTGGCGCGGTGCTCGAAAAGCTAGGCCAATCGGGGGAGTTACCGATAGTGGTGGCGGGCGGGCTTACGGAGCACCCCCGTTTCCAGTCGGACGTGCTTGGCTATATGCGGCGCGCACGCCCTGGTTGCAGCGTAACCATCCTGCAAGAACCGCCGGTGGCGGGGGCCGTGCGCCTTGCACAACAGCTCCCGGCGTCTCGTCGGTAGAAGGAGCGTAGCAATGTAGACCAGTTCCAAAGAGGCGCTCTACGGATATACCGAAGCGACGCCGCGCCCAATCGCGGGTTGCCACTGCCACTTGACGGGCGCTCGCCGGGTAATAACGGCCGCGCTCCGAGCCGCCGCGCAAACCAAACGTCCGGGAGGCGCACATTGTCTGGAGGGCCGCATTGACTTGCCCTCCGCCGACCACTAAAATTTGCCGAGTGCTCGCATTGCTACTTGCGCAGTCACAGCACAAGGCGCAGCACGGTAGCGAGAACGCAAAAGGGACCGCCACCTGGCGTTCCCTGGGGTGCACCCCGAAGCCCATTAGTTAGAGACGGTGCCCACTGGCACGCTTGTTGAGTCGACCCGGGGGCGGCGACTCGTGCAGCAAACCTCAATTTCCTGAGCTCGATAAGCGGCCGGTGCCGCAAGAAAGGCAGATCATCTCAATGTCATCTTATCGCCCGCACAAAAAGCACTACCACGCAAAAGCCGCAGCGGCCCTTGGCGTCGCGCTGTCCACAGCGGGCATGGTGTTGCCTGCTACCGCTTCGGCCGCTACGGCGAGCGCTCCATCGGGCACGCTGAAGATCATCACCTGGGTGAACCCTCCAGCCGTGGAAGCGCTGACCAAGATCGACAAGGAATTCGAACAGAAGTACCCCAAAGTCACGGTCCAGCTCGAGACAGCAGCAAACGACACCGCCGGCTACACGACGTTGCTCGAGACCAGCATCGACTCGTCCAGCGCCGACATCGTGACTGACGTCAACTCCATACAACCGATGCCTCTCAAGCCCACACGGGTCACGATGTCGGAGACGGAGTACTGGGCGTCCAGCGGTGTGTACCTACCCTTGAACAACGAGCCCTGGATCCACGATTTCACCAGCACGGCCCTGGGCGCCGAGTCCTACAACGGCACGATTTACGGCGTCCTGTCGGGCCAGTACCAACGGGTCATCTTTTACAACAAGGCTGACTTCGCCAAGTACCACGTCAGCGTCCCGCATACGTACAACCAGTTCATCACGCTACTGAAGACTTTGAAGGCCGACCACGTCACTCCCTTGTGGCTTGGGGCCGGTGGTGGTGCCTCCGGTTACGTGGATCAGTTCATCACGATGGCGTTGATGGAGTCCCTATGGCTGCCCAACGTCCCCGGTAACAACCTCAACACTGACCTACAGACGGGCGCCACCAAGTGGGACGGCTCGAACATGGTCCAGGCCTTGACGGAAGAGGCGGCGATAGGCAAGTACTTGGAGCCGAACTATGCGGGGGAATCTTGGGAGGCTATGCCCGGGGATTTTGCCGACAACGACGCCCCGATGTTGTTGGACGGGTCGTGGGACCTTGCCACCGTGCAGGCGGCCAACCCCAAGTTGCAAGTGGGCAGCTTCCCGCTCCCTGGTAGCAACGTAGCAAGCGACAACCAGCCCATGCTGCAACCGGACCTGAACTTTGAGGTCCTCAAAAGGGCCAACAATATCCCCGCCGCGCTGGCTTACCTGCAGTTCTTCGCCAGCAAACCGATCTATGAGCAGTATGTGGACATTACGGGGATATCGCCTAGCGAGTCTAGTGGCACGTACACGAGCTACAGCTCGGGGGTCTTGGGGAGCCTGCTAGGGAAGGGTATCGAGACCGGGAACATCCTGCCGAACCTGACCGCAACGCAAGGGTATTACGACACCCCGACGGAGTTCCCGCTCTTGCAGGAAGCCGTGATAGCGGGTAGCACGACGCCGCAAGCGGCCGCTAAGGATCTCCAAAGCAGCTGGAAGGGATAGCGTAATTGGTGGAGAGCTGGGGCGCCTCCGGTCCTAAGACGGAGGCGCCCCTTTCCGGGCCCGTTGCGGCTGGCGATGCTGCTTTCGGGGAAGTCGCGGCGTTGGCCGCTGAGGGGCCCGAGGGGCTGGCGCGGCCAAGACGGCAGGGCAGGAGACCGCCGGCGGCGAGGATGCTGTCCAGGTCTTCCCGGGTCTGGATGTGGGCTGGCCTGGGGGCAGGGCTGGCGTTCTACGTGTTGTTCGGGATCGTGCCGGCCGTCGCCAACTTGGTGATCTCGTTCACGAACTACTCGGGGTTACCGGGCTCCCCAACGACGTTCGCCGGGCTATCCAATTACACGGCACTGTTCACGAGCCAGGCACCGGGGTTCGTAGCCAGCATCGTTGCCACCCTCTTCTTCGTCGTCGGTGTCACCGTGGTGCAAAATGTCGTCGGGATGGTGTTGGCTTACCGGCTCCAGGATGACTCCAAGACGGCGGCCGTCTTGCGCGTGCTGGCCTTTTTCCCGATCGTCTTGGGCGTGACCGTCGTAGGCATAGTATGGCTGTTGTTGTTCGACCCCCAGTCGAGCCCGGCCTCAGCGGTTTTCGGTGCGTTCGGGATGCACCCGGGGTTCTTCGGGTCGAACAATGTGGCCATGGTTCTGGTGATCATTGTGCAGGTCTGGCAGAACCTGGGTTTTACCATGGTGGTGTACATCGGGGGGCTGAAGACTATCGCGGCATCGCTGTACGAGGCGGCCGTGCTCGATGGGGCCACTCCCTGGCAGCGCTTCAGCAAGGTGACCTGGCCCATGATGGCGCCGGGGGTGACGGTGAACGTCCTGTTCGCGGTGATCGGGTCCCTCACGACGTACAACCTGATCTATATATTGACCGATGGCCAGTTCGGCACTAACACGCTGGGGATGCTGGCGTTCAATAGTGCCTTCGGCACGACCGCCGACTTGGGGCTGGGAGCGGCCGTGACGATGTTGCTGTTGGTGGTCGCCGTGGCGGTAGCCCTGCCCCTGGTCGCGGGGCTGAGGATGCGTGAGAGGCGGCTGTTCACGTGACCTACGGGAGATGCTCGACGGAGGGGCCGGCATGCAGCTGAGTAACCCAAGACGAGCATGGCGGCTGGCGAGTGCGATCCTGATCGTGGTGCTGTTCCTGCTGCCGCTCCTCTATATCGTTATGATCGCATTCGAGTCGCCCGCGCAGTTCTTGGCGCACCCCTTGGAACCGCCGGTGCCTCCCAGCGTGGGCAACTTCGGTGCCGCCTGGCAGCAAGGGGATCTCGGCCCCGAAGTAGTCAACACGATCATCTACTCGGTCGCGGCGGCGGGCATATCGACAGGGCTGAGCCTGCTCGTCGCCTTTCCTCTGGCGCGACGGCTCATAAGGCGGTCTGGGTCGCTGTACCAGTGGTTCGTCATAGGTATTTGCCTCCCACTTCCCATCATCCCGCTGTTCATCGAATCGCAGGACCTCCGGCTGTTCAATAACCGGATCGGTTACATCCTGCTGCACGTGGAGCCGGGGTTGCCGTTGGGCGTCATCCTCCTCACGGCGTTCGTGTCTTCGATCCCGGTGGACCTGGACGAGGCGGCTTGGCTCGACGGTGCCAGCTACCAACGGTACATGCTGAGCTTCGTCGTCCCACTGGCGCTGCCCAGCATAGTTATCACGTTCTTGTACTCGTTGTTAGGCGTATGGAACGACATCATCGGGCCAGTGGTGTTCCTGGCGGACCCGTCGTTGTTCCCCGTATCGAGGGGCGTGTACAGCTTCTACAGTTCCAACCAAAGCGCCTATACCCTTCTTGCCGCGGCGGTCATGATCGTGAGCGCCCCGGTGGCGCTGCTGTTCGTCGTGTCGCAGCGCCAGCTACTGCGGGCGACGATGGGTATACGTTGACGACGGGCGGACCTCGATGAGCACGGGCTCCGGGAACTCAACAGGAAAGGAACATGCCGTGGCCGCAGGAGAGATCACGTTCGTATCGACAGTCCGAGACCTGCTCGACGAACTAAACGGTGACGCAGCCGAAATAAATCTGGCGGCAGAATGGTGTGCCCACAGCATTACTAATGGCGGGCTCGTGCATGTGTTTGGAGCTGGTCACTCGCATATGGCCGCCGAGGAGGCGTTCCACCGCGCCGGCGGCCTGGTACCGGTCAACGCCGTGCTCGTGGAGTGGCTCATGGTCCACCAGGGAGGCAGGCGGGCGTCGCTGCTGGAGCGGCAGCCAGGCCTGGGCGAGCTGATAGTCAGCACCGAGCCCGTGGACGAAGGTGATGTGTTCTTCGTAGTGTCCAACTCGGGCCGCAACCCTGTGCCGATCGAGGTGGCTCAGGCGGCGAAGGCCAGAGGGGCCAAAGTGGTCGCCATAACGTCGCGCAAGCACTCCCAAGGGGTGACGACGCGCGGTGGCCTCGGGGTGAAACTGGCCGATGTCGCCGACCTCGTGCTGGACAACCACGCACCGCTCGGGGATGCAGCCGTGCAAGTGGGTGACGACCTGCAAGTCGGCGGTGTCTCGAGCGTGATGACGCTCGTCTTGGTCCAGAGCATCGTTGTGGAGACAGTGAAGCTTCTTTCGGCGCGGGGCTTCCAGCCGCCGGTGTTCAAGAGCGGCAATGTCGACGGCTCCGAGGAGTGGAATGCCGAGCAGTTGAAGCGGCTGGGCGCAAGGGTACCGACGCTGTTGCGGTAGCCCGGGTGCCTGGCGAGGTAAACCGCGAACTTGGGCCGGTCGGGCAGGTCGCCAATCTCGAGATCGTCAACCGCCAACTCGTGGCTGAGCGCTCCGCCGGCACCCTCGAGGCCGACGCCGCAAAGCAACGAATTAACGAACTGGAGGACGACTTGTCCGCCTCTCGGGAGAGTTTGCGCAGGATCATCAGGGACCAGAATCTCGGGCCATGACGACGGTGACTTCGCTGTTCCTTTCACCTTGCTCAGCTTGACGTGCCTAACGTGCCTTACACGCCTGGCACGTAACAAAGGCATCATTAGCAGGTCTTTCGCGTAATCCAGGATAGATAATCGCAGGCACTGCGCTGGCCGAGGCCGGCGTCGACCTGGCCGTGATGCAGGCATTGTTGGGTCATGCCCATATTGACACCACGGCCCGCTAATGTCCACCTCGCCCCCGCCCACGTAAAAGTAGAATTTGATGCCGCCCGAGAGCGCCAGCGCGCCCGCCGCTAACCGACAGGCCCCGGACCTGGTCGCCGGTTACTTCGAGCACCTGGACCGGACCGGGTATGGGCACTGTCACTCAGGGCAAATAGCTCGAGCCTTTGTGCGCCGGTGGCCTGATCCCCAACAATGGGCAGCCCAGTCCTTGGCAGACCGTCTCGCCGAGCCTCCCTACATGTCGTCGTTCCTCATGTTCTTGATGGTGAGCGGGCACGTGCGCCCCGGTTATGACTACCTCGTCCACCGCAAGCTGAGCAGTTTTTGGCGCGACATCGCCGTCAGCCCATTAGGCCCCGATATGGCCCGGTTCCGACAAGCCGCCGAGGCAATCGGTTATCGGCCGGTCAACACCTTGCGCTATGCCTCCCAGTCTGTGTGGTGTCTGCTCGTCCAGAGCGAGCGCTCTCTTAGCGAGCTGGGCCTGGCCGACCTCGAAGAGATGGCGGCAGCTTGTCGGCACCGCCAAGAGACGACTGGCGAGGGCTGGGGCCACTACCGAGTGGCCCTAAACTAAATGCCGCTCAGCGAGTGCTTTTTCACCTCGGGACAGTCGATAAGTTGCCTCCTTCGGCCGAGGCCCAAGAAGCCTGGAGGTGCGCATGGCAGGCGTGCACCCGCCACTGCAGGCCAGTTTTGTGGCCTATCTTGAGCGAAAAATGGGCACTTGTCACCCCAAGACAGTGACCGGGCTGGCTACCCGGCTCGCTCATTTCGGCCACTTTGTGGGCGAAGTCGACCCCAGCCTGGTCTCGCTGGCGGCTCTGGACCGTCGCAGGCACATCGAGCCATACCTGAACGCCGTAACGACAACGGTGAGCTCCAAGAACGGCCAGGTGATCACCCGGGCCGACCAGGCCCGTCGAGCCATTGCTGTGCGGGGTTTCTTGGCCGATATCGCCGACTGGGGCTGGGAGGACGCGCCCGCTCGAAAGCTGGTCTTCCGCTCCGACATCGCTCGGGTGCCAAGGCCCCTTCCCCGCTACCTGCCCGTGGACGCAGATCGGCGCCTCCTGGCTGCCCTAGAACGCTCGTCGTTCCGTCTGGCCGCCGACGCCCTCATCTTGCAGCGCTCCTGCGGCTTGCGTATCGGCGAGCTGTTGGACCTTGAGCTCGACTGCCTGCACGAGCTCCCGGGCGACGGGTCGTGGCTAAAGGTGCCGCTAGGCAAGCTCGCGACCGAAAGGATGGTGCCCCTCGACGACGAGACGGTGGCACTGGTTGACCGCATCGTCGCCACCCGTTCAGGACGAATTCGGTTCAGGCCAAGGAGCAGTGGCCCGAGCAGACCTTTCACGTCAGTCATCTACGCGAGGAAGACTTCCAGGTTGACGGCTTTCGTAACTACGCCTTGTCTCGCGACTTCGGTTTTGCTGAGGCAACTGGTGGAATGGTCCAAGCGCACGTTCATCGCGGTGGCCTCCCGTTTAACGCCGAAGAAGTCTCGAAGCCTCACTTTCATGACACGCTGTTCCAGATGGTCTATATCCTCAAGGGTTGGATGAAGGTTGAGTTCGAGGGCCAGGGTGTCATAGAGATGCGCGAAGGCAGCAGCTGGATTCAGCCGCCCTGTATAAAACACGTGGTGTATGGTTTCTCTGATGATCTCGAGATTTTGGAGATCATCCTTCCGGCAAAGTACGACACTTATAACTTGGAGCAATCCCCGTTCAACAAGCCGTGAGTTGTTCTCAGGCCACGATGGGATCCTTGCGAGAGGTCATGCTTACACGTCAACCGGCCGAGACCTCTACCGAGGGTTAGTCGAGCGATCCCGGTGCTGGTGGCGAGTGCCTCGTCGGTAACCGTCCAAGGTCGGTCAATGAGCTCTCGGCTTGCCATCGGCGTATCTCCTCTCCTCTACGGACCGAATTTTGCCCAGGATCACAGGCCAACGCGCGTCACCCTTAACCGGGCGGCAGCATGTCCGGGACGAACCGCATGAAGTCGTCTCGGTACAGGCTCAACGTAAGTGCCGGGGTCGCTGCCATGACATCGGCTTGGCGCGGCACCCCGTGCAGTGCGGCGATCTCGCCAAAGGACCGGGCTCACTTTGCCGTGCCCAGCGCGTGGGCTCGTTGCAGCTGCGGTGCGGCCTGGGTCGTGCGGCAGCCTTTGGGCGCCGACGCGGCTCCTCGGCGTGTTCGAAAATACCTAGGGCGTCAACGCTGTCCTGGGCACCGCGGACCGGCGTGGCGCCCTCACGCAAACAGCGTGTTGATACCGACGGAGGCGGGGCTTTGGACCGAACCAGGTACCGCGCCAACCTCGACGCCACGCCGGGCGGCGTGCGCGAGCATGCCAGTGGAGAGGTCCACCCCGACTGGGCGCATGAGACGGCGGTCGAGCTCACGGCAGAGGTCCCCCGTGCCGCAAGCGACGTCGAGGACAACCGAACCAAACGGCAGCTTGAGAGCGTCGATACAGCGGTGCCGCCAACCTTGGTCCATCCCGAGCGACACGATGCCGTTGACCAGCTCGTAGCGGCTGGCGATGGCGTCGAACATCTGGCGGACGGCCTTGACCTTTTCGGGTCGGGTGGGCAGTTGCTTCGCTGCCGCCGGCGAGGCTCCCCCCGCCTCCGGCTCAGTCGTAATAACGGAAGACGACATCAGCTACACACGATGGCTTGGAGGAGCCCTCAACCTCGAAAACGCAGTTCAGCGTGGCCTGGCGGCCCCCGTCGAAGGCCTCCAGCCTAATGAGTGTCGCGCCCAGGCGAAGTCTGGAGCCGACCGGCACCGGCGCAGGGAAGCGGAGACGGTTGAGCCCGTAGTTGACGATGAACCGGGGCCCTTTGACTTCGATGATCTCCGCGAGGAGCGCCGGGAGGAGGGAGATAGTCAGGTAGCCGTGGGCGACAGTAGTCCCGAACGGGCCAGAGTTTGCGCGCTCGGGGTCAACGTGGATCCATTGGTGGTCACCGGTGGCCTCGGCGAAAAGGTCAACCTGCTCCTGGGACACCGTGTGCCAGCCGCTGTAGCCGAGGTGGGAGCCGACCTTGGCTTCCAGTTCCTCGGGTCCCACCACGGCCGGGCTCATGGGGGCAGGTTAGGTCAGCTGGGAGACTTTCCGGCCAAGCCGGCGCGAAGGCGGGTGCCGCGGCAGGCGCGCCGCGGGGATGAAATGGAGGCGGCCTGCGCCGAAAACCGCAAACGTTGCTTCGCGATGGCCCGATCGGTCACCGGAACGTCGATTTTTTTGCACCAGCGTCAGTGATGTGCCATTTTCGGGACCAGATCGGTCACCGCCATGAAAAGTTGGTGACTAACGGGACGAGCACGCTCAGCCGCAAGGGCCCTGGTTGAGGCCGATGACCCACGCCTCGCGCAACTTATCGACCACCCGACCGGCGAAGCCCGGGTCGACCAGGTCGACCCAGGTAAAGCGTAGGAGGGCCCAACCCGCTGGCACCATCGACAGCAGAAGCCGGTTTTGCCGTCGTAGGTCCGCTCTGAGCGCCTGGCAAGAAGCGTGGGTGGCCGCTCAGTCGATCCCCACGGCGGCGCGACGAAGCGGCCAAGCGAAGTCGAGCCGGAATGCCCCTTCGCTGGTGGGCACCGAGAACTGTCGTAACGGTTCGGGCAAACGCGCCCGGCGAGCGAGCCGTAGGAACAGGGTCTCGGCGTCGCTCTCCGTAGGGGGCGCGCCGGGCGGACGACTGGCAAGAACTGAGCGGAGCGCGCCCGCCCCTCGCAGGCGCGGGAGGCCCGATAGCGAGTATCACCGTGAGCAGCGGCGGGGTCGTCACACTCGTCCCCGCGGCGTCGCAAGGTATCTCTGTGACTGACACCTATATCCGCACGCCCAGCTCGGCTTGAGGAAGCCGCCGCCACGGGTTTGCCAGTGGGCGTAGCTTCATCTTCTCCGCTCAGTTGGGTCGACCGCCACCTGGAGCACTTAGGGTTGAAACATTTCTTCGAGGTGATCGTCTGTGCCGATGAGAGAGTGCCAGTCAAACCCGACCCCACGAGCTACCGAATGAGCTGTGAGCGCCTTCGGGCTAACCCGCTCATTTCGGTTGCCGTAGAGGATTCCCCTCACGGCGTAGCAGCCGCAACTGCCGCGGGCCTTTACACCCTGGCTGTTCCACACCCTCTGACCGCTGATCTGGATCTGTCTGCCGCTGACCGCATCATCGAAACCCTTGAGGCGCTGACGCTGGCGGACGCCATGGTCGCAGCCACGAACCGTCGATCCACGAATGAGTGAGAATGCACGCCCTCGCGGGCGCTTGCGTTCACGGTCCCGCCGGGTTTCGCGGGCAGAACGGGTGTTGCCACTCTCTATATTGCAGCCGGTGCACGAATGAACTGGCGCTAGGCCAAGCCAGTGTGGAGCTGTGCCTCCCACGCTTTCTTGCCACTCTCCTGGTCCCACTGCAAGCGCCGGTCGCCGACCCCGCTGTCGGCGCCGCCATCCTCGCTCTCCGTCCCGCTTAGGACCTGGCCAACCTCAGGCGGACCTGGTACCGGTCAGCCCTCATTACCGAGATGGCCAGTTCGAAGGGGCCCTGGCGCTCGAAGGTGCGCCGTTCGACGACGAACGCCGAACTTGAGGGCGGCACTCCCAGCAGCAGGGCATCGGCCGCCGTGACTTTGCCGATCCGGAAGGTCTCCATCGCTTCGAGGAGCCGTAAACCATAGTGGCTCGTGAGGAGCGCGTACATGGAGATGTCTTCGAAGTCCTCTTCGTTGACGCCCGGGAAGCGGGAGAGGGGCAGGTAGGCGGTCTGGATCCCGATGGGCGTGCCGTCTCCGGTGCGAAGGCGGCGCAATTCGAACAGCGAGTCGCCTTCGGCGACGCCCAAGGCGCGGGCCTGGTCGGCGGTTGCCGTGACGACCGTCTTAGCCAGAACGCGCCCTCCGGTCTTCACCCCGATCGCCGACATCTCCTCGGTGAAAGAGAAGAGCCCTCGCAGACCCGCCATGATCGTGGCTCCTCGCACGAAGGTGCCTGAGCCTTGACAGCGGGTTACCAACCCTTCGCTGACCAGGATGGCCAGGGCGTGCCTGATGGTGATCCTGCTCACGCCGTAGCGGCGACAGAGCTCCGCCTCGTTGGGAAGGCGGGCCTGGGGAGCCCAGGCGCCGTCGACGATCGTTCTCCTCAGGTCAGACGCAACCAAGTTGTAGAGCGGTTCCCCCACGTCCACAACGATAGCTTGCGCGAGTCATCATAACGACATAATCTTTTGTTCCACTCCAACCCGCCGCCGTGCCAAGTTCAAACATGCCATCCATAGCCCTGCCCAACCCAATCGATGTCGCCTTGGCCCCGTGGATGTTCGGCCAGGGTATTTCTGGCGGCGGGGTGGACGGGTGACTTCACCGGGCTGGTACGTCGGCGTCGACATCGGTGGGACATGGGTGCGCCTGGTCGCCGGAAGACCCGACGGGACCCGCCTCGAGCCACCTCCGGCATCGGCTCCAGCCAATTATGAAGGGCTTCTCAGCATTCTGGCGGCCATGATGCCAGCGGAGGTCGCCGGCCAGGTGGCCGGCATAGGCTGCGGCATCCCGGGCACCGCGGATGATGACCACCCGATCTTTGTCCCTTCGCTCCCATGGTTGGAGGGCCAGCCGTTGGCGTCGGATCTTTCGGCCGCGGTCCGAGCACCGGCCTACCTAGGGACCGACGGCCACTTCACCCTGCTGGCCGAGGCGCGTGAGGGGACTGCCACCGGCGTGACCTCGGCGGCCCTGGTTGCCGTGGGCACCGGGATCGGGGGCGCCCTGATGATCGGCCGGCGTATTTGGCGGGGGAGCCATTCGAGCGCCGGGTCGTGGGGGTGGTTGCCTGCTCAAGGGGCGACCACTGTTGGCGGCCAGGGCCCTTTCGACCAGGTGGCGGGGGCGCCGCGCTCTCGGAGCGGGCCGCCGCCCTGGTGCCCGGGTGGTCCGGGCCGGCGCTGGTGGACGCGGCTCGCGCCGGCGAACGGGCCGCGATATCAGCACTATCGAGCTACGCGGACCAGTTGGCAAGCGGCATTGCTGCTATTGCCAGCATCATCGACCCGGAACTGGTCCTGATCGCTGGCGGCCTGAGCGCGGCCATGGACCTGCTCGGCCCCATGCTGGACGAGAGGATCCGGGCCGTCGCCTCCCCTGACGGTCGCAAAGTACCGGTGCGCGCCGCAGCTCTCGGTCCTCGGGCTGGCGTTGTGGGTGCGCTCGTGGCCGCCCAATGTGGCAAGGAGGTGTGGGACTGGCCGGAATAAGAAACTGCTAGGGCCACTAACAGCTTTGCCCTATTAATACCCCGGTGCCATGGCGTGCGCGCCTTTGGTGCCTTCTGAGACCCTGCAATGGAGAGCGCGATATGCCTGCAAAATCGGTTTATACGACCCAGATCATCGAAATCCTTCAGCGCTTGCTCGAAACTCAAGGCTCCGTCTTGGACGAAGTGGCCGTGCGCTGTGCCGACGCCTTGGATGGCGGTGGCCTCGTCCATTTGTTCGGCTCGGGGCATTCTGTGATACCAACTCTTGATGCCTTCCCGCGCTATGGCAGCTTCGTCGGGCTCCACCCACTGAACGACCCACGGCTCATGTGGCACAACGTGCTCGGGCCGGGCGGGGTGAAGGAGCTGCAGTGGCTGGAGCGGGCCGAGCACTATATTGAAAGGTTCTTGAACCATGAGCCCTTGAACCGAGGGGACGTGCTCGTTGCCTATTCCCACGGCGGCCGCAACGCGGTCGCCATCGAAGCGGCGATGTACACCTCCGAGCGGGGCCTCGCCACCGTGGCCGTCACCTCGCTGGCCAACCTTGAGCGCCCGGCCGAGCACTCCTCAGGCAAGCATCTTTCCCAGGTGTGCGACCTTACTGTGGATACGGGCGCCCCGGTCGCCGACGCCGTGGTCGAAGTGGAGGGTTGGGCCCACCGGTAGGCGGTACCTCAACGGTGGTCTGCGTCGTCAGCCACGAGATAGTGACCCGGACCGCCTCGGTGCTGGCCGGGCGGGGCCATTTCCTGCCGACGTTCGTATCGCCCACGGTGCCAGGTTCCTCGCTCGCTGCCAACGAGGATGTCTTCGACGTCCACCGCCGGAGGCTCCACGAGGCCGAGGCGCGTGCGTTGTCGTGAACAGGGGGGAAGGCCGGGGGACGCCGGGAGCGGTACTGGCCGACGCCGTGGCCTCATCTGTCGTTCCTGGTGCGGTGTTCGCCCGCGGGGCGGGCGACCATGTCGAGGAATTGGTGGTTGTCGGGCAGGCGTTATGCCGTGCTGGGCCCGCGCGCCGGATGCGGCGCGAGACATTGTTCGACCTGGCCTCGTTGACCAAGGTCGTGGCGACGCTGCCCAGCGTGCTGATCCTGGCCGCGGCGGGCGAACTGGATCTCGACAGCCCCGTGTGCGTCTACGTCCCCGCATTTACCGGCGCGGGCCGCGAGCAAGTGACAATTCGTCAACTCCTGTGCCACACCTCCGGTTTGCCCGCCGAAGTGCGCTTCTGGCGAGAGTGCAGTGACGCTGACGCGGCACGACGTGCCTTGCCCTCGACACCGCTCGTGGCGGGCCCGGGTACCCGGGTCGAGTACTCCGACGTAGGGTTCATGCTCCTCGGCAATGTCGTCGAGGCGGCGTCGGGGATGACGTTTGACGCCGCCGTCGCGGAGCTGGTCACGGGGCCGCTGAAAATGACGTCTACCCGCTTCAACCCCGGACAGCAGGATCGTCGGCGCGCCGCGGCCACCGAGCTCGGGCCGGACGGCAACGCGTTAGTCGGTGTCGTCCACGACGAGAACGCACGCTTCTTCGGCGGTGTGATGGGCCATGCCGGCCTGTTCTCCACCGTCGACGACCTGGTCCTGTACGTGCGGGCTTGGCTGGCAAGCTCATCACCTGCGGCTTTGTTGTCTCGCTGGTGCGGCGAGGCCTGCCGGGACCAAACCGCCGGCCTCAACGGGTGCCGGGGCCTGGGCTGGGTGTTGCGGGGTGACGCCGCCGACTTCCTCGACGACAGCTGGCCGCCTACCTCAGTGAGCCACACGGGCTTCACCGGGACCAGCCTCGCGCTCGACCCGGCGTCGCGGTACTGGGCTGTGTTGCTGACGAACGACGTGCATTTCGGACGGGGACGAGGCACCATCAAAGGGCTGCGCCAGCGGGTTCATGCCGCGTGCGGGCCGGTCACCCCGTCTGGCCAGGTCGCGGTTGCGATTTGACGCTCGAAGGTCGCGGGAGGCCGGTGCCCCGAGGCCGGAAAGAGTATGTTGTTATGACGAGTTGCGACGGGTATGGTATCGACAACAAGTGAACGTACTGCAAACAGAAGGGAGCAGCGCTTGACGAATTACTCGCGGCAAGGCAGGCTGAAGTGGAGGGCGACCGCAGCGACGGGAGCGCTCGTCGCGGTGCTGTTGGGGACGGTCGGAGGCAGCCAACCGGCCGGGCATGGAGTACCGCCCAGCGCTTGCAGTCCTGGTCGACCAGCGGCTCTGGCGGACTGACACCAGTGCCGACTACGGCCCTCTCAACGCCGCGGCTCGTGGCAAGGTCGACCTCGCCCGGGTGCGCCGGCACTGGCAGGACGTCCTCCGGGTAGTGGGCTCGGTCTATACCGGGGCCGCCTCCGCCTACGACGTGCTCAGAGTGCTGCAGCGGGACGGCTCCCCAACCCCTCTCGGCGAGGCTGTCGCCTGCCGTGGGCGCATCTTCAAGTCCCTCCGTGTGCTCGCGTTCGCTGACGACGAGGGGTACAGACGTGACATCAAGGACATGCGTAACCTCCAAGAGGGCCGCCACTCACTGGAATCGGCCATCTTCCACGGCAAGAAGGGCGAGCTCTACCAGCACTACTACAAGGGCATGGAGGACCAGCTGGGCGCCCTCGGGCTCGTCCTCAACTGCGTCGTGGTCTGGAACACCATGTACATGGACGCCGCCCTCCAGCGCCTTCGTGCCCTTGGCTACCAGGTGCTCGACGAGGACGTCGCCAGGTCGTCCCCGTTCGTGCGCCGACACCTGAACGTCCATGGCAGGTACTCGTTCCGCTTGCCCGAGCTGTCAGGGGACCTCCGAGCGCTCCGCGACCCTGGAGCACCCGAAGACGACCAGGACCAGGACGAGCCTTAGCGCCTCATGGGGCAACGGGCCGGGTTGGACACGGCCGCTACCACTTTGACCTCAACACAACACCGAAGCCCCTGGGCCAAGTAACCTCAAGCTTCGACGGTCGGCCCGAAATGAGAGCCACGACGCGCCCGATCGGTGCTCGCCAGATTACCTGGGCTCTAAGGCTGCGCGTGCAGCGGCCGGCGGCCGACCCTGGTGTTGGTGCCGTCCTGCTCACCGTGACCGGCTACGCACCCACCGGTCCCGCATAGGCCCTGGAGGCCTGAGCGGGCCACCCGGCGCGCACCGGTACCGCGCCCGGGCCGTCCCACCACCGGTACAAAAAGGCGGCCCCGACGCGCCCGAGGAGCTCGTCCCCCTCAGACAGGCAGGTCATGGTGGTGTCCGAGAGGTCGTCGGCCATGACGGCATAGGCGATGTGGCGGCCGCCCGGCAGGCTGATTATGCCGACCTCGGCTCGGCACCGGGGGAAAGAGCCGGTTTTGTTGGCCACACCGGGCCAGCGTTGGGGTGTTTCGCCCGGCCCCGACAGGCCCAAGAAGGAACGCGGTACGCCCCAGTGGGACTGCTGGTGGGCCAGCGTGGCGATGACCGCCTGTGATGCCTGAGGGTCGACGACATCGCCGCGCCAGAGCGAGCTGGCCAACCGGCACAGCGACGCCGGCGTCGCTGTGCCGCAGCTGGTCGTGGGAGGCTCGACCGCTGGCCTGGGGCCTGCCACCAGCGGCGGCGGGGGGTACTCGAGGCGCCGGTGCAGGACCACCTCGCCGAAACCCAGCCCGGCGATTATGGAATTGACGCGGGCGACGCCGCCCAGCATGTCTATCAACATATTGGTGGCGGTGTTGTCCGACACGACGATCATCAGGGTGCACAGGTCGGCCACCGTAGGCAGGAGCCCCGGGTGTAGGACGCTCAGCACACCAGACCCGCCCGCCAGGTCCTCCTCGCGCAATAGGGCCCGCTGGTCGAGCTGGGCCTGGCCGACTGTCACCTCGGCCATGACGGCCGCATGTACCGCCACCTTCACCGTGCTGGCCGTGCCGAAAGGCTCGTCATGACGCCAACGCAGGGTTTCGCCGGTAGCCAGGTCGGTGGCGGCCACACCGAGCCGGCCACTGCAGCCCTCGTCGAAAAGTTGTACGGAGCTGGCCAGTTCGTCCAACGAAATGCGCATTTTTTCTCTCCGGTCCCGCTGCTCCGCCCCGTGCCCCGGCGGCATGTCAGGTGTTAGCTTGACCCAGTGGCTATTCCTGCGACCGAACTTAGCTTTGCCGGTGGCCCTTCTATAAAGGCGATAACCTGCCGGCTGAGCCACCGGCGCCTACGGGCGCCGTTCCGTACCGCCCTGCGCCAGGTCGACCGGTTGAGCATCGTGGACGTGGAGGTCGGTTGGTCGGACGGCCGCATGACCTCCGCCTCGGTCAGCCCCACGCCTCAGATCACGGGGGAAACGCAGGGTTCGATCGAGGCGGCGGTCACGGGGCCCATTGCCGATGCCGTGAGCGGGGTCAGCCTGGGCTGTCACGAGGAGATCTTTCGTCGTCTCCACGCCGCGCTCTACGGCAACAACACGGCCAAGTGCGCCGTCGACCTGGCCGTACACGCTGCCTTGGCGGCCGACGGGGGAGGGTGGTGGCGGCTGGTGGGCGGCGGTCCCGCACCCGTGCGGACAGATGTCACCATCAGCCTGGCCGCGCCCGAAGCCATGGCCAGAGAGTCCAGTGCCCGGCCCAGGAAGGCTTCGACCTTCTCAAGCTCAAGCTCGGTGACGGCGACATCACCCAGGACGTGGCCCGGGTGAAGGCGGTCCAGGAAGCCGTAGAGGGTCAGGTGGCCTTGCGATTGGACGCCAACCAGGCCTGGACAGCCAAAGAGGCCTTGAAGTTGCTCGATGAACTGGACCATCTCGGGATCGAGCCCGAGCTCTTAGAGCAACCTGTGGCGGCTCATGACCTCAAGGGCATGGCCCAAGTGAGACGGCACGGGCCGGTGCCGGTCCTGGCCGACGAGTCGGTCCGCTCGGCGCGGGACGTACTGCTGGTGGCGGACGCCGAGGCAGCTGATATCGTCAACTTGAAATTGGCCAAATGCGGTGGCCTACGCGCCGCCCGGGACGTGGTGGCGACGGCCGAGGCGTGCGGCTTGGGCCTGATTGTGGGGTGCATGCTCGAGCCGGCGAGCACGGTGGCCGTCGCCGCCCGGCTGGCCTCGACTCTGCCCGCCAAGTACGGCCACGACCTCGACGCCGTATGGTGGGCGGGCGACGACCCATCGATAACCTGCCGTCCTCCCTTCGTCGTGCCCCTGGGTACTTAGGGCAGGCGGCCTGAAAGTCAGCCCCGGGCCAGCCTCAGCCGGACCTGGTAACGGTCGGAGCGCGTGGGAAAAACCGTGGGAGGCAGACGGGACCGGAGGTTCGGCCTTGAAGCCGCCCAGGTCAAGGGTGACCTGGGCGAGGGACTGCCGGACCCTGGTGCCCGCGCCGCCGCCAGGGCACAGATCCGGGGGCACAGGAGAAGGTTCCAGAGCGAGCAGCCATCTACTGCCGGATCAGCGACGACCGGGAAGGTCGCAGGCTGGGTGTAGCCCGCCAGGAAGACGATTGCCGCAAGCTCGCTGAGCGCTTGGGCTGGCAGGTCGCCAAGCTGTACAGAGATAACGACATCAGTGCCTTTCGAGGCAAGCGGCGTCCGGCGTACCAAGCAATGCTGGACGATGTGAAAAACGGGCAGGTCGATGGGATCCTTTGCTGGCACAACGACCACCTGCACCGGCACCAGCGTGAACTGGAGGACTTCATTGAACTGGTGGACCAGTCCGCGATCCCGGTCCAAACCGTCACCGCAGGCATCTTCAATTTGTCGGACGCGAGCGGCAGGATGACCGCTCGTATCCTTGGCGCTGTGGCCCGCCAAGAATCAGAGCACAAGGCGGAACGCCAGAGGGCTAAGCATGATGAGCTGGTGGCTCAGGGGTCACCGAGCGGCGCAAGGCCGTTCGGGCTAACGGAGGTCAAACATGGTCCCGATGGCCGCTCTTACCGCGAGGAGGTGCCTGAGGAGGCCGACGCCATCCGGGAGGCAGCCAAAGACATCATCGCCGGGACCTCGGTCAGAGCTATCTGTCGTCGCTGGGAGGCCAAGGGCTTGCGCGGGACACGCGGGGCTCGGCTCTCACCGCAGGTCGTCAACGGCATCATGACCGCCGAGTGGGTGGCGGGCCGGAGGGCCGGCAAGCCCGCACAGTGGCCAGCGATCCTTGACGAGGAGACATGGCGGCTGGTTGGAGCCGTTATAAAGGCCAGGGTGACGGGCCGGAGCTACCCTCGGGCACTGTTCAGCGGTATAGCTACTTGCGCTCTGTGCGGGCACGTCCTGTCGTCGCGGCCCAAGGCTGGCGGAAAGCGGGCGTACATCTGTGGGGCCGACTTGGGCGGCTGCGGCAAGATCAGGGTCATGGCGGCGGACTTCGAACAGGACGTTCTCGAGCGACTGTTCACCCGCCTTGACTCTGAACAGCTCCGCGACCAGCAACCAGCCGATGACGAGACGGCCAAGGCGATTGCGGAGATGGCACGGTTGGAGGGCGTAAAGACCCAGTTGGCCGAGCTGGCGGGCACGGGGGAGCTGGACCTAGCTGAGTTCCGAGCAGCGAAGGCGACCAATGACCGGGGCATGCAGGCGCTGCGGAAAGCACTCGCTAAGTCAGCCGAGGATGAGGCACTGCTGCGAACACGGGCTGAGGCCGTTGACCTCCGGGATAAGTGGGACGACCTCCGCATCGAGGACCGTCGACGCGTCGTCCAAGCGCTCGCCGAGCGGATCGAGGTCGGGCCTGCCGTAAGGGGGCGAAACTTCTACGTGCCGGAGCGGGTGAAGGTTACGTACCGGTAGCTCCCATCCGTGTGGCGCTTCCCAGGTAAGGCACCTCCCGGCACCGTCGTTCTCGGGCAAGGACCTCCACCAAATGGGCACTCGCCCATGGTGCTCGATCGTTCTCCCTGCGTAAGGAACTCTCTGCCTTAGCACCGATCTCACGGAGATTTCCGTTGCCTCCAGAGCTTCGCCTTGTGAAAGCTCCGTCCTTGTGGCGAGAGACGACTCTCGCTCGGACGAAAGGAGCACCGATGGACATTCCGAAGACGCTCGCTGTAGCCACCGTTGCACTTATTGCCGGCGCTACCCTCCCCTACGTCCACTTGTCAGTTCTCAGCGCTGGAGCTACGGCGACGAGCACCACGTATTACGCATGTTTAACAAGATCGGGTCTCCTGATCGACGTGGGGACTGCGGCACCGACCTGTCCGGGTGGGTCGACCCTGATCTCGTGGGGCTCAGTTGGTCCTCAGGGACCGGCTGGGGCTACTGGTCCTCAGGGACCGGCTGGCCCTCCGGGGTCGGCTGGCGGTGCCGTGAGCACGTGCTCGTCGCCTCCGGGCCAGACTTGAATTTCAGCGTCTGCTCACTCGAATCAGCGTCCTGGCCTTACGTTCGATTGGTCGCAGGAGGGCTTTGTTGGGCATGCACGCCCAGTAGGAGCATTCCCCGCCGACCAGTGCCTTCTCGACGATGACCGCGGTCCGGTCGCTGCCCGGCGTCCGAAAACGGTCCCGAAGATCCTCTGCCGTCCCAACAGCCCAATAACACGTATTAGTGGACGCATTCTTCGCCACGTTGGCACCGTTATTCAGGAGACCCCGACGTAGCTGACTGAAATTGACGAGCCAAGGGCTCGTGCACTCGACCGGGCAGCGCGTGCCCCGCGGCACCGCATCTAGGTCGTGGGTTGGATGCTGAGCGCGCCAAGCTGGCCGAGGCCCTGGCTGACTCGGTCGCGAACCAGAGGGTACGTCCGGGAGTCAGCTCGCCGTCCACGCCGACCGGGGCACGTCGATGGCCTCCAAGCCGGTCGCCTCACTATCGGCCGACCTAGGCCTCATCAAGGCCCACGACGGCCCCGTTGCCCGGTTGTCCCAGTGACCTCCCGCACCTGGCGGCGGTACCGGGCGTCTCAACAGATGTCGGCACCGAGGGCTTTGACCCTGGCTCAAGTTCCGATCGGCCCGGTCGATAAGCGCTGTATGCCTGATATGGGCGCCACATCGCGGAGACCTCTTTCGGACAGAGCCATCGCCGCGGTGACCCTGATGGACCTGCCTGCACCGGCGGCGGTTGCGGTCATAGTAGCCCTGACCGCCCTATCATGGCTGGCAGCATATTTTTTGGGCGGGGGGACCAACGTCGCGCCGCATTGGTTCTACATCCCGGTGTTCCTGGCTGGCCTACGGTTCGGCCCGTTCGGAGCTCTGGTAACCGCGCTCATCTCGATGTTCGTAGCGGGGCCACTCTTGCCCGCTGACGTTGCGACGAACACACCCCAAGCCTTGAGCGACTGGGTCAGCCGAGGTATTTTCTTTGTTCTTATCGGCCAGTTCGTGACCGCGCTGTTCTCCGGGGTACGGCGGATGTCGCTGCGAGAGGCCGGCTTGGAGACCAAGGTGGAACAGGGCACGGTGGAGCTGCGCGACCGCGAAGCGCGCTTCTCGGCCCTGGTGCAGAGCTCTTCGGACGTGGTCACCATTGTCGATCGAGATGCCACCATCCTGTTCCAAAGCCCATCCGTAGCCCGTGTCCTTGGCTGGGACTCCGACAGCGTCTTAGGGACCAACCTTCTGTCCGCCATTCATCCCACTGATCAGCCCGTGTGGCGCACAATAGTCGAGTTCTTGATAGACGATTCCGGCAGTGAAATGGTTGCCGAGTGGAGAGTCCGTCACGGTGACGGCTCGTGGCGTTACCTCCAGTCCAACGTCACCAACCTGTTCCATGAGCCGAGCGTGGGTGGCCTGGTACTCAACAGTCGTGACATCACCGATCAGAAGAACCTCGAGGAGCAATTGCGCCACCAGGCGTTCCACGACCCATTGACCGGATTGGCCAACCGTGCCCTGTTCTCCGAACACCTCGAACAAGCCGTTCGGCGACGGGGCCGACTCGGCGGGGGCTTGGCTTTGCTGTTCGTCGACCTGGACAGTTTCAAAGCGGTGAACGACCTCCACGGCCATGCCAACGGCGACGAACTACTCAAACAGGTCGCGGCCAGGCTGCGCGCCACCTGCCGTGATGCCGACGCCATCGCTCGCCTCGGCGGTGACGAGTTCGCGGTCCTGTTCGAAGCCCTCGCCCTCGGCTCCGATCCCAGTTCCGCCGCCGAGCGCCTCATAGGATCGTTTGCCAAGCCATTCAGGGTCCAGGGCGTGGATGTCTTCGTGACGGCCAGTATTGGTGTGGCCCTGGACGAGTCCGCTACCGAGAGCGGCGAGGACCTCCTTCGCAACGCTGACCTGGCCATGTACGCCGCTAAGACGAAGAATAAGGGCAGTTATGAGTTCTTCTCCCTCGGCATGCATTCACTGATCCTCCAGCGCATGCAACTGGACGCCGACCTGCGACGTGCACTCGACCAGAATGAGTTCGAGGTCTACTACCAGCCCATCATCGACAGCCGCTCGGGGACCATTGGCGGCGTTGAGGCGCTAATCAGATGGAACCACCCCGAACGCGGGTTGGTCATGCCGAACGACTTCATCGGCGCGGCTGAGTCCTCGGGGGTGATCGTCCAGATAGGCGATTGGATGCTCAACCACGCCTGCGCGGAGTTCGCCACCCTGACCAGAGGGGTCGCGGGTGGTGACAGCATCGGTCTCAGTATCAATTTGTCCACCCGGCAGCTCAGCGATCCACACCTACTCGACACCGTCCGCCGGGCCGTGGCGAGCGCGGGTCTCAACACGGAACGCCTTACCCTGGAGATTACCGAGACGACAGTCATGGAAGACACCGAAAATGCCGTTCGCGTTCTCACCGAGCTCAGGAGCATCGGAGCGAAGATCGCCATCGACGACTTTGGGACCGGGTACTCCTCACTCAGCCTGCTCGCCAACATCCCAGTCGATACCCTCAAGATCGACCGCGTTTTCATCACTGACATCGCCCGCCGGCCCGAGCCAGCCCGATTGGTTCGCGCCATCCTGACGCTGGCCAGCGACCTTGGCCTCCACACAGTGGCCGAAGGGGTGGAAGAACTCGCTCAGCACCGGCTCTTGCAAGAGTTGGGATGCGACACAAGCCAGGGCTACTACTTCGCCCGGCCCCAACCGGCTGGACAACTCCTCGAGCTGCTCCGAGGAGGATTCTGATCTCCCCGTCAAGGCCCTAATACCTGCGAGTAACCCAACCATCTGACAAGTCCCGCGGTCGACCGTTGGCGTCCCGACATCCTTTGATGAGTCAGAGATCGGCTGGCAGATGGTAGCCGCCACCCCAGCCATCGCAACCCAGAGGTCATATATCACCATACAACAGTCGTCTTATGTCTTATCTGTGAGGACCATGAGGATAACGGCTGTCGAGGTCCACCGGGTATTGGTGCATGCGCCCGACCCCCCGTTTGTTTGGCGCCGTGGGCTGCCCGGTAGCCCAGCCGAGGGGTACGGCGCCGTGCTCCAGATCCGGACCGACGCGGGCTGCGACGGCGTGGCTTTTCAGCCGCGACGGGCAGCGAGCGCGGTTCTCCCCGACATCGTTGACCGCGTACTGCGCGAGGTGCTGGTTGGAGAAGACCCCCTTCAGCGCGAATGGTTGTGGCACAAGCTGTGGGAGCTCGACCGCGTCGAGGAGATCCCGCTCTAGCTGCTCGGTATGGTCGACACGGCTCTGTGGGACCTGGCCGGGCGGTCGGTCGGTATGCCGACCTGGCAACTGCTGGGAGGCTTCCGCAAGGAGATCCCCTCCTATGCGTCAACCACTACATACGCCTCCGTCGCGGAGTACCTGGACGTGGCGGACCAGTGCGCCGACCTGGGCTACCCGGCCCTAAAGCTGCATGCCTTCGGGGACGCTCGGGAGGATGCCAGGTTGTGCGAGGCCGTGCGTGAGCACCTTGGGAGCGCCGTCCCCCTCATGTACGACGGTTCCGCCGGGTTCGATCTGGCGGACGCCGTGTACTTGGGCGACGCATCGGCCGACGCGGGTTACCTCTGGTACGAAGAGCCGATCCGGGAGTTCTCCGTCACGGCGCATAAGTGGCTAGCGGAGCGGGTCCGGGTCCCGTTGCTAGTAGGCGAGACCTCGGACGGTGCGCACATGAACACTGCAGACTTCATTTCCTCGGGCTGCGCGAGCTTTGTCCGCACCAGCGTCGAGCTGCGCGGCGGTTTCACCGGCGCCATGCGCACGGCGCACCTGGCCGACGCCTACCAGTTGCGAGCCGAACCGCACGGGCCCACCTTGACTTGCCGGCACTTGTGCATGGCCATTTCGAACTGCACGTACTACGAGTCGCTGGTCTTGGGCAACCCCGTACGCCGGGAACGGGGCATCGACAAGCGCGGCATGGTGCCCGCGCCGACTGCACCCGGTGTTGGCCTGCCCCCGGGGCCCGAGTACCCGGAGGCGCTTATGCCATTTGTCGTGACCGAAATCGACTAATCCCTGGACCTGCTCGCCCGCTTGAAACTCGACCACCAAAACCGGTCGTGAGAACAAAGGAGGAGAATGAAAGACAACTCAAGCTCACCTTCTCACTCCATCGACGGATGGTAAGACCACTTGATTTGCCCTGCACGCGGGTGGTATCGTTATGTCCAGATATGGTGAATCGATTCGACGCCAAGGGTCAGCCGGCCTCGTCGAACACTGCCTACGAGATGAGACGAAAGCGGAAGGGCTCGCCGAGCCCGACTATCACCGAGGTAGCCAGGCACGCGGGTGTCTCGCCGAGCACGGTCTCTTATGTCCTTACCGGCAATCGCAGCATTTCCGAGGAGACGCAAGCGCGGGTTCGCAGCTCTATTGCGGAGCTCAACTACAGGCGTCACGCCGTTGGCCGGGCGCTGCGAGCGGGAAAGACCAACGTCGTTGCTCTCGTCGTCCCCTTCTACGATTGGTTCTCTGAACCGGTCATCATGCCTTACGTCTATGGCGTCGTCGATGCCGCTCGCCGGCACCGTTGGAACGTCATGCTCGTAACCGGCGAAAGCGCTGATGCGGACGTCGACGAGGTAGTGGGCAGCAAAATGGTGGACGGCGTCGTCCTGATGGAGGTGCGGGTCGATGACGAGCGCCTAATAATGATCGAGCAACTGGCAATTCCGGCAGTTTGCCTGGGGATGCCCTCTGAGCCTGCCACGGTGCCTTTTGTCGACTTCGATTTCCAACAAGCCGGGCGGCTTTGTGTTGAGCACCTGGTCGGTTTGGGCCATCGCCAGATCGGCCTGCTCGCCTCTCCGCCTGGCACCTTCGAAAATAACCTCGGTTACGCGCAACGGTTATGGCATGGGGTGGCCGACAGCCTCGCGGACGCCGGCCTCTCCTTCCACGGGCTCCCAATGGAGCCCACCATGGAGGGGGCTCAGAGGGCGCTCGACACTCTGCTTGCAGAAGAGCCGGCTCTCACCGGCCTCATTGTCCACAGCGAGGGGACTATCGACATGCTAATGCAAGTACTCCAGCGACGTGGTAGGGCGGTCCCAGGCGACATTTCGGTAATCGCCATCGCATGGGGCGAGCTGACCAAGCACGTTGTCCCCCCTCTAACCTACGTGAACGTCCCAGCAGTCGAGATGGGGCGTACCGCGATCGAGCTCCTCGCCGAACAAGGCAGCGGCAAGTTGTTATCTGCCATCTTGGTCGCCGGCGGTACCGTCGGACCCCCGCCTGCAAGGTGACCGAATTGGTTCAGGAAGGAGGCGCGTCGAGGATTCGATTCGATTCGATTCGATTCGATTCGATTCGATTCGATTCGATCGTCACCACTTCACAAAAGAAAAGAGCAACCACCCAACCCATCAACAGGACAAGAAACCAAACCAATGGAGGATGAATTGACCAACAAGAGCAGTTCGCCAGCAGGGGGCTCCATGCGCGGCCGTGAGCGGAGGGCAAGGAGCCACGCCGTACGCGCCCTCATCGCAACAGGGTCACTCGTGGGCATGGTTGGCGTGCCAGCGGTGCAAGCGTCCGCTGCCAGCACGATAACCCTTACCGAAACCTCTTATTACACGAGCGCGAGCAGTGGTCCTATCTATTCTTACCTCAGCACCTTGTTCGCCAACTTCGAGAAAAGCCATCCCGGCATCATCGTGAAGAGGGAGGACATCCCCAATAGCCCGCAATACCTAACAACGATCGCGGCCGAGGCCGCCGCCGGAAGCCTGCCCGACGTCTTGATGCTCGACAACCCGATGGTCCCCACCTTGGCCTCGTACAACGTTCTCACGCCGCTCAGCTCCCTCGGCCCGACGGTTATCCCCGATCTGGGGGCCGCCCAGCAAGCAGAGGCTAAGTTCAACGGCACCATTTACGGCTACCCGCTGTACACCAACACGATCGCCTTGTTTTACAACAAGGCCATGCTTTCGGCGGCCAACATCCAGCCGCCGAAGACGTGGGCACAGCTCCTCACAGATGCCAAGGCGTTGACCAACGCGCAGCATTACGGGATCGCCTTCGCTGGTGAGAACTGTAGTGGCTGCAACGTCTGGACGTTTATCCCGTTCCTCCTGACCAACGGGGGGAGCTTGACCCGCCTTACAACGCCGCAGTCGGTCCAGGCGCTAACACTGTGGGCCGACCTCGCCAAAGAGGGGGCTATCGACAGGGACTTCACGAACTGGAACCAGGGACAGCCCGAGGCGGCCTTCGCAGCCGACAAGGCCGCGATGATGATTAATGGCCCTTGGTTCTTCGGGACCCTCAACTCGGTCAAGGGCCTCAACTACGGCGTCGTCCAGATACCGGTCAACACCCCTGGCCAGAACGTCGTCGGCTCGGTCGGCGGTGAGGTCTGGACCATTCCCAAGAGCAACCCGGCCACGGAGAAAGCTGCCTTTGAGCTGCTTAACTACATGGCCCAGCCGTCGGTCGACGCCGCGCTCGGCACGAGCACCGGGGACATCCCTACGGTCAAGGCGGCGATCCCGTTGTGGTCCAAGACGGCGAGCCCGCTCTACCAGCCTTTCGAGACCGAGCTCGCGCACGGTTTTGTGCGGACCAGTACGCTTGGCGTCCTTTACCCGCGCGTCGAGAGCGCAGTAGGTAACGGTATCGTGTCAGCTCTTATCGGCAAACAGACCCCGGAAGCGGCCTTTGTGACTGCTCAAGCAAACGTCAACTCGATCCTCGAAGGGAATTAACCCGTTCTTGGCAGCCCTGAGGTGAACAGCTAGTTGCCTCGCGATAAACCATCCCTCCCGAAGGGACAGGCCACCTGGTCGGCTTGGGCCTCGGTGGGCGCGAACAAAGCGCCCACCGGGGCTCGTCCGGATCCTTATGGTGGCCCTGGCTTGCTGCCGCGCCACGACGGTGCCGAGCAACCGTCCGCCCCCACCCCACCCGTCAGGACGTGGGATTGGTTGCGCGCACACCGACGCCCGGCGATCCTGCTGGGCTTCGTCCTGCCCGCACTCGTATACGTGGTCATCTTTTTTGCCTACCCGCTCATCTATGGCATCACGATGAGCGTGGAAAAGCTTGGGTTCATCGCCGGAAGCGGCCCATTCGTTGGGCTCCACAACTACAAGGTCGAGATAAGCGACCCAGTCACTCGTACCGCTCTGATGAACACCGGGATTTTCCTTGTTGTGTCGATCTTCTTCCAGTTCGGCATCGGTCTCGGCATCGCTTCGTACTTCAACCGGCCCTTCTTCCTGTCGAAGTTCCTCAGGAGCCTGATAATCATTCCCTGGTTGTTCCCGCCGATAGCAAGCGCGACGATCTTTTCGATAATGTTTGCTGGCCAGGGCGGAATAATCGACGAATCGCTCCGATCGCTCCACTTAATCAGCTCCCCGATCTTCTGGTTCGACTCGTCCTTCAAGGCCATGTTCGTGATCATCTTCGTCAACATCTGGATCGGGATCCCCTTCAACGCCGTACTGCTGTACTCCGGGCTGCAGGACATCCCCAACGACCTGCGGGAGGCCGCGGCCCTTGATGGCGCCGGCCCTTGGCAGCGCTTTCGCTACGTGACGGTGCCGCTACTGCGCCCGGTAGCGCTCATAGTCATCATGTTGGGCATCATCTACACGGTGAAGACATTCGACACCGTGATACTGCTGACAAATGGCGGCCCCGACAATGGTTCCCAGCTCATGTCGACCTGGGCCTACACCCTTGCCTTCACGAATTTCCAAACCGGCCAGGGCGCGGCCGTGGGCGACATGCTCTTCTTTTTCTGCATGATCGTTGCGTTCTTCTACATCCGGGCTACACGCCGTGAGGTGGTCATGGCATGAGCGGGCGACGCAGGGCGAGCTTCATCTGGCACCGGTACGCCCGCCGCATCGTGCTCCCTATCGGCGGCTTGGCGATCACTGCGCTAATGCTGCTCCCGATCTACTTCACCGCCGAGACTTCGCTCGAGCCTACAAGCGTAATCCAAGCGCTCTCGCAGTCCCTTGTGCCGAGCCATTTTGTCCTTAGCAATTACAAGATTGCATTCGATGCCGAGTCCGGCAGCATACTTACCAGCCTACTTATCGCCTTGGGGGCGGTCGCTCTCTCGGTGGGCGTGGGCCTGCCCGCCGCCTACGGCCTCACAAAGCTCGGCTACCTCAACAGCCGTGTGATTGTGTCAGTCGCGATCATGGTGCTCCTCGTGACTCAGATGGTCCCTGGGATATCGCTGAGTCTGGCTTTCTACAAGCTGTTCCTGCACATCCACCTTCTCAATAGCATCCCAGGCCTGATCATCGCAGACTCGACGAATGGAATGCCTTTCGCTACGCTCGTGCTGCGCGCTTTCATGGGTTCGATCCCCGTCGAGCTGTCCGACGCCGCCTACGTGGACGGAGCCTCGGAATGGCGCACGTTCCGTTCGGTAATCGCGCCGCTGGCGGTGCCAGCGATCATATCCGCGGGCCTGTTCGTTTTCCTCTTCGCCTGGGGCGACTTTCTCTACGCGT
The DNA here is from genome assembly GCA_963786345.1 of uncultured Acidimicrobiaceae bacterium. GTDB lineage: Bacteria > Actinomycetota > Acidimicrobiia > Acidimicrobiales > Palsa-688 > Fen-671. The sequence continues at coordinate 118,192 of CAWAYZ010000012.1, read as the reverse complement.
ACACCCTGACGGCGGGAGGCTCGGTGACCCCGCTTACCAAAGGTCTCCTTGACTTCTTCAACAACAATACCGTCGATTGGGGAGCCGTACTCGCTACGGTTGTGCTGGCCGCCATCCCTTCAGGCCTTATCCTGGGCTTCGGGCAACGCTACGTGCTTGGCGGGCTCAGAGCCGGAGCTCTCAAAGGTTGAGGGCGGAACGAGACATGCAGAAAGGTACAACGATGCGTGATGACAACGGGCCGGTACTCGAGTACGCCTCCGGCCACGAGCGCCTGCGCTTGGAAGCTTGGGGAGAAGACTCCATCAGGGTACGTGCCGGCCAGTTGGGGATTGCCGAAGACCTCCCCGGCGCGCTGATTACGCCTCCCCCGGCTCCTTCAGCTGCTGCAGGCGTCCATGGGACCACTCTCGTCAACGGCAAACTGAAGGCTGAGATTTCGCCCGACGGGCTGGTGAGCTTCTCCCGTACCGGCAGCGGCGCGGAGCTACTGTCGGAACAGAAGGCTCACTTCTGGTGGCCGGGGCCGAGGTTCTTCGTGGCCAATGGTAACGGGCATTATCGTCTTGAGCAGCGCTTCAAGGCATACGAGGGTGAGAGGCTCTACGGTCTCGGCCAGCACCTCCACGGGCGTTTTGACCAAAAAGGCCTCGTCATAGAACTAGTCCAACGCAATGCAGAGGTCTCGGTGCCGTTCATGGTTTCGAGCAGAGGCTACGGGTTTCTTTGGAACTCGCCCGCTGTGGGGCGCGTGGAGCTAGCCGACAACGGGACGCGCTGGGTTGCAGATAGCGCGCGACAGATTGACTACTGGGTGACAGCCGGCGACAAGCCAGCAGAGCTTCTCTCGCATTACGCCGACGTTACCGGGCATGCGCCCGAGTTCCCTTCTTGGGCGAGCGGGTTTTGGCAGAGCAAGCTCCGCTACCGGACGCAAGAGGAGCTCCTCGAAGTCGCTCGGGAGTACCGGCGCCGAGAGGTCCCGCTAGCGGTGATCGTGAGCGATTTCTTCCATTGGGACCACCTTGGGGATTGGAGCTTCTACCGGGGCGAATGGCCCGACCCGCCGGCGATGGTTGATGAGCTCGAGTCCATGGGCACCAAGCTCATGGTGTCGGTTTGGCCATCCGTCAGCCAGGCTTCTGTAAATTATGGTCCCATGTTGGAAAGCGGCTTCTTCATCTCGAGTGAAGAGAGCCCGCCAGTACATTCAATCTGGCCGGAACGGGGCACGAACGCCTGGATCGGCGCTGCCTTTTACGACTCTACGAACCGGGATGCCCGCAAATACGTCTGGGAGCAGGTCGAGAGGAACTACTACGATGCGGGGATCCGGATCTTCTGGCTCGATGCCTGCGAACCGGAGATGAAGCCTGGCTACCCGGCAAGCCTGAGGTTCGCTGCGGGGCCTGGCCTCGAGGTTGCCAACCTGTACCCTCGTGAACACGTACGTGGCTTCTACGAGGGCATGGTCAGCCGAGGTGAGACAGAAGTGCTCATGTTGTGCCGATCTGCTTGGGCAGGTAGCCAAAGGTATGGTGCCGCGGTCTGGTCAGGCGACATACCATCAACGTTCGAGTCGTTCCGGGTGCAAGTGCGCGCCGGGCTCAACATCGCGATGAGCGGCATCCCATGGTGGGGCACCGACATCGGCGGTTTCTTTGCGGGCGACCCGGACGACCCCGTTTTCCGGGAGCTCGTCGTGCGCTGGTTCCAGTACGGTGCGTTCAGCCCGCTCTTCCGCCTCCATGGGGACCGCGCGCCCAACACCGCCATGGGGGCCGAGATGACAGGTGGCCCCAATGAGATTCTGGTCTTTCGGCGAGGAGGCCTACGCCATATTGAAGGACTACATTTTCCTTCGCGAGCGGCTACGGCCCTACCTGCATGCCCAGGCGGCAGAAACGAGCAGGACCGGCATACCCATTATGCGCCCGTTGCTCGTCGAGTTCCCCGAGGACCCAGGGTCCTGGGAGGTCGACGACCAGTTCATGTTCGGCCGAGACGTGATGGCGGCCCCGGTGCTACAGCAGGGCGCCAGGGAAAGAGCCGTTTACCTGCCCGCCGGGGCGGAGTGGACAAATGTCTGGACTGGGGCGCACATGCAGGGCGGCACGCTCGTAACCGTTGACGCGCCTCTTGAGACGATCCCACTTTTCTTCCGGGATGGGGCGCGCCTGCCAATAGTTGAGCTCAAGTCGTGAGCGCCCACCACGGTTCTAACGAGATTGGCGTGGCCGCCGGCAAGGAGTTCCGCCTTTGGTACCGCCAGCCGGCGGGCAAGTGGCTGGAGGCACTGCCCCTCGGTAATGGCAGGCTCGGGGCCATGCTGTGGGGCCGGCCCCAACAAGAGAGGGCAGACCTCAATATCGACACCCTGTGGTCAGGGGGCCCGCGCACCACCCACACCGAGGGCGCTGCCACCGTGATGGCCGAGCTGCGGGCCGCCGTCCTCGAGCGCAGTGCATATACACAGGCCGATGCGCTCGCGCTGCGCCTGCAAGGGTCGTTCAACGAGGCCTACCAACCGCTCGGGCACCTGACAGCAGACTTCGGGGACAGCGGCGGCGCCCAAAACTACGAGCGGTCCTTGGATATGCGCGACGGCGTTGCCACGGTGCGCTACGAGCTCGAGGGATCCTTCTACGAGCGAGAAGCTTTTGTCTCTGCGCCAGACGGTGCATTCGTGATGCACTTGAAGGCGTTAGGGACCGGGGAGCTGAACGCGGCCCTCGAGCTCGGCAGCCCCCACCCGAGCGAGCGGGCCCGGGAAGGCGACGGCATTGGCTGGCTCGAAGGCAGGGCGCCCGCACACGTCGTCCCGCATTATTGGGACAAAGAGCCGGCCGTTGTCTACGACCCCACCTTCGGCTTGCGCTTTGCCGCGGGCTTGGCGGTCAGGGTTGACGGCGGCGTGGTTCACTCCACAAGTGAGGGAACCTTACGGGCAGAGGGTACTCGCGCGCTCACCTTGTTCGTAGCCGCCGCTACGGGGTACGCAGGTTACGCCACCCCTCCAGTCGAAGACCCTGTTGCTCTCCGGCACGCATGCCGGGACGTCCTTGACCCGCTGCTCACCCAGCCGTACGAAGTCACCCGGGCGAAGCATATACAAGACCACAGGGCACTTTTCGACCGTTGTTGGTTGGAGCTAGGAGCGGGCGAGCGAGCCGGGGTGCCGACCGACGAACGGTTGCGGGCCCTGCGCGAAGGAGGGAGCGACGAAGGGCTTTGCGCTCTGTTGTTCCACTACGGCCGCTACCTCCTCATGGCGAGCTCACGCCCGCGTACCGAGCCCGCCAACCTGCAGGGGATCTGGAACGATCAGGTGCGCCCGCCCTGGAGCTGCAATTGGACGACCAACATCAATGCCGAAATGAACTACTGGCACGCCGAGACCACAAACCTGGCAGAGTGCCACGAGCCCCTCGTGGACCTGGTGGCAGATCTCTCCCGTGCCGGCGCCAGTACTGCCAAGGACCTCTATGGGTGCAGAGGCTGGGCGGCCCACCACAACGTGGACCTCTGGCGTTCGACCTGGCCAACCGGCGACCAGGAGGCACACCCTTACTGGGTGAACTGGCAAATGGGCGGGCCCTGGCTCTGCCAGCACCTATGGGAGCACTACGCCTTCTCCGAGGACCGGTCCTTCTTGGCGCGCGCTTACCCTGTCATGCGCGGGTCGGCCCTGTTCTTGTTGGACTATCTGGTGCAAGGGCCAGATGGGAGGTTGGTAACCTGCCCGTCAACCTCTCCGGAGAACAGCTTCATTGCTCCGGACGGCACGGAAGCCGCTGTCAGCGCGGCGTCCACGATGGACATCTGGCTTACCAGGGACATTTTCCGCCATTGCATCGCCGCCTCTGAGATCCTGGGTTCGGACGAGGAGCTGAGAACGGAACTGAAAAGTGCCCTGGCGATGCTGCGCGAACCGCGGGTGGCCGCCGACGGCCGCTTGCAGGAATGGTGGGAGGACTTCGCTGAACCGGAGCCCGGGCACCGCCACCTGTCACACCTGTTCGGTGTTTACCCGGGCGACGAAGTGACGCCGAGGTCATCCCCTCTGTTGGCGGCAGCCGCCCGCCGCTCGCTCGAGCGCCGCCTTGCAAACGGAGGTGGCGGGCCGGGTTGGAGCCGAGCATGGGTTGCCGGGCTATGGGCGAGGCTGTTGGACGGCCATCTGGCCTGGGAGAGCCTGCGGGTCCTCCTCGAAGGCTCCTACTCCGATAACTTCTTCGGCTCCCACGATCCAGGTGTTTTCCAAATAGATGCCAACTTCGGGGCTGCGGCGGCCGTCGGTGAAATGCTGCTCCAGAGCCACGCGGGCACCCTGGACGTCTTGGCTGCTCTGCCGCCTGCATGGCCAGACGGTCAGGTGTCGGGTCTGCGAGCCCGTGGAGGCGTGACCGTCAGCATCAGATGGGAGAACGGCCACGCAACCGAGGTCAGCCTGCAGGTCCCTACCGCCCGAGAGGTGACGGTGCGTTGTGGTACTCCCCTTCACCTCGCAGAAGACAAACCCGAGGGTGCCGGGATTTCGCCGGCGGATGAGCCGGGATTGACGGTTGTTATTGCCTCGACGCCAGGACTCTACACCCTTCTGGCAGCCCATTAATAGCTCAGTCTTCGACTGTGCTTTTCGCGAATAAGTGGCCGTCAGCTCCCGAGTTCGATAGGTGCTTCTATGACGCAGAAGGAGCGAGCGGGCAGCGACATCACCATGCGGTCCCCCCGCGCTTTTTCCCAGCCTTCGTCGAGGCGGACCTGAGCCAGCCCTGGTACCAGTCCCGCGCCGCCGGCCCCCTCGGTCAGCACCCTGATGCGGACCTGGCCGGCGAAGGTGGCGTCGCGCAAGACAATTTCGCTCTCGGCTAGTCCCGAAAGACCTCGGTTGACAATCGTCAACGAAATACGCCCCTTCTCGTCGTCGCATGTGGCGGCTGCATCGAGGACGCTGAAAGGCCCGAGGTCGTCAATGCGGTGGGCATAGCGGTCGGGCACGGGCGGTGCGGGTGCCGGTACCATTGGCGCCCGGACGAGCACGTCGACGGCCTGATCGAGAGCGACCTCCGAACTGAGCAGGAAGGGGTAGTAGATGGGCTGCACGCCGGCACCGTCGGGGGTGGCGACAATAGGGGCAATTGCATTTACCATCTGGGCCAGGTTCGCCATTCTGACCCAGTCACAGTGCCGGACGAATATGTTCAGGTAAGTGGCGACGGCAAGAGCGTCGGTGAAGTCGTAGCGCTCTTCGAGGCAGCCATCGGCGGTGCGGTACCACACGTTCCACTCGTCGTACGCAATCCGGGGGACGGTCGCGACACGGTGCTTGTACGCGGCTTGCGATAGCATCGCCGATGTGGCGCGGATGGCCCGTTCCGCTTGATGGGGCGATAGGACGTTAGTCCAGTAATCAGTCGCGCCCGAATAGATGTGCACCGAGTGCAGGTCGATCAGGCCGACCAAGCCGTCAATCACAGCGTGGTCCCAGTCGCTCCACCCAGTGTGCCCGCAGCTCACAAGCTTGACATCGGGGTCGAGGCGCCGGATGGCCCGGGCCCAGCGGGTAGCAGTTGCGATGTACTCGGCAACGGAAAGTTGCCCGACCTGCCAATCGCCATATATTTCGTTGCCGAGGCCCCACCAGGTGACCCCATAGGGTTCAGTGTGGCCATTGCGGCCACGCTGGTCTGCCCAATAGCTACGAGTCTTGGCATTGCAGTACTCGACCCAGTCCAGGGCCTCGGCCAGCGTGCCGGTGCCCATGTTGAGGCAGATATAAGGGGCTGCTCCCAGTTCGGCGCAGTACGACAAGAACTCGTCGGTGCCGAAATGATTAGGCTCGGTGCCTCCCCACGCCAGCTCCATCCGGGACGGCCGAGAGGCACGCGGGCCGACGCCGTCCTTCCAATGGTAATTGGAAGCAAAATTGCCACCAGGCCAGCGCAGCACCGAGAGCTTCAGTGGTCGGAGCAAGTCCAGCACGTCACGGCGAAAACCTCTCTCTTCACTAAGGGCCGACCCCTCCTCGAAGAGCCCCCCGTTTATGCACCTGCCCAAGTGCTCGACGAAGCCGCCGAAAACGCCCCGTTCCAGCCGGCCGAGCGGGCGCCAGGGGTCGACCGACACTCGAGGTGCGAAATCTCGAGCGCCCGGCAGCTCCTCTACGACCATCAGCCCCGTGCCTGCTCGCTCACTATTGCGGTAACGGGCAAGATCGACCGCTGCGAGTAGGTGGCTACTGGGCCGGTCAGTTCTACGACAGCATTTTGGCGGATGTCAGACGACGAGGCGCCTACGGCGAAGCGAAAAAGGCCCGGTTCCACAACGAACTCCATGGCTTCGTCGTAAAAGGCGAGCCGGCTCGGGTGGACGTCGAAGGTGACCCGGGCCGCCTCGCCGGGGGCGAGGCTCAAACCCGTGAAGCCAATCAGGTAGCTTTCAGGCCGGGCCACCGATGCCACCAAGTCTGACACGTAAAGCTGGACTACCTCCTCGCCTTCCCGGTCCCCAGTGTTGGTCAGCGTCACCCCAACGCTGATGCGAGACGAAGTGTCGCCAGCCTCGACGGTTATGTCGGAATAACCGAATGTCGTGTACCCGAGGCCATGGCCAAAACTGAACAGGGGAGTGTGGCGACAGTCGGTGTAGTCGCCGTAGAACTCCGAACGGCCGCCCCCGGAACGATGGCTGCTGTAGAGCGGCACCTGACCGGTAGATCTTGGAAGGGTGACAGCTAGCCTGCCGGTGGGCTCTGCCTTGCCCAAGACTACGTCTGCCAAGGCATTGCCACCCTGTTCCCCAAGTGGCGCGGCAACCAACAGGGCCTGCACCCGCTCGGCCACCTCGCTCAACACGTGAGCCCTCCCGCTCATGACGACGAGGACCGTGGGGGTGCCCGTGGCTGTCACGGCTGTTACCAGCTCCTCCTGAACGCCCGTCAACCTCAGGTCAGTGGCGTCCCGGGTTTCGCCGACGGTTGAGCTCTTGTGTAAGCCAGACCGGCCACCCAGTACCAATACGGCGACGTCGGCCAGGGCAGCGGCCGCGACCGCTTCGGGGAAGCCGGCGCGGTCATCGCCCAGTAGCTCGCAACCCTTCTCGTACGTCACTTCGGCCCGGGCACCCAGAGCTGCCCGGAGCCCCGCCAGAGGTGTGATGTGCTCGGTGTAGTACTCACCGGGTTTGAGCGCCCCTTCGCCGCTTGGCAAGAAGAAGACGTCGGGGATCCCGCCCCCTGCGCTGCCGTCGGCCGGTGCGCCGGAAAGGGGCCGCACCTCGGCATCGGCCCCGGACCGGGCACCCGCCAAAGACGCTTTGTCCCCGTCAGCCGCGTAAGCGGGGCCAATCACCAGCTCTTGGTGGGCAGGGTAGTGGTAGTCGCCCTGCAGCAAACGCCTATCGTCGGCCGCTGGGCCGATGACCGCCACTTTCGAGACGGTCACGGCCAAAGGAAGCATGCCGTCGTTCTTCACGAGCACAATGCCTCGGGTAGCAGCACGCCTGGCAAGGCGGGCATTGGCTGGGTCGGCGAAGACCGGTCCCACCCGGGTGGGATCGACGTAGGGCGATTCGAACAGGCCCAAACGCATTTTGGCGGTCAGCACTCGGCCTACAGCGGTGTCGACCGCAGACATCGGCACTCTACCCTCGTCGATCGCTGCCTTCAGCGGTGCCCCAAAACAGTTGAGGGCAGGAAGCTCGAGGTCCAGCCCAGCCGTCAGGGCCTTGACGGCTGCCTCGGAACGGTCGGCTGCCACCCGGTGGTAGCTCATCAAAAGCAGTACGGCAAAGTAATCGGCCACCACCATGCCATCGAACCCCAGCTCGTCACGGAGCAAGCGCGTGAGGATCTCTGCCGACCCGCTGCCAGGAAGCCCGTCGACACAACTGTACGAGCTCATAACCGAGCCGAGCCCTGCGTCGCGGATAGCGGCAGCGAAAGGTTCCGCGTACACCTCCCGCAGCTCCCTGGGCCCCACCTGCACCGGCGCATGGTTACGCCCACCCTCCGAAAGACCGTGAGCCAGGAAGTGCTTTCCCGTGGCCAGGACACCTTTTGACAAGTCGTCTGTCTGCATGCCTTTCACGTAGGCGGTCCCTAGTGCCCCTGCCAACACCGGGTCCTCGCCGTAGGTCTCCTCCACCCGCCCCCAGCGCGGGTCCCTGGCTACATCGAGCACCGGTGCCAGGCTGTGCCGGGCACCCACCGCCAGCAACTGGCGTCGGACGCAGTCCGCCACATCGTAAATCAGCGCCGGATCCCAAGAGCTGGCGAGAGCGAGCGCTTGGGGGAACACGGTGGCGCCCCGCGGACAATAACCTGCCAGCGACTCTTCGTGCACGGTCACGGGGATCCCGAGCCGGGTGCGCTCTACGACGAGATGCTGGATTTGGTTGAACAGCTCGGCGCTCTGCTGCGGCTCGAGGCCCGTGGTGGCACCTATGCGCGTGACCTGGCCGATGCCGTGGGGCACCACTGCCAGCGCCGCCTCTTCATCGAAGCGCTCGCCCGTTATCAGGCGCGGGAACTCCACGGCGCCCAGCTGCGCCAACTTCTCGTCGAGCTCCATTCGCTCGATCAGGTCGTTCACGCGGTCCTCTATCGCCAGGTTCGCGTTCACATAGGCGGCAGTTGTCATCGGAGGGCGAAGCCTCCGATCCCTTTTACGAACTGGCGTCGGAGGCCTATGTACAATATCAGCAGTGGCAGGGCCGACAACATGACAAAAGCCATCACAACAGGCACGTTGAGGGCGTACTCACCGTTTGTGGCGAATTGGTACATCCCCAACGGCAGCACCTGGTCATTATTGGACTGCGTGAGTATGAGGGGCAGGAGGAAGTTGTTCCAAGCGCCTAAGCCCGCATAAATGCTGATTACAGCCAATACCGGGCGAGCCATGGGGAAGACCAGACGGGTAAACGTGGTCCATGGGCCGGCACCGTCGACCGCCATGGCGTCGTAAAGTTGGCGTGGTATCAAGCGAAGGTAATTGACCATCAAGAGCACGGCGACGGGGATGAGCGACGCCGACAGCACGAACACGAGGCCGTACAGCGTGTCGTACATATGGATCTTGTTGGTTATGAAGAACAGGGGTATGATGATCGCCTGGATTGGGATGGCGATCCCGAACAGTATGACCCGGAACGAAACAGCCGAGTAGCGGGAGCCTCGGCGGACGATCCGGTACCCAGCGGCGAGGGAGAGCGTGACGACCACCAATATGGTGCCCACGGCCACTTCCAGGCTGTTACGGAAATCCGTCCCTACTGCCGAAGCATGGAGGATGGACGAGTACGAAGACAAACTGAGCCCACCGGTCGGCAACCAGGCATTGGCAGAAAGGTACTGACTAGAGGACCGGAAGCTGATGAGCACCATGTAGTAGATGGGGCCCAACACGAACACCAACCAGATCGTCCCGAGGAGGAACGGGACGAAACGACCGAGTTCTGACGTGCCCCTAATACCCCCCAGCGTCTTGGCAGCGGGTCGTCGCCCATTCCGGGGTGATCGGGGCACGGACAGTGGCCCGGTCGGGGGGCTGCAGTTGTAGCCGCTACCATATTCCCTCCTGAGTCCCCTCCATGGAGCCAAACCCGCTCAACCTGACGAGAACGATGGCCAGGAGGATGCCGATGAAGCCGAGCACAGTGGCTATCGCGCTCGGCGTAACCGAACTCTGTCTGGTTGAAACCGATGTTGTACATGTCCATCGCCAGCACCCGGGTCGTCTTGCCGGGCCCGCCTTGAGTCAAGATGTAAATGATGTCGAAGTATGTCAGCGACCCAACCAGGACGAGCGTCGACGACGTCACGATGCTGTAGCGCAACTGGGGCAGGGTCACGTGCCAGAAAGATTGTCTCATGTTCGCGCCGTCGACGCTAGCGGCGTCGTAGAGCTCGGCCGGTATAGCCCGCCTCCCTGCTTGAAAAATCAGAGTGTGAAAGGGCACGAACTGCCAGGCGATTATCACGACGATCGTGAAGAGCGCGAGGTGGGGCTGCCCAGCCAGTCCCGGCTGAGGAAGTGCATGTGGGCGTGGATCCCGAGCCATGCCAACCCGCCGAATTGAGGGAAAAGGAAGTCCTCCCACATGAGGCTCAGCCCGGCGGTCGACAGTAGGAGAGGCAACAGGTAAAGGGCAGCATAGAAGGAGCGGTAGCGCTGTGTCCCGGCGATGAATATGCCAAGGGCCATGGCCACGGGAGTCTGGGCCAGCCAACTGAACAGCGCCAATTCGAATGTCACCAACAAGGAGTGATAGGAGACCGGGTCGGAGAAGAACTCGCTCCAGTTGGCAAAACCTGCCCATTTTATCGGGCCGTCCACGTTCCAGTTGGTGAAGCTCAAGAAAAGCGCAAAAGCCGTCGGGATGATTATGAAGGCTCCGTATAGAGCCATAGTCGGTGATATCCCGGCTAGGTCGGCGAGGAAGGCCCGCCGCCGAGCTGTGGTGTTGGTCGAACGCCCGCCCGCCTTCTTGTGGTTGAGAACTGCGGGATTAGCTGCCATGAGCCCACCTCGTGCCGTGTAAACCCCGGCCCCACGTGCAACACGCGGGGCCGGGCTACCAGTCTTACTTTGTCAGTGCCTAATGTGCAGCGCCTATTGGTAAGCGTTCATTGCCTTGGCAAACTGCGCTGGCGTTTCGGTGAGGTCGAAGACGTTCTCGAGGTTGGTGTACAACGGCGTCGCCCTTGTAGCCCCCAACGCCTTGTCCCAGGAGTACTGGAAGTACGGCGCCTTTTGTACCGCATCATAGATGGGTACGAGGTACTCCTTCAACGGCGAAGAGGCGAACAGCGAGGACGAGCCTGCGATGACGGGTACAAGGCCTTGGCTGACCTCGAACTTCGCGTAAGCGGGGCTGGCGCACAGGAAGGCTGCGAACTTCTCCGCGACGTAGGTCTCGGCGGGCGAGATGTGCGAAGCCAACTCGAGATAGTCCGTCGTATTGCCCTCCAGGTCAGCAGGGTTGCCCTTGCCGCCGGGCACCGTCGGGAAGAACCCGATACCCATGGCGTCGGTGGCGACCCATCCCGGGTAATAACCCTGGAAGAACCCGATGTCCCAGTCACCCATGAGCTCCATAGCGGCTACTCCGTTGTGGATCATCGCTTCGGTAAAGCCGGTGCCGAAGCTGATGTCTTGGTAGCCCTGCTCGAAAGCACTGTCCTTCACCAGGGTCTGGATGTCCTTGAGTGCCTGGATGATGGCAGGGTTGGACCAGGCGCCTTTCTGCCTGTTCTGGATATTGACGAACACCTGGGGGCCGCCTATGCGGTCCGTGAAGTACTCGAGGTACATGAGGCCAGGCCATCCACCGCTGTCGTTAAGCGCAATGGCAGTCACGTTGTGCTTCGCTAAGAGGGTCACGTCACTGATCAGCTGCGTGGTCGTAGTCGGGAAGCTGAGGTGGTACCTCGCCATCAGTGCCTTGTTGTAGAAGAAGAAAACAGGCTGCGTGCCGCCTAGGGGGATCCCGTAGATCTCGTTGTTGAAGGTCACGGCCCCGAGGGACGAGGCCACGAAGTCGCTCTTCCACGAGGGGTTGCCGGCGTCGCTTTCGCCGGCGTCGGCCATAGGTTGCACCACCTTTGAATTGATGAACGTCTGCAGATCACCACCGCCCCAGCCAAAGAAAAGTGCGGGGGCGTTGGTGCCGGCCAGACCAGTCGCGACCTTGGTGTTGTAGGTGCCGGACGGCTCAATATCGATGCTTACGCTATCGCCGGGGTTGGTTTGGTCGAAAGCTTTGGCTTGCGCAGCCCAATAGTTGTCTACAGGTGTGCCGCTGGCTTCCATCCAGACTTGGATGCTGGCTGTCGGTGCACTCTGGGCGGACGATGTTGCGATAGGTACGGCGATGGCAACGGTGGCGGCGGTGCCAACCGAAAGACCAGCCGCTACAAGTGCGGTTGCCCGGTGGGACAGCCGTCTGCTCTTGGACGATGCTCGGGTCACCTTGTTCTCCCTTCCTGTCTGGCCCCTTGCGGGGGCCAAGTTGTGACCAGCTCGAAACATTTCGAGATTCCCTCGGGAATGTTACGAATCGGAAATATACACCCGCGGTTGCGTGGGGTCAATGCGCCAAGCGCGCTCGGGGAGCGTCAGGAGCGACCCGGCCGACCACGATATGGTTGGTAGCCGTGCTCAAGGAGGTCAAGGGCGCCTCCGCACGGCCCGGACGCCCAGAGGAGGGGTCGCTAGCGGCACCGCAAGTGGCCCGAAACATATCGCTATTATCTTGTTAGCACTGAGAGTGGAGGCTGCATGACGGCTCAGACCGTCCCGAGTGGCGGAGACTATATTGAGAGCACCACGTTGGTAACACAGCCGCCCGTACAACGTCTCGTCCGCCCCCGAGGGCGGGTCACGATCGCGCAGATCGCAGCGCAGACCGGGCTCTCCGTCGCAACCGTGTCCAAAGTGCTCAACGGCAAGCGCGATGTCTCTGCTCAAACCCGCACGCTCGTACAGAACGTCCTCGTTAGCTCCGGCTACCGCAGACGGGCCAGTGGTGTGGCGCCGCCGCTTATCGACATCGTGTTCAACGACTTCGACAGCCCGTGGGCGACCGAGATCGTTCGCGGAGCTGCGGCCGCCGCTCAAGCGGAGGGCCTCACGATCGCGTTCACGGCACTCTCAGAGGGGGACGAGCGCCGAGTCTGGTTCGACCACATCACATCCCGCGGGACCCGGGGGATCATTCTGCTCCTCTCACAGCTCACGACGCGCCAAAGAGGTGAGCTCGACGCTCGGGCGCTTCCCTTCGTGGTTATCGACCCCACCGCCGAACCCGGCCCGGAGGTGAGCTCGGTCGGTGCCACGAACTGGTCAGGCGGGCTCGCCGCCACCAAGCACCTGGTCGACCTCGGGCACCGGAGGATAGGGATTATTACCGGCCCCCCCGACCTGCTCTCCAGCCGAGCGCGCCTCGACGGTTACCGTGGCGCTTTGCAGAGGGCGGGTCTTTCAGTGGACGCCGAGTTGGTAAGACCGGGCGACTTCCGGGTAAGGGCTGGTTACGAGCAGGCGAAGGTACTGTTCGGTCTGAGCTCGCGCCCTACGGCGATCTTTGCCGGGAACGACCTGTCGGCCTTGGGTGTCCTGAGGGCGGCTCGCGAAGCTGGTCTTCATGTTCCTGAGGATTTGAGCGTCGTCGGTTTCGATGACATCCCGCTCAGCGAGTGGAGCACTCCTGCGCTGACGACCGTGCGTCAGCCGCTAACGGAAATGGCCAGGGTGGCGGTGCAGATACTCCTCGAGAGCGCCGAGAACGGTGAACCAGTCAAGCGCCGAGTCGAGCTTGCCACCGACCTCGTCGTCCGCGAGAGCACGGCACCACCAGGGGGGACTTAATCCAAAGGTTCTGGGTTCATACTCCAGGCAGATCCCACGCGCCCTCCAAAATGGCCTTTACCGCCGGCAGGGGGTCATGCCTGGACTTCAGCACATGCGGAACTCACCACGATAGAGCTGTCGAGGGCTAGCTGTTCAGCACATGGAGAACATAGACTATGACGCATGGTGCGTCCTGCAAACTGGACCATCCCAGCGGGTGGAAGTCCCGTCCGGGTAAACGCCGGAGAGCCCGGTAGCAGGCCCCGGTCCGTCGCCGAGAGGTGCCGGGCTGAGCGGGGTGTCAAAAGCCTCTTCGGAGGGAGCAAGCGTGCGGGCCGTAGTGCCACCAGGCGCGAGTCCTTCAGCCTCGTCATATTCACAACAGGAAGGCCGAGCCGCTCATGCCACGGCGAAGGCAGCACCCGACCTAATTGGCGTCCGGACATGCCCTTGGTCGGGCTTCCTCGGGGTATGGGGAGCGGCACGTACGCAAGGGATTGTTCGGGACAGGAGAGGCCCTGAAGGGTGCACGCTCGCGATTCGGGAATCCGCCGGTGCGGAAAGGCTTCACAGGAGTAATAACGACGTTCGCAGAATGCCGACGTCGGGTGGGCGGACGCGGAAAGAGCAGCAAACTTGACGCGTATCTTGCCAGCGACTGGCTGTCGGCCAGCCTATGGTCAGGCAGCGAGACGGTACTCGTGCAGCAACCCGCCGAGGCGGTCGACTCGCTCGACAACGTCCCCACTTGCGAACTGGTGCGGGGCCAAATCGGGGACCGGAGGTTCAAGGTTGATACCGCGGTGCGGGCGCTCCTTGTTGTAGTGGGCGACGAACTCTCGCAAGACGCGCTGGGCATGGCGTTCACTGCGGATGAGCACCCAGTCCAAGCACTCGGCTCGGGCTGTGAGCACGAACCTTTCGGCGAACGTGTTCGCCTTGGGCGCTCGAAAGGGTGTCTTGATGACTCGTGCGCCGACCGATGTCATCACCTCGTCAAAGGGAGCGACGAACTTGCTGTCTCGGTCACGGACAAGGAAGCGGAGTGTCCGGCTATGGTCCTCCAGGTTGGCGACCAGGTTCCGGGCCTGCTGGGTGACCCACGGCCCGACCGGGTGAGCCGTTACGCCGGTCAAGTAGACCGTGCGGCGCTGGATGTCGATGAAGAAAAGGACATACAGGCGACGAAGCGTGACCGTGTCGACGTGAAAGAAATCGCAGGCAATTGTGCCAGCGGCCTGGGCTTTCAGGAACTGCGACCACGAAGGGCCAGTGGTCCGGGGCGCCGGGCCTAGGCGGTGACGGCGGAGGAGCTTACGGACTGCTGTCGCCGATACCGTCACGCCAAGCTTGCGGCACTCGCCCACGATGCGTAGGTAGCCCCAGCGGGGGTTCTCCCGGGCCAAGCGCAGGACGAGGTCAACGACCTCGTCTTCCAGGGCGTTGGGGGCGGAGCGGCCGCGGTCCGGGTAGGTCCACGACCGGGCAACGAGGTCCCGGTGCCAGCGGAGCAGCGTGGCTGGAGTGACCAGGAACACGCCCCAGCGGTCGCGACTGAGCAACCTCGCCAGCGTGGCGAGCACGGCGCGGTCCGTGGGGGAGTACCGAGGCCGTGCTACCTGGCGACGTAGCACGGCCAGCTGGTGGCGGAGCACGGCGATCTCGACGTCCTTCTCGTCTGGCGAAGGCCCGAGCCGAAGGAGGTCAAGGAGCCGGCGAACGAGCAAGAAGGTGACCGAACAGCCCATGCCGAGGATCTTGGCAGAAGCGCGTAACTGCTGTTCAGACGCCAGATCCTGAGCGTGCACCCCTCAAGTAGACCCATTTGCACCACCGCGGCGCCGATACTGGAAGACGGTTCCCTCCACGCCCTGAGAGTGGTCCCGGAGGGCCGACTCTTACGGCGTGTCGGCTGCAAGCGCGTGATCTGGTAGCCCAAGAGGGCGAATTACTGTCTGGACGTGTGACATAAAAGATGGGCGGTACCGATTCGTCACTCTTGCGGCGTAACAAGGGCGCGCCTAGGCACATGGCTTAGCTTGCTACCGAGGCAGCCGCAAGGCTGGCCAGCAAAGCAACGGCACGGGCTCGGACGGCTTCGGCGTCGCCTCGTGTCAGGGCGCTCCCCAGGCCCACGGCGACCGCTCCGGCGGCCACCCAGTTCGGTGCGTCGGCAAGGGTGACCCCCCCAGTGGGAACGAAGTCGATGTCAGGCAAGGCCGCCAGGACGTCGCCCATCACCGCCGGCGTCCAGGCCGACGCCGGGAAGAGCTTGACGAGGTCGGCGCCTAGTGAGCGGGCTTTGGTCGCTTCGGTTGGCGTGCTGGCTCCGGGGACAACGAGCAAGCCCTCCGAAACCGCACTGTCGATGACATCGGGGTCCACGGTCGGAGCAACGATGAACTGGGCTCCCATCTGCTGTGCTGCAAGGACTTGCTCGGCGCTCAGTACCGTCCCAGCCCCAATGTAAGCGCCTGGTGGTGCCGTTTGCACCAAGTGGCTGATCACCGCTAAGGCCTCGGGGGTCACCAGCGAGACCTCGACGGCGAGCAACCCTGCTTGGAGCAACGATTGTGCCGCCGCGAGTGCCTCATCGGACGACGCAGAGCGCACAATCGCTATGACGCGCTGGCTCCTAATGGCTAAAGCTATGTCTTGTTTGCTCATCGGTCCACTGTCCCTTTCTCACCGCTGAAGCTGTCGCGCAGTGCAGCATCCGGTAACCCTTCGGTGTCACCCGGCGTCGTCACAACCAAGGCGGCGACGCAATGGGCCTCGGCCACGGCTCGCTCGACCGAGCGGCCACTGAGCAACCCAGAAAGAAAGCCGGCCACAAAGGCGTCGCCGGCCCCAACGGGGTCGAGTACGGTCACCGGGACAGCTGGCACGCGCATTGTCTCGGCCGGGCCGCTGACGCTGGCACCATTAGCTCCCTGCTTTACGATCACGAGGCGAGGACCGGCATCGAGCGCCCAAGCGGTGGCTTCTTCGACCCGCTCGTAGCCGGCGAGCCAGGTCAGCTCGTCGGCTCCGCTGATGAGCAAGTCTACGTCGCTCAAGAGCGAGGCAAGTACCGGGCGTGACCGCTCGCGGTGCATGAGCCGCCATCGCAAGTTGGGGTCGAACGACACCATGGCGCCCGATGACTGTGCTGTGCTCAGCGTCCACCGCACCGCCTCCAAGGAGCTGGGGGATAGGACCGCCGTGATCCCCGTGGTGTGCAAGGCCCTTACGTCGCGTACTGCGGAGGTCGTGAGGTCGTCCACGCACAAATGGTTGCCTGCCGACCCGGCGCGGGCATAACCGACCGTGGTCGGCCTGGCTGTTTGCACGTCACGGACAAGCACTCCGGTAAATGCCGAGGTGTCCCGGGTCAGGTGATGGTCGAAACCACTGGTCCGGCACGCATCTTCGACTACCTGTCCCAATGGGTCATCGCCGACGCGGCCCGCGAACTGGACCCGGTGCCCGAGCCTGGCCAGGCCGGCGGCAACATTGAACTCGGCGCCGACGACGCTGCGGCGAAAAGATGTCGCGGCACGCAGCGGGAGCCCATCTGCGGCGATGAAGGCCACGAGCGCCTCACCAACTGTCAAGACCTCAGGACCGTTTTCATTCCGAGGTGGCGGGACGATCTCAGCGGGCCGAAGTTTTGCTTGCACTGGGCGCCTTTCGTCGCTATTTACTGGCTATGCTATAGCCCGACGCTCGATATTTGGCGAGCTCTGCCCGTGAGTCCGATAGTCCCGTTGTCGAGCAGTTCTGATAAGGATCCCAGTCTCAGATGCCGGACCTGTACGAACGCGCCCGGCCGAGCTATCCGTCGAAGGTCTTCGATGGCCTTTGTCGTGCTCGCTCAGCTTCCAATCGGGGCGTGACTAGTCGGATCGGATGGGGCACCGGTCAGGCCACGGTGCCACTCGCACAGTATGGCTACGCGATCACATGCGTGGAGATTGGTGAGCATCTTTGTACAAATCGCGCCAGACGTAGCGGCAGGCCGGATGGACGGAGCGAGGGATCTCCTCTTGGCGCGCATGTCAAGCACTGTAGGCGAACCTCGCAGCCCTCGCCGAGTTGGCGCTACCAGCGTTCGCCGACGAAGGACTGAGTAGCCGCAAGATCGCCCTCGGCTTCAACAAGATGGTCACCGACCGAAAGCCGGGGAGGTGCTCATCGGTTCAAGTGGGACGCATACCTCGGGAGCGAAGGAGGACGAGTGGCCCCGGGTTGACCCCGTGGATTGAGCCTTCTACTGACGCGTAGAGCTGGGAGGTAGATGCAGATCTGGATGCTCGCCGACCTGAGCCACGCCTGCATCGCTGCCCTTGTCCGGGCATCCACATTGTGCATGGCACGAACAAAAGTAGGGAGCCATGAGATGATACGAGAAATGAGGATGAACGGCCACCGCAGCGGTGTTGAGCGTGGTGCTGGACGGTCTCGAGCGCCAGGCAACGGAAGATCGTATCTCGATGAGAGATCGTATGTTTGCGCGCTACATAACCGAACGCGTCTTCTTCTTTGCCTTATAAGCCCCAGCGAGCAAGAACAAAAGTAAGGAAGGAAAGAAAGAGAGTAAGCTTTCCCAGTGCCGAGACTGAATGCCGGGAGCCTCGGAAGACATCATCGAACGTAATCATGGAAAAAGGCCCGGGAATGCTCCCTTCTGTCCACGGACAACTAGAATGCCTATTACGTCCCTGCTTCCTCCATGGGCCTTCTTGAGCGACGAAGTCCGCGAGACAGATGAAGTCCGCCTGAAAGAGTGGTTCCGTGGCACCGACTGAGGTAGAGATACGAGCCTACGAGCAGAAAGTCGCGCTCAGAGGCCAACGGCGCAAAGCCAGACGCCCAATTTGGAGAACCCTGCTCCTCCTCGGACTGGGCTTCAGCGCCGACTGGATCACAGCTATGAGCCAGTAGGATGGCAGCCCCGCCGGCAACAATGTTGCCAACAGCAACGGGCTACTCTTTGGGACCCCATTATCATGGGCCGCCCACCTCCTTCTGCTCTTGATCGGTGGCGGCGTAGTGACACTCATTCTCCTCATCGTCAGAAGCCGTCGTGCGTTCCTCAACTCTCGCGGTCACCAAATCCGCACGATCTCTAGGCCCGCCGCGCCAAGCTGTATGAGGGTGATCCCCTGGGTCCAGTACAGGATCGAACACCCCTACATGTCGCACATCCTGGTCATCGTTATCCTCTTCATCGCCCTAGAAAAACTCGGGAGCCACGGAGGCAAGAAGTAATGGCCCTGTCTGAAGTTGAACCCCTGGACGAACTTCACACCACCTACTACGAGCACAGCTGGTCGACCTGCACCTGCCGGGAGAGGTAAGACCGACATGTTGTTTGTGATGCGCGCCTGCTGCGTACCGGTAAACGAATGGACCGGCCCGATGTGGAAGGAAGGGGCCCACCAGAAGGTGGCGCTGGCCATGCTGCGCCGGCTCGGCTACCGGGCAGATATTGCCGTCAACGGTACCGATGCCGTAGCCGCCGTGCATGCCGTGCCTTACGACGTGGTCCTTATGGACGTGCAAATGCCCGAGATGGACGGGATGGAAGCGACCCGCCGGATCCGCTCCGAGCTCGCCGCCGAACGGCAGCCCACCATCATCGCTATGACCGCAAACTCCACGACCGAAGACAAGAGGCTTTGCTCGCAAACAGGCATGGACCACTTCCTGCCCAAACCGGTCCGCATGGAGGAACTGGCCGCTACGTTGGGCAACGGCGGCCTCCTTGGCGAGACGGCCGCAGAAACTCGCTCCACCTGGCTCGCCAACATGCCGATCTAACCAAGGTGAGGGAGGCACGCCGTTCGAGGGGTGCACGTCCTAGTGCCGCGAGCGACAAAACGGTGGAACTATAACGCTAAATGCGATGATCACCCAAATTCGTGACCGAGGCGCGTATCGTCATGTCAGTGGAGACTAACGTAGTCCCCGCGCTCGAGGGGGGCTCAGCGAGGACGGCAGGCCTTTTGCAGCCCGGTGGTGCGACTTCGTTCTTGGTGTGCCGGGTCGGGTCGTACCGGTGCGGCATCCTGCTCGACGACGTGGAGGAGACGATGCGCCCGCTGCCCTGCAAACCGCTCGCGGGCGCCA
The DNA here is from genome assembly GCA_963786345.1 of uncultured Acidimicrobiaceae bacterium. Classification (GTDB taxonomy): domain Bacteria; phylum Actinomycetota; class Acidimicrobiia; order Acidimicrobiales; family Palsa-688; genus Fen-671. The sequence continues at coordinate 98,723 of CAWAYZ010000012.1, read as the reverse complement.
TCGGAATTGTTAGCGGGGTGGCGGTCATCCGAGGCGACGTGGTCCCCGTGGTCGATGCCGGCGTGCTCCTCGGTACCGGTGGATCGTCCGAAGGCCGGTTTGTGACTATCAGGGTCGAGGGCCGGCGAGCAGCGATAAAGGTCGACGCGGTGATCGGGGTGCGTGACGTCGCTAACGATTCTCTTGTCGGCTTACCGCCGTTGCTCGACGGCGCCGGGGGAGAGGTCGTTGCTGCGCTCGGGGCACAGGGCTCCGAGTTGCTCGTGGTCTTGCGCGAGGCCAGACTTGTGCCCGACAGCGTCTGGGCCCTGCTCGAAGATCACCAGCCGGCGTGACCCAAGCGCTGGCGGTAGCCGATGTCGAGCGCTTCCGGGCTGGCATCGCCCGTCGGCTCGGCCTGCAGTTCGACGACGGCAAGACCGGCCTCCTCGGCGAGGTGCTCCGCCGGCGGCTGCAGGCGACCGGCGAGGTTTGCGAGCGCTACTTGCGTTCCCTTGAGGGCGAGCGCTCCGAGGCTGAGCTCGGCCCGCTCGCCGACGAGCTCACGGTCCCCGAGACGTACTTCTTTCGCAACATCGACCAGTTCCACGCATTCGCCGAGGTCGCGGTGCCTGAGCGCACAAAACGACGAAGAGGGTGCCTCCGCTTCCTATCGGCCGGCTGCGCTTCGGGCGAGGAAGCGTACACGCTCGCCATGGTCCTGCGCGACGCGCTAGAACCTGGCGTGGAGGCGTCGGTCCTGGCCGTCGACCTCAGCCCCGCATCACTGGGCAAGGCGCGCCGCGGGCGGTACTCGACCTGGTCGCTACGAGAGGTACCACCCGAGGTTGAGCAGAAGTGGTTCCGACGTGAGGGTCGCGAGGTAGTGCTCGATGGGAGCCTCGAGGGCGCCGTCAGGTTCGAGCAGCGGAACCTGGCCGACGAGGACCCTGAGCTGTGGGCCGCCGAGACCTACGACGCTGTCTTTTGTCGCAACGTCATCATGTACTTTGCGCCCGAGAGCGGACGCGCTCTTGTGGACCGCATCACCCGGTCGCTGGTCCCTGGCGGCTACCTGTTCCTCGGTCACGCGGAAACCCTGCGCGGCCTGTCACCCGACTATCACCTGTGCCACACGCACCGGACGTTTTATTACCAGCGCAAAACCGAGCCCGTGACGGCCCGCCGTGAGCCGCCCGGCGCCGCCCCGCAGTTTGTTGCCGCCATCGGCGGTCTCGTCTCCCTGGTGGACGAGGCCGACAGCTGGGTGGGCACGATCCGCAGGGCTTCAGAGCGCGTAGAGCAACTGACTGCGGGCCGTCCCGGGCGTGGCGCCACCGAGACGCCTCGCCCCGGTCCTCCACCGGGCTCGCGTTGGGACCTTGGCCGTGCTCTCGAGCTCTTGCAGGCCGAACACTTCGCTGACGCTCTTGACCTGGTCGAGGCACTGCCGAGCGAGGCGTTGACCGATCCTGCCGTGCTGCTCCTGCACGCCGTGCTGCTCACGCATGCCGGGCTGCTCGACAAGGCGCAAGGCGCCTGCCGGCAACTGCTCGAAGCCGACGGCCTCAACTCCGGCGCACATTACGTGCTGGCGCTGTGCCGGGAGGCGATGGGTGACCCCGTCGGCGCGGTAGACCACGACCGTATGGCAGCGTACCTTGACCCGCGCTTCGCCATGCCTCGGTTGCACCTGGCCCTCATCGCTCGGCGTGCCCGCGACCTCGACGAGATGCGGCGCGAGCTTACCCAAGCCATCGCCCTCCTGGAGGGGGAAGATGCCTCCCGCCTCTTGCTCTTCGGGGGCGGTTTCGGTCGCGAGGCGTTGATAGCGCTGTGCCAGGCCGAGCTCGCCGTCGGCGGCGAGAAATCATGAGCCTTGACGCCGCGGGGACTGCCGCGGGGACTTCAGTACTGGCGAAAGCTCTTCGCGAGGAGTTCGACTCGGTGTTCGCTCGTGCTCCGGTCGTGGAGGTCGACCCGTCCGACGACTTCCTCGCGATCCGGGTGGGAGAGGACCCGTACGCACTGCGGTTCGCTGACATTGCCGGCCTCTACGTCGGCAAGACCGTGACCGCGCTACCCGGCTCGCCACCAGCGTTGCTCGGCGTCACCGGCTTTCGCGGTGATGTCGTCGCCGTGTTCGACCTGGGAGCCCTCGTCGGCGCGGCAGTCTGTCGGTCACACCGCTGGATGGTGCTCACAGCTGTGGACGCCAGGGTCGGGCTGGCGTTCGACCAGTTCGAAGGCCACGTCCGCGCCCCACGCGCCAGGGTCGCCGATGAGGGCGGCCTGCCGGGTGGCCGAGGCGACCACCGGTACGCGGTGACGGTGGCTGATGTCGTGCGACCGATCGTACGTATCCCGGACCTCGTCGACGGGATCAGGAGCGCCGGTGACCCGGCGCAAAGGAGTGATGGCCTGTGACGGTGCGACGCTGGACGTTCGGACGGAGGATCGCCGCCGGCTTCGCCGTGATGGTGGCGCTTACCGTGGTGGTGGGGGTGATCTCCGTCGTGGCTCTCGACCGGGTTGTTGCCAGCAAGGACCGCGTCATCGACGTCAACTCGCGGATCCTGATCGACGCCCAGACCCTCAGTGCAGACTTCGAGGCCAAGTCGTCCGATGCGCGGGGTTACCTGCTCATCGAGGACAAGAGCTACCTGGCCCAAATGACCTCAGAGCTCCAGGCATTCCAGTCGACCCTTGCCAACATGGAGCGCAACGCCGGCGCTGCCAACGAGCTCCCGCTGCTCACGAGCATCGGCCAGGAGAACAACGCCCACCAGCAAGCGCTCGACGGCGTGATCGCTCTTCGGGAGCGGGGAGTGGCCATTGCCACGGTCGCCAAGGCCTACACGGCGCAGGTTAGCCCAGTGCGTGCCAAGCTCGTCGCTGACATCTCCGCTCTCTCCGCCAGCGAGAACCGGCTGCTCGCCAAGGCCCAGCAGAGCTCGACCAACAGCGCTTCGGCGGCCGTGGGCATCATCGTGGCCATCGCGATCATCACGGCCCTGATCGCCGCTGCACTCGGCTTCGCCCTGGCCCGAGCCCTGCGGCGCCAGATCGGCAAGGCCGTGGCAGAGGTCAACAGCTCGTCTGTCGAACTGCAGGCGACCGCCAATCAGCAGGCGACGAGCGCGCGGGAGCAGTCGACAGCGATGAACGAGATCTCGACGACGATCTCCGAACTGCTCGCCACCTCTCGCCAGATCGCAGAGAGCGCACAGCGTGTTGCCCAGATCGCTGGCCAGACGGCGAACGCCGGGCGCTCGGGCGAGCAGACCATTGCCAAGGCACAGGCGTACATCACCGACGTCCGCCGGCAGGTGGACGTCATCGTGGACCACATGCTCGCGCTCGGCGACAAGTCCCAGCAGATCGGTGGGGTGCTCGACATCGTGACCGAGCTCGCCGAACAGACCAACATCCTGGCTATCAACTCGACCATAGAGGCCGCAGGTGCGGGGGAGGCCGGCAAGCGTTTCGCCGTGGTGGCCGACGAGATCCGCAAGCTTGCGGACCGGGTGGCGGGCTCGACCAAGGAGATCCGCGGGCTCATCGACGTCGTGCGCAGCGCCGTGAACACGACCGTCATGGCGACCGAGACCGGCTCGAAAGCCGTCGACGCAGGCAACGAGCAGTTCGCGAACGTCGCCAGCGCCTTTGGCGAGATAGCGGACCTCGTCGACACGACCAACGAGGCGGCCCGGGAGATCGAGCTCTCGACGAAGCAGCAGTCGACCGCTGTGGAGCAGGTCAACGTAGCTATCTCCGACGTCGCTCAGAGCACGAACGAAACCGAGGCGGGCTCTCGCCAGACCTTCGAGACGGCGTCCCAGCTGACCAGCCTGTCCCGGGAGTTGGGCTTGCTCGTGGAGCCACAGGCCGTGGTGTAGCAGCGATGCCAAACGACCCCTACAAGTACTTCCGAGTGGAGGCCCGAGAGCTCTTGGACGAGCTCGTGAAGGAGATATTGGACCTCGAAAAAGGAGGTCAAACGACCCGGGTGGTGGCGAGCATGCTCCGCCATGCTCATACCTTGAAGGGTGCGGCCCGGGTCATCCGCCAGGCTGAGATCGCCGATCACGCTCACGCCATCGAGGAGGCCCTGGGGCCGTCCCGGGATTCGTCCGCGCCAGTGCCCCACGACCGGGTCGAGGCCGTGCTCGGCCACCTCGACGGGATCAGGAGCCGCGTGGCCGCTCTGCCCCTACCCGATGCTGCCCCTGAAGCGTCGCCGCCGCCCCCCGGCGAACAGGTACGTACGATCCGCACCGACATCGTCGAGATGGACATGCTGCTCGACGGGGTCTCGCAGGCACATGCCCACCTGGGCCCGCTACGGAGCGCCCTGAGCGGCCTCGAGCGCGCACGCGCGACCGAGCTCACTGACATCGAGCTTCGCGCTGCGGTCGCAAACGTGGAGCAGCGCATAGCCAACGGCGTCGAGCAGCTTGACCGGGAGCTCCGCCAGATCCACGATGCCGTCGAGCGCCTTCGGCTCGTGCCCGCCGACTCCATGTTCACCGATCTGGAACGGGCCTCCAGGGACGTCGCCCAGGCACAGGCCAAGCGAGTCAATTTCGTGGGCACCGGAGGAGAGGTGCGTCTGGACGCTCATGTGCTCGCCGAGGCACAGGCCGCGCTCCAACAGATCGTCCGCAACGCCGTCGCCCACGGCATCGAGACCGAGAGCGAGCGCCTCGGGCGCGGGAAGGCCCCCCAGGGCCGCGTGACGCTAGAGGTGGCACGCAGGGGACGCCAGGTAGTTTTCTCGTGCCGGGACGACGGGCGAGGTATCGACCTCGACGGCGTCCGCAGGGCCGCCCACCGCAAGGGCCTGCTCTCGGAGGAAACCGACGACCTCGGTCCTGAAGCCCTGATGCGGCTCCTGTTGAGAGGCGGGATAAGCACCTCCGGCACTGTCACCGAGCTCTCAGGCAGGGGCATCGGCCTCGACCTCGTCCGGGACTCGGCTGCCCGCCTGGGGGGAGAAGTTGTCGTTGCCACCGAGGCCGGCGTCGGTACGACGGTCGAGCTCTCGGTCCCCCTCACGCTCGCCTCGATAGAGGCCCTGGCCGTCGATGCTTCGGGAGCCACTGCTATGATCCCGCTCGACGCTGTCACCGAAACGCGTCGCGTGAGGCCTGGCGACGTCCAACACGGCGCTCAGGGTGAAACGGTCCTCGCTGACGGGCGGATCCTGCCTCTTCTCCGGCTGCCGGAGGCACTGGTCCCCAGCGCGCTCGCATCGCCCGAGTACGGCGTCACCTCAGTGGTGATCGTCGCTGGCACAGGGGCCGGTAACGACGCCGCGATCGGCGTGAGCCGGCTACTCGGCACCGCCAGCGTGGTCGTGCGCCCGGTCCCCGATTTCGTCTCCAGTTCGCCGCTCGTCTCAGGGGTCTGGTTCGACGCGGACGGGGCTCCATGCCTGGTGCTCGACCCCGATGGGCTCGTCAGCGAGGCCCGACGGGACCGGGCCGGCGCTGGGTACAGCGAAAGGGCCCCCTGGCCCCGGTCCTCATCGTCGATGACTCGCTCACCACGCGCATGCTCGAACGGAGCATCCTCGAGTCCGCTGGGTACGACGTCGAGGTTGCCTCGTCGGCCGAGGAGGCGCTGGACAAGGTCAGGACCAAGCGGTACCTGCTCTTCCTCGTCGACGTCGAGATGCCCGGGATGGACGGGTTCGCTTTTGTCCGGCGCACGAGGGGCGACACCGAGCACGGCAACGTTCCCGCGGTCCTGGTGACCTCCCGCTCCTCTGCCGAAGACCGTCAGCAGGGCCTCGACGCGGGAGCGAGCGACTACATCAGCAAGGGTGAGTTCGACCAGGGCAAGCTGCTCGGGTCCATCCGGGCGCTGACGGGGCGTTGAGTGGCGGCGACGCGCGTCCTGGTCGTCGAGGACTCTCCGACCGTGCGGGAGCGGCTCCGGGCCGTGCTCGCTGCAGACCCCGACATCGACGTGGTCGGCGAGGCGGGCGACGGCAAACGGGCAATCGCCCTGTGCCACGAGCTGCGGCCGGACGTGATCACGATGGACATGATGCTCCCGATCATGAGCGGCCTGGCGGCCACCGAGTACATCATGGCGCACTGCCCCACGCCTATCGTCGTGGTCTCGTCCTCGCTCAACCGCGGCGAACTGTTCAAGACCTACGAGGCACTGGCGGCCGGTGCTGTCGAGGTAATGGGCAAGCCGCGAGGCGATGATTCGGACGCCAACTGGGACAGGGACTTCGTGTCGACGGTGAAGCTCGTGTCCCGGATCCGCGTGATCACCCATCCCCGGGCCCGGCTCCGGCCGTCGGGGTACGCCGATCGGGCGACAAGATCTCGGCCAACGCCTCCGCCTCTCCGCCAAGGCTCCTACGAGGTCGTCGCTCTCGGCGCCTCTACCGGCGGCCCCGGTGCCATCGTCTCCGTGTTGCGGTCGTTGCCGCTTACGTTCTCGCTCCCTCTGCTGCTTGTGCTGCATATAGGCGAGCCCTTTGGCGTCGCGTTTGCCGATTGGCTGGACGGCCAGACCGGGTGGCGGGTACATTTTGCTCGCGACAGCGAGCCGGTGGGGGATTCCCCCGGTACCATGGTCATGGCCCCGCCGGGACGTCACTTAGTGGTGAGAGCGGGCCGGCTGCACTTGACTGGCGAACCCGAACGCCATTCGTGCCGCCCATCGGTGGACGTCCTTTTTGAGTCGGTGGCCTCCGAGTTCGGCTCGGCCGCCGCCGCGTGCCTCCTGACGGGCATGGGGCGCGATGGCGCCGCCGGGCTCGCCTCTATACATAAACGGGGCGGGCTCACCATCGCCCAGGACGAAGCCACTTCGGTGGTCTACGGCATGCCCCGGGAAGCCGTTTTGCTCGGGGCGGTTGAACACGTCTTACCCCTCGACGAGATCGGTCCCGCACTGGCCACGCTCGTTGGCCGACGCGAAGGGACGCGTCGGCCATGACAGCGACGGTCCTCATCCTCGACGACAGCCTCACCGTTCGCATGGACCTGGCCGATGCTTTTGAGACGGCCGGTTGCCAGACCTTCCCATGCGCTACGGCTAAGGAGGCCAGGGCCGTACTGGAAAGCGATCGAGCGGATGTCGTCATCTTGGACGTCCTGCTCCCCGATGGCGACGGCGTGGAGTTCCTCCGGGAACTGCGCTCGTTCCCCTTTGGGGCACGAGCAGTCGTGCTTATGCTGTCGACCGAGGCCGAGGTGTCCGACCGCTTACGCGGCATGCAGACCGGTGCCGACGAGTACATCGGCAAGCCGTACGACACGAGCTACGTCGTCCGAAAGGCGCAAGAGCTCCTCCGGGCCCGCGTGAGTCACGAAGCCCGCGCAACGACCGTACTGATCATCGACGACAGTGCCACGTTCCGCCACGAACTGGGGACCGCCTGCGTGGAGGCAGGTTACGAAGTTTTCACCGCCGGGTCGGGCAATGAAGGGCTTCGCATGGCGGCGGCCGAGCGCCCGGCTGTCATCGTCGTGGACGGGGTGCTGCCGGATATCGACGGCGGGACGGTAATCCGCCGGATCCGCCTCGATGTCGCCCTGCGCGGGGTACCCTGCCTCTTGCTCACGGCGTCAGAGGACCGGCGAGCGGAAATGCACGCCCTTGACGCGGGCGCCGATGCCTTCGTCCGCAAAGACGGCGATGTGACGGTCGTCCTTGCCCGGCTGGGGGCTTTGTTGCGGACGGTCACCTCGACCGCGACGGTGGACGGCACCCCGAGCCTCCTCGGCCCTAAGAAGATCCTTGCCGTCGACGACAGTCCCACATACCTGCACGAGCTTGCCGGCCGGCTCCGCTCCGAAGGGTACGACGTAGTTACCGCCAAGTCGGGTGAGGAGGCGCTGGAGCTCGTCGGTGTCCAAGCCGTGGACTGCATCCTGCTCGATCTGCTCATGCCCGGCCTCGGCGGCCAGGAAGCGTGCCGGAGGATCAAGTCGGTGCCAGTGGTCCGTGACGTGCCGCTAATCATGTTGACTTCCTTGGAGGACCGAGCCGCCATGATCGACGCGCTCTCCTCGGGAGCAGACGACTACATCCAAAAATCGGCCGAGTTCGAAGTGCTCACTGCCCGCGTGCGCGCCCAGAATCCGACGCAAGCAGTTCGAGGACGAGAACAGGCGCATACCGCGAGGAGCTGCTGCAAAAGGAGATCGAGGCTATGGAGGCGCGGGCCGCGGCGGAGCTGGCCGAGACACGGGCTGCGCTGGTCGGCGAGCTCGAGCGCAAGAACAAAGAGCTCGAGGCGTTCAGCTATTCCGTCTCCCACGACCTGCGGGCACCTCTGCGCAGCATCGACGGCTTCAGCCAGGCACTGCTCGAAGACTACCCGGACCGCCTCGACGAGCGCGGGGGCGATTACCTGCGCCGGGTCCGTGTGGCGGCCCAGCGGATGGGGGAGTTGATCGACGACCTGTTGGCGCTGTCGCGGGTGGGCCGGGCCGAGCTGCGCTGGGACAGCGTGGCGCTGTCGGCGATGGCCGAGGAAATCGCCGGGGAGCTGTCCCGCAGAGACCCGGGTAGAACTGTAGATTTCGACATCGACGAGGGCTTGGAGGCGAGGGCGGACGGCCGGCTCATCCGGGCCGCCCTGGAGAACCTCTTCGAGAACGCCTGGAAGTTCACCTCCAACGTCCCTCACGCGACTATCGCGTTTGGGGCCGCCAAGGGCGACGGGACGTTGGTTTACTTCGTGAGGGACAACGGGAGCGGGTTCGACATGAGGTACGCGGACAAACTGTTCCATCCGTTCCAACGCCTGCACAGCGATGCCGATTATCCCGGGACCGGGATCGGGCTCGCCACGGTCCATCGCATCGTCGAGCGCCACGGCGGTCGGGTCTGGGCCGAAGGTGCCGTCGGCAAAGGCGCGACTATCTCCTTTACGATCCCGCCGTCAGCATCGGGAGCGGCATCGTGAACAGGCAGCTGATCCTGCTGGTCGAGGACCGGCCGGACGACGTTGAGCTGACGCTTCGCGCCTTTGAGAAAAGCAACATCGCCAACGAGATCGTCGTCGTATGGGACGGGCAGGAGGCCCTCGATTACCTATTCGCGACCGGCGCCCATGCCGGCCGCGACCCGAGCCTCATGCCTGCGGTCGTGCTCCTCGACCTGAAGCTTCCCAAGGTCGACGGCCTCGACGTGCTCGGGCGCCTACGGGCCGACGGGCGCACCCGGCGCCTCCCGATCGTCATGCTCACCTCGAGCAACGAGGAGCAGGACGTGGTTAGGAGCTACGACCTCGGCGCCAATAGCTTCGTCCGCAAGCCGGTGGACTTCGCCCAGTTCATCGAGGCGGCTCGTCAGCTTGGGCTTTACTGGTTAGTGCTCAACGAACGGCCTGTGAGCCTGTAGATGGCCCCGGTCGGATGACCATGCTCCGCGCCATCATCGTCGAGGACTCCGACGACGACACCGAGCTGCTCCGCAGAGAGCTGGTACGCGGGGGCTTCGAACTGGTCTTCGAGCGCGTGCAGACGGCCCCGGACCTGGAAGCAGCCATCCGCCACGGCGAGTGGGACATCATATTTTCGGATTGGACGATGCCGCAGTTCAGCGCTCCTCGTGCCTTGGAGGTGGTCAAGCAACAAGAGCTTGACATTCCTTTCATAATCGTGTCCGGGACGATCGGCGAGGATGTCGCCGTCGAGGCCCTCCGCAGCGGGGCTAACGACTTCTTCCCCAAGAACCGGCTGACGTTACTGGTCCCAGCGATCGAGCGTGAGCTCCGCGAGGCGGCTTTGCGCCGCGAACGCGCCCAGATGCAGGAGCAGCTTGTGATCTCCGATCGCATGGCTTCGATCGGGATCCTCGCCGCTGGCATCGCCCACGAGATCAATAACCCCCTCACGGCAGTGATCGGTAACCTTGACCTCGCCATCCGGGCGTTCGCGGGGCTCAAGACGTCCGACGGCCCCGACGGCCGTCGGCTAGGTGAGATCAGCGCTCTGCGAGCGGTGGAGGACGAGGTCCGCCATGCGCATGAAGGTGCTCAGCGGATCCGTAACGTTGTCAGAGACGTGAAGCTCTTCGCCCGTTCGGGCTCTGAAGAGCACGCCGCAGTCGACGTAAGGCGCGTCGTCGATTCCTCCCTACGGATGGCCGGCAACGAGAATCCGTCACCGAGCACAGCTCCGCACGGACTTCGCGCCGGTGCCACTGGTCGAGGCCAACGAGTCCAGGCTTGGGCAGGTCGTTTTGAACTTGATCATGAACGCCGCCCAGTCGATCCCCGAAGGACGGGCTACCGACAACGCGATCTCGATAGCGACGATGGTGGCCGAAGACGGGCGAGTCGTAGTCGAGGTGCGCGACAGCGGTGCAGGCATGTCGCCAGAGGTGAAAAAGAGCCTCTTCATGCCCTTTTTCACGACCAAGCCAGTAGGGGTCGGCACTGGGCTCGGGTTGTCGATCTGCCTGCGGATCATCAGCTCCATGGGAGGTTCGATCACCGTCGATAGCGAGCTCGGCCAGGGGAGCACTTTCCGGGTGTACCTAGTGCCGGCCCGCGACGTGACGAAGAGCGCCGACGTTGCGGAGGTCGTGGTCAGGTCACCGTCACGGCGAGGCGCCGTCCTCGTCATCGACGACGAGCCGGCGGTCGGTTTGCTGGTGGAAATGGTGCTCAGCGACCACGAGGTCACGACGACGACAAACGCCCTCGACGCCCTCGAATGGGTCACGCAGGGGAGACGCTTCGACGTGATCCTCTGCGACTTGATGATGCCGTCCCTCACCGGCATGGAGTTCTATGCCGAGCTCACGAGGATCGCGCCGGAGCTGGGGCCACGTGTGGTATTCCTCACCGGCGGGGCCTTCACACCACGAGCTGAACAGTTCCTCGCCGAGGTCGACAACTTGCGGATCGACAAGCCGTTCGACCTAGACGTCCTGACCGCCGCCGTCAACGACCGCATGTGAGGCTAATCGGTCCGCGATCCAGTCTTGGAGGATCTTTTCGGGCATGGGGCCGCTGATGTGGGACGCCTTGGGCGATGTCGACGCCCAGGGTTTTGAGAGCGGCCAGAGTGGTGGCGTTTTCTACGCCCTCGGCCACGATGGACAGGCCGAGGTCGTGCCCGAGGTCCAGGGCGCTTTGCACGATGATGGCGTCACTCGGGTCGTCGGTCATGGCGGTGATGAAGGACTGGTCGATCCTAAGTTCGTCTACCGGAAGGTTTTTGAGGTACGACAGAGAGCTGTAGCCTGTGCCGTAGTCGTCCACGGACAAGCGGACGTTCATGTCCCTCAGTCGCTCGAAGATGTCATGCGCCACGTCGGCATAAGCCATGACAGATCCCTCCGTGAGCTCAATAGTAAGAAGATCGGCGGGGACCTCGGCATGGGCGAGCCGGTCTTGGACGATAGTGGGGAAGTCGGGGCTGAACAGGCTGCGGGCGCTGACGTTGATGGCCACGGGCAGCCGTACTTAAGGGTGCAAGGTCGCGATTTGGCAGCCAGGAAAGGCGAAGGATTTGGTCAGGACAGTTGAGCACGCCCGTAGATCGTGGAGATGCGAAATGAGGCTGGCCGGAGGAGACGACCACCTGGGCCTGCTGTGATATAGCGTCGGTCGTATTGAGCTCAAGTCAGGCGACGAGGCGGTACTCGTGGAGCAGCCCGCCGAGACGGTCGACACCGTCCCCGCTCTGGAAGCGCTGCGCGGTCGGGTGGGGGACCGGAACCTCGAGGTCGATCCCGCGGTGCGGGCGCTCGTGGTTGTAGTGACCGACGAACTCCCGGAGCACCCGGTCGAGATGGCGTTCCCCTCGGACGAGCACCCAGTCGAGGCACTCGGCCCTGGCCGTGCGGACAAAGCGCTCCGCGAACGCGTTCGCCCGAGGCGATCGAACAGGGGTCTTGAGTACCCGGGCGCCGAGCGACATCATCACTTCATCAAAAGGCCCGACGAACTTCGCATCTCGGTCACGAACTAGCAAACGGACAGCTCGGCCCTGGTCATCAAGGGTCATTGCAAGGTTCCGCGCCTGTTGGGTGACCCAGGCCGCGGCCGGGTGGGCCGTCACGCCGGCCAAGAAGACCTTGCGACGCTGGAGGTCGATGAAGAACAGCACATACAAGCGCCGGAGCATGATCGTGTCGACGTGGAAGAAGTCGCAGGCGAGGGCGCCGCCAGCCTGGGACCGGAGGAACTGCGGCCATGAGGGCCCCGATGTCCGTGGCGCCGGCCGCAGATGGTGACGGCGCAACACGTTTCGTACGCTGGTCGCCGAGACGGTCACCCCGAGCTTCCGGCACTCACCCACGATACGGAGATAGCCCCAGCGAGGGTTCTCCCGGGCCAGGCGAAGGACGAGGTCGGTGACCTCGTCGTCGAGGGCATTGGGCGCGGGCCGGCCGCGGCGAGGGTGGGCCCAGGACCGAGCGACGAGCTCCCGGTGCCAGCGCAGCAGCATCGTCGGCGTGACGAGAAAGGCCGCCCAGCGCTCGCGGCTGAGCAGTCCGGCCAATGTGGCGAGCACGGCGCGATCGGTCGGGGAGTACCGAGGCCGTGCCACCTGGCGGCGTAACACCGCTAGCTGATGGCGGAGCACGGCGATCTCGACGTCTCTCTCGTCAGGTGCCGGGCCGAGGCTTAGGAGGCCCAGGAGCCGGCGAACGAGCAAGAACGTGATCGAGCAGCGCATGTCACGATGGTTGCATCTGCGCAGACCGGCTGCCCAGAGGCCGATTCCTCAGCTTGCACCCTTCAGGCGTCCGAGGAAGATGGGACCGCTATGCGATCCCCGTCCGGCCACCGGCAGCACTCTCGCGATACGGCACTCTGTGTTTCCGGTCTGTAGCTCAGGTCAACGTTGCACTCAACTTCTGAATGAGCGTCTCGAAGTTCTGGAGCGTTGTCGCCGACAGCGTCGGCAAGATTTGATCGCGAGCGCGAAGCAGCAGATCGGCAGGGATGCCGTGGTTGTAATCGCCACATGATTATGTTTTGGAAGAATCCCGTGGGCACAGGTGCTTACTGCCGACCTTCATTCGGAGGTTAATGATGGCACCCGTTCAGCGAACGAGGTGCAATTCGACCGTCGTACAAAGGTCGGCGCTCGCGAACGGCCTACCGATGAAAGAGACCACGCCCCCAGCGAAGGCCTCTTGGCGGCGGCTGTCATGAGCCGTGAAGGCAACGAACGGGACCGTTTGTAGGGTGGGCTCTTCACGTAAGCGAGGCAGGATCTCCAGGCCGTCCTCATCGCCAAGGTCGAAGTCGAGGAGCACCAGGCCTATGTCCTCTTTGCGGGCAACATCCAAGGCGCTCTCGAGGCCACTTGCCAACACGACACCGACGCCGAGTGGGTCCAGGCACCACGAAACGAGGTTTGCTATTCCAGGTTCGTCATCGATGACCAGGACTCGCTTCACCCGATCGGCCCGAGGATCGACTCGACCTTGCGCGTCAGCGCGATCGGGGAGAAAGGTTTAGTGAAATAACCATCGGCACCAGCCTCCTCGGCGTCTCCAACGTCGCGCGTCTGAGCTCTTGCAGTAAGCATGACGACTGTCGTGGAGGCCGAGATCCGGGTCGTCCTTTATTTTCCGGCAGACGTCCATCCCCGACAGGTCCGGCAACATCACGTCGAGCAGGACCAGGTCCGGGCGGTGCTCCCGAGCTAAACCGAGCGCCTCGAGGCCTTCGCACGCCTCGATGATCTGGTACACCCCGTTGTCGAGCGTCATGCGCACAAGCGCGCGCACCCCGTCCTCGTCGTCGACTATGAGAAGTTTCTTCAACGTGTCTCCTTTGTGCCTTGGAGGGCGAGGGCCTCGCCCCGTTCGGGCTCAGGCGTGAGCGGTAACGACAAGGCGAAGACGCTGCCCTTGCCCGGCTCGCTCTGCACCCATACTTGGCCGTGTTGCATTTCGACGAGGCTCTTCGTTATGTAGAGCCCTAGGCCGGTACCGCTCACCTTGCGTACTTCGGGCCGGTCCGCGCGGGTGAACTTTTCGAACACCTGGGCACACTCGGCCTCGGTCATGCCGATCCCCTGGTCGATCACCGATATCTCGGCGTGGTCGCGCTTGCGCTCGGCCACTATCCGAACAGGCGCGTCCGACGGTGAGTACTTGAGCGCGTTGGAGACGAGGTTCATGACCACCTGTACCAATTTGTCTCGGTCAGCCATCACCTCGGGCAAGCCGGGTGCCACCTCGACCACCAGCCGGTCGGCAAAAAGCGCGCCTTGGATATGCCCGCCTTCGGTTTGAGAGCCAGCAACTTTGACGACCTCGTCCACGACTCCGCGGACATCGACGGCGCCGAGGTCAACTCGCAGCTTGCCGGAGTCGATCCTTGAGACCGACAAGAGGTCGTCGATCAACCTGCCGAGCCTCTGTGCAGAGGCGTGGATCTGCTCGAGGGCCTCACGGGAGCGCTTCTCGCCCAGGTCTTGACGCGACAGCAGCAGCTCGGAGAAGCCTTGGACCATGGTGAGGGGAGTTCGTAGCTCGTGGGAGACGGTGGACACCAGCGAGGACTTGAGCTGGTCGACTTCACGCTCTCTCGAGACGTCACGGAGCACCACGACAGCGCCCAAGAGGTCGTTCCCGGCCCGCAAGGGTGCCGCTGTCATTGCTACTGGCAACCGTTGGCCGTCGGCACGGGCGAGGTGCAGCCCATATCCGGTGGTGGCAACGACCTGCCCCTGGTTCGCGGCCTCGGCCACGATCGACTCCTCCCAGGGTATGAGGTTGCCGCGTTGGTCGTACAGGTCAAGGGCCTCGGCCCACTTCTTGCCGACCAGCCCTGAGCTGGGCCATCCCGTCAGTGCGTCCATGGCGGGGTTGGTCAACTGGACTATCCCGTCCATGTCGATCGTCGCTACACCCTCGCCGACGCTCGACATCAGCGCACCGACACGCTCGCGCTCGCGCGTGAGCTTCCTCAGCAAAGATGCCACAAGCGCGACGATCCCCGCCGCCAGGATGGCGACAGCGAGCCCGATGGCCGCAAGGCGCTCGGTAAGGGCGGCAATCGGCCCGGCCAAAACTGAGGAGGGTTCCTCGACGACCACGACCCAGCCAGTCGAGGCTACTGGTGCGTACCCGACCAACCTCTGGCCCGAGTAGCCGGGTACCGTGCCGGTCTCAGCACCGGTCCTTCCAGCTAGCGCGCTCGCAACTCCAGGAAGCGAGCTGAAGGATTTCGTAGCGCTGGCGCCAGGGCCGGTAAAGGCGTGGCCGAACTGGTCGAACACGACAAGGGCCCCGCCGTCGCGGAGCATTGTGCCGCCGATGAGGGACGCAAGGCTCGAGCCCGGGATGGACGCCGCAAGTATGCCGACAATCCGGCCCGAGGTGTCGCGCACCGGTGCCGCAAGGAGGGTGACGAGCTCCTTGGGCGGGGCGTTTTGTTGCATCGCCTGAGAGATATACGGCTTGCCGCTGTGCATCACGTTCGCGAAGAACGCCTGTGGCGAGACGTCTTTGCCAACCACTGCAGGCTCGGCAGGCCATCTGGCGCCCAGGCGGCCGTTGGCGTCGATGACGTCGAAGCTGGCGAACCCTGGGTAGATCAGGTGCAGCGTGAGGGCGATCTTGGCCTGCTCCGCCGCCTTCGCCTTGAAGATAGATGACAAAGACACATTGTCAGCCAAGTTGCTTAGGAGGTCCAACCTGCTTGCTAGCGCGCTCCCAAGGGCACTGCTGGCAAGGTGTGCAGCGCTAACTTCGCCGGCTTCGATCTCAGAGCGTTGCGAGCTTCGCGCGGCCAGCACCTGCCAGGTCCCGAGGACCGCAACGACCGCAACAAGGAACGCTAGGGCTGCAATTGCGAGCCGGACTTCGACAGGGCGTTTGGGGCTCATGACGGGCCACGTCTCCTTTCGCGCATTACGTTCTGCAGCGCATCGCGCGGGATGCTCATAAAAGCGTCAACCGCCTCGGACCAGAACTGGGTCCCGTCCCCGTTGCAGACCTCGTCGAGGGCTTTGTGCAGTGGCAAAGCGCGGCGGTAGGGACGGTCGCTCGTCATCGCGTCGAAGGCGTCGCAGAGCGGGAAGATGCGAGCACCGAGCGGGATTTCCATTTCCCTAAGCCCCTGGGGGTAGCCGTTCCCGTCCCAACGCTCATGGTGTGAGTAGACGATCTCGCGGGCACCCTCGAGAAAATCAATACCCTCGAGGATCGAGCGGCCGTTCTCGGGGTGAGCCCGCATCACCTCCCATTCCGCCTCGGTAAGCGCGCCTGGCTTGTTGAGCACCTCGTCGGGCACCATGAGCTTTCCGACGTCGTGGAGCAAGAAGCCGAACTCGAACTGGGGGTCCCCAGCGTGCTCGGGCGAGACGATGCCCGTGAGCAGCATGCCGTACCGGCTCACGCGGAAAAGGTGGCCGCCGGTGCACTCGTCCTTTGCCTCGACAGCAATGGCGAGGCCGGCGACGGTTGCCCTGTAGGTCCGTTCCAGCTCGCCCAGAGCCCCGGCGAGCTGTTGGGACCGGTCGCGCTCGGCCTGGTACATGGAGCGGAAGTCCACCGCGAAGGCATCGAGTTGTTGGCGAAGGGCGCTGATATCGTCCGCCCGCTTGTCGAGAGCTGCCAACATCCGGAGGCGCTCCACGCTCAGCGTGATCGTCTCGAGAAGCGGGCCGAGGTGTGCGACTCGAGCCTCGATGTTCCCCTCTTCTGTAGCGGTCCCCATGACCATGAGGAGGCCGATCAGTTCGCCGTCGAGCTCAAGCGGCGACGCGAAGTACCGCTCAGGCGCGCCGGTACCGGGCCGGCTGGTACTCGCGGGGACGGTGCCATCGATTGGTCGTGCCGCTCGCCAAGCTGCTTGCGCCGCCTCCTCCAGCGGACCTTTACCCCACTCACTGGGATCTCGGTAGGCAGCGACTGTCTCAAGAACAGCCCCGCTACCAGCGGCAATGATCGCTCCGTTGGACCCGGCTAACAGGTCAACTGCCCGCACCAGCAATTGGCGGCACCTGCCGTCTGCCCCGAGGTTTACTACGGGCCGCCCGTTTGGAGCCAGGGCCTCCCTGGTCTGTGGCTGAGTCGCCGACATCTCACCTCCACTTCCTGCTGCGTGCAGTTGTTGTTCGCCCTCTCGAGGGCCCCGCGCAAGCTCGGTAGCGGATGGTGCCGGTGTGTGCGCCTGCCTTGGTCTCATCGGTATCTTTTCGGCCGCTAGTTAGTAGGCTACAACGCGTGAAGTGGTCCTAGGCGCGCTAAATGTGGCAAAACCGGAAAAGGACGAAACCGTGCGCTCTGGGCCCTAGCTTCACCAAGGTGCATTGCCAGCCGACATTGCCGCGAGGTTTCAGCCAAGCCGGAGAACTTCGCGGCGGGGTACTCCGGCACACCTCCCCCCGACACCTAAGCGGTGCGGCCGCCCGCTTCACCTGTGCCCTAGACGGTGCCCGGCGGCGCCGAGCAGCAGATCGACTGTTCTACGTTTGCCATCGACATTACCGGTCGTGTCCATTGGGTGATCATCCTCTGGGACCGCACGGCTGTGGCCCGGCCCTCTTCCTGGTCCTTTGCCAAGCCAGCCAAGAGCGCGATTGGCACTATTATCCCCACTCATCGTGGTTTGATGGGTCCACAGCAACAACTGCACCTGTCGCTTGGGCTGTGGAGAAGCCAGAGCCGGCAAAGCAAAGGTTCGAGGCGGGCTCAGGCAGAGGTCAGGGACGAGGCAGCCATGCACCCGCCTAGTGAGGAGACGACGTGGCCAGCAGCGATGGAGTTGGGCGGGGAACAGGCCCGATGGGTGATGTGCACGCCAGCCCGTGCGAGCCCCTACTTGACGAGGCGGTAGACCGCCTGGGGTGCACGGACGGCGTCATCTTCGTGTTCGGCCCCGACGGTGCGCCTCAGCCCCTGGCCATGCACCGGGGGCTTAGTGGCAAACAGTTGGAGCGGTTCAAAGACCTTGCCCGCTCCGTGGCCCGGGCCAGCCAGCCCGTCGCTGAGACGCAATCGGGGGATCTAGGGCTATCTGGGCTGTTGGTTGTCCCTCTGGAAGTCGGCCGGCAATTGGTGGGCGTGCTCGTGGCCTGCGGCGTGGCGTCGCCGGATCTGTCAAGTGGAGGCCAGCTGGAGCGCCTCGGCTACTTCCGCGACGCCATCGCCCTGGCCGTCGACCGCCAGCGCATCCTAGAGGCCCTAGGGCGGCGTGGCCGCGAGGTTACAGCGCTGCGAGAACAGCTCGACGCCTACGCTTTAGACTTCGGCCCCACATACCGGGCCGAGCGCAACAGTTCCCAACAACTGGCCGTCGCCTTGGAGGAGCTGGAGCGTACCTACAAGGCGACCGTCGGCGCCTTGGCCCTGGCCGTCGAGGCCAAAGACGAGTGCACGGACGGTCACCTCTACCGGGTGAGCCGCTACGGGATGCTGCTGACAAAACTTGTGGCCCCCGAGCACGCCACCGACCCACAGTTCGAGTACGGCTTTGTCCTCCACGACATCGGCAAGTTGAAGGTGCCGGACCAGGTGCTCAACAAGCCGGGGCCTCTCAGCGATGAGGAGTGGGAGCTCATGCGGGCACACCCGGCTGAGGGCCGGTCCATCCTGGACGGCATTGCCTTCTTGGAGGTAGCTCGCGAGATCGTCTACTGCCACCACGAGCGCTGGGACGGTGAGGGCTACCCAAGGGGGCTGCGGGGCGAGCAAATCCCGGTCGGGGCTCGCATATTCCCGCTCTGCGACGCCTTTGACGCCATGACGACCGATCGGCCCTATCGGGCGGCCATGACCGCCGGTCACGCCCGCGAGGGCCTACGTTCCGCCTCCGGCACCCAGTTCTGGCCGGACGCCGTCGAGGCGTTCATGGCCATCCCGGACGAGGTCCTGGTGCCGCGCGGCCGAGAACGGCGGACAAACCGCGACCTTTGGCACCGGGGTGGTGTTTTGGGCGCCATGAGAGACTCGGCGAGTTGAGAAAGCTATCGGTCGGCGAAGGGGCGTGGAACCAAAGCCGCGCCAGGCACGCCGCCGCTCGTGTTACCCGTCATCCCCGAGTGCCGGTTTGTCCTTGTCCTGCCCTGGTTTGTCCTAGTTCGTCCCCTCTTGCTCGTCCTCCCAGTCCCGTCCTCTTGCCGCCCCTCACCCTCCTCGTCCTAGCTCTCCCAACCGCACATTGATTGATTGATTGACCTGACGACGGGATTCGAACCTGTACGTGGCCATGAAAAACTCCCCGCGCATGGCCAAGTAGAAGTCCCCGCGCATGGCCAAGTAGAAGTCCCCGCCCCTTTCTCGGTGTCGCCGCCACTCAAGCGGCATAATTAATCTGTCCGGCGGATGGGGTCAATCTCAGTTCATGCCTGGCATGCTCTACCTCGCGGCGTGTTTCGCCCTCTCAGCGAAGCGGTGGGCGCCTAAGGCGGGCCACGCTCGGTAGCTGTGCCCAGGTCAGGACGTACCTGACCGTTACGGTCGCACGCGGGAGGTATAAACGGGAGGATGACATCGGAACCGTCTAGTCCGGCGACGAGGTGGGTGGTTGTCCCCGGTGCCGACGGCGAGCTCACGCAAACGCTCGCCACGCTTGAGGAGGTGCTGTTGCTGCTCCAGCCGCTGGACGACAGGGAGGTCGCACTCCCCAACACTGGGCCGGACGAACTGCACACGCCGTAGAGCACGTGCATGCGGCTCTTCGCCGCCGAAGGTAGCGGCGCCGCGCAGCTCTACACCCTGGAGGGGAAATTCGAGTACGTGCCTCTCTTTTTCTCCCAGCTCTTGGAAGAAGACTTGGCAGCGGTCGGCCGGGCCGCCGCCCAGCTCGGGTCTGCGTTGCTCCCTGGTGGTGACGCCGAAATGCGCAAGGCCCTCCGCGGCTTTTCGCGGCGCGGCCAAACCTGCGAGGACCTGGTCATGAGCTTCGCCCAGGCTCACGGCGTGCTCGACCTCGAGCCTGACGGGGACTCCCGTCTTCTGGTCGAGGCCCTGGCCGCCGAGCGGGGCCGGGTCGTACTCGGCCGTGAGCAGGACGAGGCCTACCGACGGTACGCCAAACGCTTCTTGGCGCTGCACTTCAACGACCCGTTGGACCGCTTCTTGTTAAGGGCGCTTAGCTGATCTGAGGCTGTCCGGCCTGCTCGGGGCCCGGCTAGCTGCACTCCGCTGGTCCGACATAGACCTCTCCGGCCGGAGCCTCCTGATAACACGCTCGTTGACAGCCATCAGGGGTGTGTGGTCCGAGGGATCCACCAAAACACGCCAAACAAGGAAGTTGAACCTTGACGACGCGATCGCCGGCTACCTCGCCAAACGCCGGGCGGACCCGGAGGCCTATCGGCCTCAAGTGCCTACCAACCGGGCACCTGACGCCGTTCCGGATGGGCTTTAGGGCGATACCTGAGCCCGCCGGCCGTCAGGCCACAACCCAACGGGGCAACCGACGTCAGTCCGGGATGGCTGGCTCCCTTTTCGGGATCCGTGCCCAGAGCACAAGCGCGGCCCGGATAATGAGGTCACGATCGTGGGTGACCACGTACTCGAAGCGGCGGTTGTCGCCGGCAGCGGAACTATCGAGAGCTCTAGCGGTCACAGCAACCGCATAATGCGGGCCGAGGACGATCACGTTCCACTCTGCGGCGAGCGGGTCGTCTGGAGCGAGCTGTCCAGTCCTCACCGTCGGCCCGACCATCGTCGTGCTTGTCATGTCGGGGCTGAGCACAGCAAGGAACGCTCCGCGGTTCTCCAATTGACGGAGCCGCGCGCGAGTGCTGGCATGTTTCCCCGATTTGGACTCGAAAGTCTCGAGCAGGAGAGCACGCGGGCCGTTCCTGTCGACCTGCTCCTCGATGTGATGGCTGAACGGGACCAGGAACCGCTTTTCAGTAATCGTGGGCTTGGAGTTGCTCGTGATGATTTCGAACGGCGTCGACCGGTCTACGACCGGGGGCGGTTGGACAAGGGGGAAGACCGAGGTCGGGATGACCCGTTCGCGCGGGAGCGGGCCAGGGCGGCCGAAGAGCCACCCCTGGCCGAACGTTGCTCCTGCGAGACGTGCCGCCCACACGTCATCTGTGTCCTCGATCCCTTGCGCCAGGATCGTCGCCCGGCTCTGCTCGGAATAGATCCGGGCGCCGTCCCCCATCTCGGCGATCTCTGCCATCTGTCCTTTGACGCTGCGGAAATCGAGCTTCAGTACGTCCGGGCGCACCAATGGGAGAAGAGCCAGCGCAGCAGGAGCCACGGCAGCGTCATCGATCGATAAACCCCATGCAGCCTCACGTACCGCGTGGACAGCGTCGAAAAGCGACCCAGGGTCGTCGGTCAGGCTTTCCTCGTTCATGTCGACAATGATGCGGAGCCTGTTTTGTGCTTCGTAGACCGCCGGCCGAAGATCCTCCGGGCAGGGCTCCAGGATCGTGGCCGGTTTGATGTTCACGAAGATGGTCATGGACGGGTGAAGTTGGGCTTTGATCACCGCCTCGCAAGCCCGGGCGGCGCACATCCAGTCGAGCTCAGCGAGCCGGCCAGCAAGGAGCGCTCCCTCGAGGAGAGCGAGGGGTGATTCCACCTCGCTCCCGGCAGGACCCCGGCAGAATGCTTCGTAGCCGACTATGTCAGTCGTTGATAAGTCCACTAATGGCTGAAACACGGTGGTGACCTGCCGCTTGTCAATTACGCGAGCGACGGTTTCGGCGAGCCGCAGCTCCTCATTGCTACGGCCAGCCCCCGCTGGCGCTACGGCAGGTCCGTCCATCAGGCAGTCGCCTATCCCTGGTCCTTGGGGAGTACCCCGCAGCGAGGTTCTCCCGCTTGGTTGAAACCTAGCGGCAATGTCGGCTGGCAATGCACTTCCGCCAGGACATTCGTTCCGGGCTGGGAACCAACTCCCGCAGCATTGATAACACGTCTGCGAGAGGATTACGGCTGGGCGAGTGAGCACGTATCCCACATCGGATATCTCAAGCAGGACGAACCTCTGGTAAATATCCTGCCGGATATATTGCGAGTTCGCGGGGCAAGTTACTTGACGTGATCGAGGAATTCGTTGAGGCGCTGGAAGCAGCAAAGAGCCCTTATGCGCCGACGGTACGTCTAGGACTCAACGAGGCTCGGCGTGGGTTATAGAGCGGAACCGTTGAGTTCCAGTCGGCCTTTTGTTGCACCGAGCGACAGGGGGTCATGTCACAACCCGAGCTGCGTAGCTGCATTGTCTTGCCACGCCTCGTGTATCCTCACGTACTGGCCCAGGGGTCGCCATGGAGCGGTGGCGGGGTCTGGTGGGCGATGGCCCGGTCGCTGGCGCCACGCAGGTGGGCATAGGGGACGAAGCCCGCCCGGAGGGAGTGGGCCGAGTAGGGAGAGGGTCGATGCTGGCGTGGTCAACGGTGCCGCCAGCGAGACCGCCCTGCCCAGCGACGAGCTGGCGACCGCCGCGGGCATGCTCCGTCTGCTGGACCAAAGGCCCGACAGCGGCGACGGAGTTGCCGCCACCCCGGGCGTCGCTTTGCGCGGACGGTGGGCTCAGGCCGCTGCGGGCGTCTTGACGCCTTGAGTTGGCCCCCTACGGCGAGGTGGCGGGCGGCGCTGTTTCGGTAGTGCCAGTCGTGGTCGTAGCCGGAGTTTGGACAGCCGTCGACGTCGCCGCTGCGGCCGGTGTTGTCGAGACCGTCGTTGTCGAGACCGTCGTTGTGCGGCCGCTGGCCGCGGGACTTGGGGCCGCAGCGGTCGTAGAAGTGGTGACCGGCGTGGTCGTAACAGTCGGCGCCGTCGGGGCGGGAGGAGCGATGGTGCTGCTTATCGGCGTGGTCGTGCTTGTTGGTCCCGGGCTCGGGGTGCCACTGCTCGACGTAACAGGCGGAGTGACCTGGCTAGTTGGTTCAGCCACGGCGTTTCCCGTGTTTACGGGTGGCGCTGGTGAGGTGCTGGGTGCGACGCTACGCGGGCTGGTCGTGACCGGGCTGGGACCGGCGCCCGTTGAGCCCGCCGAGCCCGAGGGGGCCGAGGCCAACCCGCTGGGTGACCCCGCGCTAGCCGTAGTCGGGCTCGTGAAGCTGCTAGTCGGGCTGGTTATGAGCGGGCGGGAACCGGCGCCCGCCGAGCCCGCCGAGCCCGAGGGGGCCGAGGCCAACCCTGTGGGTGCCGAAAACGTCATCCAGGCTCGTAGACCAGGACTTTCGTGGCTGGGACACCGATGCCGAAGATGGAGCGTGGCGCTCTCGTTCCTCTACATTGCCTTCGTTCGGCTCCTCCAGCTGCTCCGGCTCTCACGCCGTAGGCAACAAGACCTGGTCGTCGAGGTCGTCATGCTGCGCCACGAGGTCGCCGTCTTGCGCCGCCAAGTCGCTCGTCCCGCGCTGCGGCCATCGGACCGAGCAGTCCTGGCGGGGTTGAGCCGGCTGCTCTCGATGGCTCGCCGAGGTCGTTTCTTCGTCCGGCCCGAGACCCTCCTGCGATGGCACCGGGACCTGGTGCGACGGCGCTGGACATACTCGCACCGACGGCCTGGACGACCGGCGGTCCCTGCGGGCACGGTCTCGGTCGTCCTTCGCCTGGCCCGAGAGAACCCGACCTGGGGTTACCGGCGGGTCCACGGGGAGCTGGCCACCATGGGCGTCGAGCTGGCGCCCTCGAGCGTGTGGGCGGTCCTTCGCCGGCACGGGATCGAGCCTAGCCCCCGGCGGTCTGGCCCGACCTGGGCCGAGTTCCTGCGAGCGCAGGCGACGACGATGCTCGCCTGCGACTTCTTCACCGTCGACACGGTGCTGCTCCAACGTCTCTACGTCCTGTTCTTCATCGAGGTCGACACCCGGAGGGTCTACCTCTCGGGTGTTACCGCCAACCCAGTGGGGGAGTGGGTCACCCAGCAAGCCCGCAACCTGAGCTGGCACCTCGCCGAGCGCTCCCGAGTAGTCAAGTTCCTCATCCGCGACAGGGACACGAAGTTCACCGCCAGCTTCGACGAGGTCTTCCGTTCTGAGGGCACCAGGGTCATTAAGACACCGGTCCGGTCTCCTCGAGCGAACGCGTTTGCCGAAAGGTTCGTGGGCACCGCCCGGCGGGAGTGCCTCGACCGGTTCCTCATCTTCAACCGCCGGCATCTTGAACAGGTCCTGACGGAGTACGTCGAGCACTACAACGAGCACCGCCCGCACCGCGCCCTGGACCAGCGGGCGCCCATAGCATTGGGACCGGCGCCAGCTCCGATCAATGAGCCCGACCCGTTACAGCTACGACGCAACGAAGTCATCGGTGGCATCATCCACGAGTACCGGCTCGTTGCGTGACCTGGCCGGATGAGTATTCGGCACCGACAGGGTCATAGGGGTGACCAAGATGACGGTGATGCTCGGCTTCACCCTGGCCTCGTTCAACTTGGACCGCATTCGCAGCTTCCGTGCCAAGCACAACCTTGATGAGACCGGCGAGCAGGCCGAGCGGCCCAAGCGAGCCCGGGCAAAGCGGCGGCCCGGGACGTGGGCCGACGTCATCGAGCGGTCCGAGGTGGCCGCGCCCCCTCCCGACTAGAGCTAACCGAACAAGTAGACGTGACCGGCCGCCGATGGTGGCCGGTCTCAGCGCGCCCGGAAAAAGGTGGAATAGTGCGGGAAAGGTGCGGGACGCGTAAACCGCCGGCCCTAAGGCCGGCGGAGCAGTGAATCGTGGAGGGTAGCGGAGCCGACAAAGTGCTTCCGCCACCTACAAGGAGGGATTTCGTGATCACTACCGGCCGTAATTTCACGAACATCCCTTCGTTCGTGGAGGTGGCGGGAATTGAACCCGCGTCCTTTAGCCTCTCACCGAGCATTCTCCGAGCGCAGCCAATGTCTTTTCTCGGCCACCGGCTCGTCATTGGCGCCGGCCGGCGGCTAAAGCCAACTAGATTTCCCTTGCTACCGGCTGGCGCAGCCGCAAGGTAAGCCCCGCTTAATGACGCCCGCTACTGGCCCGCAGGACTAGGGCCAGACGGACGGGCTGGGCTTTAAGCAGCCAGCGCTAGACGCGCATTGCCATTATTGGCGTTTATTGTTTTCCCAGTTGTTTTACGTGGCATCCGGGGACCACGGCTCGCTTCTCCCGGGTCGACAGCCAAAGTCGAAACCTGTCACCCCCATGTCAATCTGCCTGTGGAGCTGTCCATGCTAGCGCAGCCGGGCTCAGGCCGGCCCTGCCTACCTGTTTGGCAATCCCCTCAGGCGTAGCGCGACTGCGTAGGTGCTGGTGCAGGCGACCAGACCGTTGACCAGGTCCTCCGGGGTGCTGGCGTACCCCGGGCGACCAATGCCGCTATGTCGGCGGCGAGAACGACACCGACGGTCGCCTCGTGGTCCAATACCGGCAACGCTGCACCGCCGCGCCCCGCTACAGCGAGAGCTGGCAGACCCGGCGCGAGGGGGACCTGGTTTGCCGCGAGGTGGGCTTCCAAGGGCACCGAAACGTCCTGTGCCCGGACCGACCACTGCATGCCCGGGGGTACTGCAGCCAGCTGTTGGGCGGTGACCGCCCCCGACCAACCCCCACCGCCCCAGCGTTCGAGCAAGAAGGCCGCATCAGGGTACTTGCTCACCCACTCGTTCCAAAAGGCGTTGACGGTCAGCCAACCCGGTGCAATGACAGCCGGCCTCATGACGTCGGAGATCCGGACGTCGCCGAGCACGTATTGAGCTTTGCCTGCAAGCTGTTCCCGCTTCGACGAAGAGATCACGAACCAGCCCATCAGCAGCAGGACGAAGCCGTCGATGGCGTCGTTCTCCTCGAAGGCGAACAGGCCGATGATGGAGCAGGCCGCGCCGAGCACCAGCCCGGCCCCAGCCGCCAGCCGAGTTGCCAGCCAGCGGTTCTTGGTCACCAACCAAAGCAACCCGTGCAGGACCTTCCCGCCGTCCAGAGGAGATGCGGGCAACAGGTTGAACGCTCCGAGCAACACGTTGATCACGCCGAGCCAACGCAGCGAGCCGGCGGCGAGGCCCCACCCGGCCAACTGCGCGAGAGCGGCGAGCCCGAAAGAAATCCCGCCCAGTACACCGCTCGCCAGGGGACCTACCAGGGAAACAACGAGTTCGATCGAAGGTTTGCGGCTGTCGCTTTCGATACGGGTGACACCGCCCATGAACCAAAGGGTGATGCCGTCGACATGGAGCTTGGCCCGGCGCGCCGCCACGGCGTGGGCCACCTCGTGGACCAGCACCCCGACCAGCAGTGCCACTGCGGTGAGCGACCCGGCCAGCCAATAGGCCCCGTGCGTGTAACCGGGGACGTCTGTGGGGAGCCGCGAACTTGCCAGGAAGTAAGCCACGATGGCTGCGAGAGCGAAGATGCTCCAGTTCGCGCCAACCTTGACGCCGCCAACTCTTCCCAACCTCAGGCTGTCTTCCAAAGTTCTTCCCTTCGGCCCAACCGGCCCAACACCAAGAACAACGTTGACCAGTCTTCCCGTCTTCCATATGTAGCAGGCGGGTGAGCCTGGCGGGGCTAGTGCCTGGGCGTTCGCTCCCGACGCTCCCGACGCTCCCGATGAGTACCCATTTCACGGCGTGCCTCTTCTTTGGCTTCGCGATCGGCGATGGCCCGCCTCTTGTCGTAAGCGCGCCGGCCCCTGGCAAGCGCGATCTCGACCTTCGCACGGCCGTCCTTGAAGTACGCCGCAAGGGGCACCAGCGTGAGCGGCCCCTGTTGGGTCTCGCGGGCCAGGTCAAGGATCTCGCGTTTGTGCAGCAAGAGCTTGCGAGCCCGGTCAGGGTCGAACATGCCGAAGCCGCTGGTGTACCCGTAGGGCGCCACATGCATGCCGTGCAGCCAGACCTCGCCGTCCTGGGCCCGGGCGAACGAGTCCCGTAGCTGCACCTTGCCTTCCCTGAAGGACTTGACCTCGCTGCCGACCAGCACGATCCCGGCCTCGTAAGTACCCAGGATCTCGTAGTCATGGCGTGCCCGGCGGTTTTGGGCCACCAGCGTCCGTCCGTCGACCTGCTTCGCGGCCATAGGCCTATCAAAGGTAGTTTCGTCGACGTGCTCCTGTTAGCAAGGCCCCTTTGCGACCGTGTTGTCGCCCACTGCCTCGACGGCCTCCCCCTCGAAGCATGCGGGCTGCTGGCCGGCCGCGAGGGCGAGGTGCTCGAGGTCTACCCGGCCGACAATGCAGCGCGCTCGGCGCGCCTCTACACGGTTGAGCCGAGGGACGTCCTGCGCGCCGACCGCGCTGCCAGGGCCGCAGGCTGGGAGCTGATCGGCGTCTGGCACTCGCATACCCACACCCTGGCGTACCCCTCGCCCACTGACATCGAGCAGGCCCCCGACCCCGATTGGCACTATGTGCTCGTGTCGCTGAGCGATGTGGAGCCGGTAGTCCGCAGCTACAGGATCATCGACGGCGAGGTCCAGGAGGAGCCTGTTCAAACCGAGGCTTGAGGGCCCAAGCTCGAGGCGATGCCTGCCGAAGCTCGAGGCGATGCCGAAGCTCGAGGCGATGCCCTACAATGGTGATCAGATAGGTCGGGTTTGGCCCGGCCGCCTCAGTTGGGAGGGCGCGTGGCACGTTGGGAGAAGCTGTGACGGTCGAAGTGCGCCTGCCGAACATCCTGCGCCCCATGGCAGCCGGGGAGCCCACCGTAAATGCGGAGGGGGCCTCGCTACGAGAGGTGTTCGACGACCTGGTGCGACAGTACCCGGCGCTCCGTTCTTCGCTGCTCACGCCCGATGGCGAGATGCACCGGCACCTGAACGTCTTCGTCAATGACGACGATGTCCGGTACCTGGGCAAGCTCGATACAAAGGTGGGCGACGCCGACACCGTGACCCTGATGCCCGCAGTGGCAGGAGGCTGAACGATGGCTCATTACGACAGCGTCCTCGACACCATCGGCAATACCCCCCTCGTGGAGATCAGCGAGTTGAGCCCGAACCCCCGGGTACGGGTGCTCATAAAGCTCGAGGGCGTCAATCCGGGGGGCTCGGTGAAGGACCGTGCCGCCAAGTGCATGATCGAAGAAGCCGAGAAAAATGGCAGCCTTGGCCCGGGCCAGCGGATCCTCGAGTCGTCATCAGGCAATACGGCCGCAGGTCTTGCCATGATCGCCAGGGTCAAGGGTTACCCGATCACCGTCGTGGTGCCCGAGAACGTGTCGGTGGAGCGCACAAAGCTGCTGCACGCTTTTGGTGCGGAGATCATCAGCTCCCCCGCCGCCGAAGGTTCCAACGGCGCGATGCGACGTGCCCAGGCATTGGCGAAAGAGCACCCTGATTGGTTCTTCTCCTACCAGTACGGCAACCCTGCCAACCCCAAAGCCCATTACGAGGGGACGGGCCTGAAATCTGGCGAGACTGCCCAGAAGTTACCCATTTCGTGACCGGGCTCGGTACGGCGGGGACCATAATCGGCGTGGGCCGCTTCTTGAAGGAACGCAACCCGTCCGTGAGTATTTGGGCTGTCCAGCCTCCGGCAGGCGAGACTGTAGAAGGGCTCAAGAGCTTGGACGAGGGTTTCATCCCGCCGGTTTTCACCGACAATGATGGCTATGAGCTCGTCGACCGCAGCCGGATCGTTGGCCCGAGGGAAAGCATCGAGTGGTCACGGCGCCTGACTGAGGTCGGCATTTTCGCCGGCATTTCCACGGGTGCGGCGATGGCCGGCGTAGCGAAATGCGCCAAAGAGATCGACGAGGGGACGATCGTCACGGTGTCACCGGATGGCGGTTGGAAGTACCTTTCGACCGACGTGTGGACGGGCGACCTCGACACGGTCGCCGAGCGGGCGCGCCACGAGCTGTACTTCTGAGTTCTGAGCAAGAGCGCGGTACTGCTGAGATACCCAGGCTCTGGCGTAGGCTCACCCGGAATGGACGACCGGCCCATAGGGATGTTCGACAGCGGTTTTGGGGGCCTGACAGTCGCCAGGGCGTTGATCGACTTGCTCCCATCCGAGGACCTCGTCTACGTCGGGGACACCGGCCGGTACCCCTACGGGTCGAGGAGCCTGGATGAGGTGCGGCTCTTCGCGTCGCAGATAACGCGCAAGCTTGTGGAGGACCACGACGTCAAATTGGTGGTCGTCGCCTGCAACAATGCCACCGCGGCCGCTCTCGAGCATTTGCGCTACGAGTTCGACGTCCCACTCGTGGGGGTGATCGACCCGGGCCTGCGCGCGTTGCTGTCGGTTACCCGGACCGGCCGGGTTGGCGTCATAGGGACCGTCGGGACGATTGCGTCCGGCGCCTACCAGGGCGCCCTCAAGAGGCGTTCGCTTGCCGCATCAGGCCCACCGATCGAGCTCACATGTGCCGCGTGCCCGGGCTTCGTCGAACTCGTCGAGCGCGGCGAGACCGGAGGCGACGAGGCGATTGCCCTGGCAAAACGGCTGCTCGCGCCCGTCGTGGCAGCCGGGGTCGATTCGCTCCTGCTCGGGTGTACCCATTACCCTTACCTGGCGCGCACGATAGGTGAGGTGATGGGGCCCAAAGTAGTGCTAGTCAGTTCGGCAGAAGAAACCGCGTTCGAGGTCCGCGGGATCCTTTCAGAGACCGGCCTCGGTCGGCGCCCGACTATCTCAAATGGCACCTCGAGCGGCAGCCTAAATGGCACCTCAAATGGCAGTCAGCGTTGGATCTCCTCCGGTGAAGCGGGGACCTTTGTCCGGGTGGGACAGCACCTGTTCGGCCCTGAGCTAGACGAAGCGGACCACTGGGAGCCTCCTGCCGCGGCCGGTCGTCGAGACTCTGATCCCGAGGCGTTGCGGCCCGAGGCGTTGCGGCCCGAGGCGTTGCGGCCCGAGGCGTTGCGGCCCGAGGCGTTGCGGCCCGAGGCGTTTCGGCCCGAGGCGTTTCGACCCGAGGCGCTGCGGCCCGAGGAGATGCTCAATCGATGAGTTCGCAAGCGCTCTCCCTGACAGTGCTCGGGACCGACGGCAGCTACCCGGCTCCCGGCGGTTGCTGCAGCGGTTACCTCCTCCAAGCAGGCGACTTTGCCACTTGGATGGACACCGGGCCAGGGACGATGGCGAACTTGCAGCTTCACGTCCCGCTCTCGGGCCTGAGCGCAGTGGTGGTCAGCCATGCCCACCCGGACCACTGGAGCGACCTGGAGGGGCTGTACGTGGCCATGCGGTACTTCCTCGGCCGGAAGGGCCTCCCGATCTATGCCCCCGAAGGCCTGCGGGACTTGATGGTGGGCGAGAAGCCTGACGGGACCTTCGACTGGCGGGTGATCGGCGATGGCGAGACAGCCCAGGTGGGCCCCGCCCGCTGGAGCTGGTCGCGAACGGACCACCCGGTCGAGACCCTTGCCGCCAGGGTCGAAGTGGGGGGCCGAGCGCTCGGCTACTCCGCTGACACGGGGCCGGCATGGGAATTGAGCAGTCTGGGGGAAGGCATCCAATTGGCCCTCGTGGAAGCGACCTTGAGCTCGCAGGAGGAAGGGTCTTTTGAGCACTTGAGCGCGAGGCAAGCTGGTCTGACGGCAGCCCGCTGCGGAGCGGAGCGGCTGGTCATTACCCATCTGGCCCCCACCATTGACCGGGAGCTTGCCTGCGCGGAGGCGACAGCTGCCTTCGGTAGCCCTGTTGAGGTTGCCGAGGTGGGCAAGATGTGGACGGTATGACCGAGCGACGCT
Source organism: uncultured Acidimicrobiaceae bacterium (assembly GCA_963786345.1). Classification (GTDB taxonomy): domain Bacteria; phylum Actinomycetota; class Acidimicrobiia; order Acidimicrobiales; family Palsa-688; genus Fen-671. The sequence continues at coordinate 68,201 of CAWAYZ010000012.1, read as the reverse complement.
CGCGCGCTGACGGCCGCAGCCCACAAGAGCTTCGCCCCGTTGAGCTCGAGCGGGACTTCACCAAGTTCGCCCCGGGTTCGGTCCTGGTCAGGATGGGCCGTACGGCCGTTCTTTGCACCGCGTCGTTCTCCGAAGAAGCCCCGAGATGGCTTCGAGGGACAGGCAAAGGTTGGGTCACCGCCGAGTACTCGATGTTGCCCGGCTCTTCCCCCGACCGGGTGGAACGAGAAGCAGCCCGCGGTCGACAGTCCGGCCGCACCCAGGAGATCCAGCGCCTCATCGGCCGGAGCCTCCGGGCAGTCACTGACCTCTCGGTCCTGGTGGAGCAACAAGTGACCCTCGACTGCGATGTCCTCCAGGCCGACGGCGGCACCAGGACCGCAAGCATCGTTGGAGCCTGGGTGGCTCTCCACGACGCGTGCAGCCGGATGGTCGGTGCCGGCCGGCTGAGGTCTCATCCCGTAAGAGAGGGCTGTGCCGCCGTGTCGGTGGGGATCGTTGGGGGTACTCCTATGTTGGACCTCGCATACGTCGAGGACGCTGGAGCGGAGGTGGACATGAACGTCGTCATGACCAGCTCTGGTGGCCTTGTCGAGGTGCAGGGGACCGCTGAGGGTGCCCCTTTCTCCCGCAAGGAGCTCGACGAGATGCTGGCTTTGGCAGAACGCGGTATCGCCGAGCTGTTAGTCGCTCAGGCCCACGTTGTCGCGGCGCCGCCCCCGGAACGGGACCCACGAGGATCGCCTATCCGTGGGTGAGCTGGGGCCGTTCGTGCTGGCTACGACCAACCCCAACAAGGCACGCGAGATACGCGAGATCTTTGCTGGCGCTGGTCTTCGACTCGAGCTGCTGGCCAGGCCGGCGGGCGTGGCCGACGTCGAAGAAACCGAACTGACGTTGCTCGCCAACGCGCGCCTCAAGGCGTCCAGCCTCGTCAAAGCGACGGGGCTGGCGGCGATCGCTGAGGACACTGGGCTCGAGGTGGAGGCGCTCGGTGGCGCGCCGGGCGTGCGTTCGGCCCGTTATGCGGGAGAACCGCCTAATGAAGAGACCAACGTCGATCGCGTGCTTGGCGAGCTCGCTGGCAAGCGAGCGCCGCAGGAGCGCCGGGCGAGGTTCGTGACCGTTGCAGTGGCGATGTGGCCCGACGGCAGGGAGATCAGCGCGGAGGGATCGGTGGAGGGATGGATAGCGCCAGAGCGCCGGGGGAGCGGCGGCTTTGGGTACGACCCGGTATTCGTACCAAAGGAGTCAGACGGGCGCACTTTCGGCGAGCTGGCCGAACAATCACCTGATGCGAAGCACGCGCTCTCCCACCGGGGCCGGGCCTTCAGGGCGCTCGTGGTCGCGCTCGGCGCTGCCGGTTAACTTAGAGAGCGGAGCCGAGCGCGTTGGATGAGACGACGAGCCCTCACAGGCGGAGATGGCCGCGAACGGTCCGTCGTCTTGCTGAGCTGCTGATCGTCGGCTTCGTCCTCGAGTACTTCGTCGTCCCTCAGATCGGAGGAACCCACAAGGCGATCCACGTGCTCGCCGGGGCCAACCCGTTCCTCCCGGTACTCGGGCTGGGGCTCGAGACCCTTTCGCTTTTCGCCTACTTCGAACTGACCCGCTCGCTGATCCCCAAGAGCGAAGACCCGGGCCTTGCCACGGTTTCGAGGATCCAGCTCTCGACTTTGGCGCTCAGCCACTGTGTCCCGGGGGGGAATGCCGCGGCCTCCACGCTCAGCTACAGGCTCTTGACGCGTGCCGGCGTCGGGGGTACCGACACGGCCTTCGCCCTCGCCACTCAGGGGCTCGGTTCGGCCGTTGTACTGAACGTCATCTTCTGGCTCGCGCTCGTCGCGTCGCTCCCCATCTACGGCTTCCGGGTGGCGTACCTTTTCGTGGCCGTCCTCGGCCTGCTGCTCATGGCCTTTATCGCCGGCATTGTCATCTTGATGACCAAAGGCGACGAACGGGCCATGAGGTTCGTGAATGCCGTTGGGACCAAGCTGCGGTTCCTCCGCCCCGGGACCCTGCCCAAGTTTTTCGGCCAGCTCGTGGCGCGGTTCAAACAGCTATCCACCGACCGCCGCCAGCTCGCCAAGGCGTTCTTCTTTGCCAGTGCCAACTGGCTCTTCGACGCCGGGTCCCTCTTCGTCTTCCTGGGCGCCTTCGGCCGTTGGGTCAACCCGGTTGCGCTGCTCGTCGCCTACGGTGTAGCCAACATTGCGGCCGCGATCCCCTTCACGCCGGGGGGTCTCGGGGTACTAGAGCTCACGCTGATCGGGATCCTCGTCGGTTTCGGCCCACCCAGGGCGATCGTGATCCTTGGGGTAGTTGCTTGGCGGCTTGTCAATTTCTGGCTGCCGATCCCGGTCGGCGGTATCAGTTACCTGTCGCTCCGTGTCCACCCGCCGGCGCCCAGCCCGGCTGGCCTGGCGGAGCGGAGGGCCTTGTGGCGGGCCCGCTGGCAGTGGGTCATCGAGCTGTTCGGGAAGGAAACGCCGGCCCCGGTGCCAGCCAGGAGCCCGTCGATCATCGACAAGGTCGTAGAGAGCGACGCCCAGCTCGCCCCAGGCTCGTCACTCGCCCCAGGCTCCCCGCACGCCCCGGAAGCCCCACAGCTCCCGCCGCCCGCCTGACCGGGTTCTTTTCCGCGCGCCCCCGGTCCCCCGTTGCTAGCAGCCCTCCCGCACCGGCTGCTACGCTCGTCCGAACACCCGGTCCCATCCCTCCTGGCCGATCGGGCGCGAGCTATCGGACGCAGGAGCACCGGACCAATCAAGGGACCAATACCGAGCAGCCAAATGTCGGCACCGAGCTGGCGACAGACTGTCGTGGAGGGCAGTAGTGGGATTTGACCTGGACGTCGTCGTGGTGGGGGGTTGTGGCCACGTTGGCCTGCCGCTCGCTATGGCCTTCGCCGACCGGGGCTTACAGGTCGGCGCTTACGACATCGACCCCGCCGCCGTGCGCACGGTGCAATCAGGCGTTATGCCGTTCGACGAACCTGGTGCGCCCGAGGTGCTCGAGCGCGTCATCGCCAGCTCGCACCTCGTGCCTACCACCGACCCGGCGATTGTTTCGAGGGCCGAGCACATCGTCGTCGTGATCGGTACCCCTGTCGACGAACACCTCAACCCCGACCCTCAAGCGGTGGCGTCCGCCGTCGAGGCTCTGGCGCCTTACTTGCGGTCCGGCCAGCTGCTAGTGCTTCGTAGCACCGTGTACCCGGGGGTGACCGCGCTTGTCGAGCGCCGTATCGCCAGCCTCGACCTGGAGCTGGACGTTTCGTTCTGTCCCGAGCGCATCGCCGAAGGCAAGGCTCTCCGCGAGCTGTTCGAGCTCCCGCAGATCGTGTCCGCGCGCAACCCCACGGCGATGGCGAGAGCCCGCAAGCTGTTCGAGGTCCTGGTGAACGACACGGTCGAGCTGCTCCCCGAAGAAGCCGAACTGGCCAAGCTCTTCACCAACGCCTACCGATATTTGAAGTTCGCCTTGGCCAATCAGCTCTACATGATGGCGAACGACTTCGGCCTCGACTACGAGCGGATCCGCCAGGGAGTCATCCATAATTACCCTCGCGCTGCTGACTTACCGGCGGCCGGTTTTGCTGCTGGCCCATGCCTCCTCAAAGACACGATGCAGCTGGCAGCTTTCAACAACAACAACTTCGTGCTGGGCCATGCCGCCATGATGGTCAACGAGGGCTTGCCCTTGTACATGGTCGACCGGCTCTCCCGGCGCTATGACCTTTCCACCATGACGATCGGGATCCTCGGCATGGCTTTCAAGGGCGACAGCGATGACATCCGGTCGAGCCTCGCTTACAAGTTGAAGCGCATCTTGCGCTTCAAGGCTGCAGCCGTCATCTGCGCTGACCCGTACGTCAAGGTTGATGACGACCTGGTGCCCGAGGAAGAAGTGCTCGAACGTTCGGATCTTGTCTTCATCGGAGCGCCCCATAAGAGGTACATCGAACTTGAGATCGTGAAGCCCGTGGTCGACGTCTGGGGACTGCGGGGGGGAGGCGTCAGGGTATGAAACCGCGAGTTTCCGTCGTAGTCACTGCAAAAGATGAGGACGAGGTGATCATGGGGGCATTGGCCCGCATCGCCGAGGCGGTCGAGGTCCCGTGCGAGGTCCTGGTCGTCTGTGACTCCGTTGAAGACACGACCGTCCCGTGGGTAAAGAAGTACGCCGAGGAGGACGACCGCGTGCGTCTCGTCATCAACGCCTATGGCCCTGGCCCGGCACGAGCGATCCGGTCCGGGTTCGACGCTGCGCTCGCCGACGTGGTCGTTGTGACCATGGCGGACGGCTGCGACGACCCCCAGCAGATCGACCAGCTCACTCGCCTCGTCGAGCGGGGCGTCGTGGTCGCTGCGGCATCGCGCTATTCCAGGGGCGGCCAGCAGGTCGGCGGCCCCCTCCTCAAAAGCCTCATGTCGCGCTCGGCCGGGGCATCGCTGTACATCTTTGCTCGCGTGGGGACCTGGGACCCGACCAACTCGTTCAAGGCCTACAACCGAGATTTTGTCCGGGAGGTCGGCATCGACAGCGACAAGGGCTTCGAGGTCGGCATCGAGCTCGTGGCCAAGGCTCGCCGCCTGCGCCTCCCGGTCGCTGAGGTGCCGACCATCTGGCTCGACCGCACCACCGGCGTCTCTCATTTCAAGATCGCTAAATGGCTGTCCGCCTACCTGCGTTGGTACCGGTTCTCCTTTGGGCCGAAGCTGAGCATTGACCAACTCCACAAGCAAATGTCCGGAGAAAAGAAAAAATGACAACAGTTCTGGTGAGCGGGTCGGCGGGCTTCATTGGCGGCTATGTGGTCGAAGAGCTGCTCCAGCGGGGCTACGAGGTGATCGGGGTCGACAACTTCTCGAAGTACGGCGCGGTCAAGAAGTCCTACGACGACCACCCTTCCTATCGCTTCGTCGAGGCGGACTGCCGTGACACTTCGCTGATGGAGGAGCTGCTCACGGGGGCGGATCATTTCATCGCCGGCGCGGCGATGATCGGCGGGATCTCCTATTTCCACGCCTATGCCTACGACCTTCTGGCCACCAACGAACGGATCATGGCCGCCTCGGTCGACGCTGCGCTGGGTGCTCATCGCCGGGGGCAGCTACGCAAGGTGACTTACATGAGCTCCTCGATGGTCTACGAGTCCGCAGACCGATGGCCTTCGGTCGAGGGGGACGAACGCAAGGTCCCCCCTCCGCTGTCGTCGTACGGTTTCCAAAAACTGGCCGTCGAGTATTTCGCTCATGCCGCATGGGACCAGCATCAGCTCCCCTATACGATCGTCCGTCCCTTCAATTGCGTAGGAGTGGGGGAGGGGCGCGCCCTAGGCGACGTAGAGGTCGCGTCTGGCAACGTCAAACTGGCCATGAGCCATGTTGTGCCCGATTTGGTGCAGAAGGTCCTTATGGGGCAGGACCCGTTGCACATTCTTGGTGACGGCTCGCAGGTGAGGCACTATACTTACGGCGGGGACCTTGCGCGGGGCATCGTAACTGCTATGGAGCACGACGCGGCCATGAACCAGGACTTCAATCTTTCTACAGCTACCTCCACCACCGTCCTGGAGCTTGCCAGCGTCATTTGGCAAAAAATCCGTGGCCCAGAAGTGCCCTTCCACTACGTCAGCGACCCGCCCTTCGAACATGACGTCGCCAAGCGGATCCCATCCGTCGAGAAAGCCAAGCGGGTGCTTGGTTTCGAGGCGACCACCACGCTCGAAGACATGCTGGACGAGGTCATCCCGTGGGTGCGCAATGCGCTGAAAGAGGGCATTATCTGAGGAGGATGGCTTGAGGGAACGGCGGGCCCCGGGCTGCGGTCCGGTTTTCAAGCGGGGTGCTGGGCGCGGAGGCCGGCTCGCCAGTTGCGTTATGTGCCTGGTTACCATCTTCGGCGCGGCTGGTATGCAAAGCGCGTATGGCACGGCGAGCACCTCGAGCCCCTCCGCCACGGCCACCACACAGCCCTCTGCCTCAACGACCGCAGCGGCTGGCAGCAGCACCACGGTGGCGCGCACCAGCACCACGGTAAGGGCGAAGAGAAGCACCACCACCACGACTAGGCCCGCTCCGCCCCGGCCGCCCGGGTACTGGGTCGTGCGAGCGGACGGCACGGTTGAGAACTTCGGCACCGCCTCCCTCGGTGACCTTGGAAATGTGAAGCTCAACAGGCCGATTGTGGGCGCCGCCGCAACCCCGGACGGGCGCGGTTATTGGCTCGTGGCGTCGAACGGTGGAATTTTCTGCTTCGGGGACGCCACGTTCCATGGCTCCCCGGGAGCGCTCCGGCTCAATAGCCCAATTGTGGGGATGGCTCCGACGCCTGACGGTGGCGGCTATTGGCTCGTCGCCTCGGACGGCGGCATTTTCAACTACGGGGACGCCCATTTCTTCGGTTCGATGGGCGGAAGGCACCTGAACGAGCACATAGTTGGGATAGCCGCGACACCGGACGGGGCCGGGTACTGGCTCGTGGCAACCGATGGCGGCATTTTCGCGTTCGGGGACGCCCGCTTCTTGGGGTCGACCGGATCCGACCACCTCAACAAGCCAATAGTCGGAATGGCTTCCACGCCAAACGGAGCCGGCTACTGGCTCGTGGCCTCGGACGGCGGCATTTTCGCGTTCGGTGAGGCCGGTTTCCACGGGTCCACTGGGTCGAAGAAGCTCCCCAGCGCCATAGTCGGCATCGCAGTGACACCTGACGGTAAGGGTTATTGGCTCGTTGAGAAGAACGGTACCCTTTTCAGTTTCGGAACTGCTCCCGACCGGGGATCGGCGACCGTGAAGACCGGAGCCCGAGTCGTGGCAATGGCCGTTGGCATTGCTAGCAGCACTTCTCCGACTACCGGTCCATCAGTGAGCACGCTGCCACCAACGACAACTACGACCTCGGTGCCTACCACGACGACTGCCGCCACCACTACTACGACCACTACCACGCCTGCGACCACGACGAGCACGCCTGCTCCCGAGAGCCCGAACTACCCCTACCCGGCTCTGGTCACCGGTTACGACGTGTCCTGGCCGCAATGCTCCCCGCATGGTTCGGCAAAAGTGCAGACGCTCCCAGCCGACCCGGCTTTTGGAGTAGTCGGCGTCAACAACGGCAAGATCAACGGGTTCGATACCTGCTTTACGGCCCAGATTGCCTGGGCCGGCGCCAACCGCTCGATGTACATCATCATGGAGCCCGCTCCCGGCAACAATCCCGTCCAGGAAACCAGTGGCCCCAAGGCGTCCTGCGCAAAGACCAGCAACGCTTGCCTTGGCTATGACTGGGGCTACAACTACGCGATGGCCGACATCGCCTTCGTAAAGGCTGCCGGTCTCAGCCCCAAAGTGTGGTGGGTGGACGTGGAGATCGGCGAGCAATGGCCGACGGCATCTGTCGACCAGCCGGTCAACGCAGCGATAATCCAGGGTGCGCTCGACGCGATCACGGGTGCCGGGCACATTGGTGGGGTCTACAGCACATGGTTCCAGTGGGGCGAGATAACTGGCTCGTACATCCCGCCCGCGCCGCCGCCGCTGTGGGTGCCCGGAGCGAACACCTTGACCGGAGGCGACTTCGAGCGCGCAGTCGTTCTGCGAGCGCGCCCTTTCCCCGGGGGATCCTTCGACGCTGGCTTCGGCGTCCATAGGCTTCGCTGGCGGTGTGCCTTGGCTCGTACAGTACGGGTATGACGGTGCCACTCCTCCCGATGGTGTCGACCCGGACTATTCGTGCGGCCTGGTGAACTAGCCGCTCGGCCTGCACTAGCCCTTCGGCGAGAGTTCCTCTTCCCGCTGGCAGGCCCATCCAGGTGGCCGCGGCCCCTGCTCGCTTGCGGGTATGGCGTCGGCTTTGCGTCGTTGGCCGCAGTTGCCCTGGTCCGTCAAGCGGGGGTTTCGGCAACGCAAACTTTGTGGGCCGAGGACGGGAGGATCTTCTACTCCCAGGCCCTGATGCACTCGTTCTGGCGAACGCTCATCACCGCGTACAACGGCTACGACCAGCTCGCCCCTCGCCTTATCATCCAGCTCGCCAAGCTGGCGCCGGTCGCCGATGCCTCCACAGTGGTCGCGCTTTGCGGAGCTGGCGGCCTCGCAGCACTGGGCTGCCTTGTGTTCCACATGTCTCGGGGCCACATCGCCGCGCCGGCCTTGCGTGGCCTGCTTGTGGTCGCGATGGTGGCGCTGCCCCTCGCCAACGTCGAGATGTTGGACAACTTGGTCAACCTGCCGTGGTGGTTGTTTTTCGCCGCGTTCTGGGCGCTGTTGTGGAGGCCCGAGACCACGGCTGGCCGGGTCACTGCAGGCTTGATCTGCTGCCTGGCAGCGGCTTCGGAGCCGCTCGTAGGTGTCTTCGTGCTGCTGGCTGCCTTCCGAGTTTGGGCCTTGCCTCGGCTGAAAGAGCAGGCTCCGACCGTCGGCTTGGCCATCGGTCTGGCGTACCAGGGTGCCGTTGTACTTGGTAGCAACGGGGAAAACTCGTTCCCCAAAGCGGGCCTCTCGGGCCTGCCTGCGGACTTCGCCCTCCGAGTTGGCCTCGGTTGGCTGAGCGGGCTGCGCGGCACCGACGCAGTCGTCCGTTGGGACAGGTCGCTCGCCGAAGTCCTTGGTGGGGCCCTGTTCGCGTCGATTGTCGTGGCGGGGGTGAAGCTCGGGTCAAAGCAAGGGCGGGCGTTTGCCATAGCGACAGCAGTCATGGCGCCTATTTGTTTTGCCGTGCCGGTATGGCTGAGGGGTTCCGGGCCGTTCATGCAGTTGGCGACGACGTCGGTCGGCTACGGAGGCCGCTATGCAGCGACATCAATCCTGATGGTCGTGAGCGCCGTCCTTGTGCTGGCGGGGCAGCCGTCCACAGATCGCCGCCGGCGAGCTCCAGCCCACTTTCCTGGAGGGCCGGCCGGGGCAGGCTCTCCCAGCAACTCGGCGGGCGGAAGCCGCGCGCTATGGGTGTTTGTGGCCTGTTGCGTCTTGCTGCTCCCCGCCTGGGTAGCCGATTTCCGGGACACGAACGGCCGCGCACACGGGCCCACATGGCAAAGCCAGCTCTCGCTCGCGGTTGCCGCCTGCCGGGCAGAGGCCCGGCGGAGCACGGTCGAGGTTGCGATCGACCCGCCGCGCTGGACGGTATTAGTCCCGTGCCGGACTATCACACGCGACCGGCGGACTACGGGCGGACTACGGCAATCAGCGAAGATGACGAAGATAACTCTCGGACCAAGCCCTCTTTCGGGCCTGGTTAGGCCGCTTCCAACGGCGGATCCACGGGCGGCTGACCACCTCTGAGGAGGAGGAACGTCGGCTCGAGGCCCGTGCCGGGCATCGCCGCGCCGCGCCGGCCGGCGCCGGCTCACGGCACCGCGGATCGCGCGCTGTTAGCCGCTGGGCGTGGCCTTAGGCCTTCGTTTACAACTTTTTACAAGATCGCGCTTTACCACCCGGGCGGCGAGGTCTAGCGTCCAAATCGGCCCGACGTGGGGGGGATCCCACCTTTTGGACTCTCCCTTGGCGCGCCTCGGCCAACGAGCTCACTGAGCCTAGATATAGGAGGAAGCCACTGATGCACGAAACCACCCGGGTTCGCCGGTTGCTGCGATTCCCGTCTATGTTCATCGCCGCGGCACTCATTGCCGCCACCGGGTTGTCGTTGGTGCCCGCCAGCACGGCCTCCGCTGTCACGCCGGCGCCCTCCCTGACGCCCTCGCTGTTGCCGCCCTCACTGTGCGGGGCATACACCACTGCCCAGTTCGGCCCCAACGTGTGCGTCTTCACGCCTGCCCCCAGCGGGGCGACGCTCACCGCCACAGCCACCGACCTGGCGGCCATCCAGACGGTCGTCAACAACATCGCGATCAAGCAGGTCCCCCTCTCATCCCAGTTCAACGACGACGGCTACGCCCTGTTGTTCGAGCCGGGGACCTACGGCTCTGCCTCCGACCCGCTGGTGTTCCAGGTGGGCTACTACACCGAGGTTGCGGGGCTCGGAGCCCTGCCCCAGGACACGACCATCAACGGCCAGATCGACGCCTTCCCCAACGCCCTGGACTCTGAGGCCCAGTGCCTGCCCGGCTATGCGACCTGCACAGGGCCGGGCACGAACTGCTATGCCGGGCCTAGCGGAACCTGCTACTGGGCCAATTCGACCGTCAACTTCTGGCGGTCAATGTCCGACCTCACGCTCAACGTAACGACCGGTACGCCGATCCCGCTTGGGGCGACCGGTTGTGCCGATGTTGCGCAGGGGGGTACCAACACTGGCCCCTGTGGGAACCCCCCTACCTTGGTGCCAACGCCTATTACGATGCAGGCGCCTATCAAGGCCGGCAACTGCTTCGGGGCCCTGCCTGGCGGGGACGACTTCTGGTCGGTGTCACAAGCCACGCCGGTCCGGGACGTCATCCTCAACGGCAGCCTCGTCTTCCAGTCGTTCTGCTCCGAGACGAACAACCAATCCAACAACTACGGCAGCGGCAGCTATGTCGCCAACGACGAGATCAACGGACAGCTCGACTGGTCCGGCAACCAGCAGGGGATAGCCGTCAACACGGACTTCCAAAGCGCCCCCGGCTACGTCTGGAACTACGTCTATTCCGGTGACCAGTGCCCTCCGGGATACACCCCGCCCGCACCGGCCACGGCCTGCTCTCCCACCGAAGATGCTTTCAACGACAGCTATGACATCGGGAGCGGCACCGACGGGATCTACGGGATCAACCAGATCACGGAGCTGCCACAAAGCCCCGTGAGCGAGCAGGGGCCGTTCCTGTACACCAATTCGACCGGCACCAGTTGGGACGCCTTCGTGCCCGCCGTGCAGGACAACGCGGTCGGCCCCAACTTCATCAGCGGCCCCGCTACCGGGACCTCCGTCCCGCTGTCGAGCTTCTTCATCGCCAACCCGAGCACACCGGAGCCCCAAATCCAAAGTGCCCTCGATCACGGCCAGAACCTCATCCTGACCCCCGGCGTCTACGACCTCAGCGCCCCCATCGTGGTCCGCCATCCTGACACCGACGTCCTGGGCCTGGGCTTCCCCGTGCTTGTGCCTCAGACGGGCAACGCGTCCTTGGTCAGTGGTCCCCGACAACGGGGTGAAGGTGTCCGGGATGATCTTCGACGCTGGACCGGTCAACTCGCCAGTCCTACTGTCGGTCGGCACGCCGGGTTTCAACTGGGGCGGCAACTGGCCCGGTAGGAGCAACGCCAATGACCCCGACCTCATCCAGGATGTCTTCTTCCGCATTGGTGGCGCCGAGACCACGCCGGTATCGGCCACGGTCAGTTTGCTCGACAATGCCAACAACTCGATCATCGACGACGTATGGGCCTGGCGCGCCGACCACGGCGCCAACACCTCGGTTACCGATCCCCCAGGGTGCTCGACGGCCGCGGCTCCCCCGTTCTGCCAAGTAGGGGCGGGGTGGACGTATAACCAGGGCGACATCGGGCTCGATGTCACCGCGAACAACGTGACTGCGTACGGCCTCGCCGTCGAGCACTACCAGCAGAACGAAGTCACTTGGAGCGGCAACAACGGCACAGTGATCTTCTTCCAGAACGAGCTGCCCTACGACCCGCCCAGCCAGACGGCGTGGCAGACGTCGCCCGTGCAGCCGGGCTACCCGTCGTTCCTCGTGACCAACAACGTCCAGAATTTCAATGGGTATGGCATGGCTAGCTACGTCGTGTTCATTTACACCAATGCCACCCTCTGGGACTCGGCAGCCTTCGAGGCTCCGCAGAGCCCCGGCGTGCAATTCACGGACGCCATGGACTTGTTCATTTCTAGCACCTGCTCGGTGAACGGCGACTGCCCGACCCTGAGCCAGTCTGGAGGCGACGACTCTGTTATCGATGGCGTTGGTGGGCCTGCGACAAATGCCAACCCAACCACGCCCGTGGACGTCGATTCATACGTGAACGGGGTCGCGACTCTGCCGTGACCATCACGGCTGCCTCTTTGCCTCTTTGCTTTTTTGTTTCGGGGAATGTTCCGGCGTGCGGGTCTTGCGCTTCTCGCCCCTCCGATGTATGCTTTCACTAACTCATTAGTGGAAGTGGGATTATGATCGAGTTCCAGCTCGACACGGCTTCAGGTGTCGCCACCTATCTACAATTAATTCAGCAGGTCCGCCAGGCCTTGCAGCTTGGCCTCCTCGAACCAGGCGACCAATTGCCGACCGCGCAGCAGGTCGTCTCAAAGCTCGCCATCAACCCGAACACGGTCCTGAAGGCCTACCGGGACCTTGAGCGCGAGGGACTGGTGCGGCCTCGGCCCGGTCAAGGGACATTCGTCATCGGTACCCTGCCCCGCACCGACCCCTCTACCCAGGCACGGTTCATGGCGTCTATGACCAAATGGCTCTGCCTCGGCGCATTCGGCGGGACTTTCACCCGACGACATCGAAGCGATCTATCGCACCGCGTACCGCAACTACTTCGCAGAGGGCGTGGCATGAACTCCGCCGTTGAAACCACCGCGCTCGCAAAGCGTTATGGGCGTAAGTGGGCACTCAGGAACTGCACACTTTCGATCCCCGCTGGAAAGTCGTCGGTCTCGTCGGACCAAACGGAGCCGGAAAAACCACGTTGCTCCAGCTGGCCGTAGGGCTCCTCGAACCGACATCTGGCACGATCCGCGTCCTCGGTGGTCGACCCGCCGAGGGACCGGCGCAACTCCAACGAGTCGGCTTCGTGGCTCAGGACTCTCCGACCTTCTCGAACCTGTCGGTTGAAAAGCACTTACGTATGGGTGCCTATCTGAACTCGAACTGGGACCACGATCTGGCCCAAAGCCGAGTCGAACAGCTCGGCCTGGACCGCCGCCAGAAGGCGGGGTCGCTCTCTGGCGGCCAAAGAGCCCAACTCGCCCTAGCCCTAGCGATCGCGAAGCGGCCCGAACTCCTATTGCTCGACGAGCCCGTAGCGAGCTTGGACCCTCTTGCTCGCAGAGAGTTCCTGCAAACCCTCATGGAAGTCGTCGCCGTCCACGGTGTGAGCGTCGTCCTTTCCTCACACCTCGTCGCCGATCTTGAGCGGGTCTGTGACTACCTCATTATCCTTGTGGCCTCTCAGGTGCAACTTGCCGGAGAGGTGAGCGACTTGCTGTCTTCGCACCATCGCATCTCCGGTCCCCGTCGTGACCCAAGGAGAATGCCTCTTCAACAGGAAGTCATCGAAGAGAGCCACACAGACAAGCAGAGCACTTTCCTTATTCGCACCGACGAGCCGATCCTCGATCCGGCGTGGAGCGTGATGCGGGTCACCCTGGAGGATCTCGTTCTGGCGTATATGACACGAGGCCGCGACATCGGACGCAGGCAGGTCCCTCAACTGGAGCTCGTGTCATGATCAGGTTCAGTTGGGTTCAATTCCGGCTACAGGCCGCCGTCGCCGGCGGGGCGTTGTTGATCATCGCGGTAGCTTTCGCGTTGACGGGGCCGAACTTGGTCCACCTCTACAACACGATGGTTGCCAGTTGTAGTGCCCACGGGAATTGCTCGACGGCCACCGACGCTTTCCTCGCGCATGACCGACTGTTGCAGGACTTTGGCAACCTCGTTATCGCACTGCCCGCGATCGTCGGGATCTTCTGGGGCGCACCGCTGGTAGCGCGTGAACTGGAGACCGGGACCTACCGTCTGGTGTGGGCCCAGGGCGTTACCCGCAGCCGTTGGCTGGCCGCGAGGCTGGGCCTTGTCGCTCTGGCCAGCGTGGCCGTAGCTGGGCTATTGAGCCTCATGGTGACGTGGTGGTCGAGCCCGATCGACCGGGTCAACATGAACCAGTTCACGTCGATGTTCGACCAACGTGGCATCGTCCCGATCGGCTACACGGTGTTCGCCTTCGCCATGGGGGTCGCCGCAGGCCTGCTCATCCGGCGCACGCTCCCCGCCATGGCTACCACTCTCGTCGGGTATGTAGCTGTTCGCGTGCTCGTCACCTTCTTCGTGCGGCCGCACCTGATAGCTCCCGTGCGCACCACGTCGGCCCTCCATATGACTTCAGGAATGACCTACATCGAATCGAACAACGGGCCTCTTGGCGTGATCGGCGCCAAGCCCGGAGCGTGGGTCTTTTCGGACCGTATCGTCAATGCGGCGGGCCATTCAGTGACGGGTGATTTTCTTAGTCGTGGGGCCTGTCTCCAAAGTCGGGGGTCGGCGGCATGCATTGGCAAGCTCCGGGAAGTGCTCGTCTATCAGCCCGCCAGTCGCTACTGGGCCTTCCAGTGGTACGAGATGGCCATTTTCCTCGGTCTGGCCGTGATCTTGGGTGGCCTGTGCTTCTGGTGGATCCGCCGTCGCATCTCGTGACAACGCCCATAGAGCGACCGGGGGTTCACCCCCGGTCGCTCTAATCCCGGCGTCAAAGCCGGGCACTGCCAGATGCGGCGCGATTCGGCGCCCTCAGGAAGTTAGCGCACCCGTTGGCGACGGTGCCGCCAGTAGCCGCGACCCCAGCAGGGACCCAGTTCCCATTCACGATCACGCCGGCCGGATCGTCACCCGAAACGTAATAAGCAATCGCATCCTCTGCCACGGTCTCCACCTGAGTTATTGATGGGCAACCGCTGATAGTGATCTGGTCCGCCGGAACGAGGGTGCTATCCGTCGGAAGTTCGGGGACAGCGCACCCGTTGACATAGGTCTCGGTGGTAGCAACCGCCGCAGCAGGTACCCAGTTGCCGTTGATGATCAAACCGGCGGGCTGGTCTCCGGCAGCGTACTGGCCGAGCGCTTGTTGCGCCGCTACGGACACCTGCGTTGGCGACAAGCAAACTCCAACGAGGGCGATCTGGTCCGACGGCAGGGGCGGCGGCGGGTTAGTGGGGTTGGCGGCTAGGGCCATCCCGGCGGGCCCAAGGACAAGCGGCAGCACGATAACAGGGATGGCGAGGAACCTCTTTTTGTCGGGGCGCGCTTTGCTTATGACAAGGTGCTTCGGAACATACCTAGGCTGGCTCGGGCTGTCGTGTAGCTGATGTCTGTACAACGTTTCCTACCTTTCTTGTGGCGTGCTCTGGGCTAGCCGCGCCACCTGTTTTCAGGGGTTTCGAGCATGTTTCATGGGTTCTAATGAATCTTCACAGGTTCTAACCATTGTTACTGCAGCAGACTGATAGAGCGGTACGGAACCAGGATGCTTGAGTCGCGACAACGAACGCAACAGCTGACACAAGTGCGGGCGAAAAGTGCGGGGGAAAGTGCGGGCGAGAGGACTCGAACCTCCATCCCTTTCAGGACCAGGACCTAAACCTGGCGCGTCTGCCAGTTTCGCCACGCCCGCATGGGACGATAAGCGTAGCCGTTGGCTGAGGCATCAGCGATCATCTCAGGCACCCCCAGCTTGCGCTGAGGCGGTGGCAGTCTGGCCCGGTTGCCCGGCGCTGTCTTCGCAGTTCAGCGAGGAGCACCTGCCAGGTGGCATGAACCTCTCCTCTCCCTCCGCGTTCGCCGAGGTCTGACGCCGACGGCGGGGCCGGAACGCAGGTACGACTCTTGTCTTTGCGGCTCGCAAGCAAAGCTCACGTACCAGCGCCCGGCGTGCTCTGAGACGCTGGCCGACAGCACCCGGGCGCTGCCGTCTGCGAGCCTGGCCGCCAACTTCGAGGTCGGCTCCTTGGTTCGCAGCACCCCTATACGAGGCAGGCGCACGTGGCGGTGGTCCACGACGCCGAAGCTCCCTGTGCTCACCCTGAAACTACGACGGGAGCCCTTCTTTTTGAACTGGGGGAAGCCGACCGACCTGCCTTTGCGCTCGCCCGAGCGCGAATCGAAGAACGCTTTGAGCGCCCTGGCCAGGGCGTCGAGGCCGGAGCTGTAAGCCTCTTTCGAATTGGACGCCCACCAGGGGGCCAATTCGTGCTTGGCCCGGTTCCACTTCTTGCGCAGTGCCGGGAGCGTGCAAGGCAAAGGGCCGACTACCGTCCTCGCCAGTCCTCGGCCTCAGCCGCTCCTGCTCCTTGGCGCAACGCGAGCACCCGGCAGGACTCGTAGGAGATCATTTGGGCGCTGAGCGTAGCGAGACCCCAGTTGAAGGCGAAGCGAGCAGCCCCGGCGTGTGAAGACAAAGCCGACCGTGTCAGGTTATTGGGGCACAACTCGAAGCGGAAGGCTTGGTAAACGAGCACTCCCAAATTCTCTTATAGGGCAGTGACCGTTACTATTTGGGCTCCGTCGAGTCGCTCTAGGGCGGAATGGCTGCGCCCGCGGACGAGGCCCTGATGCTGATGAGCGTTGACGTTCGCTGAGAGACCATTATCAGCTCAGGAGCAGTCGGCTACCCCTCTCGGCGGCGGCATTGACCACGTCGGGTAGCTTGCGGTCCAACCGTGAACGGCACCTCCCGTCGGCGCGGTAGCCTCGTCGTATGCCCGAGTTCAATCTGCCAATGCAGCCGCTCATGCAACCATTCCTCCAATCGCCCGGCGGCCTCGGAGCCGACCCGAGCGCGGACGTCTACCAACGGCTGTTACGCGAGCGCATCGTCTTTCTCGGATCAGAAGTCGAGGACCGTTCGGCGAACCTGATCTGCGCCCAGCTCCTCCTGTTGGCAGCAGAGGACTCGCTCCGCGACATCAGCCTGTACATAAACTCCCCCGGCGGCTCGGTCACGGCCGGCCTGGCCATCTACGACACGATGCAGTACGTCCCGTGCGATGTCTCTACGGTTTGCATGGGCCTCGCCGCCTCGATGGGCCAGTTCCTCCTCTGCTCAGGGACCCCGGGTAAGCGGTATGCGCTCCCTCACTCCCGCATCCTGATGCACCAGCCTTCCGGTCAGATGCAGGGACAAGCCACAGACATAGCGATCCAGGCGGAGCAGATCGTTTACCTGAAGCGGATGATGGCAGAACGGATCTCTTTCCACACAGGCCAGACCGTCGAGCGCATCGAGCGGGACTCGGACCGCGACCGCTGGTTCACGGCCGACGAGGCGAAGGACTACGGCTTCATCGACCAAGTCATCTCGAAGGCTCGCCACGTAGGCGAGCCAGCTCTCGCCTAAATCCTCCCCGCCGTTACGGGTTGACCGGCTCCAAACGGAGCCGAGCCTGTTCGTAGACGTCGGCCGGGAGGGGCCCTTCTCGGCGATCGCCAGGTTGGACCGGAGGTGGCCAAGGCTGGAGGTACCGACGATGGTGCTCGACAGGTCGGGGTGGCTGAGCGTGAACCGCAATACGAATTCCACGCGGCTCATATCCCCGAGGAGGTCGTCGATCCCGGATGCTTCCCAGCGCCGCTGGCCTTCGCCCTCAGATAGCCCGATTGGACCCTGCTTCCACTGTTTGTCCTCGGCTGGAGCGCCGCGGGCGGCCCCGCCACGAATGAGCGTGCCGGCGCCTGCCGCCGCTGCTTGGGAGATGAGGGCCTCGTGTTCGCGCTGGACCGCCGAGTAGGGGATCTGGAAGACGTCGAAAACGCCCATGGCGATCTGGTCGGGCAGGTTGGGCAACGTGCCCGACATTCCGAGGAAGCGGATCTTCCCTTCGTCGCGAAGGGTTTGCATGGTCTCGATAGTGCCGTCGGCTTCCATCTGCTTGCGGCTGGGCGACATGTGAACTTGTAGCAGGTCGAGGCTGTCGGTACCGAGGCGGCGCAGACTTTGCTCGATCCCCGCCCGGATGTTGTCGGGCCGGTAGTCGTGGGGGAACGGCGGGGTCGCTCCCGGGGGCGGGTCGCTGAGGGGGCATCCGCATTTGGAGGCTAAGAAGTACTCGTCGCGCCGGTGCCCGACGTACCGCCCGATCAGCTCCTCGCTGCGCCCGTAATCGATCGAGGTGTCGATCAGGTTGATCCCCGAATCGAGAACGGTGTTGAGCAGGCGTCCGGCGTCCTCGTCGTCAATCGCTGGTCCTCGGGGCTGTCCTCTTAGCTCCATTGCCCCGTACCCGAGGATTGTTACGTCCGTCCCGGTCTTGCCTAGTGGGCGTGTCGCGATGGTCATGACCGCACGCTACCCATCCCGCACCGGAAGTAGCGCTCCTGGCGCGCGGGTGGTAGTAGTACGAACCGGCCAAGGGTGGCTGACTACATCGACGCCGCCCGTCAGAGGAACGAGACTCAAAGCCATGAGATCCCCAATGGTCAGGCCTGAGAAGCCTCTGGTGTCGTGAAGCAGGTCCTGGCGTTCGCCTGGTACCGCTCGCGCGTGACTTTTCGGCACCGCCGCAGCGGGTACCTGGCCATCGTCCTTCTGGTCGGGTTGGTGGGCGGTCTGGCCACGGGCTCGATCGCCGCAGCCCGGCGTACCCAGTCGTCGTTCACCGAGCTTCTCGCCCGTACAGATACGTCTGGCCTGGGGGCGGCTGTCGCCTTTTATAACCCCAGCATCGGCTCGGCTCCGGCTATTACCCGGGCTTGATCCGACGGATCGAAGATTTACCGCATGTAAAAGCTGTAGAAAGCGAAGTCGGCCTCGGCCTCTTGCCGCTCGGAGCCAACGGCTTGCCGATCCCGGCGGCCAATTGGTACGCCGACGGCAGCGTCAACGGCCTCGGGCTCCAACAGGACCGCCTGATTATCGCCCACGGCCGGCTGCCCCGTTGGCAGGGCGCCAACGAGTTTGTGATGGGCTCCGCAACAGCCAAAGCGTGGGACATGCATCTAGGTGAGGTGGCGACCTTCGGTGTCTACACTGACGCTCAGTCGGTGGGGAACCCGAGTGGGCTCCGTCCGCGCTATCGGATAAAGGCTCGGCTGGTCGGTGTGGGCACAACTTCGGCCGCCAACCTGGTAGCGGACCAGTTCGACACCGATGCCGGCGAATCAGCGACGGTATTATTCGCGCCGGCGCTGACTCAACGCCTGCTGAAGTGCTGCGCCGACGACACGATCGTCGGGGTCCAGCTCGAGGGCGGGAGCCGGTACGACGGCGTCGTCGCCAGCGAGATCACCCGGGTGCTCCCCAGAGGAGTGCCCTTCTCAGCCGTGATTTCGTCGGCGGTCATCGCTAGAGCCGAACGGGCCATCCGGCCGGAGTCCATCGCCCTGGCAGTCTTCGGGGGTATCGCCGGTTTGGCCGCCCTGGCAATAGCAGGGCAGGTCATCGGCCGGCGATTATGGCTTGACGCCGAGGACCTCACGGTACTGCACGCCCTGGGTGCCGGGCCGGTCATGACTTCCGCCGATGCCCTGATCGGGGTGCTGGGGGCGGTGCTGGTCGGTTCGTTGCTGGCGGCTGCAGTCGCCGTCGGCCTGTCCCCCCTCGCCCCGCTCGGGCCGGCACGACCCTACCTACCGGTGGTGGTCAACGTCGATTGGACGGTGATCGGGGTGAGCCTGGTGGTGCTCGTCGTTGCTCTTTCTGGGGTTTCGTTGGCTGTCGTTTATTCGGCGACACCGAGGCGCGCCCGGGATGAACGTCATCGGGCGGGTAACCGGGGATCGGCCTTGGTCCGGACGGCCACCGCAGCCGGGCTACCAGCCCCCGCGTTGGAAGGGATCCGTTTCGCTCTTGAACCGGGGAGCGGCCGCAGCGCCGTACCCGTCCGCTCAGCGATTCTGGGCGCGCTGATGGCTGTCCTGGTGGTCAGCGCCACCATCACTTTCGGGGCCAGCATGAGCACCTTGGTCTCGAACCCGCCGTTGTACGGGTGGAACTGGGACTACGCGCTGTTCGCCGGCGGTGGGGACCTCCCTGCACAAGTGGAGCCACTTCTAAACGAGGATCACCTGGTGACGGCGTGGTCGGGGGTGTACTTCGGACAGTTGGAAATTGACGGCCAATCGGTGCAGGTCATGGGGGCCAGCCCTGGGGCCACCGTCGCCCCGCCGCTGCTGTCAGGCCACGGCTTCGATAGCGGGGACCAAGTGGTCCTCGGCAACCTCACTTTGGCTGCGCTGCACAAGCGCATCGGCGAAAGAGTGGAAGTCAGCGCTCCTGGCACCCGGCCGACCAAGTTGCTGATCGTCGGGACCGCGACCATGCCGGCGTTCGGTGGGACGGGCGGCACGCACATGGAAATGGGTGACGGGGCTGTGCTCGACTATCAGCTGATCCCTGCGGCTCAAAGGAACCAGTACGACCAGCCCCAACCGGGGCCAAACGCCATCTTGATGCGAGCCCGACCGGGGACAAGCATGGTAGTGGTCCAACGTTCGATTGATGCGATTGCGACGAAATTGGGCGGCGGATCCGGCGGCGGGCCCCCCCCTGTTGGGAGCGCAAAGGCCGGCTGAGATCATCGCCTACCGCAACCTTGGCGCCACTCCGGACCTGCTTGGGGGCGCCCTTGCCACCGGCGCAGCGATCGCACTCGGCCTCACCCTGGTCGCCTCGGTCAGACGCAGGCGCCGCGACCTCGCCCTCTTGAAAACCCTCGGGTTTACCAACCGTCAATTAGCCGCCACCATAGCTTGGCAGTCCACAGTGGCTGTGGGAGCCGGCACGGTTGTCGGGGCGCCGCTGGGCATCGCGCTGGGCCGCTCACTGTGGGAGCTCTTCGCCCAGGAAATAGACGCCGTACCCGACCCCAGCCTGCCTATCCTCCGCGTCGTCCTGGTCGCACTCGGTGCCCTGGCACTCGCCAACCTGGTTGCCGCGATCCCAGGACGCATCGCTGCCCGAACCCCGGCGAGCCTAGCTCTCAGAACGGAATGACCAAACTCAAAGCTTGTTGACGAAGCGCCGCAGCTTGTTCGTCGCGCGGTTGGCCACCTGGGACAGACCGCCCTCCTGGTAGTGATGGCGAGCCAGCTGCAGAAGGCTTGGCTGGCCATCGCCCGGCGCAGCAGCTGAAGCGTCTGCTGAAGCCTCGCCGGCCGCGCTGATCGCCCGAGACGCAAGGATGTCCGGCGCCCGCCAGGGTTCCCGGCAAAAGGCGGCGAGGGGCTCCAGGACTACAGACCAGCGAAACGCCTTGCGCACTTCGGCCACCCGAGCACGGCAAGCGTCTGCCATTTCTCCGTCGGATAGGAGCCGGAGGATCGCCTCCTCGAGGGCTTGCGGGTCCTCGGGAGGCACGGTCAAGCCGAGGTGCTCCTCCTCGATCAGCTGGCCGAAGGAATCGCCTTCCGTGGCCACGATCGGTAGTCCTGCCCACAGGTAGTCGAGCGCACGGGTCCGGAACGAAAACCGGGTCTCGATACTCTCGAAGTGCGTCGATACCCCCAGGGTCGCTTCGAGCAGGAAATTCTGCCGCTCGGAGTACTCGACCCAGCCGTCGTTGAAGAACACATGCTTGCCGGCGACCCCGAGCTCCTCGGCCAGCGCCTTGGCGTCGATTGCCATCTGCATCGGGGGCACGTCCGGGTTGGGGTGCTGCAGGCCCATGAAATAAAGGCGCACCGATGGTCTCTTCTTGGAGACCCTTGCCACCGCCCGGATGAGGGTGAGCGGGTCGAACCAGTCGTAGACGCCGCCCGCCCAAATGAGGATGTCGTCGTCGGGCCCAATCCCAGGGACGACTCCCCGGAGAGCGGGTTCGCGGTGCTCGGCGTCATCGTCAGGGAGCCCGAAGGGGACGACGTCGATCAGGCGGCGGAGCGTCGGGTCGGGGTCGTAAGTGAGTGCGTTCGCCCTCCCGACAGCGCAGAGCTGGCCGATGAAAAGGTCGCGCTGGCGTTCGCTCGCACAGATGAGGAAGTCGCCGCGTTCCAACTGGTGGTTCAAGGTCTCGATCGAAAGTCGCACATGCGCGTCCCTCGCCTCGCTCGAGGTTCCCTTGGTGAGAGCGAGGGTTTCCAAGTGGAGTGGCGAGTAGATGTCGAAAACGATGATTTTTTGGGACATCGCCAGTACCGGGTGGTGGTACATGACGTAGCCCTGCAAGATCATGACATCGCACCAGGCTTCGGCCTCCGCCAAGCCTTCGGGCCCGACTGCGGCGACGACGAACCCTGCGGAGCTCACCTCGCAGTAGGGCGATGTCGTGAGAAGGCGGACCTCATGCTCTTCTGCGAGACGTTGGGCTATGTGCCACGCCCGCATCGCCGGCCCCGCCATTCGGGAGCGCAGCACGTCCGGCGTCAACACCAGGACGCGTGTCATCGCCCCCCGCCCCGCTCGCACCAGCACCCACCGCCCTGGCCCAGTAGCCTCACGGCGATGGCGGACACGCTCACAGCCAGGCAGCGTACTCGGGTCGTCGTCTTCTCCACCGACCCTGTCGGGCCCGAGATGCCCGGTCCAGCCATCCGGGCCTGGGAACTGGCAAACGTCCTCGGGCAGCACCTCGACGTTGTCCTGGCGAGCACGGTTGCGGTCTCGGGCACTCACCCCAACGCGGAACTGCGCCTGGCAGCCGGCCCGGCTATCCGGGAACTGGTTGAGGGCGCCGATGTCGCCTTCGCCCCGAGCAGCCTTGTGTACATGGCCGAGGAGCTTCGCGAGACGGCCAAGCCGGTCGTCGTCGACATCTACGACCCGTACCACCTGGAGAACCTCGAGATGGGTGGGGGCGGCCTGCCCGACCAGGACCGAGTCGTGACCCGCCTGGCCGGGGTGATCAATGTCGCTCTGCGAAGGGGTGATTTTTTCACCTGCGCCAGCGAACGCCAAAGGGATTTCTGGCTCGGCAGCCTGGCCGCCGTGGGCCGGGTAAACCCGTTCAACTATGAAGGAGATCCGCTGCTCAGCCGGCTGGTTTCGGTGGTCCCCTTCGGCTTGCCGAGCGAGCCTCCACGGCGGCAGGGCCACGGGCTGCGAGGCAAGGTGGCGGGTATCGGGCCGGACGACAAGGTCGTGCTCTGGGGCGGGGGCATCTACAACTGGCTCGACCCCATTTCGCTGCTCAGGGCTGTAGAGCGTCTGAGCCGGCGTGTCCCCGAGCTTCGCCTTGTGTTCATAGGGATGCGGCACCCCAACCCCGACATCCCGGCGATGCGTGTGGCAACCGAGCTCCAGGAGCTGTCGACGAGCCTCGGGCTGACCGGTAAGCACGTGTTCTTCAACGCCGGCTGGGTGCCGTACGGGCAGCGTGCTGATTTCCTGCTCGACGCCGACCTGGCGGTGAGCACGCACCTCGACCACATTGAGACCCGGTACTCGTTCAGGTCGAGAGTCCTCGATTACTTGTGGGCTGGCCTCCCGATGGTGCTGACGGAAGGGGATATCCTCGCCGAGGAAATCGCCAACGCGGGCCTCGGAGTGACGGTCCCCGCAGGAGATGACCGCGCCCTGGAGGACGCTCTGGGACGGGTGCTGGCGAGCCCTCCACCCGCCGAGCGTTTCGCCGCGGTCGCCCAACGTCACACCTGGGACCGCGGTGCCCGGCCCCTGCTCGAGTTCTGTGCATCGCCCAGGCGAGCTCCGGACCTATTGGTGGAGCGCCTCAGCCCCGAAGCGGCCGCCGGTTAGGCCGACCTCCGCCGGGGCCTAGCCTCTGCCCGGGCCGCGCCCCGACAGGCCCCGCTTCGCCACGGCAACTAGGTTGCTCGCCGCGGCACGGCTGTCCTCGTGGAGCTTGCGCAGCTCCGCTCGCAGTGCCTCGTTGGCGCTGCCCAGCTCCTGGACCTCGGTCTCCACATCGGCGACCCGGGCCTCCTGTTTTTCGGCCCGTCGCCGGAGGTGGCGCAGCTCGGTTTCGAGGTTCTCGATGTGGTGGTCCTTGAGCTCGGTGGCCTGCTCGAAATGGAGGGCTCTGTGGCGCTCGGTGTCGTACGCCTTTTCCATGCCGTAACGGTCACCCATCGCGTCGTAGTACTCGACCACTGTAATGAGTGCATTTTCGGGCTCGGCCCGGAGCTTGCTGGGTGGCTGGAGCTCGACCCATCCCTCGGGTAGTTCGCGCAGCCACCCGTAGAGAGCCAACTGGGCTGTGGTGAGGACTTGTTCGTGGGCAGGATCTTGGGCGGCGGTCTGGTGATGGCGCATATCGCCCGAGACAAAACCTTTCGCTCGCCCGGCGGCCGCTACGTTCGCCGGGAGCCGCTCCCCTAAGCGCTCGAGGAGGGCTGGCCCGGCGGCCGGGCTCTCAACGAAGTTCTCGTACCGCACGACGAGCACGCGCTTGCCGGCCAGGCCTTCGAGCAGCTCGGTGCAGTAGAGCTGCCAGAGTGCCAAGGCCACGTAGAGCGGGCGCCCATCCCTCTTGCGGACAGAAAGGGCGACATCGATGGGGTTGCGGTCGACCAGGATGATCTCGAAGCGGTCTTCCAGGGCCGGCAGCCAGGCCGGCAGGAGCAGGCTGATGCGGGGGTCCTTCAGCACCAACGGGCGGCCAGCAGCCTCAGCCGCAAGACTGCCCAGCACCTCGTCGACCTTGGGCCGCCAAGCCGGCGTGCGTTCCGCTACGACGGTGCGCCCAGGTGGCTTGTCCCAGTTGCCACCGAGCCGTTCCAGGAGATCGTCGTTCAGGGCGTTCACGTCGGCCCGTTCGAAGAACCCTTTCGGGTTGTCCTCCGCAGCCGGCAACAGGTCGTCTTCCTCGCCTGCGAAGAAGCCGGCCTTGGCGAGGAAGCCAGCTACGGCGCTCGTCCCGCTCCGGTGCATGCCGAGTATTGCGACGCCTACCCGCTGCCCCACCCCTTCGGGCTGCCCACGTGACTTGTCTCCCACTGCCGCGAAGCTACAGGAAGATAGCCTCTGAACGCAGATGACCAAACAAACGGCCCGACTGTTCCCGTGGCGCCGGGGTCACCGCAGCGCCGGCAAGCCAACCTTGCGCCTGCTGGGTGTCCTCCTGTGTTACAACGACGGCGACCTGGTGGTCGATGCTGTGCGGTACCTGCGCGAGCAGGGCCACGACCTGATTGTCTGGGACCACGGGTCGACCGACGAGACGCCCGAAATCCTGCGCTCACTGTCCGGTGAGCTGCTGGAGCTCCAGAGCGTCCCACGCAGCATCGATTTCTACGGGCTGTACCCGGCCATGTCGGAGCACCTGATGAAAGAATACGCGGAGCGCTACGACTGGGTTTCCTGGCCGGACCAGGACGAGTTCCTGGAGGGCCCGGACCGCCGCCGCACCTACAAGGAGTGGCTCGAAGAGGTGGCGCAGTCACCTTACGATTGGATCCAGTTCAATAATTACAATTTCTGGTGGACGAAGGCGGACGACCAATGCGCCGCGCGGGCCGTAGAACGGGTCCGCCATTACAGCCTTTTTCCTGACTGCGGACCACGGATCCGCTCGTGGCGGGCGTCGGCGACCAATATCCGCCAGTTCAACCACAACCCCCCGCTTGGCGAGCGCTACCCGATGCTTTTCAACCTCCGGCATTACCCGATGAGGAGCGAGGTCCAAATGGCCCGCCGCCTGGAGGTCGACCGGGCGGGGTTACGGCGCGGAGGGAGCAATTATCACTACGACAACATGAGCTCGTGGCCGGAGCGCCTCATTATTTCGCCTGAAAAGCTGCACCTGGACGACGGGAGCAGCGAGCTGGACCCATCGCCGATCTTCGACTGGCGGACGATTTACGGGCGGGACGCTCCTTCTGCCGAACCGGCCGATTGATGGTAGCTGTCCATCGAGCGCCCTAGCCAGGCAGCGGTGGGCGACTGGTGAGCAGATCCCCGCATGTGAGCGAGACATTCCACCCGGGCGGGTCGATCGGCAGCGAGACCGTTGCGGTCGGCGCGCGCCGGCACTGAGCGGTTGCCTTGGCAACCTCGTTGCCCCAAGCCGGCCCGGCCGAGCGTTGGTTCGAGTCCCGGAAGTCGACCACCCAGGTGGGACCGAGCAGGCAGGCGCAAGCCGCCACCACCGTCACGGAGCGCCAGTTCCGCGAGGAATGCCTCGAAGCAGTCTCGGTGCGTGCCTTCACCCAATTGTCGGCGATCACCACTATGGTGCTGACCAACAGCAGGATAGGCACGGCTTGGTAGCGGCTGGCGACCTCCACTCTGGCGATCTGCATGGTGGGCCCGAGCCCTCGCAGCCACACCGGCACGAGGTAACAACCCGCACAAAAGCTTGCTGCTGCGAGAGTGAACACCCGTACCCGCAGCGAACCGCTGAAGAATGCTCCTATCGCCAGCAACGAGCAGAGTACAAGCGCACCCAGCCCGACAGCAATTGACCGCTCGTGAACGAAGAGCCAGTCCGTGCCCTTTTCCCCGCCGGCTAAGCCAAGTCCGACCCGGACCGAGAAGGACTGCGCCAAGCCCGCAACGCTTCCTGCGCTCGACACTATGTTGCCGCTCGACCGTACCATCACCAGGACCTGGTAGAGAAGGCCTGCGACGATCCCGACGCTGGGCGCCTGATCCCGGGCGTTGCGAAGGGCAAAAACTCTTGCCACGCTCAGCGGGAGGAAAAGGCCCACCAAAGGCTCCGAGGCCGCCGCCAAGAAACATAAAAGACCTGCTGCGGCTCGCCCGGTCGCAGAGTAGGGCCGCCAAAGCAGCGCCCAGAAGCTGGCGAAAAATAGCCACCAGGGTACGTTTACGACATTGTCGAGCAACTCCGCGCTTGCGACCGGGAGGAGGACGATGGCGGCCACGAGTAGAGCTCGCAGTGCCGGAGACGCTACGTGACCTCTTGCCATATGGAAGACCAAGCAAGCAATAGCGGCCAGGCTGAAAGCGCCAGCAATGGCCAGTATTTCCGCCGCTTGGCCGGGAGCCGCGAGGCGCGCCGCTTGAACGACAACTCGTGGGAAAAGTTGACCGTAGCCGTCATGGGGCGTGACCAGCGTCCGCCAGAAGGACATGCGCAGCGCTTGGGCGTAGAAAATCCGGCCATCTTCGGCCCAGATCGTAGAGGTAGCGGGCAAACCCGACTGGCGCAGCAGCGCCGCGGCGCCAATGGCTACCAACGCGGTCACGTAAGCGCCAGCCACGCTGGGGCGAGATTTCGGAGATCGAGCCGCTACGGGGAACAAAAGCCCGGCCAAGTTCGGTGCGCCAACGCGAGGCGCGTCAGGCAGCCATCTCAACTGGATCCGGCGAGCCCGCACAGTGTGAGGGGCGTGCCGCGGGTCCAGCTGATCACCAATTGTGCCCCCGGGTCATTGTCGCTCAGGTAGCCGGTCCCATTGGCCGGGACCGCGAGCTGCGCGGCGACGGAGCTAGAAGGCCCACCTGGCGGGGCAAGTACCGCGGCCACGTACTCTGGCGTGCCCAGCGGGGGGGCGGGGACCGTGACCTGTACCGACGCCGCCGTTTCGCCTGAAGGTATGCGTAGCCACACTTGGAAAGGAGGGCTTGTCACCGTCGGCACGAACGTCATGCAGTGCCCGGCACCAACGAGTGCCCGCGCAAAACTGTTCTTTTCATAGGAAAACTCTCCGGTGAACAGCGTGTCGCGTGTCAGGGAGGTTGCTGAGCCGTTCCAATCTCCGACCGCGAGGAGCGTGCGCGGCATTTACCAGTTCCTGCGGGGTCAGTCCAGCGCCGGGAAGCCAACCGGAGTGCTGCAGGTCGGCAAGGGCAGATGCCGAAAGGTTGGGATCGAAGTTGATGGGAGCTGCACCCGGCCCGGAGACGTCCTGGACGCCAGAACCGAGCAGTTTGCCCGCTGCCAGCACATTTGTTTTTAGCCCGGAGGTAAAGCTGACGCGCGAGCTCGCCCAGCTCTGCGCTTGGCTCACGTTGCCGAGTGCGGTGAACGCAAGGAGCGCTACGGCCGCCCAGCGTGCCACATGAGACTGCCCGGCAGGGCTCAAGAGCTTGGCGATGACAGGTAGGAGCAGGGCCATGGCCACGTACACATAACGGGATAGCCCGGGGCTTACCGTACTGCCGTCCCTGCCGAGAGCGGTTAGCGCGTAAAACGCGACGGCTGAGGCACAGAGCCCGATGAGCGCGGGGTTTTGGTGCCAAAGGGATCCCCCTTTCCAAACGACCCACACTCCCAGGCCGACCAGGATCGCGGCGCCCGCACCCTCGAGGTTGAAAGCCTGGCCCAGGGCCGACGAGAGCCCGCTCCACACGTAGTTCGGGACGCCCGTAAACGTGGCCAGCGGGAACTGGTCGGAGTGCTCCGTCAGTCCCAGCCGCCCCACGACCACGAACCAGAGGGCGTAGGCCACCACGGGCAGCGCCAGCACCCTGACCGCTTCCCGCCTGGGCCTGCGTGCGAACGTCAGCACCGCAGCCCCGATAACCATCGCGTCGCCGATGGTCGAGCACATCAAGCTGGCGAGGAGCGCGAGGGAAGCAAGCGTGCCCGCCCGGTGAGCCGCCTGGCTGGCTAAAGGCCTGTCCAGCAGGTCGAAAGCCAGCAAGCCGAAGAGAACGGAGCCGACGAAACCGATCTGGAAGCCCCACGTGAGGTCCTCGGCGCCAGCCCCGAGGAACCCGAGCAGCGCCACGGCGGCCGTCGCTACCCAGGGGGTCACACCGGCTCGCCTGCACAGCCGCCAGGAGAGGTGCATGACCCCCACCTGGGCGAGGAGCACCGGCACGATGTAGGGCCAATAGCTGCTCAAATGAAAAACGCTGAACAAACCCCGCCAAAGTAGGACCGGCAGCGTGGACCAGTGCTCGTTATGGGGGAACCAGATGCTTTCTGGGTTTGTCGGGCCGTAGCGGAGCCCGCGGGTGATCAGGAAATCCCATTCGTCACCGAAAAACCAAAGCCCCCGGTCGAGCCAGGCCCAAAATGCGAACGCTCCGACGAGGCTCACGAAATGGACAGCGGTCGCAGGGTCGGTACCAGGTCGCCGGCCATGCGCACGCCACGGCCTTGGCAAAGCTAAATGTGGCGCCGTATCCTCGGAGCCGGGCACGTCGACCAGCATGGTCCCAGCGGAGCTGGGGTCGGGGCCCATTATCGGGCAGCGTAGTTCCCCGGTGGGACCTGGCAGAGGGAGCCATCAGCTCGATGGCGAGTAGTAATCTGCCGGAAATGGGCCTGACAAGTGTCCTAGAGCACATGCGCGTCGGCTGGTGGGCGGGAGCAGAGCCAGGCGACCCCATCGCGGCTCTATCCGGCGTGTTGCTCAGGTCGGAGCTGAGCGCGCGCTGCCCGGGGCTCTCCCCTGTGTTGGTACACGGCGCGTTGGCATCCTGGGCAGATCCCGGGTTCACCGGCGAAACAGCTGCCATCAGCTTGGCAATGGACTGGGCCGACGAAGACTCCATAGGGGTGGACATTTTCGTAGCGTCAGGTAGCCCTAACGGCGCGGGTGCAAAGGTCGCGCATCGCCTCGCCGAGGCTGGCAGCGCTGTAGTGGCCGTGGCCCCAGAGGAGTTCTGGGGCATGGATCCGCACTCGAGCGTCGGCCCCCCGTTCGCAGTGCCCGAGCCGGCATTGCTGGCTGCGCGCCACGTTCCCCGCGCCACGCTCGAGGCTCGTCTCGCCTATCTCCGGGTGGTTGAGGGCCTGCCCAGGCGGTACGTCCTTGTCGAGGGGAGCCTCCTCGACCAGCCACCGGCCAGCCTCGCAACCCGCGGTGGACCTAGAGCTCGCCCTTCATCAGCTTGCCAAAAGAGCTGGAGACGACCGGCCGGCCGAGATAGTCAGGCTTGCGCCCGGCCCGCTCTCCGCGGAGGACGCAGTGGTCGAGGCGGTCCTCGAGTCGCGCAGGACCGAGACCGAGGAGGGCCGTTACCAGCCCGAAGACTGGCCCGGGTACTCCAACAGGCCGAGGCTCCCGCTCAGGGTGACCAGCCCGGTCGACCTGGCCGCTGCGGTCGCCGGCGCAAGCGTCGTGGTCGCCGAGGGCGGCTCGATGATGGCACTCGCCTGGGCGCTCGGCGTCCCGCACGCGGCAATCGCGCCCGAAGAGAGCCCGGCCAGCGCTTTCGCCGCTTGGACAGGCGATGCGAGCGCACTCGTCGAAGCCCCGGCTGGGCTGATTGCCACGATCGACAACATCTTCGCCCGCCGGGGTAGGCCCCCCGGGCTCAAACGACTGGAGGCGACATTGGACCAGTCCCTCGACGAGGCTGCTGGAGATTTGGAGAACAGGGCGGCCGAGCTGGCAGCCGACGGGCGCGGAGGCCCCGGCTCTCAGGCGGCCCTTTCCGCCCGCCTCCAAGAGCTCCAAGCCGTCAACGACTCGCTCCGCCAGCGCCTTGCGGTTGAGCGTCTCCGCTTCGGCGAGCGTTCAGCTCTTTTGGAAAAGACCGCCCACACCAGCGTCCAGTCCGCCATCAAGGCGGTGCACGGCCAGGACGTCATCTTGCGCAGGCGCCTCGAAGCGACGGAAAAAGAAATGCGACGGCTCCAGGAAGAAACCGCTGAACAGCAGGCCGAGCTCCGAGGCATACACGCAACGATGACGATGCGTGCGCTGGCCCCTGCGCGGGAGCTCTACGGTCGCCTGCGAAGGGCGGCACGCTGAGCTCCCCCCGCCAGTTTGTCCTGATCGGCACAGCACCCGAAGCAGCGGTCCCCGAGCAGGCGCTCGTCGACCTGCTCTGCGGACCTCTCGGCATCGGCGCTGTTGTGCCGCTCCTCTACGACGAGCGGGGACGGGTTGCCGAGGCGGGCACCTACCTTGGGCAATCCGGTGCCGCAATACCGTTCAATGTCGGAGCGGCTTTGGGGTCGCCCGAGCACAGTTTCCGCCGGGACGTCCCTGGGAGCGCGTCCAGCGTCGTTGCAGTCAGCGCCGCCGCCCTCGATGGTTTGCCGACGACCAAGAGACGTGCCTCGCCCCCCTCGGCCCAGGAGGTGCTTGAGCACGTCCGCTCGAAGGGCTTACGCACGGTCTACGAGCCGTCATGGCGCTGGAGCGCTCCGGCAGGCGTGCCGTTTGCTCCCGGGCCAGCGGCCCCGGCGCTGGGCGGAGCGCGACGAGGCCTGCCCGATGCGGGTGCTGGTGGTGACCGGCACGATCCCCGGCACCTTGGTGGGGGTCGAGGGGCTTACTGAAGTCGTCGAGTCGCTGGCGCGTTGCGCTTCGACCCGAGTCACCCTCGCTTGCGCTGACGGTTTCGGCGCACCCCGCTACGGCGGGCATTACCAGCGCCAAGGCGTCGAGGTCATCGCGGGGCCCGTCGATTGGCCGGCTTGGTGCGCCAACCGCCGCTACCACTACTCCCATGTGCTCGTGAGCGACGGGGGCCTCACGACGCAGCTGTGGCAGCTCGTACGCACGACGCAGCCCCAGGCCATGGCGGTCCTGTACTCCGAGCGATTGCCGTTCAGGCGCGCCCAGGCGCTGGGCGACGCGAGCTGGCACACCGACGGGACCGAGACCGTGGCCGAGATTGGCCAGACGCAGCTGCTCCACCAGGTCGAAGGCTTGCAGGCGGCGTGGTGCGCGAGCGCCGCAGACGCCAGCCTGCTTGCGGGCCTCGACCCTCAGCTGGTGGTTTCGCGTTTTGGGCCCCTCTCATCCGCCAGGTTGCTGCCAAGGGCTACGCCGACAGGGAGGGCGTGGTCCTGGTAGCGACCGACAATTTCGACGTGTCGGGCGACCCCGAGGAGCCGGCGGTGCGCGCGCTCGAGGAGCTGGTGCCAGCGTGGCGGCGCCGCGACATGAGCCTGCGAGTGAGGATCGTCAGCGACTGGCCTACACCCGGGCTGGCCGAGGCGGCGGCCAGGTTTGGAGCGGAACTGGTCCCGTCGGGCGGCGACCTCGTCGGCGCCTTGAGCACTGCGAGAGTGGTCCTGTCGCCGGTGAACCACGGTACGAGCGTCTCGTCGTGGGTGCCGGCGGCCATGGCGGCAGGCACTCCCTGGTTGACCACCGAGAAGGCTGTAACCGGCACTTACCTGGACGACATCGAGGCGCGGGCAGTCGTCGCCGACGTCGCCACGATGGGCCACAGGGGATGGGCCTTGCTCACCGACGAAGCGACCTGGGCGGAGTTCTCCGCTGCCATCTCCGTCCGCCTCGGCGGCCTCGTCGCCGAACGCGAGGCGGCACTTCGTACCGCCCTTCTTGGTGCTGGCATCGACCCGCCCGAAGGCCCGCGCTGGCCCGTGGAACGCTGGTCGGCCCTCCCGGCGGCGCTCCCAGTGAGGGTCCCCCTGCGCCCGGCCGCTGTGGCCGACCCGCCCTGCGGTTTTCGTGCCTGACACCTTGAGCGAAGACGAGCGCTACGAGTTGTGGCACGAGCGTCGCGGCCCCAACGCCGAGGTCGTCGCAGCTATCGGGGCTGACGCCGCCGCGGCGAGTTACCAGCCGACGATCTCGGTGCTCATGCCGGTATGCGAGACCGAGGCATGGATGCTCGAGGCAGCCGTCGAGTCGGTGCTGGCGCAGGCCTACCCCAACTGGCAGCTGTGCTTGGCCGACGACGCCTCCAACAGGCCCGAAACCTTGGCCGCCTTGGAGTCCGTGGCCCGACGTGACAAGAGGATCGTGGTCACGAAGCTGGAGGAGCGATCGGGGATCTCGGCAGCGACGAACGCCGCCCTTTCGATGGCTACCGGCGACTACGTCACCTTCTTGGACCATGACGACGTCTTGAAGCCCCATGCGCTCGCACAGGTCGTCAGGTGGCTCAACACCGACCCGACGCTGGATCTTCTTTACAGCGACGAGGACAAGCTGAACCCCGCCGGCCGGTTCACCGAGGCGCGTTGGAAGCCCGATTGGTCGCCCAACCTGCTGTTGTGCCAGAACTATGTCTGCCATCTCCTGGTGCTGAGGCGTTCGTTGCTCGAAAGCCTCGGCGGGCTGCGCTCCGAGTACGACGGGAGCCAGGACTACGACCTGGTGCTGAGGGCCGCCGACGCGACGGGCCGGATCGCCCACATACCCGACTCGCTCTACAGCTGGCGGATGCACGAGAAGTCTGCCGCGTCCTTGGGGGAGAACAAGCCCTGGGCGTGGATGGCGGCCCAACGAGCCCTCGGGGACTGGCTCTACCGGAGGGAAGACCGTGGGGGGACCGGCGGGTGGACCGAGGAAGGTGCGTGGTTCGACGTCCACCGGGTCAGGTTCAGGCGGTCCGGCGAACCCAAGGTGAGCATCATCATCCCGACCCGCAATGGCCGCCACCTGCTCGGCCGCTGCATCGAGAGCGTCCTTGGGCGAACGGTCTACAGCAACTACGAGCTGGTGGTGGTGGACAACCAGAGCGACGACCCCGCGACCCTCGAGTACCTGGCCACCCTGCCCGGCAAGGTGTTGCGCTACCCGCATGAGTTCAACTACCCCCGCCAACTCAACCTGGCCGCCGCCGCCGTGGAATGCGACCTTCTGGTCTTTTTGAACAACGACACCGAAGTCGCGACCGCCGATTGGCTCGACAGGCTTATCGAGCAGGCCATGAGGCCGGAGGTCGGCGCGGTCGGTCCCCGCTTGCGGTTCCCGAACGGCGATGTCCAGCACGAGGGCATCCTGATCGGGGCCTGGCGAGGGCACGCCAACTCGATCGAGTGGGGCAACTGGTGGCGAATGGGCGACCTGCTCCGGGACGTATCGGCGGTGACCGGAGCGTGCATGGCAACCCGGCCGGGGGTCTATTGGCGCGTCGGCGGCTATGATGAGCGGCTCCGGGTGGCTTATAACGATGTGGACTTCTGCCTGCGCTTGCACCAAGCTGGTTACCAGGTCGTTTTCGAACCCGACGCCGAGCTTTACCACGCTGAGGGCTCGACCCGGGGGCTCGTCGAAGATCCCGAGGACGCACCGTTGTTCAACGAGCGTTGGCGCCCCCGCTCATCCTGCGACCCGTATTACAACCCCAACTTGAACCGCAACCGGCTGCTTTTCAGGACAGAACCATGAGCCCCTCGAAGCAAAGCCCCGTGAAGGACCGAGCGGAGCGGTCAAACGGGAACCGGAATGGCAACGGTAACGGCTCCCGCGCGCAGCGACGGACGGCGCGGAGCGCCACGACCACGACCACGACGACTTCGAATACCGGCATAAAACTGCGTGAGTACGGCGAGTACAAAGAGCTCTTCTACAACCTGACGCTTCGAGAGCTTCGTTCCAAGTACAAGCGCTCGGTCATCGGCTGGGGCTGGTCGATGATCAACCCTCTTGCCAACATGGCCGTGTACACGGTCGTGTTCTCCCTGTTGCTGCAGATCAAGCCGCCCCTCGGCGTGCCCAGCAGGCTCGACAATTACGCCCTCATGCTGCTGGCGGCGATGCTGCCGTGGAACTTTTTCCAGGGCAGCATCCAGGAGTCGATGGGGGCCCTGCTCGGGAACCAGAACCTCATCCAGAAGACCTATTTCCCCCGTGAGCTGATCCCCGGGGCGACGGTCGCCTCCAAAATGGTCTCCCACCTGATCGAGATGGGCCTGCTCCTGGTGGTCATCGTCGGGTTCGGCAACTGGAGGGCCCTCATCTTTATCCCTGCGGTCCTCCTGATGATGGCGGTGATCGCCGCCTTTGCCCTCGGGCTGTCGTTGCTGTTCTCCATAGGCAACGTCTTTTACCGTGATATCCAGCACTTCTCCAACATTTTCTTCTTCATCTGGATGTTCCTTACTCCTATCGCCTACCCCTACTACATCCTCGCAGGCGGGGTGAACAGCCCATCGGGCAGCGAGGCTGCGCCGAAGCTGGTCCACATCTTCGGCCACCTGGTCAATCTCGGCTCGCTGTTCAAGATCAACCCGATGACCGATGCCGTGCTCGTGTTCCAGTCGTTCATGTACAACGGCGCTTTGCCCGGTTCCACTCATATAGCGAAATTCGCGAACACGGTGGCGGTGCCTGCTGCCACCGTCAACGGGAAGTTGGTCGGCGCTCACAACGTCGTGCAGTACACCGCAACTCGTTATCCACTCCAACGTTTCCTGGGGCGACCTCGGTTACCTGGTCGTTTGGGCTGTGGTTTCCCTGGTCGTCGGCTTGTGGGTGTTCCGCAAGTACGAGGCTCGTTTGCCGGAGGAGCTCTAACCTTGAGCGAGCCGGTCGTGGTCGTGGACGACGTCTCGAAGAAGTACCGCCTCTATCGCGAGCGCAACGCCTCGATAAAGGCAGCCGTCATGCGCGGTGGCCGCGCCAAGGTGGACGTTTTCTGGGCGCTCGAAGACGTCAGCTTCGAGGTCCACGAGGGCTCGACCACCGGCCTCATCGGGGAGAACGGTTCGGGAAAGTCGACGATGCTCAAGTGCCTGGCCAAGATCCTGCGACCTGACAAGGGTTCCGTCACCACCACAGGGAAGATGTCGGCGCTGCTCGAGCTGGGCGCCGGGTTCCATCCCGAGTTGTCAGGACGCGAAAACGTCTTCCTGAACGGGGCTATTTTGGGGCTCAAGCAGAAGGAGCTCCTGGCCCGCTTTGACGACATCGTCGACTTCGCCGGCATAGGCCAGTTCATCGACGAGCCGGTCAAGAACTATTCCTCCGGCATGTACGTCCGGCTCGGCTTTTCGGTAGCGATCAACGTCCAGCCCGACATCTTGCTCGTGGACGAGGTCCTCGCGGTCGGCGACGAGGCCTTCCAACGCAAATGCCTGGAGCGCTTCGCCCAGCTGAAAAACGATGGCAAGACGGTCATCATCGTCTCGCACTCGATGCAGTCCGTCGTCAACATGTGCGACCATGCCATCTGGTTCAAAAAGGGCCACATGATGGCCGACGGTGACCCCCGAGAGGTGGTCGAGGCTTATACCGGTTCGCTCTTCCTCAGCGAGCACCGGCCCACCGAGACGGGCGACCGTTGGGGTTCGGGTGAGGCTCGCATAGAGCGGGTCGAGCTGATCGACAAGTTCGGCAAGCAGGTAATGCGGGTCGGCAGCGGCGAGCCGATCACGGTGCGCCTGTGGTGGGCGACCTCCGAGCCGGTTGCGCGGCCCGTTTTCACCGTCTCGGTACAGACGTTGCAGGGCGTGGTGGTGAGCGGGCCGACCACGAGGGAGTCCGGCGAGGTGCCCGAGAAGATAGACGGGAGCGGCTGGGTGGACCTGAAGATGGCCCGGTTCCCGCTGTTGCCGGGCACCTACGACATCACCGCTTCGCTCACCGACTTCACTCTGGCCCACCCCTACGACGTGCGCCGCAACGTGCTCCGGATCGACGTCGACCGCAAAGGCCCCGTCGAACCCTCGGGCATCGTCTCGTTCGGCGGCGTCTGGGCGTTCGGGCCTTAGCTGCCGGTCCTCAGCTGGGGGAGGGCGGCACGTGGCACGCAAACCGTCCCCGCCAAAAGGAACGGGTACGGTTTGCGGCACCACGACCGCTCCTCTCACTCTGTCACCGGATGGGATCGGAGCTCACCCAGTCCTCAGCACACGAACGCGGGCCCGTCGGACCTTGAAGTGGGCGTCTGTATGCCGCTTAGCCATCCCCCTGAAAGCGAGTTCGTCGGATAGCGACGCGAACGTTCGTTTAGGCAAATAGACATAGAGCCGGCTCTTCTCGATTTGCAGTAGGTAGCAACGGGAGCTCTCTCGCGTAGAGGTAAACCGTGACCACTTGCTTTCAATCTCAATGCTTTCAGTACGAACCTCAACGCCCGAATCCGTAAAGGCGTAATACCGAGGTGCTCTTAGCTCGGGCTGTTCCCTCCAGCGGAGTAGAGGCAAGATCGTTATTGTCACGACGCCCATGAGGACACAAACAACCCCGATCACCAGTAGAAATGCAGCGGCAACCGCAAACTTACTGACCAGGATGAATCCGAGCACCACGCAGGCGAGCCCGATAGCTGCCATTACTGGGGTATCGAGCCGGCGTAGCCACAACCATCGCAATGTGGCCACAAACTCAGCCTGGTTGTAACTAAATTCCAGTTCAACGCGACGCGCCGGATCGGGGAAGTCTTCCGCTCGCACGCTGTGTCTCTCCTAGGTTCAGTCGCCTTCACGGCTGTGCCGGTTGGCCCTGGTCTCATGTTGGCACGCCGGGAGCCGGGCCACCAGAGTCGGGTCGGTTGTCGGGGCGGACAAGCTGCTTGCACAACATGGGAGCCGTAGCCCACCTGTCGTAGGGCGAGAGGTAGTCGATAGTTGGTAGCCCGTGTTCCTCCCAGCTCCGAGTATCACCGGTCTTCTCCGGCCATTGTGGCGTCCCCGAGCGTGCAGCTCATCTCGGATTTGTCGTCATTGTCACCCCTGTCCGGCGTCGACCTGCCAAGATCTTGCAATCCCGGTTGCCTGAACGGAGACTCAAGTCGCCGGGAAATCTGGAAGAGGCCAAGCCCTCACAAAAGGCCGCGTGCCCCTGAACCGTCTTCCGGCCAGTGCCGCCTGCCTGCCCCGCACCATGCCCAATAGGGCCAGCACTATGCCCCCTACGCCGATCAGGTAGCCCACAATCGCGATGGGCCGTAACCGGCCGTCACAAATACCAGAGCGTCGGGGTGGGCCAAAGCCAACAACGTCGAGCTGGCCTACGTCCCTACCGACGCCAGCTGGCTTAACCGCATCGAGTGCCACGTTGCTGCCCTCAGGTATTTCGCCCCCGACGGGACGGACCACCGTGACCATTTCGAACAGAACGACATGATCCGCCGCTACATTGCCTGGCGGAACCGTCACGCTGCCGACGATGCACTTCGTGCTATTTCAATGGGGTGCGGCTCTTCTGGAGTGACAATCCAGGCGTTCGCTCTGAGCGTGTGACCAGGTTTCTTCTTTCGGGTTTAGCACATGTGGGATCCACCACAACAGAGCAGCCGTGTGGCAGGACCCGCTACCGCAAACGCATGGCCGAGGTGGGCGCTGTCATGACGTAGTGCCTGTCCCACGCGGCCCCGAGGACGTAATGGGCTCAGGTGAGGCCGCCGCGCCGGTGGCCAAGGCGAAATGGCTCACCGCCAGCGTCGTCCACGATGCCGTCCATGTGCTGTCAATGATCTTCGACGAGGCGGACCGGCGCGACCCGGGCCACGAGGGCACTTGGGTGGCCCTGGTCGACGGGGCCAACTACCAGATATCTCGCATCAAGGCCGAGGCCAAGGCACGCAACGTAGAAGTCGCCATCATCTGCGACTTCGTCCACGTGCTCGAGTACATCTGGAAGGCGGCCTGGAGCTTCTTCGACGAGGGCGACCCCGGCGCCGAGACCTGGGTCAAGCAAAAAGCATCGGAGGTGCTGCGCTCCAAGGCGACCACGGTGGCCGCCGCCATCCGCCGCAAGGCGACCTGCATGGGCCTCGCGCCAAAAGCACGGGCCAACGCCGACACCTGTGCCGACTACCTGTTGCACAAGGCCCCCTACCTCGACTACGCCAACGCCCTCCAAAAAGGGTGGCCTATCGCCACCGGTGTCATCGAAGGTGCCTGCCGCCACATTGTCAAAGACCGCATGGACATTACCGGCGCCCGTTGGGGCCTCGACGGCGCTGAGGCAGTCCTGAAACTACGGGCGTTGCGCTCGAACGGCGATTTGCCCAGCTACTGGGCCTATCACCTGGCCCAAGAAAGGCGCCGCTGTCCACGAGTCACGCTACGCCAACGGCGTTATCCCAGCGGCAGCCTAATCTCCCTCCAGGAGATTCCGCACCCATTTCAATGCGCGGCAAAGGTTGCTTGACGCGGCGCTAGGAAAGTTTGCTGACGACGACGCAATCTTCTGTCCCTACCCGACTCAGCTGAGCTCAGCAGAATTGGTGTAGGCGTGGACGACTTCCGCTGTGCCGCCCTCCAGTCGGACCTGGCCGTGGTCGAGCCAGATAACCCGGTGCGCCTTATCGAGGATTTGTGTCATGTTATGGCTGACAATTACCACCCCGGTGCCGCCGGAGATCAGTTCGTCCATACGCTCGGCGGACTTTTGTTGGAATGCCTGGTCGCCCACAGAGAGGATCTCGTCCACCAGGAGCACGTCCGGCTCGACATCGACGGCGACAGAAAAGGCAAGGCGCGCCACCATGCCAGACGAGAAGGCGCGGACGGGAACGTCCATGTAGTCGGGCAAACCTGCCCAATCCATAATGGGGCCGGCGCGGCGCTTCATTTCCCGGACGTCGCGGCCCAGCAACGCCCCATACAACAATATGTTCTCCCGCGCCGTCTGTTCGAGGTTGAACCCGGCGCCTAGCTCGATCATGGCCGAGACACGGCCGCGTACGCGGATACGCCCGCCCGTTGGCGGGAATATCCGGGCGATCAGTTTCATCAAGCTGCTCTTGCCGGCACCATTGGGCCCGATTATGCCCAGGACCTCCCCGGCGTGGACTTCGAAGCTCACGCCGTCGAGGGCGTGTAGGACATCGTAGCCGCCCCTCCGCCGGACGGCTCGGACGGCCAGCTCCTTCAGCGAGCTGGAGTTGTGGCGGGGGAGCCTGTAGTCGAGAGAGGCCCCCTCGGCTCGGATCAGCGGGACATCCGCCGTAACTGAGGCGATCACAACAAGGCTGCCAGGCGAGGCCACCGGCGCACAAAGAACGCCAGGCCGAAGAGCAGGAAGAAGACCCCGCTGGCTACGACCATGACGCAGGATTGCCACGGCGGCATGGAAGCGCCATACTCGAGGTGCCGAAAGACGTCCAGATAGGAATACATGGGGTTGAGCTTGAAAATCTGCCGGTAACTCGCGGGTATGGCCGTGATCGGGTAAAACGAGGGGGTCAGGTAACTGATCAGGAACAACAGCACGTTCGTCAGCTCGCGGACATCAGTGAACTGCGCAGCCAGAACGGCGATTACGAGGCCGATCCCGGAGATCATGGCGAGGAGGAACAGCAGCGGGAGAGGCACGAAAATGGCTGTCCAAGCGACGCCAATGCCGAGGGCAAGCTGGAAAGCGAAAAGAGGCACCAACCCGAGGAGGAAATTGACTGCGCCCGCAGTCGCGGCTGACACGGCGAAGACGATGGGTGGGACATAAACCTTGGTCAAGACGTTTGCGGCAGACGCCATCGAAGCGCCGGTTATTGCCACTCCCTGTTGGAAGTAAGTAACGGCCAGGATCCCTGACAGTAAATAGATGATGTAGGGCACATGGCCCGGGATTCTGAACCGGAAAATCGAGTTGAAGACGACCCACATCACCAGGGTCGTGAGTAGGGGGTTAGCAGGGTCCAGCTAATGCCGAGCAGAGAGCGTTTATAGCGAACCGTCAGTTCCCGTACCACCAGCAGCCGGACGAGGGCCCGATAGGTGTACAGGTCCTTGAGGGCGCCCCTAACCGGCGCCAGCCGTGCATTCGAGTCATAGAAGGCGCCGAACGGATCCCGAGTGCCCGGGGACGAGCTGGTCGTCGTGCCCATCGTCTAGCTCCGCCCGCGCCCCATGACCTCTCGGTACACCTCTACCGACCGCTCCGCCACCGCTCCCCAGGTGAAGTGACGCATGACCCGTTCCCTCCCTGCGGCCCCCATCTGTGCCGCCCGGGCCGGTGACTCGAGGAGCTGGTTGACCTTGGCAGCCAGGGCGCTGACGAACGCCGCCGGGTCACCGGGTGTCCCGATGGCGTCCCCGCTCGGTTCGAAAGGCACGAGTAAGCCGGTGTCGCCGTCCACCACGATCTCGGGGATACCGCCCACCGCGGTCGCCACCACGGGCACCCCGCAGGCCATGGCCTCCACATTGATCAGACCGAAGGGCTCGTAAATGGAGGGGCACACGAACACGCGGCAGTTGCTGAAGAGCTGGACAATTTCAGCACGTGGGACCATGTCCTCGACCCAGACGACGCCTTGGCGCTGCCGAGAGAGCTCGTCCACTTGAGCGCGCACCTGGTGTTCTATTTCAGGGGTGTCCGGGGCGCCGGCACATAACACCACCTGTGCTTGGGGATTGAACGACCGTGCTGCTTCCACCAAGTAGGTGATGCCTTTTTGGCGGGTAATCCGCCCAACGAATAGGACATAGGGGACACGGGGGTCCACACCGTGGCGTTCGAGGGCGTCAACGTGGTCGTCAGGGAAAAACTCCTCGGGGTCGATGCCGCTGCGGACGACTTTGACCTTGTCCGGTTCGACCTGCGGGTACACCCGCAGCACATCTTGGCGCATCGCCTGTGACACTGCGATCACGGCATCGGCAGCCTCGATGGCGGTGCGCTCGGCCCAGCTCGACAGCCTGTAACCACTGGCGAGCTGCTCAGCCTTCCAAGGTCGGAGGGGCTCCAGGCTATGTGAGGTAACCACGTGGGGCAGGCCGTAGAGGACTTGGGCCAGGTAACCGGCGAAGTTGGCGTACCAGGTGTGGCTATGGACCACGTCCGCATCAGAGACGTCTCCTGCCATCCGCAAATTGACTGAAAGGGCGCGCAGGGCCGCCCCCTTGGCGTCCTTCGGAAGCTCCTGCCATGGCTCGTAGGCCGCAGCTACCTTAGGGTCCGACCGCGGCCCACCGAAGCAGTAAACACCAACGTCTACGAGCCGAGCCAGTTCACGCGACAGGTACTCGACATAGACGCCGGCTCCCCCGGTAAATCTCTGGGGGGTACTCGCGCGTCAAAAGGGCCACTCGGCAGCGCCGCTCTGTCACCAAGTGGGCCAAGCTACCCCCTCATCAGATCAGCACTGAAGCCCTTGAAGCCAAAGGCAGTGTAGCGGTCGGATTCGGTGCTGGACGTCGTTGCCCTGGCTTTGCGGGAACCGCCAGTGTCAAGGCTCTCCTGGCGACAGGGGCTGGGGCTTGTGGTTTTCGACGGCCGGCGCGAGGCCGACCGAGGTGGGGTAGCGGGCTGGGCGAAGCGGGACGACGCCAGGACGGCTGATGCAACAAAAATGGCGTTTACCTGCTCGTGTGTGCCAACATGGTCGTTGGATGGACGCGATGGGTCCTAGTTCCCCCAACCGGCAGGCGGAGGCCGCAGGGGGTTGTCGCAGGTGAGCGAGTTACCGTTTTGGGCCTACGGAGTGATCTTGGCGGGTTCCTTGGCCCTCAGCTTGCTTTTCACCCCGGTCGCTCTCAGCATTGCTCTGCGCGTGGGGTTGTTCGACCACCCGGGGCCGGCCAAGGCTCACGTCGAGCCAGTGCCTTATCTTGGCGGCGCGGCGATCGTGTTGTCATTCGCGGCTGTGACCATCGTCGCCACCGCCCTGCGGCCGCCGCCGAGTGGGTTGCCGCAGCTTGTGGGCTTCCTTGGTATCGCCGTCCTGCTGTCGCTCGTCGGCTTGCTGGACGACCTGAGGGGAGGGCTGAGCCCCTGGCTGCGGCTTGGCCTTGAATGCGGTGCCGGGCTGGCTGTGTGGTCGATGGGCTACGCAGCCCACCTGCCGGGCTTTCCTCGAGCGCTAGACGCGGCCGTTACGGTCCTTTGGGTGGCGGGGGTCACCAATGCGTTCAACCTGCTCGACAACATGGACGGCTTGTCAGCGGGAGTGACGGTCATTGCCTCGCTATCGATCTTCGGTATCGCCTGGTTACAGCACCGTTACTTGGTGGCCGCTCTCGCAATGGCTGTGGCTGGTTGCGCGTCCGGTTTCCTGCGTCACAACTTCCACCAAGCCCGGATCTACATGGGGGATGCCGGCAGCCTTTTCCTCGGCTTCATGGTGGCGGTGCTGCTATTGAAGTTGCGCGCTGAACGGCCCGACGCGTGTCGAGGTGGCGGTCATCCTCGCTGTCCCCGGCGTGGCCCTGTTCGACACCACGCTGGTAATGGTGTCGCGGGTGGTCAATAAGCAGAACCCATTCAGCGGTGGCCAGGACCATACGAGCCACCGATTGGTCCATCTGGGACTATCTGGGCGGGGAGCCGTGCTGGTGACGTACGTGGTTGCGGCAGCTCTCGGTGGAGCGGCTATCGCGATGGTCCAACTGGGCCCCGCGCCTCGGGTCGCCGCTGTCACCGG
Organism: uncultured Acidimicrobiaceae bacterium; assembly: GCA_963786345.1. GTDB lineage: Bacteria > Actinomycetota > Acidimicrobiia > Acidimicrobiales > Palsa-688 > Fen-671. Next base: position 25,746 of record CAWAYZ010000012.1, on the reverse strand, counting down.
GCTACTTGCTGCTGCTGTCCTCGCCGCTGTTCCTTTGTGGCGGGCGCCCGTCTACACCGTGCCGTGGTCCGAAGCCAAGGGACGCAAGGTCGCCACGACGGCTGCTGTGCCGTCCAGCACTGGAGCAGTTGCCGCAGGGACGGCCACCGTTGGCCGGACGTGAACCGAGCGTCATCGTCCTCGAGGTTTCGGGTCCTGAAGGTACCAGAGGTAGTAGGACCCTAGAGGTATTCGACCACCTCGCCACGGCACCGGTGGCGGGTGTCGAAAACATAGCGGGCGTGCTCGACCACGAACCCATAGTCGATGTCGTCGTGATCGGTCAGCACCACCACAGCCTGAGCGCTGGCCAGTTCCTCGGCCGTGAGCTCCACCTGGCGCAACGATCCTGCATCCCGGGTAGCGGTCAGGTTAACCTCGGGCACGTGGGCATCTACATAACGTAATTTGGCACCCAGCCGGTGGAGGCGTTCGGCAACGGCGAGGGCGGGTGATTCCCGCATATCAGACGTATTTGGCTTGTAGGCCAAGCCGAGTAGAAGGACCCGGCTGCCGTTCAATGGCTGGCAACGGCGATTGAGAGCCATCGTGAGACGCTGCACGACGTAGTCGGGCATGTGGTCGTTGACGTCATTGGCAAGTTCGACGAAACGAAAGCTGCGGCCCAAAGAGGTGCGTACGCGCCACGAAAGGTAACTCGGGTCGATCGGCAAGCAGTGGCCACCGACCCCCGGTCCGGGGTTGAAGCGCATGAAGCCGAACGGCTTGGTGGCGGCCGCGTCCAGCGCCTCCCAAACGTCGACGTCGAGCTCGGCGGCGAAGATCGCCAGCTCGTTTACCAGCGCTACGTTGACGTGCCGGAAGGTGTTCTCGATGAGCTTGGACAGCTCGGCCTCCCTGGGCCGGGACACAGCAATGGTTTTGTCGACAATGGACTCGTAGAAGCGTTGGACGGCCTCTAGGGAGCGGGCGTTCACCCCGGAGACGATCTTCGGGGTGTTGCCCAACCCGTAGGCTCGGTTGCCAGGATCGATCCGCTCGGGGCTGTAACCGAGGTGGAAATCCTCCCCGGCGACCAAACCCGAGCCATCATGGAGCAGTCCGGCTAGCAGCTCCTCGGTCGTGCCGGGATAGGTGGTCGATTCCAGTACCACGACGGCGCCGGGCCTGAGGTGTTGCGCCAATACCCGTCCGGCCTCCTCGATGTGCCTGAGGTCAGGGATCCCCCGGTGCAGCGGAGTGGGTACGGTCACCAGGGCAATATCGAAGCCATGGAGGTGGCCCGGGTCGTTGCTCGCCAAGTAGCGCCCCGTGCCGATGGCCTTAGTCAGTTCGTCGGACGAGATGTCTTCTACGTAGGAGTCAGCCGCCGTGAGCCGCTGCACCCGCCGGGAGTCCACATCGAACCCGACCACCCGGTAGCCGACCTCAACGGCTCGCATGGCCAGTGGCAGGCCAACGTACCCTTGTCCTATCACGGCCACCAGCGAAGGCTGCGCGTTCATATTGCGAGGCTGCCCTCGCGCCGGCCAATCAAGAGGGTCCCACGCGACGCCCGCTCGACGAACCGAAAAGGGCCACTGTACGCTGCAAGCCCTCTTCAAAGCCCACTTTGGCCTCGAAGCCCAGGACGTCCCGAGCGGCACTTACGTCCGCCAGGCTGTGGAGGACATCCCCTCCACGCCGCTGCTGGTGCACCGGTACGGCGTTGACAGCCATCAGACTCCCCAGGACTTCGAGCAGTTCCAGCAGCGAGTGGGCCCGGCCGCAGGCGACGTTGAAGACCCGACCGCACGCTTCGGCGGGCGCTCGGGCCGCGGCCAGGTTGGCGTCGACGACGTCGTCCACAAATGTGAAGTCCCTGGTCTGGCGCCCATCGCCATACAGCAGAGGAGACCTTCCGCTGGACAAGGCATCAATGAAAAGCGGTACCACGGCGGCATAGGCCGAGGTCGGGCTCTGGCGTGGCCCGTAGACGTTGAAGTAACGAAGGGCGACGGTCCCCAGTCCGTACAGCTCCGTGAAAACGCGGCAATAGTGCTCGGCGGCCAGCTTGGACACTGCGTACGGCGAACGGGGGCACACCGAGCCGTCTTCGGTACTGGGGAGGGGGCCGGTCCCGCCATAGACGCTGCTCGAGGATGCAAACACAACACGCCGCACACCGGCGTCCCTCGCCGCCATGAGCAGCATGAGGGTCCCGTCGCTGTTAGTCGTTGCCGTTGCGAACGGGCGCTCAACCGACCGTGCCACCGACGTCAGCGCCGCTTGGTGGAAGACGACATCGGTGCCTGTCACCGCTTTGCGAACCAGTTCTTCGTCAGCGATGTCCCCCTGGCAAAGCTCGGCGCGTGGGTCGAGGTTCTCGCGGCGCCCGGTGGAGAAGTCGTCCAGGGCCCGGACCGTCTCACCAGCCAACAGGAGCCGGTCCACGAGCTGAGAGCCGATGAAGCCTGCCCCGCCGGTTACCAGGACCGTCACCGCTGCTGCGCACCCATGTTTCGAGGTTAGCCTTGTTGCTGCGGGCGGCATCGCGTGCGCTGTGGCCGCCGAGTTCTTGCGCCTATACAGCTGGCGAGTCGATCTCTAGGCCCGGCGGGTGCGCTAGCCTCTTGCCCTGTGGCGGTTTACCTGGTCACGGGTGGGGCCGGGTTCATTGGCTCGCATCTCGTGGAAGCTTTGCTTGCCGCCGGCAACGAGGTCGCCGTCCTGGACTCATTGTCGACAGGGCGCTTGTCCAACCTGGCCGGCGTCAGTGATGACCCTGGCTTCACGTTCACCCAGGGTTCCGTGCTGGACGAGTTGGCGGTCGACCGGGCCGTCCGAGGCTGCGACATCGTCATCCACCTGGCCGCTGCCGTCGGGGTCAAACTCATCGTGGAGCAGCCGCTCTACTCGCTCACGACCAACATCAAAGGCGCTATTACCGTTTTGGAGGCCGCCCACCGCTATCGGCGCAAGGTGATGGTGGCCAGCAGTTCGGAGATCTACGGCAAGAACAACTCGGGCCCGCTCAACGAGCAGTCCGACCGCGTCTTGGGCTCGCCGACGGTGGCCCGTTGGGCGTACTCGACCTCCAAGGCGGTGGACGAGATCCTGGCTTATGCCTACTACCACGAGCGCGACCTGCCGACGATCGTCGTGCGCCTTTTCAATACCGTCGGTCCCCGCCAGAGCCCGGCCTACGGCATGGTCGTACCGCGCCTGGTGCGGCAGGCCCTGGCTGGAGAGGCTCTCACCGTGTACGGGGATGGTACTCAGACAAGGTGCTTCTGCCACGTGGCGGACATAGTGGACGGCCTGATGAGGCTCCTTGATCAGCCCGCAGCTGAGGGGGATGTGTTCAACCTCGGCAGTTCGGAGGAGATCTCGATCCAGGAGTTGGCCGAGCTGATCATTGCCCGGACTGATAGCTCGTCGTCCATCGTGCACCTCCCCTACGAGGTCGCCTACGAAGTCGGCTTCGAGGACATGTCCCGGCGTGTGCCCGACGTGACCAAGGTTGGCAAGCTGACGGGTTGGCAAGCCGAGCGTAATTTGTCGGACATCTTGGGCGACGTCATCGCCGAAGCACAGCGTGAGAACGACCGTCTTCCCCGCGGCGACGATGTGACGATGTTGGCCCGAGGTCCTGCGTAAGTCGCTCCTCCATTAAGCGTCCTCGAGGACCTTCGGAGCCTCGTTGTGGCCGGTCGGCGATGTTACCCCGGTGAGCTGGGCATGGTCCCGCCAGCGGCTGAGGATGAAGCGAGCGCCCAAAGTGGCAAAGAGGACGACGACCCATAGGAGCTGGTCCCGGTGCCGGAAAGCGCTCCCCAGGTTCCCCTCCGCCTCTGCGGCAATCCCGCTTATCAGAACGGTTACGAGCAGGGGGAAAGCGAGCACGTCGCGTCTGTTCCGGTAGACCACCAAGCCCACCGCCGCGAGGAGGTACAGCGGGTAGTAGAGCAGCTCTTCGAGCGCCGCCAAGTCGTAACTAAGGCCGTCGCCGTGTTGCCCCGGGAAGGGGCGTAGCAGGAAGGCAACCAGGCCGCCGGGAAGGGCCGAAAGGTCGTTGGCAAGCCCACTGTGCTGAAGAACGAGGTCTTCGTCGGGCAGCCCGATATTTCCTGGCACCGGGACGAGCGTTGTCGGGCTGGATGTTTGACTGGGAACCGTATGGCGGCGGCGACTTGCGCTGCCGGCATGGCCCCCCGTCGCCGCCTTGCCTGTGCCCACGCCGGGATGAGGTCGGGGGGTGGTGCCCGTGACGCCCCGGGACTTCGTTGTCGTTACCGGTGGAGCCAGTACGACCTTTGGGTGGACGAACGCAGACTTTGCCCCCAACGACAGTACGCTGCGCTTGTAGGACACGTTGCTGTTCTTGTGGACATAGGATATTCCCGCCGGGCCGAGGCCCTGAACAACCGGGACGACTAGGCAGAGCGCTAGGCAGACGGCTCGAACGACGGCGGGCCGTGCCGGTCGGAACACCCAGACGCTAACCGCCGTCGCCCATGCTGCTGAAATGAAAACCCAATCGCGCAGATAGGCGAGGTCAAGCAGTGAAACGAGCATCAGGGAACCCGCCCCGGTGAGGTCAGGCCAACGCCTCGCCCGGGCCAGGAGGGCAATGCCGACCGCCACTCCTCCCAGGCCCGCCCAGACCATCGACTCGCGGAGCACTACCGAAGACCACACAACCTGCGAAGGGAACACGGCGACGGCCATCCCGGCCGCGGCCGCCCAAGAGCTCGATAGCAACTGGCCGACGAGCAGAGCGACCAAGGCTGCGGTTAGGGCCCCGAAAAGTGCGGCCCACAGCGAGGCCAGCAGGACATGGGCACCGAAGAGCCTGAACAAGACCGTCAACGGCCACATAAAAGCGGCCGCTTCATGGAAGAGCGACTCGCCCGTCTGGCCGTAAACTTGATAGTTGGGCGTAAGCCGGCCACTGGCGGCGAGCCGTCCGAGGGCGACGTACTGGGGCTCGTCTGGGAACAGATAGCCCCGGACGAGGGTGATACTTGTCGCCGCCAGGGCGCGGATCACAAAAGCCACCAGGAACGGCATGGCCACCGGGTGGCTAACGGCGACGGACCGCGCCGCCCGTACAGCCCTAACTACTGGCGCACCGGGACGCGCGGTCCCGTCGGCCCCGGCGTAGCGAGCCACCCGCGGGATCCTACGCCCAACCCGGCGATCAGGCGAAGGCACGCCTAGACCTCTTTACTGACCGGTGGGGGCGTTTCTGATGAGAAAGACTTTCAAGAACGTACGCACTAATAACCAGCGGCGTCCGCACAAGGGCACGCGCCAAGCATACGAGAGCATGCCCAGTTTCCCCGTGCCTAGCAAGGGCGACAATCTCCTCCCAGGCAGCTGCCCCGCTGAGGCGCTTGGCCAGTCCCGGTGAGGCCGTCGTCACCCATCGCATGTGCCGCTCGACAATGGTCCCTGCACAGTTGCTGACCAGCATGGGAACTGGGCCCGGGGAGCTCTGGTACACGCGAGCGAGAACACGAGGTACATGGTTGAGCTCCCATCCCTGACCGGCAAGGCGCAACAGCAAATCCCAGTCCTCCAGCCGTTCGAGAGATTCGTCTTCTCCGCCGATCTCGAGCCACGCTTGTCGGCGGATCACCAGCGTGCTGCCTGGCGCCAGCCGGCAGCCGCGGACCGCTTCACGTACTAGTGGCGTGCGCGGCGTTGCCGCACGAGGGTGTTCGCGACCGCTGGGACGCACTAGAGAGAAGGCCGTCGTAGCACCGACTGGCCCGCCCTCGTCAGCTCCCACGGCTGATAGCAGCGCTGATGCCATACCTGCGAGCCATTCATCGTCGGAATCCAAGAAGGCGACCAAACGCGCCCGCGCCGCCTTGACGCCCGAGTTGCGTGATGCAGCTGCCCCGCGCCGGCTGGGATGACTGATCACCCGCACACGGTCGTCCGAGACGATGTCCGGCTCACCCAATGCCTCGTCGATGGCATCGGGCGTGCCGTCGTCGACCACGACCACTTCCAGGTCGCGCACGCTTTGGGTTAGCACGCTGCGCAGAGCTCGGCGGGCGAGCTGAGCGCGGCCGTGGACTGGCACCACGACCGACAGCCTCGGTCGGCCGCCGGCAACCTCTGCGCCCATTGTCATGCTCCGAGTGTTGCGCAAGTATCATGCTGTTCGTGGTTCGGCCAGGCCAAGACCCTGAGGACAGGCACGACGCGGCACGACCACGCGTATCGTTCGTCGCCACGTCGAGGAACGACAACCACGGGGGGGACCTCTGCGGGCGTATGCAGCACTTTGTCGACGGCCTGGACGAGCAATGCCGACGTCACCGCCTCGCGGCCGAGCTGATAATGGTCGAGTGGAACCCACCGGCGGACCGGGAGCCCCTTGAGCGGGTGCTGCGTTGGCCTGAGGACGGTAGCCCGCTGGGCGTACGAGTCGTCACCGTGCCGAGAGAGGTTCACGCCCGCTTGCCTCACGCCGCCGGGCTGCCTCTGTTCCAGATGATCGCCAAGAACGTCGGCATCTACCGCTCACAGGGGACTTTTGTTTGTGCCACCAATATTGACGTGCTCTTTTCCGACGGCGTGTTCCGCACTCTGAGCCGAGGCCTGAGGCCACGGCACTTATACCGTGCGGACCGCCACGATGTGGAGCCTCACCCACCCCTGGGAGACAACTACGACCAGGTCCAGCGGTGGTGCGCTGCGCACAGTGTCCGCAAGAACGAGCGCCGCGGGACATGGCTGGTCGCCGAAAATGTTTTCCTGCCCATAGTCCAGAGCTTCCACGAGTACTTATGGCGCTCCCTACTGCAGGTGATAAGCCTCTTATATGCAAAACTACGTCGGACGGCTCGGCGAGGTCTGCACCGGCTGGCTAGCATGCGCCGTCGCCTGCTCGCAGCTCTTCGTTCGGTTTTTGGCTCACATCATGTCGCCGCTCGCTCGCGTCGCTCGCGGAGGCACTTGGTCCGCTGGCCGCGTCGGATCTCGATTGCTCGGTGCAAGCAGGTGCTACACCATCTGCGGATGGCCGCCGCCCGTCTTCCGGGCGCGTCGGTGCGGGTAGCCCGTCGCGCCAGGAAATCCTTGTGGACGTTGCTAGCTTCTCCGGTCGGCGCTGTCTACGCTTTTCGTCGCCTGCGCCGAAAGCTGCGGCAAGCGTGGCTCGACACGCATGCTCTCCCCCACCTCCACACCAATGGTTGTGGGGACTTTACGCTCCTTTCCCGAGCTGATTGGGGGCAGCTCCGAGGGTACCCGGAGTGGCCCATATTCAGCTGGCACCTGGACTCGGTCTTTCTTCACTATGCCTGCGCCAGCGGTATCGCCATGGTCAACCTGCCCCCAACCTCGCCGGTGTGGCACCTCGAACATACCAAGGGGTCTGGGTTTGTCCCCGGGTTTGAGGCAGCCCTCTTCTCGCGCTTGGACGCCGCTGATGTGCCCTATTTGAGCTCGGAAGAGTTCGCTCAGCGGTCGGTCGAGTTTTACCGACGAGCCCGGCCAGGCCCACTCGACCTGATCAACCCCGAGACCTGGGGTCTTGCCGACATTGACCTGCAGGAGACGTCGCCAAACATCCCGTCGTGGGCTTCTGCCGGGCACATGGCTCAGTCCGCGCTCGCTGCACGTCCGGCCGGACGTCCGACGCCTGAGCCCGAGGTGGCATGACCGAGCAGCGCTTTGGCGGAGTCGGCATCGAAGACGTCCGCTCCTACTGGAACGCCAGACCCTGCAACATCCGCCACTCGGCTGCGCCGGTGGGTACCCGTGAGTACTTCGACCAGGTGGAAGCACGTAAGTACCTCGTCGAGCCGCACATCCCAGGGTTCGCTGAGTTCCCGCGCTGGGCCGGTAAGCGGGTCCTGGAGATCGGCTGCGGTATCGGGACGGATACGGTGAATTTTGCACGCGCCGGGGCGCAGGTGACGGCGGTGGACCTCTCCGAGGAATCCCTCGCTATAGCGCGCCGCAGAGTGGAAGTGTTCGGCCTAGCCGACCAGGTTGTGTTTTATGAGGCAAACGCAGAGGAACTGCGCAAGGCAGTACCGGTGGAGCCTTACGACTTGGTTTACTCTTTCGGAGTGGTACACCACACGCCTCGCCCCGAACGAGCCATTGCCGAGCTCCGCCACTACGTTGGCCCTGTGGGGACTGTGAAAGTGATGGTTTACAACCGCCGGTCAATTAAGGTCTTGGCGACGGTGTTCATCGACGGAAAGGGCAACGTGTTCCGCCGAGACGCTCTGGTGGCCCGCAAATCCGAAGCGCAGACAGGTTGCCCGGTAACCTACACCTATACGCGCCGGGGGGGAACGGCTCTGCTCGAAGAGCATGGGCTAAGGGTTGTCGACCGTAAGGTGGAGCACATCTTCCCGTACCGGATCGAGGATTACGTCCAGTACCGTTATGTGAAGAAGCGGTGGGTCAGGGTCACTCCGGCCCCGCTGTTCAGGGTCCTGGAACGGGGCCTGGGATGGCACTTGTGCCTCACGGCCGTTCCGGCCGACATGCGCAATGACGAGCGCACCTGGATAGCAACCCCGGGACCAGGCGGGCCAGTGGCCTAGGCAAGTGACAGTCCTGTTCAGCGTGCCCAGGGCGTTTGAGGGCGCCGTCGGCGTGGCCCAGCGCAATGCCATCCAAAGCTGGAGCCGGTTGTGCCCGACGCCGTCCATCGTGCTCGTTGGCGACGAGCCGGGCTTGGCCGAGGTCGCCGCTGGGGAGGGTTACGAGTACTTATTGGTGAGTGCGCGTTCCCCCGGCGGTGCGCCCAGGTTGGACGCCGTGTTCAACGCGGTCAGAGATCGGTACCCCTCCGAGACGCTGTGCTACCTCAACGCAGACATCGTGGTGGTAGGCCAGCTCATCGAGGCATTACAGCTGCTCGGAGATCGGTTCGAGCGCTTTTTGCTCGTGAGCCGTCGGATCGACGTCGAGCTTGGCGGCCAATTAACCTTCGAGGGGGCATGGCAAGAAGCGCTTCTGGAAAAGGCCACGAGCAGGGGGACCGTCAACGACGGTACGGGCAGTGACGTGTTCGGCTTCTCGCCGTCAACCTTCGGGGAGATCCCACCGTTCGCCTTGGGCCGCACGGCGTGGGACAACTGGCTTATGGCCGAGGTCTTGCGGCGTCGGGCGGCGTTGGTGGACGCCACCGGCGCTTTCACCTGCCTACACCAGCCTCACGGTTATAAGCACACGGGAGTGCCAGCGGGCGGCGTCACCGGACTTCATCGGGTGGCCACAACGCCTGACGCTAGGCGGAACTTTTCCCTTATGGGAGGAGCGTTCGCAGTCCGCACGGTGCGAGATGCGAACTACCTCGTTGTGCAGGGCGCTTCCGGACTGACGGTGCAGCCTGCCTCGTTTGTGTCGCGGGCTGTGGCATGCGCGTGGAGGACCAACTCAGGGGTTAGGCACCACCTCAAACGTCTGTTCGCAACCGTTGGCCCGAGTGAGCCCTGACTGCTACGCTTGCGGTCGGTTTCGTCTGGGCTCGGTGGCAGCGTCGTGCTGGGCGCGCCGGCTCCGAGAGATTAGCGGGGCCCGCACTCGAACAGGAGGTAGGTAGGCGATGGACGTCTCTGTTATCGGGCTCGGGAAGCTAGGGTCGCCGCTGGCGGCGGTGCTAGCTGGCGGCGGCCACAACGTGATCGGCGTTGACACCAACTCCAAGGTCGTTGAGGCCCTCAACTCGAGGGTGGCCCCTGTACCCGAGCCCGGCCTCCAGGACCTCCTCGACGAGGCTGGTCATTTGGTCCGGGGCACAACGGACGTGGTCGCCGCCGTCGCCGGATCTGCCCTTACCTACGTGATCGTGCCTACGCCCAGCGGGCCGGACGGGGAGTTCTCCCTCGACCTCATCTTGCCGGCCGTCCAAGCCGTTGGCGCCGCTCTCCGCCAGAAAGAGCAGCCTCACGTAGTCGCCATCACCTCCACCGTGATGCCAGGCCACACCGGGGGACCGATCCGCGTCGCCCTCGAGACCGCGTCGGGCCGACAAGTGGGCCAACAGCTGGGTCTTTGTTACACCCCCGAGTTCATCGCCTTGGGGTCGGTGGTCCACGATATGCAAAACCCAGACGTGGTTCTTATCGGCTGCGACGATGGCTGGAGTGCAAATGTGATCGAGGCTGTGGCGCTCTCGTTCTGCAAAAGCACTCCCCATATCGCCTCACTGAGCCTCGTCGACGCCGAGGTTGCCAAACTGGCGGTCAATACTTTCATCACCACAAAGATCTCGTACGCCAACATGCTCGCCGAGATTTGCGAGAAGTTGCCCGGAGCCGACGCTACGAAGGTGACCGAGGCCATTGGCCACGACCACCGGATCGGGCCGGCATATCTGCGACCGGCCACCGCCTACGGTGGTCCCTGTTTCCCTCGCGACAACGTGGCCCTTTCGGCCCTCGCACGCCGCTTGGGGGCGCGAGCGGATCTGGCAGAGGCGACCCAGGGGCTCAACCGCCACCAGATCCACCGCCTTGTGGCGAAGGTCGAAGCCATGACGGCGCCGGGCGAAGGGACTGTTGCGGTTCTGGGGCTCTCTTACAAGCCGGGCACACCTGTCGTCGAGGAGGCAGCAGGCCTCCTGCTTGCTGAGCACCTAGCCAGGGCGGGGTATAAGGTTGTCGCTTACGACCCTGCAGGTATGGAGTTGGCCGGGACCAGCTTCAAGGGCCAGGTGGACCTGGCACCCTCGCTCGAGGAGGCTGTCTCCGACGCCGACGTGGTCGTCGTGGCTACCCCTTGGCCACAGTTCGCCCATCTGTCCGCCGAACAATTGGCACACGACAAACGTATGGTGCACGTGATCGACTGTTGGGGCGTGCTCCAGGCCGACCAGCTGGGGAAGTTCGTCCAACTGTCTAGTGCTGGGCGATCGCAGGAGGGCTAAAGGTATGCCGGAGTTCCACGAAATTGTCGGTACCTCGACCCCGGTACTCGTAACCGGTGCGGGTGGGTTCATCGGGGGTCACCTGGTTTCTCACCTTGCAAGTCAGGGCTACGAGCGGGTCCGCGCCGTCGATGTCAAACCACTCGATCGTTGGTTCCAGCGCGAGCCTGCAGCCGAGTCGTTGGTGCTCGACTTATCCGAACGTGACGCGGGCGTGAAGGCGCTGGACAATATGGCCGTCGTTTTCAACTTTGCCGCCGACATGGGTGGGATGGGGTTCATCGAAGGAAATAAGGCGCTCTGCATGTTGTCCGTGCTCGTTAACACCCATCTTCTCCTGGCTGCCCGCGATGCGGGCGTCGACCGTTATTTCTACGCCTCCTCGGCCTGCGTATACGCGGCTGACAAGCAACGAAGCACCGAGGTGGTCGCCCTTCGTGAGCCTGACGCCTATCCGGCCATGCCCGAAGACGGCTATGGCTGGGAGAAGCTCTTCTCGGAGCGGATGTGCAGGCATTTCTCGGAGGATTTCGGGCTCAACACCCGTATTGCCCGCTACCACAACATCTACGGTCCCGATGGCACTTACCACGGCGGCCGCGAGAAGGCCCCGGCCGCTATTTGCCGCAAGGTCGCCGAAGCCAAGCTTTTCGGTCGTGACACGATCGACGTGTGGGGTGATGGCAAACAAACCCGAAGCTTCACCTACATCTCGGACTGCATCGAAGGTACTTTACGCTTGGTAGCTAGCGACTTTGCCGAACCGGTCAACATCGGCAGCTCTGAGCTCGTCTCGGTCGACCAGCTCGTGGACATCGTCGAGGACATCGCTGGTGTGAAGTTGCGGCGCGAGTACCAGCCCGGCGCTCCTCAGGGCGTGCGCGGGAGGAACTCGGACAATACCCTGGTCCGGGAGGTCCTCGGTTGGGAGCCGTCGACTTCGTTGCGGGCGGGGCTCGAGGCGACTTATCGCTGGGTCTACGACGAAATTCAGGGCGCCCATGTTGACGCAACGAAGGCCTGACGCGCGAACTGGTAAATGGGCGACGACCCGTCGTGGATCTACGAACAGCTCACTGGCTGAAATGCTTTGATATGATTGAATATCGAAAGGACTGGCTTCGAGTACGCGGGGCCCTTGTTGGGTATTGGCCTGGTGTACATTGGTGCCGGTATTACCGACCTGCGGGCCTGACCGGTGTGATGGGTGATCGCGATGGTGCGTAGGCTCACCTGGATCCCGGGAGTTCCAGTTGAGGAGCTTCCCACACGACTCGGCCTCGGCGGTACGGTCGGCTACCCGGAGGCGTCCTTGCGCAAGCCACTCACTTCCTGGAAGATGGAGGTGGATGATGCGCCCATCCTTCGCTACATATACCGGGCGTTTCAGCCGCGACGACACCTGGAGTTCGGCACCTGGGAAGGTACGGGAACGCTTTACTGTCTTCTGGAGTGTGACGCGACAGTCTGGACTGTCAATTTACTACGCGGAGAACGTACGGAGAGCGGCGACTGTGCGTACTACCAAAGGAAGGCGACCGTCGCAGGTCAGGGCAGCACCCACGCGCAACGGCCAAGCCTGCGGCTCAGGACGAAGGACTTGGTACGCCGCCGAATTGGTATTACACCCCAAGAGACGAGTAGCGCTACCCAATATGCAAGTGCTGGTTTCCTGGAGGAGTTTCCCGAGGGTGTGGCGGCCGACTCAGGGCAGGTCGAGACGTCCATACCATCGGATGCAATCGGTGCGGTCGGAAGGTTCTACCTTCAAGCCGGGCTAGGCCATCGTGTGTGCCAGATCTACGGTGACAGCCGCGAGTGGGATGTACGTAACTACCCTGAGGGGTTTTTTGACAGTGCCTTCATCGACGGAGGGCATCAAGAGGACGTCGTAGTGAACGATACGGCCAAGGCGCTGCAATTAGTGCACCCAGGCGGGATCATTATCTGGCACGATTTCTGCGACTCAGAAGATGTTCTGGGATCGTGTGGGTCGACGCAGGGGGTGATACGAGCAATCGACAGCAGCCGGCCGCTGCTCCAGAAGAAGCTTGATGATCTGTTCTGGGTTGAGCCGAGCTGGGTACTTATCGGAAAGGTGGCGAGTCCCAGCGGCGATCCTCTAGGGTCAAGGATCGGGAGCGACTAATAGCCACATTAGCTTTTCTCGGATCGGGAGCCTGTCCGTTACGGCCGGGTTGGCCAACAAGAACCGAAGGAACGAGCCGGCAGCTTCTGAGTGCAGGCCGCAATAGCCGGACGCCTTATCTGCAAACCTGCAGCGTGTAAGAGCTCTCTGAAACCGAGAGGTTGAAGTACTGGACATGTTCTGGAGGGAACATGTGCGAGAATGTCGCCTTAGGATAGCTCCGCGACAGAGGACCCAGTGTTCGTCCCAGCATGTACACCTCGGGTGCCCAGTTGGGTCTCCATGTAGATATATCCCTCAGCACGAAGTCGTGCCGCCACATCCGAAAGCAGACCGGCAGGTTGGTCGACGTGCTCTACGACGTCGATCATGATGATGAGGTCGAACTCTCGGAAGTCGTCCGGCGCTGCGCCTAGAAGGGAAGCCGCGACCGAAATGCCATGTCCTGCGGGGATACGTACGAGTTCGGGCGCAATCTCACCTCCATACGGCCGAATGTGCACCCGACCGGTAGGTGCACGGTACTAGGACTGGCGTTGCGAGCTGCCGGCGCCTTGCTTTCGACAAGAGCTCCAGGCTGAGCGGGAGGAGCTCACCGGTTGGGTTGGCTTCTTCGATCCCGAAGTACCACCCGGGTAAGGGCTCCACCGCGCGTTCGCTGGCCAACGACTCGGTTTGCTTCGCGACTCCTCGGGAGCGGGTACGTTAGGCGCTAACCTCAGTTGGCAGTATCCGCCCGAACAACCCTGGAGACCAACCGTGGCAGACGACCCAGTGGGGGAAGGTCACTTGGAGGGGCGATCCCGCGTCCTGATCCTGGTGGTGGCGTACAACGCCGAGACCACTATCCAGTCGGTGCTTAGGCGCGTGCCGAAGGAGCTGGCAGACGAGTTCGACTTAGAGGTACTAGTGCTCGACGATTGCTCGCACGATGGCACGTTCGTCCGGAGTTCGCACACGTCGTACGGTGAGCAGCCCCTGCCGACCACCGTCTTGCGCAACCCCACTAATCGAGGGTATGGAGGCAACCAGAAAGTCGGCATGGAGTACGCGATCCAGAAGGGCTTTGACTTCGTTGTGCTCCTTCATGGCGATGGCCAGTACGCACCGGAACGCCTACCCGAACTCCTGCGCCCGCTGGTTTCCGGCAAGGCTGACGCAGTGATCGGCTCGAGAATGCTGACGCCGGGAGGAGCCCGACGTGGGGGGATGCCGCTCTACAAGCGGATCGGCAACCGCATCCTGACGCGGTTCCAGAACCTCTTGCTCGGCACCCACTTGAGCGAGTTCCATTCCGGGTACCGAGCCTATTCGGTGCAGGCCCTCGCAGCCCTACCGTTCAAGCTCAACACTGACGACTTCCACTTCGACACGGAGATCCTGGTCCAGTTCCTCCTCAGTGACAGATGTGTTGAGGAAGTCGAGATCCCGACGTACTACGGGGACGAGATCTGCTACGTGAACGGGCTCAAGTACGCCCGGGACGTCGTGCTGACAACGTTGCGAGCCTTCTTGCAGCGCTTTGGGGTGTTCTACGAACCGAAGTTCGACGTCGCCGGGCGCGAGGGCTCAGCGATCTACGAGTCGAAGCTGGACTTCGAGAGCCCGTCGACGGTAGTGCTCGCGCACGTCAGGCCGGGCGAGCGTGTTGCCGACCTCGGCTGCGGTGTGGGCGCGCTCGACGAGCGGCTGCGCGACCGGGGCTGCTTCGTGGTGGGTGTCGACAAGTGGGAGCAGGACATCACTCGTTTTGACCGTTTCGTGCGGGCGGACCTCGACGCCGGCCCCCTTCCGGTCGATCTGGGTGAGTTCGACACGGTCCTCCTACTCGACGTCATCGAGCACCTCTCGGCACCGGAGCAGTTCATGGCGTGCTTGCGGGAGGCGATCTGGGCAGGGGACGGCGCCGGCCCGAGGATCATCGCCTCGACGGGCAACGTGGCGTTCCTCCCGCTACGGGCTATGCTGGCGCTCGGCCAGTTCAACTACGGGCAACGTGGCATCCTCGACATGACGCACCGCAGGCTCTTCACATTGCGGTCGTTCATCCGGCTCATCGAACAAGCAGGCTTTGTCGTCGAGAGATCGGTTGGTGTCCCAGCGCCCCTACCGATGGTGCTCGGGGCGGGCGCGTCGGTGCGGATGGGGTTCCGAGCCGCTTCCACGCTGGCGCATCGCGTCCCGTCGCTCTTCGCCCACCAGTTCGTCGTGGTTGCGTGCGCCCAGCCCTCGTTGCGGTCGCTTCTTACCGACGCCGAGACGGAGGCGACAAGAGTGCAGCAGCGGGGGCAACGAGCGTGATGCTCCGTACCAGGAGGCGAGCCGGCCCACCAAGGCCCTCGTTGTCGATGTAGAGGGCAAGCGGCCCATCGTGGGGCGGTATGGGCAAGTAGTACGGGCCTCTAACGTTCGGCGCGGTCTGCCGTTGGTCCAGACAGGTGCCCGTTTGGAGGCTGCGTATGCAAAGTCCTGGAAGTCCGGACTGCACGTTGCCGCTCACCCGGGCCCACTCGCGACCCGGTGCCGGTGGCAGAGGCAGGTCGACCTGGGCCGCCTCGGCCCATTGAGCTGCCGGTGTCGTAAGCACCTCTCCGGCGCCGGAGGGGGTCAACTTGGCACCGGAGGCGAGATCTGCAGCCTGGAGCGCCACGGTACTGACACCCCGGACGTCCTGGCCCGCTGGCGCGTAGAGCGCGTTGACGGCCGGCACAAGCGTCGGGAACGTGATCGTGTGACTGTCACCCGCCCGTGCGCCGCGTGACAGCAGCGCTCCCGGGTCGGCGCGGCTCTCCGACAGGGGCACGAGCGTAAGGAAGCTGCAACCTCGTAGTAGACCTTGTGACCATGTGGACACGAGCTGGGGGGTGGCCACGAAGTTGACTAGGGAGCTGCCTCCAGTCGTCGGTCCCCATCCGATCTGGCCGGGCGAGGTGGGCAGAAAGGTCACCAGTGCCGCCTGCGCCCCCGGGAGCTCCGTGGTCAGCAGAGACTCGCCTTCACTGCTGGGGCAGAGCGCGACGGCGAAGCGCAGGTTGCCGCCGCGGTCCTCCTTGAGCGCGTAGAGCGAGGTCCCCGTTCGGACGAACCCGCTGAACGCGGTCGGACGGCTCTCGAGCATGAGGTAGTCGAGATTGTTCTCCATCCCCCCAGAAACGAGGTAAAAGCCGCGGACCGTCAGCTCGTGCTGCGCGAGCTCCAACCCAGCTATGGTTCCGAGAATGCCCTCTGGCATGGCGCTGAAGCCCCGCACGTAGCGAGCGACGTCAAGCAGGGTCGGCGTCGTTGTGATGAGCGGGTCGGGGACGGGCGACGTACCAGACCGAAGCCCCCGTCACGTACCACAAGCTAGGATCTTCGGCGCCCTCGATTGCTCCTGGACCCACCATTGTGAAGGCCGCGGCACGCGCGAGGCCCATTTCGTCGTGCAAGGGATGCCACGTTGGAGCCCCCTCCGCGTTCAAGTATGACTGACCGGTCAGGACGACTGCGGCCAAGAGCGCTACGCCCGCGAGACCGGTGAGCGAAGCACTCGCAACTTTTCTGACGTTTGTACGCGCCACCCAACGAGTAACAAGGCGCAGGCCGGCGCCGAAAAGCTAGCAGCGCGGCGGTGAAGAGGCACATGAAGTAGAGAGTGATCTCGCCGCTGATGTGAATTTCGCCTTCCGCGACGGATACCCGCTCAGCGAAAAGGAGGAAGAGCAGGAACGGGAGGCTTGCCAGTGCCATGGCGCGGGTCTCCGCCCGCCGCAGCAGGAATGGTGTCGTCAGCACCACGACAGGAACGCCTGTCCACGTCACCGGGCGGGCGAGCCTCCAAAGGAAGGTCCCACCTTGACGGACGGCGCCGGCAGCTTTGTAATAAGCGATGTGGGCAGCGGACTGCCGCGACCGGGTTGAAGCCTCCGTTTACACTCTCGATGTCGCTGCGGATCCAATGCAGGTCAGGCACGACAAACAGCGCCAGGTAGGGCACCCCCACGAGTAGCGCTCCGAAGACTATGGCGCCGATGGGGAGGTGCGCCTTGACCTGCCCCAGTTCAAGGTACGCCCACCCGAGGTACACAGCCACCCCGCAGAACGCGGGCGTTGACACGTAGTGAAGTGCGCTCCCCGAGCGTGAGAGCGAAGCTCCCGAGGCCGAGCAGCCGCCAGTCCCAGGCCCGGCTACGACCTGCCTCGAGGGTGAGCAGTCCGGCGATCCACGCCCCGGCCATGTCAGCGTCGGGACGAATGTACAGCTGGGGAGCCCACAGGACGAGCCCCAGCGTACAGGCCGGCAAGCGCACCGAGCTTCCACTGGAGTGACCGGCCCGCGAGCACGACAGCCAGTGTGCTGAGCGCGACCCAGCCGAGCACTGGCAGGATGTCCGCGGC
Source organism: uncultured Acidimicrobiaceae bacterium (assembly GCA_963786345.1). Lineage (GTDB taxonomy): Bacteria > Actinomycetota > Acidimicrobiia > Acidimicrobiales > Palsa-688 > Fen-671. Next base: position 8,329 of record CAWAYZ010000012.1, on the reverse strand, counting down.
CTCGACGGGCAGGTGCGTCATCCACATCAAGGCGGCGAGGATGAAGTAGTGGGTCGGCGGCAGTGCGAACACCGCAACACGTGACCCGCCAGACGGGTTCACCGGCATGGCCATCAAGCCGGTCCGTAGGAAGGAATAAGTGCCGTTGAACGTGACGAGGTCGTCGTAACCGATCGCACGTTGGCGGAACCACAGGTTCAGTACTGCGGCGACAACCGTGGCGCTTCCGGCCAGCAACGTCACGACCGTCGCAGTGGCTCCCACCCAAGCCCATTGGTGCACGCCAGAGCCGCCCTCCACGCTGCCGTCGCTTGGCACCGGCGGTTGCAGGACCTTCAGCACACGCCCGTGGCGCCCTCCCGCGGGGCCTCCTAACGAGCCTGGCCCGGATCCCGACGGTCTTCGCTTCCGTCGGCCGCCCTTTCTTGCCATGGCCCCCGAGGCTATACCGCGGCCCTTATTGTTCGCTGGCCGGTCGCAAGCTCCGTTCGTTGCCTAACGAGGAGACGGAGCATCGCCGGGAGACAAAGGTGCCCGAGGCAACGGTGGCCCAGGCGCCGAGGCTATCCAACTCCCGGAGCCAGCGCCCCGGACGCCAGCGAAGGCTTGACCTCTGCGCTCAGGATCTCTTGGGGACCGATTCTTTAGCCACCTTTGGGTGCTCCCCAGCGAGTACCTGTTTCAAGAAGGCCAGGTAATTAGTATTCCGCGGGTCTTCGCTGATCGCCTGCCGGGCCAATGCGACAGCCGCGGCGAGATCTGAATGCGCCTCGGTCGGTTGTACCTCGGACAGGTACCCGTCGACGTCCGCCTCGTCCAAGAGGTCCTGGGAATCGAGCGGTTCCCTGGCGACCGCTTCGGCGAACAGATGCCTGGCCAGGACCAGGTCGCCGACGGCAGTCTTCTCGGCGGACGCGCTGGACGCACTGGTTGCAATCTCTTCGTACACCGTCCCTTCGAGCGCAGGGTAGGTCGGCTCCCAGGGGTTTAGCGCGGCAGCGTGCTGCATATCGGCGAAAAATTTGGGGCCGACCTCGGTATGAGGCTGGCTCGAGGTCCCCGTTGCGGGGGCCTCCGTCAGGCTGGTGTGCGCGGCCCAGTAGTCGTGGTCCGCTCTGTAAGGCCCGTCAGCGCCCAAGGACGTCACAACGACGACTGCGATGACTAATAACGCTGCGAGCCCTGTCTGCCACGGTACAACCAAGGGGGACGCCTCGGGACGCCTGGGCTCACCCTCCGTGCGCAGCCATGAGGTTGTTTGTCTCCGAGGAGAGGAGAGTAGCTGGCCGCAGTGTGCCAGGTACACCTGCGGCCCGGCTCAGCACGGCCAGCAAACCGACGAGCAACCAAAACGTGAAGGATAGCCCGACCTGCTGGACGTTGAACAAGGCCTGTACGAGGTAGGCCGTGATGGAGGCGCTCACGACGCCGAGCGTCACCCGAAGCGACCGGGCGCGCTCTATCGCAGCGGCATCGGTATTCTCGCCCCGTTCGGTCGCGCGACAACGTCGCCAAGCGCCAACACAACGTAGGGCGATCGCAGCCAGGATTGCCAAGAAAAGGGCCAGACCGACGAAACCCTGATCGGCAAGCACGTTCATGAAAATGTCGTGCGCACCGTTCACCAGATAGGTGGCTCCCAACGCCTTTACCCATGCAGCGCTTTGGTATTTCGGGTAGAGGAGGGCAAAGTTATCGGGACCGATCCCCGCAATTGGGTTCTTCAGTGCGATGTGAAAAGCGGTACGCCAGATTTGAACTCGCTGCCAGATGGAGGTGCCGCCGCCGCTCTGGAAAAGCGAAGACAACGGCTGGGCAAGAAAACGGTGGCCGAAAGCCGCCAGGCCGGCGACTACGACTAGGAGCGCCCCGACCGCCCCACCGACGATGACCGGTGCCCTTCGCCGAAGTTCAGGCGCAACGAAGGCAGCCAGGACCAGCGCGGCGACGACGACGGCGACCCAGGCACCGCGAGCGACCGTGCGGACCACCTCGACGATCAAGACGACGCCCACGACGCCACCGGCGACGCGCCAGTACCAACGTTTCGCTCCCAGCCCCAGCACGACCACGACGGGGAAGATCATGGCCAGGTAGCCGCCGAGGTGGTTGGGGTTGCCGAACGTCGAAAAGATGTTCCCCGAGAACGAAGACGTTTGGTAGTGGATGAAGTCCCACGGTTTCGAGCCGCGGAACTCCACGTCGTGGAGCTGGATCAGCCCGTAGTACATCACGACGCCGCCACCGGCGAAGGCGAGCGCAGCCAGGACTTTGCGGACGTCGTCGACCTCAAAGGCTTCGGCGGTGACCATCGTCACTACCCCGAGGGCTGCTGCCAGGAAGAGGCCGTCGTAGGAACCGTAGTTGCCGAGCAGTCCTACGTGGGTGTCCACCCCGGCGAAGGCCGACACCGCAGTCCAGACGACAATGCCGCCTATCAGCCACTGGAGGCCGTTGCGCCAGAGGGGGAGCGGGCGGCGATGGACGGCTGCAACCACCCATAACCCGGCCAGTGCCAGGGAGGCTACGACCACGAGGGTGTACTTGGGGAGATTGTAAACGTCTCCTGTGTGCGGGTCGAAGATGACAGGCACGAAGGTGGCGAGCGCAACCAACACTCCGGCTCGGGCCGCGCGGAGCCCGTCCTTACCCCTTGGCTACGGCGGCTATGAGCCAGCCAGTGGCCATTGCGGCACCGAGGATGGCGCCGAGCATGAACGCAAAACTTCCTGCGACGGCGCCCGTGGCCCAAAGCACCACCACGAGGAGGAACACGGCCGCGCCGGCGGGGAGCCCCCAGCCGGGGAGGCCGGCCTTGGTGGACAAAGCGCCCGCCCGCCCGTACGAGGCGTTCGGGACCGCTGACGGGGAGCTGTTGCCGCCTCAGCAGTTCCTGTTTGGCTGCCCGCCTCGGAGCGCCGGCAGCCCTCGGGCGCGCCGCCGTCCCCCGCGCCTGGGGACGCCGTTTTTGCCCACTTGGTTTTGCCACTCAAGGCAGGTTAGAGCACTCCCGCGAGCCGGTGCCGAGCAGTCGCGCGGGGAGCCGGTCGAGGGGAGGCTGCCGGCAGCTCCAAGGCGAGCTAAAGTGCCAAGCGTTCAGCCCGACCCCGCCCCTGGAACGCGTACGACTGTCCTGCGTCTCATCACACGCATGAACATCGGCGGTCCCGCTCGACAGGCGATCCTGCTCACGAAGGGCCTCTCGGCCGAGTTCCCCACCGTCCTCGCCGCTGGCCGCCCCGCACAAGCTGAAGGAGAGCTCACCGACCCAGATGTCCCGGTGCGGCACGTCCCCCTGGTGCGCCCAGTCCGGCCCGCTACTGACCTGCGGTGCCTTCTAGTGGTCCGCAGGCTGCTGCACGAGAGCGGAGCAAGGCTGGTCCACACGCATATGGCCAAGGCCGGCACGATAGGGCGGCTGGCTGCCCTATCGTCGCCGCGCCGCCGTCGGCGTCCCCGGCTGGTCCACACGTTCCATGGCCATGTCCTACAGGGTTACTTTCCGGGTCCTCAGCAGCGCGCCTTCGTACAGTTCGAACGCATCCTTGCCAAGCACACCGACGTCCTCGTAGCGGTGAGCCCCGAGGTGCGAGACGAGCTGCTCGACCTCGGGATCGGCAAGCCGGCGCAGTACAGAGTCGTACCTCTCGGCTTCGACCTGGCGCCTCTCCTCGCGGTCGGTACGCCAGGTGGGCCGGTAGGGCGGCTGCGCGCCGTGCTCGGTATTGCGGAGAACGTCCCGCTCGCGGGCGTCCTGGGAAGGCTGGTACCGGTGAAAGACCACGCGACGCTGTTCTCGGCCGTGGCAAGCGTGCCTGGCCTGCACCTTGCCGTGCTCGGTGACGGCGAGCTTCGGGCCACGCTCGAAGCGCTAGCGCACGAGCTCGGGATATCGGACCGCACGCACTTCACGGGCTGGTGGACCGATGTCCCCTCCGCCCTCGCAGACCTCGACGTCGTGGCGCTTTCCAGCCGCAATGAGGGGACGCCAGTAGCCTTGATCGAAGCCCTCGCTGCCAGTCGGCCTGTTGTCGCCACCGACGTCGGAGGCGTCCGTCACGTGGTGCAGGACGGCGAGACTGGATGGTTGTGCGGTGCGGGTGACGCCGCCGGGCTCGCTCGCCTGCTGCAGCAGGTGATCGCCCAACCCGAGGCTATCGGGCCGCCTGGCCGAAGCAGGCCGCCTCCGGGTGGCGGAGCGTTTCGGCTACGAGCGCCTGCTTGCTGAGCACCGGGCGCTCTACGAGGAACTGTTGGGCTAGCGCGACTGCATGCTACTTTAGGGTTACGGCCTCGGCGACCCTGCGCGCACGAAATGGAGGTGAGCTTCCCAAAATGGGCCATCCCTCGCCGTCAGACGGCCGTCTTGTGGAGCCCGGCTACCCTGGACAGGAGTGGCCCGGTCATCTCGGAGGGGCCTTCAGCGCGACGACGGTCCCTCCCTACTTCCCCAAGACCCCATCACGGAGGCTTCGCCAGTCATAGAGGCCCCCGGCAATGGGAGACAGCGCCCCGGCGACGCTCTGCCGGCCGGTACCGCCGAGCCTCGCGGTGACACCGCCCGGCGTTCTCCGTCTCTCAACTAGTCCGAGCAGACAAGAGGGCCAACCGAGCCGACAAGAGCGTCAAACGACAGCCCAGGCAGGCGCGGCGCCGCCACTCGACGATGCCCGTGTTGAGGCCGCCAAACGGGGTGACCCGTCGGCTTGGGAGTCCGCCTACTTGGTGTACGGAAGAGCGTTGATGGGGTACTTGATGATGAGGCTGGAGAACCGAGACGACGCAGCCGAGGCCCTCTCGGAGACGTTTGCCCGCGCCATCGACAAGGCCTCTTCGTTCAGGGGCGACGCCTATGCCTTCCGGGCTTGGCTGTTCAGCATTGCCCGCAACGTCTCGACTGACCAGCACCGCTTCCGGGCGCGCCTGGTGGTGATCCCCGAGATCCCGGAGACCGACGACCGTCCCCAGCCCTCCGGCGACGACCTGGCGATCCTGGCCGAGGACGTCGCAGAGATCAGGCGCGGCTTCGCCCGCCTGCCGCAGGCCGACCAGGAGGTCCTGTGGTTGCGGGTCTGCTCTGGCCTTTCGGCGGCCGATGTCGGCAAGGTCCTCGGCAAAAAGGCAGGCGCCGTGCGGATGCAGCAGCTACGGGCGCTCGAGCTCGCTCCGAGGGCAGATGACGCCATGACCGCAGAGTTCCCTGATCGGGACGAACGTGCCCGGGCAGAGGCCCTCGACGCTGCGCTCGACCGAGAGCCGCAGGCCCAGCGCCGCGCTGGCCCTCGCGCCCCGACCGACGACCTCGCCGACCTCGCAGCCGGCTTGCGGGCAGCGATGCCTATGCCTGAGCTGCCCAGCGGGGGACGCACGGAGGTGCGCGCAGCAGCCTTGGCGGTCCGGGGGGCCAAACGGCGCGACCGGACCAGGTTGCTGGCGGCCGCCGCTGTCACCTTGGTTATTGGGGTAGTGGGCGGGGCGGCCCTTTCGAGTGCGGTACAGCAGCAGGGCCCGACCAGCAACCAGGCCCAGGTCCAGGTCGACCTTGACTACGCGAGCGGCTACCTGGCTAAGCACGACTCGGCAAAAGCAAGTCAGTACATCGAACGTGCCTCGAAGGCCATGCTCGGAAAGGCGCCGGCGCCGCTGGCGGCGGACGCGTCCACGGCCGGCGAGACTGCGGCGATCGCCGCGCTCAGGCAGGAGCTGGCCGTCCAGATGGAGCGCGACACGAAGCTGGAGGCGCAGAACGCCAAGCTCAGCCAAGATTTGGGTTCGATGACACGCACGGCGCAGGCCGACGTGCCAGGCCCCGCCACAGGTTCGACCAGCTCCACCACCACACCCCGCAGAACCGCCATCACGGCGCCCACCACGACGGCACGTCAGGCATACGCCGCCCACCACGACGGCACCCAAGTATGCGCCGCCCGACTACGACGGCGGCACCCAGGTATACTCCGACCACCACGGCGGCACCCACCACGGCGGCACCCACCACGGCGGCACCCACCACGGCGGCACCCACGACCACCGCGCCAGGCCCAGAAGTGCCGGTCCCGACGGTGCCGGTCCCGACGACGAAGCCCCCGGCGCGCTCCAGAGGGATCGGGCCTCCGGTCCCCCTGGCCGAGCCCACCACGACCACCACGGCGGGGGCGCCTCACGACCACGCCTCGACGACCACGTGCTCCGTCACGACGACCCAGGCCAAAGACCACCACCACGACCTCCGGCGCTGCCCCGTCGAGCACCACGACCTCGAGCACCACCACCACAACCCTGTCAACTACGACAACGACCGTGCCGACAACTACGACGACAGTTCTTCCAGGGACGACCACGACGAGCGTTGCCACCTCGACCACGACAACCAGCTCCTGACCAGGGCATTCGCCGCACCGGCACGGAAGGCGCCTAGAAGTTGAGCGATAGTTTGTTCAGCAAGTTTGTGACGGGGTATGTTTTCCCACGTCTCACTACAGGCTTGTCTCGAGCAAGCCGGTAGTAGCACGGCACATGGTCCACCATGTACCCTCCGACCTGGGGTATTGTCCAGGTCGGCCGGTACTTGATGGGCCCGAGAGTGCACGGCGCCAGCAATACCGCTCGAAGAGCGGGCAATTTCACCCTACCTAGGAGGGAAACAAGCAATATGCAAGAACCAAATCCTTCGGCTAAGAGGCCGAGCGGGTGGAGACGTTCCAAGTTTGTAGCTGGCACCCTTGCGCTGACAATGGGTGTCCTCGGTGCCGGTTTGGCCGCCACCGCGCTACCGGCTTCGGCCACCGCAACCACCAACACCTATACGATCGGCTCGCTGACAGGTTCTGTTAGCAACGTTACGATCTCGCCGACCAGCACCACTGCCGATGCAGCGGAGAGCGAAGAGCTCTTCTTCGAGGCTACGGCTGCTTTGACCAGCGCCAACACCATTACGGTGACGTCCGACGACACTCTGAGTGCCGCTGACAGCGTCCAGGTGATCGATACCATCCGGGCTCCCCTGCCTGGAAAACGCCAGCGCAGCGGCACTCGTCTACCCTGCCGACTGACACATTCACGATCACCCTGACCTCCACCAGCTGCACCATCGCCGTTGGTAACACGGTCCAGGTCGACTTCACCTTCAATCCCGACCGTCACCGGCACGACGACCTTCACGGTCGCGACGACCAACAACGGGACCGCTAGCTCGGCTGCGGACCTTACGGTCAACTCAACCCCGCCCACTTTGTCCGCCTCGTCGCTGACTACGGGCTACAACGCGATCTACACGATCACCGGTATTGGCGCCACCGGGGCAACCGGAGGTAACTGGGCTAGCTTGACTCCGACCGCTACGAACTGCCTGGTTACAGCTGGCCGCATCCGCCCAACCGCCACGTGGCCGGGTTCGCGTTCTATAACGGCGAAGCCGGTTACACTGTCACGGTCACGCCTTCTGGTGGTTCGGCGACGACTGACGCCTTAACAGGTTTCAACTACACCTCGGACCACGAGCGTCGATCTGGAGCTGACCACTGACATCGCTTCGGGATCCACCGTGGACGTCACTGCCGAGGGCACCAACGGTAGTACCGCAGGCACGTCTCAGGCCTTTACGATCACCAAGGAGGACGGCACGTCCGGCCGACAGCCATGCCAACGTGCTGAATGCAGCGAGCAACACGGAGACGACCAATGCCATCACGTTCGGTTCCTCCGTGACCGCCGTGTCGGTAACCCCGTCCCCGGCACTCGCCGGTGCGAGCTCCAACTACACGGTGAGCTTTACGGCCGGCACTACGGGAAGCCTCGGCACCCGCCGCACATATGCATCGACGAGGCCAACGATGGCACCTCGTTTACCAATGTCAGCGGTGCTCTTGTCACCGACACCACCGGTGGCTGGCAGTACGTCCCGCCGACGGGCGGCATCACGCTTGGCTGAACGCAGGCGTGCGGAAGGGCGACTTACGGCCTCGTTCTTGCCCTGGACGGTCAGACGATCAACGCAGGCGACGCGGTAACAGTGCTCCTAGCCGGGGTCACCAACCCGGCCGCCCAGACCGTGAGCGACTTCACGGTCGCAACAAGTAAGGACGCACTGGCTGCCACGGCCGCTCCGTACGCGATCACCGTCAGCGAAAGCGCCGGGATCAGTGTCACGGCGAGCCCTGCAACGGTTGGTTCGTTGTCCACGTACACACTCAGCAACATCGTCGTCGGCAGCGCGGGTGTGTTGAGCTGGGGCAACCGTCACTACTTGCCACGACGACCGACCCGGGCACCGACACCGTCTTCCCGAACAACATCTTGACTACGTGATCACCGACACCACGACCACGTC
>CAWAYZ010000011.1:0-57335 GCA_963786345.1 uncultured Acidimicrobiaceae bacterium | reverse complement strand
GGTGCAGTCTGGAGTGCACGCCGGCCTGTCAAGCCGGAGGCCGCGGGTTCAAATCCCGTCAGGTCCGCGGTCGGATAGCTCAGCTGGTAGAGCGCGCGCCTGAAAAGTGCGAGGTCGCCGGATCGACGCCGGCTCCGACCACCAGTATTAAGCCGGACCAGTAAGCCCGGCGCCCCGTCGGCAAGCAGATCCTCAGATGTCGAAGTCCAGTTGGTCCAGGCAGCGACGGATCTCCGTGGCGCGGAAGCGACGGTGGCCGCCGAGTGTGCGGATTGCCGTGATCTTGCCTGCTCGGGCCCAACGAGTGACGGTCTTTGGGTTGACCCGGAAGAGCGCTGCAACCTCCGCCGGGGTAAGAAGCGAGTCAGCTTGCTGTTGCTCGGCCATTTTCCGCTACCTCCTGAGTGCCCGAATCCTCCCTCAAACGTACGAGTAGGGCTATATCGGCGCTATGGCCTGACTGCGTCATTTGGAGCAGACAATCTACCTAGTGAGGACTGTCTAGTCCGAAATGGGGCAAAAGGGCCGGTTTGTCATGACACGTCTGGTTCATGACCGTCCGCCCGGCACTCAGCTCACTGCACGTGGGCCGCAGTGTTGGGCCTCCTCGGGCGCTCCGTGCAATACTGGCCCACGCCGATGGCGTACGACCCCGCAATCCCGCCTCCTTCTGGTGCTCTACCTGCCGTTCAACGCCAGCCGGGCGCGTGTGGCGAGCTTGCTCTCGTCGGTGGCGCCGAGTGGACGCCGGGGTGCGAGGAGATCGATCGGCAGCTCCTGGAAGCCTCCGGGACCAGCGATGTCGTTGTCCTGCCTACTGCCGCGGCGTACTGGCACCCGGACAAGGCGATCGAAACAGCCGCTTCGTACTTTGCCGGCTTGGGCGCCTCGGTCAAGGCTTGCATGGTGCTCCGGCGGGGCGACGCAGAGGAGCGGGAAAACGCCGGGGTGGTAAGAGCTGCCCGTTTCTTGTACCTGGCGGGTGGCTCGGTGCTGCACCTGCGCTCAGTGCTCAAGTCCTCGCCCGTTTGGGATGCCCTCGTCGAGGCGTGGGCGGCTGGCGCTGTGCTGGCAGGGTCATCGGCGGGGGCGATGGTGCTCGGTGATGCGATGGTGGACCCGAGAGGCGGGGCGCTGACGCTCGGGCTGGGGCTCCTGCCGCAGCTGGCGGTGCTGCCCCACGCCGGTGATTGGTCGGAGGAAAAGATGCACCGCACCGTCAGGCTGGCTTCGGGCGGTTTGCGGATCGCGGCGATCGACGAGCGCACCGCGTTGTTACGAGGTCCTAACGGGCACTGGCACAAGCGCGGCCAGGGAAACGTGACCATCTGGTTGGACGGCAACGAGGTGGGCCTGGAGTCCCTCGAGCAGCCCGCACTGTAGCCGCGCAGCTCGTGGGGCAGCCCGAGCAGCTCGTGCCGCAGACCGGCCGGCGTCAGGACACGCTGATCGTGACCTTGAGGATCTTGTGGACAACCTTCGGCGTGCCCGTCATCGATGCGCTCCCGTCGGCGTTGATCTTGTTGACGACGCTCATGCCGCTCGTTACCTGCCCGAAATAGCTGTACAGGGGCTGGAGCTCTGCGCCGCCCTTGCCGACCACGATGAAGAACTGGCTCCCGTCGCTGCTCGAGCTCCCGGTGTTGCCCATGGCCAGGGCGCCAGCGGTGTAGACCGAAGCGCTCTTGGGGGCACCTCCGTTGAAGGTGTAGCCAGGCCCGCCTGTCCCGGTCCCGGTCGGGTCCCCGCCTTGGTCCACGAAGCCAGTCACCACGCGGTGGAAGGCGGTGCCGTCATAGAAGTGATAGCCCGCCAAGAACACGAAGTTGTTCACGGTGGTCGGGTCTTGCGCCGCCAGGAGCTTGATCGTGATCGGCCCGATGTCGGTGAGCATCGTCGCGGTGTACTGCTTGGCGGTGTTTATGCACATCGGCGGCGCGGCAGCAAAGTGCGTGTAATGCGGCGACGAGCCGTTCGGCTTGGGGCACCCGGGATTGGAGGGTGCGTCGGCTAACGGCACCGACACGGGAGGAGGCACGGTCGTCGTCGGCCCGGTCGAGGTCGTCGTCCCGACGGTCGTCGGGGTGAGAGTCGTCGACGTCGCGGCCTTCCCGCCCCCCCCGGGTAGCACGGCAATGAGCACGGCGATCAGGGCGACGACCACAGTGGCGGCACCCCCGACCAGCCAAAACCGTTGCCTGCGCTGCTTCCTGACCTGCTCTGCTCGCAGTGCCTGCATACGGCGCTGGTTGGCCTGCTGGCGAATACGTTTTTCAGACGGCACGGCGGCGCAGCGTAGCCGAACTACAAGCGGCTTGGCTAGCGGTCTACCTCGGGCGACGCACCGGTTAGGGAGCTCACAGCGGCCAGCTCCCGTAGGCCCACCTGGTATCCTGCGGAGCCGTGGCCCTGCTGGTGCAGAAGTTCGGGGGCTCCTCCGTTGCGGACGCCGAGAGGATGCGGAACGTCGCCGACTACATCGCGCGCGTGTGCCGCCGCGGGGACGAACCGGTGATCGTGGTGTCGGCCATGGGCCATGAGACCGACGACCTGCTGGACCTTGCCAACAAGGTGTCCCGGACGCATCCCGGCCGTGAGATGGACATGCTCATCACGGCTGGTGAGCGAAAGGCCATGGCCCTTTTGTGCATGGCCCTCCACGACCTCGGCGTACCGGCGGACAGCTTTACGGGTAGCCAGGCCGGAGTGGTCACCAACGGTGATCACACCAAGGCGAAGATCGTCGATGTCCGCCCCACCCGCCTCCGAGCGGCGCTCGACGCGGGCCGGGTGCCCGTGGTCGGCGGCTCGCAAGGTGTTTCTTTGGACGGGGAGGTCACGTTCCTGGGCCGAGGCGGCTCGGACACGACCGCCGTCGCGCTGGCCAAGGCTTTGGGTGCCGAGACGTGCGAGCTGTACACCGACGTCCCGGGGGTGTTCAGTGCGGACCCGAGGGTCGTTCCGGCGGCGAGACGCCTGTCGAAGGTGAGCTACGACGAAATGCTGGAGATGAACGCTGCCGGTTGCCCCAAACCAGCGATGCGTTCGGTTGAGTTTGCGCGTACCCACGGGGTGCGCCTGCACGTGCGGTCCAGCTTCACCTGGGAGCCAGGCACGTCGATCGAAGAGGAAGGCAGTGCTATGGAGCAGGCGATCATCTCTGCTGTTGTCGCTAACCAGTCCGAGGCCAAGTTGACCGTCGCCGGCGTCCCCGACCGGCCGGGGGTGGCCGCGAGGTTGTTCAGGGGGCTCGCCGACAAGCTCATAAACGTCGACATGATCGAACAAAACGTGTCCTTGCACGGCACGACCGACATATCCTTCACGGTCCCTCACGCGGACCTCGCCTCGGCAAAAGAAGTGATCGACGACCTGCAGGCAGAGATCGGTGCCAGCGCTACGTACGCGGACCCCGATATTTCGACCGTTTCGATAGTGGGGGCGGGGATGAGGACCCACCCCGGCATTTCTGCGACGATGTTCGAGGTCCTCGCCACGGAGGGGATCAATATCGAAATGATCTCGACCTCCGCGATCCGGCTCACCTGCGTGGTTCGCGCCTCGCAGTCCGATCGTGCCGTACTGGCCCTGCACAAAGCGTTCGGCCTCGACGGGGAGGCGACTTACTGATGGCGCTGGCGGTCGGGGTTTACGGCGCGACCGGGCAGGTCGGCGAGATGATGCGCCGGGTCCTGAAAGAACGGGAGCTACCCGTCGGCCGTTTGAGGTTCTTTGCGTCGGAGCGCTCGGCCGGCCAGGTCCTCGATGGGGTAACGGTCGAAGATGTGGCGGCGGCCGACCACTCGGGCCTGGACATCGCGCTGTTCAGCATGGGGGCGGCGGCGTCGCACGAGTGGGCGCCGGTCGTAGCCGGCACCGGCGCCATAGTGGTTGACAATTCAAAGGCCTGGCGGATGGATCCCGACGTACCACTGGTCGTGCCCGAGGTGAACGGCGACGACCTTGGCGACATCCGCAAAGGGATCGTGGCCAACCCCAACTGCACCACCATGGTGTGCATGCCGGTGCTGAAGCCGCTCCACGACGAGGCGAACCTGCGCAGGCTCGTTATTTCGACTTACCAGGCGACTTCAGGAGCAGGGCGCAAGGGCGTGGACGAACTCGCCGAGCAAGTCCACGCGGTGGGAGAAAAAGCCGCCGCCCTCACCTTCGACGGGTCTGCTTTGTCCTACCCGCCGAGCCGGGTGTTCCCGGGGCCGGTGGCTTTCAATGTCCTGCCCGTGGCCGGCAACATGGTCGACGACGAGACCGATGAAGAGCACAAGTTGCGCAATGAGAGCCGCAAGATCCTCCACATCCCGGATCTTGCCGTAGGCATTACGTGCGTAAGGGTGCCCGTGTTCACGGGCCATTCGCTGTCCGTGCTCGCCCGTTTCGAACGACCGATAACGCCCGAGAGTGCCAGGGAGCTGCTGGCTTCGGCCCCGGGCACGCGGCTGGTGGAGATGCCGACGCCACTGGCAGCCGCCGGCAGCGATGACTGCTTGGTGGGTAGGGTCCGAGAGGACCGCTCCGAGCCCGACGGAAGAGGGCTGGCGATGTTCGTCTCGGGCGACAACCTGCGCAAGGGTGCGGCGCTGAACGCGGTCCAGATCGCCGAGGCGCTAATTGAGCGCGGAGTGCTCGCTGGTTGACCTCTATAGCTACAGGGCCCTCAGCGACAAGGCAAGCAACGGCGTGCTAATGGGAAAGCGTCCAGCTCCTCGTCGCTGAGCGTGTTGCCACACGCCTCGCAGCGTCCGTAGCTGCCGTCCTCGACGCGTTTCATGGCCTCTTCGACCTCGTCCAGCTCCTCGCGGACCTTGGCCAGTACCGGCCCATAACGACCTGGATCGATGCTGCCTTGCACACCCGCAGACGCTAGCGTCATATCGAGCGACGAGAAAGGAGCCTCAAGTGGCGACCAGCTCACCCGGGGCGACGGACCAGCCTGCTGCGGTACTGGTCCAACTTGGGCCGCAAGGCCCGGCCCTGGTGCCATCCCGCTCACCATTTCTACGGGCCGACGACTTGGGCGTGCTCCGGGGGGACGGGGTGTTCGAACGGTTCCTTGTCAACTCCGCCCAACCTCGCCACCTTGAAGACCACCTCGTCCGGCTTGCTCGTTCCGCCAGCTCGATAGGGCTCGACCTGCCGTCCCCGGTCGCATGGAGGGACGCCGTCGCCGCTGGCATCGCGGCGTGGCTGGGTGGCCAGGAGTGGGAGATGCGCCTCGTGTGCACCCGCGGCCCCGAAGCGGGAGGCCCGCCCACCGCCTATGCGCTCGGCCAGGAGCTGAGCCCGCGCCTATTGCGCCAGCGAGCCGAGGGCGTCTCGGTCGTCACGATCTCGCGCGGCCTGCCGAGCGGTCTCGTCGAAGAAGCACCGTGGCTCCTGCTCGGGGCAAAAACGCTGTCTTATGGCCTCAATATGGCCGCATACCGTTGGGCCGAGTCCAGGGGTGCCGACGACGCTATTTATGTGGGGACGGACGGCACCGTCTGGGAGGCTGCGACTTCGGCTGTCGTTGCTTGTTTTGGCACGAGCCGTCTCGTCAGCCCGCCAGCCTCCGTTGGGATACTGGAAAGCATCAGCGTGGCCCACCTGTTCGAGGCGGCCGAAGCTTCGGGCTGGCGGGTGGCCCGCGAGGATCTCAGCGTCGATGACCTTTTTGGCGCCGACGGGCTGTGGCTGTCTTCCAGCCTGCGGTTTAGCCGGGTGCACACCCTCGACGGGAAAGACTTGCCGCCGCTGTCGCTGTGCATGACGAGCTCGCCGCACTGGCTGCCTCCTGATAGCAGCGCCACTGCAGCTCAGCCGCGCTAGATGAGCAGTTCCATACAGACGACGTCGAGCCAGCGGCCGAACTTGCGGCCGACTTCGCGCTCGGTGCCGATCAATTCGAACCCGCACGCCGCATGTAGGGCCACCGAGGCTTCGTTGTTCCCTGCGATCCGGGCGAGGACGGCGTGGAAGCCGTGTGCCTCGGCGAGGCGGAGCAGTTCTTCGAGGACCGCCCGCCCTATGCCCAGGCCCTGGAACTCCTCGGCCACGTAAACCGAGTCCTCTACGGATGTGCTGTAAGCGGCCCTCGGCCGGTACGGCGAGAGCGACCCGAACCCGACCACCTCACCGTCATCGGTGACCGCGACTACGGCCGGGTGGGCCCCGGAGTGCTCGGCGATCCACTCGAGCTGGTCCTCGGTCGACCGGGGTACGATGTCGAAGGTAGCCGTGCCGGACTCGACTTCACGGTTGTAGATGGCGCGCAAACCTTCGGCGTGACCCGGGGCAACCAGCTCTAGCCGCATCCCCACCGTCGCGGGCGCAACTCCCGGCTTCGACCGGGCCCCTCGTGGGGTAGCGCTCATTGCCCCAAGGCTAGGCGCAACGGCGTGACGGGCCGGGAACCTCCGGAACGCCTGGTCCAGCGATTTGACGAGAGCACTCGGCTCGGCTGGGCCGCTACTATGAAGCCCGCAAACCGGTCCCCGGCCGGGCTGCCCCCTTAGCTCAGTCGGCAGAGCACGGCCATGGTAAGGCCGGTGTCGTCGGTTCGATTCCGACAGGGGGCTCCAAGTGTGATCTCTCAAGACATAGGAAAGTCCTGAACCCACAACTCGGGCCAGGGCGAGGTCTTGGGGCGCCGGGACCGTGGCTCGAACGCCGGGCCCATCGCAACTCAAATGGCGTGTGGCGTTTTTCGTTGGCCCGATGGTTCTTCGCGCACCTGAAGCGCTCGTCGGGAGTGGTGCCTGTACCACTGCGCGAAAACGTGCCTGCCTGCTGAGCAAAAACGTGCCTGCCTGCTGGCAAAGGTACCTCGGAGCAGCGACCATGAGGGACAGATACCGGTCGCTGGACAAGGCTCGGAGAATTCCGCATGGGGTGTCAATCACAAGGAGGAACGTCATTGCATTCGACCACGACACTGGATCAGAGGCGCCGTCGCCGTCGCTCGTTGCGCAGGATGGCGGTGACCGCCGCCGCCAGCGCCGCGCTCGTTGCCCCGGCGATCGGGCTAGCCGCAACGGCGGCGCAAGCCGCGCCGGCGGCCAAGGGTAGCGTCGTTGCCATGCTCGATGGGCCGTACGGGCCGATGCTCATCGCCGGCTCCGGACAGTCGGCCGGGACGGCGCCTCTACGCGATCACGAGCGATACGGCGACGAGCTTCGGCTGCTCGGCCACAAAAAAGAACGTAATCGGGATGCCTTATTTCTGCACAGGCCCGTCGAAAGACAAGCCGGACTGGCCGGCCTTCACGACCACGGGCACGCCCGTGGCCGGGCCGGGGTCTCGCAGTCGATGCTCGGGGAGGTGAGCCGCGCCGGCGTCGGTGAGCAGGTCACCTACAACGGTCATCCGCTCTACCTCTTCGACTAGGTGCCCGGGCTGCCGAGCGGCGAGGCCTACGACGAGTCGAGCATCCCCCCGGACCACGGCGTCTGGTGGCTCCTCTCGCCGAGCGGTGTCTTCGTCGGCTCGGAGGGTACGCTCGCGACGATCACGGTCGGAGGCAAGAAGGAGCTCGCCGCCTACATGGTCGACGCTGGCGGAGTCCTCCCCGTCCCGGTGTACAGCTTCTCCAACGGCACGGCCTGCACTGCCGCCTGCGCCGTCGACTTCTCCCCGCTCTACGCGCAGGGCAGCCCCGGGCTGGCGGCTGGCCTGGCGTCAAGGGCGGGTCTTGTCATGCGCGCCGATGGGACCCATCAGCGCACCTGGGGGGGCAAGGCGCTCTACCTGTACAGCAACGAGGGCTTCGCGATCGGCCTGAGCGGGATCGCCGCCAAGGGCACCGGCAACGGCATGCACGTCGCAGGGGGGACCTTCACCTTGGTGGCACCCTGACGATCTGGTGAGCACAGCAGCTTGACGGCCCTGCCCGTCCTGCAAGTGAGCAAGGCCGCGGCCGGTCCCAACCTGCCGCGGCCTTCGCCGCGACAAGCGGGGTGCGCAAGCGGAACCGGGTAGGGCACTCGTCTGTGTCCGTTACACTTGCCAGCTATGCGCGGCCGCAGCCGAGGCAGCCGTGCAACCGCAGGGCGGCGTAGCTCAGTTGGCAGAGCACTCGGCTCATAATCGAGTTGTCGTCGGTCCGAGTCCGACCGCCGCTACAAGGAACACAGAGATCGTAGGCAGCAAGAGGAGCAGCGCCAGATGGCTAAGAACGAGCGAAGGGTAAAGGTGACGCTTGCTTGCGACGTCTGCAAGCGGCGCAACTACATCACCACCAAGAACAAGCAGAACGATCGCGACCGCATCGAGATGAGCAAGTACTGCCGCTGGGACAGGCAGCACACGCTCCACAAGGAGACCAGGTAGGGCTCTTGGCCATCTCCCGCCGCCGTGCCCACGCTCGTAGGCGTCAGTGGGCTCAGCACCGAGCTTTCGCGCGGACGAGCGGACCGGTCGCCGTCGGGAGCAGCCCTGAAGTCACTCGTCGATTCGGCTCGCCGCGGTGACCGTCCCGCCTTTGAACAGCTTGTCCGTATGACTTGGGCCGGCACCTACACCCTCGCTTACCGCCTCACCGGCAACGAGGAAGACGCCCTTGACGTAGCCCAGGAGTCCTATCTGCGTGCGCTTCGCGGCCTCCCGCGATTTCGTGGTGAGGCCCGCTTTTCGACCTGGCTCTACCGCGTGACCGCCAACTGTGCGAGCAACCATCTCGCCCGTTCTTCGCGTAGCCAGCACGCCCAGCTCGACCCAGACCGGATGGACGAGGCCAACGTCTTCGACCGCCGACCCGAGCATGACCCTGAGGCGTCGGCGTCTGCTGGTGACGAAAGGCAGCTGCTGGCCGGCGCGCTCCTCCGGTTGCCGTGGCGACTTCGTGAGGTCGTGGTGTTGAGAGACGTCTACGACCTCACCAACAAGTCGATAGCCGCCGAGCTCGGGATCTCGGAGGCCGCCGCCAAGGTGCGCCTGCAAAGAGCACGCAAGCGCTTGCGGGAGGACCTGGTGCTGCACATGGTCGAGGCGGAGGGCCTCAACCAGCGTTGGCGCAGAGGCCTCGGGAAGAAGGCTGCGCATGCCGATGGAACCAGCATGGGCGCCAAGCCAGTTGATGGTACGGATGACGATGCCGTGGCCAGCTGAGCTAGCGAACAGGCCCCCCACCCCCCGGCACCTGCGAGCGCTGGTGAGCTGCGAGGCTGTAGCCGATGAGCTGCCGCTCGTGGTCGACGGGGCCCGGCGGCCCAGCGCCGGCGATGGCCGAGCACCTGCAGACATGCCTCGCCTGCCAAGCAGAGGTGGCCGGCTACCGGCGCCTCCTGCGAGTGCTGCGAAGCATGCGGGAGAGCCAGGTCCCCCTGCCTTCGCCCGAACTGGTCGGCAGTACACTGAGCATGCTTCACCAGCACCCCCTCTGGGGACGGAGGCGTTCAGTAACGCCGTGGCTAATCGCGGGTGCATTGGGCCTCGCGGGTGTGGCTGCGGTGAGTGCCGGGGCACTTTTGGCGCGTTCGGGCCAGCGCTCGCCGTTGAACGCCGCAACCTGACCTGGGCTGCCGTCGTCGGCCATGCCAGGCACGCTGGGGGCAAGCGACCGCCGACCGCGTGCGAGCGCGGCGGTGCTATCCTCGTCCGGTCGGGGTTCGAGCGCGGGCCCAGGCGGCCTGAGGGCTATGGCTCTCTAGGGCAGTAGCTCAATATGGCAGAGCACCGGTCTCCAAAACCGGGGGTTGGGGGTTCAAGTCCCTCCTGCCCTGCATAAGGTTTCGCTATGGAAGGTCACTGACGTGAGCACAAACGAGTACAACCGGGAACAGAAGCGGCTCCTGCAACGTCAGGGCACCCTCGACGCGGACGGCGCGCCTGCTGCGGCAGTTCGCCCTGAGCGGCGTCCGGCCAGCCGCCCATCGAGGGGTGGCTTCCATCCGCGCCAGTTCGTGGACGAGGTAATCCTCGAACTCCGCAAGGTGATGAAGCCCAAGCGGCCCGAGCTGATCAACTACGCCACAGTGGTGTTCTTCACCCTCGTGTTCGTCATGTCGCTCGTCTACGCGCTCGACTACGTGTACTCCCTGGGCGCCTCGCACATCTTCAAGTAACCCGGTACCCAGCCGGTCAAGCACCCGAGCAGCAAGCGCCAGAGGTAGTTATGCCTGATGATCCTGAAGCACCCACCACCGAAGAGAAGCCACCGTCTCGTGGCAAGGCTTCCTCGCGCAAGCGCCGCAACGGCTGGGAGGCTGCCGCGCCCGCCAGTGGGGAAGGCCAGGTAGTGGCGGTGCTCGTAGAGGGCGCTGAAGAGATAGTCGCCCCGCCCGAGAGCCCTTACGACAAGCCCGGCAGTTGGTACGTCGTGCACACCTACGCCGGGTATGAGAACAAGGTCAAGT
This sequence comes from uncultured Acidimicrobiaceae bacterium, assembly GCA_963786345.1. Classification (GTDB taxonomy): domain Bacteria; phylum Actinomycetota; class Acidimicrobiia; order Acidimicrobiales; family Palsa-688; genus Fen-671. The sequence goes on along the minus strand of CAWAYZ010000011.1, from coordinate 46,985 downwards.
CGAACCTCGAGAGCCGGATTCTCCTCGATGAACATGGAGGACCGGATATTCGAGGTGGTCATCCCGCTCGAGGATGTCGTCGAGCTGAAAAACGGCAAGCGCCAGGTTGTCTCCCGCAAGGTTTTCCCGGGCTACCTCATGGTCCGTATGGCCCTGGACGACGACTCCTGGTACGTGGTGCGCAATACCCCGGGTGTTACCGGGTTCGTCGGCCTAGGCGCCCGGCCAACGCCCCTGTCGCGGCGCGAAGTCGAAAACATCCTGGCAGTGAAGGTGGAAGGCGCTGGCCCCGCCAAGAAGACCCGTCCTCGTCTCGAGTACGAAGTCGGCGAGTCCGTCCGGGTGAGAGAAGGGCCGTTCGCCGATTTCAGCGGCACCATTGCCGAGATCAACGAGGACCAGCTGAAGCTCAAGGTACTCGTCAACATCTTCGGTCGAGAGACACCAGTAGAGTTCGAGTTCGCCCAGGTGGCGAAGCTCTGACGCCTCGCAGGCGACAGAAGCCAACCGGCGACAGTTAAGGAGCGTTCCCATGGCCAAGCGCCAAGTCACAGCGATAGTCCGTATCCAGCTGCCCGCGGGCAAAGCCACCCCGGCCCCTCCGGTTGGCACCGCCCTGGGGCCTCACGGCATCCAGACCATGGAGTTCGTCAAGCAGTACAACGCGGCGACCGAGGACAAGGTCGGCCAGATCGTCCCGGTAGAGGTCACGATCTTTTCCGACCGCAGCTTCAGCTTCGTGCTGAAGACGCCGCCAACCGCGTTCCTCATCCGCCAGGAACTGGGCATAGCCAAGGGGTCGAACACGACCGGGAAAGAAGTCGCCGGCACCTTGACCGACGCCCAGCTAACCAAGATCGCAAACGTCAAGATGCCGGACCTCAACGCCAATGACCTCGAATCGGCGAAGGCCCAGGTAGCTGGGACAGCCCGTTCGATGGGCGTGAGAGTTCCCTAGGGAGGGCGCAATGCCGAAAAAAGGAAAGAAGTACACCGACGCCGCTAAGAGGGTCGTGCCAGGGCGTCTCTACGGCCCCATCGAGGCCGTCGACCTTGTAAAGGAGGTCGCACCGGCTGCATTCGACGAGTCCGTGGAACTGGCGGTCCGACTGGGCATCGACCCCCGCAAGGCCGACCAGTCACTGCGCGGGACCGTGTCGCTGCCAGCGGGCACGGGCAAGAGCGTGCGTGTCGCAGTCTTCGCCTCAGGAGAGGCGGCCGATGCCGCTCGCGCCGCCGGCGCCGACATCGTCGGCTCTGACGACCTGATCGCTCGAGTGGACGGTGGCTTCATGGACTTCGACGTAGCGATCGCCACGCCGGACATGATGGGCCAGGTGGGACGGCTCGGGCGCAAGCTCGGCCCGAGGGGCTTGATGCCTAACCCAAAGACAGGCACGGTGACACTCGATGTTGGCCGGGCGGTGACCGACTTCAAAGGCGGCCGGGTCGAGTACCGTGCCGACGCCCGCAGCCGTGGTGTGGTCCAGGTCCCGATCGGCAAGGTGAGCTTCACGCCCGAGAAGTTGCTGGCCAACTTCAGGGCGGTCCTCGACGAACTGCAGAGGGTGAAGCCCTCGTCGGCGAAGGGGCGCTATGTGAAGGCGGTCGCGGTGTCGTCCACCATGGGGCCCGGGATCGACATCGACCCCGCCCGCCTCCGGGTGACCGAAGAAGAGCTGGCCGCCACCGCGGCACAGGCCAGCTGAACCTCGAGGGCCGCACCGGCTGAGCCGGCACGCTCTGCGGCCAAAGCGACTTTGCTGGTAAGGTTCTCGACTGACATAACGCCGTAGAAATCTGGCGCGCCGGTGACGGCGCTAAGTGGGCAGAAGCCCAACCCGACGAGGCGAGCTGGTGCTCCTGGTCTGGTGTGCGCGCTCGCATGTAAGTGCTGAAAGACCTAAGGAGTGCCAAATGGACAACCCCAGGCCCGAGAAGGTGGCGGTCGTAGACGAGGTGCGTGCACGCCTCCAGCAGGCAGACGCAGTCATCGTGACGGAGTACCGCGGCCTCAAGGTCAAGGATTTGGCGGCGCTCAGACGGAGCATCGCCCCTTTGGGAGCTGAGTACCGGGTTTACAAGAACACCCTGGTCCGCATAGCTGCGAGCGATGACCTGGAGGGTTTCGCCAAGCTTCTCACAGGCCCAACAGCCCTCGCTTTCGTAGATGGGGATGCTGCCGCAGTCACCAAGACGCTGCGCGAGTTCTCCAAGGCCAACCCGCTCCTGCTGATCAAGGGCGGCCTCCTCGGAAGCTCCGTCCTCGGGCCGGAAGCGACCGTGGCCCTGGCAGATCTCCCCTCGCGAGAGGTCTTGCTAGCCCGCTTGGCTGGCGCTTTGGCAGCGCCCCTGCAGAACCTCGCCGGCTTGTTCGCAGCCGTCCCCCGCAACTTCGCCTATGGCCTCTCGGCGCTCAAGGACAAGCGCGCCGCCGAAGGCAGCTGACCAGGCTCGCCCATTACTGGGCGGGCAACCCCAACCCATCGACCAGTACCAACGACCCAGGAGCACAACAAAGATGGCAACCACCACACTCAACAAGGACGAGATCCTCGAAGCGATCTCCAATATGACTGTCCTCGAGCTGTCTGAGCTGCTCAAGGCCTTCGAAGAGCGCTTCGGGGTAACCGCAGCGGCCCCGGTGGCCGTCGCGGGGGCGGCTGGCCCGGCTGCCAGCGCGGCCGAGGCACCTGTCGAAGAGGAGCAGGACGAGTTCGACGTCATCCTCACAGGGGCCGGCGATAAGAAAATCCAGGTCATCAAGGAAGTCCGCGCTCTCACGAGCCTCGGGCTGAAGGAAGCCAAGGACGTTGTCGACGGTGCACCTAAAGCTGTCCTCGAAAAGGTCAGCAAGGAGGACGCCGAGAAGGCGAAAGCGCAGCTCGAGGCGGCTGGGGCAACTGTCGAACTGAAGTAGCCCCTGGTCCGCCAGGCCGCACCTACAGGCCGTTCCCGGGCTGCTCCGGCCCCTGTGCGGGCGCCAAGTCCGCAATCCAGGGCCCAATCGCTTGACCGGGTGGCTTCGCTGGCTTACCCTTGTCCTAAGGGCCGCGAGGTGACCTGTGAGCGCGTGTTTGCCGCGTCAGTGTGAGAGGTTGTATACTGATCAGTTGCCGTGCCCTGTCCGTTCGCGTCCTTAGTCCTTAGGGCGGCGGCTTGGCGCGCCTCTGTGGCCACCGCATCTTCCGAGGAGTAGTCCTTGCCGTCTCGCCCCGCAACCCGGGAGCGCTTTTCTTTTGCGAACCTCGATGAGGTCCTGCCGCTCCCGGATCTGATCTCAGTCCAACGCGATTCTTTCCAGTGGTTCCTCGATAAGGGTTTGGCGGAAGCATTCCGCGACATCAGTCCTATCGAAGACTTTTCTGGGTCACTTTAAGCTCATTTTGGAGTTCGACCCCGTCGACCAGGACCTCCGGCCCCCGCCGAAGTTCTCGGTCGAGGAGTGCAAAGAAAAAGACATGACCTACGCGGCGCCGATCTTTGTCGCGCGCGCAGTTCCAAAACGCCAACACCGGCGAGATCAAAGAGCAGACGGTCTTCATGGGGGACTTCCCCGTCATGACCGACCGGGGCACCTTCATCATCAACGGCACAGAGCGGGTCGTTGTCTCCCAGCTCGTACGGTCCCCCGGGGTCATCTTCCAGCCCGGGCGCGACCTGAAGACGATCGTCACCGGGACAGTCCATCCCTACCGCGGCGAATGGATCGAGTTCGACGTCGAAGCCAAGCCGGGCAAGGACATCAGCGCTGGTTCCCGTGTGGCTCGCAAGAGGCGGCTGTCCCTTTTCACCCTGCTGCGCGCGCTCGGCTACGCAGACGAGGCGTTCCTGGAGCGCTTCGTCCGCCATTTCGAGTTCCTCGAGCCCCAGTGGGACCGGGAGCGCGAGCTCGCCCCGAACCAGGAGGACGCGCTCCTGGAGATTTACAAGCGTGCCCGCCCTGGGGAGCCCCCCTCGGTGGAATCGGCGCGCGCCTACTTCGAGAACGCTTTCTTCAACCCGAAGCGCTATGACCTGACAAGGGTTGGGCGGTACAAGCTCGATCGGAAGCTAGGCCCTGAAATTGCAAAGATCGAGTCCCTCTTCGGCATCGAACTGGACCGTCCCGTGCCGGGCCAAACCGTGCTCTCCAAGAGCGAGGTCCTGGCGGCGAGCACATACCTGCTCCACCTTGCACAGGGCGAGGCGGGCTACCGCCTGGACGACCAGGACCACTTCGCCAACCGCCGTGTCCGCTCGGTCGGAGAGCTGATCCAGAACCAGGTGCGAGTCGGGCTTTCCCGTATGGAGCGTGTCGTGCGGGAGCGCATGACGACCCAGGACGTCGAGGCGATCACCCCGCAGACGCTCATCAATATCCGCCCGGTCGTGGCAGCGATAAAGGAGTTCTTCGGGACCAGCCAGCTGTCTCAGTTCATGGACCAGACAAATCCGCTGTCGGGCCTGACTCACAAGCGCCGGCTTTCTGCCATGGGCACCGGCGGCCTTTCTCGCGAACGTGCCGGTTTCGAAGTCCGCGACGTCCACAGCTCTCATTACGGGCGCATGTGCCCCATCGAGACTCCCGAAGGCCCGAACATCGGTCTTATCGGCCACCTCGCAACCTATGGCCGCATAAACGAGTACGGCTTCATCGAGACCCCTTATCGCCGTGTCACCGAAGGCAAGGTCACGACCGAGATCGTTTACCTGGCGGCCGATGAGGAAGAGGAATACGTCATCGCGCAGGCGAACGCCAAACTGGCGCCAGACGGGACTTTGACCGACCAGCGTGTGCTGGTGCGGCGCGCCCCTCAAGGCCCTGGCGTACGCGTCGGCGCCGGAGGCACCACGTACGGGACCACCAGCGAAGTGGACTTCGTGCCACCTTCGGAAGTGGACCTGATGGACGTCTCTCCCAAGCAGATCATCTCGATCTCCACGGCTTTGATCCCCTTCATCGAGCACGACGACGCCAACCGTGCGCTCATGGGTGCCAACATGCAGAAGCAGGCGGTGCCGCTCGTGCACCCGGAGGCACCGTTCGTCGGTACCGGGGTAGAGGGCCGGGCCGCACGGGACACCGGTGACGTCGTGATGGCTGAAGGCAACGGGACGGTCGTCGAGGTTTCCGGCGAGCACGTGATAGTCGAGTACCGCGAAAACCAGTCCGACCGATGGGGCAAGACGCTCGGGCGCAAGGTCTACCCGGTCTACAAGTTCCGCCGGTCAAATCAGAACACCTGTTTCAACCAGCGGATAGTTGTCGACGAGGGCCAACCGGTCGGCCCGGGGGACATCTTGGCCGACGGACCGTCGACCGAAGGAGGCGAGCTCGGCCTCGGTAAGAACTTACTCGTAGCGTTCATGCCCTGGGAGGGCTACAACTACGAGGACGCGATCATCCTGTCCGAGAGGCTCGTGCGCGACGACGTCCTGTCGTCGGTCCATATCGAGGAGCACGAAGTCGACGCCCGCGATACCAAGCTTGGCGCCGAAGAGATCACGCGTGACATCCCCAACCTTTCCGAGGAGATCCTGAAGGACCTCGATGACCGAGGCATTATCCGCATCGGTGCAGAGGTCGGTGCGGGCGACGTGCTGGTCGGCAAGGTCACGCCCAAGGGCGAGACCGAACTGACGCCGGAGGAGCGGCTCTTGCGGGCGATCTTCGGTGAAAAGGCGCGCGAGGTCCGCGACACCTCCCTCAAGGTGCCCCACGGCGAATCGGGCAAGGTCATCGACGTCCGGGTGTTCTCACGCGAGGATGCCCACGAGCTTCCGCCCGGCGTGAACCAGCTCGTCCGTGTGTACGTGGCCCAAAAGCGCAAGATCACCGAAGGTGACAAGCTCGCCGGCCGCCACGGCAACAAAGGCGTCATTTCGAAGATCCTCCCTGTCGAAGACATGCCGCACCTCGCTGACGGCACGCCCGTTGATGTGATCCTCAACCCCCTCGGCGTGCCTTCCCGGATGAACGTCGGCCAGGTGCTCGAAAGTCACCTGGGTTGGGCCGCTCGCTGGGGATGGGAGATCGACGGGAAAGGTGAGCCACGCAACATCGCCAAATCTCGCAAGACGACCCCTGTCTCTCGGCCGTCCAGCTATCTGGCGACGCCGAGCTTCGACGGTGCCCACTGGGACGAGGAAGACCAGGCCGGGAAGCACCCGACCATTAGGAAGATCTTCGAGAACCTGAACCCGGAATCACCGGGCACCGAGTACGGGGACCACGGTCGCCTGATCGGGCCAGACGGCAAAGCGGTCCTTTACAACGGGCGCAGCGGGGAGCCGTACGACAACCCGATCTCGATTGGCTACATATACATCTTGAAGTTGGCCCACCTCGTGGACGACAAGATCCACGCCCGGTCCACTGGCCCGTACTCGATGATCACCCAGCAGCCGCTCGGTGGTAAAGCGCAGTTCGGTGGCCAGCGCTTCGGTGAAATGGAAGTCTGGGCTCTCGAAGCCTATGGCGCGGCCTACGCGCTCCAGGAACTTCTCACGATCAAGTCCGACGATGTGCTTGGCCGGGTCAAGGTCTACGAAGCGATCGTAAAGGGCGACAACATACCCGAACCCGGGATACCTGAGAGCTTCAAAGTTCTCATCAAGGAAATGCAGAGCCTGTGCCTGAACGTCGAGGTGCTGTCCACAACTGGAGAGCAGATCGAGATGCGCGACCTTGACGAGGACGTGTTCCGCACGGCCGAGGAGCTCGGGATCGACATCAGCAGGCCGGAGCGCGGTTCTGACGAAGAGGACGCGCGGCGCGCGAGCGAGAGGAGTTTTTAGGCGATGCTGGACGTAAACAATTTCGAACAACTGCGGATTGGGCTCGCAACCGCCGATGGCATCCGGACGTGGTCCAACGGTGAGGTAAAAAAACCGGAGACGATCAACTACCGCACGCTGCGCCCGGAAAAGGACGGCCTTTTCTGCGAGAAGATCTTCGGTCCTACCAAGGACTGGGAGTGTTACTGCGGCAAGTACAAGCGTGTCCGTTTCAAGGGCATCATCTGCGAGCGCTGCGGCGTCGAGGTGACGCGTTCCAAGGTCCGGCGCGAGCGGATGGGCCATATCGAGCTGGCTGCGCCGGTGGTGCATATCTGGTACCTACGGGGAACCAGGTCGTGGTTGGCGTACCTGCTCATGGGGACCGAAGCGCGCGAAGAGCTGAAGGCAAAGCAGCTCGAAAAAGTGATCTATTTCGCAGCCAACCTGGTCACCTGGGTCGACGAGGACCGCCGCCACACCGATCTGCCCAACCTCGAGGTGGAGCTCAATGAGGAGCTGGCGGACATCGTGCGGACGCGCGACCTCGATATCGACCGGCGTTACAAGGAGCTCGAAGAAGAGCTGGCAAAGATGGAGGGCGAAGGCGCCAAGGACTCCGAGCTGAAGGCGCGCCAGCGCCAGGTCGAAAAAGAAGTCGGCGCCATCCGTGATCACGCCGACCAGGAAGGCGAGCTCGTGAAGCGCGCTTTCGACGAGTTCCGGGACCTGCACGGCCGCAAGATCATCGAGGACGAAATGCTCTGGCGGGAGCTGCGCGACCGCTTCGGCGATTATTTCCGCGGTGGGATGGGCGCCGAGGCCATCGCCCAGCTGATCGAAGAGCTCGACCTCGACGAAGAAGAAGTCAAGCTGCGTGACGTCATCGAGCCGGACGAGGGCCGCCGGCATCTTTCGGTGCAGCGCAAGCAAAAGGCCATCAAGCGCTTGAAGATCGTCTCGGCTTTCAACCGCCGTGATGACTCCGGCCGGCGGGTCAACGACCCGCGGGCAATGATCCTCGATGTCGTCCCTGTCATCCCGCCCGAGCTGCGACCGATGGTACAGCTGGACGGTGGCCGTTTCGCCACCAGTGACCTCAACGATCTTTACCGCAGGGTCATCAACCGCAACAACCGGTTGAAGAGGTTGCTCGACCTCGGTGCTCCCGAGATCATCGTCAACAACGAAAAACGCATGCTCCAGGAAGCGGTAGACGCCCTGTTCGACAACGGTCGCCGCGGGCGGCCGGTTACCGGTCCCGGGAACAGGCCTCTCAAGAGCCTTTCCGACATGCTCAAGGGCAAGCAGGGCCGTTTCCGCCAGAACCTGCTCGGCAAGCGGGTCGACTACTCGGGCCGCTCGGTGATCGTGGTCGGGCCGCAACTCAAGCTGCACCAGTGCGGCCTACCCAAGCAGATGGCGCTCGAACTGTTCAAGCCGTTCGTAATGAAGCGTCTTGTCGACCTGGAACTTGCTCAAAACATCAAGTCCGCCAAGCGGATGGTCGAACGCCGGCGTACCCACGTCTGGGACGTGCTCGAAGAGGTCATCAAGGAGCACCCCGTCCTGCTCAACCGTGCCCCGACGCTCCACCGCCTCGGTATACAGGCCTTCGAGCCGGTGCTGGTCGAAGGCAAGGCGATCCAGATCCACCCGCTCGTGTGTACGGCCTTCAACGCCGACTTCGATGGCGACCAGATGGCCGTGCACCTGCCTCTGTCCGCAGAGGCTCAGGCAGAAGCACGGATCCTGATGCTTTCGGCGAACAACATCCTTTCGCCTGCGACCGGCCGGCCCATTGTCACGCCCACCCAGGACATGGTCTTCGGTGCTTACTATCTCACGCTCCAAAAAGACGGTCTGAACGGTGAGGGCCGCGTGTTCCGCCATCTCTACGAGGTGCGCCACGCGCTCGAATCCGGGGCCGTCGACCTGCACGCCAAGGTGACGTGGCGGCGCCCTATCGTCGAGGTGGCGCCTCAGGAAATCGAAGGCGACCTCTCAGAGGAGGCCACCCTGGCACCGGTTGCGACAAACGGAGCCGAGGCCGCGCCTTACGAGACGATCGAGACGACGCCGGGAAGGATAATTTTCAACACAGCGTTGCCGGACGACTTCCCCTTCGTCAATGACATCGTCGGGAAACGTGCTCGCAGCATAGGTTCCATAGTCGAGGTGCTCGCCAGCAACTACCACCGCGTCGCGGTTGCCGACAGCCTCGACAAGATCAAGGAGCTCTGCTACCGCTACGCAACTCAGTCGGGCCTCACGATCTCGATGGAAGATGTCAAGGTGCCTGCCAGCAAAGCGGCGATAGTCGCGCGCCACGAGGCCGACGCCGAGAAGGCCGAGAACCAGTTCAAGCGGGGCATCATCACCGACGACGAGCGGCGCCAGAAAGAAATCGAGATCTGGACGACCGCCAACTCAGAAGTCGGCAAGGCCATGGAGGAAACCCTCCGCAAGATCCCCTTCAACCCCCTCGACATGATGGTCGACTCGGGCGCTCGTGGTAACCCGCAGCAGGTCCGCCAGATCGCCGGCATGAAGGGCCTGGTTTCCAACCCTCGAGGCGAAATGATCCCTCGCCCGATCGTCTCCTCGTTCCGAGAGGGCCTTTCGGTGCTCGAGTACTTCATCTCGACTCACGGAGCCCGCAAAGGTCTCGCTGACACCGCCCTTCGTACCGCTGACTCTGGTTACCTGACTCGCCGGCTTGTCGACGTCGCTCAGGAGCTCATCGTCCGTGAGCTCGACTGCGGGAGCACTCGTGGCATCTGGGTCCGCAATGTCCGCCCGGACGACGAAAAGGCCCGTCAGTACCTGGAGACTCGCCTCGATGGGCGGGTAATCATCCGCGACGTGACGCTTTCGGACGGCACCGTGTTGCCGGCCCAGACTGAAGTCAGCGTCGAGATCATGGCAGTGCTGCGCGATGACCCCGCCGTCACCGAGGTGATGGTCCGGTCGGTGCTGACTTGCGAGTCCAAGCAGGGGATTTGCTCCTCGTGCTACGGGCGGTCGCTTGCTGCCGACCAGCACATCGAGCTCGGCGAAGCTGTGGGTGTCATCGCCGCACAGTCCATCGGGGAGCCGGGCACGCAGCTGACGATGCGTACCTTCCACACCGGTGGTATCGCCGGCGAGGACATCACCCACGGCCTCCCCCGCGTGGTTGAGCTTTTCGAGGCGCGCACTCCAAAAGGAGCGGCCGTGCTGGCACGGACCTCGGGCGTTGTGCGCATAGTCGAAGAGGACAACAGCCGCCGGGTTGCGATCATTGGAGACGACGGCAGCGAGGATGTCTACACGGTGGCGCTGCGCGCCAAGCTGGCAGATGGCATTAGAGAAGGTGTCGAGCTGGCAGCCGGGGACGCGATCATCGAAGGCCCACGGGATCCGAAGCAGTTGCTCGAGATCAAAGGCATTCGCGAGACCCAGCAGTACCTCGTCGAAGAGGTCCAGCAGGTCTACCGCGACCAGGGCGTGTCGATCCACGACAAGCACATCGAGCTCATCGTTCGCCAGATGCTTCGCAGGGTGCTCGTGGCCGAGCAGGGCGAGTCCCCGTTCTTGCCGGGCGAGCGTGTCGATGCCCGCTTCTTCGCAGAAGTCAACCGCCAGCTGGTCCAGGAGGGCAAGCGCCCCGCCGAAGGCCGGCCCGAGCTCATGGGCATTACCAAGGCTTCTCTGGCCACCGACAGCTGGCTGTCTGCCGCCTCGTTCCAGGAAACGACCCGGGTGCTGACCGAAGCCGCCATCGAAGGCAAGTCCGACCTGCTCTTCGGTTTGAAAGAGAACATCATCATCGGCAAGCTCATCCCTGCTGGGACCGGCATGCCCCGCTATCGCGACATCGTGGTCGATGCACCTGAGGTGCAGCGCATGACGTTCTGGACTTCCGACGAGGAGCCCGGCACCGAAGACCTCGCCGCCTGGTTGGCGAGCATCGGGAGCGGTACGGGTACCGACGGAGGGGCAAGCTTCGACCCGGGCGGCGACTACCAGGATCCCTACGTGTACGGGGCCAACTACGACCAGGTCCCCGACGTCCCTTACGACGGTGGGGGCGAGGCGGCCCCGACCGGCTGAAGCGACACCGCTGTCAGGTAGGACCAGGGTTTGGTGAACGCCGGAGAACAACCTCATCGTTGACGAGGGAGTTCTCTGGCGGGTGCTTAGTCAACTTTAAGCCGGCTCTCAGCGCGAGCTGAGCCGGTCGGCTTATGGTTTCATCATGTCCTGGAGGTCTGCCCAATGACCATGGCACCTGAGGAGCGCACAGCGCTCGGGTCGCAGCCGTTGCCCTTTGCCCAAGAGAACGGGGGGCTCCCCGGTCCTGACGGCGCGGCCGGCCCTGAATATTATGGCCAAGACGAGTTCGAACAGGTCCTGCCGCGCAAGCCGTGGTTGAGGCGGCGCTGGAAGACCATCGTCGCCCTTTTGGTCGTTGTCGCGCTTTTGGTGGGAGCGGGCATCTACTTCCTAGGGGGCGGCTCAAGCTCGACTACCTACCGGACCGAGGCAGCCACCACCGGCGATGTGCGCGAGACCACCTCTGCTACCGGCACTATCGAGCCGGCCACCCAGGCCACCGTCAACTTCGCGGTGGCCGGTACCGTCAATGGCGTCAAAGTGAGCGTCGGGCAAGTCGTGAAGGCCGGGACGGTGTTAGCAACGCTCCAGACTCCGACGCTGCAGAGCGACGTCGAGCAAGCCCAGGCCACTCTGGACACCGCCGAGGCGAAATTGGTTTCAGACCAGATGAACCAAACCGTCATGCAGGCCCAGGACAGTATCGCCAACGCGCAGCTCACCCTCTCCCAGGACCAGGAAAGCGTCACGAACACACAGAGCTCCAACGCGATGGCGCTCACGCAAGCCAAGCAAGCCGTCAGCCAAGCGCAGGCGCAGTTGGCGAACGACAAGTCCACGGGCCAGTTATCGGTGAGCCAGGCCGGGACGCAGTTGGCTGACGACAAGACCCAGGGCCAGCAATCGGTGAGCCAAGCTGAGACGCAGTTGGCCGACGACAAGACCGCAGGCCAGCAAGCCGTCAGCCAAGCGCAGGCTCAGCTGGCAACCGACAAGGCCCAGGGAGAGCCGAACGTCACCGCCGCTCAAACCCAGCTGGCAACCGACAAGGCCCAGGGCGAGCCAAGCGTCACCGACGCTCAGACCCAGCTCGCAAATGACAAGTCCACGGGTCAGCAATCCGTCAGCGAAGCTCAAAGCCAGCTGGCGACCGACAAGTCCACGGGCCAGCAATCGGTCAACGAAGCTCAAACTCAGCTGGCAACCGACAAGGCCCAGGGCGAACAATCGGTCAGCGAGGCCAAGTCCCAGCTTGCAACCGACCAGGCCACTTTGTCGGCGGACAAGGCGACGATGGCATCCGATAAGTCAGCGTTGTCCGCTGAGCAGGAAAAAGAAGCGGTCGACTGCAAGGGCAACGGGGCAGCGGGCGGCGTCATCTCCAACGCCAGCACGAAGCCATTGCCGTCCGCCACGAGCGGCTCGGGGAGCTCAGGCGGCTCTTCGGGGTCAGGTGGCTCGGGGAGCTCAGCTGCCTCGGCATGCAGCACTGACGAGAGCGCCGTCACTGCCGCCCAGCAGACCGTGACCTCCGACCAGCAGAAGGTCACTTCTGACAACCAGGCCGTAACGAAAGACGAGCAGGGGATTGCGACGGCCGAACAGAGCGTGACAACCACCGAGCAGAAGGACACCGACGCCCTGAAGAGCGCCCAGCAGAGCCTGGCCACCACCGAGCAGAAGGACACCGACGCCCTGAAGAGCGCCCAGCAGAGCCTGGCCACCACCGAGCAGAAGGACAACGAGGCTCTGAAGAGCGCCCAGCAGAGCCTGGCCACCACCGAGCAGAAGGACAACCAGGCGATCAACAGCGCCGAGCTGAGCGTGTCGACCACTGAACAGAAGGACAACCAGGCGATCAAGACCGCTCAGGAAAACCTGGCCACTACTGAACAAAAAGACGAGCTGGCGATAAAGACCGCCCAGGAGAACCTGGCCACTACTGAACAAAAAGACGAGCAGGCGATAAAGACCGCCCAGGAGAACCTGGCCACTACCGAGCAAAAGGACGAGCAGGCGATTGTCACGGCTCAGGAAAGCCTTGAGTCGACTGAACAGAAGGACTCTCAGTCGCTCGTCCAGGCCCAGGACGCGGTGATCTCGGCAACCTCCCAGCTCAGCCAGGCGCAGGCGACGTTGGCGGGGGACAAGGTCGGTCAGCCCTCCACGGTGACCTCCGACCAAGCGACCATAGCTGCCGACGAAGTAGCGCTCACTGAGGCGAGGAACAACCTGGCAGATGCCATCCTCACCACTCCGGTGGGCGGCACAGTCGTGTCAACCGATCTCTCGGACGGCGAGACAGTCTCGGCCGGCAGCACGACAGTGACCGGCGGCACCACCCTGAGCGGCTCAAGCAGTTCCACTGGCAGCTCCGGCACCGGGAGCTCGGGCACCGGCAGCACCGCCACCGGAAAAGCCAGCTCCGGAACCGGTAGCAGCGGCACCGCGTCCACCGGCTCCAGCTCCACCGGCTCCAGCTCCACCGGCTCCAGCTCCACCGGCTCCAGCTCCACCGGCTCCAGCTCCACCGGCTCCAGTGGTTCGAGTTCCAGCAGTTCCAGCTCGAGCTCGGAGCAGGTCGTGATCGAACCGCTCAACTCGTTCATCGTGAGCGTGGACGCGACGACGTCCCAGATAGCCGATATCCAGGACCAGGAGCAGGCGGAGATCACCCCGACCGGCACCAGCACGACCGCCTATGGGATTGTCAGCACCATCAGCAGCGTGGGGACCACGACCAGTGGAGTTACAACTTTCCCCGTAACGATCACAGTCACAGGGAGCCCCGCGGGGCTTTACGCCGGAGCGTCTGCGGCTGTCGAGATCATCGTGCGCCAAGCCACCAACGTCCTGGTGGTGCCCACCACGGCCGTGCACACATTGGGGACGTCCTCTTACGTCTACCTCCTGAAGAGCGGGAAAGAGGTCGAGCAGACGGTGACCGTTGGCGCCGTGGGCAGCCCATATACCCAGATAACCTCCGGCCTGAAAAGCGGCCAGGACGTTGTCATCGCCTCGCTCTCCTCTGCCAGCCTCTCCACTGGTAGCGGGACCACCGGCACTGGCAGAGCGGTCTTCGGAGGCGGCGGTCTCGGAGGCGGCGGTCTCGGAGGCGGCGCTGGCGGCTTCGGCGGCGGCGCTGGTGGCTTCGGCGGCCGCGGAGGGTGATGGTCCCGATGGCGCAGGGGCAGCCGGCCGTAGCCCGGCGACCGCTGGTGCAACTCGTGAACGTGTGGAAAACCTACACGCCCACCTCAGTGCCAGTGCATGCTCTCCGGGGCGTGTCGATCTCGGTCTTCCCCGGAGAGTACATCTCGATTATCGGGCCTTCGGGCTCCGGGAAGTCGACCTTCATGCACATCCTGGGCTGTCTCGATGTCCCCACATCGGGCCAGTACTACCTCGCCGGCACGGACGTGAGCCAGATGGACGAGGAGCACCTGGCCAAGGTACGGAACCGCCGGATCGGGTTTGTCTTCCAGCAGTTCCACTTGCTGCCCACCCTCAACGCCTGGCGTAACGTGGAACTGCCGCTTATCTACGCTGGGGTGGACCGCAAGAGCAGGCGGCTGAAGGCGCTCGCGGCGCTCGAACAGGTCGGGTTGGGCGACAGGGTCGACCACCTCCCGAACCAGCTGTCGGGTGGCCAGCAGCAAAGGGTCGCCGTAGCGCGCGCTCTGGTGACAGAACCCGACCTCCTGCTCGCCGACGAGCCGACGGGCAATCTCGACTCTCGCTCGAGCGCCGACGTGCTCGGGATGATGGACGCGTTGCATAAACAGGGGCGCACGATCGTTTTGATCACCCACGAGCAGGACGTAGCCGAAGCCGCCCAGCGCATAATGCGTTTCCGTGACGGCAAGTTCCTCCCGGGCAGCGGTGTACCCGGCCGAGAGGAGGCCGTGGTATGAGCTGGTGGGAGACGTTGCGTTCGGGGATGCAATCGATAGCGAGCCACAGGTTGCGCTCCTCCCTGACAGTCCTCGGCATCCTCATCGGTATTGCGGCTGTGATCCTCACCGTTGGCTTCGGCGAAGGAGCGACTTCTTCGGTGAACTCCGCCATCAGCGCACTCGGCACCAACTTGTTGATAGTTACCCCGGGGAGCACCACAACCGGGTTGGTGCGGGGCGGGTTCGGTTCGTCGTCCACGTTGACCTACCAGAATGCCGTTGACCTAGCCAACAAGATCGATTGCCCCGACATTTCTGCGGTGGCTCCCCAGGTCTCGAGTGAGACGACACTGGTGGCTGGTAATGAGAACTGGACCACGAGCGTCAACGGTTCGACTCCCGCATGGCTGTCGGTGCGCGGCCGTTCGATGGCGGAGGGTTCCTTTTTCACCCAGCAGGAGATGACCCACGACGACAACGTGGTCGTCCTCGGCCAAACGACCGCCGAGGAGCTGGGCCTATTTTCTCCCGTTGGCGAGACGGTGGACATTGGCAACATCCCCTTTACGATCATCGGGGTCCTCAATAGCGCGGGGAGCTCGTCGTCGACCAACGAGGACGACCTCGCTGTAATCCCAATCACTACGGCCCAAAGTGAGTTCCTCGGTACTTCCTCCGTGTCCACGATCTACCTCGAGGCATCCTCGCAATCGACAATGGGTGCGGCCGACTCTGAGGCGACCAACGAACTACTTGCGCTGCACGGGATTACCGACCCCGCCAATGCCGACTTCACGATCACAAGCCAGACCACGATCGAGGCCACCTTCACCTCGGTCGACAAGACCCTTACGATCCTGCTCGGGGGGATAGCGGCGATCTCGCTCCTGGTCGGCGGCATCGGGGTGATGAACATAATGCTCGTTGCGGTCACAGAGCGGATCAAAGAGATCGGGCTCCGAAAAGCGCTGGGCGCGACGCCCGCAATGATCCGGCGCCAGTTCCTCGTGGAGGCCTCTGCTCTAGGCCTCGCGGGCGGCGTAGCTGGCGCCGGTTTAGGGCTCATCGGTGCTCTTGTGATACCGGACTTCGTGAGCAACCAGATCGCTATTTCCTGGCCAGCAACGGCCGGGGCCATTGTTGTAGCTATGGGTATCGGCGTGATCTTCGGCGTTTACCCGGCCACTCGTGCAGCCCGCCTGACGCCAATAGAGGCCCTGCGCAGCGAATAATTTCTCAGCTCATGGATATAGGAGGAACAACAAGGTGACAAATTTCGATATGCCTTCCGCCAGGACGCGCCGCATTGCGTCTGCCGCCGGCTTGTTGGCAGTCCTGTCCTTGCTGGCGGCGGCCTGTGGCGGGGGAGGCTCGAGTGCTGCCAAAGCACCAGCCACCACGGCGGCCCCTGCTACGACGACCACCACGGCGGCTGCCGCTGCCGCCGGGGGCGGCGCCGGCTCGGCGGGGGGGCCTTCTGGGTTCGGGCCGGCAGCCTCAGGCAGCATCGCCAGCATCACCGGCAATACCCTGGAGGTGCAGAACACCGAGACGGGCCAGACGACCGTTGACCTGACGGCGTCGACCGCTATTACCGCCACTGTAAAGGCGAGCCTCAGCGATGTGAAAGTCGGCGTTTGCATAACAGCAACCGGCTCGAAAGGCTCCGCCGGAGCGGTAAAAGCGACAAGCGTGACGGTTTTCTCGTCGACCGGCGGGACCTGCAATCGCGGCTTTGGTGGCGGTGGCGGAGCGTTCGGCGGTGGCGGCGGGTTTGGCGGTGGCGGCTTCGGTGGTCGCACCGGAGGCACTATCCCAGGCGCGGGCAGCAGGCCGCGCACGACAGTTACACGGCCGGCCGCGACCGTTGCTTTCGCAGTCGGCAAGGTAACCGCGGTGTCGGGGTCGACCATTACGGTGCAGGGCACGCGCTTCGCTTTTGCCGGTGCTCGTACATCCACAACGAGCGGGGCGCTCACCACCACGACGACTGTGAGCCCGGGGCCCGAGATCGTAACGGTGAGTTCGGCGACCAAGTACCTGAAGTCAGGAAAAGCCACCGCTAGCGACCTGACTACGGGCGAATGCGCTACCGCAATTGGCGCTACGAACAGCATCGGAGTCGTGACCGCCAGGATCCTTACGATTACCCAGCCCACGTCCACCGGCTGCACGGCCGGCTTCGGCGGGGGTTTCGGTGGGGGCGGTTTCGGTAGGGGCGGCGGTGCTGGCGGCGGCGGTGCTGGCGGCGGCGGTGCTGGCGGTGCCGGTGGGGGTGCAGCATGAACGGGCCGGCGAGGGGCTCAGCCCGCTGGGTGCCGGCGCTCGCTTTGTTTGCGGGCCTGCCTCTCGCAGGCCTCGGCGTGACGGCTGCTTCCCTTCCTTTCGCCGGTGTTGCTTCGGCTACCACCGGCTGCACGGGCACGCTTTCGGGGATCCAGGTGACCGCCGGCTCCCCGCAGCTGGCCAAGGTCGGTACGGCGTTTGCCGATCCCCTCGAGGCCACCGTCGTTGACACAGGGGGCTGCCCGGTGCCGTTCGCCGACGTCGTGTTCTCGACCCCTGGCACCGGGCCCAGCGCGAGCTTCGCTGGCGGGCTGGGCGCCGACACCGTTACCACCAACTCGCAGGGCATAGCGACGGCCCCTGCGCTCACGGCCAACGACATAAGCGGGTCCTACAGTGTCACAGCTGAGATCCAGAACACCACGTTCGCAGTCACCTTCGACCTAACCAACACGACGACCGGGGTCGCGAGCACGGTTACCGCGGTCTCCGGTAACAGCCAGTCGGCGGAAGTGGGCGCCGAGTACGCCGCTCCTTTGGAGGTTTCCGTGACAGACGCCTACGGTGCCGCCGTCCCCGGGACGACCGTCGATTTCACAGTGGTCACTACGAGCGGGGCGGGTGCGACCTTCGTCGGCGGCGGCGCCACTGCCGCTGTCCAAACAGCCACGAACGGGACCGCCACGAGCCCGCTTCTGGTTGCCGGCTCAACTGTCGGGGCCTTCACGGTGACAGCGACCGTAAGCGGGGTGAGCGCGCCGGTCACGTTCACGCTCTCAGACGTTGCGTCGGCACCTACCACCCTTACGGTCGGGACAGGTTCTTCCCAGAACACCGAGCTGGGCACCACATTCGTGATACCCCTCGCCGTGACTGTGACCGACACCAACGGCAATGACGTCGTCGACGCGAGCGTCACGTTCAGCGCTCCAAGGAGCGGCCCGAGCGGGGTATTTGCTGGTTATGGGGCGACTGCTGTGGTCCTGACCGACTCCTTGGGCGTCGCCACCGCCCCCGACTTCTCTGCGGACCAGGTAAAAGGCGGCTACATAGTCACGGCCTCTGTCGCCGGCCTGTCCAGCGAGGCGACCTTCGCCCTGGTCAACACCTCCCGAACGACTGCCAGCGTTACGGGCCCAGCCGGCACGTACTGGCTCGCAACCAGCACCGGGCAGGTCCTGCGTTCCGGGAGCGCTGCGGACTTCGGCGGGTTGACGAGCAAGAAGCTCTCCGCACCTATTGTCGCGATGGCCGCGAAGCCGGGTGGCGGGGGTTACTGGCTGGTCGCTTCGAACGGGGTGGTCTACCCCTTCGGGAGCGCTGTCTCCTACGGCCCGCAGTCCAAGCTCCACCTCGCCAAGCCGATCGTCGGGATCGCCGCCACAGCTGACGGGAAGGGCTACTGGCTGGTCGCT
Organism: uncultured Acidimicrobiaceae bacterium; assembly: GCA_963786345.1. Lineage (GTDB taxonomy): Bacteria > Actinomycetota > Acidimicrobiia > Acidimicrobiales > Palsa-688 > Fen-671. Next base: position 28,531 of record CAWAYZ010000011.1, on the reverse strand, counting down.
TCGAACGGGGAAGTCTTCAGTTACGGCGACGCTGTCAACCATGGGTCGCCGTCGAAGATGCACTTGAGCAAGCCGATCGTCGGCATTGCCGCCACAGCTGACGGAAAGGGCTATTGGCTGGTGGCCTCCGATGGGGGCATCTTCAACTACGGTGACGCTGCTTACCACGGTTCGACGGGCGCCCTGCACCTCAAGTCGCCCATTGTGGGCATAGCCGCTGCGCCTGGCGGCGCGGGCTACTGGCTCGTAGCCGCCGACGGAGGGGTGTTCGGCTTCGGGCGCGCCACCTTCTACGGTTCCGGGACCAGCTTGTCGCCTAAGCCGGTCAAGGCGATAGTGCCGACCTCGGACGGCGATGGCTACTGGGTCATAAGCGCCAATGGGACCGCGGCGGGCTTTGGTGACGCCGGGGCGCAGGGCTCACGTTCGAGCGCAAAGACAGCGGTGGTAGGTGGCGCCTCGTAAGGCGCGCCGCCTACTCCCGTCGCTCAGCTGGCGACTGGGCGGCTATGCCTGCTCCACGTGCTCAGCCTGCTGCTGAGCGACTATGCATAGCTCGGCCGCCTTGAACGTGTGGGCCTGCGTCATGGCACGGTCCGTTCGTTCGAGGCAGTCGCGGACCAGCTCCCCAAAGTACGGGTAGCCCACCTTCCCATGGACTGCTAGGTGATGTTCGCCGTGGCCGTCGACCAGGTAGACGTGGTCACCCTCGCTTTCCCTGGCGACGTCGAGGTACTTGCGCAGTTCTATATAGCCCTCGGTGCCGAGTATGAAAACCCTCCCGTCCCCCCAGGCACTCAGCCCTTGGGGGGTGAACCAGTCGACCCGGAAGTAGCCCGAGGCACCGTTGCCCCCCAAGAGGGTGCAGTCGCCGAAGTCGTCGAGGCCGGGGTGGTCCTTGTGGGCATAGTTGGCTACCCGGCTCGACAGGACGCGGGCATCGGCGTTGCCGGTGAAGTACAGGAACTGTTCGGCCTGGTGGCTTCCGATGTCGCACAGGATGCCCCCGTAGCGTTCACGCTCGTAGAACCATGCAGGCCGCGAGCCGAGGTTGGCCCGGTGCGGGCCCATCCCGAGCACCTGCACCACGCGCCCTATCGCCCCATCGTGGACAAGCTGGCCTGCGAAAACCGCGCTCTCCACATGGACGCGCTCGCTGTAGTACACCGCGTACTTCTTTCCCGTCTGTCCTACCAACCGCCGCGCCTCCGCCAGCTGTTCCAGAGTCGTGAGGGCGGGCTTGTCCGTGAAGTAGTCCTTACCGGCCAACATGGCCCGGGCCCCCAAGCTGAGGTGATCGGAGGGGACGGTGGCGCCGGCGACCATCTGGACATCGGGGTCCCCGAGCACCTGAGCTTCGCTGGCCGCAACCTCCACTTCGGGGAACCGCTCCACAAAGCTGGCCACCTTGGCCAGGTCGGGGTGGTATACCCATTTGAGCTGGGCGCCGGCTTCGATTAGCCCGTTGCACATCCCGTAGATGTGACCGTGGTCCAACCCGATAGCCGCGAAAACGAACTCGCCTTCCTCGCAGACAGGCTTTGGCCTGCCCTTGGGGGCATAGTTGAAACCGTCGGCGGTAGCCACTGAGAGACCTCCTCCCAAGCCAGTGTTGTTGGTTCCATCTTGCCTCTGGGCGACTTGGGAAAGTCGGTTCTCGTGCTAACATGGCCCCTCGTCCCACGGGGCAGCGCCTAGGTTGTACGCGCCTCCGTCTAAGTAAGACTTTTCTCCCTAGAGGTCCAGTGCCCACAATCGCTCAATTGGTTCGCAAGGGCCGCCAGCAGAACGCCAAGAAGACCAAGACCCCCGCCCTCAAAGGCGCGCCGCAACGGCGTGGGGTCTGCACGCGCGTCTATACCAACACGCCCAAGAAGCCGAACTCGGCTCTCCGCAAGGTTGCCCGTGTCAGGCTCTCGAGCGGGTTCGAAGTGACCGCTTACATCCCCGGCGTTGGCCACAACCTCCAGGAGCACTCGATCGTGCTCGTGCGCGGAGGCCGTGTCAAGGACCTCCCCGGGGTGCGCTACAAGGTCATCCGGGGCACCCTGGACACCGCCGGTGTGCGGGACCGCAAGCAAGCACGCAGCCGCTACGGCGCCAAGAAGGGTTAGAAAGGTCAAGATCAGAAATGCCGCGCAAAGGACCTGCTCCGCGCCGGGAACTATTGCCCGACCCGATCTACCGCTCCGTCTTGGTGACCCAATTGGTCAACAAGATCCTGTCCCGGGGTAAACGGAGCGTCGCCGAGAGGATCGTCTACGACGCTCTCGACAGCATCAAAGAGAAGACGGCCGCCGAGCCGATCAGCACTCTAAAACGGGCCGTCGACAACACAAAGCCGCAATTGGAAGTGAAGAGCCGCCGCGTGGGTGGCGCTACCTACCAGGTCCCCGTGGATGTCAAACCGCGCAGGGCCACGACGCTTTCGGTGCGTTGGCTGGTAGGATATTCGAGGCAAAGACGCGAAAAAACGATGTCAGCGCGCCTGGCCAGCGAGTTGATGGATGCCTCCAACGGCGTGGGGGCAGCCGTCAAGCGCCGGGAAGATATGCACAAGATGGCCGAGTCCAACAAGGCCTTCGCCCACTACCGCTGGTAAAACCAGCCACAGGTGTTCCACTGGCGTTCAACTGCCGAATGGTGCCGCTAGTCAAAGGGCGGGCCACGCGCCGGCTCAGCCTTCCATAACGGCGCTGGCCCCCTGGACCAATTGTCAGGCGACATCGCTGGCCGGCGATAAGTTGAAACCACCACAGATAACAGTCACCAGATTTCGAGGCACGAATGGCTGACGCCACCAACAAAAGAGAGTTCCCCCTCGCCAGGACCCGCAACATCGGGATCATGGCCCACATCGACGCGGGCAAGACCACGACTACCGAGCGGATCCTGTACTACACGGGCGTCAACTACAAGATGGGCGAAGTCCATGAGGGCAGCGCCACGATGGACTGGATGCCCCAGGAACAAGAGCGTGGTATCACGATCACCTCGGCGGCGACTACGTGCCAGTGGGCTGATCACCGCATCAACATCATCGACACCCCCGGCCACGTCGACTTCACCGTCGAGGTCGAGAGGTCGCTGCGCGTCCTCGACGGGGCGATCGCCGTCTTTGACGCGGTAGCCGGTGTGGAGCCCCAAACCGAGACTGTCTGGCGCCAGGCCGACAAGTACGAGGTTCCCCGCATCTGCTTCGTCAACAAGATGGACCGGATCGGGGCGAACTTCTCCCGGTGCGTCGACATGATCGAGGACCGCCTGGGAGCGACCGTAGCGGTGATACAACTTCCGATCGGCGTGGAGAGCAGTTTCGTCGGCGTGGTGGACTTGGTCGAAATGAAGGCGCTTGTCTGGGGGGAAGAGGGTTCCTCCCGTGGCGAGTCCTACACGACCGTCGACATCCCGGCCCATCTCACGGAGAAGGCCGCAGCTGCGCGCGCCACCCTGGTCGACGTCCTGGCCACCTTCGACGACTCCATCACCGAGAAGTTCCTGAACGAGGAGGAGATCCCTTCCAGCCTCCTCCGTTCGGCCCTGCGACGGGCGACGATCTCGGGCCAAGCGGTCCCAGTGCTCTGCGGGGCAGCCTTCAAGAACAAGGGCGTCCAGCCGATGCTCGACGCCGTCGTCAACTACCTCCCGAGCCCCCTCGACGTCCCGCCCACCAAGGGCAAGGACCTGAAGGGCGAGAAGGACATGGAGCGCCTGGCGGACGACAAGGAGCCCCTTTCTGCCCTCGCGTTCAAGATCATGGCCGACCAGCACCTCGGCAAGCTCGTCTTCGCCCGCATCTACTCCGGCATGCTCGCCCAGGGCGACACGGTCCTCAACTCGACACGGGACCGCAAGGAGCGCATCGGGCGGATCGTCCAGATGCACGCCAACCACCGTGAGCCGCGCGACGTCGCTTACGCCGGCGACATCATCGCTTTGGTCGGGCTCAAGCACACGACCACCGGCGATACCCTCTGCGACCTGCACGACCCGATCGTCCTGGAGCGCCTGGACTTCCCCGAGCCGGTCATTCACGTGGCAGTCGAGCCGAAGACCAAGGCTGACCAGGACAAGCTTTCGCGTGCCCTGCAGACGCTGTCCGAGGAAGACCCGACCTTCCGTGTGCACGGGGACGAAGACACGGGCCAGACGATCATCGGCGGCATGGGCGAGCTGCACCTCGAGGTCCTCGTGGACCGGATGCTGCGCGAGTTCCGTGTGGACGCCAATGTCGGCAAACCCCAGGTCGCCTACAGGGAGACGATCCGTACCGCTATCGAAAAGGTGGAGCACCGATACGTGCGCCAGACCGGCGGCCGTGGCCAGTACGGCCACGTCGTGCTCAACCTCGAGCCCACCGGCCCCGGAGGCGGTTACGAGTTCGTCGACAAGATCACCGGTGGCGTGATACCCAAGGAGTACATCCCCGCAGTCGACGCAGGCATCCAGGACGCTATGCAGTCGGGCGTGCTGGCCGGGTTCCCCACGGTGGACCTCAGGGCGACACTCGTGTACGGCTCGTACCACGACGTCGACTCCTCGGAAATGGCCTTCAAGATCGCAGCCTCCATGTGCTTCAAGGAGGCTTGCCGGCGCGCCCACCCGGTGCTCCTGGAGCCGATCATGGCCGTCGAGGTCGTGACACCAGAGGACTACCTTGGAGATGTGATCGGAGACCTTGCATCCCGCCGGGGCCATGTCGAAGGAATGGACCAGAGGGCGAACAACCAGGTTGTTCGCGCAGAAGTGCCGCTGGCCGAAATGTTCGGCTATGCGACTGACGTGCGCAGCCGCACGCAGGGTAGGGCAACCTACACTATGCAGTTCAGGAGTTACCAGGAGGTACCTGAGCAGGTCGCCAAGGAAATAGTGGCGCGGGTGCGCGGTGACTGAGCCGTTTCCGCCCAGTTCCGCCACCTGCTAGGGTACTAGACCGCCTCCGGCCGAGGGCCGGATTCGCACAGGGAGTATTTTTCAATGGCCAAGCAAAAATTCGAGCGCACCAAGCCTCATCTCAACGTTGGCACGATGGGGCATATCGACCACGGCAAGACGACCTTAACCGCGGCGATTACCAAGGTCCTCGCGAAACGCGATCCTAAGCACAACTCGAGCGTCGCCTTCGACCAGATCGACAAGGCGCCCGAGGAGAAGCAGCGCGGGATCACGATCAATATTGCCCACGTCGAATACCAGACCGACAAGCGCCACTACGCGCACGTGGACATGCCTGGCCACGCCGACTACATCAAAAACATGATCACGGGTGCCGCTCAGGTCGACGGCGCCATCCTTGTTGTCTCCGCCCCGGACGGGCCGATGCCCCAGACGCGGGAGCACGTCCTGCTCGCACGTCAGGTCGGCGTGCCCTCGATCGTCGTAGCCCTCAACAAGGCCGATGCGATGGACGACGAGGACCTGCTCGAGCTCGTGGAGCTCGAGGTCCGCGAGCTGCTCACCTCGTACGAGTTCCCTGGCGACGATACGCCGGTCATCCGGGTGTCGGCGCTGAAGGCTCTCGAGGGGGACGCTGACGCAGAGGAGGGCATCCTCAAGTTGATGGACGCGGTCGACTCGTTCGTTCCCGAGCCGGTCCGTGAGATCGAGAAGCCCTTCCTGATGCCTGTCGAGGACGTCTTCACCATCTCGGGCCGTGGCACTGTGGCGACGGGCAAGGTGGAGCAGGGCATCATAAAAATCAACGACCCGGTCGAGATCGTGGGCCTGCGCCCGACGGCAAAGACCGTGTGCACGGGTGTCGAGATGTTCCACAAGCTCCTCGACCAGGGACAGGCCGGCGACAACATCGGCGTCTTGTTGCGCGGCACCAAGAAGGAAGAGGTCGAGCGCGGCCAGGTGCTCTGCAAGCCCGGGTCGATCACGCCTCACGGCAACTTCGAAGCCAACGTCTACGTCTTGACCAAGGACGAAGGCGGGCGCCACAAGCCCTTCTTCACCAACTACCGGCCGCAGTTCTACTTCCGGACGACGGACGTGACCGGGACGATCACCTTGCCCGAAGGCACCGAGATGGTCATGCCTGGCGACAACCTCGTCATGACGGTGGAGTTGCAAAAGCCGATCGCAATGGACGAAGGTTTGCGCTTCGCTATCCGTGAAGGCGGCCGCACGGTCGGTGCCGGTGCTGTTACCAAGATCCTCAAATAACTGAGAACCTGAAAAGGGACGGAGAGCTCTCGTGGCCGAAGGTGCCAAGCAGCGTATACGTATCCGGCTGAAGGCTTACGACCACGAGGTCATAGACCAGTCGACCAAAAAGATCGTGGAGACGGTCCTGCGCACCCAAGCGAAGGTGCGCGGCCCCGTCCCCCTGCCGACTGAGATCAACCGTTTCACGGTGATCCGTAGCCCTCACAAGTACAAAGACAGCCGCGAGCACTTCGAGATGCGGGTGCACAAGCGGCTCCTCGACATCGTCGAGCACACGTCGAAGACGGTTGACTCGCTCCAGCGCATCGAGCTCCCCGCCGGCGTCGACATCGAGATCAAGATACAGAGCGCCTAGCCCGCTTCTAGCTAGGAAATGGCCGGGCGTGGTAGCCCGTCCCCTCACGCCGAAAGGAACGATGAGGGGCCGTGCCACTACGCCCGGCCATTACCATTTAGCGGCCGCTGGGTCGCCCTAGCCGAGGCCAACACGTCGCCGGTGCCATAATCGTGGGATGACGGCGGCGTTCGACGAGGCCGACCGCCCGGACCTCCTCGAGGCGCTCGCCTACCAGCGCTCCTCGGTGCGCTCGATTGTGGACGGGCTGGACGAGGAGGCCTGGCACACCTCGGTCGTGCCATCCGGGTGGACCCCGGCCGGGCTCGTCGCGCACCTCGGGAATGCTGAGCGCCACTGGGCCGGCGTGATCGTCGACCACGACCCCGGTCATCCCTTCGACGAGGAGGAGGCGGTGTACGACCCGAACGCCGCCTTCGTCACCGACTGGCCGTCGACGAAGGTCCTTGCCTACTACCAGGACCAGACCAATCGCACCGACGAGACGCTCTCGGTCACGGCGCTTGCCGCGGCTCCCCTGGGCCACCACGGCGGGCCCGACAGGGACCAGCCACGCAACGTCCGCGCGATCGTGCTCCACCTCATCGAGGAAACGGCCGCCCACTCGGGGCACCTCGAGATCGCTCGCGAGCTCATCGACGGACGCACCGGGCTGGGCCTGCGCTAATAGCTCTGCCGATAACTACATAGCCAATGCCCGGCTCGGAGCTCCACCTTGACCCCGGCCTGGGGATGTGGAAAAGCGGGCACATTGCCGGTCTCGTCGCCGACGGCGAACCAGTACCGGAAGAGGTCGGTACGGCTCAGCTCCTGTCCGTAACTCTCGCCGCCTGAACGAGCGGCGCTCGCGGGTAGCTCGGGCGACGGGATCGGGGAGGACTCGTTGGGCATATCTCGTATTGGAGGTCCGAAGCCTGGCTCGAGCTCGCTGGCAGTCGCCGGCTCCCTGGGGCGCCCCCGCCGGCCGCCTCCACGCGTCTAAAGTCCACCGCACAAGGTTACGTGTAAGAGATGCCTGGCTCGGCCGAGTGCGAACACGCCGATCCCTACCATGGCTAGCCTGCAGAGCGACCCTAGGAAGGTACCAGTGAGACCTGAGGAAAGTAGCCGTCATTTCCACGCTTCTCCGACGCCCGCAGCGGCGCACCGTCAACGCACTTGGAGCCTTCGCGCTGACGTGCAATCCTTGCGGCTACGCTTTCGGCCTGCGGCGGGGCCAGTCAGTCGATCAAGGCGTCAGTCTCCTCGGGGCGGCCCGGCACGGTCGTCACCCTGAGCGGCAATGCAGGCTCAGGCTGCGTACCGGGGCAAAACTGGTTCGGGTTCAGCTTCCAGCGCGCCGGGGACCAGACGACGGGCCCAGCAACTGCGCTGACCGCTCCCGTCGCCCCCGCCGGTTCCTGGTCGGCAAGCTTTGTTGTACCGTCCTACCTGGGCGGCTCTACGTCGCGCGGGCCGGGCGCCCCGATCGCCGCAGGCAGCTACCAGTTTGTGACGTCCACCTGCAAGAGCCATAAGGTACTCAGCACGCCGTTCCGGGTGACTACGACGGTGCCAGCCCCAGAACCGAAAAGCGCCTTCGTCGGCATCGCGGCCACATCCGACGGCCAGGGCTACTGGGTTGTCCGGGCAGACGGAGCCGTGCTCTCCTATGGGGACGCGGAGCCACTTACGTCCCTGCCGGCCGGGGCCATCAGCCGCGGGTGCCCCGATCGTGGCAATGGCCAGGACCTATGACGGCCACGGCGCTTGGCTGGTCAACTCCGAGGGCCATGTGTACGAGTTGGGCGACGCCCGGTCCTACGGCTCGTTGTCCTCGGGCAAGGCAGCCCAGGCTCCCATCACAAGCATGGCCAGCACGCCTGATGGCCGCGGCTACTGGTTGCTGGCGGCCAGCGGGCAGGTCTACGGGTTTGGCGATGCCCACCTGCAAGGAATGCCGAACAGCTACTCAGCTCCTTACGATGCCATCGTTGCCCGACCCGCGGGTGGCTATATCATCACGGGGGCCGACGACGGCGAGAACTACGCCTACCCGGGGGCGCTGGTACTGGGAGGGGGGCCTGGCTATACGATGTCGGCCACTCTGTCGGGCGGAGCGTCCACGCCTTCGGGTAATGGCACCTGGCTGACCGGCCGCGATGGGGGTGTCTACACCTTTGGCTCGGGTACGGGAAACGCCGCGGTACCCTTCTACGGCTCGGTGCCAGGTGACCCAACGTCACCCTCAAAGCGCCCATCACGGGCATGGCTGCCAGCCCCGACGGAGGTGGTTATTGGCTCGTCGGCGCCGACGGGACCATCTTCGACTTCGGCGACGCTCACTTCTTCGGCGACCCGGTTTCTCCCTGAGCATGGGAACAGTCAGAAGTGGTGCCCGCTCCCTCAAGCCAAAAGCAACGATGAGGGCCCGGGCTACCACCTCTGCCCATTCCGACGCAGGCTCTGCGGCTCCGACCAAAAAACCGTGTCCTAGTGTTGGGGTTTTCTTGGTTTGGTCAGCGGTTTCTCGGCGTCAGCGGGTGCAGGTTTTGGGCGTGTGGCATGCCGAAAGTAGTCCAACCACGCCCGGTTAGCCGAGCCCATTTAGCCACCGCCCCAGACCTCCTTGGAGGGTTAGCCCGGCTCTCCCTGCTGGCTTTAGTTGTTAGAAGCCGTGATGATGCTTGCCACCACCGGGGCCGCCGCCGCCTCCGCCACCGCTACCGCGGGGAGGCTCGATGAGCACGGTGATGGCGTTGAGAGTGAGGGCGCCAGCTTGGCTGCCCAGGACGGTCACGTGGTCTCCGGAGCCAAGGCTGCCGAGCGACAGGGTTGACGAGACTACGCCTCGTTCGTGGTACTTCGTGGAGCCCGAGACGTCGATGGTCCAGGCTGTCGCCGTTCCGGTCAGGGTCGTCGCAGTGCTGGTGAGCGACCACATCGGCCTAACGGGAATGGTGAAGCTGTTGTCCCCAACCGTCCCGACAGCGCCCGTAACCAGCTCGAGAGGCACCACGACAAGGTTGGCGTTCACCATGCCAGCCCCGGCCCGACTACCCGTCACCGTTACCTTGTCCCCGACGAGGACGTCGGTCAGGCCGGCCGAGGTCGTGCCCGGTGCTACAAAATGCGTGTACTGCGTCACGTTGATGGTCCAGCCCGTAGCGGTGCCGGTGAGGGTTGTAGATAAGGGCATGATGGGCCCGAAGCCGCGCGTGAGAGTGAAGCTCGTGGTCCCGACTGACCCCACCGTGCCGCTCACGATCACGAGGTGCCTGAAACCGCCCGGCCCTCCTTTGCCAAAACCGCTGCCGCCTCGGTTGCCGCCGCCTTGGTTGCCGCCACCTTGGTTGCCGCCACCACCCGGGCCCTGATGAGCGGCTGGTACCACGCTGGCGCCCGCAGTTGCGATCCCAACGGCGGGCATGACCCCTGCCAAGCCGGCCGCGAGCCCGAGGGTAAGCGCGAGACGAGTGGTCTTTACGATCAACCGGCTCCGAAGCCTGTCGTCGCCGTGGGCGCGGGCTGGGATCCTAAACGACATGTCGTCCTCCGACTCGTCTGGCGGGTCCGGCTAGGTGCGGGCAGAGACCGTCGCTTGGCCGAGAGCCTAATCACGCTAAAGCGTACCGGAGGGGACGGATGCGGACAATGGGCCCAAAGGCCCAGAGCAGCTGGGCGGCGGTGTTCGAAAAACGCGCAAAACGCGCAAAACGAGAAGGTCAGTTGCGCACGCGCAGCAGAGCGTCCGCCTTCTCGTCCCAGGCCCATCGTGGCGCGTCACCCCATAGCTGCTCCAGGTCGTAGAACACGCGCGCCTCTTCCAAGAACACGTGTACCACAAAGTCCCCGTAGTCCAGCAGGGCCCAGCGAGCATCGTCCAGGCCCTCTACCCAGAGGGGCCGTCCGTTGCCGTCGAGCTTCAGCTGGCGTTCGACTTCGTCACAGATCGTGCGCACTTGGCGAGGGTTGGCACCGCTTGTGACCACGAAGGCGTCGGTGAGCCCGAGAAGCTTTTCGACGTCGAGCACGACAGTGTCGCGCCCGAGCTTCGAAGAGGCTGCTCTTGCTGCTACCGTCCACCGGTCCCGTGCACGTTCGGCGCTCTTGTCGCCCACAAGGGCAACGGTACCCTCCCAAGCTCCAGGAGCATTGGGGGCAAATGTCAAGAAGATGTCTCCCTATTGACCAGGACAAACACGATGGAGATACTCAATTGGCCGCCGCCCCACTAGCAAAGGTCGCCTCGCTAGAGACACCCTGGCAAGACCACGTCCTTGCCTTCGTCGCTCGGTACCAGTCGGCCAACACCCGCAACTGTACCAGCCAGACCCTCACGGCCATGTTCATTACCACCGGCAAGACCCTGCGCACCATTACCGAGGACGACCTCATCGGCGCCGCCACGCACTCGCCCACCGGCCGCAGGCTGGCCAACAACACCGTCTACGGGCGCACCTCCACCTATCGCCAGTTCCTCGCCTGGTGACGAAAGACGGGCCGCAGGGACGACAATCCAGCCCAACGCCTCCGGGACCGGTACAACCCCCCTCGCGGGCTTCAGCGGCCTTTCCCAGTGGGCTAAACGACGGGAAAATCCGGGGCCCTAAGGCGACGGTTGACACCGAGGCCCGCCAGGGCTGCGCCGCGTAGCCATAGGTCCTACCGAGCCTTTGCGCCCAGCCGCTAATGGTACAAATCCGCCGCCCCCCGATATTCCCTACAAATACCACCGTAAGTGGGCCCACAGATCCTCTGCATATACTGTCTGATCCATTACGTAAAGACTTCTAAAAAGATGCGCTAAACACTTGTGCCGATACGATTGCTGAGGACTATAAAAGAAGGTTGCACCTCACTGATAAGGGAATAGGTTGTCGAGATGGGAGCGGAACTTACTGTGCCCTGGTTGCCGAGCCATTGCAGCCCGAGCAAGAGAACCGTTATCAGGAATGCCACCAGCAATACCAACCCTGCCAGGATCTTTTCGGTGGTGCGCTGGCGCCGGTCGGACCGCTTGTGATTGCCGGTATGAGGGCCGGGCGTAACGGCTGGCTCTGGGTGTGCCCCGAGGGCAGAGGTCATCCGCCTCCAGAGTACAGCCCTCGCTCGCGGATGACGCGGACTGCTGGCCCGGGGATCAGGTAATCGAGAGGACGGCCGGTCATGGCCCTAGCCCGAAGATCGGTGCTCGAGATCTCCAGGTTCGGCACCGCTACCTCCTCCAGCCGCCAACCCTGCTGCAACAACCCAACTGGGGGTGGGGTGCCGGGACGGTTGACGACCACCAGGCTGGCAAGGTCCCGGACCTCGTTCAGGCGTTCCCACGTACCGAGCTCGGCGCTCACGTCCCAGCCGACTATCACGAACAGCTCGGCCTCTGGGTAGAGAGCCGCCATTTCAGCGATCGTGTCCGCCGTGTACGAAGGCCCGCCCCGGTCGATCTCCATCCGGCTCGCTTCGACTCCTGCCACTCCACCAACCGCCGCTTTGACCATTTCGAAACGGTCCTCCGCCGGTGTCACTTTGCGTGCCCCGGTTTTCTGCCACGGCACGTTTGCCACCATCAGGACCACCCTGTCCAGTCGCCAGGTCGTGGCGCGCGTTGACTGCGGCCACCAGGTGGCCGACGTGGATGGGGTCGAAAGTGCCTCCGAAGATCCCGATACGCTCTGCCATCTGCCTGTGCAACTTAGACCGGCAGGCCGATAAGGACCGGGCACAGCTGCCCCTAATCGACTTGCCATACCAAGCGTGGCCTGCCACGGTTAACGCCGTGAACGAATGGGGCCCAACCTCGTGGCGGAGCCTGCCAGCGGAGCAGCAACCCGAATGGCCGGACGAGCACGCGCTCGAACAGTCCTTGAAGGTGCTTTCCACTCTTCCCCCGCTGGTTTTTGCCGGGGAGGCTCGCGCCCTGCGCAGCTCCTTGGCGGAAGTCGCTGCTGGCAGGGCGTTCCTTCTTCAGGCGGGCGACTGTGCGGAGTCTTTCAACGATTTCACCGCCGACAGCATCCGGGACAAGCTCAAGGTCATCCTGCAGATGGCCGTCGTGCTCACCTATGGCACCGGGACCCAGGTGGTCAAGGTGGGCCGCATCGCAGGCCAGTTCGCCAAGCCACGTTCGTCGCCCTACGAGATGGTCGACGGCGTGCAGCTCCCCGCCTTCCGCGGCCACATCGTCAACGACGACGCCCCTACCCTGGAGGCTCGTCGCCCTGACCCCCAGCGGCTGATCGCGGCGTACCACCAGTCGGCATCGACGCTCAACCTGTTGCGAGCATTCACCAAGGGCGGCTTTGCAGACCTCGCGCAGGTGCACATGTGGAACCAGCAGTTCGTCGCCTCGAGCCGCGAAGGCCAGCGCTACGAGAACATTGCTGGCGAGATCGACCGCGCTCTTCGTTTCATGGCGGCTTGCGGCATCGACCTGAAGGCCGAAGAGAGCCTGCACCAGGTCGACTTCTACACGAGCCACGAGGCCCTGATCCTCGGCTACGAGGAGGCCCTGACTCGCAAGGACTCCCTCACTGGGGGCTGGTACGACACATCGGCGCACCTCGTTTGGTGCGGGGAGCGGACCCGTCAGCTCGACGGCGCACACCTGCACTTCCTGTCGGGGATCAACAACCCCGTCGCGGCCAAGGTCGGGCCGAACGCCACCCCTGAGGATCTGCTCGCTATCTGTGACATCCTCGACCCCGAGCGCGAGCCGGGCCGGTTGACCCTGATCAGCCGTATGGGCGCCACCAAGGTCGAGGACCGCCTGCCAGCGCTACAGCGCGCCGTGAAGGAGTCCGGGCACCCGGTCGTGTGGGTTTGCGACCCGATGCACGGCAATACTTTCACCTCGGACGGAGGCCGCAAGACCCGCCATTTCGACGACGTGCTCAACGAGATCTCCGGGTTTTTTGCTGCTTGCCGGGCGAGCGGCACCTGGCCGGGCGGGGTCCACGTGGAGCTCACCGGCGACAGCGTCACTGAGTGCCTCGGCGGCGCTGAGGAGATCGTGGAGGACGACCTCGAGCTGCGCTACACGACGACGTGTGACCCGCGGCTCAACGGCCGGCAGTCGCTCGACCTCGCTTTCCGCGTCGCTGAGCTGCTCCGAGCCGGCTGACCCACTCGTCCCAGCCCATAGGCGCTAGCAGCTGGTCGCCCGCGAAATAGGGCTCGGTGATAAAAGTTGACTAAAGCGATCGGGAATGATAAGAATAGGCCCGGTGACCGTCGCGATCGAGACCCGGGACATCTCGAGCGATCTCGAGGCCGACATTGCCAAGTTCGACAGGATGCTCGCGTCCTACCTCGACGGCCAAATGGACGAAGACCAGTTCAGGCTGTTCAGGCTGGGTAACGGCATCTACGGCCAGCGCCAGGGCGGCCGCAGCCAGATGGTGCGGATCAAGGCGCCTTACGGCTCGATCACGACCTCTGCAGCTCGAAGCCTTGGGCGACATCGCCGACCGTTACAGCCGTGGCTGGGGCCACCTCACTACCCGGCAGAACATCCAGTTCCACTTTGTGGAGCTCGAGCGGGTGCCTCAGCTGTTACGGGACCTCGCCAAAGTCGGGCTGACGACGCGGGAGGCCTGCGGCGACACGGTGCGCAACATCACCGGCTGCCATCTCGCAGGTGCCTGCCCGTTCGAGGTCCTCGACATCAGCCCCTGGGCCGAGGCGGCGTTCAGACATTTCCTTCACCACCCGTACGCGCAGCGGCTGCCACGCAAGTTCAAGATCAACTTCTCGGGCTGCGTAACGGACTGCGGCCAGGCCATGTTCAACGACGTCGGTGTCGTAGCCGTTGGCCGGCCGCTCCCTGACGGCAGCACGGAAGCCGGTTTCCGGGTCTTTGTGGCAGGCGGGCTCGGAGCCAACCCCCACCCGGCCCAGGCGCTCGAGGAGTTCACGCCCCGCGAGGAGCTGCTGGCCACGCTCGAAGCGGTCCTGCGGACCTTCGACCACTACGGGAACCGGGACAACAAGCTCCGCGCCCGGCTGAAGTGGCTGGTTGACACGATGGGGATCGACGAGCTACGCGAGCGCATCCTGAAGGAACGCAAGCTCCTCCTCGCTTCCAGCACTTGGCCGGGAGGCATTCCCGCAGTAGTGCAAGAGCTCGGAGATGCCCCTGCGGGCGTAGCCGACGGCTTGTCTCCCACGGCTGTCGGTACCCCGGTAACCCTGCGCCTCGGCCCCGGTGACCCCTACAAGCGCTGGGAGACTGCCAACGTCGTGATCGGTGTGGCCAAGGGCACGGTTTCGGCGATCGCTTATGCCCGGTTGGGTGACATCACCTCCAACCAGTTCCGCGAACTGGCGTCCATCCAGCGTGACCTCGGGGCGAGCGTGAGGGTTACCAACAGGCAAAACCTGGCTTTCCGTGACTTGACTGGCGACCAATTGCGCGTGCTCTACAGCCGCCTGGAGGCCATCGGGATGGCCGAGCCTGGCGCCGAACTGGCCCGGGACGTGGTTTCTTGCCCCGGCGCCGACACCTGCAACCTGGCAGTTACCCAGAGCCGCGGCCTCGCTGACGACATCGGCAAAGCCCTTGAAAAGGCGGGCCTTGCCGACGTCGGGGGAGTGCGCATCAACATCTCCGGGTGCACGAACAGCTGCGGGCAGCACCACACTGCCGACATCGGCTTCAACGGCGCTGAGCGGCGGGCGCACGGCAGGCCAGCTCCGGGCTACCAGCTCCTGCTCGGAGGGCACGTAGGCAAGACGGAGATCGAGTTCGGCCAACGTGCCATGCGGTTGCCGGCCAAGGCCTGCGCCGAGGCGACGGTGCGGGTGGTGGGCCGCTTCGCCGAAGAGAGGCAGGCAGGCGAGGACTTCTCCGGTTGGCTCGCACGCGTTGGTGGCCCGAAGACGATAGCCGCCGAGCTGGCCGACCTCGACGACTGGCCGTCGCCCGAGGAACGGCCCGACTACTACGTAGACTTCGACGAGACCGGGCCCTACGTGGCCGAGGTCGGCGTTGGTGAGTGTGCAGGCGCATGAGCCCGGCCAGTTGCCAGGAAAGGTAATGTAGTGACTTTGCTTGACGCCCCCAGGACCCAGGATCTCACCGAAGGGGCGCTAGCGGACCTCAACGCGAAGTTCGACAGCGCATCAGCGGGAGACATTGTGGAGTGGGCGGTCGCGCGCTTCCACCCTCAGATGTGCTTGACGGCATCCATGACCGATGCGGTCCTGATCGATATCGCGACGAGGGTCGAACCGTCCATCGAGGTTGTGTTCATCGACACCGGTTACCACTTCCCTGAGACGCTGCAAACAGTGGAGCTGGTGCGCAAGCGTTACGGCCTCAACCTGCGGATCATGACCGTCCCGCCGGAGCCTGTGCCTGTGTGGAAGACCGACCCTGCCAACTGCTGCACCTTCTCCAAGGTCGCCCAGCTGGAAAGGGCCCTCGCCGGCAAGTTGGCCTGGATGAGCGGGCTGCGCCGGCAAGAGGCGAGCACCCGGACCGATGCGCCGATCGTTGGGCGCGACCGTCGCGGCCTGGTCAAGGTCAACCCGATTGCCAACTGGACCGACCTCGATGTGGCTGGGTACATCGCCGACCACGACGTCCCGGTCAACCCTCTGCTGAGCAAGGGCTATACCTCGATCGGTTGCTGGCCCTGCACCCGGCCCGTCGCTCCTGGAGAGCACTCGCGGGCGGGCCGCTGGTCTGGGCTCGACAAGACCGAGTGCGGGCTGCACGAATAGCCAGCACCGAGGCAGCTGCGGCTGCACGACGGGTAGTTCTACGACTAGCCGGCGTCGAACCTTGCGGCAGCCGCTGCCGCCTCATCCATCACGGACGGTAAGGTCGCGATTTACCCAGGCAGCCGCTGGCGCGGTTGCCGGCCTGACAGGGTCGTGGTCTTGTGCCGGTCCCGATTTCTGCCGATCATGTACAGGACACCGGAGAAGCCGTGCGGACATTTGACCGAGCCGTGACCTGTCGGCATAGCCTTCGTGGCTACGGCGCGGGCCTGGGTCGGTCGGCAGTGCTCGTCGTCGCCGTGACCTGGGCAGTGATCGCCTCTTCGGCGAGCCCGGTAGCCGCGGCAGCCCCGGCCAACCCTCCGGTCCCGACGACTTCAGTCACAACGACTTCACTTCCCGCGACATCGGCAACGACAGGAGCCCCTGGGTCAAAGGCCAGCGCCTCAACCCCGGCGCCGTCCGTTTTCCCCCCTCCGATCGTGGCGCCGCCGGGTGCGGCCCAGCTCCTGACGAACTTGGAAGACGAGAAGGGGCAGTTGTTGTCGGTCGCCGCGTACGAGGAGGCACGGTCCTACCTCAGCCGGGCAAACGTAGGTGAGGAGGCGGCGGACCGCTTGGTCAGCGAGACCCTGGCGGTATGGACGTGGGCCAAGGCTGATTTGCGGCAGGCCGTAGCTACCCGGGTAGCGGCCCAACTGGTCGTGAACGCCTACAAAGAGGCCCTCACCCAATTGGCGATGGCTGAGTACACCGGTCAGTCGCAGGTGTCGAAGTCGAACATCGTCAGCCTTGAGCTCCAAGTCTACAAAGGAGAACTCGCCACCTTCGCTGCGACCGATACAACGGCCGAGTTGCTCAGGGCCGAGGCCTACCTCGCTGCCTGCAAGAGACAGGTGATCGCAGCCCGCGCTTTGGTCGCCATGGACTGGGGCCTTGTCCAACAGGCTAACGGCGTCTGGGAGGCGGCCGTCATTCAGGTTTCCGCGTCCACCAACGCGCTTTCGATCGCTCGCCGCTGGGTACTGCAGGCAGGAGCCGCACCGGCTCGGCCGGCGGTGGCAGTGATGGCTTTCGAGGGGCAGTGGGCCCCGCCTCACGCGGCACAGCCGCGGCGGGCACTCATGGTTGCCCCGACGACTACGTCGCCTCTCCCGACCACAACCTCGCCGCTCCCGACCACAACCTCGCCGAACGGGGCCTCCTCCGCCGGAGCCTCCTCCACCACGACCGGCGGGGCCGTGGCCCTGCCTGCCGGGCCTGATTGGGCGACCATGGGGCCACAGATTTTTGGGAGCTCGCTCCTGTCTGCATCCCAGATCGCCGCTTGGTACGCGTCGACCGGGGCGGTCCCTCACACGACGATCCCGCTCGCCAAGGTCATCAGGGACTACATGAAAGCCGGCAAGGTGACGGGCGTCAGGCCCGACATCGCGTTCGCCCAGTCGATGGATGAAACTGCCTATTTGTCCTTCCCCGGATATGGTCAGGACCCTCCCAGCTACAACAACTTCGCCGGCATAGGCGCGTGCAATAAGTGCAAGCACGGATGGAGCTTCCCCAACGCGATGGCGGGTGCCCTCGCCCAGGACACTCTTCTGGAGTCGTACGCAACACCTAGCCAATTGTCGAGCGCTGACGAAGGCGAGACGCAGTCCCCTGGTGTCGCGGGTTGCTGCAGCACATGGGTAGCTATCAGTGGTATCTGGTCGACGAACCCTTCGTACGGCTTCGAAATCCTGGCGATATACAACGAAATGCTGGCCTGGGTCCTTTCGAACGAACTCCAGCAGCTTCACCTGGTGCCGCCGGCGAAGCCCGAGACGGCAAGCGGCTCGGTGCTACCCGCTAGCCAACCTGAGAAATCCGGGCAAGCACCCAGTCATAGTCCCCCGACATGATGCTCGCCTTGCAGTAGCGGCATATACCCGCAAGGTCAACATCGAGCGGCGC
Organism: uncultured Acidimicrobiaceae bacterium; assembly: GCA_963786345.1. Lineage (GTDB taxonomy): Bacteria > Actinomycetota > Acidimicrobiia > Acidimicrobiales > Palsa-688 > Fen-671. Next base: position 10,347 of record CAWAYZ010000011.1, on the reverse strand, counting down.
ACCACAGTTGGGGCATTTCGAGCCGAGACCTGTGCCGCCATCTTTCGTTTGGGCCTTCGATGACCGCTGGAACGTCCAGTCCTCTGCCCAGGACTTGACCTCGCGGTCGCCCCTGAGCACGCGACCGCCTTGGTCGTCGATGTCGTAGTCCGCAGAAGCGGCCATGATCCGCACCGTTATCGTGTCCCAGCGGTTGTCGGAGTGGGCTGCTACCGGCCAGATGTTCGAAACGGTGAGGTTGTCGAGCATGTTGCGCTTGTGGCCGTCTATGTAGCCCTGGACCTGTTGGCGTTGTTCCAGCCACAGTGCATCCGCCATCACCTGGCGGCTCGTCTCCGGTTTGCGTTCGCTCCAGGCCGTCTCGACAATGAAGAAAACGCGCTGGACCTGCTGGGTGAACTGCTCGAGCTCGAAGCCCGGGTCGTGTGCTTTGATGGCCGCCAGCCCGACGTCCACAGGGCTCGCCGCTTGCATCGCTCTGGCGTGGGCTTCCGGGAACAGCTCTCCCGGGATGCTCGCCGACGCCGGCCGGTTGTCGTTCATCCAGTCCTCGGTGCCGTCTCCGGGCCACATCCCGCCACTACCCGACAGATGCCCACCCGCGCCGTGCCCGCCCGTAACTGGTACGCCGGCATCTCCACCTGCGCCGCCGCTCGCCCAGCCGCCTCCGGCTGTACCGCCCTGGTCCACCGCCGGCTTCCCAACCGGCTTCCCCGCCTGCGGGAGCCCCCGCGCCGCCGGCCCCGGGCCCAGCGCTACCTGGTGGGGGGCCGCCTTGGCCGCCTCCCGGCCAGCCAGACGGGCCTCCCTGTCCACCGCCGTAGGGGCCGCCCCCGTAGGGCCCACGTCCCCACGGGCCGCGTCCCCACGGGCCACCCCCGGAACCGCCGCGCATGGACCGCATCATGATCGAGATGACGACGATGAAAACGATGAACCCTATCGAGCCACCACCGTAGAAAATGGGGGAACCTCCTCTGGGGCGGCGATCAGGGCTGGGCCCCACCCTCGGCGGCTGGAGCGGCAGGAGGTGCCGGGGGTGCCGGGGCCGCCGGGGCCGCTGTCGCGGCGGGTGCGATGGCTGTCCCGCAGGACGCGCAGAAGCGCGTGCCCGGCCCAGCCTCGGTACCGCAAGAGGGGCAATGGACCGGCTGAGGGCCGACCGGTTGGCCGCACTGGGCGCAAAAGCGTGCCCCGGCAACGTTGTCGAAGCCGCACGCGTTGCAATGCCCAGCAGGAGGCGGCATCGCTGTACCGCACGATGCGCAGAACTTCGTCCCTGCTGTCTGCGAACTCTGGCAGTTGGGGCAGGTGACGGTAGGTGCCGCAGCCGGCGCGGCGGCGCCAGCGGCGGCCGGGCTGCCGCCGGCAAAGCCCGCGCCTCCGCCCGCAAAACCAGGTGCGGGAGGTGGGACCGGGCCTTGCGGCTGCGCAGCCGCTCCGCCACCAAGCTGGCCCCCGAGCCCGAGCCCTGCAGCGAGGAAGACCCCCGAGTCGCTGCCCCCGCCCTTGGCCATGCCTGCTCCAGCACCGAGGGCCATTTCGCCTGCCGCATACTGGTTGAAACCGCCGGCGAGGCGGCTATACGCAGTGTCCTTGGCCAGGTTCTTCAGCTGCGCCTCGTCCTGCTCGGAGAGGTTGACGTCGAAATTACCCATCCGCACGAGAGCTACGCCGTAAGTGACTAGCTGGTTGTTGCCGGCCTCGATGATGGCCTTTTCGATGTCGGGTGTGTAGGCGGATAGGCCCAGGATCGGCCAGCCGTTGCGAACGATCTGCCTCGTAACTTCGGTCCGCATGACCTTGAGGAGCTGGTCGCTCACCCATCCCGCCACGGTTTCGTTGTTGGTGACGTCCACCGTCCCGACGAGGTTGGTGATGAGGGCGGCCGGGTCCTTGACCTGCAGGGAGTAGTCGCCGAAAACGCGAAGGGTGACGATCATGCCGGTCTGGGGGTCCTGCACGTCGTCGATACGGCCGCCGAAGGCGAAACCGGGGTACTCGCGGGTCCCTACGAAGTACAGCTCGGAACGGTAGGCATTGCCGCCCGTCGCAGCGTCGATGAACATCCCGAGGAACGGCAGTTCCTGGGCGTCGATCTGGTGCCTGCCCGGGCCCATTGTCCCGACGACCTGGCCTGTATTGACGAAAAGGGCCATCTCGTCGGCGTCGACGATTGCCCGCGTGAACTTACGGATGCGGACATCTGGCCATTTGAAGACGATCTGCTTTTTCTTGTCGTCAGGTACCGCTATGAACTCACGGCTGAGCAGGACCATCTGCGGGGAGCCTCCTGTGCTGGGTCTCCCCTCAGGGTAGCGCCACTGCTGGCGTGAACGGGGCGCCTCTGCGCCATGTGCCGGGAGCGCAGACGTCGGGGGGAACGAGGGCTTGTCAGGCCGGCCCTGACGGTGTAAGGTTACACCTGACAAGTCGAGGAGGAGGAGAGCGAGGTAACACCTGATGGTCCCAACAACAGAGCGGGCTCCGGTTGCCGCATGTTCGTTTTGCATGAAGCCGAACACAGATGTGGTGCGACTGGTCGCTGGACCAGGCGTTTTCATATGCGACTGCTGTGTGGTCCTGTGCCAACAGGTGATCGAAGCCTCGACGGGATCCCGAGGGTTCCCGCTTGCCCACTGGGAGCAGGTGGCAGACCTGGATGCGGTGCTAGCGCACCTGCCGCTCGTGGCACGAGCTGGCGCCCAGGTAGAGGAAACGCTGGTCAGATGGGTGCGCCGCGGCCGAGAGCTGGGGGCGACGTGGGCGCGGATAGGTGAAGCTCTCGGGATGACCCGCCAGTCGGCGTGGGAACGCTTCTCGGGCGAGGAGTAGTCCTGCGGCGGTCGCTTAGGGGAGCTGCTCGACGAAATGGCGCAGTTGGCGCAGGTTGCGGCATTCGGAAACCCCGGAACAGTGAGCGCCGTACTGAGCCAGGACCGAGTCGCCGGTGTCCCAGTAAGCGCGGGGCTCGGGGTTGAGCCACCAGACGTGCCGAGACCGCATGGCAATCTCCGCCATCGCCCACGGCTGCACGGAGTGGTAGTTGTTGCGGGCGTCGCCGAGCACCAAGACAGTGGTACGGGACGTGAGCTCACGGCCCCAGCGCTGCGCGAAGTCCGCCAGGGCATGGCCGTAGTCGGAGTGGCCCTCCGCCCAGATCACATCCGCCTGAGTATTTATGGAACGTACTGCCTCTGATATGTCGTCGGCGCCCTTCAACAGATCGGTCACCTCGTCAATACCGTCGATGAACGCCCACGCACGGGTCCGCGAGAACTGCGATGACAGAGCGTAAACAAGCTGCAGGGTGAAACGGGCGAAGGCCGCTACCGAACCGGAGATGTCGGCCAGGACCCAGAGCTCGGGTTTGGACCGGTGGGGGGCCTTGAACCGCGGGTCGGCAGGCGCACCGCCGAAGGAAAGAGAGCGCCTCATCGTGGCACGGAAATCCAGGCGCCCTTCGTCGCGATGGCGGCGTTTGCGCGCCAGGTGCACCGCCAGCTTGCGCGCCAAGGGCTGGACGGTTCGTTGCAGGGTCGCCAGTTCTTCTCTGCCGAGGTGCATGAAATCGACGTCCTCAGGCAAGGGCCGCCTGAGCGCCCTCGCGACCACCTTGGCCCCCCGGTCGGCGACCAGCCTCCGGCGGACCTCCGCCTCGACCTCATCGCGCATGCGCTCGTAGCGCGCCCGGTAGTCCTGAGCCAGGTTCATCCCTTCAAGCCCTCCAACTTCTTGGGCGGCACCGAGCAAACGCGCAAGCATCGCGTCGGCCTCCAGCTGGCGAAGGGTCTTGAACACGTAGTAGCTCCCTCCGACAGGGCGGCCCGGTTCCATCCCGGCGAAGCGGTCAACGGCACCTCGCGCGAGCGCCGCCATCAGTTCTGGGTCGCCGTCCATGAGTGCCTGGTAGGCAAGTTCGGCAAGTTCTCTGGCGCTCATACCTTCGCCGTCGCCGGCCCTAAGCTCGCCGGCCGCCAACGCGGACAGGTCCCCAGGACCTCGCCCCTGCAACGAGAAAAACAACTCGAAGAGCATTTCGAAGGTCCGCCAATGACCCTCTTCTTTCACCAGGGACGCCGCCAGGCCGAGCTTCAGTGCCTCGCGGTCCTCGAGCGGTAGGTGGCGCAAAGCCTCGGTTGCGTCCAGGACCTCTGTCGTGCTGACAGGTACGCCGGCAGCCCGCAGCTCCTCGACGAACTCGGCGAACGTGCTGAAAAGACCGCCGCCAAGCACAAGTTCCGCGGCCCGTGTACCAGGTTGGGTCGATGTCAAGGCCGGTCCAGCCCCGCGGTCATCCCTCGGCCGCCACGAGCTCCTTGGCCGCCCGTTCGATGTCGGAGCGGTACTTCAACAGCACGTTGAGCGTGCTTTTAGCTGTGGCGGTGTCGAGGTGGGCAACCCCGAGCAGGACGAGCGTGCGTGCCCAGTCGAGTGTTTCTGATACCGAGGGTGCCTTTTTCAGCTCGAGCGCCCTTATCAGCTTCACCGTGCGCACCACCTGGTCCGCCAGTGACTCCTCGATATCGGGGACTTTGGTAAGGACGATCTCTCGTTCCCGTTCGACCGAAGGGTAGTCGAGGTGCAAGAAAAGGCAGCGGCGTTTGAGCGCTTCAGACAGTTCACGGGTGTTGTTGGACGTCAAGAAAACTAACGGGATCTGTGCCGCTTTGACCGTGCCCATCTCGGGTACAGAAACCTGGTAGTCGGACAGGACTTCCAGGAGAAGCGCCTCCGTTTCGACCTCGACGCGGTCGACCTCGTCGATCAGCAGAACGACCGGGTCGGTCGACCTGATGGCCTCGAGCAACGGACGTGGCATCAAGAAGGGCTCCGAAAAGATGTCCTCTTCGAGCTCCTGCCAGGTCTCGCCCTCCTGGGTCACCTGTTCGGCCTGTATGCGCAGAAGCTGCTTCTTGTAGTTCCATTCGTAGAGCGCTTTCGACTCGTCCAGGCCCTCGTAACACTGCAGCCTGATGAGCCGCGAGCCGGCCATCTCCGCTACGGACTTGGCGAGTTGGGTCTTGCCCGTACCGGCCGGCCCCTCCACCAATACGGGCTTGCCGAGCCGGTCGGCAAGGAAGACCACCGCGGCGATGCCCTCGTCCGCAAGGTAGCCCACCCCGCCCAGCGCCTCGTTGACAGCCTTCGGGTTCTCCCATCTGGCCCCTGAGCTGCCGGTTGTCGTCATCCAGCCATCTTACGGGCGCACCCGGCCCCGGAGCCCTCCAATATCCGCCCAGGCCTGACCGACAAGCGGTTCTGGTGACGAAAATTGTCGCCTGTCGCGTCGGTTGCGTCCGGGAACTCAACCGGCATGACCTCCGCGAGCAAGCGTGACCCAGCCGTTGACGATTAGCCTGGTACGAAGTGCAGATCGGCGTAACGGGGGGCAGGGGGCTACTGGGCAGTGCAGTAGTAGCGGAAGGGTGCCGGCGCGGGCACAGCGTCGTGAGCATCGACATCCGCCCCGTGACCGCAACCGAGCCCGTTGCTGCTGCGCCGGCGATGGTTGCTGCGACCCAACTAGAGGCAGACGTGACTTCTTACGAGGAACTGCGGCGGGCCGTGGCCGGGTGCGACGCGCTCGTTCACTTGGCAGGCTATCCCAGCCCGCTCGGTGCGCCGCCAGATGTGGTCCACAACACGAACGTCGTAGCGAGCTACAACGCCTTCCGCGTGGCGTGCGAGCTCGGGATAGAGCACTTCTGCTATGCGTCAAGCATAAATGCCCTCGGTGGAGCCTTTTCCAGGCGGCCTCGCTATGACTATTTCCCGCTCGACGAGGAGCACCCGACGCTATAACGAGGATCCCTATGGGCTCTCCAAGTTCATCGGCGAGGTCCAGGCGGACTCTATATGTCGAGGTAACGGGAACCTCTCAGTAGGCAGCCTGCGCATCCACCACCTCGTCGCCTCCCCGGACTGAATTAGCGGCCAAGATCGCAAGCGACGTCAGCCGTTACAGCCGCGACTTATGGGGTTACACAACTCTGGAAGCGGCAGCGCGTGCCTGCTACGCCGTCCTTGATGCCAACTGGAAAGGGCACGAGGTGTTCTTCGTGGTCGCGCCCAGGACCGCGGCCAACGTGGCAACGGCGGAGCTTTGCGAGGCGTTTTACCCTGAAGTGCACAGACGCCACGAGCCTGTTGGCGATGAGGGCCTGTACTCCTGCGCCAAAGCGAAGCGACTGCTTGGATGGGAGCACGACATCGTGGAGGTCGGACCGAGATGAGGATAACGGCCCTGAAATGTGCAGTAATCGGGAAGAACCCAATCGTGCGGGTCGTCACCGACGACGGTACGAGTGGCTATGCCGCCGTCGAGTCCTTTAAGCCTTACCTTCGCTCGCACGTGTTGTACTACGAGCAGTTCATCATCGGTGAAGACCCGACAGATGTCGAGCGAGTGATGCTGAAACTGCGCCACCGTGGCGCCTTTAAGCCCTGGGGAAGCGCAGTAAGCGCGATCGAGATGGCACTTTGGGACCTTGCCGGGAAGGCCGCGGGGGTCCCGGTCTACAAGCTCCTCGGGGGCAAAGTACGCGACCGTGTGCGCGTTTACAACGGGGCCGTGCGGTTCCCTATGGAGGGCGTTTCTCCGGAGGACCATGCAGCAAATGTGTTGAAGATGAAAGCGTCCCCCGAAGGTTTCAGCATCATCAAGCAGGGCATCGCATTCCACAGTATGGCGCCGAGGGAGATGACGGGTTTTTCGTACGGGGACCCGGTCCTCGCTGGGCATGGGAACTACGGGCGGGGGTTGCTCACCGAGCTGGGACTTAGGTATGTGGTCGACTGCGTGGAAGCAATGAAGGAGGCACTGGGGGACACGGTCGGGCTGGCCCTGGACTGCGGCCCGGGTTGGACGGTCCCTGACGCTATCCGTTTCGCCAAGGCGATCGAACACCTCCATGTCCTATGGGCCGAGGACCTCATAACCGGCGACTACACCCAGTACGTAAACGCCGACGTTTACCGCGAGGTAACCCGGGCCACCTCCACGCCCATTCACACCGGCGAGCAGATCTACCTCCGACAGAACTTCAAGGACCTGATCGAGCGCCGTGCGGTCGATGTCATCGGTCCGGACCCATGCGACATAGGTGGGATAGCCGAACTGAAATGGGTCGCCGAGTACGCCGACCTCCACGGGGTGCTCATGGCGCCCCATGGTACGGGCGACGGCCTCCTCGGCCTGGCCGCCCTCGTCCAGGTCTGTGCAACGCTGCCCGCAAATTACATAGCTTTCGAGTACCCGGTTGGTGACCCTTCCTGGTGGTACGACATCGTCGAGGGGCTGCCCGACCCGATTGTCAAGGACGGGTTCATCGACGTTTGGGACCGCCCTGGAATGGGCGTCGAATTCGACGTCGCCGCAGCTAGGCGGCATCTAAGCGCTGAGGACAAGGACTTTTTTGACTAGCCCCGCGCCGGCAGCTACGGCTGCAGCGTAGCAGCGAGCGTCGCCATGTCTCTCGGGGCCGATCGGTTTTTCCAGCGAACGCGCGTTGATCTGACGTAAAGTTACGCGCTGTGAAGCGCAGTCTGAGTGCAGTAGCCGACAAGGTGGGTGTAAGCGAGGCAACGGTGAGCCGCGTGCTCAACGGACGGCCCGGGGTTTCTGCGGCAACCCGTACGGCGGTGCTCACCGCATTGGACGTGCTGGGCTACGAACGCCCCACAAAGTTGCGGGGCAAGCGGGCTCGCTTGGTGGGCCTCGTCCTGCCCGAGCTGAACAACCCCATCTTCCCGGCGCTGGCCGAGGTGGTCGGTGGCGCGCTAGCCCAACTTCATTTCACGCCAGTACTGTGCGCCAGCGGCCCTAACGGGCTGTCTGAGCCCGAGTACGTCACGATGCTCCTCGACCAGCACGCCTCGGGGGTGATCTTTGCCGGCGGCAACTTTGCCGAGGCTAACTCGTCACACGAGCACTACCGCTTGTTGCACGAGCGCGCCGTGCCTGTCGTGCTCGTCAACGCGTCGAGCGAGGACTTGACCTTTCCGCAGGTTGCCACTGATGACGCGGTTGCCGCCGAACAAGCCTTCAGCCATCTGCGGGCTCTAGGCCACGACGAGATCGGGATGGTCCTGGGCCCTGAGGACCATATGCCCAGCCGGCTCCGGCTGGCTTCGTTCCTGGCCGTGGCCAAGCGGGCCGGTATTAAGGAGGCAGGGCGGGTGGAGCATGTGCCGTTCTCTCTGGAAGCCGGTCACGCTGCCGCTACCCGGTTGGTCGGGCGCGGGATCACGGGCATTATCTGTTCCAGCGACCCGTTGGCCCTTGGGGCCATCAGGGCGGCGCGCCGCCTCGGCCTGCGCGTCCCCGACGACATTTCTGTCGTCGGCTACGACGATTCCGCCCTCATGACCTGCACCGACCCGCCTCTGACGACGATCCGCCAACCGATAGAGGCAATGGGCCGGGCCGCCGTGAAGCTTTTGTCCAGCCAGATCGACGGCACGATGGCCAACGGCGAACGTCTCCTTTTCGAGCCTGAGCTCGTGGTGAGGGGTTCAACAGCCCCCCTTCGGGTTACGCGCTTAGCGTGCTTTACCTGCCGCGTCAGGCCCGCGCATGACCAGCGGGCGAGAGCTTATTTGCGGCGTAGCCACACGGCCGTGACCGGCGGGACGCGGCCCCACAGCTGCCCACTAGCGAGCAGGACCTTTTCGTGCTCAGGCAGCGCCACCGGCTCGGCGGAAAGGTTCACCAGCACCACGACTTTGTCGCCGCGTGAATAGCAAAGTACCCCCTCGGGTGCGGCTTCCCAAGCGAACGCGCGTGACTGCAGCGAGGGCTCGCGCCGCCTGATCGCCAGTGCGGAGTGGTAGAGGGCGAGCATGGAGGCTGGGTTCAAGCGTTCCGTCTCTACGGTTAGAGCCTTCCAGTCTTGGGGCTGAGGTAGCCACGGTGATGCCCCATTGTCCGTGAAGCCGAACGGCGGAGCTTGACCGGACCACGGCATCGGTACCCTGCAGCCGTCCCTGCCGCGATCTGTCTTTCCGGACCGTTGCCAAAACGGGTCCTGTAGCAGTTCTTCCGGCAGGTCCTCCACCTCCCACAGGCCGAGCTCGTCGCCTTGATAGATGTACGCGGTCCCCGGGAGCGAGAGCGACAGCAGGGTGGCGGCGCGGCCCCGGCGCGTCCCGAGCTCGATGTCGCTGGCCTCGCCTATCCGCCGGTCGTCCATTTTGAACGCAGTTTCGGCGCGCCCGTAGCGGGTCACGTGCCGCACGACGTCGTGGTTGGAGAGCACCCAGGTGGTCGTAGCGGCAAGTCGTGCGTGCGAGGCGAGGGTGTCATCTATCACTCGCCGCAGGGCGGGAGCCTCGAGAGCGCAGCAAAGAAAGTCGAAATTGAACGCGGAATGGAACTCGTCATCGCGCAGGTACAACGCGAAACGTTCTTGGTCCGGTAGCCATACCTCGCCGATCAGGGCCCGCCTGTCGGGGTACCCGTCAGCAATACGACGCCAGCTCCGGTATATCTCGTGAACCTCGTCGCGGTCCACGAAGGGGTGCTCGGCCGGGACCGTAGCTCCCGGGCAGCTCGCCGATGTCAGATAACCCGGGGTCCTTTGCCACCAATGCCGCCGAGTCGACCCGGAAACCGTCAACGCCCCGGTCGAACCAAAAACGCAGGACCGCCTCGAACTCCGCCCTTACCGCCGGGTCCTCCCAGTTGAAGTCGGGTTGTTCGGGAGCGAACAGGTGGAGGTACCACTCCGCCGGCGACCCGTCCGGCCCGGTCGTGCGGGTCCAAGCCGAGCCACCGAACTCCGACTGCCAGTCGTTCGGCGGGAGCTCACCCGCGGGGCCTCTGCCGGGACGGAAGTAGAAGCGGCGGCGTTCAGCCGAACCGGGCGCTGAGGACAGGGCAGCCACGAACCAAGGGTGACGGTCCGAGCAATGGTTAGGGACAATGTCCAGTACCACCCGGATGCCAAGAGCGTGGGCCTCGGTGATGAGCGCCTCAGCATCGCTCAGCGATCCGAACTGGGGGTCGATCTGGCGGTAGTCGGCTACGTCGTAGCCCCCATCGGCCATCGGGGACAAGTAAAACGGGTTGAACCAGATGGCATCGACACCCAGTTCTGCCAGGTATGAAAGGCGCGACCGGCACCCGGCGAGGTCGCCGACGCCGTCGCCGTCGCCGTCAGCGAAGCTCCTTAGGTACACCTGGTAGATGGCTGCCGCGGTCCACCAAGGCACGCTTTGCTCTGTGGCCACCTCAAGGTCCTCCGGCATCTACCGTGCCCAGGTCGGCGGACCTGAAGGCCTGCCGTCCCCTCGACGGCATGTCCAGGAGCATAGGGGTTCCGAGTTGCTCATGCAAGAACTTTA
>CAWAYZ010000010.1:0-85409 GCA_963786345.1 uncultured Acidimicrobiaceae bacterium | reverse complement strand
GCCGTCCTGTCCAGATCTTGCATCAGACAGTGGATTGGCTTGCATCGAACAGTCGGCGAGCGTACACTACCGACCATGCCGCCAAAGGGGCGGCGGCCCGTCCATGCGAGGGCCTCGGGAGGGACTTAGCCCAGGGAAGCTGAGAAAGCTAACGAGAGGGGAACAATGAAGAGACACAGCCATTGGGCGATCGCGGCGTCAACGTTCGCAGCGGTTGCCGTAGTAGCGCAGGGGGCCTACGTCGCGTCGAGTTCTGCAGCCATCCCGATGGGATCCACGCAAAACGTCACGATATCGGTCAACTGCGAGCCAACTCCGGGAACTGAACCCGGCCGGTCGAACTGGATCGCCGACCAGAAGACATTCATGAAGGAGAACCCAGGCGTCACGGTCACATCCGACGACGAGAACCCCTGCGACAACCCGAACACCTACTACCCGAAGCTCGCTTCAGGGAATGAAGAGAGCGTCTTCTACTCCTATCTGACCGACATCCAAGAGTCCATCGCGACTGGGCAAGTGGCCGACATCCAGCAGTACCTGCCCAAGAACGACCCCGCGATCAACGACATCCAGCCCTCCGTCCTGAACGTCTTCAAGGGGAAGAACGGCGACCTCTACGGGCTCCCAGCCGCCAACTACACCATGGGCCTCGTGTACGACAAGGTGCTCTTCCAAGAGGCTGGCCTTAATCCCAACGACCCGCCGACTACCTGGGCCGGTGTCCGGGCGGACGCTAAGAAGATCTCAGCGCTAGGCAATGGGATCGTCGGGTACGCCGACTACAGCATCTACAACCAGGGTGGCTGGCACTTCACCGCTGAGATGTACTCCTACGGCGGTGCCGACGTCACGCCCAACGGCAAGCATGCGAACTTCAACAACGCCATCGGCACGGAACTGCTGCAGAACCTCTACAACATGCGTTGGGTAGATAACAGCATGGGTACCCAGCAGCTCCTCGACATCCCGATCGTCCAGGGCTGGTTCGGCGCCAACAAGGTCGGCATGCTCATTGGGGCCCCCGACAACATCCCCGCGATCGTCCAGACCTATGGGGGGAAGTACCAGAACTACGGCCTGGGTGCCTTGCCTGGCCTGAACGGCCCCGCGGCCTCCACACTGCTGGGTGGCGACGGCATGTTGTTCAACGTCCACGACACCCCTGCTCAGATCGAAGCAGGTATCAAGTGGGCCGAGTTCGAGTACCTGACGCCCGGCGTTGCTTCCAACAACTGGGCCCGCGCCTCGGCACAGAAGCAGGAGGTCGGCCTGCCCGAGCCTGACCTGTGGACCGGCAGCGAAGCGAAGTTGAACGCAGGCATCCAGGCTAAGTACGCGAACGTCCCGCCTGGGGACTTTGCTGGCTTCGAGAACGCGATGCTCACGATGAAATCCACAATCGAGCCGCCCGACGCCCAGTCGATCTACTCGGTCCTGGATACGGTTATGTCGACGGTCCTCACCGACAAGAACGCCAGTATCCCCGGCCTCCTCAAGTCCGCTGCATCCAAGGTCAACACGGTGCTCGACGGATATTGGGGCGACTGATCGCCAGCAATATTTTGGCTAACTGCTTCTGAGAACTCCGGCGCCGCCACGGTTTCCTCGTGGCGGCGCCGTTCTCAACTGACGAGCTATCGCCCGACTGACGACATGTAGAGTGAGTTAAGACATGGCCCTCGCGGTTGCCCCGGTTAGGTCCACGAGAGTACCCCGGCGGGCCGCAGCTCGCGGCGCCGCTGGCACCGGCAGCGCGGGCCGCCGGAGCCTTTCGAACAACCTAAAGTCTTATGCCCTTATCGCGCCGGCACTTTTGTGCTTCGCGCTGTTCTCTTGGTACCCGACCGTCAAGGTGTTCTTCCTTGCGTTCGAGAAGACGAGCTTCTCGGTAGGGGGCAATCACTTCGGCGGGTTGGTGAACTACCGGACGCTGATGGCGGACCCACAGTTCTGGCCTGCCTGGCGCAATACCTTCGCGTTCACCGGTATCGCGCTCGTGATCGGGTTCGGTCTTCCTTTTTTTGTGGCTGTGCTGCTCAACGAGCTTCGCCACATGAAACAAGCGTTCCGCATCGTCATCTACCTGCCGGTGATGATCCCGCCCGTCGTCACTGACCTTTTGTGGAAGTGGTTCTATACCCAACCGAGCGGCTTGTTCGATCAAGCCTTGGGCGCCGCGCACCTTCCTCAGTCCGGCTGGTACCAGTCCAGCCAAATGGCCCTTATCTCGATCGTGCTCGTAACCACCTGGGCCAACATGGGTGGGACGGTGCTCATTTACCTGGCCGCTCTGCAGAACATCCCGGGGCACCTGTACGAGGCCGCCGAGCTGGACGGCGCCAACCTGTGGCAGCGTTTCCGCCATGTGACCGTCTCACAGACGCGCTTCGTGCTGCTGATGTTGATGCTCTTCCAGATCATCGCCACCATGCAGGAGTTCAATGAGGTGAACGTCATCACCGGGGGCGGTCCCGGTAACTCCACGATCACGGTCTTGTACCTCATTTACAAGTATTTCGACCAATACTATAATTACGGTGGGGCGTGCCTCCTTAGCGCGATGCTCGTCGTCTTCCTCGGCATCTTCTCGGCCGGTTTCTTGAGGCTGACCCGTAGCCATGTCTAACGCAATGGTCACCATCGCTGCGGCCAGGAAAAGCCGGCACCAGCGAGCTCGGTCGAGACGCCTGCAGCTTGCGTCGGCTCGCGGGATCATTTCGCCGACCGTTTTGTCGAGCCGCAGGGGCAAGATCATTTACTGGAGCGTTTTCGGCGTGGTGGCCGTTGTCTTCGCCGGGGTCTTCCTGTTCCCGATGTTCTGGGCAGTCACCGGCGCGCTGCGTTCGACGACTGACCTGGACGACCCCACTCTTAGTTTCCTGCCCCACGAGTGGATGTTCAGCAATTACGCAAACGCTTGGTCGCAGCTCGACTTGTTGCAGTACTTCAAGAATACTGTCATCCAAGCCGGCGGGGCTTGGCTATTGGAGATCGTCCTGCTCACTTTGGCCGCTTTCGCGTTGTCCAAGCTCCGCCCGCGCTTTGGAGGCGCCATATTGGGGGCGTTCCTTGTCAGCCTGTTCATCCCGGGCCAAGCGATAGTGGTGTCTACCTACCTGGTGGCCAAGGACCTGCCGTTCATCCACACGAACCTGCTCGATAACCCGCTCGCCATCTGGTTACCGGCTGTGACCAGCGCCTTCAACCTCTTCATCCTCAAACGGTTCTTTGACCAGTTGCCCGAGGAGCTGATGGAGGCGGCCGAAATAGACGGCGCCGGGGTGGCGCGCAAACTGTGGAGCATCGTCATCCCCATGGCCCGCCCAGTCCTGGCCGTGGTTTCGATATTTGCCTTCGTCGCCGTGTGGCAGTCCTACCTGTGGCCTTTGATGGTGTTCACCGACCCGAACAAGTACCCGCTCAGCGTGGCGGTGACGCAGATTTCCTATAGCGCACCGCTTAACTGGTCACTCGCGGCCGATGTCCTGGCGAGCATCCCACTATTGGTGATGTTCGTGTTGTTCCAGCGCAACATCATCGGCGGCCTGTCGGGTGCCACCACCGGTTAGTTCGCCCTGCGGCCCCGGGTAGCTCTGGCCGGATGTGTTTAGACGCGGATCTGGCCGTTGCCGGTGATGACGTACTTGATGGTGGTGAGCTCGCGAAGCCCCATCGGCCCGCGGGCGTGCAACTTCTGAGTGCTTATGCCGATCTCGGCACCGAAACCGAACTGCTCCCCGTCGGTAAAGCGCGTCGACGCGTTCACAACGACCGCTGCGGCGTCGACCTCGCGCGTAAAGCGCTGCGCAGCCTCCAGGTCGCGAGTGACGATTGCCTCGGTGTGGCCGCTCCCGTAACGCTGGATGTGGGCGATAGCTGCGTCGAGGTTGTCCACCACGCGAACGGATAGGACGAGGTCGAGGTACTCCTTGCCCCAGTCTTCCTCTGTGGCGGGCTCGATCCCCGCCACGATCGCGCGTGCACTTTCGTCCCCGACAAGTCGGACATTTTTCAAACCTTCTGCCACAGAAGGCAGGAATGCCTCGGCCACATGCCGGTGAACGACCAGGGACTCTGTTGCGTTGCAGACACTCGGGCGCTGGGTTTTCCCATTGACCAGAAGAGAAAGCGCCATTTCAAGGTCGGCCGACGCGTCGACGTACAAATGGCAATTGCCATCCCCGTCGATGACATAGGGGACCGTGGCGTTCTCCAGGACGGCGTTGATCAAGGAAGGCCCGCCACGGGGGATCAGGCAGTCGATCGTCCCGCGCATGCGCATGAACTCTCGGGCCGATTCGTAACTGGTGTCCTCCACCAGGACAAGGCAGTCCTCGGGAAGCCCAGCCTTGGCGAATCCCTCGCGAAGGACAGCGGCGATCGCCTGGTTTGACGTCAAAGCGCCCGAACTGCCTCGCAGGAACGCCGCGTTGCCCGACTTCAGGCAGAGCGCGGCCGCATCGCTCGTCACGTTGGGCCGGTTCTCGTAGACGATGGCGACGACCCCGAGAGGTACTCGCACCTTGTCGATGCGAAGGCCGTTGGGCCGTACCCAACCCTCGACCACTTCCCCGACAGGGTCGGCGAGGCCGGCAACCTGGCGCAGCCCGCTGGCCATCGAGGCGATGCGGGCATCGGACAGGCGGAGCCTGTCTACGATCGTGGCCGAAACACCTTCAGCTTTGGCCCGTTCGACGTCGGCGGCGTTTGCGGTCAGGATTTCCTCCGACCGCTGCAAGAGGAGGTCGGCGGCGGCACCGAGGGCTGCGTCTTTTGTGTCGGTCGAAGCCAGCGCCAGAGCGAGGCTCGCCGCCTTGGCACGCTGGCCCAGCTCATTGAGCGATGTCATAACCAAACGCTACCTGACCCGTTCGGAAGCGAACCCCTCGGCTGGTACTTAGCGCGCCGCGGGGGGAGCCTCCAGCCCGTCCCACGACCAGCGGGGCACGCGTAGAGATCCCGGCACCACGGAGGCCCGTGGTGAGTAGACCAGGACATCGCTCACTGCCCACTCCATATAGGCGCGCAGAGCCGAGCGGAACTCAGGGTCGTCTGGGAGCCCCGCGTCGTCCGCTGCATTAACGAAACACTCGACGAACCTGCTGCCCAGGTCGTCCTCCATTTCGTTGCGCGCGTGGATGTCGAGCATCGCCGACTGCCCGCCGCACGAGGTCGAATAACTCGGCGGCCCGCCGAACACCTCGCCCCAGTAGCCGGCCAGGCGCTCGACGTGCTGGGGGTGCCCGGGGTGCGAAAAGGGGTGGTTCAGGACCGGGTCGTCCAGGCAGCGCTGATGATGGGCTGCCGCGAGCCGGAGCAACGCGGGGCCGCCGCCGGCAAAATCGTAAAGCGAAGGGCGCTCCACGCTTTCAGCTTTGCACAATGGTTGCTCAGCGGCCGGCGAGGCTACGCACCTTGCGCTCGTGGTCAAGAAGCAAAGCTTTGCGGTCAAGCCCTCCGCCGTAGCCGACAAGCGACCCGTTCGCCCCTATGACACGGTGGCACGGGACGATGATCGCAACAGGGTTGCGGCCGTTGGCCAGTCCGACCGCCCGACAGGCGCGGCTGCTGCCGATCTTTCCGGCGAGCTGAGAGTAGCTCCAGGTCTCCCCGTACGGGATCTGGCACAGCGCTCCCCAGACCCTGCGCTGGAACTCGGTACCGGCAAGGTCCAGGTCCACGTTGAACTCCGTGAGCTCACCCGCGAAGTAGGCGGCCAGCTGGTCGGTGATGTCCCGAAAGGTCGCTGCGTCCTTGGCCCAGCCCGTTCGGTCGGTGGGCGCGTGGGCTTGGCCCGCCATATGAAGCCCCGTGAGCCGGCCTTCGTTGGAAGTTAGTGTCAAGGGCCCGACCGGGCTGTCCACTGTGGTGGTAAGCGTGACGGCGCGGCGAGAGGTCATGCGAGGCTCCTTATTGTGCTTGGTTTTTTTGGGGCCCCCATGCCAGAGGGCAGGTTGTTGATCGGGTGGTCGAGCGTCGCCCAGAGGTACTGGGTGGCATAGGCCCGCCACGGGCGCCAACCCTCGGCGCGGGCTGCGAGCTGGCTTGGGGCCTTGGGTAACCGGGCTGCGAGCGCTGCCCGACGCACCCCGAGGTCGGTGAGAGGGAAGGCATCGGGGTCGCCGAGCGCACGCATCGCGATGATCTCCACCGTCCAGGCCCCACGCCGGCTAGCTGGCCCAGCTGGGCCCGAGCCTCCTCCCAGTCGCCGCCAGGGCCGAGGTCGATCTTCCCGTCGGCGAGCGCAGCAACAAGGCCAGCGACGGTCCCTTGGCGAGCCCTCGGCCCGGCCAGCAGCAGGCCGAGACCGGGCTGCGCTGGTGCCGATAAAGCCTCGGCCAGGGCGATCGCGCTCGGAAAGGTCCGGGACAGGCCTCCAGCCGGGTCGTTGACAGCTTCCCCGTACGCAGCGGCGAGCCGCCCTGCGTGGGTGCGGGCCGCCGCGGTGGACACCTGTTGGCCGAGAACGGCTCGGACCGCCATCTCCGGCTCGTCCACGGTGCGGGGCACCCGGCGCCCGGGTGCCGAGCGGACCAGCCGCGCCAGCGCGGGGTCCTCGCACAGCCGTTCGTCGGTCGCTTCTGGATCCGCGTCGAGGTCGAGGAGGCGTCTGCAGCGCGCGACTGCAGATGTCAGGTCCCGGAGGTCGGCCAACGACAGCGACGCCCAGATGCAGTCCTCGGCCGGTCTGAGCGCCACAATCCCCACGCCGTGGGGGAGCCGGAGAGTGCGGCGGTAGGCACCGTCTCGCATTTCCTCCACCCCCGGTACGGCCGTGGCGGCGAGGTGCCCGAAGAGGTTGTCCACGCGAAGGGGGGCGCGGAAGGGAAGGCGCAGCGTCAGCGTCTGGCCAGGGGCCGGGACCAGCGGGGTCGCCTTGCGCCGTAGCTCGGAGGCGCTCACAGCGAACACTGCCTGCACTGTGTCGTTGAACTGGCGGACGCTGGCGAAGCCGGCGGCGAACGCAACCTGGGCCATCGGCATCCTTGTGGTTTCGACAAGGACACGTGCAGCCTGTGCCCGCTGCGCCCGAGCAAGGCCCAGGGGACCGGCGCCGACTTCCGCCATAAGTAGGCGCTCAACTTGGCGGGTGCTGTAACTGAGACGGCTCGCAAGGCCGCCGACGCCCTCCCGGTCGACGACGCCATCCGCGATGAGGCGCATGGCCCGGGCAACCAGATCGGCCCGGGTGTCCCATTCAGGAGAGCCCGGGGCAGCGTCGGGCCGGCAGCGTTTGCAGGCGCGATAGCCCGCTCGTTGGCATGCCGCTGCAGTGGGGTAGAAGGTGACGTTGGTTTGCTTAGGCGTTATCGCCGGGCAACTCGGGCGGCAATAGGTACCAGTTGTCCGCACAGCCGTGAAGAACCAACCGTCGAAGCGGGGATCCCTGGATTTCACCGCCTGATAGCGGCGCTCGAAGCTTTCGATCACGAGCCCAGCCTGCCGCACCGCCCTCGCCTAATCTGGCGGTTTTGCGACATCACCATGGGCTAGTTCAACCGCAGTACCCGCCGACGCTGACGACCGGGCTGTGGAGCTTGCGGCTGCCCATAGAGCCGACGAAGGGCGCATCCCCAAAAGCAAAAACGCCGCCGCCCGCAGCCACAAGCCAGTAGCCGTCGCCGTCGGCAGTGCTGGCCATTCCGACGATGCTCTCGTTCAGCTTGATGTTCCCCGTCGAGCCTTCGAAAGGCGCGTTGAAATTGAAGACACCCCCGTCGGCGGCCGTGAGCCGATAGCCTCCGGTCGCGACATCGGGCGTTATGGACACGATGGGTGCGTTCAGGCGCTTGGAGACCACCGAGCCGGGGAGATTGGCGTCACCGAAGGCAAATACTGCGCCGTTCGAAGCCACCAGCCAGTAGCCGTTGCCGTCGGGTGTGGACGCGATGCCCACGATCGGGGGGCGCGAAGGTGCCGCGAGATCAGTGAACCGAAGTAAGTAGCGGGGCCCCGAAGGCGAACACGCCTCCGTCTGCTGCCACGAGCCAGTAGCCCAACCCGTTGGGCCTTGCAGCGATGCCGACAATCGGGGAAGCGAGGTGCTTGCCGGTCATCGAGCCGTACAGCTGAGCGCCCCCGAAGTTGAGCACGCCTCCTTGGGCATCGGCTACCCAATAACCGCCTGTTCCCGGGGCCATCGCGATGCCCACGAGCGGCGGCGCGAGCTGGCCGGCCTCAGCACTGCCGCAGAAGGGCTGACCGAAGGTGAACACGCCTCCGTCTGCCGCGACTAGGTCGTAGCCGGCGTTGGCTTCTGCTGGGACGTTGCAGGGCGAGACCGACCCGGGGGCGGGAAGGCCCGACGTGGTCCCGCTCAGCTGGGGATCGTGGTGGAACATCGGCCACGAGCCCGTGCCGACGGCCTGGGCACCGTTGGAGCCGCGGATCTCGTAGTGCTGGACCAAGCCCTCGTTGTTGCCGTCGTAGCCGGCGACGGTGATCCCGATGGTGCCGTTGGGGTCGTCGGTCACGAGCGGGGAGTTCTGGAAGCCGAGGCCCTTGCCGAGCAGGGCAACTGCGATCCCGTTCATCCCGTCGAGGACTTCGACCCCTTGGGTCGTCGGGACCACGATGTCCTGGTAACCGTCTCCGGTAAGGTCGGCGGTCACCACAGACCCGAGCACCCGCCCGTCGACGAAGGTGTGCCAGATCACAGCACCGGTGGCACCGTCAAGCAGCCAGACATCCCCGGTGATGCCGTTGTCGGTGCCTTCCACCACGTCGAGCGAGCCGTTTCCTTGGACGTCTGCCAGCGCTGGGCTCGAGCCAGTGAAGCCGTCCAACGTGTCCGACCAAACGAGGCCGCATGTGCTGTTGAAGGCGTCCAGGACGTTGGTGTCGCTGGTGCGGGAGTAGTAGGAGCCTGTCCCAACTGCTATTCCGACAGCTCCCCCCGGGAGGAACCCGCCGACGGCGGGGGACGAGTCGACCTCCTGGTCCATGGCGTGGCTGCAGATGAGGCCGCCTCGGCTATCAAGGATCCGCAAGTGGCCCCCAGCCGCGTAGATCTGGCCCAGAGCGAAGCCCTTTGTCGAGGCCCCTCCGACGACGAGCTCGGTCTGGCTAGTGCCATAGAGGTCGGCGGCTGCCGCTGTCGAAAAGACGCTGTCGGCGCTGAAGAACGGCCAGCCACTGAGCGCCGCACCGTTCGCAGCGTTAAGGGCGTAGGACTCTTGGTCCAACGAACCAGCGAATACGTCGGGAGTACCCGCCTGCAGGTCCGCCACGGTTAGCGATGCCTGGACGCCGTACGCGCTGTGGGTGTCGGTGCGCGGGTCGACAACCTTGGTGTCCCACAGGGGAGCACCGTTCGGGCCGTAGGCCAGGTAGCCCCCGTTGTTGGGGTACTCGGCGTTGCCAGCGCCGACGAACACGGAGCCCAAGGCGCTGCCGCCGAGCATGGCGCTACCCTCGAACGTGGCGACCGAAGCCGTGGAGTCGATCGGCGGCCCGCCGTCGTTGACCGGCCATCCCGGTACCGCCGTGCCGTCGGAAATATGAAAAGCGTAGAGGTACCCGCTCCGGTCTCCTACGACTACCGATGGGCCTTGCCCGTCGAGGGTTGCGACCATGGGCGACGATTCGGCGATCGGCGCACCCTTGTCCTGGGTGAAGGGACCCTGTTGCCACTCCTTCACAAAGCTGGCCTGCGTGAGAGCAGCGAGAGGCGCCGCCTGGCTTACCTCCATAGCGCCCGCGGGGAGCCCAGCGGCCAGTAGCGCCAAAAGCGACGCATTAGCTGCCATCCCGCCGGCACGGGCGACGCGCAAGACCGTTTTCCTACTGCGCAATTGCCCAAGGGTACCGTCAGTGCCCGCCGTTCTGCGGCGGTCACTCACTCTGCTCGCAGTACGAGAGCGGTTGGCGTCCGGGCAGCTAACCGGCCGGGGATGGCGGCGACGATGTTGGCCAGTACAAGGGCACCCAGCGCTATCAGGACAACCTGGAACACCGGGACGACTGGTGTAGGAACGGCGTTGATCTCCCGTGCGAAGAGGTCCCAAAGCCAGCGCCCGGTCGCGATGCCGAGGGGTACTCCCAGCACCACCCCAATGGCCACGGCGGTGGTGGCGTGCCAGGCGACGGTAGCGGCCAATTGCCGTTCGGTGAAGCCAAGTGTTTTGAGAAGCGCGAGGTCGCGCCGGCGCCGGCGTACCGAGGCGATGAGGGTCAAGGCCAAGGCGACGACTGCGCCGGTTGCCAGGCCCACGCCGAGGTAGACGGGCGTGTTCCCGAGCGAACGGTAGTTCAGGATCTCGGCCGGGCGCTGGACCCCGATCACGCCCACGCCGAAGTTCTCGGGGTTCGTCGTCTCCTGAGCGATCTGCTCCAGCGATCGGTACGCTGCGGACCGGTCGACGTGGGGGCGGAGCCGGACGAGAGCATCTGCCGGGCCGGGGAGCGCGGAACCGA
This sequence comes from uncultured Acidimicrobiaceae bacterium, assembly GCA_963786345.1. Taxonomy (GTDB): domain Bacteria; phylum Actinomycetota; class Acidimicrobiia; order Acidimicrobiales; family Palsa-688; genus Fen-671. Next base: position 74,990 of record CAWAYZ010000010.1, on the reverse strand, counting down.
AGGGGTTGAGGTCTACCGCCGGGAGCAGCTTGTACGAGAGCACGGCCCCGACCCCCATCTCGAGGTGTAGTCCCGATCCCCCGATCGCTGGCAAGGTGGCTGTCCCGACTATCCGCAGGCGTTCGGGCGAGGCAACGCCGGAGCTCACCTCCACCGTCCCGCCGAGATGTTGGCCAAGATGCTTGAGGGTGAGCGAACCTAGGACCACTTGCCCGGCCGTTTGGACGTTATGCCCCGAAAGCAGCGCTGGTGCCACCGTTGTCCCCGGGGTCTCCCCGAGCACCGGGACCTCTTGGCCGTTTATCTGCAAGGTTGTGGTGTAGACGCCCGACCACGCAGCCACATATGGGTCATGGTCCAAAAGCGCAGTCACCTTCTGTTGGGGAAGATCACCTCCTGCGCCCAATATGTAGTCCCAGTTCCAGCCGTACAGGGACGGGTGCGAGACGAGCGAGCTGAGGCTGGCCCCGAAGGTCACCGTGCCAACCAGCACTATCACAGCCATCACGGCCCCCAGCACGGCCGAGCGCACGGGGACCGCCGTACGGCCGCTCCCGGGTACAAGGGCGAAGCGCACACCCGTGAGGGCGGGAGCCGGCAGCCTTGCTGCGGCAGCCGCCGACAGGAGGCGCGAAGGCGGCTTTTGCGATGCGACGTCGTCGGTGGACCGGCGCGGGACCCATTGAAAGCTGATTGCGGCGGATATGGCGGTCAGCGCCAGGACAAGGACGAGCAACCCGAGCCCGAGTACCGTCCAGTCGAAGTTCAGGCCCGACCCGGGGTAGACCGGGCGCACTGGCCCGATGGGAGCAATGGGTGAAAGGCCCACTGCAACCACGACTGCGAGCAGGCCTCCCGACACCACGCTGCCCACTAGCCCGATCATCCCGTCGGCCCAGATCTGTCCGGGGCTGGCCCCGAGGGCCCGGAGAGCTTGCCTTTCGTCGGCACCCAGGCGGATCTGGCGCCCGATCAGCTGAGCGGCGATCAGGAGGCATGCGAGAGCAACGATGCCCCCGAACACACCGAGCGCAATGGCCTCGGCGCCGATTGTGCGTTGTGCCTTGGGCAGCACCGTCGGGGCGACAGCCTGGAAGGCGGGCGCGCCCTTTGGGTAAAACTGGTTGATCTGAGATATGACCACGGAGTCGAAACGAGGGTTGCTCACTCGCACCCCGCTCTCGCTGTAGTTGACGCAGCATTTGAGGAGCGGCGCTGTAAGCGCCGGGGTGAACAGGTTGTCCGGTGCCGACCCCGCGTCGGACTGGTCCTGCACGACGCTGGAGTTGAAGGCCGCGATCCCCACGAGCGTGGCTTCGATAACGCGGTACGGCCTTACCCGCGCCGTGCCGAAATCAGCTAACTGGATCTGCGCGTTGGTGTAGATGCCGAAACGCACTTTGTCCCCGACATGCAGGCCCATCGATTGCGCCTGTGCCGCGGTCAGCATGAACTGGTCCGGGGCCGCAGGGTCGGCCATCCGGCCGGCAGTCACGGTGACTCTGTCCTGGTTGAAGTAGAGCCCGTCCACACTCCCGTAGCCGTTGCCAGGGCCGGGAGAAAATTCGGTGACGTTTTGCTCGGGGGCGCCGTCAGTCTGCAGCGGCAGGATGTTGATGCCGGACTGCGTCTCCACTCTTTTCACGTGGGCGAGGTGCGAGATCTTGGAAACCAGAGGCCCGTCGTAAGGCGAAAAGGGAAGGCTCGGGTTGAGGATCCCGGTAATGCCGACTAGGTCAGATGGGTTGGTGCTCTTCCAAAACACGGTGAACGACGAGTCGGTCCGCCTCGCCCCCGCGATGGACCCCATCGCCAGGCCGCCCACTAGCCCGATGAGCAACGCCAGGCTCAGATAGCCGGGCCAGCTCCGCCGGAAGGTGGCACCGAACCGGTACCGCGCCAGCCGTATGGCTTCGCCGCTCACCTCGCGCCGGACCCTCGGGGCACCATTGGGCCCCATTTTTCTACCGTGCTGCCTAGCTGAGCCATCAGGCAGGCACGTTTGTCTCCGGGGGTGCTGGGACACCCCCTCGCGCCGGCCAGCACCAGTGCCCGGCGCCGGAGGGCCCGCTACGGTGCCAATGGTGCCCCCGCTCGACGCTGTCGTCATCGGCTCCGGCCCGAACGGGCTGGCTGCCGCGCTGACTCTGGCTCGCGCCGGTCTTTCTGTCGAGGTCTACGAAGGAGAACATGCCCCTGGCGGAGGGTGCCGCTCGGCCGAACTGACGCTGCCAGGCTTTTACCATGACATTTGCTCGGCGGTCCACCCGCTGGTGGCGGCCTCGCCTTTCTTTCGAAGTGTCAGCCTGGCGGCACGAGGCGTCAAGCTGCTCACGCCCGAGGTGTCCTTCGCCCACCCTCTAGACGGTGGGCGTGCGGGTGCGGTTGTGCCTTCAGTGGACGAGACCGCGGCGAGCTTGGGCGACGACGGGGCAGCGTACCGCCGCCTGTTCGGGCCGCTGGTACGAGACGTCGACAAGGTGCTCCCTACTCTCCTCGGGCCCCTGCGGGCCCCTCCGAGGCACCCGCTCGCGATGGCACGTCTCGGGATCCCGGGCCTGTTGCCGGTCACCCGTCTCGCCTCCCGGTTCCAAAGCGAGGAGGCGAAAGGGCTCCTAGCGGGGGCGGCCGCGCACTCGATGCTCCCGCTGAGCACACCGTTGACTGGCTCGTACGGCCTGTTGTTCATCACCCTTGGCCATGCCTACGGTTGGCCGGTCGTCGAGGGCGGCAGCGACCGGGTCGTGGAGGCTCTGGTCGCCGAACTGGCTGACCTGGGTGGGACTATTCGGCTCGACCGGTGGGTCAACAGCTGGAGCGAGCTGCCCGAGGCCAGGGCCGTGCTCGCCGACACCTCGCCTCGCCATCTCGCGTCCCTCGGTGCGGACCGGCTGAGCCCTTCGTTCAAGAAGGCGCTGGGGCGTTTCCGATATGGCCCGGGTGTATGCAAGGTCGACTGGGCGCTCAGCGGCCCAGTCCCCTGGGAAGCCCTCGCCTGCCGGAAGGCTGGCACGGTCCACGTGGGCGGGACGCTAGAAGAGGTGGCCACCAGCGAGTCCGAGGTGGCGGCGGGCCGCCACGCCGAACGGCCCTTCTGCCTCGTCGCCCAGCCCGGTGTCGTCGACGTCACGCGCGCTCCTGAGGGCAGTCAAACCCTGTGGGCCTACTGCCACGTGCCGTCGGGATCGACAGTGGACATGACGGAGCGGATCGAGGCGCAAATCGAGCGCTTTGCGCCTGGCTTTCGGGATCTCATCCTGGCCAGGGCGACCAAGACGGCGGCACAGGCGGAGGAGGCAAACCCCAATTACGTCGGCGGCGATATCACGGGGGGCATGGCCACTTTGCGCCAAACCCTTTTTCGGCCGACCCTGCGCTGGGACAATTACAAGACGTCCGCACCTGGCTTGTACCTTTGCTCCGCCTCGACGCCCCCTGGCGGCGGCGTCCACGGCATGTGCGGCTATTGGGCCGCCAGAAGTGCGCTGAAGGGTTTGGGCAAAAATGCCTGAGCGGGTTCTCGTGGTGGTGCCAGCCTCCCCAACGGCCACGAGTACCCACCCGTCCGAGACACCGGCTCTCACCCTTGGTGACGGCCTGCCCGAGGACCTACCGTATGGCTCATGAACATAAGAGGGGCTGTCACATCTATCTCATGGATCCCTTCGGAGGCGATCGCCGGCGCTACGAAGCTTCCCTTCGAGACCGGCGTCGCCCACTACGACCCGCCACCGCCCGACGTCATCGACGACCTGGAGGAGCTCCGCCGGGGTGACCGGTTCCGCTTCGCCAACGAACTCCATGGCTGGATCGAGGTAAAGGACGGCCGAATCGTCGACTACGGCCAATCGGGCACAGGATTGATCGGTTCGACCACGCTGCAGGTTGGCCCGAAGAAGGCCGTGTTCCAGGCCGTGGCACTGCGCGACCTGCAACCGGCTCCGGAAGTGACCGAGACCACGGTTACCTTCTTCCAGACCTGCGGGGGACGGACGGGTGTCCCTGCCCCGCGCCGCGTGCGAAGGGCACCCTTCGTCCAGTTCTCCGCGCCGCTTGCTTGGACGACGCTCGCCCTTGAAATGCACGCCGACGGGACCTGCGAGCACCATCTGATCGGGGCCAGCCCTTTCCCGCGCCATTGGGTGTACGGCACCGACGGGAAACTGATCAAAAAGAGCGGCCTCATCGACTTCTCGACTTGGTACCGCAGTGCCTTCGGCAAGCACAGCCCCTGGGGCGACCAGGACTCCCCGGCGCTTGCTACTGAGGTCGAGACCGCCCTGGAGCGCCAGTTGTCCGCCGACTTGATGCAGGGGGCGGCCAAGCCGCGGGTGATCAAGGTGGCAGCAGGCACGGCGATTGTCGAGCAAGGCGACCCCGGGGAAGAGCTTTTCCTGGTGCTTGACGGCGTCGTGCGCGTGGAAGTGGACGGTGAGCGCATCGCCGAGTACGGGCCGGGATCGATGCACGGCGAGCGTGCTGTACTAGAGGGAGGACTTCGCACCTCGACCGTGCGCGCTGTAACCAAGTGCAAGCTTGCCGTCGCCAAGGCGGACCAAGTCGACCGGGAGGCACTGCAGCAATTGAGCGCCGGCCACCGCCGGGAGGAGCAGAACTGAAGTGCAACAGGGCCAGGGCCTCCAGTCTTCGACGATCAGTGTGTTCCTCGCGGACGACAACTTGATCGTGCGAGAAGGGGTCCGCGCTCTGCTCGCGCTCGAGGACGATTTCAGCGTTGTCGGTACCGCTGCTGACTACGACGAGCTCGTGACCCGGGCCTCCGAGCTCAACCCTCAGGTGGTTGTGACGGATATCAGGATGCCTCCCACGTTCCACCAGGAAGGCATCCAGGCGGCCCACGAGATCCGCAAGCGCCACCCTGGCACGGGGATAGTCGTCCTGTCGCAGTTCGACGACCCGGAGTACGCCATCTCATTGCTGGGTGAGGGCTCCGCCGGCTACGCGTACCTCTTGAAAGACAGGATCGCCGAGGGTGACCAGCTCGCCCGGGCGGTGCGGACGGTCGCGAGCGGCGGGTCGGTGCTGGACCCGAGCATCGTCGACGCAATGGTCAACCCGGTCACCGGCAAAGGCGAGCTCACCCGCGCCGAGGAGGACCTGCTGCACCTGGTGGCCGAAGGCCGCACTATAAAGGCTATAGCCGTCGCTCAGGGGATCACCCCCTCCGCGGCTGCCGACGCAGTCGAAAAGCTGTTCCTGCGGATGGCGGCTGACGCAAGCAGCGGCGGCCAGAACTCGCTGCGCCGGCTGCGCAGCCTCTACGAGGCAATCGTCAACCGCGAGGAGCAAGGCGAGTCACTCAGCAGGCTCCTGCCGAGCGGGGTGGCCGAAATGATCCGCGAGCAGGGAGCGCAGCCGGGCGAGACGAAGGAGCTAGTTGTCAGCGTTCTTATGTCCGACATCCGCGGGTATACGACCATCGCCGAAAAAGCCGACCCGAGCGTGCTCGCCAGGCAGTTGAACGTCCACCGGGCTGAGATGAACAAGTCGATCGTCGCGGCCCGGGGCACCGTCATGCAGTTCGTCGGGGATGCCGTGATGGCGGTTTTCGGTGCGCCAGTTGCCCTGGACGACCATGCCGGGAGGGCCGTGGAAGCGGCCCTCGCCATGCACGCCGCCCAGCGAAAAGTGAACGCGCGTTGGCGCGACGAGGGCCTCCCTTTCTTCGAGCTCGGGATCGGGATAACAACGGGCCCGGTGGCGGCGGCGCTGCTCGGCTCGGACGAGCACCTCGAGTACACGCTTGTCGGCGACACGGTCAACCTTGCGCAGCGCCTTCAGCAGTGGGCGTCGCCGGGCCAAACGGTCCTGTCTGTGACCACTTACGAGTCGCTGGCTGACCCGCCCTCTGCCGAGGAGCTACCGCCCGCGCTCGTGAAGGGCCGGGACACACCCGTAGGAGCGTGGCGGCTCAGCGCCGTCACCGACGAACCGTGAAGTCGAACAAGGAGCCGGAGGACCAATGACAGTTATGGAGGCCAGGGGCGTTAGAAAGACCTACGAAGCCGAGGGGGCGCCGGTGCGGGCTCTGCGTGGCGTCGACATGACCATGGAACAAGGCGAGTTCGTTGCCATCATGGGCCCGTCCGGATGTGGCAAGTCCACGTTGTTGAACCTCGTCGCCGGCCTCGACGTGCCGAGCGAGGGAGAGATACTCGTGGCGGGCGAACCTCTTAGCGATATGGACGAGAGCGCGCTGGCGAGGATGCGGAGGCGCCACATCGGGATCGTGTTCCAGTTCTTCAACCTCCTAGAGGGGATGAGCGTGCTGGAAAACGTGACGCTGCCCGCCGTTATCGCCGGTACCGGGCGCAAGAAGGCAGAGAGCCGCGCGCGTGACCTGCTCGACCTGCTCGGTTTGGCAGACAAGGCCAAGGCAGCTCCCGGTGTCCTGTCGGGCGGGCAGCGTCAGCGCCTGGCCATCGCCCGCGCCTTGGCGAACGCCCCGACGCTGTTGCTGGCCGACGAGCCGACCGGGGCGCTCGACTCCGAGGGCGGTCACGAGGTCCTCGAACTGTTCCGCAGGCTCCATGCCGGGGGCCAGTCGATCCTCCTCGTCACCCACGATGAGTCGGTTGCCGAGCCTGCCACCCGGATAGTGCGCATGCGCGACGGCCGTATTGAAGGAACCGAGCCTGGCGCCGGCGCCTCGGCCGCAAGCGGAGCGGTAGCGACAACAGCACAATGAGCGCCCCGATCATCGTCAGCCAACTGGGCGATGTCCGGGAGAGCGCTCGGGAGAAGGAGAACAGGCAGGGGTTACCGCGCACCGCCGGGCCCCGGCCGCTCCCTGCCGTGCTCTCTGTCGGGCTCGCACTGGTGGCTGTCGCGGGCGGGGTGGCGGCGCCCATTGCCGACTCGAGCGGCGACTTGGCTACCCAGGTGGTGCGGGCGGCTGTGGTCGTGGCCTTTGCCCTTGCCGGGGTGACCGCCCTCTCCAGGCGCCCTTCGGAACGCCAGCCCCTCGTGGTCCTGCTCGGTGCTGCCCTGGGGGGGATCGTGGCTGTAAGCGGCTCCCTGGTCGATGCGCACGCGCACGGCACGGCCGTCAGCGCAACGCTGCTTTCGCTGGCGCGTTTCGGCGAGCCGTTGGCTCTTGCGCTCCTCCCGATCGTCGCTATGCACGTCCTGTTCGGGATCCCCGACGGGAGCTGCCGCCTCAGCCGTCTCGTGGTCGCCGGCGGCTACGTCGTGGGCGTGGCATTGGGCCTCGCCCTATGGGCACAGCGGCCGTCGCTACCACTTTGGCCGGTCGGGACCGAGGCGGTCCTGGCGGTCGCGATCGGTGCGGGCGTCTCTCAGCGCCGGTACTCGCGATCGTCAGGCCTCGAGCGCCAGCGCATGCAATGGTTCGGATGGGCCGGGGCCGTGGCTTTGGAGGCGCTACTCGTGGCGCTCGCACTGCGGGTGTTGCTCGGATGGCCGACGCGCGCCGGCCTGGTCCTGACAGTGGCGCTGCTCCCCTTTGCCGCAGCCGTCGCAATGTGCAGCACCAGGCGTTTCGCCGCCAGGATCGACCGGATCCTCGCTCACACCGTCTCGATCGCCGGGCTCACCGGGGTGGTGGCCGGCGTCTACCTGGTTGTGGTCGCCGGTCTCGGCAATACCCCAAGCCGCTCGGAACGGTCGTTGCTAGTGCTTTCGATGGTCTCGGCGGCGGTCGCCGCCCTTCTGTACGGCCCGGCGCGCCAGCGCCTCAGCCTCTATTCCAACCGCCTCGTCTACGGGGAACGCGAAGCGCCCGACGCCGTCCTGCGCACTTTCGGCAGCCGCCTTTCCCGGGCCATCCCCATGGACGAACTGCTCCTGCAGGTGGCGGAGTCCCTGCGAAAGACGCTGGCGCTCAGTGTCGCAGAGGTCTGGACGGGATCCGAGGGACATCTCCAGCGCTCGGTCTCGTCGCCGGACTCCGGCGCAATGAGCTTCGTGCTAAAACCCGAAGAGGAGTCTGTAGTTGCTCGCGCCGGCGTCACGGGGACCGCTTGGCTCAGCGTGTGGATGCCTGCCATCGTCGCCGGACGGGAAGGGGCGTTGTTGCGGGTGGCGCCCACCACCCACTCGGGCCGCGTGCTCGGGCTGATAGTCGCTGTGCGCCCTGCGGGCTCGGACCAGTTCACCAGCGACGACGACACGATGTTGACCGAGCTGGCCCGCCAGGTCGGCCTCGCGCTGCACAACGTCGAGCTGGACTCCGCCCTGCAAAAGTCGCTCGAGGAGCTGCGCGAGAAGGCTGAGGAGCTTCAAGAGTCCCGAGCTCGCATCGTCGCTGCGTCGGATGCAGCCCGCCGCCAGATAGAGCGCAACCTGCACGACGGGGCCCAGCAGCACCTGGTCGCGCTGGCGGTCAATGTCCGCTTGGCGCGCAGGCTGGCTGAAAGCGACCCCGAGGCCTCACTGGAGATCCTCGACCAGCTCGGTGAGGGCCTGCAAAGTGCGGTACAGGAACTTCGGGCGCTTGCTCATGGCATCTACCCGCCGTTGCTGGCCGACAGGGGTATCGAAGAGGCCCTTCGCTCGGCGGCTGGTCGCGCCGCCCTGCCGACCGAGGTGGATGCCGCTTCGCTTCCCCGCCATTCGCCCGAGGTGGAGGCGGCGGTTTACTTCTGCTGCCTCGAAGCGCTCCAGAACGCTGGCAAGCACGCCGGCCCGGAGGCCACGGTCAAGATCCACGTCTGGGAGGAGACCGGCGCGCTCCTGTTCGAGGTCTCCGATGACGGCGCCGGCTTCGAGTCCAACGGCAGCAAGGGCAAGGGCGCCGGCTTCGTAAATATGGGCGACCGGGTAGGGGCGATGGGCGGCAGCTTGCAGGTCCGCTCCGCGCTTGGCAAGGGCACCTCGATCGAGGGCCGCATCCCGCTCAATTAATCAGCCCCCGCTGGCGAACGGGCGTTACGGCTGATCGGCGAGGCGCTTGGACCAGGTCTCTTCCAGGATGTCCGGGCCGAAGCTCTCCTTGTGGACGTAGGCGAGCGCACCGCATGTGCGGGCGTCGGCGGGTAGGTCGTCCTTGTCGTAGGTGGAAAGCAGTATCACGCGGACCTCTGGGTGCTCGCTGCTTATGCGGCGAGTCGCTGCGATACCCCCGATACCCGGCATGTTGATGTCCATGAGGACGAGGTCGGGCTTGAGAAGCTCAACCTTTTCGAGGGCCTCTTCCCCGGACTGGGCCTCTGCGATTACCTCGAACCCGCGGGTAGCTCTGACGACAAGTCGCGCCGCACTGCGAAAGGGTGCCTGGTCGTCGACGACCAGGACGCTAACTGGTCCCGCAGCCATTAGGAGGATCTTGACAGAGCGGGCTGGCCTCGCCCACTCGGCCAGCACCACCCGCGCTGTGGTGGCAGCACCACCATGAGGCTCAGTTTTGCGCTGCGAGGAACAGCAGCACGGCCTTCACGCGACGGTGCACGTCGGGTTCCTCGGTCAGCCCGAGCTTGAAGAAGATGGAGTTGATGTGCTTTTCAACCGCCCGTTCCGACAGCACAAGTGAGGCGGCGACGGCAGCGTTGTTCTTGCCCTGCGCCATCTCGCCGAGGACCTCCACCTCGCGGGGAGTTAGTGCGCGCAGCGGTGAGCGGGCACCCCTGGAGCGAGCTGTGACCAATTTGTCGACCACCTCGGGGTCGATAACGGAGCCGCCCCGTGCTACTTCGCGGATAGCGGACGCGAGCTGGCCGATGTCCGATATCCGCTCCTTGAGCAAGTAGGCCCGGCCCTTGGAGCCGCTTTCCAGGAACTGGAGCGCGTATGCGGGCTCTGAGTACTGGCTCAACACCACAACTCCCATGTCGGGATAGCGGCCGCGTAATTCGTTGGCAGCACGGATCCCCTCGTCGGTCCCCGTCGGGGGCATGCGGATGTCGGTGACGACGACATCGGGGACCTCTCTGTCGACTGCCTTCACCAGCGAGGGGTAGTCGGCGCAGACAGCCACCACTTCGAGGTCGTCCTCCAAGTCGATGAGCTTGCCCACGCCTTCTCGGACCAGGTAGTTGTCCTCGGCAAGCACGACACGCAGAGCCACGTAGAGAGCCTAATAGGTGCCGGCTAGCCCGCTCGCGTCTTCAGCTCGAGTGGCAGGATAGCCAAGATGACGAATTCTTCCTCTGAACCTGTAGTCCTGCCGGACGGCCGGCGCCTCGACGTCAGGGTGAGCGGCGCCGCAGCCGGCGTCCCTCTTGTCTTCCATCATGGGACACCCGGTGCCGCCGTGCCCTTCCGGGTCATGGAACGGGCCGCTCACGAGCGGGATTTGCGCTTCGTTACGGCGTCGAGGCCCGGGTACGGAGGCTCAACCCGACAGCCCGGCCGCAGCGTAGTCGACGTGGTCGCCGACACCGCGGCCGTGCTGGCTTCGATCGGTGCTGAGCGTTGCCTGGTGGCCGGATGGTCCGGTGGCGGTCCTCATGCCCTCGCTTGCGCCGCTCGTCTAGAGGCAGCCGCAGCCGTGCTGGTGATTGCCGGGGTCGCCCCCTATGAGGCCGACGACCTCGACTGGACCGCCGGCATGGGGCAGGAAAACGTGACCGAGTTCGGGACTGCCCTGCAAGGGGAGGACCAGTTGCGGCGTCTGCTTTCCGAATGGCGCGACCATCTGAAGGAACCGACAGTCGAGATGATCATCTCCTCGCTCCGGACGTTGCTGCCGGATGTCGACCGGGCAGTATTGACCGACGAGTTTGGTGAGGACATGGTTGCCAACTACCAAGAGGCCCTGAGGACCGGCGTGGACGGGTGGGTCGACGACGACCTTGCGTTCACCCGCAGCTGGGGGTTCGAGCTCAAAGAGATTCTCGGTCCCTACCGCGATCTGGCAAGGCTCGGCCGACCTCATGGTGCCCTTTGCGCACGGCAAGTGGTTCGCAGCACACCTCCCGGGCGCAATGGTCCACCTCGAACAGGGAGAAGGCCATCTTTCGGTCGGGATCGGGGCACTCGACCCGATGCTGGACGAGCTCGTCCGCGCCGGCAAACCGTAGCGGTCGTTCTGGAGACAAAGCGTCTGAAGCCGGCCCGGAGGACATTCTGTAGCTAGAAACCCGCCTGATGACCTTGTCTACGTGGCGGCCAAGTCGATGACCGATCCGCCAATTGCAGCTTCGACCGGCACTGCGGCGCCCTGATAAAGCGAGAGGACCGAATCTATTTGGTCGTCCGTGCGCTGAGGGTCATGGTGGTAGAGCACCAGACGTTTTACCCCCGCCCTTTCCGCCAACCGGACGGCGTACCCAGGCGACGAATGGCCGAAATAGGCCCTCGCGGGAAGTTCCTCGTCGGTGTACTGGGCATCGTGGAACAAGATGTCGCAGCCGTTGACGAGGCGCAGCGCTGCATCGTGGTACTCGCCGAGCCCATCTGGCCCCGGGCCGAGACCGGTTGGGCAGTGATCGGATATGTAGGCGAGCGTCACGCGCCCGTCGGAGATCCGGTAACCGAATGTCCGGCCGCCCTTGTGAGGAACCTCTAGGGCGAGAACGCTGAAACCTTCTAGCTCGTGATCCCCCGGTGCGAGCGCCCGGAACCGCCAATTACCACGGAGATCCAAGGGCGTTATAGGGAAATGCGGCGGTGACATTGCCCTGGCAAGCACTGTCACCAGGTCCGTCCCATCGCCTCCATCGCCTTGCGCCGGAGCACAAAGCGTCACCATCGACCCTGGCATGTCGCCCGAGGAAAAGAACGGCAAACCCTGTGTGTGGTCCCAATGAAGGTGCCCGAGAACTATGGAACCCTTGAATGGCTGGCCCCCCAGCAAGGCGCTGGCCGCTCGTACCCCGGTGCCGGCGTCAACGATGAGGCTCGGTAGTTCCCCGTCATGGGCGAGAGCCAGGCAAGACGTGTGCCCGCCGTAGCGCGTGAAATCGCCCCCGGGTGCCGGGGTCGACCCTCTGGTCCCCAGGACGTGGACCCGCATCGAGCCATTCTGACAGGACCTATGGCACCAGGATGATCTTGCCGTGCGTGTGGCCCGAACCCAACGCCTTGTGAGCCTCCGTCGCCTGAGAGAGGGGGTAAGTGGCTGCGACGAGGACCCGGACCTTGCCTTCGCCCACCAGCCGGAGGAGCTCCAAGCCGGCGGCGGCGCGTCCCTCTGGGCCGGGGTCGGTGACGACTTGAATGCCTAGCTCCGTTCCTCGTTGCCACGCAGCAATCGTCGCGATCCGCTCACGATCGGCGACGACTGCGAGCGAAGTGCCGATCGCCTCGTCGGTACCGACTGTGTCGATCGCCACGTCGACCCCCTTTGGCGCCAGGGAACGGATCCCTTCGGCAAGCCCGCTCCCGTAGGACACCGGGTCGGCTCCAAGCTTGCGGAGATCGGCGTGGCCGCTTTCACTTGCCGTGCCTATTACATGAGCCCCCGCGGCGACCGCGAGCTGGACCACCATCGAGCCGACGCCGCCCGCGGCACCGTGCACCAAGACAGTTTCGCCCGCAACGACGTTGGTGACGTGGAGTGCCTGGTACGCGGTTATACCGGTGAGCAACAAGCCGCCGGCTTGCTCGAAAGAAAGTTCGGCCGGTTTGGGCAGCACGTTCGACGCCTTTGTTACCAGCTCGGTCGCGTACGCCCCCGGGACCGGGTACGCAATGACCGCGTCGCCGGGGCGGACCGCACCCGCCGGCCCCTCGGCGTCGGCGCCTACGGCCAGCACCACTCCGGATGCCTCATAACCGAGCCGAATCGGCAGTTTGGACGGGTCGCCGCCGGAGGTGCCGGCGTAACTCTTGTAGTCCGCCGGGTTGACACCGGCAGCTCGCATTTCGATCTGTACTTCGCCCGGGCCGGGCGGCCCGGCGGGCACCTGGATGAGCGACAGGACTTCAGGGCCGCCAAAGGCGGTGGCCACTACAGCGCTTGGCATGCCTGCTGCAACCAGGACAGGCAGGCGCAATATTCCATCTGGTCCCTCGTGGCGCTCGGGTGGTCGCTGCCGGGGCTAGTGGCGGGACAGGACCGTGCGGGGACGTACCCTTTAGGCGTGCTCGAAAAGAGGCGTGAGACACGATTGCCAACCGTCGCTCAGGCGGCAGCGTCACCCACGGCGATCGTGCTCGCGGGTGCCGGCGTAGCGGTCGGTGAACTGGCGCACCTCGGCCTAGTCGTGGCAATCGTCTTCGGAGGGGTCGCCTACGGGGCGCGAGTCGGCTACGCCGCCGTCCACAGGCGCTTGGCGCTCCAGGGCCGGGCCCGCCGCCGGCTCGCCCGGATTGACCCCTGGTCAGTGCCCGAGCCATGGAGGAGCTACACGACCAGGGCTCTCGAAGCCCGTAAGCGTTACCGCCAGTTGGCCGCAGACTGCCCGCCTGGGCCGGTGGCGGACTACCTCGCCAACTCGGTCGCCAAGGTGGACGCAGCAACCGAAGAGCACTGGGCGCTCTCCAAGAGCGGCGCCGGGTTGGTCGACCCGCCGGGCCGTACCGAAAGAGCGGCCAAGGCGCTCGAGGAGGTCCAAGCCGCTCTGTTGCAGGCTCGCGGGGCGAACCGTGCCCAACTCGAAAGCCGCGAGGCGGAACTTGCCTCCCAGCTGCGCTCTTTCCGGCACCTGGAGTCTGTGAGCGGGCAGATATCGAACCATTTGTCGGAGTTGAGCGCCCAACTGGAGGGCGTGGTCGCATCTGCTGGGGAGCTGGTGGCGAGCGCCGGCGCGGCCGGCGCCGACCTGTCGACCCTTTCCTCCGAGCTGAACTCGCTCACCGGCGCTCTGGACGAGGCGAGGCGGATCATGGCGGCCCCACCACCTTCCTAGTGCCCGGTCCAGCGATGTATGGTCAGACCCGCTTGATGGCCCTAGCATGCGAGCCATGTGGAACGCGATAAAACGCAGATGGAAGTACCTGACCGCCAAGCTGTCCGGGAGGTGGGAAGAGAACGCCGACCCGAAGGTACAGCTCGAGCAAGCCATGGCGGAGGCCCAGGAGCAGCACCGGCGTCTCGTTGAGCAGGCGGCCAGCGTCATCGCCAACCAGAAGCAGACCGAGCTGCAGCTCAACCGCTCAATGCAGGAGCTCGAGCGGACCAATTCTTCCACCCGGCAGGCCCTTTCGATGGCCAACGACGCCGCCAAGCGCGGTGACACCGCCAAGGCCACGGAGTACAACCAGACCGCCGAGGCCTTTGCGAACAGGTTGATCGTTACCGAAAAGCGTGTCGAAGACCTGAAGAACATGCACCTCCAGGCGACCCAGGCCGCCCAGCAGGCCAAAGCTGCGGTCCAGCAAAACGCCAACCTTCTCCAGTCGAAGTTGGCAGAGCGCCAGAAGCTGCTTTCGCAGCTTGATCAGGCACGCATGCAGGAGCAGCTCAACTCGGCCATGACCACCCTCTCCCAGACGGTCGGCCAGGACGTCCCGACCTTCGACGAGGTGCGCACCAAGATCGAGGCGCAGTACGCCAAAGCCCTAGGGACCGCTGAGCTGTCGGGCCAGGGGGTTGACGCCCGCATGCTCGAGATCGAGCAGGCCAGCATCACCACCGAGGCGCAACTCCGCCTGGAACACATGCGCGGCCAGATGGGCTTGCCGGCGGGTGACCAGGCTGGTGCGCCGGCCCTGGATGCTGCCCCTCAGCAGGCGGTCGCCGCCCCGCCCGCCCCGGCCCCCGCACTGAGTACCGGAGCCGTCAGCACTCCCGCCGATGCAGAGGTCCAGGTGACCGACGCAGAAGAGGTCGCTGAGCCTGCTAGCCCAGGCGACGCCTGAGACCACTTAGCTGAGATCTAGGGCAACGCCAGCGTGACCGATGTTGTCGTAATTGGGGGAGGCCCGGCCGGTAACCAGGCCGCCAGCCGTGCCGCGAGCCTTGGCGCCCATGTAACGCTTGTCGAGCGCGACATCGTCGGGGGAGCGGCGAACCTCTGGGACTGCATCCCGTCCAAAGCGATGATCGCGACTGCGGGGGCGCTCAGTTTCTCACGCCGCATGGGAGGCCTCGGGTTCTCGCCCAACGGGGCTCCGAGCCAGGTGGACTACGAGGCCCTCCGCGACCGGATCGGCGAGATCAGCTCGCGGCTGCAAGCGTCCATCGAGCGATTGCTCGCTTCGCTCGCCGTCCGGACGGTGGGGGGCGAGGCGCGCCTTCTTGGCCCGCATGCCGTCGCGGTGACAGGGGCTGCCGGCGACGAGGAGGAGCTGAACGCTGATGCTGTGGTTGTATCGACGGGCAGCCGGCCCCGTGTGCCGGACTGGGCCGTCCCTGACGGTGACCGGGTACTGACGACACGGCAGGCCTACCCCCCGCCCGAGCTCCCGGAACACCTCGTAGTGGTCGGTTCGGGGGTGACCGGGGTCGAGTTCGTGCACATGTTCAGCTCGCTCGGGTCGAAGGTGAGCTTGATCGTCAGCCGCCAGCATGTCCTGCCCCACAAGGACGCAGAAGTAGCCGCTGCCCTCGAGGACGAACTGTTGCGCCGCGGGGTCCACCTGTTCAAAGGTGCCCGCGCCGAGAGCCTGGAGCACGCGAGCGGGGGAGTGGCCATCCATTGCGACGACGGCCGCGTCGTGCGCGGGAGCCACGTCCTGTTGGCGATCGGCTCGGTCCCTAACTCCGACCACCTCGGCCTCGAAAAGGCCGGCGTGCAAGTCGACAAGTGGGGCTATATCCCTATAAACCACCACTGCGAGACCAATGTCGCCCACATCTACGCTGCCGGCGACGTCTCGGGGAAGCTGCCCCTATCGTCGGTCGCTGCGATGCAGGGCCGCAAGGTCGCGGAGCACATAATGGGCCTCCACACTCTCGAACATCGCCACATCGACTACGACAAAGCTGCGTCGGCTATTTTCACCGAGCCTGAGATCGCCGACGTGGGCCTTGCCGAGGCGGAAGCATTTGCGACGGGCCGTAAAATCCGCGTCACCAAGGTGCCCTTTGGCGCCTCCGCCCGGGCGCTCATAAACGACGACCCCCGAGGCTTCGTCAAGATAATCTCCGACCCAGCCACCGGCGTCGTGCTCGGTGGCTGCGTCGTCGGCAGCCAGGCCTCCGAGCTCATCTCCGTGATCGCCCTCGCCGTAACCGCCGGGCTCAAAGTCCGCGACATCGTAGACAGCTGCCTGGTCCACCCTTCTCTGTCCGAGGCGCTCGCGGAAGCCGCCGAGTAACTGGCCTTTTGTGGGATGAAACCCGCCAAAAAGAACGGACGTGTTTGGGGTCGAAACCGTGCGTCTGGGAACGAAACCCGCCGAAAAGAACGGGGTTCGTCCCGCAGACGCACGGTTCGCCCTATTTCCCCAGCCCGTCCCCTTTGCCGGCCATTCTGGGGACATTTTGCGTTGTCTATCGCGCGTTTCCGTCCCCAGATGGGCATTTTTCTCGTGCAGCTTGGTCATCACCCGCTAAATGACTGGTGAAATCGGAGGTGCCAGTCGGTCGACGGCCGATCTGGCGGGTTTGGTCGACGCCGGCACGGACGGTGCGGTCCTTCGCGTCCACGTGCAGCCAGGCGCGAGCCGCGAGGGCATTGCCGGCGTGCACGGGAACGCCCTCAAGGTGCGGGTGCGGGCACAGGCAACCTCGGGCCGGGCCAACGAGGCCGTGCTCACCTTGCTCGCGAAGGAACTAGGTGTGCCCGCGACCGTGCTCACCCTCACGGGCGGCGCCTCCTCGCGGGACAAACGTGTTCGCTTCGCCGGCTTGTCCGCTGCCGAGCTCGAAAAACGGCTCGCGGCCACGCTATAGCCGGCTAGGGCACAAGGCCGACCCGTTCCACGTTCCGACCCCTGTGGGCTCATTTCGGCCTATTGTCTTTCTGGCTCCCCACCGGGGAGCGGATGGGGGTGCACGATGGACGCGGCCGGACGCGACATGCAGGTGCGGAATTTCGTCAGGGAAGTCTGGAACAGCCGCAACTACGAAGCGGCCGCCGACCTCTACTCCGAGAACTACGTCAATCCTTTCGGGACAGGTCCTTCCGCAAGAGCCGAGCCCATCCGCCACTACCACGCTGCCTTCCCGGACTTGCACGTCGATATCGGCGAGCTGATCGTGGCCGGCGACACGGTCGTTGCCAGGCTCACATTTCGAGGGACCGACACTGGAGGGTACTTGGGACGACCTCCGACCGGCCGGGCGGTAGGGGAGTGGGTGGTCTGCATTATGCACTTCGAGGGTGACCGTGTCGTCAATGAATGGATTGGTGCCGACAAGCTCGGCCTGTTCATCCAGCTCGGGGTTCTCGACGACCCGTGGCCGAGGAAGGTCGAGGAGCCGGCCCCGGCCGGATAAGGCCTTGACAACGATGCCCGGGGCGGGGTCTGTTCGCGCGAGGTTCGGAGGTGTTCCGCCCACCCGTCCGTGTAGGCTGCCACCGTGGACAAGCTATCGTCCGGGGCCACGATCGCTCGAGAACGGGGAGCAAGGACAATGTGCACCCGGGTCGGTCTGCTGGCGTTGGCGGTAACGCTACCGGTCGCCCTATCGAGCTCGCCCGCCAGTGCCGCCGCGGCCAAGACGGCGCCGCCCCTCACCTCGCTGCAGGTCTGCACCGCGTTCCCGTCGAAAATCGTTGCCAAAGAGCTCGGTAAGCACACCCAGCCGGTGGCGTCACCCGGCTATTCGACCAAGTTGACCAGCGTTGACTTCGCCGTGTATTGCTCCTACCGCTTCTCGGCGGCCTCCCTGCTAAACATCGTGTTCTATGGACCTGCTCACGTAATGGCCGAGGCTGCCGGCAGCAAGATCCCCGCTCTTGGGCCGACAGGCCGGTTACTGGTCAGCACTCCGCCGTTTCCTCGTAGTGCGTTCGTCTACTGGCTTTCTCACGGCTACCGGATCGCCATTGGTGGGCCAACAGCCTTCAGCCAAAGTTCATTGATCAGCCTCGCCCTGTACGTCACGCGGCACATACCATGACGCCCACGCCGCCCGAGCGAGTGTCCGTGCACCCAGATTATTCGTTATGGCGTGGGCGTTTTTGGCATCGCTGTTCGTAAAGTTCCCGCTTGACAGTGGCGGGCCTCACCGCTCGATGAAGACCACGGCTGTCTCCGGTCGCACCCCGTCGGCCTTTCCTACCGCAGCGACTTCCTCACTCGGGTTCTGCCCAGTTCTATTTCTTGTTGACAGCCAAGAGGACCGTGCGAGCCCCGAGATACCCCCGTTAGGAATGGAAGAAAGTAACGAGGGAAGTATTTACTGCTCGCCATAATCAATGTAGCGCATAACAGGCGCTTGCGGCAAGGCCCTCGTTGGTGCGCAGAATTTCTTTCTGGCTTAAACAGAACATACGAAAAGGAACGGTGACATATGGCCGAGCATGCGGTGGTTATCGCCGGAGGCGGTCCGACGGGGATGATGCTGGCGGCTGAGTTGGCGTTGGCGAAGGTCGACGTGGCGGTCTTCGAGCAGCGTCCCGATCACGTGCTCGTCGGCTCACGGGCCGGCGGTTTTCACTCGCGAACGATCGAAGTGCTGGACCAGCGTGGGGTCGCTGACCGGTTCCTCGCGGAGGGCAAGGTGGCGCAGGCCGCGATGATCGGTACGACCGTATTGGACATGAGCGACTTCCCGACGCGTCATCCGTATACGCTCGGGATCTGGCAGAACCAGGTCGAGCGGATCATGGCGGCATGGATCGCCGAGCTGCCGGTGCGGATTTACTACGGACGTGGGGTAACGGGCTTCGCGCAGGACGGCGGCGGCGTCGACGTCGAGGTGTCCGACGGCCAGCCGTTGCGGGCGCAGTACCTCGTCGGGTGCGACGGAGGACGCAGCATCATCCGTAAAGCAGCGGGCATCGAGTTCCCAGGGTGGGGATCCGACCAGGAGCAACCTGATCGCGGAGGTCGAGGTGACCGAGGAACGGCCGCGGGGCATTCGCCACGACGCTGCGGGCATCCATGGCCTCCACAGGATCGAGGATGGGCGCACGGTGCGGGTCGTGATTACCGAACATGAGCTCGGGCCGAGCAGCGAGCCAACCCTGCGCGATCTGAGCGAGGCGCTCATCACCGTGTACGGCACCGACTTCGGCGCCCACAGTCCCACGTGGATCTCCAGGTTCACCGACATGACACGTCAGGCGGCGGCCTACCGGGCGGGACGAGCCCTACTCGCCGGTGACTCGGCACACGTGAATTACCCGGCCGGTGGACAGGGCCTCAGGGTACCTCGCCCTCCAATCAGATGTTTGTAAGGATGAGGCCATGAAAGCCCTGAAGCGGATTGCGCCGATCTTCGCCGTCCGCGACCTCGACGCGGCCATAGCCCACTATAAACGACTCGGTTTTTCGACCAGGACCTACGAAGGCGGCGGCTACGCCTTCGCCACCCGTGACGGCATCGAGATCCATCTCGGCCTGGTACCCGCCGGAGACCCCCGGACAGGGTCGGCATACCTGTTTGTTGAGGATGCAGACCGACTGGCGGATGAATGGCTAGCAGCAGGCGTCGAGGTGCATTCGCCGGTGGGCACCGAGTGGGGCCAACACGAGGGAGCTCTCGTTGACCCAGACGGAAATGTGATCCGTTTCGGCTCACGGATGTCAACGCCCCGGAGCGAGCGATAACCTCATCTACGAAAGGCACGGGCACGACGACTCGTTATCTAGCGCCTGCTTTAATTGCCTGCAGTGTGTAGCTGTGAGCCAGGCGCCACGGCCGGTCCGCCAAACGGAACTCACCCATCTCCAGCCTCTCCATCTGACCGGGAAGGGCATCCCAGGGGACGCTGTCGTGTTCGACTAGACCGATGATCCGTGGGTCCCGGTTGAGGAGCGCCGTCAAGATCTCTCCCAGGCCGTGGTTCCACTCGTGGGTGGTGTTGTGTTGGAAGGTAGCGTCGGTCTGGACGTAGGTTCCCCCTTCTGTCCACACGCAAGGCTCCTCGCGCTGAAAGTACGGGTATTCGATGACCAACAGCCCATCCTGGCGGCGGTCCTCCGCTGACCACAGCATCGGGTGCCCTTCGCGGATGAAGAGACGGCCGCCAGGCCGCAACAGCTTGGCGACAACCCCAGCCCACTGGTCGATGTCGGGAAGCCAGCACAGAGCCCCGATGCCCGTGTACACCAAGTCAAACTGTTCGGCTCCCAGGGCCTCGACAGCGTCGTAGAGGTCGGCTTGTACGAACTCGACCTCGGCTCGCGTAGCGGATGCCAAACGGCGGGCTTCCTCCAGGGCCGGGAGCGAGAAGTCCAGCCCGCTCATGCGGGCTCCGAGGCGAGCCAGCGATACGGTGTCCGTGCCGATATGGCACTGGAGGTGCACGCCACGCTTTCCCCGAAGGTCACCGAGGAGCGGAAGATCAAAACGCACGACATCGCTGATGAACCCAGGGTCCTCGAGGAAGCGGTCGACGGCGTAGTCCGGTGACTTCACATGAGCAGGGGCTCGCTCGTCCCAGTTGGCACGGTTCACAGATCGGTAGTCGTCCACGAGCCCGATTGTCGCACCGATCTACACGGGCCGATGCCCGATGTCGAGGAGCGCCTCATAATGGTGGAGCTCGCCGTCGGTGCCCACGAGGCGGAACCCGGCCCGGGTGAGGGCCCGTTGCGACGCGATGTTGTCCAGAGTTGTGTTGGCGATCAATTTGGACAGTCCGTGGTCGGAGGCGATGGCCAGCAGGGCGACGACCGCCTCTGCGGCGTAGCCGTGGCTGCGGGCCGACGGAGCCAGGCCGTAGCCGATCTCGACGCAGCCGCCCTCCGGCTGGCCCTTGAAGCCGATCCCCCCGAGCGCTTCGAGCGACGATGCGTTCTCCTTCTGCGACATCGATCGCGTGCAGCTGTAGCCGCGATGTCCAAAGGTCGGTCACGGCGCCAGCTAAGCAGCCCCCATCGCTAAGCACCACCGAGTTTTCACCTCCCACGGCTTCGTGCCTATGGTGTAGCTCTCAACCCAATCAACGAAAAAGGAGTGGCCATGTGGGCACAGCTGATCTCCGCACGCCTGAAGCCGGGAAAGGAACAGGAGCTCTCCAAGTTGTTCGACCAGCTGAAGGCCACGGAGCAACCGGGCTCAGGCGTACTCCGCTCGATGGCGTTCCGGGACCAGAAGGACCCCACTCGCTTATTCACGCTCGTCATTTTTGAGAGTGAGGAGAAGGCTCGGGCCCGAGAGCAGGACCCACGCCGGCAGGCGGGACTAGTGGCCGCAAGGGCGACAATGGCCGAGGTATTCGATGGGCCACCTGAATTCGTGGACCTCACCGTGATCAACGATTTCGTACCCTGACGACGGGACTGGCGCGGACGAGCCGCTCCGGCGGCGGGTTGCCGACCAATTGCAGGCTAATTCAGCGCGCGGCGCCCGCACGCTCGCGCCCGGCTCGGCGGTTCTACTGACACTTTTTGTTGTCCATCGCGCGTTTTGGTCCGCAGATGGGCATTTTCGGCGTTTTCTAGCATTTCACCAGTCATTTAGCGGGTAATGGCCGAGCCGAGCGGTAGCGTCGGAGCGCGACTAAGCGCCACACCGCCTCGACCGTGCCGAACGACCAGGTGCCAGCCAGGAACCCGTAGCTGCTCGAGAGCGCGCAGCCTAGGGCAAAGGCGACGATGAAACGCAAGGTCGGAGAAATGGGGCGAACCGTGCGTCTGAGGGACGGACCTGTTCCTGGGGTGAAATGCGTGGGAGCGCCGCGGCGGCCGGGCGCGACGAAACCGCACCCTGGCTATTGCAGGGTGAGAAGGCCCAGTTCCGCTGAGTTTGTCAGGCCGCTTTTGGCGCCAAGGTGACTGTGAAGCCGAGCGCCTCGATCTTGGCCTGGAGCCGCTTCGCCTCCCAGGCCGAGTCGTGACGGCGCTCGAAGTAGCCAGCACCGGGGTCTACGTAAAGCGCGCCGGTTGTCAGAAGGTGCCATGCCACGGCGAGCATGGAGTTGGCGACGGCGACGGCTGCCCTGTTGGGCCCGCGTCTGCGGGCTATGCGGGCGTACTGTGCCGAGAAGTAGCTGTCCTTGGTGCGGGCGGCGGCGCGGGCCGCCTCTATCAGGGCCCTGCGCAGCCACGGCGAGCCCTGGCGTGTGCCCGCAGGGCGGCGCTTGCCCGCTGACTGATGGCTCGCAGGCGCAACGCCTGCCCAGGCGCACAGGTGCCCCGCCGACGGGAACCGGCTCATGTCAGCACCGGTCTCGGCGACGATCACCTGGGCTGTCACCTCCGAGACGCCGGTTATTGAGCGGAGGACCTTGAGCGCGCCCTCAAAAGGGGCCAGACGGCTCACGATCTCAGCGGTGAGCGCCGCTATAGAGCGGTCCAAGAAGTCGATGTGGTCGATGGCCGCCCGGCAGACTACCGCGTGATGTGGCCCGAAGTTGCCGACGAGGGCTTCTTCGAGCTGGGGGATCTTCTTGCGCATGGTGCTCTTGGCCATGTCAGCGAGCACCGCAGGGTCACGCTCGCCGGCGATCAAGGCCTCCAGCATTGCCCGAGAGGACTGCGACCACACCCCCGAGGCCACCGAGGTGAGCTTTATGCCCTATTGACTGAACTAGTAGAAGAAATGAGCCGGTCAGAGGCTTTCACTCTCGACCGTGTTGTTACGGTCTCACCCTGTGACAGAGCCAGCAGATGCCATGCGAGACCTCGCGGAACTGGTCGTGCCTCGGCGCGGCGCGCTCCGCTCGACTGCGGATCCCTTCCAGCCGTTCCAGCTCGTGGACGAAGACGGCGCGGTGATCGACCCAGTCTCGGCCTACCTGCGAGAGCTACAGGCATGTGGCCGGCCGGCGACGACCCAGCGCTCCTACGCGATGGACCTGCTTCGTTTCTTCCGGTTCTTGTGGGCGACCGGAGTCCCGTGGAACCAGGCCACCCGCGTCGAGGCACGTGACTTCTGCCTCTGGATACAGCTCGTCGACAAGCCGCTGCGCCGCCGAGCCGGTGCACAATCGCCGGCCGGGCTCCGACCGAAGCGTGACGCGAAGGGAGGGGGCACCCCGAACGCCCTAACCGGGAAGCCGACTCTCGGCATGAAGTACGCCCCGGCGACGGTCGCACACGCGGAGACGGTGCTGCGCAGCTTCTACGAGTTCCACCTCGAGGCGACCACCGGGCCGATGGTGAACCCCTTTCCGCTCTCGCGGAGCCGGCGTTCGAGCAGATCGAACGCGCACCACAATCCAATGGCGCCGTGGCGGGCCGAACGCACCGGCCGCTACCGGCCGAAGGTGCCGACGCGGGTACCCCGTCAAATCCCCGACGAGCACTTCGATACGCTCTTCGCACACCTCTCGTCGCATCGCGACAGGGCGCTCGTCGCGTTCTTTTGTTCGAGCGGGGCACGCGCCGCCGAACTGCTCGGCACGAACTGTGGCGACGTCGACCTGGGAGCACAGCTCATCACGGTCGTCCGCAAGGGATCCCGGGCGCTGCAGCAGCTGCCGGCTTCCCCGGACGCGTTCGTGTGGCTCCGGCTCTATCAGTCCGAGATGGAGGACGTCGTTCCCATTGGCCGCGACGAGCCGCTCTTTTGGACGCTGCGGCGTCCGTTCCGCAGGCTCAACTACCACGCCGCCCGAGCCATGTTCACCCGGGCGAACGCGGCGCTCGGGGCAAACTGGACGCTGCACGATCTCCGCCACACCGCCGCCTACCGGATGGCCCGCGACCCGCAGATGCCGCTCACCGACGTGCAGTGGGTGCTCGGCCACGCCCACCTGGAGACGACCCAGCTTTACGTGCGTCCCTCGGCCGAGGACGTCATCGCCTCGGTCCGAGCGCACTACGCCCGCGGTGCTGCGGAGGTGCCGGTGCCGGGTGCGCCTGAGTACCGGGCCAGCTCGCTCGCCATCTTGTTCAAGCGGCCGGCTCGATGACGGGGGTCGTCGCCGGGGGAGCCGCTGGTCTTCGGCGCAGCGCGCTCGACCCTTCCTACTCCCAAGGGTCCCGCCCGCAAAAGACCGGACCGGATCCCCAGGCGGTGCTGCTCGAGCGCTTCCCGCCACGGTGTTTGCCGAAGCGATGGGCATCGACCGACAAGACAGCCGAGCAGGTGATCAGGCGGCTGTCGGCGCCGCCGTTCCTCACTGGGCGCAAGCATCTTGACGAGGAGCGTCGCCGCGGTCTTCGCCTCGTCCTGGCCTGGCTCGCTCGGGAGAAGGGCGAGACCTGGCAGGAGCGATGGGCGAGCAGTGGCGCCGATCAGATGGGCCACGGCAGCGTGGAGAGCGCTGCCGGCCGCCTCGCTCGCAGCGACCGGCGACGGGCCGGCGGACCCGGACCACGTCTCGCTGTTGCTTCGGCGCGCGATGCTGGCGCTCGTCTCGGGCGACGTCATCCGCCCGAGCCTCGGCTGGCTCTCCTCGCCGGGCACCCCACACGGTCTGCTCGGCGAGCTCTCCCGCAGCCGTGACCCAAACGGCTTCGCCGCGCTCGAGGACGTGGCGAAGGACAGCCTCGTCAATTCCCACACGATGGGCCTCGCGCTGCGTCGAGTCGCGGCCGTCGTCGCTGCCAAGGGTGGCACCATCGCCGAGATCACCGTCGGCGACTGCCTGGAGCTGCTCCGCATCACCGAGGACGTCCAGTTCGGTGCCGACGCGACGAGCCCGCACTTCTATCAGCTCTTGCGCAGTGCGGGCATGCTCGCCAACGGGCCGCCGGCGGCACGGGCGCTGCGGACCCAGGGCCAGCTGAGCTGTGCTGCCCTCATCGACCGCTACGGGCTCGAGTGCGCTCCAGTTCGCGACCTGCTCGTCGACTATCTCGCCGAGCGCCGGCCCGCGCTCGACTACACGTCGCTGCACAAGCTCTCCTATACCTTGGGCCGGCTCTTCTGGCGGGACCTCGAGCTGCACCACCCCGGCATCTCCTCGCTCGGCCTGCCCGCCGACGTGGCAAGGAGCTGGAAGGAGCGCATCATGACGAAGACGACCCGCGTCGTCGACGGTGACGGTGCGGTCAGCCGGACGAGCGTGCCCCGGGTCAACGCCGCCGACCATCTCGTGACCCTGCGGGCCTTTTACCTCGACCTCACCGGTGGGCCGTCGAGGACCCGGGCCGGTGGGCCCGTGGGTGCACCCCTGTCCGGTCAGCACGACCGAGATCGCTCCGCAACGAAAGGCCCGTGCGCAGCGAAAGTCCCGCATGGACCAGCGGGTCCGGGAGCGCCTGCCAGTTCTCCCCACGCTTGTCGCTCACGTCCGAACGGCAGCCACCGCAGCCGCCGAAGCTCTCGCCGCGGGATCGGCCGCGAGCCCCGGCGAGCTTTCAGCTCGGGGGGCGAGACTCTTCGCCGGGCAGTGACCCGCCACGGCTCGGTGGGCAAGGTCTGGGCGGAGGAGCCCGGGACCGGAAAGCGCAGGGACCTCGGCCTCGAAGAGCACCGGGCGTTCTGGGCGTGGGCCGCGGTCGAGGTGCTCCGCCACACGGGCGTGCGGATCGAGGAGCTCGCGGAGATCAGCCACCACAGCTTTGTCGAGTACACCCTGCCCGGGAGCGGCGAGGTGGTCCCGCTCCTGCACATCGTGCCGTCCAAGACCGACACCGAACGTCTTCTCGTGATCAGCCCGGAGCTCGCCGACGTGCTGAGCGTCGTCATCCAGCGCATCTCAGACGAGGACGGCACCGTGCCGCTCGTCGTCGCCTACGACTACCACGAGCGAGTGTGGAACCCGCCGTCACCACTTCTGTTCCAGCGGCGCCTTGTCGGTGAGCACCGACCGATCGGCGGCCCGCCGGTCCGCGAGCTTCTTGCCAAAGCGCTCACGGAAAGCGGGCTCACCGACAAGAGCGGCCGCTCGTTGCACTTCACCCCCCATGATTTTCGCCAGATCTTCGTAACCGACGCGATCTTGCACGGAATGCCGCCCCACATCGCCCAGCTCGTCGTCGGCCACCGGGACATCAACACGACCTTGGGTTACAAGGCCGTCTATCCCGAGGAGGCCATCAGCTCCCATCGTGCCTTCCTGGCCCACGGCGCGAGCTGCGACCCTCGGAGGAGTACCGGGTCCCGACCGAGAAGGAGTGGGAGGAGTTCCTCGGCCACTTCGAGCGCCGGAAGCTCGCGCTTGGCACCTGTGGTCGCTCCTACGCGACGCCGTGCATCCACGAGCATGCCTGTGTCCGCTGCCCGTTGCTTCGCCCCGATCCCGCTCAGCGCCCCCGCCTGCTCGAGATCGGCGACAACCTGCGAGCCCGGATCGACGAGGCCAGACACGAAGGTTGGCTCGGCGAGATAAGCGGTCTCGAGATCACCCTTGCCGCTGCGACGAGAAAGCTCGGGGAGATGGACGAGCTGGCCGTGCACCACAGCACCGTCGTCACGCTTGGACTGACGCACAACAAGGAGCCGGGATGACCCGGGGCACCGTCACCGAGGGCCTCGTCCACGCCCTCGTGACCGACAGCCATGGCGTCTTGGAGGACCTTTTCCAGCCTCTGGACTTCGTGGCCCCGGGCGTCGACCTGAGTCTTGCGGTACCTGGTGAGCTCGCGCAGCTCCCGCACCGGCGGCGGGGGCACGAACGAGGGCCTCACCATCCCATGGGCGGCGACGTCGGCCAACCATTCGGCGTCGGAAAGGTCGGTCTTCCGGCCGGGGACGTTCTTTACGTGCTGGGCGTTGCACAACCACAGCTCGGGGACCAGGCCCTCCAGGGCGTAATAGACGCACTTCCAGTAGACACCGGTCGCCTCCATGGCCACCGTGACCACACCCGCGGCACCGAGGAAACCGGCAAGCTCGCCCAGTCCTTTCCTTGTCGTCGAGAACTGCTTCTTGGCCACCTCGACCGAGCCATCGGGCGATGCCGACCTGGTGCAGGCGACCACGCTGTCGCGGTGCACGTCCAGCCCAGCCACCCTTTGCCTTATCTGCTTCATTCGTCAGCTCCTTTGGTTGAAGGAGCCACCAGGAGAGGACCGGGTGAGAAGCGGAATCTGGGGTTCGTGCTCGTGGCGACACTTATCGGTCCCCAAGGGCCCCGCACCAGACTTTAGGCGCGCACGCTGGCTGCAAGGAACGAGGCGGTGACCACACCTGGTGGCCCGCACACCAGCATTTCATCCCTTATAGGTGGCCGTCCAGGTCATCGGGACTTTAGGCAGGTCCGTACCCAGACGTGCGACATCGCCCCTACACGTGCCCACCTTCTAACGGGTATCGCGACCACGGTGCCCAGACGTGCGGTCTTCGCCCTAGCGGGACTCCGCCTCCACGGCAAAGCCGATGATGGTGCCGACTAATAGGATTGCGCCGATAGCCCAGAACCACTTGCCGAAGGCGAGCCCGATGGCTAGGGAGATGGCAGCGAGGCCCAAGGCGACGGGCCAGATGCTGTTGTGGGGGAAGAAGCTGATCTCTCCGGCGCCCTCCTCCATGGTGGCGTCCGGCCGGTCTTCTGCCCGGGGGGTCCGGTGCCCGCGAAGGAAGACGAGTAGGAGGAACCCGCCCAGGAGCGCATAGGCTAGGCAGCCGAAAATAAGCATGACGGTGCCGGATGTTTCCCCACTCCAGGCGAAGTAGACCACAGCTATGAGCGCGAGGAAGAACGAGGCTCCGAGCGCAAGGATCGACTCGTGCTTCATCGTCTAGCCACCTTCCACGTTCCCGTTGCCCACTTCGCCAGGGGGTGGGCCGCCGTTGCCGTGGCCATTGCCATGACCGTTCCCGAAGCCATTGCCCTCAGTCGGTGGGCTGCCGTCAACCACCCGCGTGGCGTCGCCCGAAGAGGCAGCTGCGCGGGCCGCCTGAGCTGCGAGCTCGCGGGCGTGGCGGCCGTGCGGAATTGTCCGCTGGTCGGGATGATTGAGGTCCCACACCGGGCGCTCTGAGCGGATAGGTGGGATGAACTCGAAGTTGTGCTCGATGGGGGGCGACTCGGTGACCCACTCCAACGTCATTCCGTCCCAGGGGTTGGGGCCACCTTCTTGCCGTTGCGCAGGGTGAGGTACACGTTCAGCAGGAACGGCAGTATCGAGAAGGCGAGGATGAACGCCCCTATCGAGGAGAGCATATTTAGGAAGTTCCAGCCCTGGTCAGAAGGGTAGACGGCGATGCGCCGCTGCATGCCCCGCAGGCCGAGGTCGTGCTGGGGGAAGAACGTCAGGTTGAAGCCGATGAACATGATGACGAACGTGACCTTGGCCAGCCGCTCATCGAGCTTCTTGCCGGTGAACTTCGGGAACCAGTAATGAATACCGGCGAAAGCGGCGAAGACCGAGCCCCCGAACAACACGTAATGGAAGTGCGCCACGACGAAGTATGTGTCGTGCAGCTGGAAATCGAGCGGCGGCTCGGCAAGCATAACGCCCGTCAAACCACCGAGGAGGAAGCAGGTCAGGAAGCCGAGAGCGAACAGCATCGGCGAGTCGAGCCTCACCGACCCACGGAACATGGTGCCGATCCAGTTGAAGAACTTGATGCCGGTGGGCACCGAGATGAGCAGGGTCAGCACTGTGAAGAACGGCAGTAGCACGGCGCCGGTGGTGTACATATGGTGCGCCCACACGCCCATTGACAGGCCGCCGATCGACAGAGTCGCGAAAACCATGCCCTTGTAACCGAAAACTGGCTTGCGGGAGAAGGTCGAGATGACCTCTGTGGCGATCCCGAAAAACGGCAGCGCCAGGATGTAGACCTCGGGGTGGCCGAAGAACCAGAACATGTTCTGCCACAGGATCGGTTGGCCCCCGTGAGTCGGGTCGAAAAAGTGCGTCCCAAGGTGCCTGTCCGCCCAGATCAGCGCCAGGGCGGCCGTGAGCACGGGGAAGGCAAGCAGCACCAAGAAGGCGGTAACGAGCTGGTTCCAGACGAAAATCGGCATCCGGAACATGATCATGCCGGGCGCCCGCAGGCAGAAGACGGTTGTGATCAGGTTTATCCCGGTGAACATGCTGGAAAAGGCGGCCAGGGCCACGCCCACGATCCATAGGTCGCCGCCGACGCCAGGGGAGTGGATCGCTTCGGTTAGAGGGGCATAACCGAACCAGCCCCAGTCGGCCGCACCGGAGGAAGTGAGGAAACCCGAGTTCATTGTGATGCAGCCGCCAAGGAACAGCCAGTACGAAAAGGCGTTGAACCGCGGGAACGCCATGTCGGGAGCGCCGATCATGATCGGCAACAGGTAATTGGCGGTTCCAAAGGCGAACGGCCCCAGGAAGAGGAACAGCATGATGCTGCCGTGCATCGTGAAGAGCTGGTTGTAGGTCTCCAGGCTCAAGAAGTTGTTGTTGGGCACGGCGAGCTGGACCCGCATGAGCACTGCCATGGCGCCGGCCAGCAAGAACATGATGAAGCTCGTCACCATGTAGTTGATGCCGATCTGCTTGTGGTCGGTGCTCGTCAGGTAGGCGAGGACACCCTTGTTCTTGGCCCTGGGATTATCTCGACCAGTCGCCGTTCGGGGGCCTCAAAATGGGGGGGTCGTTCCTGGACCAGCGTCATGGTTGCATTACCCTTCTTCTGCTACCGAGGAGAACTTGCCGTGGTGGCTGGCGAGCCAGGTGCTGAACTCCGCTTTGGGCATGACCTGCAACCAAAAGCGCATGAACGGGTGATAGGTCCCGCAGAACTGCGTGCATTCCCCGATGAAGCGTTGCCCGGCGACGCTCGGGTCGATGTTGAAGTCGAACGAGTTGTTGATCCCCTGTATGGCGTCGCGTTTGAACAGGAACGCCGGGACGTAGAACGAGTGGTTGACGTCGTCGGAGAACAGGTTTATCTGTACCGTCTCGCCCGCAGGCAGGGTGAGGACCGGCAGGTTGGGGCTCTGTATGGTCGGCTCGCTGGCGACACTGCCTTCCACCTCGTAGCCGTTCGGGTACGTGAAAGCCCAGCCCCACTGGAAGGCGTCCACCCTCACGATGAGCGCCGGGTTGGGCGCCACGTTGTCCTCGCGGTCTTCGGCTTGGTACGTGTAGACGAACAACACGGTCACCAGGATCAGGGGGACCACCGTGTACAGCGCCTCCAGCGGGAGGTGGTACTGGTGCTGGGGCGGGATGCGCTCGTCGCCCTTGTGCTCGCGGTAGCGGACGGCGCACCACACGATGAGCCCCATGACGAGCGCGCCGATCGGGATCGCGATGTAGTAGGTGATGTCCCAGAGCCGGAGGACCTGCTTGGACTGCACGGTGACGCCGGGCGGTGAACCCCATTGGAACACTGTGGCGAGCAAGTTAGACACTGCGCCCCACATTAAGCTGGTAGCTGCGCGCCGGACAAACCGGCCCCCGGGAGCGGCCCGGCTGGCCATTACGCTGCGGGCCCTCTAAGCTGGTCGGCCCGTGCGTACCTACTCTCCCAAAGCTTCCGAGATCAGCCGCGAGTGGCATGAGGTCGATGCTACTGGTGCCGTACTTGGCCGATTGGCGACCGAGGTCGCGCGCGTCCTGCGTGGCAAGCACAAGGTCATGTTCGCCCCTCACGTCGACACCGGCGACCACGTAATAGTGGTCAACGCGGCCAAGGTGGTGCTGACGGCCAGCAAGGGCACCCAGAAGTTCTATTACAGGCACTCGGGCTACCCCGGTGGCATCAGGGCCCAGGCCTACGGCGACATGCTGGCCAAGAAGCCCGAGGAAGTCGTTCGCCTGACGGTCAAAGGCATGCTCCCCAAAGGCCCGCTGGGACGGCAAATGCTCAGCAAGCTCAAGGTCTACGCCGGCCCTGAGCACCCTCACGCCGCTCAGACCCCCAAGCCCATGGCGCTCGACCACTCAGCGCACCGCGTAGCCTGACCCGAGGAGAAAACGGCCCGTGCCCAAGCCCCTATCGCAGACCACAGGCAGGCGCAAAGCTGCCATTGCCCGCGTCCGCCTGCGTCCTGGTGACGGGGCGATCACGTGCAACCGCCGGCCCGTCGAGGAGTACTTCCCTTCTGCTACCCACCGCATGGTGCTCACCGAGCCGCTCCGCCTGGTCGACAAGGCAACCGATTACAACATCGATGCGACCCTGGACGGGGGCGGTATTTCCGGGCAGGCTGGAGCGCTCCGCCTCGGCATCGCCCGTGCCCTCGCCGTTCTCGAGCCCGAGCTGCGTGTGGCGCTGAAGCGCGCCGGCTTCCTTACCCGTGACCCACGGGAGAAGGAACAGAAGAAGTACGGCTTGAAGAAGGCCCGCAAGGCGCCCCAGTACTCCAAGCGCTAAATCAGCCTGGCGCGAGGACTGCTGCCCGGACCGACTGGATGCTCCGCTTCGGTACCGATGGCGTTAGAGGCTTGGCGAACGTTGAGCTGACACCTGAGCTGGTGCTGGCCCTCGGCAGGGCAGCGGCCCGTGTCTTGGCCAGCCCTCCCGGGAGCGACAGGCGGTTCATCGTTGGGCGGGACACGCGCCGCTCCGGCCCGCTCCTGCAGGCCGCCCTATCGGCAGGCCTTGCGAGCGAAGGCGTCGGCGTGACCGATGTCGGGGTCCTGGCCACGCCCGCGGTCGCCTACCTCTCGGCCGAACAGGCCGCACCCGCAGCGGTCATCTCTGCCTCGCACAACCGCTACTGGGACAACGGCGTCAAGTTCTTCTCCTCGGGCGGTTCCAAGTTGCCTGACGCTGTCGAAGACGCGCTGGAGGCTGAGCTCGAGGTCCTGCTCTCCCACCCGGCCGCGCCGCCTGCATCACAACCTGCGAAGACCGGCTCCCCTGCTGCCGGGGCGCCGGCGCTGGTCGGTCGCATCGATACCGACACCGACGCTCTCGAACGCTATGAACACCACGTGCTCTCCGCTCTCGAGGGGCGGCGCCTCGGAGGTTTGCGGGTGGCGCTTGACTGCGCGAACGGGGCCGCGTTCGCAAGTGCACCAGCGGTGTTCGAAAAAGCGGGCGCCGATCTGGTGGCCGTCCTGGCCGCCGAGCCCAACGGCACGAACATCAACGAGAACTGCGGCTCCACGGACCCCGGCCAGCTGGCCAGGGCTGTTGTTGCGGAGGGAGCTGACCTGGGTCTGGCCTTCGACGGCGACGCCGACCGGGTGATCGCGGTCGATGCCAGCGGCAACGTTGTCGACGGCGACCGTTTGCTCGCCCTCTTCGCCACCGACCTGGCGGGCAGGGGCCTGCTCTCCGGTGGGACCGTTGTGGTCACGGTGATGACGAACCTCGGCTTCCATCAGGCGATGAGGGCCGCTGGGGTGAAGGTGGAGACGGTCGGGGTCGGCGACCGCAACGTCCTGGAGGCGCTCGATTCGCACGGCTGGGCGCTGGGGGGCGAGCAGTCGGGGCACATCGTGTTCCGTTCGTTGGCCACGACCGGCGACGGCGTCCTGTCGGGACTGCTCCTCGCCGACTTGATCACGAGGCAGGGAGCGCGCCTCGAGGACATGGCGGCGGGGGCATTGCAGCGCTGCCCCCAGGTGCTGCGCAACGTGGCTGTCTCGGACCGGGACGGTTTGGACGAGGCCGAAGCTGTCTGGGGAGAGGTCCGCAAGGTTGAAGCCGAGCTTGGCGGCGGCGGCCGCGTGTTGCTCCGCCCGAGCGGCACCGAGCCGCTCGTGAGAGTGATGGTCGAAGCGCCGTCCCAAGCTGTGGCCGAAGCCGCAGTGGAGCGCATCGTGGCAGCTCTTCATGCAACCTTGGGCGCCCCGGGCCGCGCCTAGCCCACCGCGGGTCGCTCCCCCACCCCCGCCGGCCCTAAGGGCTGCCCGCGCCGCTACCCTTTGTTACATGTGTGGCATTGTCGCCGTCCTCGCGCGTCCGTCACTTCGCCCGCCCCCTCGACCCTGGCGAGGTAGCTGCGACCCTGAGCTCCGTCGCCCGCACGCTGGGAACGGTCAGTGCAGGTCCCAGCTTCGCCGGCCAGCTGGAAGCCCTGCGTGGTGCCAGCGAGGCACTCAGCCGGCTCGACGTATCGTTGCGTGGTGTGCCCGGCCTCAGGTGCCTGCTCGGGGCGCCTGAGGCGGCCCAGGCTCTCACAAGCGGCACGGCCCGCATCGAAGCGCAGGTGGCCGATTTCGAGGCTGCGCTCGACAAGGGCGACGTCGAATTGGGCACAGCCCAGCTGGAGGAGTTGAACGCAGCACTCGTAGTTCTCCACGACGCCACCTGGGCTCTTAGCCATGACCGGCTGGACGCAGTGAAAAGCGTCTCCGCCCTGGCAGAGCCGCTCGGCGTGACCACGACCGGCTCGCTGCCGGGCGCGGCGGCGCTCGGTGTGCTCTGGGCGGCCCATGTCGCCTTCAGGTCCCTGGACCGGCTGGAAGTGCGCGGGAGGGACTCGGCGGGATTGCACCTGATGCTCTCCGGCCACGGGCTCGACGTGTCGGATCCTTCTGTCCGGGCACTGATCGGGGAGCGGGAGGACCCCTTGTTCACCTCGATGGCGGTCCGCGCCGGCGATGGTTGCCTCTCCATCGTTTACAAGGCGGCGGCGGAGATCGGCGAGCTCGGTGACAACGTCGCGGCACTGCGCCAAGCCATGAGCACGGACACCCTGCTCGCGCGGGCGCTGGCTTCCCCGGACGTACGCGCAACGCTCGTCGCGCACACCAGGTGGGCGAGCGTGGGGTTGATCTCAGAGCCGAACGCACACCCGCTCAATTCAGACGAGGTAGGTGCTGAGGTCCCCTGCCCATATGTCATAGGCGCTTTGAACGGCGACGTCGACAACTACGCCGAACTGGTCGTCTCCGAGGACGTAGCGGTGCCGGCCGAGGTCACCACCGACGCCAAGCTCGTGCCAACCCTCGTCGCTCGCTCCATTGGGGCCGGGTTGGCCCCGGGCGAGGCGTTCCGCAAGGCCGTTGGCCGTTTCGATGGCTCCGTCGGTATCGCCGCCAATGCGTCGAGCCTCCCGGACGAGCTCTACCTTGCGCTTCGTGGAAGCGGTCAGAGCCTCAATATCGGCTTGGCTGAGGACGCTTTCATCGTTGCCAGCGAACCGTACGGCCTTGTGGAGGAAACTAGCCGTTACCTTCGCATGGACGGCGAAGGAGCCGGCCAGGTGGTCACCTGCTCGCGAAGCGGTGCCGGCACCCTCGCCGGGATTGCACGCCTGAGCTACGACGGCACCGCACAGCCGGTCGGCGAGGCGGAGGTCAAAGTGGCCGAAATAACAACGAGGGACGTCGACCGCCGCGGCTTCCGGCATTTTTTGTTGAAAGAGATCTCCGAGTCGCCGTCGTCGGTACGCAAGACCCTGCGCGGGAAATTGGTCACGGGAGAAGATGGCGCCCTTGCCGCCCGCTTGGGGGACGACGTCATACCTCGGCCGCTCCGGCAGGCCCTTTCCTCCGGCCGGATCCACAACATTGCGGTGATCGGCCAGGGGACCGCAGCCGTGGCCGGCCAAGCGATAGGCGCAGCGATCGCCAAAGCGTTGCCGGATGTCCCGGTCGAGACGATGCCCGCGACGGAGCTGTCGGGTTGGGGCCCTTCCGGAGCCGGGTTGCCCGACGACATGTCGGCGATGCTGGTGGTAGCGATAAGTCAATCGGGCACCACGACAGATACGAACCGGACCGTTGACCTTGTGCGGGCCCGCGGGGCCCACGTGGTGGCGATAGTCAACAGGCGCAACAGCGACCTCGTACAAAAGGCGCACGGGGTGCTCTATACCTCCGATGGGCGCGACGTCGAAATGAGCGTGGCCTCCACCAAGGCGTTCTATTCGCAGGTTGCGGCCGGGCACCTCCTGGCGCTCGGTTTGGCGGCCGCCGCGGGCGTCGCAGCTTCCCCACGTTCAGGAGAGATCCTCGAAGCCCTGCGCGAACTGCCAACCCTGATGGAAAAGGTGCTTGCGCAGCGGCCAGAAATTGCCAGGGTAGCGTCGGCCGTCGCACCGCCTCGTCGTTCGTGGGCCGTTGTCGGCAGCGGACCTGACCATGTGGCGGCCGCCGAGATCCGTATAAAACTTTCAGAGCTGTGCTACAAGGCGATAGCCCTCGACGTCATCGAGGACAAAAAACATATCGATCTTTCGGCTGAACCGCTCATCATCGTGTGCGCACCGAGCGTGAGCCGGCCCAACGCCCGCGACATCGCCAAGGAAATAGAAATATTCCGTGCCCACAAGGCCGCGCCGGTGGTGATAATAACCGAGAACGAAAGGGATCTCTTCAACCCAGGTGTTGACATCCTGGCTGTACCGGCGGGCCATCCTGAGCTCGCCTTCGTGCTGGCTGCGATGGTTGGTCACATTTTCGGCTACGAGGCTGCGTTGTCGATAGACGCCCAGGCCCGGCCGCTCCGCGAGGCGCGGGCGCTCCTCGAGGGCGCAGGGCGGGGCCATGACGGCGCCCTGATGCTTGACGAGGTGGCGCCAGCGCTCGAACTGGCGGCGGCGCCGGCATTGGTCGGCCTGCGCTCGGGTGCCTACGACGGCCACCTCAACGCTTCCACCGCTTCCCGGATGACGTCGCTGTTGAGGTACGCGACCGGCGCGTTGCCCGTGGAGGGCTACGAAGCCGAGATGGGCAAAGTGGGCACTCCGAGCTCCATCGCCGCTGACCTCATCGCCGCGCTCGGCACCGCCATTGACGAGCTGACCCGGTCTGTCGACGCCATAAAGCACCAGGCCAAAACCGTCACCGTCGGCATCTCGCGAGGCGAGGGCGCGCTGCTGCGCGCCACGTTGGTGGCCGAGACACTCTCTGCCGGCGCCACCGTGGAGTCGCTCGGGTACCGGGCGTTGCGCACGCTTGCTGCTCTCGGGCCGGCCGTCGAAGAGGTCCTCGGCTACACGCGTTATGTCGTTGAGACCCCTGCGGTCCCTCTCCTCGCCGGCGCTGGAGGCGGCGGTGGCGGCCTGGAGGGCGCAACGATAAGCATGGTCGACAGGGGCGGGATCGCGACCTCGATACCGTCGCGAACTTCTACTGACAACGCCCTGAGAGGTACGAAGCACCGGGCTGCCGAGAAGAGGGAGGTCACCGTTTTCGAGGGCCTTCACGACGGCCGCACGGGCGTGATCATCCCGGAGGTCAAGGACACCCACGTCACCGGCATCACCCTTCTCCATGCCCACTTCGCCCGGTTGCTCAGCCCCGAGGAGGCGAAGTCGGTGCTCCAGGCCTACCAGGGCCGCTATACCGCCCTTGTGGACGCCGTGACAGAAGCCCAGCCCCGCTTCGACGACCTGGTGCTCGGGCGGGTCCCGATGATCGAGTTGTTGACCCAGCCGGTCGCTATGCTCGCCCGGCACTGGTCCGCCTGAGCCGTGCCGCCTGCCACCGTGCCGCCTGCCACCGTACCGGTCGGGCTCGGTATCGACCTGGTCGACGTGGCCCGTTTCGCAAGCGTGCTCCTTCGCAGGCCCTCCATCGCCGAGCGCCTTTTCACCGCCGGCGAGCGCTCTTATGCTGCCACGCTCGCCAACCCTGCCCCGTCGCTGGCGGTCCGTTTTGCAGCAAAAGAGGCGGTGATGAAGGCACTGGGGGTGGGACTTGGCGCGTTCGCTTTCGCCGATCTCGAAGTGCAGCGCGAACCTAGCGGCGAACCGCGCCTGGTCCTCACCGGTCGTGCCGCTGAGCTGGCTTCGCAGCGTTCCGTGCGGACGTGGCTCGTTTCCCTGACGCACACCTCGACCACCGCCGCGGCCGTGGTGGTCGCCCTCGCGTGATCCCGGTCCTTACGCCGCACGAGATGGCGGGCGTCGACCGCCAGGCTCCCGAACCTGTCGAGGTTCTCGTCAGCCGCGCCGGCGCTGCGGTGGCCAAAAAGGCCGCCCGCCTGCTCAGCGGCGTCTATGGCAAGGCGATCGTGGTCGTGGCCGGCAAGGGCAACAACGGTGCCGATGGACGCGCGGCAGCGGGACTGTTGGCGGCGAGCGGCGCCCGGGTGGAGGTCTTCGAGGCGGCCGATCTGGCACCTGGCCAAGCGCTACCGCCCGCCCACCTGGTCATTGACGCGGCCTACGGGACCGGGCTCCAGAGGGCATACCTCCCACCCTCTCCGGGCAGCTCCCCGGTCCTTGCTGTCGATATCCCGTCGGGGCTCTCCGGCTCGACGGGCGAAGTGCTCGAAAGCGGAGGCGCGCTAGGAGCAGTTGCGACTGTCACGTTCGCGTCCTTAAGCCGGGCCTTCTTCTCGGCTCGGCCCGGCCCTGGCCGGCGACATCGAGGTGGCTGATATCGGGCTCGGCACGTTGGCCGGGGCTGCGGCAAGGTGCTGGCTGGTCGAGGACGGCGATGTCCGTGCCTTGGTCCCGGTCCGGGCGCGTGAAGCCCACAAGTGGCAGACGGCGGTACAGGTCGTAGCGGGCTCGCCCGGCATGACCGGAGCGCCATGGCTCGCCGGCCGGGCGGCACTACGGGCCGGCGCGGGTTATGTGCAGCTCTCCATGCCCGGGGTCGACCCGTCGGTCCTGCCTCCCGGAGAACTGGTGCACCGTCGGGTTGCCGCCTCGGGATGGCACAAAGAGGTGCTCGAGGGGCTTTCCCGGGTCAAGGCGCTGGTCATAGGGCCGGGCCTAGGGCAGGTGGGCGGAGGGGAGGTCGGCCTGGTTGTCGCCTCGGCCCCGGTGCCCGTCGTAGTGGACGCGGACGGCCTCAATGCCATCGGCACCCTGGAGGGTCTGCGTGCCATCGTCGAACGCCGCTCGGAGCCCACCGTTATCACCCCCCACGTGGGAGAACTGACTCGCTTGGCTGGCCACCCCCCCGGGCCGGACCATCTCGCCGCGGCGCGCGATGCAGCTGCTCGCAGCGGTGCCATTGTCTTGCTGAAGGGCTCGACGACGGTGGTCGCCACTCCGGACGGCAGGGCCCTGATGTGTTCTTCCGGTGACCCACGGTTGGCCACAGCCGGTACAGGAGACGTGTTGTCAGGCATGATCGGCGCGTTTATCGCCAGGGGAGTGCCGGCGTTCGAGGCGGCAGCGCTCGCCGCGCACGTGCACGGCAGGGCCGCCTTTACCGGGTACTCGCAGGGCCTCGTGGCGAGCGACCTGCCCGACCTGGTGGCCGGCTGGCTCTCGGCTGTCCTCGGGCCGGGCCGAGGTGGATAGCTACATCTCCCCCGTCAAGCGCGTGGCGGGGTGGCTGCGGCCGGCGTGGGTCGAGGTGGACCTCGCCGCGGTGACAGCCAACGTGGCCCATATATGCGAAGTGGTTGCCCCCTCGGCCGTATGTGCTGTCGTAAAGGCTGACGGCTACGGCCACGGTGCGGTCCCGGTGGCTCGCGCCGCCATGGCCGGGGGCGCCGTTCGCCTCGCCGTGGCTCTGGCCGAGGAGGGCCACGAGCTTCGCCAGGCCGGCCTCGAGGTGCCGGTGATCGTCCTGTCGGAGCCTGCGCCAGAAGCCATGCATCTCGTCGTCGAGGACAATCTCACTCCGACCATCTACACCGAGCGAGGTCTCGCGGCGTTGCTCGACGCCGTCGCCTCAGCGGACCGGGCCACGCCGGTGCCAGTCCATCTGAAGGTCGACACCGGCATGCACCGCGTGGGCGCGAGCCCCGCCCAGGTCCTCGAGCTAGCCCGTGCTGTCGCCGCTAACCCGGTGTTGTCCCTCGAAGGCCTGTACACCCATCTGGCCGTGGCGGACGACCTTGCTGACCCGTATACCCAGGAGCAGCTGGCCAGTTTCGATGGCGTTATCGGTGCGCTCGCTGCGGGCGGCACCCTGCCTTCCCTCCTGCACGCGGCCAACTCCGCCGGGGCTCTCGTGCACCCGGCCTCCCGCTACCAGATGGTCAGGTCGGGGATCGCCATCTACGGCCTGGCACCGGCTTCTTCGATGCGAGGCCACCCCGCCGTACGGCCTTTGATGCCGGCACTGTCCTTCAAGGCCGAAGTCTCTTATGCCAAGGAGGTCGCCGCCGGCGAGGGCCTCTCGTACGGCCTGCACTACCGCCTTTCGCTCTCCTCGGTCATCGCCACTGTCCCTGTTGGTTACGGCGACGGGGCCCCACGCCGGCTGTCCCAGGTGGGCGGTGAGGTGCTGATCGGTGGCCGGCGGCGGCCTATCGCTGGTTCCGTCACGATGGACCAGATCCTCGTCGACTGCGGGCCAGGCGCTGGCGTGAAGGCCGGCGATGAGGTGGTCCTGATCGGCCGTCAGGGCGACGAGGAGGTTACCGCCTGGGAGTGGGCCGAGCGCCTCGGCACCATCGCGTACGAAGTAACTTGCGCTCTTTCGCCCCGCCTGCCGCGCATCTATACCTGAGACCGTCGCCTCCGGGCCAGCCGCCGGAGGGTACCGGGGCAGGACGCCGCGATCAGCAAAGCGCGCTCACCACGTACTCGATGCAGCCCGTAAGGGCGGCGATGTCGTCGGGGTCGATCGCCGGGAACATGGCCACACGGAGCTGGTTGCGGCCAAGCTTGCGGTAGCTCTCCGTGTCGACGATGCCGTTCGACCTTAGGACCTTGGCGACAAGGTCTGCATCGACGGACTGGTCGAAGTCGATCGTGCCTACGACGTGCGAACGCTCGTCGGGTTTGGCGACAAATGGCGTGGCGTACGCGCTCGATTCGGCCCACCCGTAGAGGATCTCAGCCGAGCGGTCGCAGCGGCCGGCAGAAAACTCGAGGCCGCCGTTGCCCAACATCCAATCGAGCTGGTTGACCGCGAGCAGCAGCGTTGCGACGGCGGGCGTGTTGTAGGTCTGGTTGAGGCGGCTGTTGTCGAGCGCGACCTGAAGATCAAGGAACGCCGGCATAAACCGGCCCGAGGCCTTTATGCGCTCGACCCGGGCAACGGCCCGAGGCGACAGGACCGCCAACCATAGGCCGCCGTCGGAAGCGAAACCCTTCTGGGGGGCGAAGTAATAGACGTCGAACTGGGAGGGTTCGACCCGCAACCCCGCGGCTGCCGAGGTGGCGTCCACCGCGACGAGCGCACTCTCCTGCGAGCGCTCGGGCCGGCGGACCTCCATCATCACACCGGTCGAGGTCTCATTGTGAGTAAGCGCGTAGAGGTCGGTCCCTTCGCGTCCCTCGGCAAGGGGGTGAGTACCCACGGGGCTTTCGATGACATCGGGATCCGACAGCCAGGGGGCGGCTTTGGCGGCGGTGGCGAACTTCGCAGAGAACTCCCCGAACACGAGGTGCTGGCTCCGTTGTTCGATCAAGCAGAAAGTCGCCACGTCCCAGAACGCCGTCGTGCCGCCGTTGCCGAGCACGACCTCGTAGCCGTCGGGGAGGCTGAACAGCTCGCGTAGGCCCGAGCGAAGGCGGCCGACGACGGCCTTGACAGGCTGCTGGCGATGGCTCGTGCCGAGGAGCCTGTCGGCCGGAGCCACCAGAGATTGCACCGCCTCTGCACGGATCTTGGATGGCCCACTGCCGAAACGACCGTCGCCCGGCAGGAGGCCAGTGGGGATCACGATCTCAGGATTTTCTGTCGCGGGCATACGGCCAGTCTGCCAGTAGGGACAAGGATCTGCAGCGCAAATAAACTTCAGCTACGGTGCTGCCATGCAGACAGGCCGAGACGTGCCCAATGCTGGCGCGTTGGCCGAAGTCGCCAAGGTCGCGTCGACCTGTACGCTTTGCCGCCTTGCGAGCGGGCGGACGAACGTCGTGTTCGGGATGGGGAACCCCGCGGCCGACCTCATGTTCGTGGGTGAGGGGCCGGGTGAACAGGAGGACCTCCAGGGCTTACCCTTCGTCGGGCGCTCCGGGCAGCTCCTGGACCGGCTGGTACTGGAAGAGATGGGGCTCACAAGGCAGGACTTCTACATAGCGAACACGGTCAAGTGCCGCCCGCCCGGTAACCGTGACCCCCTTCCCGACGAGATCGAAGCCTGCTGGCCGTACCTGGAAAAGCAATTGGAGCTGATCAACCCGAGAGTGGTTGTGACGCTGGGTAATTTCGCGACGAAATTATTGCTTGCCACCGCAGAGGGCATCAGCCGCTTGCGGGGCCGGGTCTACCCGTACCGCGGCGGCCAACTTGTCCCGACTTTCCACCCCTCTGCCGCACTGCGGGGTGGTGGCCAGGTCGTAGCCCAGATGCGAGCCGACCTCGTGCGCGCCAAGGAGGCCCTCGGCGCGGCCCGGCCTGCCCGTGCTCAACCGTCGTGAGGTCAGCGATGCAGCACCAGGTCCCCACCGGTGCCCTCGTCGCCCTGGCACCTGGTGAGGCCGACATGAAACGCCTGGGCGCCGCGCTGGCCGCCCTACTGCGCCCGGGCGACACCGTGTTGCTGGGCGGCGACCTCGGGGCAGGCAAGACCACCTTCACCCAGGGCTTGGCTGCAGCGCTCGGGGTCGCCGGGCCGGTGACCAGCCCGACCTTCGTGCTGCTGCACAGCTACCGGACGAGTGCCGGATGGGACCTTTTCCACGCAGATGTCTGGCGGCTCGAACAGCTCCAGGAGGTCATCGACCTCGCGATCCCCGAACTGCTCGAGGAAGGTGCGGTGGCGGTTGTCGAGTGGGGAGAGCTGGCCGCCCCGGCTCTGGCACCTGACTACCTGCACGTGGCGATCGACTTCGAGCCCGGCGGCCCAGACGGTGGCGCAAGCGGCGGGGCCGACGGTGCGCGACGGCTTGTTTTCACGGCCCTGGGCCCGAGCTGGCTGGGACGGATGGCCGAACTGTCAACGGTCCTCGCCGAGTTGGGCTAAGTCGATGGGCGGGACATGAAGCTTCTTGCCATCGAGACAGCCACTCGTTTAGTCGGGTGCGCATTGTGGGATGACGACGGCCCCGTTGCTTCGACCCTGCTCGTCGCGGGCCAGCGCCACGTCGAGG
This sequence comes from uncultured Acidimicrobiaceae bacterium, assembly GCA_963786345.1. Lineage (GTDB taxonomy): Bacteria > Actinomycetota > Acidimicrobiia > Acidimicrobiales > Palsa-688 > Fen-671. The sequence continues at coordinate 33,447 of CAWAYZ010000010.1, read as the reverse complement.
TCCTGGTCCCCGCCATCGACGAGCTGTGCCGGCAGGCCGGTATTTCGGTGGCCGACCTGGACGGGGTGGCCGTCGACATTGGCCCCGGCTTGTTCACGGGTCTGCGCGTGGGGCTAGCAACCGCGACCACGATCGCGACTGCGCGTAGCATCCCAGCGGTGGGGGTCACGAGCCTTGAAGCTTTGGCTCACCCGCACCGCCGCCGCCAAGGGCCGCTGGCTGCGATCGTTGACGCAAGGCGCGGCGAGGTCTACTGGGCGCTTTTCGGAGGTGACGGTCAGCGCCTCAAGGAGCTCCGTGCTCCCGCGGTTGCAGCCCCGCAGGCCGCTGCACACGAGATTGCCAACGTCCTCGCCGTCGGGGACGGGGCGGTCCGCTACAGGGAGATCTTCGAGGCAGCCGGCAGCGAGGTCGCCGGTCCGGGCGACATGTGGCCGTCCCCGCTGGCGGTCGCCGAGCTGGGTATGGAGCGGATCGGCGGCGAAGCCTTCGAGCCTGGCGCCCTGCCAGCCCCGCTCTACCTGCGCCAGGCGGACGTGCGGATCGGCTGGGACCAGGTGGACGGGCGAGTGGGCGGCCCTGCCGGTCCCCCCCGGCCGAGCCCAAGCTGGACCGATGAGAGCGCGCACCTCCGAACTCGGGAGCCCGCAGGTGATGATCGAGCCGATGCGGCGGCGTCACCTCCCCGCGGTGATCCGCATCGAGCACCGCGCGCACCCAAAACCCTGGTCGCTTGGTGTGTTCACGAGCGAGTTGGCCCAAGGTGATGCTCGTTATTACGTAGTTATGCGGGTAGACGGCAAAGTTGTGGGCTACGGGGGGCTCATGTTCGTGGTGGACGAGGCCCACGTGACCAACCTCGCCATCGCCCCGTCGATGCGCCGCCAGGGCCTCGGTACCCTGCTCCTGGCGCACCTCGCGCGCGAAGGCTCCCGGCGCGGGTGCACTGCGATGACCCTGGAGGTCCGCGTCGGGAACATCGCTGCCCAGGACCTCTACCGCAAGTTCGGCTTCGCGATCGCCGGCCTGCGGCGCAATTACTACCTCGAGAGCGGGGAGGACGCGCTCATCATGTGGCTCTACCAGCTCCGCTCGCCCGAAGTTCAGGCCCGCATAAACGCCACCCCGGACCTGTGAAAGTACTTGCGATAGAGACCTCCTGCGACGAAACGGCAGCCGCCGTTGTCGAAGACGGCCGCCACGTGCTCTCTTCGGTGGTCAGCAGCCAGACCGATATCCATTCGGCCTTCGGTGGTGTGGTGCCCGAAATTGCCAGCCGGGCGCACCTCGAGCTCCTCGGCCCCGTTGTCAGCGAGGCCATGGCCCGGGCCGGCACGGGCCCGCAGGACCTTGCCGCCGTGGCGGCCACAGTGGGGCCAGGGCTTGTCGGCTCACTGATCGTGGGTGTCAGCGCCGCCAAGGCGTACGCCTGGTCCTGGGGTCTCCCATTTGTCGGGGTGAACCACATGGAAGGCCATCTTCATGCCGCCTTCCTGGAGGGCCCCGCCCTGTCGTTGCCGACCGTGGTGCTGCTGGTCTCGGGCGGCCACACGATGCTGATCTGCATGGAGGGCTCTGCGGGCCAGGTCGAGTACCGCCTGCTGGGCCAGACGATAGACGACGCGGCGGGGGAGGCTTTCGACAAAGTCGCGAGGTTCTTGGGCCTCGGCTACCCCGGAGGCCCGGCGATCGAAAGAGCCGCCCGAGAGGGCGACCCGAGGGCGATCGCCTTTCCGCGTGGCCTTGCCACGGGCGGGTACGATTTTTCGTTCAGTGGCCTGAAGACTTCCGTCGTCCGCTACATGAAGGCGGGCCCGGGCGCCGAGTTGGCCGATGTCGCAGCTAGCTTCCAGGAGGCTGTCGTAGACGTCCTCGCCACCAAGACGAGGAAGGCCGCAGCCGAGGTCCACGCCAAAGCGATCTGTATCGGCGGAGGTGTGGCAGCGAACACGTCACTTCGCGAGCGGGTAAAACAGATGTGCTTGGAAGACGGCCGAACGGCTTTCATACCGTCGCGTGCGATGTGCACCGATAATGCCGCGATGATCGGGGCGACGGCCTGGTACCGCCTGAGTCAGGACGGGCCTACCCCCCTGGACGTCGCGGTCGACCCCAACCTCGCGCTCCATTTCGTGTAGCCGGAGTTGTTGTATAGTCGCCCGCAAATGGGCGCCCCAGCCGTTTCTTTTCCACGTCAGGAGGCACGCACCCGACGTTTTTCTCTTGGTGCGCCGCGAAGTTTTACTGTTTCGCCCGATGGTGAGCGTGTTGTTTTCCTGCGCTCCCCGGCGGGTGACAACCCGGTGACCTCGCTGTGGGTTTTCGACACCACGATGGGCGTGGAGCGCGAGGTCGCAAGCGCAGCGAGCATCCTTGGTGCCAACGAGGAAGAGCTCCCAGACGAAGAGCGCGCCCGCCGGGAACGCAGCCGGGAACTTGCCGGTGGGATAATCGGGTACGCATGCGACGAGGACGTTCGCCACGCCGCGTTCTCCCTGGGCGGGAGGTTGTGGTGGGTGGCGCTCCGCGACGGCGCAGGCACCGAAGCGCCACTGGAGCTCCGGGCTCCGCCCGGTGTTGTCGACCCACGCCCCGCGCCGACAGGGCAGGCCGTCGCGTTCCTATCGGGGTCGGCCCTTTACCTCGTACCCACACCTGGCGGTCCGGGACCGGGCGGCGCGGCGGCGCTACTCGCTGAAGAGGAAGGCGAGGTGACCTGGGGAGCCGCCGAGTTTGTGGCTGCAGAAGAAATGGGCCGGCTGCGCGGGTTCTGGTGGGCGCCCGATGGACGCTCCCTGCTGGCAGCACGCGTCGACAACAGCCCCCTCACGACACTTTGGACGTCGGACCCGTCTGCGCCGGCCAGCAAGCCGCAGCCCCATTACTTTCCCCTTGCCGGTACCGCCGACGCCGTGGTAAGCCTCTGGCATCTGGAGGCGTCCCCAGGCGGGGGCAATCGCACTCAGGTCTTGTGGGACGCCGAGCGTTACCCGTACCTAGTCGACGTCCATTGGAGCCGCTCGGGCCCTCCCCTGCTCCTGGTAGAGCAGAGGGACCACCAGGCCTGCGCGGTCCTGAGCGTCGACCTGGCAGGGGGCGTGACGTCACGGCTGGTCGAGGCGAGCGACGCCGCCTGGGTCGGGTCACCGCCCGGGGTGCCGGCATGGCTCGAAGACGGTCAACTCCTATGGGCGGTCGCCGAGGCCGATACCTGGAGGCTCAAAGTGGGCGACGAACTGGTCACCCCGCCCGGGTTACAGGTACGGGGTGTGACCCACGCAGGGACGTCGGTGCTGTTCACCGCGTCGAGCGATCCCTCGGTCGTCGAGGCCTGGAGCTGGTCCAAAGAGGCGGGCCTTCGCCAAGTGACCGATCTCGGCGGCGTCTCCAGCGCAGTAGGCGATGGCGGGGTACGGGTCGTGGTGTCGCGGAGCATGGGCCGCCATGGCGTACAGGCAGTCGTGCACATGGACGGGACGGAGCCGCGGGCCCTGCTCGACAGGGCGGAAACGCCTGTGGTCGAACCGGTCGTCCGTTTCCTCAAAGTGGGACCTCGCCAGTTACGGGTGGGCGTCGTACTGCCGTCCAGCCACGCCGGGGGCAAGCTGCCGGTCATCATGGCGCCCTATGGGGGCCCGGGGCACCAGAAGGTTATGGCGGCGAGGTCGCTCTGGCTGGAGGCTCAGTGGCTTGCGGACCAGGGCTTCGCCGTCGTGGTGGCGGACGGGCGCGGCACACCTGGGCGCGGGCCGGCCTTCGAGCATGAGGTTTACCAGGACCTCGCCAACCCGCCGTTGGAAGACCAGGTCGAAGCTCTCCGTCTCACGGCAGAGGAGATCCCTGAGCTGGACCTTGGGCGTGTAGGCATCGTCGGGTGGTCGTTCGGCGGGTACCTGGCAGCCCTGGCGGTGCTCGCCCGCCCCGATGTCTTCCACGCCGCAGTTGCCGGCGCCCCGGTCACGAACTGGCGCTGGTACGACACGTATTACACCGAGCGCTACTTGGGCCACCCCGACCGATCGCCTGAAGCTTACGAGCGCAGCTCGCTGGTGCCCCTTGCCGCCAAGCTGGTCCGGCCGTTGCTCCTCGTGCACGGGCTTTCTGACGACAACGTGTTCGTGGTGCACACCCTCGAGCTTTCGAGTGCCCTCCTGGCAGCCGGCCGCCCGCATTCTGTGCTGCCGCTGTCAGGGGTGACTCACGTAGCCGCGAGAGAGGACATCGCCGAGAACCTCCTGCTGAGCCAGGTCGACTTCTTGCACTCGGCGTTGGCTGCCCCGGCCGCAGCGGTGCCCTCAACGGACCTGCCGGCAACGAGCTAGACCGGCTCCCCCAGGCTGGTTGAGGTAAGCAAACCTCCGCCGCTTGGCGCCAGGGCGGTCAAACGCGCACCTCTTCTGTCCAGGAAGTTTGCTATTAGCGCCCACAGGTCGCTATCGTTAGCAGTCGACCGGTGAGAGTGCTAGCCGGAGAACCCTGTCCGAAATACTTGCCACGGAGGCGACGACATCATGAAACTGCACCCCCTTGACGATCGAATCGTTGTCCGCCCGAACGAGGCGGAAGAGAAAACGGCGTCGGGCCTCGTTATCCCCGACACCGCCAAGGAGAAGCCCCAGCAGGGCCACGTCCTGGCCGTAGGCCCCGGGCGCCGGGCCGACACCAGCGGCGAGCTGATCGCCCTCGATATCAAGGTCGGCGACACCGTCCTTTACTCTAAGTACGGCGGCACCGAGGTCGCCGTCGACGGTGAGGACCTGCTCGTGCTGAGCAGCCGTGACGTTCTGGCGAAGGTGACGAAGTAGTGCCCAAGCAGCTTCAGTTCGACGAAACAGCAAGGAGAGGACTCGAGGCAGGGGTCAACAAGCTCGCAGACGCCGTCAAGGTAACCCTGGCCCAAAGGGCGCAATGTCGTTATCGGGAAGCGCTGGGGCCCTCCGACGATCACCAATGACGGCGTGACGATCGCCAAGGAGATCGAGTTGGAGGACCACTTCGAGAACATGGGCGCTCAGCTCGTGAAAGAGGTGGCCACCAAGACCAACGACATCGCAGGCGACGGGACTACCACCGCCACGGTCCTGGCCCAGGCGCTTGTGCGCGAGGGGCTGCGCAACGTGGCAGCCGGGGCCAACCCCATCGCCCTCAAGCGCGGCATCGAGCAGGCCGTCAAGGCGGCGGTCGAGTCGATCCGCAAGCTCTCCAAGGTTGTCGATGACAAGGCCGAGATCGCCCAGGTGGCGTCCATATCGGCGGCCGACCCTTCAATCGGCGAAGTGATCTCTGACGCTATCGACAAGGTCGGCAAGGACGGCGTGGTGACGGTCGAGGAGTCGAACACCTTTGGTGTCGAGCTCGAGTTCACCGAAGGCATGCAGTTCGACAAGGGCTACATTTCGCCCTACTTCGTGACCGACCAGGAGCGCCAGGAGGCCGTCCTGGAAGACCCCTTCATCCTGATCGCCAACCAGAAGATCAGCTCAGCCCACGACCTCATAGCGGTCCTCGAGCGTGTCATGACAGCTGGCAAGCCTCTGCTGCTCATAGCCGAAGATGTCGACGGTGAGGCCCTCGCCACCTTGATCGTCAACAAGCTGCGGGGCACCTTCCAGAGCGTGGCAGTCAAGGCACCCGGTTTCGGTGACCGTCGCAAGGCCATGCTCGCCGATATCGCCATCCTGACCGGAGGCCAGGCAATTTCCGAGGAGGTCGGCCTCAAGCTGGAGAACACCGACGTCTCTCTTCTCGGCCGCGCCCGCAAGGTCGTCATCGCCAAGGACACGACCACGATCATCGAAGGCTTTGGCCCCGAGGCCGAGGTAAAGGCCCGTATCGCCCAGATCAAGCGGGAGATCGAGGACACAGACTCCGATTGGGACCGTGAGAAGCTGCAGGAGCGTCTCGCCAAGCTCGCCGGTGGTGTGGCCGTGATCCGTGTGGGAGCTGCGACCGAGATCGAGCTGAAGGAAAAGAAGCACCGGATCGAAGACGCGGTTTCAGCGACCAAGGCCGCCATCGAAGAGGGCATCGTCCCCGGCGGTGGTTTGGCCCTGCTCCGCTCCCGCGCCGCGGTGGACAAGCTCGTTCACAGCCTTAAGGGCGACGAAGCGACCGGGGCCACGATCGTGAGCAAGGCTCTCGACGAGCCGATGCGCTGGATCGCCTCCAACGCCGGCCTGGAAGGCGCCGTGATCGTCGAGCAAGCCGAACGTGAGACCGGCGGTGTCGGCCTCAATGCACTGACTGGTCATTTCGAGGACCTGCTCAAGGCCGGTGTGATCGACCCCGCCAAGGTGACCCGCTCCGCCCTGCAAAACGCGGCCTCTGTCGCCGCCCTGCTGCTCACCACCGAGGCGACAGTTGCGGACAAGCCTGAGAAAAAGGACGCCAATGCGGGTGCCGGCGCTGGCGGCGGTCGCGGTGGCGGCATGGGGATGATGTAGCCCTGCCGTTGCCACGTACTCGATGTTCTAAGATAGGCCCGGCATTCCTGCCGGGCCTATCTTTGTCGTCGCCAGGTAAACCGTCGCCTACCTCCAAAGTGTATTAACCCCGTGAGCAGCCCCGCCCCCAAACACAGCGCGCAGCCGCCCGGCGGGCCTCCCGCACCGAAGTCCTCTGCCAAGCAGCCCAAAGTTCGCGTCAAGTCGCACTGGCCTCGCCGTACCCTCATCGCCGCCAACTGCGTGGTTCTCGTGTGCCTTGTCGCCATGGGGGCGGCTTACGGGTATGTGCGGTACAAGATCAACGACATACAGACGGCCCCGAGCCCGTACATCACCCCTCCAGGTTGCTTCGACGTGAAGTGCGAGCTGAAAATCCCAACTAGCGAGACCGAACACGGCGACCCCGAGAACATCCTGCTCATCGGCAACGAGACCCGCCAGGGCCTCACCCCCCAACAGCAGCTCCAGTTCGGCTCGTCGCTCACCTACTCCGGGACGCTGGCGGACATCATGATGGTCCTGCACCTCGACCCGGCCAACCACACCGCTTCGATACTGTCGATCCCGCGCGACCTGTTCTCGCCGATGCCGGCGAACAGCCCGGTTGGTTCGTACCAGAAAATGGACGCCGCCCTCAACGACGGTTCCAGCGGGCCGGACAACCTCGCTGCGGCGATCGAGGACGACCTCGGTATCCCTATCAACCATTTCATTGAGCTCAATTTCAACGGTTTTATCAACAGCGTGAACGCCCTCGGCGGGATAAACGTCTATTTCCCCGACCCGGTGTTCGACGCTGAGTCCCTCCTCAACATAGGTAGTGCCGGTTGCCACCACCTCGACGGTTTCGAGGCCCTTGCCCTCGTGCGGGCCAGGCACCTCCAGTACGAGCCGAAGGGGACGGACACCCCGAGGTACGACTGGCCCTATGACCCCGAGTCGGACCTTGCCCGGATTGTGAGGACCCATACGTTCCTAAAGATCGTTGCGCAGACGGCAAAATCCAAGGGCCTGACCGACCCCGTGGCGGCGGCCAACTTCCTGAGCGCGATCCTTGGCCAGATGACGGTCGACGCTCCCCTGAAGGGCCAGATGCTCAGCCTCATCCTCGCGTACAGCCACATCGACCCTTCTACGGTGCCCGAGACAACATTGCCGACAACCGGGGTCAACGACTATTACTACGGCGGCTACGGGATGGGCGACGTGCTTTTCCCGGTCCAGCCCGCTGACAACAACGTGATAAAAGCCTGGGCGGGCGACGTGTTCCCCACCCCTGCCGCCCCCACTTCGGTGAGCGTGGTCAGCATCGCCGGCAGCTACGACGCCGCACTGGCGGCAGGGCAGGCGCTGGCGACCCATGGGCTCAAGGTGACCAACGAATCTGCCGGAGAGGTCCCAGCCGATATCTCGGAGACCCTCGTCAAGTACCGCCCGGGCGACGTCGCTCAGGCCCTCGACGTGATGAAGTACCTCTCGGGAGCTGTCATGTTGCAGGTGGGCCCGTCCCTCGCACAAGGTGACATCGAAGTGGACCTCGGCTCCACAGTGGATGTCTCAGCCAAAGCTCCGACGCCGACCAGCGCCCCGACGGCCGCCGCCCCCCCGACGACCGCCACTGCCCCGACCACGGCCGCGACGACACGCTCTCCGGCTGTCCGAAGCAGCACTACGGTCGCACCCGCTACAACGGTCCCCACGCCGGACGGTAACCCGGTGAGCGCTGCTGCCGACCAGGAGCAACCCTGGGATCCGCGTGCCTGCTGAGGGCCCGGTACCAGCTGAGAGCGGCACAGAAGCACTAACGGTTAGGGCGGTCGGCCTGACGCCCGTGAGCGGTAGTCTGGCGGCCGTGGAAGTCCCCGCCCCCGACGCAAACAAGCTGCTGACTTCCTGGATGGAATGGGAGCGAGGCGACGTCACACCCGGGCGCGTGATGGCCAACCTCAAAACAGGCGGGCTCCGCGAGTTGTTGGAAAGCCTTTCGTCCCAAAGTGGCGCACCTGCGCATTGAGATCCCGCGGCCGAAGAGCTTCTTGCCAGGTGCCCCTGCTCCATGGGAGCGCCTGCCTGAGAGCGACCGTGCCGGGATAACGGTCGACGAGGTCTGCCGGGCATTGGCGGCATCAGCTGAGCTGCCGGCGCTCGCCCATGTCCCGAGAACGGTCATGCCGGCAGAGCTGCCGCCCCAAGCCGACCAGAGGCCCGCTGCCGTCCTGTGCCTGCTGTTCGAACGCGCCGGCGAGGCCAACGTCGTCCTTACCAGGCGACCGGTGCACTTGCGCTCCCACGCCGGGGAGGTGTGCTTTCCGGGCGGGCGGTTACGGCGCGGCGAGGTCCCTGTCGACGCGGCGCTACGGGAGGCGAACGAGGAGATCGGGGCAGTTGTGGCCGACATCGAGGTCATCGGCCAGTTGACACCGCTCACGACGTCCCGCAGCCCCGCGTTGGTCCACTGCTTCGTCGGGAAGTTGTCTGGCGCCGCGCCCGAGGGCCCGGCGTTCGTCCCCGACCCGAACGAGGTCGACAAGGTCTTCTGGGTGCCACTGGCGCAGCTTGCAATGAGCGGGGCCTACCACGAAGAGCTGTGGCCCTCGCGCCAGGCCGACGAAGGGACGCCTTTCCGGGCGGTCCCATTTTTCCGCCTCGACGAGGACACGGTGTGGGGAGCAACGGGCCGCCTGCTTGCCGAGCTGCTGGGCGCTGTCCTGGGCCGCCGTGGGCAAACCGGGGTGCTGGAGGACGCTGGAGGTGCCCTGAGGAGGCACAGCGGCTCGCAGGACGGTACCCTGGGCAAATCATGATGTGCCCTCGCTGCGGCATCTACAACCAGTCTGGTCGCCCATCCTGCTCGCGTTGTTCGGGCCTGCTCGCTCCCGCTCCGGTCCGGGATGACCGCCCTCTTCCTCCCGTTCTGCCTGTCACCAAGCGCGCGGAGCTGGCCTTGGGCCGGGCGAGCTCGGGTGCTGCGATGGGAGCCGCTGCTGATGCGACCTCCCAGCCGAGCCCGACGTTGGGCGCGGCACTGGAGACGGCGTCATTGCCCGTCACCGAGATCTACCTGATGGAGATGGACCGCTCAACAGGACAACCGGCGCCCCCTCCCTCCCCGCATGGGCAGGGAGAACCGGCCCGCGCCGACCGCCCTACCCGCGTCGCTATCGGCCTGTCGCGCGCCTGAAGCCGAGGCGCTTAACCCGCCCCGGATCTGGCTCAGATCCGCCCTATCATGCCTCGGCGGCGGGCCGCTTCCCAGTAGGCTCGCGTGTTGACAGCACCGTGACGCGTACGAGAGGCAGGCACTGTGGAAATCGAGATAGGTAAGGGCAAAACAGGGCGGCAGGCTTACGGCTTCGACGACATTGCGATCGTCCCGAGCAGGCGGACAAGGGACCCGGAGGACGTGGATATCTCGTGGGAGATCGACGCCTTCAGTTTCGAGCTCCCGTTGATGGGGGCAGCTATGGACGGCGTCGTCAGCCCCTCCACGGCTATACAGATCGGCCAGCTCGGCGGCGTCGGCGTCCTCAACCTCGAGGGCCTCTGGACGCGCTACGACGACCCGGACCCGTATTTCGAGGAGATCGCCCATCTCTCCGCCGATAAGGCGACGGCGCGGATGCAGCAGATTTACTCCGAGCCTATGAAGCCCGAGCTCGTGACCGCCCGGATACGCGAGATCAAGGCGGCCGGTGTCGTGGCTTGCGCCTCATTGACGCCTCAGCGCACCGCTCAGTACGCCAAAGCGCTGGTCGACGCGGAGCTGGACCTGTTCGTGGTCCAGGGGACAGTTGTGTCGGCCGAACATGTTTCCAAGACAGTCGAGCCTCTCAACCTGAAGCGCTTTATCCGCGAGTTCGAGATCCCTGTCATCGTCGGAGGTTGCGCCTCCTACCAGGCAGCCCTCCACCTGATGCGTACCGGGGCGGTGGGGGTCCTGGTGGGTGTCGGGCCAGGGCACGCCTGCACCACTCGCGGGGTCCTCGGGATCGGCGTGCCGCAGGCCACTGCCATCGCCGACGCAAGGGCGGCGCGGGCGCAGCACCTCGACGAGACGGGTGTCTACGTCCACGTGATAGCCGACGGCGGGATGGGCACAGGCGGCGACGTCGCAAAGGCGATCGTTTGCGGTGCCGACGCTGTGATGTTGGGCTCACCTCTCGCTGCAGCCGCAGAAGCGCCAGGCCATGGCTACCACTGGGGCATGGCCACTTTCCACCCGACGCTCCCGCGCGGTGCCCGGGTCAAGACCGACATGCGTGGCACGCTGAGGGAGATCCTGATCGGCCCCGCCCATGAAAACGACGGCCGCGTCAACCTGTTCGGGGCGCTCAAGACGTCCATGGCGACTTGTGGCTACGGCAGCGTGAAAGAGTTCCAGAAAGCCGAGGTGATGGTGGCGCCGGCACTGCTCACGGAGGGCAAATCGCTCCAGCGTTCCCAGCACGTCGGAATGGGGCACTGACGCCTGCAACCGAGGATGCGCCCGGAGCCGAGGACGCGCCTGGGGCCGAGGGTGGCAGCCACGAGGGGCCAGACCGGCACAGGCCCCTCCTGGAGGGACTGAACCCCTCTCAGCTCGAGGCCGTCACCCACGTCGGGGGGCCTCTTCTGATCGTGGCCGGAGCAGGCTCAGGCAAGACGCGCGTCCTTACGCACCGCATTGCCTGGTTGGTCCGCGAAAAAGGGCTCTCTCCGTTCGCGATATTGGCGATCACTTTTACCAACAAGGCGGCCGACGAGATGCGCCACCGTGTCGCCAGCCTCGTCGGCCCTGTGGCGGAGCGCATGTGGGTGTCGACGTTCCACGCGGCGTGCGTGCGGATATTGCGCCGGGAAGCCGCTGCGCTCGGTTACCAGCAGTCGTTTTCGATCTATGACCAGTCCGATGCCGTCCGCCTCACCGGCTACGTGGTCCGGGATCTGGGCCTGGACACTAAGAAGTTCCCTGCCCGCGCCATCCACGCCACGATCTCCGGTGCAAAAAACGAGCTGCTCAGTACGACCGAATACGCGGAGCGCGCACGCCGCAGCTCGCTGTTCGAACGCAAGATCGCAGAGATATACGAGGAGTACCAACGCAGGTTGGTGGCGGCGAACGCGATGGACTTCGACGACTTGCTGGGGGTCACCGTCCGGCTGTTCCGGGACCACCCCGACATCCTGGCCGCATACCAAGAGCGCTTCGAGCACATCCTGGTCGACGAGTACCAGGACACCAACCGGGCACAAAACGAGCTCGTGCTGCAGCTTGCCGGAGCTCATCACCAGGTAACGGTGGTCGGCGATTCCGACCAGTCGATCTACGGTTGGCGGGGAGCCGATGTGCGGAACTTCCTCGAGTTCGAGCGGGCGTTCCCCGACGCGTCCGTCGTCGTCCTGGACCAGAATTACCGGTCCACCCAGACGATCCTTGACGCTGCTAACGCCGTAATTTCCAACAACATGACGAGGAAACCAAAGGACCTGTGGACCTCGCGGGGCGGCGGTGAACAGCTGGTGCGTTATGTCGCCGACGACGAGCACGACGAAGGTTCGTGGCTCGCTTCAGAGGTCGTTAAATTGCCGCCGGGAACATGGTTACCGCTGGGGAGACGTCGCAGTTTTTTACCGCACCAATGCGCAAAGCCGGGCCATCGAAGAAGAACTGGCCCGCCAAGGGGTGCCTTACAAGGTCTTCGGCGGACCACGGTATTACGACCGCAGGGAAGTAAAAGACATGCTCGCCTACCTGCACGTGATTACGAACTCCGGCGACGAGGTGTCCTTGAAAAGGGTCCTCAATGTCCCACGCCGGGGGGTGGGCGACACGAGCGTGGCTCGCCTGGACGCGTGGGCTGCTTCCAAGGGAATACCGTTCGGCGACGCACTGGCACACGCGCGGGAAGCTGGGGTCGCGGGTAAAGCCCTCGGGGGGATCGCCTCCTTCATCGAGCTGATAGGGGAGCTGAGGGCTCTGCTCAACGGCGACGAAGACGCCGGGACCGCGCCGGCGGGGCCGGCACGCCTGCTGCAAGCCGTCGTCGACCGCACCTGTTACCTGGACCAGCTGCGAGCGGAGGATGCGACCCAAGTCGAGATCGACACCCGAGTGGAGAACGTCGAGGAACTGCTCGGCGCCGCTATGGAGTACGGCACGATCGCCGATTTCCTCACCTCTGTGAGCCTCGTGTCCGACTCGGACAAGGTCGGCCTCGACGACTCGAGCGTGACCCTGATGACGCTGCATACCGCCAAGGGCCTCGAGTACCCGGTCGTATTCATCGCCGGCATGGAAGAGGGGGTTTTCCCCCACCTCCGGTCCCTCGGTGAGCCTCACGAGCTCGAAGAAGAACGGCGGCTTTGCTACGTCGGCGTCACCCGTGCCAGGGAGCGCCTCTACCTTTCCAACGCCTGGTGCCGGAGCCTATGGGGCGAGGCGCAGTACAACCAGGCGAGCCGTTTCCTCAACGAGAATCCCCGAGAACCTGGTGCGTGCCAGCGGGGCCCGCCTTCGCCGCCTTCGCCCGAGCCGGGAGGAGTTCCGCGGGCAGCTGGTCGAAGCGGCCATGCGCCACGGGCGAGCCGGGTCGCCCGTTCACGGCACGGGAGCCGAGGAGCTCGGCCTCGAAGCCGGCGACGCCGTCATGCACGCCCGCTACGGGGAGGGCGTGGTAACCGAAGTGACGGGCGAAGGGACCAACGCCGAGGCGACCATCCGCTTCCCTTCCGCCGGCGAAAAGCGCTTCAGCCTCCATCTGGCGCCGATCAAGCGCATCTAACGCTGGCGCGACTCCCTCTGTGCGCAAACGCCCGGACGTGGTGCCCACTTCCCTCACGCCGAACAGAACGATGAGGGGGAAGCGGGTCACCACGCCGGCCCTTCGCACCCCGGGCACGCGGGCGTGCATGCCGCTTGACTTTTTGGTTCCCAAGTGCCATCTACGGACCGAACCGCGCGATAGGCAACAAAACTTGTCACTAGAACCGGTGGCAGAGCCCTCCGGGCCCCGGCGGTGTCCAGACGGCCCGCCACTGCGTCGCAGGACAACCGCGGATCGCTCCAGCGATGCGAGCCGACCCCGAGGAGACTCGTAGCACTTTATGCGCTTTAACATTGATCTTCCCCCCTACCGGCCCAGCCCAGTGGATCGGATGACCGATTTTTCGCGCCCGAAGCTTACTGCGGTAAAAAAGTCGGCGGAGCCTCTCAAGCCGTGCGGACGCAAGCGCCCCCGCAGGTGTCGCGGATCTCAACCATGACCCGCAAGATAACAAGAACGACCCTGCTGCCGTCCGGTTAGCGCCCCTGGTGCCGCCTCGTTATCATGGTTTCCATGGCAGTCAAGCTCACCATCATCGTCGACAACCCGAACGATCCCGGCGCCTTTGAGGCCCACTACAACTCCCCGGCTTCCAAGGAACTGCTGAGCAAGATCCCCGACATCCAGCGGGTCGAATCAGCCAAGGTCTTCCCGAAAGAGGACGGCTCCGCAACCCCGGCCTACCGGACCATCGATGTCTACTTCTCGGACTACGCGACCGCGTGCGCCGCGCTCGCGTCACCTGAGGCAGGAGGGCTGGCGGGCGGTCTGACCCAGGCGGCCTCGGGCGGGATCCGTTTTCTCCTCTCCGACATCGAGGACTGATCCTCTCCAATCACCGCGGTCAAAGCGGGGGAACTCCAGACCATCTGATGCGATGAGAACGGCGAGGCCCACTGCCCACCTTGTCGGCTTGTCGCGACATACAGTTCCGTCGTGCGGAGCGTCCGATTGCGCCCAGTCATTGCACTGACGATCGGAGCCTGCCTACTGTTTCTGTCCGCGTCATCGGTGCAGGCCGCTTCGCGGCCAGCATCTCTCCAGGCCCAGGTCGCGCGAGTTGCGACGGTAGATCTCAGCCAGAGCGACAAGTACTCCGAGATCGCAGTCGTCGACGACCGCATCTTGCTCTACGGGTCGACGAGCCATTCGAATGACCCCGAAGTCGCGAACACCTGCTATTCCGCTTCGGTCGATCCGGCGTCGCTCGTGTTGGGCGATGAGCGCGCTGGGAGTTGCGCCGATCCGGCACTTGAAGGTCGACAGGTACTGCCGGTGTTCGCGATCGACAAGGACCTGCCCGCAAGCTCTGGTGGCCCAAGCGCGGTCGTGCGTATCGCCCACGTCGTTTCGCAGTTCCCGGGCTACGCGCTCGGTCCCGTGGTGATGACGTTCCCTGCGTTGGCGTCGGGCGGCTCGGCGCCGACATGGATCTATGGCGGCCGCGATCTCTGGCTCTACGAATGGGATAACCCCGGTGGCATCGACCTCATGCGGATCTCGGCGACGACGGGCGATGTTCTCCAGCGGATGCGGGTTCCCAGGATCTGGCACCCGATCCTCGCGTACAACGACGAGGGGCTGTGGATCGCGGCATCGGGCCAGGCCAATTCGCCTGAGGCGTTGTACCTCGTCGCGCCCGGGGACACGCGCGCGAGCGCGGTCTTCCACTTCCCCGACGACGGGTTCGCGAAGTGGATCGTCGGGTCCGGCGACGCCCTTTGGCTGAACGCCCAGCCGCGACCCGTGAGCGACGTTGGCGTGGTGTGGATGCTGCGAGGTCCGGAGGCAAAGCCCGTTTGGCACGTTCCCGAGAGCGCGAGCCTCGTCCAGGTCTTCGAGACGCTTGGCGGTTCGGGCATGGTCGGGGACGCAGCTGACGGGCTCTGGGCCGCGCCTCCGACGGCGTATGACCAGCAACAGGTCGTGCGCATCGACCCGATGTCGGGGTCATTGAGCGTCGAGGCGGCGTGGAAGGCCGGGTACTCGGGATCTGCCAAGTACCTCTACCTGTCGCCGCTTACGACGTGGACCGGCGTAACGCTCGCGGGATCGTTCTTCCTTCTCGACCCGCCGTTCCAGTGTCAATGCGGTATCGAAACAGTCGGGAGCTTCAGTGCTCTGTACCGGATTACTCCGTCCGAGCCTCTCCAGCGGTCCGGCCATGGAAGTACATGAAGTGCTTCTTTGGGGCAGGGCAGCAGCTCTCGGTGCGGGAGGGTCACTACGCCTGGTCCGTCGCCATCGGCCCTGGCGAAGCTACGCGCCGGGCGACGCCGCCCCAAGTCCCATTTTCACCTATGACCGCTCTCAGCACGGCGTCCGCGCCAAGCATTTGCTCGTCGGTGACGCGTAGATAGATCTGACGGTTCAGTTCGGCGATCACGGTGACCACGGCCCGGGCGTAGTCCTCTCCCATGGGTGTGAGCGCCGCGTTGAGCTGGCGGGAGTCATGCGAATCCCTCTCTGTCCTCACGTAGTGGCGCTGCTCAAGGCCATCGACCACCTTCCGGGCGGCCTGACGGGTGACGCCGAGCGACGCTCCCAGCTTGCCGATCGGAATTGGCCTTCGAAGGAGCATCCGCACCACGGCTGCGTCTGACCGGCGATAACCGCTGAACCCAAGCTCAGCCAACCGCCTCGTCAATTGGTCGACCCAACTCTGGCGGGCCATCGCCAGCATGTCTCCGAAGGGGTAGGGGCGTCGTGAGACACCGGCGCTTGACCCGCCCGCAATCACGTTCTAACGTTACTAGATAGGCAACTAGGTTGCGTATATCGAGGAGCAGGCAATGGTCGAGATGAACGTGGTGCCCGTGTTGGTTCGTTCCCGGAGCGCCCAAGGTTTGGCCCGACTGATTAGCAGGCGGAGGCGGGGGTTGGTTGTTTGCGCACTTGCAGCGCTGGTTTCAATCGGTACCGGCGTTGTAAGTGCAGGGGCCACGCCGGCCTCTTTCTCGACCCGTGCGGCTGCCGCCAGAGGGGGCGCCTCGCCGGGATGCGGTGCCCGGGCAACAACGGGCTCGACTACGGTCACCGCGGAAATCGGTGGGCATGAGCGCACCGTCATTGTCCACCTACCCTCCCACTACAACTCATCGCGTGCTGAAGCTCTTGTCTTGAACCTCCACGGGAGCGGCTCGACGGCTGCGGCCCAAGAGATCTTCAGCGGGATGGATGCAACGGCCGATCACGGGTCGTTCATCGTGGCCTATCCCCAAGGTCTCATTCGCTCTGGGACGGGCTTTGACTGGAACATCCCCGGAGTGCCGCTCTTCGGCGGTGGCAATGCTCCCCGGCGCTCGGCAAACGACGTGGCCTTCCTTACGCAATTGGTCCCGGTTCTCGAGTCGAAATACTGCATCAACCCCAGGGAAGTTTTCGCCACTGGCATGTCCGGTGGTGGTCGAATGGCCAGCCAACTTGCTTGCGACGCGTCGAACACCTTCGCGGCGGTCGCGCCTGTTGCGGGCCTGCGGCTTCCAAGCCCGTGCCCAACCACCCGTCCCGTGCCCATAGTCGCTTTCCACGGGACCGCGGACCCGGTCGACCCTTATGGCGGCAACGGCCAGGCGTACTGGACCTATTCGGTCCCGACCGCGGCAGCTCGGTGGGCGGCGCAGGACAAGTGCGCAAAGGGGGCCACGACGGACCACCATTCCGGGTACACGCTCACCAGCTACCAGGGTCGCGCTGACGATGCGATCGTGGAGTTGTACAGCGTCACAGGAGCGGGCCATGAATGGCCAGGGGGCCCACCATGCCGCGCTCGATCACCGGACTGCTTGGGTCGCAATCCAACGCCGTCGACGCGAACACGGTTATGTGGGCGTTCTTTTCCCAACACCCGATGCCACCATCGCGCTAACTACCAAGCTAGAAGGCTGTTATCGCCCTGTTACCCTAGCTGGCGTAAAACGTGGGCCATGGC
Organism: uncultured Acidimicrobiaceae bacterium; assembly: GCA_963786345.1. Taxonomy (GTDB): domain Bacteria; phylum Actinomycetota; class Acidimicrobiia; order Acidimicrobiales; family Palsa-688; genus Fen-671. The sequence continues at coordinate 16,267 of CAWAYZ010000010.1, read as the reverse complement.
ACGGTACCAGCTGCCACCCCACCCTCGCCTGAGGCGGCGCTTGGATGTGATTGCACCTCTCACCCTCGTCCTAGCCGGCTTGAGCTTGCTGATCACCGCCTGCGGAGCAGCGGCGTCACCGTCTTCGGTGGCCAGCATCGGCAAGACGACAGGCACCACTGGCGCCGACGTCGGCGCCAACGTTACGACACCACCCAATCCCGCTATTGCGGCCAAGCAGTACAAGCAGGCGCTCAAGTTCACCCAGTGCATGCGCGCCCACGGCCTCGCCGACTTCCCCGACCCTAACGCCGGCGGGGGGATCCAGATTTCGGGCGGCGGTCCCAACAGCGACCTCAACCCCAGCAACGCCACCTTCGTGGCGGCGCAAACCGCCTGCCAGAAGTACTCCCCGGTTCAGCAGCCGTCGGCGGGGCAACAGGCACAGGTCGAAGCCAGGGGGCTAGCGTTCTCGGCCTGCATGCGCAAAAACGGCGTGCCCAGCTTCCCCGACCCGCAGTTCATGCCCGGTGGCCGCGTCCTTATAAAGATAACCTCCGGTGTGGACCCCAATTCGCCCAGGTTCCAGACCGCCCAGCAAAAGTGCAGCAAGAGCAGCAACAACGGTGGGGGTGGTTTTTTTACCGCCCCTGCCCCGTGAGGCCACAGAAGGACCGACCGGGTCAGGCGCGCTCGATAGTAACCTCGGCCCAGCGACCTCGCCCCGTCCAGACCCTCGCATATCCGGGGCGAGCAGCTAAACGGCACAATCTCCCAGCGAACTGTTGGGCCCCATAGGATTCCTATCATCTATGAGCAATCGCCGGGTGGTCGTCACTGGTATGGGGGCGATCAGCCCCCTTGGCTTGGATGTCGAGCAGACTTGGAAGGCCCTCGTTGCGGGGCGGAGCGGGATCAGCACGATCACCGCGTTCGATGCCTCGACTTCGTCCGTGCGGATCGCGGGCCAGGTCCCCGGCTTTGATGGGGGGGACACCTTCGGGCGGCGCCGAGCCAGGCACCTCGACCGCGTAGTCCAGCTTGCGCTGGTGGCGACCAAGGAAGCCATCGAGAGCTCCAAGCTGGACCTGGCTTCGACCCCCGAACGCATTGGTGTCGTCTACGCCACGGGCATAGGCGGCATCAAGACCCTGGAGGACGGTATCCGTGTGCTGGTCGGCAGGGGTCCCGAGTGGGTCAACCCTTACGTCGTGCCCATGATGATCCCCAACATGGCGGCAGGCGAGATCGCCATGGAATGGCAGCTGCTCGGTTACAACTGCTGCACGGTGACCGCGTGTTCCGCCTCGGCTCACGCGATCGGCACCGCTTTCGACGCGATCCGCCTTGGACGGGCCGATGCCATGGTCTGTGGGGGAAGCGAGGCCGCAGTTACCCCGGTCGGCATCGCCGGGTTCGCCGCGATGAAGGCCCTTTCGACCCGCAACGACGAGCCCGAACGCGCCTCTCGGCCGTTTGATAGCGAGCGTGATGGTTTCGTGATGGGCGAGGGCGCGGCCACGCTGATGATCGAGGAGCGGGAGTTCGCCCTGCGCCGCGGCGCGCCGGTCCTCGCCGAGCTGGTCGGTTACGGCGCCACGGCCGACGCCTACCACATAACCCAGCCGCACCCGACGGGGGACGGTGCCGTTCGCGCCATGCACGCTGCGATAGCGGACGCGGGCCTCACGCCCGCAGACATCGGCTATGTCAACGCCCACGGCACGTCCACTCCGCCGAACGACAGGATCGAGACGCTCGCGCTCAAGCGGGTTTTTGGCTCGCAAATGCCGCTCGTTTCTTCGACGAAGTCCATGACCGGGCACACCCTCGGTGCAGCAGGGGCGCTCGAGTCCGTGTTCTCGATCCTCGCGCTGCAGAACGGGGTGGCGCCCCCGACGACCAACCTCGAGAACCCGGACCCCGAGTGCGACCTCGACTACGTCGCGAACGTGGCTCGCCGCGCGCAGTTCCGCTACGTCATGACCAACAGCCTGGGCTTCGGAGGCCACAACGCCTCGCTCGTGTTCGGGCCAGCCCTCGGGGGGCGGCCCAGGCAGAAACAGCGGCTCGGACGGATCAGGCGCGGCAGGAGCCGCAAAAAGCCCGCCGCCAGCTGAGCCGGCCGGAACTACCAACCCTGTCGACGCCCTGCCTGCCCCGGCTAGTGGCGGCATCGGGCATCGCGGTAACGGCGACAGAAGGCTCACCGTGGGATGGGGGTCCGTATCCCGTCAGTGCGATCGACGATCGGTAGCGTATGCAAGGAAGCTGCCACGGAGGACGACCGCGTGATCGATTACCACGTTCATTTGTGGCGGCACGTGCCAGGTTTGTCCTTGCAGGCGAGCGTCGACCAGCTGGCTGAGTACTGCGCTCACGCCGCTCGGCTCGGGGTGACAGAGCTGGCGGTCACGGAGCACTGCTCACGCTTCGGACAGCTCGACCGGCTCCTGCGAGGTTGGTGGGACCGCGACCCGAGCCTTGCTCGGCGTTCCGAGATGGCCGAGTGCTGGGACGAGGAACTTGGTGGCGACCTCGACCAGTACGTCGACACCGTTCTGGCCGCCAAGGGAGCAGGTTTGCCAGTTGTCGTCGGCCTGGAGGTCGACTACTTCCCCGACCAGATGGACCAGGTGGCTGCGCTGCTGGGCAATTACCCCTTCGACGTGCTTCTCGGCAGCGTGCACTGGATCGGGGCCTGGCTGTTCGACGCCTTGGAATGGGCAAAGGCACAAGAGCAGTGGTCTGCCCGGGGGGTGGACCGGGTCTGGGACGACTACACGCGCTCGGTCGAGGAACTAGCAGCGTGTGGTGCCGTGGACGTCCTGGCGCACCCGGACCTCGCCAAGGTTGCCGGTCACCGCCCGGAGGTACCCGACGAGTTCTACGACCGTATAGCCGAGGCGGCCCGGTCGTCGGGGCTGGCCGCCGAGATCAACTCGAGCGGCTGGCGCAAGCCTTGTGCCGAGGCTTACCCGGCTCCAGCTCTGCTCTCCCGGTTCCACGACCACGGGATCCCCATAACGACCGCCTCCGACGGCCACGAGGTGGGCCACGTCTCCTGGCGGGTCGCCGATCTGGGCGCACTGGCACGATCTGCTGGTTATTTCGAAGTGAGCGCCTTCCGTGACCGCGTACGTACAGCCCTGCCGATCTGACAAAGTAAGGCACACGACCGTGGACCGAGAACGTCACGAGACACCTGCTCCAGGCGGGTGAGCAACGTGAACTCGGTGCTCATCTTGCATGAGGCTCTCCGAGGTCAGGGCGCGGCCTAACTGCTTGACTGTTCGGTTGTGACGACCGCGCCCGTCCTCAGCATGCTGTGGGAGTCAACTGACCCCGCAGACGCGCTAACCGAGCGCTTCGGCTTCACCGATACCGTTTCCGCGGTCGGCTGGATGGGTGACGCCCTTTGGGACACCTGGGCCATCGCGGTTGATGACTGCGACCGTTTGGTCATCAGCGCCGGGAACCTGATGGCTTGGATCACGACCGATGACAGGCGCCTGATCGCGAAATGGTCGGTCTTCCCGTGGCTGTTCCAGCGCCTGGCCGATACGGCAACTCTCACCATGTGGCTTCAGGCCCGCGGCATCCCCGTGGCTGCTCCAATTCCAGCGAGAGACGGTCGTCTTCGAGCCGAACTGAACAACGTCTCGCTCGTCGTCTATCGCGTCATCGACGGCGATCTCCTCGACGTCGGCGATCCGGCACAAGTCACCGAAGCGGGTCAAATGCTAGCGACACTCCACGAAGCGCTTGCGGCCTACCTCCAACGCATCGACGGCGGCCGCTCGACCCGGCACGAGCAGCTTGTACACAACGACTTTCGGTGCGCCAACATCCTCCACGACGGCACGAGCATCACAGCGGTCCTGGACTTCGAGGACGTGACCTATCGCACAAGAGTCGCGGACCTCGCCAAGGCGACGGTCCTGCTCGGCACTCGCTACCACAACTGGGCCCCGACGAGCCCGCTCGTCCGGGAGGCGTTCGTCGAGGCTTATCACGACCAGGCCCCGCTGACCAGTGCCGAACAGAACGAACTGCAGCGCGGCATCACCGCGGTCCTATGGGACCTCGGTTGGGCATAGTGAGGCGCGCCGTGGCTGCCTCGCTTTACCGGGGCACCGGGCTCATCTGGCCTGAGCCTGGCGGAGCCATTAGGTTAGTTTGTGCTTGAGCAACGTTGTCTTATATCGCTGAGTGATTTGATAAACGACGGATAAAACCCCTAACCGCTCAGGCCAGAATTCTCTTCAACCAGGCGCGCCTGCACAGTGCGCAGGCGTTGTTCCGCAAGGGCTAGTGCTTGCTCGGCGTCGGTGAGGCGGCGCTCGGTGTTTTTCGCCTCCTCTTGGGCGGAGGCCTGCCTCGGGGTCGAGCAAAGCAGCCTCAAGGGTCGCTTCCAGTTCCCGGGCGACGGCGCCGCTAATGCTCTCGCCACGGTCGCGCGCCAGGTCCGCTGCGTCGTCTAGGAGTGCGGCGATGGCAGGACGCCGCTCCTTCTGCAGCTTTTGAAGCTCGTCCTTGGACAACTGAGCTTGGGCCTGTCGGATTGCTGCACCAAGCTCGAGCATGCTTTGGACCTGGTCGCGACGCTCTCGGACTAGGAGGTTCACCAGCCAGGCGCTAACGCTCGGCCGTCTGAGCTTGCCGATGGCCCTGGCTAGTTTTCTCGATCGCCAGCCCTTTTGGCCAAGCGGTGGCAAAGGCCCCGCTCAGCGCTCCAGGCCTCGGCATCGTCCTGCACCCGGAGACCGCGAAAAACTCGGCTATCTCTATCCGTCTGTTCCTCATTGCGCCTCCTTCACTACGCTGAGCTGGGTGCCGTAGCTCTCTTCCTCTATTATCAGTGCGTCCATAAAAGCACCGATCCTGCTGTCATCGTAGAACGGGTCGAGCGGGCCGGCGCAGAACTTAGTGGCCTGTGTTTGGTGGAGGTTGAAGGCTGTGTTGTAGACCGCTTGACCGATGCGCCAACCTGGGTTGCGTGCCTGGGCGCCTGCCACTTCGTGCCAGAACCTCTTGTGGTCAAAGCTCACGTTTTCCGCTCCTTTTCTATCGGGCCGCACGCGATCTCAAGTGGGGACCGCCGGCGCCGGACCGCGGTTATTATCCCGGACCTATTTACACATGGGCTTCGTAGCGGTCGTCAAGGCGCACCATGAACCAATGCGCCCAACCCCAGGGTCGCGCTCGCTGTCGCCAAGCCCGCGGACGATGTCGCACTGGTGCCCGGAATGGGCGGTTAGCTCAGGGATACCGGCTGTTACGAAGACAGCAACAATTCTCGTCATCACTCCGTGCTCCTTTTCCAAGTGTCGGTCGGGCTTCAGCATCTAGTTCTGGTTTATCTTCATTGCCGTCCCGCATGTCGGGCACTGCCGCAAACTCACGAAACTGAGAACTGTTGAGATTTCCATTCGCTGGTTTCGCTTTTCCAAACCAATGCTGTCCCTCGGGTTGCGGCCATCTCGGCGATCATCTTCATCCCGTCGGCGTTGTTCATAAGCTGTGCGTCTTCGTCCCGCAATCTGGGCCCATGCCCACAGCCTTGTGGGGTATTGCGTTGGGTGGGCTCGACCTTCTCCGTTACTGGCTCCACCGACTTCTTGCACTTCATCGCATCGTGGTGACCGATGATGATCGACATGCTGCCTCCTGGGTGCGGTCGGCCCGGTGGAGAAACGCAAGCGATGCTTGGCCAAGCACGCCGTTCACGAGATCTACCCACCCTGTCGGGGCAAGGTTTCTCGCCCCCCAACGAAGCGAGGTCCTGGGACAGTTCGCTTCGTCGCGGCGGGAAGTGGAGTGCTCACGCGGTGACCAGAGCGGTCTCGAGGACGGCGGGCACGCCCCCTATGTGGGTTACCTCGACCTTATGAGGCTTGGCGCTTTCGGCCAATGGGATGGTGATGGTCAGCACACCGTCGTTATAGATGGCACCGATGTGCTCACGGTCCAGGCTTTCGCCCAAGAAGAGCTGGCGGCTGTACTGGCCGTAACCCCGCTCGGCCACTTGGACCTCGTCACCCTCGCGCTGCAGAGCCGTACGCGTGGCGCTGACGGTGAGGACGTCGCGCCCGACGGTCAGGTCAATCGAACCGGGGTCGGCGCCAGGCAGGTCGAGGGTAACCTTGAACTCGTTGCCCCGGCGGTAGGCGTCCACCGGCACCTGGTGGGAGCGGCGTGCGGCAAGCATGTCCTCGGTGGTCCATCCGAACTCGCGGTAGATTTCGGGCCTCATAAACATGGTGTGTCCTTTCGTTGACGCCCAAACACCCTGGCGGTCTGCGACCGTCCTGCCTCGAACGTCTGCACTCACCATACTCCTAGTTGGTAAGTACTAGCAATCTACTTCTAGAATTCTCAGGTTATACTTCGGTCGATGCCGGAGTGGAGCTTTCTCACCAACCATGCCCGGGTCCTGGTCTGCATTGCCCACGACCCCGGGGTGCGCCTGCGCGACATCGCCGCCGCCGTTGGCATCACCGAGCGCAGCGCCTTTGCGATCGTGACCGACCTGGCTGCGGCCGGCTACGTCGTCAAAGACAGGGACACCGATGGTCGTCGCAACCGCTACGTGGTCCAAGACCACCTGCCCTTGCGAGAAGCCACAGGGCGGGCAGGCACCATTGGGGAGGTGCTGGACGTGCTCGTCGACAACAGCGTTCGCAAACCAGTCCGACGAGCAGGGAACCCTGAGTAGCGCGACGGCCAAAAAAGGGTGGGGGCTCCGTGGCGCCGTTGGTCATAGTTGGGCTCCGTGAAGCGCGCGCGGCCTCTTCCAAAGAGGGAGCTCGGTCGGCGTCATAGGGTGCGGTACCGACCCTGCCGGTCAGAGTGCAATCCCGGGTTTAGTCGCCGCCGTAGAAGACGCGCTCGGTTACGCGCCGCGCACGGCGGGTGAGCCGGCGGTACTGCTCGCGTAGCTCGGGGGCGGTCATGGCGAGGCTGCGCGCCAGGGTCGTCAGGTGGTGCCCGGGGGGTGGCAGCGAATCGCCGGGGCGGCCGCGGACCAGGTAGAGCCGGTTGCGAGCCTCCTCGCAAAACCTGTAGGCCTCTGCCAGCACCTGAGCGTCGCCGGCGTTGAGCGCGCCCGCCTCGGCGAGCGCGTCGACAGCGACGAGGGTGCCCTCGGCCCTCACGCCGCTACGGAGCTGGAGTAGCTGGACGGTCCACTCGACGTCGGAGAGCGACCCAGGGCCGAGCTTCAGGTGGAACTCCGGGTCTTCGCCGGCCGGGACCCGTTCGCGCTCGACACGTGCCTTCATGAGGCGGATTTCACGGACCTCGGAGTCCGACAGCGGGGCGCTCCAGAGGAAACGTTGCGCTAGTTCCCGGAAGCGGGCGCCGACGACGGGGTCACCGGCGACGAAGCGCCCACGGGTGAGGGCCTGGCGTTCCCAGACCAGAGCCCAGCGGCCGTAGTAGCTCTCGAAGGCATGGAGGCTGCGAGCTAGCGAGCCTTGCCGCCCCTCGGGCCGCAGCGAAAGGTCCAGCTCGTAGAGCCGCTGGACCGGGGTCTCGCCGTTCATCAACTTGAGGAGCGCCTCAGCGACAGACTCGGCGTCCTCGGCGCTCACCTTGTCGTCGTCGAAAACAAGCAGGACATCGAGGTCGCTCGAGTACGCGAGCTCCGCACCGCCGAAGCGGCCCATGGCCACCACGGCTATGCCCTCGGCGTGCGTGAGACCCTCGGCGCGCGCCCCGGACAGCACGGACAGGGCCACTTCCAGCACCGACTCTGCCAGGCGCGTGAGCGACCGGGCGGTCTCTGGCAGTTCGGCCAACCCGAGGACGTCGCCGCGCTTGCGCCCGCAATAGCTCCCCTCGCTCCAAGCTCGCCAGGCCCCGCCACCATTCCGACCGGGGCCGCCAGGCTATGCCCTCGGCGGCGCGGCGTTCGAGGTCCGCCCGGTCGGGCAGCGGGGGAGGACCGCTTTCCAGGAGGGCGAGCTGGTCGGGGTGCCGTTCGTAACCGCCGGCGTAGAGCGGGCTGGTCCCGAGCAGGAGGCAGAGGTGCCGGGCTGCCTCGGGGGACTCCCTGAACAAAGCACTGAGCTGCGCCCTGCGGTGGGGACCGGTGGCGAGACGGCGCAGGCCGAGCAGCCCGAGGTCCGGGTCGGGGGACTCGGAGAGCCAGTCGAGCAGGAGCGGCACCAGCTGGTGCATGAGGCGGGAGGTCCGGGAGAACCCTTGTGTCAGTTCGAGAACTGCGGCGCGCGTGCGCGTGGCATCCGAGAAGCCGAATGCTGCCAGGCGATCGCTGACGAGCCGGTCAGCCCCGAGCCCTTCCTCGGCCGGCTGTGCGCTGAAAACCTCCAGCAGGGGCCGGAAAAAGAGCCGCTCGTGGATCGACCGGGCGGTCGCCTGGTGGCGGGCCAGGTCGGTTTCGAACAGGGCGAGGGCCCTGGCGCCCGGCCCGTCGCGGTAACCGAGCACACGTGCCAGGTGGGCTCGCGCCGGCGTGCGGGAGGGCAATGCATGCACCTGGCGGTCTTCTACGAGCTGGAGCCGGTGTTCGGCGGCCCGCAAGAACCTGTAGGCGTCCGCAAGGCCATCTGCGTCAGGTCGGGCGACATACCCGCCTGCAGCCAAAGCCTCGAGCGCAGCCAGCGTGGCCGGTGCCCGCAGCGTCGCGTCGTCGCGACCGTGCACGAGCTGTAGCAGTTGCACCGCGAACTCGATGTCGCGGATGCCGCCGCGGCCCAGCTTTATTTCGCGCTGCGAAAGGCCCTGGAGCGCGACCGCTCGCTCGGCGCGGGCCTTCATTGCTCGCAGGGCCCGCAAGTCGTCGGCTCCCAGTGGCCGCCCCCACACACGCGTCGCGGCCTGTTCTGCAAAGGCAGCCCCCAGCTCGGGGTCCCCGGCGGCCGGCCTGGCCTTGAGCAGGGCCTGGAACTCCCAGGTTTGTGCCCAACGGTCCCAATACGCGAGGTAGGAGGCGAGGCTGCGCACCAGCGGGCCGGAGCGGCCTTCGGGGCGGAGCCCGAGGTCGGTGCGCCAGGCCTGGCGGACGAGGTTGACCAGCGGCTGGGGGTCGCCGCCGCCAACTAGCACCACGTCGATGTCGCTCCCGTAGTTGAGCTCTCGCGCGCCCAGCTTGCCCATCGCGATTACCGCCAGCTCGGCCGTGAGGCAGCTGGTCGTTGTGGCTACACCGAGCAGCCCGTCGGCGAGGTCGGCCAGCGAGGCACCAACCGTCTCGAGGGGGGTTTCGCCCGAGAGATCGAGCGCCGCGATGCGCAGCACCTCCAGGTCCTTCCAACGCGACAGTGGCTCCATCGGCTCGACCGGTCGGTCGAGGGCAGACAGCACATCCAACGCCATCGGGTCGGTCGTGCACGTGCGGGTGAGAAAGGGGCTCGCTGCCATGACTGTGACCACGGTCCGTAGCAGCGGGCCGCCTCCGCGCAAGCGCTCCATCGACTCCGGTGCAGCGTCGGCCAGGCGTGCAAGCCCTAGCTCTGCCTGTACCGGGTCAGCGGAAGCCGCCAGTTCGGACGCCAATGCTTCGCGGTAGGGCGACATGGGCCTACGCTCGGAGCCTATGACCTGGTTGCGTGTCGCCCTCTGCCAGCTTGACACGGTGGTTGGCGACCTCCCCGGCAACGTCGAGCGGGTGGTCGGCGCCCTCGGCCGCGCCGAAGAGGCCGGTGCCGACTTGGCGGTGTTCCCCGAGCTGGCCATTACGGGTTACCCACCCGAAGACCTGCTGCTGAAGCCGGGGTTCGTCGCGGACAACCAGGTTGCTCTTGCCAAGGTGGCCCAAGCTACAGAGCGGTGCGCAGCCATCGTCGGATTTGTCGACGAACGGCTCGATCTTTATAACTCGGCAGCTGTTTGTGCCGGCGGCGAGATACGAGGCATTTACCACAAGGTCAACTTGCCCAATTACTCGGTGTTCGACGAGCAACGTTACTTCCAGCCTGGTGACGGCGCCGAGAACCTCTACATCATTGGCGGGGCCCGCGTCGGGGTCTCGGTCTGCGAGGACGCCTGGGACCCGACCGGCCCGGTCAGCGCTCAAGCCGCGGCCGGGGCCGAACTGATCGTCAACATCAATGCATCTCCCTACCACGCCGACCGCCTTGGTGAGCGCCAGCGGATGCTGGCAACCAGGGCAGCCGATGCTTCGTGCGCCCTTGTATACGTGAACACGGTAGGTGGCCAGGACGAGCTCGTTTTCGACGGCGCATCGATGGTTTTCGACGCGGAAGGCCGGCTGGTTGCCGCCCTGCCTCAGTTCGAAGAGTCCGTGTCAATTTTTGACCTGGAGGTGCGGCCCACATATCGCAAGAGGCTTCTCGACCCGCGCGGTAGGCACCGCGCCCCGCCGCTGCCTGAAGTGACGGTGAGCACGGCCCCGTGCCGGGCAATCTCCGCTCCCCGCATCGAGCCTCCAAATGCGGAGCCTCTGGAGCGGGAGGAAGAGATTTACAGGGCACTCGTCCTGGGTACCTCCGACTACGTACGCAAGAACGGTTTCAGCGAGGTTGTCATAGGCCTCTCAGGAGGGATCGACTCGTCGCTCGTGGCGACCATTGCGGCGGACGCCCTTGGTGCGGGGGCCGTCCACGGGGTTTCGATGCCGTCGCGCCACACGAGCGAACCTTCCAACCAGGACGCGGCCGAACTAGCCGCCAGGCTCGGAATTGATTATCGGACAATATCAATCGAGCCAGCCCACGCCGCTATGCTCGAGATGTTAGCTGGTACGTTCGCCGGGAGCGTTGCCGGTCTGGCCGAAGAGAACATCCAAAGCCGGTTGAGGGGGGTCGTTCTCATGGGGCTGTCCAACAAGTTCGGGTGGCTGGTCCTTACGACCGGTAATAAAAGCGAGCTCGCAGTTGGTTATTCGACGCTTTACGGGGACACGGCCGGCGGCTTTGCCGTCATCAAAGACGTGCCGAAAACCCTCGTTTACCGGCTTTGCAGGTGGCGAAATACGACAGGCGAAGTAATCCCAAAGAGCGTGCTCGACAAGCCACCGTCGGCAGAACTGCGCCCGGGGCAGCTCGATACGGACAACCTGCCCCCCTACGAGCGTCTCGACCCTGTGCTCGAGGCCTACGTCGAGGGCGACCTCACTGCGGGCGAGCTGGTCGAAGCTGGGTTCGCCCCAGAGCTCGTCGAGCGGGTCGTGCGCCTGGTTGACCTTGCCGAGTACAAGCGCCGCCAGAGCCCATTAGGGGTAAGAGTCACGCCCAAGGCCTTCGGACGGGACCGGCGGATGCCCATAACGAACGGCTACCGCTGAAGCTCATGGGACCTTCCTCAACAACCCACGTCACCGTGCCGGTCCAAGCGGGGCCGCCCCTCACCATCGAGGAGTCCGCCACTCTGGCCGGGGCTTGGGCGTGGGCCGAGGCGTCGCTGTACGAGGTGGTCGGGGGCTGGGCCCGCTCTACGATGCACCCGTCCACCAAGGTTTACTTCGATGCCTGCAGCCAGCATCACGCGTGGCGGGCACAGCTTTGGCAGGAGCGCTTGCCGGCGCGCCTCGTGGTTACCCGCGCGGGTGCCAGCGATTTGTTGAAGCCTCTTTCAGACGGAGCAGCACAGGTGATGAAGGTTCTCTCTTGCCTGGAGGGCGACGTGGAGCGATTGGCTGGATATTGCAGGGTCATCCTGCCAAGGACGGTCGTAGCGTACCGTTCTTGGCAAAGGCGCTGCACCGATGCGAGCGACCGGCCTGTGGCGAGGGCGCTCGGTTTTGCCACCGACGACGCGCTCGCCGATTGGGAGCGAGGGTCCGCGTTGCTGGTCGAGTTGCTGGACAGTGCGAGTGCCGCAGACGCGGTCGGTCGTGCAGCGGAGGCGACAAGCGAAGTGGAACGCATGCTTGTCCGCCAGCGGTCGGTCGCGCGTGGCTAGCAAAGGCCGGACGGCTCCCGCGACCGGCGCAGCGCCCATGGGCGCACCCCCGGAGCAGTACGGTACGGGCGGCGACGACGGGGCGCCCGCCGAGGTTGCGGAACGTTATTTCTGGCTCTTCGAGGACAGCCCGGCGGCGAAGTACACATGCGACCTGGACGGTAAGGTCCTCGAAGTGAACGCGGCCCTTTGCCGCCTGCTTGGCCGGCCCCCCGAAGAAATAGTGGGCCAGACCATAAGCAGTTTCTCAGCCGACCCAGCGCTGCAAGCTGATGAGCTGGGGCCGTTCCTTTCGGGCCAGGCACGGACCTACACCGGTATGAGGCGTTACCGCGGGCCCAAGGGAGGGGTGCTGAGGGTCAGGGTGAGCCTGGGCGCTATCAGGGGCCCCGGTGGCAAGGCCCGGATTATTTTCGGTGAGCTGGAGGACCTGACTGCCCAGTACCTGGCCAGCAGCGAGCTAGACCGCCAGCGCAACCGCCTCGAGATGGCAATCGAGGCTTCTGGGATGTCGGTCTGGGAGCTGGATGTGGTGTCGGGGTTCCTCACCGTGCAAGCACGCTCACCGGGCGAGGCCGAGTTCCACGAGCAGAACATGACTTACGGGCATTTCGTAAGGACCTTTTATCCCGACGACCGAGGGCTGTTGCCGACGATCAGGGCGATCCGCTCGCATGGTTGCGGGGAGCTGGATGTGGAGCTGCGCGCCGGGACGGCGCTAGGCGCTGTGCGATGGGTGCACCTGAAAGGCAGGGCTGTGAGCGACGACGAAGGCAGGGTCGTCCGCTTCGTGGGGACCACGGCCGACGTCACCGAGCCACGCGCCCAGCGTGCCGAACTGTCAGCTCGAGCGCGACCGCCTCGAGCTGGCGCTCGAAACGGCGGGGATGATGGCATGGGAGCTGCGCCTCGGGGCACAGGGGTCTTTCAGTTCCTTCCATGCTGACCTGTTAGGGCTGGACATCCCCGTGTCGCTCCCGGCGAGCGGGCCGTCGGACAGCCCTGTTTTCGGCGAGAGGGTGTTCGGCGCCGACCGCGACGCGGTGAGCCACGCATTGCAGGACTGCCTCGCCCGCCCGGGCGAGGTACTCGACATTGAGTACCGCCTGCGGGACGACGCTGGTTCGGTCCGCTGGGCGCACACCCGGGCGCGCGCTGAGCATGAGCCCTCGGGCCAGGCGCTGCGACTTAGTGGTACGACCGCGGATGTGACGGGAGCAAGGATGGAGGTCGCCGCCCGCCTGCGCGCCGAGAGGGTCCTGTCGCGAACCCTGGAGGCGTCGCAGGACGCTTTCATCGGGGCGGACGAATCAGGCATGGTCACCGACTGGAACCCCGCTGCAGAAGCGATGTTCGGCTGGTTCCGTGACGAGATCATCGGCCAGGGCCTCGTCGAACGGATCTGCAATGGCGACGGGACCGCCCTTTCCGAGATGTTCTCCGACATGGCATCCGGGGCACCTGGAACGCCCGGGCCCGAGGGCGCAAAGGTGCGAAGAGAGGTGGAGGTCTACACGCGCGACGGCCGCCATTTCCCGGCAGAAATTTCTGCGGTCCGCGTGGAGGACGACGGCTTGCCATTTTGGCGCCTCTTCGTGCGCGATCTTTCCGAGCGCAAGGCCTACGAGAGCCAGCTCATTCGCAACGCCCTTTTCGACCCGCTCACCGGGCTGCCAAACCGCGCACTTCTGCTCGACCGCCTCTCCGGCGCGGTCCGCCGGCTCAGCCGGGTGGCAGGTTTGCTGGCAGTGCTCTTCATAGACGTAGACCGCTTCAAGCACGTAAACGATAGCCTCGGCCACAGCTCCGGCGATGACTTCCTCGTCGAGCTGTCCCAGCGCATCCGCTATGTCCTCCGGCCGGCCGACACGGTCGCCCGCTTCGGCGCTGACGAGTTCGTCGTGCTTTGCGAGGCTCTCGAGGGGGAGCGAGAGGCTATGGCCCTGGCGCTGCGGATCGAGGGCATTTTCGCCACGCCCTTCGTGCTCGATGGGCCACCTGGTCGGGAGGTGTACGCCTCGGCGTCGGTGGGCATCTCGCTCGCCAAGGATGCGTCCACCAGCGCGGAAACCCTGGTGCGCGACGCCGGCACGGCGATGCACCGTGCCAAGGAGCACGGTGGTGGGCACGCCGAGGTCTTCGACGCCGAGATCCGCCGACGGTCGATCGCCCACCTCGAGACGGAGTCCGAGCTGCGCCGCGCCCTGGAACGGGAGGAGCTCTGCCTTTACTACCAGCCCGTCGTGGACCTGACCGGGCGTCTTGACAAGGTAGAAGCGCTTGTGCGCTGGGCCCATCCCTCCGGCCGGGTGGCGTTGCCAATGGAGTTCGTCCCCCTCGCCGAGGAGACAGGCCTCATCGTGCCGTTGGGGGACAGCGTGCTCGAGATGGCCTGCCGTCAGGTGGCCCAGTGGCGAGACGACTACCCGTCCCTCGGCGAGCTCCAGGTCTCGGTCAACATCTCGAGCGCTCAGCTGCGCGCCAAGGACGCCGTCGAACGGATGGCCACGATCGTCGACCGCACCGGCCTGTCGCACGACGCCCTCATATTGGAGATCACCGAGACCGTGTTGATGGACGAGCGGACAGGGGCCGCGAACAAGTTGGCGGCACTCCGTTCGCTCGGGGTGCGCCTGGCGGTCGATGACTTCGGGACGGGGTACTCGTCGCTCCTCTACCTCCGGCGCTACCCGCTCGACATGCTGAAAATCGACCGGAGCTTCGTAGCAGGCCTGGTCGACAACCCCGAAGATGCCACGATCGTCGATGCGGTAGTGAGGCTCGCGCATTCGTTCGGCCTGCAGACGGTCGCTGAGGGAGTGGAAACGGCGGACCAGCTCAGGCTGTTGCAAAGCCTCGGTTGCGACATGGGGCAGGGCCATTTCTGGGGGAGGCCGCTGCCGCCGGAGACTCTGCTGAGCCGTTTGCTGGCCGGCGGGCCGTCCCCTTACGTGGACCTCACGCCTTGGGGCACCTAAGCCAGGTTGCCCGAGAAGGTGGCGCTAAGCCCCTTGAAGGTAGCGCTAAGCCCCTCAGGGGCACTACGGTGGGGGGCATGTTCAAAAAGCTGCTATTCCTTGCCCTCATCGTCGGCGTTGGCTTCCTCGCCGCGAAGAAACTGCGGGCTGCATAACTGAGGGCCGGCCGAGGTCGTCTAACGGCCTCGGCAAGGTCCTTTTTCCTCAGAGTTCTACTGGCGCCGCGGCTGAGCGACGTCTGGCGATGAAAACTATGCCCAAGAGCAGCCCGAGGAGCAGGACGGCACTCCCCGCACCCACGAGCCCCACGCGCAGTGGGCGGTGCCCGTCCGGGGTCACCACCATCACCTCCGAGAACCGCAGCACCGGCCAGCCTCGCATCTGAGCTATCCGTCTTAGGGCGCGGTCAGGGTTCACCACCACCGGATGGCCAACGGCTTCGAGCATCGGTAGGTCGGTGGCGGAGTCGCTATAGGCCCAGCTCTCGGTCAGATCGAGGTTGTCACGCTCGGCGATCAAGCGGATCGTCGCCGCTTTTGCGGCCCGTAGGTGTAGTTGAGCAACTGGCCCGTGTAGCGGCCTGCGCTTACCGCGGCCTGGCTGGCGATGGCCTCCTCGGCCCCGAGGTAGCGGGCCAAAGGCTCGACTATCTCTTCGGGGGCCGCCGACACGATGTAAACCGGGCGTCCCTCTTGCTTGTGCTTGGCTATCAGTTCGACAGCTTCTTTGTAGGTGATCGGCCCGACCACCTGGTTCAAGGTGTCGGCCACTATCCGCTGGACGCGCTCTTGCTCCCAACCCTCCGTGAGGGCCAACATCCGTCGGCGCAGCCGTTCGAGAGCCTCCGGGCGCGCCCCGAAGCGCAAGAAGAGCGCCTGGCCCCACAGGCCTTTCGCCAGGATGCGCCGGGTGACTAGCCCCTCCCGGTAGAACGGGCGAGAAAAGGCGATCAGGGACGCTTTGGCAATGACTGTCTTGTCCAGGTCGAAAAAAGCGGCCGCTCGCGCCTTGCCGTTTTTTGCCGTACCTCCCCGGGGCTCTATACCGGCAGTCTGCCACCCCCGGCGGTGGTTGTACGGGGAGCGGTGGGACTAGCATCGGGGGGTGCGTGGCGAGCCAAGGGTAGGCCCCAATCCCGATCTCGAGCAGATCGATGGCAAGATGTTCCAGCTCCCAGCATTCGTCGTCGAAACGCTTGCCGCCGCCACCGACGCCCTTCTTTCGGGCGACAAACATGTGGAGGCCGTGCTGTCCCGGGCACAACGAGCTGGTGGACAACGTCTACAACGACGTCGAACGCCTGGTCAACCGAGCAGTGGCACTGGAGGCGAGCGACAAAGAGGACCTGCGCTTCCTCCTAACCGCTCTGCGGGTGGTGCCCGAGCTCGAGCGCAGCCACGAGCTGGCTGAACACATAGCCC
>CAWAYZ010000009.1:0-28059 GCA_963786345.1 uncultured Acidimicrobiaceae bacterium | reverse complement strand
ACCGCTGCCTTTAGGCACCACGCCAGTTCGTCGGCCCCTTTAGCCAGGTCAACCGGTACCAGCAGCACCCCATCATCGACAGGGAAGTTGTAGAGGGTACCCAAGGTGATGTCGCGCGCACCCGGCACTGGGAGCCCGGTCCGTTCGTAGCGCCACCGACCATGGTCATCCCGCTTATAACCAGGAACTGGCTCCAACCAAAGGTCGAGGGCAGCTTCTCGGTCCCAATGCTTGCGGGGCCGCCCCAAACAGGGAGGGGTAGCTCTTCAGCCGCCGTGGCTGTCTCCCTGAGTCCCTCCTCGTCCGGGTCAGCGAGACGGCGTGGTTTTGGGGAGCTCCCTGCCGGCCCCCCGCTTGCGATGTCGTCCCAACGGGGGTCGTCTAGGTAGGCGTGCAGGTCCGCCAGGTCCATGCCGGCTACGAGGCTTTTAGTAGTGCGTGACATCACCTATGCCACATTGTAAATCAGGGTCCTCGTCCGCTCTGTCATCCCAGCCTGGCGTGCCTGTACGCTCCTCCGTATGGCGGTGGAAATGCCCAGTCGAGCACTCCCCTCTTCTCGAAGCAGTGACACGACTAGTGACATGGAAGATGCCATTGACAGCATCAGTTCCGCTACACGACGGCGCCGTTCAGGGTCTCCATGATGGGTGACTGGTGCCCTACTGAAGCGAGGCGTGTTAGCCTCCTTATACGATGCGCATCAGACACCACTCAGCGACGAGCCTGATGTCCGGCAAAGACCCTGCAGTGACGTGTACGGGACGTACCGCAGGCGAGGGAGACCCACGGCTGTCACGTCTCCGTAGGGGAGCAGCGACGTCGTTGCCGGCTAGCTTCCACGTCACATCCACGTTGCACCTGCCCGGGAGCCGCTCATCGGCTGTGCCACGCCGGCACATATGCCACGTGGTGGAGCGTCCTCCTCGGAGATCACCAGTGCGGGGACCGGGGCGGGTGGCTGGCCTTCACGCGATCGGAGCCTCATGATCCCATCAGGTTTTGTTTGGTACTCGACAAAGGGAGGGGCGACCAAGAGCGCCCATACGGCTCACCACGCCGTGCTCTCGGCCCAGGCGGGGTGGAAAGTCCTCGTGCTAGACCTTGACCCGCAGGGCAACCAAGCCCGTTTGCTGGGCTTTTATGACAACGAGGAATGGGACGGGGGAGCGGGGCTTGTCGCCTCGGCCAAGGGGGAACGGCCGCTTCAGGTCATCGAGGGGATCCGGAACTTCGGTGAGGGCGTGGTCGACGTCGTCGGGGGTGGCCAGAGCCACCGAGCTCGACGCCGTGTTCCAGATGGCCCTCGCCCAAGGTCGCTCGTACCTCTTACAGGAGATGCTGGAGCCGTTGGCTGACCAGTACGACCTCATTCTTTTCGACTTGCCGGCAAAGCCCTCGGCCTTGCAGACGATGACTTTGTCGACAGCGCACTACATGGTGATGCCCGTGGGGCCGGGCGACGATACCCATCTGGACGGTATAAATGGCGCTGTAAAGATGTACGGGAACCTGCGACGGGGTTGGAACCCGCACTTGGAGATACTTGGCGTAGTCATCGGGCCCTGGGACTCGCGGTCCAACGAACTTGGCGGCGTGGAAGCGCGGATCACCGACATCGTCGCCGGCACCGTTCCAGTTCTGCGCCCCGTTACTCGGTTGTGCCCCGGAGTGGGGAGGGACTTGGTCCGCCTCGGGCTCACAGCTCCCGAGTTGGACCAGCTGGCAAAAGAGGCCAAGCGCCGACGTTTGGCGTGGCTTCGTCAAAGGGGCAAAGGGGGAGAGGGGGTCGACGAACCTGGCCCTGGGACCTTCAAAGATGCTGCCCGGTTGGCCGCCGACTACCGCAGTTTGATCAAGACAGTGAACTCCAAGTTCTCCGAGCGCCAGGGCGAGTTTGCTAAGCAGCTGGTGAGGCACTGATATGGCTAAGTACGACCCCGCAAGAGCGACACGTTCTATCTTGCTGGACCAGGGGACCGAGCCAGACGCAGGGCCGCCGCCCCCTCCCCGTCTGGCGGCCCTGCCTCTGCTGGTCTAGCTGTCGCCGAGACCCCGGCGCCGGCTACTCCGGCTCTCGAAGGGCCGCGAAAATGGGGCTCGCCCAAGGGCCGGGTATGGCAAATTCACGTCACGCTCACCCACGATGCCTCCGACCTGCTGGACCAGCACCGCCGTCCGGATGAAGCCGTGGCTTCTGTTGTCATACGTGTACTTCGGGAAGCCTCCGAGCGCTTGGCGACTGAGGGAGCCGAGGGGGCAAGTCAAGAGGACTTCTTTGCTGACCCCGCCCCGCCCGGGCGTCGCTACCGAGTGCCCAACGGTGTCCGGAAGCACTTCGACCTCACCGCCCGCCAACGCGAGGGCCTGGCTCAGTACATGGATTCCATTGGGGCGACCAACCTTTCCTACGTGGTCACGAGGGCGATCGAGCTGGTGCTGGGCCAAAGTGAGAAGCACAAGGCTCTCCCGCCGAAGGTCACCAGCGTCGGTCAGCGCCGGGGTGAGCTGGCGGTGGAGAAATAGTCAATACCTGTGGATGAGGGCACGACGCCCTTTCGTTGTTCATAGTGTCGGCGGGATGTCTACTTTTCGGGATGGTGGCGACGAGTTCGATCTCGAAGCCGTCGGAGTCGGAGAGGTAAACAGCGCAGTGCTCGGTTCCACCGGCGTAGGGGTGAGGGTCGGCGAAAAGAAGCGACCGTCCGTGATCGACGGCATCGGTGATGAGCCCGTCGGGCTCGGCGATGCTCCCCGCGTGGAAGGCGAGATGGTTGAGCCCGGGGCGGAGCCGGTCGTGGGTTTCGCCGGTCAGCGCCGAGGGAGCCGTTCGAACACGATGTAGGTGTCACCGAGTCGGCAGCTGCGGCCCCGGTCCCAGTTTTGGTGGGCCTGGTAACCCAGCGCTTCGAGGAGCCAGCCGATGCTGGCCGGTGGCCCCGTGCCAGGTTGGGTACCCACAGCCTCGACGTGGTGCAGCGGTCGGGGCCCGCGTCATGGCACTGCCCTCTCGGCTAGCACGCCATTGTGGAAGGAGGCCCCGGCTCTGACCAAGGTGATGAGGTGAGGGGCATTGACCGACCTCCATCGGTCCTGGGGGGTTTCGATCAGCTTGTAAGCCACGGCGAGACCGGCTGCTCTCAAGGACCTCCTTTGTAAGTGGGGTGACGACTCACCTTCATGTAGGCTCCCTATCTACTTGGCGAAGAATGCCGCCTGAACATGGCGAATGCGCGGCGGGGCAGGCGTCGGCAGGGTCAAGTTTCTTGGCGAATTCCTAGGCTTTCCACGAGGCCTCCCACCCTTGGACTTGTTTCATGAACTGCCGTCCGAGGGCTGTCAGCCGATGTCGCGAGCGGGGGCTGTCTCGGGCGAGGAGGGGGGTCCTGGCAGGCAGCTTCGAGGCCTCTGAGGCTGGGTTGAGGTGTCGGTGTCGGTGCCAAGCTCGTCTGCGGCTTCGACGAGGCTCGGGGAGCGGGTGACAGGAGCTCGGGCACCGGTGGTGGTGCGTCGGGGATGGGCCAGGTGCCGGTTGGCTTGTTCAAGCAGTTTGTCGCCGAGCGGGGTCAGCTGCTGGGCATCATGCTGGCTGGTTGAACGCTGGATGAGTGTCCCCTCGCAGGCCCTTTCGAGTAGGGCGAGCTGCGTGACCAGCACTGAAGTGGTGGTCGAGAGCCGTGTGGCGCCTTCGTGGAGGGAGCGGGCCCTGGCATAGACCTGGAACCGTTCGACTCGTTGCCGCCCGTCTCGGCCGAGGATGGCGCTGGCGAGAGGCGGCGGCCAGCCGTCGGGGGCGGAGAGGCTGGCGGCGTGGCTGGCTCCGCCTCTGGGACGGATCGGGAGCCGGTGTCGTTGGGCGGTTCGAGCCAGGTTGGAAGGGCTCATCCCGAGCTCAGCGGCGATGTCTGGGAGGGTGCGGTGCCGGTCGAGGTACTGGGCCGCAGCCACCCTTCGTCGATCTTCACCCGCGACGCCCGGCCCGGTGGTGGGATCGGGATGCCATCGCGTTGCAGGGCGCTCCTGAGGGCGTGCTCGCTGACATGGGCTTCGGTCCGGATGGACCGCAGGGTGCGTCGTTCGTCGACAACGAGCTCCTGAAGTCGTTCCCGGGTGAGCTGTGCGGGGAACGGGTTTCGCCTCGCCGGCTGGCGCCCGGTCGATCGCAGCCTGAGATGGGGCGGGTGTCGTCGTATGAGAAGTCGCACGTGGTCGAGGCTGACGCCGAGGCGCTGGGCGACATCGCTTGGGGCCAGTCTTTGGCGTAGCAGTGCTCCGACGTGCTCTGGGTTGATGCCGGCGGGGTCTCGGCCCGGCAGTGCGGTGATGTCGACCCACTCGGCGGGCGGAGACCAGGTGGTCGGCTCGTCGTGGCAGCCGACGGCGTCGAGGAGATGGCGGGCGTGGGCGTCGAGCAGCTCGGCCACCAGTGGTGTCATGGCGATAGGGAAGCGGTGGTAGCTATTGAGCTCCTCAGGTTTGATGGGTCGCAGGTCGCGCGGGGCGTGCCCGAGCGCTCCGCCGGTGATGGTTTCCCAGATCCACAGTCGTGCCCAACGCAGTTTTCGTTGCCCGCCGGTGTTGATGCCGGCCTGGGCACTGATCCGGTCCCAGCTGGCGGGGTCGATGAGGGTGGCAGTGGCAGACAGCCGGCGGCGACGCTGGTAGTCGATGGGGCTGCCATAAGCGAGGAGGCCGTCGCTGAGCTGGGTGAGAGCACGAAAGATCGTGGGCCCGTGCTCGGTTGCGGCCAGGTTCTGCAGGACGGTCGAGGTGCTGGCCGACAGCCCGCCGTCTGGCGTGAAGTTGGCGAGGATGGCCGCCAGTGGTCGCGTCGCCCCGGGAGGAGGAGGGCTGCGGCGGCGACTTGGCTGAACAGGACCGGGGTGTTGTCTGGAGGTTGGAGCCGGACAACCCAGTCCGCCCATAGGGCGGTGGGCACGTTATGGTGCCGGCTGTCGTCGCCACCGATGGTGGGCCGCGCCCCGGTCGTGGTGCTCCGCCACCGGATCCGGTCGAATGGTCGTAGGTGGCTGTCGCGGCTGGTGATGACCTTGCTGGCGAGGGTGGTGCTGGCGGTCCGCCACAGCCGGGGGAGCGGCCGGGGGCGCTGGTGTACGTCCGCGAGAACGAGCTCGAGGAGAGCGTGGGGGTCGACTCCGGTGACGGCCCGCTGCGCCCGGTCGAGTGCTGCGGCCAGAGCGGCGGTGTCGCCCATGGCGCCGCCGAGGACGGCGCCTGGGGTCAGGTCGCGTTGGCGTGCGACAGTGAGAGTGTCGGCCAGGTGGTCGATGAGCGCCGCCATAGCCGGTGCGGTGGTGCTGGGGTCAACGAGAGGCGCGAGGTGCTCTTGGAGCTCCAGCAGTCGGGAGGGGCCGCCCGGCTCAGAGGCTTCGCGGAGGTCAGTCCCGCAGCGGTGGTCTCCGCGACCGGTGGCGTCGGGCCCGGGGATGTCGCAGGTGAGGGTCTGGGCCGTCTCGATCTCTTGGAGCAGCGCCCGTTGGCGTTGCCGCCCGTCGCAGCGGGGACACGTTGCGCAGAGGAGGACGGCGTGGGTGGGGCAGGCGAGCTGCCAAGGGAGACGCCAGGTTGCTTGCCATCTGCCATTGGTGGCGGCCAGGCAGGCGGGGCAGAACCGGCTCCAGCGCATCGGCCGGGCCATCCATTTCAGCCAGCCGGCCGGGAACCGAGCGTTGACCTGGTCGCAATAGCGGGCCAGTGGCCACCACATGTGCTTGACCTGCATGGAGGTGAGGCCGGCGGCGGTGGCCAGACCGGCCACCTCGTCGACACCGTTGCCGAGGGCGATGTCGGCGGTCGGCTGACGCCAGAACCTGCTTCCGGGCCCAGGCCCGCGGCCAGGTCGGAGATGGGGGTCTGGAGCCGGGCGGCGTAGGCGGCCACCCAACTGTCGAGCGGCTCGCCGGGCAGGGGCGGGAGCCGGATGGGCAGGGCCCTGGGGACAGCAGCATTGTTGGCAACGGTCACGCAGCTCCGGAGCTGGCTCGAGCGCGTGCTGAAAGCAGGCCGTGGTCGATCGCCGCTTGCAGCTCGAGCCGGGCCAGTTCGGCGGCCTCGTCGTTGCGGATGTGGTCGATCAAGTCCTTGGTGAGCCGTTCCGCACCGGTGGTGATCGCGCGGCGGCAGCCCCGGGTGATGTAGGTCATGAGCGACGCGAAGTGCCCGGTGGAGCGGACGTAGAGGTAGTCGGCCAGCTCATTGGCCAGGTCGCCCGGTCGGGCGTCGGCCAGGACAAGGTCGCGTTCGATGGCCAGTAGGAGGCGGCGCCAGTCGCGGCGTCCTTCGTCGGTCCCGATCTCGAAGGGGCTGAGAGTGAGCCGGGTCCAGCGGCGGGCGGTCTGGGCGAACTGGCGGTCGGCGGCGGTGAGGCCCTCGTTGAGGAGATGACCGTGGCGCAGGCCGACCCCGACGTACATGAAGGTGACGGGGAACTGGTTGGACAGCCATTTGAAGTGGTTGGCCACCTCCCGGCCGTCGCGGCGGTTCATGTCCAAGAAGTGGACGTCGTCGACCACGATGAGGCGGGTCTTGCACGACGACACGCAGTCCGCGGCCCGGTTGGCCAGCTGGGTGGCGTTGCCCCGCTCGGCGCCGGGGTGGCCGTAAAAGCGGCACAGCATCGAGTTGAAGCTTCGCATCGACGTGTTGGAGGTCAGCCCGATGTAGGCCACGGGGATCCGCTGGTTGCCGTCCACGGTGTCGGGCCGAAGATGTCGAGCTGGCGGCGATGGAACCCGGCCGCGAACATGACCGCCAGGGTGGTCTTGCCCAAACCGGGGTGGGCGTCGAGAAGGGCCGAGCTCTTCACCTTGTCGCCGTCTTGGCGGTTGGCCTCGATGATCTCGTCCAGGTCAGCAAGCACGGCGTGCATCTCCGGGGTCAGGACCGGGCCTAGGTTTGCGTGCCAGACGCTGCGTTCTTCCTCGTAGCGCAGCCGTTCGGCATCGCCGAGCGCGGCGATCGAGGTCTTGGTGAGCGGCGCAGGCCGGGTTCTGGCCGGGGCGTCGACCCGGGCGAACCAGCCCTCCTTCACCGCCAGGGTGTAATCCCGTTCCAGGCTCTCGAGGTAGGTCACCGGATGACGGGGAAGGCGTCGTCGTAGAAGTGCTCGTCGACGACGTTGTCGGCGTCGACCTCGTCGGGGTCGTCGTCGTCGCCCCCCAACGGGGCCGGGGACCTGGGTGGCGGGTTGTCGCCGAACAGGGCCCGGACGGTGCCCAAGCCCTTGACCGCATCGCCGTCCTGGCCGGCGGTGCCGGCGAGTCGCGCCGCGCGTTGCTGGGAGAGCCGCAGTGCCATGCGACGCTCGGTCGGGTTCGCGGCAAGGCCGGCGTCCCAGCGCTCGAGAAGCTCGGCCAGGACCCGGCGATCATCGGCGAAACGGTCCGTTTGGGTCGCGAGTCGTCGGGCGTAGGCCAGGGACTCGGCGCTGAACGGGACCGCGACCTGACCGGCGTGTTCCCACATAAGCGTGTGCCATTGCTGGTCGTCGGGATCCTGGAAGAACACCTTGGTGATGTCGTCGGGGTCGTAGCGGACCGGCCATTTCCCCGGGTTGGCACCCCGGTAGGGGCTGCGGGCGTTGTGGTAGGCGCTGAGCGCGTCGCCGTTGTAGACCAGCCCGTTGAGTTCCACCCCGTAGTGCTGCACCGTCCGCCACGCCACCGGCAAGAAGTCGTACACCAGGTCGTGGCGGGCCGGGACCCGAAGCCGCCCGGCCCGGGCCACGCCGTGTTCGAACATGTCGGCCGGGCTGAGCTCAAGGCCGGGGACCGCCGGGTCGACGAGGCCCTCATGGGGTTGGAGGTGGTACATGGTGGCCACCCATTCCCGGATGACCTGCTCCAACTCGGGGATGAAGTAGAACGCCTGGTCCTCGACCTTGTCGCCCCGGCTGTACACGTCGGGGCCCTTGTAGCCGGGCAGGGCGCCCAGCAGTCCCTCCGACAGGGTCCGGAAGAACCGTTCGACGGCCGCCTTATCCGTTGGGGTGTAGGGGCGACCGGGCTGCACGGAGATCCCGAGCCGGGCGCAGACGCTGAGCAGGTGCTGAGACAGGTAGATCTTGCCGTGGTCGATGACGATGGTCTCGGGGTCGACGCCGGGAAGGCCGGGGGTCTCGACGTAGTCGGCGTCGACGAGGACCACGGTGGGCACCCCGTGGTAGGGGAAAATCCCGGTCCCGGTCGAGCTGCGGCTGTCGGGGGTGATCGCTTCGTAGAGCACTACGGCGGCGTCGACCGCCTTGGTCGACACCGGCGACAGCCGTAGCCCGGCGATGCAGCGGGTGTAGAGGTCAAG
This sequence comes from uncultured Acidimicrobiaceae bacterium, assembly GCA_963786345.1. Taxonomy (GTDB): domain Bacteria; phylum Actinomycetota; class Acidimicrobiia; order Acidimicrobiales; family Palsa-688; genus Fen-671. The sequence goes on along the minus strand of CAWAYZ010000009.1, from coordinate 19,740 downwards.
GGCGATGGTCAACTCGACCGACACCCAGCGCAGCGTCAACGGTTCCATGGCGAAGACGTCCAGGCGGGTGGTGTCCAACAGCAGGTACTCGCCGGGCCGCGTCGGCCGCAGCCGGCCGTAGGTGCCCTGCGGGCGCCGCGCGATGGAGCGTTTCTGTTTGGTGGCGCCCCGCAAGGCGTTGGTGCCCCGGGTCAGCTCGGCCAGCGCCTCATAGGCCCGTCGCCGGTAGGGGACCGGGACGACCCCGGCGCCGTGCGCCTGGTCGAGGCGCGCCGCGACACGTGTCCCAAGATGATCTTGCCGGTCGGCCGGCTGGCGTCGACGTGCTCGTCGAGGACCGCCCGGCAACAGTCGACCCATCGCTGGTCCAAGCCCCGCAGCGGGTCCTTCTCCTGTTGACGGCGGGCGTCGACCAACCCCGCCGGCCCCTCGGCCTGGTATCTGGCCAGCCAGCGCTGCACGCTTCGCAGCCCGACGCCCAGCTCGTCCGCCTTCGCCTGCTGGCGCTCCGCCATCGGCCGCTCGGGCCCGAACTCGGGCCTCGGTTCCCCCGGCCCGGCCCGCTCCACACTGCCCGACCGGTACCCGGTGAGCAGTTCGCGCATGTGGGCGGCCCGCTCGGCGAGCTCGTCGTTCTCGACGTCAGTCAGATTGGCGAGCAGCTGGCCGACCCCGTCGGGTGGGGACCCGAAATCCGGGTTGGCGCCGATCACCGTGGACTCGTCGGCCAGGACGTGGCGGGCGTCGGCCACCCACGCCCGGCCGTGCCGGGAACGAAACGTCACCAGCGACCCCTCGATGGCCGTCACCGTGTGGACCTCGCCGTTGTGGCGGATGTGGGCCCCGACGGCCAACACAGTCGTCCACGTCGTCATCCGGCAGCCTCCAATGCGCTTCGATCGGACAGGACAGTCGTCAGGTCGGCCCGTAACCGGCCCGACCACAACAGGTGCAGCAACGCCGGACGCACGAAAGCCGGCGGCCCGATCGACTGGCATCGGCCCTCGACGTCGCCGATCGTCCCGCCGCCGTCGACCGCCGCCATCACTGCGTGGAGGAGACCGCCGTCGAGGCGGTCACGGCGCCGGTAGCCGGCCAGGAAACGCACATTGGCCAACAAAACCTCCGGGGCGCCGCTCCACACCTCGTGCCGCCAGCCCCGGGACTCGAACACCGCTGTCGCCCACTTGAACGTCGCGGTCACCTTCGGATCGCCGATCCGGTCGGCCGGCTTCACGTTCACCACTGTGATCGCCCCGGGCCCTCGATCAGGACGAAATCCGGGACATGACGCCGCAACTTCCCCGCGACGGTGGCCTCCACCAGGAACGGCTGGGCCACGATCCACCCCACCTGCGGCGCGAAATCGGCAAGCAGGAGACGGGCCAGTTCCAGGCGGCTCTCATAAGCCACGTGGTCCCCGGTCGTGGCGGACCAGTACAACCCGGAGTAATGTGCCTGACCGCGATGCCAGCGGAACTGACGCCAAGGCGCCACCTCACCGCCCGACCACACCTCCAACGCACCAACCGGGGCGAGCTCCGCCTCGGCACCGGTCACAGACCGCCACAGGATCTTGACCGAAGCCGGACTACCCGGGCTCGTGCCGTTGAAGGCGATGCCGCCGACCGTAACTCCCGCCGAGCCGCCAGTGGGGGATCACCTCAGGATCGGAACTGCGGAAGGCGGTCGAGCCCAGGCCATCCCGTCGGTACTTGGTGGCGGACGGCTGGGTGGCGCTCAGCGCTCACATGTCGTCGCGCCAGAACATTCGATGGGGTCGGTTAGCGCATTCCCTGGTGCGGCCAACTGCCTACGATCAGACTGTGCCACTCGACGATCCGGGCCGCCGCTCCCAGCGCCTCGCCGCCGCCCGATTCGCCATGTATTGGGGACACCCGCCAAGTGCTCGCCATGTACCCGTTACATTCGCCACCTTTTTGGGAACCCTACACCAGCTCATCAATGCTGCGCAATTGAACCAAAGTGCGCGACATGCTCCAAGAACGCGAGTTTGACCACCCCGGTGGGGCCGTTGCGCTGTTTGGCCACGATCACCTCAGCCACGCCCCGGTCGGGGCTGTCCCGGTTGTACAGCTCGTCGCGGTACAAGAAGCAAACGACGTCGGCGTCTGCCTCGAGCGCACCAGACTCGCGCAGGTCGGACAGGTTCGGGCGTTTGTCTGCTCGGGCCTCCAGGCCCCGGCTGAGCGAACTGAGCGCCAGTACGGGCACCCCGAGCTCGCCGGCGAGCACCTTGAGCCCCCGGCTGATCGCTGCCACCTCAATTTGGCGGTTCTCCGGCCTGGTACCGGCGTCTGAATGCATGAGCTGGAGGTAGTCGACCACCACCAGGGCCAAGTCGCCCAGGCGGGCCCGGAGGCGCCGGGCCTTGGCCCTGATCTCGGCAATGGTGAGGTCACGCTTGTGGTCGACGTGGAGGGGAGCGCTCGCTATGCGGCTTATGGCGCTCGAGATACGGGACCACTCGGCCTGGTCGAGGCGCCCTTTGCGCAGGTGTTCGAGCGGCACCTTGGCCTCGGCGGCCAGGAAGCGGTCGGCAAGTTGCTCCCGGCTCATCTCCAAAGAGAACAACAGCACGGGGCGGCCGAGCCCGAAGGCGACGTTGCGGACCACGTCTAGGGCCAGGGCCGACTTGCCGACCGAGGGCCGGGCGCCCAGCACGACGAGGTCGCCGGCTTGCAGTCCCGAGAGCATCTCGTCCAGGTCGACGAACCCGGTCGCTAGGCCGGAAATAGCGCCGCCGGCCGCGCACCGGGCCTCGATGGCGGCGATGCCCGAACTGAGCAGCTCGGGGAAACCGACGACCGTGTCGGGGGCGCGGGTCTTGCCGACCTCCAAGACCATGGTCTCGACCCGGTCCAGGGCGGCGCCGACGTCATCGGGCAACCCGTAGGCCGTCTCCATAACCCGCTGGCCCACCTCTATAAGACGGCGCAGCGTCGCCATCTCGGCCACGATCCCGGCGTAGCGCCCGGCGGCGCCGATGCTCGCGGTGCCGGCCTGCAGGGCAACAAGCGCACCCATACCGCCGGCCAGGTCTAAGAGGTCCTGGCGGCGCAGCTCGTCGGCCACGGTGATCGGGTCCACCGGTTCGGCCCGGGCGTCGAGGGCCATGACGGCGCTCCAGATGTGGCCATGGGCAGGGCGGTAGAAGTCCGAGGCGACCAAACCGGCCTCGACGGCATCGGCCCGGGCGGCGCTCGATAACAATGCGGCACCCAGGACAGCCTCCTCGGCCCCGAGGTCATTGGGAGGGACAACTGGGCGGGCACGGGTAGAGGTGGTGCTCATCAATTGCCTTTCTTTTCGGGCAGTGGGGGAGAGGGGCGGGGGTGCTGGGCCCGCCAGTACAGCACCCGGGTGGCGTGCAGCCAGGACGGCTCCGCGAACATCTCTTGCGGCAACGCTTGGCGGCGTGGCCCGGCGGATCAGGGCATCGATCCGGGCCAGTTCTCCGTCGGGGGCAACGGGAGCGGCTTCCAAGGCATCGACGGCAGCCTCGGCGTCGGCGTCAGGGGCGTCCTGGTCCAGCATTGGCGCCGGCGGCGGGGGAGCGGGCCCGAGGGAAGGTACCGGGGGGAAGAAGGCCTCGTCGCCCTGGCGGGCCTTGGTCACCAGCCAGCCGATCGGGCTCTTCACGGTCCCGGCTTTGGCCATGGCCAGGACCTGGCGGACGGCGAAGCGGACCTGGGCATCGCTGTAGGGGGCCAGCGCCTGGCGGGCGCCGTCGCGGTCAGTTAGGCCGACCAAGGCTGTGCGCGCCGCTAGCTCGGCCAAAGGCCGCAGGAGCTGGCCGAGTTCTTGGTCGGTACGAGATGAAGTAGTACAAGGCCCGTCCGCGGGGCCCGCGAAGCCCGTACGTCGCGGAGGTCGCGGACTTTCGCGGACTGGCAATAGGGAGGTAGGGAGAGTTTGACCAGGTACTTCTTTAACAAAACTCCCTCCCTCCTTTAAAGACCGTCGCGGACTGTCCGCGACATCGTCGGCGAGATCGCGGTTGCTCCGCGACGTTTGTGTGCCCACATCCGCCACGCCCGCCAGCCGTTCGAGCTCCGCTTGGAACCCCGAGAGTGCCTCTTTGGCTCCCACGTCTGGTTCCCCCGAGACCAGCCGCGAGACCAGGGCAACGATGTCTCTCAACAGGCCGAGCACCTCGCCGATGGGCACGGCGGGGGAGGGGGGCGTCTGCCCGGCAACCTCGGGGGCGACGTGCAACCGAGGGCTGGGCCGAGGTGAGACGCGCGGTTGTTTGGGTGCACCGGGAAGGAGCTCCTCGCCAGCGATAAGCGAAAGGGCGTCGAGGTCCAAGACCAGTCCTGAGCTGCCCGGATTGGGGCCCACCGCCGGGCGGAGAGCCCTGGCATGGGCATAGACGGTCCCGCAGTTGCGGCCGCGCCCGGTGCGAGCGGAGACCTCTGCCAGGGGTAGTGGTACGACGACGCGGCCGTCGGCCCGTCGCTGTCCGTGCTCGGTGCCTATCGCGACGAGGTCTGCCGCCATGTGACGCTGAGCAGGGGTCCAAGGCCTCACTTGAGCCTCCGGCATCGGCCCGAGATTGCTTGTAGCAGTCGGGTGTACCCGGGCACCCTGACTGGCGACCGTTGCGAAGTTGGGTCATCGTGAGCGGCGGTGCGGCCGAGACGCAGTGTCAGCTTCGCCTGGGACAGGACGCCGCCAGCACCTTCAGAGCCCCTGAACTCCTCCTGCACTTGAAGCGCGCCAAAGCCTGGTACTACCGAGCACTGGGCTAGGGGGCGGGGGACATTGGCCAACTGGAACCTCCGGGACGGCAAAACAAACACCATCCACCAGCAGAAACCAGTGGGCAAGTAAGCTGACGCTTGTCTAGGACATCAGCCTGCCTCCGGTGCCAACCGGTAGATGGACTGGGAATGTTGTAGAGGAAGGGGCCGCTCAAGGCCCCTTCCTTCGTATCTGGGCACCTCCTGAATTACTTCCTTGTAGTTTTAGCCCTCTTGGTGAACAGGGGCGCGGATCATTGCGGAGTTGGGCTATTCGTCGGACCTCAACCGAAAGGCATAGGTCAAACGCGTGTTCTCACGAGAAGTCCTTTGCGGAGTTGGGGTATGATGACCCAATATTGCAGCCCGCACGCATAGAATTGACAGCGTGCCGGACCCGGGTGACCTACAACCACAACGGGTGTACCGGGCCGACGCAGTCGCAAGGGCATTGGGACATTCGGTCCAGTCGGTCAAGGACCGGATCCAACGCGGTGCGTCGATGCGTGGCTGGGCTCAACGAGACGCGGCCAACACTGCGGGGCTGTGGCTGGTTGACGCTGACCATGCCGATGCGCACTACCCAGAGATAGCGGCTGCGCAACTTCCGTCTGGGCGTTGGCCGCTTCCGCTCCTCAGCCCGACGCTCGCCGTATCGGTAGGCACAATACCTACCCGTGAGAGCGTCTCGAACGTGGCTAGCGAGACCGGATCTGGCGACGAGGAGCTTTACATCGCCCGCCGGGAAGCGGTGGTCGAGCACAACCGGCGACTGATCGGCGAACGCGACGCTGCGCGAGAGAAACTGGAGATTGTCCAGCAAGCCAAGGATCGCGAGATCGAACTTCTGTCCAAGCAACTCGAACTCGCCCAGGAAGAGCTGAAGACGATCAACGAGAGCCTGCGGCTTCAGCTCCAAGCGCACGCCGCCATGATCAGGCCACCCACCCAGCAGTAGGAGAGCCATCGCAATCTCTTTGGCAAGGCACGCAGACGTGTCCTCGGTTGGCCGTGCGCTTTGCTATGTCGGGCCTGCGGTGGGTGCTGTCGTTGTCATGGGAGTACCTCCCGAGCCAGTGACTCAGAGGCTGCGGACCGGGGCCCCACACCGTTGAGGCAGGCACGGTAGGGACCGGCAAGAGTTGACGCCGCGCCGCGGCCTCGTTGCACAATATGTGCGCCTGTTGGCACTCAACTCCAGCGGTTATCTGAGGCCGTGATATCGATCGCCTTAGGCTCCAGGCGGAACGTCGCACTAGTTTGTTTTTGGGATCTAAGAGATGGCGTGGCATTGTTCCCACCTCAACAGTTACGATCGTGCCGACTCACGCGTTTTGGGGCAGTCATGCTGCAACACTCTTGGTATTTCCCCATGGCGCTCGGCCCATAAAGCCCCGGATAAAAGGTATTCATAAGCCCGCGGCGTTGCTCCGAAGGCTAACGTTCGCACATAGGACCTCAACAGCTACTCGTGTGCGGCTTGTATAAACTTAGCTATTAGTAACGAGGATCTTATCTGACATTCTCTTGGGAGATAGACCAGTATAACTGTTCGCACGATAGCGCGCTCACCAAGGCCTCCGAATGTTTTTGCCGTGTGAAATCTGTCATACGTGGTCGCCCTCGCAACCATCCCGGAGATCGGAAAGGGCAGGCTCCGATCGCTGTCAGTACGACGGCTGGGCGCAAATCGGACGCTCTCCTCGGGCTCGGCACACCTCTACCGGACTACGGACGGTGGCAAGGCCACCGGCACGAGGTCACTATGCCTGTCGGAGTTGGTACGCGCCTCATCGCCATCGGAGTGCCTTGCTTCTTCGGCACGCAGGTCGGTGTGGCCGAGCTCGAAGTTGACGAGCCGGAGAGGCCAGGGGCACTACTTCGCAATTTCCCAGTCGGAATATTCTGCATCGACGCTTCAACGAGAGCCCAGTCAGCGGGGTGTTCGTGATCGCCGATTCGGAGCGCTTGGTGACCCAACCGCCGTCGTCATTCTGGGCGTCCGCCAACCGGCGATTCAAGGAGGTAGACCGTAGCCTTCTCCGAGGACGGTAGGGAACGCCCGATAACCGCCGGCTGGCGTCGGGCGAGTGACCCTCGTGGAGGGGCTGCTGAGGGCCGAAGACCCCACGAGATTTCGCAAATCCGCACAAGGTGCGGGACTCGCTTCTCGCCCTAGGCGCGATCGAGCACCCGCATGTCGAGGAGGCGACTGGGCCGTCGTGGCCGCTGTTGACCATGCCGTCACCTTCATTGTGGACGACGTTGACGTCCGCTTCGAGCGAGCCCAGCGACAGGGTGTCGTCATGCTCAGTGCACCGAAGGACCAACCATGGGGAGTCCGCGCACGCCGTCCCCTATCCCGATGGGACACCATCCGTCGCTGCTCCAGCCGCAACCAGGGGTGCTCTAGAAGTCCCACGACGTCGTCGAGGCGGACACAGGTCTACCGGCAGATTCCCTTTGGGCTCTCGAACCGTCATACATTCGTCATGCCGGTGAGGCAGCGTAGGGAGCAGCGGAAATGAGCGATCGAGAGCCACCGGTCGGTGGGCCAGAGGGGCCCGACGTCGTACAGACGGTTCGACTGGGGGACCGAGGACGTCTTCGGGCACCTGGTCGAGCGACATCGCCGAGAGCTGCAGGTTCACTGCTATCGCATGTTGGGGTCATTGTCCGAGTCCGAAGACATGGTCCAGGAGACCTTCTTGCGGGCTTGGCGCAACCGTGAGTCCTTCGAGGGTCGTTCGACTCTTCGGGCCTGGCTGTATCGCATCGCGACCAATGCGTGCCTCGATGTAGTCCGAAAACGACCTCGGCGAGTCCTGCCCTATGACGTCGCGCCCGCCACCGACTTGGCCGGTGACCTGCCCGCCCCCACGCTCGTGGCCTCGATCGAGCCGTACCCCGACTTCCTGTTGGAGCCCGTCGCAACGAGTGGCGATGATCCAGTGACTTCGGTCGTCGCCAAGGAGACGATCGAGCTGGCCTTCCTTGCTGCCATCCAGCACCTGCCGCCCATTCAGCGAGCAGTCCTCATTCTGCGTGACGTCATTGGTTGGACGGCCAACGACACGGCCGAGGTGTTAGGGACCAGTGTTGCGGCCGTCAAGAGTGCGCTGCAGAGGTCCCGTGCGACGATGAGGGAGCGCCTTCCTCAACGACGAGCAGACTGGGGATCACCGACTCCACCGAACGCCGAGGAGCAAGCGCTCCTTGAGCGCTACATGTTGGCCCACGAGCAGGGCGACACGGTCGCTTTGGCGGGAATGCTGCGCGAGGACGTACGGGTCGCCTTTCCGCCGACGAGTCTGTGGTGCGAGGGCCGCGACACGTTCGTGGCGGGCAGCCGGAAGCACGCCACGGTCGGTGAGTACCGCTTCATGGCGGCCCGGGCCAACATGCAACCAGCGGTGGCGATCTACGTGCGGCGTCCGGGGGACACCATGTTCCGACCACTGGTGCTGGAAGTTCTCCGCTTCGTCGATGGACAGATCGCCGAGATCATCGACTTCGAGGCGAGCCTCTTCCCGTCGTTCGCTCTGCCCGCCGCTTTGTGAACGATCCCAAAGGAGAGCAGCTCTCCTTGCTTCGGGCTCGGCTGCCCGGAGGCGTCCGGCGGCGGGTTGTGATACTCCTCGAAGGTGACGCCGTGGCCTATAGATCAAACGACTGGCATGACGCACTGGTCGTCCTCGAAGAGGGCGAGGTCGAGATCGAATGCCTCGCTGGCCGCCGGATCACGTTCAGGCAGGGAGGGGTCTTCTGTCTGAACGGACTTGAGGCACGATTGCTTCGGAACGTCGGAACCGGGACGGCCGTCCTCGTCGCGGTCAGCCGCCGACCGAACACATGAAGGGGGTCTCGGCACGAGCACTCCGTCGTCGTGTCTGGCCTCGCTCGGTAGCGGCCATATGTGGACAGAGCGTCCCGGCGTGCCGATCGTTGAAAATCCGCGATTCCTTTTCTTGGCGGTCTGCGTCTTACTAGAGGGCAACGAAGCCCTGAACCCTTTAAGGAGGAGACGATGACCACCACCACCCACTACGTCGGCACTTCGGAGAGCCCACAGCTCGCAGCGCAATCGAATCGGATCACCCGGTACGGCCTCGTGGCACTTCGAATCGGCCTCGCCTTTGGGCTTGGGGCGGCCGGTCTGCAGAAGCTGGCCGGCTCACACCAGATGGTGCACATGTTTGCCACCATCGGTGCCGGACAGTGGCTGCGCTACTTCGTTGGCACCATGGAAGTGCTGGGCGCCATCGGACTTCTTATCCCGAGACTGACAGGCCTTGCGGCCAGCGCAGCGGCGGCACTACTGGTGGGCGCAACGATCACGAACGTGGCCGTGCTCCACACCTCTCCTGCACTTCCCCTTCTTTTCTTGGCTGCAGCCGCTGTCATCGCCTACACACGTCGAGCGGACCTGATTGACCCAATCATGAAGCTGCGGGTCTGAGCTCACCAAAGACCAAAACGATCCAATCCGAGAAGAGTAACCATGACAGTTGATATTGGAGGAAAGCACATGAACACCAACCCGGCACTCGCTGACGCGGCCCGTCTGGTCGGTGACTGGCAGATGGATCTGTACAACGCTGCCTTTCTGCCGGGGCCGGAATCTCGCGTCGTTGGATCAGCCAAGATCGACTGGATCGAGGACGGCTCGGCACTGGTGATCCGTCAGGGCGACGCGGCACATCCCCCCGCAGCTGCCTGGATCATCGGTCGCGACGAGGGCGAACCCGACTATCTCGTCCTCTACGCCGACGACCGAGGAGTCTCGCGCATCTACCGCATGACCCTCGAAGGGACGCACTGGGAGATCTGGCGTGAGTCGCCGGAGTTCACCCAGCGCTTTTCAGCCGAGATCGACCCCGACGGGCAAGTCATCCGGGGACAGTGGTCGAAGTCCTTGGACGGCGGGCACCACCTGGGAACACGACTTCAACCTCGACTACGTCCGATCGGTCCGCTCGATGAGCAGTCATCCGGATCTCGATGCCATGGCTCGCCAGGTCATCGACGCCAACCACTACATGACGTTGGCCACGCGCGACAACGCTGGACGGCTACGCCTCTCGCCCGTGTACTACACCTGCGCCAGGTATTCGGATTTCTACTGGGTCTCCTCCCCTGACGCTCAGCACTCCCGCAACATCACCGAGTGGTCGCAGGTCGAGATCGTGATCTTTGACTCGACGGCTCCGGTTGGCGAAGGTGAGGGGGTCTATATCGGCGCGGTCCGCGAGAGCGGTTGCAGACGAACAATATGACAGCGTCTGGGCGGAGGCCTTCAGGTCGACCGCGGGTGCAAGGCGTTTCACGCCCGAAGAACTGCACGAGTGCGGCCTCCGACTCTACGTTGCTCGCACTCGCTCGCTGGAGGTCCACGTACCCGCTGGTCATCCGGTCCATGGCCGCGGCGTCGATACTCGACAGCCGGCCGAACCGGCAGCACGTGGCTAATGGGGGATCTCAACCGCAGCTCTCGCACTTGCACTTGTACCTGCACTAAAGAACTGACAAAGGAGAGGTTAGATGTCTAAACAACAGCGCCGGGTCGTCGCGTGGTTCACGACCTCGATAGACGGCTACACCAGCGGGCCGGGAGGCCCCGCGGAGGATATATGGCTGCATGAGCATGTTCGGCGGGCATCCTCGGCGGCCCACTTCGAAGGGATCTGGCGTGGCGCTTCGACGGTCGTGGTGGGCCGCACCAACTATGAGGGTTTCTATTCGGTCTGGCCGGGAATCACCGCTGACCCCGGTACCGATCCGCGCACCCGCGACTTGGGCGTGTTCTTGAACACTGTGGAAAAGGTGGTGATTTCGCGCACCCTTCACGAGACGGGATGGGAGAACTCGCGGATCGCCAGCGACCTGGAAGCAGATGTCAAGGCTTTGCGGGAGGCTCCCGGCCGGGACATCCTCGTGATCAATAGTGCGAGCATCATTCAGGCGCTGCTGCAAGCCGGACTGATCGACGATCTTCGTTTCGTCGTGGTTCCTGTGTTCCTCGGCGGCGGACTGCGCCTTTTCACCGAGGGACTGCCGAACTCGGCCTGGAGCCTGACCCAGGCCACCATCCTCGAAGACGGCGCGATCGGCCTTCATTACAGCCGGGCCTGATAGCCGCACGGATGATTTATGTCACAAACGTGTCGTCTCCAGGTGATGAGACGAAGAGTTCGCAGGGAAAGGTCTCCGATATGTCTAGATCGGTGCTTTACATGTCCATGTCGCTGGACGGGTACATCGCTGGTCCCAACGACGCACCGGGCAACCCCGGCGGCGACGACTTCATGCGGCTCCACGAGTGGTATGGGTTTGCTTCGGACGCTGCGCCGACAGCGGAGACCGTTGATGCGTCGGGAGTTGGTAGTCAATTTCTAGACGAGATCAAAGAGACCGGTGCGGTCCTATCCGGTCGCAATACCGTGGAACAAGTCGACTATTGGGGCGGTGACCACCACGACGGCGTCCCGATCTTCGTGCCCAGCCACCGGCCGCCCGGTCCTTCGATCGGCAAGTATCCATTGGTGACCTATGTGACGGATGGGATCGCCAGCGCGATGGCACAGGCGAAGGCGGCAGCAGGTGAGCGCAGCGTCCTGGTCCATGGGGCCTATACGGCGCAGGCAGCGCTCGCGGCAGGTGTCCTCGACGAGTTGCAGATCCACCAGATCCCGTTGCTGTTCGGCGGTGGGCGCCGACTATTTGAAGTGTTGCCGGGGAGGGTCGAGTTGGAGGTCACTCGAGTCATCGACACCTCTGAGGCCACTCACATCCGATATCGCATAGAGCGGTAACTCCCGTAGCGCCAGAGTGAGCTGGCTGGCATAGGTGGTGTTGGAAGGTTCCATCAACGGCGATGGCACCACGAGGGAAAGTCGAGATCATCCATTGGCCGATGATGGCTCTGCGAGTGACGAAGTGCGGATGTACCCGGCCTTGTACTGGTGATCCCCGACTACCGGTGAGAGTCACGCAGAACCACCCTGCCGAACACCGGCGCCCGCGGCCGACGACCGCAAGAACGACGCTTCTAACGCACCCGTTTCCACGCGTTGTGACTAGGACCTCGGTCCTTTAACGGTACATAATGTCGCACAGATCGCGCTGCCAAGGTTGTTCAGCGGTTGGCGCGAGACGTGGCGACGGTCCCCTTGAGCCCTCGGAAAACGCCACGCTGCGTTAGCGTTTCGCGGGGCTAAAGGTCAGCCGCTGGTGTTGATCGCCGAGATGAGCCAAGGCGCTCCGGATCCCTTCCGGGTCAGCACGATGAACTCAGTCAAAATGTTCGGTGTGCCGGCCCAGCCTGCGGCCCCGTGAGGCGTAATGGTCACTCCGTACTGTAAATAATCGACGGTGGAGCTCGACAGGGGAGCGCCCGAGTCGTGCTCGGTTAGCAGCGAGACGGTGGTGACCGCGTGGTGCCGTGCCCAGCTGTCCCACTGGGCGCCGGGCGCCGCTACCGGGGGAGTACCCCGGATCTCAGCGGCATAGGCCGGGGTCATGTACGCCGTCGCTCTCAGCTCGGCGGCGTAAGGGCTCTGGTCGACAGCGGTGTTCACGGTCCAAAGGGCCTTAAGCGCCGCCCGAGCGACTGAGACGGGGTTGCCCATGTTCACGCCCGGCGCCACTTTGGGGGCAGCCGTTGGCGACAGTGGCGGCTGGGTGTTGAGGACGAGGGACGTGGGCGATGACGGACCGAGGACGCTCGCCGAGCCGGTCGAGCTCGTCGACGACTGCTGTTCCCCGGTCGTGGTTGTCGTTGGCCCCATGGCTGTGGTCGAAGGCGTGGCCGTGGCCAGAGCCCTGGTGGTGGTGGTCGGCGACGGCTCATTAGTTGGGCGGAGCCGCGAGGCGGACGGGTGCGGGGTACCGCAGCCCGCCACCAGGCAACCAGCGACAACTGCTCCCAGGACGAAGGCTCGCCAAGCGGTCAACCGAAAGACCTCACTTCCCAGGGCACCGCCGTCCAGTAAGCTGGTGGCGAGGTTGTCCACCCGCACGAAAGCGCCCGTGTCGGGCGCGTCGATCATGTCGCCGTTGCCGATGTAGATCCCGATGTGGTCGTAGTCGCCCGGGCCGTCCAGGGCGAAGGCGATGACATCTCCCGGCTGTAGCATGCCCCCCGCCAGGACCTGGGCGCCCGTGCCGGCGGCGACGGCCTGGCCCATGGTGGCTTGGAGCTCGGAGGAGTGGGGGAGGGCGACCGAACCGCCCGACGCCTGGTAGACGGCGTACATGACCAGCCCCGAGCAGTCGAAGCCGACCGTCTGCGCCCCGGTCCCGATGCCCAAAGACGGCCCCGAGTAATTGCCCCCGCCCCACGCGTACGGCGTACCGAGCCAGCCTTCAGCGGCGGTGATCTCGGCCTGGGCGAAGCCCGAGCCGGCGGGGTTGGAGAGCTGCTCGGCGTAGATGGACAGGTCGGCCAGGACGGCGGAGACGTACGCCTCGGTCTGGGGGATGTCGGGTATGCCGTCGGCGGCGATCACGGCCGCCGGCCCGGCGTTGTACGCCGCCAGCATGAGCGAGGTGATGTCGTCGTCGTTGTCCGACGCGACGCCGGCCACCGCCTGGGCCAGGGCGCAGTCGTAACGGCCCTGGGCCATGATGGCGTCGGCCGGTACGAAGGGGGTGTCGGGGCCGGGCACCGCCGGTGGCTGGTCCCATGACGGCCACGTGCCGGGCATGAACTGGCTGATACCTTCGGCCCCCGCCGAGCTGACCGCGGTCGGGTCCCAGCCCGACTCCTGGTCGATCTGGGCCGCCAGCAGCGCCGCGCTCACCTGCGGGCACAGCGCGCCGGCCTGGTCGAGCCAGGTGACGTAGGCCTGGTCGGGTACGGCGGAGGCGTCAGGCTGAGGCCGGGCCCGGCCGGGGCATTGCCCCCGCTGCCGAGCACAACGGCGAATGCCGTCACCCCGGCAATGGCGCCCGACAGGAGCCCTCCGAGGACAACGGGCGCCGCCACCTCTCAGGCCAGCCCGGGCGCCGGCGCGCTTCGCGAGCGCTGCGACGTAACTGAGCGCGGTAGGCCACCCACACCCGCTGACCTTACCTGACCCTCACACGTCAGTTGATGATTCAGTTCCGACCGGGACGTTGACTGGCCAGGGCGCAGATCACCACGGCAGTGACATTGGTCACGCTGTGACGTTGGTCACACTATGCTGAGGATCGAGAGGCCTAGCAAAAGAGCCGTGCCGCCGATAGCCCCGGAGGGAACCGCGGATGAGTGAGACCGTCGCCGTGGCGCCAGGGGCACTGGGGCTGAGCGCTACCGCCGAGCGGAGCTTCGCCGAGAAGCTCGACCACCTCTTCCGCACCGTGCACCCTCGGGGGCGGCGCCCCTTTAGCTTCGAAGTTGTGGCCGCAGCCATAACGCGAAGCGGTGACGAGCCGATCTCGGCCAACTACATCTGGATGCTGCGAAAGGGGCTGCGGGACAACCCGAGCAAGCACCATATCGAGGCACTTGCTGGGTTTTTCGGGGTCCCGCCGACCTATTTTTTCGACGAGGAGATCGCCCGCAGGGTCGACGCCCAATTGGCGCTGTTGGTCGCGATGCGAGACGCCGGGGTCGAGACGATCGGCCTGCGCGCCGCCGGGCTGACGCCTGAAAGCCGCCAGGCCATCGCCCACATGGCCGACGTAGCTACGGGCGCGGTGGCCCGGATGTGGCCCTGAGGACCTTTCCGCTCAACTGAGGCTCGGGCCGTTTGAGGGCGAGCCGGTGGCGCCGTCTCATACGTCCGCGGGCTTGGGCCGGCTCGGCTGCAAGCTTTGGCCAATGACGGGCGTCAGGGCAAGGCCTCACCGGAAATCCATCACCTGACGTTAGTAACTCTGTATGCTCCACGGCTATGGGTACGGGAGGGGCGAAGGCGCCGCGCGAAGTGCTTGGCGGCTGCCACCGGGGCTGGCGCAAGGCCAAGTTCTCGGAGCGGACCAGGTCGTCCCCCCTGGGCCTTAGACCGGGCCAAAGCCGAGCGGAGCGGGCCGGGAGGCGGACAACTTGACCAGCACGACGTGGGGGCTTGCCGCCGGCTCTCCTAAAGCCGAGACCGGTGAGGGTGAGACGAATGACAACGAGTCCCGGGAACCGGCCAGCCAGGACCGGGCGACGGGGGACCTGGGTGCGTGGTGCTGGCTCGGCGCTCACGGCGGCTCCGGGGTTACCACGCTGGCGGCGGCCGCCGGTGGGGGAGTGGACGCCTCGACGCTGCGGCCCGGTCCGCAGTGCGCCGGGCCGCTAGCGGTAGTCGTGGTGGCCCGAACGAGCGCTCAAGGCCTTGTGCGTGCGCAGGAGATCGCCGCCCGGGCCGCCGAAGAGGGGATGTCCGTGCTGGGCGTTGCTGCGACCGTGATGGGCCTGGCCCTCGTTGCCGATGCCCCCGGGCGCCTGCCCAAGCCTCTTGCCGAGCTGCGCCACCTCGTCAGCGGCGCTTACCCACACGTATGGGACGTGCCGTGGGTCGAGGCCTGGCGCCAGGGCGACCCTCCCAGCGCGCGGAACACGCCCAAAGAAGTCGGGCGCATGGCCGAGGCCCTGCGCTCCTTGACCTCGGGGTCGATCGTCGACCTCAGGACCGGTCTGCACTCGGCCGGGGCCCATCAGAACAACGACAAGGAGGAACAACTATGAACGCTGCTGGCTTTCCAGCTGCCAAGGCTCGGGCCGCTAGCACCAGGGCTCGGGCCCTCAGCGCCAAGGTTGGCGCTCTCACTGCCCTTACTGCGGTTGGCACGACGGCCTTTGTGGCGCCCGCGTTTGCCGACGCGCCGCCTGACGGTGGTGCGGGAGTGGCGCCGCCCGGCGTCGCCGCCAACGTGACCACGATCTTTCAGTGGGCCGCGTGGATCGTTTTTGCCATCGCCGTTGCCGGTGTCATGTTCGTAGCCGTCAAGATGATCTTGCAGCACCATCGCGGCGAAGGGGGCCAGGCTATGGCCAGCCTGTTCTATGTGCTCGGCGGGGCCATTCTCACCGCCGCCGCTTCGGGCATCATCGGCGCCCTCACCTAGCCGCTAGCCATGGCGACAGGGGACAACAACGAAGGCCAGTCACCATGGTGGGCGAGGCCGCCGTTCCTGCTCGCGGCGGGCTTCCTCGTAATTGTCGTCGTCCTCGGGGCGTGGTTGGTGGTCGGGGGCAGGTCCGGCCACGGCTCGGCATCGGGGCCCGGTGGGGGATCGAGCCACCCCTCGACTACAACCTCGCCGGCGACCAGTTCAACTGTCACTTCGCACGCACCGACGACTTCGCCGGCAGTGCGGACTGACCGATGCCACCTTCCCGGCGCCGACCAGCAGGTCCCCGCCGTGGCTCCGGCGGGCGTGACTTGGCAGCTGTGGCAAAGCGTCGCCCTTCCGTTCTCCAAAGCCGCCGGCCCTCAGATTGTCCAAGGAAACGTGGCCCGGTGCTATGCCCATACGCCGACAGGAGCGCTGTTGGCCGCCGTGCAAATTCAGTACCGGCTCGGAATATCTAGCAACTGGCGACAAATCGCCGACACGCAAATCATGCCAGGACCCGGACGTAACGTGTTTATAAGATTGGCGACGTCGGATCTAAGGCCCCTAGCCCGCCCACACCGCCTGGAACGTATGCGGAGATTGCGGCGTATTTGTTCGTGACTTACTCCTCTAGGGTCGCTGTGGTCGAAATAATTACTCGGTCCGACTCTGGGGCCATGGGGCTGGAGACGAACACTGTCGACTGGTCGAGCGGTGACTGGAAGCTCGTTCTGCAGCCCAATGGTCAGGTCACCCCATCGGTTCAGCCCGTGACTTCTACAGTCGGCTATGTCATGTGGGGAGGTGTCTAGTGGGTGTCTTGGAATGCGCTGTCAGCCCGGCAGCATGCTTAGCTGGCAGCGCTGTTAGCGCCGCAGCCAACAGCATTATCACCGGTTGGGCCAATGACTTCGCCAATGCCGAAGCATCGATGTTGCAAACCCTGATGGCCGGGTGGATCTCCATGCCAACACCGGATCTTTCCGCGTCGAGCAACACGATTGTCTTTTTGCAACAGGCGACTCAGTACCTCGTCGCCGTGGTCGGTGTCTTCGCCCTCATGATGGCGGCAGCAAGGATGATCTGGACGCAGCGCGCCGACCCCATGAAAGATGCCCTGGCGGGCATAGGGCGCCTGGTCGTGGTCTCCGGCTGCGGGGTGGCCGGGATCACCCTTTTATCCCAGGCCGGCGACGCCTTTTCGACATGGATCCTTGGCCAGGCCGGTACGGGCACCATCATGACCATGGGCACCCTCAGCACCCAGGTCATTGCGTCCTCGTCCCTGGTGATCATCCTGTCGTCGTTCGCCATACTCGGCTTTATCGTCCAGCTGGCGCTGCTGATCGTGCGCTCGGCCTTATTGGTCGTCCTCGCTGGCCTGTGGCCCCTGTCGGCGGCGGCCAGCATGACGCCGACCGGTCACCAGTGGTTCAAGAAGAACGTGGCCTGGATCCTGGCGTTCTTGTTGTTCAAGCCGGTGGCGGCCATCGTCTATGCCGCCGCCATAGAGGCCTACGTGAGCTCGGACAGCGTAATGGGCGTGATAATCGGCCTCGTCCTTTTGATGCTGGCCACCCTCACCCTGCCGGCGCTCATGCGTTTTGTCGTACCGATGGTCTCGGCGGTAGGCAACGTGTCGACCGCTCAGGCCGCCACGGCCGCAATCGGTGCCGCGGTAGGGGCGGTGGCCATCGTCGCCACCGGGGGCGCCGCCACACCGGTGGTGGCGGGTGGCGCTCTTAGCTCGGCCTCGTCCCTGGGGGGCTCGGCCCTGTCTGGCCCGGGCGACGGTGGGGGAGCGGCGGGCGGCGCCGGCCCGACGCCACCACCGCCACCACCCTCGAGCGCCGCTGGTGGCCCTGGAGGTGAAGCGCCGGGAGGCTCGGGCGGAGCGGTTTTGGCGGGAGCAGTCACGTCGCAGTGACTGCGCCATTAGGGACGGACGCGTTTTCCAAGACCGATCTTGTCGGCACAGACGAAGGAGGAGCGAAGTGACAGAAGCAGCGTTGTCGGGCTCGGCGGCACCGCGGACCTACGGGAACTGGCGACGCGTCCAGTCCGTGGGTATCGCCAACCTCGGTCTGGCGGGCACGATCGTGCTCTTCGTGGGCCTGATTTTCGTCGTGCTCGGCCTGATGTTCTCGCTCGTGGTCTCGCTGGGCGCCGCGGTGCTCACCGTGGCGGCCATAGGGCCGTTGATGGTGCGGGACCGTCATAACCGCAACCTCTTCCAGCGGGCGACGGCCCGGATCGCCTGGGCCGGGGGCGTGCTGGCGGCCAGCACCTCTACCGCTCCGGCCCGCTGGCCCGGGTGCCCAAAGGCCGCTGCGGCCTGCCTGGGGTCATGGCGTCGATGACCGCCACCGAGGCCCGTGATGCCTACGGCCGGCCCTTCGCGCTGCTCTGTCACCCGTGGGTTTCCCAAGTGAGCGTCGTGCTGACGACAGCCCCTGACGGCGCCGCGCTGGTGGACACCGACCAGGTCGACAACTGGGTGGCGCACTGGGGGGCGTGGCTGGCGGCGTTGGGCAACGAGCCGGGCCTGATGGGGGCGAGCGTGATAGTCGACGCTGCCCCTGACCCGGGCACCCGGCTGCGCCACGAGGTCCTCGGGCACCGCAGTTCGGAGGCCACGGCGCTGTCGAAAACGGTGATGGAACAGGTCATCGGCTCCTACCCGGCAGGGTCGGCCGCCATCACGTGCCGGGTGGCGCTCACCTGGAGCATGGCCAGTCGCACCCAGACGGGCAAGAAGCGCAGCGTAAATGAAATGGCGCTCGACATCGGTCACCGCCTCCCCAGCCTCACGGCGAGCTTGGCGGCCACCGGGGCGGGCCCGTCGCGGCCGTTGACCACCGACGAGATCGCCGCCGCCGTGCGGGTGGCTTACGAACCGAGCCTGGCCGCCGCAGTGGAAGACGTGGGCCCGGCGCACGCCGGGGTCGAGTGGCCCGACGCCGGGCCGAGCGCGGCCCAGGAGGCCTGGGACCACTACCGCCACGACGGAGCCGTGTCGGTTTCCTGGATGATGTCCGAGGCCCCCCGGGGCCACGTGTTCTCCAGCGTGCTTTCAGGGCTCCTGGCCCCCCACCCCGACATCGCCCGCAAGCGCGTCGCACTGCTGTATAGGCCTTACGACACCGGCGCCGCCGTTCGCGTGGTCGAGGCCGACCGCCGTGACGCGGCCTTTGCCGCCAGCGGCCGGCGCATCGGCCGTGCCCGCGACGCCCTCAGCGTCCAGGCCGCCGAGAAATCGGCCGAGGAGGAGGCCGTCGGCGCCGGCGTGGTCCGCTTCGCCATGGTGGTGACGGCCACGGTGATGAGCCCCGAACAGGTGCCCATGGCCGCCAGCGTCGTCGACACCCTGGGGACCACGTCACGCATCCGGCTGCGCCGGGCCTATGGGTGCCAGGCCGGCACCTTTGCCGTGGGGCTGCCGCTCGGGCTGGTCAGCTCCGCCCACCTGCGCGTCCCCCAGGCCCTGCGGGAGGCCATGTGAGCCGCTCCCGGCAGGCTCCAGCCCAATCGAGCGCGCCTCGCCCGCCCAAGCGTCCCGCCGAACGGCGCCCCGAGCGAGGGCCCGGTGCCAGAGGGTGGCCCGGTGCCGGCGGGGGCAAGACTTCGCTCCTGGAAGCCCCGCCCGAGTTCCGGGCGACGACGGTGCAGGTTTGTGGGCTGTGGCCCTGGATCGTGGGTTCGGGGGTGCCGCTGGTCGGCGTACCGCTCGGCCGCCACCTCTTCAGCCGGGCCACGGTGTGCTCCGACCCGATCAACTGGTTCAGCCGCGGAGGCCTCATCGCCAACCCGAGCGTGCTGGTGCTGGGCCGCCCCGGCCTCGGTAAATCGACTTTGGTTTGCCGCATGTGCCTGGGCCTGGACTACTACGGCTACCGCTCGGTCGTGCTCGGCGACCTGAAGCCCGACTATGCCGAGCTCATCG
>CAWAYZ010000008.1:0-8141 GCA_963786345.1 uncultured Acidimicrobiaceae bacterium | reverse complement strand
CGTCGTCACCCCAGTCGAAGCCTCTGTCGGTTACGACGCACTTGGGCATGTTGGGCGCAGAGTCTCCGTATTTGCCGCTCCGGTAGCCCGAACCGGTCACGAACACTTTTTCACCCCATTTGACCTTGCCATCGACCGCCGTTCCGTAGGGGTCTATCAGGAGCTTGGCGGGGTTGCAGCGAAGCCCCTCAGCCGGCCATGGCCCGTGCACCCTGAGGCCGTAGTGTTGGCCCACGCCGGTCCCTGGCAGTAGGCCGTGCCAGACATGAGCTGTACGCTCAGGAAGCTCGACCCGTTGTTCGTTGCCGGCCTCGTCGAAGAGGCACACCTCAACCGCATCGGCAATGTCCGACGCGACCCGAAATTGGTCCCCTCGGCAACAGGAGTTGCGCCCAGCGGGAAATAGTGACCTCTCTGTACATCCACCCGCTTACCGTACCCTTCCCGCAGTGACGGCCAAAGCGGACAGCACTTCGCTCAGGCGGGCCGGGTCGTGTGAGTGGCCATTTGGGCTGGCCACTGCGGCGGTGACGACTGTCACGCCCGCGCCGACTGTCGCGCCTGTGACGTTCGGGACGGCCGTTGCCGGCCTCGTCGAACGCGCCGTTGGGGCGCCCACCTCGGTCGACGGGTCGCATACAACCGTGTCGACCGTCACGCGGTGCGCTATCAGCGCGGATAGGTGAGCGTCGGCGTCGAAGCCTTTCGTCTCGGCGTCCTGGGGCGCGAGGTTGCAGACATCGACGGTCCGGCCTGTCGCTCGTTGAGCGCATCTCTGATGGCCGGGACGGCGCAGACGGCGAGCACGCTGGTGAACAGCGAGCCCGGCCCGAGCACCACCTGGTCCGCACCCGCTATCGCTTCCAGCGCCTGGCGAGGGGCCGCCGGGCGGTCGGGGTCTAGCCAGACCCGCCTGATCGGCGCCGGAGTGTGAGCAACCTTTACCTGGCCGACGAGCTCGGTGGGGCCGTCCACGCCGTCTATTTCGGCGCACAGGTCGACTCCCACGGAAGCTGCCGGCAGGACGGTCGCCGTTAGCCCGAGCAGGCGCCCGACCTCGGCTGTGGCCGCCACGAAGTCGCCCATCGTCTCACTCAGGCCCACAAGGACGAGGTTCCCCAACGAGTGACCAGCGAGGTCACCGCCAGGGAACCTGAAGTCGAGGGCCTTCGCCCAGGCTCGTTCTCCGGGACCGGCGCCGGCCAGCGCAAGCAGGCAACGGCGCACGTCTCCTGGCGCCGGCCCCGGCCAATTGGCCCTCAGCCGACCGCTCGAACCCCCATCATCGGCGGCCGAGACGATCGCTGTGACACGGCCGGCGTAGCGCGAGACGGCCGAAAGGGTGATAGCGAGCCCATGGCCGCCCCCGAGGGCCACGACGTGTGGGCCGCCCTGCCCCTGGCAGAGCGGGGCGCTCAACGCTCGACATCCCGGTGGATCGTGCTCGGGTTGTAACCCATCTTGCGGAGGCGGTCTGCGATCTCCTCGACCAGGACGACGCTGCGGTGCCGACCGCCGGTGCAACCAATGGCGATCGTCAGGTAACTCTTGCCCTCTTTGACGTAGGCGGGTACGAGGAACTTGAGAAGGTACTCCGCCCTTTCGAGGAACTCCTTGGCCTCGGGCTGGCCAAGCACGTACCGCCGGACTGGCTCGTCGAGCCCGGTCAGCGGCCGCATCTCCTCTACCCAGTACGGGTTGGGCAAGAAACGCACGTCGAGCACATTGTCAACGTCGATTGGGACCCCGTGCTTGAAGCCGAAGCTCATCACGAGGACCTGCATGGCAGTCGCCTCGTCCCCCCCGAACAGGTCGGCCAGGCGCTCGCGCAACTGGTTGACGTTCAGCTCGCTCGTGTCGACCACCACGTCCGCCATTTCCTTGATCGCCTCGAGGCGCTGGCGTTCGTCGGCTATCGCCTCGAGGACGCCCTCCTGCCCGAGCGGGTGCCGCCGCCGGGTCCCCTCGAACCGCCGTACGAGGACCTCGTCCGAAGCATCGAGGAAAAGAACCTTGACGGCCTCACCCGAAGCCCTGAGCTGGCCGATCGCCGCCTGGAGGTCACCCAACTGGCCCGCGTCGCGCCCGACGACCAGGGCCACGCGCTGGGCCTCGGGGCCAGAGCCCGAGACCAAGTCGACGACCTTGGTGATGAGCGCCGTAGGGATGTTGTCCATGACGTACCACCCGAGGTCCTCGAGGGTCGCCCCGGCTTGCGAACGCCCAGCACCGGAAAGCCCGGTGACGACGACAAACTGTGCCACTACTTCATTCTGCCCGAGCCGAGGGACGGACCAGTTTCTCGGCCCTTAGAACTAGCAGGCGCGGGAAGGCAGACGCCTCACGGTACTCCTCCGCCCTGTCCAGGAAACCGCCAGGAGGCGCCGGCTCGATCATGGCCGTCAGGTAAAGCCCGGCGGCCACCAAAGCGTTGACATAAACCGATAAGGGCCGGTGGACAAAGGGGATCCAGATGTTCTTGTCGACTTCCTCGACGCCGTGGTGCTCGAGGAGGTAAGCGCCGATTCGCCAGTACTGCTCCCCGAGAATGTGGTCGTCGACCCATCCGCTGCCGGGCGCCTGGAGGAGCGGGTGGTTCAAAAACAACAAGAACGTGCCGCCGGGCCGCAGCACGCGGCCAACCTCGCTGAGCGCCTCGGCGGTCCCCTCGATGTGCTCGAACACCAAACAGGCGAACGCCGCGTCGAAGCTTGCGGGAGGAAAAGGAAGGGCCGTCGCTGCGCCACGGGCGTACTGGACCTCCGTGCCCGCTCCGCCCGGCTGGCGTCGAAGGGCCGTCTCCAGCTGCGCTCGGGTGGGGTCGATGCCTACGACGCGTCGAACGCCAGGAAGGCTCGCCGCGACCCGCGAAAGCTGGCCCTCCCCGCAGCCGATGTCGAGCACCGTCGCTGGGCCCGCTCCCCTAGCAGCTCCCGAACTAGCGGGATTATCTGCTCGGTGTACTCGGGGTCGGCACCTTCGGTAAAGCATTCTTGCCACCAGGCGGAATTGACCTCCCACAGCTGTTCCGCCTCGGCGGGCAGCGGGGAGCCCGGCTCGTGGAAAGAGCCCCCCTGGTAGGAGCCCTCCTGGTAGGAGCCCCCGTTCAAGAGGCGGCCTTCCGGCCCGGCCCGAGGTGCTTGGCGCCGTGGATCTTCTCCCACAGGGCCTCTGCGACAGCCTTGGGCAGCCAGGGCAGGGCCTCGAGCGACTCCTTGGAAGCCTGGCGGACTGCTTTTACGCTCCCCAGCTCGGCGACAAGGCGCTTGCGCCTCGCCGGCCCCAGACCGGGTACCCCGTCGAGCACGGAGACCGTCATGCGCCTGCCCCGGAGCTGGCGATGGTACGAAACAGCAAAGCGGTGCGCTTCGTCCCGCACCCGTTGTAGCAGGTAGAGGGCCTCTGAGCCGCGGGGCACGCGGACCGGATCTGCCTGCCCCGGAAGATAGACCTCCTCGAACTGTTTGGCCAGCGCAGCGACCGGGATCTCGTCTTCCAGGCCCAGCTCCTCCAGCACCCGGACGGCCACGTTGAGCTGCCCTTTACCCCCGTCCACCAGGAGCAACTGGGGCGGGTAGGAAAAGTGGCGTTTCCGGTCGGCCAACGGCAGCTCCTTTTCTCCCAGGTACGCCTGGAGCCGCCTCGTGAGGACCTCTTCCATGGCGGCATAGTCGTCGTTGCCAGGGACGTTGCGGACCTTGAACCGCTTGTACTCGCTAGGGCGGGGAAGGCCGTCCTCCATGACCACCATCGAACCTACGTAGTCGGTTCCCTGGAGGTGGCTCATGTCGTAGCACTCGATCCGTAGCGGCGCCTCGGGCAGGTCAAGCGCGTCCTGCAAGGCGTTGAGGGCACGAGCCCTCGCATTATGGTCCGACGAACGCTTGAGCCGGTGGCGCAACAGCTCCTCCGCCGCGTTCTTGGCGACCATTTCGACGAGGGCCTTCTTCTCGCCCCGCTGGGGAAAATGGAGGTGTACCCGGCTGGCCCCGGTCGCCCTGGGGTTGACGCTGCGCTCTGGCCGGCGCTCCTCGCTCGCTGCCCACCACTCCAGCGGCTCCGTTCCCTCTTCATTGAGCTGAGGGACGGCGCCGGCCCGGCGGGTTTCACCGTCCTCGGCTGTCCGGAGGCCTGAGAGCCACTCTTCGAGGACGTCGGTCTCGTCGACATCGCCCGGGACCAGGATGAGAGGAGGGATCCCGTTGACGGGGTCGGCGTAGTGCTGCTCGACGATGTCGGCCAGCAACTGCGGCGGTTCCAGGTCCTCGACCTTGTCGACAATGAAGCCCTTGCGCCCGACAACTCGCCCGCGCCTCACGTAGAACACCTGGACCGCTGCTTCCAGCTCGTCCTCGGCAAGGGCAAAGCAGTCCAGGTCCTCGGCCCGTTCGGTAACCATCTGCTGGCGTTCGATGGCCTTGCGAACAGATGCGATCCGGTCCCGCACCCTTGCTGCCAGTTCGAACTCGAGGTTCGTCGCAGCCTCGCGCATCTGGGCACCCAGCTTGTCGACCACAGGTGAGGTGTCACCGACGAGAAAGCTCCCGAGGTCTTCTACCAGGCGCGAGTACTGCTCGTGGTCGACAAGGCCGGCACACGGCCCGGCACAGCGCTCGATGTGGTACATCAGGCACGGCCGGCCAAGGCGTTGGTGGCGGGCGAACTTGCCGTCGCTGCAGCTCCGCACGGGGAACGTGCGCAGCAGCAGGTCGAGGGTCTCCCTGATGGCGTAAGCGTGGGCGTAGGGCCCGAAGTAGCGGTTCTGGGAACGGCCGCTCGGGCGCCCGCGCCGCACCGTCGCCCGTGGCCACTCGTCCCCCATCGTCAGGACGAGGAACGGGTAGCTCTTGTCGTCACGCAGGCGCACATTGAACCGCGGCTTGTGCTGCTTGATGAGGCTGTACTCGAGCATGAGCGCCTCGACGTCGTTACGGACCTGGATCCATTCGACGCTTTGGGCCGAGGCGACCATCTGAGCGGTGCGGGGCAGCAAGTTCCCGGGGCTCTGGAAGTAGTTGGACAGCCTTTGGCGCAACGACCTCGCCTTGCCCACATAGATGACCCTCCCGTCGGCGTCGCGGAACTGGTACGAACCGGGGGCGTCGGGTATGAGCCCTGCGGCGGGTCGTTCGAGCATCGGCCCCAGTCTGGCGCACTTGGCCGCCAAAAACTTGCCTTGCCCCGGAGGCTGAGCCATCACAGGACCATCACAGCTCGCCCAAGAGCGGGTCATAAGCCGGGGAGAAGATGAGTACAAGAAGCGAATACCAACCAAGGAGCGCAGATGTCCAATCACATTCAAAGCCGGCGGCGCTGGCAAACTGCGACAGGCGGCGCAATAGCCCTCGCAGTTGCGGCTGCGTCCCTAGCTGCCGTCGCATCACCCGCATTTTCCGACCCCACCTCAACCACCACGACCACCGTAACAGCCCCGCCCGCTTTCCCCTCCGTGACAGTCCCGTCCGCCAATTTCAAGGACTTGAACCGGGCGAAGCGGTATGCTGCGGCGCTCATATTGGAGCGCCTGAACTCCTTACAGTTCGCCATAAAGAAGGTGCAGGGCGATAATTCCCTGGGCTCGGACGGGGCAACGCTCGTGTCCGACATGCAGGCCGACATAACCGGGCTTCAGACCTTGGGGACGACCATCGCCGGCGAGACCATGGTGGGCGAGGTCAACGCCAGCATCGCGCTCATCTTCAACGAGTTCCGTGTTTACTACCTCATGTTGCCGGTCGCCGGTGACGTGATCGTGGTCGACAATGCCGTAAACGTCAAGTTGCCGGCGCTCGCCTCGTCGATCTCATTGCTACAAGGCGCGGAGAACTCCTCCAACCAGGGTGTCCTCGCACCGCTCATCGCCAACATGCAGTCGCAGTCGGGGATAATCACGGGCGCAACCGGAGGTCTCTCGGCAGAGCTCCTGTCCTACACCCCGGCAGATTGGAACGCGAACCACAACCTGCTCGGTGGCGCGAACCGCAGAGATCCGGGTTATGGCCAGGGCTTTTGGGACCGCGAGCAGGGACTGGCAGGAAGCCTCCAGGTACCTTCGTCGCCATGGCCACGGGGGTGAGACGACAACGACGTCGACCACCATGCAGACCACGACGAGCACAACAAGCTCGGCGGGATTGGGCCAAGCCCAGGCGTACGGGGAGAAACTAGTCACGGACCGAGTTAATTCTCTCAACAAAGCCATAAAGGGAGTTCAGGGCGACTCGTACCTCGGCTCCGACGGCACCACCCTGGTCACTGACATGCAGACCGACATCACGGCGCTCCAAGGCCTCGGGACGGCGATCTCCGGTGACACCACGGTCGGCGAAGTGAACACGGATATCGGGGAGATTTTCGGGTACCGCGTGTATGACTTCTTGCTCCCCGCCGTCCAGGACGTCGTGGAAGTGGACAGCATCACCAACGTGAAATTGCCTGCCCTCGCCACAGCGATCACCGATCTCACGGGCAAAGAAAGCTCGTCCAACCAAGGCGTGCTCGCACCGTTGGTTTCAAACATGCAGTCCCAGAGCTCAACCGCCGCGAGCGCGACCTCAGGGCTCTCGGCCCAGCTGCTCGGGTTCACGATCGCGGACTGGAACTCCAACCATGGTCTGCTGAAAGGCGCCCGCACTCAGATCTTCATCGCCAACAAGGCACTTGGGACCGCCTGGAAAGACAACCAGAGGGCCAACGAATACCTTCGCCACCACCACGTCGGCGGTGGTACGACCACCACGACCACGGTCTGATAAGCAGCACGGCGTAATTAGCGGGTTGTAATTACACACAACGCCACAGTAACCAGCTATCGCTAGCTCCTCAGGTAGCCCCCGGGCCCTGGCACCACGCGTGCCTCGAAGCCCGGGGGCTTTGGCTTGCCCGCTCCAGCCCCGCCATCACAGGACCATCACAACTCGACCACAGCTGGGTCATAGACAGCGGGAACGGTATCCCTGGCGGGACAAACGACGACCATACGACGAAGGAGGACCTATGACCTACCAAGGGCGAGGCCGCCATAGCTGGTACACAGCTGGCGGCGCGATAGTCGCGACTGCTGCAGTCACGGCCGGCTCCCTGGCTGCCAGCGGTGCACCAGCGTTTGCTTGGGGGAGGCCGCACACGTCGAGCACCTCGACTACCGACCCCACGACGACCACCTCGACCACCTCGACCACCTCGACCACCTCGACCACCGTCGCTTCCACCACCACTTCCACTCCCTCTGGCGACTTGGCCAAGGCGCAGGGCTGGGGACAATGGCTGATCAAGGAGCGCTTGGACGCTTTGAACAGGGAAATAAAACAGGTGCAGGGCGACAATTACCTCGGCTCTGACGGGACTGCCCTCGTAGGCGACCTTCAGGCCGCCGTGACAGGGCTCCAAGGGCTCGGCACGACCATCGCCGCTGCTACCAGCCTGGACAACGTGAACGCCGACAACATGTCGATCATCAACACCTACCGCGTTTACGACTTCTTGCTGCCTATGGTCCGCGATGTGGTCCAGGCTGACTGGGTAAGCAATGTCGGGCTGCCCGATATCGCCAAAGCACTGACGGATCTGCAAGGCCAGGAGAACGCCGGCAACCAATCGGTGCTGGGACCTCTTTTCTCCAACATCCAGCAACAGCAGCAAACAGCCACAAATGCGGTTTCGGGCCTCTCGGCCGAACTACTTGGCTACACCACCTCGGATTGGGGCTCCAACCACGGTCTGCTCAGCATGCCTGGCTCCGACATCTTCGTCGCCGATAAGGCTGTCCGGACAGCAGAAAAGGATTGCAGCCGCGCGTACGATTACCTGCGGTGGTTGCGCAACCACGGCACCACCACGACGACCTCGACCACCGCCGCCCCGACGACCACCACCTCGACCACCGTGGCCCCGACTACGACAACCGTGGCAGCCAAGGGCAAGCATGGCCGTGGCAACCGGGGTCGCGGTGCACCGGGCTGCCGTCGGCACTTCTTGCGCTGCGTACCCCCACCGCACCACCGGGGCCACCGGGGCACACCCCCGGCGACCAGTACTACCACTACAACCGCTCCCGCAACGACGACCACCGTCGCCCCGACAACAACCACGACCGTAGCGACCACAACGACGACCGCTACCCCCACCAGCTGCGCTGCCGG
>CAWAYZ010000007.1:0-71754 GCA_963786345.1 uncultured Acidimicrobiaceae bacterium | reverse complement strand
CGCCGTCCATATCGCCTTCGGGAAGCCCAAGTACCTGAGCCGGGAGGACGTCCCGGCCGAAGAGGTCGAGGCCGAGCGGACGACGTAGGAGGCCGAGAGCGCCGGGACGGCAAGCCCGAGGCGACCATACCGAAGATCGTTGAAGGCAAGCTCAGTGGTTGGTTCAAGAGGGTGCCTGGAGGCGTCCTGCTGGACCAGCCCTTCGCCAAGGACGACAGCCAGACCGTCGCGAAACGCTGGGTGGCGCGTGCATCGTGCGTTACGCCCAGGTTGTGATCGGCGGTTGATGGGCCGCCGGGAGCGCCTTGGAGGCGCGGGTCTTGAAGGTCTCAGGCGAGGCCTTGGCAAGCGAGGCGGCCGACGAGGTCATCGACGGCCGCATTGTCGAACGTCTCGCCAAGGAGATCGCCGCCGCGCGTGCCGAATTCGGTAACGAGATCGCTGTCGTGATCGGAGGCGGGAACATCTGGAGAGGTGCGACCGGTTCAGCCACCGGGATGGACAGCGCCACCGCCGACTATATGGGCATGTTGGCAACTGTGATCAACGCACTGGCCCTGCGGGACGCCCTCGAACGGGAGGGTCAACCGACCCGCGTCCAGACGGCGATCGGCATGTCCGAGCTAGCCGAGCCCTACATCCGCCTGCGTGCGATAAGGCACCTCGAAAAGGGCCGGGTAGTGATCTTCGCCGCAGGGACTGGCAACCCGTTTTTCACCACCGACACGGCAGGCGCGCTCCGGGCCGTCGAGATCGGCGCGGAGGTGTTGTTGAAAGGCACTCATGGCGGAGTCGACGCCGTGTACACCGCTGACCCGCGCCTCGACCCGAAGGCGGAGCAGATCAGCGAAATCAGCTACGACGAGGTGATCGGTAAGGATCTGCGTGCCATGGACTTGACGGCTATCACGCTGTGCAGGGAGAACACTCTGCCGATCCTGTACTTCAGCATCATGGAGGAGGGGAACTTGCGTAGCGCGCTGGCGGGTGACCAGATAGGTACGCTTATCCACTGATGCCTGACACCCTGGTTGACGCGGCCATTGAGGATTGTAAAGACCGCATGGCTCGCGCGGTCGAGCACACCAAGAGCGAGTTCGCGAGTATCCGGACCGGCCGGGCGACCCCGGCGCTGATCGAGAAGTTGAAGGTCGAGTATTACGGTGCCGAAGTGCCTTTGCAGCAGCTGGCAGGGTTGCACGTGCCGGAGGCGCGGGTGCTGGTCATCACCCCCTACGAAAAGGGGCCCGCTAGCATCAAGGCGATCGAAAAGGCTGTCCAGTCATCGGATCTTGGCATCACGCCGAGCAACGATGGCTCTGTGATCCGGTTGGTTTTCCCGATGCTCACCGCAGAGAGACGTAAAGACCTCGTGAAGGTGGTGCACCAAAAGGCAGAGGACGGGAGGGTGGCCGTCCGCAACGTGCGCCGTGCCACGAGGAAGGACCTCGAGGCGCTGGAAAAGGACGGCGACATTTCCTCTGACGAGCTCGACCGATCGGAAAAGGAACTGGACAAGCTCACCCACGACTACTCAGCCGAGATTGACCGCGTCCTTGCACATAAGGAAAACGAACTGCTCAACAGCTGATGGGCGCCTGCATGTGGCCCTTCCGCTGGCGACCAAAGGAGGTCCTCGGCTGAGTCTCCAAGCAAGGTTGACTGGAACGCTAGGCGAGCCGCGAACCTGCGCCACCTTGCCCGCGCCACCCAGCTCAAGGAGCCAGGGCCGTTGAGCCCCCGCGCAGCTCGGCGTAGTGGCCGGGCCGAGCGGAAGAGCCCTGGCCCGAACGCCACGCCCAGCCTATGGGGAGAGCCTGGCCAGCCCGAAGGCTACGACCCAGGGGCCCCGACGGGCCCGCTGGAACTTGCGGAGCTGGCGGAGGTGCACGAGCAGGCCGAGGCGCCCCACGGCGAAAGTGGGGGGCTGGTCGAGCCGATCGAGGCCACCGAGAGAGCGGACCAGGTGGACGAGGGCCATGACGGGGAACATGCCGGGGAAAGGCAAGCAGCACGCAGCGCGCAGCCGGATGTCCAGGGAGGCACAATTGCGGAGACCGGCCAACAGATGGAGTACCCTCAGGAGGTCGTACCACCAGCGGAGTTGGTCATTACAATGAGCTCAGGAGAGGGTACAGAGCTTCCTCATTGGGCGGACCCGCCCACAGGCGAGGTCCCTCGGGCGGTAAGCGGCTCGAAGGCCCAAGAGGACGAGCTCCAGGCATGGAGGCTGCTCGGTTCGCGGGGTCTCCACTGGCGAGATGACGTGAACGACTGGTCAGATGGGCCCGGCATGGAAGACCTCGTCGACAACGATGATGAGCACGGCATTGCCGCTGAGGAGGCGACCGACCGCCCGTTCTCGTTCGACAACGACTTCGAGCGCTTAGAGCGTGAGCGGGCTGAGCGGGCTGAACGTGCCGAAGTTGCGAGCGGAGAGGCCCCTATCGAGGGTACGGTCGAGGGATATGCTCCGCCCGGCTCTGGCAGCGTACCTTCAGGGGATGAAGACCGGACGCTCGGAGATCGCATCGGCGCAGGGGCCAACGCCCAGGACGAGAGCGGCGATGCGGGCTTTCCGGAGGCACCGGTCCCCGCAGGTGTTGCAGCCATGAGCGCCGTCCCGCCGATGGCCCCCCCGGGTGCCTCACCCCGCCGGCAGCGTGGGGTGGTGGGCCGGAACTTGCGCAGGCCCGGGAGTACCTCGGCCAACGCTTCACCGGGAGCGATAGCTTCAGCGGCTGCGGCCAGGCATGCCAAACGCCCCTACGACTTGGGGGCGGACAGAGCCGCCACCGGAGGCGCAGGGCGCGATATCGGAGCAGCGGTCGCAACTGGAGCCGGCCTCCTCGCCCTCTTCGTCATCTGTTACCTGGTATCACCGGCTGCCCTGTTGGTGCTGTCGGCCGTGGTCATCCTCGGTTGTGCTCTTGAAGCCTTTGCCATGTTCCAGCGAGCCGGGTTCAGGCCGGCCACCCTGTTGGGCGCGCTCGGCTCGGGTGGCGCGGTCGTGGCCGCGTACTGGCGAGGTTCGGCCGGCTTGCCGGTGGTCTTGGTGGTGGTCGTATGTGCGAGCCTGGTCTGGTACCTGGCGCGCGTCGTCGAGGCCCGGCCGGTCGTGAACGTCGCGGTCACCGTGTTCGGTTTCGCCTGGGTGGGAGTGCTGGGCTCGTTCGCGGGGCTGATGCTTGCCGCGCCCCGAGGAGAGCACCTCTTCCTCGGTGCTGTTATCCCTACCGTCGTCGCAGACCTGGCAGCTTGGTTTGCGGGCAGCCGGTTCGGCTCCCATCCGCTGGCGCCAGCCATCAGCCCGAGCAAGACGTGGGAGGGCTTCGTAGCAGGCGGGATCGCTGCTTTGGTGGCCGGAGCAGTGATCGGCAGCCAGGTTTCGCCCTGGGGGGGTGTACGCCACGGCCTCGAGCTGGGCCTTGTGATCGCAGTCGTCGCGCCGGTTGGCGACCTGGTCCAGTCCATGATCAAGCGGGACCTGCGTTTGAAGGACTCGAGTTCGCTGCTCCCGGGTCATGGCGGCCTTTTGGACCGCTTCGACTCGCTGCTGCTGGCTTTGCCGGCTACCTACTTCCTGGCAACAGCGCTCCACCTTGCCTAAGGGCCCAGCCAGCAGGTCCCTCTCCATCGCTGGCAGCACCGGCTCGATCGGCACCCAGGCGCTGGAGGTAGTGCGCGCCAACCCAGGCCTATTCGAGGTCATAGCGCTCGGGGCCCGGTCGTCGGTAGGCCTTCTCGCGCAACAAGCGCGCGAGATGCACCCGAGGCTGGTGGCCATCGCCGAGCCGGCCAAAGCGGACGAGCTGGCGGCCCTCGTCCCCCGTGGCACCGAGGTCCTCGCAGGCGAGGGCGCGCTTGCCGCGATAGCCGAAGAGGCCGACATCGTCCTCAACGGTGTTGTCGGGTTCGCGGGCCTGCCCGTCACCCTGGCAGCTTTGCGGTCGGGAAAGCGCCTGGCCCTCGCGAACAAGGAGTCCCTGATCGCCGCGGGCCCTGTGGTGCAGCGGGCGCGGACGACGCCTGGCGCGGAGATCGTGCCCGTGGACTCGGAGCACTGCGCCGTGCACCAGTGCCTTCGGGGGATACCTGGTTCCCAGCGGGTACCGGGCCCGGATGGAGATGAGGGATGGGGGAGCTCGGCCCTATGTCGCATCGTGCTCACGGCGTCGGGCGGCCCCTTCCGTGGCAGGACTCTCCGTGAGCTGTCCGAAGTGACAGTTGAGGACGCCCTCGCCCACCCCACCTGGAAGATGGGGCCCAAGATCACCGTCGACAGCTCCACGCTCATGAACAAAGGGCTTGAAGTGATCGAAGCCCACTTCCTGTTCGGTGCCAGCTACGACCAGATCGACGTCGTGGTCCACCCTCAGTCCGTGGTCCACTCGATGGTAGAGACCACCGACGGGGCCACGATTGCCCAGCTGTCGATGCCGGACATGCGCCTGCCCATTGGCTACGCCCTCTCGTACCCTGAACGTATGGCGACCCCGTTCGGTGCGATCGACTGGGCCACGCTCGGCCATCTGGACTTCGAGGTCCCTGACGCTGCGACGTTCCGCTGCTTGCCGCTCGCGTACGAAGCTGGCCGGCAAGGCGGGACAGCTCCCGCTTGCCTCAGCGCGGCTAATGAGGTCGCTGTGGAGGCCTTCCTAAACGGGAGCCTCCGATGGGTCGATATTCCGTCCGTGCTCGAAGGCGTGATCGAACGGTTCCAGGCCAGTGAGCCGCGCGATGTCGACGACGTCCTCGAGGCTGACGCCGAGGCGAGGGCTCTCGCTGGGCAATTGCTTGCCCAACGTGAAGGCCTGAGACGTCTCGGCCCGCGCGGGAGTAGTGCTCTTGGCTGAGCCGAACTGGCCGACCACCTCGGCCATCGTCACCACCTCGGCCGTCACGCCCGAGCCGGCCGTCACGACCGAGCCGGCCGGCGCGCCCGAGATGGACAAGCGCGAGCAGCAGGCCGCTCTGGTCCGGCTCATCGTCGTGGTCGCGGCCGGCCTTTTGGTCGCTGCGGTGTCCGGGGCGTTGGACACGGTGCTTGTCGTGTTGGGGTTGATCCTCATGATCGTCCTTCACGAGTTCGGCCATTTCGTAATGGCAAAGCGCGCCGGGATGAAGGTGACCGAGTTCTTCGTCGGTTTCGGGCCGCGGGTTTGGTCAATCCAGCGTGGTGAGACCACCTATGGGGTCAAGGCGTTGCCGTTAGGCGGCTACTGCAAGATCATCGGGATGACCAATGCGGAGAAGGTGGACCCGGCCGACGAGGCACGCGCCTACCGTAACCAACCAACTTGGAGGCGCCTGAGCGTCGCTTTGGCGGGTTCTTTCGTCCATTTTCTCTTGGCGTTCACGATGCTGGTGATCTTGTTCGTCGGCCCGGGCGATATCGGCAATTTCATTGCCGTCCCTCCGTCCAATGACCAAATCACTCTTTACAACTTTGCGCACGGGAAAACGCCTGCACAACTCGCCGGGCTGCGCACCGGGGACCGCATAGTGGCGGTCAACGGGCACCATTTTTCCAGCTGGGACGGGCTTGTTGACTACCTACGAGTGCGCCCGGGTCAACGCATCACGCTCACGATAGACAGGGGCGGGCGAACTCTGGTGACATCAACCGTCCTCGCAAACGGTGCGAAGGTCCTCGTGCAGGGTTCCAAAAAGCCTGTCTATACCAAGCCAACCGGACTTCTCGGGATCGAGGCCGGCCCGGTGCGCTTCGACTTGATCGGCTCGGTCGAGCACGCCGGGCACGACGTTCGGGTCGACTTCGGTGACGGCGCTCAGCCGTCTCGGCAGCCGGATTGCAGACGTTGGCAGCTACGTGAACATGATCGGGAGCAAGAAGGCGGCCGACAGCCCCAAAGCGGTGCGCTTCTTATCGCCGGTGGGCGTGGTCGTGCTGGCCAACGACGCGACCCAAGTCGGCTGGTCCGAAGTGTTGTACCTACTGATAGTCATCAATATCTTCGTCGGGCTCTTCAACCTCGTCCCGTTGCCCCCCCTCGACGGCGGCCACGTGGCCATTGCCCTTTACGAAAAGGCGCGCAGCCTGCGCACGAAGCGGCCCTACCACGCCGACATCAACAAGATCATGCCGGTGGCGTACGCGATGGTCGCTCTGATCCTGTTCTATGGCGTGTCGTCGCTGTTCCTCGACCTGCGCGACCTGCTGACCTGAGCCAGGCTCGCGGCCAGCTGCGCATCAGGTTGTAAACTGGCTGGCGAGACCGACGGAGGAAAAGTGGCCGTGGAGCGTTACCCGCGCAAGAAGACGCGCCAGATCATGGTGGGCCCTGTACCGGTGGGTGGGGACGCACCGATAACTGTCCAGTCGATGACCACCACCAAGACCGCCGATGTAGAGGGCACGCTCGCTCAGATTTACGCCCTCAAGGCGGCCGGGGCTGACATCGTGCGCTGCACATGCAACGAGCGCGAAGCCGCTGAGGGCCTTGCCCGTATCGTGCCCCGCAGCCCCGTACCGATCGTGGCGGACATTCATTTCCACGTCGAGATGGCGCTCGCAGCGATCGAGGCAGGGGTCGACTGCCTGCGTCTCAACCCTGGCAACCTCCGCAAGCCTGAAGAGATCAAGCTCGTGGCAAGGGAGTGCAAGGACCGGGGGATCCCGGTGCGGATCGGCGTCAACGCTGGCTCTTTGGACAAGCGCCTTTACGACAAGTACGGGGGGGCGACGCCTGAGGCGATGGTGGAGTCGGCCCAGCACGAGCTCGCCCTGTTTGCCGAGGTCGGCTTCGACAATGTGAAGATATCGGTCAAGGCGTCCCGGGTGCCCCTGATGGTGGAGGCCTACCGGCAACTTTCCGAGCAGGTCGACCACCCGCTGCACCTCGGCCTCACCGAGGCTGGCCCGCCGCCGGCCGGCATCGTCAAAGGGACAGCCGGGATCGGCACGCTGCTCATGGAGGGTATTGGGGACACGATCCGCTACTCGCTCACGACGGACCCCGTCGTCGAAGCCAAGGCCGGCAGGACCCTGCTCGAGTCCCTCGGGCTGCGAGAACGGCGCAACGTCGACCTCATCGCCTGCCCATCTTGTGGCCGCGCAGAGATCGACGTGTACAAAGTTGCCCAGGAGGCTCAGGCGGCCCTGGAGTCCCGCGAGATCCCGCTGCAGGTCGCCGTGATGGGCTGCGTAGTCAACGGGCCGGGCGAAGCACGCTCGGCAGACCTCGGGATAGCGGCTGGGAAGCACAGGGGGCACCTGTTCATCAGGGGTGAGATCATCCGCGTCGTGCCTGAGGACGAGATGGTGGCAGCGCTGGTCGAGGAGGCCGAAAAGCTTGTGAAGGAGGGCTTCGAGGCACGCCTGGCAGCCGCCGACAAGTCCGCCGCCGGGGAGGCCGAGGCTGACCGGCTCGCCCTGCTCGACTCTCAAGGGACCGACGTCAATCGTAGTGAGGCGCGTGTCGAGCTGATCAGCCGGCGCCTTGCGGGTGGAACCGCCTCATAGCGCCTGACCCAGCCCTGTCGAAGGCCGTTCGTCAGGCGGTGGCCGCGTGGGGTGCCGTGACGCCGCGAGAGGTGGCGTCCCAGGAGCGTTTCCTGACCGAGCTCGACCGCTTAGCTGACCCCTTCGACCGGTACGCCGACCTCGTCCACGTGACAGGGTCCGCGATTGTGAGCGGCCCCCGGGGCACGGTCCTCCACTTGCACAAGAGGCTCGGTATCTGGCTGCAACCAGGCGGCCACCTCGATACGGGCGAGGCTCCCTGGGACGCAGCGCTCCGGGAGGCCGAGGAGGAGACCGGCCTGCCGGCCCGGCACCCGGCCGGCGGCGGGGAGCTGTTCCACCTGGACGTGCATTTCGCCGCAGAAAGCCATGTCCATCTGGACCTGCGTTACCTGCTGCTGTGTGCCGATGCCGAGCCGGCGCCGGCAGCGGGGGAGAGCCAGCAAGTGCGTTGGTTCACCCTCGACGAGGCGCTGGCCATCGCCGATGGAGGCCTGGTTGACGCCCTGAGAAGATTGCCGCTCTGACCAAGCTGGCGATGGCGAACTACTTCTGAGCGATGAGAGACGACCGACACGTCGAGTTGGTGCGTGCGCCTCAGCTTGCGACCGGCGTCCCATACGTGTACTCAGCAGTCGCTGCTGGCGGCTGTGTCTTGTCCGGGGGGATCCCTGACCAGCCGCTATTGTCGCCGCTGTGCCGTTTGTGCTGGCCGGTGGCGCAGCGAAACGGTAGGAGGTCCGGAACGTCGACACCGAGCGGCGTCTGCAGGTGTTATGCGTGGGTACTTGAAACCTCGAACGTGGAGAGCCACATGCCAGGCAAGCTGGGTCGATCGCAGGATGGAAGACGACGGGCGCGGTACCAAGCGCTGGCCGTCGCCGGGCTCGCTCTGGCCGTACTTGCACCCTCAGCGCCGAGCGATGCGGCGACCGGCGCTCACCAGGTCGCCACCTCGCCTGGACCGCGGTCCTCGCACGGAACAGAGCTCGTGGCTGGCACCGAGCTCAAGGGTGGGTCGTGGCTGGCGTCGTCCAACGGCCACTACCGGCTCACGATGCAGGCCGACGGCAACCTCGTCCTCTACTGGGAGGGACACCCGCTGTGGGCTTCCAACACCGCCAGGCACCCCGGGGCCTTCCTGGCGATGCAGGCCGACGGGGACCTCGTCGTCTACCAGGGCCACCGGCCGATCTGGAGCTCGGGGACCGACCGCGGGGGCAACGCCCTCTACTACCTGAGCCTCCAGGACAACGGCAACGCCGCCATCTACTCGCCCGCCCGAAAGCCGGTCTGGGCGACGAACACCGCCGTCGGCGTAGGGCGAACAGAGCTCGTGGCTGGCACCGAGCTCAAGGGTGGGTCGTGGCTCGCGTCGTCGAACGGCCACTACCGGCTCGCGATGCAGGCCGACGGCAACCTCGTCCTCTACTGGGAGGGGCACCCGCTGTGGGCTTCCAACACCGCCAGAGCACCCCGGGGCCGTCCTGGCGATGCAGGCCGACGGGAACCTCGTCGTCTACCAGGGCAACCGGCCGATCTGGAGCTCGGGGACCGACCGCGGGGGCAATGCCCTCTACTACCTGAGCCTCCAGGACAACGGCAACGCCACCATCTACTCGCCCGCCCGAAAGCCGGTCTGGGCGACGAACACCGCCCTCGTCGGGCTCCAGCTCGGTGACTTGGGGCCGGCGGTAAAGACGCTTCAGATGTACCTCTCGTCACTCGGCTACTGGGTGGGGTCGCCGGACGGGACCTTCGGCGACTCGACCCAACAGGCCGTCTGGGCGCTCCAGAAGGCCGCCGGCCTCAGCGCTAGCGGCGTTGTCGGGCCGAAGACGGTCGCGGCCCTTGCGGCCGGCGTCGTACCCAAGCCACGGTCGACGGCCGGCTATGTCGTCGAAGTGGACCTCCAGGACGACCTCCTGATGGTCGTCGACGGCGGCAAGCTGCTCTACACCCTCAATGTTTCGACGGGCGGCGGCTACACCTACGTCGACCAGGGCGTCACCTCCGTCGCAACCACCCCCAGCGGCGTGTTCCACATTTACAACGTGATCGACGGGCTGGACGTCGACTCGCTCGGAGCACTCTGGCGGCCGAGGTTCTTCGAGGGCGGCTTTGCGGTCCACGGCGACTCGTATGTGCCGCCCTTCCCGGTCTCGCACGGCTGCGTCCGTGTGAGCGACGAGGCGATCGACTGGATTTGGGCGGACAACATCATGCCCATCGGTACCGAGGTCTGGGTCTACTGACGCCGGTCCGTGAAATGGGGCTCCCGGCACTGTCGTCGGCTCCAGTGGACGGGTATGGCCGTCGCGGGGCTTGCCGTCCTCGGCTTCTTGGGAGCGGCGTGCTCGAGCGCTCCGAAGTCGCCTGGAGTGGCCGGTTTGGGCAAGACGCCGTCAACGACGGCCACGCGGGCATCCGATGGGCCTGACGCATGATCCCAGGCGCCGCTGGCTTGAGCGGCTGGCCGAAGGTCCAGGGTTCCCCGGAACGATCCCGCCCAGCGGAGCGTCTTTAAAGAGGTGGGGCGTGACCCTTCAAGCCGGCCCGGACGGTACGCCCTTCGCGCGATTGCCGTCCTCTGCGCGGCCGCGCTTGGCCCCGCTCTCGTACCGTTTGCCGCGGCGGCGCCCTTGCCGGCACGATCCGCCCAGTACCCGCCGAACCTGCAGTTCGAGTCGATAGCCGCCGCCGAGGGCTTGCTGCTGTCGGGGACGGCGACGATCGCCGGCGACAGCGGAGTGGACTGCCTGAGCGCCGAAGTCAACCTGTTGACACTCTCGCTATCACGCCTCATCGAGCCTCGCTGCGACGACCCGCGCATTTCCGGCGAGCCGTTTATGGCGGTCAGCCAACCATCGGCCGGGGGCCTAGCCGACGACCTTCGGATAGCCCGGCTCTCGCCCTTGGGAACCGGTAACATCGAGCTCGGGCCCGTCATCGCCAGGTACCAAGAGGCGTCTGACACCCATCTGGAGAGCACTCTCGGCGGCGGGTCGTTGTGGCTGTACCTGGCCGCCCCAAGCGGCTCGCCCAACCGCAGCGAGGCCATAGAAGTCTCAGAGGCCACCGGCAGGGTTCTCCAAAAGGCGCTCCTCCCCTGGGTGTCTGACGCGTCCTGTCATCATCGTGGACGACGAAGGTCTCTACATTGCGCCGAGCATCGAGTCAGGCTTCTCCCGTACGGGGGCGAAGTCCGACGTGACCATCTTCCGGGTTGGCCCGTTGTCTCAAACTGCACAGCGCTTTTACGTCGCCGGTCCCGCCGGCGTTGGAAGGGGTGAGTTCACCAATTGGATGGTGGGAGACGGCTCAAAACTTTGGGCCGAAGTCTGCCGCCACCTGACCACCACCAACGCGTGCCATATCCTCCGCTTTGACGGGCTCGTCCCGAGGCCGACGATGACCTCGGCACAGAGAGCCCAGACAGATGATTGGGCTGTCGGTAACGGCGTCTCGGGCATTTTCTCGTCACTGTTCCCAAGCAGTACTGCGATGGGCGCCGCGTCGACATCGACAACCATAGTGAAGATTGACCCGTCCAATGGGACAGAGACAACGGTGGCTTCGGTAATTTTGCCTTCTTATTGGGGGTTCCTTTCCTACGACGGCAACCCCGACGCGGCGATTTACGACGGCGCCCTTTACCTGCTTGGGCCGCCTGGTCAAACGCCCCTGGCAGTGGGAGCTACGGAGACTGTCCCGGCGACCCTTTACCGGGTGCCAGTAGGCGCGATGCCGTGACCATGTCCCATGGTGCTCGTGCCCTGGTCCTCTCTGCTTTTCTGGTCGGCTCGCTAGTAGCTCTCCCTGCCCCTGCCCAGGCTCTCGGCTCGTGGCGAGCCGTCGCAACCTCTGTGGGGGCGTTCAACGCCGTGTCGTGCGCGACCGCAGCGTTCTGCGTTGCCACCGGTTGGTCGACTGGGACGGACTACTCGATCACCTACAACGGGACCACCTGGAGCGCTGCCCAGCAGATCGACCAGTACGTAGGCGAAGTCGGGTCGGTCTCCTGCCCGGTGTCGGGTTGGTGCGCAGCCGTCACTGACCTCGTAGCGGTCACTTTCTTCCGGCACGGCGGCTGGTCCAAACTGATGGCTCTGGACGAGGGCCCGGGGCCTCCCTACCCGGGGACGGTGGCTGCCATCTCGTGTACTTCACCTGAATTCTGCGTGGTCGTAGACGGGCAAGGCAACGCCGAGACTTTCAACGGGCGCGTGGTCAAAGCCCGAGCTCATAGACCCCGACTACCCAATCAACGCAGTGTCCTGCGGAGCCTCCGGCCAGTGCGTGGCCGTGGACGGAGACGGCCACGCTCTGGTCTTCGACGGGAAGAAATGGTCAGCCCTCCAACAGGTTGACAACACGGCACTAACCGGGATCTCTTGTGCCAACGTCAGTTTTTGTGAGGCGACGGATTCTCTCGGCAATGGCCTCAGCTACCAAGATGGGCATTGGTCGACGCCGGCGCGGGCAGACGACTTAGCTTCCACGCCTGTCTCGTTATCGTGCCCCGAGGTCGACAAGTGCCTCGGTGTAGACAGTCAGGGAGCCGATGTCGTCCTTGCGAGCGGGCATTGGAGCCGACCCCAAGTTATCGACAGCCAGTCGGCTCCTTCAGGCGGTCTGACCGGCGTCTCCTGTCCGCCGGGGCTTACGGGGTTCTGTGCCGCGGTTGACACGGCGAGCAGCGCCCTGACCGAGACCGCGGCATTCTCCGGCTAGCAACCAGGTACGCCCGTCTCCCGATGACCGAGCCGATCCGGGCACCCTAAGCGGTAG
The DNA here is from genome assembly GCA_963786345.1 of uncultured Acidimicrobiaceae bacterium. GTDB lineage: Bacteria > Actinomycetota > Acidimicrobiia > Acidimicrobiales > Palsa-688 > Fen-671. Next base: position 59,477 of record CAWAYZ010000007.1, on the reverse strand, counting down.
CCCCAGAACAGTCAAGACCTGCTCGAGCAACGGGCTCACCAGGAAAGAACGGCGCAGCCGTCCGGGAATGTCGCCCGGGATGGCGGCAAAGGCTCCAGGAGGCTCTTTTGGGATTTAGCGCCCAAGTCGAGCCACAGCTCCCGGCAGCCAACGGTGGACCGCCCAAGGAAAGGGGTAGCCCTCTGCCGGTTCGGGACCGTTCCCGCTCGACAGGTGTGAGCGGTGACGGCCTCCTCAGGCGGACGTGCCGACTCGGACGCCGTTCACGATCTGGGTGATGGTGGTCAGGTTGTTGTCATAGCAGGAAGCCGCACAGCCGGCAACGATAAGCCAGAGCTGACTTCCCTTCTCGTAGGCCAGTTCATCAAAGCTGGTGCTGCCGGCTGATGACACGACCATGAGGGCGGCAGCTGAGCCGCTCAGGCCGCCCTGGTGGACAGAATGGTGCGCCACGAGCGTTTTGATTTTGGCGCCGGAGTAACCAGGCTCGCCCTGCACCAAATATTGGGGCACCAGCTCGTAAGTCTGCGACGGCGGCAGCATGGAGGGGGGGTCCTCCACTGTCACGAAGAGCCACGGGGCAGTCGAAGCTTCCAGCACGTGCGAGCTCGGCGACCGGGCCGGTGACGCCACCAGGGCGAACAATGGCTCGGGCGGAACGATGAAGCCCACCTCGAACAACGTCTGCTCGTTTTGTACCACCCAATTTGCGGGGACATCGAAAGAGATCTGTGCTGTCCTGCTGCCCTCGTGCACATCGGCTACAGCGCCTCCCGTGTGGGCTAGAGCGCCAAATAGCGCCGCAGCTAGAAGGTATTGTGTTGGAGTTGCGTTCATGTCGCAAAAGGTAAGGGTGAGGTATTTCCGAAACATTTCCGCCCTTGTCAGGGCCTTCTAGCGGGCACTCGATCTGCGATTTTCGCGGTCACGGGGCCCCAGACCGGTCGTCGTGAGATAATGCCCTGGTGGCCGTCGGAGCGGTTAGTGAGGCGCGAGGGCTAAGGGACGCGCGGGTGCGGGTGACCCTCCTCGGCCCCTTCACAATAAGACTGGGTGAGCGCAGCGCAGGCCCCTGGTACCGCCCTCCGGCTAAACGCCTCTGCGAACTGGTAATGGTGAGCCCCGGGCTCCGGGTCGGCCGGGAGGTGGCCCAGGAACTGCTTTTTGCCGACCTGGGGCCCGCCGCCTCGGCCAAGGCCTTGTCCAGGGCGCTGTCCCTGGCCCGGGAGGCCCTCTCGGCGCTGGGCGAACAGGTCGCCGGGCGGCTGCGAGCCGACCGGGCCCACATCTGGTTCTCGGCGGAGGCTCCCGTCGACATTGACCTGGTGGCCCACGAGGAGGCCCTCCGGTCCCCTCTGAGGATGGAGCCGGGGACCGCTCGCGACGCCGCGCTGTCTATGGCCTTGGCCGAAGATGGCATCCTGCTCGAAGACGAGCCCTATGCCGACTGGGCGCTGCGGCCCCGTGAGTCCCTCGAACTGGTCCGCCAGAGAGCCCGGCTGGAGCTGGCCCGGGACCGCGCGGGGCCGGGGGCGCTCAGCGCCCGAGGCAGTTATCGAAGCTTGGGAGGCCTGCCTGGCGCACGACCCCACATCCGAAGAGGCGGCTTCTTCACTCATGCGGGTCTACTCAGCCCGGGGCCAGCGCCAAGCGGTTTGGGTTACCTACGAGCGCTGCCGCGCCGCTCTAGAGGCCCTGGGGCTACGGGTGTCGCCCGCATTGGAAGAGGCCCAGCGGGCCACGATGCCGCTAACTCCCGGCGCGCGCCCGCCAGAGGTGGCCCCACCGCCCCCCACCGCCTCCGCAAGGACGAGCGGAGGCTGGTGAGTGTCCTGTTCGCTGAGCTCTCCGGACCGGTGGGCATGGGCCGAAGGTTGGACCCTGAGGAGCTGCGCAAGGTAGTAGGGGAGGCCCTGGCGGGGCTGATCGCCGAGATGGAGGGCCTCGGTGGGACGGTCACCTCCGTCTCGGGGGCCGGCGTCGTCGCTGTTTTTGGCGCTCCCGAAGCCCATGAGGACGACCCCGAACGGGCTGTCAGGGCCGGGTCCCGCGTACTGTCGGCGATCGGCATCGTCGACAAGGCCCGTCGCCCGGAAGAGATCTCGGTCCGTGTCGGTATCGAGACCGGACCGGCGGTGGTGGGCTCTCTCGGGACCGGTAGCAGTTACGGGGCCTTCGGGGAGGTGGTAGGTGCCGCCGCCGCCTTCCAGTCGGCGGCCAAAGCGGGCTCGGTCCTGGTCGGCCCGGTCACTCGTGCCGCGACCGAGGACGCCTTCGAGTGGGGGCCCACTGAAGATGTAGTCCCCACCCCTGGGGCCAAGCCGCTAGTCGCCTCTTACGTAGTGCGGCCAACGGCGCGGCCCGCCGGCTACCGCGGCCAACGACGACTGGCCGGCCAAGCCCCCTTGGTAGGCCGCCACAAGGAACTGGCGGTGCTCGACGAGGTAGTGCGGGCGACTACGTCGGGAACGGGTTCTGTCGTGTTCATCGTGGGCGAGCCCGGCCTCGGCAAGACTCGCCTGGTCCAGGAATGCCGTAAGCGCTTCATGGCCTGGGTGGGCGCCGGCACCGGCCGGTTGCCGCTGTGGCTGGAAGGCCGCTGTGCCTCGTATGCATCATCCACCCCTTATGGTCTCTACCAGCAGCTCCTGTCCGCCTGGGTGGGGGTCGCTCCCGAAGAGGGCGAGGAGGTGGTCCGGCCCGCCCTGGAGCGGGCCATGAGGGCAATATTCGGGGACCAAGTCGACCAAGCGGGTTTGCTGGCCCACATGATGGGCTTGCGCGCTGGCCCAGAAAGTGACCTCCTGGTCCGGCTCAGCCCCGAAGGCCTCCAGCGTGCGACGTTCGCCGCTGTCCGGGCCGTGGTGGCCCGCCTGACGGACAGAGGGCCGACCGTGCTGGTCCTGGAGGATCTGCATTGGGCCGACCCCATATCGCTGCGGCTAACCGGGGAACTGGCGGCACTGGCCGCTGATGGCCCTCTGCTGCTGCTCGCCACCAGGCGCCCCGAACCGGACCCGGGTGTATCTGGTCTGGAAAGAGCCTTAGAGGCAGACGCCGACTGCTCACTGCGCAAGGTCGAGCTTTCAGCCTTGCCCAAACCGGCCGAGCGGGCGCTGGCCCGATCCCTCGTCGGCTCCGGCGCTGGCGAGGCTGTCATCGAGGCCTTGTGCGCAGGCGTCGAGGGCAACCCGCTGTTCTTGGAGGAACGGCTATCCTCACTGGTCGAGACCGGCGCTCTAGTCAGGGACAAGACCACTTGGCGCCTCAGCGGCACCGCCGGGACGGAGGTCCCCGAGGTGTTGGAACGCCTCGTCCGTTCCCGAGTAGACCGGCTCGGACCGCAGGCCCGGGAGGTGATCATCTCCGCCTCGGTCCTGGGGCGAGAGTTCGGCCTCAGTTTCCTCGCCGCTGTGGCTGAGGTTGAGGGTGAACTCGCCACGGGACTGAGTGAGCTGTGCGCCACCGGCTTGCTCACCGACGTGCGCCAGGCGCCCGAACCCGCTTACCGGTTCCGCCACGCCCTCATACAGGAAGCAATTTATGAAGGTATGGTCCGGAGCCAACGTCGCCGATTGCATGCTCGGGCCGCCTGGGGCCTGGAGGCGGCCTCGGCCGAGCGTCTAGAGGAAGTGGCTGCGGTCTTGGGCCACCACTACGCTGCCGCCGGGGAGAACGAGCGGGCGGTCCACTACCTCGAAGTGGCCGGTGACCACGCCGCATCTGTCTTCGCCAACGACGAGGCCATCACCTCGTTCCGCTCTGGGATCAAAATCGCCGACCAGGAGGGCCCGGGTAGCCAAGAGATGGCCAGGGCGGCCATTGCCCTGAGGGCCAAGCTCGGCCAAGTGCTCTGGCACACCTGGCATAACGGCCAAGCCCGAGAGGTACTCGGTGAGGCCATCCGCTTGGACGGCCCCGGCGACGTCCTTCAACGGGCCGGCCTCCTGATCGTCCTGGGACGGGTGGATATCGAGGACCGTGATTTCGACGCCGCGCAAGCATTCTTCGACGCCGCTCAGGAGCTGCTAGGCGAGCACCCCGGGGACGGCGACGACGCAGTGGTTGACCAGTGGCTCCACCTGATGCTGCACGGGCAATGCCATCTTCACCTCCAGCGCCAGGAGCCGGGGCTGGCCATGGCGGTGTTGTCTGCGACCCGTCCGGTGGTAGAGGCCAGGGGCGCACCAGACCGCAGACAGGCCTTCTACTCCCTCCGCTCTTGGCAGCGGGCGCAAGAGAACCGCTACCGCATCGACGAAGAGGTCCTGGCCGACGCGCGGAGGGCGGCGCTGATAGCGACCGAAAACGGTGACCCGTACGAAAGCGCTTGGAGGGCATGGAACCTGGGCTGGTGGCTGATGCTAACGGGGGAGCTCGGAGAGGCTCAAGAGCAGCTGGATAGCTCACTCGCGGAGGCTGAGCGCAGCGGGAACATTAATTTGCAAGCGGCAAGCCTGTACTTGCTGGCCCTAACGGCAGTCCGTCGTCACGACGCCGCGGCTGTCCGTTCCCTGGCCCCTCTGGCCGTGGCGAAGGGCGAAGGCGTCCAGCCGGCTTGGGTTGCTGGGGCGAAGGCGAGCCTTGCCTGGCTCGCTTGGCAAGACAAGCGCCCCCAAGACGTGGTGACGTTGGCCGATGAGGCCGCAGAGTTGCTGAGGATGCCGAACAGCAACGGGTCCCACGCCCATTGGAAATGGGCCTATCTTTGGCCTCTTATGGCCGTGCGCCTCGGCGAGGGGAAAATCGCTGAAGCTGTCGAAAGCGGCCTCGAAATGCTCGAGCCGTCCCAGCAGCAGCTCCCCGATGAGCTTGAGTCGTTGCTGGAGGCCGCGGGCGCGGCGTGGGCAAGTGAGCAGCCTGAGGTGGCCGCCGGCGAGCTGGCTCGGGCACTCGAGCTGGCGCACGACCTCCATTACTTCTGACCCGTGCCCTAAGCCGATCTTAACTGGCCATCCCCTGTCCTAATTTCACGCGAAGATGGGGATTGGATATGCGTGCCGACCGCCTTGTAGCGCTTCTGTTGCTGTTGCAACGGCGCCAGCGAGTGACCGCAGCCGAGGCTGCCGAAGAGCTGGAGGTATCGGAGCGCACGGCTCGCCGCGACCTGGAGGCTCTGAGCATGGCTGGGCTGCCCGTTTACTCCGAGCGGGGCCGGGCAGGAGGGTGGCGGCTGTTGGGTGGGGCAAGGACGGACCTATCGGGCCTGACCGCCCCGGAGGCGCGGGCCCTCTTCCTTGTCGCCGGGCCGGCCTCGGCAGCTACACCTGAGCTGAAGGCGGCGCTGCGCAAACTGGTCAGAGCGCTCCCGGAGCCGTTCCGGGCGGGCGCTGAGGGAGCAGCGGGCTCCGTGGTTATCGACGCGGGAAGATGGGGCGAGACCCGCACCGTGCGCCGGCCGGCATATTTGGAAGCTCTCCAGATAGCGACGTCGGACGGCCGCGAGGTCCGCCTCGGCTATGCCGATCGCCGGGTAAGCCGAGCGTGCGCACCGTTAGCCCGCTCGGCCTGGTACTGAAAGGGACCACTTGGTACCTCCTCGCAGGTACCGAAGATGGTCTGAGGACCTTCCGCGTCGGGCGTGTGAGCTCCCTCGAGCAGACCGGCAAACCGGTCGAGCGTCCCGAGGGCTTCGACCTCGCACAGGCGTGGGACGACGTCGTCCACCGCGTGGACCAGCTGCGTAGCCCGGCCGAGGTCTCGGTCCTGGCCGATCCCGACCTTGTCAATGCGCTCCGCTTCGTATTCGAGCGTCGAGCCGTCTTAGAAGCGTCCAAGCCGATGGGCGCGCCCTCTGCGCATTGCGGGCCTCGCATCGAGATGATCGTGGCGCAGCTAGCCGGCTTTGGCCACCATGTCGAGGTGGTGGCGCCCCCGAAGCGCGTGAGCAGCTTGCACGGCTCGGCGAAGAACTGGTCGCCACCTACGCCCAGCCGCGCGACGGCGCATTGACGACATAGCCTCCGGGTTGTGGGAGTGGCAGGGTCTTGAGAGTGGCAGGTTCTTGAGAGTAGCCAGGTCGTGAGCAAGCTCAAGCTGGACCTGCACGACATCTACAACCGGGGCGACCAGATCGACCACGCCCTGCGTGAGGTGATCGACGAGGCTGTGCGCATCAAGGCCGCTTCGGTGGAGATCATCCCCGGTAAGGGCTCCGGGCAGCTCAAGAAGCGGGTGCTGCGTTTCCTCGATCAAAAAGATATCCGCCCCCTTTACCACCGCGTCGAAAAGGACTCGGACAACTTCGGGCGGGTGTGGGTCTACTTTCGCTGGAAGTGATGGCCGGTCGGTGGCGGGATAAGGCCGTCCGACGAGCGCGGGGTGCCGCTAAGGAACCTGGCACCAACCGACAAGTAGGGCTACGAGCACTCGGCCATCGTCAGAGGGCGAATCCTGCGCTTGCACCTTCAGGCGGTCCCCACCAGCCCCTGATCGCCGGTCCTGGGGCTCGACGGCGCGGGATGCACCGTGGCTATCCGGACGACCACGGGTTGATAAGTTCCACGCCGACGTCGGCGAAGTCCCTCCCATTTCTCGTCGCCAGACTTGCACCATGGGCCCTGCAGATCGCAGCGATCTGCGCGTCGTACCCGCTGATCGGCGCACCCTGGCGGTCGCGATGGTCGACGATCTGAGGATAGACCGTCGCCGCGGCGGCATCGAAGGGCAGGATGTCCTCGGAGAACCGGCTGAATACCTCCACCGCGCCCTCCCGCAGTGCGGTCCTCCGCTTGCCTTTGGGAAGCCGCTCGATGCCGTAGAGAACCTCAGCCACGGTGATTGCCGTAATCCGCAGCTCATGACGACTATGCCCGAACACCCACGCCCGTACCGCAGCAGATGGCTCGACCTTCATCAGCTCCGAGACGACGTTGGTGTCGACGACGATCACTGGGTGAAATCGGCAGCTCTGGGCGGCGCCGACTGGGACGGAAGATCCAGGTCTATACCCCCGAGCTCACCGAAGCGGGCCACGAGAGCGCCGAGGAGGCCCTCATCATCGCCTGGCTCCCGCACCGCCTCGACGAGGATGGTGCGCATCTCTGCCTCCATCGACCGACCGTGGGCAGCCGCTCGTACCCTCAACCGCTCCCGCACCGTGTCGTCCAAGTTTCGGATGCTCACCGCAGCCACCATGACCACCTCCGCTAGCAATGCTAGCATCGCGGGCAGGCAGCGCTGGCAGAGGCCCCCTCGTGGACGTCGTAGCCCGGTGTCTCAAAAGCATCCTTAAAGGCCGTCTAAGGGGCTGGCTTATACGAGGGTACGCTTCCTGAGCGGGCCCTGTCAGCAACCGTTACCGCCCTGGTGCCGGGCGGGCGCAATTGCTCGAAGAGTTTGAGGTCGTACGCCAAAGGGCGGAAGCCCGGGCGAGGGCGACGGTAGCTGGGTCCTGAGCGGCCTGCGCGGAGTTGGTAAAACGGTGCCGCGCAACGAACTGCTGAGCCGGGTAAGCGCCCCCGGGTGGGTGGCCGCCAAACTTGAAGCTGAGTCGTCGGCGTTCCTTACCGGTACCCCAGCGCGCAACATAAACGCCCAGGGTGTAGTGGGACCGACCTGGGCTATAATACTCGTTGTCACCAAGGGGTGATGTTGGGCGTGGGCTTGCCTGCCTGGCAGGAATGCCCACGCTTTTGTATGAGGAACCTTGAGCGAACTGGAGGTGAGATGGGCGCCGAAGAGCAGATCACCGAGGCATTGTCGCCCGCGGTGCTGGCCGCTGGGCTGGAGATCTGGGACGTGGAGCGCTCCGGTGCCACCTTGCGCGTCTTGGTGGAGCGCCCTGGCGGCGTCGACCTCGACTCGATTGCTCAAGTGACCTCAGCCGTGTCCGCCATCTTGGACCAGCGCGAGGACCTCGCCCCGGCGGGCAGGTACATGCTCGAGGTGTCGAGCCCCGGCCTCGAGCGCCGGCTTCGCTACCCCGAACACTTCGCCCGGTACCTCGGCACCGATGTCGTTATCAAGACGGCCGAAGCCGTCAACGGCGCGCGCAGAGTGCGGGGCACCCTGAAGGAAGCGAACGCCGATGAAGTTACCGTCCTGACCGATCTAGGGACCGGTGAGGCGGCCGAGGTGCACATTCCCTTGGTTTCTATCGAGCGTGCGAACACCGTCTTCACATGGGGACCGCCTCCGAAGGGCGCCAAGACCATCCCTAGCCGCAAAAGGGCGGCCAAGGTTGAGACGCGAGCTGGCGCTGCGGACCACGAACCGATGGCGGAGGCCTCTGAGGAGGCAGGATGAAAGATAACCTCGCTTTTCTCGATGCTCTCCAACAGATAGCCAAGGACAAGGGCATCAGCGTCGATGTACTGCTCGACGCGCTCGCTAACGCGCTCGTTGCCGCCTACAAGCGGATGCCGGGCGCTGCAGAGGAGGCCGTGGTCACCATAGAGGCCGACTCCGGCGAGATACGGGTCTATGGCCAAGAACTGGACGAAGAAGGCGCCGTCATCAGGGAGTGGGACGACACCCCCAAGGATTTCGGCCGGATAGCCGCACAGACTGCCAAACAGGTGATTTTCCAGCGGATCCGTGAAGCCGAGCGCGACCTCAAGTACGAGGAGTACGCCGGCCGGGAAGGCGACATAGTCACTGGGATCATCCAGCAGAGCGACAACCGTTACACGCTTTTGGACCTGGGCAAGGTGGAGGCGCTGTTGCCGCAGGCCGAGCAGGTGCCCTTCGAGCACTACGAGCACAACGCTCGGCTCAAGGCCTACATCGTCGAGGTGCGCAAGACGAGCAAGGGCCCACAGATCGTCGTCTCTCGGACCCACCCGGGCCTCATCAAGCGGCTGTTCGAACTCGAAGTGCCGGAGATCGCGAATGGCATCGTAGAAATCAAGGCCGCGGCGCGGGAGCCGGGTCACCGGACCAAGATCGCGGTGTGGTCCAACGACCCCAACGTCGATCCAGTTGGAGCCTGCGTTGGTGCTCGGGGAGCCCGTGTCCGCATGGTCACCACCGAGCTCCGCGGCGAGAAGGTGGACATCGTCCCGTACTCCGATGACTCGCGCGAGTTCGTAATGCGAGCGCTGCAGCCGGCGAAGGTGAAAGACGTCGTCTTGGACGAGGAGTCGGGGACGGCCATCGTGATAGTGAACGATTACCAACTGTCCTTGGCCATCGGCAAGGAGGGCCAAAACGCGCGCCTCGCGGCCCGGCTTACTGGCTGGCGCATCGACATCAAGAGCGAGAGCCAGCTCGCCGAGGAGGAGGCCTACGCCGCCCAGGAGTGGGCCGAAGGCGAGTGGGTCCAAAACGAGGCCGGCGAGATGGTCTGGCAGCCAGCTGGCGGCGGTGAAGCGCTCTCCGCCGAGGAATGGGAGGCCACGACGACGGGCGGGAACGGTCCCCCCGAGGCAGAGTTGGAGGTCGACCTGGTCGGGGATGTCCCAGCCGTTGTGCCGGCAGCCGCGTCGAGCGAAGCTGAAAGCAATACCCATAACCAAGATGGGGCGGACGGCGCGGCTAGCGCCGTGGAAGGAGCGGGGTAGACGCCGTCCCCGGTCCGGACGTGTATCGGGTGCCGCGCCCGCACCCCCACCGGTACACTGGTCCGAGTAGTTTTGGGCGCCAACGGGCGGCTGATCGTCGACCGTAAAGGCCCGGGACGTGGTGCCTGGCTTTGCAAGCTGGGAGAGCCCGAGCTGGCCCAACCCGAGTGCATCGAAAAGGCTGTGCGCCGCGGTGCCTTCGGTCGGGCGTTGCGTGCCGAGGTGAGCAGAACAGACGTCGAGGTGCTGCTCGCGATGGCCTCGGAACATGCGAGGATAGAAAGTACGAACGGCGCCGCTGCCAAAGGGCGTCCCAAAGGACACCAAGAAAAGGACTGACGAGCAACTTGGCCAAAAAGATCCGGGTTTACGAGCTGGCACGCGAGCTTGGCCTGACCAACAAGGAAGGGCTGGATCTCTGCTTGGCGATGGGGATCGGCGTTTCGAGCCATTCCTCCAGCATCGAGGACGCGCAAGCTGATCGGGTGCGCCGCAAGGCGGAACGTGAGGGCCTGAAGCGCTCCCATCAACCCCCGGAGCCACAGAGTGCGACGCCCGAGGTCAGCCCCTCCTCGGCCCCGGCCGGCAGGTCCGGTGGGACTCTGGCGCGAGATACGCTCGACACTCCCGCCGCGCGATCCCACCAGGTTGCGCGCTCCGAAGGCGGTGTAGCCACGGCTCCCCCTCCCGGCGTGCTTGTCCCCGGTGAAGCGCCTGGCCTCCACGATGCCGCTCAAACAGCTCGCCGGCCTGCTGCGGCGACGGCCTCCACAACCTCGCGCCCGCCAGCCGACCTTCGTCCCGATCTAGGTGCGCCCAGCCACGCCCCCACACCAGGGCCAGGGTTAGGGCATTCGGCACCTGCTGCAGCCGCAGCTGCTGCCGCCGCGCCAAGCCATGCTCGGCCGGTACCGGCACCCCCCGGCCTGAGAGCGTCAGGGGCAGGTTCTTCGGCACCTGCGGGTGAGGTCTCGACGCCAGGCGCAGCGACCGCCAGTACCGCCGCTCATGCCCATACTGGCGCGGCCGCCCATACGGCCACTGGCACCCACAGCGCGCCGGCGATACCGCAAGCCAGGGTCGACGCGCCATCAGAGCCAGGGCTATCGACCGGTGGCCCGGCCCACACGCCTGCTACGCCGCAAGCCAGGGCGACCGGTGTCGCGCAGCCAGCACAGCCGCGGCCAGGCCAGCCGTCTGGTCACGGGGCGGGCCCAGCGCAAGGTTCGCAAAGCCGCGGTGCCGCTGTCTCGCCGATGACAGGCAAGCCGATCCCGCCTCCTCCCGGCTTCCGCGGCCCCCTGTCGCCGATGACCGGCAAACCGATCCCACCTCCCGCGTGGCCCGCCCCGGGCAGTCCGGGAGGCGACGCAAACTGGCAACCTGGCCAGGGTCCACGCCCCTCCGGGCCTGGTCAAGGTGGCAGTTACGCTCGCTCGGGAGGCGCGCCCTTTGTACCGGGCGGTGCCCCCGGTCGGCCGGGGGAGAGGCCCGGCCAAGGTCGTCCGCCTGCTCCCGGCGGTCGCCCGATGGCCCCGCGGAGCGGCCCGTCCGGGCCGGGCGGACCGATGTCACGCCCCGGTTCTCCGGGCGGTACCGGTGGCCCGCGGCCAAGTTTTGGTGCTGGCCCCGGCCAGCGCTCTGGTCCCCCAGGAGGGCCAGGTGGCCCAGCAAGCCGTTCGGGTGCTCCCGGGATGCGCCCAGGTGGCGCGCGGCCGCCGCTTGGCGGCCCCCGCACAGGCCCGCTTTCTCGAGGCCCCGACGCGACCTACCGCGCTGCCCCTCCGGGCAGCTCCCCCTATCGAGGAGCACCAGGCGCGGGTGTACCGCCGCGAGGTGGCGGGCGCCCAGGTGGTGGTCCAGGCGGAGGCCCGGGTGGACGCGGCGGCGGGCGCAGCCCGAGCAGGCGCAGGCGCTCGCGCGCTAACCGTGAAGAGCTACAGGCCCAGGCACCGTCGACATATGTGGCCTCTCACGCTCCCGTGCCTGAGGGTGAAGTCATCGTCGAACGGGGCGCCACGGCCCAAGAGCTGGCGCCGCGCGTGAACCGTAGCGCCGCAGACGTCGTGCGGTTCCTGCTCACGCAGGGCGAGATGGTGACGGCCACGATGTCTCTTTCCGACGACATGATCGAGCTTTTTGCCGCCGAGGTCGGAGCTACCGTACGGCTCGTCGATGCCGGTGAACAAAAAGAGGCCGAGCTTCAGGCTCGCTACTTCGGCGAACAAGATGACGACGACGACCAAGAAGAGCTCCTTCGCCCGCGGCCGCCCGTCGTTACGGTGATGGGCCACGTCGACCATGGCAAGACGACTCTGCTCGACCGCATCCGTGAGTCTGACGTAGCTTCCGGCGAGACCGGGGGCATTACCCAGCACATCGGTGCTTACCAGGTCGTGACTGCAACGGGGCCCGTCATAACCTTCATCGACACGCCAGGCCACGAGGCGTTCACCGCAATGCGCGCACGAGGCGCCGAGGTCACAGACATCGTCGTGCTCGTGGTGGCTGCTGACGACGGCGTCATGCCCCAGACCGTCGAAGCGCTGAACCACGCCAAGGCGGCAGAAGTACCGATCATCGTGGCCATCAACAAGATCGATCGCGCTGACGCGAACCCCGAGCGCGTCATGCAGCAGCTCTCTGAGCTGGGCCTGGTCCCTGAACAATGGGGCGGCGACACGATCATGGTCGAGGTGTCGGCACAGCAAAACCTTGGCGTCGACGACCTGCTCGAGCAGTTGATGGTCGTGGCCGAGGTCGAGGAACTGCGCGCCAACCCCGAAGCTCGCCCTCGCGGCATCGTGCTCGAAGCCAACCTGGACCCCGGGAAGGGCCGGGTGGCCACCGTCATAGTCCTGAACGGCACTCTTCGGGTCGGCGACCACGTCGTCGCTGGCGCGGCCTGGGGCCGCGTCAAGGCCCTGATCGACGACAAGGGCGACAACATCAAAGAGGCCCCGCCGTCGTTCCCAGCCCAGGTGCTCGGCTTCGACTCGTTGCCCGCCGCGGGCGACGAGCTCCGAGGTGTGGCCAGCGGCCGCACCGCACGCGACGTCGCCGAGCAGCGCGAGCTGCGCTTCCGCAGCGCCGACCTGCGCCGGAGCGCATCTGCGACCAGCGGGGGAGCAAAGCTCGAGGACATTTTCGAGCAGATCCAGCGCGGCGAGGCCGCAACGCTCAACCTCGTCGTCAAGGCAGACGTCCAAGGCTCGCTGGAAGCCGTTACGGAAAGCCTGCGCAAGCTGGAACGCGAGGACGTGAAGTTGGCCTTCGTCCACCGCGCCGTGGGCGGCATCACCGAGAACGACGTTGCCCTAGCGGCGGCGTCCAACGCCACCATCATCGGCTTCAACGTCAGGCCGGGCCGTGAAGCCCGCTCGATGGCGGTGGCCCAGGGTGTCGAAATCCGGACCTATGAGATCATCTACAAGCTCATCGAGGACATCCAGGCCGCCATGGTCGGCATGCTCGCCCCCGAGTACGAAGAGGTGCTCACCGGCGAGGCTGAGGTGCGCGAGATCTTCCGGGTCCCCAAGATCGGGGCCGTGGCCGGCTGTTACGTCCGCAGTGGCGTGATCACGCGCGGTTCCAAGGTGCGGTTCCTTCGGGACGGGGTCATCATCTGGAAAGGCGCGATCACCTCGTTGCGACGCTTCAAGGAGGACGTGCGTGATGTCCACGAGGGTTTCGAGTGTGGCATCGGCCTGTCGAACAACCAGGACCTTCGTGCGGGCGACATCGTCGAGACCTACGAGGAGCGGGAGATCCCCCGCACCTGAGTGACCGCCGAGAACTGAGCGCGATGCACGCCGCAGCGCTGAGCGTGGAGCTGCACTTGCCGCAGGTGCGTTCCTTGAAGGACAAACGGGCCGTAGTGAAGCCGATAGTCGAGGGATCCCGCCATCGCTTCGGCGTCGCCGCGGCAGAGGTGGGCAAGCAAGACCTCTGGCAGGCGGCGGAGCTCGCGTTCGCGGCTGTGGCCTCGAGCCCGCGCCACGTGGCAGAGGTGCTGGACTCGGTGGAGCGCTTCGTGTGGTCGTTCCCTGAGGTGGAGGTCGTCACTTGCGAGCGCCACTGGTGGGGGCCCTGATGAGCCGCCAACGTCGACGACCCTCGTGGCCGACCCAGCGGCACTACCCGCGAATGGCGCGGGTAAACCAGTTGCTGCGCGAAGTGCTGGCGGAAGAGATCGAGCTGGTCGCCGCCGCGGACAGCCGGCTCGAACTGGTGACCGTGACCGCGGTCGCCTGTGAACCCGACCTTCGCCACGCCAAGGTCCTCTTGGCGTCGTTGCCGGATGAAGCCCTCGCTGCTCTTGGCGAGGCGCGCCCTCGCCTTCAGAAGGCCGTGGCCCAACAGGCAAAGCTGAAGCGGACCCCTCAGTTGAGCTTCGCAGCGGACCCAGCGATTGTCGCTGGGACGAAGGTCGAGGAGATCCTGCGAGCTATCCAGTTGGAAGACGAAGCTCGGGGCCCAATGCCAGGTGGCGAGCAAGAGCCTCCGGGGTGAGCCAAGTCGACGGTCTCGTTGTCATCGACAAGCCGACCGGCTGCACCAGCCACGACGTAGTCGCCCGCTGCCGGCGCATCTTTTCCCAGAAAAAGGTGGGACATGCTGGCACGCTCGACCCCGACGCTACGGGTGTCCTGCTGGTGGGGCTTGGCCAAGCCACGAGATTGCTGCAGTGGCTCACCGCGCTACCGAAGCGCTACACGGGTGAGGTCGTTCTCGGCATTGCGACTAACACTCTCGACGCGGGCGGCGAGGTCACGGGAAAATGGGACATGAGCACGGTCACCTTGGAGGCCGCTCGGGCTGCCGCGGCGCAGCTAACAGGGGAGATAACCCAGGTCCCCCCGATGGTCTCGGCCCTGAAGGTGGGTGGCCGACGGCTGCACGAGCTTGCCAGAGCCGGCGTTGAGGTCGAGCGTGCTGCCCGTCCCGTAACGGTGGGACGTTTCGACGTGGAACTGGCCGGCCCGGTCCGGTACTGGCCATCGACGTCGAGTGCGGTTCGGGGACCTATGTGCGGAGCCTGGCTGCAGACCTAGGGACGCTGCTTGGCGGGGGGGCCCACCTTCGTAACCTGCGCAGGGTTGCAGTGGGGAGCTTTTCGGTGGACAGTGCTGTGACGTTGGACGAGCTCGAAGCGTCGCCGACGAGGTTGGACGCCGTCCTGGCACCGGCAGCCGCTCTGCCTGGCATGGAAAAGGCTGTCGCGGGCCCTGAGGTTGCCGTGGCTGTCGGCTATGGGAGGATGCTCACCACTGACATGCTCGCCGCCGCCGGCGCCCGCGTGCCCGGGCCGTGGGCGGTACTGGCCGAGGACGGCAGGCTGCTCGCCGTTTACCAGCCACATGGGGCGGGGCAAGCGAAGCCGGCGGTTGTCCTGGCATGAACCTGTGCCGGACATGAGCCTCAGGGGGCGTTACTTCTCTACGTTGGCGCGTTCGCGCTTGACCTTGTCCCAGAAGTTCGAGGGCATCAGTTCGTAGCGGTCGTGATGGGCCTTGAAGCGGCCCCGGCCGCCGGTGAGGCTGCGCAGGTCGATCGCATAGCGCGCGAGCTCGGCTGTCGGCACGAGCGCGATGATGATCGACTCGCCCGGTTGGCCGGTCTCGGTGCCCTGGACCCGCCCGCGACGGCTGTTGAGGTCTCCCAGCACGTCGCCCTGGTAGGCGTTCGGGACGGTCACTTCGAGCAGCGAGAGAGGCTCGAGCATGACAGGCCCCGCCTTGGCGAGGGCCTCCCGAAGACCGAGAGCGCCGGCCATCCTGAACGACATCTCAGAGGAGTCGACGGGGTGGTGCTTGCCGTCGAAGCAGGTGACGCGTACGTCCACGACCGGCCAACCGAAATGACCTCCGTCCGTCATGGCCTCCTCGGCGCCTTTCTGCACGGCGGGGATGTACTGGCGGGGGATCACGCCGCCGACGATGTTGTCCACGAACTCGAACCCGCCTCCGCGCTCCATCGGCTCGACCCGCAGGAACGCCACACCGAACTGGCCGTGACCGCCGGTCTGCTTTTTGTACTTGCCTTCGGCTTCGGCGTTGGCGCTCACGGTCTCGCGATAGGGGATGATGAGCTCCTCGCTTTCCACGCCCACGCCGAACTTGCGGGAGAGCCTCTCCATGGCGATGCCGAGATGGGCCTCGCCCGTGCCGGACAGCACGGTCTGATGGGTCTCGTCGTCGCGGCGCACGACCAGCGTGGGGTCCTCCTCCTGAAGGCGGTGGAGGGCGGTCATCAGCTTGTCCTCGTCGGCCTTGCTCTTGGGGTGGATCGCGATGGACAGCACCGGCAAAGCGGCGTCGGCGACCCAGTCGCCGGCCGAACCGGTCGGCAGCATCGCGACAGGCATATTGCGGGGCGTGAGGGTATCGCCGGTGTTCGTGGCGGCGAGCTTTGCCACAGCAGCGATGTCCCCGGCGGCCACCTCAGTGAGCGCGAGCTGTTCTTTGCCGCGTAGCGTGAAAAGCGCGTGGAGACGCTCCTCGGCCTTGGACCTGGGGTTGAACATCACGATGTCTGGGCGCAATGTGCCAGAGGCAACTTTGAAAAGCGATATTTTCCCGACGTAGGGGTCCGCGATGGTCTTGAAAACCCACGCCAGCGGTTGGCCGGCCGAGTCGCAGGCGATCTCGACGGCCTCAGCACCAGCGTTACCGGGGGCCTGCACCAGGGCCGGTGGGCGCTCGAGGGGGGAGGGGGCAACGTCGCATATGCAATCGAGCAGCCGGTCGATGCCGACCAATTTGGTTGCCGAGCCACAGATCACGGGGAAAACCTGCGAGGAGACGACCCCGCGGGCCAGCGTCTTGGCCAGCTCGTCGGCCGAAATTTCGTCGCCCTCGAGATAGCGGGCCATTAGGTCGTCGTCGGCAACCACTATGCCCTCGACAAGAGCATCACGCACAGAGTGCTCCTGAGCCGCCATGTTGTCAGGCACCGGTGCTTTAGAGGCCGTGCATTTACCCGCGTCATAAACAAAAGCGGAGTCCGATAGCAGGTCAGCGACCCCGTGGAAGTCGTGTTCTTCACCTATGGGGAGCTCGAGGGGGGCCACGCCTGCACCGAAAGATTGGTGCAATTGTTGGAGCACGTTGGGGAAATCGGCACGTTCCCTGTCGAGCTTGTTCATAAAGATGAGGCGCGGGATGCCGAGTTCCGCCGCCGCCTTCCAGAAAATCTCGGTTTGTACCTCGACGCCGTCGACGGCGCTCACCACGAGCACCGCAATGTCGGCTACAGACAGCGCCGCCAGCGTTTCCGGCACGAAGTCTGCGTACCCCGGGCAGTCCAGGACGTTGACCTTGTAGCCACGCCATTCGAGGGCAGCCAGGGACAGGCTGGTGGACATGTGATGGGAGTGTTCTTCGGGCTCGAAGTCAGAGACGGTCGTCCCGTCTTCTACCCGGCCAGCCCTGTTCGTGGCGCCGCTGCACAGCAACAGGGCCTCGGTCAGCATGGTCTTACCGGAGCCCCCGTGGCCGACGAGCGCCACATTGCGGACCTTCGCTGGTGGGTACGCTTTCATCCGAGCACCTCATCCTTCCCCCGCGGGTCGTCCCGTCGGTGTTCCCCTTCACGGACCGGTCCAGGCCGTTCCAGTTAAGCTACCTTCTCTGCTGGTCGGGGCCAAGATCGAGATCCGCCATTGCGGGACCGCTCTCGGCCCAAACTCCTTGTCTTCCGAGCGTGGGTGGTAACCTGAGCTACGCCCATCGGCCCATAGGAGCAGGTAGTTGTTCGACGCACGCTTCCGGACGGCGGTAGACAAAGCTGTGAGCCCGGCTGGGCAGGCCCTCCGCCGCACGGGCCTGTCCCCTGACCACCTGACAGCGACGGGCATCCTGATGTCCATCCCCGCTGCCTGGGCGATCGCGACTGGGCACCTGATCATCGGGATGCTCCTGCTCATCGGTTCGGCTCTCCCGGACCTGTTCGATGGGAGCCTCGCCAAGGCGAGCGGGCGTTCAAGCCCGCGGGGGGCTTTCTTCGACTCGGTTGGTGACCGCGTCAGCGACACAGTCGTATTGGCGGGTTTTGCATGGTACGCACAAGACCGTTTCGGCCACCACGCTGCGCTTGTCCCTCTCGCGGTGCTGGGCGTTTCCCAGCTCGTGTCGTACGTGAGGGCAAAGGCGGACACCCTCGGCATAGACGCCAAGGGCGGCCTGATGGAGCGCGGCGAGCGGGTTGTCGTACTGTGCTTCGCGCTGAAGTTCCCTGCCGACATGTTGTGGCTGCTTTGGGTGATCGTCGCCCTCTCGTTCCTTACCGCGGCGCAGCGTTTCGTAAAGGTCTGGCGCCAGGCCGACCGGCCGCCAGCGCCGCTGCCGGTTGAGCCCGCCGCCGTGGTACTGCGCTGGAGGGCTTGGCGCGAAGAGAGGGCCGGCCGAGAGGCAACCTGGTGGGCTCGGGCACCCAGGGGGCCTGGATCGTCGGCGGACGGTGGGTTGCCGTTCCTGTCAGGCAGCAGGCGCCCGGGCTCGGGCGCCGCCGGTAGCCGGTGGCACGAGCGACGTTTGGCGCGCCGCGAGCGGTTCGCCGACGATGCCAACGTCGGCGCCGGTGCGGCTGTGCCGAACGGGCAGGAACACAGCCAGGACCAACGCCGCGCCGAGATCCACGATGAGGCGAGGGCAAGGCGTCGGACCGAGCCCAAGGGACAGAGCTAGGCGGGGGACTGGCCGGCACAGGGGCTTTGTTCTAGGTTGCTCGCGGTGCTGAGCAAGCAGCTCGCGGTGTACCGCGTGGGGGCGGCGCTTGCCTCCGCGCTGCCCGGCGAAGTCGCCAGTGGCGCCGCTCAGGGCCTGGGATCGTTGCTGGGCCGGCTACCGGATTACGACGGCAGGCGGGCTGCTGTTGCATCGCACATGGCCCGGGTGCTGGGCCGCCAACTTGGGCAACCAGAGAGGCGCCGCATCGTCGCAGAGGTTTACGGCTATTACAGCAGGTATTGGGCGGAGAGCCTGCGCCTCGCATCGGTGTCCCAAGCCCAGGTGACAGCGGGCGTATCGGTCGCCGGCGACGATCACCTCCAGGCGGCTACAGCGCTTGGCCGGGGAGTGATCATCGTCACCCCACACCTCGGGGGTTGGGAATGGGGGGGCAGGTACCTCATCGGCACGGGGCTGGCCGTGACGGTGGCGGTCGAGGCTGTGGAACCCCCAGACCTGTTCGAGTGGTTCGTGCGCTTCCGCGAGCAGCTTGGTTTCCAGGTCGTCGCGGTGGGGCCAGGGGCCGCCACAACCCTGCTCCGGGCGCTCAAGGACAAACATGTGGTGTGCCTATTATCGGACCGTCTGGTCGGGGACGCCTCCGGCGTCGAAGTGCCCTTCTTTGGGGAGAAAGCGATGCTGCCGGCCGGGCCGGCGACGCTGGCGCTGCGCTCGGGGGCGCCCGTGCTCCCTGGGGCGATCTACTTCGGCAAGGCGGCCAGTTCCCATCGGGTCGTCTTCCGCCCGCCGATCGAGTTCCCGACCGGGCTGGGTTTCAGGCAAGCGGTACATGCGGGCACGCAGGCCATTGCTGGGGAACTCGAGCACCTGATCCGCCAGGCGCCGACGCAGTGGCACCTGGTACAGCCGAACTGGCCCGGGGATCCCCCGCTGCACAGTCCCTCGGAATGGGCGCGACGGGAGGCCCGGGCGCTTATGTTGCCGCGGGCCGCCGAATGACCCCTGGTTGCCGAATGAACCCGGGCGGCGCAGTGACCGGGAGGCCGGCGTGCTGCGGGTAGGACTGGTTTGCCCGTACAGCCTGAGCATCCCGGGCGGGGTGCAGGGCCAGGTGCTCGGCATCGCGAGGGCGCTGCGCTCCATGGGAGTGGAGGCCCGCGTGCTCGCTCCTTGCGACGGGCCGCCGCCCGACCCATGGGTTTCTCCCCTCGGTGCTTCGGTCCCGGCGGCGGCTAACGGGTCGGTCGCGCCGATCGCCCCGGACCCCGCTGCTTCGTTGCGCACGATCAGGCTGCTGCGCGATGAGCGCTTCGACATAATCCATCTTCACGAACCGCTGGTCCCTGGCCCCACTCTCACGGCTCTCCTCTTCAGCGATGGGCCGTTGGTCGGGACCTTTCACCGCGCAGGCACGATCTCGTGGTACAGGGCCATGCGTGGCCCCGGACGGTGGGCGACGCGGCGGCTGGCCCTTCGTTGTGCGGTTTCTGCCTTGGCGCTGGAGACCGCTCGGCAGACCCTGGGCGGCGAGTACGAACTTGTTTGGAACGGCATAGATATTCGGCTCGTGTCGGCGGTTGAGCCGTGGCCGAGTTCCGGGCCGACGGTCCTGTTCCTGGGCCGCCACGAGCCCCGCAAGGGCCTGGCCGTACTGGTCGAGGCCGTGGTGCACCACGGGGTCGAGGCCAGGATCTGGGTAGCAGGCGAAGGGCCTCAGACCGCTTCGCTGAAAGAGGCCACCCTCGGAGACTCTCGTTTCGAGTGGCTCGGCGTGATAAGCGAAGACGAGAAGCTGCGCCGGCTGCGCGGGGCCGATGTCCTCGCCGCACCTTCACTGCATGGGGAAAGCTTCGGCATGGTGTTGCTCGAGGGCATGGCCGCCTGCACTCCCGTCGTTGCGAGCGACATCCCGGGCTATGCGAATGTAGCCCGTCCATCGAAGGACGCGATCCTGGTGCCGCCTGGCGACGCCGGGGCCTTGGCCGCCGGCCTGCGTCAAGCGCTCGCCGGAGGGGCAGTCATCAAGGCCATGACCGAGTCGGCCTACGCACGGGCCGCGGAGCACTCCCTCGGCTCCCTCGCCCGCCGTTACCTCGAGCTCTACGAACCTTTGCTCGCAAAGCACTAGAGAGCTATTCGCGCGGGCGTGAAATGCGGCACACCCCCGCAGTCGACCGTTCTCGCGCCAGTAGGTTTTGAGATTGTAAGGGCCCTTGCGGGCCGAAATACGGGGAAAGGTCGGCCACGTGGGAGGTTGGCGTGCGGTTGTCCAATAGGCAGCGCGGCTACTTCGACGCCTTGGGCGTCCTCATTTGCGAGGTCGTGCTGCTGGCCATCTTGTTGAAGGCCGGTTCGCTGCTCGGGACCGTCGACCTTGCCCATTTCGCAACGTGGCTTCGGGCGACAAGCCCGCAGCGGGTTGTCACGAGCAGTCTCCGTCTGCTGGGTACCGCGGTTTCGGGCTGGTTGCTGCTCAGCACGGCGTTGTACGGGGCTGCGGCGCTCAGCGGCCGGGTCGGGTTCGTGCAACAGGCGCGCCCGGTGACGCTGCCTGCCCTGCGCCGGATCCTGGACGCCATGGCGGCAGCGTCGGTAGCCGCATCGTCCATAGGCAGCACGGCTGCACTGGCCAGTGCTTCGGCTCCCGCGCACCCCGTAGCAGCGGTCCAACCCCTGAGGCCGCCCCGACCTGCGGCGGTGGTCCGAGCCCGGGCGGCACGCGACGTCGTCGGACCTCGGAGCGCCAGTAGTTCGGCAGTTGGCCGCCATTTCCCACATCCCGGCACCCTCGATCACGAACTTCCCGGGACGCCCTTGCCAGCCGCCAAGGCTAAAGAGGTACCCAGCCAAGCGAACGGTTTCGCCGGGCTACCGAGGGGCACCAAGGTCGTAGTCGTGGAACCCGGCGACTGCCTCTCGGTGCTAGCGGAGCGGCACCTCGGCGACTGGCGGCTTGACAGTGAAATCGAGGCCCTCAATTTCGGCCGCCTGCAACCGGACGGGCGTGCGCTGGTGAACGACCACTGGATATACCCGGGTTGGGTGCTCGTGTTGCCGCCCAACGCCGTCGGGGCCCAGGTCGTGGGCGGGGCCGACGAAGAACGTCAGCCGGCCGGTCGTGGAGCGGGCCCGTTGGCAGCGCCGTTCACGGCGCTGTTCGCCGGCACACGCGTTGTCTCGTCACCCCGTTGCACCCGAACACCCAGCGCCAAGCGAGGGCGCCGGTCCAGCCGAACACCCCGCGCCAGCCGAGCCCCCGGGGCCATCCGGTCACGTTGTTGCCGAGCCGGCAAAGCCCGCCACGACCGAGCCGGCAAAGCCCGCCGCGACCAAGCCGGCACGGCCGGTTGAGACCAAGCGCCCAGCCGCCCCGGTGCCGTCGACCGGAGCCAGGTCCCACTCCCCGAGCAAGGCTCGTCTCGAACGGGGCGGAAGAGCCGCAAGCCACGGCCATGAGGAGCTGGCCGTGGTTGCGGGCGTTGCGGCGATCGCGGCCGCCGGGATCATCTGGCGGCTGGACTGGTCACGGCGCGAGCAATTGCATGCTCGTCCGAGAGGTCGGCTGATCGCGCAGAACCGGCCGGCGGTCCAAGCCGTTGAGCGCCGCACTCGAGCCATCGCCAGCGAGGAGGCGATGCGCTGGGTTGACCTCGGGCTTCGGTACCTGAGCGGCCTCGTCGAACAGCAGTCGCTCGACAAAATCGGGCCTGTTCCTTCTGTGGTCCTCGTCCATGCCGGTAAACGAGGCCTCGAAGTCCTCGTCTCGCCAGCCGTTCAAGGGGCCCTTGGGTGGTTCGAGCCGAGCGAAGACGGGACGAGGTTGCTCCTGGACGCGGAGGTGACGCTGGAGGAACTTCAGGATTCCGCGACCGACCGGTGGCCGGCCTGGCCGGCACTGGTGAGCCTCGGAAATGACGCCGACGGAGCGTTGCTGTTCAACCTCGAGCACGGGGGGTCCCTTTCGGTCGAAGGCCCGAGCAAACAAGTTGAGGGGCCCTGGCGCGCATCGCATTGGAACTGTCCAGCCAACCATGGTCGGACGAAATGCTCGCCGGGCTATACCTGATAGGGGATTGCCCCTTAGACGGCCGGCTTAGGGGGGCACAAAGGGTCGCTGGCGACGAGGCGATGGACCTGGCAGAGAGGCTCGACCAGATATCAGGGGCTCAGCAGGAGCTCGCGGGCACTCTTTCGCTTTCCGTTCTGCGGGCCGTCGCTTGCGAAGCGCGGCCCAATGTCGCCGTTGCCTTCCCCGGGGCCGCGCCAGAGGCCCTGCGATGCCTTGCGGAAGCGGCTGTCCCAGAGCGCAGCGGGATCGTGGTCGCGGGAGCCGGGCCGTTTACAGGCGCGAGGTGGGCCTGGTCATCGGAGCGAACGGAGTCGCTTCACTTAGCGGCCTTATGAACGAACGGCCGGTGTCGTTCGATTTGCAGCTGGAATGTGACCCCGAGGAGGTGGGCTTGTTGAGTGAGGCTCTGGGAGCCACTGTTGAGCGGGGAGGCCGCCCCGCCGAGGGCTGCGTCGGGAGCCCTGCGCTGGCCGCAAGTGTCATCGACATCCGGTCGAGCAACGCCCCGCCAGAGCGCGGCGAGGTGGAAATCTGCCTGCTCGGGCCGGTCGAAGTGGCCGGAGGGGATATGAGCGCCCTCGAACCGTCCCGGCGGATGGCAGCCCTGGCGCTGCTTGCTTACATGGCCGCACACGACAGGCCGGTCAACGCGGATGAGCTGGCTGGCGCGCTTTGGCCGCTCGACGCCACGAAAGACAACCTTGGGGGCGCCCAGCGGAAGACCGTTATGAACGTGATCTCCCGCGCCCGGCTCGTGCTTGGTTACGGCGCCCGCGGCCAGGAGCGCCTCGCCTATTCGGCGCGGGGCTACCGGCTCGCACCGGAGGTGACTACGGACTGGGCCCGCTTCGAAACCCTCGTTGCGACGGCTCGCCTGGCACCGCCTCCTGCAGCGATCAGCGCCCTCCGCACGGCGCTCGAGCTCGTCAGGGGAGAACCGTTCGGCGGCGCGCTCTCGAGCCAGTTCTTCGAGTGGGTAGCCAGCGAGCACCTGGACCTTACGTTGACAGCCAGGGCGGTTGACACAGCCGAGGAGCTGGGCCAGCTGGCGCTCGAACTTGGCGACTTCGAGACCGTCCTTTGGGCGGTGGGCAAAGGACTGCAGCTGGAGCCGACCAGAGAGGAACTGTTCCGTCTGTGGATGCACGCGCTGGGCCGTTCAGACCGGCCGGCGAAGGTCGACGAGGTCTACCGACGATTGATGCTCGTGCTCCGACAGAAGCTCCACCCGCTGCAAGAGCCTCAGGAAGCGAGCCGCGAAGTATGGCGCAGCTACACTGCGGCCGAGGTAGCCAACCGGTACTCCTGAGCGCCGCCAACATGCGAGGCCTATCATGAGCCCGTGCCTGCACTGGTGCTCTACCGGGAGGGGGTTACCCTGGGCGAACGTTGGGCCCGTTGCGGGTTCGGCCTTCCCCTGACGTCGTTGAGAGCCAGCTGGCAGCGGGTGCAGGTCGATGTCGACCACCTCGAGTTCACGGTTAGGACGGCGACTCGCCATGTCGTGATGATGCCGCCCGGCCGCCACGAGATCGGTGTGCGCGGGAGGGGGTTCGCGCCGTCGGTGGCATCTGTCGACCTGATCGGGGAAGAGCGGGTTATCGTCGCGATAACACCTCAATACCTCGAGTCGGTCAGCCGGTCCACACCCCTTGGCCAGCTGCGGGTACACGTGGTCAGTGGGCCCGAGGAGCTTCAGCCGTACCGGTTCTACAAGAGCTGGCCGGTGTTCATTTCCGCGCTGGGGTCATCGACCGTGGCCGGTCTTGGTGCGGCGGCAGTTGCGACGGCGGTGTACGTCCTCACCCAGCATGTCCTGGCCGGGCTCCTGCTGCTTGCGTGCATTTCGGTCGTGGTACCTACGCTGGTGTTCAGCGGGGTCGGTGGCCTCGTCATGGCAGTGCGCTTCCTGCGGCTTTCCTCGGACTGGCGTGCACCACGGAAGGCTGGAGCACCAGTGGCTCCTGGACCGCTGCACACCTTGACCTAGTGCCACGACCGGCGGCGATAAACGCTTTTGCCCGGCACCGGTCACGAGCCCCGGAAGGGGGGCGAGGACTCGTGACCGGCCCGGTCCAGGGGCGAGGGTTCCCTGGTGGTTTGCCCCGCATCCTGCGGGGCACTTGGTAAGTTACCGGCCCAAGGTTTCACGCAAGCAACAGCTATGTTGCAGCACGGTAAACACTTGTAAGCGCTTCCATGAACAGGTTACACCTGGGAAGGGCTCCCCGCAACCCCTTCTGGGGCTTTTTGTTTAAGCAAGCGATGCCCTCCTCACCATGGCCCGCGGGGCGGGCCACCGCCGGTAGAGCCCGCAGGTCTCTCGCTGCGATCCTCCTCGGAGGCTTGGCATTCAGCGTGCCGGCGCCTACGACCAGCGTGCCGGCAGGCCCTGTTCTTGAAGTCGGCGATTCCCTGGGCATCGATCTCGGCTGGGGGCTTACCGATGAGCTCTCCGGCAGCCGGCACCGGCTCATTGTCGTGGCTGTGGGCGACACCGGCTTGGCCGAGCCGTCGTATTACGACTGGCCGGCGCAGTTGTCCGCGGACCTTCGCTTGTACCACCCGGGGACGGTGGTCGTGTTCCTGGGTGCTAACGACGTGGAGAGCTTCTACACCTCCAACCGCTTCCTGGCGTTCGGCTCGCCAGGATGGGCGGCGTTTTATGGCAAGCGGGTTGCCAAAATGATGGACGAGGCTGTTAGCGCAGGGGCGAAGTTGCTCTGGGTGGGCATGCCTCCCATGGAGGGCCCGAGCTTCTCCTCGGACATGGCCACGCTGAACGCCGTCTACAGGGCCGAGGCCATCGCCCATCGACCTGACGTCAGCTATTTGGCATCTTGGCGCGTGCTCGGCGGCCCGCAGGGCCAGTACAAAGTGGCGCTGACCGGGCCGGGAGGCGCCGAGGTGGCCCTTAGGGCACCAGACGGGGTCCACATCACACGCGTGGGCGGCGACCTGCTCGCCAAGGCCGTCGTTGCCAGGCTGAAACGCTTCGGCTGGCTTTAACTTAAAGACCGCCTGCCTGCGGGCGAGGGACCCGCTGGCAGACGGCCCATCCTCACCTGAGAGCCCAGAGAGGGGGGTGGCTCTGACTGGCTCCAGGGAGAATGGTGGGGAAAGCATTCCCCTCCGGCTTTCTCTGTCGGCAGTGGCCCGAGGTAGTTGAGGAGGAACTGGCCAGCCGTTTCGAAGTGCGCCCGAAGGTACTGCTTTGTCCCGTTAATCAGTATTGCGCAACTCCTTCAGCCTCGGCTGAGGTAGACCTGAGCTTCTCCTGAGAGACCTTATTGGACGACTGTCCCGTTGAACGCCTTGGCCGTCTCGAGTGCGGCGAGGATTGCGCGAGCGAGAGCAAGTGCCGACGTGGGGTCGAGCTCGACTGCCAAACGCGCTGAGGGGCCCCGCTCAGGGTTCAAGAAGTCGACGTTGAGGGTGTGCTCGGCAGGCGCGTGCACTGGGTGGTCGAAGTAGACGGTCGCGGCCGACAGAGAGAACCATCCGGAAGGCCCCTTCCCGCTGCCGCTTATCGGGACGTGTTCGGTTTGGTAAGTGCACATGGGCCCGTCCTCAGGAGGCCAGGTAGCGACGGAAGAAATGGTCGATCTGTTCCCATCCGTCCTTTGCAGCTTCGGGGCGGAAAGAAGGGCGGTCCACGCAGAAAAAAGCGTGCCCTGCTCCCGGGTACGAGTGGAACTCGTAGGTTTTCCCATGCTCGACAAGATGCTTTTCCAGTACGGCCACCTCCTCGGGTGAGGGGTGCTGGTCCTCTTCGCCGAACAGGCCCAGCAGCGGGCACGACAGGTCCTTGACGATGCCTACCAAGGGGCTCATCTTGACGGGGGAGCCTTCAGGGAGGGGGTTCACGACGGCGGCCCCGTAGCAGTCGACGGCGGCATCGAGCTGCAACGAGCACGCCGCGAGGAAGCTCTGACGCCCACCCGAGCAGTAGCCGATGGTGCCGACCTTGCCATTCGAGGACGCAAGGGACTTTATGTGCTTGCTGGCAGCTCCCACGTCGCCTACCAGGCGTTCGTCTGGCACGCCGCCCCGGGCGCGCACGGTCGCGGCCGCATCGTCTGGGCTTGCCCCCGGCGCCTCACGGCTGTAGAGGTTCGGCAGCAGGGCGATATAGCCCTCATCGGCAAAACGGCGGGCAATCTCTTTGGTGCTCCGGTCGTAACCGGGCATGTGGTGGATGACGACAACTCCCCCGAACGGCCCGTGCCCCAGGGGTTGCGCCAGGTAGGCCTCGATCTGGTCACCGCCGTGGCCGGCGATGGTGATCGTCTCAGCTTTCATGTCGTGGCTCATGCAAGCGAGGCTATCGCCCCTCCCTCAGGATTTCCTTGCCCTGTTGGTCGGGTGGCCGTTGCCGTGACCGCAGCATCCTCGCTCGTCAACCGCCTGGCCCGGTAGCCCGAGCTCGGCCAGGCGATTGACGGCGCTCCGGCCAGGCTCAGGCGGCAGGCGTGTCGGTGGGGGTCGTCGGGTCGGTCGTGGTGGTCGTGGTGGTCGGGCCTCCCCGGGGCCCAGGCCCTTCGGGCCGCCGGGAGCCCAGGACTTGCGGTTGGCCTGTACCTGGGTCAGGTCGGTGACAGTCTGAGCAGTCGCGGTGTCGCCGCTAACGGTTGCCGTAATGGTGACGATGTTGCCGTTGCTGACGGACATGATCCCGCTCGAATCGGCGTTGACGACCGTGGATGAATCGACCGCGTACGTCTGGCTGTACCCGTCGGCGCTAGTGACCGTTATCGAACCCGCGCTCGATTAAGCCGGCTGTGCCGTACTGGGTGTCGATCGTCTCGTAGTCGCCGTTCGGACCTTTGAGCGTGTAGGTCCCATGGATGACTCCACCAGGGCCGAACGAACCGCCAAGGGTGCTCATGGCGCCAAGGCCCCCGGGCCCTTTGAAGCCGCCGCCGATGCCACCACTGGCGGCCTTGCCAGCGAAGGCGCCGAACGCTGCCGGGCCACCCTGACCGGCGGGACCACCAAAGAAGCCACGGTGCCCCCGGCCGGGCGCCGTCGAAGGCGTTGTCGTAGTCGGGGATGAGCTCGTCGCTGCCGGGCTCGGGGGGGAGGAGGTCGTGGCGGAAGCAACCGCCGCTGCACCTGCACCGGCGCCGAGGATCACGGCAAGGCCAGCAGCCGTCTTTGTGAGCCGCGACCGCCGGGGCTTGCGGGCCGAAAAACCGGGAGGCGGCGGGGGAGGGGTGAAGGGATAGAGGTCGGCATCCTTGTGGTCATTGCTCATCTTGAGCTCATCTCCTTGCTCCCGGGGCGTGTTGGGGCCACGGCTCAGCACCCAAGAGCATCCGTCCCAGACATGAAAACAACATGAGGGCAACCTGAGGCTTTAGGCGAGATACAAGCGCAGCTTCTGCGTGCTCAGGCTTTTCCTGGCGTGCTCAGGTGTTTTGCGGCGTGGCCAGGCCTTTCTCGGTGCGAGTGGGTGGAAATCCGTTGCCCGCGGCACGCCGAGGTACGGCGGACCACACCGAGATAGCCCGACCACGCAGCCTTTTCCACTCTCCACGTGGCTGGGCGGCCGCCGAGGGCGATCAGAAGTCCCTCATGACCATGCCAGTACGTGGCTTCGGCCAGAAAAATGTCGTCTTCGGCGGCATCCGGTCACCTCCCTGAGCCGTGCGGGCGATCTGGCCAACAGTCGCGGGCCGGCAGAAGACCGCGGCGGTCGCCTCACCTGTCCTTACCGCCAGCAGGGCGTGGGCGATCTCGTGCTCGTAGGTCAGGTCGTACTGGGGCAACCCGGCAAGAGCGGCGTCGATGCGGCTCGAGTCGAGGTCGTAGCCAGCGGCTGGCCCCGTCGCCCGCGGCGTGGCGAGCCAGCAGCCGGAGGCGGTTACGAGCGCGAGGGCGCCCGCCTCCGCCATCTCGGAGAGCAGTCTGGGCCCCTCGGCCGCCGTGGGCCTCAGTTCGAAGCTGGCCCCCAGGGCACTGACCAGGTCGAAGCCGGCTGGCAGCCCGGATACGACCCGGTGGATTGCCATGACTTGGAGCTGTTGTTCGGAGAGCTCCACCACCAAGGCGAGCACCGCGTCATATCCAGCCGAGCTGGCACCCCCCGGCTCGTCCCCGGTCTCGCCGGCGTCGTCGTCTGAGGCAGTGGCCCGCCGTTCGGCCTGGTACGCGAGCGCTGTCTCGTAACGGTGGTGCCCGTCGGCGACGAGCAAAGGGCTCGCACTGACCACCTTGGCCACAGCATCGTGGGTAGCGGGGTCGGTAACCGGCCAGATCTCGTGGAGGGTCCCTTCGTCGTCGCGAGCCCTTGTTACGCCTCCGCTGCTTCCGGGCTGGTCGGGCGGCACCGGGCCGAGCGCGTCGGCGAGCCCTGTCTCCGAGGACAGGCACCAGATCGGCGACGTATTGGCCCCCGTCGCCCGGATCAGCTCCAGGCGGTCGCTCTTGGCCTTGGGCGTCGTGTTCTCATGGGGGAGGATCCCTTTGCCCGGCGGTTCGAGCACCAGCGCCCCGATCACGCCCAGCGTGTGCCGCGGCTCGCCATTGGGCGCCACGTAGCTCATGCGGTAGCCGTACAGCGCCGGCTTGTCTTCGCGGACGAGCGCCCGGCTAGCCTGCCAGCCCTGGAGGAGCCGGGCAGCTTCGGCATATTGCCCGTTGGGCAGCTCTACCCGGACGACGTTGTAAGGGCTGCGCGCCAAGAGGGCCACACGCTGTCCCTCGGTGATGATGTCGTACGGCGGGCAGATGACGACGTCCACAGAGCCGACCACCGCCACGCCCGGACGCAGGCCAGCAAAAGGCAATAGCTGTGGCATGGCTCCTGACTAGCAGCACCAGCCCGGCCGGGCAACTCTGCGAGCCGTGCCGAGCCTAAGTGTGACGTACCCCCAGGGCGGCTCGCCCGCCGGCGGCCTGACCGCAGGGGCCCCGCCCGCAACACGCCTCGCAGGCGGCGCTCGGTATCGTGAAGGGGTGAGACGAGTGGCTGACCGAACCGGTGCACATTGGAACTGAGCGGTCCGATATGGGGGGCGTCCCCCGAAGGCGACCAGCCGGGCTGGCCATCTGCCGCAGCTCCGTCCCAGGAGGCCCCTCCGGGTGGGCCGCAAGGATCTCCTCGAGCAGACTGGTGGCCGGAGCAGGCGAACGGCCACGGTACGGCACCCTGGGCGGCTGAACGCACGCCGGTCCCGGCGCACCCGACAGGCAGGGACGGGGTAGCTCGCCCCGCCGGGCCCGGCAAGCTAATTCCCGCTGGAGCGGGCAAACCGAAGAGCACACTGAGGCGCGTGTGGGAGCGCGTGGTCGGGGCCCTGGCCGCAATCGGCGCCTTCCTGGCCAAGTTCGGTGCGCTGCTAATCAAGCTCAAGTACATCGGCCTTGTGTTGTCCATGCTTGTTTCCATCGCTGCGTACTCGCTCTTTTTTGGCTGGACCTTTGCGGCATGTTTCGTGCTTTTGATCTTCGTCCACGAAATGGGCCACGTAATAGAGCTACGACGACAGGGCGTGCCGGCGACTGCGCCGCTTTTTATCCCGTTCCTGGGCGCTTTTGTCGGGATGAAAGGGAGCCCACGGAGCGCCTTCCACGAAGCCCTGTCGGGGCTCGCCGGCCCGTTGTTCGGCACGGCAGCCTCGGTGGTGGTGGCCTTTTGGGCGAACGCGACTGGGTCGAAGTTCTTGATGGCGTTGGCCTTTGTCGGCTTTTTCATGAACATGTTCAACCTTTTGCCGATGCTGCCCCTCGACGGCGGGAGAGCTGCCGCGGCTCTGCACCCTGCGATCTGGCTCGCTGGTCTCGTCGGCCTGATCGTCTGGGAGGTTCTTTACCCGAGCCCGGTGATACCGATCATCCTCATCCTCGGTGGCTACGAGCTGTGGAGGCGATGGAGGTACCGCAACAGCCCGGCGTCGCGTCTGTACTACGCCTTGCTTCCCCAGCAGCGCCTTACCATCGGGGTCATGTACCTCGCGCTCGTCGCTGTGACGGTGTACGGTTCGCACGCGACGTATGTGGCCCGCAGCTTCAAGTGGTAATCCGGCGCTCTGCGCGCATTGCCGCGTGATCAGCTCACGGCACCCGGGGGACCGGGAGTGACATGGGCGCTGGATCTTGACGGAGTGGTGTGGCTCGCTGGGCACGCGATACCCGGATCTGCCGGGGCGGTTAGCGAGCTGCGTTCGGCCGGCGAGCGCGTTTTGTTCCTCACCAATAACTCCGGGCCTCTCGTAGCGGGCCACGTCGAGGCGCTCGCCAAGGTCGGGGTGCAATGCGCGCCAGGGGATCTCGCAACTTCGGCCCAGGCGGCTGCGTCGATGCTAAGCCCAGGCAGCCGGGTTGCCGTCGTCGGCGGCGAGGGGATCCTCGAGGCGCTGGGCGAACAGGGCGTGAAGGTTGTAGGCGCAAAAGAGAGCCCTGACGCCGTCATCGTGGGGCGTTGCCTGGAACTGGACTACTGGGCCCTCAGTGCAGCAGCAGGTGCGGTGCGAGACGGGGCGAGGTTCATCGCCACCAATACGGACTCCACGTTCCCGACAGCTGACGGGCTGGTCCCGGGCGCTGGCGCGCTCGTGGCTTTCATTGCAACGGCGGCAGGCCTCCAGCCCGAAGTTGCGGGAAAGCCGCATGAGCCGATGGCCGCCCTCGTGAAGTCCCGTTACGGCGCCCTCAGCGTTGTCGTCGGTGACCGGCCCGAGACAGATGGCCTGTTTGCAAGACGCATTGGTTCGCGCTTCGGCCTTGTCTTCTCGGGGGTCACGCAGCCGTCCGACCTCCCAGTTGAGCCCGCCCCGGACCTGGTAGCCCAAGAATCTGGCTGAGCTCGTTAGGCAGTACCTGGGCCGTTAGGCGCTTGCTTGAACAGCAGGGCCGGCAGCTCTGTCATGTCGTAGAAGATGTGGTCCGCTCCGGCAAGCATCTCGGCCGGTGTGCGGGCCGCGAAACCGAGCACCGCCATGCCCGCCGCACGGGCCGCCCGCACGCCTACCTCGGCGTCCTCGACTACGACACAGCTGGAAGGGGGGAAACCCATCTCCCGTGCCGCGAGCAAGAAAAGGTCTGGCGCCGGCTTGCCCTCGGCGACGTCTTCGGCGCCCCACCAGCGATGGCCAAACCGCTCGAACAGCCCAGCCGTCTCCAGGGCGAACCGGATCCGGTCCCGACGTCCGGACGAGGCCAGGCAATACGGCGTGCCGGTAGCGTCCAAGCAGTCCAAGACCATCTCGATCCCGGGCACGGGCTGCAGGTACTTGGACATCAGGCCGAAGATGTTGGCTCTCATCATCTCTTCGAAAGACGCGGGCAGCGGGCTCTTGCGCCATTGTTCTACGAGGCGGCGCGTACGAGCCAACGTGCTCCCGCGGAACGCCTCTCCACACTCCTCCGGTGTCATCGGGTACCCCAGGGTTGTAAGGGTCTCGGACATTGCCCGCTCTGCGAGAGCTTCGCTGTCGACGACTACGCCGTCGTTGTCGAAGACAACGAGCCCCCAATGCGCGCGGCTCACCTGTTTTACGCTACCAGTAGCCGCAGTTGCGACCTGGAAGCGCTTCTACTGCGCTCCCAGACGGGAGCGGCCGTATGCTCTCCATATGGGAACAGAGGATGACCTGAAGCGCTTGGGCCAAGCGGCTGCGGCGCTCGCTGCGGTGGCTGCGGCGCGAGCGAAGGAAGCGGCCGAGCAATTGCTTGGCTCCGGTGAGAAGGCGCGCAGTGGCGCCAAGCACAAAGCTGAGAACCTCGTCGGAGAGGGCCGCCACGCCGCTGCGGAGGTGATCAGCGCGCTGCGCCGCGAAACCTCGGTGATCCTGCACGACCTGCAGAAGCTCGAAAAGAACCTCCGCAGCAACCAACACAAGGGTGGCCGCTCGACTGCTGAGACCGCCGAGGCCGCCAGAACCTCGGCTACGAAGAAGGCTGCGGCGGTGAAGAAGTCCGCTCCTACGAAAAAGGCTGGGCCGGCCAAGAAAGCTGCAGCAGCCAAAACAGCGGCGCCCGTGAAAAAGGCGGTAGGGACGAAGAAAGCCGCAGTGGCAAAAAAGGTGGTGCCGGCAAAAAAGGCAGCACCGGCGAGCAAGGCCGCTGGTGCCCGCAAAGCAGGGGGGGCGCGGAAGTCCGGCAGTGCTTCGGGCCGCCCTACCGAGGGACCGGCCTGAGCTGGGCGCGAGGAAGCGGCTTGACACCGAACTGGTAAGCCGCGGGCTGGCGACGAACCGAACGGAGGCCAGCGCACTCGTTGGGGCTGGGCGCGTGCTTGTCGCGGGGGCCGTTGCCACCAAGACATCACGCCAGGTGGGCCCCGGAGAACCACTGGTCGTGTCAGCGCCGCCAGCGTGTTTTGCTAGCAGAGGTGGGGAGAAATTGGACGCAGCGCTGGAGCATTTCGGCCTGGAAGTTGCCGGCAAGGACGCGCTGGACGCTGGCGCATCCACTGGTGGCTTCACTGATTGCCTACTTCAGCGGGGGGCAGCAACTGTCGTCGCTGTCGACGTGGGCCACGGCCAGTTGCTCCAGCGGGTCCGGTTGGACCCTCGTGTGGAGGTCATGGAGCGCGCAAATGTGCGTTATCTCGTCCCACACGACGTAGGCGACCGTCGCTTCGACGTGGTTGTAGCGGATTTATCCTTCATTTCCTTGATGGTGGTCGCCAGCGCCCTGCTGGGCCTCGCCAAGCCCGCTGCGGATCTCGTCGTCCTCGTCAAGCCACAGTTTGAGGCGGGCCGGGCGATCGTGTCGAAGGGCAAAGGTATCGTTCGTGACCCCAAGGTCTGGGCAAGTGTGTTGTGCGACGTTGCGGGGGCTTTCGAGGCAAGCGGTGCCGAGGTTGCCGGTGGGATGGCGTCCCCGCTGCTGGGTGCGGAGGGGAACGTGGAGTTCTTCTTGCACCTGCGCACAGGGAACAGACAGCGTGCGCCCGAGGGCACCCTTTCCCTAGACTCGATTGCAATGTCTGCCGCGCCGTCGAACAGCCTGTCGACCGGGACTACCGGGACAGCGCCGCCCGTCACCCAGAACGGGGATCGCTGAGATGGCGGCGATCGGGTTCGCTTCCCACTCCGGGCGCCACAATGCTGTCGAGCTCGCGAAATCGACGGCGGTCTGGCTCGAGGAAAAAGGCCACGAAGCTGTGCTGCTCCCCGAGCTCGGCCTACTGCGCGAGGCCGGCTCCGAGCATCTGCAGGACCTCGATCTCCTGGTCAGCCTGGGCGGCGACGGGACGATGCTACGGACCGTCGGGGTCGCCCTCGGGACCGAGGTCCCGGTGCTAGGGGTAAATTTCGGGCACTTTGGCTACTTGACGGCCGTAGAGCCCGACGGGCTACGTCATGCCATCGAGCGGTTCATCGACGGGAACTATCACCTCCACCGTCGGATGACTGTCGACGTCAGCGTGTTGTCCGATGGCGCCGAGGCGCCTCGCCTGAGCGAGACAGGGCTCAACGACATAGTCCTGGCGCGTCCCTCGGGTACCCATACCATCAACGCTAGCGTGGCAATTTCAGGCGAGCGTTTCCTCAGCTATGCCGCCGATGCGTTGATAGTTTCGACGCCAACCGGCACAACCGGTTACAACCTGTCAGCCAGAGGCCCTGTTGTCTCGCCGACATTGCGTTGCCTGGTGCTCACACCCGTGTCTCCGCACATGCTGTTTGACCGGAGCCTCGTGCTCGACAGTTCAGCCACGGTGTCGATGGAGCTGGACGGCCGCTTCGACGCCGACCTCATCGTGGACGGAGTCCCGCGCGGTCAGCTCGAGGTCGGTGGCAAGCTCGTGTGCAGCGCTGGTACCCGCGATGCGTTGCTGGTCAGCTTCGGGGACCGGGACTTCGAGACCGTCCTCAAGAACAAGTTCCACCTCGCCGACCGCTAGCGCACGGCGTCGTTGGCCCCGGAGCTCGTAACCGGTACGCTCGCGCGATGCTGAGCGAGCTCAGGGTGAGCCAGCTGGGCGTCATCGAGGATTTGACGCTCGTGTTGGGCCCCGGGATGACCGCGCTCACAGGCGAGACGGGGGCTGGCAAAACCCTCGTTGTCGAGGCGATCGAACTGTTGCTCGGTGGACGGGCCGACGGGGTGCTGGTGCGGCCCGGGGCGGCCGAGGCTCTGGTCGAGGGCCGCTTCGTGCTGCCAACTGGTCTCGACCCGCCCGGCGCTGCCAATGACGGCGGGTCTGCTGAGGGCACTTCCGATCAGGATGCGCCTGATGCGGCGGGGACAACAGAGGTCGTGCTGAGCCGCGCGGTGCCCGCGGACGGGCGGTCTCGCGCTTACCTCGATGGCAGGATGGCGAACGTGGGCGCCTTAGCTGAGCTGGGGGAGCGCCTCGTCGACCTCCATGGTCAGCACGCCCACCAGTCGTTGCTGTCGGGAGCTGCGCAGCGTGACGCGCTCGATTCGTATGCCGGCGGGGACCGGCGACCGCGGGAAGCGGCGCGTGCCGCATTACACGACATAGATGAGGCCCTTGCAAGAGCAGGGCGCGACGGGGCAGGTAGGAGCGGCGAGATGGAATTGCTGCGCTACCAACTGGCAGAGCTCTCGGCCGCACAGATTGAGGGCCCCGGAGAAGACACCGAGCTGGAGGTAGAGGAGGAACGTCTCAGCAAGGCGGCCGCGCACCGGGCTGCGGCGGAGGCAGTTTATGAGGACTTGTCAGGCGAGGAGCAGGTGCTGGACCTGGTGGGCAACGCCGTGGCGAGGATCGCTGCGCACCCGCCCCTCGAAGCCTTGCACGAGCGGCTGAAAAGCGTCGCGGCAGAACTGGCCGATCTCGCAAGCGAGGCGCGGGAGACGGCTGAGGGGCTCGAAGAGGATCCTGCACGACTAGCCGAGGTGGTCTCCCGGCGGGCTCTCCTGCGTGAGCTTCGCCGGAAGTACGCCGGTCCCGGCGGCAGCCTTGCGGATGTGTTGACGCTCCAGGAGGATGCGAACAAGCGATTGGACGAGCTCGAGGGCTCGGAGGAGCTCTCCGCTCACCTGGCCGAGGAGCGGGCGCGTGCGCTTGCCAAACTTCGCCGTGCCGCGGCGGAACTGGGAGACGCCCGGAGAGCAGCGTCGACGGCCTTAGGCGAAGGCGTCGAGAGGGGATTGCGCCGCCTGGCCATTCCAAGAGCGCGCTTCGAGGTGAGGGTGGGCGGGCCCTCGCACGGCGAAAGCGCTACCAGAGGCGCTGGCGGAGAAGCCGACGCCTTGCGGGAACTCTCCGGCGAAGACGTCACGTTCCTGCTGGCGGCGAACCCGGGAGAGCCGTTGATGCCTCTGTCCAAGGTGGCTTCGGGGGGTGAGCTGGCGCGCGCGATGCTCGCGCTCCGCCTGGTACTCGTTGGCGCTTCGAGCCATCACGGGGCGGGGACCAACGGCGCGGTTCAGGGACCTCTGACGCTCGTGTTCGACGAGGTCGACGCCGGCATCGGTGGCGAGGCGGCGCTGGCCGTCGGCAGGGCGCTCGCTGAGCTGGGCCGGCGCTACCAGGTGATCGTCGTTACCCACCTGGCCCAGGTCGCGGCCTTTGCCGACGCCCAGATTGCGGTGAGCAAGATCGAGCTCGAGGGCCGCAGCATCGCGCTGGCCGCGGCGGTGTCCGGCAAAGAGCGCGTCATCGAGCTGTCCCGGATGCTCTCCGGCCAACCCGACAGCGCTACCGCCCGGCGGCACGCCGAGGAGCTTCTTCGCACCGCGAGACTCGAGCCTCGGTAGGGACGAGACCGTGAACCTGGGGACGAACCCGCCGAGTGAGCTCCTCGCGATTGCACGCGTGGGACGAGACCGTGCGCTGGGGACGAACCCGCCGAGTGACCGTGGGGATTATCCGTGATGCTTTTTCGTGCCCACTGTCGTCCTGCGGCGGTCACTCGGAACGAGGTTCGTCCCGCAGCTGCACGGTTCGCCCCAGTTGCCTACGACTGAGCTGGCTAAAGCCGGGCAGGTCAAGGCCGCGACGTAAGGGGGGACGGCGGGCGGCCGGCGCACGCCGTGCAGAATTCGGTAATCGGCAGCACAGTTAGCCGTTCCGTGCCGATTGGGTGGCCACAAACGATGCACGTGCCGTAACTTCCGCTCGTCACACGCGTCAGCGCCTGGTCAAGATCGCCCAAGTGCGCAATAGCCTGCGCCCGAAGGGCGGCGGTCCGTTCTCGCTCGAATGCGATCGTTGCGCCTTCGGGGTCGTGCTCGTCGTCGGCGTTGGCATCCAGCGAGGCAGCGACGATACCGTTAAATTCGTCGACCAAAGCGTCTAGGCGCTTCAGCGTTTGGGCACGCTCAACCTCCAAGATCTCGCGAGCTTGGCCGACGTTCATGGGCGCCAAACCTAATCGCCGCTCCATGCCGCTCGGGATAGGGCCGAAAGTCCCATCTGAGCGCGCTCTCATGCACAGCGCCCCACGCGCGCTGAGTCGGCAACGATAAAGTCCTAAATGTCCGACACGTCACGAGAGCACGACCCCTGACTTCACCGTTTCCAGGCATTGGTGGTTATAGTTTGTGGCGAGGCGGGTACGCCTTTCAAAACGCTCACACCGGGGACCGGGCGTGAGCGAGCCAGCGGGCCAGGGCAACTGGCCGACGATCATCCAGGGCGGGATGGGTGTGGGCGTTTCCGGGTGGCGCTTGGCACGGGCAGTTTCCGTAGCAGGCCAGTTGGGAGTGGTCTCGGGAGTGGGCCTGGACACGGTCATAGCGCGCCGGCTACAACTCGGGGATCCGGGAGGGCACATCCGTCGCGCGCTCGCCAGCTTTCCGCACCGCGGGATCGTAAAGGAGATCCTCGACCGCTACTTCGTCGTCGGCGGCATTCCCCCTGAACAAGCCTTCCGCTTGCTGCCAAAGCTCACACTGCAGCCGAGCCAGCGAAGCACCAACCTCATTGTCGCAGCCAATTTCGCGGAGATCTTCCTCGCCAAGGAGGGCCACAAGGGCCTTGTCGGGGTCAACTACCTGGAGAAGCTGCAGTTGCCTGCGCCGGCGTCGGTATACGGCGCCATGCTCGCCGGAGTCGACTACGTGCTGGTTGGGGCGGGCATCCCCGCCCAGCTCCCGGGCCTCTTGGACGCGTTGGCAGCTGGTCGCGCCGGCGAAATCTCCGTCGACGTGCTCGGCGCCGGCGCCGGCGCCGAGGTTTACACGGCCGCAGTACGCCCCGAGGCGATTCCCGGTGCGCGGTTGGAGCTGCAGCGGCCGAAGTTCTTGGCCATTGTCGCCTCGCACGTGCTGGCCTCTTACCTCGACCGCGACGCCCGCACTCGCCCGGACGGGTTCGTAGTCGAAGGCCCGGTCGCCGGCGGCCACAGCGCCCCACCCAGAGGTCCTCTCACCTTGGACGAGGATGGACAACCCGTGTACGGGCCTCGTGATCTGGCCGATCTGGAAAAGATGGCCGCCCTTGGGCTGCCCTCCTGGCTGGCAGGTGGTTACGCCAGCCCCAAACTGCTGGCCGAGTCCCGCAAGGTAGGCGCCGTCGGGATCCAGGTCGGCTCGGCCTTCGCTCTGTGCGAGGAATCCAACCTAACGGCCTCGTTGAAACAGGACGTCATCAGGCGCGCTCTGGCTGGCACTCTCCATGTCAGGGCCGACCCTTTGGCGTCGCCCACCGGCTTTCCCTTCAAGGTTGCCGGCCTACCGGGAACACTGGCAAGCCAGAAGGTCTACGGCACGCGCCATCGGGTCTGCGACGCTAGTTACCTGCGAGCCCCGTACCGCAACCCAGATGGTGACATCGGGTACCTCTGCCCTGCCGAGCCGGTCGCCGCCTACCTTCGCAAAGGGGGCAACATGGCCGAGACGGTCGGGCGCTGCTGCCTGTGCAACGGGCTGATCTCGGCGATCGGGCTCGGCCAACGACGGGCACACGGAGCCGTCGAGCCCCCGATCGTGACCATCGGGCAGGACCTCTCGTTCCTTCCTAAGCTCCTTGCCCCCGGTCGAGACGGTTACACGGCAGCTGACGTCGTGGCCTACCTCCTCGAAGGTCAGGTGCCAGTCCCACGGGGCCCCGAGGCCGAAAGCCAGTAAGCGCTCGCTGCTGATCCCTGCCATGAACTTCGACGAGGCACCGATCCTGGTCTTCTGGGAGACCACCGGGCATGCGAGCTGGCCTGCAGGCATTGCCGCGCCGAGGCGATGCCTGAGCCCGCGCCCGAGGAGCTCACAACGAGCGAAGGGCGCCGCCTCATCGAACAGCTCTCCAGCTTTCGGCCTCGGCCTCCAGTGCTCATCTTGACCGGCGGGGACGTATGCGCCGCTCCGACCTAGTAGAGGGTCGGAATATTCTTCTGACGGTTAGGCTCGCTGCGTCGGCGGCAAGGTCTGCCAGGTCGAGGAGGTGGTGGGACATGGCTGCAGACGAGGCCGTGATCGGCGAGGCCACTGAGCTTTTGCAGAGGTTGATCCGGAACCATTGCGTCAACGATGGCACTGCCGCCTCAGGGGACGAGGTCCGTAACTCGGAACTGCTTGCCGTCTACCTCAGCGGGGCCGGCATCGAGCTCGAGCGCTTCGAAAGCGCACCCGGACGCGAATCTCTCGTTGCCCGTATCGACGGGAGCGACCCGACGGCACCGAGCTTGTGCCTGATGGGCCACACCGACGTGGTACCGGTTAATCCTGCCGCCTGGCATGAGGACCCCTTCGGCGGGGAGCTGATCGACGGCGAGGTGTGGGGTCGCGGTGCTATCGACATGCTGAACGTCACCGCCACGATGGCTGTCGCGTTCAAACGGCTCGTGCAGTCAGGTTTTCGGCCACGTGGTTCGCTCATCTATTTTGCCGCGGCCGATGAGGAGGCCGGCGGGCGCCTCGGCGCCGAGTGGATGGTCGAAAACCACTGGGACGCCATCGCGAGCGAGTACGTGCTTACCGAGCTCGGTGGATGGTCTGCTCTGCCTGGGGACGGGAGCCGCCGCATCGTGGTCAACGTCGCCGAAAAGGGACTGGCCTGGAGACGCCTGACGGTGAAGGGCACCCCCGGGCACGGTTCAATGCCCTATCGCACCGACAATGCCCTCGTCACCGCCGCCGAGGTCGTGAAGCGCATCAGTGACTACCGGCCCGCGCCCTGGGTCGGCGACCTCTGGCTCGAGCAGCTTGCCGGGCTCGACTTGCCCGAGAGCACCAAACGAGCGCTGGCCGACCCGGCGACGCTCGACGACACGCTGGCCGAGTTACCCGCGGCGTTGGCACGTGGCTTTCATGCCCTCACGCACACGACATTCTCCCCGAACGTCGAGCATGGGGGTGAGAAAACGAACACCGTCCCCGACTACGTCGTGCTCGAAGTCGACGTCCGCACCCTCCCGGGCACAACAGCCGAAGAGGTCGACGCCCATCTCAAGACGGCGTTGGGGGACCTGGCAAATCGCGTCGAGATCAGCCCGTTGCAGCAGTACGGCTCGACACGTTCTGCCACGGACAACGCGCTCTGGGAGGCGCTCGGCCATCAAGTCGGTGCCGTCTACCCCGGTTCGCAGCTCTCGCCGGCCCTGTTCTTTGGGGCGACCGATGCGCGCTTCTTCCGCGACAAGGGCGCCGTGGCCCTAGGCGCTGCGCTGTACTCGCCAGAGGTCACCTTCGAGACTGTTGCCGGCCGCTTTCACGGCAACGACGAGCGCGTCGACATCGCTTCGCTCGGGCTTTCGACCGGGCTCTGGACGGGGGTCGTGAAGGAGCTACTCGGCTGACGGATTTGTCAATTGCGCAGGACTACGAACGCATGGCCGTCGCGGTCGGTCAAGCGCGGTTATCCCTCAGCGAGGGAGGGATACCCATTGGGGCGGCATTGTTCAGGGGACCGGAGCTGTTGGGCGGAGGTCATAACCGGAGGGTTCAGCTTCGGAACCCCATCCTCCACGGAGAAATGGACTGCCTGCAAAATGTGGGCCGTGTCGGCACCTATAAGGGCACGACGATCTACTCCACTCTGATGCCGTGCTACATGTGCGCCGGGACGATAGTTCAGTTCCGGGTACCGAGGGTAATAGCGGCCGAGTCGCTCACCTTCCCAGGCGGCCGGGAGTTCATGGAGGCACATGGCGTCGAGGTCGTTGACCTCGAGATGCAAGAGTGCGTCCAAATGCTTCAGGACTTCATCGCGGCCAACCCGGAGCTCTGGGCCGAGGACATCGGCGAGCTCTAGCCGCCCGTTGCCAGCGCGCGTGGATTGCGGGGACGCGCCGGAGGGGCCAGAATCAGTCATCTGACCTAGGAGGACTTTTGAAAAAACCAGCCACAAGAGGGCTCGCCGTGGCCTTGTCGACGTCTGCTCTCATGTTCGGCGTCGTTGCCACCTCGGCATCCGCCACGGCCAAGGTGCCGGATGCAGCCGGGCGCACCCTTGTCATCGATAACTCTTTCGTTCTCGTCACGGCAGACCCCG
Organism: uncultured Acidimicrobiaceae bacterium; assembly: GCA_963786345.1. Classification (GTDB taxonomy): domain Bacteria; phylum Actinomycetota; class Acidimicrobiia; order Acidimicrobiales; family Palsa-688; genus Fen-671. The sequence goes on along the minus strand of CAWAYZ010000007.1, from coordinate 18,860 downwards.
GTCACATGTTCGAGCCGACCGGCGAGCTGGTTGTGAACGCCCTTTACGACACACTGGTCACCTTCTACGGTGGCAATTTCAAGAAGGTCGTGCCCGATCTGGCCACTTCCTACCAGGTACTGGACGGCGCCCGAAAGTACGTCTTCCACCTCAACACCAAGGCCAAGTTCTCCGACGGGACACCCGTCACCTCGGCTGACGTGGTGTGGTCGCTCAACCGGCTTATCAACCTCAAGGGCAACCCGGCGTTCCTGCTGACCGGCGAGACGATTACCGCCGACGGCCCCGAGACCGTTGTAATGACGTCGGCCACGCCCAACCCGGGGCTGCTGTACATCCTGCCCAACCCCGCTACCGGCATCTTGAACTCGAAGGTCGTCGAGGCCCACGGCGGTACCGACGCAGCCAACGCCTCCACAAAGGACACAGCCGAAAACTGGCTGGACACGACCTCGGCTGGTTCAGGGCCGTACATCCTCAAGTCGTTCAGCACCACAACACAGGTGGTCCTGGACGCCAACCCCAACTACTGGGCCCTGCGCCGGCTTACTCGACCGTCGTGCTCCGCAACACTGCGACGGCAGCCGTCGAGCGCCTCGACGTACTGCGCGGGACCAATGAGATCGCCCTCGACCTCGACCCCAGCCAGGCGAGCGGGATGAGCGGCGTCCAGGTCCTCGAGGGGGCGTCGCCCAACGTGTTTTTCATGTTCGCCAACGACAACTCCAAGATCTCCAAGATCACGCCCAACCACGACTTCCAGATGGCGCTGCGCTACGGCATCAACTACGCCGGGTTGCTCCAGCTGGCGGGAGCCGGGTCGATACAGGACCCGGGCATCGTCCCGTCAGCGTTCCTGGGTGCTCTGCCGGCCTCGGACGACGCCAAGTACGACCTGGCCCAGGCGAAGGCATATCTGGCTAAGTCCGGCGTCGGTAACCCCACGCTCAACCTCACCTACCCGACTGATCTCACGGAGAACGGTCTCTCGTTCGACGACTTGGCCGCTCGGCTGCAGCAATACCTGGACCAGATCGGCATAACGGTCAAACTCCAGCCCCAGTCGATCTCGGTTGGGCTGGGGACCTACCGGGCAGGCACAGAGGCGCTTGGGCTGTGGTTCTGGGGCCTGACTTCCCCGACCCGAGCGATTACCTCAATTTCGGCCCGGGAGCCCTCGTGGGCCTGCGGGCAGGATGGACGGCGGCCGAGGATCCCACCGTCGCCGCCCTGGCCAAACAAGCGGCATCGACCACCGGCATCGCGGCACGGCAGGCGATTTTCGAGAAGTTCCAACTGGCCATGAACGCGAGTGGCCCGTTCGTCCCTCTGCTCCAGCCGGCTGAAGTCGTGGTCGGCACCAAGGGCATAAAGAACCTTCAGGCCAACGGCCTGTGGCTGGTCGACCTGCGCAACCTCGGCTAATTGGGCCTTAATTGGCCGCCCCCACACTTCCCGATATCAACCGGCACCGAGCCCGGCGGGCCACACCCGCCGGGCTCGGGCGGTTCTTGGCCCGGCGGTTGGGGATCGGCGTTGTCCTGGTAATCGGGATCACCCTCGTTGCCTTCATCCTCACCCATCTCGTGCCGGGTGACCCGGCCGCCGCCAACCTGAGCCAGTCGGCCCTGGGGGACCCGGCCATCGTGAAGGCCTTCTACCACGAGTACGGCCTGGACAAGCCGGTACCCGAGCAGTACATCATCTACCTGTGGAAGCTGGTCCACCTCAACCTGGGTATCTCCGAGCAGAGCCATCGCCCCGTGGCGACCGACCTCAGCCAGTACTTCCCGGCCACGATGGAACTGGCCCTCTTCGCCATAGTCGTCTCGACCATCCTGGGCGTCGGCTTCGGCGTACTGGCGGCTGTCCGCCGGGGCCGGCCGATCGATGGAGGCCTTCGGGTAGTCAGCTTGCTCGGTGTTTCGATGCCGACGTTCTGGGTGGCGCTGTTTGTGTTCTATCTCTTCTACTACCGCCTGGGCTGGCTCCCCTCCGGGGGAAGGCTTAGCCCCGGTCTCAACCCACCCCCTACCGTCACGGGCTTCTACACGGTCGACTCTCTACTTGACGGCCGTTTTTCTCTGTTCGTGAATGCCCTCCAGCACCTGGTCATGCCCGGGATGGTCCTCGGCCTCTTCACGGTGGGCACTGTGCTGCGTTTCACTCGCGCGTCGGTACTCGAAGTCATAAACAACGACTATGTCCGGGCCGCACGGGCCAAAGGGCTGTCGGAGTGGACGGTGATCCGCCGCCACGTAATGCGGCCAGCGTTGCTTTCCATCGCTACCGTGGCCGCCCTGGCCTTCGGTAACTTGCTCTCGGGCACCGTGCTGGTCGAGAACATATTCGACTGGCCCGGGATCGGCCAGTATGCCTACCTCAGTGCCACGAACTTGGACCTTCCCGCCATCACGGGCGTGAGCATCGTCGTGGCCATCGTCTACATCGTGATCAACCTGCTGGTCGACCTGCTCTACAGCATCCTCGACCCACGGATCGAGCTCCGTTGATCAGCGCCGGTGCCCTCGCCTCCGATGCTGGCCCGCCCGGAGAGGAGCCCGGGCAGAGCCAGGACCGTCTCACTCGCAAGGACCGCGCCGCCCTGCGGCCGCCCTGGCGCCAGCCGCTTGCCGTCATCGGCATGGTCACCATCCTGGCCTGGGCGCTGGTGGCCATTTTCGCTCCCGAACTGGCGCCTTTCTCACCGGACAACCAGTTCGCCCCGCTCGGGGCCGCCCCGTCACACCTGTACCTGTTCGGTACCGACGAGCTCGGCCGCGACGTGTTCTCCCGCGTCCTGTACGGGGCGCGCCTGTCGATGCCCCTGGCCATCCTCCTGGTGCTCGTAGCCATGACGATCGGCTCGGCTCTGGGCGCTGCGGCAGGCTTTTTCGGCCGCGCCGTAGACGCGGTGATAATGCGCATTGCCGACCTCGTGTTCGCCTTCCCCGGCATCATCCTGGCCTTGGCCGTCGCCGCTGCCCTCGGTGCGTCGCTGAGCAACGCCGTCCTCGCCGTCATTGTCGTGTCTTGGCCGTCGTACGCCCGGCTGACCAGAGCGCTGGTGCTGTCGGCACGTTCCTCGGAGTACGTGACTTCGGCCCGCCTCCTGGGCAGTTCTTCTTGGCGCACTATCTGGGTGGAGCTAAGGCCGAACATTGCGGGGCCCATATTCGTGCTTGCCGCCCTCGACGTCGGCAACGCCGTGCTGTTGCTCTCGGGCCTGTCGTACCTCGGCCTCGGCGCCAAGCCGCCCACGGCTGAATGGGGAGCCATGGTGTCCGAGGGTGTCCAGAACTTCAACCTCTGGTGGCTCGGCCTGTTCCCAGGGCTTGCCATCCTGACCGTCGTCCTCGCCTTCAATTTCATCGGCGATGCCCTGCGCGACATGCTTGACCCGCGGACGGCCCGGATGATCCGGAAATGAGCGGGGCACCGGTCTTGGAGGTCGAGAACCTCATCGTGGCGCTGCGCACGGCCCGGGGCATGAGGAGGGCGGTGGACGGTGTGTCGTTCTCGATTGGCGAGGGCGAGATCCTCGGAGTCGCGGGCGAGAGCGGGTCGGGGAAAACCATTACCGCACTTTCACTTCTCGGGCTGCTTCCCATTGGGGCACGCACGTCGGGAAGCGTGCGGTTCCAGGGTCGAGAGCTACTCGGTCTCAGCCGCAAGCAGCTCCGCGGCGTCAGGGGCAAGCAGGTAGCGCTGGTCTCCCAGGACCCGGCAACTTCTCTGCACCCGCTTCTGCGGATCGACGTCCAGATGACCGAGCACGTCCGAGCTCATTTGGGTTTTTCGAAGGAACAAGCTCGCCGAGCGCGCCATCGAAATGCTCGACGCGGTACGGATCCCCGACCCCGAATCGGCGCTTTTGTCCCATCCGCACCAGTTTTCAGGCGGGATGCGGCAACGCATAGCAATTGCCATGGCTCTGGCCTGCGAGCCGCGGCTGCTTGTGGCCGACGAACCGACGACCGCCCTCGATGTCACCGTGCAAGCCGGGATCTTGCGCCTCTTGGACCAGCTCCGTCGAGAACGCGGGGTGTCGGTGATGATCATCACGCACGACCTCGGGGTGATGTCGACGGTTTCCGACCGGATCTGCGTCCTGTACGGAGGCAAGGTGGCCGAGTACGGCGTCACGGCCTCCGTACTGGGCCAACCGCGCCACCCCTATACCGAGGGCCTCATGCGTTCGCTGCCCGGCGCGTCGCAAGCCGGGGCCCCGATGGTGCCCATCCAGGGTGCGCCGCCCAGCTTGGACACCATGCCGGGTGGTTGCGCCTTCCATCCCCGCTGCATTTGGGCCGGGAGAGTTGCCGTCTTGTGGTCCCCACCCTGCGGCCCGTCGAGGGCGGGCGTTGGCTGGCGTGCGACATCGACCCGCTCCACGGGCACTCGCCTGACTTGGCGGAAGTTGGCGAGATATGAGCGTTGGGGTTCATGACGCCGCACCGTTGCTGGCAGTACAGGACGTTGACGTCGCCTACCCGCGTCGCGGCCAGCCTCCGGTGCGGGCGGTGATCGGAGCCAGTATCACGGTAGGAGAAGGGGAGATCGTCGGGCTGGTAGGCGAGTCGGGGTGCGGGAAATCGACGCTTGGTCGGGCTGCGGTTGGGCTAGTCGCCTCCACCGCCGGCCAGGTCAGGTACCGGGGTGAGGTGGTCGAGGCGATAGGCAGAGCTACCCGGCCTCCCCGGCTCCGGTCGCTTCAGATGGTCTTCCAGGATCCCTACGCCTCGCTCAACCCGAGGCGGCGCATCGGTCGCCAGATTGCGGACGCGATCCGTCTCGGCACAGGGGCCAAGCTGGACGATGGCGAAGCTCAAGGGCGAGTGGCCGCTCTCCTCGAACGGGTCGGGTTGTCTGCCAACATCGCCCACCGGTACCCACATGAGTTTTCTGGCGGCCAATGCCAGCGCATAGCGATCGCAAGGGTGCTCGCCACCGATCCCGCCTGCGTCGTGGCCGATGAACCGATCAGTTCCCTGGACGCGTCTGCGCAGGCTCAGATCGCCAACCTGCTGGCGGGGATTGTGGCCGACTCCGGCCTCGGGATGCTCTTCATTTCTCACGACCTTTCTGTAGTGCGCAAGATCGCCCACCGCACAGTCGTCATGTACCTCGGCCGGATCGTCGAAACTGGGGCCACGGAGCCGATCTGGCACGCGCCGGCGCACCCCTATACGCGCGCCCTCATCGCTGCTGTTCCCGTACCAGGAGCCCGGTCGGCCCTGGCGTCCGAGCTCCCTGGCGACGTGCCAAACCCGGCGCGTCCGCCGTCGGGTTGCCGCTTCCACCCGCGGTGCCCCGACGCCATAGACCGCTGCCGGACCGAGGACCCCCCGCCCGTCGAAGTCGAGCCCGGCTGGCAGTCGCGCTGCCTGCTCACAAAACCGCGAGTCTGAGACGAGCCCAAAGAGGATCGCCGCAATGAGTCAGCGGCCGAGGAAGTGCTCGCGGACAGCCGGCAGCACGCGGGTGCCGAGCAGTTCGACACCGCGGTCGTCGGTCAGCCCGTGGGGCGTGCCGAACTCGATCCGGTCGGCACCCGCCTCGAGGACAGCGATGGCATGCTCGGCAACGACGTCGGGCGCTCCCGCGAATGCGAACCGGTCGAGGATCTCGTCAGGCACCGCCTTGGCCGCCGCATCCTCCCCGCCTTCACGGAGCGCCCGGCTCAAATTTGCCAGCACTTCAGCGGGAATTTCCACCGTCGGGTCGAGACGGCCGACGACGTCCAGGTAGAGCGCCACCTCTCGACGTCCGCGAGCTCGGGCCAATCGGGCGTCTTGGTCGACAACGGTTACCGCCCCGACGACGATGCCCACCGGCGTCTGCGTGCCCGTTGCCAAACCGTGCTTGCCGGTCCATTCCCGCATAAGTGGCACCATGTCCGGGTTAGCTGACCCGCCGATCTTCACCTCGTCGGCTATCGCGCCCGCGATAGCGGCCAGGCGGGGGCCCAAGTGCCGATGAGTAGTGGGACCGACTCCCGGAACGGGCGCTGGCGGAGCGCGGCACCGGGTGGGAGGCAGAAGCGGTGACCGCGTACCCCCGAACGGTCCCCCTTGAGCAGCGCCGCCACGACGGCAGCCGCCTCGGCGATGGCTTGGGGAGCATTGCCCTGGTCGATCCCAAGCTCGCCCAGCCAGCTGCCCCGCGCGAGCCCCAGGAACGCCCGTCCCTGGCTGGCGACGTCGAGCGCGGCGACCTGGGCGGCGATCTCAACGGGATGGGTCGTGAACGGGTTCAAGCAGGCGGGGCCGATCGTCACCGAAGACGTCGCCCGGGCCATCACCAACAGGGCAGGCAAGGGGTGCTGGAAGTAGAGGTCCCCGAAAACGCTGACGACGTCGAAGCGGTAATGCTCGGCTGCCGCTGCCAGTCGCTCGTAGTCCGAGGAATGCTTGTCCGCTTGGAAGCCGAGGCCGAAGCGCGGGATTGCTCCGTTCACGTCAGCTCTTGGGCGTCCAAATGGGCGAGGTCAAGCCGCTCGATGCGCATGACCAGGCGTTCGCCGGGGTCCGGGCAGCACACCAATGCTTCAGTCTCCAGCCAGTCGTCCTCGGCGAGGGCGCGCTGCTTGGCCGGGAGCAGGGGCAGCGCCGCCGCCAGGGCAAATATGCAGAAATGGCGGCCCGGTGGGATCGTCAGGTGGCTGGAACGGGTGAGCTCGAAGTAGTCGCCTACCGACAGCCCACAAACTGACCTGCCCTCTATCGACTCGACCGTGACCCGAAGGTCCCACAGATCCATATCCTCAGCACCTCCCTGGCTGCAGGACCAGGTCTAGTCGGCCAGCTTCGGCAGGGGCGACATCTCGGCGCCAACCCTCCCGCGGAGCGCTGGTAGAGCGGAGGACCGCAGCGGTGGTGGGCGGGAGGAAATGTTGGCATTGTGGTGGCGATGTCCAACAAGCACGCAGGATGGCTGACCAACGCCCAGGTGATCGACGTCACAGACGGCACCGTGTTGCGCAACCGCAACGTCGAGATCGTGGACGGGGCGATCCGCGCTGTTTCTGCGACGCTACCGCCGGGCCCGGACAACGTCATCGACGCCGGAGGCCGCTTCGTCCTTCCTGGCCTCGTGTCTTGCCACACGCACCTCTCGATAGTTTTCCCCATGTCAGCGACGGACGAGTCCGAGAGCCTGGCGGCTACCGTCCTGCGGGCGGCTAAGCGGGCCCGCGACGCGCTCGATGCTGGCATTACCACGCTTCGCTGCGTGCATGAACAAAACCGCGCCGACCTGTGGTTGCGAGATGCCAAGCAGCGGGGTTGGGCCGAAGCCCCCCGGCTTGTCGGAGCGGGCCGGGCCATCACTACTCGCAACGGGCACGGTGCCGGAGCCGCCTGCGTAACCGCAGAAGGCGAGGAGGGGTTCTACCTCGCGGCCAGCGGAGAGCTGGAGGCCGGAGCAGACCATATTAAGGTTTTCATCAACGGCGGCTTGGCGCGCGAAGGCGAGGACGTTTCGCGATCGGAGATGACCGATGGAGAGCTGGCAGGCGCAGTGAGGGCCGCCCGGCAGCACGACACCTATGTCGTAGCCCACTCGGGTGCCTCGCAGGCCATCCGTCAGGCCCTGAGCAGCGGCGTTCGTTGTTTCGAACATGCCTACGAGCTCGACACCAGCACAGCGTCGCTGCTGGCGCGCGACGGCGCCTACTTGACGCCGACCTTGGTTGTGACACGGTGCGAGCCCTGGATGCGTGCGAATGGCTTCGAGGAGGCGACTATCGCCAACGCCGGCGCCGCCGCCGACGGCCATCTCGAGAGCATCAAGAACGCCATCGCCGCTCAGGTCCCTCTGCTTTGCGGGACCGACTTGCCACCAGCCGATGACGTCGGGGGCCTGCCATCGACGGTGGTCGAGCTCATGCTCCTCGAGGAGGCGGGTCTATCGCGCCTGTCCGCCCTCCAAACAGCGACCATCAACCCGGCCCGGCTAATGGGCGTCGAGGAACAAATCGGCCAGGTAAGTCCAGGCTTTCGCGCCGATCTTATTGTTGTGGACGACAACCCGCTTGACGACCTCGCCGCGCTCGGCGACATCGCGATGGTACTGCAGGAAGGCCGCGCCGTGAAGGTTGGACCGTGACCATTGCCAGCGCCGTTCAGGCGTTGGGCGCGGTGCCGTCCCGGCTGGCGAGGAGATCACGGATCTCGGTGAGCAGGGCAATATCAGGGGGAAGTTCGTCGGCCGGCTCCTGACCTTTGGCACGACGCTCAGCGATCTTGTTGAGCGGGGCAACGACAAAAAAGTAGACGGCGGCCGCGACGGAGACGAATGTGATCGCTTCATTGATGAGATCCCCATACAGGAACTGGCTGCTGTTGATACTGAAGGTAAGGTCGGCAAAGTTTGGTTTACCGAAGATGGCGGCAATGATCGGCGTCAGGATGTCGGCTACGAACGCCTTAACAAGTGCTATGAAAGCGGTGCCGATCACGATCGCGATCGCGAGGTCAACCACGTTGCCTCTCATTATGAACTCTTTGAAGCCCTTCAACATGTCTCGAACTCCTCCCAGGCGGCCTACCATCAGGTCTGAACGGGGCCTATGCTAATTGCCTCTCACCACCACTTATTTTCGACAGCCCGATCGGTGCGGCCCGTGGTGTCCAGCGCGTCGAGATCAGCCATGTCCGCCTCGGAAAGCGTGAAGTCGAAAATCTGGGCGTTCTCGGCAAGGCGCTCACGGTGAGTCGATTTAGCGAGAACTGGCAGCCCGTGTTGGACGCACCACCGAAGGAGTACCTGAGCCGGTGTACGCCCGCAGCTCTGAGCAACGCGGGTTACGGTTTCATCGGAGAGGTAGCTCCCCGTCCCGAGCGGGCTGTAAGCCTCGAGGGCGACGTTGCGGGCCTCAGCCGCGTTGAGCAGCCCACGGCGGTAGTCGAAAACGCTGAACTTGACCTGGTCCACGACTGGATAGATGGTTGCGACCGCGAATAGCTTCTCTAGCTCGTCCACGTTGAAGTTCGAAACCCCAATGGAGCGCGCGTACCCGAGCTCGCGGGCGCGCTCCATTCCCGGCCATGCCCACGTCGGACCGCCTTGGGGCCAGTGGATGATATAGAGGTCGACATAATCGAGGCCGAGCCGCTTGAGGCTCCGCTCAGCCTCGACGTCGGGCTTTTTTCCACCGGGGTTGAACTTTGTGGTGACGAAAACTTTTTCACGGGCCACGCCGCTTTCCGCGAGCGCCCGCCCGACACTTTCCTCGTTGCCGTACGCCTGGGCCGTGTCGATGTGGTGGTACCCGAGATCGAGCGCCGAGCGGACGGTGTTGACGCACTCGGGGCCATCGGGCACCTGCCAGACGCCCAGCCCGAGCAGCGGTATCTTGTTGCTGTCCGCAAGCACTCGTGCGTGTGGACCGCCTGCGTTTGGACCAGTTGCCATGACCTCTCCTCTTGACAGGTTGGCCAGCCTAACAACCGTTCACTTGTAGGCCTGCGCCCTGGGAGGGAGACGTCGTAGCATCGGCCCGGTGACGATCATCCCGGACACGAAGAACTGGACGTGGGTCCTTTCGCGGCCATGCCCGGAGTGCGGTTTCGACGCCTCGAACTTCCCATGCCGGGGCGTCTCCGGGGAGCTGCGCCAAAGGAGTGCAGCCTGGCGGCCCCTCCTCATGCGACAGGACGCGCTGGCACGCCGGAGGCCTGCGACGTGGTCGACGCTCGAGTACGGCTGCCACGTGCGCGACGTGTTCAGGATCTTCGACGTCCGGCTAATGCGGATGCTCCAAGAAGATGACCCGCTCTTCGAGAACTGGGACCAGGACGACACCGCCCTGGCTGGCCGTTACGGCGAACAGCAACCCGGGAGGGTCGCGGACGAGCTCGAGAGGGCGGGAGGTGCCCTGGCCGACCGCTTCGACCAAGTAGGCACGGACGGTTGGTTTCGGCCCGGACGGCGCAGCGACGGCGCGACCTTCACAGTCGATTCCTTGTCGCGCTACATGCTCCACGATGCTGTACACCACTTGCACGACGTGGCCCCGGGCACCGGGCAAGGGGCCGGCTGAGCGACGTCGACTAAGACCTGGAGCGAAAAGGGGAGAGTCCTATTCGATGGCTCTGGTCCGTCCCGACTTCGCGGTCCCGCCAGGGGCCGCCACGGCACTTTTCGTCCTGGAGCCACTGGGCCCCCAGCACAACGCTGCGGACCTAGCAGCCTGGACCTCGAGCATCGCCCATATAAGGGCGACGCCCGGGTTCGCCGGTCGCCCGTGGCCGGACAGGCCCTTTTCTCTCGAGGAGAACGAGACGGACTTGGCGCGCCACGCCGAGGACTTCTCGAAACGGACTGGCTTCACCTATACGGTGCTCGATCCCGCGACGGGCGAGGTGGTCGGCTGCGTGTACCTGTACCCGCCGCGCCGCCCCGGCTACGACGTCGACGTCCGTTCCTGGGTGACAGCCGATCACGCCGATCTCGATAAGCCGCTTTATGCGTTCGTGTGTGAATGGCTTGCCCGGGTGTGGCCCTTCAACGAACCGGACTACGCCGAACGCTGAACCTCCCTGCTGAGTGGCGCCCAACACCCCGAGCGCTCGGCTGGCCACCGAGCGCTGTTAGCCCGCTCGAGTAAGTACCGGTAAATACCGTCCTGCGATGGGCCAGCCCTGGTCAGAAACTACCCTGTCGGGTTGATGCGCCTCCCTGGCACACGCCCAGACGCGTTGGTTACTTCGGCGCGCCACGCGTTGGCAACCGCAGACCCGGGCAGTTACTGGTCATCGGTGCCGGCCGTCCGAATGGCCCGGGGCTTGTACAAGCGAGCGGCCGCTCCGGACGGGTGGCCCCTGATGGTTGCCGGCCCCATCGTGGGCCTCATGATCGCCCTCTGGATGACAGCACCGGACTGGGGCGCAAGACCTCCGGGTGGCAACGACACCCTGGCGCACATCGTGCGTGCCCAATTCGCGTCAGGCCATATCATCAACCACGGCTTGGTGGACGGCTGGGACCCCAGTTTCATCGTCGGCTACGAGGAGTTCCTTTTCGATGGCCCAGGTTTGTCTTGGGCGGTGTACCTAACACGCCTCCTTACCTTCGACACGCTCTCGTTCACCGGCGCCATAAAAGTGATAGCGGTCGGCTCTTTCGCGGTCCTCCCGCTGATCGTCGCCTTCACTGCCCGCTCTTTCGGCCTGAACCGGCGCTCGGCCGGCCTCGCCGGCATAGTGAGCCTGCTCATCAACAGTCCCTACGGCGGTGCCGGGCTGTCGGGCATGTTCGGCAACGGGTTGATCACCAACGGTTTTGGCGCCCTGTTCTTTTTCCTCACAGTAGGCGGGTTCATGAGGGTGATCCGCGAGAAACAGGTTCGTTGGGTCGTGTTCACCGGTGCCAGCCTGGCCGTGCTGTGCTTGACGCACGGCATCTCGGTGATGGAGCTGGGCGTCATGCTGGTCATCATCATCCCGCTGTGGTTTATCGGGTTGCACCTGCCCAACGCCACGACGTTCTATGCACGCGCCGTAAAGATAGCGAAAGCCCAGCTCGCGTCCGAAGCATCGGCGGGCGTACCAATCATGGGCGCGCCAACCATGCGCGCCCTGGTAGAGCCCTTAGCTGACACGCCTTACCAGCGTTCGTGGTCCTCCTACCGGGCGTCTCTGAGCGCGTATTGGCCTGCAATTAGCAGGGTATTTGTCGCGACGGGCCTCGGCTTCGCTCTCAGCGCGGCCGTGCTTGTACCGCTCGCTGTTCACGATAACATTCGTGGGCCGGCCTCCGCGTGGACGACGGTTCCTTTCGGCCAGCTCCTGCTCGGGATCTGGCAGGGGAACATCCTGCTGCGCCCAGGAATGGCCCCCTTCCTTCTCGCCGGCGCGGCCTATGGCATCTTCCGCATGTGGAAGGGGAGACCATTCGCACTTGCGGTGGTCGCTGCCCCGATCATGCTCCTCATAGTCGGGAACGCATCGCTTCATTACTGGTCGACGAACATCCTCACCTACCAGCTAACCAACCGCGGGTTGGGTTATGCGGGAATACTGGCGACCTTCCCCCTGGCGGCGCTCATTGCGAGGGCCACGAAGAACCTCCCATTGGGAGACGTGCTGGCGGTCGCTGTGGCCGCGGCTTTAGTGGTCGTCCCGATCGGCAACGAGCGTCAACAGGCGCAGCAGACCCCTGAGGCGATACCGCAGATGTTCAAAGCGGCTCAGCTCCTAAAATCCCTCGTCCCTCCGACCGCTCGCTTCGCCTCGGAGCAGTCGGTCGATAATTCTACCGGCGTCCCGGTCCCCGACGATTGGTTTGCGTGGGCTTCACAGCGCAACACGCTCGACACCTTCAATATCGAGTCGGCTCAGGCCGTTGGTATGTCGAACGTGGTGTACAACCTCGCTAGCCAGAGCCCCACCGAGAGGGCCGACGACCTTGCCCAGGTCGGTGTGACCGACGTGGTCACTATTACGGTCCAGTCGGCCAGAGTGCTTGCTTCGTCTCCTCGCTTCCATGAGGTTTGGGCCTCTCCACCGATCGCAATATTCGCGGTCTTGCCAAGTACTGGCCAACCGGCACCGGCCGCGCTGATAACGGCCCAGGCGACGCTTTCGGCCAAGCTTGTCGCCGGCGGGCCACAACATGACGTGATCGAAGTCGACGCAGCCGTTGCGACGCAAGCAAGTCTTGCGATCGCATGGTCACCGAAGTGGCACGCGTCGATCGACGGGAAAGCCGTGCCGTTGACGGAGTCGCCCGAAGGGTTGCTGCAGGTATCCCTCCCGGCCGGGCCGCACCGGCTGGAGGTGACGTTCCAGCGCGACCTCGCCGACTACGTCGGGCTGGCCATCTCCCTAGCGGCCCTGCTCGGGCTTCTGGCCTACGTCGCCACACGGTGGCGGGAGCGGCGCGCAGTCCCGGGACCGGAGGAAGCGCCGGGGCGGGACACTGCAAGGATCGACCTCGTGGCCAGCATCGACCTCACCTCCGGGCCGGTACGGGACGGCGATGTCGATGTGGTTACCCTCGAAGAAATACCGGGTGAGGTCCAACGTGGCAGCTGAACAAGACATTGCTGGCCAGACGATGCGGGCGTGGGAGGTGGCTGCTCCCGCCCCGATAGCGGACCACCCTGTACGCCTGGTGGAGCGGGCTGTCCCGAGGCCCGGTCCCGGCGAGGTGCGCATCCGGGTCGTGGTCTGCGGGGTGTGCAGGACAATCTGCACCTTGCCGAAGGCGACCTCCTTCCGCGCCGCCCAGGTGGGGTCCCGGGCCATGAGGTGGTGGGTCACGTCGACAAATTGGGGGAAGGCTCGAGCCGTTTCGCCATCGGAGAACGAGTGGGCGCGGCCTGGCTTGCCTCTGCCTGCGGGGTGTGCGAGTACTGCGTCAGCGATCGCGAAAACCTTTGCACGGCGCCACGTTTTACTGGCTGGGATATCGACGGCGGCTTCGCCGAGTACATGGTGGCCGACGAACGGTTCATTTACCGGCTCCCCGCCAGCTTCGACGACGAGGCGGTTGCCCCGCTGCTGTGTGCCGGGATCATTGGCTATCGTGCCCTGCGCCGTGCCGAGCTCCCCGAGGGAGGCCGTCTCGGGCTTTACGGGTTCGGAGGGTCAGCACACCTGACGGCCCAGGTCGCCCTCGCCCAGGGTGCAACCGTCCATGTCATCACGCGGTCGGCCGAGGACCAGGCCCTCGCCCGCCAGCTTGGTGCAGCCTCTGTCGGGGGAGCGTCCGACCAGCCACCCGAGCAGCTCGACGCGGCGATCCTGTTCGCTCCCGTCGGGACGCTCGTCCCCGTCGCCCTGGGTGCGCTCCGGCGTGGCGGCACACTGGCAGTTGCGGGCATCCACCTGACCGACATCCCGGCCCTCAACTATGAGCAGCACCTGTTCCAAGAACGCACGCTTCGGAGTGTGACGGCGAACACCCGCGCCGACGGCGAGGAGTTCCTCGCCACCGCGGACCGGATCGGTATCCGGCCGACGACGCGGCCATACGCCTTTGAGGACCTCGACAAGGCGCTGTACGACCTCGCATACGACCGCTTCAGCGGTGCGGCGGTTATCCGCACCAGTCGGTGAAGGCGGTTAGCTGTGCGGCGGTCAGGCTAAGCGGTGCGGGCTTCCTTTTCGGAGAGCCAGCCGACGAGGCTCTCGGCCGGCATCGGCCTGGCGAGGAGATAGCCCTGGCCGCTGTCGCAGCCGAGGCGGCGGAGGTGCTCCCAAGTTTCGTCATCCTCAATGCCCTCGGCCACGGTGTGAAGGCCGAGGTTGCGGCCGAGGTCGATGACGGACTGGACGATGACCGCGTCGTTGGGGTCGCGGTGCATGTGGTACACGAAGGAACGGTCGATTTTGAGCTCGTTGACAGGGAGGTTCTTCAGGTAGGAGAGAGACGAGTAGCCGGTGCCGAAGTCGTCGATCGAGACCTGCACGCCGGTCGCAGAAAGCTCGCTCAGCAGGCGGTGCGCTCGCAAGGGGTCGGCCATGATCGTGCTCTCGGTGATCTCGAGCGCCAGGAGGTGGGGAGGGATGGCCCAGCGTTCGAGGGACGCGGCAACTTCTGTGGGGAAGTCGTCGTCAAGCAGGCTCCGGGTGGATACGTTTACGGCCACGGAGAGGTTGGCCGGGACCGGGCTACCGCTCATTTCCCGCCAACGGCTGAGCTGCTCGAGAGCCGTGTTCAGTACCCAGGTCGTGAGGGGCTTGATTAGCCCCGTGTGCTCTGCCAGCGGGATGAAGTCGTTGGGCGGGACGAGGCCGTACGTGGGGTGCTGCCAGCGGACCAGGGCCTCGACACCGTGCACGTTCCTTCCTCCCAGGGCCGCCTTGGGCTGGTAGTACAAGACGAACTGGCCCCCGGAAACCGCAGCCCTGAGCTCGCTCAGGAGGGCCAAGCGGGCAGGGGTGTTTATGTTGAGCTCGTCGTTGTAGGTCACGATGCTGGCGTGCGAGTCCTTGGCCACGTACATTGCCACGTCGGCGCGCTGCAGCAGCAGATCGGCGCTGTCGCCGTCCACGGGGGCGATGGCGACCCCGCAGCTGGCCTCTACCGGCATGGTCATCCCGTCAATGTCGAAGGGGTCCTCGAGCAGCTCGATAATGCGCTTTGCAACCACCAATGCGTCGCCGACGCCCTCGACCGCGCGGGAGGAGCACGCAGAACTCGTCCCCGCCCAAGCGCGCCAAGGTGTCCGAGTCCCGAAGGCCGCGGCGCAACCGTGGCCCGACTTCGCGCAACACCTTGTCGCCGAACTTGTGGCCAAGTGTGTCGTTGATGTCCTTGAAGCGGTTCAAATCGAACAGCAAGACCGCCGTGCAGGTGCCGTCGCGGGAGGCGAGACGCAATGCCTGGTCCGTACGGTCGTAGAAGCAGGCGCGATTGGGTAACCCGGTTAGCTCGTCGTGCATCGCCTGGTGCCTCGCATCGTCGAGCGCCTTCTTCATTGCATGCACCGTGCTCGAGTCGTTTAGCGCCAGGCCAGCGTGCTCTGAGAAGGAGGTGAGGACATCGCGCTCATGCTGGCCGTACCTGCGCTCGGGGTCGCTCGAGGCCACGACAAGGCTGCCGGCAGGCCGGCCCTCCAGCCGGATCGGTACCGCCATGGCCGAGTGGAGCGTTTGCGCCCCGCGCATGCAGACGACCCGAGGCAAGTCCTGCTCGCTCTCGGCGACGCACAATCGGTCCTCGACGATCCGCGGCCACCGACGCCGTCACCGGCGGGTTGACGGTCGAGCCCTGCGCCAGGCTGAACTGCGTCCCCGGCAAGCGACGCTGTCAGCGTGAAGCCGGGATCAGAATCCGTCGACCAGCTGCATCACCACGACGTCGTCACCCAAGAACTCGGCAACACCGGCCGTGACCGCGTGCAGTACGTCGGTGAGGAGCGCCCTTGAGCTGATCTGACGTTGGATCGAAGACAACCTCTCCAGTAGCGCCTGCCGGTCGCGCAGTGACGCCACGAGCTTTGCGTTTTCGTCGAACTGCCTTCGTTCCACCGCAACCGTGCGCAGCAACCGGAGCGCGAGCGCCAGTACCCTGCCCATCCCGCGCAGAGGGCGACCTCCTCGGCGCTGAAGCGGTAACCGGCCCGCGCCAAGACGAGCTTGGAGCCCTCGTCCCTGTCGACCGGTATGACGACCGTCTCGCACACCCCGGCGCCGGGGATGTCGACGTTCGTGCGGTGCCCGAGAGCTACTGCGAGGATCTCCGGCTCGTGGGCGTGCCCGGTTGACCACCCAAGCGACGACATGACGTAACGACCCCTCACAAAGGCGCCACCATTGGCGTCGAACGACTCTGCGAGACGCTCGAGGGCGTTAGCGACCGCGAAGTGCTCGTCCGCCGGGTCGTAAGGACCGCGAGGAACTCTGCGAGCTGTTGCGTCGCCCAGTCCGAAGAGCTCATTACATCCTTTATGCGAAAGCAACCACAACAAGAGTTTGGTTGTGGAAGCCGTTCAACCCGTGGGTACGAGCGAACTCCCCGTACGTATAGAACCCAGCCACCGGGCCCCTGCGGCATAGGTGGCGATGCGCTCGACCTCCGCAACGATGCCCTGATCACCGAGGACACCCTTTCGGGCGATGCAGTCAAATGCCAGCACCCCAAGCGGTGCCCGCCCCCCGAGCCCGGAAAGCGCGGTCTCGCAGGCGACGTTGGTGGCCTCGAGGACCGAGCGGCTGTCGCCCTCCATGATCCTAGCATGCTCCCCTGGGGGACAGCGGCAATGCAGTTCAGCGAGCCGTCCGCAAAGTCTGCGCCGGCGACGAAGCGGACATCGTCGCCGCCTCGGCGGCTGAGCCCAAGGGGATGTGTCATTGCGAAATGGGTGAAGGCATCCGCGTCGTCATGAACAGCCAGGGGCGCTCCGAGGCGCTTGAGGTATGCGGAGAGGGCGGGCTGGTCGTCGAGGGCCAACACTCGGTTGCCCACGCTGGCCGTCACGACCATCGGATCTCCCACGGCGCGCCAACCGTGCTCCACTCCGATGCCGATCGCGCCTTGCGACCCGATGGCCGCCCCCACAACGGAGTTCTTGAGGACACGCTGGCCGTAGAACTGCCAGGTCGACTTCATCTTCAAACCGTCGCCGGCACACCCACCGACGAGCGGGACCTGCACGCCCAACACGCTGTATGCCCCGCGGACAACTTCTTGCTGGTCTCCGCCGAGCCCGTCGCTCAAGACCCGTAGGACCCTGTGGGGGCTCGACTCGAGCCGGGCGGCGCTCATTGCCACCTCAGCGCTTGCCTCCCGAAGCCCGACCTCGGCGCTGGCCGAGGCAGTCCGCACGTCGAACCCCGGCCCTCCCACCGCCATCGCGACAACGCCCCAGCGGACCCCGGTCCCTGCCGCGGCTATCTCGCCAGCTGTAGTACAGCCGATCACCGGGACCTCGCCGCCGACTTCGTGGATACCGGCGAGCAGCTGGGCGAGGTCATAGGCCTCGGACAAAATACGACGAGGAGCTTCGGCGTCGTCACCCCGAAAGGGCTGCTGAGGCCACTTCGACGCCTGCGCTGTGGGCGTCTGGGTTTGACGATGAGACCATGGCGGGGCGCTGCATCTTGGCGCGAGCTGCTGAAGGTGCGGAGATTATGCCCATGCCTATCGGATCGGCCCCCTTTCCTGGGTCTTTAGCTGGAGTGGCCTGGGAGGGGTCACCCGGGGCCACGTCGGGGTACCCTTGCCGCAGAACGCGCCGGGCAAAAAAGGTAAAGGCAGGACCTTAGAGAGCGGACCAGAAACCGGACCTTAGAGGAGGCCAAGTTGGACAACGAACGGGCGAAGAGGGCCTTGGAGACCGAGCGGCGGCACGTCGAGGAGCTTCTCGGGGACACGGTCGAGGCGGGGGAGGAGGACCGGGAGGAAGCCAATGCGCAAGGCGACATGGCAGGGCCAGGCCCAGAGGTTGACGGCCGAAGGGCTCGACGATGCTGTGGCGGCCGGGTTACGCGCCCGCCTCGAGGCGATCGAGCGAGCCGAAGCCCGCCTTTGCGCTGGCACCTACGGCCGCTCGATCAAAAATGGCCTGCCGATCCCCGACACGCGCCTCGAGGCCGACCCCGCGGCAGAGCTAACGGTGGAGGAGGCGTCAGAAGAAGAGTCCACCAGGTATAGGTCCACCAACTTCTCTTGCGGGCTGAGATAGGGTGGGGTGGCCACCAGGGACCGTCCTCACGAGGCACATCTCGAAGGAAGACGAGCCTCCACCGGCCACCACCGTTAGCCGAGTATGGAGGAGATCTTGGCGAAGCACATCTTCGTGACCGGGGGAGTGGCGAGCTCACTCGGTAAAGGGCTTACCGCTGCGTCACTCGGGCGACCCTGAAGAGCCGGGGCCTGCGGGTGACGATGCAGAAGCTCGACCCCTACATCAACGTCGACCCCGGCACGATGAACCCCTTCGAGCATGGCGAGGTCTTCGTCACAGAAGATGGCGGGGGAAACCGACCTTGACCTTGGCCACTACGAGCGCTTCATCGACGAGGCCCTCTCACACGATTCCAACGCCACCACGGGTTCCATCTACCAGTCGGTCATCGCCAAGGAACGTCGGGGTGAGTACCTCGGCAAGACGGTCCAGGTGATCCCCCACATCACCGACGAGATCAAGCTGCGCATCCGTCGCCTGGGCACAGAAGACGTCGACGTCGTGATCACCGAGATCGGTGGGACGGTGGGCGACATCGAGATCCTCCCGTTCCTGGAGGCGATCCGCCAGTTCCGCAAGGACATAGGGCGCGACAACGTCTGTTTACGTGCACGTGACCCTTGTGCCGTACCTCGGGCCTTCAGGCGAGCAAAAGACCAAGCCCACGCAGCACTCGGTGACAGAGCTGCGCTCCCGAGGGGTGCAACCCGACGTCATC
>CAWAYZ010000006.1:0-92612 GCA_963786345.1 uncultured Acidimicrobiaceae bacterium | reverse complement strand
GACGAAGGTACCTGGAGGCTTCCTGCCAGTCCCTGCTCGCGGTCCCAAAAGCCCTGGCCATAACCCGGATCTCTCGTTCGCGCCACCGAGCAGGTTGTGGTTCTCGTTCCAATCTGCCGGGGTGTAGGACAGGAGCTCTGCCGAGAGGCCGCCGGTTGCGCCCGTGATTATCCCCGACTGCGACTGCATGTTGGCGATGAGCGGTGCGAGGACACCCTGGTTGGAGGAGTTCTCCACGCCTTGTAGCAATGAGATCGACGAGGCGAGCGCCGGCAACTTGACGTTTACGGCATTGTCGACCACGATCACGTCACCGGCGACCGGCAACATGAGGTAGTAAACACGGAACTCGTTGAAGATGAGCGTGATGCTGGCGTTGACCTCGCCCACCATGGTCTCGCCGGCGATGGTCGTCCCCAAGGTCTTAAGCCCGGTTATGTCGGCCTGCATGTCGGACACGAGCGTTGCCCCGTCCGAGCCCAGGGAATTATCGCCCTGCACCTTCTTTATGGCGAACTGTAAGGAGTTCAGGCGCTCCAATATGAGCGCCGCAGCATACCGCTTCGCCCGGTTCAAGTCCTTGAAATTGGCGGACGGGACTGTCACGGAGGGGAAAGCGGGCGGGGCTGTTACGGTGGTCGTGGTGGTTGAGGTGGGGTCGGAAAATGCGGGTGATGCGACGGCAGCTAGGGACGCAGCCGCAACTGCGAGGGCTATTGCGCCGCCTGTCGCAGTTTGCCAGCGCCGCCGGCTTTGAATGTGATTGGACATCTGCGCTCCTTGGTTGGTATTCGCTTCTTGTACTCATCTTCTCCCCGGCTTATGACCCGCTCTTGGGCGAGCTGTGATGGTCCTGTGATGGCTCAGCCTCCGGGGCAACGCAAGTTTTTGGCGGCCAAGTGCGCCAGACTGGGGCCGATGCTCGAACGACCCGCCGCAGGGCTCATACCCGACGCCCCCGGTTCGTACCAGTTCCGCGACGCCGACGGGAGGGTCATCTATGTGGGCAAGGCGAGGTCGTTGCGCCAAAGGCTGTCCAACTACTTCCAGAGCCCCGGGAACTTGCTGCCCCGCACCGCTCAGATGGTCGCCTCGGCCCAAAGCGTCGAATGGATCCAGGTCCGTAACGACGTCGAGGCGCTCATGCTCGAGTACAGCCTCATCAAGCAGCACAAGCCGCGGTTCAATGTGCGCCTGCGTGACGACAAGAGCTACCCGTTCCTCGTCCTGACGATGGGGGACGAGTGGCCACGGGCGACGGTGCGGCGCGGGCGCCCGAGCGGCCGTTCCCAGAACCGCTACTTCGGGCCCTACGCCCACGCTTACGCCATCAGGGAGACCCTCGACCTGCTGCTGCGCACGTTCCCCGTGCGGAGCTGCAGCGACGGCAAGTTCGCCCGCCACCAACGCCTTGGCCGGCCGTGCCTGATGTACCACATCGAGCGCTGTGCCGGGCCGTGTGCCGGCCTTGTCGACCACGAGCAGTACTCGCGCCTGGTAGAAGACCTCGGGAGCTTTCTCGTCGGTGACACCTCACCTGTGGTCGACAAGCTGGGTGCCCAGATGCGCGAGGCTGCGACGAACCTCGAGTTCGAACTGGCAGCAAGGGTGCGGGACCGGATCGCATCTGTTCGCAAGGCCATCGAACGCCAGCAGATGGTTACCGAACGGGCCGAGGACCTGGACTGCTTTGCCCTTGCCGAGGACGAGCTGGAAGCAGCGGTCCAGGTGTTCTACGTGAGGCGCGGGCGAGTTGTCGGGCGCAAGGGCTTCATTGTCGACAAGGTCGAGGACCTGGAACCGCCGCAGTTGCTGGCCGACATCGTCGAGCAGCACTACGCCGACCCCGTCAACGGGATCCCTCCTCTCATCCTGGTCCCGGGCGATGTCGACGAGACCGACGTCCTCGAAGAGTGGCTCTCAGGCCTCCGGACAGCCGAGGACGGTGAAACCCGCCGGGCCGGCGCCGTCCCTCAGCTCAATGAAGAGGGAACGGAGCCGCTGGAGTGGTGGGCAGCGAGCGAGGAGCGCCGGCCAGAGCGCAGCGTCAACCCCAGGGCGACCGGGGCCAGCCGGGTACACCTCCATTTTCCCCAGCGGGGCGAGAAGAAGGCCCTCGTCGAAATGGTCGCCAAGAACGCGGCGGAGGAGCTGTTGCGCCACCGGCTCAAGCGTTCGTCGGACCATAATGCGAGGGCTCGTGCCCTCAACGCCTTGCAGGACGCGCTTGACCTGCCCGAGGCGCCGCTACGGATCGAGTGCTACGACATGAGCCACCTCCAGGGAACCGACTACGTAGGTTCGATGGTGGTCATGGAGGACGGCCTTCCCCGCCCTAGCGAGTACAAGCGGTTCAAGGTCCGCAACGTCCCTGGCAACGACGACTATGCCGCCATGGAAGAGGTCCTCACGAGGCGGCTCCAGGCGTACCTGGGAGAAAAGGAGCTGCCGTTGGCCGACCGGAAACGCCACTTTTCCTACCCGCCCCAGTTGCTCCTGGTGGACGGGGGTAAAGGGCAGCTCAACGTGGCCGTCCGGGTGCTGGAGGAGCTGGGCCTGGAAGACGAGATCCCGGTCGCTGCGCTGGCCAAACAGTTCGAGGAGGTCTATCTTCCGGGGCAGGCAGATCCGGTCCGCGTGCCCCGCGGCTCAGAGGCCCTCTACCTGCTACAACGGGTGCGGGACGAAGCGCACCGCTTTGCTGTTTCGTACCATCGCCAGCTCCGGGGCAAGCGCATGACGGTCTCCGTGCTCGACGGGGTACCCGGTCTGGGGCCGGCGAGGCGCAAGCGCCTTGTCGCCGAGCTGGGGAGCGTAAAAGCAGTCCGCCAGGCTTCCAAGGAGTCGCTCGAGGCCCTGCCCTGGCTGCCCAAGGCTGTCGCAGAGGCCCTGTGGGAGAAGATCCACGGCGCCAAGCACCTCGGGCCGGGCCGGAAGGCCGCCTCTTGAACGGGGGCTCCTACCAGGAGGGCTCCTACCAGGGGGGCTCTTTCCACGAGCCGGGCTCCCCGCTGCCCGCCGAGGCGGAACAGCTGTGGGAGGTCAATTCCGCCTGGTGGCAAGAATGCTTTACCGAAGGTGCCGACCCCGAGTACACCGAGCAGATAATCCCGCTAGTTCGGGAGCTGCTAGGGGAGCGGGCCCAGCGACGGTGCTCGACATCGGCTGCGGGGAGGGCCAGCTTTCGCGGGTCGCGGCGGGCCTTCCTGGCGTTCGACGCGTCGTAGGCATCGACCCCACCCGAGCGCAGCTGGAGACGGCCCTTCGACGCCAGCCGGGCGGAGCGGGCACGGAGGTCCAGTACGCCCGTGGCGCAGCGACGGCCCTTCCTTTTCCTCCCGCAAGCTTCGACGCGGCGTTCGCCTGTTTGGTGTTCGAGCACATCGAGGGGACCGCCGAGGCGCTCAGCGAGGTTGGCCGCGTGCTGCGGCCCGGCGGCACGTTCTTGTTGTTTTTGAACCACCCGCTCCTCCAGGCGCCCGGCAGCGGATGGGTCGACGACCACATTCTCGGGGAGCAGTACTGGCGAATCGGCGCTTACCTCCTCGAGCACCACGGCGTCGAGGAAGTCGACAAGAACATCTGGATCCCCTTTGTCCACCGGCCCTTATCGGTTTATGTCAACGCTTTGGTGGCCGCCGGGCTTTACCTGACGGCCATGATCGAGCCGGCGCCTCCTGGCGGTTTCCTGGACAGGGCGGAGGAGTACCGTGAGGCGTCTGCCTTCCCGCGCCTGCTAGTTCTAAGGGCCGAGAAACTGGTCCGTCCCTCGGCTCGGGCAGAATGAAGTAGTGGCACAGTTTGTCGTCGTCACCGGGCTTTCCGGTGCTGGGCGTTCGCAAGCCGGGGCGACCCTCGAGGACCTCGGGTGGTACGTCATGGACAACATCCCTACGGCGCTCATCACCAAGGTCGTCGACTTGGTCTCGGGCTCTGGCCCCGAGGCCCAGCGCGTGGCCCTGGTCGTCGGGCGCGACGCGGGCCAGTTGGGTGACCTCCAGGCGGCGATCGGCCAGCTCAGGGCTTCGGGTGAGGCCGTCAAGGTTCTTTTCCTCGATGCTTCGGACGAGGTCCTCGTACGGCGGTTCGAGGGGACCCGGCGGCGGCACCCGCTCGGGCAGGAGGGCGTCCTCGAGGCGATAGCCGACGAACGCCAGCGCCTCGAGGCGATCAAGGAGATGGCGGACGTGGTGGTCGACACGAGCGAGCTGAACGTCAACCAGTTGCGCGAGCGCCTGGCCGACCTGTTCGGGGGGGACGAGGCGACTGCCATGCAGGTCCTCGTGATGAGCTTCGGCTTCAAGCACGGGGTCCCAATCGACGTTGACAATGTGCTCGACGTGCGTTTCTTGCCCAACCCGTACTGGGTAGAGGAGATGCGGCCGCTGACCGGGCTCGACGAGCCAGTCCGGCGGTACGTGCTTGGCCAGCCCGAGGCCAAGGAGTTCCTCGAAAGGGCGGAGTACCTTCTCAAGTTCCTCGTACCCGCCTACGTCAAAGAGGGCAAGAGTTACCTGACGATCGCCATTGGTTGCACCGGCGGTCGGCACCGCAGCGTCGTCCTGGTCGAGGAGATCGCAGACCGCCTCCGCAAGATGGGTTACAACCCGAGCACGATCCACCGGGATGTCGAGCGTTGAGCGCCCCGCTCTGCCAGGGGCAGGGCGGCCCACACGTCGTGGCCCTCGGGGGCGGCCATGGGCTCGCTATCACCCTTTCGGCCGTCTCGCGCTACGCCGGCCGTGTCACAGCGATCGTCTCGGCCGCCGATGATGGGGGTTCGAGCGGTCGGCTGAGGGCCAATTGGCCGGGGCCGGCGCCAGGAGACGTGCGCCGTTGCCTGCTTGCGCTGGCCGGCGCCGGTCCCGCAGAACGAGCCTGGGCGAAGGCCCTCGACTTCAGGTTCCCTGGCGGTGACCTCGCTGGTCACTCGTTGGGGAACCTCGTCCTTGTGGGCCTGAGTGAGACGATGGGCGACTTCGTGGCGGCCACAGCCGAGGTCGGGCGCCTGCTCGGGCTAACGGCGACCGTCCTGCCGGCAGCTTCCGTGGGAGTCGACCTGTGCGCCGAAATAGAGGGCGTGGACGGCCCCACCGAGCTCGTCGGCCAGGTAAAGGTTGCTCACACTCCGGCGCCGATCAGGCGGGTCTGGCTAGACCCCGACCGCCCGGCGGCCCCTCGCCAGGCGCTGGAAGCGATAGCGGGTGCGGACCAGGTGGTGCTCGGGCCGGGCTCGCTGTTCACCAGCGTGCTCGCCGTCTGCGCCGTCCCGGCCATCAGAGATGCGCTCAACGAGCGACAGGCCGGACGCGTCTATGTCTGCAACCTCGCGCCCCAGGACGCCGAGACGAAAGGCTTCGACGCCGACGCTCATCTATCCGCGCTGATAGCGCACCGCGTGACGGTCGACACGGTTGTATGCGACCCGTCGACCGAGGTGGGCGCCCCAACGGCGCGTTCGACGAGGCCGGCAACGGCCGTCCCGAACGTCACAGGCGCGACAGTCGGCGCGGGCGTGACGGTCGTCACCGCCGCAGTGGCCAGCCCAAATGGCCACTCACACGACCCGGCCCGCCTGAGCGAAGTCCTGTCCGCTTTGGCCGTCACTGCGGGAAGGGTACGGTAAGCGGGTGGATGTACAGAGAGGTCACTATTTCCCGCTGGGCGCAACTCCTGTTGCCGAGGGGACCAATTTCGCGGTCGCGTCGGACATTGCCGATGCGGTTGAGGTGTGCCTCTTCGACGAGGCCGGCAACGAACAACGGGTCGAGCTTCCTGAGCGTACAGCTCATGTCTGGCACGGCCTACTGCCAGGGACCGGCGTGGGCCAACACTACGGCCTCAGGGTGCACGGGCCATGGGCCCCGGCTGAGGGGCTTCGCTGCAACCCCGCCAAGCTCCTGATAGACCCCTACGCAACGGCGGTCGATGGCAAGGTCAAATGGGGTGAAAAAGTGTTCGCGCACCGGTTCGGTCAACCCGAGCGGGCAAATACGGCAGACTCTGCGCCCAACATGCCCAAGTGCGTCGTAACCGACAGAGGCTTCGACTGGGGTGACGACGCTCGGTTGGACATCCCTTTGGAAGAGACCATCATTTACGAAACTCACGTCAAGGGCTTGACCTTTAGGCACCCCGAGGTGCCCGAGCAAATCCGAGGCACCTATGCAGGCTTGGCGCACCCAGCCGTCACGGGTTACCTGACGGACTTGGGGATCACTGCCGTGGAGCTGTTGCCGGTCCACCAGTTCTTGCACGACTCGCACCTGCTCGAGCGAAAGATGCGCAATTACTGGGGTTACAACAGCATCGGTTTTCTCGCTCCTCACGGTGACTACAGCTCGGCCGGCACGTCAGGTGGCCAGGTTGCCGACTTCAAGTCTATGGTCAAGGCGCTCCACGCCGCAGGGCTCGAGGTCATTTTGGACGTCGTCTACAACCACACTGCGGAGGGGAACCATCTCGGGCCTACCCTTTCGCTGAAAGGGATAGACAACCCGGCGTATTACAGGCTCGTCGAGGGCGACCGGGCTCATTATTTCGATACCACGGGCACCGGCAACAGCCTGAACGTCAGCCATCCTGAAGCGTTACGTTTGATACTGGGCTCCCTTCGCTATTGGGTGACCGAGATGCACGTCGACGGTTTCCGCTTCGACCTGGCGACGGCGCTCACCCGCCAGAGCGGGGAAGTGGACGCCCATAGCGCCTTTTTGAGCCTTGTCCACCAGGACCCGGTGCTCGCACCGGTCAAGTTGATCGCGGAGCCATGGGACATAGCCGGCTACCAGCTTGGCGGTTTCCCTGCCCGGTGGTCTGAGTGGAACGGCAGGTACCGCGACGAGGTCAGGGATTTTTGGCGGGGGACCGACGGCACGCTCGGCGAGCTGGCTCTCCGCCTCACCGGCAGCGGGGACATCTACGCGTCCGACCGCCGTACCCCCACCGCCAGCATCAATTTTATCACTGCCCACGACGGTTTTACGCTGGCGGACCTCACCGCCTACAACGAAAAGCACAACGAAGCCAACGGCGAGGACAACAACGACGGGGAAAGCAACAACCGCTCCTGGAACTGCGGTGCGGAGGGCCCCACCGACGACGCTCTCGTCCTCCAGCTTCGGGACAAGCAGCGGCGCAACCTTCTCGGCACGCTCCTGCTGTCAGCCGGCGTGCCCATGATCCTTGGAGGTGACGAGATCGGGCGAACTCAGGGCGGCAACAACAATGCCTATTGCCAGGACAACGAGGTGTCATGGTACGACTGGGAGAACGCCGACTGGTACCTGCAGGCTTTCGCCAAGACAGCGATCGCGCTGAGGAAGCAGAACCCTGCCTTGCACCCCCGCGACTACCTGATAGGCGCGGAGGGCGGCCCGGCACAGATGGTCCTGTACCGGCCCGACGGTAAGGAAATGAAAACCTCAGACTGGCAGGACCCCCATGCCCGGGCACTGGCGATGGCTCTTGACGGCCGCCAGATCGAAGACGCCGAAGGCGCACCCACCGACGACAGGTTCTTGCTGCTGCTCAACGGCCACCACGAGCCGGTCGAGTTCACTGTCCCGCGTGGCCGGGACGCCTGGGTTGCGGTCCTGACCACGGGTGAGCCGGACGACACTCCCCAGCTCAGCGCCAGTTTGAAAACGAAACGCACCATTACCCTCGACGCCCGTTCGCTGCTGTTGCTTCACAGCCAGTAGCGCTGCGCCACAGCCGGTAGCGCTGGCAACGGCAGTTCCGTACCTGGTCTGAGGGGGCGCCTGGAAGGGGTTACATCCCGTTAGCCTAAGATTGCGGTCAAAACGACGATGACGAGGAGAACGCTATGCCTGTCAGGGTTGGGATCAACGGCTTTGGGCGGATCGGCCGCAACTTCTTGCGTGCCGCGCTCGCCAAGGGCGCCGACATCGAGCTTGTTGCCGCCAACGACCTGGCCGCGCCAGCGGCTAACGCCCACCTATTGAAGTACGACTCGACTTTCGGGCCCCTTCGACACGAGGTGAAGGTTTCCGAGGACACGATCGCGGTCGGGCCGCACAGTTTCAAGGTGTACTCCGAGAAGGACCCAAAGGCACTCCCGTGGGGTGAGCTTGGCGTCGATGTCGTGATCGAGTCGACCGGCAGGTTCACAGACGGAGAAAAGGCGGTCGCTCACATAGACGCGGGCGCTAAAAGGGTGATCATCTCCGCCCCGGCGACCAACGTCGACGGCACCTTCGTAGTTGGCGTCAACGATGACACGTTCGACCCCGCCGTGCACCGGGTCATCTCGAACGCGAGCTGCACGACGAACTGTTTCGTGCCGATGATCAAGGTCCTCGACGACGCCTTCGGGGTCGAAAAGGGCCTGATGACGACCGTGCATGCCTACACGAACGACCAGAACCTCCTCGACCTGGTCCACAAGGACCTCCGCCGGTCGAGGGCCGCCGCCGTCAACATCGTGCCGTCGAGCACCGGCGCCGCCAAGGCGACGAGCCTTGTCCTTGGCAACATGAAGGGCCGCCTCGACGGCTCGTCCCTGCGTGTACCGGTCCAGGACGGGTCCATAACGGACTTCACGGGGATCCTCGGCCGCGAGGTGACCGTCGAAGAGATCAACGCCGCCTTCAAAGCTGCAGCCACCTCCGGGCCTTTGGCCCCGGTGCTCGTCTACACCGAGGACCCCATCGTGAGCTCCGACATCGTCGGCTCCCCGGCGAGCTGCACCTTCGACTCCAAGCTAACCATGGTGCTCGGGTCGATGGTCAAGGTGTTCGGGTGGTACGACAACGAGTGGGGCTACTCCAACCGCCTGATCGACCTGGCCCTCATCGCCGGGCGCGCTTAGCCGTGAAGCTGCCCGAGCTCGAAGACCTCCGGCCCGTCGGGGGCAAGCGGGTCCTGGTCCGCTGCGACTTCAACGTGCCGCTCACAGGTGACGTGATCACCGACGACCTGCGCATCCGCCTCCCTATCGAGACCCTCATCTGGCTGCTGGCGGACGGCGCCGAAAAGCTGACCGTGTGCAGCCACCTCGGCCGACCGAAGGGCAAGCCTGACCCCAAGTACTCGATGGCCCCGGTGCGCCAGCGGCTTTACGAGCTGCTGACCGCCCGGGGGGCCGACACGAGCCGGGTCGAACTCATGGAGAACCTGCGCTACAACCCGGGCGAAGAGGCCAACGACCCTGCCTTTGTCGCAACACTGGTAGAAAACGAGGACCTCTACGTTGACGACGCTTTTGGCGCGGCACACAGAGCGCACGCCTCGATCGTCGGGCCGCCCCAGTTCCTACCGTCGGCAGCCGGCCGCGTCCTTGCCCGTGAGGTGGAGGTCTTGGACGGCCTCCTGCAGAAGCCCGAGCGCCCTTTCGTCGCCGTTTTGGGAGGGGCAAAGGTCTCCGACAAGCTCGGGGTGATCGAGGCGCTGATGGACAAGGTCGACGCGCTCGTCGTTGGTGGAGGAATGTGCTTTACGTTCCTCGCCGCCCAGGGCCACTCGACAGGCGGGTCGCTGCTGGAGGAGAGCCAGATCGGTACCTGCGAACGTCTGCTCGCCTCCGCTGAGGCCGCCGGCAAGAGGATCCTGCTGCCGACCGACATCGTGGCCCTGTCCCCGGGAGGGGTCTTCGGCGCAGGCAGGGAGCCCGAAGGCGAGATGCGCCTGGTCGGCCCGGACGTGCCGGAGGAATGGCTCGGCCTCGACATCGGCCCCGGCTCGGCGGCTGCTTTTGCCGACGAGATCATCTCGGCCGCAACCGTTTTCTGGAACGGTCCCATGGGGGTCTTCGAAGACCCGCGCTTTGAGGCAGGTACCCGGACGGTTGCCGACGCGGTTGCCATAACGAAGGGCTTTTCCGTAGTGGGTGGCGGTGACAGCGCCAGCGCCCTCAAGCTGTTCGGCCTGGACGACCAGGTCGACCATCTCTCGACAGGCGGAGGAGCCTCTCTCGAGTTCATCGAGAAGGGAGACCTCCCCGGGCTTGCCGCTTTGCGGGAGGCCGCGGCGCGCCGTGGTTAGGGAGCGCAAGCCGCTCATAAGCGGCAATTGGAAGATGAACCACACTCACCTGGACGCCATTGCGGTCGTCCAGAAGTTGGCCTACACCCTTACTCCCCGCGACTACGAACGGGCCGATGTTTCGGTCCACCCCGCCTTTACGGCGCTGCGCTCAGTGCAGACCATGATCGACGCCGACTCCATCCCTATCGGCCTCGGGGCTCAGGACGTGCACCCTGCTGAGTCCGGGGCCTTCACGGGTGAGGTCAGCCCGGTCATGTTGGCCAAGCTCAACGTCCGTTACGTCATCGTGGGCCACTCCGAGCGCCGGGAGTTGTTCGGGGAAACCGACGCCTTTGTCAACCAGAAACTGCTGGCCGTCTTGAAGCACGAGATGACCCCGATCCTTTGCGTCGGCGAGACACTCGCCGAACGGGAATCGGGTGCTACCGAGACCAAGGTGATCGGCCAGCTCGAAGCCGACTTCGTGGGCGTCTCACCGGCGGCGGCCGCCAAGGTCGTCATCGCTTACGAGCCCATCTGGGCCATAGGCACCGGCCGTACCGCTAGCCCAGCGGACGCCCAGGCGATGTGCAAGACGGTCCGCTCCTGGGTTGCCGAACACTACGGCGCAGAGGTGGCGGGCACGGTGAGGGCCCAGTACGGGGGGTCGGTCACACCTGCCAACATCGCCGAGCTGATGGCGGAGGCCGACATAGACGGGGCGCTCGTGGGCGGGGCCAGCCTCGAGGCCGAGCGGTTCGCTCAGATAGTGCGACTTGGCAGGTGAGGGGGCCGAACAGGAGGCGCTTGCGCGCCCTGGGGTGAATACAGCCATCCGATCGGTCTCTGCTAAGTTGCACTAATCCGGCCACCGGGTGGCCGGCGCCCGAGGTAAACGACTAAATCCAACAGGAGGAGGTGCCGGCTAAGTGGTGATCACGTGGGTGGTGATCTCGGTTCACATAGTGCTGTGCGTCACCCTCATCATCTCAGTGCTGCTCCACAGCGGGAAAGGCGGGGGCCTTTCAGAGATGTTCGGGGGCGGGGTTGGCTCGGCCGCTGCAGCTTCTAGCGTCGTCGAGCGGAACCTGGACCGTTTCACGGTTTTCACAGCCATCGCTTTCGCCTTTACCACGATGATCCTGGCGATCCGTCTTCAATAAGCGTCGGAGCGGTTACAACTGAGTTCGAGTCGCCGCAAGCGCCGCTGTGAGCACGGGCATCCCCTTAAAGGCACGTCAACCGCTCACGAAAGGCGCAATGAATGAAGTTCTTTAGAGCCGCAAGTGCAACGCCTGGCCTTGAGGCCAGCTCCCCCGGGTGGCGGGAGAGGCTGCGCACCACCAGGGTCAGGACGATCGGCGTTGTCGTCGTAGCCGGCGCCATGGTTGTGACATCTACGAGCAGCGTCGGCGCAGCCGGCCTCCTGTACGGCCCGACCGGCCCCGTCCCGGCCGTCGGCACGAAGATAGTGGGCGGTACCGCCTATTTCATGGAAGGCCCCTCAGCCCCCCCGACCTATATATTCCCGTTCATCAGCCCCCAGGTCTGCTCGACCATGAACTACGGGCAGTTTACGTACCTCATGTACCGGCCGCTGTACTGGTTCGGCAACAACAACTCCCCGACCGTCGACCCCAGCTACAGCATCGCCAACATGCCCACGTTCAGCGGTGGCGGCAAGACGGTCACCGTCACCTTGAAGCACTGGATGTGGTCCGACGGCGAGCAGGTGACGAGCCGCGACGTCGAGTTCTGGATGAACATGATGTTCGCCGAGAAGGACAACTGGTGCGACTACACACCCGGTTATTTCCCCGACAACGTCGTGTCCATGAGCTACCCGAACTCCTCGACCGTGGTCTTCCACATGAAGCAGGCGTACAACCCGACGTGGTTCGTCTATAACGAGCTGTCCCAGGTCACGCCGCTGCCCATGGCGTGGGACGTGACTGCGAAGGGCCAGGCGGCGCCCAGCCCGAGCGCGGCAAACCTGCCTGATACCACCCCGGCCGGTGCTGCGAAGGTGTACACCTACTTGAACTCCCAGGCTACAGACGTGGCAAGTTATGCGACCAGCCCTTACTGGTCGATCGTGGACGGCCCGTGGAAGCTGAAGTCCTTCACCACCACCGGTGAGGTCACCATGGTGCCGAACCCGGACTACAGCGGCTCGCCGAAGCCGATCCTGTCGCAGTTCGTCGAGGTCCCTTTCACCTCCGACGAGGCGATGCTCAACGAGATCAAGTCGGGGGGCCCGAGCGCGCTGAGCATGGCCGAGCTGCCAGACGAGTTCCTCCCCCAGCTGAGCTCGGTGGAGGCCGAAGGTTACACCGCCGTCAACTTCCCTGACTTCAGCTTCGCCTTCTTCCCGCTCAACATGGGTAACCCGATTTTCGGGCCCGTTTTCAGCCAGCTCTACTTCCGCCAGGCGTTCGAGCACCTCGTTGACCAAAAAGGTTGGGTCGACAAGATCCTGGACGGCTACGGCGTGCCCACCTACGGGCCGGTCCCCCTGGCGCCGCCCAACAGCTTCGCCGACTCCTTCGAGACTTCCGACCCCTTCGCGTTCAGCGTTTCCCAAGCTGCCAGCCTCCTCAAATCGCACGGCTGGGCCGACGTGGGCTCGGGCCAGGTGGCCTACTGCGCCAAGCCGGGTTCAGGGCCGGGCGACTGCGGGGCGGGGGTCCCCAAGGGCCTCAAGCTCAAGTTCGGCATCCTGTTACAGAGCGGTGCTGTGATCACGTCAGAGGAAATGGACGACCTGAAGTCCCAGGCCAACCAGGTAGGGATCGACCTTGTGCTGACCCTGGCACCCTTTGCCCAGGTCGTAGGCCACCTGATCAACTGCGGCCCCGGCGGCGAGGCCAAGCCGAGCTCGCCCAAGTGCTCCTGGACCGCTCTCAACTGGGGCGCCGGCTGGATCTATGCCCCTGACTACGAGCCCACCGGCGAGGCGCTGTTCTACACCGGAGCGGGTGCGGACTACTCGGGCTACAGCAATGCGGAAGCCGACCACTTGATCCAGCTCACCACGACAGCCCCCGCCAGCCAGTCTAAAGGCGCCATCGACAACTACGAGAACTACATCGCCCAGCAGCTGCCGTTCGTTTTCTTCCCGACGGCGACGGGCGACCCCACCTCGGCCGCTGTCGACCTCATTTCCAAGCACCTGGGCGGCTATATCAACAACACGTACACCAACCTGACCCCAGAGACTTGGTACCTGACCAAGTAAGTCACAACAGCTAAACGTAGGTAAAACAGCCGATGAGGTGCTCCAGTTGACCGGGTATATAATCCGGCGGCTCCTGCAGGCGGTCGTGGTCATCCTCGGGGTGACCATGGTCGCCTTCGGGATGGAGCACCTCCTCCCTGGCGGGATAGCCCGCGCGATCCTCGGGCCGCGCGCCACTCAAGTGGCTATCAATGTGTTCAACAAGCAAAACGGCTTCGACAGCCCCATTTGGTACCAATACTGGGTCTGGTTGGACCACCTCCTGCATGGGAACCTTGGCTTCTCCTACAAGGAAAACCGCAGTATCGACAGCATCATCGCCTCCGACCTGCCTCGCGACGTCATGCTCGTCGGCACTTCGCTGGTACTTGCGGTGCTCATAGCAATCCCAGTCGGCATACTCCAGGCGGTGAAGCGGAACCAAGCTTGGGACTACGCCGGCACGGCTACCTCGTTCGTGCTGTATTCGATGCCCTCTTACGCACTCGGGCTGATCTTGATATCGATCTTCTCGATAGAAGTCAAGGTCTTCCCTTCGGAGGCGCCCCAGCAGTCGACTGTGTGGGGCATGCTGGGCCATCCCGTTGGGATCATCCTGCCGGTGATCACCCTGACGCTGGTGACCTATGCCCTTTTCTCCCGCTACATGCGTTCTTCGGCCATCGACAGCCTGGCCCAGGACTACATAAAGACCGCCCGCGCCAAGGGCCTGTCGGAAAGAGCGGTCCTTTGGCGACATCTGTTGCGCAACTCGCTCGTGCCGGTGACTACTTTGGTCGGCATCTCCCTGCCGGCGGTGCTCACCGCCGGGCTCGTCCTCGAGTACCTTTTCAATTTTCAGGGGCTGGGCCTCCAGTACTTCACAGCGGCCACGGACGACGACTTCCCGTTAATGCTAGGCATCACTGTGCTCGTGGGTACGGTGACCGTCGTCGGCAACCTTTTGGCGGACATAACATATGCAGTGCTCGACCCAAGGGTCCGTTACTGAGATGGCTCGTCACGAGATGGCGCGTTAGATGGCAGTGTTGCCGATCGCAGCTGAGGCTGAGCACCTACCCGAAGCCGAGGGGGGAGAGGTATACACGCAGGGCAGCGTTGCTCAGCTGGTGTTTCGCACCTTTACCCGGAACAAGCTCGCGGTTGTGGGTGTCGTCATCGTGGTCGTCATGGTGCTGTTCTGCTTTGTGGGCCCGCTTTTTTACCACACCGACCAGGTGGACACCAATATAATCAACAGCAACGACGCGCCTTCGGGAAGTCACCTGCTCGGCACGGACAACAACGGCTTCGACATCCTGGGCAGGCTGATGAAGGGTGGCCAGAGCTCGATCGAGATTGCTTTTTGTGTCGCCATAATTGCCACGTTCATTGGGGTTGTTTACGGCGCCGTCGCCGGGTTTTTCGGCAAGTTTGTAGATGCGGTCATGATGCGGGTCGTGGACATCCTGCTCGCGATCCCCGTGGTATTCCTCTTCATCTTCGTATCGGACATCGTCACGCCGTCGACATGGTTACTGATCGGGGTGCTGTCGGGGTTGTCATGGCTTGCGCCCGCCCGGTTGGTACGCGGTGAGACGCTGTCGTTGCGGACCCGTGAGTACGTCCAGGCCGTAAAGGTGATGGGCGGTAAGTCCCGCCGGATCGTTTTCCGCCACATAATCCCCAATGCCATCGGCACGATCATTGTGAACGCCACTTTCCAGATAGCCGACGCGATATTGGTCCTCGCCGTGCTGCAGTACCTGGGCTTCGCGCTCCCGTTCCCGACGGCGACCTGGGGGTCGATGCTGTCCCAAGGCAGCACTTTCCTCTCCGATGGTTACTGGTGGCAGGTCTACCCGGCATTGGTGGCGATCGTGCTCATCGTCGTAGCGTTCAACTTCATCGGCGATGCCCTGCGCGACAGCTTCGAAGTACGCCTCCAGGAGCGTTGAACAGCGCGATGCCTCGATGAGCCTCCTGGAAATAGAAGACCTCCGTACTGAGATACAGCTCCGCACCCGCGTGGTGAAAGCTGTCGATGGCGTCACCCTGACCGTGGAACCAGGCGAGACGCTGGGCGTGGTGGGGGAGTCCGGCTGCGGCAAGACCATGGTGGCCAACTCGATAATGCGCCTATTGCCCCACGGCGGCCGTATCGTCGGAGGTTCTATCCGCCTGGGGGGCCAGGAGCTCACCTCCATGACGGACGAAGAGATCCGCGCCGTGCGGGGCAACGAGATCGGGATGGTCTTCCAGGACCCGCTGACCTCTCTCAACCCCACGATGAACATCGGGCGTCAAATAGCCGAAAGCGTCGTCCTGCATAAGAAGATCCCCAAGGACGAGGCGCTCGAAAGGGCCGCCGAAGTGCTCGGCCTCGTGGGCATGCCGAACCCCACCGAACGCCTGCGCAACTACCCCCACCAGCTTTCCGGCGGCCTCCGCCAGCGCGTCATGATCGCCATGGCGCTCGCCTGCCAGCCGAAATTGCTGATCGCCGACGAGCCGACCACCGCTCTCGATGTCACCATCCAGGCCCAGATCCTTGCCCTGCTCGACGACCTGAAGCGACGCCTCGGTATGGCGGTGGTGCTGATCACCCACGATATGGGAGTCATCGCCGGCCACGCCGACCGCACGATGGTCATGTATGCAGGCAAAGTGATCGAGTCGGCTTCGACCGAGCGCCTCTTCGAAGACGTCCACCATCCGTACACCGAAGCGCTCCTCGCGTCGATCCCACAGCTCGACCAGGACAAGACCCAGCGCCTTTACGCCATACCCGGCTTGCCGCCCGACCTTTCCCGACCGCTGTCGGCTTGCAGGTTCGCCCCGCGCTGCCAGTACGCGACAGAGATTTGCCGCGCTCAGGAGCCACATCTGGGGGGCGAGGACGCCGGTCACCCCTACGCCTGCTTCCACCCCGTCAGTCGTGCCGTGGAGGAAATAGCTGGCGCGGGCGACCGCATCGGAGAAGGGGCGGAGCCCGCTTTCGCCGAGCCCGCTTTTGCCGAGCCGCTAGACGGGGCCCTCCAAGGGGTACCCGCCGGGGCGCCCATCGCCGGGCCTGGCGCCGTCTCGATGAACGAGCAGCTCTTTTCCAGCACCGCGGCGCGGTCGGCGGGAGGCGGCCCTGTCATCTTGGAACTGCGCGGCGTCCGCAAGGAGTACCCGGTCACAGCGGGAGCTGTGCTGCAGCGCAAGGTGGGCTCCGTTCAGGCGGTGCGGGGCATCGACCTGGTCCTGCGCCAGGGCGAGAGCCTGGGGGTGGTTGGGGAGTCCGGCTGCGGCAAGTCGACGCTCGGGCGGATGATCGTGGGCCTCGAGCGCCCGACGGAGGGCCAGGTGCTCTTCGAGGGGACGGACCTCACCAAGCTGAAGGGGTCCGAGCTGCGCCGGCGGCACCGCGACCTGCAGCTCATGTTCCAGGACCCGTACTCCTCACTGGACCCGCGCATGCGAGTCGGGTCGATCATCCGTGAGCCGCTTGTCGTCCAGGGCATCGGTACCCCAGCTGAGCAGCGCGAGCGGGTGAGCGCACTCCTCCGCGAAGTGGGGCTCGCACCGCATGCCGTCGAGCTGTACCCGCACGAGTTTTCCGGCGGCCAGCGCCAGCGCATCGGGCTGGCAAGAGCGCTGGCGCTCAACCCCCGCCTGATCGTGACCGACGAGCCCGTCTCCGCCCTGGACGTCTCGATCCGCTCCCAGATCCTCAACCTCATGAAGCGCCTGCAGGCCAACCATGGCCTCACGTACGTGTTCATTTCCCACGACCTGTCGGTGGTGCGTTACATCGCTGACCGGATAGGGGTGATGTACCTAGGCAAGCTCGTGGAGATCGGCACCGGAGACGATGTCTACGCACGCCCGGCGCACCCTTATACCGCTGGGTTACTGAGCTCGGTCCCGGTGCCCAACCCGACGCTGCAGCGCTCCAGGACAGCCATCCCGATGATCGGCGAACTGCCCTCGCCGCTCCACCCTCCCTCGGGCTGCCCGTTCCGCACCCGCTGCCCCAGGGCGCAAGCTCTTTGCGCGGAGGAGGAGCCGGCGCTCGGCCCGTTCGGTGGCCAGCACTTCGCGGCATGCCATTTCCCGCTCCAGGAGCCGGTGCGGACGGCCGCTGAGGTGCCACCTAATACAGGGGCGGCAGTCCAAGCGGTGTGATAGAAGCTTTCGGGTGACCCGACGGGGATGGGCTCTGTTCCTGGCGCTCGGGGTCATCTGGGGGCTCCCGTACCTTCTCATCCGGGTCTCCATGCGCGAGGTAAGCCCGGTGTTCCTAGTGTTCGTGCGGACGGCGGGCGGGGCATTGCTGCTGTCGCCCTTTGTCGTAAGGCGGGGAGCACTCGCCCCGCTTTTGTCCCGTTGGAAAGCCGTCTGCGCTTACACCGTCGTCGAGATCGTGGTGCCGTGGTTCGTGCTGTCCAACGCCGAAAAGACCGTGACGAGCTCGCTTTCGGGGCTGCTGGTAGCGGCCGTACCGATCGCAGGCGCGGTGATAGCCCGATTGACCGGGACCGACCGGATCGACAAACGGAGGGCTGCCGGGCTCATCCTCGGGCTCGCTGGCGTCGCGGCGCTGGTCGGTTTCGACGTGGGAGGGCCGCACCTGCTCGTGGTGAGCTCGTTCCTCTTGATCATTACCGGGTACGCCCTCGGGCCCTGGGTCTTCTCAAAGTACCTATCGGACCTGCCGGGCCCTAGCGTCATAATTGCTTCCTTAGCGCTCGCCGCCATCGTCTACGCACCCTTTGCGGTCGCGCAACGCCCGCACCATGAACTGTCGACGGCGGTGCTCTCCTCGCTGGTGGGCCTGATAGTGGTTTGTACCGTCGGGGGTTTCTTGACGTTCTTCGCTTTGATAGGCGAGATCGGGCCGATGCGGGCGATCGTGATCACTTACCTGAACCCGGCCGTAGCGGTGCTGCTAGGGGTGGTGGTGCTGGGGGAGCCCTTCGGTCCCGCTACGGCCGTTGGCTTCGTGCTGGTCCTGTCCGGCTCGGTCCTCGCTACCCGGCCGCTCCGCTCCCGAGCCGGGCCCGGCTCCGCGAGCGCGGAGGACCTGGAGCGGCCCCCCATGGTCGCGGAGCCCTGAGGGGCGCGCTGCCACTACGCTCGTGGCGCGGTGCGCCCCTCGACCCGACGATCTCCCTCGCTGCCCTCGCTGCCCTCGCCGGCCTCGCTGCCCTCGCTGGTCGCCGTTGCGGCGTTGCTCGCGGCGATCTTGGCCGGTTGTGGCACGCAGCACCCTTCGGGGACGGTTCACCCGTCGGCGGTCGGCGCACCCTCCACCGCCTCGCGTACCCGGGTTGCGGCCCCGGCCGCAACGTCGCCGGCCCCCACGGCCGCGACCAGCACCGTCCCGACAACAACGGTGCCGACAACAACGGTGCCGACAACAACCGTGCCGACAACCAGCGTCCCCCTGGCCACCGTTACGGCTACAACGCCGGTCACCACGGTGCCAGGGCAGGACGTCGAGTACGACACCAACGCGACCCTTTCCTACGCGGTGGGCTTGCAGCCGGAGAACTGGGACATCCACTCCGCCTCAGCCGCCACCTGGTACCTCACCTTGGAGCAGGTCCTGGCCCAGGTATGGCCGTCTGCGTTCGACGTCGGGGCCAACGGTGCCCCGATGCTCGACACGTCCCTCCTCAACTCGGCGACCGAAATAAGCTCGGATCCCGAAATAATCGTCTACCAGATAAACCCGAGGGCCGTATGGTCCGACGGCACGGCGATAACGTATGGGGATTTCGCCTACAATTGGCAAGCGCAGTCTGGGAAAACGGCGTTCGCAGACGTAGCCGGAAAACCGTATGCTCCCGTGGACAAGGCTGGCTACGACGACATCTCCAGCGTCAGCGGAGCACCGTCCGACCCGTACACGGTAACGGTCACTTTTTCCCACCCTTATCCCGACTGGCAGTCGCTTTTTTCTTACCTGATGCCGGCTCACGTTGGCCGTGCTGTTGGTTTCGATTCCGGATTCACCGACCCGGTCGCCGACCTCGTGTCGGGCGGGCCCTACCTCGTGTCGGAACTCCAGGACGGTTATTCGCTCGAGCTCGTCCGCAATGCCCATTACTGGGGCAGCCCTGCGAACCTCTCGGCGATCACATATTACTTCATGAGCGGTCCGGCCGAAACTATAAATGCGCTCAGCGCCGGTGAGCTGGACGTCGCGGCCCTGCAGGCGGTACCAAGTTCGTTCAAACAATTACAAGCGACGAGCGGGTTATCGGCCGAGGCAGTCGCCAGCAATTTCTACGAGGACCTCGATTTCAACGAGGTGGCCAGCCCGCTGTCGAGCCCGCTGCTGCGGGAGGCGGTGATGATGGCGCTCAACCGGGCTGGTATGGCGACCGAGCTGCTCGGCCCTTACGGCCTGGCGACGATGATCGATGACAACAGGGTGTACCTCCCAGGCGAGCCCGGGTACGCACCCGACGGGGCGAGTTATGACCAGGCGGCACCTGCGGCGGCGGTGCAATTGCTGAAGGCGAAGGGCTATACCGAGAAGGCCAATGTCCTGGAGAGCCCCAACGGGAGCCCCGTGGACCTCTCGCTGTTCGTCGAGCAAGCCGACCCGGTGGCCCAGCAACTTGCCCTGCTCGTAGAGAGCTCTCTCGCCGCGATCGGGGTGAGCGTCAAGCTCACCTCAGGAGGCCCGCCCTACGTTGACGTCTTCGACGAGCTGGCGGCCT
Organism: uncultured Acidimicrobiaceae bacterium; assembly: GCA_963786345.1. Taxonomy (GTDB): domain Bacteria; phylum Actinomycetota; class Acidimicrobiia; order Acidimicrobiales; family Palsa-688; genus Fen-671. Next base: position 72,689 of record CAWAYZ010000006.1, on the reverse strand, counting down.
TGCCGGCCGGTTGGCAGATGGCCATCGAGCTGCGTAAGGTCCCTTTGTACCCCTCGGAGATCGCCAGGAGCTACGCAACTGGAGGGGCCACGAACCTCGACGGTTACTCGAGCGCTGCGATGAACGCCCTGGCCAACGAGATCCGTTCGGTCGCTCCGGCCGAGCTCCCAGCCCTCTACGACGAGATCGACGACCAGGCTTGGAAGGACTTCGTCGACATCCCGCTCGTCCAGGTGCCGGTCGTAGTTGCCCGCAATTCGAGCCTCCTCAACGTCGAACCGGGCCCGTATTTCGGCGACATTGCCTGGGACGAGCAGGATTGGGGCTTCCGGGCACCGTAATCTCAGTTGCGTGCATGACAAGACAGTTGTCTCTGAGCTGTTCGATCCCGCCGCCTGGGCCCCCGTCGAGGGTTTCTCCCTGGAGGATGTCACCTACCACCGCGCTCTGGCGCACGGCACGGTACGGGTCGCGATCGACCGCCCCGAGGTGCGTAACGCTTTTCGCCCGCGGACCGTCGACGAGCTCTACCTAGCGCTCGACCACGCCCGCCAGTCCCCGGACGTGGGCTGCGTCCTGCTGACTGGCAACGGGCCGTCGCCCAAGGACGGCGGGTGGGCCTTCAGTTCGGGCGGCGACCAGCGTGTGAGGGGAAAGGGCGGCTACGAGTACGAACTCGCCGGAGCGGCCGCGCCCGCGCCTGGCGCGGCCGGGCCTTCTGAGCGGGCGCGGCTCGGCCGCCTCCACATACTCCAGGTCCAACAGCTCATCCGGTTCATGCCGAAGGTAGTGATCGCCGTTGTACCCGGATGGGCGGCCGGGGGCGGCCACAGCCTGCATGTTGTCTGCGACCTGTCGCTGGCCAGCGCCGAACACGCCCGTTTTCGCCAGACCGACGCCGACGTGGCGAGCTTCGACGGTGGCTTCGGCTCGGCGTACCTGGCGCGCCAGGTCGGCCAGAAGCGTGCCCGCGAGGTCTTTTTCCTGGGCCGGACCTACGACGCCGAGGAGGCGCACCGGATGGGGATGGTCAATGCTGTCGTGCCGCACGCTTCTCTCGAAGTCGTTGCCCTCGAATGGGCAGCGGCGATCAATTCCAAGAGCCCCACGTCGGTGAGGATGCTCAAATATGCCTTCAACCTTGCCGACGACGGCCTGGTTGGCCAGCAATTGTTCGCCGGAGAGGCAACCCGGCTGGCTTACATGACCGAGGAGGCGGCGGAGGGGCGGGAGGCCTTCCTCGAGCGCCGGTCCCCGGACTGGTCGCCGTTCCCCTGGTATTACTGAGGTTAGGGAGCCGTCATCTCCGTCTCGCGCTTGCCCGCGGCGGCCTTGGTCCGGACCGCCGGGGACGAGGCAGGGGCCCGGCCGGCCCCTTACTTGCCACCGAGCAGCCAGGCTCGTTTACCAAAGGTTCATCCTGGCGTGGGTTGGCGTACACCGGGCGTGGCCCTGGGCGGTCGATCCTTTGGTAGCGTCACCGCCAGAGACATCAGCGGGCCAACAGGCCCGAACGAGGACCACAGGAGGCCTGATGCTTAGAAAGTCGGGAGCCCAATGGCGCCGGTCTGTAGCCGCCGGAGCCGCCCTCACCACGCTGCTGTCTGTCGTAGACGCGACAGGCACCATCACCACGGCCAGTGCCGCGTCGTCCGGTTCGTGCTGGGCAACGGCCGTCACCATCAGCTCGTGCGGGGGGATGAGCGCCCTCGTTGCCGCGGCCAAGGCGGAGGGTACCCTCAACCTCACGGCGGATCCCCCCACCTGGGCCAACTACAGCAGCATCATCAAGGACTTCGGCGCCAAGTACGGCCTTCATATCAACGATTTCAACCCCGGCGGCACGAGCGCCGAGGAGCTGAGCGAGATCACCCTTGACAAGGGCAAGTCCAATGAGCCGGACGTGGTCGACGTTGGGACTTCGTTTGCCATCGAAGCCGTGACCGGGGAACCGGGTGTGTTCAAGGGCCCGATCTTTTCCAAGTATGAGACCCAGGAGTGGAACGAGCTCCCGGCTACCTGGAAGAACACACAGGGTTACTGGGCTTACGACTACAGCGGCGTTATCGCCATCGGCTACAACGCCAGCGTCATCAAAACGCCCCCAACCTCGTTCGCGAGCCTGCTGCTCCCCGAGTTCAAGAGCGCGGTAGGGCTTAGCAACAACCCGACCTCATCCAATGCCGGTTTCTCAGCGGTCTATGCGGCGGCTCTCGACAACGGCGGGTCGCTCAATAACATCCAACCCGGGATCAACTATTTCAAGCACCTCAACTCCGTCGGCAACTACAACCCCGTCGAGGCCGGCGGAAACGGTGACGCCCCCATGGCAGACAAGACCGTCCTCGCTACCCTGGACTGGACCTACAACCAGCTCTCGTGGCAGCAGGAGCTGAAGAGCCACGGCATCGATTGGAAAATAGTCGTCCCCGCGGGAACACCTTTCGCTGCGTATTACGCGATGGCCATCAGCGCCTACGCCCCTGACCCGGCTGCGGCCCGTCTGTACCTCGAGTACATGTACTCCCCGACGGGACAGAACCTGTGGCTAGAGGGCGGCGCGGTCCCGGCGACAATAACGACAATGCAAAAAGACGGCACCGTCAATAAGACCGCAGCGTCTTTGATCCCGCCGTTCAAGGGCACCCCGGCTATTGCCACCAATGCCCAGGCCACCGCGGCCAAGGCGCTGGTGGTAAAGGAATGGTCATCTGCGGTCGGCTAACGACCTAGCCGACGACGTCAAAGTGAGCGTCGCGGAGGGGGCCCGTGCTGACAACGCGGGCCCCGTTCGGCGCTGGCGCCGGCACCTCGCCGTGATCGGCCTGCTGCCGTTCCTGGGGTACGTCGTATTTTTCCTCGGGATCCCAGCGGGAACCGTCATGGTCGAGGCGTTCAGGAACAACAACGGCCAACTCTCGCTGTCCAACCTGTCCGCCGTACTGTCCCCGCAGCAGCCATGGGCCCACTCCTATGTCGTAAGCCTTGAACTCTCGGGCACCTGCGCCGTACTGGCCGGCATCATCGGCCTTGTGGTCACCGTGGCGTTGGTGAGCGCGCCGAGCATGGTCCTGCGCAGACTGGTCACCACGGCCTGCGGTGTGCTTGCCAACACCGGTGGAGTGCCGCTGGCGTTCGCGTTTATCGCCACCATCGGGAACGCGGGGATCGCGACCCATGTGCTCTCTGACATTGGGTTGAGCCCATATGACCACGGCTGGACCCTGTACTCGTTCAGCGGTTTGGTGGTGGTTTACCTTTACTTCCTCGTGCCGTTGGTGGTATTGCTCATGCTGCCCCCGGTCGAGGCCTTACGCAGGGAATGGCGAGAGGCGGCGGCGACACTGGGGGCCGACAGCCGCACGTACTGGCAGAAGGTGGGCCTGCCTGTGCTCACCCCGCCTTTCGTAGCCACGCTCATGGTCCTTTTTATGGACGCCTTTGCCGCTTATGCCACCGCCGAAGCGCTGACTACGGGCTCGGTCCCCCTCGTGCCGATCGAAATCGGTTCACTGCTCGCCGGCAACGTGGTGGCAAACCAAGCCAATCTCGGTGACGCCCTCGGCTTCGGCATGATCGTCATAGTCGCAGCCGCCGGGACGTTGTACGTCTTCGTGCAGCGCAAGACGTCGAGGTGGCTCCGGTGAGACGGTCGCCCACGTTCCGCTGGGTTGTCCTGGGCCTGGTCGCCCTGTACTTCATGGTCCCCATGGCCGCCTCAGTCCAGTTCAGCCTGGAGGCGGGCTATAACGGGCGCCTCTCGCTGTCCGCGTACTCGCAGGCCTTGACCGAGCCTGGTTTGGGGTCAAGCCTGCTGACCTCGGTCGAGGTGTCTCTGGGGGCGATGGCGGTAACCCTGGCGCTACTGGTCCCGACGGTGATCTTCGTCAACCTCCGGTTCCCGCGCTGGCGGGCGGTGCTCGACGCCATCAGCCTGTTGCCGCTGGGCGTCCCTTCGGTAGTTATCGTCCTCGGCGTGCTGGGTGCCTACAGGAGCCTGCCCAACTGGTTCACAGGTAAGCCCTTGATCCTTGCTTTGGTCTACGTGATCTTGGCTCTGCCCTACTCCTACCGGGCTATCGACGCCGGCGTGCGGTCCATCGACTTGCGTACCCTGGTTGACGCCGGCCGGTCAATGGGCGCCGGCTGGGGCAGGCTGCTCGCCCGGCTGCTGCTGCCCAACCTGCGCTCGGGGATCCTGGCTGCCGCTTTCCTCACCGTAGCGTTGTCGTTGGGAGAGTTCGCAATTGCCAGCATCATGGGCTTCAATACGTTCCCCGTGTGGCTGGTCGGCGTGGAGGGCAACAACCCCTACGTTGCCGTGGCCCTATCGATCGCGGCGCTCGTGGTCACCTGGCTATTGCTGGTGGGCCTGGCGCTGGCCGGCTCGGGGCGCCGTAGGAGCACATCTGGAGCCTTTGGGGGTGGCCTGGTGGGACCGGGCATGGATGTTGAGGCCCCGGCGACGGCCGCCGAAGAGCCTCTTGGAGCGATTTCTTGACGACCAACGGGAGCCCTGAATGACCACCACGTCACCGACTTCCACCCGCGACGGCCTACCCGCCGCCCAGAGCGGAGTCGGCGTCGAGCTCGTCAACTGTCGCCGCACCTTCAACAAAGTCAACGCGCTCGATGGCTTCTCGATCTCGATCGCGCCAGGCGAGTTCGTAGCCCTGCTCGGGCCCTCCGGCTGCGGCAAGACCACGGCGCTGCGGGCGGTGGCGGGCCTTGAGCAGCTCGACGCGGGCCGTGTGCTCGTGGGCGGCGACGACATCACCCACGTGCCACCCCATCGTCGCAACTTGGGGATGGTCTTCCAGGCCTACAGCCTTTTCCCCAATATGAACGCGTTGGAAAACGTCGCTTTTGGTCTCGAAGTCCGGAGAGTGCCCCCCGCCCGCCGGCGGGAGCGGGCCGGCGAACTGCTCGACCTGGTGGGATTGTCGGGCCTGGCTGGCCGCTACCCTCACGAGCTCTCTGGAGGCCAGCAACAGCGCGTCGCCTTGGCCCGGGCGCTGTGCGTCCAACCTCGCCTATTGCTACTGGACGAGCCGCTTTCGGCTCTCGATGCCAAAGTGCGCGCTCAGCTGAGAGACGAGATACGACGGATCCAGCTTGAGGTCGGGATAACGACGCTGTTCGTCACCCACGACCAGGAAGAGGCGTTGTCGATGGCGGACAGGGTGGGCGTGATGCGGGCCGGCCGGCTCGAACAGCTCGGCTCACCGGCGGAGGTGTACTCTACACCGGCCACCAACTTTGTCGCCGAGTTCGTCGGTTCGGTCAGCCGGCTCCCGGGCCAGGTGGCGGCCCCGGGCCTCATAGATGTCCTCGGCTCCCGGTTGGCGGTCCCCACGCGAGGCGATGTTGAGCTAACCGTCGGGAGCCCGGTCGACGTCTTGGTCAGGCCCGAAAGCATCAGGATCCGCCCAGCGGCCAACGGGCCGGCGGTGGTCGCACGCGCCTCGTTTCTCGGTGCCACGGTGCGAGTGGTGGCGACGCTCCCCGACGGCGTGGAGGTGACGTCGATGTTGCCAGCCAGCGAGGGCTACACCTTCCCGCCTGGGGCCCGGGTGGACATCGAGCTCACGGGCGACGTGCTGTTTGTCGTTGACAGGACGGGCTCAGGTTGAGGGGTCGAGGCGCCACGTTCCACTCGTAAGTGCTGCCCAATTGGAGCTGCCGACGAATTAGAGTCGCTGGCCAATTAGAGTCGCTGGCCAATTAGCGGTGCCGGCCAATTAGAGTCGCTGGCCAATTAGCGGTGCCGGCCAATTCGAGGCGCTGGCCAATTAGCGGTGCCGGCCAATTCGAGGCGCTGGCCAATTCGAGGCGCCGGGCTGTACCCCAATGGAGTGGGGCCCAACGTAACGGCTAGCGGACGCGCTAGTCAGCGGCGGACTTCGTCTCCTCATCACGATTCGCCACCTCACGATTCGCCACCTCACGATTCGCCACCTCCGGCTGGAGTACCCTGTGCACGATCTCTCTTAGGCCATTTGCTAAAAAGTCGTCGCCGGCGTCGGCGAAGAGGCCGCTGGTGATGAACGGCGTGATGAACGAAACGGCAAACGCGGCTGCCATCCGGAGCCGGTCTTCCGGCCTCAGGGAGGGCTCGGAGAAGATCCTCATTGCTTGCTCCTCGAGCTCTTGGTGCGCCCCTTCGTGCCCCTCGGAGTGGGCCCCGGCCATCGCTGCCTGGTTGATGCGGTGCATCTCGAAGAGCTTCTGGTTGCCTTTCAGCGTGTTTATGCACGCGTCGAGGAACTTCTCCCACATCTCCACGCTCACCGGTCCGTCACCGAGGAGGCTGATGGGCTCGTCGATGATGTTGTGCATCCGCAGGTGAAGCGCCATAAGCATGTCGGCCTTGCTGGGGAAGTGGTAATACAGGGCTGCCTTGGTGAAGCCCATTCGTTCAGCGATCTCGCGGAGAGAAGCTTTGTCGTAGCCCTGCTCGATGAAAATGTCGAGCGCCACATCCAGTATCCGCTCCCGCGTGCTCCTCTCGTCGCCAGCTGCTCGGCCGTCGCCCCCGGCGATCCCGGCGCTCCCGGTCCCGGTGGCTCCGGCCCCCCAGCCACCCCAGGCCCCCCCGGCTCCCGCGGCGTCTCCAGCGGGCCCGGTCCCGCCGGTCCCGGTTCCGGCAGTCCCCGCCCCTGCACGGCCCCGTCCCGGCCCTCGCAACCCGTGTGCCATGGCTCGTTGGGCCCGCGCCAGTTCCCGCAGTTCCCGTGCCTGTTCCCGCGAGGCCTCTCGCTGCGCGCGCGCTAGCTCTCTCAGCTCTCGAGCCCGCTCCCGACCGATTTCCCGCAGCTCTCGTCCCCGGTCGCGCAGTTCTTGCCCACGGTCGCGAAGCTCTTGCTCCGTCTGGAGTGCACCCTGCGCTCCCTCCGGCCCCGCTTGCCCCACCTTGTGCTGGCTCGGCCCGGCCACGCCGCCCGAGCTCTCCGGCGAGGCCACGCCGCCCGAGCTCTCCGGCCCGGCCACGCCGCCCGAGCTCTCCGGCCCGGCCACGCCGCCCGAGGCTCGCTCCTCTGGCCCTTCCTGTCGTTCGCTCATTAACTAAATAGTCTACTTGACGGCCGACAAGTTAGGTTGCTAGCCTTACTTACCGTGCGGCAAGTAAGGCGACAGAGAGAGGTAACGCATGGCTGACACCCTGATGATCGAAGCCGAGGGCCTGACTAAATCCTACGGCACCGTCAAGGCGCTGTCCGGGTTGGACCTGTCGGTAGCCAGGGGCAGCATCCTCGCGGTCCTGGGCCCGAACGGTGCTGGCAAGACCACCGCCGTGCGCATCCTGACGACGCGTACCGTACCCGACGCTGGCCAGGCACGCGTGGCCGGCTACGACGTCCGCAGCCAAGCCGCCCAGATCCGGAAGTGCATCGGCGTAACCGCCCAAGACGTGACTCTCGACGGGCTACTCACAGGTTTCCAGAACCTCGTAATGATCGGGCAACTGTCTGGCATGAGACGGGGCGCGGCCGGGCTGCGGGCGAAGGAGCTGCTCGATCAGTTCAACCTCACGGATGCCGCTGGCCGGCTTGCAAAGGGCTACTCAGGTGGCATGCGCCGGCGCCTCGACCTTGCTGGGAGCCTGGTCGGCCGCCCGCCCGTGCTGTTCCTTGACGAACCGACCACCGGCCTGGACCCGACCAGCCGGGCCGAGGTCTGGGAGATAGTTAGAGACCTCAGCACCCATGGCGTGACGATCCTGCTCACGACCCATTACCTCGACGAGGCCGACCAGCTTGCGGGCAGTGTGGTCGTGGTTGACCATGGGCGGGCAATCGCCGAAGGTACCCCGGCCGAGCTCAAGCGCTCCGTTGGTGGCGCCCGCCTCGAGATCACTCTGACGGCGGGCCATCGCACCGACGGCATTGCCGCTGCGCTGGCCCCCTTCGTCGACGGGCCGCCTCGGGTAACCGACGGAGGGCGGCATGTCTCAGCCCCAGTGAGCAGCCGCAGTGGCCTGGCGACCATGGTCGTTCGGGCGCTCGACGACGCCGGGCTGTCCGTCGACGACGTGGAGGTCCACCAGCCCTCCCTCGATGACGTGTTCTTCGCGCTCACCGGTCGCCCGGCCGAGAGCGATGCCTCTGAAACCCAATCCGACGATCTAGAGGAGGTGGCAGTATGACGGCGGTCGAGCTCACGGCGCAGGACATCGCGGCGCCGGACAGCGCCGTATCAGAGACGGGTGTTCTCGGCCTAGTGGCCTCACGCCTGCGGGACGTAGCCGTAATGACGCGGCGCAACTTGGTCCACATTGCCCGGGAACCGATGCAGCTCTCGGACGTAACGGTGCAACCTGTTCTGTTCACGGTGTTGTTCGTGTACGTCTTCGGCTCTGGCATGGTTCTCCCCGGACATGGCAGCTACACCAACTTCGTGATTGCCGGCCTACTTTCTATGAACCTCGTCACCTCCTCAATGGGCACTGGTATTGGTCTCGCGACCGATATTTCCACTGGGATGATCGAGCGTTTCCGCACGCTTCCAATGTGGCGTGCTTCGGTGCTCGTAGGCCGCACCGTCTCGGATCTGTTATCGGCCGCCGTGTGCTCGGTGATCGTCGCAGTCACCGGCCTGTTTGTGGGATGGCGCCCCGAAACCGGGATGCTGTCGGTACTAGCCGGCTTCGGGGTGGCGCTCTTTTTTGCCTATGCCCTGACTTGGCCGACTGCCTGCGCGGGCATCATTGCGAAGGCGCCAGAGTCGGCGATGTCCGTAGGTTTCATCATCATCTTTCCGTTGGCATTCATTTCCAATGCCTTGGTACCTACGCGCCACATGCCGAGCTGGTTGCGGCTAATAGCCAACTGGAACCCGGTGAGCTCAGTCACTTCCGCGGTCCGTGACCTCTGGGGCAACCCCAACCCTCTGCCCCCGAGCCCATCGTGGCCCGTGGAGCACCCTGTCGCCGCTGCGCTGCTCTGGTCGTCAGCCTTGATCGCGATAGCGGCCCCGCTAGCGGCTTACCTGTTCCGCCTGCGCACCACTGATTGACCTACGGGGCCTCGGGCTCTCTAGGGACCGCCCTGCTGGACGCACGACGCTAGTGGCGTGTCGCGGATTTGGTGATCCGGTCGACAGTGGCTTGTCCGCGGGCGCCTTTGTCGAGGATCTCCTCGCGGGTTTGGTCCAGACGAAGGGCTCGGGGTTGTCGTTCCAGTGGGAGACCCAGCAGTCGATCCGGGTTTCGAGTTCGGCGACGGAGGTGAAGCTGGTGTTGGTCAAGGCTTTGCGGCTGAGCACGGCGAACCAGCACTCAAATACGAGGTCGAGCCATGACGAGCTGGTCGGGGTGAAGTGCAGGTGCCAGCGGCGGCGTTTCTTGTGGGCCAGCCAGTCACGGACAGGCTGGCTCTTGTGGGCCGACAGGTTGTCCAACAGCGAAGAGTGCCGACCGGGCGAACGCTGGTCCCGATGTTCAACTATCTCAGGGCGCAGCGGGCAGTCCCGGCGGCGGCCGCCTCGGGTGCTGACACCGATTGAGGATCTGCTGGCTTGCTATCGGCGCCATCTGATCGAGGACCGGGACCTGGCCCCTTCCACGGTCGTGAGCTACGAGGCCCAGGCCCGGCTATTCCTGGCGGAACTCAAAGGCGACGGTCGAGAAGAGGCCCGGGTGGAGGCGCTGTCCGGTGCCGACGTCAACGGGTTCTTGCTGAGCGAGTGCACTCGAGTTTCGGTCGGCTCGGCCAAGAACAGGGTGAACGCCCTGCGGTCGCTGCTGAGGTTCCTCCATATCGAGGGCCGGATCAGAGCCAACCTGGCGGCGGCGGTGCCACCCGTGGCGGGATGGCGGGACACCGCCTTGCCGTCCACTCTGACCGTCTCCCAGGTTTCCGAGCTGGTTTCGAGCTGTGACCGCTCAGAGCCCGTCGGGCTCCGAGACTTCGCCATCTTGATGTTGCTGGCCCGGCTCGGTCTGCGCTGTTGTGAGGTAGTCGGCCTGGCGCTGGATGACATCCACTGGCGGGTCGGTGAGCTGACCGTGAGGGGCAAGGGCAGCGGCGGGGAGCGTCTGCCCTTGCTGGCCGACGTGGGCGAGGCCCTGGCCGCTTACCTCGGTGCTGGCCGGGGCGAGGCCAATACCCGGAGGGTCTTTTTGACGAGCCTGGCGCCTCGGCGCGGCTCTGCAGCCGGTTTCGATCGGTCACGTCGTCCACCGGGCCTGTGAGCGGACGGGGCTCGCTCCGGTGGGGCCCACCGATTGCGCCATGCACTGGCCACTGAGATGCTGCGCCAGGGTGCGACGCTGGTCCATATCAGCCAGGTATTGCGCCACCGGGACCTGGCCACCACGGGGGCCTACGCCAAGGTGGACCTGGTGGCGCTGCGCGGCGTCGCCCAGCCCTGGCCGGAGGAGGAGCGGTGAGCGGCCTCCTCGATCAAGCCAACGACTACCTCCGCCTGCGTCGAGCGCTGGGCCACAACCTCGGTGAGGCGCACCGTCTCCTGCCTGACTTCGTGGCCTACCTCGACACTATCGGCGCCGTCACCGTCACGATCGACGCCGCGCTGGTTTGGGCCCAGCGCCCCGATGCTGGGCCAACCAGCTCGGTCTGGGCCGGCGGATGACGGTGGCCCGGGGGTTCGCCCGTCACATGGCTGGCATTGAACCAACCACCGAGATCCCCCCTGTCGGACTGGTGAAGTTTCGCCAGCGCTGGCGCCCGCCGTTCATTTACTCCGCGACCGACATCACGATGTTGATGTCGGCGGCCAGTCGAATGATCCCCACCCCGCTGCGGGCCAGGACGGTCGAAACGCTCATCGGCCTGCTCGCCGTCACCGGCATGCGCGTCGGGGAGGCAATTCGTTTCGAACGTGATGACCTCGACCGTGCCGAGGCAGTTATCACCATCCGCCGGTCGAAGTTCGGCAAGTCCCGGCTGGTCCCTATCCAGGACAGCACCCTGGAGGCCCTGCTGGCCTACTCGGAGATGCGGGACCAGCTCCTGCCGCGGCCCCGGAGCACGACGTTCTTCCTCTCCACCGCCGGCACGGCCCTCTGGCCGGCGGACTTCGGCAAGTCCTTCCGCAGGCTGGTGCAGGCCACCGGGGTTGGAGCGGAGGCGCCACGCCGTCCGCGGGTGCATGACATGCGCCATGCCTTTGCGGTCAACACCCTGGTTGCTTGGCAACGCTCGGGGGCTGACGTGGGCGCCCTCTTGCCCCGCCTGGCCACCTATTTGGGTCACCGCGACCCGGGTTCCACGTTCTGGTACTTGTCCGCTCAGCCGGAGCTGCTGGCCCTGGCCGCCCGGCACCTGGAAACCGCAGAGGGGACGGCGTCATGAGCGCGCTGGCCCCGACCCTGGAGTTGTTCTTCACTGAACGGCTGGCTAAACAGCTCCAAGCCAGCCCCCGCACGGTGATCTCCTACCGGGACACCTTTCGGCTCCTGCTCCGCTTTGTCCAGGACCGTACGGGAAAGGCTCCCTCGACGCTGGGGTGGCAAGACCTGGGGCCCGAGGTGGTCTCGGCCTTCCTGGACCACCTGGAGGCCGACCGTCACAACAGTGCCCGCAGCCGCAATGCTCGGCTCGCCGCCTTGCGCTCCTTATTCCGCTACGCAGCCCTGCGTCATCCTGAGCATGCCGAGCTTATCCGGCGGGTACTGGCCATCCCTCAGAAGCGCTTCGAGAAAACGACCGTTCCGTTCCTCGTCGCCGACGAGGTGAGGGCTTTGCTCGCTGCTCCTGACCCCGGCCGTTGGGAGGGCCGGCGGGATCGGGCCCTGATGGCCCTGGCAGTCCAAACGGGACTGCGGCTCTCTGAGCTCATCCAGCTTAATTGCGGCGACGTCGAGCTCGGTCCCGCTCCCCACGTCCGTTGCACCGGCAAGGGCCGCAAGGAGCGTTGCGTCCCCTTGACTTCTTCGACGGTGGCGCTGCTCAGGGCCTGGCTCAAGGAACGAGCCGGTCATCGCGACGAACCAGTATTTCCCACCCGCACCGGCCGACGCCTTAGCGACGACGCCGTTGAACGCCGAGTTGCCACTCACAAGGCGCTTGCAGCCCAACGCTGCCACTCCCTTCGATCAAAGCGTCTGACACCTCATGTCCTGAGGCACACGAGCGCCATGTCCCTACTCCGCGAAGGCGTCGACGTTGCCGTGATCGCGCTTTGGCTCGGGCACGCCGATATCCGCTCAACTAACGCCTATCTCCACGCCGACCTCAGCATCAAGGAGCGGGCACTGGCGCGCACCACCCCCGTTACTTCGAAGCCAGGCCGCTACCGGCCGCAGGATGACTTACTCGCCTTCCTCGAGGGCCTGTGATTATCCCGACCCCCACTGCACGTTCACCAAGCCGGAGCCGCACTGGAGCGAGGGTTCTCTGCCCCCCGCCATGGGCACGTCGGGATAATTTCCCGGTCGGGATTAGTCCAAGATGACGTGCAGCTCCAGGTCGGGGTCGACGTGCATGTCGATCCAGCGGAAGAACGCCAGCACGTCACGGCCGGTGTGGGAGCGGCGTGTGTCGTGCAGCACCTCCCCGGAGCCCACGTTCAGCGCGGCGAACAGGTCCGGGGTGCCGTTTCTCTTGTAGTCGTGGGTCATCGTCCCGGCCCGCCCCGGCATCGGCAGGGACGGTTGGGTGCGGTCCAGAGCCTGGACCTGGGTTTTCTCGTCGAAACAGAACACCGCTGCGGCAGCCGGCGGGTTCACGTACAGGCCGACCACGTCACGCAGCTTCGACTCGAAGCTAGGGTCTGTGGACAGCTTGAAGGTCTCCACCTTCCGGGGCCGGATCCGCCGTGCCAGCCATATCCGGGCCACCGCGTCCTTGCCGGTCCCGTACCGGGCTGCCATCGACCTCGTCGACCAGCACGCAGAGCCGTCCTCGGGCACCGTATGCAACGTGTCATGCACGATCGCTTCCACAACATCGTCGCCGAGCACAACAGGGCGGCCACGCCCCGCCCGGATGCGCCCCACCGCAGCGGTTCCCTCCGCGGCGAACCGGCTACGCCACCGACGGACAGACTTTGGCGTGGAGGCGCACCGACGAGCCACCTCGGCGTTCGAAACACCGTCCGTGGCCCACAACAACGCCTTGGCCTGGCGCACCTCCCGAGCCGGCGCGGTGTGCGAACGAGCAAGCCGCTCCAGCTCAGCCCGCTGTCCACCCGTCATCTCCAAAGCCCCAGCCGCAGCCACCATCCCACCCACACTACAACAGATCATTATTTAAGCGACATACCTCCAGGTATCAGCGGTACTCTTGCGAAGTGCGACCCCTTCGGTACTCCATCAACGTCACATTGGACGGGTGCTGCGATCATCGTGCATTTCCCGCGGACGAAGACTTGCATCGTCACGGGGTCGAGAACCTCAACCAGGCCGATGCCCTTCTCTTTGGGCGGGTGACTTACGAAATGATGGAATCAGCGTGGCGGCCGGCGCCGACGGGAGCGAGACCTGATTGGATGGAACCCTTCGCCCAGACGATCAACGCGGCAAAGAAGTACGTCGTATCGAGCACCCTGGAGCAGGTCGATTGGAACGCGGAACTCGTGCGCGGGGACCTGGGCAAGGCCGTTCAGCAACTCAAGCGGGAGTCCGGCAAGGCACTGTTCGTGGGAGGTGTGAAGCTCCCACTGGCGTTGACGGAGCTGGGATTGATCGATGAGTACGAGTTCGTGGTTCATCCCAGGCTCGCGGGCCACGGGCCGACGTTGTTCGCGGGGCTATCGAAGCATGTCGACTTGAAGCTCGTGAGCCGGCTGGAGTTCGGCTCGGGGGCAGTGGCGATGCGGTACGAGCCGAGAAGGTAGCCATCGGGCTTGTTAGCCAGATGGCTACGGCCGCATCATGGAGCCCTGGTTCGCGGCTCTTGCGCGCCCCACCGCAGCGGTTCCCTCCGCGGCGGCCCACAACAACGCCTTGGCCTGGCGCACTTCCCGAGCCCGGTGTGCGAACGAGAAAACCGATCCAGCTCAACCCGCTGCCCACCCGTCATCTCCAAAGCCCCAGCCGCAGCCACCGCCCCACACTAGATAGATCACTATTTAAGCGACACACCACTGGGGCTAGAAACAGCCAGCGGTGCGATCGGCAGGGCATCGCCGAAGCCGGCTTTTGGGGACCCCGCCGAGCTTCTCGCGCCAGCCGCCGCTGGCGCATGCCTTTTACGAACGGTGAGCGGGAACGTGGTCGCAAGGCCTGGCGTGTCGTAGATGGCAAAGCAGCGGAGAGCCACGGACTACCTCGCCGCGAACGTTCGGGTGGTGCTAAAAATCATCATCCGTCAACGTACGGCCAGAGGGAGGAAGCATGCCGAAATACCTGCTTGAAGTGAGCTACACGCTCGAGGGTCTGAAGGGTCTGAAGTACGAGGGTGGTTCGGCTCGGGTCGCTGCTGTCAAAGAGGCGACCGAGGCGGCGGGCGGGAAACTCGAGGCCATGTACTTTGCCTTTGGCGAGCACGACGTGTACGTCATTGTTGACTATCCCGACAACATGACTGCCGCCGGCGCTGCGCTCACTGTCAGCGCAAGCGGCGCGGCCAAGGTTCGGACGGTAGTGCTCGTCACCGCGACTGAGATTGACGACGCCGCTAAGGCCGCGTCGACGTACCGCCCACCTGGGGGCTGACCGGCGGTGGCGCGAGCGCCTTTCGCCTTGGAACGATTGGAAACCTTGGCATAACGTGGGTGCCTGGGGTCGCCTGGGGGGACGAAGTCTCGTTTGCCCGTGCCATCGACCAGGGCCCAGCCCTTGGTGGTCTTCAAGGCGTGGTGGTAGCGGCAGAGCCTGTCGAGCAGTTCGAGCACCGTGATGTGGGTGCGCGCCCAGTCTTGTCGGTGGTCGGTCTCTAAGAAACAAGCCCTGGTGCCGCAGCCATTTGCTGCACAAGTGGGGAACAGCCAGTCGAGAGCACTTTTTTGGTAGGCGTTGGGGCGCCTGCGCGTGTGCACGACACCAACGACGTTTTTGCCGTTGGTGACGATGGCCTTTAGGACCGGGTCGCCCGTTGCGATCATGTCGCGCACTACCTCAACGGTGGTAGTGCCAAAGCCGGGTATGTCGCATGTCTCGCCGTCGAGGGGGTAGCCCCGTAACAAAGCGCTGTAGTCGACCCTAATCATGACCTCAGCGCCGGGGCCGCGGCCCCCGCCGCCGCGACCACCATCCCCGCCACCGCCACCCGAGGTCGCCAGGCCGACCAGGGCGTCCCAGGCATAGGCGTCCGGTCTCTCCCGCCGTCCATCTTTGCGGGCAGCTTGGAAAGCTTTGTCTGCCAGGGGCCGTAGCGCTGCGATGACGATGGCGCCCTGTTCTGGCGTGGCCCGGCCGTGCAGGTTGAACGCGCCGTCTGAGCCGGTCCAGTAGCGTAAGGACCGAGAGGCGTGGACCGCCAGGCGGCTAGCTTCAGCACCCAGGCCCCCAGAGCGCGCGCGGAGGGGCCCCTCTGCGAGCTCGCGCATCGAAGCGCTGCGCGCCAGCTCGAGCAACTGAGGTGCTGAAGATGGGTTGTTGGCCACTGCACCAGCTACAAGGCCAGCCTGCTGGCGTGACAGCTCACCTAGCCGGACAGCTCGAGCGACTTCAGGCTGGGCTTCTATCTGTTTGGCTGCCTCTAAAGCTTTGCCAGCTTCACCAGAGACGTCCCAGAGGCGCGTGCCAGCCCCGAGACCGCTTCGCGCACAGAGCCGCCGCCTCTACGAGCGATCTGGGCAGCCGAGGTTGCAGCGATGTTGGCGAAGATCTTCTCGAGCGTGCCTGCCTCAGCCAGCACCTCGGCGAGTTGAGCAGGCGGCACCAGCGCCGCGTCGAAGCGGAGGGCAAATGCTGAACAAGCCTGTTTTAGCCCCGCGAGGGTTCCGCACATGGACAAGCTCCTAAGTCAACGGACCTGCCTGCCAAAGGCCAGCGCTGAGCCGGCGAGCGCTCTCCTTTCCCGGAGGGAACGTACGGACGACTCTACAAGCAGGGTGACCAGAACCCGGGACTGACGCGCTAGCGGTATGCTTGCTGGCTGCCGGGTCAGGCCGGCGCCACGTCGGAGTGGCGGAATAGGTATACGCGCTAGCTTGAGGTGCTAGTGGGCGCAAGCCCGTGGGGGTTCAAGTCCCCCCTCCGACACCAGGTCTGAGCAGCAAGAACGCCGAGCGGTTGCCCGGCGTTCTCTTGTCTTCGGGGTAGGTCGTGCAACCTACGTGCAATAGTGGATCCGCTACCGCCGGTCGATGGGCACGACGGCAGCGCTCGGTTCCTCGGGAGCGGCCGCGCGCATACGGGCCCCGAGCTTGTCGGCGATCGCTCGGTCCCGCTCTTGCGTGGCGTGCTGGTAACGCATAGCCACTGTGGGCGTCGTGTGACCAAGTCGGACCATGAGCTCGCGCAGCGTGGCGCCCGCCGTGGCGGCCCAAGTGGCACCCGAGCCGCGCAGGTCGTGGAAGTGGAGTCCCGAGAATCCCGGCGCCGACGCAAGCTCTAGCCCATAGCGGCCGGAACTTGTTGCGGCCTAGGGGGTGGCCGTCGAGGTCCGGGAAGACCAGAGCGTCGCCCTGGACGCCAACATGCTCAGCCAAGTGCGCGTCGAGTACTTCGACCAGCTCCGCGGGGATGGCCACCACACGCCGACCCGCCGCTGTCTTGGGCGGCCCGAAAGTCACTTGGCCAGCGACCTCGACCGCGTTCTCCTCGACGGTCACTGTCCGATGGAGCAGGTCGACCCGGGACCGGCGCAGCCCGGCTAGCTCACCGAAGCGCAGGGAGCAGTAAGCGGCCAGGAGCACCATCGCCCGGTATCTGGGGTCGATCGCGTCGGCCAGCTTCGCCACGTCTCCCGGCATGGCCACGGGCCGTTCAGTCGCATGCTCGGTCCCGGCGCCCTTCACGCGGCACGGGTTGCTTCGGAGCAGGCCGTCCTCGACTGCAGTGTTGAGCATCCCTCGAGCCAGCCTGTAAGCCTTCCCTGGCTGTATTGAGCCCGGATGGGCGACGGTCTGCTCGAGGTACCAGGCCCGCCACGCTTCGGGGTTCAGCGACCCGATGGCGACGGGACCGAAGGCCGGCTCGAGCCACCTGCGCCACAGGATCGCGTATAGCTCCCGGGTCGATGGCCGGAGGTCGGGACGGTGAGCCAGCCAGCGCGTACCGTATGCGCCGAAGGTCTCGCGGGACAGCTCGGGCGGTCGCCAGTCGCCGCCTGCGATCGAGGCCTCGACGCTGACCAGCCAGGCGTTGGCGTCGGCCGCCTCGGGGAAGGTCTGCGTAGCGATGCGCCGTACCCCGTCAGGGCCCAGGTAGCTAGCTTGCCAGCGGCCGGAGGGTAGCCGGCGGGTTGCCCCGAAGGTCCGGCGCCCTTTGCGCTTCCTCGTCCGTTTTACCTCAGCCATCACTTTGTCCTCTCTTGAGCCTGACGTCGCCGGTACTGCCGCTGAGTCTCGTTGCGAGCGCATCCGACGCTGCAGAACCGCACGCCCTTGCTTCGGTATTGCCCATATACGGCGCCGCCGCGCTGCCGCACGAAAACGGAGTTACAAGTCTCGCTCTCGCACAGCGATGCGACATCTTCCCTGACAATGAGGTTGAAAACCTGGCAACAGGCGGCCGAGTAAAGGTCTACGTAGGGTGCTCCAACAGTGAGAGGTTGAAAATCTCTAACGCCGTTGTTCCTCCTGAGCCGGTACTCAGCACGTGGCTGGTAGGCCTTGAGCCCGGCGTTGAGAGCGCCAGTGAACTGGCCCCACGCAATGTTCTCTGTGGTGATGCCTTGGAAACCTTCATTGTTCCACGCTCGCGAGCTGGCTTCCCGACCTGAGCGTTGTACCAAGTGTGGGAAAGAGCACGCCGCGGCACGCAGCCACCAGCGAGCATCTTCAATGGCCGCCCCATTTTCGCTCGGTTGCCTTACCGGTAGCGGGGTGCCACCCAGCGCGGTAAAAGGTGTTCTTATCTCCCCATACTGCGACAGCAGATCGACCACGACCTGATCGTCGGCGAGGTCGGCGGCCCAGAGTTCCTGGATGACCCACTGGTCAGGCAACTCCACCTCGTCATACGGGAAGTCCCACTTGAGGAACCCGTTTCTGCCAACCGATACGGCACCTCGAGCGACTTTCAGGAGAGGCAGCGGTGTCCCGGGCCAGAGCGTTATAGGAAATCCTGAGTTTTCCTCCCTCGCACTGGATGCCACAGAGTGACATGCTAGTCCGGTAGACCGTGTAACGCAAGGACTGCCACAGGAGGCCAGATGGGCGAAGACACCCCAAGGAACCGAGCCGAACGGCGCCACCCAGAACTGCCCCGGCTCCTCGACTACGACGAGGTTGCCGAACTCTTAGGCACTACGCCGCGCCATGTGCGCAAGCTCGTAGAAATCCGAGAACTGGCGTCCGTCAAGGTTGGCGTTCTCGTCCGAGTCCACCCTGACGACGTGGACGCCTACATCGGGAAGCACCGCCGAGAGGCGGTGTCCGCATAACTGGTGAAGGCCGCCCGAAGGCGGCCCCCAACCCGGACCCCGCTCCCCAGCGTAGGCAGCCCAAGCGTACTCCCTCACTTCAACGACAGGTGGACCAGATGCGGGAAGAGCTCGAGGAGCTCCGTCGAACAGTTACTTGCCGGCGGTGCTCATTGCCAGCTCCACCTCAACCCCGCTGGCACGGTGACCCGCACGCCAGGGACCATCGCCCACCGCACTCATGCGGCCGCGGACAGTGGGCAGCGTGAGCGCTGTCGCTCCGGACCGGCCAGCGACCGAACCCCGTAGCCGCCCGATAACCCACTCGTGGGTGGAGCGGGACCTCAGCGCTGTCGTCGAGGGCCTGTTCAGTGGGACCGTCACCCGGCCCCTCCCCACGGTCGGGCGGAGGACCGACGGGCAATGCCTCTTCTACCCGGGCCGCGTGAACACGATCTTCGGGGCGCCCGGCGATGGCAAAAGCTTCGTTGCCCAGGAGGTGGCCCGGCAAGAGATAGCGGCCGGCCACCACGTCCTGTGGGTCGACTTCGAGGACGACGCGGCGGGCACCGGCGAACCGTGTCCTCGAGCTCGGAGCCGAGCCCAAGGCGTTCCTCACGTACTTCCACTACTTCAGCCCAGTAGAGCGCTTCGGCGCCCCGGCACAGGCGCACGTCGCCCGCATCGTTGCCGAGGTACAGCCCACGTTGGTCGTCATCGACAGCGCCGGAGAGTCCATGTCGATCGACGGCACAAAACCGAATGACGACGACAGCGTGGCCCGGTGGACGCGGGTCTTCCCGAGGTACCTCGCGAACTCGGGGCCGCAGTGGTAGTGGTGGACCACACGGTCAAGGCCCGGGACGGTGGCCTGTGGGCAGCCGGCAGCCAGCGCAAGCTTGCCGCCATCAGTGGGAGCGCCTTCCTTGTCCAGATGGTGACCGAGTTCGGGCGTGGTCGCGTGGGGCGCTCCAAGCTCACAACGGCGAAGGACCGGCACGGCAACTTCGTGCGCGGCGCCAAGGCCGCCGAGTTCATGTTGGACGCGCACCAGGGTGCCCTACGAGGCGAGCCTGGTCCCTCCCGAGCCGAGCACCAGCGGCGATGGCACCTTCCGGCCTACCTATCTCATGGAAAGGGTCAGCCGATGGCTGGAGCTCAACGCCGGTGCCTCCCGTCGCTCGATCGACCAAGCCAAGTTAGGCAAGGCCGAGTACGTCAGGCGCGCCACGGACACCCTTGTGACCGAAAGCTACGTGCGCACCGAGCAGAGCGGCCAAGCCGTCCGGCACTACGTGAGCCGTCCCTTCCGGGAGAGCGCCGTAGAGGAGCCGAGCCCGAGGAGGAGCCGTTTTGAAGCCGACCGTGTCCCGTGTCCCTACCGTGTCCCAACCGTGTCCCGGACACGGTCAGCCATACCGTGTCCCCGTGTCCCCCCCTTAAGGGACACGGACACGGGACACGGTCACGGTGGGACGCGCGGGGCGCGACCGTGTCCCGGCACGAAGGGGCTCAGCCATGAGCCGGAGAGACGGCCATGACGGGAGGGCCGACCACCTCGTAAACATGCTCGGGCCACTCGACGGGGCGCGCATCCTTGGCGGCTGCGAGCACTGCGACGCCTACCAGACGGTTGAGGCTGTCAAACCTGGAGTGTGGGTCATCCATGTCTTCCATGACGAGTGGTGCCCTGTGCTCCTCAAGATGGAGGGCAAGCAGTGAAGAGGGCTGAAAGTGTGCCTTGCCGCTTCCGGCGCGCACTTGCCCCGAAACCCACAGAACCCCCCGCAAGTAGGAGGTCACGCGACGCGGCTGAACGAGGCGGTTCACCTGTGTTGGCTGCCAACGCTCACCGACCTTCGGGCGGTAGCCAGCGGCCTCGAGGCGGGCACCGATGGCACGCAGGCTGAGCCCTTGGGCTCGGAGCTGGCGAGCCAGCACAACGGCTTCCTGCTCCCTCTCGTCAGGCACCAGGCCGCCGTCTTGCGCCCTGTAGCCGAAGGCGGGCCTACCGCCGCCGTAGCCGCCACCAGCCACCTTCTGAGCCTTCCCAGCCATCATCCGACCTCTGATGAGCGTGCGCTCGTACTGCCCGATAGCGCCGAGCACCTGGCGGACCAGGACCCGCGTGCCGTCCTCGCTGTCGATGTCAGGCTCCGTGACGCTGAGCACCGAGGCACCAGCAGCTCGCAGCCTCGCCATCGTCGTCTCTTGCAGCAGCAGGTCTCGTGCGAGCCTGTCGAGGCGGTAGACGACCAGCACATCTGCCTCGTGGCGCTCGATCAGCGCCAGCGCCGTAGCGAGGCCCTGGCGAGTGTCGAGGCCGTTGCTACCGCTGATGCCTTCGTCGGAGTGGATGGCGACGAGCTGGAGGCCCTGCGCCTTGCAGTAGTCACGGACCGCCTTGCGCTGGACGTCGAGGCCGAACCCGTTCACCTGCTCAGCGGTGCTCACCCTGACGTACCCGATGGCCTTGGGCTTGCTCATCTTGCTCCCCTTCCCGTTACGCTACTTGAAAGTATCGTAACACAGCAGGTAGACGAGCGCAAGGGGGAAGCCTCATGACCTGTCGGCCCGGTCATCCCGAGCGCCATCCCGACTTCGAGGTCGGCAACACGCTCGCGTTGGGGCACGGCGGTTACAGCGCCAAGCGTATCGGTGAACGTGCCCAGCTTGTCGCCGAGGAAGTCTTGACGTTGGCCCCTCATCTTTCGGCGCCTGAGTTCGCCCTCGCCGTCTCCAGCTACAGCATGGCCCGTGCCAGGGTCGAGCTCCTGAGTGCTGCCATAGAGGCCGCCATTGCCAACGTGGGGGCCGTGAAGCTGGGAGCCCGCCTGGTGGAGGCTGCGACCGGTGCAAGCCGTGAGGAAGCCCAACAGCGGGCATCTCTCGGCCTCGATCCTCGCTCTCTGGCCGAGTTGCGAGCCATCTCGACGGGCGCCGACCTGAACGTCGCATTGCTGCACCAGATCGCACCAGAGCTGCCCAGGGTGCTCGCTGTGCTCTTCGACGAGCTGGGCCACGGCGATCAGACCCGGGAGCTCACACAGCGTTTCGTAGCCCTTCTCAGGGCACCAGAGCAGGAGGACCAATGACAGTTTTCGGACGAGCACTTGCCGACTCCCTCGACCCGCAAGGCATCGACGCGTTCAAGGCGCTGAAGTACAAGCCCACGCCTAAGCAGGCCGAGTTCCACGCAGCGCAGGAGTTCGACGTCGTCTTTGGTGGGTCGCGCGGCTCGGGCAAGTCACTGGCCGTCTTGATGGAGGGCATCGCCAAGTGCGTCCACGTGCCCGGCCTACGCGCCCTGGGCTTACGGCGCACCTACCCGGAGCTGCGTGCCACGTTGCTACTCGAGCTGGCGAAGCATGGCTTCGCCAAGAAGCTTGGTTGCACATGGAACGGTTCGGAGATGGTGCTCAAGTTCACAAACGGCTCGGTCTTGCAGCTTGGCTACTGCGACAGCCTGAGCGACACCAGCCGCTACCAAGGCACTTCCTGGGGCCTGTTGCTGGTCGACGAGCTCACGCTCCTATTGCCCGGTTGCGTCGAGATACTGCGGGAGACGCTGCGGTCAGGCGATGAAGGCAAGTCGGTCATCGGCATCCGTTCGAGCTGCAACCCGGGCGGCCCGAGCCATACGACGATCAAGGTCAACTACGTCGAGGCCACCGACAACGGTAAGAACGTGATCGTTGACAGCCACGGCCGAACGGTCCGCTACATCCCGAGCCGGGTCTTCGACAACCCGCACGTCGGCAAGGATTATGTGCGGACGCTCGAAGCAATCCCTGACGTTGCAAGGCGCAAGGCCATGCTCGACGGCGACTGGAGCGCATTCGGCGGCCAATTCTTTAGCGAGTGGTCCGCGCACCCGCACATCGTGCCCCGAGATGCCATCACACTGGCCCTGGGCTGGAGACGCTGGTGCGCTATTGACTGGGGATGGAGCGCCCCTTTCTGTGCACTGTGGGGAGCCGTTGATAATGACGGTAGGTGGTGGATTTTTCGTGAGCTGTATCAAACCCTTCTCTCACCTGCTGAGCAGGCGGCCCGCATCATGGCCGCCGAGCGCAAGACCGGCGAAGAGGTAACTCACTTCATTGACCCGTCAACGGTGGCGAAGGCGACCGGCGGCTTATCGGTGCAAGAGTCCTACGCCCAGGCAGGTTTGGGCACTGCCTTGGCCGTGAACGACCGCATAGCCGGGTGGCAGCTTTTGCACGCCGCACTGGCCGATGGGCCGCTCTGCCCGTACCACATGCTCCTGGCCGAGCGGGGCGAGTGGACCACCGACAGTTGCCCTCGGTTTCACGTTTTAGACGGCTCGGCACCGAACCTGGTGCGCACATTGCCGGATGCGCCCTACGACAAAACCCGTGTAGAAGATCTCGGATTCCTCATGTGAGGACCACGCAATCGACTGCGCCCGCTACCTGGTCGCGTCGGTCGCATCGGCCGGTGGGCCCGTCCTGTACGCGGACGAGGGACCGCGGCGGTTCAGCGTTGAGGAGCTCGGAGGGCCACCTCCGCTGCCTCTCATCGGTGGGCGGTTTGCCGGCGATATGCGAGCCGGGTTGGCCGAGGAGGGGATCGACTTTTCGAGAGAAGACGGCTCGACGCCCGGCGCCACCCAGAAAAGCCCGTTCGCACCGTGAAAATCCCGGCCCCGGCGTCTTCCTGAGCGCTCCGGTCTTGGCCGAGATCGCGCCGCGCCTGCTCGACCTCCTCGAGGACCAGTACCGCCGCGACGGGGTGCAGATGCCCGACCCAGTCCGCAAGGAGCTAAGCGAGGCGGCCGAAGTCGGCATGCAGTGGCGAGACTTTCAACGGGTCTATGCGAACACAAGCGAACATTTCGTTGACCCTGAGTGTTCGTCGCCCACATCATCGGTACCAATGAGTTATTCGTCCAAGGTGACCGCCAAAAAGATGGGCGTCGGTGAGCGTGCTGTCCAGCGGCGCGCCGAGCGCGGGACGCTGCCGGCCACTCGACAGGGTCGCACTTGGCACTTCGATGCGGCAGCAATTGACCAACTCGTGAAAGGCCTCACATGATCGGTGGCCAGGTTATTTTCACCGGCAATGCCCCGCCGAATACCGCTGTGAGCGTGTGGGAGTGGCCCGCTCCCGCCACGGTGCTGGCGCCTCTCGTCGACTCTTACGGCAGGCCCATCCCCAACCCCGTCATAAGCGATGGGAGCGGCAACCTCGTGTTCTACGCCGCTCCCGGCGAGTACATACTTTCGTTCGTGACGGGGGGCAACACGGTTGTCGAGGGCATCTGGATCGGTCAGCCGGTCGGGTCAACGCAATCCTCCACCACAGCGTTCGGCAGCGCGGGATGGCTTTGATGGCTAGCGGGCCGCCCGTCGCTACCCCGGACTTTTACGGAGGGAACCAACAATGACCCGACCCATCGAGCAAATCGAGGCGGACCTTGTAACCGCCCGCCAGGCGCACCAAGGCGTCGTCGCAGCCCACCAACAGGCCGTGCGGACCGCAACCGAGCTCCGAGCCAAGGCCACAGCAGGCGACAGCTCGGTCACTGCGAAGGCTCTCGGTGACGCGATGCACGCGGCCGAATTCGCCGAGTTGCCGCTCCCCGCAAAGCTCCGGGCCATCACAGCGCTCGAGACGGAGAGACTGGTCGTTGAAACCGAGCTTTGGGCCGACCAGGTCGCCGCTACCGAGCCAGCCCTTCGCGCCGACGTCGAGCACGCCTTCGAGGCGCTCGAGGCGGTCCTAGATAACCTCGTGACTGCCTGGCGTATCCATGGCCAGTTTGTCCATAACACCGCCGTCGATGTGGGGTCGGTGGTGAGCGCCGACGTGACGCCGAGGGTCCGAAGAGCTGCTTTCGGCGTTGTCGTCGACGGAGCGCAGATCCGGCCCGTCCCTGTGCACGAACGGCTACAGAAGATGGCCGAGACGGCGCACCAGCGGCTGTTCGCCGGTAACCCCAAGGCCCAGGTCTAAGGAGGCCACGATGCCAGCAACCAAGTTCGACAAAGACGTGAGTGCCCTGCAGAATGTCATGATCCCGGCCACGGAAAAGGCCGCCGGGCACGCGTTGCTCCCGAGCGATCGCTACGCCATCACGAAGCTGATCCGTGAAAGCCTCGTCAACCCCGAGCCGGGCAAGGTAGCCGAGCTCAAGGCGTGGGTCACCCCTAAGGCTGCCCCAGCCCGCAGTTTCACTGAGACGGCCAAAGTCACAGGTTTCCTCGAGCAGGCTCCTGCGGTCCCCTCGCCCGCCCCGTCGGCGCCGACGAACACCCTGCTTGAGGAAAGCATCAAAGCCGACCTGCCGTACCTTCGTCAGCGCGCGCCACGACACGCTCCTGCGCAACCTCACGCCCGAGGAGGACAAGGATTCAGAGTACACTCTTCGCCAGCGTCTCGCGGGTACCACCAAGGTCACGAACATCGGCGAATCGCTCATGGCCCGCGGTCGCCACAAGTCCCCGTTTTTCGCGCCTGGGCATACTGCGGCGCAAATCTCTGAGAGTGCAGCGAAACTCCCCGACGAAGCCGAGATGGCCGCCATCAGCCGCCTGCCGAGGTGTGAGTGCCGAAGCCTTCCGTGCGGCCCTTGAGCGCTTCCCCCTTTCCCTCGGCGGCAAAAGGTCATAGGCGTCAAAGTGGGTCGCGGACGTTCGGTCTTCACGTGCTAGCGGCCGCCAAGGTTCCCTGGCTGCTCGTCTTGATTGGCTGGGCGGCCCGAACGTGAAAAACACACGGATGGGGAACCTGCGCCTTCCCCCGGCAGCCGGCGGAGTTTGTCCTTTCTCTCCGCCGGCTAACCCGATTTCTCCTTTGGAGGTAACCCGAAAATGAGCGACGGTGGAATCCAGAACGTTGGCGCCAGGCTCGTCCTCGAGAACGCTGCAGCCTTCCAGGCGCAGCTCAAAGAATCAACCGACGCCCTGCAAACCTTCAACGACGAGCAACAACGCGCCGCAGACCTGGCCAAGGAGTCGAGCGACGCGATCATCGATGCCTCGGAGGCCCAGGCCGACGCCGTAAAGGAAAGCGCCACCGTCAGCGCTGACGCCGTAGGCGCGGAGGTAGCCGCAACGGTCAAGGCTCGCGATGCTCATAGTCGGTGCCAACGCCGACATTGTCGCGTCATCGGCAGCTACAAGGGCCAAGGTCGTCGCAGCATCCACGGCGGGAAGCACCACGGCTGCGGCTGCGCTCGTGGCGGGCAGCACGAAGTACTCAAGTGGGGCTCCGTCATCGGTGCCGTGGTCGGTTACGAGGCGTGAAGAAGTTCTCGGCGTACAACCAGCAGGTGACACAGCTGGGCGTAAATGCCGGCATCTCGGCGAAACAGTTGCCGGCGCTCGCTGCGGGTTTCATGAAGGTCTCAGACGCCACCGGTATGTCTGCCACCAACGTCGCCTCAATGGCCTATTATTTGGCCTCGGCCAACCCGAAGATCAAGACGACCACGCCAGCTTGTTGGCGATGACCAGCCAGGCTGCGAGCCTCAGCGTGCTGGCGGGCAACTCGTCCAACCCGACGCGATTTCCCGGATGTACGGGCCATCGTCTCCAACGCCATCCCCCTTGTCGCCGGCGCAAAGCACCACCTACTCGACGCTAGCGCACGGCGCTGAACATGTGGCCAATGCTGTCACGCCACGGAGATATACCGTCGGCGGCCTTGTAGGCGCGCTGGGACAGGCATCCTGCCTGTGCCAAACCTACGCATTCCGCTCAACGCCATGGCGCAGCCCTGACGTGCTCTCGCCGCCATGAACCCAAGCGCTGCCGCCACCCGTTTGAAACCGCGATTGGATGCTGGTTCTCCCTCATCCAAGCTGCCGAGGCGCTGAGTTGTTCGCGCAACGTCACCACGATGCCAGCATCCTACGTCCACGCGCCTAAAGGAGGCCTCGGGGGCCTGCTCGCTACCCGTCCACCCTACGAAGGGCGCGTACGCAGCACCTTTGCCAGCGCCTTCTACGCGGGCCTCGCAGCATCACCGGCGCACCAAAGGCGTCGCACGGGGCCGGGAATACCTGCGCGTTCTCGCTTCACACCGCCCAGCTGCCGTCATGAAGGCCAGGAGGCATCAGCGCTTTCGCAAGATGTCCTCGCCCAGTTGCGAAGTGGCTTTGTAAGCACCACCGCGCCAATGATGTCCTGCCGTTCAGTCGTCGCTCATCGCGCATGTTCGCTCCACACCGGGCGGCAATAATGCAGCTCGTCAACGAGCGGGGCGTTTACGGGACCAAGCTGGCACAGGTAGCCGGCGCCCAGAACCCAGCGACCTACAACAAGGCACTGAACCTCGCCTTCAGTGAGCCCGCCGTCCGATGGCCAAGTTCGGTGCGGCTCTGACCAACCTCACTATCCAGATCGGCCAGGACCCGATGCGCTGTCCGAAGGTCGTGAACGGCCTGCTAGACGTCGGCTCCTCGTTTGCGAATAAAACCGCGCTCTACGCACTGCTCGGTGGCACGGGCGCCATCTACGCCGGTGCCGCAGTGGTCAAAACCGTCTCAGTGGTTGCAAAAGTCGTGGGTGCCGTCAGCACGATCTTCGGGGCCATCACAGGGCTCACGGGGACAACCGGTCTTACTGTGTCCTCGGCTTGAATACTGCAGCCGTGAACGCAAACACACTCACGCTTGGAGGAAAGCTGCCCAGCACGGTCCCCGGGCTGGTCCCCGGTGCGGTCCCCGGGGTGGTCCACACAGTCGGCAAAACAGCCCTTGGCGCTCTGGCCCTTTACGGCTACAACGCCTTCACCAAGCCGTACCTCAAGAAGCACCTCACTTCCCAGGAGGACCGCACCGCCAACGACGTCGCTCACGGTGTGATCATCGGGGGGACTATCGCGAGCATTGTCCCCGGCGTTGGGACGCTCCTCGGGGGCGGCATCAGTAGCACTATCGGCCTGCTCGGCTCGTACACTTTCCGACAAACCAGCGCAAACCCCGTCACGCTCATGGCCCTCCGCCAGCAGCGACCACGGCACGTACCCAACCCAGATGCTCAGCTCACCCTCTCGGCCTACAGGCGCCACCACGGAGCTGGTGCGTACAGTACCCACTTGGCCCAAGTGGCCAGCTCCGCCAGCCTCCAGGAGCGCAATGCTCAGGGCACCCTCGTCGCCTACCAGCACCAGTTCCTCTCCCCAGCCGCTCGCGTGGCTGGTGCCATGGGCGTGAAGACATCGACAGCCGCAGAGTTCATCGGATCCGTCACATACACTTCGCACATGAAGACCGCTTCCGGTCAAGACCGGGCCTCTTTCAATGCAGCGGCGGTACTCGTGGCGGCTGGTGTCCAGCAGAAAGACGCGGCCGACCACATGCACATGAGTGCTGCTCAGATTACGGCAGCCGCCAAACAAGAGGCATCAACGCTGGAGAAGCTCGTCACTTCGGCCAACGACCAGACCACCGCCGCCACCCAGACCAAGAGCGCAGCTAACAACCTCGCGACGGTGACGAAGGAACTCGCGTCGGCAGCCGTCAACCTGAACAACGCGGCATTGAACGCTGCGGCAGCACACACCCCGGGCGCCCTCCACGCCGCCAATACCTCAGCCCTCAAGACCGTGATAGCCCGGAAGTAGTAGCCGTGGGAGGCGTGACGCGCGGCCAGCTCCGGGACATCGCCATAGCCCTCCAGCGCTTTGGCCTGACGACACGAGACGAGGCCCTTGGCTACTGCGCCGCTGTCGTCGCCCGTCCCATCGCCAGCCGCAAGGAAATGAGCACGAGAGAAGCGAGCCGAGTGCTCGACCTCCTCGAAAGCCAGATGTCCGCGGGCGAAGGCCACGCAGCCTGACAGGGCCAAATCGTCCGCTGTCTTAGTACCAGACACGCGTTTGCGGGGAACCTGGGGCATTCTGGCGGTACGTTTGACCTGCACTTTTGTACCGACGACTTTGGGACGCGAAACCGCCCCAGTAGCCGAAGCCACCGGGGCGGAACCGTTATGAGAGCGGCCAAGGTTACCGACTTACTGCTCGGATGTTGGCCGGATCGCCGTGTCGCCGTTCGGTCGAAGGGAAATCCCGAAGCGCCTCGCCAGCTCCTTAGTCAGCTCGACGGTCTTTTGCTGCTCCTCGGCGAGGGCTACGAGCAACGCCTGCGTGCTGACCGACCGAGGGTCTTGTCGAGTAGCCATCAGTTCCCTCGCTTCGCGCGAGCAGCCGCCAGGGACCGTGGCCAGCTGTTCCTTCTCCTCGTCGCTGACCGGGGGCAAGCCAAAGAGCCCACGTTCGCTCGGGTCGTCGGGATCCGCGTAGTTGGCATCGTTGACCAACACCATGACCTCCTGCGCGAGGAATTGGAGCGCGTCGAGCAGTTGAGCCCAGGTCCGCGGGTCGGAGGGCTTCACTGGCCAGGTCCACCACCGTGTGCCCCACGGCGGGCGCCGGGTCGGGGCCGGTACCACGTTGTTGCTCGCCGATATACGGGCCGTTGTCGCAGCGGCCCTTCATCCACAGGAAACCTTGGGCCAAGTCCTCGGGGTCCGGCATCCAGTCAGTCGACGTCGTCATGCGGCTCTCGAGGAGCGCCAGCCGGCGCTCTATCGCATTGACGCCATCAAGGACGCTATTGAGAAGGATGGCCAAGGGGATCACGACAAAGAGCAGTTCGGGCGTGTTCCTCGGTTTCCATCCCTGGGCCGCTATGTGGTCGACCACCTTGTCATGCGCCAGGAGCGCCGTAGCGGGCGTCTGCGTCAGCGCTCTGGCCTCTTCGGCGCGCCTGTTCTCCTCGGCGAGTTCTTCAGCGGTTGCGGTACGGGGCGCCTCAGCGGCACGTGGGAGTACGGTTAGCCATGTCATGACCTCCATCGGGTTATGGCCTGTCCCCGGGCCGTCCACACGGCGCCGGGGACACCTTCGTTCAGAGGCCCATCCTATGCGTTGCCCTATGCGACTGTCAAGTGCTACCGTCTAACGTATGACAGATACCTTGATGGGGCTCGCCGAAGTCGCCGGGCTCTTGGGCCTAAGCCGAGCAGCACGCCGACCAGCTGGCTCGCCAGGTCGGGTTCCCCGCGCCGGTCGCGACGTTGCAGGCCGGCCGAATCTGGAAGCGCGCCGACGTCGAGCGCTGGGCACGGGAGACGGGACGGATCAAGTAGGGGAGGGTCCCCCGTACGCGGGTACCCCTCTTTACCCGATGCTTGAAACGTTTCAAGACCGCCTATAACATCGGCAGGCGGTGGCCAAGCGGTCCTTGTGGTCGGCTGAGACCTGGAATCCGGCGCGCGGCCGGCCCCCCATCTGCCGGCTCGACTTCTGCTGTGAACCCGCTACGGACGAGGTCGTGCAGTTCTGCCTACGCCACGGTGGTAGGCCTAAGAAGACGGCGCCTGAAGCGAAACGGCAACCGGGCAGGCCCCGGCGCTAGCCTCGCGAGGCATGAACGAACCCGAGACTCCGGTCGTTGGCATTGAGGGTCGGACGTTGGTTTTCGATCGCGCCCGACAAGAGCAGGTGATGTGGATCGAGGGCCTTGTACCTGTTCCTGTCGGGACAGAGGTCGAGTTGTTAAACCCGAATGTCAATGCCCGCGTGGCCAACGTTCGGATTCTGGCGGGAAAGGTGAACGTCACGCTTTGCCTGGACTGCGAGGTGCCGCCCGAGTATTGGGCCATGCGCGCCCGTTAGGGCCGTGCAATAGTCGTGCAATAGCGGTGCGGGAAAGGGTGTCCGGCGGTGTCCGAGTGTGTCGAGGTACGCAGGGCCTGAACAGCACAAATGCCGAACCGGGCAGGTGGGGGAGTGGCCCCCGCTAGCTTGAGGTGCTAGTGGGCGCAAGCCCGTGGGGGTTCAAGTCCCCCCCTCCGACACGGGGTGTTTGATTCATGGCTGGATAGCTTCAAGCACGGCGCCAATCTGGTTGGCTGCCGCGTCCACGTCGAAGCACGATACGTGATCGGCGACGTCGATGATCTCCCCGAGGAAGGCCTCATGGGCACCGAAGCGCGGGTCTTCGACCGTACCATCGACGAAGA
The DNA here is from genome assembly GCA_963786345.1 of uncultured Acidimicrobiaceae bacterium. Classification (GTDB taxonomy): domain Bacteria; phylum Actinomycetota; class Acidimicrobiia; order Acidimicrobiales; family Palsa-688; genus Fen-671. Next base: position 42,256 of record CAWAYZ010000006.1, on the reverse strand, counting down.
GGACGGCGAAGCGAGCGTGGCGACCGTCCGGCTTGCGGCGCAATACTCGGCCCATCCGCTGGATCATCTGGCGACGCGATCGGCTGGCTCCGACTATCACGGCCAGATCCGCGGCGGGGACATCGACGCCCTCGTCAAGCACACGCGGCGCGGCAAGCACGTCCAAGCTGCCGGCCGCGAAGCGGCGGAGCACCTCGCCGCGGTCCTGGCTGCCGAGCCCCGAGTGCATTGCCGCTGCCCGGAGGCCACAGCCGGCCAACACCTGGCAGGCCCGCTCGGCCGCCGCGATGCTCTGGGTGAACACGATCGTGCGGTCAGCGGCACCCACGGCGGGCGCCAGCTGCCTGAGGGCCCGGCCCTTGCCTGGAGTATCGGCCAGCAGACGGCGACGTTCGAGCATGGCCTGGCGGTATGCCCGCGCCAACCAGCCGCCCGCCCCGTCCCCGGCGGCCAGGGCTGTCACCGCCTTCATCAAGGCCTCGAATGGCTCTTCAGGCACTCCGTGTTCGCGCACCAGGCGTGCCCGCAAGCCTCCCATTAGCTCTGTCAGCTCGTCGTACCTGTCTTGTTCGCCCGGGGAAAACTGCACCCCTATCAGTGTCACGGTGAAACGGGCAACTACCCCGTCGGCGACCGCGCGCTCGTAACCAAGCCGGAAGCAGGTACTGCCGAAATAGGGGTCAAGCCACGCCATGTTGCCGTCGTCGTCGCGGGCGTAAGTGGCACTGAGGCCCAGCCGGTGCGCGAAGCGAGGGTCGAGCGCCAACTGGTTGACGGCAGTGCCATAACGGTGGCACTCGTCGGCGACGAGCAGCCCACCTTTGCGGATCGGCCGCACGTCCGCCGCACGAGCGCTGTTGACCACCGCTACTAGGACTTCATGGGTGACAAGGGACTCGTTCACGCCGGCGCCCATGCGGCCGACCCGGCAGCAGGCGGGCAAGCGTGGTTCGAGCTCCGCCACCCACTGGTGTTGTAGCTCGACGGTCGGCACCAATACGACCACCTGTCCTCGGCGGCCGAGCTCGTCGAGGGTGGCCGCCACCCCCACCATGGTCTTGCCGGTCCCCGTGACCGCCTCGATCACCCCCCGGGCCCCGTGCTGCTCCCAGGCCTCGAGGGCGTCCACCTGCCAGGGGTACAAACGCAGTAAGGCCGAGGGCGGGCCCCGGCGGCACCGCCGCCACCTCCCGGGGATGTCTTGGCGCCGATTGTGACGAGGCGGCCCACCACCGGGGCGGGGAGGCACCGTCGCAGCGGAACCGCCCGTGGCTGGCGAACAGAGCGAAGGACACGGCCCTCTCGGGCGTGCCCAACCGGTCAGCCAGCTCGGTCGCTGTTATACCGTCGCCGGCCGAGAGGGCGAAGGCGATGTCGTCCGCCAGCACAGCTCAATCCTGCCCGTCGAGCCCCTCGAGGTCGCTATCAGTGCTCAGGTCCACGCCCAATCCGGCCACGCTGATCTCGGGCTGATAGGTGGGGTCGAGCCGGCGCAGGTCCCACTCGTTGATCCAGGCCCGCACGTACTGCCGCATGCGGTTGGACGGCAGCCGCTCCAGGCCGGGTACGTCCGGCGGGCCCAGCCATAGGCTTCGCCGTGGATGTGCTTGAGCTGGCCGTAGGTGCGGTCAAGCTCGTCGCGTCCCGGAGGCTGGAGCTGGACCTGCTCTCGTTCGATGATCCGCATACCCGTCTCGGCCTGGCCCGCCAGCAGCTCGTCCTCGGCGGTGCCCTTGGCGCGGAGCCGCTTACCGATGAGCTCGTTGTCGTTTTTGCCGACAAGCACCTGGGTCTCGAAGTCGTCGACGGTGGTGAGCACGGCGCAGACCGGCGCTGACGGGTCGTCGCGGTCGCCGCGCACCCAACGGGCTATTTCGGCGTACGACTTGGCCCGTTGCAACGACGTATAACGGCCGATCAGCTCGGCCTCGTCCAGGAGCAACACCCATCCCGCGTACCCGGCCGCCTGCACCAACCGGGAGACGAAGCGGAAACGTTGAACGGACAGGTCGCGCTCTTTGATTGCCGCCAGCCGGTACGTGGCAGCCGCCCCGGCCTCCTTGAGCCGGCGGCGCAGGTCGGCCACAGGCAGCGGGTCGCCAGCCCAAAATCGCACGATGCGGTCGCCGAACTCCTCGTCGCCGCGCGCGTACTCGTGCAGGAACAAAGTTGCCGCGAACCGGCTGTCCACGGGGGAGTCTTCCTGGTGCGCCCAATGGTAAAGCTCGGCATAACGGGGGGAGTCGTCGAGCAAGCCGGCCGCGATCTCGTCGATGGCCGAGCCAGGCCTGCCCGGCACCTTGGCCTGCTCGATGGCGGCGCGATAGACCTTGACCGGGTCGTGCAGCGGTGTCTCCTTGGAGATCACCATCTTGGAGACCACGAAACCCTCGGACAGCGCCACGTGGGCCAGGTGCTCGAGCACGTGGCTCTTGCCGGTCCCGAACCCTCCACCGACCAACATCCCGCCGGGCGCCGGCGCTGCAGGAAGGGCTCGCACGGCGGCCAACAACTGGCTGAACCGGTCCTCGACACCCACTTGCATGGACCCCAGCACCGCCACGGCGTCACGGTTGGGGACGCCGGCCCTCAATGCCTCCAGAGCGCGCCGGCGCCCCACCGCAAGCTCGCTGGTCATGCTGCGCCAAGCCGGACGAGGGAGGAGAACGGGTTGTCGCGGTTGACGTCTCGTACTTCGTCGAAGATGCGCAGCTTGAGCGCTTGGTAAGCGTCCAGCCCTCGCGGAGTGTCAGATAGGAACGCCGGCGACCCCACCACCACGAAGATGCAGTTGGCCATCTCGTCGGTGTTGTCCACGAGCTGGCGCAGGACCTCATAGGCGTCGAGGAGGGCAGCCTTGGTGTAGTAGTGGCCATGTCGCTCCTCCGGGCTCGGTCGCCGGGCGAAGCCCACCCGGCGGATGTCGAGCACGATGGCCAGGCCCGCCTGGTCGTTGACCGCCAGCCAGTGGGCGAGCGAAAACAGCAGGTGGCGGGCATTGTGACGACCGATCCGGCGGAAGATAAGAGCTGACTTCAGCACCGATATCTGGCGCAGGTCCCCCCGCAGCCAGTCCAAGACGGCGGCGTGCTCGGCGTCTACCACCTGGCCGCTGCGGAGTTGGGCCTGGCACAGCCGCAGCATGGCCATGCGGAACTCCTGCACCATGGCGTAATCCCTGTGGACTCTTTCCTGGAGCTGGCGGTCGACGTCGCGCTTCAGTTCCCGGGCGTCGACCCGGTAGTTGGCGGCCAAGCCGTCTAGCGCCACCCGCCCGTCAGCGGTCGCCGGGTAGCCGGCTGCGGCCAGCGCACCGCGGGTGGCCACGGTGGCCAGCTGGTCCCAGTCCACCTGGCGGGCCACGGCGAAGAAAACTTGCTCGAGCAGATGGACGCGCGTCTCGACCGCGTCGACCTTGGCCACCGCGAACCCGGCCCGTTCCGCGGTTACGCCAAAGCTTTCCACGAACGCGGCAGCGGACCCGTCGTCGGGGGGTACGACGAACTTGAGGGCCGCCCCGCCCCCCTCCAGGTACCCGTGCAGGTAGTCGCGGTCGAGAAAATCGACGTAGTCGTCGATAGGGATCACGGCACCGGCTCCGTGAACGCCAGGCCGGCATAGATCTTGGCCTGCCCCGTGCGAGTCACGGTGGTGAGCACGGGCCCGCTCCTGGTCATGGCGCTCGCAGGCAAGCTCATCCGCCGACCGTCCTTCGTGTCGACCTTGCCGTTCTGGTCGAGCAGGTAGAGATCCCGGGCGAACTCCTGGCGGGTGTAGTCCCGGGCCGCTCCGGGGAGCAGGGTGAGGACATTGTGGATATCGACCAGCCGGACCGGCGCGCTTGGCCTCAAGAGCTTGCTCGCGACCACGAGGTCGTACGCCGCGGCCAGGGTTTCGATGAACGCATCGGGTTTGAACTTCGGGGGCCGCTCCTGCAGGGCCGCGAGGTGGGCGACGACCACCGACGGTCGCGTCCGGCGGTCCTTTTTCTTGTCGACCACGACCGTTGTGTCCGCCGCAGAAACCTGCACGATAGCCGGGTAGGACAGGATGCGGTCGTCGGACTCGAACGCCTGCACACCCGCCTCGGCTGCGGCGGCGAGCAACTCCTTGGCATAATCACCGGAGGAGAACCACTCGCCCACGTCGAACCGCCATCCTTGGCGCAGCTCCCGGGCCGTCCCGCTCGCCTGGTCGGCCAGCTCCACAGCGGCCTCCATGGCCTGTTGGAGCTCACGCACCAGGCCCAGGGCCGCGGCCGCCTTGGCTTTCTTTGCCGACCTCAGTGCGGCGCCGAGGGCCTTGATGGCCGCGTCGGCGTCGCGCTCGACGAGCTGCAGCGCTTCCTCCAACGTGGTCGGTTGACCTTGATATGTCATGGTGCTCCTCCGCTCACAAATTCGGGGAAATTGACGGCCTTGGTGGCAGTCTCGTCAGGCGCGCACGCCCGGCCGGCGCCGCGCCGAACCTCGACGTCCATATCACCGCTAGCTCTGAAGCCCAGCAGGAGCGTATCGTCGAGCTGGGCACCGGCGGCTAGGGCGACAACGCGGACGGGACCTCGGGTCGGTTGGAGCGTGTCATGGGCCAATGTCACCGGGCCGCACCGGCTGGAGAACGTGCGCCGCGTCAGCGGCGCCAAGCCGAGCCCCTCGACCAGGGCCACGGGCACGGCCGCCTCCGACCCCCGCAGCACGTCACAATCGACGCGCACCCAAAGCCACAATGGCTCTCGGTCCGCTTGGTCGTCGCTCGCCTGCACCCTGGCTGGGGCCGGGGCCTTGTCGATGGCGGGGCCGCCATTGGTGGTCCCTTGCGCTGGTGCTGCCCGGCGTTTTTCTACTGCCCAAGCGACCAGGCCGACGGTTCCTGTGGGGGAACGGGTGAAACGGCGCGGCGTGCAACGCGCTGGCCAGCGCGGCCGGTGCCTCCACGCGGTTGCCGCTGCCGAGGTCGACCGCGATCTCCTCGGCGGTCCGCTCCTGGCCGTGGGCATCGAGGACTCTTTCGATCACGTCGGCCAGGGACCCGCTCATCGAGACGACAACGTCATGGACCACCGTCGCGCCACCGGCGCGCAGCCATGGGCGAAGGCGGTCAGCGTGTACACCCAAGTCCGCCAGCTCGGTTTCGACGTCGAGCAACCGGCGGACGCCACCGTCCGCGGCTAGGCACGCTGCCGTACGGGCCACGAGTTGCTTGGGCTCGGTTGCCACCCAGCCGGGGCGGCCGGGCACGGGCGAGTACGGGCCCGCCAACCACGTGATCAGTTCGCCTACCGGCGGTTTCCCAGCGGCCAGCCGGGCCAGCTCAACAGCAACCTGGTCCTCGGTCGCAGCCGTCCCGAGCCTGCAGCGCAGCGTGGCCACTACCCACGGTAACGGCGCCGGCGAGGTCTCGAGCGCAGCCCGGACGCGCGACTCGGCTCGCCGGACGAGCCCGTTGACGTTCTGTCGGCACATCCCCTCCTGTTTTGCTAAGTCATCGAAGGTCCGGCCATCGGGGTGCAGCGACCACGAGATGAACAAGCGCTGGTCACGCTCGCGGCCGGCGGCTTCGACCAGCAAGGCGGCTGGCTTCGCCAGGTCCAGTGCCCACCGTGCGTGCTCCCTGAGCAGGCGGTCCGCCGCGACCCGGACCGCATCGGGCCCGCCAGCACTACGGTGCTCCAGTAACGCTTCCAAGACGCGCGGCTTCTGGCTTGCTCGCTCGTGCCGTAATAGCACCTCCAGCTCGTTCCTTCGCCGTGTGGTCACACGCGCGCCAACCAACGAGCCTCCACCCACAAACCCGACAATAGCGAGGCGTCTCGCACCTACCGCGGATGCCTCGCTCGCCTGCGTACACTTCGGTTGCTGCCGACGCCGTCAGGGCAGCTACGTCTCGCCGCGGGCGAACGCTGATAGCTCCGAATACTCATCGCTAGCGACCGTGTTGAGCAACGCAGCCATGTACCTCGCCCGAACGGAGCCGTCAACGTCGATGCCAGCACGGCCCCAGCTGAATGGCTGAGCGCCAATCGACGCTAGGTAGACATCGGCCACCATCCGAGTGCACCGACCGTTCCCGTTCGGGAATGGGTGGATGCTTACGAGCCGGCAATGGACGCGGGCCGCAAGTTCATCTTGTCCAAACGCCTGCTGTTCGTGCCAGAAGCCCGCGTCGTCGAACAGCAGCCGACACTGCGTAGCGATGAGAGACGGAGCGACACCGATGTTGGTCTCGCGCCGTCGTTGGGTCCCAGCCCAGGTCCAAACGTCGCCGAACATCCTCTTGTGCAGTGCCATCATGAACCCGTACCTGAGGACGCCTTTCGCCGAGAGATGTGGCCTGCCGTTGCGCCCATGGCACGGCTTTGGAGATGTTCTCGAACTCGACCTGGTTCAGGTCGGCACGTGTTGCCACAAAGTCCGAAATGATATGTAGTTCCACGAGGGAGTTCTGAGCAGTCAACGAGCCGACCCCGTGTGGCCTTGCGATAGCTACCCGTCCCGAGCGGCGGCCACGTAGCCTTCTCGTCGTCGCCGCCGAGCAGCGTCCACACCGCTCCAGCACTCACCGAACCGCGTGCACAATGGGTCCGGATGCGGACCTATAATGTACCGTAGGAGGTGAGGGTCGTGCCCTTGATCCCTGTAGCCGAAGCAGCAGAAATCTTAGGAGTCGACAGACGGCAAGTCCGCCGCCTGGCTGGCGCGGGCCTAATAAACGGTCGCCAGTCTTCGGCGGGGTGGCTCCTCGACGAGGGCTCGGTGCGGAGACGGGCAGGAGAGCAGCCCCACGCCGGACGGCCCCTCTCTCCCCATAGTGCCTGGGCTCTCCTAAAAGCCCTAGACCAGGTTGGCGTCCCACCTGCCGCGGCCGAGAAGCCCGCGGCAGCCCAAAGCGCGGTTGCCCAAGTGGCGGTAGAAGCCAACATGGACCGCCATGAGGCTCGTCGGTTGGCCGAACGTCTCGGGAACCTTCCCGACGAGCATTCCTTCTGGAACCTGGTACGACGCCGTGCCGATGTGCAGTCCTACCGGGTCCATCCCGGGGTTGTGGCCGAACTCGCCAAGGACGCCAGGGTCAGCATCGGCGGAGCCAAGGCGCTGGCGGCGCTCGACGGCCTGGCTGAGGGCTCAGCGCCGCTCTTAGCGTACGTGGACGCCGGTGAAGGGGCGCGCCTCATCGCCCAGTACCGGGCCAAACCCGACCCGGCGGGGAACGTCCAGCTCGCCATGATCCCTAGTGACGTCCCTGTCGTGTTCCTGCCCGAGCCCGGGAAGCTCACTTCAGCCTCGGTGACCTACACCGACGCACTTGCTGCGGACGACGCACGCGGCGCGCGGGCTTGCCAGCGAGTGGTTCCGCCACGTCAAGGAATCCCTGAGGACCGGCCAGCCGAATTGACCGATATTCCTGTCGCGGTCTTGGACCGCCTTCTGCCAGCAGCAGAGCAAGGCTGGAGGCTGCTCTTCGACCTGGCCGAAGAAGAGCCCGAGCACTGGTGCCTCCTCGGTGGTCAGATGATGTACCTCCTCGCCGCCGAGGCCGGCCGCAGCCTTCCCCGACCTACTTCTGACATGGACGTCGTCGTCGACCTGCGTGCCCGCAAGCGTTCTACGGAGTGGCTGGCGGGCTGGCTCACCAACAGGCGCTTTGAGCTGGACAAGAGCGCCTTCAACACGGACCAGATCGGGCACCGTTTCGTGCGGGACGCCGACCCTGGCCCTGGGCAGATCATCTTCGACATCCTTGCTCCTGAGGGGCTAAGCGAGAAGGCGAGGCTCTTCACGGTGCACCCCTTCCGTACCGTCCAAGCCCCCGGGACCACCCAAGCTCTCGACCGGGCCGAGCTGGTGACGGTGGCAGTCACCGACGTGACAGGACAGGCCCAGACGATGGGCCGGGTCCGGCGCCCACCGCTTTGGAGCGCCCTTGTTTGCAAGGCCGCCGCGACGAGGATCGTCGCCCGGGAGAACCCTGAGCGCGACTGGCAGGACGCCGCCCTCGCTCTTTCGATGATCCCGAACCCGTTGGACCTGAGCCGCCTGTACACCAAGAAGGACCGCCAACGGTTACGTTACCTCACTCGGCTCCTCGACCCTCAGGACGTCGCCTGGCGACCGCTCAGCTCCTCTGACCGCGAGCTTGGCATCTCCGCCCTGGAGTTCCTCATCGGCTAACTCTAGGTGGCTGGTGTCTTTCGCGAGTGTGAATGCTCGCGATCTGGCTGCGGATGGTTGAGAATGACATGCATGTGGTTATCTTCCCGGGTGGACCAATGACGGTTGGTGTGGCGCCGCGGCAGGCGGAATCTTTTGAAGGGGACGGCGGCGTTTTGCGATGGCCGAGTCGGTGAGGGCTCGATCTGGGCTGTATTGCACCGCGATGGTCACCGTCTTTTCGGTGACGAGTTGTTCGCCGACCTGTTCGCCGGTAGCGGTCGGCGCTGCGTGCCGCCTTCGATCGTGGCGACGGTGATGGTGTTGCAGCGCTTGCATGGTCTGTCTGATCGCGAGGCGGTGGAGGCGTTCACTTTCGACGCCCGCTGGAAGTACGCGTGCGGCGGGTTGGACTTCGACTATCCGGGCTTCGCCCACACGGTGCTGGTCGATATGCGCGCCCGTCTGGCCCGCTCGGAGCGGCCCGACCGCATCCGCGACGTGACCATCGACGCGGCCCGGGAGGCGGGGCTGGTGGGCGTGCGGCGGGTACTGGACTCGACGCCCTTGTATGACGCAGTGGCCACGATGGACACGGTCACGCTAGTGCGTTCCGCATTGCGCTCGTTGTTGAAGGCGGCTGCCGGAGATCTCGAAGTCGAGTTGCGCTCGGTGCTGCGCAGCGACGACGACTACGCGACTTCGGCGAAGCCGCAGATCGACTGGGACGACCAGGCTTGCCGCGACGCCCTGGTCGGCTCCCGAGCCCAGGATGCTCACGCCTGCCTCGCTCTCCTCGAGGGCCGCGACCTCAGCGACGAGGTCGTCCAGGCGGCCCGCTTGCTGGCCACGGTTGTGGGCCAGGACCTTGAAGAGGGCAATGACGGCGTGCCCTTGCCCCCCAATGAACGTCGCGTGCCGGTCAACGATCTGCTTACGAAGAGGAAGGGGCGACTCTTCGTCCCTAGCCATTGCCAGCATCACAGCGTGAATCAACCTGGCTGGTGCGTCCTCGTTACGTTAGGTGACCACTAAAAGCTGGGCAGATCCGACTGTCGAGACCCTGCGATCGCCAGGTAACCGTCAGATGTCGCCGCTACGACTTACTCGATGCGAGTTTCACGATTGACGAATCTCCGTGGTGGTCCTATGTCCGAGTTCTGTCGCTCACCAATGGGCTCGTGCTACTCGGCTCTCAGCACCAAAGCGGTTCGGGTGTGTGCCGCGATCCGACCGGGAATCGCCGCGACCAGGTTTGCGAATACGAGAGCACCGACGGCAACAAGGATCACCGACAAGACAGGCACCGTGGGGTCAGGCACCGCGTTGATATTGCGGGCGAACAGTGTCCACAGTTGACGTCCGACGACGATTCCGAGCGGAACGCCAATGATGATGCCGATAGTGGCGACGACAGTCGACTGCCAGGCGACCGCTGCGGTCAATTGTCGGGGGGTGAACCCGAGGGCTTTCAAAAGGGCCAGATCCCGTCGGCGGTGGCGGACGGACGCCACAAGAGTGAGGGCGAGCGCAATGATCGCCCCTACGGCGAGCCCGGCGGCGAGAATGATTGGCGTGTCGCCGATGCTGCGGTAGTTCACAATCTGCGCGGGGCGCTGCGCGCTCAGGACGGCGACGGTGTTGCCGGCGGCATTAGGGTCGGTGGCGAACACGTTGTCCGCAACCTTGGCGATCCTTTGCAAGTTGGCTCGGCCCGCTGCGGCACTGACCCCGCTTCGTAACCGGACGAAGACCATCTCTGGACCGTTGAGATTCGGGTCCGGGCTGAGGAGGGCCCGTTGGAAAGCAGGCGGCGCCAGTCCTTCCGAGACCAGTGCCCCGATGCCCATCGAGGTGTGATCGGCAATAAAGCTGGAGAAGCCCACCGCCGGAAAGGTTGCAGACCCGACGATCCGCAGGTGGGTCGGCGGGATGTAGACGGGGGCGTCACGGGGAGCTCCATAGCTCACCGTGACCGTGTCGCCGACGCGCTTGTGGAGATCGGCCAATGTGGCTGCCCCCAACACGATCTGGTTATTGGTATTCAGGCCATGTCCAGACAGAATTGGTGGGGCCACCGTAGGACGAGTGCTGCTGCTCACCAGAGTCGGTACGGTTTGGCCATCAATCTGGGTATTGGCGAGTTGACCCCCGCTCCAGGCGGCAACATCGGGATCGTGGTCGAGGAGCTTCAGGGCTTGCGCCGGGACGTCATCGCTCGGGTTGAGCATGTAGCTCCAGTTCCACCCGTAAAGCGCCGGAGTCGATACCAGCGTGCTTAAGCCGCTGGAGAAACTCAGGGTAGCGACTAACAAGGCAACCGCCAAGGCGGTTCCCGACAACGCCGAGCGCACCGGCACCGCGGTGCGGCCTCGACCCGGTTCGAGTGCGAAACGCATACCCAGCACACCTGTCACTGGCATTCCCGCCGCTTCAGCGCCGCGGACAACGCTCGAACTACGAGTCGCCCCCTGCCTGATCCGAGATGGCCGATACCGCGCCCCGCGATAGGAGAGCGTGACTGCGGCGACTCCCATTCCGCCTATCAGTAGTGACAGCCCGATGCCCAATACCGTCCAGTCGAAGGCAATCCCCGGGTCAGGGTAGACGGGGCGCACCGGTCCCAGAGGGGCGAGCGGTGAAAGCCCCACTGCCACAGCGACCGCCAACAGTGAGCCCAGGACCACAGCGACCAGCGCTCCGACGAGCCCGTCGCAAGTCGTCATAGCCGGACCCGCTCCCAGAGCCCGCAGCACCCGGCGATCCTCGTCTCCCCAGCGCAGTTGGCGGGAGATGGCCTGCAATCCGAGCACCAAGGCAACGAGGGCGGCGATAGCTCCGAACGCGCCTAGGGCAACCGACTCCGGCTTGACCGCCAGCTCCACCTGGGCCGCCACCCGAGAGGTCACGTGGATTTCGTAGGCCGAGCCTGGCGGGACCGCGCGGATGAACTCCTGTTCCACCGCAGGGACGTCACGGCTGCCATGGTCGAGCTGCAAGCCGTATTCGACCGGTGCATTCGCCGTAGGAGATATGGCGATGACCTCACGGATGAGCGCCGGGGTCAACACCATGAACCCGTAAGCTCGGTCGATATCGTCCTGAACCACTTGGTTGTTGAACACGACGATACCCACCAGCTTGGCCCGAACCCGGACGCGGGGCGCTACGCCGGATGTGCCGAATCCCGGCAGTTCAGTTTGCGCGAATGTGTAGAAACCCAGGGGCACGACCTGACCGACGTGCGCTCCAAGGATCTGGGCCGCGCTGACCGTCATCATCACTTCGTCAGCTTGCTGCGGGTCGGCCAACCGACCCTGGACAGCTGTCAGACGATCCTGGTCGAGCAATTCGCCGTCTACGCTGCCTACAGAAGTCACATAATTCAACGCCTCCCTCCGTGGAGCGCCGTCCGAAGCGAGGGCCACGATGGTGGGCCCGGCAAGGTCTTTGACTCCCTTGACGCCAGCGAGGTGGGCGATCTTGGCCGTCAACTCACGAGAGCCGAATGAGAAGTTGGAGTTAGGGGAAAACGCGGCGACGGTAAGGTCAGACGGATTGGTGCTGGCTAAGAAGGTCGAGTACGACGACTGGGTGCGCCGGGCACCGGCAATGGAGCCCATGGCGAGGCCACCCACTAGCCCAATGAGAAGGACTATCGCCAGATAGCCGGTCCACTGGCGGCGCAAGGTGGCCCGGAAGCGATACCAGGCAACACTCAGCACGGCTCTGCTCCTGGGAATGCACCCATTTGCAGTCGCGTCTTCACTGACATCAAACCTGCATCGACCCGTCCGCCTCTCGTGTCACCGCGGACAGTTTTGTCGAAGCTCATCCAGGGGCCAAGGGGGGTAACATCCGGACCGACTTCGTGCCAACACGAGTGGACGCGGCTTGTCTACCTGTCCGGCCTCCATCCGATGGTGCCGGCGAAACGACAAACGAAGAGCCCTAGTTGCCAGTCGGTCCTGCGACACCGGTGTGCAACTGACATGGATGCCTTACAAGCGAGCCTGTGTCTTTTGGCGTAGTCGTTCATAAGGCGTCTCGCCCCCGAGACCACCGTGGGGCCGATGGTACTTGTAGTAGTCCTCCCACTCTTGGAGCTTGTCGGCGAAGATCCGGGCGTCGTCGACCACCACCCCCTCGAGAAGGCGGTAGAAGTCTTCGGCGTCGATGCGGTGGGGGCGTTCCATTTTGCCATTCAGGCGCGGGGTGCGGGGCTTGATGTAGCGGTGGCCTACCCTTTGTCCAGTAGTGGTAGTGAAACGACGAGCCGAAGTCAGAGCCGTTGTCGGATCACGTTTCTAGCTGAACGATACGGTACCCGTGCCTATGACTGACTCGTAAAAGGCCACTGGCTGACCGCTGTTGCCTTCGTTGCACTGGCCCTTGTGCTTGCCGCTCGTGTAAAACGGGAGAACGAAGCCTTCGGTGACAGTGATGTTCACGGTCCCGGTAATTCCTGTGTACCGGCCTGTTCCGTCCAACACGATCACCGGAGCGGTCCCGGAGAGCACTGCTGAGCAGGTATTCAGGTTATTAACCGTCGGCTGTGCATTATTCATCTTCGCATTGAGTGCTGTCTTGTTGACCTCGAAGGTACCTTTTTGCAACATGACCTTGGCGTAGCTCCCATTGGGATCCGCCGTACCGTTCTTGTTGATGTTGAGGGTCTTGCCGTAATCACCAATTGCGCCGGCGATGACAATCTTCCCGCCCCCGCCGTTGCCGGGTGTGACAAAGACTCTCACCGGGCCGCCGACGGGAGTGCTTGGCGTCGCGGCTGCGAAGGCCGACGCACCGCCGAGCAGTAAATTTCCAAGCACGGCGACACAGACGGCTACTTTGACGACTCGCATATCTCGACTCCTCATTCGAGACCGCCGGCCATCTCACCGGCGATAGTTGGTAGAGCTTTTTGGTCGGCAGCATTCCGTGGGGGCTGCCGACCGCACGGCCTCGACGCGAATCACCGACGATCTCGGCATCTGCCCAACAGCGTGGCCTTGTTACCGGCCTCGATCAAGGATGCCAGCCGGTGTAGCCAGCTTCGTCCCAATACGAGTTTGGTCATGCAGATGTCAGTGGTCCACTGACGTGGGGTCACCGTTGAAGGGGCGACCTTTGTCGATGGTGACGTGCCACAGCACCCTCTCCGTCCAGGTTTTCTTTTACGGGGCCCACGTCCGCAGGACCTCTCGGCGGCGCGTCACGCCGCTCGACTGGGCCCGTCGAGTATCTCGGTAGAGCCAGTCTGTACGGTCCACCGCTGGTGCGACCCAGGCGGTTCGTAGCGCGGTCTTCCCAACGACGGCGTTAACACAGTTCCGTGCTTGACGACCAGGATCAGGAGTGGACGTTCATCACTCCGCTGAACCACTCCACCCTGGTCGGCGCAGGCACATTGGCCTCATGGAACGCCGGGCCGAGTTTGGACGCCATGAACGTCTCCTGGTCTGCTTGGGATTCCCAAGCCTCGACCACGATCAGCTTGTCGCCGGCTTCGGCTGCGATGTGGCTGATCAACCCATCTGGCCACGCCGCGCTGTCCGGTACACCCTCCCAACCTATGATCTTGTTGACACTGTTGTAGATGCTCACCGCGTCAGGCAACGCGAACTCGATCACGACAACCTCTGCCATCTACGTTCCTTTCGGTAGCCCGCGACAGCGGGTGACGGGAACGGTAACAGTCGGACCTGTGGTTGTCCAGGGCCTCCTCGCCCAGGTGGCAGGGGTCCAAGTCCCCTCCCGACACCCCCGTTGAACAGGTAGTTCGTCCTAAATAGACTCGGCTACCGAGCCATCGGCAGCCTCGGCCGGTCTCGATTATGAAATTGGACGACCCGGCGGAGCCAGCCTTCCTTTAAGGAGACCCGAGTAGGGCTCAAGCTCCCGTTCGCATCTGCCACGGCTTTTCGCTGCTTGCTGGGGAGTCTTGCATCAGTTTGGGCGGCCGGGGCCTGAACGGTCGCTCTGCGTCCTCCCGCCGCCGAGCAAGGCTGCACCTCGCGGCTGGGCGGTGGGGCCTCGGCCCAATCGGGCACCAAGCCGCTTGTGCGCCCGCGTGACGCCTCGTCGGTAGGGTCGCCCACAATCAGCCACTGCGCCGGCGATCGGCTCGCTGAGATGTGGCGGTTAGCTGTGACGACGGGTGTGCGCCGGGCCGAGATCGCGGCTCTGTCGTGGGCGGATGTCGACCTCGACCGTGGCTTGGTGACCTGTTGGAGGGACCCTCGCCTCCGGCCACTCACCGGGATCTGCGGCACCGGAAGTCATCGCTTGTGATCCGGCTGCTGCTGGCAGTTTGGATCGCCGTCATCGTCGTTGTGCTCTGCGCCACGGGACGCTGGTGGGGCCTCGTATTCGTCGTCCCCCTGGTCCTTGACTTGTACCTGCTCCGCCGGATCTTGGCGGCCGGCTCCAGCCGGTAGCGCGGTGTTCGCAGAGCTCGTCGATCGGGACGCCCAGGCAAAATCGACGGGAGTGCGCTCGCCCGTCGGGAACCACCATGTGCGGTTTGTTCCAGCGAGCTGCCGCCTAGAGAGCCGAATACGGAGCAAACCCTTCGACACGCCGTCGAGCGCAATACAGAATGTTCGGCGTGAGCAGCACCGCCAACGACGGTCGCGCGAGCTGGCCCATCGAGGTCCCGGAGGACATCTTCGAGCGGGTCAGCACGCTATGTCTGGCGCTGCCCGAGGTGACGGTGCGGGTCGACGCCTCACTAACCAGAACGAGATCGACGGCGCACTCGTTTGACATCCGCCGCAGGTCGTTCTGCTTGCTCGTGGCACGGGAGGGCCCGAACGGCAAGCCCGTCCCGCTACTAGTGTTGCGTGCCGACCCAGACGAACGCGACGCGCTGCTGTCCATTGGCCACCCGTTTTACGCCTCGCGAGCCGGCCGTGACCGCATCGCGGTGCGGCTCACCGACGACACCGACTGGGAGGAGATCCGTGAACTCGTGACCGAGAGCTACCGGAGACTAGCGCCGAAGAAGCTCACCGCATTGCTCGACTAGCAACGACGTCAGTGATCACGTTTCCGGACGCGGGCGGCGGAACGACGAGGGGCGAGTGCTCCCCGATGGCCCCTTCGCCAATGTCGGTCTGGGCATCGCTGGGGTCGACGCTATTGTTCGGCCATGTCCCGACAGCTCGGAGCCGCGGTCACCGGTGGCAACATTCTCATTTGGGAGAGCGGCTCGGGGCCGCCCGTTTTGGTCTTACACGGCGGCCCTGGCCTTTCGGACTACATGGGCCCGGTAGCGGATGAGCTGGAGAGCGCCTTTAGGGTTGTCCGCTTCCAACAGCGCGGTGTTGCGCCTTCGACTGAGTCGGGCCCGTTCAACATAGAACGGCACATGGCCGATGCGGCTGCCGTACTCGACGCCGTAGGTGCCGAGCGGGCCTATGTGGTCGGGCACTCGTGGGGTGGCCACCTCGCGATGCACTTTGCGGCTCGGTACCAGGAACGGGTCCTCGGCCTGGTGGCGGTTGACCCGCTCGGCGCCGTGCCCGACGGAGGGGCGGCAGACCTGGGCAGGATCCTAAACGAGCGCACGTCGCCCGACCAGGTTGCTCGTGCGGCTGAGATCGACGAGCGGGCCGACGCCGGCGAGGCAACGGCGGAGGAATTCCTGGAGCACTTGGCGATCGTGTGGCCCGGGTACTTCTCCTCCCCGGACAAAGCCCCGCCCATGCCCGCTCTCTCGGTCTCGCTCGACTGCTTCTCCCAGACCTTTGCCTCGATCGCAGATCACTTCGAGCGGCAGGCCCTGGAAGATTCACTACCCACCGTCCGGGTGCCGGCCGTTTTTTTGCTGGGAGCCGACAGCCCTATCCCTCCCTGTCACGGTGTGGCATCAGCCGCCCTCATACCCGGCGCCCGCTGCATCGTGGAAGAGGGCTGCGGGCACTTCGTGTGGCTGGAGCATCCGGGCTCGGTGCGACGGGCACTAGAGACAATCGCGTAGCCAGCGCTCAACGATGTCGGCCGATGTCGGGAGACTGTAGACATCGGGCGTCTGACGCGAACCCCTAACCGTCCTCGCAACGGTGAGAGACAGCGTCCCCAGTTAGGATTGAACCAAAGATCGTTCCTTCTGCTCGCCTCGGAAGGGCGGTGTTGAGGGTCGAGGCGAGCGCTTATCGACGGCTCTGGAGCGCACCTCGACGGCCAATCCGGCCAACCCCGGCCAATCGCAACCGGCCCGTCGGAGACTGTCGACCTAGGCCGTCCGACCGAAAAAACTTCGGTTCAGGTCCCCGGTGGCCGGCCACTTACGCCGGCAGGCGCCAGTGCCTGGTACCAGAAGCGCGTCGGTCCTCCGACACGGATCGAGCGCCCTCTTGGTTCCGGTCGCGTGCGGGAGCATGCGGGGCCTCAGTGAAGAAGCTCAGTTTTTGAACATGGCCTGGCCAGAGACGATCGCTGTTACGGTCTTCCTACCGAGGCCTGAGACGTCGGCGAGCTGGCGAATAGAGGCCCCTGCGCGATGCGCGACCCGGATCATGTCGTCGCGAATTCGTGACTCTTTGGCGGCTCGCTCCGCGCTGAGCCCGACAACCACGAGAGCTGCGCCAATTTCACCGTCTTGCGAAGCCCTGTATTTCTCCATGACGGCTGTTGCGTCGGATACTTGAGGTTCCGAATATTTCATTGTTCCTCCCGGAGGGCTTCAGCGAGTTTGTCGCGCATCCCCATCAACAGCGGGACCCTAGGCGAGAGCTCGGACGCGGTTTCAGCGATGCTCAGGTGCGCCAGGATCATCCCTAAGAGCTCCAGCGCCTCGACCCGTTCAAACCCGAGACTGGCCACTGGCCCCATTGTAGCCGCTACTGGTCCCATTCGGACCACCGGCGGGGGAGGCCGGCCCTAAAGGCATTTACTCCATTGTCCGTCGCTCCCGACAGTGAAACTTAGCTCTGACCAGTCACTATCCAGAACGACAGGGCGTGGAGCTAAGTTTCGAGTCCCCCCTCCGACACCCCTCGACGCAAAGTACCTTATCTGACATGGTCTTTTGCTGAATGCCCGGGCCACGGGGCGATTTGAACCCCCACGCCAACCCGATGACCTGCTTGTTTGCACGCGGGCGCAAGGACCCGAGTTGAACCCCCACCAGTGGGCTACGGCTCTTCTTGTTGGCGGTCCCGGGCCTCGAGCAGGCGGACAAGAGCGCCTTCGCTGCTCCTGGTGTCAGGGTGGGCGGCTCGTCGGGCAAGACGACCTTGACCTTGTCGTGCCGACGTGGCCCCTAGCTGGCAGCTTCCTGGATAACGCGGCCCCTTGCGCCTTTGCCCTGCGCTTCCAAGACTTCGAGCACAAGGAAGGAACCTTTCGCTCGTGCTAAGTGGTGAAGCCCGAGCGCCAGCTCAAAGCCCGTCGCCTTTGCGATGCGCATGAGCGTGCGCACGCTGGGTACCTGAGCACCGGACTCCCATCGCGCCACCATGGACTGAGAGGTGACGAGCTGCTCGGCTAGTTGTGCCTGTGTAAGACCCGCCGACGCCCTCGCTTTTAGCACGAGGTAGCCGACCCCCATTGCATCCCGGGCTTCGTCGTAGCCTTGTTGGACCTCCTTGCAAGGAGGCCTGTTCTTTTTGTAATCGCTCCATCCGGTCATGCTGGTCCCTCCCGTTCCCGGCGGGCCCAATCGTCCGCCAGCCGTTCTGCGAGCACAATTTCTTTTTGCGATGTGCGCTGGCTCTTTTTCCGGAAGCTCGTCAGCAAGACGAACCTGCGAGGGTCGTCGGCGAAGTAGGTCACCCGCCAGTCGCGGGGCCGTAGCTCGCGGACGCGGCCCCTCAGCTGTCGAGAGTACGGCTATTCGAGAAAGACCCCAAACTCCTCCAAGGGGTCGATGTAATGCCGGACAGTGCCAGCCTCCTTTGGGTTCGTAAGCTCCAGACCCTCCAGCCACTGGCGTACTGGCTCCCGTCCCCGGTTGTCGGCGCAAAAGAGGACCGACCAGGGCGCCACTAAGTCAGTATACCAAAAATAGCATAGGCTCCGAACTCGTTGAGGTGCCGCCCGGGGTGCCAGGGGCGCGCTCACCAATGTCGTCCGCCGAGCCTTGTAGGCCTGGACGCCAGGTCGGTGTTCCTTTCACACCGGGCACACGGCAGAAGCCGACGCTGGTCCGCGTCGACCGCCGCGAGCTCACCATTGCCGCGGGCGCCGCCGTCCCAGACACGAGCAGTGTCGCTTATGGCTGACGCATTCCGATATGGCTGAGACGGTCACACCCTGCCTCTAGAGTTTTCGGCGATGGCCGAAGCGGAGCGGTTGAGGCTCTACCGTTACGTCACCGCCCCAGAGGCGGATGACTACCTGGCCATCATGGGCGTCTTTACCAAGGCTCTCTTAGTCGAATGGTCGGCCCAGGACGTTAGCGACCACGGCGTCGATCTGCCCGTCGACGTCATTGCTACCCGGTGCACGTACCTCGTTGACAACGGCAACCTTCTCCTCAGCCCTCGGGAGGTGCGCGTCACCTCGATCGCCGAGTACCAGAGCCAGCCGGCCCGCTACACGGTCTCGGCCCTGGGGTCCCGGCTGCACCGTGACGTCGAGGCCTTCCTGGCGGTCACCGGCGGAGCTAGGGAGGTGCCCAGGGAGCTACTGGCTCTAATTGCCGCTGGTCTTGGGCGCCTCGATCCCCACGGTGACCCCGAGGAGCTGGCCGGAGCGGTGTCGACGATCTTCGGCCAGTTCCGGGAGTTCGCCTCCTCGGTCACCGACTTCTATACCTACATCGGCTCGGTCTTGGCCCGCAGCGACCTGGATGGCGACGAGTGGACCGGCTTCAAGGCGCTGCTCATCGACTACCTCGAGAGCATCGTCGAGAGCGTCCGCCTGCATGGCCCGACCATAGCCACTGCCCTCGAACACGTCCGCGCCGACATCGGCACCATCGTGGAGCGCTTAGGCGACGGCGGCTTCGCGGCGTTAGAGGCCGCCCGCCCCGGTGGTGAGGAGACCGAGCGGGCTCGAGGACGCCGTCGTGAGGACTGGGGTGACTTGGAGAAATGGTTCGCTGGTCCTGGCTCCCGCCAGCTTCGGGACGCCGCCCATCGTGCCGTTGGGTCCTTGCTCAACAGCCTCAAGCGGATCAATGCCGCTTCCACCAAGGAGGCTTCTCTGCGCCGGGACTTCCTCAAACTCGCCCGGTGGTTCGACGAATCCACTCCGGCCCAGGCCCATGTGATCGCCGTCGCAGCGTTCGGCGCTTATGCGTCCCGCCATCTGGGCATCCCGCTCGACGCCGACATCGCCGACGGAGTCCCTGCCACTTCTAGCTGGTGGAGCTGCCCCCCAGCCCCGGTGCCGGTGTCGTTGCGGGAGCGCGGGGAGCGGTTTCCGAGGGGCCGCTCAGCTGGAGGCGTCGACCACAGCGACCAGAAGCGACTGCTGCTGGCCCGGCGCCAGGAAGAGGCGGAGCGCCGTGAGGCGGCCTGCGCCGAGCTGATCTCGGTCGGTCGACGCCTCCACGAGGCTCAGCTGTCGGCTGCTGCCGTGACTGTCTTCTTGGAGTTGCTGTCGTCGGCCGCGTCGGCGGGGGAGGCGACATTGGTTGACCGGCCCGTGGCGATGTGGGTAAGGCCGTGGCCAGGCGGAAGCGTGGTCCGTTCGGAAGTCGGGCGGCTGACCATCGACGGGTGGAGGGTCGCGATCGGCCGGCCCGGCCAGGAAATTGAGGTGGAGGAGGCGATATGAGCGACGAGCGCCGCGACACCGCCCGGGCCCTCCTTCGCACGCCGGTCGTTATGTTCACCGTCAACCCGGAGCTGCACCGAGCGGTCCGCCGGCACGAGGAGGAGCTGGCTAGGTTCTTCAGGGGCTACCTCGGGTACCGCCTCTCGGTTGATGCGCGCAGCGCCCGCCTGTACAAAGCCGGGCTGGGGGAGCGCACCGGCCGCCCTTTCACCAAACGGGACAAGACCTCGTTCACGCCCAGGGATTACACCTGCCTGGCCCTGGTGTGCTCTGTGCTGTTGACGACCCGCAGCCAGGTGCTCCTCTCGGCTGTGGTTTCTGACGTGCGCCAAGCCGCGGCCGAGGCCGGCGTCGAGCTGGGCGGCGACACCCTGCCCGCGCGACGCTCGATGGTGCATGCCCTGCGCCAGCTGATCGATTGGGGAGCCCTGACCGAGGACGCCGGTTCGGTGGCCGATTTCGCCGACGACCCCTCCAAGGAAGCGCTCCTGTGGGTAGAGCGGGACCTGATCCGAAGCCTGCTGGCCGTGCCGCTGCGGGAGGTTGACGATCCGGCCGACCTGTTCAGAGCGGCTTCGGAGGCGGACGCCGAATCCGTCCGCCATTCGGTGCGGCGCAAGATGGTGGAGAACCCGGTGGTGGTGTTGGGGGACCTGACGGAGCTGGAGGCGGCGTGGATGCGCCAAAACCAGCGGAGAGAGTCGCAGATCCTGGAGGAGAACCTAGGGCTGCGGTTGGAGATCCGGGCCGAGGGGGTGGCGGCGTTCGACCCGTTGGATGAGCTGAGCGACATCCGCTTCCCGCGCGAAGGCACCCTTGGGCAAGCCGCCCTGTTGGCGGTGGCCGACCTGGTGGTGGCGTTGAAGCCCGCAGGCCCCGTGGCCGAGGTAGCCGTCCCCGCTGGAATGCTCGAAGCGGTGGTCGCCGGGCTGCTCTGCCAGCACGCGTCACGCTGGTCCAAGGAGTACACAGAGCGGCCGGAGCGCCTGTTAGCCGAAGTCACGGATCTGCTGTTGTCGATGGGGCTGTTCGTCGACGCCGGTGACGGCACCGTGGCTCTTCGGGCTGTCGCCGGCCGCTACGCCCCCGAACCGGCGGTCCGCCAGCCCGCAGCCCTCACATTGGAGGATGCATGACCGATCAGCTTTTCCACCCCAGTCCCGCGGTGGCCGAGGCGCCGCCATTGCGGCCGGCCGAGCGGTACGGGAGGTGGGTGCTCCACCGTGCCGGGATTGTCAATGTCTGGCAGTACGACCGGACCGAGATCGACTTCGCGGGCGGCCGGGCCCTCCTTCGAGGCAAGAACGGGGCAGGCAAGTCCAAGGCCCTCGAGGTGTTGCTCCCGTTCCTGCTCGACGGTGACATCCGGGCCATGGACGCGGCCGGGCGCGACCGGACAAGCGTGTACTGGCTGATGACCGACGGGCGAGATCCCGGCAACCACGTCGGCTATGTCTGGTTGGAGATGCGCCTGAGCGATGGGGACGGTTGTGACCGCTTTCTCACGGTGGGAGCGGGGCTCAAGGCGTCTACCTCGGCCCACTCGCATTCGAGTTGGTTCTTCCTGGCTGAGGGAGCCAGGGTCGGGGTCGATCTGCACCTGGGCCCGGAGGTGTCGTCGGACCGGCTCAAGGAGATCCTCGGCTCCGACGCCGTTACGACCGCGGCGGAGCACCGGCGGCGGGTGGGGCTGCGCCTTTTCGGGCTGCAGGACGAGGGGCGTTACTCGAACCTGCTCAGGCTGCTGCACCGCCTGCGGGATCCCAACATCGGCAACCGGATCGAGGCCGGCGACCTGGCCATGATCCTCAGCGACGCCCTGCCTCCGCCGTCGGACCAGGCCATGGAAATGGCGGCGGAGCGGTTCGACACCCTCGACCAAGTGCGCGAGCAGCTGGCGCGCACGCAGAAGACATCGGCCGCCCTGTCCCGATTCCTCGAGACCTATCGGGGGTACGCCTGCAGCGTGTTGCGGGACCGGGCCCAGTCGGTGGTCGCCGCCGACGACCACCGGCGGGCTAGCCAGCGGGAGCTGAGACGGCTCATTGACGATTTGGTCCGGGCGGGCCAGGAGCTGGCCGCGGCTACCGCCGAGGTCGCGCGGCTCCGCGACCTTGAGCGGGCGTCTGCCCGCGAGCTGGAAGGCCTTCGGTCCAGTGACGCCTACAAGGAGCACCTCAACCTCGTGGACCGGCGCCGGGTAGTGGAAGGTGCCGGCCGGGAGGCGGACCAGGCCGAAAGGCATGCGGCCCAACTAGGCGATCTGGCGGAGCAGGCCGCCGCCGACGCCCGTCGAGCTTCGGGGGAAGCCGATGAGGCAAGCAGGGCAGTTCGGCCCGGCGGACGTCTCTGGTCGCCCTGGCCGAGGCAGCCAGTCTCGACCAAGCAGTGGTACCGAGCGACGGTCCTTCGACCATTCCTGCCGCCGTCGGTGTAGCCGCTGGCCGGCGCAGGGCGGCCGAGCAGGTGCGGGAACTGGCGCGTAGTGCAGAGAAGGCCCGGGCTACGGCGACCGCGGCAGACGAGCAGGCGGCCCGGTCGGAGGGCGAGCTGCAGCAGCGCCGCGACGAGGGGGAGACCAGCGGCCAGGCCTGGGTAGCGGCTAGCCGGCAGTGGCGCCAACAGGTCAGGGAGTGGGGTCGGGTGGAGCTGCCGGTCCCGGCTGGTGTTCAGCTCGACTGGGATGAGCTCGAAGCCGTGCTGGGCGAGGGCAGCGCCGAGGCCGAGGAGCTCTCATCGGCCCGTTCGGTCGGCGCCGCGGTCGTGCGCCCGGCCCAGGAGAGGGCCCGGGCCGGGGAAGGTGCCGCAATAGCAGAGGTGGCCGAAGCCCGGCGGGCCCTGGAATGCGGAGAGGAGGAGCGGCGCCAGCTCGAGTCCACATCCGAGGGTCGCCCGCCGAGGTCGCGCTTTCAAGGGGCCGAGCGGGACGCCAACGGTGGCGCGCCCTTATACGAGCTGGTGGAGGTGGCCGATTCGTTGTCTGCCGATCAACGGTCCGGGCTCGAGGCGGCGCTCGAGGCCTCCGGACTGCTTGACGCCTGGGTGGGAGCCGACGGGCTGGTGCTGCACCCTTCCACCCAGGATGTCATCCTGCGCGGCGACGCTCCGCCAGTGCCCGACGGGGCCCCACCCTCGCCGGCGTCCTCGTCGCGCAGCGCCCGTCGATCGCGAGCTTGCTGCAGTCGGTGGGTTGGGGTGATCCCGGACCGGGGGCTGTTCATCCCTGGGTCGCTGCCGACGGCCGGTGGTCCTTGGGACCGCTGCGTGGCGCGTGGAGCAAGGACCAGTCCGAGTACCTCGGCGCCGGCGCGCGCAGACAGACGCGGCTCCGGCGCCTGGCCGAGCTGACGGAGCACTGCGAAGTACTGTCCGCATCGCTGCGGTCAGCGGAAGTTTCGCTGGTGCGCTGTCGAAAAGCGGTCACCACGATCGATGCCCACGCCGTCTCGTTCCCCGACGATCGTCCCGTCATCGACGCCGCCTCTGACTACGCCGCCCGTCTGCGGGTGGAGGCCGAGACGGCTTCGCGACGTGACGCCGACCGGCGACGCGCGGAGCAGGCCCGGACCTCGGCGGCCCGTGCAGGCGCCGAGTTGGCCCACGCCGCCGGGCGCGACGGCCTACCGGAGTCGCCCGAGTTGCTCGGTGACATCATCCAGGCGGCCCGCCAGCTCGAGCACGACCTCGGGGCTTGGCGCGACCAGTGGGACCACGCCGCGGCCCGGTGGGCCGAAGCAACCCGGCTCGCCGAGCGCGCCGCGTCCCGCCAAGAGGACGCCTCCGCTTCGGCCACCTCCGCGCAGGACGCTCGCCGACGCCACCATGAAGAGGCCGCCGCCCTGGCCGGGCTCGAGGAAGCGATCGGCTCGACCGTCGCCGAGGTGCTCGCCGCCATCCAAGATTGGGCCAAGCGGGGCGAGCAGGCCCGGTCCGAACAGCCGGCAGCCGAAGAGGTCGCACGGAAGGCGGCGGCGCGGGAGGGCCAGATCGGCGAGGCGGTGGCGACGGCCGAGGACCGGGCGCGCCAGGCGGCGGCGGCGGTGGGGGAGGCCGGACTTAGGCTGCGCCGAGCTCTGGATTTGCCGGGCGTTCTCGTCGCCGCGGTAGGGTCTTCCGCTGGCGACTTGGAAGGTGATGACCCTGCCGCTCTGGCCCGGCGCACACACGAGCAGGTTGGCGCCAGCGAGCCCGTCACCGACCAGGTCGTGCTCAACCGGCTGCGTGACCTCGAAGACGGCCTGGCCGGCGGGTACGACGTCGTTACCGGCGAGGACGACGGCGTCAAGTACTTCCACGTGGTCGACGACACGGGCCGCCAGCCTTTGCCCAGTGTCGCCGCCCGGGTGGCCGCTGAGGCCGCCGCCGCGACAAAGCGCCTCGACGTCAGCGAACAGGAGGTGATCCAGAAGTTCCTCCTCGGTGAACTTGGCGAGGAGCTGCGGGAACGGCTGCTCGAAGCCCACGATCTGGTCACGTCCGCCAATCAGGCGCTGTCGGCGCAGCGGACCTCCCATGGGATCGGCGCCCAACTCGACTGGAAGATCGACCCGGAGGCGGCGCCCGTCGCCCGCGCCGCAGCAGAGATCCTTGTCAAACGGCCGCGCACGTCCGAGGAGGACCTCGGGCTCCGAGACGCGCTCATGGAGATGATCCGCTCTCAACGCGAAAAGGACCCGACGCTCGGCTACCTGGACCACCTCCGCGAAGCCCTGGACTACCGGCGGTGGCATCGCTTCGCCGTTCAAGTCGTTGACGACGCCAAGCCCGGCACCCGACGGGCCCTCCACTCCCGCCTCGGGCTTTCCCAAGGGGAGCAGCGGGTGGTGTCCTATCTCGCCCTTTTCGCCGCCGCCGCCGCGTACTACGAGGGGATCGGGTCGGGCTGCCCCCGGCTGCTGCTTCTCGACGACGCCTTCGCCAAGGTGGACGAACCTACCCACGGCCGCTTGCTCAAGCTGTTGGTGGACCTCAACCTCGATTTCCTCATCACAAGCGAGCGCATGTGGGGCTGTTTCCGGGAGGTGCCCAGTCTGGAGATCTACGAGGCGCTGCGCGAGCCCTCCGTCCCAGGGGTGGCGATGGCCCACTTCCGCTGGGACGGCTATGAACGCCACCTCGTCGGGCTGTAGGCCGTGTCGGCCCTCGACGCCCCAGCCCTGGCCCGGCTATGGGACGCCGCGGCCGAGAGGTTGCAACGCAACGGGATGCGGCCGGCGGGCGTCATCACCCTCGTCGGCCTCGAACGCGAGGAGCGTCACGCGCTGTCGGGGCTGATCGGCCGTCCGGTGCCGAGCGAGCGGGTCCGGATCGACATGTCGTTGCTCGACGAGCGGCTGCGCTCGACCGGGTCAGCTCGCGGATTGGTGGCTGCCGTCGAGGCCCGGCGGGGACCGCTGGTCGACCGCAAGAGCGAGAGGGCCGCGGCCGTCCAGCGGCGAGGGGCGGTATGGGCGGCTGCCCGGGAGGAGCTCATCACCCAAGGTCTGGGAGACGAGCTTTGGGTCGAAGCGTGGCTGGAGGCTGTGCGGCCAGTCGTCGGGCGGGTGGCGCCCACCCGAGCCGAGACGGTGATCCGAGCGGCGGCCCGAGGCCTAGCCCGGCTGCCATGGTCTTCGGGTCAGCGGATCGGCCGGACAGAGCTGGCCTCCGCACTTGGGGGAAGTAGCCATGCTCTCGATGACGGTGGCGTGCTCGGGGCCGATCCTGCGCGGCATCGCCGTCGTGCTCGACGTCGCTCCGTCAACTAACGCCGTAGAGCGGCGCAGGCTCTGGGAAGAGGCGGGCGTCCAGCCAGACGAGGTATCGACGACGGTGCTCACTCTTGGTCTAAGGCCCTCGGGCGGTACGGCGGTGGCTCGGGCGGTACTGGCCCGCAGCGACGCTGGATGTGAGACCCACCTGACCTTGCGAGACCTGCGCCGCCTCGATCGGCTGCTCTCCGCCGGCACGGCGGTGTGGGTGTGCGAGAACCCTCGCATCCTCGAGGCGGCGATGGACGCCGGCACCCCAGAGGTGATGGTGTGCACTGCCGGCAACCCTGTGGTGGCGGTGACCATGCTGCTCGATCGGCTGGCAGCCGACGGTGCCCGCCTCTGCTACCGGGGCGACTTCGACTGGGCTGGCCTCGCCATCGCCAACCGGATCATCGGCACCTACGGCGCCACGCCTTGGCGCATGCGGACCGTCGACTACCAAGCGGCCCTTGTTGCAGCGGGGGCCCGAATGGTGGAGCTGCCCGCGTTGGCTGGCGCCGCCGTCGAAGCGGTTTGGGATGCGGATTTGGCGCCAGCGATGGACCGGTCCGGCTGGGCCGTCCACGAGGAGCTGATCCTCGAAGATTCGGTTGCTGATCTCATCTAGCCGCGCGGGCATAGGTAGCTGGATAATCGCCACGACTGGTTCGCCGGGGGAGAGGGACGTCGCTAAGGAGAGGCGGTGTGCATATGGGGTTGATCGCCCCTCCGACACGGACGTTCTCCGACTCCTTGAGCCCAACTTCGTGTATGGGACGTTGAGCGGGGGAGCGCCCCCGACCGTGACCGCCAAGTGGTCCGGGGAACACCGTTGTGGAGTCGATCAGCTCCTCCGATTAGAACTCGGCGCTCCCCGACTTTCGCTGCACCCACATGGTCTCGACGTCGAGGTTCTGGAGCGACCGGAGCGAGCACTATGAGCCGATGGGGCACCACGATTGTGGCGATCCCTGTGATCGGGGACGCGAATAGGCGACACCCTCACGGCCGAGCGAGCCGAGGCGGAAGCCGGGAGCCCGGGCGCGGAGGCCCGTCCCAAATACTGTTCCGTCCGGCCCTCGATGCCTCCCGCCTCGGCAATACAGGCTCTCATCCCCGCTCCTCGGCCTTCAGATGTTACAGTCAGCAAAACTACGTCTAAGGAGCACCCGTCATGGCGGTTCTTATTGAGAATGTCTTTCCGGTCGGGGTAACCAACGAGCTCCTCGACGCTGTTACGGACGAGATGGGCGTCGACGCCGAACTCCCGCCCGGTGGGTTCTCGCATGTGCACTTCGAGAAGGGCGGCCGCGCTCACGGCGTCGACGTGTTTGACTCGGTCGAGGCCTACCAGCAGTTCGTCCAGTCAACGCTTATGCCAGCCATGGGCAAGGTTGCTGCGGCGAGAGGCCTGGACGTTTCCAAGATGGCGCCCGAGCGGACGATCACCGAGGTCCATCGCGTCGTTCACTGAGCGACGACCTTTAGACGACCGCCTTTTCGGCACGCAGTTTGCGGTGGCGCCAAGGGCTCAGTGTTCTCCAGGACCGGGGGTGTCAATTCGGGCACGACCGGCAATCTGATGTGTTATAGGGAGCGCACCCGCTGCAAAACGCCGAATATTCGTTCATGCACAGTCGGCCCTACCGCGCCGAGCGGGAACGCCGATCGTCCGGATTCTGGTTTCTTACCCTTCGATGCCGGTACGGGCCCCGCTGTAACCGTGGAGCGCCCTTTCTCAGAGCGGGGGCCTTCCTCTCCCCTAGGAGGGTCCTGAAGTAGTCGCCACCCCACAGTTCCTCGGGTGCCCGAACTGAGGAGCTGGCGGGTTTGCCCGACGCCAACCCCGGCGGAGCCGGAGGCGCCAGCAGCTTCCACCAGGACGGCGCACGCAGGCGGGCACGTCAGCCAGGGTCCACCACTTGGCCGGGCCGTCAAGCCAGCATTGGTCAACAGGCCGACGCGGAGGTGGGCGATGGTGAGGCAGAGCCGTAACGAACGTTGCCGGTGCGGGAGCGGCAAGAAAGCGAAGTACTGCTGTGGTTCCTGGCGCGGGCCGTCCCCTGAGGCGCTCGACGAGGCCTTCCTCGCCACGGCGCTGAGCGAAGCCCGCCCGGCACTTGTTGGCATCCGCCTGAGCGGCCTGGCCCAGGACTATCTCGACGAGCTGGTGGAGCTCCCTAAGAGCTCCCCTGAGCTAACGGTCGAGCTGCCGAAGTTGGTCGACCTCGAGCTCGAGGCGCTGCTGCACTCGTGTGCCACTGGGGATGAACAAGGCATAGACGAGGCCCTATCTGGGGTTGCCCGCCGTTTCCACCATGTCGGCGAACGCGCTCGTCTCGCCCGGGAAGTGCTGCGCCTGAGAGACGGGGGCGACATTGGCCGCTTCCTCGCCGCGCTCGCCGTTCTCGACCTCTCCCGCAAGGAGTCCTCCGCGCTCGTGGAGTCCGCCGTGCTCCAGGCGGCGAGGGTGAGAGCGGGCGTTGCCCCGACGACCTCGGGCTTGCTCATAGCCTCATAGGTGCCGCCCGGCGCGGGCCCGGGGCGCCGGGATCCACCAGCTGAGCTGCCCGGACGGTGAGAATTGCAACCATGGCATTAGGCACGCTCTCCCCTCAGGCGCGCTTCGAAGGCCCGGCCGAGCTGCTCGGGGGGCGCCTGAAGGGCATCTACCGGTTCCTGGCCGACCACGGCGACGTGTTGTTCCCGACTGGCTACTTCTCCGACCTCTACAGCGCCAGCCGCCTCGGCCAGCCCACCGTGCCAGCCCGGGTGGTCGCCACGGTGATGCTGCTCCAGTCCCATGAGGGGCTCTCCGATGCCGAGGCCACTGACCGGCTGGGACGCGACCTCGCATGGCAGGCGGCCGCCGGGGTGCAAAGCGGTTATCAGCCTTTTCACCCAACGCTCCTGGTGGGGGTGCGCAACCGGCTACGGGCTTCGGCCCGTCCCAAGCGGCTCTTCGAGGACACCAAGGCAGCGGCGCGAGGAGCCGGGGTGATGAAAGACCGAGCCCGCGTGCTCGATTCCACCCCGGTGTACGACGCCGTTGCCACCCAGGACACCGTCACCCAGTTGCGGGCGGCGCTGCGCAAGCTGTTGCGGTTCTTGGGGGGGACAGACCTCGAAAAGAAGGTGCGTGCAGCTTTGAGCCGCGACGACGATTACCGCTCCCCGGGCAAGCCCCCTTGTGACTGGGACGACCCCGTCGCCCGCGACGAGCTGGTTGACGCCCTTGTGAAAGACGCCAAGGCCGCCTTTTCGGCGCTGGAGGGCGAACAGCTCACAAGTGCCGTCGCCGGACCCGCCGAGCTCTTGGCCCTGGTGGCCGGCCAAGATGTCGAGCAAAGAGAGGACGGCAGTTTCACGATCGCCAAGAAAGTGGCCAAGGACCGTGTTATTTCCACAGTCGACCCCGAGGCCCGCCACGGCCACAAGTCCCATGACCGCCACTTCGACGGGTTCAAGTGCCACGTCTCAGTCGACCCGGACTCTGAGCTGGTCGACGAGGTCACCGTGACCCCTGGCAACGTCGCCGACCGGGGCCCGGTGGACGAGCTGCTCTGCCCAGTGGCCGAGATGGCCGACAAGCCGGTCATTTTCGCCGACAGTGCTTATGCCGACGGCGAGACCCTGGACCGTCTCGAAGGCCAAGGTTTCAAAGTGATGGCCAAGGTGCCGCCGGCCGTCAACCGTGACGGCCGGTTCACCAAGGACGACTTCAGTATCGACCTCGGGACTTCGACGGTCACCTGCCCAGCCGGCCAGACGGCCGGGATCCGCTTCGGCGACGACGGGGCTGGGCAGGCCGGCTTTGGCAAGGCCTGCGCCGCCTGCCCCCTGGCAGAGCGCTGCACCACCAACAAAGCTGGGCGCACCGTCACCGTCCACCGCCACGAAGAGGTGCTCCAGGAGCACAAAGCCGACCAGGCTTCGCCTGAGTGGCAAGGCGCCTACAAGCGCACACGGCCAAAGGTGGAGCGCAAGATCGGCCATATGGTCCGCAAGCCCTGGGGTGGCCGCAAGGCGCGTGCCCGTGGGGCGGCCAGGGTCGCCACAGACGTGGTGGCCCGAGCCGCCGCTGTCAACTTCGCCCGCCTGGCAGTGCTCGGCGTCCATTGGAACGGCGCTGCCTGGGCTGCCGGCCCCTGACAGAGGGCATTTCCTCAGCACCCTTGCCCTCTCTCGCCCCGCCCCCCAGCCACGCTCGCTGCCGAAAGGGCCAAAAAGAGCCCAAGGGACGGGGGCCACGGGGTCGAAAGCGGCAAGCTGAGCAGGAAACAAAAGGAGAACCGGGTTTCCGGCACACCGACCCGACCGCTCGCCCTCCTCGGAACAATCTCTCAAGCGGCTACTTCAGGACCCTCCTAGACGGTGGGCGCCGTTCACGCGACTTTGGCGAGCGGGAGGCCGGTCTTACGGGTTCGGCCGCGGCCATCGCCTCCCGGATGAGGGACTTGGCTGCCCAGCGCATCACCTCCGTGGCCTCCTCAGCGCCCAGCCGGCACACGTCGCGAGTGACGATCAGCGCCTCGGCGCCGTACGCAAGGGCCAACGTGTTACGGAGAAGATGTAAAGCGTCGGGGCTCAACGAGCCGGCGAGAGGCTCCAAGGCCCTGTCGATGTAGAGGAACCGACGGGTCTCTCGGACCGCCACCGGGTCCGGGTCTCGCTGCTTGGCTGCCTCGAACCAGCGGTCGACGGTGACCCGGACGATGTTGCGGAAGATCGCTTCCTCGTTGAACATGTACCGGGACACCGCCCGTACGCCAGCATCCATCACCGCTATGGGGTCGTCGCGAGGCACGTCTCTAAGGCTCTCATCGATGTCCGGCATACCGGCGGTGAGGGAGGCGTCGGCGAGGAGCGATGCCGCTGTGGGGAAGTAGCGGTACGCCGTCGCCCGGTGCACCCCAGCTGCCTCGGCGGCCTCGGCCACGGTCGGTTGGTGGCCCCGGCGCAGCATGTCCGCGGCGGCGTTGACCACTGCCGCTCGCGTGCGGGCCTTCTGCTGGGAACGGTCAGGCTCTTGACGGGAAGCGCTCATGGTTTTACTATAGTGCGACAGGTGTCGCATCACACGACATTCGTCGCCACAACACCCCAACCGAAAGGACCGTCATGCCAGCCCTTGTCACTACCACCGTCCCCCTCGACATCAGCGTCTACGAGCAGATGTCGGCGGGCCTCGCTCCACACCTGGCCACCGCCCCCGGGTTCCGTGCCCATGGTGCTTACCCGGTGGAAGGTGGCTTCGTGGTCACCGAGATCTGGGACTGCGCCGCTGACCACGAGGCGTTCTTCAATGCCGCCATCAAACCTCACTTGGCTGACGGGGCGAGTGTAAAGGTCATCGAGCTGCGAAATGCCATCGTCGGGGGCCAGCGATGACCATTTCCGTGGTTGACCTCGCCACCGCCGAGACCATCCGAGGGCCGATGATGATCCGCGTCCTCGAGGATGGCACGAACACCGACCATCGCCTCGGGCTGGTGCAGGTGAGCATTCCGCCCGGGATGGCCGGGCCCCCCCAGCACGTCCACCATCGCCACGACGAGACCTTCTACGTCGTGTCAGGCAACCCGCGCTTCGTCTCAGCCGGCAAGCAGGTCGACGCTCGCCCCGGCACAGTGGTGACCGTCCCGCCCGGCACACCCCACACGTTCAGCAACCCGGGCGAGGAGCCGGTGGAGATGCTCTGTACCGTAACCCCCGACCTGTACATCGCCTACTTCCGCGAGCTGGCCCAGCTGCCCCCCGGGCCGCCCGACCCCGCGGCTGTGGGCGCGATCATGAGCCGCTACTTCACCGATGTCGTCAGCCTGGACGGGCCGCCAGCGAACAACGCCCAAGCTGGGTCCTAGACCGCTGGCGCATAGACCGGGGACCGGCATGGCACCCGCCAAGCGTGGCCCGTCCTTTTCTTCTAGAGCCTGGTCCCTACTGACGCCCAATCGCCCAACGACCTTCCCACCAGGACCTAAAGAAGACCATCACCTCATTTGAAAGGCCAAGATGCTCACGAAGGTCTCACCCCGATCGATCGCTGACATGGCCCCAGTCGGGCCATCCGGGACCTGACCGGACCCTGGCGGTCAGGTCGCGGTGGCCGCGGACTGGGCTGACCGACTTTTCAGGTGCCGGAGTGCGACTCTTTGCTGTGCCATGCCTACGACAGCTCCCTGCGGCGGTACTGGTTCGGCCAGCACATCCCAGAAGAAGAAGGGGATGAGGATCTAAACAACAGTGACCTATGCCGCGTTATGTGGGAGCAGTACTGGGACTGCCAGGTCTTCAGCTACCCTGACCGCAGCGGAGACCTGCGCAGCATCGTGAAGGTTGATGACTTCTACTCAGTCCGCCAATGGCATTCCACGGATATGTACCGCGACGTCATGCGGCTGCAGGGATTCGAGAACCGCATGCAGCTGTGCCTGTCCACGGCCCCGGGGCCCGATGCCGGACCGGGCCGGACGGTCCGGCTCTTATTTCTGCGCGAACCTGGCCTTGACTTCTCAGAGCGGGACCGGGCGCTGCTCACCTTGCTACGGCCGAATCTCCAGCAGGCCTACCACGATGCTGAACGGCGGCGGAGGCCAGTCCCCGAGCTCGCCCCTCGCCAATCGGACCTTTTGCACCTGATCGCCGGCGGGCGCACCAATACGCAGATCGCTCGCCAGCTCGGCCTATCCGAGGGAACCGTGCGGACGCACCTGGAGAATATCTGCAGCCGATTGCAGGTCTCGAACCGCACAGCGGCTGTGGTTCGCGCCTTTCCTGACCGCGTTACCTAAGCAGGTACTCCAACGCTGGGGGCTGGTGACTGACCGGGCGATGGCGTGCGCGTTACAGCGCCCCAGCGTGTGACGCGACTTCGTCCGTGTTTATGCAGTTCCACCCAGGTGGTAAAGCGGCGGTGCTGGAGCTCTGAGACGGTGTCGGAGGGGAGATGCCCACGATCTCCGACTGGCGATTATGGCCCTGGCCGAGCCGAGCGCTCCGGGTCGTCGTCCCGCAGGCTGGACCGAATCCTCTGCTAGCCAGCACCCTGAGGGGGGCTCCGCGACTCCTGTCACCGGGCTTCAGGATCGGACGAGTGTTCGCCGATACACCTCAGTACGGGAACGTGGGCGCAGCCGATCGAGCTGAAACCTGGCTTTGACCCGTTCCACCTGCTCCCCGACCGGAAGGCCGGCAACACGATGGCCGTTGACCCCAAAGAACATATAACGGTACACCCTAAAGAAGAGGAAAGTCCCGAAAACGAACCCACAAAGTACTTCTTCGGGCAGCGGCATTACCGGAGCAGGAAAACAACGATTTGGTGTGTTCTTCCTGCTCACGGGGTGAGGACGGTGTCGACGAAAGACGGGCCGCGACATCTCAACGTCGTGAAACCGAGTCGCCAGCTGCAGCCGGCCCAGCAGCCACACGTGCGATGACCAGGCTGTTTACGCGTGCTGCTTGGTAGCGTCGAAAATCGGTTTCGACGCTGCGACCGTGGCCCGAGT
Source organism: uncultured Acidimicrobiaceae bacterium (assembly GCA_963786345.1). Lineage (GTDB taxonomy): Bacteria > Actinomycetota > Acidimicrobiia > Acidimicrobiales > Palsa-688 > Fen-671. The sequence continues at coordinate 9,139 of CAWAYZ010000006.1, read as the reverse complement.
GCGCCAGAACGCGGAGCGCACGCGCTTCTCCGCTGCCCGTCTGGTCGAGGCCCGTGGCCGCCGTAGCGTCAGTGCCACTGCGAGGCGGTGGTTTGCCAGACTTCTACAACGCGGGTCTGCTGTCAGACCGAGGTTACAATACGCCGAGCGGCCCACGTCTTTCCTGTTTAACCAGCCCTCCCGAACTTAGCTATTCCAATCCGTCGCTAAGGAACGGCGAATGTTACACTTTGCTGCACGCGGGGTAACAACCCCTTCCCAGGATGGACCATCGAGGTCCAAGCTGGACCGAGTTGGGTGGGCTCAACGCCTCGGGCCAGGTTAGTGTCGGCGTGTTCCGCGCCGGACAAGGAGGCTTGATGTCGACAGCTTCTCACCATCCCAATCGAGGCCCTCGGGCTCCGCTCGGACTTGGCGTGGTTGTGGCCGGCCTCACCGTGGCATTGGGCTTGGTAGTGATGGGCCCGTCGGTGGCAAAGGCGGCCACCGTGGACGCCGCGAGCAACCCGTTCGTGGTCTATCTAGTCCTGCCGAGCGGCACTGCCGGGGAAAGCAAGAGCACAGCCACAACCGTCACGAGGGAGGAGCTGAGCGGTTTCTCGTTGTCCACCGCGGCAGCCGCTCCGGGGTCGGGCGGCAAGCCCGCAACGCCGGCCAGCAGCTCCGCCACGGCGTCAATGGCGATAAACCGGGCTTCAGTCCAGCTGTTGACCTCGGTCACCCGTGCGAGCAAATTGTCTGTCGAGGTTGACTTTTATAACAGCGGCCGGAGTGCGTTGGTCTTTTCGTACAAGTTCACCAAAGCGATCTTCACGAGCTATTTGTTGCAGGACGGCTCCAGCGGCGACTCGGTCCAGGTCACCTTCGCATATCAGCAGCTCGAGGTGGACTACGTTTCCCTAGACAGCCCACCGGTGACGTACACTATTGGCAAAGCGGCAGGTAGCTAACAACGTTCGAGCTCCGCGAGGCGCCAAGGTGATCTCTTCGCCGCATACGCGCAGGTGTATTGGCCATGTCTACGGGATATTTGCCAAGACGGCGGCCTTCTCCGTGGCGGCGGTGTGCATCTCCGCAGCGAGCCCGGTACTTTCCCATCTGGCTGCAGCCAGCAGTCCGTTGATCGGCGAGCTATCGCTGACGGCTCGCGGCGGCGCGGTGACCGACGAGGCGTTGACCGGTTTTTCACTGGCAATCGGGGTGCCCTCCCCGGAGGCACCGCCCGAGGCAAGCGCCGGCCCTGTTGTGACGGAGGCGACAGCAACCATGAGCGTTGATTCGACCAGCGCTGCTGAAGTCCTTGAAAATACTCTCGGTTCCGCTGTCTACGCCAGCGGTTCTGTGAGCCTCAACAACGTCGGCACTGATGTTAATTACGAGTTCACCGACCCTTTCATCAAAGTGCACCTGTTGCAGAGCGGAGGCGGTGACCAGTCCGTCCAGATAACGCTCGCGTTCAAGGACCTTCAGGTCCAGGTCGGTGGCCCGCCGCCGACCACATCGACGACCACGCCGACGGTGGCGACCCGGCCGGTACTCAGCGGGCACCCGGCAGGGGTGGGCCCCACCGCGGGCCCTGGGGCGTTCCCCCAAGAGGTCACGGTGGGCCCCGACGGCAACCTCTGGTACACCGACGAGGTCTCCGGGGTGTACAAGTTCTCTCCCAGTCGCCTGGAAGCCCTGCCTTGCTCGTCTTCGACTCCAGCGGTCGGCTGCGAGGTCTCCGCCAACGCCGTCGCCCCCACCGGCATCGTGGCCGGGCCGACGGAGCGCTCTGGTTCACCCAGAGCAACGGCGGCAACCCCCGAGACGGGAGGTCCTACTTCCAGGCGAGCGTCGGGCGCATCACGACCTCCGGTGCGTACAGCTCCTACCCGGTGCCGGCCTCGGCCAGTTCGGTCCCGGGGCTCGACGCCATCACGGTGGGCCCCAACGGCAACCTCTGGTTCACCGAGACGGCGGTCGACCGCATCGGCGAGATCACCCCGAGAGCGGCCAGCCCGGCCATCCACGAGTTCTCCCTCCCAGCCGGGGACCGCCTTGCTCCGGGGGTGGGTTCCTCTGTCACCTCAGCCGACACCATTGCCGTCGGCCCGGGCAACGACATCTGGTTCACCGAGCAGGGCTCCAGCGCTATCGGCGTCATGAGCACCTCGGGCACCCTGCTGGAGAAGTTCACTGTGCCCGACTCCAACCAGAACCCTACCCCGCTCGGCATCACCGAAGGCACGGATGACACGATGTGGTTCACCGAGACCACCGCCAACCAGGTCGCCAGCATCACCGCAGGGGGGAAGATTACGCTGCACCCCCTGCCCATCGCTGCCGATGGGCCAGAAAGCATCGTGTACGGGCCAGACGGCAACCTGTGGTTCACCGAGGACACCGGGGTCGCCAGCATCGACCCCAGCACCGGCAGGATCACTCTCTACCGAGCGCACACCTCCAACCTGGGCCCGGCGGGGGTTACCGTCGGCCCCGACTGCACCTCGATCTGGTTCACCGAGCCCAGCGCCGATCGCCTCGGGCGGGTTGCCCCGATCCCCAACACAACCGGCTGCAGGCCGCGCTGAGGCCAAATCGCGGCAAACGAGCCCCGGTAGTCGTCTGATCCGAGCGGACCTCCTTGTGCCGTGGCATGCCGCGCAGCATTGGAGCTCGCAAAACGCTCCCGGCCGAGGACGCTGGGACAGTGACTTCATGGTCCATCTCGGTCGGCACCTCGATCGGCGTTTCGTCCACCACCGCCGAACGACGTCGCTGTGCTCGTAGTTGTTCGTCGAGGCCCGTCTCAACCGAGACATCCGATCCCAACAAGGAGCTCCTCACCCAAGGTCAGAGCGTGATCTTGGAGTGGGGCCACTCGGCGCGAGTTGAGTATCCCGTTCACGGCCACCGTGGCGATTTAGTGCAAAATACTTGGGCGTTCCGTGACGAACGCGGCTCTGAATGAGGCGCGGCACCACGTGAGCGAGGATCGCCAGTGCGCTCGGCCACTTCGATTGCCGCATAGGCGGAAGTTTTGTTCTGTCTCGTCACCCCCGGGCGGTCAGGAATACTTAGGCCCGCTCGGCTTCGTTGTGCGCGTTAAGCGCGCTCTTGCAATATGGCTCTTTGGTGGTCATCATCTGATGTCTAGCACTACCAGCTTTCACGGCTAGTTCTGGCCCATCGGCGAACGGTGACCGGTCTATGACGAAGTCACGGCGAGCGCCTCAGGCACCACGGAGGCGTTCGGGACGGGGATCTGCAGCACCTGTGTTCCCGTAAACCGTTCAATGTGGACGAAGCGCACCGTCAAAGTGGACGCAGCCGAGGGAGGCTCGACGGCTAGCTGTAGACCGGTGATGCTGGTCGACCCCCACCCCACCGGCAGCTTGACCACGGTGCGGACGTGGCCGGTGCCGACAAGTGGGTAGCCCCACCCCAGGTCGCTGCGGAACCACTGGTCCGAGCCCGAGAGGCGCACGTCGACGGCAACCGAGGACACCCCACGGCCCGCGGTGTCCATGTCCACTATGGCGTACTGCTCGGCTTGGCCGGGGTCAGGGGAACTAGGGCTCGTCGAGAGGTCTGTGTACCAGCGGGCCACTTCGTCGGCCATCACCGCGTAAGTGAACGGGTTGGCGTCCATCGCCGCCTCGCGGGCCTCACCGGGTGCAGGCGCGGCGACCGGGGCGAGCTGGAACCTGAACGGGGTCGTCCCAAAGTCAGCGAAGTAGTTGTTGCCGGTGGCGTCCCGCAGGACGGGGTGTTTGCCCCACCAAACGCCGGTGAAGGGCCTGTCGACCTCCCGGGGCGACGTCTGGCTATCGGGGAACCCGATTGGCTCCCCACCCCAGAGGTACTGTGCCCCAGAAACCGAGCCTGCCGCGCTCACGGTGAACGAGATGGCGTTGTCTATGTCGGTCATCCGCCCCCAGGTGCCCCATTCCAGGAACGGCAGGTACCCGGTCCCGCCGTCCTCGTGGCTGAAGACCACGACGTAGCTCAAGACGTGGGCACCGCCGCTTGCCGGGGAGACGGCGGCGTAGATCAGCATGGGGACGTCATGGAGGGCGGAGGTAGACCGGCCGTACAACACGGGGGCGTACGTGTAGGCGAGGTACTGGGGGTTGGTGGGGCTCACCTCTTCCAGCGCGCTGGCCAGCAGGACCGCCTGAGGTGGCAGCGGGCCGGATTGGGACAGGCCGCGCAGGGCCGCCGTCGGCTCCACCGAGATCTTGACCGAGTAGCGGTCCGAAAGGCGGACCGGGCCCGTGAAACCGGCGTAGACAAATGGCGAAGTTCCCCAGAACAGCACGAATTGCTGCGTCCCCACTACCTGGTGGGTGCTCAGGTCGGTCAAGTCAGCGTCCACCACCGTGGAGCTGGGCGTCCCGGGCCCCCACGACGTGCCGGGCGCCGCCAGGGCCAGTCGCAACAGTCCTTCACCTTGTCCCAGTGGGGCCGACGTCGTCAAAGTGGACGAGGAGGCCGGCGTGGTGCTCGTGGCCGAGGCAATGGCGGTCGTGGAGGTGCCGGACGAGGTGGAGGTGCTCGAAGAAGTTGAAGGGCTCGGCGGCGTTGAAGTGCTCGTCGAGGGGGAGCTGGAAGGGGTGCTTGTGCCTGAGCCCGCCAATCCCCCGCCGTAGAAGGGCCCCGTAACCGAACCCTTCGTGGTTAGGTTGCCGGCGAGGGTGGGTTCGAGCGCTACGACCAAGGGCTTCCCCACCTTGATCAGATTGCCTGCGCTATTGGCGGCGGTGCTAGTTGGCGGCGGGGCCCCGCAGTCCGCTGGCCGGCGGAGGGCGGAGGCCCGAGCGACAGGGCCCAGGCATCGGCCGGGGTCGCGGACGAACCCGGAGCTCACCACCACTTATTTTCGACAGCCCGATCGGTGCGGCCCGTGGTGTTCAGCGTGTCGAGATCAGCCATGTCCGCCTCGGAAAGCGTGAAGTCGAAAATCTGGGCGTTCTCGGCAAGGCGCTCACGGTGAGTCGATTTAGCGAGAACTGGCAGCCCGTGTTGGACGCACCACCGAAGGAGTACCCGAGCCGGTGTACGCCCGCAGCTCTGAGCAATGCGGGTTACGGTTTCATCGGAGAGGTAGCTCCCCGTCCCGAGCGGGCTGTAAGCCTCGAGGGCGACGTTGCGGGCCTCAGCCGTGTTGAGCAGCCCACGGCGGTAGTCGAAAACGCTGAACTTGACCTGGTCCACGACTGGATAGATGGTCGGGACCGCGAATAGCTTCTCTAGCTCGTCCACGTTGAAGTTCGAAACCCCAATGGAGCGCGCGTACCCGAGCTCGCGGGCGCGCTCCATTCCCGGCCATGCCCACGTCGGACCGCCTTGGGGCCAGTGGATGATATAGAGGTCGACATAATCGAGGCCGAGCCGCTTGAGGCTCCGCTCAGCCTCGACGTCGGGCTTTTTTCCACCGGGGTTGAACTTTGTGGTGACGAAAACTTTTTCACGGGCCACGCCGCTTTCCGCGAGCGCCCGCCCGACACTTTCCTCGTTGCCGTACGCCTGGGCCGTGTCGATGTGGTGGTACCGAGATCGAGCGCCGAGCGGACGGTGTTGACGCACTCGGGGCCATCGGGCACCTGCCAGACGCCCAGCCCGAGCAGCGGTATCTTGTTGCTGTCCGCAAGCACTCGTGCGTGTGGACCGCCTGCGTTTGGACCAGTTGCCATGACCTCTCCTCTTGACAGGTTGGCCAGCCTAACAACCGTTCACTTGTAGGCCTGCGCCCTGGGAGGGAGACGTCGTAGCATCGGCCCGGTGACGATCATCCCGGACACGAAGAACTGGACGTGGGTCCTTTCGCGGCCATGCCCGGAGTGCGGTTTCGACGCCTCGAACTTCCCATGCCGGGGCGTCTCCGGGGAGCTGCGCCAAAGGAGTGCAGCCTGGCGGCCCCTCCTCATGCGACAGGACGCGCTGGCACGCCGGAGGCCTGCGACGTGGTCGACGCTCGAGTACGGCTGCCACGTGCGCGACGTGTTCAGGATCTTCGACGTCCGGCTAATGCGGATGCTCCAAGAAGATGACCCGCTCTTCGAGAACTGGGACCAGGACGACACCGCCCTGGCTGGCCGTTACGGCGAACAGCAACCCGGGAGGGTCGCGGACGAGCTCGAGAGGGCGGGAGGTGCCCTGGCCGACCGCTTCGACCAAGTAGGCATGGACGGTTGGTTTCGGCCCGGACGGCGCAGCGACGGCGCGACCTTCACAGTCGATTCCTTGTCGCGCTACATGCTCCACGATGCTGTACACCACTTGCACGACGTGGCCCCGGGCACCGGGCAAGGGGCGGCTGAGCGACGTCGACTAAGACCTGGAGCGAAAAGGGGAGAGTCCTATTCGATGGCTCTGGTCCGTCCCGACTTCGCGGTCCCGCCAGGGGCCGCCACGGCACTTTTCGTCCTGGAGCCACTGGGCCCCAGCACAACGCTGCGGACCTAGCAGCCTGGACCTCGAGCATCGCCCATATAAGGGCGACGCCCGGGTTCGCCGGTCGCCCGTGGCCGGACAGGCCCTTTTCTCTCGAGGAGAACGAGACGGACTTGGCGTGCCACGCCGAGGACTTCTCGAAACGGACTGGCTTCACCTATACGGTGCTCGATCCCGCGACGGGCGAGGTGGTCGGCTGCGTGTACCTGTACCCGCCGCGCCGCCCCGGCTACGACGTCGACGTCCGTTCCTGGGTGACAGCCGATCACGCCGATCTCGATAAGCCGCTTTATGCGTTCGTGTGTGAATGGCTTGCCCGGGTGTGGCCCTTCAACGAACCGGACTACGCCGAACGCTGAACCTCCCTGCTGAGTGGCGCCCAACACCCCGAGCGCTCGGCTGGCCACCGAGCGCTGTTAGCCCGCTCGAGTAAGTACCGGTAAATACCGTCCTGCGATGGGCCAGCCCTGGTCAGAAACTACCCTGTCGGGTTGATGCGCCTCCCTGGCACGTGCCCGACGCGTTGGTTACTTCGGCGCGCCACGTGTTGGCAACCGCAGACCCGGGCAGTTACTGGTCATCGGTGCCGGCCGTCCGAATGGCCCGGGGCTTGTACAAGCGAGCGGCCGCTCCGGACGGGTGGCCCCTGATGGTTGCCGGCCCCATCGTGGGCCTCATGATCGCCCTCTGGATGACAGCACCGGACTGGGGCGCAAGACCTCCGGGTGGCAACGACACCCTGGCGCACATCGTGCGTGCCCAATTCGCGTCAGGCCATATCATCAACCACGGCTTGGTGGACGGCTGGGACCCCAGTTTCATCGTCGGCTACGAGGAGTTCCTTTTCGATGGCCCAGGTTTGTCTTGGGCGGTGTACCTAACACGCCTCCTTACCTTCGACACGCTCTCGTTCACCGGCGCCATAAAAGTGATAGCGGTCGGCTCTTTCGCGGTCCTCCCGCTGATCGTCGCCTTCACTGCCCGCTCTTTCGGCCTGAACCGGCGCTCGGCCGGCCTCGCCGGCATAGTGAGCCTGCTCATCAACAGTCCCTACGGCGGTGCCGGGCTGTCGGGCATGTTCGGCAACGGGTTGATCACCAACGGTTTTGGCGCCCTGTTCTTTTTCCTCACAGTAGGCGGGTTCATGAGGGTGATCCGCGAGAAACAGGTTCGTTGGGTCGTGTTCACCGGTGCCAGCCTGGCCGTGCTGTGCTTGACGCACGGCATCTCGGTGATGGAGCTGGGCGTCATGCTGGTCATCATCATCCCGCTGTGGTTTATCGGGTTGCACCTGCCCAACGCCACGACGTTCTATGCACGCGCCGTAAAGATAGCGAAAGCCCAGCTCGCGTCCGAAGCATCGGCGGGCGTACCAATCATGGGTGTGCGAACCATGCGTGCCCTGGTAGAGCCCTTAGCTGACACGCCTTACCAGCGTTCGTGGTCCTCCTACCGGGCGTCTCTGAGCGTGTATCGGCCTGCAATTAGCAGGGTATTTGTCGCGACGGGCCTCGGCTTCGCTCTCAGCGCGGCCGTGCTTGTACCGCTCGCTGTTCACGATAACATTCGTGGGCCGGCCTCCGTGTGGATGACGGATCCTTTCGGCCAGCTCCTGCTCGGGATTTCTGGCAGGGGAACATCCTGCTGCGCCCAGGAATGGCCCCCTTCCTTCTCGCCGGCGCGGCCTCATGGCATCTTCCGCATGTGGAAGGGGAGACCATTCGCACTTGCGGTGGTCGCTGCCCCGATCATGCTCCTCATAGTCGGGAACGCATCGCTTCATTACTGGTCGACGAACATCCTCACCTACCAGCTAACCAACCGCGGGTTGGGTTATGCGGGAATACTGGCGACCTTCCCCCTGGCGGCGCTCATTGCGAGGGCCACGAAGAACCTCCCATTGGGAGACGTGCTGGCGGTCGCTGTGGCCGCGGTCTTTAGTGGTCGTCCCGATCGGCAACGAGCGTCAACAGGCGCAGCAGACCCCTGAGGCGATACCGCAGATGTTCAAAGCGGCTCAGCTCCTAAAATCCCTCGTCCCTCCGACCGCTCGCTTCGCCTCGGAGCAGTCGGTCGATAATTCTACCGGCGTCCCGGTCCCCGACGATTGGTTTGCGTGGGCTTCACAGCGCAACACGCTCGACACCTTCAATATCGAGTCGGCTCAGGCCGTTGGTATGTCGAACGTGGTGTACAACCTCGCTAGCCAGAGCCCCACCGAGAGGGCCGACGACCTTGCCCAGGTCGGTGTGACCGACGTGGTCACTATTACGGTCCAGTCGGCCAGAGTGCTTGCTTCGTCTCCTCGCTTCCATGAGGTTTGGTAGTCTCCACCGATCGCAATATTCGCGGTCTTGCCAAGTACTGGCCAACCGGCACCGGCCGCGCTGATAACGGCCCAGGCGACGCTTTCGGCCAAGCTTGTCGCCGGCGGGCCACAACATGACGTGATAGAAGTCGACGCAGCCGTTGCGACGCAAGCAAGTCTTGCGATCGCATGGTCACCGAAGTGGCACGCGTCGATCGACGGGAAAGCCGTGCCGTTGACGGAGTCGCCCGAAGGGTTGCTGCAGGTATCCCTCCCGGCCGGGCCGCACCGGCTGGAGGTGACGTTCCAGCGTGACCTCGCCGACTACGTCGGGCTGGCCATCTCCCTAGCGGCCCTGCTCGGCCTTCTGGCCTACGTCGCCACACGGTGGCG
>CAWAYZ010000005.1:0-94914 GCA_963786345.1 uncultured Acidimicrobiaceae bacterium | reverse complement strand
CCCAGTGGGGCCGACGTCGTCAAAGTGGACGAGGAGGCCGGCGTGGTGCTCGTGGCCGAGGCAATGGCGGTCGTGGAGGTGCCGGACGAGGTGGAGGTGCTCGAAGAAGTTGAAGGGCTCGGCGGCGTTGAAGTGCTCGTCGAGGGGGAGCTGGAAGGGGTGCTTGTGCCTGAGCCCGCCAATCCCCCGCCGTAGAAGGGCCCCGTAACCGAACCCTTCGTGGTTAGGTTGCCGGCGAGGGTGGGTTCGAGCGCTACGACCAAGGGCTTCCCCACCTTGATCAGATTGCCTGCGCTATTGGCGGCGGTGCTAGTTGGCGGCGGGGCCCCGCAGTCCGCTGGCCGGCGGAGGGCGGAGGCCCGAGCGACAGGGCCCAGGCATCGGCCGGGGTCGCGCACGAACCCGGAGCCCCACAAGCTTTTGCCGAGAAGCTCAGGCCCTGCACCGCGAACTGGCCTCCCCCGGTGGAATGCAGCGCGAAGATGGCCAGGAAACACTTCTGTTTTCGGCAGTCCGCCGCTCCCAGGGAGGTGGTGAGAACCGCGGCTAGATGGACAGACACAGAGGCTGAGCCGTCCGCCCCGATGGTCACGACTGTGGTATTGCGGCTGTCACAGCCGTCCTGCAGCGATGAGGAAGGTTCAGGCAGCAACAGGACGGCCTTCGGGTCGCATTCGGCGACGGCGTAGGTCGTGCCGTAGGAACCTCCCGAGATGAGCACCCTCACCAGTTGGCCATCGACCAGGGCCCGGTGCGGTGATACCGACAATGTCGTAAAGAGCAAGGCAGGGGCCGGGACTCTGGCAATTGCCCTGGGCGCGGCCTGTGCTGACGGCACCCCGGCAGCCACCGTCACTCCTGCGATCGCCAGGGCACGCCGCGCCCGCTTCCATCGCCCAGGGCCCGGGCGCCGGCGTCGAAACCAGGAGTTCGGGTGCGACCATTCCCCCGTCCCGTCGCTCACGACAGAAGCCTAACGCTGAGCAGCTGGCGCCTCAGCCTGGCCAGGGCACGAGCCCTCCTCGGGGCAGGAGGTGGCGAGAAGAATGCGATGACTTCATTCGGTTCGCAAAACCAGCGCCGCTGGAGTCCGGGCAGCAATACGCCCCGGAACGGCGGCCACGACATTGGCCAGCAGCAGAGAACCGAGTGCGATCAGGACTATCGGGACAACCGGGACAGCCGGGGAGGGGACTGCATTGATCTCTTGGGCAAAGAGGTCCCAAAGCGTCCGACCGATGATAATGCCGACCGGGATACCCACGACCGTCCCGATAGCCACGGCCACGTTCGACTGCCAGGCAACGACGGCCCTCAACTGGGAGCGGGTGAAGCCGAGGATTTTGAGTACTGCCAGGTCCCGGCGTCGACGACGCACCGAGGCAAGGAGCGTGAGGCCCAGAGCAGCGAGGGCTGCCGCTCCGAGAGAGGCTCCCAAGATGGCCGGCGTGGTCCCCATCGACCGGTAATCCACGATCTCGGCCGGACGGAGCACCGACTGGACGACCACGCCGAAGTTGTAGGCGTTACTGAGGGGAGCGGTCATCTCCTCCAGCGAACGCCGGGCCTCCAGCGGGTTGACCCCCGGACGAACGTCGACGAAATAGGCCTGTGGGCCAGTCTCGGGGTCGTTGAACGGGTTGCGTTCTATTGCCGGGATAAGCGAACTAGAGACTACGGCACCCGTGCCCATTTCGAGATGCAGCACGCCGCTGCCGCCAATCGCGGGCATCGTGGCCACGCCCACGATGCGAAGGAGGTGCGACCCGCCCGCTCCGCTCCCAACGGTGACCGTATCGCCGAGCCTTTTGTGCAGCGACGCCAAGGTCAGTGCACCCACGACTATCTCGTCAGATTGTTGGAGATCGTGGCCGTGCAGCAGCGGGGGCTGGACCCTGGCGCCCGGGCTCGTGCCGATCACCGGGATGTCCTGGCCGTCGACGATGAGATTGACAAAGTAGACGCCCGAGTATGCCGACAGGTAGTGGTCGTGGGCCAGCAGCGTGGCTGCCTGTTGCGCCGGGATGTCCCCGCCCCCGCCGCCGTCCCCACCCGAGAGGGCGTAGCTCCAGTTCCATCCGTAGAGGCGAGGGGTCGAAACGAGATGGTCCAAACTGGCACCGAAGGTGACCGTGGCAATCAGTACGATCACAGCCAACGCGGCGCCTACGATCGCCGATCGCATCGGCACGGTGTCGATCTCGCTTCCCGGCCTGGAGGGCAAATCGGAGGCCGATCGCCGCTGGAGCTGGCAGATCCAACATTGCGTCGCTGCGCAGCAGAGCCGAGCTCCTGGCTGCAAACTGCTGACGGCGGGCCACCCGCTCGGGCGAATTGCGAATGGCGAGCCCTATGGCGGCAAGAGCAAGACCGACGAAAATGACCCCGAACCCACCGCCGAGAACGGTCCAGTCGAAAGAGATCCCGGGGGTCGGGTAGAAGGGCCGGATCGGGCCGAGCGGACTGATCGGCGAAAGAGCAACCGCCACGCCAACGGCCAGAAGCGACCCCACGGCGACGGCGCCAACAACGCCGATGAGGGCGTCGGTAGCGAGGGTCGTTGGGTCGGCACCCAGTGATCGCAGCACTTCCGATTCCTGCCTACGCCGGCGCAAATGTCGCCCAATGACCTGCACTGCGATCAACAGGGCCGCCAAGGCGGTGATCCCCCCAAAGACCCCGAGTGCGATCGAGAGCGGCTTGATCGCTCGCTCGACCTTGCCTTCGTCGTCTTGCTGCAGTGGCATTGAAGCCGGGAGGCATGCCGCCCGGTGCCGCTCTCGTGATGTCGTCTTCCAGCCCGGCAACCTGGTCCGGGTTGGCCACCTTGATGGCGGTCTCGGTGTAGTTGACGCAGCACCTGAGCAGCTCTTGGGTCAGGGCTGGCGTGAAATAGCCCAGAGCGCCACCGGCATCGACGTCGTCGGTAACGATCTCCGTTATCGGCAGGCCTATGCCAGTAATCCGCATGTCGATCCGCCGATAGGGCTTCACCGTCGCTGTCCCGAACCCGGGCAAGTCGGTCTGGCTGTTGGTGTAAAACCCCATCGGGACGATCTCGCCGACGTGAAAGCCGAAGGCCGCTGCGGCAGTCGACGAGGTCATGAACTCGTCCACCCGTGCGGGATCAGCCGCCCGGCCCGCACTGATGGCGAGGCGGTCTATCAGGAAGTACTCGCCGCCGACGCTTCCCTGGCTGGTTCCTGCCTGTACCGTGTACGGGCCTTTGCCGATGGGGGCGCCTGCCGAGCTGAGCGGCTCGGCGTTGATCCCCGTCGCACTCGCCACGGCCGTGACGTGCGGGGACTTGCGGCAATCTCTCGGACGATGGCCGGGTTGTACCCCTGCCCGTTGCCGATGGTGGGGCTGGCGATCGCTGTGGCCACGACAATCTGGGACGGGTTAGTGGTTTCTAACAAGGCGGAGTAGGAGGACTGGGTCCGCCGTGCTGCCGCCAGCGAGCCCATCGCCAGCCCGCCGACCAGGCCGAGGAGCAGCACAATCGTGAGGTACGAGCCCCACTCGTGCCGGAAGGTTGCCCTGAAGTGGTACCACGAGGCCCGAAAGACCCTGCTCACCTGTCGGTACCACCGAGGTAGGTCTTTTCCACCTACGAGCCTCCCATGATCAATACGAACTCAGATCGGTCAATGCATAGTCCAGTTTTCACCTCGCCGGTGTCCCCGACAAGGTGGCAAGCTCCAATGATCAGGCTCGTGCCAGCACCACCAGCGGCCTCAGCTTGACGGGATGAGCCCCGGGCGACGAAGCGGGTCGGCATGCTACCAAGGCAGGTCTTTTCCACGGATCGATCGCGTACGGACCTTCGATGTCGGCCGTCCGACGTAAACTTCGGGCTCCGGTCCGCCCGCCTCGGGCCACTCGTCCCGGCAGCCGCCAGTGTTTGGTACCAGAACGAGCGCATTGGTCCTCCGACAACGTCTCCGAGCTGCATAAACACTGAGGAAGTCCCGTCACACGCAGGGGCGCTGCATCGCGCACGCCATCGCCCGGTCAGTCTCCAGGCCCCCAGCGCTCGAGTACCTGCTTAGGCAACCCTGTCAGGGAAGGCGCGAACCACAGCGGCGGTGCGGTTGGACACATTCAACCTGGCGTAGATGTTCTCCAGGTGAGTGCGCACGGTTCCCTCCGACAGTCCAAGCTGGCGGGCGATCTGGAAATTGCTACGCCCACCGGCGATGAGGTGCAACAGGTCCCACTGGCGAGCGGTGAGCTTGGGGACGGGGCTCCGTCGGCGTTCAGCATCGTGGTAGGCCTGCTGGAGATGGGGTCGCAGCAAGGTGAGCAGCGCCCGGTCGCGCTCCGAAAAGTCAGGGCCGTCCCCGCGGAGAAAGAAAAGCCGAACGGTCCGGCCTGGTCCGGCGTCGGGCCCGGGAGGCTCGGACAGGCAGATTTGTATGTGGTTATCGAGCCTCTGCGGCCTCATGACTTCGTTGTAGAACCCCGTGGAATGCCATTGGCGGACTGAGTAGAAGTCAGAAACCTTCACGATGCTGCGCAGGTCTCCGGTGCGGTCAGGGTAGTTGCAAACCTGGCAGTCCCAGTACTGCTCCCAAAAGACCCGGAAGAGGTCCTCGTCGCCTGGATCCCCATCTCCGTCGTCTTCGGGAATTTGCTGGGTGAACCAGTACTGCAGCCGGGTGGTGTCGTACCCATGGCACAACAAGAAGTCACAGGGGATCTGGTCCTTCAGGTCGCTCAGTAGCGAGAGCGGCAACCCCTGAGCGGGCAAGTCGGAACGTACTTCAGAGACGACCCCGGCGAGTGCCCGCAGGTCCTGTTCGCTCGCTGAAACCCGACTGACCATGATGCACCTCCGTGTTCAGCGTCTCATGTTAGGCCAGGCCGGTCCCCCTGGCTATCCGTAAATGATCGGATAGCGCAACCTCGGTCTGCCTGCTCATAATTCCAAACAGAGTCGTTCCGCACAGCCAAGGAGGTCGTCATGAAACACATCCACTTCGTCCGGCGCACATCGAGCGTCGTTCTTGCAATCTCCAGTAGTTTGTTGAGCTTTGCTCTCTTCTCTCCCCCGGCGTTTGCCTTAATGGTGAATTTCCGGTCGTACGCCGACGGTGGAGCCCCGTCCCCGGTGGGACGGCGGTCGGCCGTGTCCCAACCAGGTCTGACAGCTGTCCACACGGTTGTCACAGGCGGGATGGCCGGATGGCTGATCACGCTCATCGCCATTGGAGCCGCGCTGTTCACTGCCACGGTTGCGGTCCTCATGGACCGCGCGCGAGCCGCGCACCGAAGGCTGACGGTGGCGGCTGCCTAGGCTTTGCTACCTGACAAGTCGGTAGCCCCAGTCCGCGGCCACCGCGACCCGACACCGGGTTCGGTCAGGTCCCGGATGGCCAGACTGGGGCTAGGGAACGTCGCTGCCCTCATGGACTTCGCGGCGAGGCCCCAAGTGGTTCATGATGCGATGCCGCACCATCAGGATGGCCAACCTGGCGCGGGCCCGTTTTTCGGTTCCTTCAGGCCATCGAGCTTTGGAGCACACCCCGACGGCCAATCCGGCCAACGTCGGCCAGCGCAGACCGCACGATCGGAGCCGTCGATGCTGCCGTTCGACGCGAGCATCGACTCAGGTCTCCCCTCCGCCGGCCACTCACGCCGGCAACCGCCGGTGCTTGGTACCACGTCTAGCGCGTCCGTCCTCCGACACTATCCGTGAGCAGCTAACGCAGGAGCCGCGTGCCCGGCGTCGTCGTAACTCGGGTTCGTCGTGCAACCGACGTGCAACGGTCGGTCACACTAGCGCCGGTCGATCGGCAACCCGGCGGTGCCGGGCACCGAGCTCGACCCCTACGACGCACTTAACCGGAGTAATCAGCCATCACTGTGCCGGCGAAAGCCTCTACACGGCCCCTGCCCTCGCTAGGCCATCCACACACGAGGTAGCCGAAGCCCGCATCCGCCATGGCCTCAATATTCGCGCGCACCACGGAATCGGGCTCCGACAGCGACAGCGACGATGCCCTGCCGATCGCGGCAGGATCCCTACCGGCCTCCTCGGCTAGTTTGTCGAGGCGCGCCGATAGCAAGGCCAGGTTCTCGGGACTGTCATGGGTGTGCCAGACGTCGGCGTAGCGCGCCACGAGCGGGAGGGTGCGGCGTGGCCCCGACCCGCCGATCCAGATCGGCGGGTGAGGGTACTGGACCGGGACCGGTCGCAGCCTCGCCTCGGTAAGCGTGAAGTGGTGCCCGTCATAAGAGACGACATCGCCCGTAGACAGACGAATGATGATCTCGAGGGCGTCCTCCAACCGGTCGAAGCGCTCGCCGGTCGATGGGAACTCGATCCCTAGCTGTTCGTGTTCGGCTCCGAACCACGCCGCGCCGAGAGCGAGCTCCAACCGTCCGTGGCTGGCGTGGTCGACGGTCATAGCCTGCGCGGCCAGGACCGAGGGGTGCCGGTAGGTAACACCGGTTACGAGCAGGCCAAGTCGTATCCTGGTCGTCGCAGTGGCCAGGGCGGCGAGTGTGGTCATGCCTTCGAAGCACTCACCTGGACCGTCGCCGTACATCGGGACGAAGTGATCAAAGCCCCATGCGCCGTCGAAACCGAGCTCCTCGCCGAACCGCACACGATCGACGACGTCGTCGAAGGCCATCCGTTGCTGGGCGACATCGATCCCGAAACGCATGCATGCGAATCTAGCTTCCCGGGTGTACTTCGGCCACCAACAAGCACCGATCAATGCGCGCACGTGCACACGCGGCCGGCGACATTCACCCAGCCTTCCGTTGGCCGGTGCCCGATAGCGTCAGGCGCCTGTGGTACCAGATCGTCCGCGTCGCCCCTCCGACACCCCCTCCGACACCCCGTCCGACACCCCTCCGGCACCAGGTGTGAAGTGCTCTCAGTCAACCTGTCGTGCGGTGGCTAAGCGGTGCCCTGAGGGGCCTCTGGCAATGCGACGCAGGCCGCCGCCTTGATTGCAGCAGACGCATGTAACAATTGCAGGTCACACGTTTTGTATATGCGCGGTCGGCAAATTGATTGCGCACATGCCTTCCTCTCATTATCCACTGCGGGGGCAAGCAGAACTTCGTGCCTGACCGCACCCCACTCGTTGTCATCCGGCGACTATGAGCCGGGCGTCACTGGGACAACCAGGTGCTGTCCGGCGCGGTCGACCCAGCGAGCTGGTCTTTTGGCCCCAGGCTATCGCAGCCTCGAAGCTGGCCGCGAGGGCCGAGTTTGTACACATGCCAGTAACCGGTGGAAGACGTACGGGGACGACCTCTATGCCCGACGCCATGTATTGGGGAATTATTTTGGTGTTTTATTCATTCAGTTTTACTGCTTCGAGTATAAGTGCCATTAGTGCAGCCTCATCAAGACGGTCGTCTTTATAGAAGTCGATGGCACGAACGGTGTTACTGTCGAGGCGTGCATTGAAAAGCTTCTTTGCGTCATTCATCTGCCCACCTTTGGGGAAAGTCAGCCTGACGGCGTTCTTGAGCACGTCACCGATGCATACTATTTTCCCATGAGACCATACAGGGACTCCTTCGGGTCTAGAGGGCTTCTTCCACTTCACTTCCTCGATTACGGAAGGGTCCGCTTCCTTGATTATGGCACGCAGTTTGGACAACTTCTCGCCACGCCAGTCACCTGGCTTCTTGACTATGTCATCTATTTGCTGAGAAGCGGGCTCGTCTTTCGGGACAGAATAGGGAGTAGTCATCTGCGTAGTCTATGCCGGCGCTTACAAAAGGGCAACGGCTCACCGACACAAGCCGCAGTGAATAACTTCGTTAGGAACGCTACTCGCTAGGGTACGAAAGGGGAGTTCTTGTGGTTCACACTGTGGGATCATCGCCCGGTTAGCTGACGCGGGTCAACTTTTGGCAATGTTCATCTCACACATCGCGTTCTGCGGTCATGGCCACGACGTGCCCACCCAGGTGCATGCCGGCGGCCGAGCCTTGGAAACTGTGGCTCCAGGGGAGCTCAGCGTCACCAGTCCGCCGGTGACGATGGCGGTGGCCGCGGTCGCACCAGCCGCGCCGAACAGCACGGCAAGGGTACGCCGCCCAAGCTGCGCCAGTGAGACCCTCGACGTCGCGCGAGACGGATGCATCGGGGAGCGTGGTTGCCGAGGAGCCGAGCCGCTTGCTCATAAGAGCGGATGTCTTCGAGCACCTTGTTGTCATCGGTCTGGTCGAGCACTCAGAGAAGGAATTTCCCACTCCGGGGCGGGTGAAGGGAAGGCGGAGCGCCCTGGCGTGGGGTAGCGTCTTGGCCACCTCTAGGAAAGGACGCTTTCATGCTCTTTCACGTGACCTGGGACTTCATCGATAACAGCGACGAAGCGCAGCGACAGGGCCTTGCCATGCTTGCGAAATGGCAACCGCCAGCCGGTGCCGACTTCAAAGGCTTCTACAGCTTCGCGGACGGCAGCGGGGGCGTCGCCATCATCGAGGTCGACAGTGCTGCCACGCTCGCCCGCACCACCGGGCCGTGGACAACGTCGTTGAGCTTCACTGCGAGCCCGATCCTTCCGATCGAAGAGTCGAGCGCCATCAGTGCCGAGGCGATCGCCTTCCGGGACTCGGTGAGCTAGCCGCAAACCGGGCTGCCACCGTGGGGGGAGGGTTCATTCGTCCACCTGCCATTTCGTCAACTTTTCATGGCGGTGACCGATGTGGATCCGAAAAGTGGACATCAGTGAGGCTGGTGCAAAAAAAGTCGCCGTTTCGGTGACCGATCGGGCCAGAACGAAACCACGTTTGCGGTTTTCGGCGCAGGCCGCCTCCATTTCATTCCCGGCCCGGGTAGCCCCGGCCCGGGTAGCCCCGGGATCCCGGCACACCGCGAGAGCGCACGCACTCGGAGAATTTGCGGCGCTTAGAAAGGCCAGTAGTCCCAGGCGCCCAGGACGGGGGCCAGTACCTCTTCTTCGTAGGCCAGGTGCTCGAGGAGGTGCCGGGACAATTCGTCGAGAGCGGCGACGAGGAGCCGGCGGACGGTGACATCGTCCGGCCCCCCCAGTTGGGTGGCGGCGGTTTCGACGCTGTCGAGCAGGTCTGAGACCCGGCGGTGGTCAGCTTCGAGTTTGTCCACCACGGCTGCCATTTCGGGGGCGGACTGGCGCACAGCTGGGAACAGCCAGGCGTCTTCGTGGCCGTGGTGACTGTGCACGAAACGGCAATAATAAAGGCAGTCGACGCGGAGTTGGACCAGCGGTCCGCGCGTTTGTAGCACCTCGATCTGGGCCGGACGTCGTCCAGGGGGGTCCCGTTGGCTACATCGACTGCCAGCTCACGGCAGGCCTGGAGCTCCCGGCGGACCAGGGTGTGCACCCATTTCAACTGGCCCAGAAGTACGTTGCCGGCCTCCTCGACGGGTGTCATGGTCAGGTGCTCCGAGCTGACGCCAGGTACGCCACCGTGCCCCGTCCTGGCCAGGTCCCAGTGAGGACGGAGACCCCCCGAATGTTCCCGGTGGAAGGTTCATCGATCACCCGCAGTACCGTCATCTCGAGGTTGCCAGACCTCATGATGGTGGTCTTGCCTTCATTCCAGTGAGTCACCTGCCCGACCTGCGGTACCCCAGAGCCAGGCAAACCGCTCCCAGCCACCTTCGTCGTCGGCTCGCGTCGTTCATGCCCTCCATCGGTTACGACGTCGAGGTCGGCCTGGGTGCCACCAGTCAGGATGGCCGTCGCCAGCGCCTGAGCGTACGTCGGATCCCCGCAGGCGTCGTAGACCCATCGCTCGCCCAGAACGGAATGCTGCATCGTGGTGATCAGGGATGCCCCGGCTCCGTCCAAAGCTGCGCCCCGATAGGTGAGGGGGACCTGAATTAGCTGGCCGTCCCCGCTCCGGAGCAGGTGGGTCTCGATGCCGACTTCACCTTCGGGGTCGTCGAAACGGTAAGCGCCGACGGCATCAAGGGTGCGCAAATCGGCAAGGGTGCCACACCATGGTTGCAGCGGCACCCAGGCTGACAGCAGCTCCATCTTGGAGGGCGTCAGTTGGGCCGGGTAGAGGATCGCCACAAGCAAGATGTTAGGTGGTGGCCAGATTGGTACTTGCAGGGCCTCATCGCCGTGATGGTGATCGCATACGGCGTGTCCACTTTGGTCGTACACCGGCCGGCGAGCGGTTACAACACGTTTTGGGATGGGTGGGTGGAGAACATCGCCAGCGCGTTGCCGGCCATCCCCTTGCTGGTCCGGCCGGCGCTCAAGCGAACGACGCTGGGCGTGGCTGGCCATGGTGGCCGGGGTGATGCTGTACACGAAGGCCGATCTCGTTTACGTCTACCACGACCAGAAGCTCAAGCCCATCCCCAGCCCGGCACCTAGTGACGCCTTCTTTCTGTCGTGCAATGCCGCCTCCATTGTCGCTCGTTAGGCGCGGCCGCTCAGGAGTTGGCTGCGGTGATCTCCCAGCCCTCGTCATGGAGCCAGCGGACCAACGTTTGAGGATCCGGCCGGTCGTAAGCATCCGGTTCATCCGCTCCGAACTGGCCCAGGTAATCGGCAATGACGGCTACCGGGTCACGTAGGGGGAGGCTGAAAGCTCCGGTCTGCGGCTCGTCGCTCATGGCACCACCATAGTTCCCTGCCGGCCATGGGGCTTTCGTGTCGGGAGCGACCGGTGGCGCCGGGGCGGTGGGAGCTGTGCACGACGGTCAAAGACGCCGAAAATCCCCGCCCGTTGATTAGGGCAGGGACTGTCGGCCAGCGTCGCGGCATCGCGAAAAACATTGGCCCTGGCAACGCCGGTCGACAGGTGGCCCGCGTCCAGGGGTTATGGGCAGGCAGGTGAGCTTGAGCGTGGTGGTCCCGGCGCCCGAGGCGGCCCCACAGCGAGGAGCGGGCAGGCTCCACGTGCCGGCGGCCGTGACCGAAGGCTGCTAGTAGAACGAGGCTCCGCCCGTGTTGAATGTGGTCACGCCCTCGGGAAGGTTGATGGTGATCACCGATGTCGTCGGGCTCGGGCGAAGTGGTCACCCCGACGATGTTTATGGCATTTGTCGAAAGCACGGTGGCGTCGATAGTCATGGTATGCATCGGGACGGCCGCGGCGGGTGAGGCACTGGCTCCCATTCCCAAGCCTGCGCCGTGGCGGAAACCGCAAAAACGGTGGTCGTACGGGCGATAACCCGGCGGTCGCCGGGAAAAGCACGATTGAGCATAGAGGTTTTGGCATTAGTGAAGAAAATGGCGGTGTTCATCTTGTTCCACTCCTGATCGGTGGGCCGCGTTTGATCCGTTGACAATGCTCTGTCAGGTGTTTTCGCGGTACCTGCCATCAAGTTGTGATAGTCCCGTGTGCTCCTCTTGTCCGGCCCGCCGCCGAACGAATGCTCGATTTGGCCGCCAGTGGTGTAACGTCGCCAGCGGCCCCGGCGCTACCGCCGACGGTCTTCAATCACAGGAGCCGCCATGCCCACCGTCGTTGCTCACCACAAGATCAGCAAGGGTAAAGACCACTGGTTGTCTTCACCCAAACGTGAAGAGATCTTCGGTCCTCTCGGCATCAGCAATATCCGCACTTTCGTGGACCCCCAAGATCCGACCCAGGTCGCCGTGGTCATGGATATCGCCGACCTAGACGTCGTCATGGCCGCCATGCAGCGCCCGGAGATGGCGGAGGCGATGGACCACGACGGCGTGATACCCGAGACGCTGGTCTTCTTGGTCGAGGAATAGCCTTTCTCAGGGCCGGGGGACGGAGGCTCTGCTGGCACCGACAAGCCGTCGCTTAGCGATCCGGTTTTCCCTTTTCGTACCACTGGCGCCAGATCAAGCGATGGACGGGGACCAGGCGGGGTATGTCCCGCAGCCCGGGGATGAACGGAACGGCCAGCAGCAAGATCGTCGCCGCCCCGGTTAGGTAGACGGCGATCAGGTCGACGTTGGCGGAATTGTCGAACCCCGGCACCTGGTACCACAGGGTGTAGAGCCACAGCCAGGGCTGGCCCGGGTAGCTGCCGGTCTCGTTCATGACGCCCCACTGAGCGCCGCTCAGGTGGTCAGCGGTGGCCACATCGGAAAAGTACTGGCCGTCTTCGAGGAACAGCAGCGGCTTGGTGAAATTGGTCCCGTAAAAAGCCTGGTTGGCAATGAGGTCGGCGTCCAGAGCCCCGCTGCGGGCCAATGTCAGCTCGGTCGAGATCAGGGCCGGCACCGGCCCGTCGGCGGCGGCTGGCACGACCATGGTGCTGCCGTGGAAGACGAGCTTGGTGATGGCTTTGGCGTAGGCGTTGTCCCACGAGCTCTGCGTGGCGGGGGGCGCAGCGTTGTAGAGCCGTAGCGCCGCGGCCAGGGCGGGGTTGGTGGGAGCGACCTTTTCCAGGGGGGACAGTACGAAGGTTTGCGCCGCGTTGATGTGCTGGCGCACCCCGACGATTGTCTCTGGCGCGAACAAGATGCGCTGGGTGCTGCCGCTCCCGCTGTTGTAGGGAGGCCCGTAGGTAGCGGTCTCGCTCGTGCCGGCGAGCTCGCTGGCGGCGGTGCCCACGAAATCGGCGGGGGCGACGTTGGCCCATGTGGCGATGGAAAGAGGCGGGACGTCGGGCGACGACAGCAGGGCGGCGAGGGCCACCACGAGGACCACGGCCACCAGGGTGGCCACCGACGCTTCCTTTACGATGTCGTAGCGCCTTGTCGGCCCTCGCCAGTCGGCCCGGTCGGCGACCGCAGAAGCCCCGAGGGCGGAGCGGCCCCGGTCCCGGCGGGCGGGCAGCGGGTGGACCACCCCGCGGACGCGCACAGCCAGCACGTGGGCCCCGACGATGGCGACAAGCACCAGCGGCAGCAGCACGATGTGCCACATCAGCATTTGGCCGAAGTTCATGACGTTGAAAAACGCACCCACGCCGACGGCATCGAAAGCGTCCTTGCCACTGGTCGAAATCCATTGCGAATCGAAGTTCTGCTGGGACACGTAGCCGGTGAAGCACTCCACGATCGACGCCATGAACGCCAACACGCCCGTGGCCCAGGTCAAGGCCCGCCGCCCCCGCCACGCCGCCATCCAGAACTTGCCCCACAGGTGGATGACCATGAAGGCCATGAAAGCTTCGACGCTCCACAGGTGGAGGCTGTTGAAGAAATGCCCGACCGGGTTGGTGTGCCACCAGTCGGGACCTCCTAGGGCCAGGGCGAGGCCCGACACTATGGCGACTCCGAGCGCCGCCAGGGTTGCCACGCCGAACACGTAGATCCACGACGCCACGTAAGCCGGCTGGCGGTCGGGTAACAACTTCCCGGGGGGAGCAGCCGGAGCGCCTGGCGTCGCAGGCGCGATGTCCACATGGCGGCATCCGCCTCCTCCCCGAAATCAGAGGCGAGCGGCGCTGGCTTGTGGGCCGGAGCGGTGCCCAGCCCGTCACTGATGTTGTCAGGGTCGTCGTGGGCGTCGCTCTGGTGACTAGGGAACCTGATCATCAGGGCGGCCCCGAAGATGACAACCATGACGACAATGAGGACCAGGTTGGCTTCCGAGACGACGAAGATCGACCAGTGCAGGTAGCGGCCTGGACCGTTCAGGTTGACCACAGACGCGAGCAACGAACTATCGATCATGACCTCGGCCCTCCCTCGTCGACCGAAACTACGATATTAGGTCGACCGTGACTCGGGTAGGGCCATTCGTCCCGACCGCCAGGCGCATAGCCAGGGAGTGCGATCGTCTGGCCGCTCGGGCACACGCATGCAGACGTCCAGCTTCGTGCAAGCCCGCCAAGTTTATGGCGCCAGGACTGAGCGGGGAAGCGGTTGTCATGCCAAAGGTATTGCCCTCAGTATCGCGTTTATACGCACGAGGCATAATTGCACCATCGATGCCGATCTCTCCTTTGCCCGTATGCTCCAATGATGGAGTTGGACGCAGCCGAGGCTCGAGTAATCGGCAGCCTGGCCGAAAAGCAGTTGACCACGCCCCAGCAGTACCCGCTTACGCTCAACGCCTTGGTCCTGGCGTGCAACCAGTCGTCTAACCGCGACCCTGTCGTCGCCTACGACGAGGCGCTTGTGGAGATCGCTTTGTCGTCACTCAAGGACGCGGGGCTGCTCCGCTTTGTCCACCCGTCTCATGGGCGCTCGGTGACGCGGTACCGACAGGTGATCGATGAGCGTCTCGAGTTGAGCTCGAGTGCCCTCGCGTTGCTCGCGGTCCTGCTGCTTCGAGGCCCGCAGACGGTAGGGGAACTGCGAGCCCGCACCGAGCGCATGGCAGAGTTCGTTGACCTCGGGGAGGTTGAAGCCGAGCTCGCGGGTTTGGGCGGCCTTCCTGACCCACTGGTCCGTCGTCTCCCACGCCAGTCAGGTCACAAGGAAGAACGTTGGGCGCAGCTTCTCACCGGCGAACCGCCCTTTCATTTTGGCCGTACTGATGCAACCGAGGGCACCGAAGCACCCGGAGGGCTGAGGTCTGTTCCCGTTCGCGACGAAGTCGCATCGCTCCGCGCCGAGGTGGACGTCTTGCGCGCCGAGGTGAGCGCAGTGCGAGGTGAGCTCGCCGCCCTCCAGGCCGACTTGGGCGAACTGCGGGCAGAATTAGGCGCAGGATAATTCTTCTACATCCGTCAAAGGAACCAACGGTTTCGTTCGTGGTTCGTGATCGACAAGCGGGGTACCCTTCGAGCGATGACCGAGATCGAGCTTTACCGGGTCACCGACGAGGCGGGCGCTGCGGGGTGCGAGGAGATGTACATCGAGTACGTGGCGTGGATATTCGAGCAGTTCAAAACGGTGCACGGCCTAGATCTCCCGGCCGACGGGCAAGCCGTCGTTCATGCCGAGTTCCGTGCCGAGTACCCCAAGCTGTTCGGAGGCCGTGGGCGAATGGTGCTTGTGACGGTCGACCGGGTGCCGGCCGCAGTGGGAGCGTTGAAGCCGGTTTCCCATGATGGTTCGGAGTTGAAACGGATGTACGTCCGGCAGGCGTTCCGAGGTCTCGGGCTTGGGCGGCGGGTCATCGAATATGTAATCGAGGAGGCTCGGGCGCTCGGTTTTCGGACTATCCAACTCAACAGCATCGACTTCATGGCCGATGCCCACAGGCTCTACCGGTCGGCCGGCTTCGTCGATTGCTCGCCCTACCCGGGCGAGACTGCTCGCCACGGAGTGGACGACCACGCGATTTACATGGCACTCGACCTCGGCGCCGGCTGACCTTCCGGCCCGAAGACGCTGGCTGATCTCCGCGGCCGGCATTCGCCGACGAGCGAGCAGCCTTAGGTGTTGCCGCTATTGGTGACCGAACCGTGCCCAGTGTTGCCGGAATATACGAAAACACCGGTGTTGTTGGTGATGGCCAGAGCGCCCGAGACCGTGTTGTTCGCAAATGTGCAACCACTCTTGCTCCACACGGCCGCGCTGCCCGCGACGGTATTGCCTGAAATGGTTACGCCGCCGAGGTTGCTCGACGCCGACATGCTGCCGGCGTTGCTGCTCCCAGTCAGCGGCTCAGCCGCCTACGGCAGCCGAGGGGAACTTCAGTCGTCGCCGACGGTATCGACGATCAGGACCGAGCAGTTGGCCTTGTGGGCGACAGAGTTCGGCACGCTGCCGAGCACTCTGCGCACGCCTTTCATTCCTCGGTTCCCGACGACGATAAGGTCGGCGCCCACCTGGTCTGCGACTCGGACGATCGCGTCCGCGGCGTCGCCAGCAGCTGGGTGGTACTCCGCCTCCAAGCCGGCTTTGCTGACCGAGTCTCGCAGCTTCAGGAGCAAAAGGTCGGCCGGGTCTGTGATCCGGTCCATGAACTCGTCGGGCAGTTTGTCCGCCTTTGCGGATCCCGGATGGTAGGCGGTCATGACATGCAACTTGCCGCCCAATACCGCCACGAGCTCGATTGCGGTAGCCACGGCTCGAGAGGCGGTAACGGAGTCATCGGCCGCCACAAGAACGGTTTTGAACATGGTCACCTCCCGTTGGTGCGAGCCGTGAGCCGTCCCCGCAACGCGTACGGGGCTCCCGGCGAGCCAGAAGTTACTATAGAGGTTGACACCCGCGCAAACGACCTTTCTGGGACCTACCACGATTCAGACACGACGAGCACCTGGCTTGGGGTCGGCCGGCGTCAGCCGGGCGCGCACTGAAGCGCCTAATCGCTTTGTGAGCCGGGCTCTTTTCTTGGTCGGCCGCGTTTTGGGAGAGGCCGCGCAGAGGCGCCGCGGCCTGCATCGGTTAGGGCTCGCCGCAACAGGAACTCGATCTGGGCGTTGGTGCTGCGTAGCTCGTCGGCGGCCCAGTGGGCGAGTGCGTCGTGGACGGCGGGGTCCAAGCGGAGAAGGATGCTCTTGCGCTCGGCCCCAGAAAGGTCGGGCACCGGGCTACTGGTAGAGCGTTCCGGTGTTGACTATCGGCTGTGTGTCCCGGTCGGCGCATAGCACGACCAGGAGGTTCGAGACCATGGCGGCCTTGCGCTCCTCGTCGAGTTCGACGATGTTCTCTTCGGCGAGGCGGCCGAGCGCCATCTGGACCATCCCCACCGCGCCGTCGACGATGCGGGACCGGGCTGCAACCACGGCGGTCGCCTGCTGGCGCCGCAGCATGACCTGGGCGATCTCGGGCGCGTACGACAGCCGGGTGATCCTGGCCTCGACGATGTCGACGCCGGCGGGGACGACCCGAGCTGCGATCTCGGTTGCGAGCTGGCCGGCGATCTCGTCGGTGTGGTCGCGAAGAGAGAGGACGTCATCGCGGCCTCCGTTGTCGTAGGGGTGGCCGTTGGCAACATGGCGGAGCGCTGCTTCGCTCTGCGTATTGACGAACGCCACAAAGTCTTCGACGCCGTAAGTCGCGCGGGCGCTGTCGTGGACCTGCCAAACCACGACGGCAGCGATCTCGATCGGGTTGCCGTCGGAGTCGTTGACCTTGACCGTCGGGGTCTCCTTGTTGCGGATCCGCACCGAAACCTTCCGGCGTTGAGAGAAGAGGTTGACCCAGCGAAGCCCGGTGGTCCGCACTGTCCCCCTGTACCCCCCGAAAAGCTGGACGACGCGCACTTCACCGGGCTTGATAGCGGTGAGCCCCGCAAAGGCGCCTGCAGCCACCACGAACAGGGCCGCTCCCGTCCAGCCACCCACTGACCCGCCGACTGTCTTGATCACCACGGCACCTGCGATAGCGAGCGCTATCCCACCGATCAGGACGGCAATGCCTGGTCCCGAGCTAATCGTTCGTTCATCGACCGGCATAGCGGCCTTGGCTGGCCGAGCCGGGCCCCCAGTTCCTACTTGTGCTTGCATGGTGCTGCCTCCTACTCGGCGTCTCCCGGTCGGGAGGGCGTCACGTATCAAAGTGATATCACTTTGTGGGAGGAGTGTCAAGGATGTCGGTCCTGTCGCTCAAACCGGGGGCCGGGCCTGGACCTGCGGCCGGCCCGCTTTTAGTCCTGGCCCACCTCGGAGCGGACAAGGGGGGCGACTTTGGTGCCGTAGAGCTCGATGTTCCGCATGATCAAGTCGTGGGGCAGGGACCCTGCGCTGCACTTGAGATCGAGGCGAGAAAGACCAAGGCTGCTGACGACTTGGACGATCTTTTCGGCCACGGTGCTCGGTGACCCGGCGAACAGGGCGCCCTCAGGGCCGGCCGCGGCATCGAACTGCTGGCGGGTCATGGGGGGCCATCCGCGCTCGCGCCCTATGCGGGCGTGGACCGCGGCGTAGTGGGCCCAAAGCTGGTCCATGGCTTCGGAGTCCGTGTCGGCAACAAAGCCGTGACTGTGCATCGCAACCGGCAACCTGGGCTGGCCAAACTCGTCGAGGGCCCGGTAGTAAAGGTCGATAAGGGGGGCAAAACGTACGGGGCTCCCGCCAATGACGGCCAAAGTCAGCGGTAAGCCGTATTTGGCTGCTCTGACGACTGATTCAGGGGTGCCACCCACCCCGACCCACGTCCGCAGGCCATGGGCTGTTTTCGGGTAAACAAGCTGGTCCCGCAGGGATGCCCGCGTGGAGCCCGACCAAGTGACCGGGCCTTCGCGCAGGAGCGCGGCGAAAAGGTCCAGCGTCTCGTCGAAGAGCTTCTCGTAGTCCGCCAGGTCGTAACCGAACAGAGGGAAGGACTCGGTGAAGGATCCCCGGCCCAAGATGACCTCTGCCCGTCCCCCGGAGATCGCGTCCAGGGTAGCGAAGCGTTCGAACACGCGGACGGGGTCGTCCGAGCTCAGCACGGTGACCGCCGAGGCCAACCGGATCCTGGATGTCCGCGCAGCTATCGCGGCCAGGACTATCTCGGGGGCCGATATTGCAAAATCGGACCGGTGGTGCTCGCCGACCCCGATCACATCCAGCCCAACCTGGTCCGCCAGCACCCCTTCTTGCACTACGTTGCGGAGCACGGCGTCGTATGGCAACGGACGGCCATCAGGGTGCCCCTTGGCGGCGTCAGTCAGCTCCACAATGCCAAATTATCCCGAGGACTACCGAAATGCGAGCAGCCGGTCCTTCCCGGACCGGGCGTGCCCTCATCTGGAGCGCTACCAGCACTCCGACGACGGCGACACCTATGACGATGTCGAGCGAGTTGGTCGACATGACTTGGCTCAGCTTGCCAGAGGCGAGGATCGTCGCATCATCAAGTCCCGTAACCGAGCGACCGTTAAATCAAAGATGACACTCTTGCGGCCCTGTTGACAGCGGAGGGCTAGATGGTCCAGGCGGAGCGTTGGCGCTCGCACCGTGTGCTGGGCACCGTCCTGTCGAGTGCTGCCGTTGCGGCTCCCTTCGCGGTATCGATCGCGGCCGCCATGGCCGTGGGGCGCGAGCTCCCCCGCGGAGAAGCTCTGTTCAGACAGGCACTTTGGTGGGTAGCCGTGCTCGGTTCGTCGGCCGTTGTGTTTGTCGGATCCGAGCGTCTCTGTAGGCGCCTTCTCCCCCTGGCCGCCCTGCTGAAGATGACCATGCTTTTCCCCGACCAGGCCCCGAAGCGGCTGAAGGTTGCGTGGCGGGCGGGTACGACCCGCGAACTCGAACGCGGCACCAGCGAAGGCTCAAGTACCGACCAAAAGGTGCCGGCCGCCGTGGCTGAGGAGATCCTCGCGCTTGCTACCTCGCTCGGCCGCCACGATCGAAGAACCCGTGGGCACTCCGAGCGTGTCAGGGCCTTTACGGACATGATCGCCGACGAAATGCGCCTCCCCCTGGCTGATCGGGACCGGCTCCGCTGGTCTGCGCTCCTCCACGACGTCGGCAAGCTCGCTGTGCACCCCGATGTCCTAAACAAGGTGGAGAAACTGACGGACGCGGAGTGGCAGGAGATCCGCGATCACCCCCTCGAGGGCCGGCGCCTCGTCGCACCCCTCGCCCAGTGGCTAGGTGCGTGGAGCCTCGCGATCGAGCAACACCACGAGAACCACGACGGGTCCGGGTACCCGTTCGGGTTGTCCGGCGACGAGATCTCACTTGGGGCCCGCATAGTTTCGGTTGCTGACGCGTTCGAAGTGATGACGGCGGTCCGCTCGTACAAAAAGGCGATGAGCCCTGTCGCGGCGCGAACTGAATTGACCCGCTGTGCCGGGAGCCAGTTCGACCCCGCGATAGTGAGGGCCTTCCTCAACGTATCGATCGGGAGGCTTCGTTGGGTAATCGGCCCAGTCTCGTGGGTAGCCGACGTCCCGTTCGTTGCGCGCCTGGGAATGGCGGGACATGCTCTGGCGACCGGCGCGCAGGTTGCAGTCGGCGCGGCGGCACTGACTGCTGGCGGTGTCTTGGCGGCGCACGCGGCGGCTTCTGCGGCGCAGACCACCGAGGTTCGCGCTACGCCGATCGCCGCGACTGTCACGACGACTGGCACAACGACTGGGACGACGATGATGGTACCGCCCCCCGGTTTCGCGGGCCCGGCCAGGACGGTCGCGACCACCGTGACCACCGCGCGTCAAGTGACCACGACGACAAAGCCGTCAACTGCCACGACGAGGCGGCCCAAAGTCACCGCGCTAGCGGGCCAAACGACCTCGACCGTGACGGCGCCCGGGGCGGGGACGGCCACAGGCACTCCTGGTCTCGGAGGGACGCGGAGCACCCAGGCCGCTACGACTACAGCGGGCACCCCGTCGCCACAACCGCAAACGCCCCCGACGGTGCCCTCACCTACTTCTCCGGCAACCGAGCCGGTAACCAGCACGACGGCTCGCCTGCCAACGCCAAAGGGCACGACCGCTGCGGCACGGACGAGCACAACCGCCGAACCACCAGCCAGCACGACCGTTGCGCTCCCGCCGACCGTAACTGCTCAGCCCGTCGCCGTTGCGACGACCTTGGTACCGGCGGCCAGTTCGAAGCCAGGCACGACGTCAACCGAGCCGCCGGCGACCACGACCAAGAAGCCGCCGACCACTACGACCACCCTTGCGGCAGTGACGACGACGCCGCTGACCACCACGACTAAGGCGACTACTACCACCAGAGGGACCACTACGACTAAGGCGACTACTACCACCAGAGCGACCACTACGACCGAGCCCTCGACGAGCACCACCGTTCAGCCGACCACGACCGCCCGCCCCACGACGACCGCCCGCCCGACGACGACCGCCCGCCCCACGACGACTGTTCAGCCGACCACCACCGTTCAACCGACGACGACTACTCAGCCGACGACGACCACCGTGCCACGCACCACCACCACTCAGCCCACGACAACGACGGTTGCTCAGCCGACGACGACTCAGCCGGCTGCCACAACAACGACCAAGCCCCCGGTCACGACGACGACCGCGCCTGCGACTACCACCACAACCCACTGCATCGTTAATCTCCTTGGGATTTGCATCTGAAATCCCGTGCGGATGAGGCGGCCGAACTTTGTGTCAAGCAAACGGGACGGCAAAGTCGCAGTCGGGGACGCTGGGCTCGGTGATGGGAAGGCTGGCGAGGTGTGTCACCCGGACGCCGAGGTCGCTCGGCTGCGCTGGTAATTTGCCGGCAATCCCCAGTCTGCGGCCTGCCCCAAGGTGAAGGTCAAGGGGAATCTGCGCGTTGGCGGCGGAAACCGGGCAAGGCGGCTGCCAGGATCACCGCACCGACGACGCAGGCGAGCCCGCCGGAGACCACCGATGCTGTATCGCCGAACCCGGCGGCGACCGTGCCCGCCTCGAAGTCGCCGAGGCGTGGCCCGCCTGATACGACCGCCGTCTGGAACCCGCCCAAGCGGCCCCTCAAAGCGTCTGTTACGGCCAGCTGGATGATCGTGTTGCGGAACACCGCCGATATGACGTCGGCCCAGCCGGCCACGGCGAGCAGGACAAGGGCGGCCGGTAGCCAATGGACCAGGCCGAAGCAGGTTATGGCTAGTCCCCACACGATCACGGCCACGATCACCGCGCGGCCTTGGCGGTGCACCCGATGCACCCAGCCCGTCGTTAGCGCGCCCAGCAAAGCCCCTGCACCGGGGGCGGCGTAAAGGAAGCCGACCGTCGTGGCCCCGCCGCCGAAGACAGTCGTCGCCAAGGCAGGGAACAGAGCGCGCGGCATACCGAACACCATGGCGTCGAGGTCGATCACGTAGGCGCCCTGGATCTGCTGGCGGCCGCGGAGGAACTGGAAGCCCTCCGCGATCGAGCGGAGCCCGGGAGGGTTACCCCTTTCCTTGGGGGGCTGCGGGGCGATCCGGAACACCGCTGCGAGAGCGACTGCGAAGGTGGCTACATCGACCCAGTACACAAATCGGACCCCGGCACCGGCCAGCAAGAGACCGGCGACCGCTGGGCCCACGACCGTCCCGACTTGGAACAGGGCCTGGAAGATGGCGTTGGCAGCCGAGACGTCGGACCGCCCGACCATGTTGGGGACCAGAGCGTTGCGGGTGGAACCGTCGCAGCCGCTCAGGGCAGCCGCCACCGCAGGCAGGATGAACAGGGGCCACAGCGACGGGCCGAGGTCCGCGTTCAAGGCCAGCCCGGCGCTAGTCAGCGCCATCAGCGACTCGACCGCCAACAGCAAGCGCCGCCGGTCGACCGCATCTGCCACCGAGCCGCCCAACACCGACCCCACCATCAGTGGCACAAGCTGGGCGAGGGAAACCAGGCCCACGTCGAACGAAGAATGTGTGAGACGGTAAACCTGCCAAGGCACGGCGACGGTAGTGACCTGGCTCCCGAGGATCGCGACGCCCTCGCCGATGACCAGCCTGCGGAAATCGCGTGACCGCGATAGGGGGCCCAGGTCGATTAGGAGGCTGCGCCGCGGTGGTCGCGAGTGGGCATCTTCCGGCTCTGGCACGTGAGAGGCCAAACTAGCGGCCGCCCGACTGCGGGGTGTGGTGCCCACTTACCCCGATTGCTCCGCACACTCTTGGTGGTGGGCCAACGGGTACCATCGGGCTATCTTGCCTAGTACGGCGTCTTCTGAGCCTAGCCCACAGCTCTATAACGCTGGTGGGCTGCCAACTAGTCGCGAGCCGCCCAACCAAAGGAGCACGGCATGTTGCCCTTGAACCAAACCGCCAGGCATGCGACCGCCACGCCACGTCTCGTGCCGCAAGGCGCGGGGGCTAGGGCTTTACGGCACCTTGTTGCCACCGGCCTACCGGTGGTGTTCTTCGCGGGCACGGCGCTCAGCCTTGTTGCGACGGCCTCCCCGGCATCGGCCGGGATAACGACCTGGTACGCCTACGCGGGCGGGGGAGCGAGGTCACCCGTCAGCTGTCCGAAGACGACGGTCGCCTCCAAGAAGTGCACCTTGTCCGAGGCTCTCGCTGATGCCGCTGCCGGCGCCACCGTCGACCTGGCGACCCCCTCCAGGAAGGGCCATTACGTCGGCAACTGGGCGATAGATACGGGGGGCACCTTTGTTGCGGAGCCCCTCACGATCAAGGCGGCGCCTGGCGCCGCCATGCCGGTGCTCGATGGCAACCATGGAAAACGCGGGGGTTGCCAAACCAAGACTTGTAGTGGCCCGGTGCTCACCATCGGTTCGGGTGTGCATGTCGTGATCGATGGCATCACCGTCGAGCACGCAGCCGGCAGCGGGAACGGTGGTGCAATCGATAACTCGGACGGTGGCGTCCTAACCGTCTCCGCCTCCATCTTCTCCGGCAACTCGGCGGTTGACGGCGGTGCCATCGACAACGGCGACAAGGGAGGCGGCATCTTGGTCGTGTCGGCCTCGACGTTCATCGGCAACAGCGCTGCGAGCGATGGCGGGGCCATCGACGACGCCGATAAGGGCAGTGGCACCCTGACGGTGTCCGGCTCCGCGTTCTCCCAAAACAAAGCCGGCGACGGGGGTGCCATCGACGACAGCGACAATGGCGGCAGTGGCACTGCGACGGTCTCGGGCTCGACCTTCTACGCCAACATCGCGAGCCATAACGGAGGGGCCATCGCCAACGGGGACACGGGAAGCGGCACCCTGACCGTGTCGAGCTCGACCTTTATTTCCGACGCCGCCCACGGTGACGGCGGTGCTATCGACAACGGCGACAAGGGCAGCGGCAACCTGTTGCTGTCGGCCTCTACTTTCTCGGCCGACACCGCTTCTGTCGACGGTGGCGCCATCGACAACGCCGACAGCGGCAAGGGCACCCTCAAGGCATCGGTCTCCACGTTCTCCGGCAACGTCGCTTCCCGCGACGGTGGCGCCATCGACACCGGCGACAGGGGGAGCGCCGCTGCCAGCGTGTGGGCCTCCACGTTCACGGGGAACAGCGCAACCGGCGACGGCGCCACCATCGACAACAGCGACCACGGAGGAAGCGCTGCCCTTTGGGTCGCTGCCAACATTTTCAGCGGCAGCTGCGACCAAGCCGGCGGTGCCTGGTTCGACCAGGGTTATAATGTCGGTACCAGCGTGACGTGCCTCAACGTCGACACCGGGAAGACCGACGTCACTTCCCCTGGCGCTTCCGACCTCGGCCCGCTCGGCCACAACGGCGGGCCCACCAAGACAATGGAGCCGCTAGCCGCCAGCCCGGCGGTAGGCGTCGTGCCAAGCGGCGCCAGCGTTACCATCGACGGCAGCGCCGTCAAGCTCTGTCCCGTCACTGACCAGCGCGGAGTGAGCAGCGCTGCCGGGAAAGCCTGCAACGCCGGCTCGGTCCAGTCTTAATAACCCATTGGCCCGGTCTTCGCGCCAACACAGGCCGGGAACTCGGGGCCTAGGAACTAGGTTGCGTCCATGGCTGACGACCCGGTCGCGTTCCCTGTCCTTGATGCCACCGAGCTCGGGCGCCTCGGGGCGATAGGCAGCCGCCGCTTGGTCAGCGGCGGTGAGTACCTCTTCCGTGAGGGCGATCCCGCCTACGACTTCTACGTCGTCGTGTCGGGCGCAGTCGACATATTGATGCGTACCGACGGTGCGGACCGTGTTGTAACGCGCCACGGCCCCGGACGTTTCGTTGGGGAGCTCAACCTTCTGACCGGCCAACGAACGATGGTGTCCGCGCTGGTCGCCGAGCCCGGCGAGGTCCTGGTAGTCGGAAGGGAAGCGTTCCGGCAGATGATCAGGACCGACCCAAGGCTCAGCGACAGGATCCTGGCCGCTTTTCTCGCTGGCGGACGGAGCTTTTCAGTGGTGCCTCGGCCGCCATTCGCGTCGTCGGGCCCAGGTTATCGCCCGAGTTGAGGCCGGTCCGGGAGTTCTTGTACCGCAACCGGATCCCTCATGAGCTGATGGACCCTGACGAGGACGGCCATGTTGAAGACGTCCTGCGTGAGTTCGGTGTCGGACCGGAAGAGCTCCCAGTTGTGATCGCCACCGGCTCAGTCCTGCGCCGCCCGACCCCCGGTGCGTTGGCGGAGTACCTCGGTCTGACGGTGGAAAGCCTTCCGGGCCGTTGTTTTGACCTCGTCGTCGTTGGTGCCGGCCCGGCTGGGCTAGCCGCTGCGGTCTACGGCGCCTCGGAGGGCTTGGGCACCTTGGCCCTCGACAAGATCGCGGTAGGGGGCCAGGCGGGGACCAGCTCCCGGATCGAGAACTACTTCGGTTTCCCGATCGGCATCTCCGGAGGAGAACTCACCCAGCGGGCCATGGTGCAGGCGGAGAAGTTCGGCGCAAACCTCGTCAACCCGTGCGCGGCTGTCTCGTTGCGGGAGAAGGCGGGCATCTGGTGGTTGACCTCACCGACGGTACCGCTGTCGCCGGCCGGGCCGTGATAGTCGCCACTGGTGCCCGCTACCGAAGGCTTGATGCCGCTCACCTCGACCGGTACGAATCGAACGGGGTCTACTACGCGGCGACGGAAATGGAAGCGCGCCTTTGCGCCGGCTCACCGGTGGTGGTTGCCGGCGGGGGGAACTCTGCCGGTCAGGCGTCCCTTTTCCTCGCTGAGAAGGGATGCCACGTCACCATCGTTGTCCGTGGCCCTGACCTGAACGCGAGCATGTCCCGCTATCTCATCGACCGGGTCGAAGCCCACGAGCGCGTCGATGTCCGGTCAAGCACGTCCATCACGGCCCTTGGCGGTGACCAGGCTCTGTCGACGGTTTTGGTCACCGGCAAGGACGGCGATGATGCGATCCCCTGCGCAGCCCTGTTCTCTTTCATCGGCGCTGACCCATCGTCGGCTTGGTTGGCAGGGTGCGCCGCCCTTGACGACAGGGGCTTCGTGTTGACCGACCGCTCGCTCGGGCCGGAGCACCTTGACGACCGATGGGAAATCTATGCCCGGTCGCCGCTCCCGTTCGAAACCAGCCACCCTGGCTTGTTCGCTGTCGGCGACGTTCGGTCGGGCTCTACCAAACGGGTAGCCGCGGCGGTTGGTGAAGGGTCCGCCGCGGTTCGCTCCGTCCACGAGTACCTGTCCTTTACTCGCTGAGACCTAGAACCTCTAGTTGAGGCTTAGGACGCCAGCGGGAGGTGCTCGTCGCTGTGGGCTTCGCCCGAACGCGGGGCCAGGGCGACGGCAAGCACGTCACCGACGGTCTCGGCCAGGGTGAATGTCATCTTCGAGCGCACCTCCTCGGGTACGTCCTCGAGGTCCGGGCCATTGCGTGCCGGTAGCACGACCTCTTGCAGACCTGCTCGGTACGCAGCCAGCACCTTCTGCTTGACACCACCGATCGGCAGCACCCTGCCCTGTAGGGTCACCTCGCCGGTCATGCCGACCGCCGGGCGCACCGGGCGGTCCAGGAGCAGGCTCACCAGCGCCGACACCATCGTCACGCCCGCCGAAGGGCCGTCCTTGGGGACAGCTCCTGCCGGGACGTGCAGGTGGAACCGCTTGTGACTGAAGGCGTCCTTGTCGATGCCGAGCTCGGTCGCGTGTGAGCGCGAACGTGTGAAAGCGCGATCTCAGCAGACTCCTTCATGACGTCGCCCAATTGGCCCGTCAAGGTCAGTCCTTCAGCCCCGTCCATGGCGGTCGCCTCGACGAACAGCACATCCCCACCTGCCCCGGTCACGGCGAGCCCGGTCGCAACCCCAGGCACGCTCGTGCGATCGGCGGCCTCGAAGAAGAAGCGAGGGCGTCCGAGCCAGGTGCGGACGTCGTCAGCACCGATTACTACAGGGGCCTGAGCCGAGCCGGCGGCGAGCTTGGTTGCCACCTTGCGAAGCAACCGCCCGAGCTCGCGTTCGAGCGAGCGCACGCCGGCCTCCCGTGTGTAGTCGGCCGACACGACGCCAAGGGCCTCGTCGGTGATGTCCACCTCGTCGGGCCGCAAAGCGGTCCGCTCCAATTGCCGGGGCAGCAGGTGGTTACGAGCGATCGAGCGTTTTTCTGCCTCCGTGTAACCGTCGATCCGGATTACCTCCATACGGTCCAGCAATGGCCCAGGGACCGTCTCTGTCACGTTTGCGGTCGCGATGAACAGCACTTTGGACAGGTCCAGCTCGACCTCGAGGTAGTGGTCGCGGAACGTATGGTTCTGCGCCGGGTCGAGTACCTCGAGAAGCGCTGACGAGGGGTCCCCACGGTAATCGGAACCCACCTTGTCGACTTCGTCCAGGACGATCACGGGGTTCATGGTCCCGGCTTCGCGAAGCGCACGGGCGAGCCGGCCCGGTTGCGCTCCCACGTAGGTGCGCCGGTGCCCCCGGATCTCCGCCTCGTCATGGGCCCCGCCGAGCGAGACGCGCACGAACTTGCGGCCGAGAGCCCGCGCGACCGACTCGCCGAGAGAGGTCTTGCCCACACCAGGCGGCCCGACGAGTGCCAGGATGGCGCCGGCGCCCCGCCCGCTCACTGGAACGAGGCCGCGTTCGACCTGCAGTGCGCGCACTGCCAGGTACTCGAGGATCCGTTCTTTGACGTCCTCCAGCCCATCGTGGTCCTCGTCAAGGGCCTGCGCGGCCTCTTTCACGTCGAGGTGGTCTTCGGATGTCACACCCCATGGCAGCTCCAGCACCGTCTCGAGCCATGTCCGGATCCAACCGTGCTCAGGGCTCTGCTCGCTGGTGTGCTCGAGCTTGGCGATCTCGCGCTCGACCGCCCTGAGGACGCGCGTCAGGCAGCTCGCGCGACGCGATCAGGCCGCGGAAGTACTCGGGTGTGCCGTCGTCAGCGGTGCCGTCGAGCTCGCCGAGCTCTTTCCGTATGGCGTCGAGCTGGCGGCGCAAGAGGAACTCGCGCTGGGTCTTTTCCATCCCTTCTTCGACGCTCGTCTTGATCTGTTCGCGCAGGGAAAGGTCCGCGAGGGTCTCGCGGGCCCATCCGAGGACCAGCCGTAGCCGCTTTTCGACGTCGACGGTCTCGAGAACTTCGACCTTCTGCGCAAGCGACAGGTCTGGCGAATAGCCGGCCAGGTCGGCGATCTGCGACGGGTCGGTAACCTCCCTGAGCCGCTGTGCGAATTGGCGGGCGCCGCGCGTGAGCAGGATGTTCTCGAGCACGGCCCTGTACTCGCGGGCGAGCTCGGTGGCGGCTTCCGGCACCTCGCCCTCGGCTATCGGGTCCACCTGGACCCACAGGGCGCGGCCGGTGCCGGGGACACCCGTGCCTATGGCAGCGCGTTCTAGGCCGCGCACCACCATGGCGGGCGGCCCGCCGGGCAGCTCGCCGCGCTCAACGATCTCGGCGACGACCCCGACCGATGCGTACCTCCCCTCGATGCGGGGCACGAGGACCAAGCGGCCGCCCGCGTTGCCCGCCGCTTCGGTCGCGACCTGTGCGTCCTCGGTCTCCAGGGCCATGGTGAACACCATCCCGGGCAGCACAACGCCCGAGGTCAGTGGCAGTAGGGGCAGTGTCTGAGTCATCTGTTGTGACATGTAATCTCCCGGCTAAGTGATGTTGTTACAAGTTTATTGCTTGTCCATGCAACAACTTGCCCGCCCGATTCCTTCCCGACGGTCGCAGCCGCCCCGAAACGGGGGCAAGACGTCCGACCGGGGCCAGATGGCCCGACCGGGAGCCAGGGCAGGGTTGGTGCTGCTTGCAGGACCTAATTGCTTCCAGGTCGCATTTATGCCAGGCTGGGGCGGGACTGGAGAAGGAGGGCGGCCCGGATGGCAAATGACGTGTCAGCGCCGCAGATGAGCACCAGGGACATGCTCCGGGTGTCGTTCACCACCTTGAGCCCCCAGGAGCGCTTCAGGGTCGTCGCGATGTACGGCTCGATCATCGCAATGCACGCCGTGGGCTTCTTCGTGTTCGCCGTGTTCGTCGTCCCCGCCCATTACAGGGGCCTCGGGATCGGCGTGAGCGTCCTTGCTTACACCCTCGGCCTCCGCCACGCCTTTGACGCCGACCATATCGCGGCGATCGACAACACGACCCGCAAGAACATGAACGAGCGCCAGGGCACGGACAAGCCGCGTCCGCTTGGTTTTGGGTACTTCTTCTCCCTTGGCCACTCCACCATCGTGGTTGTCATAGGGGTCGGGATAATCATCGCCGAGAAGACGGTGTTCTCGGCCGTTTCCAACAACAATTCCGGGCTGGAGCAGTTCGGCGGCCTGTTCGGCACGATCGTGTCTGCGACGTTCCTGTTCCTGATCGGGGCCCTCAACCTGGTGGTCCTGGCCGGGATCGTCAAAGTCTTCCGCTCCATGCACCGCGGCGAGTACGACGAAGCGGCGCTGGAACGTCAGCTCGATAACCGTGGTTTTTTCTACCGTTTCTTTGGCCGTTGGATGAAGGCCATCAACAAGGAGTGGCAGATGTACCCCGTCGGGGTCGTGTTCGGGATGGGCTTCGACACCGCGACCGAGGTGGCTCTGCTGGCTACCACGGCGCTGTACGCATCCCGCCACGTCCCCTGGTATGCGATCATCTGCCTGCCCATCCTGTTCACCGCCGGGATGACGCTAATGGACACCACG
Organism: uncultured Acidimicrobiaceae bacterium; assembly: GCA_963786345.1. Lineage (GTDB taxonomy): Bacteria > Actinomycetota > Acidimicrobiia > Acidimicrobiales > Palsa-688 > Fen-671. The sequence continues at coordinate 65,705 of CAWAYZ010000005.1, read as the reverse complement.
GACGGTTTGTTCATGAACCTGGCCTACGGCTGGGCCTTTTTCAACCCGGTGCGCAAGGTGTACTACAACTTGGCGATCACCGGCCTGTCGGTGGCCATCTGCTTTTTCATCGGCGGTGTCGAGACGCTCGGCCTGATCCCTATGGAGGTCCACAGCCTGAGCCGGCACCACGGTTTTTGGGGCTTTATGTACAACTTCAATATCAACACTGCGGGCTTCGCGATAGTCGGGATGTTCGTAGCCACCTGGGCCGTGGCCGTGTTGGTCTGGCGCTACGGCCATATTGAGGAGAAATGGAGCGCGCGCCTCCAGACGGCCGGCGCGAGCGTTGAGGTGGTCCCCGATGCGCTGATCGATTTGAGCTCGCGGACAAATGTGCCGTCACTCCGCGATTGAGCTCAGGGCAATACCCGACTTCAGGGCGAGACTGGACTTCAGGGCGAGACTGGACTTCAGGGCAATACTGACGGGGCCCGTGCCGAGTTGGGCGGCGCTAGTTTGAAGCCCTGACCATGGACGAACCGAGCCTGCGGGGCGAACTGAGCCTGCGGGGCGAACTGAGCCTGAGAGCACTGTCCCCCGCGTCGAGCGAGCTCGTCGAACGCGGGGACCTCGACGAGCTGACCCGCCACGTCAACCGCCTCGTTGCCAGTGCAGACTGGGAGGAGTTGGCCGAGCTCAGGGTGCGTTGCCGTTTGGCCGTCGAACGCGGCAAGCAGCTTTGGGCTGTGGCAGCCCATATCGAGTACCGCCTCGCCCTGGGGGCGCCCGGCCGCTGGGCAGCAACGATGCTGGAGACCGGCCCGGGGCGCTTTGCCCTCGGCCCGCTCCCCGAGGTAGCAGCTTCGACGCACACCTGGGAAGAGCTTTCACCGCACGTCCATCCCACACCCCAAGCGGCAATGGCAGCCCACGAAAGGGTGATGCGCGGGGACGACCTGACCAACGACCCCGTAGCCATCAAGTTGCCCGAGGTGCTCGACCTTCCTTGGTCGCTGCAACCATGGGAGCCCTCCTATGCCCTGGCCGAGTACGAGCCCGACCGGATGGGCGCACCGTCGCCGAAGCTGCCATCGCTGACGCCGCTGGGTGCGGCGGTCCGGGGGAGCGAGAGGGCCTCTCGGGGGGCCTCACGGTTCGGTCGCGGCGACACCGACGGGGTGGCCAGCTCCCTTGTGGACCTGGTCAGCACGTGGACGGAGGAGTCGAACGGGCGAGCCGAGGCCATCGGCGTCCGCGGGGATGCCCTTGGGGCTATTGACGCACTCGGAGCGCGGCCGCGAGAGATCGTCGAACTCGAGCCAACCATGGCGCTCGCCGCGATGGGGTGGGCGGCGGCGAGCGGCGGCGCGTACGGCCGGCGACGCGGTGCGGCACCGGGGCGCTTTGCGGCATGGCTGGTCCTGGTCGCTCTTGGCGACCTGGCTGCGAAGTGGCCGCTCGCTCCGGACGAGCTCGGCGAGGTCCTTCATCAAGTCCATTGGTACGCATGGGGGGCTGGCGAACCTTCAACGGGCTGGGCATTGCGCCTCGCCGTCGAGGGCGCAGCCGGCCCGAGCAAGGACCGGGCCTGGGCCGTGAGCGCTACGGACGGGGTGTAGAGCTCGACTGCAGCGATGCTGCCTTATTGAGGACCTGGGCCAGTGGCGCACCAGCGGAAAGGTCTGGCGTGGTGCCCGGCGTGGTGCCCAGCACCGAGGCTATGTGGTCCGAAAGCATCTCGAGCGGGGTGACATCGTCGCTGGTTAGCTGCACTGGCCGAGAATGGGCAAGCACGATGCTGCCCAGCCTGCGCCGCCAGGCCCATAAGGGAAGAACGACGACAGCGCGAGCCCCGGCACACCTGCGAGCTGAACGCCTCGCACTTCTGACGATGCCAGGCGACGTAGCCCACCGGGGTTGGTTAGATACCCTGACTTAATGCCGGCTCATTCAGCGGTCGACGCGAAGGACCAAATGAGCAACGACAACTGGTCGGGGCCGGTGCTGGAAGTGGACGGCCTGTGTACTGAGTTCCATTTGCGCCACGCCACCGCCCGGGCAGTCGACACCGTCTCGTTCTCGGTCCGCAGGGGCGAGTGCCTGGGCTTGGTGGGCGAGTCGGGTTGCGGCAAGACGACGATCGGCCTGTCTGTGCTGAAGCTCCTGCCCCAGGTCGGCCACATCACGGCTGGGACGGTCCGCCTCAACGGCCGCGACCTTGTCAGCCTCGATGAGCGACAAATGCGACGAGTCCGCGGCAACGAGATCGCCATGATTTTCCAGGACCCGATGACCTCACTCAACCCGACATGGACCATAGGTCGCCAGATAGCGGAGCCGGTGAGGATCCATAGGGGGGCAACCAAGAAGGAGGCCCTGAGGCGCGCTGTCGAGGTGCTCAACCTTGTTGGCATGCCCCGGCCCGAGGAACGGCTGACCCAGTACCCGCACCAGCTTTCCGGCGGGCTGCGCCAACGGGTGATGATCGCCATGGCTCTGGCGTGCGAGCCGAAGCTGCTGATAGCGGACGAGCCGACGACTGCGCTCGACGTCACCATCCAGGCGCAGATCCTCGACCTGATTGACTCGCTTCGCCAACGCCTCGACATGGCAGTCCTGCTCATCACCCACGACATGGGCGTGATCGCCTCCCGGACCGACAGGGTAATGGTCATGTACGCCGGCAAGATCGTCGAGGGCGCTGGCACCCATGAGCTCTTCGACACCATCCGCCACCCCTATTCCGAGGCGCTCTTCGAGTCGATCCCTCGCCTCGACCAGGACCGGGAGCAACGCCTATACTCGATCCCCGGAGTGCCACCGGACCTATCGACGGAGCTCATTGGCTGCCGGTTCGCCCCTCGGTGCCAGTACTCCACCGAGGTGTGCTCCGAGCAGGAGCCCCTCCTGTCGCCGGGGGTGCTCACGTCCGAGTTGAGCAGCGAGCACGTTTTTGCCTGCCACCACCCTGTCGCGGCGACCCGCGCCGAACGCCTCGCTTTTCACCAAGCCGGGAGCGACGCTTTTCACCAAGCCGAGAGCGACCGGGCGCTGTCAAGCGGACCAGCCAATGCCGTAGCGCGGTCTCTCCACGATGCGACCCCCGAGCGGGACGTGGTGCTCCAGGTAAGCCGGCTCGAAAAGGAGTACTCGGTCACCGCCGGGGCGGTTATCCAGCGCGTGGTCGGGACGGTGAAGGCCGTGTCCGACGTGTCGTTCTCCTTGCGCCAGGGAGAACTCTCGGCCTCGTGGGCGAGTCGGGATGTGGCAAGACGACCATCGGCAGGTTGGTCGTCGGCCTCGAGCGGCCGAGCAGTGGCGCGGTCCACTTCGAGGGCGAGGAGGTATCCGCCCTGAAGGGAGCCCGGCTCCGCCGCCGCCGGCGCGACCTCCAGCTCATGTTCCAGGACCCCTATTCGTCTCTCGACCCGAGGATGCGTGTGGGGTCGATCGTCGCCGAACCCCTCCGGATCCAGCACATCGGCACGCGGAGGGAGCGGGACCAGCGCGTTGCCGATGTGCTCGCCGAGGTCGGGCTTTCACCCAATGCCGCCAACCTCTACCCTCATGAGTTCTCCGGTGGCCAGCGCCAGCGCATCGGCTTGGCCCGCGCTCTCGTGCTTCACCCCAAGCTCATCGTTGCCGACGAGCCGGTTTCGGCTCTCGACGTGTCCATACAGGCTCAGATCCTCAATCTTGTGCGCTCCTTGCAGGAGCGCCACGACCTGACCTTGATAGTGATCTCCCACGACCTGGCGGTCCTAAAGTACCTGGCCGACACCATCGGTGTCATGTACCTGGGCAAGCTCGTCGAGGTCGGCCCGGCGGCGGAGGTGTACCAGCACGCCGCCCATCCCTACACCCAGGGGCTCATCGACACGATCCCGGTCCCGGACCCCGAGGTCGCCAAGATGCATCGCTCAGCGCCGGTCAAGGGTGAGCTCCCGTCGTCCATTTCCCCACCGACCGGCTGCCGTTTCCGCACACGCTGCCCTTTCGCCCAGGCCATCTGCGCGGAGGAAGAACCGCCGCTGCGCCCGTTCGGGACCGGCCATCACGCGGCGTGCCACTTCCCGCTCCAGGCACCGCTCAACGACGAACAGACGGCCTCCAGCGCAGCCTCGTCGGCCTGAAGAGCTGGCCGCGATGCCCTCAGCGTCGCTGCAGGCGGACGTCGAGGCTGTCCCGTAGCGCGTCGCCCACGAAGTTGAAGGCTACGACCGTAAGGACAATAGCGACGCCGGCGGGGTAGAGCTGCCACCAGTACCCGTCGAAGATGACCTCGGTGCCGTTGGACAGCATCCCGCCCCATGTTGGGGTGGTATCGGGGAGCCCCAAGCCCAGGTAACTCAGGGCAGCCAGCAAAAGGATGGCGTCGGCGATCAGGAACGAAGTGTTCACCATGATGGTGCCGATAGTGTTTGGCACGATGTGGCGCAGCACTATCCGCCGCTGAGTACCGCCGGCGACCTTGACTGCCTGGACATACTCGCGGGTGCGGAGGCTGAGCGCCTCCCCGCGTACGAGGCGGGCCGGGCCAAGCCAGGAGATGAAACTGATCACGACGATCATCAGCGGGAGGTTGGGGCTGAAGATCGCCGCGAGCAGGATGAGGAGAAAAAGAGCAGGCACTGAGAACAGGGCGTCGACGATGCGCATCATGATGGCGTCGATAAACCCTCCAGCGACGGCAGAGACCGCTCCATAAAGAGTCCCGAAGACCGCGGCGAGGAGCCCTGCGGCCAGCCCGATCTCTATTGAGCTCTGACCCGCGACCATGAGCCGGCCGAGGACATCGAAGCCCTCGCCGTCAGTGCCGAGCAGGTGCGAGCCAGTCGGGCCAAGGTTGTTGATGACCGGGTTCACCGTCTTCTGGTTCGTGATGTAGATGTGCGGGCCGACGAAGCAGAACAGTACGAGCAGGACGAGGATGCCTAACCCGGCGACAGCGAGCTTGTTCTCGAGGAAGCTCACCACTGTGAGGCGCAACATGCTGCCAGTGGGCCGTGCTTCCCCGCCCTCGAGCAACCCCTGGGGGCTCACCGGCTCGGCCCCAGGGGCCAGAGCGCGGGATGCCACTGCCGGCGCCGCCGGGAAAAGCGCCTCCTTGTCCAGCTCCTCGGCCCCTTCCTCAGGACGTCGTACTACGTCAGCCATTAGTACCGGATCCTCGGGTCGAGTACTGCGTAGCCGATGTCGGCGACGAGGTTCCCCACTATCACCCCGACGGCCGCAACCAGAGTTAGGCCAAGGAGCACGGAGAAATCGTTGCTCTCGGCTGACTGTATGAACAGCAACCCGACACCGGGGTAGTTGAACACAGACTCGGTGATTATGGCGCCGCTCAGCACAGCAGGGATGGAGAGGCCGATGAGGGTGGCCATCGGGATAAGTGAATTGCGCAAAGCATGACGGAGCAATATCACCCGCTGGCTCACGCCTTTGGCTTTTGCGGTGCGGATGTAGTCCTGAGCAAGGCTGTCGATCATGGACGAGCGCATGTAGCGGCTGTAGGAGGCGATGCTGACGAGTGCCAAAGTCATCACAGGGAGGACCATCCCCTGCCAGTCGGAGACGATCCCCCCAATAGACGTAGTCTCGGGAGCGTTCGGCGGCAGGACATGAAATGAGATGGCAAAGATCTCGATCAGCACGATGCCGAGCCAGAAAGTGGGGAAAGAATAGAGCAGGAAGGAGGCGCCCGTCAGTACGTAGTCATCGAACCTGTTGCGCCGTACCGCCTGAATTATCCCAAGCGGGATGGCCACGATGACGGCGACGCCGTAAGCGAGCGCGAGAAGGATGATGGTCTTGGGGAACCGCTGGGCGAAGAGCTGGGCCACGGTGGCGTTCTGGACATATGAGAAACCGAGGTTGCCGTGCGCCAGATGGTCTAGGTAAATCCAGAACTGGTACCAGACCGGCTTGTTCAGGCCCTGCAATTTGTCGAAAGCGGCGACCGCAGCGGGCTGGGCCTTCACGCCGAGCTCGGCACGAGCGGGGTTGCCCGGCAACAGGTGGAACATGATGAACATGATGACCGTGACGAGCAGCAGCACCACAAGGGACTGCGCGAACCGCCTGAAAATGTACCCGGTCAAGTGGTTGTCCCTCTAAGGAGCGCATGTGCGCCCATGACCAGGCCCCTGGCAGAAAGCTCTGACTGGGACCTGGTCATGGGTTTGTTACCTCGTCTTGTGCGCTACTTGGTGTACCACCAGAACTCCGGCTCGATGTAACTGCGGTACCCCGTAAACTCGCTTGTTAGGCCGAAGCCGGCGAGGTTCTTGTCGGTGGCAGCGATGTGGCCGGCGACCGGCTGCCAGATCCACGGCGCTTGCTGTACGACCAAGTTCTCGTAATCGTAAAAAGGCTGCAGCGTGGCCGCTGACTCGCTCTCGTTGATGTAGTTGTCGAGGGTCGGGTTGGAGTACGAACCGGAATTGAATGCGCCACCGGTGTTGAGGACGCCTTCGCCGGAGGGGTAGGTCGACTCGCCGAGCACTCCGAACTCGCCGAGCTGCCACGTGCAGGTGGGAGCAGTCTTGAACTTGGGCAGGACGCAGGGCTCGACGTCGGTGATCACAGTGTTGAACTCAGCGGACCTCGTGCTGATCTTCACACCTGCTTGGGCCGCATCGGATTGGAAGAGGTCGGTGTTCTCCGTCTCGACAAGCTGCCCGCTCGAGTACAGCATGTTGAGCGAGAGTTTCTCACCTTGGGTCACGCCCGCGCCGCAGCCGGCCGGCCCGGCTGTCATGCAGACGTCCACCCCGCCCGGGTTCACCTGCCAGCCGTGAGCCTTCAGCAACGCCTCGGCCGCCGAAACGGAGTAAGGGTAGGGGTTCGTCTTCTCGGCCGCACTGACAAAGGGGTTCCCCAGCGGGTAAACCGGTACTGGCCCGTACGTCGGGATCCCGTAACCGTCCATGAAATGCTTGATCATCGTGTTCTGATCGGTCAGGTGCGCGAGCGCCTGGCGAATGTAGAGCTGGCTCAGTATCGGTCCTACTTGGGGGTTCAAAAGGTTGAGGGCAATGTAGCCGACCGCCCAGTCGGGGACCGAGGTGGTGTTGTAGCCCTGAGCCCTGACCGAACCAAGAGCTGGGAAGTCCTCGTCAGGGACGTAGCCATAGTTCAGGGCGCCGGCCTTTAGAGAAGTGAACTCTGCACTGTCGGTCGTGAAGGGAAATTCCTCGAACTCGGATATGTGGGGCTTGGGCCCGAGAAGGCAGGGTTGGGGACGAAGATGTCGGGAGAGCTCGCCCCACCGTAGCTCTTCAGCATGAAGGGCCCGTCGATCACACTCCACAATGGGTTGGTCGTGTAGGTGCTCTGGTCGGCTGCCTCTTTTTGCAAGAAGGCCACCACCTTCGCGGCGCCAGCGGCGGTCATGTCGTAATTGCCGATGGGGCCGTTCACAGACTCCTTGTCCCAGGCGTGCTGAGGGATGGGGGTGATGTAATCGATCCCGTTGTCGTCGAAGTACGTCGGGTTGATCGAGCTCTTGAGCACGAACTTGATCGTCGAGGCGTTGACCGCTGTGTAGCTCTTCAGGTCGTATGGGAACGCGGTCGGGCCGCTGTAGTTGCCCCAATTGACACCCTCGGCTTTGCCAAGGTTGATGTAAAATATCAGGTCGCGGGCGGTTACGGGGACGCCATCGGACCACGTGTAGTGCTTCAAGGTGACTGTCGCGACGGTGTCGTTGTCCGACCAGACGGGCGGGTACGCCATCGAGTGGTTGTAATCAAGGGACGGCTCGTCGGGGTTGGGGAGGTAAACCAACGGCCACATGAGGTTGATGAACTGGTAGATGTTGGCTAGGCTCTGTTCCGGCGCGCTTGTTTCGGGGAAGATGTAATCAGGATTGCCGCCCGCTTGCTCGGCGAACTTGACCACACCACCGGGGGCTATCTGGGTGCCGGCCGAAATCTTCGTGATGTTCGCCGCCACCGAGGCACCGGCACCACCCGCAAGCCCAACTACCGTCACCCCGACGAGCGCCGCGCTGGCGGCGACAGCGACGACCGACGCCCCTAAATGACCAATTCGTATCATCCGGTGCTCCTAACTGTGTATGCCAGCACGCATGCTGACCCTGTCAAGGGACCAATTGCGTTTTACGTTACCCCCTACGCCTAGCTGGCACACTGCACCACTTACTGGTAATCCCCTAAACCCGCACCGCCGGGCCCTCAGGGTGCGGTCAGCGCCGCGCGCCGCCGGGGTCGCCGGGGCCATGCCACGCCAGATGGCCTCGACCGCTTGCTCGGCCCAGCCCGGGCTCGCCTGCTGCCCACTGACGCGCCGGAAGAAGACGGAGCCGGCCAGCATCTGCATCGCAAGTCGGAGGTCTGCATCGGCAGCGAGCTCTCCGCGCCGTTGCGCGTCCTCCAGCAATAAAAGCGCATAATCGGTCCGCGGCTTGACCACACGCTCGCGGTGAATTTCGAGGGCGTGCGGCGCAGACCTGTCGCCGACAAGGCCACCGATCACCTCGAGGCATGACTCGGCGAAGCGGCCGTCGAATGCTTCGAGGAAGCGGACGAGGTCCTGGCGTGGGTCGACCGGCCTGTCGCCTCCTGGCTGCACGGGGACGGCAGCTCCAGCGATCGCGTCGGTGACGACGTCGGCTTTGTCCCGGTAGCGCCGGTAGATGGTCGCCCGGGAAACCCCCGCCTCCAGGGCGATGCTCTCCATCGTCATCTGCCCGAACCCGAGCTTGTCGAGCTGGCGCAGCGCAGCCTGGGTGATGGCCTCGCTGGCGCGTTCGTTGCGCGGACGGCCTGGCGGGCGGCCTGGTGGCCGGCCTGGTGGCCGGTGCCAAATTTCGCCAGGCAGGTTGGTCGCGGCTGACGTCACGCCACCACCGCTTCGGGGCTGGGGAGGGCGCCCTCACCGTTGCCCTCAGGGCCGGCGGTGCTCGACGCGCTCGCTGCGGCGGTGCGAGCACCGTCGCCTGCAAAGCTCGGAACGAAGTCCTTTTGGCGGACGAGCACCAAGGCCAGGACCGCACCCAACAGGGCAACAACGGCAGCGATGCGGAGCAGCTCGTTCAGGGTGCCCGAGAAGCCCACACGGTAGGCGGCGAGCAACGCCGATCGGGCAGGCGCCGGCATCGTCTGCATGGCCTGGCGGACGGCCCCGGCCTGCAGCGCCTGGGTCAGGAGGATGCCGCCGTGGCGGGCCACTTCTTGGCCGGTGCGGGTCGCCGCGAGCACGGCGTTGGTCTTGGCCACGATCTGGTGGCTGAAGATTGCTCCCAGACCGGCGATGCCGGTGGCAATCCCGATCTGGCGGAACGTCGCGTTCGCTCCCGAAGCCATGCCACTTCGCTGGAACGGGACAACGGCCACCGATGTCGACGCCAGAGTTGGGTTGACCAGGCCGACCCCTATGCCGGACAGGATGAACCCGGGGAGCAGTTGCGTCCAACTCGACGACCTGGTGGTCGTCCCCAGAAAGAGCAAACCTCCGCTTACCAGTAGCAGGCCAGCACTCAGGAGGTAGCGGGATTGGATCCTCACCGTGAGCTTGCCGGCGAAAGGGGATACGACGAACATCATAAAGGTGATCGGCAGGAAGCGCAGGCCCGCTTGAAAAGGGCCGTAGCCGAGGTCGTCTTGGATGTAAAAGGTGAGGTATAGGAACATCGCGAATATCGACCCCGACAGGGTCAAGGCTGTGAGCGACACACCATTGAAGGCCCGGCTTTTGAACAGCGTCAGGTCGAGCATCGGGTCGTTTTGGCGCCACTCGGCGACGATGAAGGCTGCCATCAATACGGCGCTGCCGATTAGAAGACCGAGTATCTTCGTGCTTCCCCAGCCGTCGTAATTGCCGCGGACAAGTCCCAGCACAAGCAGGAACAGGGATACGGAAAATGTGAGGAACCCCGCCCAGTCGACCCGGCGCGTGTTCGTCTGTGCCGACCGGTCGATCTTGCTCAACGTGACGAACACCGCGACCACACCGATCGGCACGTTCACGAAGAAAATCCACCGCCAGCCGATGCCGCTGGTGATCGCGCCGCCGATGAGCGGGCCAACGGCAACTGCGGCACCGAGCACGGCGCCGTAGATCCCGAACGCCGTGCCCCGCTCCTTGCCGTGGAAAGCCGTAGCGATGAGGGCGATGGAGGTGGCGAACATGGCCGCGCCGCCGATACCTTGCACGGCACGTGAAAAGTTGAGCATGTCCGAAGATGTCGCCAGGCCGCAGACGAGCGAGGACAGCGAGAAGATCACCAGCCCGACGGTGAAGATAGTCCGGCGCCCGAACATGTCGCCGAGCACCCCACTTGTCAGCAGGAACGCCGCCAGCGTTAGCGAGTAGGCGTCAACTACCCACTGGAGGTCGCTGAAGGAGGAGTGGAGCGAGCGTTCGATCGACGGCAGCGCCACATTGACAACGGTGATGTCCAGGAGAAGCATGAACGTCGCCGTGCACACGGCTATCAACGTCCACCACTTGCGGTCGAGCGCGGGCATTTTCGGCTCCAATCTGGGGTACGCACTCCACGTGCTAGGGGGTATTACGATCCGATACGTATCGTATCGTAATGGGTGATCAGGCGCAACCGAATTTCAAGCCGGCCGATCGCTCTCAGTACCCGGGTCTCTCTGTACCCGGGTCTCTCTGCGCGGGGCCCATTTAAAGGCCGTTTCACGTCATTTCATATCCTAGATGTGGCAGCGGTGAGAGCTTCTCGGTTCGGTCGGGAGTTCTCGGCCCTGCTCGTGGGTTTCTCGGCGTGATTTCGCGGGCCCGGCGTCAGGCGGTGCACGTTTTTGGCTCGTGGCACGCCGAGCGGGTCAAAGGACGCCGAGATGGGCCGACCCACGCCGAGATCGGCCGACCCACGCCGAGATGGGCCGACCCACGCCGAGATGGGCCGACCCACGCCGAGATGGGCCGACCCACGCCGAGATCCGCCGACCCACGCCGAGATAGGTCGAACCCCACGGGAGGTACTCCGACCGTGTGCCGGGCGGCCGCAGGCGAGCTCGTCGCGGCGCCCTCGCCTGCCTCGACCGGCGCATGTCACTTGGTCTTGAAGGTCTGGTCCTTGCTATAGGTTTCCCCGTAGGGGCTGAACGCTTCGATCTGGTAGTGGTACACCGTGCTCGGGTGAAGACCAAATGCATACCCAGTCACTTTGATCGCAATCGTCGTTGCGGGGGTGAACTGCGGACTGGTTTCCCCGTCCATCCAGGCCGGGTCGGAGCCGTCACGTATCTTGTCGTACTTCGCCGTCAACCCGTAATCGAAGCAGTACGAGGTCACTGAACCGTGGGGGTTGAGCAACGCTGTGAACATTACGGTCGTCGCGCTTGAACCAGGACCTGAATTGGGAGCACCGGGCACAGCCCTGATCCACGGGACCGCGGGCTTTTGCAGTGCGGGCTGCGCGGACGCAACCCCTCCTTGGGCCACCATCACAACGGGGACCGCCAACGCGGCTACCGCTTTTGAGAACAGGGCGTTACGCCGGTGCCTTCTCGTCACCTTCATTGGGTTCCTCCCTGTGTTCTCGGTCCTCCAGCGACCTGCTCTCGAAGGTAGCCACGATGGGCCGCCTCGTGTTGGCGCGCAGCGTCGCCCTTAAGTAAAGGTTAGAGGCAGATCAGGGTTAGAGGCAGATCAGGGTTGTAGGCAGATCAGGGTTGTAGGCCTGGGTAGGGGAGCGCGACGAGCACCCCGCCACCGTTCAGCGGCGGGCCGAGCAGCGGGGTCTGTTTCGCAGTAGTCGGGTCGAACCAGAACAGGGACTGGCCACCCCCGCACCCGAGCACGGCTTGCAGCGCCACCTGGGCGTTCCCGGCGCCTATAACCCGCTCGTCATTGGCAGCCTTGGGTACAGTCACTTCCTGCGTGAGGCCGTTCGGCAGGCGCCGCGCCAAGAACTCCGTGCCGCAGGCGCCGAGCGCCTGGGTATAGACGGTCTTGCCGACTTTCCATCCATTGACGTCGCCGTAATCTGGCGGTTTGGGGAACGTCAGCTGGGCGGGCGGCGGGCCATTTACAGGAACGAGCCATAGCGCGGCCACGGCACTCGAATTGGGGCCCAAGGTCTGGCAGGACGCGACCAGGTCGGTGTCGTCCCACCACCGATCTGGCGAGCAAGCTTTGGTCGAAGGGCCGACATCCTTGAGAAAGGTCCCGTTATTGGCGAACAGCGCCAAGCCGTGGGCGGCCGCGACGACTAGTTCCGTACCGTCAAGGGAGGGAAGCAGGGAGCTGTTTACCGATGCAACAGCGGGCAGCGCAGCTGGGTAGGCCTGCTGGGTTTCACCCGACAGGCTGAGCCGGGTCACCGAGATCACCCCGTTGGCGGCCTGCGAGGACCGCAGTAGAGCCAGGCCCGTCGGCCGCGTGAACTGGTACCACTCGCCGTAGGTGTTGGAGCTAGAGCTCGTAAAACGACTGAGTGCCTTCCCGGTGGCCAGGTCGATCTCCTCGACTTGTGGTTTCGGATGGGCTGCGGTGGTCGGCGTCCCGATTAGGACGCGTCGGCCGTCGCCCGACCAGTCGTACAGCTGGTACAGCGACGGAGCGGGCAGGGTGGCGATGAGGTACCGGCCGCCGTGGGGGTCGACCAGGAACAACGTGGTTTTCTGTTGCTCCCATTTTTCTATCGCCGGGCCGGGGTATACGGCGGCGTGCGGGCCCCACAGCGCGACGAACCATCCTGGCCCGACGCTCTCCCAAGGGATGTCCGAGGCCGGCGCCTCGACGCCGCTCGCCACGGGCGCGCCCGCCGACATTGGCGCCTGAGCCGCCGCCGCCGACATTGGCGCCTGAGCCGCCAAGGTCGATGAGCTCGAGGTCAACATTCCTAGGCAGGCGATGGCGCTGATAAGGGCGGTCCCGCCGCTCCTTCTTCCCATCCGGCAAGCATCCCACGTCGGGGAGACTGTGAAGGTGACCCGCTTACGCCCTGGTCGAGAGCGTCCCATCCGATCGAGGGTGGCGTCGCGGCTGGCAGAAGCGGGTTGCGTTGCTCCGTTAGACGAGGCCGACGAGCTGATAGCGGCCGCCGACAGTGACGAAGTGCGATTGGACCGCCTCGTTGCTCGCCGGGTGGCCGGAGAGCCGCTTGCCTGGGTTACCGGGTCGGCCCGCTTCGCCGGCCACGACGTCCGTGTCTATCCGGGGGTCTACGTCCCGCGCTGGCAGAGTGAGCCCCTTGCCCGGAGGGCAGTCGAGTTGCTCCCCGTTAACGGGATGGCAGCGGATCTGTGCACCGGGTCAGGTGCGATCGCAGTGGCGCTCGCACGGGCGCGGCCGACGGCACGTGTCCTGGCCACAGACATCTATCCTGATGCCTGTGCCTGCGCTAGGGACAACGGCGTCGAGGTGTTCGAGGGCCACCTCGCGAGCCCACTCCCTGCGGAAAATAGAGGACTATTCGACGTCGTGATAGCTGTGGTGCCCTACGTACCGACCGACCAGCTTGTCTACCTGCCCCGCGACGTACGCGAGCACGAGCCGCTCCTCGCTTTGGACGGGGGGCCGGGCGGTACCCGCGTGCTCGAACAGGCCGTCTGGGCTGGCGCAGAGCTGTTGCGCCTGGGTGGCGCACTGCTCCTGGAGCTCGGCGGTGATCAGGCCGAAGCGCTCGGCGGTGTGCTCACGGCTGCCGGCTTCGCTCCGGCGAGGCTTTTCGAGGACGACGACGGGGATGTCCGCGGGATCGAAACCAAAAAGCGCAACGGGTAGAAGCAAAGGGTAGAAGCAGAGGCGGCTGCTAGGACCAGAGGCGGCTGCTAGAACCAGAGGCCTTGCCTGGCCGGCAGGTTCTTCTTGGCCTGGGCCCGGGCGCTCCACCAGGTGCCGAAAACGACTCGGCTGAAACGGTACCCGTAAGCGAGGTTTCCGCCCTTCCGGGTCGTACCGCTCTCCCGCTTGTACATGGTCACAGGGACCTCTTTAACTCTGTAGCCGTTGGCGATCGTACGGATAAGCAGCTCCGAGCTCTGGTACTGCGGTTGGACGAGGTCCAGGCTGGCGGCCACCTCGCAACGCATGGCCCGCAGGCCATTGGCCGGGTCGGTGATCCGGACGCCGGTGAGGATGCTGATTATGCGGCCGAACACGACGACTCCCCAAGCTCGCACCGAGTCGGTCGTATGGGCCTCACCCAGCCGGCGTGACCCGGTGACAAGGTCAGCCTGGTCGGCGATCAGCAGCTCGATAAGGCGCGGCAGCTCGGCAGGGTCGAACTGCCCGTCGGCATCCACGGTCGCTATGTAGGTTGCCCCCCGTTCGCATGCGAGGCGGTAACCGAGCTTGAAAGCGTTGCCCTGACCGGTGTTCTTAGCCAGCGTGGCCACCAGCGCCCCAGCCCCGGAAGCCTCGGCGGTCGTCTCATCTGTCGACCCGTCGTCGACCACCAGGACATCGACGTCGAGGCCGCAGAGCTGTGGGGGGACCGTCTTCACGACGACGCCGACCGAACCGGCTTCGTTCAGTGCCGGGATGACCACCACGACCGGGGTGCCACGGCCCGGGTGCTCAGCCAGGAACGCCCGCGCAGCCTCTTCCGTGACCGGGGCGTTTTCCCTGATTCGGGCGGATGTGGCGGCGTTCACGAAGGGGCTATCGTACAACACGACGGGCCGTGCGCTCAGCTGCCAGTTCATCGTGCCGATCGGTTGAAGGCAACGAACGCCCTTCCGGGCCGGACAGCGGAGCTGTAAAAATGAGCGCAACTTGTGCGATAACGGACAAAACTAGCCAATGGGGCGAGACTTCAATAACAGTGCCCCCGGTTGCCGTTGGACCGAACGCGACAGGTTTCGCGGACCAGGCGCTGCCTAGCCCCGTCGAAGGAGCAGACCTGCTCCGGTTCCTGAGGGACGCCTACGGCCCGCCTCAAACCGAAGAGGAGTTGCCTGAACAATTTGGTGGCGACCTGCTCAATTTCCTTCGTGATTTCAGTTCAACCGCGCCGAAGCCGATGGTCGCCGGGATGACCAGCGGGGACTACAAGGCCCCTCGACGCGTGCTGCTATCTGAGGGCACGGGCCGCCGCCGAGGGCCCGTTGCGCTTGCATCGTTGGCAGCCGCGAGCTCACTGCGAGCACTTCGCCCGGCAACGGCCACCCAGATCAGGGTCCCCCCGTACATAACTGAGGGCTCCGGTCGTGGCTGGATCGTGGACAGCGGGCGCCAAGTCGCCGAAGCGGCCGGCTAAACGATCTCCGGCCGGCCCCCTGCCGTCGGCGTCGGTGCCGCACTAGTCGCAGCCGGCGCCTGGTGGTATCAGTTGGTGCCAGCGTGGAACAAGGTGCCGATCAGAAAGCCGAGGCCGGCAGCACCTAAGCCGATGAGGATCATCCTCGGTCCCTGCTTCCACCAAGTACCGACCCGAGTGATGGCCGAGTATGCGCCAACCCCGAAAAGCACCAGCGCGCTGAGGACGATCGCCAGGACCAGAGCCGTGGACCGGGCCAGGAACAGGAACGGGGCCAGCGGGATGAGATGGCCAACGAGCGTGGCGAGGGTGATCACGACGGAGCTGCGCACGATGTCCCCGGTCGCTACCGGCTCGAGGTGCCGTTCTTGTTCCATGATCGTCCCCAGCCACTTCTGACGGTTCGAGGTAATGGTCGCTACCACTTGGTCGAGCAGGGGCCCTGAGAAACCCTTGCTTTTGTAGAGGTCCCGCACCTCCTCGCGCTCAATGTCCGGGTCGTCGGTGAGCGACTCCTCTTCTATCGCGCGTTGGGCCGCGTAGTAGTCGCGGTCGGCGACGGTCGACGTGTAGCCCACAGCTCCCATCGATATCGACTCAGTTATTGCAGCAGCGAAACCCGCCGAGAGCAGGACCGTCCTGTCGCCTCCTCCTGCCATGACCCCAAGAACGATCCCGAGGATATTGACCAACCCGTCCTGGCCGCCCAGAATGACGTCCCGAAGCACGTCTTTGCCGGCGTCGTGGCGGTGGCGACGGCGAACAGCCAGCAATGACGGGCGAGGTTGCCCGTCGCTCCCGCCTCGCCCGCTCCCGCCTCGCCCGCTCCCGCCTCGCTCGGTCCCGCCTCCCCCGGTGGAGACAACCCGGCCTAGCCGAGTGACGGAGGCTCCCTGGCGAGCCTCGGGCCCGGTCACGGCCCTCCGAGCGGGTCGGTTGAGGTGACGACGTTGCGGGCCCCCACGGCGACGCACAGGATGGCCGATTGGCAAGAAGCGCCCCCGCGCAAGTGGTTGCCTCCCTGCCTGCCGGTAAAGGTGGTCGTCCAGGCCGAGGCACCGCCGGTCGGGTTGGTCGCTCTTACGACATCGGTGGCGACGTCTTCTGCCAGGCAGTAGCTCTCGCTCAGGCAAGCCAGCGCTACCAGTGGCAGAGATTGGTCCACATCATGGACGCCCTTCCATGCGTGGACGCCGCCAGTCGGGTCGGTGGAGCTGAAAAGTATGTTCCCTGCGCTGCCGGAGGCAGCTGCGAGGCAGAGCTTTACGGTAGGGCAAGCGACTGCGCTAAAGCTGTCGTCGTCAGCAGGAGGGTCGACGAGGTACCGCTTCCACGCTGATGGACCACCCGTTGCGTGCGTGGAGACGAAAAGGGCCCCGTTCCCGTCGGCAGCTACGCAAAGAGCTGCGTTCGGGCAAGATATCGAGTCGATCGTGTTCGCACCGTCGATATTGGCCACTTTCCATTTGGAAGCTCCACCTGAGGGGTCGCTCGAAGTAACAACGTTGCCGCTCAGATCTCCTGCTGCGCAGAAAGTCGCAGTCGGGCAGGACACACCGTAAATGTACTGGTTTCCGTCCACGTCGACCCGTTCCCACTTCGAAGCGCCGGCAGTGGGCTTGGTCGAGATAATGACCCCGCCGTCGTCATCCACTGCGACGCACAACTTTATGCTCGGGCACGCGACACCGTTGATGGCGTTGGTCCCGTCGATGTCCACCGCTTTCCACGCCGGGGCACCCCCGGTGGGGTTCGTGGAGATGACAGCGTGCCCGTCGTTGTCTACCGCCACGCACAGGTGCGCGCTGGGGCAGGAAACTGCCATAAGCCCGTTCGGGCTGGAAATCGTTGCGAGTTCCCACACGGCCGGCTTACCGGGAGTGGTCGTCGTGGTCGTCGTTGGCGCTAGCGTTGTCCCTGTTGTCGGGGGTACCGGTGAAGTTGACGGGGCGCTGGTCTTATTAGCAGGACCGGAGGAACAGCCGGCTGCAACCAAACTCAGAACGAGAAGTGATGCCACTTTGACACGGCGCGCCCATTGACCGTTCATATGAACTGGAGATTTAAGGTACCAGTTCAGGCCATGGTGACGAGGTCGAGCAGTTCTTCGCTCCAGCTGTCTTCTGTGCCGTCGGGCATGAGCAGGACACGGTCGGGCGCGAGCTCGCTCACAAATCCCGCGTCGTGGCTCACAAGTACCATGGCGCCGGGCCATTCGGACAGGGCGCGGCCGATACCCTCGCGCGAAGGGGGGTCAAGGTTGTTGGTCGGCTCGTCCAGCAACAGGCAGTTGTGGCGGCCGGCGACGAGCTGGGCCAAAGCCAGTTTGGTTTTTTCCCCACCCGACAGAGTGGACGCATCTTGGAACGCCTTGTCCCCGATGAGGCCGAACATGCCGAGCAAGCCACGCAGCTCGGTTTCGGAGGCGTCCGACTGCTCGCGCACGTGGTCGATGACGGACCGGCCGGCGAGGATCCCTTCATGTTCTTGCGCGTAGTAGCCGATCGAGACCCCTATGCCGCTGCGCCAACTGCCGTCGGTGGGCTCGGCGAGGCCGGCCAGGATGCGGAGCAGGCTCGTTTTGCCGGCGCCGTTCAAACCCATGACGAGGAGGCGCTGGCCACGCTCGACGGCGAACGTCACCTCCTCGAACACCGGTGGCCCGTCGTAAGCCTTGGCAAGCCCTTCGGCTTCAATGACCACTCGGCCCGTATGCGGAGGGGCAGGAAAGGTGACCTTGTACCGCCGTTCGCGCCGGCGCGGCGCAGGGGTGGCGACCGCCTCCAGTCGGGCGACCCGTTTGTCGAGAGACTTGGCGACCCGGGCGCGCTTGGCGGTCTGGTGACGCATCGAGTCGGCAAGGTCCGAGAGGCGTTTGATCTCGGCGGACTGGTGCTCGGCGACCTTGGCCTGGCGCACCTCGTCCTTGGCGCGGGCGTCGCGGTACTGGGTGTAGGTGCCTTTGTACTCGACGAGCACGCCCTCGTCGAGGTGCATGACCCGCGTGATCGACTCGTCCAGGAGCTCGATGTCGTGGCTGACCACGAGAAGGGCGCCCCGGTAGGAGCGCAGGAAACCTACGAGCCAGCCCTTGGCGTCGCTGTCGAGGTGGTTTGTCGGTTCGTCGAGGAGCAGCACGTCGCTGCCAGCGAAGAGGATGCGGGCGAGCTCGAGCCGGCGACGCTCCCCACCCGACAGGACGCCGACGGGGAGGTCGAGGCGGTCGTCCGCCAACCCGAGCCCTGCCACGAGCTGGCGCACCGCCGACTCCGCTGCGTAACCTCCTGCGACCGCGAAACGCTCTTCTGCCCGGGAGTAACGGTGGATCGCCCGCTCCGTTGGGTCCTCCTCCATCGCCAGGCGGAGCTTCTCGAGCCGCTCGGCGGCTTGGTCGAGCTGGCGGCCGGACAGGACATGGGCAAGCCCTGTGGCCTCGACCTCGGTGGCCAACCGCCGCGGGTCCTGGGTGAGAAAGCCCAGCTCACCGTGCGCCCGGGCGGTGCCGCCGGCGGCAGGGAGCTCTCCGCTCAAGACCTTGAGGAGGCTGGTCTTGCCAGCACCGTTGCGGCCCACCAGCCCGACCTTGTCGCCGGCGCGCACAGTGAAGGACGCCTCGGACAACGTGAGGCGCCCGCCGACTTCCACGCTCAGGTTGCGGGCCTCGAGCACAACTCCATGATGGCTGGTCGGCGGGCGTTCTTAGTGATCTTGATCCCGCGGCCGCGTCCGAGAGGCGTCCCAGGTGCCGTCCGCCTTGGCCCGCTCGACCGCTGCCAGCCCCGTTGCGCTCATCCGTCCTTGGGTCATGAGCCGCTCTGCGAGCACGACGTTGTTCGCCGACCAGGCGCTCTTGTACCGCCTGGGCGTGAAGCGTTGCCGGTATGTGAGCTCGTCCCGCCGCCCGACCTGGCCGTCAACCCAGCCGTAGCAGACGGCCTCCTCGAGGGCCTGGTCGTACGTGAGCTTCGTGGCCCCGGCCGTTGCTTTCTGTACTTTTTTCGCCAGGACCAACCAGACCCCCGCCACGCCACCGTGGTTGGTACCGAGCCACCTATGCCACTCGGCCAGGTCAGGGACGAGCAGCTCGGGTAGCTCCGTAGCCATCAGAGCCAGCTTGCCAGTTAGCCGCGCCGTCCCGCACCGCCGCGTGCCCGCACCGCCAGTGACCGTGGCGTAACCTGGGTCCGTGCCGTCGTCTACCTTCAACGAGCTCGAGCCGGTAGTGGCCAAGCTCCTCGACCGGCATTTGGCCGCTGCTCGTGAGTGGTTCCCACACGAACTCGTGCCGTGGGACCGAGCTTCTGAGATCGTCCCGGGCGTGCCATGGGACCCGTCCCTGGGGGCAGGGCTGTCTGCGGGCGCCCGTAGCGCCATCTTCGTCAACCTGCTCACCGAGGACAACCTTCCCTACTACACCACTGCGCTCTCGTCGGCTTTCGGGGAGCATGGCGCATGGGGTGAATGGATGTGGCGCTGGACAGCAGAGGAGGGCCGCCACTCGATCGTCCTGCGGGACTGGGTGACCGTCTCGCAGCTCATTGACCCCGTGGTGATGGAGCGAGGCCGCATGCAACAGGTGTCGAGCGGCGTGGCGCCGGACCCCTGGTCGTCGGCTCTAGGCCCCTCGGCTCCGGCGGCGACCCTGGTGTACGTGTCACTCCAGGAGCTGGCCACGCGGGTGGCACATTTCAACACCGCCAAGGCGCTCGAAGACGCGGCGGGTTACGAGATCATGAAGCGCGTCGCGGCCGACGAGAACCTCCATTTCCTGTTTTATCGCGACCTGTCCACAGCGGCCATGGAAGTGTCGCCTTCCGAAATGGTTATTGCGGTGGAGCGCGTGGTCAAGACGTTCAACATGCCGGGCACCGGGATCTCGGGGTACCACGAGCACACCGTGGCGATTGCCGACGAAGGCATTTACAGCCTTCTTATTTTCCACGACCAAGTGCTTATCCCGACGTTGCGCTCCTGGCGCGTGGAACAGCTGACGGGGTTGACCTCGGAGGCGTCCGAGGCTCGGGACCGCCTTCTGGCTCACGTGCAGCGAGTAAACCGGATAGCTCATCGCCTCGAAGAGCAGCGGTTGGAAAAGCTTTCAGGAGCGCCAGCGTCTGCCAAGTAGGAACATGCCGGCCACGCTGAGCAAGCCGAACCCCCACAGCTCTGGGTACCACTGGAAACCGGTATAACGGAAAACGATGTCGTGCTTGCCAGGTGCGAGGTTCACGCCAACGAGAGCTGGGGCCAGCATCTCGGTCCGTGTGGGCCGGCCGTCCACCCAGGCGTGCCAGCCCGGGTCGTAGGCGACCGAGAACACCAGTGTGCCGGGCTTGTCCATCGTCACCTCGGTACTGAAAGAGCTTTCCGGCGGGCTGGCCTGGACGCTGTCGACCCTCCCCGGCGAAGCGACGCCCATCTCCGCCCGTAACGCCGAGACCGACGGCGCCGGCGGCGGGCTCGACCCGGGCCATTTCACAGCCCAGTCCTGGTTGTCCTGCAGCTCCTGCAGGAACATCAGGGACTCCGAGCCAATGTCTGCCCGGTCGGCAGAAAGGGTGCCTGTGACCTGTACCAGGTCGATATAGCTGTTCGAGGCGATTACCCACAGCGAGTAGTTGCCGTCGACAAGGGCCCTTTGGGCGGGGACGGGAGCACCCATGCCTGTTGGCAAAAGCATATAGCGGACACCGAAAAGGGCATAATCCGCAGGATTATCCTCGTCGAACTCAATTTCGGGGTCCAGCATCAACGACAGGCTCGGCACCGTGTACGCCATTTCGTCGATGTCCTGGTTCTCGATGTACTTGTAGACCGGTACGTACCCGACGGTGAACTCTTGGCCCCAGTTGATGGACTGGCCGGCGTAGGTCCGGCCGCCTCCATGGTCCTTGATGTAGCGAAGCAAAGGGCTTATTTCGGCGCCCTCGGCCGCGTCCGCACCCCGCTGGTAGGAGATGGTGGCTGCATCGCGTTGGTCGTACTGGGAGACCGTCTTCGCAGCCGGCCAGAAGCACGCGGCAGAGCCGGCGGCGACGGCCGAGAGGGCCGCATAGCGCGCCCGCCGTGACCTCGCGAGCGTGGTAACTGTCGAGTTGCATCCGTGCCAGACCGCCACTATCGCTATCCCCGCCAGGTAGAGCCCGGCGAGTTGGCTCCCCATCATGAAGCGGCGGAAGTACAGGTCTGCGTGCCCCGGGACCAGGTCTGCAAGCGGGCCCCAGGTGGTCGGTCCGAAGCTGAGCAATAGGCTCGTCACCAATAGGGCGACCAGAGCGCGCATGAGCGGTTCCCGTCGCCATCTCACGATTGCCAGCGCAGCTCCCAAGAGCACTGCGACGGTGATAGCCGGGATGGCGTGGCGCGCATCGAAGATCCGCCCGGTGAACAACCAAATGACCTCTTGGCGCGCACCGTAGCCCCTCACGTACCCAGTCGTCGCTAGCTCCTGGTTGATCGCTGACCACTTGGTGAACACCATGAGGGGAACGATCACCCAGGCCGCAGCCGCCAACGAGGCGACGAAAAGGACAGCTGCCCGCCCAAGCCTGCGAAGGACCGGTCCTTCTGCCACCAAGGCGACAACGATGACCCCAAGGAAAGCGAGGTCGCCGCTCATGAAATGAAGTGCCACCGTCAACCCGGTCAGGGCTCCGGCGACCCAGAGGTAGCGCGCGTCGCGCATCGCTCTCCAGATGCTCGCCCACGCGAAGGGCAAAGCCCATGAGCCGACCAGCTGGGTCCAGACTTCGGCCCCTCCGATCCAAAGGTACGCACCCCGCTCGTAACCGACGCCGGTGAAGCTCACGATGAAAGGCGACAGCATCGCCGCGATGGCGGCGGATGCCCTCGGAAGGCCGAACAGCCTTGCGGAGGAATAGATTACGAAGGGCCATAGGGACAAGAGCAGGTAAACCGACCAGCGAAAGGCGGTGTCGGGGCCGACGACTACGCCAGCAAGCCCGGTTAGCACCGACCCAAGGCTCTGATAGTGAAGGTACTGGGCTGAGCCTAAACCGACATAGGGGAACCACGAGGTGTAAGGGTCCTTTCCGGCGGTGATCGCGCTGCTCGCGTAGCGGGCCATCATTTCGTGGACGGACCCGTCGTTCAGGAATGCGACAGGCAGCACAACTGCCCGAAGGCTCCAAAGGTTCCAAGCAACGACCGCCGCCACCGCCAACAAGGGACCGGGGACTTCGCGCCCGAAGCGGGCGAGCTTGCTCGTTAGCGCGGAATGGTTAGCAGCATATATCAGCAACGCGAGCCCGACAGAGCTCGCTGGGCCCCCGGGAGAGGCTCTTGGGCCGAGACGTCAGCTACGAGCCTTCAGTCGCTCCTCGTCGCGCACCAGGTTGCTGTGGCTGAACCGGCCGGTCGCAATCAGGTGCTCGAGGCCAGTCGCCGGGACGGCCGCCGAGAACAGGTACCCCTGCCCCCAGGCGCACCCGAGATCGCGCAAACAGGCCTGCTGGTTCGTCGTCTCGACGCCCTCGGCGATCACGATGACGCCCAGGTTCTTCCCGAGTTGCACGATCGTGCGCACGAGCTCCGTAGTGCGGTCGTCTAGGCCCAGCCCTGCGACGAAGCTCTTGTCGATCTTCAGGGCGTCTATGGGCAAGCGGTGGAGCGCCTGCAGGGACGAATAACCCGTGCCGAAATCGTCGACGTGGACCTGAAGGCCGCGCGCGTGGAGCTCGTGGAGCACTATGAGAGCGCGTTCCAAATTGTCGATTATCACACCCTCTGTTATCTCAAACGCTAGGCGCTCAGGCAGCACGCCACTTTCTGCCAACACGAGGTCGAGGTGATCGAGCAAGCGCGGGCTCCAGAATTCCCGGTTCGAGAGGTTCAGGCTGACACGTACGTCGGTGCCCAGGAGTTCCACAGCGTTCCAAAGCGTTAGTTGGCGGCAAGCCTCCGCCGCGACCCACCGTCCCATGGGCACTATCAATCCCGAATCCTCGGCTACTTGCAAGAACTCGAGGGGGGTGACAAGGCCGCGCAGCGGATGGCGCCAACGGACGAGGGCCTCGAGGCCCATTACCTCGCCAGTCCCGATGTGCACCACAGGCTGGTAGTGAAGCTCCATCTGGCTGCTGTCCTGGCCACGCTTTTCGATCGCTTGGCGCAGCTCAGTCTCGGTCTTGAGGCGTGCCATTGCGGTCGCGTGCATCGACGAGTCGAATATGGCGTAGGTCCCCCGGCCGTCCGACTTTGCCCGGTACATTGCGATATCGGCGTCGCGTAACACGTCCTCGGGGCGGTCGTAGCCCGTCGAGCTCATTGCAACGCCGATGCTGGCGGTTACGACGATCTCGTGGCCGTCAACGTCGTAAATGGCGCCCAGGTTCTCGAGGAGCCTGCGGACGACCGCCTTAACTGTGGGCGCGTCGGGGATGTCCAGCAACAGCACAGCGAACTCGTCACCCCCGAAACGCGCGGCGGTGTCGGCTTCTCGCAGCTGGGCGCGAATGCGGTCCGCTACCTGGACGAGCAACTTGTCACCCATCTGGTGGCCGAGGCTGTCGTTCAGGATCTTGAACCCGTCGAGGTCGAGCCAGAGCACGGTATACGTGTGGTTGCTCCTGCGTTTGGAGTTGGCCAACGCCTGGGTCAGGCGGTCCAGGAAAAGCGCTCGATTGGGCAGACTAGTCAAGCTGTCGTATAGGGCTTGTTGGCGCAGCCGCTCCTCCAGCAGGCGTCGCTCAGTGATGTCGGTGAGGGAGCCGACTATGCGCGTTGCAGGCCGGCCGAGACCCGGGACTGCCAGGCCCCTGCACAACAACCACAGGTAGCCACCGTCTCTCGACTTGACGCGGTGCTCTTGGAGGATTGAAGCCTGTTCGCCGAGCTTCAAGCCGACAAGTTCGGCCATGAGGGTGGGACGGTCCTCTGGGTGCACCCGGTCGAGCCACTCGTCAGGGCTGTTGCCGATGGCGTCCTCTGTATAGCCGAGCATTTCGCCCCAGCGTGCCGAGTAATAAACAGTTCCTTTGTCGAGGTCCCAGTCCCACAGGCCGTCGTTGGCCGCTCGGGCAGCCAGAGCATAGCGCTCCTCGCTCTCTCGCACCGCCTGGGCCATTTCTCGCTCACGTCGGTACGAGAGCGCCAATTGCTCGCCCCGCTCGTGAAGCTGTTGGCTACGTTCGCGCAGCGACTGCAGTACGTACTGGTAGTCGAGGGCCTCGCTGAGCAGGGCCTCCCACTGGAAATAGGTGTCCTGCCCGAGGAAGCCTGTGTCGAGCGGGACCGCCACCGACAGGATCCCCCAGTCGATGTCCTCGCTCGTCACCGGGAAGTGCATCAGGACATTACCCTGGCCGGCCATCTGGAAAAGCTCTCCAGGGGGGAAGGCTTCGACCCGGTAGGACGTCGTGCTCATTGTGAACGGACGACCCCCCGAATCGAAGGTGCCGACCACTTCAAGCTCGGGCCTGCCGGACGCGGCAGTGAGCGGTGGCCCGGCCTCGGGGTGCTGGCTACCGGAGACCTGCCCGTCCGCCCTGGCCCTTCGCAAGTCGAGGTTCGATTTTGTCGCGGCGTGCTCGTCGTCCCGGCTGGTGTCGGAGCCGTCCGCGTCGCGCTTCCAGAGCGCCAATACGCCGGCGATCGCCTTGGTGCGCCCGAGCCACCCGAGCGCGCGCGGGTCAGCTTCGTGGCTCCGGAGCAGGTCGAGGCTGATTTCATGCTCGTCGCGGATTGCCTTGCGAAGTTCGTAGTACGCGTCGTTGCGCTCGTTCAACAAGGCCTTGGAAAGGCCGAGCCGCACTTCGGCCCAGCAGTTGTTGAGCCTCGCGAGAGCCTCCTGGCCGCCCGGCCCTGCGGCGTCGCTGAGCTGCGAGCTGAGCTGGTTGGCAAAGCTCAAGATGGCGTCGAAGGTTTCCTGACTGGGCCCGAGCTTGTACAGCTCCTGGCAAGCCTGCCCAAGTTTGACCAGCTGCTCTGGGTTGACCTCGCCGACGGCAGCCTGGCGCAGGGTGCTCTCCATTGCGGCCACCAGCCTGGTGACCTTTTCCTGGGGGAAGGCGTGGCCTGAAGCGGTGCCCGGTGGCGCCATCTTTTGCAGGGCCTGGGTGAGGCTAGCAACGGGGTCGCGCCGCTGCTGGTCCGCCGTAACATCCCGGCTGAGCGGCCTGACGGCGCAACCGCAGCTCTCACGAGCGATGAAAGACCCGTCGACGACATGGTGGCCAGCGTTCACCGTCTCACCGGCGACCATCTGCATGACCAACCGAGCCGCCTGCGAGCCCATTTCCTCAAGGTTCTGCGAGACGCTCGAGAGGCTGGGAGACAGGGAACTGACGCCCGGCATGTCGTCGAAACCCGTGATTGCCTGGTCGTTCGGCAAGACGTAGCCGGCTTCCTTCAGAACTGACATGATGCCCGCGGCGTTGAGGTCCGTCGCTGCCACCACGGCCGTCGAGGGGAGGCCAGCGGCCAGCATGGCCTCCGCTGCTCGGCGTCCCGCGAACTCGTGGTTGTCCTCGATGTCGTACATGAGAGCGGGGTCAGGCTCGGTCCCGTGCGCCAAGAGAACGTCACGGTAGGCGGCGTACCGCTCGCTTACGTCGTACTGCTGCATGCTGCCGGCAAAAGCTATCCGGGTATGGCCGTGCTCCAGGAGGTGCTCCACTGCTCGGCGGATGCCGCCTTGGTTGTCGGGCAGGACGGCCGGGTACGAGAAGCCGGGCTCTGCGTGGCCGAGGGCAACCACCGGCTTGCCGGCGCCCCGGAGCTTTTCCAGGTACTCGAGAGAGATAGCGTTTGCAATGGTCACGAAGCCGTCTATGCGGTCCCATCCCAGGTGGGGGAGGTCCTCGATGACGTGTTCTCTGTGGTAGCCGGAGCTGAAGGCTGCCGTCGATATAGCCGTGAGCCGCCCCCCGGCAGCAGATACTGCTTGGTTAACGGCAGAAATGAGCGAGCCGTAGTAGTAGCCCGCCATCAACGGCGACAAAATCCCGATCGTCGGACCTTCCAAAGCGGCTCCTAGCGCTGCGGTGGAGGAGGTTAGGCGGCGCCTCGCTTGGTTGTATATATCGTCGGGAGCTGTCCACGGTTGAATCGGACACTAAAAGAGCATGTCACGGCGCCCTTGGTCCGGCTCGCCAACGCCGCTAGGGGGCGCTGGCCAGCGGGGGACGGTCCATTGGACTGCGTCCCCCGCCTACGAAGGTTGCGGGCCTACATGCTCAATGCTGCGGGCAACCTGGCCGGTACGGCCAGTCCCGAGCCTGGGCTACCGCACGGTGCGCGCCGCAGTTGCGGGCCACAGCGGCGTCCCAACCGGCAGTACAGGTCGGGGCGACATCCCGTTGATCACCCCCGCCGCGGAGGCGTACCAGGCGGCGGCGGCCGTCGCGACGCCGACGTAGCCGCTGACATGGATGAGGTCCGTGCCGAACACGTGACCCGAACCAGCCAGGAACTGACCGATGAAGAAGATGATCAGGGTGGCCTCTAGGGGCAGGAACACCGCAAAGACAGCCTTGCTGAGCCGGGTGCTCCACAACAACATGTACGTGTTGAACACGGTGAAGGCGGCGGCGAACCATCCCAGGGCGTTGTTCACGTTCAACGTGGCCGGGACCCAGCCGGCCAGGTCCATGAGGACGAATGCCGCCAGGGACATCCAGAACGCACCGTAGGTACTGAAGGCAGTTGCCCCGAAAACGTTTTTGTTATGGAACTCGTGCTGGCCAGCGATGAACTGGGCGAGACCCCCATAAAAAAGCGCCAGGCCCACCCAGATCAGGTCGGGCGCCCAGTTTGCGTTGTGGACCGAGAGGACAAAGGTGGTCAAGGCGAAGCCGCCTAAGCCCAGTGGGGCCGGGTCGGCAAGGGGAAGTGGTTGTGGGGGAAGTGGTGCCGATTGGTCTGACATTTTCTGCTCCTTTGGAGGGCAGACGGACCTACCCCCCGTCGTCTTTGGAGGGGCAGACGGACCTGGCCCTCCTGTCGTTGTTATTCAGCGCGACCGTAAGCCTGGATCTCCTCAAGCTCTTTAGTTGTGAGCTCGCGGGGCGCTTCGCCGCGCTGTGACTTTTCCTTATAAACGTATTGACGGATCCCTTCGACGACATCGGGGTTTGCCAGCGTTGTGATATCTCCCACGTCGGCGAAGTTGGAAATGCTTGCGATGACACGGCGCATGATCTTGCCCGAGCGTGTCTTGGGCATGTCGGGGACGATCCAGACGTTCTTCGGCCTGGCAACCTTGCCGATCTGGGTCTCGATCGCGGCCTTGACCTTGTCTTCGATCTGTCGGCTCGCCGGGACCCCGGGCTGGAGCGCCACGTACATTTCGACCACCCGGCCGCGCACTTCGTCAATGACAGGCACGGCGGCCGCTTCGGCGACCTCGGGCACAGTTAGCACCGCAGATTCGAGCTCTTTGGTGCCGAGCCGGTGCCCGGCGACGTTGATCACGTCGTCGATGCGGCCGAGGATCCGGTAGTAGCCGTCTATGGACTGCACTGCCCCGTCACCGCATAGGAAGGGCCAGTCGTGCCAGTCCTTGCTTGATTTGTCGTGGCAGTACTTGGCGTAATAGGTCTGCACGAAGCGCTCTGGTTGGCCCCAGACAGTTTGCATTATCCCGGGCCACGGGTTGCGCATACAGATGTTGCCAGCGCTGCCGCTGCCAGCTTCGACAGTCTTGCCGTCCTCGTCGTATATGACGGGGTAGATCCCGAGCGCCGCAGGGCCGCAACTGCCTGGTTTCATGGGTTTGAGCGCGGGCAGGGTGCTCCCGAGGAAACCCCCTGTCTCGGTCATCCACCATGTGTCGACGATCGCAGCCTCCCCCTTGCCAATCGAGTCGTAGTACCAACGCCAGACCTCTGGCTCGATGGGCTCGCCGACCGTGCACATCAATTTGAAGTGGTAGTCGTACTTGGCTGGCTCATCGTGGCCGAGCTTGCGCAGCATCCGGATTGTCGTTGGAGCGGTATGGAAGATATTGACCCCAAGGCGTTCGGCGATCCTCCAGGGGCGTCCCGGGTCGGGGCTGGTCGGCGCTCCCTCATAGAGCACGCTCGTGGTCCCGAGGGCCAGCGGCCCGTAGACGATATAGGAGTGACCGGTGATCCAGCCGATGTCGGCGGCGCACCAGTAGGTGTCTTCGGGGTGGATGTCGAGGTAGTACTTGGAAGTGCCGGCGACGTAGGAGAGATAGCCGCCCGTCGAGTGCTGGGCACCCTTGGGCCTCCCGGTCGTGCCGCTGGTGTACATCAGGAAAAGGGGCGCCTCTGCGGGCATTGACACCGGCGGTACAACCTTGCGGAGGTAGTCGACGATGACCTCGTCCACGAAATAATCGCGCCCTTCTACCATCGGAGTTTTTGAAAGGTACTGGCCCGGGTGCCTCCTCCACACGAGGACCTTTTCTATTTCGACCCCCTCCTGCTTGGCGACAGCCACGGCCTCGTCGGCCTTGGCTTTGTGGTCGATCCATTTCCCATCCCGGTAGTAGCCGTCGATTGTCACCAGCACCCGGCTGGCCGAGTCGGCTATACGGCCGCCACAGGCGGTGCCGGAGAAGCCACCGAATACTTCGGAATGAACGACGCCGAGGCGAGCGCATGCCAGCATGGTCACTGGCAGGTCAGGGACCATAGGCATATGGAGCGTGACCCGGTCCCCGCTCCGGAGGCCGCAGAAGCCGGACAGCATGGCTGCCAACTCGTTGACTCGCCGGTACATCTCACGGTAAGTAATCGTCCTGGTTTCTTCGGCCTCGGGTTCTGGCACCCATATGAAAGCGGCTTTGTTGGCCTTTGTCGCCAAATGGCGGTCAATGCAGTTGTAGGAAGCGTTGAGACGCCCTCCCACGAACCACTTCCAAAACGGCGGGTCGCTTGTGTCCAGTGTCGTGTGCCAGTGCTGGTCCCAGTCGAGCAGTTCTGCGTACTCGCCGAAGCACTCGGGAAAGTGCTCCTCGGTGAACCGGTCGAATATCGTCGGGTCCGAAGCATTGGCTTGGCCGATAAAACGAGCGGGCGGGTAGAAGTACTCCTCTTCCCGCCAATGGACCGCTATCTGGGCCTCGGTTGCCGAGGTCCCAGTCTCCTCTTTGTCGTTAGCCATGGACCACCCCCTTGTCTTTGGTGAGGAGCTCCACAGCGGATGATAACAGTGCGGCGCGCCTCGTGGCGGCGTAGTCTGCGATTGTGCCGCGGCCCACTGATGGGGACGTGCTGAGGCTTGTCACGTCGGCCATGGCCGCAGGCGGTGCGGCGGTCGCACGGGAACCCACGGGCCGGGTGGTGCTGGTCGACGGAGCCTTGCCAGGGGAAACGGTCGACGCCGTGCTTACCGAGGCACGCCCCAGTTATGCCCGCGCCGGCGTCACCGCGGTCCTCGAGGCCTCGCCCGATCGAGTCTCCCCGCCGTGCCCACATGTTGCCCGGGGCTGTGGGGGCTGCGGCTGGCAGCACGTTTCCCTGGAGGCCCAGCGCCGCTACAAGGCAGAGATGGTCTCTGAGGCCCTCGAGCGCATCGGCGGGGCCCCAGGGACCGAAGTCATCCCAGCAGCGCCCGCAAGCCTGGCTGGCTACCGCACCACCCTTCGCCTCACCTCCGACGGCGCTCGGCCGGGCTATCGCCGCCACCGTGGCCACGAGGTCGTCCCGGTCGACAGTTGCCTGGTGGCGCACCCCTTGCTGGCCGAGTTGCTGGCGGTGGCTGATTTTGGGGAGGCGACCGAGGTCACGCTGCGCTGCGGCGCTCGCACGGGCGAGCGCCTCGCCGTTCTCGGCCCGAGCCCTGGAGGCGCCTCTTTGCCAGGCTCAGTCCGCGTGATCGGTGAGGATGAGCTCGCAGCTGGCCGCCGAGCCTGGATATTCGAGGAGGTGGGGGGCAAGCGCTTGCGGCTGTCGGCGCAATCGTTCTTCCAGGCAAGCCCCGAAGGAGCGGAGGTCCTGGTCAGCCTTGTTAGCTCGGCAATTGCGGGAGCGCCCGACGGGCTACTGGTAGATGCCTACGGAGGCGTCGGCCTCTTCGCTGCGACCGTTGGCGCGAGCCGTGCGGTGACGCTCCTGGAGTGCTCGGCATCCGCCGCGGCGGATGCCAGGGTCAACCTTCCCGCAGCTTCGGTCCGCCTTATCGACGTCGCCAGATGGCGGGCCAGAAAGGCGGCGGTCGTTGTTGCGGACCCCCCCAGGGCCGGTCTTGGCGCTGCCGGTGTGGCCGCTCTTGTCGCGAGCAGAGCAAGCCATCTGGCGCTGGTCTCGTGTGACCCGGCCTCCCTTGGACGGGACTCGGCGCTGCTGCGGGCTAAAGGCTTCAATTTGGAATGGGCAGCGCTCGTCGACATGTTCCCCGGCACCCCTCACATCGAAGTGGTCAGCCGCTTCATCCGTTAGTGCTGCCTCCACGTTGCCTGTCGTGGCACTAGTAGCGATAGTCACCAGGCTTGTAGGGGCCTTCTACGGGCACGCCGATGTAGGCGGCCTGGTTTTCCGATAGGTGGGTCAACTTCGCCCCGAGTTTCCCGAGGTGCAACCGGGCTACTTTTTCGTCGAGGTGACGCGGCAGGACGTGAACGCCGATCGGGTACCGCTCAGTGTGGTTGAACAGTTCTATCTGGGCGAGGACCTGGTTGGTGAAGCTGGAGGACATGACGAAGCTCGGGTGGCCGGTGGCACATCCCAGGTTTACGAGTCGCCCCTCGGCGAGAACGATCACCGCATGGCCGTCGGGGAACTCCCACACGTCAACCTGAGGCTTCACCTCATGGCGCGAAATGCCGGGGTAGCGAGCTAGGCCGGTCATATCTATCTCGTTGTTGAAATGACCGATATTGCAAACGATGGCGTTGTGTTTCATTTGGGCGAGGTCTTGGGCCGTTATCACGTCCTTGTTGCCGGTCGCGGTGACGAAGATGTCGCCCGTCGCCACCACGTCTTCCAAGGTCACGACCTGGTAGCCCTCCATGGCAGCTTGGAGCGCACAGATGGGGTCTACCTCGGTTACCACGACACGCGCTCCCTGGCCCCGTAGGGACTGGACGCAACCCTTGCCGACGTCGCCGTAGCCACATACGACGGCCACCTTGCCAGCCACCATGACGTCGGTCGCGCGGAATATCCCGTCGACCAGCGAATGGCGCACGCCATAGAGGTTGTCGAACTTGCTCTTTGTGACTGAATCGTTGACGTTCATGGCAGGGAAGAGCAAAGCCCCGTTCGCGGCGCGCTGGCGCAACCGGTTTACACCGGTGGTGGTTTCTTCGCTAACCCCTCTGATGCCAGCCGCCATTTTCGTCCACATCCCCGGCCGCGAGCGGAACGTCTTTTGGAGAGTTGCGGTGACGATCCCGTGTTCCTCGCTGTCGTCTGGGCCGAGGTCGGGTACCTTGCCTTCTCGCTCAGCCTGCACTCCCAGGTGCACCAGCAAAGTGGCATCCCCGCCGTCATCGACGATCATGTTGGGGCCGTCGTGCCCCGGCCAGGACAGTGCCTGTTCGGTAGCCCACCAATACTCCTCGAGGGTTTCGCCTTTCCAAGCGAAAACAGGGACCCCGCTCTGGGCTATCGCGGCCGCTGCGTGATCTTGGGTCGAGAAAATATTGCAGCTGGCCCAACGCACCTCGGCGCCAAGGTCGCGCAGCGTCTCGATCAGTACGGCGGTCTGAACCGTCATGTGCAGGGAACCACTGATACGGGCCCCGGCGAGAGGGCGCTGGCCCGCGTATTCCTGCCGCAGGGCCATGAGCCCGGGCATTTCCACTTCGGCCAGGTTGATTTCTCGCCGGCCGAAGTCGGCTACAGAAATGTCGGCGACGCGGTAGTCGGCCTTTTTAGGAGTCTCGGAGAGCTGAGACGTGGACATGGGGCTCCTTTGCTGAACCTGCGCGCTGAGCGCGCCGGAAACGACCGTATTGGAGGCCGGGGCCATCGGGCCCTTCCCCAGCGGGTCAGCCGCTGCGCATCCTACTTCCCGCGGGAGCGCTCGCGGGGCAATGGCCGTCCGGGCAGTTGTCGGGCCACGGCCCGAACCTGCCTTCGGCGCGCCGTGGCCCAAAGGGTGCCACGCGTTCGGCGACCAGCTCGCGCACCATGCTGACGAAAGCAGGGGTCGTGCTCACCGTTGCTGCGCGCACGAAATGAGCCCCCTTTTCCCTGGCTGCAGCTGCGGCCTCGATGTCGAGGTCGTACACGACCTCCATGTTGTCGCAGGCGAAGCCGATCGGGACGACGACGATTGCGCCAGCTGATGAGGACCGGATCGCGTCGCAAACGTCGGGACCGAGCCAGGGCGAGCTCGGGCTCCCGGAGCGGCTCTGCCACACGAGCTGCCACGACTTGACACGAGCGCCTTCGGCCGCGAGCCGGGCGGCCTCGGTGACATGGTCCACGTAGGGGCTGTTCCGTGCCAGCGCAACGGGGATGCTGTGTGCACTGAAGAGCACTTCGACCCCTCCGGTGCCGACCGACCGGGGCTCGGGGCCATCGGCGGGGTCGCTACCCGCTCCGGCAAGGGCCGCCCTCACGTTGCAAACCTCGAGTGCCATGGCGAGGTGGGACGCCCATGGCCCCACCCAGCCCGGGTGGTTGTAATAGAGGCGCAGCTTTTCCACGCGGGGTGCCCGCGGCCCCACCTTTGCTTGGGCTGCCGCGATGTCGCCGAGGTACTGCCGGCAGCTGCTGTAGCCCCCGTAGGCCGAAGTCACAAATGCCAGGGCACGCTCGACGCCGTCGTCGCGCATCTGGGCGAGCGTGTCTTCCAACAAGGGGTGCCAGTTACGGTTCCCCCAGTAAATCTCCAGCGAAGTGCCGGCCAGTTCGGTCCGCAGCGCCTCCAGTAGGGCCCGGCACTGTGCCGGGAGGGGGCTCACCCCGCCGGCCGCGTAGTAGTGCTCGGCGACCTTGTCGAGCCGGCTTTCGGGGACATCGCGCCCTGTCGTCACGCGCCTCAAGAAGGGCTTCACGTCCTCCGCCCGTTCCGGGCCGCCGAACGACACCAGGAGCAATGCTTGGTACCCGTCCATTCCTGGGGACCCTAGCGCGCGTCGGCGAAGGCCCGGCGTCGCCTACTTCTCAGCAGGGCCACCTGGGACGGGACCTGGCCTCCTGGTTCACCCAGTAACGCTGTAGACAGCTCGTTGCTGTGCGCCCCACGCCGCACATTGCCCGAAAGTGGGTTCCCATATGTCCACGTGGTTGCCGACGATCGCCCCACCTGTGTCGTCCGCAGTCCGAACGCCAACGCCGTCGACATAAATCTGTGTGCCGAGGGGGATCACTCCCGGGTCGACAGCCGCACTTTGGGGACCTGCCATTTCCCCGCTCTTGGTAAGACCGCTGAGATCGTAGCAAGTGACGAGGAAATTGCCTAGGAAATTGAGATGACGGCTCGGGGCGCTCGGTCCCATCGTGACCACCACATAACCGGCACCATTAGGCGTCGTTGCGAGGGCGCTGGCCTTTACCCCGGGCCTAGTCGAGGCCGAGCCGAGGTTTTTGGCTGCGCCGTAACCGTGCACGCCCCCGCCGGTAGCGAGTAGCCAGTAACCCTGTGCGGGCCCTGGCGAAGCTGCGATAGCGGTCACTGTCAGGTGTTGATGCAAAAGCGACCCGTGGGCCCTCGCGTCCCCGAAGCTGAAGACGCCTCCGGCGGCCGTTGCTAGCCAGTAGCCGTGGCCATTTGGTGAAGCAGCGATGCCAATTACTGATTGTTTTACGACGGTATTGCGGAGGGACCCGTAATACCGGGCGTCGCCAAAGCTATAAATTCGACCATCAGCCGTTGCCAACCAGTATCCTCGCCCATCGGGCAGAGAAGCTATCCCGACCACGGTCGTCTTCAAATCAGCCTTGCCGAGCGAGCCGTAAAACCTAGCATCGCCAAAGCTAAAAACGTCGCCGTCCTTGGAAACCAACCAGTAGCCGTCGCCTGACGGCGTAGCAGCTATCCCGGCCATTTGCCTTTCGCGGTGGTCAGTTGCCAGGGAGCCAAAAAAATGTGCGTCGCCATAGGAAAACACGCCGCCGCCGGAACCCAAGGCCCAGTACCCTCGCCCGTACCCCGCCAGCGTGATGCCGACGATGTCTCGCGTCTGCCCGCCGGGCGCTCCTAGAAAGGTGGCGTCCCCGAATGCAGCGATCGAACCCGGTGCTGCCAGTCTGACTATCGCAGGGCTCGGCGATTTGGTGGGCAACCGGGGATGGTAAAACCCGTCAAGAGGGTAGTCCGCACCGTCAAAAGGGTATTCAGTACCGCCAAAATGGTCGTCAGCACCGCTGAAATGATCGTCTGCCGCTCGAACAGAGTGGTCAGCGCGGCTAAAGGCCGTGAGGGTGACCGACGCTGCCGTGGTGCGGGTCGGCCTGTGCAGCACCGTGCCTCGGAGCGGGTTGGGAGCAGCCATCGCGGTGGCCGCCTGCCTGGGCCCAGGTGCGGCAATGGCGGTCGGGACGCCCAGCATGGTGATCGCGGCGAGCGGCAGGGACAGCGTGGCCAAGACAGTCGAGGAGGTCCGCAGGGTGCCGACAGGGCGGAGATGGCGCGGGCGCCGACGGACGTAACGTGCTTGGTGAGCTTGGCGAAAATGGAGCCCCGTAGCCGTCGTTTTGCCCAGCCATGCTGCATGAGCGGGACTTTTAGCTGGTTTGCAAGCAGGTTGGCCGGCGCCTTTCGGCGGTGCGCCGGGGCGAGCGGGCTCGGCGCGTAAATGCATAGGTTGGTGACTTCGGACCATTCAGTCTCCTTGGTCGCGTGCCATCTACCCGCCGCTCGGTCCTCGGTCGGAGGTACCAGCTACGAGCAGGAAATCGGCACGTGGCCCCGCGAGCAAATAACCCGGACGGGACGATTGCTTTCAGGCAACTTAGGCCTCCGGTACTCGGCTCTCCCGACCACGGTCAAGAACTTTGGTACTGGACGCCATCTGAAAGCGATTGTTATTGAATCCTTTACGTTAGGGTACGTTTTGGTTCTAAGTCAAGCCCGGGTGCATTTTGGTGTGCTGACCAGCGGTGTCAGGTGTTCCTGTAACCCCAGTTTTGGGCAAAGGAGTTGCCCGTCGCTCGGCGTGCCCCAAGCCAAAGGCCATCGCCGCCGGCGTGGCCCCCGGGCGAAAGAAGGCCCCGGCCCTGGGGTGGCCGAAAGGAAGCCCCGAAGGCGGGGCCGCTAGCGCCCACCCCGGCCCGTGCTTGTGGCCCGGGAGGCAGGCTTGAGCCCCCTAGCGGAAGGGGTCAGGAGGAGCGGGGGGAGCCGGAAATGGGCGAACGGGCCCGGCGTTTTGGGCGACCGTCGGGTGCTGACAGTGGCGTTAGGTGTCTTTTGGGGTAAAAGGGCACTTAGACGCACAGTTGCTGCACTCGCTATGCCCCTCAAGTGTCATATGATTGGTTGCATGACTGAGACCGGGGAAAGCGTGGTTGGGGTAGGTGTTGACGCAGCGGACAGCACGATTAACGACGACGCCGTCGATGGCGAGCTGGTTACCAGCGCCGTCGAGGTGGCGGAGGCCTGGCTAGCCCAGCTTTCTGACCAGATCGCAGTGCCTGCCTCGGACGTGCAGGACCACCTACTGGACCTGTGGGGCGTCCTGGACGAAGGCCCGGCTCGGGAAGAGGTCGAGCGTTGGCTCACAGAGACGCTCCGTCGCAACCTGTATTCGGTTTCGGACATCAACGAGCGGCTCGAAACCTTCCTGCCCGTCGGCTGAGCTCTGGCCGCTGTTGCGGGCTGGTTCGCACTAGCCGATGACTTCGGTGAGAGGGCGTGGCCCGGAGCCGGTAGTGCCTGGTGAGACCGCTGTCGACGCGGCTGTCCGGGCTGTGCGGGAGGCCGGAGGGCGCGGCGACGGTCGCCTTGCGTTGTGTCGTCGCCGCCCTGGTAGACGCTGAAGGCCACCGCAGTGCCGAGGAGATCGTCGCGGTGGTTGCCGGAGAGTACCCCGACATCAGCGAGAGCACCGTCTACCGCACCCTTGAACGCCTCGAAGAACTTGACTTCGCCTATCACGTGCACCTGGGCCACGGGCCGTCCCAGTGGCACTTGGCTGGCCGGCGGTCGCACCAGCACCTCATCTGCCACAAGTGTGGTGGTGTGATCGAGGTCGCTCCTGGCCTGTTCGAACCGCTCGCTCACGAGCTTGAGACGCGTTACGGTTTCCACGCCGATGTTGGCCATTTTGCCGTAAGCGGCACGTGCATGATCTGTGCGCCAGCTGGCGCGAGTGGAGTGCACCCTGGCGACTAAGCGCCGGTCGTTGCTCGAATCGACGCGAACGTCTTCAACCGGCGCGGGCGGACCTGCTGGTCCACCGGCCAGCGTCATGGCGGAGCTCGAGCGGCAACCCAAAGCATTCGCTGAGCGCCTTTGCCGTCAGCGAGGAGGCGATCGGCCCGGCACTCAGGACGCTGCCTGCGTGTAGCAGCAAAACGTGTGTGAAACCCTCAGGAATCTCTTCGACGTGGTGAGTGACCATCACGATTGGTGCCGACTCTGGTCCCGCGGCGAGGGGGCCGAGGCGCGCCAGCAAACGTTCCCGACCACCCATGTCGAGCCCGGCACACGGCTCGTCGAGCAGTAGGAGCTCCGGCTCAGTCATCAGGGCCCTTGCGAGCAATACCTGTTGTCGTTCTCCCTCTGAGAGCACGCCAAAAGGGCGCCCAGCAATGTTGCCGAAGCCTGCAGTCGCGAGCAGTTCTTCGGCCCGCGCCCACTCCGGTGCGCTGTAGGTGTGCCACCAGGGCTCCAGGGCGCCCTCGCGGGCCGAGACCACGACTTCCTTGGCGGTCAACCACGGCACGATGACCCGGGCGACGCTGGCCGAAACGGTACTGACCCGTTTGCGCAAGGCGCGCACGTCGGTACGGCCCAAGCGTTGGCCGAGCACTTCTACGGCCCCTCGCGTCGGGTGCAGGTAGCCGGACGCCAGTTGCATGAGCGTGGTCTTGCCGCTGCCGTTCGGGCCTATCACAGCCCAGCGTTCGCCGCTGCTGACCTGCCAATTGACGCCTCTTAGGGCTCGGGTTGCCTCCCGATCGAGGTCGACATCGGCAAAGCGGAGTGCCGGTGATGAGGCGCTGCGCTCGTCGGGTGCCATGGCGACCGGGCAAGGCTAGCCGGAGCGCTCACCTCTGGAGGCAGGACCACTGAAAGGGGGCTCCACGCAGTTTCACACCACTTCATGTCTTTAGGTAGCGTTCTGAGTACCACGCCGCGTTATCGGTTGGCTCAAACACCTGGTGGGACGCGACGATGGATGGGTGCCAGGCCTGCTAGCAATCGTTGACGCCTTTTTCGCCCCAGTTTTGGAAGAGCTCCAGCCCGGGGCAGCCACAGCGGTTCGCGCCTCGCAACGCGCCGACCTGCAAGTCGACGGCGTGCTGGCCATCGCCCGCGCTCTCGGCCGGCCTCCCCGCGAGGTTGCCGAGGAAGTGGTGGCGAGGGCCAGCGATAAGGGCTTGGGAGATCTTTTCGAGAGCGTCGAGGTGGCTGGCCGGGTTCATCAATTTGACGCTGTCGGGCGAGTTCCTGGCGTCCGAACTTCGCAATATGTCGTTGGCTCC
The DNA here is from genome assembly GCA_963786345.1 of uncultured Acidimicrobiaceae bacterium. Lineage (GTDB taxonomy): Bacteria > Actinomycetota > Acidimicrobiia > Acidimicrobiales > Palsa-688 > Fen-671. The sequence continues at coordinate 27,992 of CAWAYZ010000005.1, read as the reverse complement.
GGCGAGGTTGGGAGCGCAACTCTCGAGCCCTTTGAAGCGGGTGGTTGTCGACTACGCGGCCCCGAACCTCGCAAAACCGATGCATGTCGGCCACCTTCGGTCCACGATTATCGGCGATTGCCTGGTGAGGCTGCTCGAATTTGTGGGGCACAGTGTCATACGGGAAAACCACGTTGGGGATTGGGGTACGCCGTTCGGGATGCTGATCGAGCACCTCGTCGACATTGGCGAAGACGAGGCAGTACACGAGATCGCACTCGGGGACTTGGAGCTCTTTTACCAGCAGGCGCGGGGGGCTTACGACAACGACGCCGTCTTTGCCGAACGGGCCAGGGCCCGAGTGGTCCTATTGCAATCGGGCGATCCCGAGACCCTCCGGCTGTGGAAGTTGCTGGTGGGCCAAAGCCTGAGCTATTTCGACGGGATCTTGGCTCGTCTGGGCACCAAGCTCAGCCGGCAGGACGTGGTAGGGGAGAGCTACTACAACCCGCTCCTGCCAGCGGTAGTGGACGACCTCGCCGAATCTGGGCTCCTGGTTGAAAGTGAGGGGGCTCTTTGCGTCTTCCCGCCCGGGCACACCAACCGCGCAGGTGATCCTCTCCCGCTCATTGTCGAGAAGTCCGACGGAGGGTACACGTACGCTACGACAGACCTGGCCGCCATACGCGACCGCGTGGGCCGCGTCGGCGCCGAATTGCTCATCTACGTGGTGGGCTTTCCTCAGTCGGAGCACTTCGAGATGGTTTTCGCCACGGCTCGGCTGGCACACTGGCTGCCGGACGGCGTTCAAGCTGCCCACGTTGGCTTCGGAAATGTCCTCGGGCCTGACGGCAAGATGTTCCGGACCAGGCAAGGTGCCACCGTAAAACTGGTTGAGCTCCTCGACGAGGCTACCGATCGCGCCAGAGCATTAATGGTTGCGCGTGCCGAGCAAAGTGGCCAGCCAGTTGAAGGGGATCTCGAAGGTATTGCACGCGCAGTGGGCATCGGCGCCGTCAAGTACGCCGACCTTTCAACGGACCGAGCGCGCGACTACCGCTTTGATTGGGACCGGATGCTGGCTTTCGATGGCAATACAGCTCCCTACATCCAATACGCGCACGCCCGGGTGCGCAGTATCCTCCGGCGAGCCGCCGAAGCTGGTGAAGCCGGCGAGGAAGGCACTCCCAGCGCGCCACGCCCAGCCGACCGCGCCGGGCCGATCCTCCCGCCCAGCGAGCCGGCCGAACGCGACCTCGCCAAGCGCCTCTTAGGCTTCGGGGATGCAGTCGCCTCGAGCCTCGAAACCTACAGCCCGCACAAGATGTGCGGTTACCTTTTCGAGCTGGCCAGCACCTTTACTGGATTCTACGAGAACTGCCCCGTACTTGGCGCACCCGACCGGAGTACCAGAGCCTCGAGGCTTGCACTGTGCGCGCTTAGCGCCGCGGTGCTGGAAAAAGGGCTCGACCTACTTGGCATCGAAGCCCCAGAGCGGATGTGAGGTTCGGCCCCTGGAGTGGCTCGTGCGGCCGGGCCCGTCGAGTTCGAAGTGCAGGAGGGCTCCAAGTGGCTCCAGGCCGTGAACGTGGTACGCATGGCTATGCGGTCCGAGTAGCAGAGGGAGTGCCCGGGCGGGCCTCTACAAAGATGGCGTAGTTGCCGTCTCTTCTGTGTCTTCCAGTAGTGCCGCCGAAAAGTAGGCAATGCCAACTCTCTGGGTAGCGTTCTCACGTCCGTCTGGCTCAAGGGTCACGGACAGTGGTCGAAATAGCGGACGGAGGGCGACGCGGAGGTGGCTGCGACGGAACGACCTTGGACAAGCGGCTGTGGTCGTCCCGCGGCAGCACTGGCTGTTTTTGCTGTGTCCGTCCTTGTTTGGGCTGGCAGTGCGTGGGCGTCTCCAGGCGGCGTTGCCGCCGGCTACGGGCACGTCGCGACTACACCGGGCGGTGCCAGGACGACCACGGCTTCGGCCGGCCAGGGTGTGCCGTTCACCCTTGGAGCGCTCATCTTGATGTTTGTGGTCGTCCAGTGGTTGATCGATAGAAGGGACCCGAAGTTTGTCGAAGCTCCCGCCAGAAAAGACGACGATTCAATTGGCTTCGAGTGAGCGACCGTGACCGCGTTGCGTAGCGCCTCACAGGTCCGGGCTAGCCAGCAGGGCCTCGCTAGCCCTGAGCACACCAGCTTGGACCAGCGCCTGGGCGCGTTGCAGATGGTTCGCCTCGTGATCGTCGGCCTCGTTTGCGCGGCGGCTGCATCGTTCCCTGCTGAACTGGGCCTCCGCTTCCTCCAGGTGCTCCCGCTGAGTGCCGCCTACCTGGCGCTCTGTCTTGCCGGCCAGCTGGCCGACCACGTGATGGCCAAGGCGCCGCCGCAGAGGCGCAAGGCACAACGCTCACGAGCGCCTGTCCAACAGATGCTGCTCCCGGTGGACTCGGCCTACCTGGCGTTGTTGATGGTGCCCGCCGGCGCGGCCCAGAGCGACTTCATATTGCTTTTCACCGTGCAGCTCATCTCGGTCACGCTCCTCGCAAGCCCGCGCACGGGGGTGCGGATCGCATTGTGGGACTCGGCCCTCCTGCTGGCGATCTCGCTGCTGCAACTGGGCGGACCGGTCGGGAAGCTGCTGGGTACCCCGCAAGTTGTAAACCCGAGCTCGGGCGCAGTTGCGCTGCGAATTGTCGGCTTTTGGGCCGTCGCGCTCAGCACGGCGTACTTCTCGAACCTGAGCGAGCGTGAGCTGCGCCGCTCCAAGGCCCAGCTCGGCGCGCTGACGAACATGGCCTCTGAGATGGAGCAGTCGATGGAGGCAAGCTGCGGCGCCGACGAAATAGTGGCCATTTTGTTGAGGAGTGTCGCCGGCGCGTTCGCGTTCAGGCGAGTTGCGATCGTGTGGGAGAAAAAGGGCAGGGTCGTTGCTGCCAAGTTCGCCGCTGGTGACGCTGAAGTTTCTCCGGTCCAAGCCGCTCCACCAGGAAAGGAGGGCAAGCGCGCGCTGAGCGGCGAAGTCGCGACCCGGGTGCTGGCGACTAACGCGCCGGTCCTGGTTCACAGCCTCTCGCCGGAGGCAGACCCTTCGCTCGACGAGATCCTCCCGGGAGGGACCAACCTGATCGTCGCACCGCTCAGAGCTGGTCATGACCGCCTGGGCCTCCTCCTGGGCGAAGCAGGGCCACCCTTTTCCAGGCGGGTGAGCCGGCGGTCGCTCGACATGCTGAACCGCTTCGCAGTCCACGCGGCGTTGACGATAAACAACGCGCACCTCCAGGCTGAAGTAGCGAGGCTCGCGTCGTCCGACGCTCTTACGGGCCTGGCGAACCGCCGCCAGCTCGACTTTGCGCTCGGCCGGGAGGTGGCGCGAACGGTACGGACGAAAGAGCCGCTGTCGGTAGCGCTGATCGACATTGACCACTTCAAGGACATCAACGACACCTTCGGGCACGTAGCTGGCGACGAAGTGCTCCGAGAGGTCTCTGGTGCGCTGGCGCGCAGCGTGCGCGATGTCGACTTGGTTGCCCGCTACGGAGGCGAGGAGTTTGCCATCGTGCTTCCCAACTGTGCGAGCGCCGGAGCGCTGGCGGTCGTCGAGCGGGTGAGAGCCGCAGTGGCTTGCCTCGGCGGCGTGGCCAAGGTGACCGTGAGCGCTGGTATTGCAACCGCGGCGGGGGAGGGCACGGCGGGCGACAGCCTCATCGCCGCCGCTGACGAGGCTCTTTACGAGTCCAAGCGGGCCGGGCGGGACCGTGCAACGCTCGCTTTGAACGACGAGCCGGTACTTGTGTTGCCTTCGTTTGCAGCGCCGGCTGCTGCGCCCCCGATCGTCGCCACGCCACCGCCTCCCGTCGTCTCGTCCCTCACCCCGCCACGCCCGCCACGCAGTGCGCGTCGGCGCGTGAGAAGCGGCCTAGTCCAAGGCACCCCTCAGCCGAGCGGCCAGCTCAGCCGCGACTCCCTCAGTCTCGTAGCGATGGCGCGGCCAGAGGAAGCCGCGCAGGCCGTCCCCGGCTCGTCGGGGGACGACGTGCAAGTGCACGTGGGGCACGCTCTGGCTGACGGTCTCGTTCAGAGCGAAAAAGGCTCCGTGTGCCCCTAACGCGGCCTGCTGCGCTGCCGCCACACGCCTGCCGAGGCCCAGCATGGGCCCTAACAAGAATTCGGGGGTCTCGGCGAGGTTCGGGTAGTGCACCCGCGGTACCACGAGCGTGTGCCCATCGAAGACGGGCCGGTAATCCAGGAACGCGATGAACGCCTCATCGTGAAAGACCACGTGGGCGGGGACGTCACCGTTGACGATCTGGTCGAAAATGCACTCTGCCGTGGGGTCGAGATTAGCTTTGTCGGCATATGGCTGAAATCCCTCTTGGCTCCGCTCCTCCCGAGACCGTGCTCCCTAGCCCTCCTGCCGGAGCAGAGGAGGCTTTGTCTGACGCTATGTCCCGGTCCGCCCCGTCTGGGAGCCTGCTTGCAGTAGCCGGCCAATGGCCCAGGTACATGGCGGCTTGGGCCACGCTCTCTGAGCAGTGCGATGTCCCCGTCACTGCCTATGCCTACGCTCGGACCGGTTACCACCGCGGCTTGGACGCACTGCGGGCGGCGGGGTGGAGGGGATCGGGCTACGTTCGTTGGCGTAACCCGTCCAACAGAGGTTTCTTACGTTGCGTCGAGGCTCTCCGGCGCAGGGCGGGGGAGATCGGCGAGGTAGACGAGGAACAGAGGTGTGCGCTCTTCCTCAGGCAGCTGGACCCCGACTGGGAAAGACGGGGAGGCTGAAGCTTGTCGTGGGGCTCGTAGGACCGTTCCCACCCGGCGCCGATCCGGACGCCTATGACCGATTGCGCCGTCGAGTGCTCTGGCGGATGCCCGCGGGTATCTACCTGCTAGGCAGCGCGGCACACGGGCGCCGCAACCTGATGACCCACAACTTGGCGATGCAAGTCGCGACAGCGCCCAAGCTTCTCGCCGTCTCGGTGCGCGCCGACGCGTTGACTCATGAGCTGGTACAGGAGGGCCGCGTGTTCAGCCTTTGTTTCCTGAACAGGCAGGACAGGGCGCTCGTGAGAGGATTTACAAAGCCTGCCTCCGAAGGCCCCGAACCGGGGATGCTCGGAGGCGTCGCAGTCCGGGCGGGGTCGACTGGAGCGCCGGTATTGGCCCGGGCGGCAGCATGGCTGGAGTGCGAGGTCCGCGACGAGCTGGCCTTGGGCGACCACACGCTTTTTGTCGGCGAAGTAGTCGACTGTGCTGCGCCCGACGAGAACGCCGAGTTGCTCCGTATGGAAGACACCAGGCTCAACTATGGCGGCTAGTGCCAAAGCTGGGAGCGCTAGTTTTGCGGCGGTGCGCCACTGCGATAAACGCGGAAATCCGAGGTCACGGCCAAAGTGAAATAGAACTTGCGGGGCAAGGCCGTACCGTTGCCAGTAAGCTTTGGGTCGTGGCCACACCCGCAGCAGCTACCACCGGGTGCGACGAAACCACGGACCGGCGCCGTCAGGTCCGCCGAGCTCTTGTCGCCTACCACGAGTCGCGCGACGGCGAAGCGCTCAACCTCATCGTCAACTCCTACCAGGGCCTGGCCTACTCGCTTGCGAGCCGCTTCGCCCAACGTGGCGAAGACGTCGAGGACCTCAACCAGGTGGCGCTCATCGGTCTGTTGAAAGCCATCGAGCGTTACGACCCAGCCAGGGGCACCGAGCTGACTACTTTTGCAACCGCCACCATCCTGGGCGAGCTGAAGCGCCATCTTCGCGACCGCGGGTGGTGGGTGAGGCCGCCAAGGCGGGTACACGACCTGTACATCAGTACCCAACAGGCGATCGACGACCTGACGCAGCGCTACGGGAGGTCACCGACAGTCGCCGAGGTGGCTCACTACATCGGCTCTCCGGTCGAAGAGGTTGTGGAGGCGCTCGACGCCGGTGGGTTGCGCAACAGCGCCCCCCTCGACACCATCGGGTCTTCCGGCGACGACGTGTACGTGAGCCGCAAGCTCGGAGTCAAGGACTCCGGGTTGGCCGAGGTAGAGGGGCGGCTCGTCTTGAGCCCCCTTTTGGCCAGGCTCCCCGAGCGGGACCGGTTGATCATCAACCTTCGCTTCGTGGCGGGATGGTCGCAGACCCAGATCGGTACGCTCGTGGGCGCCAGTCAGATGCAGGTATCGCGGATGTTGGCTCGCAGCCTCGCCCAGCTTCGTGCGTGGTCGGAGCCAGAGAGCCAGTAGGTGGCGACCGCAGGCCAACGGCTGCGCACGAGCGATCAGGTAAGTGCCACTGGGCCGCCTGAGACCGTCACGACCCAAAGTGCACTGGCAACCCTCGTCGGCGAGCTGAGCGAGGTGCCGCGCTACGCACTTGACACTGAGTTCCACCGGGAGAGGAGTTACTGGCCGCGCCTTGCACTGGTGCAAGTGGCATGGCGGAGCCAGCCGGAGGGTTATCCTCGGGTCGCCTTGGTCGACCCACTTGCTGTTGACCCCGCGCCTCTGGCCAAAGTGCTCGACGGCCCTGGTGTCATGGTCGCTCACGCAGCGAGCCAGGACCTCGAGGTATTGGGCCGCGCCTGCCAGCTGTTGCCTGGGAAGTTGTTTGATACTCAGATCGCGGCAGGTTTTCTTGGGCACGGGTCCGCATCGCTCGCGTCGCTTGTCGAGCGTTTTCTCGGGCTCCGCCTTGCAAAAGGCGACCGGCTTACGGATTGGAGCCGTCGGCCCCTGACCGCCTCCCAGGTTGCTTACGCCGCGTCCGACGTTGCCTACTTGCTGGAGCTTGCGGACGTCATCTCGGAGCAGCTTGCGTTGCGCGGCCGGCTGGGTTGGGCAGAGGAAGAATGTGCGACCCTCTTCGCCCGCCCTCTCAGCCCGACCGAGCCCCTGGAGGCATGGTGGAAGCTGCGGGACAACCGTCAGCTTCAGGGGGTGTCAAGGGCGATAGCACAGGAGCTTGCTGCGTGGCGTGAGGACAAAGCCAGAGTGCTCGACGTCCAGCCGCGCATGGTGCTGCCCGACCTCGCTCTGCTCTCGATCGCACATTCGCCGCCTGCCAGCGTCTCTGCACTGCGCGAGACACGGGGCATCGACGTGCGGCACCTCAGGGCCGGGGCCGAGCAGGAGATCATGGCTGCTGTTGAGGCGGGAAGAGCACTTCCTCCCGGTGCGTTGCACGTCGCCCAAACCGAACAAGTGAGCAAGGAGCTGCGGCCCGCCGTTTCCCTCGCCTCGGCCTGGGTCGCCCAGCTGAGCCGCGACGAGGAGGTCGATGCCGCCTTGCTGGCTACCCGCACCGACATTGTCGACTTCCTCTCGGGCAGGCCGGGTGCCCGGCTCGGAGAAGGCTGGAGGGCGGGCCTGGTCGGGGTGCCCTTGCGGCGGCTTGCCAATGGCGAAGCTTCGCTCGCCCTGGACGGGCACGGCCGGCTGCTCCTCGAGGACCGTCCTGTCGTGGCGGCCGGAGGGGCGAGGGCTTAGCCGCGGGCGCTCTCGGGCCGCAGGTCGATGTGCAGGGTCAGGATCCCGTTTTCCAATGTCGCGGTGGCGTCGCCGATGATCGCATAGTCCATGTAGTCGGTCCGGGCCTGGTCCATGAAACGCTTTCGCTCGGGGCCCTCGAGGGGGGGAAGTCCCCGCTGGCGCACGGCGCGCGCCCGCTCCCGGAAGCGGTTGAGCATGGCATCGATGTCGAGGTCTTGGGCCATGCGCCCCATGGTACGGGCACCGGCCACGCTGCCACCTTCTGAGCGGAGATGGCTGTAAGCTTTGCTTTCGTACTAGCACGTCTCGGCTTGGGAGTTCATCGTGAAAAAGGGACGTCATCGCCGCTTCGAAGAGGCGCGTGATTTGAAGCGTGCCGTGAAGACGGTCGAGACAGAGGTCGAACCATGCGCTGAGTGCGGCGCTGAGCCGGGCAAGGAGCACGCTTCGTGGTGCCTGGCGATGGAAGACGACGAGTACGACGATGAGGACGAGGAAGCCGAAGAGGAAGCGCTCGGCTCGAGCGACAGCCCCGGTACCGACGCCCGCAACTGACATCCCCGCCCCGAACTGACCTCTAAGCGCGCTAGCGCTGTGCCTCGTGGGCGCCCAGCGCAGCAGGCCCACGGAGCCCGGCACGCCGACGGAGCCGGCAGGGCGCGGCCGACAATTGCGCCGAGCGGTGCCAGGCCTGTCCCATAGCATGGTGATGTGCCAACCAGCTCTCGACCGCCCGACCGCCTGCCCTATCCCCAGGTGGCTGGCAACAGCGATTTCCCAGGTATAGAGCGCGACGTCCTTGCGTACTGGGACGAGGACGGCACTTTCGAAGCGTCCGTGAAGGCACGCAGCGAGGCCAACGAATACGTCTTTTACGATGGGCCGCCCTTTGCCAACGGGCTGCCACATTACGGGCACCTCTTGACGGGGTACGTCAAAGATGCCATCCCCCGTTACAAGACCATGAGAGGTTGGCGGGTAGAGAGGCGCTTCGGCTGGGATTGCCACGGTTTGCCAGCGGAGATGGAAGCCGTGAAGGAGCTCGGCCTACCAACGCGCATCGATATCCAACAGTACGGCATAGAACGCTTCAACGACTACTGCCGCACCTCGGTGCTGCGTTACACCGGAGAATGGGAACGTTACGTCGCGCGCCAAGCACGCTGGGTCGATTTCTCCAACGATTACAAGACAATGGACCTTTCCTACATGGAAAGTGTGATGTGGGCCTTCAAGCAGCTCCACAAAAAGGGCTTGCTGTACGAGGGCTTTAAGGTGCTGCCGTACTGCTGGGAATGCGAGACGCCCCTGGCCAATTTCGAGACCCGCCAGGACAACGCCTACCGGTCCCGTCAGGACCCAGCCGTCACGGTCGCTTTCCAACTGGTAATGCCGCCCGACGGGCTGCCCGCAGCGGCCCTCTTCGACGCGGGGTTACCCGTGCGTGCTCTGGTTTGGACCACCACTCCCTGGACATTGCCTTCCAACCTTGCCCTGGCAGTCGGGCTTGACATCAGGTACGCCGTGCTGCAGACCAGCGAAGCGCGCTACCTCGTCGCTGAGGCACGCCTGCCAGAACTAGCCGATGTCCTCGAGGCGGCTTTGCCAGGCGCGCAACGGGTGGCCACGGTGAGCGGTAGCGATCTGGTGGGCCTTTCGTACCTCCCGCTGTTCGACTTTTTCTCCGACCAGCCGGGCGCGTTCGTCGTGCTTGCCGGTGACTTTGTCTCCACTGAGGAAGGCACAGGCATAGTCCACATGGCACCGGGGTTCGGAGAGGATGACCAACGGCTCTGCGAGCAGGCGGGCATCGCGGTGGTGTGCCCGATCGATTCGCAGGCCCGCTTTACTGCCGAAGTACCCCCATATGCCGGCGTCCAGGTCTTTGAAGCCAACCGCGCCATCATCGCCGACCTCAGGCAAAAAGGCGTCCTAGTCCGCCACGAAACTTATGAGCACTCCTACCCGCACTGCTGGCGAACGGACACCCCGCTCGTGTACAAGGCCCTTAGTTCCTGGTTCGTGCAGGTGACCGCAGTGAAGGAGCGCATGCTCGAGTTGAACCAGGAAATAAATTGGGTACCGGCCCACGTGCGCGACGGCGCCTTCGGTAAATGGCTCGAAGGTGCCAGGGACTGGTCCATAACTCGCAACCGTTTTTGGGGCGCACCCGTGCCTGTGTGGAAAAGCGATGACCCGAAGTACCCGCGAGTCGACGTATACGGGAGCCTCGACGAGCTGGAGGCCGATTTCGGTACCAGGCCTCAGGACCTTCATCGGCCCGGGATAGACGAGCTGACGCGGGCCAACCCAGACGATCCTACCGGGATGTCTACGATGCGACGGGTCGAAGACGTGCTCGACTGCTGGTTCGAGTCGGGTTCGATGCCGTTCGCACAGGTCCATTACCCCTTCGAAAATGCAGAATGGTTCGAGCGCCATTTCCCGGCGCACTTCATAGTGGAGTACGTGGGCCAGACGCGGGGCTGGTTCTACACGCTGCACGTGCTAGGGACGGCGCTGTTCGACAAGCCACCGTTCTGCAACTGCATGGCACATGGCATAGTGCTGGGCCACGACAAGCAAAAGCTCTCGAAGCGCCTCCGGAACTATCCCGACCCCGACGAGATGTTCGACGTCTACGGTGCAGACGCGATGCGCTGGTTCCTGCTGTCGTCCCAGGTGATGCGTGGTGGGGATCTGGTCGTTGAACGTAAAGGCCCGGGCGAGGCGGTACGTTCTGTGATGAGCCCACTTTGGAACGCTTGGAAGTTCTTCTCCACCTACGCCAACGCGGATGGCTACCAGGCGAAGTGGCGCACCGATGCGACCGATGTGCTCGACCGCTACGTGCTTTCCAAGACTGGTGAGCTGGTCGACCAGGTGACGCGCTCGATGGACAATTACGACCTGTACGGCGCTTGCGGGGCGGTTACTTCGTTCCTCGATGCGCTCAACAATTGGTACATACGCCGTAGCCGCAACCGCTTCTGGCGCGGCTTCGGAGCCAGCCTGCAGTCGGACAATGCCAAGACTGCCGCCTACGACACACTTTTTACCGTCCTGCACACCGTGTGCCTGGTCGTGGCACCGCTGTTGCCCATGCTGTCCGAGACCGTGTACCGGGGCTTGACGGGGGAGCGGAGCGTTCATCTCGCTGACTGGCCCGACGCCTCCTCGTTGCCCCGGGACAACGAGCTGGTGGCACAAATGGACATCGTCCGTGAGGTCTGCTCGGCCGGCCACTCCATAAGAAAGGCCCAGGAACTGCGAGCCCGCTTGCCGCTGGGTTCTGTGACCGTGGCGGGGCCGTGCGCACCGCGCCTCGAGCCTTACGGTGAGCTGATTGCCGATGAGCTCAACGTGAAGGAGGTGCACCTCCTGAGCGATGTCAGTGAGGTTGCCGACCACGTGCTGCAGGTCAACCCATCGGTACTGGGCCCTCGGCTTGGCGCGGCCACCCAGCAGGTTATAAGGGCTGTGCGCCAGGGTTCATGGACGCGCACGGCCGAAGGGGACGTCGAGGTGGCGGGGCACGTGCTGGGCAAGGAGGACTACTTCCTTTCGTTGGTGCCCAAGGACCAGGAGGCGAGCCGGGCGCTGCCCGACAACGACGGTGTCGTCAGCATGTCGCTGGTGGTCACATCCGAGCTCGAGCGTGAGGGCTTAGCTCGCGACATGGTCCGCCAGGTCCAGGAAGCCCGTAAGACGGCCGGGCTCGACGTGTCCGACCACATACGGCTAGTGCTCTATTTCCCCTCCCACGAGCCCGAACTGCGCCATGCCGCAGAAGCGCACCGGGAACTGATCGTGGGCGAGACGCTGGCTAACGAAATTGTCTTTGCGGACGGGCCTATATCCGACAGTTTCCGCGCTACGGTCGCCGACGGGAGAGCGTTCCACGTAGGCATTGTGAAGTTGCCTTAAGCGCGATAACCGCACGCGCGGCCCCCACTGCGCGAAAAATCTCGCGTCATGACAGCTACTGATGTAACAGCGGAGACCAAGGCCCGCCACCGGCCGACGTTCGGGTTCACCAAGCACGGCCACCCCGTGCACGGCAAGGTGACAGATCATCTCCCGACGAATAACGCTTACGCGCGTTTCAACAAGCGCATCGCACTGCTCATTACCAACAACGTGGGCACCATGACATGCTTCTGGTTGTTCTGCGTCGTAGCTCTGCTTGCGCTGCCCGCCGCGTTGGTGGAGGCGCACGTCATTTCTCCGACCATCGGCCTGATCGGTGAGGCGGGTTTCGTCATCGTGGTGGAGTGGATGGCGCAGAGCTTCATCCAGCTGGTCCTCCTCCCAGCGTTGATGGTGGGCCAGAACCTTCAGAACATCGCCGCCGATGCCCGCTCAGCCAAGACCTTTGAGGACGTCGAGCGCGTCCTGGACCTGCTCGACTGCCGGACCCAAGGCGGGCTTCATGACATCCTCGAAGCAGTCGAGGACTTGAAGGCCCAGGTTCTTACGCTCAGCGCCAAGGGCTAGGTTGCGCCGCTGGCGCTGGCAGGGGTGCTGGCTGGCGAGCGAGCACTGAGCAGGAGTGCCGTGCCGGTGAGGGAGACAGCAATACCCCCGAGCAGCGCTAGGGCGCTAGCCCCCCTCGGGAGGGCCTGCCCGTAGAGGGCGAAACCGGCGCCGATGAGCCCGAGCGAGGCGACGGACGCGTTTGCCGCCGAGACGGTGGCGGCGTTGGCCTTCCTGAAGGCCTGCTGCAGGAGGCTTTGGGACCAAGCCGCCATAACCAGCATCAGCCATAGTCCCGGGCTCGCCAGCACAGGCGGCAGGCCGCGGGCGCCATAGAGGGCAAAGCGGTCTCCGATCTCTTTTGTGAACACACCTGTCCCGGCAAAAAGAAGCCCCACGGCGGCTCCGGTCACAACCCCGGATGCTCTCGCCCGCGCAGGGTTGTCCCCTGCCAGCCGAGAACAGGACCATGCCAGAGCTCCAGAGCCAACGAGGCAGGTCATGCCGACGGCGAGCTCGGTGAGGTTCGATAGCGGCCGGCGGGTGACGGCTGTGTGAGCGGCGCTGGCCGTTGTGAGCGCGCCGCCAGCGCTCGCCAGGACGACGCCCGCAAGTTCCAGGCGGCCGAAGTGCTCCTCCAGCCAGCGGCGGCCCCCCACAACGAGCAGGCCGCGCCCTGCATTGCGCACCGTCGCTACGACCGGCACGGGCGCCAGGGCAAGGGAGGCTGCTTCGGCCACCCATGCCACAGCGCTGAGCGCCATCGCCAATAGCCACAACGGTCGCCTGGCCAGCACGGCAAGCAAGCGGAAGCCCTTTCGCCCCGTCCCGCTGCGCATCCCCTCTCGCTTCTCGAGCGCAGCAGCGCCGGCATTGAGCATGCCGGATATGAGTGCGAGTAGGCTACCGATGACCAGCATGGCTTCCGGGGGTTACAGTCGTGGGCGGGGACAGGTAGACAGATGGCGACAGTAGGACAGAAGAGGGTGGATGAACGTCGTAGACGATAACGTTCCCGAGAGCGTGCTCATCATCTCGGCGGAGATGGGCGAGGGCCACAATGCAGCGGCTAGTGCTCTCACCGAGGCCATCGAGGAGTCATGGCCGCAGTGCAAGGTCGAGAAGCTCGACACCATGGAGCTCCATGGGGTGCGCTTCGCTCGGGCCGCCCGTTGGGCTTACGGGTTCCAGCTAAAAGCCGCACCGTGGACCTACGAGATGTTCTACGACCAGCTTTCCCGTTCGGACCGTTTCGCAGGGGGGGCCAAATCGGCGGTCGGAGCGTTCTTTGGGCGTCGGCTCGCAAAGGTGATCGACAGCAGGCAGCCCGATCTCGTTATATCCACCTATCCTTTCGGCTCGGCCGCCCTCGATTGGATGCGCGAGAAACGGGGTTTCTCGACGCTCATGGTCACTTATTGCCCGGCTTTCCATGTCCATCCCTTGTGGGTTTACCCGCGGATAGACCTGCACTTTGTCATGTACGACAGCGCCGGTGAGCACGCTCGCATGCGAGGCTTCGAGGAAACGATGCGGGTTGGGGCGCCCCCCGTCCGCCGGGGGTTCGGCGCCATGAGCCGTGGCGAGGCACGTGAGTTCCTCGGCCTGCCCGCCGACGGGTTCGTCGTGCTGATGACCGGCGGCGCGTGGGGCCTTGGCGACATCGCGCAGGGAGTCGAGGCGTTGTTGAAAATGGAGCCCCCGGTGCACGTCGTAACGGTCTGCGGCAAGAACGCCACTCTCGAAGCCGAGCTTCGTACCGCGGCAGCCGACGCCGACGCTGGCGGTCGCATGGTCGTCTACGGGTACGTCTCGACGATGCCCGAACTGATGGCCGCGTCCAACGTCGTAGTCACTAACGGCGCTGGGGTGACCGTACTCGAAGCCCTCCGCACGCCGAGGCCGGTTGTGGCCTTCGCTCCGCTGGCAGGCCATGGGACGGCGTCGACGACCGAGATGGTACGGCGCAACCTGGCTGTTGAAGCTCGCGATGTCCCAGGCCTCGTCGAGCAGATCCGGCGTCTAAGCACGGATCCCGATCTGCTCCACACCATGGAGCTCGCGGGGGAATCATGGGTCGAGGGCCGCGACTTGCAACGCAGCATCGGCGAGATCCAGGCGCTGTACTCGCTCCGCCACGGCGCCCTCAACGGGACCATCGCCGACAACGTGGCCGCCCAAGGGTAACCCTCACCTCGCGCCTGGCGCGAGTTCTATACGTTTTTTCGCATAAAAATGGACCAGACGGCCGGGAGACGGCCGGGAGACGGCCGGGAGACGGCCGGCCCGGCCGCCCCGCTCGCCTGATCAGAGGTTCGTGGGGGTCCTCAGCCCGGCCCTGCGGTCCAGCGGAGGAGGTTCTTGCGGTTCAGCCGGTCCCATGCGCCCGTCCAAGCCAACCGTTGGGCGCGCTGGCTCTCCCGCGCGGCGGCGATGAGCTGTCCCGCCGCCAGGCCGGTCGCGACCAGGACCTCAGCCTTGGCCCGGGCGGGCCTGCGGGAGGCGGCATCGCGCAACCATTGCTCCCTTACTACGGCGTCGTGCAGCTCACCGAGAACATCTTGCAAGGCGGTCGCGGCTCGGGCCGTTGCGCTCGCCGCGCGACGGTCCTCGGGACGGCGGATGACCGGGGCTGCGACCTCGGCCAAGTAGCGCAAACGCTTGGCCCGGATCCGTACCCGGTGCAACTGTTCGTCGGCTGGTTGGCTGCCGAGGCGGCCCACCGCCTTCACCGTTGAACGCCATTGCTGTTTCGCCAACGAGGGCATATCTGTCGCTGCGGGCCGAGCAAGCGATGCCCAGAACTGCACCGTCACCTCGGCGGCTCCCGAGCCGGTCCTCGACGAAAGCGCTTCGAGCGCCCGCAAGAGCTGAAGGTAGCGGCCCTTTGCCATCGCCTCGAGCAGGTCGGCGTGGTTGGTGGCCTGCTGCTCCCTGGCCGCTTCGAGCAGAGCCGCACTGCCCGCGGCATCAGGGCTCGGCAAGGCGGCGCAGTCCTTTTCGAGGGACTCCAGCCGTACGTCGGAGTCCCGTGCCGCTCCAAGCATTCCGCCAAACCATTTCAGCTCCTCGCTCAGTTCTACGAACCAAGCCGGGGGGCTGCCGCCCGGTGTGCCCGAGACCGCTGGCTCGAAGCCCCGCAGGACCGTGCGCAGGCGTCTCGTGGCGACCCGGGTGCGGTGGATGTGCTCAGGGTCGTCGTCCCCGGCGCGGATGGCAGGGTCATGGTCCAGCAAGGTGTCCAAGCAGGAACGTGCCTGTTGTTGCAGCAAGTCGGCCATCAGTGGGCCCTGGCGACGCTTGCGGGCGGCCTTGGGGCCAGCAGACAGTTGCAGGACGGTTGCCAATTTGCTCCCACCGGAGGTCGGCCGCGCCCCGGACTCCTGAAGCTTTTCGACGACGGCCTCGAGGATCTCGAGCGAGCTCCCTTCCGACAGTTCGACTTCGATCTCACTGAAACGGACCTCGCCGCGATCCGCGCCGAGGCCGCGCTCCTCGGTGGCAAATGCCTTGCCGCTCACGATGTCGTGGTCTATCTCGGCGAGCCGGCGCCCGTCCGATGTCCGCAACTCGGTGCGTTGACGGGTGGTTACCAGGTGCGCCACCGCCACGAGAGGTCGGCCGAGCGCGATTGCATGGACGAACGCGGCAGCTTCGGGGTGCACGGTTGGCGGGACGCCGTCAGGGCTTTTGGGGCTAAGCCGGCTGCTCGACGATGCGGGCCGGTTCGGAAGGGCCACCCAGGTGAGCTCGGTGCGCGTGAGGAGAGTCCCGTCTGTCGATGACGGGAGCTTGACGGTCCACACCTCGCTCGTGCGCCCTTGAGGGGGTGGGCCGTTGCCTCTGCGGCGGCTCCGGGGGACCGCTTCGGTCTCCCTCCGGAAGCGCACCGTCACATGCCGACGGGCAAGGCGTAGGTCGGGGGTGTCGAAGTACGTGGTCTCGAGTGCCAAGTCAGGCATCGGATGGGCCCGCACGCCTGGCAGGACACCGGACAGGTCTGGCAGTGACCAGTCGGGGCCAATGTCCAATTTGACTTCTTGTTCGAGTTGCTGCATGGCGACCCCCGCTGCAGCTCTGGCGATGTGCCGCGAAACCATGAACACACGCAGGCGAGCGGTCTACTCTACCCCCCCGACTAGTGCGTGACCAGCAAAGGCCTAATGCCCGACCAGCAGAGGACAGTGGGCGCCGGTCCTATACGCTGGCCGATCAGGGATGACCGATCGCGTTGGTGCCGGGGTTGCGCCCCGGCAACGTTTGTCTGACTGGACGACGCTGGGGGTCGGGGGCCCGCAGACGCGTTTGTCGAGGTGGCCGACGTGGCTTCGCTGGCCGACGCCCTGGCCCAGGCTCACGACAGCCGCGTGCTGGTTCTCGGAGGGGGGAGCAACGTCGTCGTCGCCGACGACGGGTTCAGGGGGACGGTCGTCCGCATCGCCATTAAGGGCCTGCGACTGGAAAAGCAGGGCGACGGAGTCCTCGCGCACGTGTCGGCGGGCGAGGACTGGTGTTCGTTCGTCAGCCATTGCGTAGCAGAGGGGTTGGCCGGGACGGAGTGCCTCAGTGGTATCCCGGGCCTTGCTGGGGCCACGCCCGTGCAAAATGTTGGCGCGTACGGCCAAGAAGTTTCCGACACCATCGTGTCGGTAACCGTTTGGGACCGGAGGGACCGTTCGGCATTAGAGATGGCGCCCGCTGATTGCAATTTCGGCTATCGCACAAGCATTTTCAGAGCAACGTCACGTTACGTTGTGACAAACGTCACCTTCGGCTTGCAACGATCGCAATTGTCCATGCCGCTTCGGTACGCGGAGCTGACGGAGCGCCTCGGGACCAAGCTCGGCAGCCGTGCTGACTTGGGGGGGACGGCACAAGCCGTGATCGAGCTGCGGACGTCCAAGGGCATGGTCCTCGGTGCAGGCGGCCCGGACAGTCGTAGCGCGGGTTCGTTTTTCGTGAACCCGGTGCTGGACGAAGTTCAGATGGGCGAGCTGCTGAGGCTCGCTCCGGATGTCCCGAGGTTCGCGACCGGTCGTACCGGTGGAGCGGCGGCAGTTGACGGAGCGGGTACGCCCACACCGATGTCGTGGAAGGTGCCAGCAGCGTGGTTGGTCGAGCGAGCCGGCTTTGCGCGCGGTTACCGCAAGGGCGGCGCCGCCATTTCGAGCAAGCACACTCTGGCGTTGACAGTGTGCGACGGGGGAACTGCTGGCGACCTCTTAGCACTTGCGCGCGACGTCCGCGACGCTGTGCGCGAGGCGTTCGGAGTGTGCCTCGTCCCCGAGCCGGTACTCGTCGACGCTCATCTCTGAACAAGATACGGATAATGAGATAAAACGATGGAGACTAACCCGTTAATCCGGGTATAGTCGAACGGTCCCTGCAGGCTCTCCCTGCCAACAGCGGACCTAGCTCGGGGCAGGTTCCCCCCCTTCCGGCCCCTTGAGCTTTGACAGAAGGACCGGCGCAACCCGCCGGTCCTTCTGCTGTTTTGAGGAGCGCAGCGACTGCCGCCGCGGGCGCTTAGCGAGCTTCGAGCAGGAGGCCGAGCGAACGAAGTTGGTCGGCGGGGCGGTGATATCCCCGTTCGAGGTGGCGCACCCCATGGATCACCGTGGGGCCCGAAGCGGCGGCCGCCGCGATAACGCTGGAAAACCCAGCTCGAACGTCGGGTACATCGACCTCTGCGCCCTGCAATTTCGACGGCCCCCTCACGACCGCGGAGTGCAGGTAGCTCGTGTCGTGGAAGCGGCACGCCGGGCCGCCGAGGCAGGTTGCGAACAAGCCGATCTCGCCCCCCATCGCCTTCAGCGCCGGGACGTACACGAAACGGTCTTCGTAGACGGTCTCGTGGAGCACCGACATGCCGTCAGCTTGGGTGAACAGGACCATGAGCGGTGTCTGCCAGTCCGTCACGAACCCTGGGTGCACGCCGGTCGAGACTGCCGCGGCGTGGAGCCCGTCCGGCGCGAAAGCAGTGATCCCGTGCTCGTCGATGTTGACTTCGGCGCCCATGCGGAGCAGGGTCGTGATGGCTGTCACAAGGCGGTCCTGGCCGCACCCGATGACGCGCACGGAACCCTTGGTTATCAACCCCGCTACGAGGTAGGAGAAGGCCTCGTTGCGGTCCCCCTGGAGGCGTGTGTCGGCGCCTCTCAACGTCGGGACGCCTTCTATGACGACGCGCCGGTCGGGGGACAGTTCGATCCTGGCTCCCATGCGCTGGAGAAAAAGGGCGAGCTCGAGGACCTCAGGTTCTGTCGCCGCGTTGCGGATGACCGTCTTGCCCTCCGCTAGGGCCGCCGACAGCAGGGCCGACTCCGTGGCGCCGACGCTCGGGTAGGGGAGCTCGATGATCGCACCCCGGAGGCGGCTGCACCGGGCGCTGATGCCCTCGTTGGTCACCTCGACCTCGGCACCCAGGGCCTCGAGCGTTTGCACGTGGAAGTCCACCGGCCGCCGGCCTATGCGGTCGCCGCCAACCATGGGCACAAAAGCTTCTCCGGTCAGATGGAGCAACGGGCCGAGCAGCAGTACCGGGATACGGTTGAGCCCGCTGAACGAAAGCGGCACCTCGGACTTGGCCTCTTCCGGGGGGGTGATCTCGAGGTGGCCGTCCGACTGGGTGACCCCGGCACCGATCGCCCGGAGGATCCCGGCGGTTATCTCGACGTCGCCCACGTGGGGGACGTTCGCGATCGTGCTCGGCCCCTGCCCCAAGATGGCGGCGACCATGTGCTTGGTAACGGCGTTCTTGGAGCCGTAAACCTGCACGTCGCCGGTGAGCGGGCCGTTGGGCTGTATGAACCAGGTGTCTGACACCACTCGATCTTCTCAGAAGTAGCCCGGTAGAGAGTGCCGAGATAAATGGGTAGCGTTGGCTAGTCGGGGACCACCAGACTTCAAAGGGAGATGCATTGGGACCAGGTGAGCTGCTCAGGGATGCTTTTGGACGGATCCGGGACGAGGTGCACCACGTCCTCGATGGCGTTGACGCCGAGGCGCTGACCTTCCGGGCTGATAGCCAAGCCAACTCCATTGCCTGGCTGATCTGGCATTTGACCAGGGTCCAGGACGACCACGTCGCAGGGGTGGCAGGAAACGAACAGGTATGGGTCGCGGCCGGTTGGGCTGATCGGTTCGGTTTGCAGCTGGAAGTCCTCGACATCGGTTACGGCCACAAGCCCGACCAGGTTGCCCTGGTCAAAGCCGGCGCCGAGCTGCTCGGGGGCTACCACGACGCAGTCTTCGAAAAAACGGCCCGGTACGTCATGGGTCTTTCGGCCGATGAGCTCGACCGGGTAGTCGACCGGCGGTTCGACCCACCGGTGACCCTCGGCGTCAGGCTGGTGAGCGTGGTTGCAGACGATCTGCAACACGTCGGCCAGGCTGCTCTGCTGCGCGGCATAGTCGATCGAACGTCCTAGTGCTTCCTGGAGGAAGCACTAGTAGGCGCCATCGGCGGCCGCACGCCAGGCTTTCACGAGCCCGACAAGCTCCTCAGGAGCCTCGACGTTTGCGGCTCCCAGGACCTTGCCCACTTCTTCCCAGGGTGCGGGCCCGCCTCGGGGGCTCCTCACCAGGGCGAAGCTGCCAGCCCGCCCGATGCCGTACTCGAACCAGGTCTCCGAGCCCATGTGCAGCTGGACGCCCTCGGGCACGAGGCGCCTCGCGAGACGCTCGTTCTCCATGGACCTGCTGGGCGTCACCACGACCAGCTGGGCTCCCAGGTCGTCGACGGTTGCCGAGCGGGCCATCATTTCCCAAAAGGGCTGGCACTCGGCGCAGGAGGTCGTCAAGAAGGCGAGCAGCGTGTCGGTAGTGCCGGCCTCAGCTGCCCCGTCCGGCGCGTCGGCCATGCCCAGTCACCGTAGCATCTCCTCACCCCTTTCTACCTGCGTGTTCGCTGGGCACCGTCGCCGCATGCAAGGCTCGTCGGGTGCGCATAGGAGTACTTGGTGGCACGGGGCCGGCCGGTTCGGCCGTGGCGGCCCGGTTGGCGACTGCCGGCGTCGAGGTCGTGGTCGGTTCTCGCGACCCCGAAAAGGCTGTGACGGTCGTGGGTGAGCTCAAACAGCGGTGGCGCAGCCCGGACATAGCGCTCGTCCCGGGGAGCAACCGCGAGGCCGCCCAGGCAGACCTGGTGGTGCTCGCAACTCCCTGGGAGGGCGCCGTAACCACCGCCAGAGAACTCGCACCCGAGCTGTCGGGGAAAATCGTGGTGAGCATGGTCAACGCAATGACGCGGTGGGGGGACCGTTTTGTGCCGCTGCTGCCGCCGACGGGCTCGGTCGCCGTCGCTGTGGCCAATGCGCTACCCGCCAGCCGCGTCGCCGGGGCGTTCCACCATATTCCCGCCGGGCTCTTCGGTAACCCCGACCATATGCTGGGCTGCGACGTCATGGTGTTCTGCGACGACCGTTCGGCAACCAACGTGGTGATCGAGCTGGTGAACAGGATCCCTGGGCTACGGGGGGTGGACGTTGGGGGCTTGGGTTCGGCACTGGCCGTAGAGGCGCTCACGGCGGCTCTCGTGGAGGTCAACCGCCGTTACAAGGCGCATGTATCGCTGCGGGTCACCGGTATCGAGTGAGACGGGCCGATGAAGGTGGCCCAGTGACGGCACGCAAGATGCGCCTCTATGACACAGCTAGAGAGGAGGTCGTCGCCTTCGAGCCCGCAGCCGGCCCGGGCGGGACAGTAACGATTTACACGTGCGGGATAACGCCTTACGACGCAGCCCATCTGGGCCACGCCGCCACTTACCTTGCCTACGACGTCATCCAGCGGCGGCTGCAGGACCTGGGGTACCGCACCATGCTCGTGCGGAACGTAACTGACGTCGACGACGACATCTTGCGCAAAGCCCGCGAGCTCGGGGCCACTACTTGGATCTTGCAGCCGAAGAAATGGCGAGGTTCTCAGCCGACATGGACGCACTGGGCCTCCTGCCGGCGGCAAGTGAGCCCCGTGCCACCTCGGCGATCCCTGACATCCTCGGCTTCATCGGGATGGTGCTTGCGAACAGTCACGCTTACCAGGCTGGGGGAGCGGTCTATTTCGACGTGTCCTCCTGGCCTGCCTTCGGCTCCATCAGCCATTACGGGCGCGACAAGATGTTGCAGCTGGCGAGCGAGAGAGGCGGCAATCCCGGCGACCCGAACAAGACGGACCCGCTCGATTTCGTCCTCTGGCAACCCTCGGCAGCTGACGAGCCGTCGTGGGGCTCCCTGTGGGGCCGTGGGCGTCCGGGCTGGCATATCGAGTGCTCGGCGCTGGCGGTGCGAGAGCTCGGGGTGACGATCGACTTGCACGGAGGGGGCTCCGACCTGATCTTCCCTCACCACGAATGCGAGGCCGCCCAGTCCGAGGCCGCCACCGGGGAGGTGTTCGTTCGCCACTGGGTGCACACCGGGATGGTGCGCTACGAGGGCACAAAGATGTCCAAGTCGCTCGGCAACCTCGTGTTCGTGAGGGACCTGCTCAAGACCTGGGAGCCCGCAGTGATCCGCCTCGCGGTCCTTGCCCACCACTACCGATCGGATTGGGACTGGCACGAGGGCCTGCTCTCCCAAGCTGCCGACCGGCTGGCCCTGTGGCGTGAGCACGCTGATGCCGGGGGACTGTCTGGTCCCGGGCCGTCTGGCGCGGGGCTGGGTGGCGGCGGCGTGCTCGACGAAGTTAGAGCGGCCCTTGACGACGACCTGTCTACTCCCCGGGCGCTCACGGCCATAGACGCCGCCGCCTCGGACGCAGGCACCGCAGGCGCCCGCAGCCAGGTCCTAGAGGCGGCCGCACTACTCGGCGTTCAGCTTTAGGGATCCCGGGGCGCTCACGCGGTCCCTATCATTGGCGGGATGCCAACTGCCGATCCGACTGCCGGCCCGAGCCCGATATCCGTCACCCTGCCCGATGGCAAAACGCGCGAGCTGCAGGCAGGCTCCACTGGGGCGGACCTCGCAGCCGCGATTGGGCCTCGTCTGGCTCAGGCTGCGATCGCAGTCGTCGTAAACGGGGCCGAGCGCGACCTCGGGTCGGTACTGCCTGATGGTGCTGCGGTGAGCGTGGTCACTGCGTCCTCGGAGGTGGGCCGAGCGATCTTGCGCCACTCCACCTCGCACGTACTGGCTCAGGCGGTCACCCGGCTGTGGCCCGGAGCGCGCTATGCCATAGGGCCGGCCATCGAAGACGGCTTCTATTACGATTTCGAGCTGCCTGGGGGCGCCCGCTTCAGCGAAGACGACCTCGCCAGGATCGAGGCCACCATGCGGGAGATCATGGACGAGGACCAGCGCTTCGTCCGTGAAGAGCATTCGGTCCACGAGGGGCTCGATATTTTTGCCGACCAGCCTTACAAGCGCGAAATAATCGAAGGATCCGGGGCGTCTCATCAGGTGGCGCTGAGCAAGGGCGCCGATGGGCTGGAAGCCGAACACGAGGGCGCCGGTGCTGGCGGGGTGAGCACCTACCGTAACGTCCGGCCGCCGGCGGCCCCGCCGTCCGCTAGCGCGGGCGACGACTTCGTTGACCTCTGCCGCGGCCCCCACGTCCCGTCCACAAAGAAGCTTGGTTATTTCAAATTGACCAAGGTGGCAGCGGCTTACTGGAGAGGCGACGAGCGCCGGCAGCAGCTGCAGCGCATTTACGGGACCGCCTGGGAGTCGCAGGCTGCGCTCGACGAACACCTGACCCGCGTGCAGGAAGCGGAGCGTCGCGACCATCGCCGGCTCGGGGCGGAGCTCGATCTTTTCCATTTCCCGCCCGAAATAGGCCCCGGCCTGGTCGTGTTCCACCCCAAGGGCGGCATCGTGCGAAAAACGATGGAGGACTATTCCCGCGCGGAGCACGAGCGGGGTGGCTACGAGTTCGTGTACACACCGCATCTGGCGAAGTCGACCCTGTTCGAGATTTCGGGCCACCTTGGCTGGTACGCCGAGGGGATGTACCCGCCCATGGAGCTGGAAGGGGCGACTTACTACCCCAAGCCCATGAACTGCCCGATGCACATCCTGATCTACAAGAGCCGACAGCGCTCCTACCGAGAGCTGCCCTTGCGCCTCTTTGAGCTCGGCACTGTTTACCGTTTTGAACGCTCCGGAGTGCTGAACGGCCTATTGCGCCTGCGCGGCTTCGCGCAGGACGACGCCCACATCTTCTGTACAAGTGAACAGCTAGAAGCAGAACTGGCGAGCCTGCTGGCGTTTGTCCTCAAGCTGTTGCGGCGTTTCGGCCTGACCGAGTTCGAGGCGGAACTGTCCACTCGCCCCGAGAAGTACCTCGGCACGATAGAGGAGTGGGACCAGGCGACCAACGCCTTGCAGGCGTCGCTCGACGCTGCCGGCCTCGAGTACACGGTTTCCGAGGGCGGGGGAGCTTTTTATGCGCCGAAGATCGACGTCCACGTGCGCGATGCAATCGGGCGGAAGTGGCAGGTGTCGACGATCCAGGTTGACTACATGCTCCCGCAGCGCTTCGAGATGGAATACGTGGGCGCCGACAACGCACGCCACCGTCCCTACATGGTCCACCGGGCGCTGTTCGGTTCCGTAGAACGCTTTTTTGCCATCCTCATCGAGCATTATGCCGGCGCATTCCCTACTTGGTTGGCGCCGGTACAGGCAAAGGTGCTCCCCGTGCGCGACGACCACGAGGCCTACGCCAGTTCGGTCGTGGAAGCGTTGAGGTCTGCCGGGTTCAGGGCCGAGACCTTGCCCGCCGACGAGCCGCTCGGGGCGCGGGTGCGGCACGCCAAGCTGGAAAAGATCCCTTACGTTCTCGTGGTCGGCGACGACGATGTGGCGGGCGGGACCGTGGGGGTCAATGCGCGGGGGACCGAGCGGCCCGAGCGCGGCGTTGCCGTCAGCCAGTTCATCGAGCGGCTGCAAGCCGACGTGGCCGCCGACGAGCTCCAGGCTGGCTGACAGCATCCATGGGCAACCTCGACATCATCTGGGCGGGCTGGCGCTCCGAGTTCGTCGCCGGCGCTGCCGAGGAGGGCAAAAGCGAGGCCAAACAGGGTTCGTGCGTGTTCTGCCGGATCCTGGCAAGCGGGTTGGCGGACGAGGAGGCCCACGTCGTTTGGCGCCACCCCTCCGGCCATGCCGTGGCGCTGCTCAACGCCTACCCCTACACGAGCGGCCATTTGATGGTGATGCCCACCCGCCACGTCGCCGACCTAGAGGATCTCGCACCGGATGAGTCAGGCGACATATGGGAAGGGGTTGTTGCCGGCGTCAGGGCCGTCAAGGCGGCCTACAAGCCTGAGGGGGCCAACCTCGGGGCCAACCTCGGCAGAGCCGGCGGTGCGGGTGTGCCCGGCCACTTCCACATGCATGTACTTCCCCGTTGGGCCGGTGACACCAACTTCATGACCTCGGTGGCGGACGCCCGGGTACTGCCCGAGCCCCTCTACGAAAGCGCCGCCAAGCTGCGCGAGAGTTGGCCCAAGCCGTAGCCGCCTGCTTGTAACTAGTTACTGGGGGGCACCCCGCCCGCAGCACCGCAGGGCACGAGGTATGATCCCTAGTAGTTGTGTGCCGGGTGGGCCAACGTCGTCCCGATCTGCACCAGGAAGACCGTAGGACGTTGGAAGACTACTTGGGAGGCGCACGCCACGATGTCGACACCGCACGGTTCCCAGCTGGGCCGACGGCGACCAGATGATGTCAGGCCGCGATCAGGTCATGGCGCAACTGGGCTTTACAGGCCCGAGATGGAGCATGACTCCTGCGGGGTCGCGTTCGTGGCTGACATGCGCGGGCGGCCAAGCCACGAGATGGTCGAGATGGGGCTGGCGAGCCTCTGCCACCTCGAGCACCGCGGCGCCAAGGGGGCCGATCCCGAAACCGGCGACGGTGCAGGGGTCCTGGTCCAGGTGCCGGACCGGTTTTTACGCGCCACTCTAAACCTAGAACTCCCCCCGCTCGGCTCCTACGCGACCGGGATCGCCTTCCTGCCAGCGGACGAACGGCAAGCTGGCGAAGCTTGTGGGCAGTTCGAAGCCCTGGCGCCGGAGGAGGGCCTATCGGTGCTCGGCTGGCGAGAGGTGCCAGTCGATGCCCACCTTCCGGGCGCGAGTGCACGAGAGGTGATGCCGCGGTTCCGTCAGGTCGTTGTCGCCGCCGATGCGGGCCAGACTGGCCTGGAGCTGGACCGGCTCGCCTTTGTGTTGCGCAAGCGCGCGGAGCATGAGATCCCTGGCATCTATTTCGCTTCTTTGTCGGCGCGCACCGTCGTCTACAAGGGGATGTTGACCGCGCCACAGCTCCCGAAGTTCTTCGTGGACCTGTCGGACCCGCTCTTCGAATCAGGCCTTGTGCTCGCTCATGCACGTTTTTCCACCAACACCTTCCCTAGCTGGCCGCTTGCTCACCCGTACCGTTATGTCGCCCACAACGGCGAGTTCAACACCGTCCAGGGCAACCGCAACTGGATGCGTACGAGGGAGGCGATGCTGCGGAGCAAGCTGGTCCCTGGCGACCTGTCCCGCATATTCCCGATCGTTACGCCCGGGGGCAGCGACTCCATGAGCTTCGACGAGGTGCTCGAGCTTTTGCACCTGAGCGGTAGGTCGCTCCCGCACGCGGTGTTGATGATGATCCCCGAGGCATGGGAGAACAAGCAGGACATATCGCCCGAGCGGCGAGCCTTTTACCAGTTCCACGCCTGCATCATGGAGCCCTGGGATGGCCCTGCGGCCGTCGCGTTCAGTGACGGGACGCTCATCGGTGCCCAACTCGACCGGAACGGGTTCAGGCCGTTGCGTTACTGGGTTACCGACGATGACATCGTGATTATGGCTTCCGAGGTCGGAGTGCTCGACGTGCCTGCCTCGAAGGTGGTGCTGCGGGGACGTATCCAACCCGGGCGTATGTTCCTCGTGGACACCGCCGCCGGCAGGATCGTCGACGACGACGAGATAAAGGACGGTCTCGCCGCCGAGCACCCGTACGGGGACTGGCTCGCGGCGGCCCGTATCGACCTCGAGGACCTCCCCGTGCGCCGGGCATTGACGCCCCAGTACTCGCGCCTGGTGAGCTTCCAGCGCCAGTTCGGCTATACCGAAGAAGAGATCCGCCTGATCATTGAGCCAATGGTCAGGGCCGGCAGCGAGCCCGTGTCTTCGATGGGCGACGACACCCCTCTTGCCGTCCTGTCGCGCCGTCCGCGCCTGCTTTACGACTATTTCCGCCAGCTTTTCGCCCAGGTGACCAACCCACCCCTGGACGCGATCCGCGAGGAGCTCATAACCTCCCTTTCGTCCTCGGTCGGGCCCGAGGGCAACCTGCTGGAGCCGGGCCCGCAGTCGTGCCATCAGATAATGCTGCCGGGGCCGATCCTCACCAACGACGAACTCGCGACCCTCCTCTACGTCGACGAGGACGGCCTTGTCCCGGGGTGGCACACTTTTGCGATCGACGGGCTGTTCCCGGCCAAAAGCGCGGACGCGACCGCCGGCGAGCGTCTGCGTGACGCCTTGGACAAAGTCTGCGAACAGGTCGAAGACGCCGTCGTTGCCGGGGCGAGCGTCGCCGTTCTGTCCGACCGCCATGCCAACGCCGACACGGTCCCAATACCCTGCTTGCTACTTGTGTCTGCGGTCCACCACTTCCTCGTAGACAAAAAGCTGCGAACCAAGGTCGGCCTCATCGTCGAAACCGGCGAGGCGCGAACCGTCCATCACATGGCTTGCCTGATCAGCTACGGCGCCGCCGCAGTCAACCCGTACCTCGCCTTTGACACCGTCGTCGACCAGGTGCGGAGGGGCGCCATCACGGGCATGTCGGCGCGTAAGGCGCTCAATAATTACGTGAAGGCAGCCGCCAAGGGTGTCCTCAAGACGATGTCCAAAATGGGGATATCAACGGTGGCCTCGTACACCGGAGCTCAAGTCTTCGAGGCGGTCGGCCTGGCAAGTGACGTTGCCGAACGCTATTTCACAGGGACCGCCACCCAGATCGAGGGGGTCGGCCTGGGTGACATAGCTGCTGAGGCGCTTGCACGCCACCGCGCCGCCTGGCCGGACAGGCCGAGCGAGCTTGCGCACCGCGACCTCGACCCGGGCGGTGACTGGCAGTGGCGGCGTGAGGGCGAGTACCACTTGTTCAACCCCGAGACCGTCTTCAAGCTCCAGCATGCAACAAGGTCCAAGAGCTATAAGATTTTCAAGGAATACACGCGCGCCGTCGACGACCAGTCGCGCAACCTCGCCACCCTGAGAGGCTTGCTCGGCTTCCGCCCGGGCCACGAGACCGGCCGCCACCCAGTGGCCCTTGACGAAGTAGAGCCGGTGTCAGAGATCGTCAAGCGGTTCTCGACCGGTGCGATGTCCTACGGGGCTATATCGCAAGAGGCCCACGAGACCCTCGCCATCGCAATGAACCGCCTCGGGGCCCGCAGCAACAGCGGCGAGGGCGGGGAAGACCCGGTGCGCAACGTGCCGGACGAAAACGGGGACAGCCGCCGCAGCGCGATCCGCCAGGTGGCCGCGGGGCGCTTCGGGGTTACCAGCGAGTACCTCGTGAATGCAGACGACATCCAGATAAAAATGGCCCAAGGGGCCAAGCCCGGCGAGGGCGGACAGCTGCCGGGCAAAAAGGTCTACCCCTGGATAGCCAAGACGCGCTACTCGACGCCCGGTGTCGGCCTGATATCGCCGCCTCCTCATCACGACATCTACTCGATCGAAGACCTGGCGCAGTTGATTTACGACCTGAAGAACGCCAACCCGCGCGGGGTGAACGTCAAATTGGTGTCCGAGACCGGCGTAGGCACGGTCGCTGCGGGTGTGGCCAAGGCTCACGCCGACGTTGTGCTCATCTCGGGCCACGACGGGGGTACCGGAGCCTCGCCGATGAGCTCCACCCGCCACGCAGGCGGCCCCTGGGAGCTCGGGCTTGCCGAAACGCAGCAGACATTGTTGCGAAACGGTTTGCGCGACAGGATCGTGGTGCAGGTCGACGGCTCGATGAAAACCGGCAGGGACGTGGTCATAGCGGCGCTGCTCGGTGCCGAAGAGTACGGTTTTTCCACCGCTCCCCTGGTGGTTGAGGGCTGCATCATG
>CAWAYZ010000004.1:0-154660 GCA_963786345.1 uncultured Acidimicrobiaceae bacterium | reverse complement strand
CCTTGGCGCGCGCCACTGCCATACCTTGCGCGGGAATGGTCGACGCCGGCTCTACGGCAAGGACATAGGCACGGCGGAACCACGGCCAACCGCTGCTGGAATGGACCTCCTGCCATAGCCAAGCCTTGTCGAACATTTCGAGAGGCCAGCGCAGCCCAAATCCGAGGCGAAGGCGAGGGTTCGTGACTGCGAAGAACCCGGAAGTGAAGCCGCCGAGGTACGCCAGGACCGAGCGCGGCTGGTCCGGCGGGGGGACCTCCCGAAGGTCGACCTTGTCGCCTGTGACGGTTGTCACATGTGGCCAGTCGTGACGGCTCCCCGGGGCGAGCAGGGTGCCAGGTACGCGGTCGTCGGCGAGCACGCTCGTGCAGCCGACAGAAATAAGACAGCCACCCTCCAAGAAGGGCGCCCCGAGCGCCGGGTGGTGCGACCACATGACTTCGATCTCTTCTGGTGACTCGTTGCTGACGGTCTCTTCGATCCGCAATAGCCGCCCCTCGAGCGAGAAATGCCGGCGGGCACGCAAGGGGACCAAAAAAAGCGCGGTTTCGAGGACCGCGGCTCGCCTCCGTCGCCGAGACGATTTGCCACGGTAGCAGGGCAGCCTCCCCATGGAAGCCCCACGTGGCACCACGCTCCACGCACTCGGCGCCCCCGTTGGGCAACAGGAGCTGCCATCCCCCGGCATAGGCCTCGATCCAGCGTTCCTCGGAGGTACCGCGGCGCGCCCAATGGCCCGGGCGTCCTCATGCCCCAAGGCGTCTTGAACAAGACGTCGACCCCGCTGCGGCGGTCGACGAAAGAAAGTATGTCCGCTCCCTTTTCGGGAAGGACGGTAACTTCGGCGTGCTGGTTCGAAAGCTTCAGGCTCATAGCCCGTCCTCCTAGATCCGCTCGAAGATGCGCTCGAACATGGCGAGGTCGCCGGCGTAGGGCTCGGAAGGCCGGGGCCAATGGACGACGAAGTCGGTGACCCCGACCTCCTCGTAGTGGCCCACGGTGTCGCGGAACGCCTCCGGGGAAGACATGCCAGGGTCGAGTGGGATCCCGGTAAGCACCAATCTCCGCAGCGACGACGGGTCGCGCCCGATCTCCTGGCACGCCGACTCAACGCGCTTGACCTGGGCGGCGACGGCGGCGGCGCCCTCGGCAGGGCCCCAGAGATCGTCCGAGGTGCCGCCGAGAGTTACCCAGAAGTCCCCGTGCTGAGCGGCCAACCGCATGGCCTTGGGCCCATGGGCGGCAATGGCTAGCGGGAGGCGCGGTTGCTGGGTGCAGCCAGGGTAAGTGCGGGCTTCGTCGACCGAGTAGTAACGGCCCTCCCATGTCAGCTCGTTCTGGCGGAGAAGGAGGTCGGTCAAGGTGACGAACTCGCCGAAGCGTTCGGCACGCTCGGCTGGGGACAAGGTGGGCTGGCCGAGAGCTGTGGCGTCGAACCCGGTCCCGCCGGCGCCGATGCCGGCGATCACCCGGCCGCCGGAGATGTCGTCGAGGGCGATCAGGTCCTTGGCGAACAGCAGCGGGTGGCGGAAGTTGGGAGATGCGACCAGGGTGCCAACCCGCAGACGCGACGTCGTGGTGGCGGCGGCCGTGAGGGTTGGGATAGCGCTGTACCAGGCAAGGTCCCGGAACGAACGCCAGGACAGGTGGTCGTAAGTCCACGCATGCTCGAACCCGAGTTCCTCCGCCCTCCGCCACCGCCGCTCGCTCGAGGCCCACCCGAGCTCGGGGAGGATGACAACACCGAAGCGCACAGATGAGAGGTTAGGCCCGCTGGAGCTGGGGGAGCGGCAGGCGGAGAGGCTGGCTGCGGGGCTGGCTGCGGGGCTGGCTGCGGGGCTGGCGGAGCGGGCCGTATTACCGCAGCTTCTAGGCCCAAGCACGGTAACGTCGGCGCGTGGCCATAGTTAAGGTCCTCGGGATGGAAACCGAGTACGGCATCATCGTGCGTGGAGGCGGTGAGCCGAACCCGATCGCGGCGTCGTCCACGCTGATCAATGCCTATGTGGCCTCGCTTGTGCGGCGCATCGAGTGGGATTTCCAGGACGAGACGCCTGCGCGCGATGCGAGGGGCTTCGTGCGGGAGGCTCAGATGGCACCCGAGGTCGAGACCCACCTGGTCAACGCAGTCCTGACGAACGGGGCACGTTATTACGTCGACCACGCCCATCCCGAGTACTCCGGGCCGGAGTGCTCGACGGCCATGGAAGCGGTCCTTTACGACAAGGCCGGCGAGGCGATCCTGGCCCGTTCGGTGGAGGCTGCCGGCCGGCTGCTCTCGCCCGGCCAGCACATCAGCGTTTACAAGAACAACTCCGACGGCAAGGGCAACTCGTACGGGGCGCATGAGAACTACCTGATGGACAGGGCCGTCCCGTTCTCCCGGGTGGTCCAGTACGCCATACCGCACTTCGTCACCCGCCAGATCTACACCGGCGCCGGCAAGGTCGGCGTCGAGGCGCCCGGTGCCGAGCACGTGCAGTACCAGATCACCCAGCGGGCCGATTTCTTCGAAGAGGAAGTGGGCCTCGAGACGACGCTTAAGCGGCCCATCATCAACACCCGCGACGAGCCTCACTGCGACGCCCAGAAGTACCGCCGGCTGCACGTGATCCTGGGCGACGCCAACCTTTCGGAGGTCGCCAACCTGCTGAAGGTCGGGACGACCGCGATCGTGCTGTCGATGATCGAAGACGACTGGTTCTCCCGCAACGGCCGCGACTACACGCTGGCGACGCCGGTGCGTTGCATGCGCCAGGTGTCCTACGACCTGACGCTTGGCCAAACCCTGACGCTGGCGAGCGGCCGGCAGATGACGGCTCTCGAGATGCAGTGGGAGCACCTCGACCTAGCCCGCAAGTACGCAGAGGACGTCGGTCTGGCAACAGTGGGCGGCGACGAGGTCGGCAAGGAGATCCTCCGGCGTTGGGAGGAGGTGCTCACCGGCCTTGAAGCGGACCCGATGAGCCTTGCCAATAGATTGGACTGGGTGGCCAAGTACAGGATGGTGAGCGGCTACAGAGAGCGCCATGGCCTAGGCTGGAAGGACCCCAAGTTGTTAGCGATGGACTTGCAGTACCACGACGTCCGCCCGGAACGCTCGCTCTACTCGAGAGCCGGCATGGAGAGGCTGTTGCAGCCGGAAGCCGTGGAGCGTGCCATGACGGAGCCGCCGACGACGACGAGAGCGTATTTCAGGGGGCGGTGCCTGCAGCGCTGGCCGCAGGCGATAGCCGCCGCAAACTGGGACTCGCTGGTTTTTGACCTTGGCAACGACCCACTTCGAAGGGTCCCGATGATGGAGCCGCTCAGAGGCACGGCGGCGCATGTCGATGAACTACTTGCACGGTGTAACACTCCGGCGGAACTGCTGGAGCGACTGGGCTCTTGAGGAGCGAAAAGAATGGCTGAGAGAGAGCAGATCAAAAAACAAGCGCCCGCACGTGCGGAGCCGGAGCAGGTCGAAGAGGTCCCTGCCGGTTCCAAGCGCGGCGAGGAACTGAAGGCGGAACTCGACGACCTCCTGGATGAGATCGACGAGGTATTGGAGGACAACGCCGAGGAGTTCGTGAAGTCTTATGTCCAAAAGGGTGGCCAGTAACCACCTATGACCCTCCCTATGTTCCCGCCCGGCAACGACCCCGGGCCTAATTTCAACGAGGTGCTCCACAGGCTTGGCTTCGGTCCCTTCCCGGGGAGCGGCCCATCAGGCGCGCCAGGCGCCCCGACCCGCCCGGGCGGGCTGCCAGGCGGCCCGGGCGTGCTGACCATCCCGGGTGGGGGAGACGGGCGCGGGCCGGCTGCGCCGTTCCAGGTGACCCATGGCACGACGATCTGCGCCGTGCGCTACAGCGACGGCGTGATCATGGCCGGCGATAGGCGGGCCACTTCGGGCTCGGCGATAGCGCACCGCACGATGGAAAAGGTGCATGCCGCGGATACCCATAGCGGGGTGGCGATAGCGGGCGCTGCGGGCCCGGCCATGGAGATGGTCCGCATCTTCCAGCTCCAGCTCGAGCACTACGAAAAGGTAGAGGGCCAGGCCCTTTCCCTTGAAGGCAAGGCCAACCAGCTCTCCCAGATGGTGCGCGCCAACCTCGGCATGGCGATGCAGGGCTTCGTCGTGGTGCCGCTGTTCGCCGGCTACGACCTGCGCCGCGCCAAGGGCCGCATCTACACCTACGACCCGACGGGCGGGCGTTACGAGGAGACCGACTACCACGCCGACGGCTCAGGCGGCCGCGATGCCCGGACCACGATCAAGCTCGGCTTCACCGACGACATGTCCAGGGAAGAGGGGATCGACCTCTGCGTGCGGGCGCTGTGGCAGGCCGCTGACGAGGACTCCGCCACCGGCGGGCCCGACGCCGTGCGCGGCATCTTCCCGACCGTTGCGACGATCACGGCCCAGGGCTTCGAGCGGGTCCCCGAAGCCGAGGTCGCCCAGGCCTTCGGCAGGGTGATCAGCCACCTCAGCTCGGCCGAGGTCAACAGGACGCCGCCCCCAGTGGACCCCGATGAGCCGGACCAGGGTCGGCCGGCCAAGGCCCCGGCGAGCAAGGCCCCGGCGACCAAGGCCCCGGCGACCAGGGCTACGGCAGCACGGAAGGCGAAATAGCCATGGCGATGCCGTTCTACGTCGCGCCCGAGCAGTTCATGAAGGACAAGGCCGACTTCGCCCGCAAAAACATCGGCCGTGGTCGCCCGCTCGTCGCCACCGTGTACTCCACGGGGGTGCTCATCTGCGCCGAGAACTCCTCCCGTTCGCTCCACAAGGTGAGCGAGATCTACGACCGGATCGCCTTCGCCGGGGTCGGCAAGTACAACGAGTTCGACCAACTCCGGGTGTCAGGGGTGCAGCATGCGGACATCAAGGGGTACCAGTTCAGCAGGGAGGACGTCGACGCCCGGTCGCTGGCGAACCTGTATGCCGCGCTACATGGGCAACGTCTTCACTCATGAAATGAAACCGCTCGAGGTGGAAATCCTCGTCGCTGAGGTGGGGACACAGCCTGGTGAGGACCAGATTTTCCACATTCTTTACGACGGTACGGTCGTAGACGAAGACCGCTTCACGGCCCTCGGGGGAGAGGCCGAGACGATCACCGCCCGCCTCGCCAAGGCTTACAAGGCGAAGTGGTCGCTCGGCGAGGCGCTCAAGGCTTCCGTGCAGGCCCTCACCGGCGGCGAGCGCGAGCTGTCGTCGCGAGAGCTCGAAGTTGCCGTGCTCGACCGGGGCAACGGCCGGCGTGCCTTCCGCAGGATCCTCGAAGCCGAGGTAGCCGAGCTGCTGGCCGGCAAGCAACCGGCGGCGGTGGAGGCCGGCACTTAGCCGTTCGTGGCTACAGGCAATGGAGGGACCGGCACTGTGAGATGGGCACGCCTATCGGAACGTGCCCATCTCTCAGCTGCCGGCCTCTCCATCGAGACCCGGGCGCTGCTCGTAGCAGGCCGAAGGGACCAGTCGTTTGTGCTCGGCCGCGTAGCTCGGTTACCGGTCACCCAGCTCGTCGAGCAGGAGCGCACGCTCAAGGTTGCCCTGGAGGGCGTACCCGGCATGGTTGGAGCACCTCGGTGCGGTCACCCTAGCTCGGTGTGCCACAAGCCGGCGGTTTCATCCGTTCAAACCGAGAAACACCGGACCACACCAAGAAACGTGGACTACGCCGAGAAAACTTCAGCGGGCGCGTATCTCGCGACAGGCGATGGACGACCGGCACTGTGAGATGGGCACGCCTATCGGAACGTGCCCATCTCTCAGCTGCCGGCCTCTCCATCGAGACCTTGGCCGTTATCAGAGCAAGCGTCGCAACGCTTCCGCATCTAGACCTGCGTCGCGGAAGATTCCGGCGAGGGTGCCCCGCTTTAGCTCTCGATGCAGCGGCACGACGAGTGGAACGGAGTGGTCGGGATGGCGAAGGCGGACGTGGCTGCCCCGTTGGCGCACCATGACCCAGCCGGTTTTCCCGAGTGCTGAGACCAACTCTGCGCCTGAGACGACAGGAAGACTTGGGCTCAAACGGGGAGCCGAAGCCTGCGCCGAACTACCCCCATCTCCAGCGGCCGACCCTCCTCGCGCAGCCCCTCGACATAGAGCGCCAAGGCCTCCTCAGCGTTCGCTGTGGCTTCCTCGAGATCCTCGCCTTGAGTGTGCAGTCCTGGCAGCTCGGGCGCATAAGCGTGGTAGCCGCCCTCCGGTTCCGGCTCGAAGACGAACTCCACCTCGCGGGCAGGCTCCATAGGCCCAAGGTTACCGGACCATGGCCACGCCCTGATTCCATTCCCGCCGACCTCTCCGTCGCGACCCTGGCCTTGCTCTTACCAGTCGAAAGGGGACCAGGTCTTTGCGGCTCACACACTGCGTCAAAATAGCTATCAGGCCATCCTTTTGTGGAGCAAGTGACGGTGACGATCGACTGGGCCGGGGAGCGGGCGGACGCGGACGACATTGCCGTCGACCTCTGCTACTTGGGCCACAGCACGAGCTGTCCCCTGGCCGACAACGACCCAAGCTCCTTCTGTGATGGCGCTTGGGTCTCGGGCCTCGTCTATGAACGACCAGGGCAAGCCTGACTCATCCTCACTATTAAGGTCCACGACCAAGTCAACCTCGTCAAAGTGCGCGTCGCTCATTGCCTCAGCCGCTCCATTGGTGGGTGCACGTTGGCCATTGTCACACCTTGATCAAAAGGAGACCGGCACCGTGAGATGGGCACGCCTATCGGAACATGCCCATCTCTCAGCTGCCGGCCTCTCCATCGGAACCCCGGCCTTGGTCTTACGAGAACGGACGCGTCAACGACCGTTGACGACCCTCGCCAACATGTCAGCAAAGACGAGCCCAGCGGCGCGGTGGTCACCTTGAAAGTCCGGTGGTCGGCCCATCGACATCCTCGATGAGATGGCGTAGTCGGCGTCGGCGGGACGAGGCTTAGCCGTCACGAACACTGGCAGTCCGTAGCGAAGCGCAACCCAGGCCCCCCACAGTCGAGCGGTCCTACCGTTGCCGTTGGCGTAAGGATGTATGCGGATCCACTCGCCGTGGACGGCGGCGGCCAGAGATGCCACGGTCTCGAGCTCAGCCTGCGCGGTTGGACGGTGACCGGCTGGAACCTGAGGGTCGAGCACACCCACCCCCCTACGGATCTGGGTGAGCAGGCGCAATACCGCGGCTCGGACGTCAGCAGACGGTACCCCGACCCTGTCGGGCATCCCGTCCGCTCGCAGCGCGCCAACGCCGACCTCATAGCCGATCAGCTCCGGAACCGTTGAGTCCCCCCGGAAGCGCCCGGCGTAGCCCGGGACCGGCAGCGTGCAGCCGGCGAAGCAGGCAGCGTGCCAACGGCGAACGACAGCCAAGCTCGGCACCTCCCGACCGGCAGCTTGCCCTTTGAGCGACCAGACGAGGCGCTCGACGTTGTCGATGACTCGCTGGCTGTCAGCTGGGTCGTCGTGATCCCAAACAGGACCTGGCATTGGGTCAGAGGCGGCCGGACTCGAACGCAGCGAGTACGCCGAGCGGGTCGGGCAGGGCTCGCGTGGTCCCCTGTGTGCCGCCGGCGCCTGCCTTTCCGTGCAACGCGTAGGCCTGGATGGGCTCGGGCTGGGCCTCACCAGACACGAAGGCGACGATGCTGTCGTCGATGAGCAGGCTGTAGCTGGAGTCGGACATCTCAGCCAGCTTCTTGGCCGCGGCTGCGAGGTCGTCAGCGATGCGGGCACCACGAAGGCTGAGCTCATGCTCGAGGGCCTCCTCGATCAGCTCGTTCTGGCTGATGTGCTCGCGCTCGGCGACTTCACGAAGGAGGAGACGCAGCCGAGGGTTGCGCAGGCGCAGCGGGAAGGTGGGAACACGGTCGGCCATGCCAACCATAGTGCCATCTTACCGGTAGTGATGTCAATAGGTCCATGTGATATCACGGCCCGAAGTAATCGACGGGCCAGGAATCGGCGCGACGGGCAATGGTGCGACCGGCACTGCGAGATGCGCACGCCTGGGCGGAACGTGCCCATCTCCCAGCTGCTGGCCTCTCCATCGAGAGTCAGTACGGTGCCTGGAGGCCGGTGATCATAGGGAAGTGCCTGACATTGAGCGTCAGTAAACGCGAGCCGGTACGGATCGCGGTGGCGGCAATAGCCAGGTCAGCGCTGTCTATCGTGTGATGACTGGGAAGCCACTCACGGCCCAGGGCACCTGCTTCCTCGGCCACCTCCGCGTCGACCGGGTGCCACACGAGGGTGGACAGTAACAAGCGGGTCCCGTCCTCCTCCGTTGGTTGCATGCCGGCGAGGACCTCCAAGCGGGTGATTTCACTGGCGTGTAACGGCTCGGCTAGTCGTTCCTTCTCGAGGAGCTCGGCGGCGTCTTGACGACCTCGCAAGTAATCAATCAGCACCGAGGTGTCAACCAACGCTGTCACGAGCCGCCCTGCTTTATACGCGATCCAGACCGCAGCTGGTCCACCCAGGCTGCCCCAACCACGTCGCGGTCCTTCCAGGAGCCGAATGCCCGGCGCATGGCGGCGACGTCATCATCAGTGGAGCGCCCCCCGCCGTACACGGTCTCTACCGCTTCTCGGATCAGGGCCGAAATGGATCGACCAGTGCGCGCAGCCGCTGCGTCAAGGGCTCGCCGTTCCTCTATCGTGAGCGAAATCTGGGTCCGCTGCATGATGTAATGCTACATCATGTCCACCGCAGAACCGCGGCCAGCTGCCGGCCTCTCCATCGGGACTCGGGCCTTGCTCTGACCAGCCGAAGGGGACCGGGCCGTTGCGGCCTCACCGACCGCCGTCGAAAGAGCTATTAGGCCCCACCAGCTTCCCCTCGCCGACAACGACCCAAGCTCCTTCGGTGATGGCGCTCGGGTCTCGGGCCTCGTCTAGGAAGGACCAGGGCAAACCCGACTCATCCTCGCTGTTCAGGTCCACCACCAAGTCAACCTCGTCAAAGTGCGCGTCGCTCATTGCTTCAGTCGCCCTGTTGGTGGTGCACGTTGACCATAGTCTCATGTTGGCACGAGATGAGACGGTTGACCAGGAGGTCAAGCTGTGGCGCGGCGAGGGTTACGTGGGGGCCCTAAACGTCGGGACGACCTCGACGCCTGAAGCTATGAGGTCCTCGCGGTGGAAAACGACCAAGGTGGCGAAACGCTCCAATCTGGTCTCGCACAGGACGTCGACCTCGGCGGCGTCGTTGGCGAGGAACGCAGACACTCCGTAACGGCCCCAGGCCGGGTACCTGCGCATCAAACGCAGCGCATCGGCGCGCAGCAGCTCCGGGTCTAATGCATCGCCGCGCCCGAGGCGAACGCCTTTTGGTTACTAGGGGACGGCCATGCCGTTGCTGAATTGCGGCCCTTAGGGCGTCCCGCCACCACAGCCGGCGTATTAGTGGAGCGCTGGTCGAGACTTCCGAGAATCGACTTCGAAAGACTTTGCGCCGACATCGACGAAGTTATCGATCCTCGGCTATGACGAAGCCGTCAGCACGAGGGGTTCTCGACACGTCCACCGTCGTCCTCTTAGGCCAACTGGTTGCTGCAGACCTGCCGGACGAGCCGGTAATCACGTCCTTAACACTCGCAGAACTATCTGTAGGTCCCCTTGTAGCCAAGGATGAACAGGAACGCGCTGCCAGGCAGGCACGCCTGCAGCAGGCCGAAGCGGACTTCGAACCGTTACCGTTCGATGCCCAGGCAGCACGTTCCTTCGGTGGCGTAGCGGCATCGCTTCGACGCTCAGGGCGCAAGGTACAAGCCCGGGCCTTTGACGCCATGATCGCCGCAACCGCCATTGCCAACGACTTACCCGTTTACACAGTCAATCCCTCGGATTTCGAGGGCATCGTGGGCCTTGAGCTGCATGCGGTTCCTCGCCCTGACAAGCGATGACCTGCCGGCTGTAGCGGGCGCGAAAGGCGATGGAGGACCGGCACCGTAGAGATGGGCACGCCTGTCGGAACGTGCCCATCTCCCAGCTACCGCCTCTCCATCGAGACCGGGCTCTCGTCACGTTCCCGCGCCCGTAGCCGTCCGGTCCGGAGATCGAGGGACGCGCTTCCTGAACTGGGCGATGTGAGAGCGACGGAAGGCGGTAGTATCAGATAGTGAAGAAGTGATACAAGGAGATTGCTAGTGTCAGATCCACTCGTCATGCCCGCGCGCTGGCCGGCCGTGGAGTACGAGACGCTGCCGTGGGAGACCTCCGACAGTATGCCCATGTCCCGGTCTGCTCGCCGACGCCATCGAGGGCCCTACCTCGCCGCCGTCGTCCCCGACATCGCCGAGCTGCACGTAGCAGTTCCTGCCGAGATGTCTGCCCTCGCCGACGATGCGGCCGCCGAGATCGCACGTTTTGACGCGGAGATGGGGCAGGAGATCGCCCCGTTCAGCGCTGTCCTACTGCGGTCGGAATCGGCCGCCTCCTCAAAAATAGAGAACCTTACAGCCTCAGCCAGGGCCATTGCCGAGGCAGAGTTGCACCCCTCTACAAAGGGCAACGCTTCATTGATCGTGGCGAACGAGCGCGCGATGAGTGCCGCGGTGGCCTTAGCGGACCGGATCGATGCCGCGGCAATCTTGGCTATGCACGAGGCCCTGCTTGCCCAAAGCGCCACGACTATCGCCGGCCGGTGGCGTGCTGAGCAAGTGTGGATCGGAGGCAGCGATTTCGGACCACACGGTGCCTCTTTCGTGCCCCCAAACCACGGCCGAGTAGTGGCATCGATAGACGATTTGGTGGCCTTCATAGACCGCGATGATGTACCCGTCATTACGCATGCTGCGATTGCCCACGCCCAGTTCGAAACCATCCACCCCTTCCCGGATGGAAACGGCCGGACGGGGCGAGCGTTGCTGCACGCCCACCTTCGCAACAAGCGGCTCACTAGGAACGTAACCGTGCCCGTCTCCGCCGGACTGCTCGCCAACACCGCCGGTTACTTCGAAGCCTTGGCTCGCTACCGGCAAGGCGACATTGGCGCCATCGTCGAGCAGCTGAGCCATGCGGCGTTCGCTGCAATTGCAAACGGACGGCTCCTGGTCGAGGAACTTCGCTCCATCCGGAGTAGTTGGGGTGACCGCGTCATGGCCCGTCGCGGGGCGACCAGCTGGCGGATCGCCGACCTCGTTATCCGCCACCCGGTCGTCAACGCATCGTTGATCGCAGATGAACTGGGCATCGCGGGGCAGAACACGTACCGCTCATTGCAGCCACTCATTGATGCCGGCGTTCTAGTCGCGTTCGGCGACACGAAGCGCGGTCAACTGTGGCGTGCGCCCGAAGTGCTCGAAGCGCTCGATCGTTTCGCCACCCGAGCCGGACGGCGCAGGCGGGCGCCTGCGTGATCGCGACTGGCGAGGGAGGACCGGCCCGGTGAGATGAGCACGCCTAACGGAACGTGCCCATCTCCCAGCTGCCGGCCTCTCCATCGAACCCTGGCCTTTCTCAGGCGACCTTCCCCTTTAGTCGAGCGGTGTCTAGTCCGCTAGTCGTTGGCCGTCTAGTATGCTAGTATCCATCCTACGACTTTCAGAAGGCTGCGGCAGGTGCTGGTGCGGCTCGGTTGCATCGAGGTCCGCCAAAGCGGCTCGCACGTGGTCGTACGGTGCGGGTCGTGCCAAACTGTCGCGCCCAAGCACGGTGGCGACATCCGGCCTGGCACATTGAGAAGCATCGAACGGGACTTAGAGCCGTGCCTCGGGAAAGGGTGGCTGGGTTGAAGGTATTTACGGCGGTGTTCGATCGCGACGATGACGGCTACTGGTTGGTGGAGCTCGAGGAAGAACCCCGGGTCCATACCTACGGACGCACTCTCGCCAAGGCTCGCGAGCACATCGTCGATGCAACCGCGCTGTGGTTCGAGGTGGCTCCTGAAGATCTAAACCTCGTCGAGGACGTACGGCTGCCAGTGCCGGTCAAAGCCGCCCTGGAGCTCGCCCGCAAGGAGCGCGATCATGCCCAGGCCGCCCAGGAGGCCGCTGCCGGGGCCACACGTGAAGCGGCCCGCGGCTCTGGTTACGGACGGCCGCCTGAGCGTCCGCGACGCGGCCGATGTGCTCGGCTTGTCTCACCAGCGCGTTCAGCAATTGCTAGCTAGCTGACGACGAGTTCGCCCTTCTCTCCGCATTTGCGGCCTGTTTGTTAATGAGCTGACCGAGCCGGCTGGTCCTGGCGACCTGCGCTGGACTGCGGGCGACAGGCGAAACAGCCACCGGCCTCCGTACCCCACGCAAGGGACAAGGGCCTTGTGGTACCCGACGTTCGTGTGATCTCGCCCACTGCCTAACCGGAGGGAGGCATTGAGGCCGCGGTATTCTTCGGGAGTGCCAAAGGCTCAAGGACAAAGCGTGTTCCAGTTGCGGGTGCAGCTCCGGGAGGTTGACCCGGTCGTTTGGCGGCGGCTGCTGGTGCCAGGCAACGTGCGCCTCGACAAGCTCCATTCGATGTTCCAAGCGGCCATCGGCTGGACTGACTCCCACCTGCATTGCTTCAGGATCGGCCAGCTCACCTTTGGCTCCCAGTACGACGACTACCCACCACAAGAGCTGTTCGAGGGGTCGGTCACCCTCCTGGAAGCGCTCGGTGCAGAGCGCCGCTTCGTCTATGAGTACGACTACGGCGACGGCTGGGACCATGACGTGGTTATAGAGGACTTTTCCGGACTGCACCTCGGCTTGAAGTTCGCCGTTTGCCTGGATGGCCAGAACGCCTGCCCGCCCGAGGACTGCGGCGGCCCGAGCGGCTATCGAGGGGTGCTGGAAGCCTTGAGGGACCCCCGCCA
Source organism: uncultured Acidimicrobiaceae bacterium (assembly GCA_963786345.1). GTDB lineage: Bacteria > Actinomycetota > Acidimicrobiia > Acidimicrobiales > Palsa-688 > Fen-671. The sequence continues at coordinate 141,877 of CAWAYZ010000004.1, read as the reverse complement.
CGAAGAACACGACAGCTACCTGACTTGGCTCCGTGGTGAATTCGACCCGGCGTTTTTCGAACTGGCCGAGGCCAATGCGGCCCTCAGCGGGTGCGCTAGACCAAGCCCTCTTGCACGGGCCCAGGGTCCGGATGTTTGGACGACAGCTGACCGAGTCCCCTAGGGCCACTCGGAACGAACAGCCGTCGACCGGGACGATGGCGACCTGACGTACGCTCGCGTTTACCAGTTACCGGCCGATCAGGCCAAAGGAGCACCTGTGAAACTCCCCTTAGGTTTCGTGACGATTGTCTCTGCAGTTTCGGCACTAGCGCTGGTGGTCTCGGCGACCACAAATGTGGCCGACGCCACCGCTGCGAAGGGCTTTGATTCGTGCTCCAAGGTCACAGCCACCGAGGCAGCCAGCGCCATCGGGACGAGCGTGACGAAAGGGGTCCTCGGCTCCGCCACGGTGGAAGGGGGCCTGGCGTGTGTCTTTTATGGTCCTTCAGCGCCCAAACCGAGGGATCCCAACGTTGCCCAGCCGGACTCGGTGAGGGTGGTCGTCGTCAAGGGCTCCGACGCCTTGAAGTGGTACGACAACTACAAGTCCAAGGTCGCCGCTCAACCCATCAGCGGTTACGGGGACAAGGCTTTCTATGACGGTTACGCCTCGCTCAGCGTACTGAAGGGCGACTACTACGTCCGCATAGCCGTGAGCCCCGCTGCCGCTCCGCCATCGCTGAAGGATGAGGAGAAACTCGCTAAAGAGATCCTGCCCAGCCTGTAGTACGCCGCTCCGCCCGCGGCTTTAGCAGGCGACGGAGGACCGGCACTACGAGATGGGCACGCCTGTCGGAACGTGCCCATCTCCCAGCTGCCGGCCTCTCCATCGAGACCCGGGCCATGCCTCGGGAAAGGATGGATGCAAAAATGAACGAAACCTACGTCGCCACTTTGGAACTCGACCCGCGTTCTCACCAGTGGATGGCCGACATCGAGGGGCTACCCGTCCACACCTGGGGCCGCTCTCTTGCCAAGGTCAAACAGTACGCGATCGAGGCCCTCGCCCTACATATCGACGTCCCCGAGGCCGAGGTTGCTGGGCCGCCTCGTGTTCCGGCGCCCGCAGTTGCCCGGTCCCGTGCCCGAGCCTCTCGACCAGGCAGAAACCGCCAGAGCCGACGCCGACGGCGCCGCCGCAAGGGCGGCAGAGGCAAAAGCTGCCGCAGCCCGAGCGCTGGTCCGCGATGCGCATCTGTCCATGCGGGACGCGGCGGAGGTTCTTGGTCTCTCGCACCAGCGAGTTCAGCAGTTGCTTGCCAGCTGACGACGAGTTCGGCCCATTCTCTCGACTGCGACCCGTTTGCTCCTGAGCTGATCGAGCGGGAGGTCGCCTATCCCCAGGTGGTGCTCGTTACTTGGTTGGGGGGAACGGCGACAGTCGTGGCGGCCGAGCCATCGGGCTCCAGCACAACGTAGTCGCCGGCAGGCAGGCTCGGGAACACTGCCGCATAGACCGTGCCATCCCGGCCTACCCGTGGCAAAACCCAGACGTGGGTGCGCTGGGACGGGTCTGAAGGCGGGTGGATCTCGACCTCCAGTCCCTCTCGGTGAGCGGGCGCCCTTAGCACCAAGGCTCCCGTGTGCTCGCCAACGTCTAGCAATACCGCCCGGCTCGGTTCGGTGGGCGCGGATGGTTCCGCCGCCCCTGTGAAACCACTGGTCCGTGGCGCCAAGAGCGCGACGACCTGGGTACGCAGGACGAAGCGGCCGCCCTTGTCCTTCCTGGTCGCTTCTTCACACCGCCGGGCAGATGACGCCGGCGATTACCACGAGCACAACCCATATGACGCCGATGCCATTGGTCTCGACATAGGGCTTCATTAGCGCGCGGCAACGCTACTATCGCTAGCGCTCTCTAAGTCCTGAGTCCGTTTTAGTCGCGATGGGTATATGCCGATGGATACTGGAAGAACCGCGGCATCCAGAACGCCACGGTGCGTCCTTAGGAGGCGACGATCACGGCTACCGTCCTGGCCCCTGGCCTTCCCGGGGGTATTGCAGAGCCATCTGATGGCGTACCGCCTCCCGGTCGTTCCCACCTCTCGGGGGTCTTGGCGGCTCGTGTCCGCGCCGTGACTCTTGCCGCCCTCGTCGCCCTCGCCCTCCTGAACGGTGCCGACGTCGTGACAACTCACATGCTCCTGGACCACCGTGGCGTCGAGGCAAACCCACTGTCTTCTCTGCTGCTGGCGAGCCAGAGCTTGCTCTGGGTGAAGTTGGGGATCCTCGGGCTCTTGGGGCTGAAGGTCCTCAACAGCCGGCCCCGCCTCGGTGTCATGGGCGCGGCGTGCTTTGCTGCGGGCATTTACGCGACAGCGGTGCTCTCCAACCTGCTTGTCCTTCACCTCGCTACCTCGTTGAACTAACCTCCTCAGGGACAGCGGCAAGGCTCGCGAGCCGGCATCTATAGGCCGTTCGGCTCATTGCCCGACCTATGTATCACCACGTAGCGTGGTTGTCATATGGGGAGCCGTCTCTGGCGTGAGGAAGCCTGGCAACCGCTGAGAGCGCGTTCAGGGCGACTGAGGCGGCGGTACGAGCGGCGCGGTCTGCCCTGCCGGGCGCCTGGCTGTGCCAGGTAGTACTTCTTCGGACTACGATTCGTCGGAGTGCGTGGAGCAGAGCGCGTGCCCGTGAAAGTAGTGAAAGAGGAGCCAGGCCCCGTTGATGCTGAGCCGCTGCCAAACCCGCAGCCAAAAGAAATGAGCACTGTCGACACGCCGGGTGGCCGCAAGGGCATGGTGGTCGTTGTCGAGCAGGACCCGGGTTTGCTCTACGCGATCGGCGCGGGCGCTGCCGAAGCCGTTCGGTGCTCACAGCCTGGCGAGCTTCGACGAGCTCGACCTGGGCCGCTATCAAGATGGCAGGGTCGTCGTCATGGTGCTCGGGCCGTCCCAGGTCAAGGAGGACGTGCTCGACAAGGTCGGCTCGCTGCTGCGGGACCGGCCAGGGACCGGCGCCGTCATGGTTGTTGCCGAGCCCTCCACTGAGGTGCTCCGTCTGTCGCTCCGCGCCGGCATCGACGACGCGATCGCGTTCGGCGACATCGAGCGCCAACTGCCCCAGGCTGTCGCCGACCTGCTTTTGCAGTTGGACAACGAGATGAGCGCAGCAGCCGCGGCCGCAGCAGCTACCGCCGAAGCCATCCGCAGCGCAGCGCCGCCACGTGAAAAGAGGGGCTGGGTGACGATGGTGTTCTCGCCCAAAGGCGGTGTCGGAAAGTCTGTAGTCTCGGTGAACCTGGCAACCGCGTTGGCGCGCGAGACAAAAAAGCCCGTGGTCATTTTCGACCTCGACCTCCAGTTCGGCGATGTGGCCGTGATGTTGCGGCTCAACCCGGTCCATACGGTCGTGGACGCCGTCTCTGCGGGCGACTTGCTCGACGAGAGCCTCTTGCAAACTTTCCTGGTGCAGCACGAAAAAAGCAATGTGTGGGTGCTGGCCGCTCCGACGGCTCCCTCGGAGGCCGACCAGGTCACCCCGCCGGACATGGTCCGGATCCTCAGCCTGCTCCGCCAGATGTTCGACTTCGTCGTCATAGACTCCCCGCCGCACCTAAGCGAGGTAGTCCTGCAGGCGGTAGCCGAGAGCGACACGATCGGTTTCATAGTTGCTCTGGACGTCCCCTCAGTGAAGAACGCCCGCCTGGGCCTTCAGGCTTTTGGACTATTGCAGCTGCCCATGGAGAGGGTGTTGCTGATACTCAACAGGGCGGACTCCAAGGTCCACTTGGCGGTCAACGACCTCGAACGAGCCCTCGAGATGAAGGTCGATCTGGCGCTCCCCTCCGAAGCGGCGGTCCCTCAATCGGTGAACCAGGGTGTGCCAGTCATGCTCGAGTACCCCAAATCGCGCTTCGCCAGCAACATCACCCAACTGTCCTCGATGGTCCTCGCCCGCGCACAGGCTGCCGTGCCGGCCAAGGTACCCTCACGATGAGAGGTGCCACGTATGCCTGAACCAACCGACACCGCCGCGCCCTTAGACGGCGCGAGCAAAGACGAAGCGTCCAGTTTCCTGGAGAGCCTCGGCCTGTCAAAGGTGAGCCGAGTCTCCCAAGCACGCCGCCGCTTGGCCCCCGCCAGACGGCCCCCCCGTCGGTGCCGACCGGGCGCCAAAGGCGCCCGTTTTGTCAGAGGTCGCCGAGCGCCCGCGCGGCTCGGCAGGCCGCGCGCCCGGGCCTGTACACACGGCTGCGCGACGAGGTTGGCATGGCCGACCCGCGGGCTGAGGTACTGGAGACTGTGCGTGAACGGATCCACCGCCGGGTAATCACCGAGCTGGGGCCGGTCTTCTACAACTCTGTGGTCGACCCGAAGGAACTGCGGTCCAGGGTCGAGGGCATCGTGCAGACCGCACTCCGGGGCGAGAAGACCCCCATGTCGGTCCAGGAGACGGCGCAAGTGGGCCAGGTCGTCACCGACGAGGTCCTCGGGCACGGCCCGATCGAGCGCCTGGTGCGAGACCCGACGGTCAGCGAGATCATGGTCAACGGGCCTGACCAGGTCTACGTTGAGCGCAACGGCCGGCTCGAGCTCACAAGGATCTCCTTCGTCGGGGACGCCCACCTTCGCCACGTCATCGCCCGCATCGTCGGCGAGGTCGGGCGCCATATCGACGAGGCCTCCCCGATGGTGGACGCCCGGCTTCCCTGACGGGTCCCGGGTGAACGCGGTGTTCCCGCCGCTGTGCATAGGCGGCCCGTTCCTCACGATCCGCAAGTTCGCCGCCGACCCGCTGATGATGGAGGACCTCATCGACTTCGGGACTCTGACGCCCCAGGTGGCAGAGCTGCTCAGGGCCTGCGTGGAGGGCAAGGCCAACATCATGGTCTCGGGCGGGGCGGGCACCGGCAAGACCACCATGTTGAACGTGCTCTCGTCGTTCATCCCCTCAGACGAGCGCATTATCACGATCGAGGACGCCAAGGAGCTCCAGCTCCACCAGGACCACGTGCTCTGCATGGAGGTACAGGCCGTCGAACACGGAGGGGACCGGCGAGGTAACCATCAGGGACCTGCTGCGCAACAGCCTGCGTATGCGCCCCGACCGCATCATCATCGGCGAGTGCCGTTCCGGCGAGGCACTCGACATGCTGCAAGCCATGAACACCGGTCATGAAGGTTCGCTCACCACGGTGCACGCCAACAGCCCACGCGACGCTCTTTCGAGAGTGGAAACTATGACCCTGATGGCCGGCTTCGACCTCCCGATGCGGGCGGTCCGCGAGCAGATGGCCGCAGCTCTCGACCTGATCGTCCACCTCTCCCGCATGCGCGACGGCAGCCGCCGGGTCACGCACGTGACGGAGGTTGGGCGGATGGAGGGTGACGATGATCCTCCTCCAGGACATATTCACCTACGACTTCCGGATGGGCCACGACGAAGATGGCCACTCGCTCGGCTACCTCAAGGCGACCGGCCTGAGGCCGCACATCACCCAGCGCCTGGCTGACCGGGGCGTCAAGCTAGACCCGAGCATTTTCGGATGCCGATGCGGCCACCAAGGGCCGCCGCACCGCAGTTGGGCGCGACCTCGCCGGTTCCGTCGGGCGCACCCGCGATGCGAAGGTAAGCGGGCGCGCCGTGTTCGTCGCCTCGTTCGCTCCCGCGAATAGGGCATTTGTTTACGTTCTGTGGAGCACAAGATCAGCCCGATCGGGATCGCCGCGATCGGCTTGGCGGTGGTGGCCCTGCTCGCGTACGTGGTCCTGTGGGTGGTCAGCCGCAACCGACGCCCCAGCCTCGCAGCTGTCCTCGAGCCCTACCGGATGACCGGAGGCGCAGGTCAAGAGGTAGCCGGGCCACCGCCCCTCATCACCGTGCCATGGCTCCAGAGGGTCGCCGGCAGGGTGCAAGCGCCGCTGGGCCTAACGCGCGTTGGGGCGTCGGCTGGACAACATGCTCGAGCGAGCGGGCTCACGTATGCGTGTCGGGGAGCTCATCACGATCTGGGGCCTCGGCGGCGTGATCTTCCTGGCGCTTGGGATGGCTGCTGGCGGGCCTGGTGGGCTTGGTCCTTGTCGCGATCATTGTCATCGTCGTGCCGCTAGCGGTCCTGCAGACTTTCGTGGACCGCCGCTCGCGGCTTTTCGCATCGCAGCTGCCGGACGTCCTAAAGCTAACGGCAAGCTCGCTCCGAGCGGGCTTTTCGCTGGTGCAGGGCCTCGACTCGGTCACAAGGCAGGTACGGGAGCCTTCCAGGGGCGAGCTGCAGCGGGTGCTTGCCGAAGCTCGGCTGGGCCGGCCAATCGACGAAGCTCTGGGAGATGCTGCGGCCCGTATCCACAACCGGGACTTCTCCGAGAGCGTCGTTGCCGTGCGCATCCAGCAGGAGACGGGTGGCAACCTGGCGGGCCTGTTCGACACCCTGGCAGAGACGATGGTCCAGCGGCTCCAGATGCGCCGACAGGTTCGGACGCTCACGGCAGAAGGCCGGCTCAGCGCCTACATCCTCGGGATCATGCCTCTGGCGCTCGGGATCTTCATCTTCGTTGTCAACCGGCCCTATGAGCTCGTCCTTTTCCACAGCACCGCCGGCAAGATTCATGCTGGTCGGCGGCCTGGTGCTGATCGTCGTGGGCTTTTTCTGGATGTACAAGACCGTGAAGATCGAGGTCTGAGGACATGTCGGTAATAGTTATTGTGGTCGCCGCAGTGGTCCTGCTCGCCGTCATGTGCGGGCTGGCGCTCTGGTGGGACAGCGCCCGCCAGCGCGGGAGCCGCGCCATACCCTGTCGATGCCGTTCAAGTCTCGCCGGCGTGCGGTCGCAGCGACCCTGGAGGTGGCAACCGCCCAGCTGCCGGCTCCGGCGCTCATCGCTCAGGCCCTCCGAGCAGGGGAACTTCTTCGAGCGGGTCGTCGACCCAGTAGCGTCCGTTGTCGGCGGATTTGGCACGCCGGATCAGCCCGCCTGGCTACGTGGAGAGCGTACAACGCCGACTTACCATCGCTGGAAGCGACCGCCAGGCGGACTCGGACCTCTTCCTGGCCGGGAGGCTCGCGACGATAACTCTCATCCCGGTCGGGTTCATGCTGGTCGAGCTGACCTCGTTGCCCAAGTTCTACAAGCTGCTGGCTTTCCTACTGGTGACGGTCCTCTTGCTCCTCGGCCCGGAGGCTTCCTTGAACCGGAGAGCGGAGGCCCGTCAGAACAGGATCCAGAGGGAGCTCCCCTCGTTGGTGGACCTGCTCATGATCAGCGTCGAGGCAGGCCTCGGCTTCGACCAGGCCCTGACGAGGGCCGTCATTTCGTTGCCCGGCGCGCTCAGCGAGGAGTTCGGTCGCTTCCTGGGCGAAGTGCGCATGGGCGGGGAGCGGACTGAGTCGCTCGAGGCCATCGACCTCCGCACCGACGTCCCCGAGCTGCGCTCATTCTTGATGGCGCTGATCCAAGCGGAGCGGTTCGGGGTGTCCATCGGCTCGATCCTGCGGTCTCAGGCCGCCGACATCCGCGTCGGGCAACGCCAGCACATCGAGGAGCTCGCCCAGAAGGCCCCCGTCAAGATGCTGTTCCCGCTGGTGTTCTGTGTTTTGCCGGCCCTCTTCATTGTGGTGATCGGCCCGGCCGGCATCGAGATCTACGACACGATCATCAAAGGCCATGTACTCGGATGAGGCCGAGGACGCGTGGTCGATCGAAGACTGGGTTGAATATCGAAACCCGGCGTAAGCGGCGTATTGTCGCCTGGCGTCGGTCCGACAGCGACGAAGGTTCAGTCCTCGTCGAGTTCGCGCTTGTCTTTCCCATATTCGCGCTAATGCTCTTCGGTATGATCCAGTTCGGGTTCGTCTTCAACGGCTGGACATCTCTGCGCAACTCGGTCCAGACCGGGCGCGCGCCTGGGATCTATCAATGATCTTGGGTCAGACTGCACGGCTGCAGCTCAGGTATTGCAGCTGCCAGCAAGGCACCTGTGCCTTCAACGCGGAGCGAACTTGGACACTAGCGAAACATGATATGCACAGTGCTCGGACCTGATCGGTCAGCCCGTTGGGACCAGCAATGATCCTCCGGAGATTGATCTGCTGGTCCAAGACGGCCTTTTAACGGTCTGCAGTCAAGTGCCAGTCCGAACCGTTTACCGGTTTCTTCCCGACGATGGCCCTTTCTCAACGAGCACCTTCTACGTCGAGCAGTACCGGGCAGGTCTTGTTCACTGGTACCCCGATAACCGCTCCTTTCAAGATCAATCCGCCGGGGCACCTCGACTATTCAGTAGACGACAATGGTTACACCTTCCATGGGACCGCGACAGTGGCCGGTACATACACCGACCTCCCGAGCCTAGTAAACAAGATCAACGCCGTTATTACGTCGTCAGAGGCGGCCAATAACATTTCCCCGTCGGATTTCAAGGCAGTCCTGGTGGGTAACGACAATACGGGTGACTTGATTTGGACGGCTCAGCCGGAAACTACATAACCTTGGAGCTCGCCGGGGATGCTGCGACCCAATTAGGCTTACCCACTTCCAGCGTGGAAACTAACGGTTTGCTGCAGACTGCCAATCCCTATGGGCTCTCTTCCTGCATGGGACTCTCGTAACGGCCCCGCCCACGGCTGCTGTCAATAAAGTGATCGATGCCAGCAATGATGGAACCAATATCGTGGGCACCCTGGGCGGTTCTAGGGACAATGCGGGCGGTTCCATCACTTTCACGGTGTTTGACCAGACCGACGCACCTACCACCTGCACGTCAGGCGGCCAATCGCTTGGTGCACCGACAACGGTGTCAGGGGACGGGCCTTACAATCCAGGTACCCCTTATAAGCCGGCCGTAGCAGGGAATTACTGGTGGTACGCGTCATACAGCGGAGACGCGAACAACTCGGGCGTCAACAGCGTCTGCGGTAGTGGAATGCCCGAGACTGTAGTAAGTTGATGGGACTCCGGAGCTTGTTTGGCGGGTTTGTCCGGCGGGCAGGTCATCGGCCTGAAACGCGAAGATGGAGTCATCCTTGTTCTTTGGACGGTGGCGCTCACGGCGACATTAGGCTTCGTTGCCCTCGCAATTGATATGGGGAACGATGTGCAGTCGGCTACTAACATCCAAAACGCGGCGGACGCGGCCGCGACTGCTGGCGCTTCCCAGTCTGCCTGACATCCGGGCTGGCAGCTTCGTGAGGCGCAAGAGGTCGCGGCTAAGTACGGCATCACGACGACTGGACCTGCTGTACGGGCATGCCGTCAGGTTGGATCCGCGGGGCCACCGGGAACTGCATCGCCTTTGACCCAGATCGGGTCAGACCATCTGGGTCGAAATTCCTGCTCAAAACGTTCCGTCCCTTTTCGGTTACACCGGGGGGGCAACAATGGAGCGGCAGGCGTACGCTTCGGTCAACTCGGGGCAGGCTCGTCTCTGCTATACGGTAACAACAGCCGCGCCGACCGTGACCACGTCCCTGGGGAATGTTCGTAGCTCCGCGATATCGGTCGCACCTGAGCGGGTTGTCGCGACAGTCGTGAACGACTGCCGGTCGTGGCGTGCAGTCGTCAGCTGATAGGGAACTCCAGTTGCCGATGGCGAGCCTTCTGGCGATCGCCGCAGTTCTGTGCATTGGCATCGGAGATGCGCTCAGGGGGGGTCAGTACAGCACGGCTGCGATTGTTTTGGTCTTACTGGGCGTGGTCCTCGTGTGGACCGCTAGCCGGCCGGGCGCGGAAGGCTTCTAGTGTCCGAGCGCAATACTCGGATCGCCGTTGGACTTGCGTTCGAAGTCTGGTTCATTGCAGATCTGCGGTTCCGAGGTGGCCAGTTCGGGACGGGGCCCGCCGAGACGGTGAGCGTAGTCCTGGTCATCTTGGCTGCGGCTGCAGCTCTGGTCTTTGTCATCCTTCGGCTTCCCCGCCAGGCTCTTGCGGCCAGCGTCCTGCTGGTCGGTGGCGCCTGCATCGCCATGGTCATCGCCAGTCCGGCGCCCCGGATCGATGTTTGGGAAATGTTCCAAGCCGTTGCCCGCGGGCTGCTCCATGGCCACAACGTGTACACACAACATTGGAGCCCGAAGCTCCCAGACGAAGCGACCATATATGCGTACTTTCCCGGCGCAGCGGTGGTGCTTACGCCGTTCTACGCTTTGTTCGGCGACGTTCGGTTCGGTGTAATTCTCGCCTTCGTTGGTCTCGGCCGTCCTGATCGGGAGGATGGCACGGGCCCCGCAGGCCGCAACGTTCGGCGCGTTGTTGTTGCTGTTCCCTTTCCTCACCTTCTCCGTTGAACAGTCCTGGAGCGAACCTCTGATCCTTGTCGTCCTGTTGCTCATGGTGTGGGCGGTAAAAAGCGAGAGGCATGGTTGGGCGATCGTGGCGCTCGCGGTACTGTTGACTTTTCAGCAGTACGACCTCATATTCGTCCCGCTTGCGGCGGCCTGGATGGACTTTGGGGTGAAGCGGACAGCGGTGAGTGTCAGCTTGGCGGCGGCGTTCATTGCGCCCTGGGCGTTGGCCGCACCGCATGCATTCGTACAGGGTGTCATTGTGTACGAGGTCCATTACCCGTTTGCGTCGCAGTCGTTATCTCTGTTCCACCAGCTGTCGAGCATCTCGGGGGCGCTGGCCTACGCAGTACTCGTGGCGAGCGTGGGAGTGGCGTTGCTGGTCGCGATGACAAGGGTGCATAAGGGTGGGAGCTTTCTGATGGGTTGCAGCGTCGTGCTCGTTACGTTGGACCTTTTCGACAAGCTTTCCCGCTTCAACGAGTGGGAGCTGGCGGCTGGAGTGGTCTTGGCCGCTGGGGCCGAGGCGCTGGGTTCGTTCGGGCCTGCGGGCGCAACGGTGGCAGGAGCATACCGAGTCGGGCTCTATTCGCATCGAGGCCTGTAGGGGGCGCCTGAAGGCCACGATCAGCTCCGCCCGGGCGAGTAGCGAGTCGCTTCGCGAGTTTAAGCGCTTGCGTCGAGGAGGCTGAGCAGCTCGGCTCTTGTCTATCTCGCCGTGTGCTCGCTGCCGCGCCCGGCACAATCCTGTCGTAATGACCTGAACCCTAGGAGGGTAGACCTGACTCGTAATCGAGGGCAAGCTCTGACATTTTGATGGGTCAGGTCAGGTCGAAGCGGGAGTTTCACCTGTCATGGTTCTGGAGGAAAGGGGGCACGCTGTCGGTATAAGGGTGAAGTGGCCTTACCCGGATAACCGACCGGTTCGCAGCCGTTGAGTAGGGAGTCTTGGAGGAGGTAGTACTCCGATAACGGATGATCCTCGGTTAGCAGTGGCCCGGGCCTAGATACTTTTGGACGGCGGCTCCGGCCAGCCAGAGATTCTTCTTAATGATGCCGGCCACTGGACGGCGCTCACCACAGGTGAATCTGGGGCTAGGCGCAGGTCAGCGGTGGCAGTGCGGGAACCCAACACTCTCTCCACTGTCGCCGCCGGGAAGGAGATTGCTTGCGTGGACCCAATGAGTTGCAGGCCGTTGCCGCCGAGGCTCACGAACACATCCGTGTGGGGGAAGACCGCCGCAAACGAACGGATCTCCATCGTAAGTCGCAGGCTGAGGTCCCGAAGGGGATGAAGACTGACATCACACCGCCGGGAGTAAGGCGTGAACGCGCTCGGCGTAGTATTGCTTGGTGAGTAGCTCTAACGCTCCCGCACTATCACTAGGTGGCGGAGCGTCCGTTACGATTATGTTGTAGTGCTTGGAGGTCAACTCCATGTAACTGAGACCATCGTCGATTCGGATGGAACCCAGTGGATTGGCGAGGATTTGTTTCGCATCAGAGAAGTACACGGACATCACGGAGGGAACCGTAGGGTCGAGCTCGACAGCCTGAGTGTGAAGACCCAGCAAGATAGCCGTTCGGTATGACGAGCCCATTCCGAAGCAGACAATGAGAATGGAGTGCGAGGAAGTTCGTGCGATGTACGGCAGATAGACGAGAAGCTTGGTATCGACCGTGAGATTAGTGATGCCCACGCCGTTGATAAGCAGTTGGCGCTTCGCCGGTGAGGGGCTGCTGACGGTATCGACGGTGGCTATCACGTCCTCGTAATGGTGGGTGACGGCTCCAAGGGCCTGGAGGGTCCGCTGCGTGTAGGTGAGCCTGACGACAGGGAGGTCGAGCAAAGTGAGCAGGCAAACAACGAGCAAGGCACCAGGGAGTATCGCAACGAGTGGTCGCCTAACTGTTGCCACAACTGCGCTACAGCCCGCGATCGCAAGAACGAACGAGACTCCCACGACGGCCAAGTTGGTGCCAATTGTCGGGATGAGCACAAACCCTGATACCACGGTGCCGATGACGCATCCCGCAGTGTTGCTGGCGTAGAGGAAGCCGAGGCCGCTCGCGGCCCGGCCCGTATCTTCTACGAAGAGGCGCACCGTCAACGGAAACGTGAACCCGAGCAACACCGTCGGAAAGATCAGCAGGATCACCACCCCTCCGAAGTGCGCCGAGCCCAGGATATTGCTCAGTACCACCGGAAATATGGCCAAGGCCCACGGCCGCCAGGCATATCCCAAGCAGGGCGAAGGAGATGGGGTACGTCCAGTGTTGGAATATACGGCTCCCGACAGCGATCCCGAACAGAAATAGGGCCAGGATCACGACAAAGTAATAGATGATGCCGCCGGTTTCCTGCGTGAGCGTTCGGTTCCACAGTATTTCAAAGGAGAGGCTCACAAAGCCTGAGATAAAGGTCAAGAGCAGTAGTGCCCGCTGTTTGCGGTTGAGGCGCGACCGGGTGCCGGTGGGGACCGGGACGCTCGCTTGGTCGCCCCTGTGTCCACGAGCCACGACCGCCGCGCCAGCGGCGGCGGTAAGGTTACAAGCCACTGCCACAAACGTTGTGGCTTCAAGACCGATCAGCTCAATGAGCACCAGCCCGCTGGCGAGGGTACCTAGTACGGCGCCGATGGTATTGACGCTGTACAGACGGCCAATCCAGGAACCGACGTCCGAGCTCGTACGTACGATGTGCCGTGTCAGGACCGGGAGTGTTGCGCCCATCAGGATCGTTGCTGGGGCTAGAGCCAGGAAAGCCAGTGCAAAACGTGTGAACGCCACCTCGGGCGCGGACAGTGTCAGGTAGGCACCCCGGAACAGTACGGCGATCAGGTTGAAGACGAGGGGCATTGGGAGCGCGAACGCACCGATGAGAAGCTCGATGAGCACGTAGAGGCGGATCGGTCTCCGCAGCCTGGGTACGAGAGCACCAGCGATGCCTGCGCCGACGCCTAGGCCGGCAAGGAACGCCGACACGGTCGTGACGATGCCCTCGGTGGTATCGCCGAAGAGCAGGATCAGATATGGTTCCAGACGACCTGATAGATCAGGCCCGCAGCCCCTGAGACGCAGAAGATCGTAGAGACTAACCTTGGGTAGCTTCCTTTTGAAGAGTCGGCAGAGTGGCTCACAGGCCGCCGCCGCGGGCCGGGTGCGAGGGTGGCCGCGAGCCTGCCTCGTACTTGGCCTGGAAGACGGGCACCGGTGGGCTCGAGAAGGGTTTGGATGCTGACCACAAGGGCCAGTGGTAGGAATGCGGCTCCAGTTAGGTGGATGGCCCAGCGCCGAGTCCGGGCATGTTCGGGGTAAGAACCCACCGAGCAGCGCAGAGAGGGGAGGCGCTTCAGGACCACAGCGCTACGCGGTGGTCAGGCCCGCGAGGGTCGCCTGAAGGCCATGATCAGCTCCGCCCGGGCGATGTAGCGTGTCGCTTCGTGGGTTAGGCCCTTGCGTTCGAGGAGGCCGAGCAGCTCTGCTCTTGTATAACGCGCCGTGTGCTCGTTGGCAGCCCGGGCACAATCCTTTCGTAGAGCTTCTCAAGGTAGACCCATTCCCATCGGGAGTAGTCAGGGGTTCCCAGGACCAGACGACCTCCGGGTTTCAGGACCCGACAGAGCTCATCGATCATGGGGGAGTCCTTCGGGACGTGCTCGATGACTTGGGACGACAGGACGCAGCTGAAAGAGGCGTCGGGGAACGGCAACTGGAAGCCGGACGCATGCACGAGAGGAACGGCGAAGCGTCGGCCGTAGCGGAGCTTACGCCTGAGGATGTCGAGGCCCACGCTCCCTTCGGGCAGGGACCCAAGTATCCGGCTGGACCCGCAGCCAACATCGAGGACCGGGCCTTCTCCAGTTGTGAGCCGTCCGACGATCCGAAGCCGCGACCTCTGCCAGTAGCGCTGCAGCGGGATCGGACCTTGAAAGGCGCGGTAGTCATAGTCAGCGGCTTCTAGGGAGTTGCGGAGCTTCCACAAGCTCCAGAAGGAGCGAACATAGGCCTTGCCCAAGCGGGTCAGCCGAGCCGAGGAGCTGCCGTGTTCGCGAGGCATATAGTCGAACGGGATCTCTTGGACCTTCCATCCCTCGCAATAGGCCCTCACCAGGATCTCCTGGAGCAAGTCGAAGTCCCTTCCCTTGAGAGTGTCGGGGTCGAAGACGCTTCGGCGGTAGAGCCGGAACCCGCTCGAGAGGTCACGGAGCGGCATCGAAAGACCACGGCGGAAGACCACGTTGAGTACCCGGCTCAGGTATAGCCGGGACTTCGGCATGGTCGCGGTCCCACCTGGCACATAACGAGACGCGATCGTGATCTCAGCGGCGTGCCGCGCGCTCCACATCTCACGCACAAAATCGGGACGGTGCGAGAGGTCCGCGTCCAGCGTCAAGATGTACTCTCCACGTGACGCTCTGACCCCGTCGATCAGGGCACCCCCGTACCCTTTGGAAACCTGGAACAGGACTCGTGCCCCGGCACGATAGCGGCTTCGATGGTCCCGTGATCGCTGTCGTTGGTGACGACAATGACCTCGTACGACAGGTCAAGTTCGTCAAGAATTCGTGTCAACCATGGCAGGAGGATGGCGAGGTTCGGGCCCTCGTTCAACGCCGGGATGAGCACCGAGATATCGGTCTTGGAGCGCACTGGTTCGGTCGCACTACTCAAGCGTTGCACCGTTTGTACCGGGGAAGCGCAGGAGGCACATTAACAAAGTACTCGACTGGTCATAGGCCGCCCAGGGGGTCATCCGAACCGTCTTCGTGGCTTTCCTGATAATTGATGCGCACCGCGGTCCCATCACTTCAGGCTCGCTCAGACGGGCGGTGGTAACGCTCCACTATCGTTCTAAACTCCCGTCCGGCTCTGCGTGGCCGTACAGGACTAATTCCTAGGGTGCCCGAAGGATTGCGCGGGTCTTGGCACGCCCCCTGTGGCTACGTGGCGGTACTTCAGCGGGTACTTCGTGGGCAACGTGCTACTGACCTTTCCAGCTTGGCTCAACCTACTCATTGGCGTGGCATGAAACCACACAGATGAAGGCACCGCCGCCGGCGGGAGCGCGCTCTTCAGGCCCAAAAGCGAACAGTTCAGTAATGTTAGCAAATTCCAGGGAACTCCACTGCCTAGGGCCGCGGGGCCCAACCATTGCGCTGAGCGCGAAGAATGTCGCATCGTCGCCGGGCACCGTCCCACGCGGCGGCCTCGTTGGCACCGGCACCGCTGGCCCGGTACGGTCGCCTCGAACTCAACGGCGCTTCGTCCACACGCAAAGTGGCCTTAGTGCGGACCAGCGTGGTCGGACCGCGAAAAGCAAGCCTAATGCAGGGTTCCAGTGGTCCATCAGACCCAAGAGTGACACCGCAGCGCCCGGCTTCAGGCATCCGTTTGGTACATCAAGGGCGGCACGCACGGGCGCTTTCTCCGTCTTCGTTGTGTCTGGTTATATGGTTCTCGGGGTCTTGGCCTTCTGGCCTGTCCTGCCGGGAGACCCCAACAGGCTTTTCGGGACAGCAGACAGGGACCCAGCCGCCTGGGTGTGGTTTTTTGCATGGACGGCGCACGCGGCCGTGACGGGCCACAACCCGTTTTTCACAACACTGGTAATGTCCCATCCGGGTTCAACCTGGCCCAACAAGCTGCAATATGCCGTTGCTCGGCTTCATCGCCGCGCCGTGACCCTCGTCGTCAGCCCGGTAGCCAGCGTGACATTGTTCACGGGCGCAGCCATGCCCTTGTCTGCAGCGTCTGCATATGCGGTCCTACGCCGATGGCGAGTCTGGGTGCCCGCTGCGGCCCTCGGAGGTCTTGCCTACGGCTTCTCCCCGTACATGGTCGACCACGTCTCCTTTTCCTACCTGGTCTTCATTCCCCTGCCGCCGATTATCGTCGCGACGCTAGTGAAGGTTCTGAGTAGGCCTCAACACCCGTTGCGTTGGGGAACGGCTCTCGGCGGGCTCATCGTCGCACAGTTTTTCATTTCCTCGGAAATACTTGCTCTAACTGCGACCATGTGTGCCGTCGGGATGGCCAGTTGTCACGGCCTATTACCTTGTGCGTCACCGGTATACCATCCGCTTATTCGCAAGGCCGGCGGCCCTAGCCTTTGGAACTGCCCTCATCGTTGCAGGTACTGCCCTTGCTTACCCGTTGTGGTACCAGTTCGCTGGTCCGGCCCACTACGTGGGGCCTGCTTGGCCCACAGCCAACGAGTGGTTCGCCGATGCCCTCGACTCCGTGGTTCCCACCCCTCACCAAGCGGTCGGCCCGTGTTGCGTGACTTGGGCACACGGCTTAGCGCCTTTGCGGGCGCAGAGGACGGAGTGTACGTAGGGTTTGCCGTGCTCGCCGTCCTAGCTGGCCCGTCTGGTGGAGGCGGCGGTCAAAGCCGGTCTGTCTCGCAGCCCTCCTTGCCGTCGTGTCCGGTGTTTTGTCTCTAGGGCCGCATCTCGTCGTAGATCGACACGGGGGCGAGATACCTTTGCCGTTTGACCTGCTGGTCCAGCTGCCCGCGCTTGCGAATGTGCTGCCGATCCGCTTTGCCTTTACCACTGACGCGTGCGTGGCAGCGGTCATCGCCTTCGCGCTGGACGACGTACATCCGGCGTGGCCGTAACCAGTCGGTAGTTCCACACCAGTGCCCGCGATGGCGCCGTTGCCAGTTGCCTTGCTTCACCGTGTGTCCGTGGCGCTTGTCGTGACCTGGCTGCCGACATGGCCCTACCAGAACCAGGCGGTGCCGGTGCTACCCACGACTCTGACGAAGGCCCTTCCCGTATGACGGTCCCATCGTTCTGGCCTACCCTTACCCCATCTCTCCCGAGGACCAGGCCTACTTGTGGCAGGCGGCTACTACCGTTTCTCTTTCCGGGCTGTTGGGCGTTTACGGCCTCGTGCCTGGCGTTGGAGGCCGTTCCACGAAGATCCCACCGCTGCTCAACCCACCAGGAGTGCAGGAGTTCTTGGTCGGAGAATATGGTTTTAGGCGGTTTTACCCGGGAACCCTGTTTTACCCGGTATCCCCGCCCATCGACGAGGTCGTTAGCCAAGTCAGGATCTTCGTTGCTGGGATGGCGTCCAAGCCGTGATCGTCGAGCTGAGCGCTCCGCACGGGAGGATCGTTGCCGATATGTTCACCGCTGCCCTCGGACAACCGGTGGTGGCGAGCGGACAGTTCGATCTCTGGAACCTGCAAAAACGTCCACGAAGTCATCAGTGACCTCACAACAATTCCCCACCGGCCCAGTAGGGCTCCGGCAAGACAGGACGGAGCTGCCGGGGGGACCGCGGGGTCTCCGGCGGATGCCACTCGGTGTTGAGTTCGGCAGCGTGCCGTGCGGACTTGGTGTCGGGGGTGACAGAATGTTGGAGCACGCCGAGCGAAAATAGCTTCCACGGCCGGGATGACGAGGGCAGAAGCCATCGACCGTATCCAGCGCCACCAAGTATGGACCACCGCGTTACTGACCTTCCCAGCTTGGCTCAACCCAACGACGAAGTGGATCGGTGTCGCGGGCGATCCCATGAAGTTCATGGAGTTCCGCGGCTGGTACCCATTGGCGATAAGCCATGGTCTCAACCCGTTGTTGAACAGCTATGTGAACCTGCCAGGTGGGTCCAACATGATGTGGGACACCACCATGCCCCTGGCTGCTGTTTGTCTCTGGCCCGTCACTGCCGTTTCCGGTGTCATCGCCGCATGGAACGTCGGTGTCGTTGCAGCGCTCGTGCTCGACGGTTGGTGCACGCTTCCTGTGGCTCACGCCGCCATGTCGCGGCACGCCGTTGCGGCCTGGATGGGTGGGCTCTTGATGGTCCTCGGCCCCTACGCCGCGGCGCGGGCTCACGGGCACCTGAACTTGCTGGTCTTTTTCCTGATGCCTCTTCTTGTTAATTGAGGTCGAAAAGTTTGTCGACAGCCGCCGGCGACGGCCTCTGGCGTCGGGAGCCCGAGCCGGGTTACTTGTCGCTGTCCAGTTGCTCCTGCTGCGAGGAAATCGTCGCACTGGAGGCCGTCGCGTTGGGGACGGTCGTCGTGATCGGCCTTTTCGGACCGTTACGCGCTCAAACATCTGCGGAACGCAAAGCTGGTCTTTCGCACCACGGTGGTGATTGACGCCGCGAGTTCGGGTATCCATCGCCTTCCAGGACCGCAGCCAAGCTTGGTCGGAGGACGGCCAGAAGTGTCTAGCGATGTGGCTCCGTGCGTCAGGAATGTATGTCGGCATCTAGCGCTTGAGCGGACAGCGTGGAGATCCATGGATTCTTGTAATTCAAGGGGTATTGGCTGTGATGACGGCTTAGCTTTGGGGCGACTGACAATGCTTGACATTGATGTAGTTCTCTTTTACGGTCGGGGTGGAGGTGAAGCTCATGAACAACACCAGCCGCCGCCGGGTGTTGGAGACCATCGGACTGGTCCATCCCCGACCCGAGGCGGTTACTTCCCCGCTGTTCCAAGCCGCGGATCCGTTCTTCTTCGCCTTGGACAAGGTGCAGGTGAAATACGAGATGCTGCGGGCGCATTTCTGCGAAGGCGACACGGTGACCGCCGCCGCCGCGCTCACATGGCTACTCCCGAGCCGAGTTCTATTTGGTGGCCGCCGCGTTCGACGAGGCGGGGATGACCGGCCTGCTCGACGAGCGTCGGGGCCGCAAAGGACCGATGAAGTTGACCGACGATGTGCGAGTCGTTCCTGGATGGTCTCGGTCCGTGCTCGGCGGCCGAGGCCGCCGCGGTCTTGGAGGAACAGTTGGGGGTGCGTCTGCATCCACGGACCATCCAGCGGGCCCGGCAGCGATGAGCCAGTTCTGGCCGCTCATCGGAGCCGTCACAACGTGACTACGAACGGCTGCGGTCGGCTGTGGTCGGGCACCGGCGCGGCTGCCCGAAGATCTGGCCGCGGCCCGTTTCGCTCGGCGGGGCCTGGCCGGACTGATCACATGGCCGGATGGCGAGGCGGTCTTCTCGGCCTCGAGTGGTGGGTGCGCCGCGGCCGCCTGGACGCCTTATGGCGATCCGCGCCTCGGCGCTGTGGCCGCCACTTACCGGCTTCTGCTCGAGGCCCAGCACAGCCAGTCCCCCGACGCGTCTTGATGGCCTCGGGAGGTTGAAGATGAGCAAGCTCATGTCGAGACGAGGAAGCCGTGAGAGTGGGGATCTACGCCCGGGTGTCAACCGACGCCCAAGAAGCCCGGGGAACTATCGGTTCGCAACTCGACACGCTGCGGGCCAGGGTCGCCGCCGAGGGCGACGAACTGGTCGGCGAGTTCATCGATGACGGATACTCCGGGGCGCGCCTGGACCGCCCCGGGCTGGATGCCCTGCGCGACGCCGCCGAAGCCGGCATCATCGACGTCGTCTGGTGTCTTTCTCCAGATCGCCTGGCCCGCTCTTACGCCTACCAGATCCTCATCCTCGAGGAACTCGCCCGCTACGACGTGGCAGTCCGTTTCGCTGACGCCCCGCCCCTCGATGATCCCCAAGGACGCCTGCTGGTCCAGATCCAAGGGGTGATCGCCGAGCACGAACGGGCCAAATTCGCCGAGCGGGGACGGCGAGGCAAGTTGTATCGGTCCCGGCTCGGCGAGGTGCTGTCCACCAAGGTCCCCTACGGCTACCGCCGCGTCCCCCGGGAGCCGACGGCCCGGCCCATGTGATCATCTACGAGCCTGAAGCGGCTGTCGTGCGCCGAGTCTTCGCCGACTTCTTGGCCGGTCAAAGCCTACGGCACCTCGCCGTCGCCCTCTCCGCCGAAGGAATCGCCTCGCCCGAGGGCAAAGCGGTGTGGCGACTGTCCACCATCTGCCGACTGCTCCGCAACGAGGCCTACGTCGGTCGACTGTATTGGAACCGCACCCACACCCGCTACGACCCTGCCCTGGGCCGGAACCGCCAGACCGCTGCGGCCACGCGACGAGTGGATCGAGATACCCATCCCGGCCATCATCGACGAAGACACCTTCGAAGCAGCCGAGACCAGAGCACGTGACAACAGCATCTACAGTCCCCGCCGGACCGAGCCCGACACCTTCCTGCTGCGCCGGCTGCTGCGCTGCGCCGCCTGCGGAGTCAAGCTCGTCTGCCATCGGGCTCATCGAGGCCCGACAACAACCCGCTACTACCTCTGCCCGCACCGCGACCCCTGGCGTGCCGGTGGCGCAGACCGCCGCTGCCCCGAACGGCGCGTCCGAGCCGACGAACTCGATGCCTTCGTGTTCGACCAGATACGACAACTGCTCGCCCGTCCCGACCTGCTCGCCGCCGGTGAAACAGCCCTGGCCGAACAGACCCCGGCGCCCGACGACGAGCTACTCGCCGCTCAACTGGACCGACTCGAACGACGACTCCACACCACCCGCAGCGAACGAGGACGGATCGCCGACCTTTACCAGGCCGGAGTGATCGACAGCACAGAAATGAAACGCCGCTCAACCGAGATCGACACCCCCTCCCGCCGCCTCGACCAGGAACGCCAAGCCCTCATCGATCGTCAAACCGAACTGGCCACCGACAACCGCCTCCACCAGCACATCGCCGGCTTCGCCCAGAAAGCCCTCGCCGGCATCGACACACTCGACTTCGAAGGCCGACAACAACTGATGCGCCTCGTGCTCGAAGACGTTCGAGTCAGAGGATGGCAAGTCGAGCTCCGCCTGCGCATCCCCCTCGACACACAACCCACCCACTAGCTACCACCCCGACAACGACGACCAAGACGCACCCGAGCCCGGTCGCCCAGAGGATCCCGACCCGCAAAGGAGGCAGTGTCAAGTAATGACCGTTTGCGTTCCATTACTGAAGATCTCTAGGAACGTTTGGCGAAAGCAGGCGCGTCGGCTGCCGTCGTCTTCGTAGGGCTGACGGCGGTGCCTCTTGCCTACCAGTTCTTCGGGCCGGGCCGCATTATCGGGCCGATCGAGCCCCTCAACTATTACGTAACCGACATCGTGAATGTTGTGGTCCCGAACGCTTACACCGCCTTGGACCCACACGCCCTCAGCCTGTCTGAACGGTGGTCAAAGTACACAATAGAAGACGACGCATACATAGGGCTTCCGCCGATCGTAATTGGTGTCTTTACGATGACGTGCTGGTGGCGAGAGAGATGGGTGCGGCTGGTAGGGCTAGGGACCGTAGCAGCGTTCGTGTGGAGCCTTTCGGCCGTTCATCTTGCATCTCGACGGCGTCTCAGAGAGGGTGATCGGGCTCCCAGGAGCTGCCCCAGCTCGCTTACCGGTAGCGGGCAACATTGTGCCCGCTCGCTTTGACCTTTTCACTGATTTGGCCTCGGTGCGCTTATAGCCGTGTTCGTCGACCGTGCGGTCCTTGTCGGGAGCTGGCGTGCGCGTGCGGCCAGCGCCACCGCCATGCTCCTCGTATGCGTGACGCTTGCACCGAGGGCACCCATCGCGGCGTATAGCCCGGGCAACCCCGCATTACTTCGCCGCAGACGGTGATGTACGGTATCTCCGGCAGGGGAGCATCGCTCTGGTCGTCCCGTACGGGGACAGTTCACTGAGGATGGCCCCCATGCTGTGGCAGGCTGTGTCAGGCTTCCGGTTCCGAATGGTTGCCGACACCATGTACACGGCCGGGCCGAGGGGCGCCCCTTCGCTCGGGGGTACCAGTCTGGATTGCGTTATGCAGGAATCTGCAGTCGGGGCTCCCGCCGGGCGCCTGCTCAACACCTGCACGGCTGAGCCCGTCAAGGCGGCGCGTTCTGAGCTGGACACTTTGCGAGTGAGCGTGATCATCATGGGTCCGCTGGCGTATGGCACCGATCCAGCACTGACGCACCCGATGGAGCAGTTCTTGTCTGCTGTCGCTGGAGCGCCCCCGCAGTACGACGAGGGCGTACTGTTGTGGTACTACCCCTGAGGACTACAAAGCTTTGGTAGTCGTGGTCATGGGTGCAGGCTCACAGCGAACCTGCGCAAGCACGTCGCGGCAAGCGCTCCGAGCCTAAGGAGCAGCGGGTCGCTCCTTAACCCGGCATCCTCGAAGTACTCGATCTGAGGGTGATCTGACCATGGAGCACCACAATTTCCGCGGCTGGGTGGTCAGATAATTGCGACAGAAGCAAGGTCTTCGTCCCGAACCTGGTTATCCGTCGCCTGTCTCCTTCCTAGGAGCCGGGCGCCGCCGGTTTCCTGCTTGCAGAACAGGCTGCACGAGCGAGTGTCGGAAAGTTGGCCACTCCTAAATGGACAGCGTCGCTCACCGTGTTTTTGGCCACCAGCCCGACCATTCGTGTACCGTTCCATTGGGGAGGTCGCCGCCATTGGGCACCTACTACTGTTCGCTACTACTTGAGAACAGAAAAGGGGCCCCGAAGGGCCCCTCTGTTCGAGCGTGAAGAACGATGATACCTAGTTAATGTTCACCGTTATTGTTTTGGTAGTGGGCCCGCTCGCATTGGTGGCCGTGACGAGGAACTCGTACGTCCAGCCGCCGAGATAGCCGGGTATGTTATGACCGCCACCGTTAGCGGTGATCGTGATGGTGCCCGCGCCCTGGTTTACGGTGAACGTCGCCCATTGGTTTGCCCCGTAGTTGATGCCGTAGCAGGGGTACCCGTTGCCACTCGGCCCGTCAACCCCCCCCCCTTGTTGGCTAGCGCAGTTGTCGTACCCGACGACGTCGCCAATGGTCAGGCCAGTTAGCGGGAGCCCGGTGGTGTTGACGGTGACGCTGAAGGTCCCCCCAACGTTATACGAGCCCGCCAGACCGGAGAAGGTGATACCCGGGGTCCCGCCTCCTCCTTCACCGACCGCCTCGAGGTTGTTGGCGACGTTGTTCAAGGTGTTGCTGACCGTGTGGCCGAGAAACGTCAGCGCGCCGATCGCGACGACCGCGATCAGCGCGAGGAGTAGCGTGGTACTCGACGAGGGTCGCGCCCTCTTCGGCGTGTGCGCCGGCCCGAGAACGCAGCAGCCGGGCAAGTCAACCCGACCAGGTGATTTTCGAATGGGTAGCTCGCTGCTTGATCATCTTAAGACTCCTTTTCATGGATTTGAGTTGCACGTCGATGAAGTTGGCGCACGGTCGCCCTGCGCCAGCGCGAGCGCGGTGCATCAGCACCCGGGCGGGCCGGCGAGCTACGGGGTGTTCTGGATGATGTTCCCGACGTTGTTCAGCGTGTTGCTGACCGGGTGGCCGAGGAACGTCAGGGAGCCGATGGCGACGACCGCGATCAGGGCAAGGAGAAGCGTGGTACTCGACGAGGCTCGCCCGTGTCGTCCGCTCGGTCGACAACGCGACCGACCCATCGTGCGCAGAAGCGTGATCGTTTTATGTGGCCGTCCTTTTTTAGGAGGGGCGCCAACCGGTGTGGTGGGCCAGCGATCCCGTCCAAAGCGGGGCTGGGGTAAGTCTTCTAGGAGGCCGGTGTTGAACAGGGTGCATTAGACCGATGGGTCGGCGGGCTAAGGGCATGTGGGCTCCGAAAGAGGCGCTTTGTGCGGGTCGTGTTAGGAAAGCTCGGGACCGGATTGTGGGCTGCAGAGCGGTCGCAGGGGGCCGAGGGAGCCAGCAGCTCGGTCCCGGGCGTCCCTGTCAGGCTGTGGCCGTCCATCCGTTCGATGTGGAGCGAAGCCCGAGCATGCCGAGGCGGGCCAGGTTGGTGGCAGCGGCGAGCAGGTTGAAGTCGGCATCGACTTTCGGTCGTGCCGCGGACGCGGGCTCGGCGCCCGCCATGGCGGCGTCGCGTGAGGTGGCCGAGCTTGCGCTCGACCTTGGGGCGCGTGGCCCTGTAGTCGGCGGCCCATCTTGGGTCCTTTTGACGTTCCCGGGCGCGGGCCAACACGTCTTCGTGGCGCCCGACCACGATGGTCGCGCCCCCGGCCGCAGTGGTGCAGCCGCTGCCGCAGCGTGCAGTTGGCGCACGACTTGGCGAAAGAAGCAGTGCCTACGCCGTCACCGCCACGACGGATGCCCACGGTGACATTGTTGGGGCAGGTGACGGTGCCGGCCCCGAGGTCTATATTGAAGCGGTCCTTGGTGGACAACCCGCCCGCCGTTGTAGGCGACTGGGTCTTGCACCCCGAGTTCATCTCCGCGTCTTCGAGTTTGGACTGAACTCGCCGGTCCCATAAGCGTTGTCCCCTAATACTTTGGGCCTCGCCACCTCATCAGGGCCGGTGCCGTGTCCGCCACGGTGCCCGTGTCCTCGGTGGGGAGGAGGTCGGCGATCAGGTCAGCGGCGGCACTGGCATCGCCGGCATTTCCTGGGCTGACCACAGTGGCGGCGATGATCTCGCTGTCGGGGTCGACCGCCACATGGCCTTTGAAACCATCGAATTTTCGGGCTGCTGTCTTATGACCATGCCGGGCGTCGGGGTCGACGACCGAGATCACCCGGTCCTTGGCCACTTCGCGGGCAATGCGGAAAATGCCGTCGTCACCGGCTTGGATGTCTTGGCCGACCACGGGCCCAGCAGCCGCGCCGCCTGGGCGACGCCTGGGGCAAGCTCGCAGCCGTCGAGGATCTCCGAACAGGCGTAGAGGGATAATTTCGGCCAGCTCGTCGACCAGGGCTTCACGGGCAGCCGCGCTCGTCCCAATCGCAGCTCGGTTTGCCGCCACTGGCGTAGTCATCGTCGGCGGACGAGCGCTCCCCGCAGTCCCCGCCTCGAGCTCGGGCTCGACGACGTTCAGTAATTGGCGGATCGCGGGAACGGACCAAAGTGACGGTGTCCATGGTGGCCACCGCGTCGGTAAAGAGGAGTCGAGTCCAGCACCCGCGGGGCTCCCACCAGGCCCGCCTCGCGAGCTCTGCCCCAGCCCCCCTCGAATATCCGCCGGGGCCGCTCGGAGCGGGCCAGACGGGCCCCGCACGTCGACCAGCACCGTGTGGGCAAACCCCGGGTAGTCGAAGTCCAGCCCCCCCGCTGCGTACTTCCAGCGGCCGTCGAACTCGCGACGCGTTCACCGCGTCGCGGTCCGACAGGCCGAACAAGCGCTGCAGGACCATCACCACCGCCACGATCCGAGGTGGCACCGACCGCCGCCACGTACCCGCGAAAAAGGTCGGCAAACAGTTCGTCGGGAAAAAGTACATGACACTCACGGTGCAACACGGCGAAGATCGAATTTTCCTCCCGCCGCCCCGCCACGAAGCTCGCCGTGCCCTTCATCAGGTCAGCTTGGCGCGGCGCCAGCCCAACCCCCACCCGCACCGCTCCAACCTCTGCCAGGTTAACACAAGCCTGTAATTCTGACCGGCTCACACTAGGGAGGCAGGGATCTACGCCCGCGCAAAAACACCAGCCTCCTAGGAGAGTCCTGAAGTAGGGGCTGTCGATGGCGGCCCCGGGCGCTCGGGCGGGCTCGCAATGCTGCTCGATCGGGGTCTTTAGGCTTCAGGTGCTTGTCCCTCGGTAACCCTCGGGTTCTCGCCCTGTAATTCCCCTTTGATTTTGGGGATTTTGGGGCGAGGGGGACCCGAGGGAGGGGGACGGGACGGCGGAAACGAGAACGGGTGTGTTCGTCGGCTCATGGTGGGGCGGTTGTCCAGGTCCCCTCCGGCGAAGGTGACCCCGAGGGTGGCGAGGCGAGCCCAGTCGACCGCCGCGGCGCGGGCGTCGACATCGGTGGCGATACGTTCTTTGCCGTGGCGCCCGTGGGTTTGCGCCTCACCCCACGGTCTGCACACGAAATGGGCGATCTTTCTTTCTACTCTCCGGCCGGGTGCCCGTATACGCCTCCTGCCAGGCCGGGTCGGCCTGAGCCGCCTTGTGGGCCTGAAGGACCGCTTCTTTGGGATGGATGGTCACGGTCCGCCCGCCCGTCGAGGTGGTACACACCTCCCGCAGCGGGTAACCGCCCGGCTGGCCGTCGAAGGCGGCACGCCCCGACCCCCGTCGTTGATCGAACCGGATGACCACGACCTGACCGGCCGTGCAGGTCACCGTCCCGGCGTGAAGATCGAGACCGAAGTCGTCCTTGCCGTACTGGCCGTCGCCTTCCCGAGCGGGAGCGACCCGGGCTTTCACGTCGCCGTACCCGGCGTCGGCCAACTTGGCCAGGGTGTCGGCGTTCCCGTAGGCGCAGTCGCCCATCACCGTCGGTTTCACGGGGTCGGTGGCGTGCCCGGCGAGCAGGTCATCGACCGCGGCGGCGTCATGGGCGTTGCCGGCGTGACCACCACTTCGTCGATGATCTCCGAGTCGGGGTCCATGGAAATATGAGCTTTGCAAACCCGTCGAAGCGCCGGTCATGGGATTTGTGGCCATGCCGGGCCTCGGTATCAACCGTCGAGATGACCCGGTCGGCCGCCACCCGCCGGGCGACCCGGAACACTTCGCCGTCGATCGCCACCAGGGGCAGCGGCGCAGTCGCGGACCAACCCGTCGACCAGCGCCTCGGCGTGCGGTCGCGGGGTCATCCCAGTCGCACGGCGGTTTCCCCGGCGTCTCATAATCATCATCGCGCGATATGACAGCCCGGACCTTGGCCGCCAGCAACGGGTAGCCTCCCGGTCTAAGGCCCTCAACAGTTTGCGGACCGCGGCCCGCAACTGCCGTCACCGTGTCCTGGGTGGCCACAGCATCGTAGATCGGCGAAATACTCGGCCCCGAAGATCCGCTCACCGTGCTCGGCCAAGAAGCGGTAAATCCCTTGAACCGGTCCCCCAACAGCTCCCTGCGGGCCTTTTACCGGGCCTGACCCTTCACTCGACCGAGCGCCATACCCAATTCTCGCAGTCCAGCTACGAAATCGTGAATCGACAGCTACTACTTCAGGAGCCTCCGTAGTGTCCCGTCAGGTTGAAGCATTTAGTTACCCTCGTTGACCGCTGCGCAGTAGTAGGCTGCGAGCCGTTCGAGGATTCGTTCGGCCGTCTTGTGCCAGACAAAGGGCTTGGGGTCTGTGTTCCAGGCCTCCACCCAAGCCTTAATGTCCGCCGCAAGCTCTTTGACGTTCCGGTGAGCAGAGCGCTTCAGCTTCTTGGTGGTGAGCGCGGAGAACCACCGCTCCACGATGTTCATCCACGACCCGTACGTCGGCGTGAAGTGGAGGTGGGAAGGCTATGGCGCAAGAGCCATCGGTGGACCTTGAGGGTCTTGTGGGTGGAGGTTATCGAGGATCAGGTGCACCTCGAGCTCGGCAGGGACGTTGCGGTCGAGCTCGCTCAAGAAGGCGAGAAAGTCGTCGCTGGTGTGCTGGACGCGAATGTCGGTGATCACCTTCCCGCTGGCGATGTCGAGCGCGGCGAAGAGGTCGCAGGTGCCGTTGCGCTCGTAGTCGTGGTTAGCCCGGGCCGGGGTTGTCGGCAGCATAGGCAGGGTCGGGGCGGTACGGTTGAGCGCTTGGATCTGGGGTTTTTCGTCAACGGCGAACACTGCGGTTGCCACCGGGGGGCTCATGTAGAACCCGACGAGGTCCCGGACCTTTTCCATGAGATCGGGATCAGGCGACACCTTGAAGCTGTCCTCCGCCAGGGTTTTAGCCCGAAGGCCTGCCAGATCTGGGCCACCGTCTCGTGGCCGATTCCGTGCTTTTTGGCCTGGCCCCGGGTCGACCAGTGCGAGCGTCAGGCGGTGCTGCTCCGAGGTCTCGACCAGGACCGCCTCTATCACGTCGTCGCCGACAGTACGGGCCGCCCAGGACGAGGGGCATCGCCGAGCCCTCGAGCCGATCATCGGCGAAGCGGTGCCGCCATTTGGGCACCGTGACCGGGTGCACCCGAAGCTCGGCAGCGACTTCCCGGCCGGCACGGCCCTCAGCATAAGCAAGGACGATCCGGGACCGCAGAGCCAGGGCTTGGGCGGAGGAATGGCGCCTGGCCCAGCGCTGCAGGGTTTTCGTGCTCGTGGTCTGCCAAGGTGAGCTGGACTGTTGGACGGCCAAGGTGCGACATGCCCGGGTTCCTTCTGTCAGCGGTTCTACCTGGCAGACGCGGCCCGGTGTAAGGGTTAATTCCCATCACGACGAATTATTTAGTGGAACACCCTGACGGGACACTAGACCTGTACTACGAGGACGGGATCGACAAAGAGCTGTTCTAGGAGGAGGAGGCCCGTATCAGTGCCGATATCGAGGCAGCACTGGCGCAGGGCGTCGAGCAGGAACGACAGGAAACCCTGAGGAACGATCTGCTGGTCCGTTTCGAGCAGGTGGCGCGTACATCCGGGACCTCGACATCGCCAGGGTGTGGGAAGCGGTCGAGGAGTCGGAACGGCGCGTACTGATCGACGAACTGCTGGACAGGGTCACAGTGTTCCCCGACCACCTTGAGGTGACTGTCGGTGGCTCTCATCCGCTGAACGTGCGCTACAGCGAAGTCGGGCTCTAGGAGTCGGAGATTGCACGTGTCGGAGGGCCGACGTCAACGATCTCCGACTGGCGAGTTGAGCCGTGGAGTGGCGGCGATCCGAACCGGCGGAGAGCCCCCTGTTGCTAGTCAGGCTCACACCTCACCTCTCCGCGTTCCTGGACGGGTCGCGAGTCCCACCGGTCCCTTCTTATATGGGCCGTTGTCGTCGTGGTCCCGACTGGCCAGCACGCACGACGGGCCGGGCTCGTCCCGGCCAAGGCTCCGCTCGATGCACAGAGCCCGTTGAGTATTGATCACCTGGTGGAATCGCCGGCACCTCTGGACGTCGGAATCCCCGTTCCATGGAGGGCACGGCGTGGCGCCGTGCCCTCCTGGACGAGTTGTCAACGTCGTGGGACTATGAAGCCAGGTCGTAGCCCCCAGGGTTGTTGAGGGAATTGTCGTTGGTCTGCAGCTGGGTGCTTGACCTCACGTCCTGTCGAAATAGACCGTCTGCGTCGCCGTCCCTGCGTTGGTATCACAGGAGGACCCACCGCCCACCGCGTAGCTACAGAAGGTGCCCGTGTACTCGGTTACCGTGACGGTGAGGGTGTACGTCCCGTCGTTCTGCCGTTACCGCCAACGGTCAGCTGGTTACCGTTTTCAAAGGTGAAGATCTCGCTGCCCGGGCCGCTCACGGCATAGGTGTAGCCAACCGTGGCACTCGGCGCCGGGGTGAGCGTGATCGCGACGGAGGTGCCGGTGCCCCCGGTTGCAGCGGGAGCTCCTGCCGTTCCCCCATTATCGGTGAAGGTAATGCCGCTGCCGCCGCCGCCGCCACCGGCTCCAGCCGCCGCGAATTGGTGGCCGACGTTGTTCAGCGTATTGCTGACGGCGCCACCCAAGAAGGTGAGTGCCCCGATGGCAACGACAGCGATCAGGGCGAGCAATAGGGCGTACTCCACGAGGCTGGCACCGACGTCATGTTTGCCGGACACACGGTGTCGTGCCCAACCGACGATCTTTGCCTGCCAGAGCTTTATCTGTCCCAGCATAGGTAAGGTCCTCTTCTGCTAAACGGGCCAGCTGGTAGCTGGCCTCCACTCCCGTTCAGGCGGGCTCGCTCTATTCTTCACGGTGGGTGATCATACATCAAATGGGTCGATCGGCCCATGGGCGACCCACAATGCCCTTGCGCTGCTCTGTTGCAGCCGGGACTGCCCAATGTTTTATGTGGCTATTGTCACTACCCACATTGAGTGGCTAGGAAGATGCGCAGCGGAACCTAGAGACCTTCTGTGTCGGCGACGCCGGCGTAGCGGTCGCTACGACAGGCCCTACGGGCTGTACTGGAGGTCGGGCCCGGCCAGTTGACCGAGGTGCCGGCCTGGGCCGCTCATGCAGTTCCGCCGCGGCCCCAGGTCGTTGGCGCCCGTCCGAGCTCCATGGATAAAGGCGATCGTGTAATTACTGCCAAACCTGAACAGTGCGTTACCCAGCTGTGGCGTACTCGTGTTGCACACGCGCTCCAGTGGGCAACGCTAAGGGGACTGTCCTGGCCGTCGAGCTTGGAGTTGCTCACGTGCCCAACATGCCGTCGCCACGATAAGGACAACGTTGCGGGCCAATGCCGCTCCGGTTGCGAAGTAGTAGCTGGCCCAAGCGAACTCCGCCTCGATGTACAGCACCGGGAACACCAGGGTCGTCAGGGCTGCGGCGACCAACCAACTGCGCCTCAGCGGCCAATAGGCCCACAACGGGGCCAGCCAGATCAGGTACTGAGGCGAGAACGCTTTGTCCCCCAGGACGGACACGGACAGGACGGCCAGGCTTGTGGCTTCCACCGGCAGGCGCCCAAGTGCGGCGAAGCGCCAGACGGCCACGACGCCGGCGACGGTTGCAAGAAGTACCATTATGGAGATCACGTTGTGGTGGGCTCCGAGGATTTCCCAGCCCCCGTACTGGAATTTCCACTTCACATGAAACGGGTCGCGTCAACAGTGTCAGTCCGGCGGACAGGCTCTCGAGCTCGAAACCCCTATTGAGCTCGTAGCGAATGGGCGACAGTGCGCTGCCCGGCGAAAGGACGCTCTGAACGCAAGCCACGAGAGCGACGGGTATGCAGGCCACAGCCGCCCGGCGAATGGCCCAGCGACCGGTGCGCGCATGCTCGGCGAGCAGGAACCCCGGCAGCAGGAGGAACGGGAACAGTTTGAGCAGCCCTCCCAGCACACCCCAGGTCCACGCGTGGCCCCATTTATCCCTGCGAGCCGCGTCAACGGCCAGGAAGGTCGCGAGCGCTGGGAAGACGTCGTAGCGACCGAGAATTACAGCGCCGGTTCCAAGCAGCAGGTAGATGATCGTGCGGCGGGACCAACCGGGATGGGCAGGCAGCCCGTCGCTGCAAAGCACCAGCGCGATCGTGCCTAGCGCCGCGATCAACGCGAAAGTGATCAGGTACTTGATCGGGAGCAACAACGGGAGCATGTAGATCGCCAGGGCCGCCGCCGGGTACTCCTTGGGAAAGGAGTGCAGCAGTGGCGAAGTCAGGGCCTCGTTCGCATAGCGGTGGTAGAGGGCCGTGTCGCTGGCGCTGGGCACCGAGATCGCAAAGTCCATGCCGATAGCAATACAGGACCGGCAAAAGGAGAGCCACGCCTTGCCAACGTCCCGCCACGGCTCGCCATTTTGTCCGCATCGCAGGGTACCCGCTCATCCCAAAATCGACCTCGTACTCAGAAGTTGCCGGTTGGAAGTAGGGAATAGGAGGTGGACCGGGCTTCGGCGTTTGTAGAGAGAAAAAAGCTCCCGGCCCGCGAGGGCCGGGAGCTCAAAAGCTGGGTACTACGGCGCGATGTTGTTGAACTGGTGGCCGACGTTGTTCAGGCGTGTTGCTTACGGCGCCACCCAGGAAGGTGAGGGCCCCGATGGCAACGACGGCGATCAAGGCGAGAAGCAGGGCGTACTCCACGAGGCTGGCGCCGGTGTCATCTTTGCTGCTGACGTGGTCACGGGCCCAGCCGACGATCATTGCCTGCCAGAGCATTATCTGGTTGAGCATCAGTTATGTTCCTCTTCTGCTAGGCGGGCCAGCCGGGCGGCTGGCCCTTTTCCCGCTCGGGCGGGTTAGGCCACCAGTTTTCACTAGGGGTGGCCCTCCGTCAAATGGGCCGAATTGCTCATTCCAGCCGGAATTGGCTTCTACCTGCACATCTGAGAGTACTTTCGAGCAATAAAGTGAGTGAGAAGTTTTGTAAGGTCACGATGCGTGGTGAAGGCGATGCCCAGGGCGGCTCTTTGGGGATTTGTTTTCGTGGGGGAGCGCTCCGAGCGCTCGGATTGGAACCCAAGCTTTCGTGCGGTGCGAAGAGCCACGAACAGTGGTCAGCGCAGGCCCGGGGGCGGAACTGGGCGCAGTTTGCCTTGACGGGCGACTTTACCGACGGCACCGTTGACCCGTGAGTACTTTTACGGCGGTTGAGAGACAGACTGGTGACTTGAGCACGAGGTCGGAGGTAACGGCCGAGCCGCAAGTCAGCTCTGGGAAGCCTCGGGGCCAGTCGCGGCGCCGACCCGGGCCGGTTTACGCTTTCACCCCGCTTTGATAGTCGTGCTCGGAAGCTGTGCTGCTCTTTTCCGGGAGGCGATGCACACCGGCCTGGCCGGCGATGCCTACTACCAGGTCGCCACAGGGCGCTGGATGCTGGCTCACCACGCGGTGATCCGCCATGACGTCTTCTCTTACACCGTCTACGGCAAGCCATGGCTGGTTGAGGAGTGGGGTTACGCATTGTTGCTTGCCTGGCTTGTGGCCCATGTCGGCGCCGTGACCTACTGGCTCATTTCCGCCGGGGCGTGCTGTGGAGCGCTCTTGCTGAGCGTCGCCCGGTGGCGCAAGGTCGGCTGTGGGCTGGTTGTGGACGGCTTGCCTTTCCATGCTTGCCGCGGCGGCCATGTTCCTCCTTGTAACCGCACGGCCGCAGGATCTCAGCTACTTGTTCTTTTCTGCGCTGCTCTTGCTTCTGACGTTGGCTCGCCAGCGCACGGGTTGGCTCGCAGCCGTGCCGCTGCTGCTACTCGTTTGGGCAAATATCCACGGCAGTTTCCTGCTTGGCCTCGGCATGATCGCCCTAGAGCTCACTTGGCGCTGGCCCGCTGCTACTTATCTGGGCCAACATCCACGGCAGCTTCCTGCTCGGCCTCGGCATTATCGGCCTCGACTGATCTGGTCGGTTTTCCCCCGGCTCAACGGACGCCTCCGGGTTTCCCAGCGGCTCCCCGTCAAGGCCGTGGGCCTGACCCTGGTCGCTAGCCTTGGCGCCACTTTGGTGAACCCACACGGGCCGTTCTTGTGGACCTACGCCTTCAAGGTCAGCTCGTCCCCGGTGCTCACGTCCCTGATAGCCGAGTGGCAGAGCCCAGATTTCCACTCGCTGTTCTTGCTGGCGGTCATCGTCGGGCCGCTCCTGTTGCTGATGGGCCTGTTGGCCTTCACGGAGACAGTTTTTGCCCTGGAAGACGTCGTGCTGGCCTGCTTGATGCTGCTTGCGACCCTCCACGCTGTCGAGGTTCATGCCTTATCTCGTCTTGGCGATGTGCGCCGTCCTGAGCCGGTGGGCGCCAGTCCGTAACGAGACCATCAGGCCGACCCTGCTGACGCTGCCCGTTGCGGTGTTCGTTTGTGTTGCATTTCTCGCCGGGCCGCACACGCCGGCAGGCGCGCCGCAGCGAGGGGGCTCGATGGGCACTCCCGTAGCGGCCACATCGTTCTTGAAGCACCAGAGCGGGAGGGTGTTCACCACCTACTGGTGGGGCGATTACATGATTTACAAGGGGATCCCGGTGTTCGTCGACGGGAGGACCGATCTCTACTTCGGCACAGATATCCTTGAGACCTACACAAATGTGGCGAATGCGGTGGTCGACCCGGACCCGGTCTTCAAGCGGTGGGACATCCGCTGGGTCATGTGGAACACCGGTTCGGCGCTCAATGTGTACCTGTCGGCAGACCCCCGCTGGAAGGTCGCCTTCCGGTCGGGAGACGATGTCGTCTTCGAGCACATCGGCTCCTGGTGAACCCCGGCCGCCGCGCCGGCCTGGCTCCTAGGGTGAATTTGCCGCTTCGGCGCTACCAGGGACAAACGGCACGAGGCGGGACGAACGGCACTAGCCGGAAAATAGGGGAGCAGGCGGAGGGGGCGGAGTTCGCTCAGCGCGGCGCTGGCAACGCTGCCAGCGGAGATCGGCCCCAGCGGGATGCGGTTGAGCTGGCGTTAAGGCAATCTTAAGGATGTGTCAACCAGACCCGTTCACTCTACCCTCGAGTTGAGTGACCGTAACCATCGGATATCGGAGTGCTTCGTGACGATAAGTGATTTTGTCGAGGTAGACGATTTTGTGGAAATGAGCCAGCACGGCTTGATGAGGACCGTCCGCCGCAGTCTCGAAGCGGTCGGCCTGCGAGTGGTGGGCGATGAGGGAGCGGCAGCCGATGAGCTGCAGCTCGTGCTCGTCGGGAGCGGGTCAACCGCCTGGCCGGGCAGGGACGTAGTCACGTTCAAGGAGGGCCGGACTGCGGGAGCGCCTGTGGTGGTCGTCGCGATGTTCGACGACGAGGACTCCGCCCGGGCTGCAATGGCTTCAGGAACGAGGGAACACATGGCCGCCGGACCGAACACATTGACCACCCGTGAGGTAGAGGTGCTCCAGGCTCTTGCCAACGGGGCTTCTACCGGTGACGTGGCACGCTCGCTGTTCATCAGCCACAAGACGGTGAAGAACCACCTTGCCCACATCTACGCCAAGCTCGGCGCGTCCAGCCGTACCCAGGCTGTGGCCGCCGCCGTCCGCTTAGGGATCGTCCGGATCGATTAGCCGTCTTAGAGCGAAGCGATCAGCTTTTCGACCCGCTCGTCCCTCGCTTTGAAGGGGTCTTTGCAGAGCACGGTGCGCTGGGCCTGGTCGTTCAGCTTGAGGTGGACCCAGTCGACCGTGAAGTCACGGCGGCGTTCCTTGGCCCGGCGGATGAACTCCCCGCGGAGGCGGGCCCGGGTCGTCTGGGGCGGCTCGTCGAGTGCCCGCTCGATTTCCTCGTCGGTGGCGATGCGGTCGACAAGGCCGCGCTTTTCCATCCGGTAGTACAGGCCGCGCTGGCGGTTGACGTCGTGGTACTGGAGGTCCATCAAAGCGACCTTGGGGTGCGTGAGAGGGATGCCGTCGCGCTCGCGGTAGGCCTCGATAAGCATCCGTTTCATGACCCAGTCGCATTCCCTGTCGAGGGACCAGGGGTCCTTCTCGATGCCTTTCAGGCAGTGCTCCCACATCTCCAGGGCCTTGTCCTCGAGAGGCGAGAGGCCCTTGGTCTGCTGGTAACGCTGGGCTCGCTCGAGGTACTCCGACTGGATGTCGAGGGCGCTCGCCTCGCGGCCGTTGGCGAGCCTGACCTTGCGCCGGCAGGTGGTGTCGTGGCTGATCTCGCGGATTGCCCGGATCGGGTTCTCGAGGGTCATGTCACGCATGACGACCGAGGTGTCCTCGAGCATCCGCAGCATGATGCTCGTCGCCCCGACCTTCAAGAAAGTGGCGTACTCGCTCATGTTCGAGTCGCCGACGATCACGTGCAGGCGGCGGTAGCGCTCGGCGTCGGCGTGCGGCTCGTCGCGGGTGTTGATTATCGGGCGGCTCCGTGTCGTCGCCGACGAAACGCTTTCCCAGATGTGCTCGGCGCGCTGGCTTATGCAGTACTGCGCGCCGCGTGCGGTTTGCAGGACCTTGCCGGCGCCCGGCATAGATCTGGCGCGAGATGAGGAACGGGATGAGCACCTCGGCATAGTGGGCGAAGTCGTCGCGCCGTGTGGTGAGGTAGTTCTCGTGGCAACCGTAGGAGTTGCCGGCGGAGTCGGTGTTGTTCTTGAACAGGAAGATGACGCCGCGGATGCCCTCCTCGCGGAGACGGGCTTCGGCGGAGACGACGAGGTGCTCCAGGATCCGCTCGCCGGCCTTGTCGTGTATGACGAGGTCGCTGATCGAGTCGCATTCGGGCGTCGCGTACTCGGGGTGGCTACCCACGTCCAGGTACAGCCGGGCGCCGTTCTCGAGGAACACGTTGGAGGAGCGTCCCCACGACACGACCCGGCGGAACAGGTAGCGCGCCACTTCGTCTGGGCTCAGGCGGCGCTGCCCCCGGAGGGTGCAGGTAACGCCGTACTCGTTCTCAAGACCGAAGATTCGTCGTTCCATGTCCTCGTGCTCTCTTACTCCTGATCGGCAGGCTACCCCGCGAGCCGTAGTGAGAGATGACCATCTCCTCACTGCAGGTGAGCATCGCCCTTCGCGCCGGCATGGCGCGGGGGAGCGGCACTAATGTTTGGGGAATGACCGAAGGGTTGCGCATGGTGCACTTGCGCACCGTGCCCGACTCTTGGCACGCCAAGGTCTTGGCTGCTCGGCTGGGGTGCGAGGGCATCGTGACCCAGCTGCGGGGCAGTGTGTCCGGGCCTTACCCATTTGGGTCGGTAGCGGTGCTCGTCGAGGCCGGGCAGGCCGAGCTGGCGGCGGACCTGCTTTTGGCCGACGAGGTCGAGGCGGCGTTCCAGTGGCCTGCGCCTAACGCGAAGCTGCGGGTCACCGGTGCCGGCCTGGGAGAGCCCGGACCGGACGACCCGTTGTCCGGCGCCGACGACATCTTCGGCGCCGGCGGCTCCGCTGCCTATCGGGACAACGACGACTTCCCGAGGCACCGCGCGTCCCGGCAGCGTCGGGCGCTGGCGGCGAGCGCCGCTCTCCTCCTCGCCGGAGGACCGTTGCTCGCCCACTTCATCGGCTAGTGCAGCGCCGCACTTGGCGGCCGCCCGGCTACGGTGAGGCCGTGCAAGGGTTCCTTCCGCTGCGTGGCGGCATGCCACCTGACGAGGCCGTTGTCGTCATCCGGGGCGGCGTCCTCAGCCCGAAAGGCATCGAGCGTGCGGCCACACGCTCGCTCCGGCTCTTCGGCGTGCTCGGCATTTCCGTGGAGGCCGCCATCGACGTGAGCGTGCTCGAAGCGTGCTGGTCCAGCGAGCGCCTCGCCCGTTACGCTCACGTGCAACTGTCCAGCTTCGGGCGCCTGCGCAGCGGCGGCTTCGCACTGCTGGCGACCTTTGAACACCCGCACTTCACGTTGGTGCTCCCGGACCTTTCTGACCTCACTCTGGCCAGGCTCATCCGCTGCTTCGACAGCCCGGTGCCCAACCCGGGGCGCCCGGCCGAGCGATAATCTAGTAAGGCGATGGCTACAACCGAGATCGACCTCGAAGTCGACTTCATGGACATGACGAGCGGCCGGCACCTTTGGGCACGGGTCGAAGACGCCAGGCCGGGCTTCGTCCCGGTTGCTGGCCGCCATGTGACGGTGGGCTGCGAGGACGCTGAGCCGGCAGTGGCCAAGGTGCTCTCGGTCAACGCCGATGGCGACATCGAGCTCGAGGTCCTCCCCGGCACCGTCGAGTCGCACCGGGACTTGCTGGCCTTTAGCTGACCAACGCTCCGGGAGCAGCGACTAGAAGCGGGCGTCGTCCGGGGGGAAAGGGCGGGGCGTGGTGCCGCGCCGGCTTCATCGTTCCGAAGGCCGTGAAGGCGGCGCGGTTACCATGCCCCGCTCTTACCTGGCAGCCGTAACATGGTCCGCAGTGGACCGCCTGGAACGCCTCGTGAACCTGGTGGTGGCGCTTCTCGATACCGAGAGGCCGCTCACCAGGGAGGAGCTGCGCCAGCGCGTCGGCGGCTACAGCGAGGACAACGACAATTTTCACCGCAACTTCGAGCGCGACAAGGACCTGCTCCGCCAGATGGGGATCCCAGTCGTCGCCGAAGCGCTTGGGGCCAACCTGCCGCCAGAGCTCGCGACCGGCTACAGGATCCCCCGTGACCTTTACGAGCTGCCCGATCCAGGCCTTGACGCTGAAGAACTGATGGCGCTCAGCCTGGCCGTGTCTGCGGTGGAGTTCGACGGCAGCGCCCAGGGGGCGGCTACCACTGCGCTGCGCAAGCTCGCCGGCCCCGCGGCGCCCCAGGGCTCGGGCCAGGCTGCTCCGCTGCCACCTGTGGCCGACGTGGCCGCCGACGAGAGGGTCAGTGCGCTCTTCTCGGCCGTTACCGAGAGGCGGGTCGTGCGTTTCGACTACGCCGGGGTGGCCAGGCGCGTCGACCCCTACCGGCTCTCGTATCGCCAGGGCAAGTGGTACCTCGCCGGCTACGACCACGGCCGGGAGGGCGAGAGGCTTTTCCGCACCGACCGGGTGAGCGGCCCCGTTGTGCTCGAAGACGTAGCCGGGGCTTTCGAGAGACCGCAAGGGGCAGTGTCGGGCCCGCCGCCGCCGTGGCGGCTCGGGGAGGACGAAGAGATAGTGGTCGACCTCAGGGTGGATGCAAGCCAGGCACCGTGGGTGAGCTCGCTGGCTGGGGGAGGCACGGTCGGCCAGCCAATTGGCGACGAGCCGGTGTACTTCCAGCTGCCGGTCACCAACCGGGCGGCCTTCCGGGGCTTCGTCCTCGGGCTGCTCGACCACGCCGAGGTCATGGGCCCCCCCGAGGTGCGTGACGAGATGGTCTACTGGCTCACCTCCCTGGCTGGCCAAGAAGGCCCAAGCCGGCCGCACAGGCGGTCCCGGTGAGCCGGCCCAGCTCGGCGGAGCGCCTCAGCAGGCTGCTGGCGATAGTGCCCTGGATCGTCGCCCAGGACGGGCCGAGGGTCGACGAGGTCTGCGAAAAGTTTGCCATCTCGGAAGCCGAGCTCCTTGCCGACCTCAATTTGCTGTTCATGTGCGGGGTCTACCCCTACACCCCCGACGCGTTGATCGAGGTCGACATAGACCGGGGCAGGGTCTGGGTGCGCTTTGCGGACTGGTTCCGCCGCCCGCTCCGCCTCACTCCACCCGAGGGCTTAGCCCTTGTAGCCGCCGCCCGGGCCATGCTCGGCGTCCCCGGGTCGCCGACCGGCGGTGGGCGGGAAGCCCTCGCCAGCGCTGTCGCCAAGCTGGAGATGGTCCTCGGCGCCGGCGGGGAGGAGGGCGTGGAAGTCGAGCTCGGGGCCGCCTCGGCAGAGGTTTTGGGCACTCTCCAGTTGTCCTGCGGCGAGCGGCGCAAGGTAATGGTCGATTACTACTCCTTCGGGCGTGACGAGACGGGGGAGCGGGTCGTCCACCCGTGGCGGGTATTTTCCTCCGGGGGCCATTGGTACTTGGCGGCGTGGTGTGAAAAGGCGCGGGACAAGCGGCTCTTCCGGGTCGACCGCGTGCGTTCGGCCACATCGCTGGACGAGAGCTTCGAGATGCCGGCGTCGCTGGGCCCGGTCCCTGTCTACGACCCCAAGCCCGACGACCCGCTGATCGTCCTCGATCTGGCTCCCGGGGCGCAGTGGATCGCGGAGCGCTACCCCAATGAAGGCGTCATCGACCGCGGGGACGGCAACGTCCGGGTCCGGATCCGGGTGAGCTCCAAGGCGTGGCTGGAAAGGCTCCTGCTGCGCGCTGGCCCAGAGGCGACGGTGGTTTCGGGTGCGGAGGGGGTCTTACCAGCCGCCGCTCAGCGTGTCCTCGCGGTCTATGGCCATGTAACCTCTAAAGAGTGACCCTGACCGAGGAAGAGGCGGCCGAGCGCGCCTCGGAGCAGGACCAGAAGCCCCCTCAGACCGGCCGCCACCAAGCGCTAGTCGAGTGGATAGTCATAGTGGTCGTGGCACTCGTAGCGGCTCTGCTCATAAAAACATTTGCCGTACAAGCTTTTTACATACCTTCGCCGTCGATGTACCCGACGCTCAAGCCTGGCGACCGGGTGCTTGTCAACAAGCTGTCCTACGACTTTCACTCGGTGCACATCGGCGACATCATCGTGTTCCGCCGGCCCCCCCTGGACAACTCTCCTGGCATCAACGACCTCATCAAACGGGTGGTCGCGACCGGTGGCGAGACGATCTACGTCACCAATTGCAACATTTACATCAACGGGAAGCTCGAGCTCCAGCCGTGGTTGCCCAAGGGTTACCAAAGCCCGAGCTCGCCCTACTGCACGACATGGCCGTCCGGGTCGTACTCCGACCCCTTCAAGGTCCCTACGGGTGACTTCTTCGTGATGGGTGACAATAGGAAGGACTCCTACGACTCGCGCTACTGGCGCCCATTGCCTGGCGACTACGTAGTCGGGCGGGCTTTCGTGCGGATGTGGCCACTTGACCGGATTGGTTTGCTGTAAATTTGTGTTCGGAGGGGCACCTCTTAGCGTGGTGAGGCTGGGGACATAAGTCCTGGCTGAATGGGTCGGGGGACCTAGGGTCCCACAACGCAGAGTGGTGATGCGCTAAGAAGTTCAGGAATTGCACTTCATGACGGGATCTAGCACGCCTGGAAAGCTCAAGAGGGTTGGTTGGACGCCGATATCTCCCTTAGTGGTTCAGTGGCCCCCTGCCAGGGGCCGGGAGTTAGAAAGAAGGAGTGGCCAAGGTGGCTACAGTAAGGGCGAGTTGCCCAACTTGTGGGGACGTCGAACTGACGACTCGAGAAGTACAGGTGCAAATGTGCTCGGCCACCGACGACGGCACTTATTCTTTTCTCTGCCCGAGCTGCCGGCTCATCGTCAACAAGCCAGCCGAACAGCGCGTGGTCGAGCTACTGGTCTCGGCAGGCGTGCGGGTTGTCAATTGGGACCTTCCTGCCGAGCTGTCCGAACCCAAGTCCGGGCCTGCCATCTCCTACGACGATCTCCTGGCTTTCCATTTCGAGCTCGACTCGGATGACTGGCTCGAGCAAGTGATCGCCGGCGGCGGCACGCTGGGCTCGCGCTGAGGCGCTACCAAAAGTGAGCTGGGCCTGGGCGGGAGCACTTTGCGTCGCCGGGCTTGGTGCTGGCATCTCTGTCGCCCTGGCTAGCGCGCTCAGGCGGGAGACTGCTCAGCTACGCCTGGCCCGAGTCGAGGTCAGGGACCTCAAAGGCCGGTTGCGGGGAGAGCCGTCGTCCAGGAGCGAAACCCAGCTCTGAATAGGCAGGGACCGGGAGCGCCTGTAGGCTCGTACCGGTGAACCTCGACCCGGAGAAATTGATTGTCCTCTTCGTGATCGCTTTGCTCGTCCTCGGCCCGAACCGGCTGCCAC
Source organism: uncultured Acidimicrobiaceae bacterium (assembly GCA_963786345.1). Classification (GTDB taxonomy): domain Bacteria; phylum Actinomycetota; class Acidimicrobiia; order Acidimicrobiales; family Palsa-688; genus Fen-671. The sequence continues at coordinate 101,225 of CAWAYZ010000004.1, read as the reverse complement.
AGGCCGCCCGCACGTTGGGCAAAGGTTTGGCGGAGGTCCGCAAGTACACCTCGAGTTTCCAGTCTGAGGTAAACCAGGTCCTAGCCGAGCCCCGTAGAGTAATGGATGCCGCGATGCGCGAGGTAGACATCAACTTGCACCCGGAGCGCGCGCCGGTGCCGCGGCAAGCTCCGAGCGCTGTCCCACCGGCAGCACTACCGAGCCCCTCGGCGGTGCCAATTTCAGCAACGTCTGAGCCGGTCCCAGTAGCGCCGTCGGCGCCTCCGACCGCGATGCCGGACGACCCGACCCTCAACTAGGGGGCGCACCGATGGCCGACGGCGAACCGGAGACCCACGGGGGCACACAGGTAGGCGAACCGCCCTTCGGGGACGCGGTAGGGGGGGCGCCGCTCAACGGCCACAGCGCCACCCCGCTGGATGCCACTCGCGACGACGACGGCGCCAAGATGACCTTGCTCGAGCACCTGGCAGAACTTCGCAAGCGCGTCCTCATTATGGCCCTATCAGTGGTCGTCACGTCCATCGCAGGCTGGTTCCTCTACGAGCCCGTCCTCAGCTTTGTACACGAGTCCTACAAGAACTTCTGCCACGCTCACCCGGGCAAGCTCATCAGCTGCAATTTTTTGGTGCTGGGGCCGACGGAAGGCTTCCTGACCCGGCTGAAAATTGCTTCGTACATCGGCATTGCCCTTGCTGCGCCGGTGTGGTTATGGGAGATATGGCGTTTCATAACCCCCGGTCTCACCAAAAACGAGAAGAAGTACGCCGTCCCGTTCGTCGCGTCCGCGCTCCTGCTGTTCTCGATGGGGGTAGGAACGGCGATCCTGGTGTGGCCCAAGGCTCTCACATGGTTGATCGACGTCGCCGGGCCTAACGTTACAACCGGGTACTCCCTCACATCGTACGTGTCGTTGTACCTGCTCGTCTGCCTTGTTTTTGGCGGGGTCTTCCTCTACCCGATAATCGTCGTGTTCTTGATGATCGCGGGTGTTGTGCCGTCCAGGACGTGGCGGAAGTGGCGCCGGGCGGCCATAGTCGTGATATGCGTCGTGGCCGCCGTGGTGACACCGAGCAACGACCCGTTCACTTTCCTCGGGTTGGCGGTGCCGATGCTAGTTTTCTACGAGGTCTCCATCATCATCGGCCGCATCATGAAGAAATAACCAAGGGCCGCCGGCAACAGTGGCAAAATCCCGGGGCTGGCCCGCGTTTTGCAAGCTCCTCGCCGTTAGCGCGATAGCGCTTTTCTCGCTCGCACTTGGGTTGTTCCAATTGCTGCGGACCGGTGGCATCCACGCCGTCTTGGAGTACGACGACGGAGTCTGGTTCGGCTCGACGCTGCGCCTCGTGGACGGTGCGATACCGTACCGGGACTTCGTACTGGACCAGCCACCGTTGGTCCCGTTGCTGCTTTCGCCGGTCGCCCTGCTGTCTCACGCCATAGGTGCCGCGGGCGCGTTCGGCGCCGCCAGGATCGTGACCGTCGTCGTAGAGGCGCTCAACGTCGTGCTGCTCGGTCGCCTGCTGCGGTACCGCTCGGTCCTGTGCGTGGTCGTGGCGTGCACGGTGCTGGCGGTGTTCCCGGCCGCAGTAGTCACGTCTCGCACGGTCCTCCTGGAGCCGTACTGCGACCTGTTTTGCTTGCTCGGCCTGCTGGCTGCGTTCGACGGCGGGCGGCTCAGCCGTGACCGCAAGCGCATCGCGCTCGGCCGGCGCGGCCTTCGGGGCGGGCTGCGCCTGCAAGGTCTTCGCCCTCCTGCCGCTCGTGGTCCTGGTCGGCCAGCTCTGGGTTAACCGGGGGGCTCTCCCGACCCCGAAGCATTTGAAGGACGCGGTTCGCTTCGCGCTGGGAGCCGCGGCGTCGTTTTGTCTTATTTGCAGCCCCTTTTTCGTGGTCGCGCCGGTCGCCTTCTTCCGCCAGGTCGTGCTCACTCAGCTCGAACGTGGTGCACGGGCGATGGCGAACCACTGGTCGCGCGTGGCTGAGCTGGTCGGTGCGCCCCCGGCCCCGAACGGGGGGTTGTTGCCCGACCGCTTCGAGCGCATCGTGATCGTGGCGGTCGTCGCGCTCGTGTGCGTCGCGCTACTCGCGACCTGGAGGGCGGCCAAACCGCCGGCTCGGGCGTCGCTCGAGCGCTACTCGGTGGTCTGCGTGGTTGTCACCGGCGCCGGCCTCGCCTGGCCGGCCGCCTTCTACTACCACTACGCGGCGTTCCTTGCCCCGTTCCTCGCCCTGCCCTTTGGTGTGGCCGCCGAGGCGCTCAGCAAGGCCAAGGGCCGGGCCATCGCGCTGAGCGGCGCCTGCGCCCTCATCGTCGTAGGGTCTGCGCACGCAGTGCGCGCCGTGCAGACGGTCGACCAGCCCGACCTCCCCGACGTCGCAGCAGTGGACCGGGCCGTGCCGGCGGGCGCCTGCACGGTGAGCGACAACCCGGCTGTGCTGCTGCTCGCCAACCGCTTCAGCGCGCCCAAAGGCTGCACCGACCTCGTGGACGCCGACGGCTCGACCCTGGCGTGGTCGTCGGGCCGGCGCGGCAAAGAGGCCCTTTCTGCCCCGGCGGCCCTCGTCAGCTGGGTCAAGGTCCTCGAACAGACCGATTACCTGCTGGTGACCGGCGGCCTGACGCCCGGGCGGATCCCCTGGGGCCCGACGCTGCTGGGCTACCTGCACGAGCATTTCCGCATGGCCTCGGACGCGGGCGGCATAGTTGTCTGGGCCAGGCCCCCTGAGCCACTACGTTGGCCTGGTGACGGACTCGTTCCTGGCTGGTTACCCGTTCGAACTGGACGCGTTCCAGCTCGAGGCCATGGATGCGCTCGACCGGGGCCACAACGTGGTCGTGGCCGCCCCGACGGGCTCGGGCAAGACAGTCGTGGCGGAGTACGCCGTTGCGCGGGCCATTGACGAGGGGGCCAAGGCGTTTTACACCACGCCCCTCAAAGCTCTTTCCAACCAGAAGTTCGCCGACTTCACCCGCAGGTACGGCAGCGCAAAGGTGGGTCTGCTCACGGGGGACAACTCGGTCAACGGCGACGCTCCAGTCGTCGTAATGACCACAGAGGTCCTGCGCAACATGATCTACGCCGGCTCGAGCACGCTGACCGGGCTCCGCTACGTGGTGCTCGACGAGGTGCACTACCTCCAGGACCCCTACCGCGGGCCGGTCTGGGAGGAAGTCATCATCCACCTGCCGCCCGAGGTGGACCTCGTGTGCCTGTCGGCCACCGTCTCCAACGCCGAAGAACTTGCCGACTGGGTCGGCACGGTGCGCGGCTCGACCACCGCCGTCATCGAGGAACGCCGGCCCGTCCCCCTCCACAACCTGTTCCTGGTGGGGGAGCGGCGCAGCGAACGGCTGCTGCTCCTGCCGACATTCGTCGACGAGCGCCCGAACCCTCGCGGGATCGCCCTCACCTCCAACGTCGAAGCCGGCTGGCGGGCGCACCGCCAAAGCGGCCTGTTCGCCCCCCGGCGCTCCGAGACCGTGGATCTCCTCGGCGAAGAGGGCCTGCTACCGGCGATCTATTTCATTTTCAGCCGGGCGGGCTGCGACGAGGCGGTGCGCCAGTGCATGAGAGAGGGCGGCCGCCTCACGACGACCCAAGAACGCCGCCAGATCCGCGACATCGCCGACGCAGCGGCGAGCAACCTATCGGACGCGGACCTGGCTGCGCTCGGGTATGGCAACTGGTTGGCCGGCCTCGAAGCCGGCTTCGCAGCACACCACGCCGGGCTCGTGCCGCCGTTCAAGGAAGCCGTTGAGCGCTGTTTCCTCGCAGGACTGGTAAGGGTCGTCTTCGCCACCGAGACGCTCTCGCTCGGGATCAACATGCCGGCGCGCTCTGTAGTGATCGAAAAGCTCTCCAAGTTCGGCGGCGAGCGCGTGGAGCCGCTGACCCCCGGCGAGTACACCCAGCTCACGGGCCGCGCCGGGCGCCGCGGCACCGACGAGGTGGGCTACGCAGTGGCGCTGTGGTCGCCTGGGGTGAGCTTCGACCAGGTCGCCTCGCTTGCTGGAGCACGCAGCTACACCCTGACCTCGAGCTTCAGGCCGACCTACAACATGGCGACCAACCTGGTCCGCCGCACCACCCCCGCCCAGGCGCACCATCTCCTCAACCTGTCGTTCGCCCAGTACCGGGCCGACTCAGACGTGGTCCGCCTCGAGAGCTCCCTGGAACGGGCTCGCCAAGAACTCGCTGTCGCGACGAAGGAGGCAACGTGCGAGCTCGGCGACGTGACCGAGTACAGGCGGCGCACCGAACCGGCCTCCGACGGCCCCTCGTCCCAATCTGACGCCTCAAGCGCCCGCCCCTGGGCGATCGTTGCGGCGATGGAGGGCTTGCGCCCAGGCGACGTCCTGCTGGTGCCGGCTCGCAAGCCTGGCGGGGCGCGCACGAACGAAAAGGTGGCCGTCCTTTCTACGAGCCAGCGGAAAAAGGGCGACCTGAGCCTGCGGGCCATTACCGCCAGCCGGCGGCTGATCTCGCTCGGCGTCAAGAACTTCCAGTCACCCCCGCTGGTCGTGTCCCGCCTGGAACTGCCAGTGCCGTTCGCCCCCAAAAACCGCGATTTCCAACGCCGCGTTGCGTTGTCGCTGGCGGCGGCGGACGCGGGCCCGCTCGGGCCGGCCAACCGGGCGGAACGGCGCGCGCTACGGGCGGCAGAGGGCCTGGCCGTGGCCTCGTGCCCCGATCTCCGGCACCACCTAAGGGCCGATGCACGTGCCGAGCGCCTGGCACGCCAGGTCGAGCGCTTGGAGCGTCAGGTGAAGGGTAGGACGGATTCCCTGGCCCGCCAGTTCGACAAGGTCCTCCAGCTGCTCGAGCGCTGGGGTTACGTGCGAGGGTGGTCCTTGACGCCGGCGGGTGCCCGCCTCGCTCGCATTTACCACCCCCAGGACCTCCTCGTCGCAGAGTCCGCCGAGCGGGCGATCCTGGACGGCCTGGCCCCGGCAGAGCTGGCGGGGGCCGCCTCGGTGTTCACCTACGAGGCGCGCGGCCCCCTGGCGGCGGAGGCCGCGGCCCCCAGGCTCCCCAGCCGGCGGTTGGAAGAACGTTGGCACCGTACCGAGGTTGTGGCACGCGAGCTGAACGCCGATGAGGAGGCTCTCGGGCTACCCCTCACGAGGCCGCCGGACTCCGGTTTCGTGGCGCTGGCGCACGGCTGGGCCAAGGGCAAAGACCTGGCCACGCTGCTGGCGCCGGCCGATGAGGCTCTCGGGACACGCTCGGTTGCCATATCCGCTGGCGATTTCGTCCGCAACGTGAAGCAGCTCACCGACCTGTTGCGCCAGCTCGGCGAGGTCCTCCCCGACGAGGGATCCGCCGAGTCGGCTAGGCGGGCGGCGGAGGCCCTGTTCCGCGGGGTCGTCGCGGCGTCCTCGGTCATCAATGTAACCGACTGAGACGGAGGGCCAGCGCACCTGACGCCCTGCTCTCACTCCTCCGTACCACATGTGGTGGTACACTGGCTGCATGAACGACCCGGACGGCGAGCAGCCGCAACTCGACCGTTTCCTAAACCTGCTGTACTCGAGCGACGAGGCCACTGCCGGCACCTCCATCCGCCTGCCCGAGAACTTGCGCGAGGCGGCCAGTCTGGCCGCTGAGATGGGATACGCGCTGTCTCTAACCGAGCTGACCGTGAAGGGCCTTCGGGATGTTCTGGAGGCGATCTCCTGGCGTGTGGTCCTCGACGAGCACTACAGACGCAATCCGCAGGCTCGCCCCTCACTGGTTGAGGTGGCGAAGGCGGCCGCTGCCATTGACGACAACCCGATCGCTGGGAAGCCGGATCTGATTGAGCAGGCGGCTGCCTGGGCCGCCGAGCACAGGCCGGGTGCCAATGCCGATGACGTGTTGTGGCTTGCCACGGGGATGAGCTTGGCGTGGGCCATCGCTTGATTTGACCCGAATAGTGATCCTCGACAACGAGCCGGTACAGGCGTTGCTCCATCCCCACCACCCCAAGCACCGCTCGGCGATGGCCTATTTGGAGGTTTCGGCACTACGCAACTGCCGCAAGGCTGGGTCGCTGTCGGTGATCGTACCGACAGCCGTGCGGGTCGAGGCCGGTTGGGACCGATCGGCGAGCCGCTCTGCTACCGCGAACCGGCTACCCATTGCCGACGACGCCCTCGCTACCGGCTCAGCCGACCGAGCGGCCCACCTCCGGAACACCCTCGGGATCTCCCCGGCGGACGCCCACATCGGCGCAGTAGTTCAAGCCGCGCAAGGCGAGATCTCAATCCTCACCAGCGACGTCGACGATCTCGGAAGGATCGTTCAGCAGACCGGCCAACCGGCCACAGTCGTCCGCATCTAGCTGCCGCAAGCGCTCGGGCCTACACCGTCGCCGCAGGCCGCCGACCCAGGTAGCGACTGAACACCGCAATCGGGGGGACCTGGCGCAGCTCCCGCCTTTGTGCGCCTGCTCTTGACGGCCAGCGCCTGGAACGTCCGATCGAGGTCGATCGTTTGGTTAGGCATGTGCTTAAGTATGAGCGCCTGCGACAGGGCTGGCAGAGGCGATGCCGTCGATGCCACCGTGGTGGCGATCGCCAACGCGGGGGACCGGATCGCTACGAGCGACCTGGAGGACATCGGCGCCCTCGTTGCCGCGTCCGGCCACGCCATCCTGGTACTGCCCTGCTGAGTGGGTTGGCAGCACTGGCCGGGTGAGCAGCGACGCAGGGTTCTAGGGTAAGTCCATGCAGGCGTGGTTACTTGACGAGTCGCCGGGCGCCTACCGCTACGGGGAGGTGGACCTGCCCGATCCCGGGCCGGGCGAGGTTTGGGTGCGCGTTGTCACCAGCGCCCTCAACCACCTCGACCTCTGGCTCCGGAAGGGGATGCCCAAGCCGCCCATGTTCCCGATGGTGCCGGGTTGCGACGGCGCCGGCACGGTCGCCGCGGTGGGTGAGGGCGTGACCCGCTGGCAGGTGGGCGACGAGGTCGTTATCAACCCGTCGTTCGCCTGCGGTAGGTGCGTGCAGTGCCTGAGCGACCGCTCGGTTTTCTGCCCGAAGTTCGGGATCATGGGCGAGCACTACTGGGGCGCACACGGCGAGCTAGTGGTGGTCCGCGAGGCCAACCTCGTGACCAAACCGCCCGCGCTCAGCTGGGAAGCCGCCTCCGCCTATGGTCTGTGCGGGCTGACGGTCTACCGGATGCTGCAAAGGGCCCGCCTTGCGGCCGGCGAGACGCTGCTTGTCGTTGGCGCCGGCGGGGGAGTGGGGAGCGCTTCGCTGGCCATCGGCCAGAGGATGGGAGCCCAGGTCTATGTGACGTCGCGCGACCCTGCCAAACGGGCACACGCCATCGAGCTCGGTGCGCTCGATGCATTCCCCTCGGACGAGAAGCTCCCGGTCAGGGCCGACGTGGTGGTAGACACCGTTGGCAGCCCCACCTGGGCATTGTCGATGGGCGCGCTAGTCCCTGGTGGCCGGCTCGTGACCTGCGGGGGGACCGGCGGCGGGCGCGTCGAGATCAACCTGCCGCGGCTCTTCTTCGGCCAGTTCGAGATCATGGGCTCCACGATGGGCACGTTCCGCGAGTTCGACGAGCTCACTCGGCTCGTTGCCGCCGGATTGCCCGTCCATGTGGACAGCGTCTACCCCCTGGCCGACTACCCCTTCGCCGTCGCCCGGATGGAAGCGGGCGCCCAGTTCGGCAAGGTCGTCCTCCGTCACCTCTAGGAGCTCCTGGGCCTGGTGGCAGATAGCTAGTTAGCTAGATAGCTACACGCGGTCGGCTGCGACCCGTCCCTATACCCCGCGGCGGCTCTTGGCCAGGGCGCGAACGGCGTCGTCGAGGGCGGCGTGCCCCCGTAACTCGTCGACACTCGCCACGGTCAAGTTCCCGGTTGCCCAAAGAGCGACAACCGTCCACTGGAGCCTCTGGTACGACCACCACTGGATCCCGGCCCAACGCCACTCGTTGAAGATGTCAGCCGCGATCTGCTGTGTCCGGGGCCGGTTCCTGATGACCACATGAGTGGGCCGGATGTGGCGCCGGCTCTGGCCGGGTGGTGGCCGATCACGTGGTAGCCCCGAGGCCCCAAACGACGTCAGCGTGACCGATGTGATCTCGCTGGCCCGCCGTCGGTCACCAAATGTGCGGTTTTCTTGCACGGGCGTCAGTGATGTGACGTCGCGACATCCACGTCGGTCACCCCCATGCAAATTGGGGCGCGGCGGCGCCGGGTTGCTGGCGGTTGTCGGTTTCTCGGATGTAAATGGGCATCGGCAACTCGGCCGGGGACTGGTAGAACTGGCCCATGGACGAACGACGTTGGAACGACGTGGACAACTACCTCGGCTCGCAGCTGCTCGAGGATGACCCTGTCCTGAACAGGGTGACCGAGACGAGCCAGCAGTCCGGGCTCCCGGCGATAGCGGTCTCGCCGCTGCAAGGAAAGTTCCTGTACCTGCTCGCTCGCCTCATCGGGGCGCGCAAGGTCCTGGAGATCGGGACCCTCGGTGGCTACAGCGCGATCTGGCTCGGCCGGGCACTGCCTCCGGCGCCTGTCGGCAGGCTGGTGAGCCTGGAGGTGAACCCGATGCACGCCGATGTGGCGCAGGTCAACATTGCCGACGCGGGTCTGGCCGAGATCGTGGAAGTTCGGGTCGGGGCGGCGCTTGACACCCTGCCCAAGCTGGCGGCCGAGCTCGGCGAGGGAGCTTTCGACTTCACCTTCATCGACGCTGACAAGCAGAACAACGCTGAGTACTTCTCTTGGGCGCTGAAGTTGACGAGGCCAGGCGGCGTGATCGTCGTCGACAACGTCGTGCGGCAGGGCCACGTGGTTGACGAGAGGAGCGATGACTCGTCCGTCGTGGGCACACGCAGGCTTTTCGCGGAGATGGCGCAGGAGAAAAGGATGACCGCGACGGCGCTCCAGACCCTCGGCCTGAAGGGTTACGACGGCTTCGCTATAGCGATCGTCGAGGGCAGCTGAGGTCCCGGGTCGCGGCCGTCAGCGGTTGAGGAACGTCAATCGGGTACCCCGATGAGGTTGCTGCGCCGTTCGAGCAGCAGGACGTCTCTCCATACGCCATTGAGCTGGCCGAGCCGTTCGCGCCGCCCGACGACGCGGAAGCCGCAAGCTTCGTGCAGGGCCACGCTGGCCTGGTTCTCCGGGAAGATCCCCGTTTGGAGGGTCCAGACCCCGGCCTCGGTAGCTGCGTCGACCAGCGAGCGGAGGAGCGCCCGGCCGATACCTCGGCCTTGATAGCCAGGCCCAGGGCGCACATAAACGCTGTGCTCGGCCACGCCGGCGTAACAGCAGCGGTCCGAGACCCCCCCGGCGGCGGCCCAACCCACGACAAGTTCGGCATCGAGGGCAACGAGGCGCAAGTCTTGCCGATGAGCTCTGTCCCAGGACGCCCAAGCGGGAGGTTCGGTTTCGAATGTCGCGTTGCCAGTGGCGATCCCGGTAGCGTAAATGTCCGCTACCTGCTGCCAATTTTTGGGTCGCATGCTCCTGATCTCGAGCGCCAAGTTCGAGCCGGTCTGGTCCCTCACGGCGTGCTCGGCCCCACTAGGTCGGCCAAGAGAGCCTGGACCCTCTGGTCGATGTCGTCGACGATCGGCCGGACGATTTGAACGGGCTTGCCGGCCGGGTCTTCGAGCTCCCAATCGACGTAGCGCTTGCCTGGGTAGAACGGGCACGCGTCACCGCAGCCCATGGTAACGATGACGTCGGCCGCCCGTGCTGTGTCATCGGTCAAAGGCTTGGGGAACTCCCGGGACGGGTCGAGGCCGCGTTCTCGGAGCACTGCGACGACTGCCGGGTTGAGCTGGTCCGCCGGCTCGGACCCTGCCGATCGGACCTCGACTTGTCCCCGGGCGTAGTGGTCGAGCAGGACGCTGGCCGCGAGGCTGCGCCCGGCGTTGTGCGTGCAAAGGAACAGTACGACGGGCTTTTCAGTCATTGCATCTCCTTCGGCTCGGTGCTTGGTCCCAGCTTGCCGGCCCGGCGCGGCTCATTGCCCGACGGAAGAAAATCTCGCGAGGCGTCGTCGTGGCGGGCTACCACGGTGGCGGCCTCCGCTGGGGTAAAGAGACCACCGGGTTGAAATGTGCCTCGGAGACCGTCGCGAACATCAAGATCAAGGCGTACAGCCCCGCCCCGGTGGCTGCTGCGTTCTCCAACAGCTCCGCCGTGAGGGGTCGCGCATTGTTATGCCTTCGCCTCGGGCCAATGGGTTCTCGATGAGCACCAGCTTGAGGGTGGCTCGGCGATTGCAAAGTTGGCGTAACCCGGTCGTTGCTCGGCAGGCAAAGGGTTGAACAGCTTCGAGTAGAACTCAACTGCGGCCTCTATGTCCGCCACGTTGAGAGCCAGCTGTACACGGGATACTGGCAAGCCTCCTGGTATGATCGACAGCTATCGATACGTTCATGGTTGTCGATACATTGACAATTGTCAATAGAGATTCACCCATCGCTAACCGGAGCGCTGTGATCGAAGTGGCGGTGGGCGTGCCTGAGTGCTGCCCGTCGGTGCTCGCCTCCCCTTTGGATGCCAACGAGGCGAGCGACCTAGTCCTGGGCTTCACGGCCCTGGCCGACCCGTCGGGCTCGGTGCCCTGAGCATCCTGGCTGCCAGTCCCGAGGGTGAGGTGTGTGTTTGCGACTTCGTCGGCCCATTGGGCAAGAGCCAGCCCACCATCTCCCATCACCTCAAGATCCTGAGCGAGGCCGGGCTGGTCCAGGGTGACCGCCGGCGCAAGTGGGTCTGGTACTCCCTCTACCGTGGCCGTCCCGCTGCCCTCAGGGCCGCTATTGGCACTTAGGCGTCACCGGTCCGGCAAATGTCCCGCATGTCGGGCGCTCACATGTTGACCGGTCCGGTTGTTCCCCATTAGGGCAGCTGAGGTCCCGTCAAGCACCCCCGAGCATCCGCCAACACGGTGGGGCGCGCCTCGTAGGCTGACTGGTCGCATGAGCCATCACGCCGTCGATGTCCCTTACGCGCAAGAAAGTTGGACCGCCCCAGAGGCGGACATCCTCCGGCGTTACTTCACGAACCTCGACGGCCCGGTTTTCGCTCTGGTCAACCTGCCAGAGGTGGTGAAGGGAGCTCTCTTCGCCCGCTACTCGCGGACGGCCAAAAGCCTGCGGCGCTTGTTCCTGGACGAGTTCGTAGGGGACCTCGACGTGAGCGGCGACCACAGCGTCGACGCAACCGTCGGGTTGATGAGGGCCGAGCAGCTCTACGAGAAGGTCTTCTTCGAGTACGGCGACGACTCGGTGGCACAGCTCGGCGGGGTCCACCTCGCCTGCGAGCAGGCGTCCAATTTGCTGACCAAGGTGCTCGAGCGCGGCCGGCTCATGGCGTACATGGAAAAGTCGACCCGTTATGTCGCATACGACACCCGTTTGCCGAACGGCCGCTACCGCTATTACCGGAGCCCCGAAGTGCTGGCGTCCCCCCTCGGTGCAAGATATGTCGGCGATATGGACAGGCTGTTCGATGCGTACGCGAAGTTATTGCCCGTGCTCTACGAGTTCTTCGCCGCAAGGCACCCCAAGACCGAGGGCGAGAGCGATTTTGCCTTGCGCCAGGCTATAAAAGCCAAGGCGTTCGACACGTTGCGAGGGCTCTTGCCGTCTTCGGCGACCTCCAACCTGGGAATGTACGGCTCCGGTCAGGGCTACGAAGCGATCTTGTTGAGGATGCGTGCGCACCCGCTGCCCGAAGCGCGTGATTATGCCGACCTGATGCTGGCGGAGCTCCGCAAAGTAATCCCCTCGTGGGTGCGCCGCGTCGATGTCGCGGACCGGGGTACCGCCTGGTCCGAATATATGGAAAAGAACAGCGCCGCGATGGCCGACCTGGCTTCGACGGTTTTCGGATCCGACGGCGCTGATGAAGGTGCAGCGGGCGAGGTTGGCTCCTCGGCTACCGCTGGGCCGGATGTGACGCTCGTCGACTGGGACCCTGACGCAGAGGTCAAGGTCGTGACCGCCATGCTGTACCCCTACACGCACCTTTCGGAGGAGGAGCTCGCCCGGCGTGTGGTGGAGATGACCGTGCCACAACGCACGGAGGTAATGGACCGATACGCCGGCGAACGCGCCAACCGCAGGCACAGGCCGGGGCGGGCGCTTGAGCGCAGCTCGTACCGTTTCGACGTCGTGTCGGACTATGGAGCCTTCCGGGACCTGCAGCGCCATCGTCTCCTTACGATCGAATGGCAGGCCCTCACGCCGTACCACGGCTACACGATGCCTGAAGCGGTCACCGAGGCCGGCGCTGCCGGGGCGTACGAGGAGGCCATGGGCCGTTCGGCTTCGCTGTACGAGGCCCTCGAGGACCATTTCGGCGCCACCGTCGCCGCCTACGCCGTCACGCTGGCCCACCGAGTGCGCTACAGCGTCCAGATGAACGCCCGGGAAGCGATGCACATGCTGGAGCTGCGCACGACGCCTCAGGGCCATCCCGAGTACCGCAAGGTCTGCCAGAAGATGCACCGGCTGATAGCCGACAAGGCCGGGCACCCAGCGATCGCCGCCATGATGAGCTTCGTCGACCACTCCGATTACGAAGACGATGGGCTTGGCCGGTTGCAAGCTGAACAGCGCGCCGAGGCTCGCAGGCAGGGCCAGGCACGCTAACCGGTAGCGCTAGATGGCGCCGAAGGCGCGGCCCGTGGACGGGGCCAGGCGGGTTCGCCGGCAGCGCCAGGCCGGCCCCGTTCTGGCGGGCCGAAGTCTCGCGCCGGCAGGATATTTTGCACGTCGCTGAGCAGCTTGGACGTACAACATGCCTGCTAGAGGGTAATGGACGGCATTTGATGGGAGCGGCGAGGTGCGTAATGATGACCCCAGGCCCTGAGGGGCGAAAGCCCTGCAGCGCTATGGCCAGGAGGCCCGGGGAGCTGAGTAGACAACGACATCAGCACTGCCGGTAGACAATTATCGGGCGTGCGTTGGCGGCACCAAAGGCCCCCGGGCCGCCCTGCAATTTGAGGTTTGCAATTGGTCTCCCCGCTAAGGCGCCCGGGCTCGGTCACCGCGCTCGGTCCGGCCCGGTGGGCGCTCGTCATGTCTTCGGCCACTGCGTTCCGCGAGGCCATCGCAGACGCCGACTGGTGCGTTGCGCCGGGTTCGCTTAGCATCCCGCGCCGCTAAGGCGCGATACGTGCCATCCTGTGTGCTTGAAATGCTTGCTGAAGGAAATATGCCAATGCCTGACGATGACGACTTCGACGACGAGCTGCTCGAGGAGCCCGTCATGCCCGACGACCCCGACGAAGACGACCTGGAGCTCGACGACGAAGAACTAGGCGAAGAGGACCTCGACGACGAGGGTGACCTGGACGTCGGCGAACCCGACGAGGCCGAAGTCGAAGAGGTTGACGTGGAGGGTGACACACTTCTTGTCGGCGAGGAGGAGGAGGAGTTCGAGGACGAAGACGAGGAGGATGGCGACGACGTAGAGGCCAGCCTGGACGTCATCTTGAAGTCGCGCCTCGTCGTATCGGAGACCGATGAAGACGAGGACGAGGAGGAAGAGGAGGAGGAGGGGGCTGAAGGCGACGAACGTGGGGAGTCGGCGACGCGCGTGTTGCCGAAGCAACCTGGAGAGTTCGTTTGCCAGTCCTGCTTCCTCGTGAAACACCAGAGCCAGCTCGCCGACAGGGAACGCCAGCTCTGTCGTGACTGCGTCTGAGGCCGCCGCTCCCTCTTCTCCCGTCTGAGGGCACTGCTTCCTCTTGGGGCCACCGCTTCCTCGGAGGCCAACCGCTCATTCGTGTAGGCCCTCCAGCGAGTATCAGGCCTGGACATGGGCCTTAGGACTTTCGTCACTGCCGAGGACGAGTCCCACGACGTGGCAGTGAAGGAATTTGGCCGAGTGAGCGCTACGTTGGTGGCATGTTGCCCGATGCCGACAAGTCCACGGCCGAACGTGTCCTGGACCTGGCGTTTTATGCCCCATTGGGCCTGGCTCTCAGCGTCGCAGAGGCGGTGCCTGGTCTAGCCCGCAAGGGCCGCTCCCGGCTTGGCCCGCAGATGGTCCTGGCCCGGACGGTCGGACAGCTCGCCGTGAAGCAGGGCTACCGCCAACTTGTCGGGATCGTGACGACGCCAGGCGCCAACCCCTTCAGCCCGTTCAGCTCGCCCAGACCCGCCGCGTCCACCCACAAGGCTCCGGCTTCGACAAGGAGCGCCCCCCTCGAGGTGGGAGAGCTTGACCTGCTTGACCTGCTTGACCCGCTTGACGAGCTCGATGCGCCTGACGAGCTTTCCGCGCAGGATGCCCCTGTAGCCGTGGTCGTCCCGTTGCCGAACTCCCGCTCCAACGTGGGCCGGCACCGCAACGCCCACGCACCGCAAAAACATGTGGCGTCCGAGCTGGCGATACACAGCTATGACTCGCTGTCGGCGCCCCAGGTGGTCCAGCGCCTGGCGGGGCTGTCCCGCGACGAGGTGGCGGCTGTGCGGGCGTACGAGGCCGCTACGAGAGCGCGCCGCACGATACTCGCCCGAGCCGAACAGCTCCTGGGTTGACGCCCCTACCCGGAGCAGCGTCAGCTTGCGCCCGGCTTGCCCTTGAAGGCGACATCGAGCGCCTGGTCGAGCTGTACTCCGCCGCGGTGGGCGAGTTGAGCGTGATGAGGGGCGGCCGAGTCCTGATCGGCCTGAACGGGCGTGACGGATCGCTGGAGAGCTCGTTCCGCCGGCAGCTCACAGATCCTGGACAGTTGGTCGTGGTCGGGTCGCTGGATGGGGGAGTGGACGGCGCTGAGAGCTCCGGCGATGTCGTCGGGGGGGCCGGCGCTCCTGCGGCCGGCGCTCCTGCGGCCGGCGCTCCTGCGGCCGGTGCTGGTGGTGGCGGCAATGTCGTCGGGTACGGCACTTGCTGCCTGCTGGAGCTATCGGACGGGGAGCGCGTGGGGTCGGTACGGGATCTGTACGTTGACCCTCTTGTCCGCCGGCGTGGGGTTGGCAGGGCGATGGCCGATCACATGGTCAGCTGGTGCGTGGGGCAGGGTTGCATCGGTGTCGATGCCAACGCGCTCCCTGGGAGCCGGGCCGTGAAGAGCTTTTTCGAGGCTGGCCGCTTCACAGCGCGCTTACTCGTGATGCACCGGCCGCTCCCGCCGGCCTGATCAGCTAGCTCCGCTGCACGCGACGAGCAAAAAGCGCTCCAAGCCCCTGCAAAGATGCGCCGTCTGATCCATTTTTCGACGCTCGCCGATCGCCTCGTCCACTTTTATGCGCTTTTTCGAATAGAGGTGGACCAGACGCCGGTGAACGCGGCAGTTGGGTGCCTGGACCGCTGGTAGACGGGCAAGATCATCACCGCTGGAGACCGTCGGTGCAACAGGTCTGGCCTTCAGACTGAGATGTGGAACGCCTCAACCCCTCCCTGGGTAGGTACCAGCAGCATCTGGTCTCCCACACCCGGGGTGGCGAAATGGTTGAGCGAGTCGGTCGCACGCTGCACCACCGTCTGGCCGCTACCCGGGTTCATGCCGTAGAGCTTTCCGTTGTCCCAGTCGAGCGCCCATACCAGCCCTGCTGCGACGATCGGAGGCCCATTGGGCGAGCCTGTCGAAGACCACACCCTCTTGAAGGACATCGTCGACGCGTCGATTTGGAGCGCCACCGTGCCACCCCCGCAAGGGGCGTATATGAGAACGCGTGCGTTGTTCCCGCTACCCAGTACGTCCGAGGCGTCAGCACCGAAAACTCCGCCGCTGGTGCATACCTGCCCGGTGAAGGCACCCTTCCCGATCCCCCCGAGGTGGTCTTCCCTCATGAGGTACCCGTAGCTCGCGTTTTGCGCCGGTTTGCCGGCAACGAAAAGCAGCGAGGTACCCGGCACCTGAAGGGGACCGCCCGATCCCAGGTCCCAATCCTCGTCGTTCAGCTGCACCCAGTTGCTCGGTGCCCAGGACCCCAGGCGTGCCAGCGACGGCGAGAGCTCGACCACCGAGTTCCCTTCGTCATATTGGGCAATGCTGCTGGAGCTCCCGTTGCCGGTCGCCACGTACAGGTCTCCCTGCGGCGAGACCAAGCTGCCATTTGTCGCCCATATGGCACCCTCGCGCTGGGCGGGGACCTGGTAGCTCCGCAAGGGGCCCTTGCCTGACTCGGCTAGGTCGACCAGATATCCGTGGTACTGCCCGCAGTCTCCAATGAGACCTCCGAAGGGCACGTACAAGCGGCCGTCGAAAAGGGTGACCGCAGGGCGCTGCTGTTCTGCGGGGATGTAATAGAACCTGCCGTTGTTGCCGTGCGGTGGGTCGATGTCGCGATGCCAGAGCTCTTGGTGAGTGGCGAGCGAGATCGCCACCAGCCAATGCTGGATGTGCCCCCAGTCGGCGCGGCCATCAGTCTCGGTCTCTTCAGCAAGAAAGATCTCGTTGTTGGAAGGATCTATCACTGGGGTCCCCGTGATCCCCAGGGGATTGATGTCCCCGCAGCCCGAGTTCAGGGTGGGCGCGGAGTCGACCACCGACAGGCTTACAGCGGCGCCCACATGAAGCTTCCAGAGGACATGGCCAGTCGTGGCTGCAATGGCATACAGGGTGTCGTTCTCAGTGGCCACATAGACTGAAGAGCCGTAGACCAGCGGCTCCCCGAAGACGGCACCGTCAAGGGAGTCGTCGTTCCAGGCCGGTGCCGCCGACAAACCCGTCATTGCTATTTCGGCCGGGTCATGTCCTGAACGGCTGTTGTCGTAGTCGTAGGTCAGCAGGTCGCCAACCGGGACGGCTCCAGATTCCCCGCTCGAGACGAACGGGTGGACAGAGGCCGAAAGGGGAGCAGCCGGGACGGCACTTGCGACCAACCCGAGCGCGACTACCGCCGCCAGCGACACGGGTTGCCACCCAAGTAGAGAACGGCCGGCTCGGGTAAGCATTCAGCGCCTCCTGGTCATTCCCCAGCTAGGTCCAACTTGGCGCCTCAGTCGGCGCGAGATAGGTCGGCTCAGAGGGCTGCTGGTTCGCCGGCGGGGGAGGGGTCGACCTCGTCCAGCCTGGCCAGGTCCGCCGCATCGTAGGCATCGTCGCTCACTTCAGGCCCGTCATGGCCCAGCTCGGCAGTCTCGGCCTCCGCCACGTCGAGCTCAGGCATTTCAGCTACCTCAGGCTCCGCCACCTCGGCGTCCGAGGCGTCAGCCTCGGGCTCTGCGTCAGCTACCGCAGCCTCGGGCTCTGCGTCAGCTACCGCAGCCTCGGGCTCTGCGTCAGCTACCGCAGCCTCGGGCTCTGCGTCAGCTACCGCAGCCTCGGCTACTTCGGCCTCCGCTGCAACCATGTTCGGGACATCGACAGTGTCGGCAGCGTCCACAGCGGCGATTTCGAGCGACGCCGCCGCCTCAGCTGCCAGCTCGTTACCCAGGAGCTCGGCCGGCATCTCCCTGGCGAGTACGTCGGCGACCGCTTCGGCGACCGCCTCATCTGCTAGGGATTCGGCCGCGGCTTCGGCGGCCGCTAGCTCGTCTGCGTTCTCCGGTGCCACAGTCGCAGCCGTAGCCGTTGCCGTTGCGGTGGCTGCAGCCGGCGGAGCCGCAGCGGTAGCGCCGCGAGCGGGGCGACCGGCCTCAACTGGGCGGCTCGGCTTTGGCGGGCGCGTGGGGCGGCGAGGAGGAGCCTTCATCGGGACGTTCGAGCGAACCGGGCCCGGGGGCGGGGGGACACTGATGCCGAGGAGGGGTGCCAAGCCAGGCACCTGGCCGCAATGGCGGCGGGCGGTTGCCAGCAGCTCGGCGCTCGGGTTGGCGGGGAGGCCGGCGGGCTTGACCGTGCGCCGGACCGGGCTTTCGATGACGCCCTGGAGCAACGCCAGCCACTGTTCGGGCGGCGTCGTTGCAGACAGAGCGGCGCTCGCGGCGTCGCGAAGGCGCGTGGCGAGCTCGGCTGAGAAGCGTGTCGTGGCGTCAGGAGGCCGACTGGACAGGCGCAGGGCGCGCACCACCTGGCCCTGGTCGAGGTTCTTGGCTACGTCGTTGGCCCACGAGACGCGGTGCTCTTCGACCCGGCGTTCGAGCAGCTCGCGCAAGGTGACTACCAGTTCGCGCGACGCTTCGTCGCGGGCCCCGTCCGAAACGCTTACGAGCGACCGCAGGTCACGCATTGCCAGCTCGTCGCCGGCCTTGATCGCAGACTCCGCCTTATCCCGCCACTCGGCGGCCTTGACACGGGACACGAGCGACTCGGCCAGAGACATGACGCCTTCGGTGCTCGGCTCGGGCCGGCCCTCCTCGCGCGCCCGCTCCCGCTCGAAATGAAGAGCCGTCCTAACTGCTGGGATGCCCCCACGCAGAAGCTGCTGGGCGATGGCCTGCTCTTCGCCAGACAAGCTCTCGAGCATCGTGGTGCGATGGGCATTGCCCGGGTTGAGGCGCTTCTGGCGATGGGCTCCAGAAGCCTGCCCAGTCCCGTTGCCGCGATCTCTTCGTTCGCGCTGGCCAGATGTACCTGGGCCGGTACCGGCGCCAACGGCTCCGCTGGTCTCCCGGGGTGGCCGGCCTGGCCCGCTTCGCCCTGGACCGCCGAATGGCCTGGGTGGCCTTGCGGTCCTCTCGGAGCCGTCGGCGTTGACTGGCACCGGGCGCTCCGGACGGTCAGAACGCTCAGGCCGGTCAGAACGCTCAGGCCGGTCGGCACGCGGACGGGCCGGGCGCTCAGGACGTCTCGGTCTGTCAGGCGCCGGCCGCTCGGGGCGGGCAGCGCCAGCGCCCTCGGGGGAGCGGGCGCCTCTGCCATTGTCGTCGCCGTGCGCGGGAGCGCCGGGCCGCTGGGACGGGCGAGCTGGTCTCCGCGGACCGCCCTGGTCGTCGCGGCGCCTGTCGGAGCCGCGGTCGCCACGTTCTGGGCCGCTCCGGGAACGGGTGCTTGCGAGCTGCGTGGTGACTCCGGCAGTGACTGGGGCCACGATGAGCTCGATGCGGTTCGGGTCCGAACCCTCGGCAGCACGGGGGGGCTCGACCGAGACAACGGTGATGCCCTCGATGCCGAACTCCGCCTCGGCACGCACGACGTCGCCTGATTTTGCCCCACCATAAAGAAGAGCAGCATCGAGAGTCCCGCGCGGGTTTAGTGCACCCGCGGCACGCCAGGTCCAGGTGCCGTCGGGCCGCGCGCTTGTGAGCTCGATCTCGATGCGGCGGGCCACCGCACCAAAGTACAACTTCGGCGCCGCAGCGCAAATCATGGCGCTCCGAGCAGGGCGGATGCTATTTTGTCACTGTGACGAAACACCCATCCTGCGCCTGGTGCGGCAATCCGGTCGAGCAGGCCACGGGCGCGGGTCGCCCGCGGAGGTATTGCCGGCGCAGCTGCCGCCAGCGCGACTTCGAAGCCCGCAAACGAGCACGGGACCTCGGGCTGGCCGAGTCAGACCTGATCGTCGCACGGAGGAACGTGGAAGGGCTGGACGATCTTCTGTTCGTGCTGGGTTGCGCGATCACCGACGTTGACGGCGACATCGCCCTCGACAGATCGCCCGAGCAGTTACGCCGGAGCCTCGATTGGCTGCTCGAAGCCGCCCGCCCTCTGTTGGGAGCGAGCGAGCGGCTGCGGGCGGGAGCGTAGCCCTGGGCTAGCCGCGGGCCGGCAGACCGTAAGGAAGCCCGGGTACCTCTGCTTCGATGACGACAAGGCGGTTGTACTTGGCCACCCGTTCTCCACGGGCCGGCGCACCGGTCTTGATCTGGCCGCACCCGCTGGCGACCACGAGGTCGGCGATGAAGGTGTCTGTCGTCTCGCCGGAGCGGTGCGATACGAACTGGGTGAAGCCGGCGGCCCGGCACACGGCGATGGCTTCGAGGGTCTCGCTGACCGTGCCGATCTGGTTGAGCTTGATGAGCGCAGAGTTGGCGGCCTTGCGGGCAATCCCCTCGCGGATTATGGAGGGGTTGGTCACAAAGATGTCGTCGCCTACCAACTGGATGCGCTGGCCAAGGCGTGCTGTCAATCTTTCCCAACCGTCCCAGTCGTTCTCACCCAGGCCGTCTTCGACCGACCAGATGGGGTAATTAGTCGTAAGCACGTCGTAACGGTCGATCATCTCGTCGGTGCTGAGGCGCGTGCCGGTGGAGTACCGGTAGGTGCCGTCGGCTCCGAGCATCTCTGACGACGCCGGGTCGAGGGCGATAGCGATGCCGTCCCGCCCAGGGGTGTAGCCGGCGGCCGTGATCGCCTCCACGAGCAGGTCGAGGACCTCTTCTGGCGTGGACAGGTCGGGAGCGAAACCGCCTTCGTCACCCAGCCCCGTGGAGTACTTGCGTGAGTTGAGCAGGCCCTTCAGGGTCTGGTAGACCTCGGCACCCGCTCGCAGCGCTTCGGCGAAGTTCGGTGCCCCGAGGGGGGAGAGCATGAACTCCTGGAACTCGAGCTCGTTCTGGGCGTGTGCACCGCCGTTGATCACGTTGAAACTGGGGACCGGGAGCCGGAGCAGGCTCTCATCTGGGGCAAGCCAGCGGTACAGCGGCTTGCCGTCCGCCTGGGCCATGGCCCGCGCCGCCGCCATAGAAACTCCGACCGTAGCGTTAGCCCCGAGACGGCTCTTGTTCTCCGTGCCGTCGAGCTCGATGACCGCCTGGTCCAGTTCTTCGAGGCTCTTCCACGAACGGCTGGAGAGGAGCTTGCTGATCTCGCCGTTCACATTGCCTACCGCTTTGGTGACGCCGGCACCCTTGAACCGCTTGGGGTCACCGTCGCGCAGCTCCACAGCTTCGCGGGTCCCGGTCGAGGCGCCGGAGGGCACACCTGCGATCCCGTGTGCGCCCGAAGCGAGCTGCAGAGAGACTTCGAGGGTCGGGCGGCCCCGGGAGTCGAGGATCTCGAGGGCATGTACGTGGGAAATCTCGTATGCCATGGTGGGTTGGCCTCTCTTTCTTGCTTGTCAAATGGCACGGCCTGGCACCACTACTTTGTGCGCAAAGACCTGCCTAGACCCTACCTCGCCGGGGTCCTGATGAGCCAGAACATTACGAAAGCGCTACCAGATCAGGGGGCCGCTGGTGGCCGGTGCGACGGATGATGGCTGCGAAGCGGCAGCGGAGGGGAGGGGAGTGGCTCCTCAGGCGGGCCCGGGGCTACTCAGATGGCCCGGGGCTACTCAGATGGCCCGGGTGAACAGCAGGACTGCGACCACTACGGCGGCAGCGGCAACGAGGAAGAAGAACATAGCCACCTTCGCGGCCTTGGCCATCACCTTGATCCACGCGTAGATCACTAGGGCGAGGGCCACGACCACGGCAACGGCTCCGGCGAGGTCGTGCCTGTTCATCGAGGCGAGGTCTGTCACGCGCGTTTAGCGTACTCGGCCGGGCCGCGCCGCGCCGCGCCGCGCGGGCCGCGCCGGGCCGCGACGGCGAGCCAACGGAGGCATTGCTGTGCCGAAAACCGCAAACGTGGCTTCGCGATCGCCCGATCGGTCACCGAAACGTCGATTTCTTTGCACCAGCGTCAGTGATGTGGACTTTTCTGAGCCAGATCGATTACCGCCATGAAAATCTGGTGCCTTGCGGGGCAGAAAATCGCCATCAATCGGCATCAATCGGCAAGGACGCGGGTCCCCAAAGCGCTGCTCGTAGGCCATTGTCCGTCGCTCGTCCGGACCGATGCGACACGGAGTGCGAGCGGGCGCGCCCCGAGACGCTCTGCGATCGCCGCCGCCTCGTCAAGGGCCGCGCCGGCGGCCTCCGGCTGACCGCATGCGGCGAGGTACCCGCCATAATCGGCCAGCGCCCGGCCCAGGTGCCACGGGCTACCTGCGCGCCGGAAGGCCGCCACCGCTTCGGCGAACTCAGTTTCTACTATCGCCGAGCCCGGCTCGCCCGGGGTTACAGCAAGATGCGCCTTCGTCAGCGCCCGCTCCGCCCGCAGTAGGGGTGGGAGGTGACCTATTGGATGGGCCTCGAACAGGCTCAATAGGTCCTCCATGGCCTCGCGGTCGCCCAAAGCCTTAGCTGCGTCGTTGGCGACCGGCCAGGCGAACACGAGGTACTCGCAGTTCAGCCCCAGCTTCTCGACCTGGGCGAGAGCAGCTCGGGCGTAGTCGAGGGCCTCGACCGGACGGTCCGATGCAAACTCCACCAGAGCACGGGCGGTGGAGAGGAATGCCCGATCTTGAACGTTTTCGCTGTCTGAAAACCCGGCCAGTCCGGCGATGGCGTCGCCGGGGTTGACCGGGTTCCCCCGCAAGCCATAGAGGAACCCACGCACACCAGCGAGATAGCGCATAACCGGGGGGCCGTTCACTTCCGTTGCGTTGCCAAGCCATTGCGCGGCTTCGTCCCAGCGCCCAAGCAACAACAGACGCAAATGCGAGGTTCGTTGTCGCGAGCTGGACTATGCGATGATTGCCGATCCTGCGGGCCTGGTCGATAGCTGCTGCCGCGTGAGTTGCTGCTTCCTGTGGACTGCGCGCGACCTGACCGCCTGCCAAATTGGCAAGGGCATCGGCGATCTGGAGAGTGTTTCCAGCTCGCTCCGCGAGGTACGCAGCCTCCCTGAGGTTGCTGTCACCTTCAACGGCCCGGTTGGTTATCCAACAGTGGATGCCGTTGGCGACGAACAGGTGAGATAGCATCGTGTCGCCAACATCGAGACCTTGAGCTAGGTTGAGCGCTTCGGAGAAAAGGTCACCCGCTGCGCTCCCACCGTCGAAGGCCTCCAGGCAGGCCAGCTCGTAGCAGTGCGTTCACGGTATCCGTTGCTGGTTCGGGCCGTAGCAGGGCCAGCGCGACCTGAAGATGCTCGCGTGCCTCACAGTGGCGGCCTTCAAGGCGTAGGCCCTTACCCGCGAGAGTGCGGGCTCGAGCAGCCGACCGTTGGTCACCGAGTCGTTCGTGGAGAGCCCGCGCACGTTCGGCAGCATTTAGACCTTCACGGCGACTTGTATCAGCTATCCATGCCTCCGCTGCCTGCTCCCATACCGGGCAGCAGCAGCGGCGTTGCCATCTTGTTCGTGTAGCTCCGCCGCGCTTCCAAAAAGGGCAGCCGCGCGGCCAGGAGCGCCAGCCCGTTCGGCACCCTCGGCAGCGCGGACCAAGGCGGCAATCGGCTAGGAGTTGTATTTGGTCCACGTCGGCGTCAGATGGGACCGCTTGCAGAGCGTCGAGGTAGTGGCGAGCCACCACGTCCATCACTTCTTCTCCGTCGTCTGCGAAGGTCGAACGCAGGTAGTCGGCGACCGCCAGGTGGCGGACTTTGCGATCCCGACGCGCGAACGTCGGCATAGCGACCTGGCGCAACATTTCCTGGGCGAATCGGTAGTCGCCTCGCTGTGGTGAGAGCCTGTCACGTCGAAACCTGGAGTACTTCACGCCGGACGAGTTCGGCTAGACCCAGCTCGCACCTTGGCCTCCGGTCTTGCCCGAGACGGCGACAAGGCCTCGGCTGAAAAATCGTCCCGAGAACGGAGCGTCAGCGACCAGCAGAGCGGACGTCTTGGTCCAACGCAGTCGAGCCGTGCAGCCAACAACCCGTGTAAGGTGTCCGGCACTGCTAGGGCTGCAAGATCGCCCGCCACCTCGTAGCCATTGCTGGCGACCGCGACAACACGCCACGATCGACGAGCGACCGGACCGTTTCGACGGCGAACAGTGGGAGCCCTTGGCCTGGTCGGCGACGGCTGAGGCTGCAGCCGAGGGTAAACCCGGGACTAGACCTTCCAACAGGGTGCCCATCGCTTCCGCATCTGAGTGGGGCGAGGGACAGGAGGGTCCGGTTGCGGCCTGAACCGAAGTCGGCGCCGTTCCAGCTGATCTCAACCCTCGCTAGCACGACCACGAACAGTGGACGTCGGAGGCCCAGTCCACCAGGTGGTCCAAGAAGTCCAGTAGCGCCGGGTCGGCATGGTGGGCGTCCTCGACCACCAATACGACTGGAGCAATCTCGGCGAGATGCTCAAAGAAGGCGCGCCACCCCGCAAACAGATCGTCGGGGGTCAGCAGAGTGCCCGGGTCGCCTTCGACCGGCACGTCCCAGCAACCGGCCCAGTCGGATGCCTACGTAATTCCGCTCCGCTGGGTCGACCGAACAAAGCGGGCCAAGCCCTCTTCAAGCTTGTCCGAGCGACTCGCCGTCGTGATCTTCCTCGGCGACGCCGAAACGTTGGCGCACCATCTCTGCCAACGCCGAGAAAGCAACTCCGTCCCCGTAGGAGGAGCAGCGGCCGCGGTACCACAGCACCTTGGCAGCTAGGCCGTCGACGTACTTTTCAAGCTCCCAACCAAGACGGGACTTGCCTACGCCTGCCGGACCGTTCACCAGGACCAAACGAGGCCTGGTCATCGTCGACGCATCCGTGGAACAACTCTTTGAGTGCCCGAAGTTCGGTATCACGGCCGCACAGCGGCGCCTCGAGCCGAACAGGCGCTGAGATCCGGCGAGGCCGGAGACGACCCGGATGGCTCGCCACAATTGAGCCGGTTCTGATTTGCCCTTCAACGTGTGCATCCCGGCGTCGGAAAAAGCGATGGCGGATGCCGTTAGGCGTCGCGTCGCCTCGTCCACCAACACACAGTCCCGGATCGGCCGCGGCCTGGATCGCGCGCTGCGGTGTTCACAGCGTCGCCTGCCACCATAGCGCCGCCGTCGGAAGCAAAGCTGACTGCGACTTCGCCGGTGACCACCCCGGCACGAGCGCTCAACTCCTCGTCCATCTCGCCCCCGAGCACACCCGACCGTCTGCAAAACGTCAAGTGCCGCTCGAATCGCCCGCTCAGCATCGCTCTCGTGAGCTCGTGGCGCCCCCCAAATGCGACCACAGCGTCCCCGATGAACTGTTCTACGACTCCGCCATAGCGGGCACGACTGTGCGTACGGCGTCGAAGTAACGCAAGAGAAGCTCCCGAACGTCTTCAGGGTCCCTGTCCTGGGAGAATGGAGTGAAGCCAACCAGGTCTACGAACAGCACCGAGCACACTCTGCGCTCAGTCCCAGAAAGGCGCTCAGGTGCCATGACCACCAAAGGGCGGGGCACTGCCAGAGGCGATGGGGCGTCGATGGGCCGTCGGTACACCACACTGATCGCAAAAGCGGTCGCGAGGCCAACCGGGCGCCGCAGGCGCGACAACAGCCCTCGAGCGAAGCGCCACAGGTACCGCAGAACCGTGCTCCGGCGCGTACCCCAGTCCCGCAGTGCCAACAATCCACCGAGCGGACCCCCTCGTCGACCAGCGAAAAGATAGAGCGGACCCCTAGCCCGGACCCGTGTCCATGGACCCAAAAAATGAGTCTACCCCGGGCACTCCCAGACCACCCACCGCTAACTAGTTCTGGGGCGCGAACAACCGAAACGCTTCAAGACACTAGACTGCCGCACTGCTCAACGCTTCAAACCACGAACGCGACTACACTATGGGGCCTCTCAACCGCGAGAAACCATTCCGCTCCTCGATTGCGTGGAAGCACTTCAAGCCGTCATGAGTTCGATCACAAATTAAGCAGGAAGCCAGACGCGACGCATGCGCCACCCCCCCTCAGTAGGAGCGCCCGAAAGGCGCATAGTGGACAAAAGAAACGCAGGCGGGACTGGCTCGCAGCAGCGGCGTTCGAGGAGCTGACACGGTTGCCGGGTTCGCACATTTCCGATTCTGCCTCATTTGCGCGTCTCCGCGCCAGTCCTTACGCGCAGAACGAAGAAAATGCGGCGCCCTGAGGCGGCCCAGAGCTACAGCAAGGGCTCAGGTTGACCGAAACCTGGGATGGCAGTTGCCCCCAGTCCTCGAAAGGCCACCCGATGAGCAGGGAAGCTGGCGAGCGCGCCAAACCGAGTGGGCCGACGAGTCAGACCTCCACCTTGCGCGCCCTTGCGGCTGTCAGTGCCTTAGCCGGTCTGCTCGTTCTCCTGTACTTCGAGGAGATAGCGAGACTCAAGCCAGTCGGTGGCGATCGATTGGTCCTCTGGCCTGTGGTCGCGCTCGGTGTGTGGGCGAGCAGCGCTCACGCTGTTCATGTCCAAACCCGCAAGATGCATCTCGTGGTCAGCCTCTCAGAGATACCTGTTCTCATCGGCGTCGTGTTCCTGAGGCCGGGGCCGGCCCTCGCAGCGGTTGGTATCGGGCTTACAGCCGCGCTCATTCAGAGGAAGCGGCCGCCTTTCAAGACCATCGCCACGTTGATCGGTCTACCTGCTCGCGGTAAGCACCGGGATCCTCATCTACGACCGCTGGCTCGGCAAACGGTCGCCTGTAGGGGGGCTCGGTTGGCTCGTCAGCGCAGGGACGGTGACTTTCATTTGCTTGGCCGATTTGGTGCTAGTCCTGGCTATGATGGCGTTCTGTGGACAAACGTTGGCGACGCCCGCCGCTGCTGCCGATGCTTTCCAGGCCGGGCTATATATCGCGGTATGTACCGCGTTCGGGTTGGTGGCCGTTTCGATGGTTTGGGTCAACACCTGGGGGATCGCCCTTTTCGCTGCCATTGCTTTGGCGACGAACTTCGCATACCGAGCAACCGTCGTCTCCGGGCAGCGCTACGCGAACCTTGAGAAGCTGTACGACTTCACTCGTCGACTGAGCGGCCTGTCGGAGGGTCAAGGACGTGATGATCACCGTCGTCGAAGAGGCTCGTACGCTCTTTCGGCTGGGTAGAGCTGAGCTGGTAATTCCGTTGGGTTCGCCGTTGGACCAGCTGGTCCTGCGCTGCTCACTAGACGGGGAAGACGCTCCGCATCTTCGCAGAAGGCGCCACTATTTCCGGGTCTGGACGTGCTCGTCGGGGAGCGAGGCCCGATGCTGCTTCAACCCTCGGTCCGAAGACCAGGACGTGGCGACGGCCATGAAGGAGCAAGGGATCGGCGAAGCTCTTGTTGCCCCGCTCCAGCGTGAAGACCCCAAGGCTGGTTACCTGCTGGTTGCGGACCGACCCTCCAACAGGAGGGGTTTAAGCCCCACTGACCTGCGGTTCTTCGAGGCACTCGCGGCAAATGCCGGCGTGGCGCTTCGAAGCAGCAACCTGCTGGAGCAGCTGCGCCATGAGATTGAAGTCCGCCAACATCAGGCCTACCACGACTCGCTGACCGGGCTGCCCAACAGGGTTGCCTTCCGCGAACGGCTCGCAGACTCTCTTGAGACGAACACGGCGGGCGAGGTCGCAGTGCTGCTAATGGACCTCGACGGTTTCAAAGAGGTCAATGACACCCTCGGCCATGTGACGGGCGACGCCGTTTTGCGGGAGGTGGGGAGGCGGCTGATGAGCTTCTCCGGCGCCAGAGCCTCGTGGGGCGCCTGGGCGGCGACGAGTTCGCAGTCCTGCTCTGCTCGGCCAGTGACCACCTTGACGTCGAAGCGACGACACACCAGGTCATGTCCAGTATCAATCAGCCGCTCGCTGTCGAGGGCCTCATGCTGGACATACGGGCGAGCATGGGCGTCGCGCTAGCCCCGCGTCACGGCCGGTCGCGTGAAGCAACCAACCTGCTGCGCCACGCCGACGTGGCCATGTACCTGGCGAAGGAAGCCGGGGGAGGGGTCCGCTACTACGACCCTGCCGAGGACCGCTCGACACTCCGGAGGCTCACTCTCGCCACCGAGCTGCGCCGGGCTCTCGACGAGGACGGCCTCGACCTCTGGTACCAGCCAGTGGTGGAGCTCGGCACGGGGGAGGTGCTCGGTTGTGAGGCTTTGTTGCGCTGGAACCACGAGCAGTTCGGACCGATCTCGCCCGTGGAGTTCATTCCCGTTGCCGAGAACGCCGGGCTTATTGACCCGTTGACGTGGTGGGTGCTCGAGACAGCCCTGACCCAGCTCAAGACCTGGCGCGAGCTCGTGCCTGGCCTAGGGGTCGCAGTGAACCTGTCTGCCAAGAGCCTCACAGGCACCAAGGTGTACGACCGGGTTGAGCGGTCGCTCCACCGAGCGGGCATGAAGCCCGGGGCGCTCACCCTGGAGCTCACCGAGTCGTCCATGGCGATCGATCCCGAGAGCTCGCAGCGGGCTATGCAGAGCCTGCAAGAACTTGGCGTCCGCCTCTCGATCGACGACTACGGCACGGGCTTCTCGTCGCTCAGCCGGTTGAAGCACCTGCCGTTCAACGAGCTGAAGATCGACCGTTCCTTCGTCAAGGAGATGATCCGCGACAAAGGCGACGAGGCGATCGTGCGGTCGACTATCGAGCTCGCCCGCAGTCTTGGCCGTACGGTGACGGCCGAGGGTGTCGAGGACAAGGCCACTTTGGACCGCCTCGCCAGCCTCGGTTGCCAAGCAGCTCAGGGCTATTACCTGGCACGTCCTCTGCCAGCCGCAGAATGCGAGGCATGGTTGCGGGAGTTCGTGCGCTGGCCGAGCACCGTCGGCCACATCGGACCGGCGTAGGGCTAACCAGGGCACTCCTGCGCAGGAGCGGTTGCCGCAGAGTTCCCGCCCCCGTGACCCGCGGGCCCGATCAGCCGGGCCCGATCAGCCGGGCCCGATCAGCCGGGGCCGATCAGCCGGGGCCGCCGAACGGGCCGCCGCCCGTGATGCTCTGGCACGCCTTCTGGGCCGCCTGGAACTGGGGATTGTTAGGGTTGAGGTTGCTGCCCTGACCGCTACGGATAGCGATGCGGATGCCGCCGCCTGCTACGGACTGAGGGTCCGGGAAGTCGCTAATCCCGTGCGAGCGCATGCACTGCGAGAACTTGAGCGCCTGCGCCAGGGCCGTCGCCTGCTCGGCGGGCGTGGGCTGGCCGCCGTTGGGCAATAAGTGCCGGCAGCCGTTCCCGGCGGCTTGGAAAGTCGACGAGCTGGGGTCGAGACCGCTGCCTTGGATCACGCCTTGGGCGTTGGGCTCGGGGAAGTTCGGTAACCCATGGGACCTCATGCACTTCGAAAACGCCAGCGCGTCGGCCGTGTTGCCGCCAAGGTTCATGGAGAAACTTGAATGCGACCCCGAGCCCGCCGGCCCCGAGCCGCCGCTCGGCCCTGAGCCGCCGCTCGGACCAGCGACATTGGCTGGCGGTGAGCTGCCGTGCGAGCTTGCCGCGCTGGTTGTCGTCGTGCTCCCGAGGTGGGCTACAGCGGCGTTGTTCGGGCTGCTCCCACAGGCGGCTACGAGCAGGGCGCCGCTCGCTATCAATACGCCGATCAGGGGAGCTCGTCGTCGTCCTAGCGGGACTGGTGGGCTCGGCGGTTTGTTCATAACCTCGTTATAACGAGGGCGCGGTTACAGGAGCGCAACAGCCGCCCAGGCGCTCCCCGGTCGCAGGCGCTCCCCGGTCGCAGGCGCTCCCCGGTCGCAGGCGCTCCCCGGTCGCAGGCGCTCCCCGGTCTGGTCCCGGGCGATCCCCAGCATGAGTTAAGGCTTCGTTGAGGTTGCCTGAGCAGTATGGGCACGTGTGACGGTGATGCTTCGCCCAGCTGTAGCTGGGTGCCTGCGGGCCGTGATAAAAGGAGACCACAGTGATCAGCATGGTTCGTAGGTTCCGTAAGTGGTTCATCGCCGGCGTCATCGTGGTCGTGGTCCTAGCCGTCGGGGGCCCCTACGTCTTTATCCACTTCATCGAGGGGCCGGCGCCGGCCAAGCTCGTCTTACCCAAGGGACAGGGCGCTTCCGCTGGGAGCGCGAAATCCGGCGCCACCGTCGATATGACCAAGCTCGCCGGCACCTGGAACGTAGGAGCAGGTTCGGTGGCCGGGTACCGGGTCCAGGAGGTCCTGATTGGCCAGAACTCGACAGCGGTCGGCCGGACAGGGGAGATCTGGGGGTCGGTCACCATCGGCGGCAAGTCGGTGACCAAGGCGTCGTTCACCGTCAACATGGCGAGCGTCGTTAGCGACCAGAGCGAGAGGAACGCTCAGTTCGACGGGCGCATCATGGACGTGAGCGATTACCCGACAGCCAAATTGGTCCTGACTGAGCCAATTTCCTTTGCCAGCGGTCTTGTTGCTGGCAGTTCGAAGCAGTACACGGCAACCGGCACGCTTACGATGCACGGCGTGACCAAGTCGGTCACCTTTCCAGTCTCGTTGGAGGTAACCAGTAGCACTGCGGTCTACGTGCTGGCCGACGTCCCGATCGTGTTCGCCAACTGGGACATCTCCAACCCGAGTATCGGCGGCTTCGTCACTACGCAGAGCACCGGGACACTGGAGGTGCTGCTCCACCTGGTCCGAGGGGTTGGGAACCCGGTCTCCACCGGCTCGTCCGCAGCCTCGGGCGGCGGCGGCCTTGGTGGGCAGGTGACGGTCCCGAGCACCACGGTACCCCCGCTGACGGTGCCTACCGCCTCATGAGCGAGCCTCCTGAGCGCCCGGCAGCAGCAACAGCTGTGCCCGGCGACGACCTGGCAGAGCGTTTGTCGCGGCTGAGCTCCCTGCTGCTCGCCGACGCGGAAGCCGTCGATGCCTCGGACGCCGTTCCGACCGAGCACCTGCACGCTCTCGCCGAGGCTGGGATGTACGGGATGTTCGCCCCGGTTGCCGAAGGTGGGCTTGGCCTCGGCTACCTCGAAATGTGCGCCGTCATGGAGGAGCTGGCCTCGTGCTGCCTCCCCACCACGTTCCTGCTGGCCCAGCACTTCCGGCTCCTTGGCGCGATGCTCGACCCCGCCACGCCTGTGATCATCCGCGAGGCGATGCTTGCCAGCACTATCCGGGGCGAAACGAAGGGCGGTGTGGCCCTCACAGGGTTGCTGCCGGGGCCTTCCGCACTCCACGCAAAGCCGGCTCCGGGCGGCTGGCTCGTGGAGGGGGCGGCTCCCTGGGTAAGCGGTTGGGGGATCGTGGACGTGATCTGCGTCTTCGCCCGCGGCCCGGCGGGCCCGCAGGGTGAGACAGTTGTCTCGCTGCTCCTCGACGCTCGCCCTCAGAGCGGTCTCTCCGTCACGCCGCTGCACCTGTCCGCTCTCAACGCGACCCGCACGGTCCGCTTGGGCTTTGCCGGCCTGTTCGTCAGCAACGACAGCCTGATCGGCTCGCAGCCTTACGAAATTGCGACCCGGGAGCCCGAAATGCGCCTCCGGCTGAACGGGTCCTTTGCGCTCGGGGTCGCCAGGCGCTGCTGCGCACTGCTCGGCCCATCCCCACTCGACGACGAACTGCGCGAGTGCCGGGCCACGCTCGACGCCGCCGACGACACCCACATGGCAGCGGCGCGGGCCGCAGCCTCTGAACTGGCAGCCCGGGCAACACATGTCCTGGCCGTGAGCCGGGGGAGTAGGTCAGCCCTCGCTGGCGACGCCGCTGAACGCCTCAGCCGGGAGGCGGCCTTCCTACTGGTCTTCGGGAGCCGCCCGGCAATCAAGGTCGCCTTGCTCAGAAGCCTGGAGGCACGCTCAAATCTTCGGGCTAACGGGCTGGTAGGCGGTAAGCCTTGCAACGCTTACACCACCAGCGGTAATTGAGCGGGCCCTTGCACCGCCCACACCTGTAGACGCCGACCCGGGCCAAGACGAAATGGACAGCCGACAGCGTCAGGCCGGACCACTTGTACCAACGACCACGCCGCATGCGATTTCTCCGTCTCGGGTATTCCACGGCACCCTCACGGGCTTCGCTGGCATGTTAGGGGCGGTCAGTGGCTAGCGAACCAGTCGAGGTGCCGCTCGAGGTAGTCGACCATCTGAGAGGGGTACCGGACGATGTGGAAACCGCCCGGGTAACGGACCATCACGACCTCACGGCGGAGCTTGCGGAGCGCCTGGAAGTACTCCTCGGCCTGGCCGATCGGGCAGCGCAGGTCGCCCTCCCAGTGGAACAGCATCACGGGTGTCGTGACGTTGGCAACATAGGTGATCGGCGAGTGCTTGGCGTAGAGCTCTGGCCGCATCCAGGGGAGGGCACCGACCTCGTGTTCGACGAAATTAGGGATGTCGGTGGTGCCCCAGATCGTTGTCAGGTCCGTGACCGGCGCGGCCACGCATGCCGCTGCAAACCGATCGGTTTGACCGACGGTCCAACTCGTCATGTACCCTCCGTAGGAGTACCCCGTGACATAAAGATGGTCCGGGTCGGCCACCCCCGCGTGGACCAGTTTGTCGACGGCTCCCATCACGTCTTGGAAATCGGCGCCGCCCCAGTCGCCGACGCAGGCGCGGGCGAACTCCTCGCCGTAGCCATGGCTGCCGCGAGGGTTGGGCAGCAGCACCACGTAGCCAGCGGCGGCGAGTGCTTGGTAGAGGCCGAGCAGGGCGACTTGGGGATGCCAGCCGTGAGGCCCGCCGTGGATGTCGAGGACCAGAGGAACGGGCTGGCCCTTCACATACCCAGCCGGGTACATCACGAACGACTCGATGCGCTGGCCGTCGGAAGCGATGTGGCTCGACCGCCGCAGCGGCGCCAGCCGAAGCCCTCTCAGCTCGGCATTGGCGTTGCTCACGCGCCGTTCGCCCGTGCCATCAGCTTCGGCGCAATAGATCTCAGGCGGGCTCGATGGCCACATGGAGGCGAAGGCGATCGTCGGGCCGGCGGTGTGCATCGTGATGACCTGCCGGTCGCCGCCCAGGACGCGCTCCGGTCCCGGCCCGTCGCCGAGCGCATCGAGTGCTCCGAGCGCGCTGCGGTAGAGCGAAATCGCCCCGTGATCTCCAGCAAGGAACATCACAGCTGTACCGTCCTCAGTCCACGCATGGGCAGTCCCGGGCGCCCTGTCAAGCCCGAATACCGTTCGGTCCAAGGGCCCACTGAGAGATCGTGGCGGCTTCGGTTCGTCCGCCGCTACGACTAGGAGATGTGTGTTCCGGGCGGAATCGCCGTCTTTGTTCTGGTGGCCGATGTACGCGATGTTCTCCCCGTCCGGCGACCACCGCGGTGACGCAGCCGTTCCCTGCCCGCGGGTGAGGCGCTTCGGCCGGCGGCGGGTACCAACCGGCAGTACCCAGACATCGCGGTTTACCTCGTCGACGCGGGTCGCCGACCGGTCGGAGACGAACGCGAGCCTGTCCCCGCTGGGTGACCAGGCGGGGTCAGTGTCGTCCCAATCCCCGTCGGTGAGCTGTTGCGGCTCGCCGCCGTCCACCTCGATGACGAACAGGTGGCTCCGCCGTACGTCGAACCAGCCAGTGCCGTCGAAGCGGGAGTAGAGGCCCGTGATGACCTTCGGCGCGTTCTTTTCGACGGCGTTGCGGTCCTCGGGCTTCTTCCAGTCCCCGGTCTTGGCGACGAAGGCGAGCTGGCCGCCATCGGGTGACCAAGCCGGCTGGGAGGCCCCATATGGCATTTCTGTAAGCGCGACCGCCTCACCTCCGTCTAGCGACACCACGTGCACCTGAGGCCCGTGGCCGCGCTCGGCGACAAAGGCCAGCCATTTCCCGTCGGGCGACCATCGGGGAGCGCTGTCTTCCGGGCCCGCCGTGAAGGCTCGCGCCGATGAGCCATCCGCTGGCGCCACCCAAATCCTGGTCGCCGGCTTGTCGGTCTCCTTATCGGGCGTACCGACCACGAAGGCCACCTTGGAGCCGTCAGGGGACACCTGGGGGTCGCTAACTGTTCGCAGGTCCCACAGATCTTCGGGAACGAACCCTCGCTTAGGCGGCATCGGTCGACTCCTTGCTGCTTGGGTGCGGGCTGATGGGGCCGCCGGACCATTTTTGCCTTGTCGTTAGCGGTGCGCACATCCCGCACAGCGTGGTCCGCCCGCCGCCGCCCGCCAAGCGCGTCCTGAGGAGTATTCCAGGCTCCGGAAGATCGAGTTCGGGGCGGACCGGTTGATTGCGTCTGTGGGGATCGGACCGTTCACCAACGCTTGTCGGGACCGTTCAGGCGACGTTTAGGGGATGTCCCGCGGGAAGGCTCGTACTTTCCGGTATCCTTACAGAGGAGCAGATGTAAGGAGAACTGTGGTGGATGTTGCGGCGAAGGTGACATCGAAGGGACAGGTGACGGTTCCGAAGGTCGTCCGTGACGCGCTCGGCATCAGGAACGGGGACGAGGTGATTTTCCGTGTCGAGGGCAACCGAGCCGTCCTGGCCAAAACGCCCAACTTTCTGGACCTAGCCGCCACCGTGAGTGTTCCCGCAGCCAAGCGCAACGTGGCGTGGGACGAGGTGATCCGCAGAACGAGGTCGGCACGAGCCGCAGCCCGTAGGTGACCGCTTTCCTCGACACGAACATCGTCGTTCGGCACCTGACAGGCGACCCGCCAGAAATGGCCGCCCGCGCGACGGCTTATCTCCAGTCCGAGACCGGCCTGTTTCTGACTGATCTGGCGGCGGCAGAGACGGTGTATGTGCTCGAGTGCTTTTACGAGACGCCTCGAGGCCAGGTGGCCCAGGCGGTCAGGTCACTGGTCGCGTTCGAGTCGGTCGTCTGTGTCGATCCTGCACTGTTGTTGCGAGCCATCGAAGCGTACGAGATCGACAGGGTCGACTTTGCTGAGGCGTATCTCGTCGCCTCGGCCGAGAGCACTGGCATTGGGCGAATCGCGTCGTTCGACCGCTCACTCGACCGAGTCCACAGCGTCGAGCGGATCGAACCACCGACGCTGTGACGAACCCGTCTCCGACGGTCAGCTGAGCAACGTTCCAGGCGTTCAGGGACAGGGAGCCCTCGGAGCCCAACAGCGCCGTCCTGGTCTGCCCAGCCCTTTTCTCAACTTGACATAACGGGCATTATCGGCGGTTGCCCAAGGACGCCGGGACGGGCTGGGTGGCGGGTTCTTCCCATGGTCCGGCGTATCGAGGGCGTTTCTCGGTGTGGTCTGTCGTGCCTGGCGTACGCGAATTGAGGTCTGTTGCCCGTGCCGCGCCGAGGTACGCCGAACCACGCCGAAGTACGCCGACGGCGCCCGGCATCGGTGGTCTCCGCACGATCGCCAAACGATCGACGCACGATCGCCACACGACGGGCTCGGTACCCCCGGACGCCCTGGCCAAGGAAAACTCATTGACAGCCACGGCCTCGCGCGACCCCCCGCCGGGCCTATATCGTCACTGTGACGTAATGGACCGGGCTAGCTGGTAACCCGAGCCAACCGGTTGTACGAGGATTTGGTGGTCCGTCCCAACGGATCCCCTGCTTTGCCCGCTCCCCCGGTCCTGGTGCGCGGAAACCAGGACAAAGTGCGCTGAAATGGCACTTCAGCGCACAGGAAGAAAAGCACGCAGTACAGGTTTACGCCTAGAAAAGCGGTCGCGTAGCTGTCATCATTGCCTCAGCACGCGCAGCGCCCAGGGAAGCACGAAGAGTGAAGCACGGCGTTATCTAGAACGTGAGGCAGTCGCCGCAAGGCACCGACAAGAGGGGACCGGAAGTGAGGGAGGACAGGGTGCGGATCGCCGTCCTCTCCCCGCTGCTCGCCGGGGCTTATTACGGCCAAGTATTGAAGGGGATCGCGCGCCAGACGGCGACCTTGGGTGGACGGGTGGTAGCCATCCAGACCCGTGACGGCCGGCTCGATGGCACATACCCATGGTTGCCAGCCCAAGCCGGTGGGCATCTCGCCTGGGAACAGGTAGACGCTTTTATTACGGTCCTCGACGCCACAGACGAGGCGTACCTCGAGGAGATCCACGCCCTGGGCAAGCCGGTCGTAATGATCAGCTACCACCTCCCTGGTTTCAAATGCCCTCAGGTAATGCCTGATAATCGCTCAGGCGTGGCCGAGGCGGTCGCTCACCTCATATCCCATGGGCACTCTCGGATCGCCTTTGCCGGCAACCTAGTCGCGGGACGGTCCGACGACATCAGCGAGCGGTACGAGGTCTACTTGGAGACGCTGCACGAGCACGGCCTCGAACCCGACCCCAAGCTGGTCTTCGTTGGTCCCGAGGACGGAGGAGAGGCGATCGCCGGAGCGATGCTCCGCGCCGGACTGCCCTGCACGGCGGTCGTCGCCGCCACCGACCTGATCGCATCCGGCATTGTCCGGGCACTCAACGACGCTGGCGTGAAGCTGCCTTCTCGGCTGGCGGTGGTCGGTTTCGACGACCGGGATTTTGCGGCTCGCGTCTCCCCGCCTCTCGCGACGGTTCGCCAGGATTTCGGGCGCCTGGGAGAAATGGCGGCGCGCCTGGTCATCGACATGGTCCACGGCGAAGAAGTGCCCGCGGGCGAGTACACGGTAAAGACGACCTTCGTGCCCCGCGAGTCGTGTGGGTGCCCGGCACCGACGTTGCTACAACGGCCGCGTTTACCAGGCGAGAGCGCGGGTCTACGCCTTTGTCGTGATTTGACGGCTCTGCTCGCCGGGCCCAACCCGGCATCCCCGCAAGAACTTGTCATCTCACACTTTGCGGACGAGGTTGCTCGGTTTTGCCATCACCTGCTGGAGTCGCTCTCGCCGAATTCAGCGAGCCTGCGAGAGGCCGCCGAGTCGGTATACCGAGCGTTCCCCCGCGGCGCCACCATCCCCACGGTGATGGAATGCGTTCAGCAGTACCGGCGCGACTTGCTAAGCCACCACGGCTATACCGAAGAGCGCCTAATGGCGCTCGACCGCTGCGCTTACGAGGTCTCTATGACGGTGAACGGAGCGAGTGCACGAAGCCAGGGTGAGCTGAACAGCAGCCTCGAGGAGTCCCTCCGCGACGAGCACCATGTCAGCCTCGCACTAGTCGGAATGGG
The DNA here is from genome assembly GCA_963786345.1 of uncultured Acidimicrobiaceae bacterium. Taxonomy (GTDB): domain Bacteria; phylum Actinomycetota; class Acidimicrobiia; order Acidimicrobiales; family Palsa-688; genus Fen-671. Next base: position 64,760 of record CAWAYZ010000004.1, on the reverse strand, counting down.
TAGGGAAGGTGCCGGGCCGGAGTCTCTCGCGTGGCTAAACGGCACACGCGTGAAGAGCGCCTGTTTTGCAGTCTGGGGCGGCGGCGCCGGGGCCAAGGACTTCGGCTCTCAGCCCTTGCGGGTAGCCGGGGTTTTCGGTGCTGGCGTGGGCGAAAGGTTGCCGATAGGCAGCACCCTGAGCGTCGCCGATTTCCCCCCGGTCGCTTCACTAACAGCCGACGGTTCCGAGCCGGACGACATCGTCCTGGTGCTCCCGGTCCGCACGGCCGCGCGCCACTGGGGAGTACTAGCTGTCAGCGGCCAAGTCGAGGCTGCTACCCAGACAGGTGGGGACATCTACTTCCAGTGGACCGCAATGCTCGGGATAGCCCTCGACCACGATGCCTTGGTCGAAGAGATCAGAGCATCCGAGGAACGCTATGCGTTGGCAGCCCGGGCCGCCAACGACGGGCTATGGGACTGGGATGTCCCATCCGGCACAGTGTTTTATTCGCCCCGCTGGAAAGCAATGCTTGGCTACGCCGAGGACGAGGTCGGCAATACACCGGCTGAATGGTTCTCGCGCGTGCACCCCGACGACAGGCACGAGCTGAAAGAGATGGTCGACGGCCAACTCTGTCGAGGTGAGGGCTCGCTCGAGCTCGAGCACCGCATGATTACCAAGGACGGGACCTACCGTTGGGGTTTGTGCCGTGCGGTCGCGGTCGGGGGACCGGGAGGCAGGGCCGCGCGCGTGGTGGGTTCGCTGACAGACATCACCGAACGCAAAGAGCTCGAAAGCCGTCTGCGCCAAGCTGCGCTATACGACTCCCTTACGGGGCTGCCAAACCGGTCGCTCTTCACGGACCGGTTGGAACAGGCTTTTGCGAGGGCAAAACGCTCGCCCGACTATCAGTTTTGCATCCTTTTCATGGACTTGGACGGGTTCAAGGGAGTCAACGACAATTATGGGCATGCTTTTGGGGACCTGCTCTTGGTGAGTGTCGCCGAAAGGGTATCTGCTCACCTGCGTGGCAACGACACGGCCGTTCGCTTCGGTGGAGACGAGTTCGCAGTACTGCTTGACAGTGTGAAGAGCGTGGACCATATCCGCACGATTGCCAAGCGGTTACGAGCGAAATTGTCGTCACCTTACGAGATCGAGGGCCAGGAAGTCGCCGTAAGCGCCACCATCGGTATTGCGTCCAGCACAACGGGTTACCAAAGTCCCGAAGACATGATCAGGGATGCGGACGCCGCGATGTATAGGGCGAAGCCAGGTGAACGGGGCGCACACGTCAACTTCGCCAGACCGAAGCTCGATAAAGCAGAGGCCGTCGGGGCGCTGTAGCGGGCAGGTCTGGGCCCTGACGGCAAAGCTCGGGCCGTCCGCCTCGACCTGCAAGGTAGCTCGTTTGTGGACAAGAACAACTACTTCTTGAACTACGTCGGCCGCTATATGGCCCCAGCCCCCTGAACCGCTATGTCGGCGAACGCTCCACCGGAAAATCACAGGTTCTTCCTCTGGATGCTCACAGGCCGAGGGCCATACCCTCGAGCGTGAGACGAAAGGAGGCGCCATGAGCTACGAAGTGGTCCTGAGAGGCAACCTGGTGGAAGTGGTCGAGGGAGCCGACGCCTACGTGGCCGAAGGCCCCCTGACGACGTTCTTCCAGGGTCGCGACGGTCGAGCCGTGCTCGACTCGTGGGCGAGGCGATTGGCGAGCTTCCGCACAGCGGACATTGTCAGTGTGCGCTGGGTACCGCCCCCTGACGATGCCCCCGTGTTGGCCCGCTCCAGCGAAGGGCTACGCCTGGCGCTTTGAGCCTCCGCTCCCCCGCTGGTTCGCGCTTAGGCTGCGGCCGTAGCCAGAGGTGCCGCGGACGATGCGAGCAGTGCCGCAAGGAATTCGTCGTCCTCGCGGTCGGCAAGCGCTCGCCAACCGACAAGAGCGCTGGCGGTCAAGGCGAGGCCACTGAGCCCGAAGGCTAGGCGTGCCCCGAGCGCTCCCCCGCCCAGGGTTGCGATCGCTCCGACGAGGAGGCTCGTGATCGGGAGCATCCCCGGGAGGGCCATCGTCCAGACACCCATCACCCGCCCGCGCAAAGCCGGGTCGCTCCGTAACTGGACTAGCGCGTTTGCCAGTGCGATGAACCAGATCGACAGGAACCCGGCGAGCGCGAGCCCGGCGAAGAGCATGCCCTCCCACGGCGAGGCCGCCGCCGCACACACCTCCAGCCCGGTGGCCAGGACCAGGGCCCGTACGCGGCGCCCACTGGGCCACGACGAGCCACTACCCGCGAGGACCGCTCCGAACAACGCTCCCGCGCCAAAGGCAGCCATCATGGCCCCGTAGGCCTCGGGGCCGGCATGGAACACACGCGTCGCGACAAGGGGCAGGGTGCTGCCCATGTTGAACAGCATCCCGCCAGCGACAGCCATGAAAACACAACACCGCAGTGCAGGCTTGCGCCAGACGTACTCGAGCCCCTCCCAGGTATGCCCGTGCCGCCTTTCGTCTGGCGCAGCCTGCGTACTGGACCACCCTCTCCTGCAGAGGAGCACCACTACCACTGCTAGGGGCGGCAAGAACGTAACCGCATTAACCACGAAGCATGCCGCCACTCCCACCGTGGCGAGCAGTGTCCCGCCCACGGCAGGGCCGAGGACCCTGGAGGTGTTGATCACTATCTCGTTCAGGCTGATCGCGTTGGCCGCTCGGTCCTGGCCGACGAGGTCAAGCACGAAGATTCGGCGTGCCGGGGCGTCGAGCATGTTGACCAGCCCTATCGCAAAGGCGAACGTGTAGACGACCCACACACGGAGCCCCCCGACAGCGACAAGGATGCCGAACGCGGCGCTCAAGACCAAGAACCCGGACTGCGTCCAAAAAAGGACTTGACGGCGCTCGAAGCGGTCGACGAGTGACCCGGCCCATGCCCCTCCGACCAGTGAGGGGGCAAAGGTGACCGTTGCGGTCAGCGCGAGCAGGATCGCGCTGCCGGTGAGCTTCAGGACTAGCCACGACATTGCGACGCCCTGCATCGTTGACCCCGACGCCGATAGGACCTGGGAGAAAAACCACCAACGGTAGGTGCGCACGCGCATGGCAGAAGCGAAAAGGCTCCGCCGCGAGGTGGGCGCCGCAGGGAGAGTTTGTATGGAACCAGCCGAACTCCGCCCCACGCCACGCATAATACTTACTCTAGTAGCTGCATCTTCGGGCTGTTATAGAGGCCCTATTTGACTGGGCACGATCTAATTCAGTTACTCTAGAAGAGGTGACGAACGTTGGGGAAAGCTCGGGCGCGTCTCAGGGCGAGCGGCTTCGGCCGAGCCAACGCAAAGTGCTCGAGGCGCTGAGCTGGTCCACAAGCCTTACGCGTGCCGCGCTTGCTGAACAGTTGGGAGCTCCCAAAGCCACTCTCGCCGGGCTGGTGGACTCGCTTGTTGCCGGCGGCCTCGTGGTCGAAAGTGAGGGCCCTTTGGACGAGCGGCGCCCGGGGCGCCCGGCAAAGGTCCTGATGCTCGCTGGCCCGCGCCCATTGGTCGGAGCGCTCGTGTCCTCGGGGGGCATGCTCACCGCGGCCGTGCTCACTTACGCGGGCGACGTGCTCAGCAGGGCATCCGCCCCGGTCGGCGGCCCCGCACATGACGAGGACGTGACTGGGCCTGGTCCCGGCCTGCTGGAGGAGGCGCTCCGGGCGGCCGAGGTGGCAAGGGGACAACTGAGGTTGGTCGTGGTGGGTGTCCCGGCCCCCGTCATGAGCGGAGGCGGCCCACACTTAGCCGTGGGCGGTACGGCCTGGGCCGGGCCGGGAGCAGATCGCCCCGGCTACGCGGAGTGGCCGTCGACCGACCTGGCCGGCGAAGTGGCGCGCCGTGTCGGGGTGACGACGGTGGTCGAAAACGATGCCAACCTTGGCGCCCTTGCTGAAGCCACTTTTGGTGCCGGACGGGGCACGGGCAGCTTCTTGTACCTGAGGCTGGCACGCGGGGTTGGGGCTGGCTTGATGGTCGGCGGCAAGCTGCACCGGGGAGCGACCGGCTTTGCCGGCGAGCTCGGCCATGTTCAGGTCCGTGATGACGGGCCGCTCTGTGCCTGTGGAGGCAGGGGGTGCCTGCACGGCATCCTTGGCGACGCCTTGGTCCGAGCGGTGCAGCCGGCCTACGACAGGCCGCTTACTTTCCGCGACGTCCTTGAGCTTGCCGCCGGCGGGGATAGCGGTCCGAGGCGCGTGCTCGAGGACCTGGGCCGCACTCTCGGGCGACCGCTCGCCGACTTCGCCACCCTGTTCAACCCCGGTGCGATCATCGTCGACGGCAGCTTTGCCCCGGCCGCGGAGTACCTCGTCGCGGGCATCCGGGAAGCCCTCGACCGCTATGCCGCACCGGTGGCGGCTAGGGCAGTTTCGGTACTTGCAGGGGCCCTCGGCGACGACGCCGAACTTCTCGGCGCAACCGCGTTGGCCCGGTCGCCGGGCGGGTGACAGTCCCGTCAGCCCTTGACTAGCTCCATTCGCGGCCGAACTTAAACTGTGTTGCACCCAGGTGGTGGCTCGCCCGTCGCCACCCGGGTGCACGCCGGGCCGCGTTGAACTCTTGGGCGGCCGGCACGTAAACTCGGTGCTTAAACAATGGCACATCATCAGCCTGTCGCCGGGCCGACGGCGACGCGCCGCTGGCGTCCAGGGCCCTGGCAGGCGGCCGTCTCTGTTGCGGTAGGTGCGGTACTTGTTGCGGGTGGTGTGGCCCTCTCCATGGGGGGCACGGCCCTAGCCACAGGACGCGTGCCCCAAGCACAGGCGGGCGGTGGCACCCCCACGCCGCTGATAACCGTGTCAAGCACGGCCTGCGCTCCGGGCTGGCAGGCACCGCGTTCAGGCCGGACCGTGTTCACGATCGACAATGTCAGCGCTGGCACAATTTATGAAGTCGACCTTGTGGGCGCCAACCAGACATCGGTCTATGGCGAAGTCGAAATGCTTGCGCCGGGCACCGAGGACACGATGGACGTCGTTTTGCCGCCGGGCCGTTATTCCTTTACTTGCAACGCCTTTTCAGGAGCCTTGCTGCGCTCTCAGGTAGAGCAGGTGACTGGGCCACCCGTTAGCGGGACGTATTCGTATACCCCCGTCGATGCCCACCAGCTGCAGCTCGCAACCTCCACCTACCGGGCCAACGTCACGCAATGGTTGCAGCGGCTCGGGAGCGCCACGGACGCGTTGGAGTTGGCCGTGGAGTCCGGCAAATTAGCCCACGCCCGCCAACTCTGGCTCCCGGCTCACCTCGACTACGAGCGCCTTGGTGGCGCCTACGGGGCTTTTGGCAACCTCAACGCGGAGATCAACGGCACTGCTTTGAGCCTGCAGGGCGGCGTGACGAGCCCTTACTTCACAGGCTTTTTTGCGCTCGAGTACGGGCTCTGGGGCGGCCAGACCACCTCGCAGCTCTCCCCCACTGCTGCCTCCCTCGACCAGGCGGTCCATTCGCTGATCGCCCAGTTCCCTCACCTGCCGATGCCGCCTAGCGGCCTCGCGCTCAGCACTTACGGGATCCTTGAGAACACCCTGCAGTACGAGATGACCGGGGAGACAGATGAGGGCAGCAACACCAATTTGGCTACGGCTTGGGCCAATGTCGAAGGTACCCAGATGGCGTTGAGCGCTCTCGGTCCGGTACTTCAGCAGAGCAGCGCAGGGGTGCTACCCAGGCTGCAGCAAGGTTTGACCACAATGGCGGCAGCATTCAAAGTTTACCAGGAGCCCAGCGGCGCCTGGGAGCCGCTGGGCTCCTTGACGACGTTGCAACACGAGAGCCTGGACGGCCAATTGGGCGGGCTGCTCGAGGAGCTCTCGGTGGTACCCGAGCTTCTCCAACCACTTCAGCCAGCAACGGGGAGCTCATGAGCGCGCGTTCCGAAGATCCCCAAGACCACGGCGGCTGCCCGTTCTCGATGGCCGCTGGGGCCGCCAACGCTGAGGGCCCGGATATCCGCCGACTTTCCCGGCGCCGGCTTCTCAAGTTGGGGGCGATGGGCAGCGGCTTGGCAGCAGCTACAGCCAGCGCCGGCCTGGCCCAATTGCCACAGGCCTTCGCCTCTCCCGTGGGCGGCCAGTCGGGCACGGACGGGCCCGCGTTTGCCGACGGGGCGTCCGAGGTGACGATGCAGAGCGCACAACAGGCCTCTTTTGAGGGCGAGCACCAGCTGGCCGTTCTGAGCGAGCCAACGCCCTTCACCTCGATGGTGGCATTCGACGTTATTGCCGAGACTCGGGCGGAACTGCGCGACCTGCTGCGCGCGCTCACGAGCCGGATGCGGCTTTTATACAAAGGCGGTTTGCCTCAGGACGACGGGCCAGTGTCACCGGCCGATGACAATGGCATCCTCGGGCCAAACGTGCCATCGCGATCGGTCGCCTTCATATTCGGCATCGGCGCCAGCCTGTTCGACGAACGTTTCGGGCTGATCTCCTCCAAGCCCGCAACATTGATCACAATGGAGAGCTTTCCCAACGACAACCTGGACCCGGCCCTGTGCCAGGGTGACTTTAGCGTCCAGATCTGCGCCAACAACGCCGACACGGTCGTGCACGCTCTGCGCGACATCACCAAGCACACAAGAGGTGCAATGCAGCCACGCTGGCAAATGGACGGCTTCAAGAGCCCTCCACGTCCGGCGGGGACGCCGCGCAACCTGATGGGCTTCATGGACGGGATCGCTAACCCGGACACGTCCCAAGCGTCCGCCATGCAGCAACTCGTGTGGGTCCCTCAGGGCGGGCCTGAATCGGCATGGATGGCCGGCGGTAGCTTCCAGGTCGTCCGCATCATCCGGATGTTCGTTGAGTTCTGGGACCGAGCTGCGACCTACGCGCAGGAGGACATCATCGGGCGCCGGAAGGCCACCGGCGCCCCACTGGACGGCAGCAACGAGTTCTCAATACCTGACTACGGATTCTGACCCCCAAGGCCTCATCACCCCCCTGACGGCCCACATCCGTCTCGCTAACCCCCGGACAACGGCCAGCGCGCCCAGCCGGATCCTGCGCCGCGGCTACAACTACGCTCGGGGCCTGGACGTCAATGGCGAACTCGACCAAGGTTTGATCTTCACGTGCTACCAGCAGAACCTTTTGAACCAGTTCATCACCGTGCAGGGTCGCCTGATCAATGAGCCCCTGGTTGATTTCATCAGCCCGATCGGAGGTGGGTACTTCTTCTGCCCGCCCGGGCTCGGGGGCGACAGCTCGGCCTATTTTGGCCGCGGTCTACTGTAGGAAGTGGCGCTTCCGGGAGGAGCCGTCTCGGCCCGCGAGGTGTTCCGTCGGTTGGCTCTAGCTTCCGCCGCAACAGTGGTGCTGGCGGTGGTGGCCCTTGGCCCTAGCGGGCCTCAACCCGTAGTGTTCATCCCCCCCTCGAGCACAGCGGCGGCCACTTTCGCGGGCGCGCCTGGCTCTGCTGAGCAGCTCGGCGCATCGGTGGCCTTGTCTGGCAACGGGCAGGTGGCTCTGATCGGCGCACCGGCTGCAGCGGGCGGCGGCGCCGCTTACCTGTACGTGGAGTCCGGGGGGAGCTGGCCCTCGACCCCGACAGCCACCTTTACAGGGCAGCCGGGCTCGCAAGGCGAGACCGGTACCTCCGTCGCCCTATCAGCGAACGGCGAGGTCGCCCTGGTGGGTGCACCTGGCGGGGGCTTTGCACCCTCCAATGACGGCGCCGCCTACCTGTACGTGGAGGCGGCGGGCACGTGGCCTTCGGCGCCGACGGCCACGTTCGCCGGAGCCCCCGGCTCGAGCGGCAAGCTCGGCTCTGCGGTCGCTCTGTCGGCAGACGGGACGGTGGCCTTGGTGGGCGCCCCTGTCGTGAGCTACGGAGCCGCATATATCTACGATGGATCCGGGGGGAGCTGGTCCCCCACTCCTGGTGCTACGTTCACCGGGCCCTCCACCACCGACGGGGGTGGCGAGTTCGGTTCGGCCGTGGCTTTGTCGGCCGACGGGCAGGTGGCGCTCGTGGGCGCGCCAGGTGCTGGCACCTCTTACGACGGCGCCGGTTACCTGTACAGCGCGTCGGGTGCGACGTGGCCCTCGTCCCCAACCGCCTTTTTCCCCGGTCCTCCCGGTGCCGGTGCCGAGGACGGCAACTCGGTCGCCTTATCCGCGAACGGGCAGGTCGCCCTCATGGGGGCGCCGGAGGGAGGCCCCTTCCAGGATGGGGCGGCCTTCGTCTACGCCGAGTCGGGTGGGGCCTGGTCTTCGGCTCCCGGGGCCACCTTCCTCGGCCCAACTGGATCGGGGGCCTGGCTCGGCCAATCCGTGGCCCTGTCCGCCAACGGGCAGGTAGCGCTCCTTGGTGCACCGATCGGGGGCGACGGAGCGGCTTACCTGTTCACCGAGTCGGCGGGCACCTGGCCCACGGTCGCGGCGGCTACCTTCACCGGCCCTTCGGGTTCGCCGGACGATCTTGGCGACGAGGTAGCGCTGTCGGCCAACGGCCAGGCGGCTGTCCTTGGCGACGCCCCATTTACCGGGGCAGACGCGATCGATGGCGCCGCTTACCTTTTCAGCGCACCAGCCGGTTCGGCCCAGGCTCTCCAGACAATCGTGTTCACTTCAGCCGACCCGAGCCCGGCGCGCTCAGGCGCCATGTACGACCTCGCGGCAACGGCGAGTTCCGGTCTACCCGTTGAGTTCTCGGTCGATCCCGCCTCGACGCCTGGGGCGTGCTCATTGAACGGGACGACGGTCAGCTTCACTGGGGGCGGTACCTGCCTGCTTGATGCGGACCAGGACGGCGACTCGGCTTGGGCGGCTGCGCCCCAGGTGCAGATGGAGATCACCGTTCAAGGGCTTCCTCCCCGCATTGTCATAGTGTCGTCGTCGGCCACTGTCGACGGCGGCAACATCGCGGTCAAGCTGTCCTGCAAGAACGCTCCATGTTCGGGCAAAGCCGAGCTCGTGAAAGGCGCAATCGTCCTTGCAAAGACGGCGTACTCGCTAGCTAGGAGCACCAGCGCGACCATCGAGCTAAGGCTCACTCAGGCTGGCTCGAAAACCTTCGCCGGCGCGAAGGAACACCCGCTGGCCAAGAAATTGGTTGTCACGGCCCGGGGTGGCAACAAGGCGACGAAGACCGTCCGCGTCTCCTGACACGGCGACGGCCGACTGCCTTTGAGGACCGGTACCCTGAAGTCGTGGGACTTCGGCGTTGGTTCCTGGGTGCTCGATGGGCCGCATTGGCGGCCACTGCGGCGGTGGTCGCAATTACCGGCGCGACCGCTTCCGGCGCTACCCCGCGCGGCGTGTTCCTCAAGGCCCCTGCGATCGTGCCCGCGACGGCAGCGCCAGCCGAAGGGCATCGGACGTCAACTACGAGCTTGGGCGGTCTCAGCGTCACCCTTACGGTGAAGCCGTGGCGGGCGGACCGCGGGGCAGCCGTCCGGTTCAACCTGAGCGTCTCGGACAGCCACGCAACGGGCGCGCTCGGGTACCTGCTCGTCTTCGGCGACGGGTCCAGCACTGCGCCCGCAATGCCGATGTACTGCCTAGCCGGAGGGGGCCGACCAGCGCACCAAACCTGGCAGTTGTCCCACCGGTACGTGCGCTCTGGTCACTACCCGGTGATAGCGTCCGGCTTTGCCAACTGTGGATCGGGCCGGGTTACGGCCACAGTCAACATCGACGTCCTCTAGGTCGGCGCCGGAGCTACGATCCGCGCATGGCATTTGGAGGATGGCCCGGCGAGGCGGTCGAGTTTTTTGAGGATCTCGAGGAAGACAACACCAAATCGTTTTGGCAGGCCCACATCGAGACCTATGAGGTCAGCGTCAAGCGCCCGATGGAGGAGCTGCTTGCCGAGTTGGAGCCAGAGTTCGGTGCTGGGAGGTTGTTCCGGCCTTACCGAGACGTGAGGTTCAGCAAGGACAAGTCCCCCTATAAGACCAACATCGCCGCAGCCGTCGGGCCGTCTGGATACGTGACTTTGTCCGCAGAGGGCCTCGGTGTCGGTGCGGGCATGCACGTAATGGCACCGGACCAGCTCGATCGCTACCGCAAAGCGGTCGACGCACAGAAAAGCGGCACGACCCTCGAGTTGCTTGTTGAGGCGGTCAAAGCGAAGGGCTACGGCTGCGCCCCCTCCGACCCGCTCAAGACGGCGCCAAAGGGCTACCCAAAGGACCACCCTCGCATAGAGCTCCTGAAGGGAAAGGGCATAACGGTGTGGAAACTGTGGGCCCCTGCCAATTGGCTCGGTACGAAGACGGCAAAGGAAAGGGTCTTGGATGTCCTTTGGGCGTCCGCACCGCTCAACGACTGGTTGGGCAAACACGTCGGAGAAAGTGAACTGACCAGCCGGTCATACTAGTTGCACCCTGGGGTGTGCCCGGCGCGTCCCAGGGCCAGCCGTGGTAAGTCCCACGGCGGCACTCACGACCTCGGACCGAAGGGTCATCTGTGAAGGACCGGCCATTCAACGCGCGACCGCCGTGTGCCGAACACTGAGACATGAGCTTCGAAACCCCAGACCAACCTCGGGGCCCCATCTCGTTCCCGGGGCACGTAACAGGCGTGCCAGACAGTCCGGCGCACCCGGCGTAGTGGCTTTAGCGACAGGCGCTGAGTGTATGTCCTTTACTGGCGGCCGCTCGGAGCCGCTGTCGGTTTGCCGACGGCAGCTCGGACTACGACTGCCAGCACAGCATCGAAGGCGATGACAAGGTAAAGCTGTGGGGCAGGCAGTGCTGTAACGGCGAGCCATGCGGCCCCAGCTGCCAGCAAAACAGCCAGCAAACGGGCCCAGGGCACAGACGAAGTGTTGCACGCGAGCGACGGACGCAGGGCTCCACATCGGGATCGTTTCTTTACCGACTGTTTTGCGCACCGGGCACGGTCCGCAACGGACGCCGAGAGCGAAAAACGGTCCACTCAGCGTGCATTTAGTTTTAGACCGTCTACGATGCATCGGCTCGACGGCTCGACGGGCATCGACCTCGCCCACAGCTCCGACGGCGGTGCCACCTGGAGCGGAGCGAAAGTACTTTTTTCGAATGCCGGCAACCCCAGCGCGATCAGCTTCCTGGTGAGCGCCGTCGGCGCGTCTGGTCAGGGCTGGGCCATTTATGCAATTGGCAAGCGGGACTACGACCTGCGGTTCAGCGGGAAATAGCTCTCTGCTGCGGCACGCTGAGCCGCTCAGGAACGCCTCCACGGCAACAGGACCAGGGCCTTCGATAGCACCCTGCCGCGCATCGTGGCTACGTCTGTGGTTAGGTGCCGTTGGCGCCAGCTTCGAGGCTCATGCGGACGTCCTTCATGCGCCGGAAAAGCCTCGAAGGGTATTCGGGCACGGCGATGAACCCGTGACGCGCATAGAACTGTGCCGCCTGCTCGTCAGTGGCGTCGACTACGACCAGCCGAGCAGCTGCACCCTCGCCGGCAGTGACTGCTTTTCGGAGCGCCTCGGCCAGGAGAAGAGCGCCAAACCCCCGGCTCTGAGACCCCCTGTCGACAGCTAGACGGGCCAGCAGGACCATCCCAACTGGGTAGGAAGGCAGGCCTCGCACCAGTTTGGGAGGCGCGTCCGGCGCGCCGTACGGAACCCATTGTCAGGCTGAAGTACCCGAGGACGCGGCCGCCTTGCACGAGGACGAACGTCCGGGCCGAATCCATCTGTTGAGCGGCAAGGGCGTGCCGTCTGAGCCATACGTCGAGCTCCGCGCTGCCGGACTGAAACTTGTCAAGAGTGTGTTCGGGGCCGAGCCGCTCCAGCCGAGGCTCCGCGGCAATCACGCCTCGGGCAGTTTGGGATTGCGCTTGAACAGCTCGACGAGCGCGTCAACCGGCGCTGGGGGCTTGTCGAGCTCGGCGATGAACCGGTCGAAGGCCGCGTTGGAGAGCATCATGTCACGGTGCTGTTTGAGGACCCGGCTCGCCCTAGCGGTTACCGTTTCCAGCACGAAAGCCGTCACTGTGGTGTCCTCGAGCCCGGCTGCCTCCCGAATGAGTGCTCCCTGCTCCGGTGTCACCCGGAGCTCGAGTCGATGGCGGCGAAATGGGCTGACAGCTGGTTCGCTCATGAAGCCATCCTATCGGTCCGGACATCGTCCGGACAACGTGGCGCACCATCAAGGCCTTATGACGAGGCACGGTCCTGGCCCAGGACGGCGGCCTGGCCGCCGGGTTAGGCTCGGGCCACGGAAACGCTCAGCTTCCTGTTCACTGACATCGAGGGGTCCACGACACTGCTCACCCGCTTGGGCGACCGTGCATATACCGAGGCTCTGTCCGAGCACCACGAAATGATCCGAGCCGCGCTCGCCGCCCACGGTGGCAAGGAGATAAGCACGCAGGGAGACGGCTTTTTTGCCGTGTTCTCCTCGGCCAGTGCTTGTGCCGCCGCCTCTATCGAAATGCAACGCGCTTTTGCCGCCCATGCGTGGCCGGCGGGCACCCGGGTCCGGGTGCGCATGGGCGTCCATTGCGGAGAGGCGTCGGAGACGAGCACGACCGGCCTGGTCGGCTTCGGCATCCACAGGGCCGCCCGGGTGGCAGCAGTAGCCCATGGCGGACAGGTCCTGCTATCGGAGACGGCGGCCAGCGTGGTGCGAGACTCGCTCCCGGCCGGCGCAACGCTGCGCGACCTCGGCCCGCACCGGTTGAAGGACCTGGGCCGCCCGGAACAGATTTTTCAGCTCCAGGCCGACGGGCTGGCCGCCGAGTTCCCGCCCCTGCGGTCGCTGGACAACCCCGAGCTCGCCAACAACCTGCCCGCCCAGTCGGCCAGCTTCGTCGGGCGCCAACGCGAGGTGGCAGAGGTACGTGACCTGGTCAGCTCGGGCCGCCTCGTCACCCTGACCGGTGCCGGCGGGGCGGGCAAGACCCGGCTTGCCCTTCAGGTAGCGGCCGAGCTCCTCGATGGTTCCGGCGACGGCGTCTGGCTTGTCGAGCTGGCCCCAATCTCGAGCCCCGACGGGGTGGCCGCGGCTATCGCCGGGACGCTCGGAGCGGTAAGCGAACCCGGGCGTCCGGCCCTCGAGACCCTGCTCGACGCCCTGGCCCCCCAGAACATTCTCATCATCCTGGACAACTGCGAGCACCTGGTCGGCGCCTGCGCCAAGGTGGCCGACGCCATCCTGCGCCGCTGCTCCCACGTCCATCTGATCACAACTAGCCGTGAGCCGCTCGGCATCAACGGCGAGACGATCTACCGGGTGCCGTCGCTGTCCCTTCCGGGCCCAATGAGGAGGAGACGCCCGTGACCGGAGCCTCCGACGCCGTGGCCCTTTTTGTCGACCGCGCCCGGCCAAGGGGTAGACCTGGGGCTCAGCAGCGAGACGCTGCCGCTGGTCGTGTCGATCTGCCGTCGCCTGGACGGGATGCCCCTGGCCATCGAACTGGCCGCCGCCCGGCTGCGCTCGCTTTCCCTGGCCAACCTGAACGATCGTCTGGACCAGCGCTTCCGTCTCCTGACAGGAGGTAGCCGGAGTGCCATGCCCCGCCAGCAGACGCTGCGGGCGACGGTGGAGTGGTCGTACTCCCTGCTCAATGAGCTTGAGCAGTCCGTCCTGCGGCGCTTATCGGTCTTTGTCGAGGGGTTCGACCTGGATGCGGCAGAGGCAGTTTGCAGCCTGGGAGACATCGACGAGTTCGAGGTCACCGACCTCCTGGGCTCCCTGGTCGACAAGAGCCTGGTTGTGACCGAGCCCGGCGGGAGCGGGACGGTGCGTTACCGGCTGCTGGAGACCATCCGCCAGTTCAGCGCCGAGCGCCTGGTCGAGCGGGACGAGCGGGAGGCGGCCGACGTAAGCTCAGCCCACTGCAGTTATTTCCTGTCCCTGGCCCGGCAGGCCGAGCCCCACCTCACCGGCCCCGAACAAGGTCGCTGGTTGGCCCGCCTGGGGACCGAGCAGGCCAACTTGCGCAGGGCTACCGAGCACGCCGTGGCCGAGCCGGACGGTACGGCCCGGGCGCTCGGCTTGGCCGTTGCCCTGAGCCGGTACTGGTGGGTGCGTTCCCGCCGCGACGAGGCGACCAGCCTGCTGTGGGAAGTGCTCGAGCGCCCCGAAGCCCAGGCCGAGCCCGAGCTTTTGTGCATGGCGCTACTTATCGTCGGTGCCTTCCACGACCTCGTCGGCCCCGACAAGGCGCGGCATAGCGCCGAGCAGGCGGTCGAGATCGCCCGCTCTCTGGGCGACGAGCGCCTGTTGGCCCGTTCCCTCGGGATGCTCGGAGCCGTCTGTTACTTCGCAGGCCAGCCCGAGGTGGGGCTCCCTTATGGTGAGGAGGCTCTGGCCCGAGCGCGCCAGCTGGGCGACGACGTCGTTCTCGGGGAGGGCCTGCTCCTGCACCTGTTGTGCCGGCAAGCCCTCGACCCGGCCGCTACAGGGCAACTGTACGCCGAGGCCCTGACATGCACCCGGCGGTCCGGCGACCGGTTCATCGCGTACGTCCTGCGCAACAACGCCGGCTGCATGGCCCTCGACCTGAGCGACGTCGCCGCGGCTCGGGCACACCTCGACCAGGCGCGCCAGATCGCCCGAGAGATCGGTTCGGATGCTCACCACGTGGACGTCAACCTGGGTTGGGTAAACCGTGAGGAAGGCGACAGCCAGACGGCGGCCTCCTTGTTCAGAGGGGCTCTGCGCGCCAGCCGGCGCCATGGTGACCGCTCGAGCACCGCCTACGCCTGGCTGGGGTTGGCTTGTACCGCCGTCGACCAGGGCGACTGGCGACGAGGTGCCGTTCTGCTGGGCCACGCCCAGGCCCATCGCGACCTGAGCGGGATGCCCTGGCTAAGCCCCGAGGTGCGCTATCGCCAGCTCAGCATGGACCAGGCGCGCGCCCAGCTAGGAGACGACGAGTTCGAGCGGGCATTCGCCGAGGGCCTGGACAGGTCGCCCGAAGAGGCCGTCGAGCTGGCCTTGCGATAGCAGCGCTCTGGACGGACCAGCTCTCTGCCAGGTGGTCGTCTTGGCTCTGGGCTGGAACCCGGACAGGCCGGCATGGAGCGACACCGCAGGTCCGGGGACGAACCCGTCTGACAAACGAGGTTCGTCCCGCGGCCGCAGGGTTCGCCCAATTGATCCCGCTATTTACACCTCAGCCGCTGGCGCAGACTCTCTGCGGTTGCCCCGAGTGCTGTTAGCGGGCCCCGACAGGGCTATACCGGCAATTAGCCGGTCGGCCCGTCGCCAACTTAATGGTCGCCTTATGGGAAGTCCCGTACTGGTCGACCCAGCTCACTGTCACCTTTTGACCGGGGTGGAACTGGTCCATGATCTTCTGAAGGCTGGTCGGCGAGGCGACAGTATGACCGCCCACCGATGTGATCGTGACACCTGAGGCGAGACCAGCTTCGTCTGCCGGTGAACCGGAAAGTACCCCCACAACGGTGGCGCCAGAAGCTGCGGGCCCGAACGCGTAGTACGCCGAGGTCGACGCAACTTCGACACCTAGGAAGGCGGAGTTGCCTATATGGACCGACGAGGACGACTTCCCGGACTCGATCTGGTTGGCTAGGGAGAACGCCTCATTTATGGGGATCGCGTAACCCTCGGTGCCAGAGGCGTCCTGGGAACCGACAAACTGGAACTGGAAGGTGGACGACGCCGCAGTGTCGATGGCGACAACCTGGCCGCTCGCGTTGACCAGCGGGCCGCCGGAATCACCGGGTTGGATGTCGGCGTTGGTCTCGACCAAGTTCGCCAGCTGCTCGGCCGAACCGGTGGATTCGTCAGAAGCCGCGATCGATTGGTCGAGGCCGGTAACCGTCCCGGGAGCCGCTGATGGCGTCCCACCAGCCCCTCCCGCGTTGCCGATCGCCACGACGCTCTCGCCAACGGCCACGGTGCTGGAGTTGCCGAGGGAGGCTGTCTGCAGCCCAGAGGCGCCCTGGAGCTTTATGACGGCAACGTCCGAGGTGACGTCGTAACCAACGACCGTAGCGGTGTACGTTTTTCCATTACCGATATCTGTGACCGCGATGCTGGTCGCGCCTTCGACCACGTGATTATTGGTCAGGACTTCGCCTGAGGATGAGAGCACGATGCCGGTGCCCGCGGCCTCGCCCTCCCCATAGTCGAGCGTCGACACCACGTCGACGAGGCCGGGGTCGACCTTCGCCTCGAGCTGGGCAACGGAGAGTGTGGCACCGGTAGTGCTGGCGGTGTTGACGCTGCTGCCCCCCACCATGAGATGACCCGCGCCCAAACTCACCACGGCTGCGGCCAGGACCACGGCGGCGCTTGCCGCCCGGTGATGGCGGCGGCCCCGGCGCAGGGAGCGCGGAGCTCCATCGGCTTGCGGACTGACAAGGGGGGGTGGGAAGGGCCCGGTGCGGGCCGCGTCGGTTGAAGCGGTTTGGGTGTTCTCGCACGAGGCTGGGCTCGCGGGACAGGGTCTGCTGCCTTCGGGGACGACTGTGTTCATCGGGTGCTCCTTATCTTTCGCTTCTGCACCCATCGTCCCCACGAGCGCTGAAAGCCGGCTGTGACTTGCCCTAAAGGAGCCCTACAACTGGCTGAAAAAACGGTGAGCCAGTGGAGGATGGCTAGTCGAGACGCGTTCGGGGCTGCGGTCGGTCGACACCGCACGGCCCGGACGAACCCGTCTGAGGAACGAGGTCCGTCCCGCGGCCGCACGGTTCGCCCAACTAATCCGAGCGTGCAAAAGGTCTGTGCCGCGGCTCATCTGTTAGCCGCGGGCCGTGCGCTTTCGTGCGCGCACGGGTCGCGATTTTCCCCCCGGACTGGCAGGCCGACTCGGCACCTCATTGCGGCGGTCCCGGTAGCAACTTCTCACACGCCTTCTGAGCCGTTTGGAACTGAGGGTTGTTCGGGTTGAGGTCGCTGCCCGGGCTCGCCGTGATTGAGAAGCCCACGCGGCCATTGCTCGATTGAGGGTCAGGAAAGTCGGTGATGCCGTGGGAGCGCATGCACTCGGCGTACTGGAGCGACTGAGCGAGCATCTTGGCCTGCTGCGCCGGCGACGGCGGGGCCCTCCGTTGGGCGTCAACTTCCGGCACGCCTTCTGGGCCGCCTGGAACTGGGGTGAGCCGGGAACGGCGCCGCTGCTCGAAGTGATGTGGAACGTCCCGTTCGAACTCGGGTCAGGGAAGTCCGGCAAACCGTTCGAGCGCAGGCACTCGGCATACTTGAGGTCCTGGGTGTAGCTCCCTCCGATTCGGAGGCTGGCGGACACGCCTCCCCCGGAGGGGATTCCGCCACCTCCCCCACCAGAGGGGGATTGGCCTCCACCATCCCGGCTCTGACCGGCAGGAGCGCTCGACTGTGTGGTGGTCGTCGTCTTGGCTTGGCCCAAGCTGGCGACGCCATTTTGCGCCGGCCCGCCCCCACACGCTGCCACGAAGAAGCTCAGGCCGGCCAGCACGGACATGACCGCCGCGCGTCGGTTAGTCAACTTGGGTATGCGCCTAGTGTCGCGTACGCGGGGTACGGCTGGTTAACGGGGCGCTTGGGGAGGCGGAGGGCTCGAGCCCAATTGTGAGACGACGAGTTCGAACGGGCACTCGCCGACGGCAGGGAGCGGCCGCCCGAAGATACCGCGGAGCTGCCCTTGCGCTAGCTCCGCTCCGGGAGGGCCAGTTCTTGTGGGTCATCAGCGACTTTCGGCTCCTTCGCGCGTTTACAGCGCCAGACGAGAACGACCGATCACTTCGGTGTGCTCTCCATCCGAGCTGCCCGCCGCTATCGATGGCGCCTCGCAGGAGGCCGCTTGTCCGCCGGTAGCGGCACCCTGCGCTTCACGCCCAACCGACTCGAGCGTCGTCGCGCAGATACCTTTTGGGAGTGCCCGGCAGAAGGCGTGACCGGGGTACGAGCCCACGGGAAAATATGGCTAACGGTCGAAACGGCGGCCGGCGCTGAGATGTTCCGAGTCTTTGGCGCGGCGGCTGCGGTACCCAAGCTCCAGGAAGCCCTCTCGGCTGCAGTCGGTCGACACTTCACCGCCAGGGACGAACCCGTCTAACGAACGAGGTTCGTCGCGTGGCCGCAAGGTTCGCCCAACTAAACAGATCGAACAGACGTTTGATACGGTGACCGGAGCGCTCGAGACCGGCCTTGACGGTCTTCTCCTAGAAGTCGGTACTTGCTCCAGGAGGAAATGCATGTCAAGGGATTCTGATTTGGGGCTGCATGGGTGGCCCACCTGATGGGCGGCACCGTCGGCCAGGCCCGCCAGGACTTGGAGGCCGCGGCGGCCTTGAATGCCCGCCCCGACATCCGGTCAGCTCTGTTGTCAGGCGGAGCATCGCCGGCCCACGGAGGCGTTCGTAAAGGTCCCTAGCGAGCTCGTGCTGCACCAGAGCTGACTGGCCGCCGATGAAACCTCGTGAGCTGCTCGCGCGTTGTGCAAGGGGCGACGTCGCCAACGTGGCTTTCAGGGACCTCCAGCGCCTATTGGAGGCACTGGGTTTCGTCCTGGACCGCCAACGCGGTGACCACCACCTGTACCGCCATCCCGCCGTCCGCCAGCGCGTAAACATCCAACGCCAAGGCGTGCAGGCTAAGCCCTAGCAGGTACGCCAAGTCCTCGAGCTGGTGGAGCGGTACGGTTTGGAACTGGAGGAGCCTGAATGAGCGGCTACCACCTCAACGTCTTCTACAGCGACAGCGACCAATCCTGGATCGCTGACGTGCCGGACTTGCCGTTCTGCTCGGCTCACGGCCCGACGGCCGAAGCGGCGCTACACGAGGTAATGATCGCCAAAGAGCTCTGGCTGGAGAGCGCCCGGGCGCACGGCGACCCGGTGCCCGAACCCCGGTACCGGCCCGCCCTGTACACCGCGGGCTGACTGTTGCTGGCTCCTTCCGGCGAACGCCGTTACCCCTCATGAGCTGCTCTTACTGCGTCGGGCGGAAGAGATTTGAACTCTTGACCCCCAGACCCCAGGCCGATCCGGTTCTTGTGGTCTGGCGAGGCTGGTGAGGGGCGGTCGCGCGTGGTTCGGGTGACGTTGGCGATGACATGAGCCGAATCGGCAGTTGCTCCGGACCGGCCTCGCCCGAGCCGAGTGAGGTGCGAGCTCAAGACGCGCTCACGGCGATGTCTTCCGCCGCGTTTCATTTTCGATCTGCTCTAGGCGTGCATCCATGTCGAGAACGAGCGCGGCTGTGGTAACAGCGACCGCGCCAATGACTCCGACGAACTGAGTAACGAGGTCGAAGCTGCCCTTAGGCGTCGTTGTGCCATCTTGGGCTTTGGCGATCACCTTATTGAGCTCGTCAAGCTGCTGACGCACGCTGTCAGCTTTATCGCTCATAGGTCTTCACGCTTCAGGACTGACACTGCCCCCCGCAGCATCTCCACGACGTCATCCGACCGCGTCTCGTAGTCCTTCTTAAACTCGGTCATGCTTGCTTCAAGCAGGACGACCCTTTCCGCAAGCGCGTCGATCTCGTTGCGATCGCCCAACCGACGTTCGATGCCGTCAATGACCAGACGCCGCACGAGAGCGCTCGTCGACACGCCATCTCGTTGAGCTATCTCACGCAACTGCTCAAGTCGATCGGCCGGAACGCGCACCGAATAGACCTGTGCCGGATCGCGCGGTCGCTGTGGCCGTCGATAGACAGCCTCCCGCTCCTCCTCTTGCTCCCTGGCCTCGGCTTCGTCGATCGCCTCAAGCATTTCGTCGTGCCGGGACCTCTCGCTAGTCATCTCGAACCTCCTTCGTCAATCGCTCATAGATGTTCTCGTCGGTGCCGTTGGCATCGACAGCTGAACCGCCGAACCACTCTCCGTTGGACATATCCTTCGGCCATAGCCAAACCTTGATCAACGAGCCGCTGCTCGCGCAGCGCCCTACAACCTTTAGCGACCGGCCAGCAGCGGCTATTCGCACAACCCTGTCGGGGTCCAAGGCCGCCTCGGTCGCTTCCTCGGGTTCCGGGCAACGAACACCCTGTTCGGCTCGCCTCTCCTTCATATGCTGAACTGCGTCCTCCGACCACTCAACCGAATCAATCGTCAGCGCCTCCAATGGGACACCCATGAAGGTCGAACTGTCCTCCGGAGTGGTCACAAGGGCCGATTGTAGTCGTTTGTAATACATATCGCCCTCGGTCGGCAGTTCTGAAGGAGACGAGGACATCGCGAGGACGAGCCCGCGTCCAGACGGAGCGGGGGCTGCCGTTATGTCGGCCCGGTGCTTCGCCCTGTCTGCCGTGCCCAGGATTCGACGTCCTCCCGCTTCCACACGCGGGTGCCTCCCGTCAGGACCTCCGGGGCCGGGAAGGTGCTGTCGCGTTTGACGAGCTTGCCTACGAGGACAGCGGCTACGTGTTCGTCGACGAGCTCGGGGCCGCCTACTACCCGGGGACACCTTCTCCGAGCGCTTCGATCGCCTCGTGGCGAACGCTGGGCTTCCCAGGATCCGTTTGCATGATGCCCGGCACTCCTGCGCTACCGCCATGCTGGCCGCCGGCGAGCCCGTGAAGGTGGTCCGAGAGCTACTGGGCCACACCAGCCCGACAATCACCTCGAGGTGTACGCCCACGTACTGCCCTGGCATCGCCGAGCAGGCTACCGAGCGGCTCTCAGCGCAGCTCTTTGGCTAACCGGTAACAGCGTGTTACCAGCTTCTCCCCAGTCCGGTGACATTTGGATGACAACGGGCCTTTTCGGGCCTTCCCCACGAGGCCCCGCACCCCGTGTGACCTGCGAAAACTGCGTCGGGCGGAAGAGATTTGAACTCTTGACCCCCAGACCCCCAGTCTGGTGCGCTACCAAACTGCGCCACCGCCCGTGCGTTGTGCGAGACACGACGCTACCAGACCGGCCGTGACCCCCACCTTACGACGGCTCAGTGACGCGAGAGCCACTCGAGGAGGACGGCGATCACGGCGTCTCTGCTGACCTCATTGAAGGGTTCGTGGTAGAGACCGGGAAAGATCTGCAGGTCCTTGTCCTCGCTGCCAAGGGCGGCAAAGAACTTCGGGCTCGAGCGCACCGGGACCATCGGGTCGGCATCCCCGTGCAGGACCAGGGTGGGCAGTCGCAGTTCCCCGGCCCCGGCGAAAGCAAGCTGCGAGGCGCGGTACAGCTCCACCGCGGTGCGGGCAGGGAACCGGCCATGCCAGACGAGCGGGTCGCTCGCGAAGCTGGCCACGACGGCATCGTCGTGGCTCAAGCCAGCCGGGTCGATCCTCGTCACGCCGGCCCGAGGTGCGACGGACGCCAGGCCTTGCACCGCCAAGGCCTGCCAGCGAGGGCTCGAGGCGAGGTGCAGCGCCGGAGCTGACAGCACAAGAGCACTGAGGCGACCTTGGTTGGCGGTTGCGTAAGCCGCGGCAAAGGCGCCCCCCATGCTGTGACCGAGCAGCACCGGCTTGGAGGTCCTTGTTGCTTCGCCAACGAGCCGGTCGATATCCGCCAGGACCTCGTCCACGCTCTCGACAACCGCACGCCGACCGTCGGAGCGGCCGTGGCCAGCTAGATCGAAGGCGAAGGTGGACCGGCCGGCGCTTGCGAGGGCCTGTGCCACATGGTCGTAGCGGTCTGCGTGTTCGCCGAACCCGTGCACGATAACGACGGAAGGCTTGAGAGGTCTCGACGCAACGGCCGTAGGCTCCCAACGTTCGACGTGGAGACGGCGGCCTCGCTCCCCCACGATCTCCCCGCTTTCCCGGACGGCCGCGCCAACGGGCCCGGCCGCATCAGCAGGACCTATGGGATCAGGGTTCAAACGTGCTTCGGGAGCCACTCGATGAGCCAATAGATGCGGTAGATCATGTACACCGTAACACCGACGACCAGGAGTTTGAAGTGCCAGGGAGCGCCTTTTGCTCTCGCTACCCCAGCGCCGCTCCCGGCGCCGCCCGCCGTGGCCATTGCCGGCTCACCATCGACCGGCGCACCCACCGGCGCGGCGGCGGCCGCGGGCGCTTTGCTCTTGGCACGCGCCGTCAGGACGCGCCCGCAGGAAGGGCACTCACCGTCCCCGGCAAGCTCCGGAGCGTTCCAGAACTTGCTGCAGTCGTCACACCACGGCAATTGCGCCGGTCTCCATGCTCCCAGGCTAGGCCCAAGTCCCCGGGACGAAGCGTGAGTCTGAAGGGCGGGCACGTTCTCTTAGGCGTGCCCGGCCTTAGACGCGCGCTGTCGCCCCGGGTTCACGGTCCGCTCCCGGCAGGTGACCATGCGCGAACCGCGGCCCCTAACCTCGTACGCTCGGGCAGATCGGACTGCACTCGCGGCCACGAAAGCGCCTGCTGCCGGCTGGGGGGACCGCTGCTACGGCTGTCGTCGTAGTGGCGCTCATGGTGTTTGTCTTGACACACGGCAACCCGCTCTCCCGGGCGGCTCCGGTGCGGGACGGGCCCACGAACCTGGTCCGAGACGAAACTGCGGCTCCGGGGACGGTGTTGCCTTTCGGTGACGCCCGTTTCTTCGGACCTGAGGGCAAGGAGGTCCGCGCACCCATCGTCGCCATGGCCGCGACACCCGACGGCGGCGGGTATTGGCTCGTCGGCTCCGACGGGGCCGTCCTCAGCTTCGGCGACGCTCATCTCTACGGTTCAGCCGGCACACCCCGCATCTCCCCAATCGTCGGCATGGCACCGACGCCCGATGGCCACGGCTACTGGCTGGTCGACTCGGACGGAAGCGTGCGCAGTTTCGGCGACGCGCATTTCCACGGCTCAGCCGAAGAGAACGACCCCATCGACACGGTGGTCGGGATGGCCGCTACACCCGATGGTGGCGGCTACTGGCTGGTCGGACCGGAGGGCGGAGTGCTCGGCTTCGGGGACGCTCATTATTACGGCTCAACTGGCGGCGAACCGCGCCACTCCCCCATCGTCGGCATCGCACCGACACCCGATGGTGGCGGGTACTGGCTGGTCGGCTCTGACGGCAGTGTGCTCAGCTTCGGCGACGCGCACTATTACGGCTCGACCGGTGGCAAGCCGCTCCACGCCCCGATCGTCGGTATGGCGCCCACCGTCGACGGCCGCGGCTACTGGCTCGTCGGCTCCGACGGGGCCGTCCTCAGCTTCGGCGACGCCCATTTTTTTGGCTCACCCGCTCGGAAACCTCTGGCAGAACCAGTGGTCGCTGTGTCGGCCAACCCCGAGGGTGGCGGGTACTGGCTCGTGGAGGGCGAGCGGCCGCCGACCCCGGCTGTCAGCCTCTTTACGCCGGAGCTCGACGCAGCGCTGAACCTGCGCACTGGCGTGGTCTCGGCGGCGGTGCTCGACCTGCGCAATGGCAACCTGTACACGTACCGCCCGGACGAAGAAGTCATTACGGCCAGCATCGTAAAAGTTCAGATCCTCGGAGCTCTACTGGTGAGGGCCCAACAGACAGGTCACCCCTTGAGCGCCTCCGACCAGGCACTCGCATCGGACATGATCGAGCTCAGCGACAACGATGACGCCTCCACCCTGTGGAACGAAATCGGAGGCGCGCCGGCGGTAGCAGCCTTTGACCGCTCCGTCGGCATGTTGGCCACCACGCCGAACCTGTCGTGGGGCCTGACCACTACGACCGCAGCCGACCAGGTGAAACTGCTCGAGCACCTTGTAGAACCCAACGGTGTGCTCACAAACGCGTCCCGCGCCTTCACGCTCCAGCTGATGGAGCATGTCGCCCCCTTCGAGTACTGGGGCGCGTCGACATTGACACCGCCAGGCACGACAGTCGCCCTGAAGAACGGTTGGCTCCCCTGGGGAGCGGGTTGGGCAGTAAACAGCATCGGCTGGGTCGATGGCTCGGAGCGCGACTACCTGATCGCCGTGCTCACCTCCGGCTCGCCCAACGAGGCCTATGGCATCGCCTCGATTTCCACGGTGGCTGCCGCGGCGTGGGCAGCGCTTGGCCCATCGTCGTGACGGGTCACGAACTCAAAACACTGTCATTTGATCCGGTACCCGACTGCGGGAAGGGTCTCGATCACCTGCGGCTCGCCAAGTTTGCGCCTCAGCCGGCTGATGGTTACCTGCACGGTTTTTGTGAAAGGGTCGGCGTTTTCGTCCCAGACCTGTTCGAGCAGGGCCTCGGCCGAAAGGTAACCGGGCGAAGCTTTCATTAGCGCCTCGAGAACAGCCAGTTCCTTCACGGAAAGCTCCAACGGCGCGCCGTCGCGCGACGCGCTCCGCCGCAACGGGTCTAGCTCGATCCCGGACATCTTGAGCACTAGTGGGTGAGTATTGACCCTGCGCCGGGCTAGGGAGCGCACCCTCAGCACAAGTTCTGGGAAATGGAACGGTTTGCTCAGGTAATCGTCCGCTCCGAGCCCCAGGCCTGCTACGCGGTCACCGGGTGTTCCAGAGGCAGTCAGCATCAGCACCATCACGGCGTTGTCGCCCTCGGCGATAGTCCGGCAGATCACGTCGCCGTGCACGCCGGGGAGATCCCTGTCCAAAATGACGACGTCGTAGGCATTGATCGCGAGTTTTTTCAATGCGTCCGGCCCGTCATAGGAGATGTCGGCCGCTATCCCCTGGTCGCGCATGCCTTCGGCGATGTCGTCAGCGAGACGGTGGACGTCCTCGACGACGAGCACTCTCATAGGTGCCCCGCCACCGGAAGTTCGATGACCACCCTAAGGCCGCCCTCAGGACGTGCAATTAATCGCAACGCCCCGCCATGCGCGGCGGCGATCGCACTGACTATAGATAGGCCGAGGCCGGCGCCGTGGCCGCTCGCGAGCCGTTCGGCTCCGATCCGCTGGAACGGTTCCCCGAGCAATTGCACCTCGTTGTCATCCAGGACCTCTCCCCCGTTCTCGACAACAAGGCGCGCCAAAACACCGTCGAAATCGTTGGAAATGTGGACCACGCCACCCTCGACGTTGTGCCGGACGGCGTTATCGATAACGTTCGCCACCATGAGAGCGAGCAGCACCTCATTTCCCATTACCGTTGCAGGGAGAAGGTGGTTTTCGACAGTGAGGCTCTTCAGCGTGATCTCTGCTTGGTCGGCTGCGATCGCGGATGCCGCGAGATCGGGAAGCGATATCGCAGTCAGGTCGCCCAACGCGCCCCGCTGCGCCCGTGCCAGGAGGAGCAGGCCTTCCAGGATCCGGTCAGCCTCTTCGAGGCCCTCCCCGACCTTGCCGGCGAGGACCCTCACTTCGGCCGGGGGCTGAGGCTTACCGACGGCTACGTCGACAGAGGTCCGCATCATCGTGAGCGGCGTGCGCAGCTCATGTGACGCGTTGGCCACGAAGCGCTTCTCGGCCTCGAAGGCCGTCTCCAGCCGCGCCAGCAGGTCGTCGATCGTGTCGCCAAGGTCCTTCAGCTCGTCTGTCGGGCCCTGGACGCCGAGGCGCTCGTGCAGGTTTTCGGCGGAAATATGGCGAGCGGTGGAAGTCATCTCGCGGATCGGGCTGAGGGCCCGGCCGGCCGCGAGCCAACCGAGCCCGATCGAGACGACGGCCATGATGGCCAGGGCGATGCCGCACAAGATGAGGAGCGCATGCAGCTCGTTGGGCGTCGGGAGAGTTGCCTGGAAACCGACGAACTGCTGGCCCTGAGGTGGGACGGGGCCTGCGGGGCCAGATCCTGCTGCCAGGCTCGTGACGCTCGTGACGCTCGTGACGCTCGTGACGCCCGGAAGGCTCGTGACGCTCGGAAGGCTCGTGACGCTCGGAAGGCTCGTGACGCTCCCGCTTCCGGCCTGGCTGCCAACGCTCCCGCTTGCGAACTGCCCCAGAAGACGTCTCAGGGCGGCGGCCGCGCTTGCGGGCAGGCTTCCTGGGCGCACCACAATCTGAGCTTCGGGCCCGCCGGGACGAGCTTGAAGTTGCCTCTCACAGCCCCCGATATGCGGAAGGCGGTGGTGGTACGTTGTCCGGCGACGAGCGCGTAGGTGATGGCGAGGAGGCACGCTCCCGAGAGAAGGAAGAGCCCGCCGTACAAGGCAGTAAGACGCACGCGTACAGTGCGGCCGGGCAGGTGTAACCAACGACGTCTTGCCAATGGAGGCCCTCCTTCTGCTACTCAGGGTGGCCGATGGCCGGTTACAGCAAAGTAACAGGGGCTGTTGGGGCCCTGTTACCTCGCTGCGAGTAGAACTGGGCCGATGAGGAGAACGCAACTCTCAGCTGCCGGGCGATGGCAGCCGGGGGCCGCCATCTTCGGCGCGATTGTCGGCTCCGCATTGCTGGCAACTGGCTGCGGTGGCAGCTCCCCCTCAGCGAGTGTCGCCCACCTCGGCACCACCACGACCTCGCGGCCGGCAAAGGGCTCGAGCAGCGGCAACGGCAGCCCGCTCGCCTATGCCCAGTGCATGCGGGCACATGGCGTTCCCGATTTCCCTGACCCGAACTCCCAAGGCGGCTTTGCCTTGGAGGGAGGCCCTAACGGCGACTTCAACCCGAACTCGTCAGCGTTCCAGCAGGCCAACGATGACTGCCAGAGGTTTACTCCGACTTCAGGTCTCGGGCACGGCCCAAGCCCGGCCCAGGTCGCCCAGGCCCAGGCGCAGGCCCTCAAGCTCTCCCAATGCATGCGGTCCCACGGCATAGCCGACTTCCCCGACCCGGTCTTCCATTCCGGCGGCGGCGGTGGGATCAGCATCTCTATCAAGGCGGGGCCGGGGAGCGACCTCACCCCCAACTCGCCAACGTTCCAGGCCGCCCAGTCGGCGTGCCAAAAGCTGCTCCCCGGTCCGAAAGGGGCCCACTTTGCCACCCACGGACCTTCCGGCGGGGGCGGCGCATCCGGCTCCAGCGCGGGAGGTTGATGATGCGCCGGTTTGCCGTATTGACAGGCGTCTGTTTCCTTGCCGTCGGTGCTACTGCTTGTGGGAGCGCGGCGGCACCCAAGGTCGCGAGCATAGGGACTACGACCACGCCGCCGAAGGCCGCTGCCGCGGTGGCCAACGGCCCTCCACCTGGGGGGGTGGCAAAGGTGGGTGCGGCAAAGTTGGGTACCGACGCAATGAAGTTCGTGGCTTGTATGCGCTCGCACGGCGTGGCGAACTTTCCCGACCCGATCATTGGCCCAGGCCAGGTTGCGATCCGCCTCACCCCCAGCGTGGCCAACTCGCCGCATTTCAATTCCGCGCAAGCCGCCTGCCAACACCTGTTGCCGGGAAAGCCGACGTCCACCCAGTTCAGCACGCAACAGCAAGCCGACTACCTGAAAGCCGCGGCCTGCATGCGCTCGCACAACATTGTGGGTTTTCCCGACCCCGTGTTCCCATCACCCGGCAACGTACAGTTCCCGCTCCCGGCGGGGATGGACGCCAACTCGCCACGGTTTGAGGCGGCGAGGGCGATCTGCGAGAAGCTCATACCCCAGGGCCTGCCTTACAGCAACTGAGGATTGTGGAAAAGTCGAAAGGACCGGCGATGCAACCTTGCCCAAAGTTCCGACGAAACGAGAGCCCGGTCGATGGCGGGCTTAGCGCACTATGACGTCGCCTCCGACAACACTGGGGACCGACCAGGGCGGCCTCGACGTACCGGAGGACGCTTGGCGGCCGCGCCGCCGCCGACGGCGCGTCATCGGGCTCGTGATCGTCGTATTGGTCGTCGCGGCTGGGGCCTGGGTGGCCATCGCTAACCCGTTCTCATCCAAGCCCAGCTCCGGCAGCGGCGGGGCGAGCGACAACGCCTACCCAACCTCGTTGCAGGCGGTGCAACGGGAGAACCTCTCTTCACAGACGGAAGTCTCCGGCACCCTCACCTACGCCGGAGCTACGGACATCGTCCTGCCGGCCGGCACCGCCCCCTCCGAGCTCGCCCAGGCGCAAGATGCCGTTGCGATGGCCGAGCAGGCCCTCGGGGCGGACGAGTCCGCGCTGCAAACCGCACAGCAGGGTAACGCCGACACGCTGGAGCAGACCCAACAATCGGTTCCTGCAGCCAAGGCGACCCTCGCCGCTGACCAAGCCAGCTTGAAGTCGACAGAGGTCGCCAACTCACAAGCTCTCGCCCAGGCAGAGGCTTCGGTCCAGGCGGCTCAGGCGACCCTCGCCTCCGACGAAGCCAGCTTGAAGGCCACCGACGTCGCCAACTCGCAAACTGTGACCCAGGCCGATCAGTCGGTACAAGCGGCTCAGGCCACGCTCTCATCTGACCAGGCCGGCTTGAAGTCGACCGATGTCGCCAACTCACAAGCTCTCGCCCAGGCAGAGGCTTCGGTCCAGGCGGCTCAGGCGACCCTCGCCTCCGACCAAGCCAGCTTGAAGGCCACCGACGTCGCCAACTCGCAAGCCCTCGCCCAGGCCGAGGCCTCCGTCAAGGCGGCTCAGGCCACGCTCTCATCTGACCAGGCAGTCTTGAAGTCGACCGATGTCGCCAATTCGCAAGCCCTCGCCCAGGCCGAGCAGGCGCTCCAGTCCGAGCGAGCGACCCTCGCCACAGACGGCGCGACCCTGAGTTCCGACGAGGCGACCTTGTCGGCTGCGGAGCAGAAGGAGACCGCTGATTGCCGGGGCAACGGCGCGGCGAGCGTCAACGCGCCCTCCTCCTCCTCGCCGCCCGGCGCCCCCTCCGGCTCGGCCACGCCCTGCGCAGCCGATCAGGAGGCTGTGGCATCCGACCAATCTGTTGTCAACGCGGACAGACAGAAGGTCTCTGCCGACCAATCGGCCGTGACCAGCGCCCAGGGAAACGTCGCAGCTACAAAGACCAAGAACACCCAGACGGTCCAGCAGGTCCAAGCCAAGTTGACCGCAGACCAGCAGGCCATCAGCTCGGCTGAGGGCAACGTCGCAGCTACAAAGACCAAGAACACCCAGACGGTCCAGCAGGTCCAAGCCAAGCTCACCGCGGACCAGCAGGCCGTCAGCTCGGCTGAGGGCAACGTCGCAGCTACAAAGACCAAGAACACCCAGACGGTCCAGCAGGTCCAAGCCAAGCTCACCGCAGACCAGCAGGCCATCAGCTCAGCTGGGGGCACCGTTGGCGCCACAAAGACGAAGAACACTCAGACGGTCCAGCAGCTCCAGGCCAAGCTGACCGCAGACGATGAAGCCATCAGCTCGGCTGAGGGCAACGTCGCAGCTACAAAGACCAAGGACGTCCAGTCCGTCCAGCAGGTCCAGGCCAAGGTCACCGCAGACCAGCAGGCACTGACCACGGCGGAGGGCAACATTGGTGCCACCGAAGTCAAGAACACGCAGACGGCCGAGCAAGCGGCGGCCCAGCTGGCCGCAGCCAAGCTGACCGTGGCGCAGGACGAGGCCACTTTGTCGACCGACGAGCAGGAAGCAGATGTGGCCGGTGAGAGCTCGACCTACACCGAGCTGCCTACTGTCGGCCAGGTCGTCTCCCGCGGCGAGCAGTTCTTCGCGATCGGCGGCCAACCGGTCGTCCTGCTCTATGGCTCGCTCACGCCGTGGCGCGCCTTCGCGCCCGGCATGACGCCGGGCGAGGATGTGGCGCAGCTCAACGCCAACTTGGCTGCCCTCGGGTACGGTGACGGGCTGAAGGGGGATAACTTCACCGCGGCGACCGAATCGGCCGTGGTACGGCTCCAATCAGCCCTGGGGCTCTCGCCGAGCGGTCAACTGCCCGTAGGCTCGGTCGTTTTCCAGCCGGGTGCCGTGCGGGTCACAGCCGTGACCCCGAACGTCGGCGCTACCGTGGCCCCCGGGCAACCTCTCCTTTCGGTGACTCTTTTGTCCCGCCAGGTCCAGGTTGCCCTTGACTCCTCCTTGCAGTCTGACGTCAAGGTAGGCGACGTGGTGAGCATCGTTATGCCCAACAACGCCACGCTCCCTGGCACCGTCACGTATGTCGGCACGGTTGCCACCACACCGTCGGCCAACAGCGGCGGCGGCAACCCAACGATCAACGTCGATATCGCCCCAAAGGACCCGGCAGCCACAGGCACGCTCGACCAGCTCCCGGTCGAGGTCTGGATAACGGAGGGGACGGCGGACAACGCCCTCGTGGTACCGGTCGACGCGCTCCTTGCGCTCGCAGGTGGAGGCTACGCAGTTGAAGCGGTCGGCGCCGGCGGTGTGCGCCACCTCGTGGGTGTGACCCTCGGCCTCTTCGACGACGCCGATGGGCTTGTGCAAGTGAGCGGGGCAGGGATTTTTGCCGGGCAGCAGGTCGTGGTCCCCAACGTATGACCGCGCCTTTCACCCTCCCCTACTCGGCGCCAGCCTCGACTGTCGCAGGGGACCCTCCGTACGGGGGCAACGACCCGCCGTTAGTGCTCGAACTGGACTGCGTCACCAAGACCTACCCTGCGGAGCCGCCGGTCGAGGCTCTCCGGGGCGTGAGCTTCACTGTCCGCCGCGGTGAGCTCGTCGGCATTGTCGGGCCGTCCGGTTCGGGCAAGACAACGCTGCTCCACCTGATCGGGACCCTCGACCGTCCAACCGGTGGCACCGTACGGGTCACGGGTTTCGACATCTCGCAGCTCTCGGACAGGGAGCTCTCGGCCTTGCGGGCGAGCAGGATCGGCTTCGTGTTCCAGCAGTTCTTCCTGGCCGAACACCAAAGCGTGCTCGACAATGTGGCCGACGGCCTCCTTTACGCCGGCGCCAGCTTTTCCGAGCGCCGCCGGGCTGCCGCGGACGCGCTCGCTCGAGTCAGCCTTTCGGACAAGCTCGCCGTACTTCCTACCAAGCTGTCCGGCGGGCAGCGCCAGCGGGTGGCGATCGCGCGGGCCTTGGTCGGCCGGCCAGCGCTGCTCCTGGCCGACGAGCCGACCGGGAACCTTGACTCGAGCACCGGCCAGTCGGTGCTCGACCTGTTCGCCGAGCTGAACAACGACGGCGCCACCATTGTTGTGATCACCCACGACCATGGGGTCGCCCAGCGCATGGGAAGGGTGATCGAGCTGCTCGATGGGCGCGTCCTCGCCGACAGCGGCTCCACCGGCATCAGCGGCTCCACCGCCATGAGGGGTCCCACGGGCGACAACGGCGCCAGCGAGGCTCCGGCGTGGCCGTAGGAGGGGGCGGCGGCCCGCGGCCCGTGGTGCTCGTCCCGGCGCGGCTCCGGCCGCGCGATCTCGCCCGCCTTGCCAGTGTCGGTCTCCGGACCCGAAAGCTGCGCGCCGGCCTGTCGGCACTCGGTATCGCGATCGGGGTGGCGGCCATCGTCGCCGTCCTCGGGCTCTCGTCGTCGTCGTCGGCCGGGTTGATATCCGAGATCAACAAACTCGGGACCAACTTGCTGACGGTCACCAACGGCCAGACGCTTTTCGGCCAGACCGCGGAGCTGTCCGTGGACGCGCCCGGCATGATCGGCCGGATTGGCCCGGTCACCGACGTGCAATACGACGGCACGATCAGTAACGCAGGAGCTTTCCGGAGCCCTCTCATCCCGTCGATCGATACCAATGCTCTGAGTGTCGAGGCGGCGAGCCTCGGGTTGCTGTCCGCCGTCGGCACGACGGTCGCGCAAGGATCCTGGCTGAACGCGGCCACGGCCAAAGAACCGGTCGCGGTGCTCGGTGCTGCGGCAGCCCAGCGGCTGGGCATAGACCGGATTCTTCGAGGGAGAGCGGATCTGGGTTGGCGATGAGTGGTTCTACGTCGCCGGCATTCTCAACCAAGCCGTGCTGACGCCAGAGATCGACAGCTCGGTGTTCGTGGGCTTCCCGGCGGCCGAGACCTACCTCGGTTTCGACGGGCACCCGTCGGAGATCTACCTGCGCGCGGTCACCACCCAAGTGAACGCTGTCTACTCGGTGCTCGCAGCCACGGCCGACCCCGAAGCGCCCAACCAGGTCGACGTCTCCCAACCCTCGGCCGCGCTCACCGCCGAGGCCGACGCGCAGGGCGCCTTCAACGACCTATTCCTGGGGTTGGGGGCCGTGGCACTGCTTGTCGGTGCCGTTGGCGTCGCCAACATCATGGTTATCTCGGTGCTCGAACGGCGCTCCGAGATAGGGCTGCGCCGCGCGCTCGGGGCCACCAAGGGCCACATCCGTTTGCAGTTCCTCTCCGAGGCGGTGCTGCTCTCGGTGATCGGCGGAGTGACGGGGATAGCCTTTGGCGCCATTTCGACTGCTGTATACGCCTCCACAAAGGGTTGGGCGATCGTCGTGCCGCCCCTTGCGTGGGGTGGCGGCTTCGGCGCCGCGGTCCTGATCGGGGCGGTAGCGGGCCTCTTCCCGGCCCTTCGCGCGGCGCGCATGTCCCCGACCCAGGCGCTCTGGAGCATCTGAGCAGTAGCCTTTGGGCCATGCCGGTGCATGGGCTCTCCGCGTTGGCGCACCTTGTGCTTGTTGCCGGCGCGATGTCGGGCATCCGGCACTTGCTGGCGCAACCATGGTTGGCCGCTGCAGGCATCGTCTGTGCTATGGCGTCGGTCGTCTGGTCGAGGGCTGCCGCTCGGCTCGCCAGGGCGGCACGCCGTATCGAAGACGAGACCCGCACCTCGGGTACGAGCTCCGAAGCCGCCAAGTTGGCTAGGAGCGCCTTCAACAAGGACCTCCACGCCGCGATCCTTTACGCCGTGCTGGCGAGTGGTCTCGTCCTTGCTTCGTTCTCGACTTCGCCATGGTTCGAGGGCCTGCTGCTTGCCGTCACCATCCCGGCCGTCGTCTCGTTGCGCTACGCCCCCCGCTTCCTTTCAGAAGCCCGCCTCGCCGAATCGCGCTCCCGGCTGGAACGCCGCGCCGAGGAGGTCCTCGCCCAGGACCAGTTAGCCCCCCGCCTGTGGGCAGCCCGCCTCGCCCCGGAAACCCTCCCGGCTTATGAGGGTTTTGACATCGGTTGGGTTTACGAACCCGGCAGCGGGATGATGGCCGGCGACTTTTACGATGTCTTCCCCACCGGCCCGAACCGCCTCGCAGTGGTAATTGGCGACGTGGCCGGCCACGGGATGGAGCCTTCGATAACGGCTTTTCAGGTAAAGCACGTCCTTCGCACTTTCCTGCGCCAATACCGCGACCCGGCACAGGCGCTCGAGGAGCTCAATAAAACCCTGTCGACTATGGGCCGCCCCGAAGACATGGTGTCGGTGTGCACGGTGATCTTCGACACGGAGGCGAACACGATGCGCCATGCGTCGGCGGGCCACCCCCCGGCGTTCGTCTGGCAACACGGCGACATGCGGCCGCTGCGTGCGACCGGGCCGCTGCTGGCGCTCGACCCGATGGCGGGTTACTTTTCCCGCGACCTGCCGCTCGAGGTTGGGGACCTCGTAGTGCTCTACACCGACGGGCTGACCGAAGCCCGCTCAGGCGGGCAGCTGTTCGGGGAGGAACGGGTCGCCCACATCGTGCGCCGTGACCCCGGCCAGGACACGACGATCCTCTGCAAGACCCTGCTCGAAGCGGCTAGGGACTTCTCCTCTCCCCTTCACGACGACGTGGCCATCCTGGCGATCCGCCGGGTCTGAGCTCGCCGCGTCAGCTGGCGCGGCGGCGTGCCCGCAGCTTGAGGGGCGTCGGACCAAAATCGAAGCGCTCCCGGATCGAGCGCTCCAGGTAGCGGATATAGCTCGCAGGCAGCTCCTTTGAGGTGAAGAGCGTGAAAGTAGGCGGGTCCGTAGCTCCCTGGGTGGCGTAGAGCACCCTCGCACCGTGCGGGGCGGGGTGAGCCGCCTGAGCCGCCGCAAGCGCCTTGTTGAGCAGCGCGGTCGGCACGCGCCGGCGGTACGCTTCGACGGCCTTGGCGAGGGCCGGGTAGAGCCGCTGCACCCCTCGACCGGTCTGGGCGCTGATCTCCAGGCTCGGGGCGTACGAAACGAAGCCCAACATGTTGGCTACCTGCGCCCTGACCTGCTCCTTGGCTTCGTTGTCGAGCAGGTCCCACTTGTTGAGGACCATGATGACAGGGTTGCCGGCTGCATCGACCCGCTCGGCCAGCCTCTGGTCCTGCTTGGTGACCCCTTCATTGGCGTCGATCACGACAAGCGCCAGGGTTGCGCGGTCGATGGCTTGCAGCGCGCGCACCATCGAGTAGTACTCGGCGCCCTCAGCCTCCTTGCCCCGCCGCCGCATGCCGGCCGTGTCGATGAAACGCACCGGCCCATCAGCCGTTTCGACCACGGTGTCAATGGTGTCGCGCGTGGTCCCCGGCATGTCGTGGACGATTGCCCGTTCGTCGCCGATAAGCCTGTTGAAAAGGGTCGACTTACCGACATTGGGCCTCCCGACGATGGCGACCGAAATGGTCCCCGGGCTGTCGGCCTGCGCCTGAGTCTCGACGCGGGCCTCGACGCCCTCGACGCCCACCGGGGGGAGAACCTCGACCAGAGCGTCGAGGAGGTCACCGGTCCCGCGGCCGTGCAGTGCCGAAACAGGCCACGGCTGCGCGAACCCCAGTCCGACAAAGTCCCAAATGTCCAGCTCCCGGGCTGGGGTGTCGACCTTGTTGACAGCGAGCACGACCGGGCGCCCGGACCGCACCAGCAGGCGAGCCACGTCGGCGTCCGCTTGCGTCGGCCCGACGGTCACGTCCACGACGAAGAGCACAGCATCAGCTTCGTCGATGGCTCGCTGAGCCTGAGCGGACACAAGCTTGTCGAGCACCATGCCCCCGACCTGCCAACCCCCGGTGTCGACGAGGGTGAAGTCGCGCCCGACCCATTCGGCCTCGAGGGATTTACGGTCGCGCGTGACGCCCGGCCGTTCCTCGACGATTGTCTCCCGGCGTCCGAGTACCCGGTTCACCAGGGTGGACTTGCCGACATTGGGCCGCCCGACGACCGCCACCACCGGGCGCTTGGTACTCATTTGGCGAGCGCAAGCGCTGGGTGCCGGGCAGCCGAGGCTTGCGCCGGCTCTAGCGCGCGCCGCAACGACGCACCGTCGGCGGGCACTACCTCGACCGGTCGCGGTAGGTCGCCCAACGACATCCCGTCCAGGAACTTGCCCCCCGAAACGCAGCTGTCAGGTATCAGGTAGCGGCGCCCCTCAGGCAGACCGGCAAGAACGGCCGAAAGGTCGGCCCCGGTGAGAAGACCGGCCACCGCGATGTTCCCACCGAAGAACTCGTTCCGGACGGCCACGACCTTTATGTCGCCCGCCAATGGGGCAATTAGCGGGGCAACGACCCGGGCGCCGTACTCGCCCGTGAGGACCGTTATGCCGGCGCTGCGCCGAGGCAAAAGCGTTACCGCCCCTGGAGCGCGTGGTGCCCGATAGCCAAGAGCCGGAGCCCCCTCGAGCGAGCGAAAGAAGCCGCTGGGCCCTTTTTCCCCAAGATCTTCGCCGAGGTCCCGCCCGTCGAAAGCCGCCTCGAAAGCGCGGGCCATGCCGATGCCGTTGTCGTGCTGGGCGACCGCCCCGTAAGTCTCCAGCGCCGGGAACGGTCGACCCGCCACCAGGTAGTACTCGTCCCCGGCATAGACGAGCCGCTTGCCGAGGCATGCAAGGAAGATCTCCTGCCATTGCTCAACGAGTTCGACCACGACAGCAGCCTCCGCCGCCGCGTGGGGCCGCATCGCCTGCTCGTGGTTGAAACGGCTCACCCCGAGAGGCACGCACGCCACGCTGGCAAGCTCGGGGTACTCGTCGAGAACGCCCGCCAGAGTCCCCTCCAAGATGTCCCCGTCGTTGACGCCAGGGCAGACTACGACTTGGCCGTGCACCTCGACGCCACCGTCCAGGAGCGCCCGCAGCCAGCGCAGGCTCGTGGCGCCGCGCCGGTTGCGGAGCATGCGGGCGCGTACCTCGGGGTCCGTCGAGTGGATAGAGACGAACAGAGGCGAGAGCCCTTCGGTGAGGACCCGTTCGAGGTCCGACTCGGTGAAACGGGTGAGAGTAGTGAAGTTGCCGTACAGGAACGACAGGCGGTAGTCGTCGTCGCGGACGTAGAGGCTCTTGCGCAGGCCCTTGGGCAGCTGGTGTATGAAACAGAACTCGCAGTGGTTGTCGCAGGTCCGGACCCGGTCAAAAAGCGCCGCGTCGACCTCCATGCCGAGTGGCTCGCCGCCGTCTCGCTCCACCTGCAGCGAGAACTCGATCCCCCCGCGGCTCACCTCCAGGCCAAGGCTGGCTTGGTCTGCCAATAACTGGTACTCGATGATGTCTCTGGGGAGCTGGCCGTCCAGGGCGACGATCTCGTCGCCGGGTTGGACGCCGGCCCGGTCTGCGGGTGACCCGGGAGCCACCGCGACCACTCTCGGCAGGGCCATGGCTTTCACCAGGATAGACGTCTCAGAAGCTAGCTGGGGCCGGCCGTTCTTCCGTGGCCCTTGGCCCAGGAGCCGGTAGGTTGGGACGGCGTGGAGGTCGAACGGGTTCTCCTGGCGTCGCCCCGGGGATTTTGTGCCGGCGTGGAGATGGCGATCAAGGCGCTCGCCTGGATGGTGAGGGTCTTCGAACCTCCGGTCTACTGCTACCACGAAATCGTCCACAACCAGATCGTGGTCGACCGCTTCCGCCAGCTCGGGGTCGTTTTCGTCGACGACATTGCCCTTGTGCCGCCCGGCCGGCCGGTCATGCTGTCCGCCCACGGGTCGGCGCCCGAGGTCGTCGAGGCTGCCCGGGCCAACGGGGGTGCTGTCGTCAACGCAGTCTGCCCGCTGGTGACCAAGGTCCACCACGAGGTGAAGCTGCGTGCGTCGAAGGGCTACTCCATCGTCTACGTCGGCCACGAAGGCCACGAGGAGGCGGTCGGGACGATGGCCGTAGCGCCCGAGGCGATCCACCGCGTAGAGACCGTGGACGAGGTCCTCGCCATGCCAGCCCCCGACGGCCCCGTAGCGTTCCTCGCCCAAACGACCCTTGCGCTCGACGAGTGGCGCAGCATCCTCGAAGCTGCCCAGGAGCGCTGGCCGGAGCTTTGGGTGCCTGGGCGGAGCGACCTGTGTTTCGCGACGACCAACCGCCAGAGCGCCCTTCGTGCGATCGCGGGGCGCTGCGACGCGATGGTCGTGATCGGTAGCGCCAACTCCTCCAACACCTTGGCCCTTGCTCGCACGGCCGTCGCAGCTGGATGCCCTCAGGTGCTTCGGGTCAACACTGCCGCCGAACTGCCCGACGACCTCGCCGGCGTGGTCGGCGTGATCGCTGGCGCCTCGGCTCCCGAGTCGCTCGTCGAAGAGGTACTCGTTCGCCTTGCCCCAGCCAACGGCACAGAGGAGGTGCGCGCCGTCCCCGAGGACGAGTACTTCCCTCTGCCCCGCGAACTGCGTGAAGTGCTGCGAGGCGTGACCGGCCTACTGGCCACCGCTGCCTTCGCTCCCGGCGAGGCGGCAGGAGGAACCCCGCCAGAGCGGTCTGTTCTCGACGGCCGAGACGTGCCGGCGGCCAAAGTCCTCGCCGCATTGGGCTGACCGACGAGGTAAAAAGGGCGCATGGGAATCCCGAAGGCAACATTTGGACGTACCGGCCACGAGAGCACTCGGGCCATTTTCGGAGGGGCTGCGCTCGGTGCAGCGAGCGAAGCGGACGCTGACAGAGCCTTTGACATCATTGTCAAGGCAGGGGTCAACCACATCGACGTCGCGGCAGGCTACGGCAAGGCCGAAGAACTGATCAAGCCCTGGCTTGCCCGCATGCCCGGCGAGTTCTTCCTGGCCACCAAGACAGGCGAGCGCGAAGGCAGGAAGGCACGCGAGCAGCTAGAGCGTTCCTTAGAACGTATGGGCGTCGACCACGTGGACCTATGGCAGATGCACAGCCTCGCCGACCCGATCGAATGGGACATAGCGCTGAGCCCTGGTGGCGCAGTGGAGACTGCAGTTGCCGCCCGGGACGAAGGCCTCGTCCGCTTCATCGGGGTAACAGGGCACGGGCTACAGATCGCCGCAACGCACCGGCGCTCGCTGGAGCGCTTCGATTTCGACACCGTGCTCCTGCCCTACAACTACGTGACCATGCAGAACGAGTACTACGCCGAGAACTTTGAAGCACTTGTGGCCACTTGTGCTCAACGCAACGTCGCCGTGCAAACGATAAAAGCGATCGCCGCGGCGCCTTGGGCTGGGCGGGAGCACACTCACAACCCCTGGTACGAACCGTTCTCCGACAAGGCCGACATAGATTCTCGCCGTGTCATGGGTGCTCGGGCGGCCAGGCGTTTTCCTCAACACCGTCGCCGATATCGAGATCCTTCCGCTCGTCCTCGACGCCGCAGCACGAGCCTCCGAGCGGCCGACCGACGAGCAAATGCAGTCCCTCATGGACCGCCGCCAGGTCGTGCCGCTCTTCGTCTAGGTCTCTTGCACCTGCGCGCAGGTGGGGCGAAGACCGCACGTCTGGAGACGAGCTCGCCTAAGGGAACGAGACTCGTCTCTCAGACGCACGGTTTCGCCCCACTCTCCGGGCTTTTACTGGTAGTTCGGTCGATGGCGGATTCCGGCAACGCGCTCTCCTGCTCGTAAAAGGGGCGTCCGGGCTGGCTCGGGTCACCCCATGAGCCCCTCGCAAAAACTGATCGACGACGCGTCACTGCATAGGGGCGTATCGCCCCCGGCAACCATCGGCGGCCGGCGGACGGTGCCCAAGCGCTAGCAGAAAAGGCTCGTAGTGGACAACCGGTGGCCCGCGCCACCGTGACGAGCCCGTTGTTGTTTCCGACATTCGCGAGCCTCGCTTTGGTCCACGCGCTCACCGCAGTGCCTCCGCCACCAGGGGGCGTACCGACGACCGAGACGGACCTGGAGCATGGCATGCTCGCTTTGTGAAGCACATGGCTCCGCGAGCAGTTGGCACCTCGATGACGAGCTCGTACCCTGAAAACGGCAAGCCGAGACCCTCGTCACACCGGCGCCCATCGAGCCGGGTAACCCTTCTCAAACGTGTTGTCACCTTGGTCGAGGCAGCAGCGTTGGTGGCTGTCCTGGCGCTGGCAGGGATCGCTGGCGTCGCCCTAGCCCGAGGGACCTGGATGATGACACCGGTGCTCTCCGGCAGCATGCGACCGGGGCTCTCAGTCGGTGGGCTGGCCATCTCCGAGCAGGTCCCGGTGGACCGCCTTGCCGTCCGCGACGTCATCGTGTTCAGATCCCCGGACAAGCCCACCGAGCAGGTAGTGCACCGCATCGTCCATCTTGCCGAAGGCAGTTCGGGGCAAATGCTCATAAATACCCAGGGAGATGCGAACACAGTCCGTGACCCCTGGACCATGACCATACGCGGGGACTCCGCCTACCGAGTGCGGTGGTCGGTCCCTCTGGTCGGCTACGTGGCCATCGCGTATCAGAACTACCGCGGTTTCTGGCAATTTGGGGCCGGCATCGTCATGGTTGGGATCGCCATCAGCCTTGTGTACAGCGCACGCCGGCGTGGTAAGCATCTCCGGACCGAGACAACGCCGAAGGGCCCGACGCCGCCGCGTGCCCCATCCGTTCCGGCAAACGAGGCAATTATCGACCTTAGAGAGCCGAAACACCACTTGACGCCCATTCCGGATAACCCCCGCAGGGCGCCGAACCACAGAGCTGCCCACCGGTCGTCGAGGGTCTTCAGCCGGCGCCCGCCGGCCGTTGGGCTTCATCGAAGAGGACCTTAAGCTCGGAATATAGCCGTGCCCACGCCGCGGCCTTGGTCCTCCGGGTCGACGGCCAGCATGACCACCTCGCCCAGGCGCCGTTGTTGGTCGCGGATCGTTGCCGCTACAAAACCTGTGACCCGCGAGTCCTTATCTGCGACCCAGGCCCGCACCGCAAGGTCTGAAGCTGGTCGCCACGATCAGCGCGTCGGCACTTCTCACGATGGCTCCTGGTTGGAGCGGCTCCAGCTGGGCTTCGGCACGGCCAGCCCACACCGCCCTCCCGACGCACCACTCGTCGGTTTCTGGGACCTGGAAGGGCAGCT
This sequence comes from uncultured Acidimicrobiaceae bacterium, assembly GCA_963786345.1. Lineage (GTDB taxonomy): Bacteria > Actinomycetota > Acidimicrobiia > Acidimicrobiales > Palsa-688 > Fen-671. Next base: position 25,125 of record CAWAYZ010000004.1, on the reverse strand, counting down.
ACAGCGGTACGTTCAGGGGCATGTTCAAGCTGACCTGGCAGGACAAACCAATTCCCAACGAAACCATGAAAGGCAAAGACCATGAACAACGACGACCCGACCGATCAAGTATTGAGCGTTATCCACGCCGTCTACGACAACTGGGCGGCCGGCGATGCGGACGCGTTCGCCGAGCTCTACACCGACGATGCCGCAAGCTCGGCGAGGAGCGAGGCGCAGGCATCTGGGCCGGCCGCAGGGAGCTTCACGTCGATCTTCACGCCGCGGCTCATCTTGCCCGTCCCGGTGAAGGCACCTTCGATCGAGCAGGAAGCCGCCTTCACCGCCCTCAACGCGCTTATTGACACAGAAACCCGCTTCGGCGACGCCGTCATCGGGATGCGGGTCTCACTTGACCGGGCCCACTCGTCCAGTACAGGCACTTTTCGCCTTCCTCTGGGTTCGGCTCAGAGGTGACGATCGCCACCGACGAGGTTGGCGCCGAGGCCCATATCCCAGGACAGCGCCGGCGACATCTTCGCCACCTGGCTCGACAATACGACGGGCGTCGACCTCGCATACAGCTCCGACGGCGGCACCAGCTGGGGCAAACCGAGAATCCTGTTCTCCAATGCCGGGAACCCGGGCGGGATCAGCTTGCTGGCGAGTGCAGTCGGCGCATCGGGTAAGGGTTGGGCCGCTTATTCGGTCGGCAAGCGGGAGTACGTCCAGCGGTTCAGCGGGAGCTGATATCCACAGCTCGCGGTCAGGGCGGCGCCTATGAAGTCCTCCACGATCGCAGCCTCCAGTCGGAGAACATTGTTGTCCCGCCGCCGACCAGGGAGAGACGTTACCCATGCCCTCCTGAAACACCCAGCGCGTCTTCCCTAACTTCTTGGAGTCGCTGCACTGTCAGGCGAGCCTCGCAGCTACCAAAGATCAGCGGATAGATCGTGCCACCGATGTTGGGTTCCGCTGCAACAGTGCACTCGGCCTTTTCGTACGTGTCGAAAGTCCGTTGCGCCGAGTTGACGAGTCTTACGAAGCTTGTGCCAGCGCCCCGCTCGTCGGCCGCCAGCGCGGCATCCAGTTGGCGTTGTACCTCTAGGAGCTCCATACCTGCGCATTCGTCCATCGCCATTTGACTCTGAGCAGTCCGGTCACACGACTGGTCGTACGTGACTGGCGGGAGGGTGGGAGCTGGCTGGGAGGATGTCGAGGGGTGTTCTCGCGCGGTGCTCCCCACCGCTACCAGGAGCGCCAGCACGATGGGGACGAAATAGAAGTGGCGAGCCGCCGACCATCGTCTTGAAGCTGTCATGGAAGTCACATTCCAGTCAATCGCACACGAGCTCGCTGGGTTCCACTAGCTGATGGTTTGGCGTGGTCGTCCACGGCGGGAGAGGCCACCGGCGAGCTGTGACCGCCTCGCCCGCGTAAGCGCTCGTCTGAAACGTGGACCGTGGCGATGGCAATGAGGGCGATACCCAGTAAGGGAACGGGAGAAATGGGTGCCGTCGGATGCTTGTCCCCTTGCCCAAGTTCGACTGGTTGCTGGTCCCCCGTGGCTGCGGGGTACCTTGGCTCGGATGGCCACGACTTCCGAGCCCGAACGAGACGACCCGACCGACCCTTCGTCGGACGAGCAGGCCGAGCCAAGTGGTCCACACCCGCCCGAAGCTAAGGCGTCGGAGACGAGCCCACGCATTGAGCGCGGGTCGCAAGGGGCGGAGCTCATTGTGCGGCCGCCGACACGGCTCGAACTGGCTTGGTACACGATTGTGTGGTCCATCGTTTGGCCGCCAGGGTGGCTCCTTTGGCGGCCAACGGTCGTCGGTCGAGACAACCTTCCGCAGACGACGCCTTATATCATCTCGCCGGTGCACCGCTCCAACATCGACACGTTCCTTACGGCCCGCATAACGAAGCGTCGCATACGTTTCATGGCGAAAGAAGGGGTCTTCTCGGTCGACTGGATCGCAAAGGTTTTCAGCTCGCTCGGTAGTTTCCCCGTCCGGCGAGGGACGCCGGACCGCGTTGCCCTTCAGATATGTGAGCGGGCTCTCGCGGCTGGCGAGCCCGTTGTCCTGTTCCCAGAGGGGCCGCCGCTCGGGCCCCACGGTCCAAGAGCTATTGCGGGGGCCGGCGTTTGTCGCCCTTCGTGCCAACGTCCCCATCGTGCCGGTCGGCATCGGTGGCAGCGAGCGTTCAATGCCGGTGGGCTCTTCTTGGGTGCGCCCTTCAAAGACGGTGTTGGTTATCGGGAGGCCGATATGGCCGCCTCCTGCCTCGGGTTCGGGCCGGGTCCCCAAACGTGCGATCGACGAGCTGACCGAGCGGTTGCACTCCGAGCTCCAGGTCCTGTTCGACGAAGCCCAGGGGCTGGCGGGAGCCGGCTGAAACCTTGGGCCAAATTGAGCCGATAAGCCGCGCTGAGGAGCTGATCGAGAAGGGGAACCGGCGGCGTCGGGCCGGAGACCCGCGAATAACCGAAGCGGGCCGGAGAAGCTGCGGGAGGCGTGGGTCATCGGCCTCAACGAGGCGCCCTCTGGGCGCCCCTTCAGGCCCCAAGTTTTCATGGCGGTGACCGATCTGGTCCCGAAGAGGGCACATCACTGACGCTGGTGCAAAGAAATCGACGTTTTCGTGACCGACCGGGCCATCGCGAGATCACGTTTGCGGTTTGTGGCGCAGGCCGCCTCCATTCATGGGCCGAAAAGTTGCGCCACTAACGCCCAGAAGGGTTTGACCACACCGAGAAACCCCAGCGCCGCCCTCTAGGAAGGCTTCGCCCCGCTCTTACTCACGACCCAAAGGGCCCCTCTAGCACCTCTACCTAAGCAAGAGGGTCAGGCGAGACCCGCCTTGGTCGCGAGGTGGAGCACGAGCTCGACGACCTCTTCGACGGTGCTGGAGGTGGTGTCGACGAGGACAGCGTCGGGTGCTACGGCCAGCGGTGCGTACTGGCGGGTCGAGTCGATGTGGTCGCGGCGGGCAATGTCTGCTGCCACCTCGTCGTAGTGCATGTCCAGCATTTCCTGGCTGCGGCGCTGCGCGCGCTCGTCATCGCTGGCGGTCATGAAGACCTTCACCGGGGCGTCGGGGAAGACGACCGTGCCGATATCCCGGCCCTCGATAACGCCGGAACCCTTTGCCTCCGCCCACTCGCGCTGGCGGCGGACGAGTTCTCTGCGGACGGCGGGGTTGACGGCCACGACGCTCACGGCGCGGGTAACTTCGGGGCTGCGGATCTCGATGGTTGCGTCCACTCCGTCCACGAGCACGCTCTCGTCCACCTCGAGCTGCATGTCCTCGGCGAGCCTTGCCACGACGGCCGCGTCTTCTGGGTCGACGCCACGGCGCATGGCGATGAAGGCCACGGCCCGGTACATCGCACCTGTGTCCAGGTAAGGCATGCCGAGCTTGGCGGCAACCGCCCGTGCCACAGTCGATTTACCTGACCCTGCAGGGCCGTCGATGGCGATGACATTGTGGCTGGCCTGGTTCATCTCCGGCGGGGTCAACTGAGGCACTGGTGCATGTCCTCCTCGAAGCTCGGGTAGCTGGTCGCCGTTGCGTCCCATCCCTGAACCTTCACTGCGCCACGGGCGCCCAGCGCGGCTACCGCACCGGCCATCGCGATGCGGTGGTCTCCGTAGGAGTTGACCGTACCACCACTGAGCAGGCTCCCCCCATTGCCTCGCACGGAGAGCCCATCGGAGGCGGGCTCCGCCGCGACGCCGAGCGCCCCCAGGAGCTCGACTGTGGTCGCGACCCGGTCGGTTTCTTTCACTCGGAGCTCCGATGCGCCCGAAAAGCGAGTCGTGCCCTCAGCGAACGCCGCCGCCACCGACAGAACAGGTATCTCGTCGATGAGCGAGGCCACCTCGGCGCCCCCCACGTCGGTGGCCAGCAAGGGGCCGGCCTGAACGTGGATGTCAGCGGTGTGGCGGACAGGGTCCTCGTTCACCAGCTCGATCGCGCGCGCCCATGCGCAACAAGACGTCGATGAAGCCGGCTCGGCCCCGCCCGACGTAAACGCGCTCCAGGACGAGGTCGCTCCCAGGGATGATGCACGCAGCGACCACCCAGAAGGCAGCTTGAGAAGGGTCGGCAGGGACATCCACATCTGTTGGGTGGAGCGCGCTCGGCTGTAGGACCACGTTGGAGCTGGTCCCTGCGGGGTGCACCTCGATGTCTGCGCCAGCGGCGGCGAACATTTCTTCGGTGTGGGCACGTGTCGGCACAGGCTCATGCACGGTCGTCGGGCCCGTTGCCCCGAGGCCCGCAAAAAGTATGGCCGACTTCACCTGGGCGCTTGGCACCGGGAGCGTGTACTCGATGCCATGGAGGTGCCCGCCTCGCACCGCCAGCGGGGGGAGACGGCCCCCTTGGCGGCCATCGACCTGTGCCCCCATCAGCCTGAGCGGCACGGCAACCCGCTCCATCGGCCGTTGTGCGATCGACGAGTCCCCCTGCAGGACGCACAGTCCGTCGAGGGCCGAAACGAACCCGGCCAGCAGGCGGATGCCGGTGCCGGAGTTGCCCACGTCAAGGAGTGCCTCAGGTTCATGCAGGCGCGCAGCGCCGCCATCCACGTAGAGGTCTCCCCCACTGCGCTCCGCCCCCGCGCCGAGCGCCACCACGGCCTCGAGCGTGTGGCGGACGTCGTGGCCGTTCGACAGCCCCCGGATCCGCGAACGTCCCTCAGCCCGAGCGGCAATCAGCAGCGCCCTGTGCGAGATCGACTTGTCGCCTGGCGCGCTGAGCCTGCCCGTGAGCGCCCCGCCGCCGGCAGGTTCTACGCTGAGCTCTTTCGGCACCCCACCCAGGCTCGCTGCGTCGCTGTGGCTCAACTTCGCCTCCTTGGTATTCGTCTCGTTGGTACCAGCGCGCCGTTGCGGCGGGTCATGGCTCGAGCCTTTGTACAGACGCCTTGTAGCCCCGGTCGGTGAGGGCCTTGCGGACGACGTCCTCGGTCCCGGCGTCAACTATCAACACCAGCACGCCCCGGTCCCCCTCGACCGAGTGGGCGATCTCGACGTCGAAGATGTTGACCCCGAGCCCGCCGAGCAGCGTGCTCACCTCCGCGATCACGCCCGGGCGGTCCGGCACAGGGACGCGCACTTCGCTCGCGTGCCCGAGCGACGGTGCCCCCGAGGGGAGGTTGACCCGCGCATCCCTGGCGCGCTGGAGCAGCTCGAGGAGCCCCTCCCGGTCGCCTCCTGCGACTATGGCCCGCACCTTGTCGAGGCTCGCCGACAGCTGGTCCAGGGCTGAGCAGATGGCGTCGCGGTTCTCGGCGACCACGTCGGGCCAGATGCCGGGGTGGCCAGCGGCGATCCTGGTCATGTCCCGGAAGCCTCCGGCGGCCAGCCGCAAGAGGGTCGCATCGGAGGTGGCGGCGTCGGCGGCCAGGTTCATCAAAGCCGCCGCAGTTAGGTGCGGGGTATGCGAGACGAGCGCGACGAGCTCGTCGTGGCGCCTCGGGTCTATGGCGACCGGGTTAGCGCCCAGCAGCCTCACCAGCCCCTGGACCTCGGAATACGCCTCCCCCGAGGTGTGCAGGCCCGGCGTCAGCACCCAGGTGGCCCCGAGGAACAGGTCGGGCCGGCCCCGTCGACGCCTTCTTGCTCCGAGCCGGCCATCGGGTGCCCGCCGACAAAACGCGGGTGCCCCACTGCCGACACGATCGTCTCTTTGATCCCGGCGACGTCGGTCACCGCACCCGAGCGATCCTCGGCGTCCTGTTGGGAAAGCACGGCCTTCGCGACCTCAGCCACAGTCCCCGCAGGCACGGCGATGAAGGTCACCGCCGCGGCCATGTCCACGCCCACTTCGTCGATCGCACCGAGCTCGAGCGCGCGCTGGGCCCGCGAAGGGTCCCTGTCGGTCCCGCTCACCCACCAGCCCTGGCGGCGGAGGGCCATCCCGATGGAACCGCCGATCAGCCCCGTTCCGATGATCGCCGCCCTGCGCTGGCCGCCGGCGGGGCTATTACTCGGTGAGGTCATCTCTTACTCAGGGAGGTCATCTCTTAGCCCGCGGGCGCCTTCCAGGTAGATGTGGTGGAGCTCTTCGTTGGAGGTCTCGAGGTGCATCATGACCCGGATACAACGAGGCTGCGCACCATTTATGTCTAGTTCCCGGGCGCAAAGCAGCGGGACGTCCCCGAACCCGGCGGCACGCGCGGCAGTTGCGGGGAACATCGAATGGATGTCGTCGGTGGCGGTGAACAGCACCGAAATGACGCGCGCATGGTCCACCCCGTTACGCGCGACCATCGCAGCCAGTAAGGCCTGTGTGCGCTCGGTCACCTGCTCCGGTGTGTCTTGGTCAACCGTCGTCGCTCCACGCAGGGCTCGCACGCGGTGCCTGGGGCCGGGAGTGGGGTTGGAAGGCATTGTTTCGATTGACCGGGCTTGGGGCTAAGCGCCAGCCGAAATGTTAGTTGTTCGCACGGACGGCAACGGCTCCCGCGCTGCCTGCCAGAGATCCCGGACCTCGCGCACGGTCAGCTCACGCCACTTCCCTGGCGCGAGCGCCGGGTCGGAGAGCGGCCCGATCCGAGTCCTGACCAAGCGGCGTACAGGGTTGCCGACGGCTTCGCACATGCGGCGCACCTGGCGGTTCCTGCCCTCGTGGATAGAGACGCGGGCGGAGTTCGGTGCGAGCACGGAGATCTTCGCCGGAGCGGTCAAACCGTCTTCCAACTGGACGCCGCGGCGTAAGTGCCCGACCGCGTCCTTGGACAGTTTGCCTTCGACCTCGACGACGTACTCCTTCACAACGCCGAAGCTCGGGTGCGTTAGCTGGAAAGCCAGTTCTCCGTCGTTCGTCAACACGATGAGGCCTTCGGAGGAGATATCCAGGCGCCCGACCGGGAACACTCGCGGCACCTCGGGTACGAGGTCGAGCACCGTCTCGCGCCCTCGGGGGTCCGAGGCGGTGCATACGACGCCGATTGGCTTGTTGAGCAGGTAGTAGGCGAGCCCTTCGCGGACGGGCAATGGTATCCCGTCTACTTCGATGTGGTCGTGGGCCCCGTCTGCCCGCTGGCCGAGGCGGGCCGGAGCTCCATTGACCCTCACGCGCCCTTCGACGATCAGCAGCTCACAGGTCCGGCGGCTACCGAGGCCCGACCTGGCGAGCACTTTCTGGAGCCGTTCGCCTGTCTCAATGCCCCCTGTCTCGGTGACCCCGGCGCTCCAGGCCCCCTCGTCCGCTAGGCCCGGGGGGCCCACTGCACTGTCGCCCGGCACCATTCCGATCTTAGTCCTGGTTGCGGGGCCAAAATCCTTACTTTGGGCTCCTACCGATATATCGCGATATAGTGCTCTATGTCGCCGGCAAGAGATGTCGGTACGACAGGAGGAAGACATAGATGCACCGTCATGAACGTTTTGAAGAAGGGCCGGAGTGGGGACGGGGCCGGCGGGGCCTAGGGGCGGCGGTTGGTCGGGCCCACCCTGGGCCGGCCCAGGTGAAGGGCCTGGGAACCCAGATGACATGGCCGGTGGGCCGAACCGGATGTGGTTTTACGGTGGCCCGTTCGGGCCTGGAGCACCTGGCGCACAAGGCGCCGGGATGGGCAGGGGCTGGGGACGGCCCGGTGCGCGACCCTGGGGCCGTGCAAGGCGCGGCGACGTGCGCAGCGCAATCCTCGCTCTTCTGAACGAGCGCCCGATGCATGGCTACGAGATCATCGGCGAGCTTTCGGACCGCACCGAGGGCCTGTGGAGGCCGAGCCCGGGTTCTATCTACCCGACTCTCCAGTTGCTCGAAGACGAGGGCCTGGTGGTCGCGCAGACCGACGACAGCGCCGGCAAGAGGCGTTACAACCTGACAGAAGAAGGCCAGCGAGCCGCCGCCGAGGTGGCTAAAGGCCCGGCTCCGTGGGAAGAAGTCGCAGCGGGTGCCCCGGTGGGCGCGCGCGCTCTTCGCCACGCGGTGGCAAAGCTCATGCCTGTCGTGGGACAGGTCGGCATGAGCGGTGGCCCTCGCGAATACGAGGAAGCCGCCAAGGTCCTCGACGATGCGCGCAGGCGGCTCTACGCCGTACTGGCCGGCGAGCAGGCTGGGCGAGCCGGGCCTGACACTTCCGAAGGCGCTAGCCCGGGCGCAGACCCTGCTCCAGAGCGTCCATAACCTCGGGGCCAGGGACGAAGTCCCCGAGAGGCGGTAGGTCCTCGATCTTGTCCAAGCCGAGCCGCTCGAGCAGCAATGTCGTCGTGCCGTAAAGGAGAGCTTGGCCGGGGCCGGGTCCCGTGCGACCTCTGTTACGTAGCCACGTATGCAAAGAGTCCGCAGCACGCCGTCGGAATTGACCCCCCGGATCGCCGCAACCTGGGCACGGGAGATGGGCTGTTTGTAGGCCACGATCGCCAGGCTTTCCAGCGCAGCACCCGACAAACGCGCCGATTGACCCTCGAGCACGAAACGCTCGATGTACGGCGCCATGTCGGGGTGGCTCTGGAAACGGTAGCCGCCAGCCACCCGTGCGACCTCGAAGCCGCGGTGGTCCTCGCGGTAAGAGCGGCCCAGGTCCTCGCAGATCTGGTCCACGGTCGCCGGCGGCAGCTCGAGCAGCTGTGCCAGCATCGCCGGCTCGACGGGCGATTCGGCGACCATGAGGACAGCCTCGATCGCCCGACGCTGTTCCAAATAGCCTCGAGTGTCTTCGAGGCAAGCATCTTCAACGCGGGCGGCTTCAATGTGGTCCAGGTCGATCTCCTGGTCAGCAGGCGGGGCGTTGGCGTCGTCTCCCACTGTCCTCAGCCTTCGTATTCGTCGGTGGAGCCACCTATGGAGCCGCCTATAGCGAGCACGGGCTCCCGGGGCGAGTTGTCAGCCTCGTCTTGGTCGTCCAAACCAAGCCAGCTGACATGGAGCTCGCCGAGCCTGCTCGCCTGCTCCAGATCCACAGCTCCACGCTTGTAGAGCTCCAATAGTGCCAGGAAATGAACGATTATGTCGATCCTCGCGCCCAGCCCGGCTGTGAGCCGCTTGAACGTAGTGCGCCCAACTGTCGGTAGCGTTGCCACCAGGTCCGCCACGGTGTCAGCCACGCTCGCCCGGACCGGGGCGACGTGGTCGGTGTTCACCCGCACGACCGGCTTGGCCGCAAGCAGTTTGACGATCGCCCCGCGCAAGATCCTCGGCGCCAACGCCTTCGAGGAGGTCTGGGGCGAGGCCGACGAAGCGCTCTTCGAGGCCGGCGCGCCGCGCGACACTGAGATCGGTAGCGTCCATGAGGCGGGACATGGCTTGCGAGGCATCCTTGAACGTCTTGCACTCGAGCAGCCGCGCCAGCAAGAGGTCCCGCTCTTCCCAGAGGGCCAGCTCCTCTTCGTCCTCGCCATCGGAGCTCTCAGGGAGCAGCCTGCGGGCCTTCAGCTCCAACAGCACCGCCGCGGTCAGCAAGAACTCGGTTGCAACCGACAGGTCGAGCGCCTGCATCCGCTCAATGGTTGCCACGAACTCGTCGACTATTGAGGAAAGTGAAAGCTCCCAGATGTCCACCTGTTGCCGGGTCACCAGGTGAAGCAGCAGGTCGAAGGGGCCCTCGAAGACAGGCGTGCTCACCTGGTAACCCATTGCCGCGAGCCTACCGGCCTCCCCGCTCGCCCGACGTGATGGCTGGACGGACTGGGTTGCACGGCCGAGTTACACCAGACGAGCTGCACGGACAGGGCTGCACGGACAGGGCGCGTGCGTCCTTCGCTCGAACCGACAGGTTCTTCCGCGAGCCCGCCTCCCAACGCGTACCGACACGCGAGGGTCACGTATTGTGGCTAGAGGAGCCGGTAACCTGGAGCCCAGGTTCCTAATTCCAGACGATGACGACGCCCCGAGACAGCGCGCTCTTCGATCTCGTTAGCCCAGCTGGCCCGTCCCGATTTGGCCTGCCAAGTGCAGGCGAGAGGCGGGCCGCAAACTTTGGCGCCTTCGGGGCGGCCACTGGCGTGCTGTTCAGCGTCCTGCTGATCGGCGGGCTGGTGTGGTCCGCGGCCACCGGGCAAGCGCCACCCTCGCGGCACACGGCGATCTTCGGCGGGTCGCTCGTGCTAAACGATTACCGGCCGCTCACAGTCATCGACCTGGCGACCGGCGCGGTGACGGTCCAGCTCGAAGGGGTGTACGCCCAGGTCGGGGCCACGAGTTACGGGGAAGTCGAGGCGGTGCCGACGGCGACGGGCACGATGTTGGTGAACCGTGCGACGGGTAGCTTCAACATGCTCGCCAAAGACAACTACGTGCTTGGCCCGCCCACCAATGGGATCTCTCTTGGGCCGCTCGCCCATGAGACGGGAGCGGCAGGATTTGCCGACGGGGCGGCCACGTACATCGTGCGATATGCGCCGGACAGCACGATCTCGCTGGTGGACTCCTCGACTGTGGTGGCGGGTGCTGAAGCTTTGGAGGAGGGTTTGCACCGTTCGGTCCGGCCGCTCGGTTTCACGAAGTTGGGTGTGCCGGCCGCCGACCAGCCCGGCGCCGCGGCTGTCGCAAGGGGTGCCCTGTGGCTCTTGGCTCAGCAAGGCGAAAAATGCGACCTGCTGCGCGTGCGACCGGCTGCCCAGGTCGGCCAGGGGCTATCGGTGGGGAGCCGGGCCAAGTTGCCCGCGGGGTGTGCGGACGCGGCCTTGGAAGCCTCCCCGGCGACATTGGGCCTCGCACTGCCTGGTGAGGTGCAGCTGCTGCAAGGCAATGGCCACGAGGAAAGCGTCGAGGTCCCCGGGACAGCCCGCGCAACCCAGTTCTTACCTGTGCAAGGGGTGTCGGGAGAACTCTGGTTCCTGGCGAGGATGTCGTCGGGATGGTCGGTGTTCGGAGTGGGCCCCGATGGGGCGGTAGCTGGCCCCGAGGTCCTGAAGGCATTCGGCCCGGGCGCCGAGCCGGCTGTGCCGGCCTACTCGGACGGTGAGCTCTACACGTTGGACCAGGCTCAGCCTGGGCAACCGACGTTGCGGATGGTGCGGCCCGGCACTGGGTCGATGGAGCCGGTACCCGGTGCAGTCAGCTACCCTGCGGCGGGCGCCACCGAAAAGGCAAGCTTCCAAGGAGCAGAGGTACTCGTCGACGGGCCTCGCGTCATCTTCAACAACCCGGACAGCCTTCTCGCGGTCGTCATTTTCACCGACCACAGCCATGCTCCTGTGATCGTCAACAAGTCGACCGCCGTCATCGTGAGCGCGGCCGGCCCGGGTGACGCCAACGTGAAGGCTGAAGAGAAACACAAGCCACAGCCGACAAACCCTCCAGGCCCCCATTCGAAAACGCCGTCGACCACCCCGACCACCTTGCCCCAGCCGGTGCAACCCGTCCAGCAGGTGCAACCCGTCCAACCGGTCACCGAGCAGGCCGATTGCGCCACAACCGCCGAGAAGCCTTACGAACCGCAGATCAGTTCGATCTCGCCCTCGGACGAATCGGCACTGGTCGTGTGGACCTACCACCTGCTGAGCGAACAAGACTGCCTGCCGAGCACGTGGTCAGTGACCGTCACGGCCCTGGGTGGCGCCCCCCAGCCGGCGCACCCGGTCCAGGTCGTCAACGGCCAGCAGCAGATCCTTTTCCCGGGGCTCATCCCGGGCACCAGCTATCAGGCCGTCGTGACCGCATACATAGGCAACCGGTCGACGTCGTCGGCCCCTATCGGGTTCGTCACGACGGCGGTGGGCCCGGTGCTCCGGCCTCTGTGACGGCACTCGCTAACGGCGCCGGCGGGTGGCTGGTGTCTTGGACGCCGTGCAGCGGCTCGAGCTGCGAGGTGCCGGCCAGTTCGTGGACAATTACGGGCTCGTCGTGCGGGACGGGGTTCGTTGGAATGCCGCCCCGGCTCGAGGTGCCCGGGTCACGAAACAGCGTCACCGTCAACCCGGGAGACGACCTGGGCTTGCTCGGAGATTCCCTGTCGTTCAGCGTCCAGGGCGTCAGCAGCACGGGCCTTGCCGGCGGGCCAACTTCTGACCAGGTCTGCACTCAGGCCTGGCAGCCGCCAGACGCCTCTGATCTCCGGCTTTTTGCCGCCGGGACGCCAGCCGGTCAAAGCATTACCGCCGCCCTCAAAGTTGTCGTGGCCCCGAGCACGTCAAATGAAGTGGCCTTCGGCGGCGACCAAGTAACGTTCACATATGCCGTCGGCGGCCGTAACGTCGGCCCTACATCTTCCCTCGGGGTTGATGTCCCGGGCCTCGACCCGGCGAAGCTCTACCGGGCGACTGTCACCGTCACCCCGGTTGGCCACCCCTCCGCTGCAGTGACGATCACCAGCCCATCGTTCGGCAAGACGCTACCCTGGCCCGCCCGGCTCCAGATGCATGTCGCGGGCGTCGTCCAGCCTGATCCCAGTTCTGGCACGGCGGTCGCCACGTTCAACAGGCTGCCACCCGGTTCGTTCCAAGCTCAGGGCAAGGTGACCTGCGCATCGGAGGTCCTCCCCATCAGTGGACCGTTGCGGGGAGACCAGTTCACCTCCAACGTCAACCTTGACCAGATCGGGGGTCATTGCAGCCTGACGTTGACGCTGCACAGCACGCTGTCGCCTGACCCCTACGGCGTGCCGTCGCCCGCGTTCACCTCGGCGTTTTCTATTGGTGCGGTCCCCTCCTACCGGTTCAGCGTTGCCGTCAGCGAACCGTGTGGACGCTACTGCGCCACGTTCGGCCTCCTGGTCACCTACAACGGCAGCGGCGAGCCACCCGGTACCGACTGGCAGGTCACAGCGGCCGGTGGGCCAACCTGCAATGCAGGTACTCCCATCGAAGCGGCCGCTGCGTTCCCCGCCACCGTAACGTGGCCCACCACTTGCCCGGCCCCGACCTTAACGGTTTCGTGGGTTTATCTAGGCCAAGCTGCCAGCGCCGTGGTCGGGGTCGCGAACCTCCCCTCGCTGCCTGCTCCTCCTCCTCCCACCTCTGCCCCACTGCCGACGACAACCGTTGCCCTCCCCCCGACGGTGACCACCTTGGCCCTCCCGTCCACGACGTCTGCCACGGTGGTCCCGGCAACGACCCTGAGCCCGCCGTCCACCACGACGAGCACCACTGCCGCCCCTAAGACCAAAACCACCACCTGCAGCCCGGGCGACTGCCCGACCACGACCAGCACCCTGCTGCCCACCACCACCCTGCCGTCCGCCACCACCCTGCCGCCGACCACTACAGCACTGCCGCCGACCACCACGCTGCCGCCGACCACCACGCTGCCGCCGACGACTACGACACTGCCGACCACCACAACGGTGCCGTCCGCCACAACGCTTCCGGCGACAACCCTGCCGCCGACCACCACAACGGTGCCGTCCGCCACCACGCTTCCGGCCACAACGCTGCCGCCGACCACCACAACGGTGCCGTCCGCCACCACGCTTCCGGCCACAACGAGCGCAGTGATCCTCCCGGTCGCAGGCCCACGAGGACCCTCGGGGCTCGGCCCCAAAGGCGCCCCATCACCGCGCCTGACGCCAGCCGCTCCTCGGGCTGTCGGGACGTGGGCTACAGCGATGTGGGCCTTAATCGTTGCACTGCTGGTCGTCGTTCTCGCCGGCTCGCTTGCTTGGGGTGCGCGCGCGGCACTGGGGGCCCGTAGGCGGGCCTACCGACTGAGCAAGCGGACCTACCCACTATTGGAGGCAACTACGTGAGCACCACGACGCCCATGACAGGCCATTCCACCGGAGGTGCGGCCCAGGCCGCGGGTGGGGCGGACATCGCCAGGTTTGTGCAGATGTACAACGGCCTGGTCGCCAACGTCACAAAGGTGCTGCACGGCAAGGAAGCGGTTGTCCGGGCAGCGGTTGCCTGCGTACTGGCCGAAGGCCATTTGCTGATCGAGGACGTGCCCGGTGTGGGCAAAACCTCGCTCGCCCGAGCGATCTGCAAGTCGGTCAACCTCACCTGGAACCGGGTCCAGTTCACGCCGGACCTCTTGCCGAGCGACATCACCGGGGTCACGGTGTTCGACCAGGCAACCTCCACCTTCAGTTTCCGCCCCGGGCCCGTGTTCGCCAACATCGTCCTCGGCGATGAGATCAACCGGGCATCGCCGAAAACACAGTCCGCACTGCTGGAAGTAATGCAAGAGCACACCGTGTCCACCGACGCCGCCGTTTACCCCGTCCCGCGCCCTTTCGTCGTCATCGCAACGCAGAACCCGATCGACCTCGAAGGCACCTACGTCCTTCCCGAGGCGCAACTCGACCGCTTTTTGATGAGGCTTTCAGTCGGGTACCCCTCGCCAGAAGCGGAAGCCGAGGTGCTCAGGACCGAAAGGAACTCGCCCAGCGTCGATCAGCTCCCGGCTGTGATGGACCGCGAAGACCTGCTCGGCATGATCGACTTCGTCAAGCTCGCCGTCGAAGTATCAGCGCCGATCGAGCACTACATCGTCGCCATTTGCGCCCGTACCCGGGAGCTCCCAGAGGTGCGCCTCGGGGTCTCCCCCCGCGGCGGGCTGGCCCTGTTGCGTGCAGCCCGGGTTGTGGCGGCCGCGGCCGGGCGGCCTTTCGTCACGCCCGATGACGTCCAGGCCATGGCCTTGGCAACACTCGCACACCGCGTCGTGTTGCGTCCGGACGCTGAAATCCAGGGAAGGACTCCAGCAGAGGTAATCACCCGAGCCGTACAGACAGTCCCGGTACCGCGAGCCGTGCTCCGCTAGCCGTGACCCGACTGGGTTGGGGTGCCTCTATCTCGGGAGCCGGCTTGACGATCGCCGGGATTGCCGCCAGATGGGCCCCATTGCTCGTAATGGGAGTGGGCCTGCTGGTCCTGGTGGGCGGGGCCCTGGTCTACGTCGCGCGATCCCCACACCTCGCCCTCGAGCGCGCCGTCGAGCCTCCTCGGGTCGAAAAAGGCCAACCGGCGATAGCTGTTATCCGGGCCGTCAACCTGTCCTGGCGGACGTTGAGCTCGCTCGTGATCGAGCAACGCCTCGGCGATGTGATCTTCCGGGCCGAGTTGCCGCGCCTGAGGAGGGGGGAAGCGGGCTTGCGGACTTACCGCCTGCCGACTTCCCGTCGGGGCACCTACAGCGTCGGGCCTGTCGAAATACCAAAGGCGGACCCGTTCGGGTTGTGCCGGCGCGTGAAGGCCCTCGGCGAACCCCAGGTGATTTCGGTCCACCCTCGAGCCCTCTCCCTGAGCTCGCTGCCAAGCGGCATGTCGCGCAACCTGGAGGGCCCGTCGAGCGACACGTCACCGCAGGGCAGTGTGACTTTCCACCGCTTGCGGGAGTACGTGATCGGCGATGACCTCCGCACGGTCCACTGGCCGTCGACCGCGCGCCTCGGCAAGCTCGTTGTCCGCCACAACGTGGACACTGCCCAGCCCTACACCGTTGTGCTCGTCGACATCCGACCGGAGGTCTACTCCGCTGAGACCTTCGAAGAGGCGATGGACGTCACGGCCTCTGTGGCTACGTCTTTGTCGGCCGGCAAGGCGCCTGTCCAGATCCGCACGACCGCTGGCGAACGGGTCGGTGGCGCTGGACAGCGTGACCCGGCGGGGTTGGTCGATTACCTGACAGACCTGGTCCCTAGCAACGTCGGCTCGTTGTCTGCGCAGATCCTGCCACTGCGGCGCGATCGCGGCGGGAGCGCGCTTGTGGTCGTTACCGGCGCGCTCGAGCTCGACACCCTTCCTTCGATAGCGGCTCTCAAGCGGCGGTTCGACCACGTGATCGTCGTCTCGGTCGTCCCCAGACCGGGCCCAGCCCCGGTGTACCCCGGAGTGAGGGTGCTCGTCGTGAGCACGGCGAACGAACTGGCCCAGGCGTGGGGAGAGCTGGTGACAAGATGAGCCGGCTCAGCCTGCAGAGAGCCCTCATAGGCGTCCTGCTCGCCGCGGCCGCGGCGGGGACGTTCTTTGCCTCCATGCCGTGGTTGCGCGCCTACCAGGTGAGCCTCGCGTCGCTGTTCCTGGTGCTGTCCGCTGGGTTGCCGGTCCTTATAAGCGTCATCGTGTCGCGGGCATTGCGTTTTGCCCCCGGTGTCTCTTATGCGGCTTCCCTGACGGGCCTAGTGGCTCTGCTGGCCATCAGCAACGAGTTCAATTTCAACTCCATCTGGGACGGCCTGGTGCACGTGCCCGCCCAATTGCTTACCGAGACCCTCCCCCTGGCCGGGGGGAGCTACCTCATGGCGGCGCCGATAGTGCTCACCTGGCTCTGCGCTACCCTGTCGGCCGAACTGCTTCTCCGTCCTGCCAGCCCCTCGGCGGTCGGGCCGGGCGTGCCGGTCCTTTTCTTCGTCCTCGCGTTCGCAGCCACAACCTCGGCCCCCGCCGGGGCGACCATTGCCGAAGGTGCTGGTTTGTTCGGCGCCTTCGTCGTTGGGGCTCTCGCTCGCCAAGGGTTCATCGAGGCTCAAGTCGCGCACACCGAGGCTGGCGGGACTGGTGGAGAAGGGGCTGCGGCGAGCAGGGCCCGCCGGCGCCGCAGCTCGCTGCGGCGAGCGGTATCGGGGACCGCAATGGCGGCTTTGCTGATTGTCTCCTTGGCAATAGGGGTGTCGCGCGTGCCCGCGTTGGTCAACAAGCCCTCTGCCCTTACACGCTCCACCCCGCTGCTGTCGAGCACTGTGGTCGACCCATTGGACGCCCTCGCCTCGCTGCGACGTTCCGATCCGGCTGGGCTACCGCGGTCGCTTTTCAACGTGCAGGTCCAGGGGCCCTGGAGCGGGTACATGTCCATGGCGGTCCTCGACAACTACGACGGGGACATATGGACTTCCTCTGCCACTTTCCGGCCGACAGGTGGGCGGGTCCCATCGTCAGGCACAGCGAGCTCCAGCGAGCCAGGGAGCAAGCTTGTTCTCCAGCGCTATAGGCTGCAACGCCCCATCGGGCTCCCGTTCCTGCCGGTGCTCGACCGCCCGGTGCAAGTAGACGGTCTGTCAGTGGACGCTGACGCCAGCAGCGGGATGCTCGCAGCTTCCCCCGCCTTACCCGCCTCCTACAGCGTTCTGTCACGTGTGCCTGCGGCTACGGCGACGGGCATCGGGACCGCCAACGTGATTGCCTTGGGAGCGGCCGTCCCAGGCGGCGACAGCCCCGAGTACACGGAGCTACCGCCCGGTTCGGTGAGCGATGTCGCGGCTGCCGTTCGCTTTGCTGCGAGCCTGACCGGCCTGCAAGGCAGGCCGTCCCTCGCCTTTCTCCAAGACGTCGACATTTCGCTTCGAGATCGCGAGAGGCGCGTCGTCCCCCGCCGCTCAACGGGGGCTCTGTCCAACCCCGCCGCCCTGGCCGGCACCTCGTTGGCTCAGGTTATGAACGCCGTTACCGTTGACCACGCAGCGACGCCCGAACAGTTCGCCACCTTCTTCGCCGTCGTCGCGCGCTACCTCGGGGTGCCTGTCAGGGTGGTGACGGGTTTCCGTGCACCGAGCGCGGCGAATACGTCGTTGCCGCTACCAGCAGGTCAGTACGAGTTGACAAACCGGGATGCCTGGACCTGGGACGAGGTACCGGTTGTTGGCTACGGCTGGGTCGTCGTCGACGCGACGCCGGTGCTGACTACTGCTGACCCTTCCGCGCCGTCCGAACAGGTCAAAGCGGCGCCCCCGGCACAGGCCAAGCAAGCCACCGCCCTGCCAGGCAAAGGTGCTGCCCATGCGATCGCCAAGCCGGTCAAGGTGAAGCTCACGCTGCCGCTGCACCTCGACTGGCCGCTCGTGTTCGGCGCCGGCCTACCTGCCGCCATCGTCCTGATGTTGCTAATTGGCGGTTTGGGGGTGCCGGCGCTCCGCCGGCGTTTGCGACGCTTGGCCCGCCACCAACTTGACGACCCGGCGTTGTTGGCCACCGGCGCCTGGCTAGAGCTCCTCGACGGCCTCTCCCGGCTCGGCGTCGAGGTCCCATCGTCGGCGACGAGCAGCGATGTTGCCGCCCAGGTGGCGGACCGCTTCGGTGAGGACCTAGGGCCGGCCGTGAAGCTCGTCGGGACGCTCGCAGACCAGGCTCTCTACTCCACCGAGCTGCCTGTGGGCCCAGAGTCCGCCCGGCTCGCCTGGGAGTCACAGCGGCGGCTCTACCGGTCCGTGCGGCATTCCGTCCCGGGCAGGGACAGAGCACACGCTTTGCTGCTCGTCGGCACGGCCCCGGGACGCCCCGTTGACGAGGGCCCCAGATGAGAGTGCGCAGATGAGGGGCCGCAAGAACGCGACTGCATCCGCCAGTGCGGCGACCTTCCCCGGCTACGCGAACGTCGCGGAGCTGGCTAGTGGGGCATTCGCCACCGTCTACAGAGCTGTCGAGCTCGGGACCGGTCGGCCGGTCGCCCTGAAGGTCCTGCGTGTGGCGGACGCGTCGCCGCACCTCGTCGAGGTCTTCGAAAAGGAGCTGGGAGCGCTCGCGCTGCTGAGCAACCATCCCAACGTGACGACGTTATACGGGACTTTCTCTACGCCCGAGGGGCGCCCGGTCCTTGTGCTCGAGCTCTGCCGGGAGTCGCTCGCGTACCGGCCCGCCAAAACGGGGCCTATCGGCGCGCGAGGTTGTCCAGGTCGGTATCAAGATCGCCGGGGCTCTCGAGACAGCGCACCGCTCCGGTCTGCTCCACCGCGACATGAAGCCGCAACACATACTCGTGTCTCAGTTCGACGAGCCCGTCCTGGCTGACTTCGGTGTCGCCACGCTCCAAGCCCAGGCACAATCGACTGAGGGAGTGTTCGGGTTCACGACCCTGCACGCCCCCCCCGAAGCCCTCGAGGGCCTGCCCCTTTCTGCTTCGGCGGACGTTTACGGCTTGGCGTCGTCGATGTACCAGCTCCTGGTGGGCCGTGGGCCCTTTTCTTCCTACGAGGGAGAGGCTCCCGCTTCGGTGATCTTGCGTATCCTGCGGGAGCCGGCTCCGCGAGCACCCGGCAACGACGTACCCGTTGCCCTCGCCGACCTCATTGAGAACGCTCTGGCCAAGGACCCGGCCAAGCGTCCCCAGAGCGCCGGGGCTTTCGCTGAAGCGCTGCGCGAGATCGAGGCTCTCGCGGGCTGGGCTCAGACCCCCTACGTCGTGTGGGGCGCAGCTCAGGCTGCGGCCCCCTCCGCCGAGGACGACCCGGAGCCGCAGGCCCCGAACGCGGCAGCGGCCACGAGCCCCGCAGCAGCGCAGCTAGCCCAACTGTTACAGGCCGAGAGAGAGAGCCTTGACCGCTTGCCCGACCCCGCGACAGAGGTGACGCCGGCAGCACACGCGCCAGTAACAGTCGCCACCGAGGTGGAAGAGCCCGTCCTGCAAGCCGGCCCTGCTCCGGCGCCAGCAGCCCAACAGGTGCCTGCAGCCTCACAGCTGCCACCAGTCGCACAGGGGCCAACAGCCGCAGCGGCCCATCAGGTGCCACCAGCGAAGGCCGACGGGGCACCGCCCAAAACACGGCGACCATCGTCGCCCGGGCCAGGCGGGGCCCCCAACAGCCAGGCCCGGCGGGGACCAGGTCCGTCATTGCGCCCGAGCCCCAAAAGCGCAACGTCCTGGCACCTCTCCCGGCGACTGCGCAGGTTCGCGTCGTGGCCTCGGCCGAACCGGTAACTCCGCTGTCCTCATGGTCAATCCCGTTGACCGGCACGCAAGGCGCAGCCGGGGACCGGCAATTGCGCCTATCGGCTCTACCTGCCCAAACGGCCAGGCGCGACGGACTGCAGCCGACAACGACCAGGCGGCTCGGCAGCTCCGGGCCCGGTCTGCACGTTGCGCATGGCGCTGTCCGCGGCAAACAAACGCTGGCCTTGGTGTTCGCTCTGGTCGCGGCCGTGGTCGTGGGCGGGGGTCTCGGGTTGGCCGCACTCACCCATTTGTTGTAACGCACTCCCCTTCTCGTACCCCTCGAGTTATTGGACCGGCGTCGCGCCCCGGGCGCGGGTACCCTGCTTTGTCGTGGAGACCGCCAAGACGTCCAAGAGGGTGCTCTCAGGGATCCAACCCACTGGCTCGCCCCACCTCGGGAACTATTTGGGGGCTTTGCGGTGGTGGGTCGACTTCCAGGACCGCTACGACGCCTTCTATTGCGTGGTGGACCTGCACGCCCTGACGGTGCCCGGCGACCCCGAGGAGCTCTCCAAGGCGACCCTGACCATGGCTAGCTTCCTGCTCGCTTGCGGGCTCGACCCGGGGCGTTGCACCCTGTTCGTCCAGAGCCACGTGCACGAGCACGCCGAGCTGGCCTGGCTGCTCGAGTGCACCGCCAGCATGGGTGAGCTGGCCCGCATGACCCAGTTCAAGGACAAGACCGGTAAGGGTGGCGAGGAGGCGGCCCGGCTGGGTTTCTTCGCGTACCCGGTTCTCATGGCCGCCGATATCCTCCTCTACGACGCGGACCTCGTCCCGGTCGGCGACGACCAGCGCCAGCACCTCGAGCTCACCCGGGACCTGGCTCAGCGCTGGAACACCCGTTACGGGGAGACCTTCACCGTCCCAGAGGCTGCCATAGCCCCCGCAGGGGGCGGGGCTCGCATCATGGACCTGCAGGACCCCGTCCACAAGATGTCGAAGTCCTCTGGTTCCGACGCGGGCGTCATCTTCCTTCTGGACGAAGCCAGGGTGATCGAGCGAAAGGTAAAGCGCGCGGTCACCGACCTCGACGCGCCTGGCCAGGGCGCAGTTCGCTGGGACCCACTGGCCAAGCCCGGGGTCTCCAACTTGCTTGAGCTGCTGGCCGCGTTAAAGGGTGGGAAACCCGCAGAGATTGCTGCCGGGTATGAGAACTACGGACGGCTGAAGGCGGACGCGGCGGAAGCTGTTATCGAGACGCTCCGGCCGCTCCAGGACCGCTATCGTGAGCTGGCCGAGGACCCCGCAGCGGTCCAGATGATCCTCGCGGATGGTGCGGCGCGGGCATCCGAAGTGGCCTCCGTGACGCTTGGGCGTGCACGTGCCGCGATCGGCCTGCTCGCACGTTAACGACGCTTGGCAGCACAGGTGATGCAAAAGCGGGCCGCCGGCATCGCCTCCAAGCGAGCTGCGACGATCTCGCCCTGGCAGGACTCGCAGGTGCCGTAGGTGCCGGCCTCGATCCTTTCGAGAGCATGTTCTACGTCGACCAGGTTGGCCGTGAGCGTCGTCCCGAGCGCTTCGGTCTCGCCACGCTCAGCCGTCACCTGGCTCGAATCGGCGAAGTTCGGGTCGTAGGACAGGCCCTCGCTGCCATAACCGAGTTCCGCCAGCTCGAGGCGGAGCGAAGCACGCTGCACTTCGAGCTCCTCCCGCAACACGCTGGTCGTATTGGCCTCCATCGCGGGCAGTGTAGCCCTTGCGGGGGTACCTGCGACGGGCAACCGTCAAGTTCGCGCCCGACCAGCCGCGCGAGCGCGGGGGTGCGCCGACTCGTACGCTGCCCGGAGCCGTTCCGCGGAAACCTTCGTGTAAACCTGGGTGGTCGCGATCGAAGCGTGGCCGAGGAGTTCTTGGACGACCCGGATGTCGGCGCCGTGGTCGAGCAGGTGAGTAGCGCAGCTATGCCGCAGGACATGCGGGCTGAGCCGCCCGTCCAGGCCCACCCTCTGCCCGTAGAGCCGGACGATCCCCCAGGCGCCCTGGCGGGTGAGGGGTCCCCCGCGGAGGTTGAGGAAAAGGGCGTCCGAGCCGGCTCTCCGCGCCCACTTCGCGGGCACCAGGACGGGGCGGCCACCAGGGCCCGTCCACGCGGCCAGAGCTTCGCGGGCATAACGGCCCAAAGGGACCATGCGCTCTTTGCGCCCTTTGCCGACGACGCGCACGAGCTGGTCCTCGACGGCGAGGTCCGATAGCGACAGCCCGGTGAGCTCGGAGATCCGCATTCCCGTGCCATAGAGAAGCTCGAGGACGGCACGGTCGCGCAGCTGCGGCGGTCCCCCGCCAGTGACGGCTGCCAGCAGGGAGCTCACCTCGTCCTCGCTCAATGCCTTGGGGAGGCCCTGGGGGACGGGCGGCGGTTTCAAGTCCAGCGTCGGGTCGGTCTTGCTGGTCCCCTCTTGGACGAGGAACCTGTGCAGAGAGCGCACCGACACCATAGAACGCGCAATGGAGGAGGGAGCCAAGCCGACGCCGCGGAGATGGGCCACGTACTGGGCCACGGTCGCCTCTTCAACGCTCGCCACACTCGGCTCGTCCACCCTCCCGGCCGACAACAGGGCGCGACTTCGTAGCCAGGTTTCGTAGGCAACGAGATCCCTTCGATAGGCAGCCAAAGTGTTCGGGCTGCGTCCTTTTTCGACGGCCAGCCAGCTGAGAAGTTCCTCGCCTGGAATGCTCAGGGCCACGTTCACCCGGTGGCTGCCGGGGACCGCGCGGTTTGCCGCGGCGCCCCCCATTTCTGCTATCCCAGCTCCGCCTGAGCCAGGAAGAGCGCGACGATCGTCTTGGCATCGGTGATGCGACCGGAACGCACCAGTTCGCCCACCTCGGCGAACGGGTACCGCTCCACTGTCATGTGCTGTTCTTCGATCCCATGACGGGCGTCAGCCACCTCCTTCAGATCCCTAGCCAGGAAGCACCAGGACTCCTCGTCGGAAAAGCCGGGCGAATTAAAAAGCGCCCGATCAAGTCGAGACGGCCCGCCTCCAGGCCCGTTTCCTCGACGAGCTCGCGCGCGGCCGTCAGCTCCGGAGGCTCGCCCGGGACGTCGCGCCTGCCGGCGGGCACCTCCAAGAGCTCGCTGTCCAGCGGCGCTCGGTACTGGCGGACGAAGACAACCTCGTCGGTGCGTTCGTCAACTGGGACCGTCACCACGGCACCGGGGTGGTGGACCAGGTCCCGCTCGAAGCGCTCGCCGCCGGGGCCTTCGAAGGTCCCCTGGGCCACGTGGAGGAGACTTCCCTGGTAGACGGTGCGCTCGCCAACCTTGCGGAACTTATCGGAGGGCAATGCCGGCCTCTTCGGTGGTGTCACGCGGCACAAGCGGCACGCTTCGCAGTTGATCGGGGTCGATCAGGTGCGGCTGTCGCCCTTCGGCCCTTTCCGATGCCGCTCCGACCAGCGCCCTGAAGAGGGGGTGCGGGCGGTCCGGGCGGCTCTTGAACTCCGGGTGTGCCTGGGTCCCTATCCAAAGAGGGTGGCTGGCCAGCTCGATCATCTCGACCAACCGCCCGTCGGGCGACTCCCCCGAACAGACGAGCCCAGCCTGTTCGAGACGGCTGCGGTAGCGGGGGTTGAACTCATAGCGGTGGCGGTGCCTCTCGAAGATGAGCATTTCTGGCGAGCCGTAGATGTCAGCCATCTGCGTCCCTGGCCGGAGCTTGGCCGGGTAGGTGCCGAGACGCATCGTCCCTCCATAGTTGGACTGGTTGACGATCTCTCTCTGGTCGTCCATCAGGTCGATGACCAGGTGGGGGGCGCTGGGAGAGAACTCTCGGGAGTTTGCACGCTCAAGTCCGGCGACATTGCGGGCGAACTCGATGACCATGACCTGCAGTCCGAGGCAAAGGCCGAGGCAGGGGATCTGGCCCTCGCGGGCATACCCCACGGCGGCGATCATGCCTTCTATCCCGCGTTCGCCGAAGCCGCCCGGGACGATCATGCCGTCAAGGTCCCGGAGGCGGCCTTCGGCCATCAGGCCCTCGACCTCTTCGGCCTGGACCCAGTCCAGCTGGACCTTCACGCCATGGGCATAACCGCCGTGGCGGAGGGCCTCCACAACAGACAGGTAGGCATCGGGGAGGTTGACGTACTTGCCGATCAGGCCGATGCGGACCGGCTTGGTGGCGGACTCCACACGGCGCACCAATGCTTGCCAGTGCGAGAGGTCCAAACGCCCGGAACGGGCTCCTTCCTCACCCTCCGGAGCGCTCTGGAGACGCAGGAGCTCGCACACGTAGTCGTCGAGGCCCTCGTCGTGCAGGGAGAGGGGGATCTCGTAGAGGTTGGGCACGTCGACGTTGGAGATGGCTGCTTCTTCGGGTACGTCGCAAAGCAGCGAGATTTTGGTCTTCATGTTGGCTGGCACGGTGCGGTCGCTGCGCGGATGATGACGTCGGGTTGCACCCCTCGGGAGCGCAGCTCTGTCGCCGAGTGCTGCGTGGGCTTGGTCTTTTGCTCGCCTGAAGGCCCGAGGTACGGCACAAGGGTCACGTGCGCGTAACAGACGTTGTCGCGCCCTACGTCCTTGCGGAACTGGCGGATCGCCTCCAGGAACGGGAGGATCTCGATGTCGCCCACCGTCCCACCGATCTCGGTGATCACGACGTCGACGTCTTCTGTGCCCAGGCGACGGATGCGCAGCTTGATCTCGTCGGTGATGTGGGGGATCACCTGGACCGTCTTGCCGAGTACTCACCCCGACGTTCCTTGGCGATGACCGACTGGTAGATGGAACCCGTGGTGGCGTTGGAATCGCGTGGAGGGCCTCGTCGATGAAGCGCTCGTAGTGGCCAAGGTCAAGGTCGGTTTCCCCGCCATCTTCTGTGACGAAGACCTCGCCATGCTCGAAGGGGTCCATCGTGCCCGGGTCGACGTTGATGTAGGGGTCGAGCTTCTGCATCGTCACCCGCAGGCCCCGGCTCTTCAGGAGCCGCCCCAGTGACGCAGCGGTAAGCCCTTTACCGAGTGAGCTCGCCGCTCCCCCGGTGACGAGATGTGCTTCGCCAAGATCTCCTCCATACTCGGCTAACGGTGGTGGCCGGTGGAGGCTCGTCTTCCTTCGAGATGTGCCTCGTGAGGACGGTCCCTGGTGGCCACCCACCCTATCTCAGCCCGCAGAGAAGTTGGCGGACCTACACCGGCTGTTCCTCCGACGCCTCCTCCACCGTTAGCTCTGCCGCGGGGTCGGCCTCGAGGCGCACGTCGGGATCGGCAGGCCACTTTTGATCGAGCGGCCGTAGCTGCCAGCGCGGAGGCGGGCTTCGGCTCGCTCGATCGCCTCGAGGCGGGCTTCCAACCCGGCCGCAACAGCGTCGTCGAGCCCTTCGGCAGTCAACCTCTGGGCGGCCCCCATGTCGTCTTGCGCATTGGCTTCCTCCGGTCCTCCTCCCCCGCCTCGACCGTGTCCCCGAGAAGCTCCTCGACACACCGCCGCTCGGTCTCCAAGGCCCTCTTCGCCCGTTCGTTGTCCAACTTGGCCTCCTCTAAGGTCCGGTTTCTGGTCCCCTCTCTAAGGTCCGCGCCTTACCTTTTTTGCCCGGCGCGTTCTGCGGCAAAGGTACTCCGACGCGGCCCGGGTGACCCCTCCCAGGCCAC